>JADKAF010000001.1:4800000-7061272 GCA_016719295.1 Planctomycetota bacterium
AGATCGTGCCCTGGAGCTGCTCGCGCAAGCGCGCGCGCAAGCGCGAGTAGCGCGTATCCACGGCGCCGGGGGCGAGGCCGAGGATCGCGGCGACCTCCCGCGTCGGGCGCTGCTCGAACGCCCGCAGCAGGAGGAGCTGGCGCTCCTCGCTCGGGAGCTCGCCGAGGAGCCCTCGCAGGGCGGCGTCGCGCTCGGAGTGAAGGAGGCGCGTGAGCAATCCGCGCGTCGGCTCCGCGAGCCTTGCGCAGACGCTGCGCTCGGCGTCGAGGGGCCGGTTGCGGTGCTCCGCGCGGCGCAGGAGATGCTTCTGCAGCAAGCGATTGGCGAGGCGCACCATCACGGTCGAGAGGAAGCGCGCGAGCACCGGCGTCAGCCGACCATCGCGCGGCTCGAGCTCCGCGAGGCGCGGCAAGGTGATGGCCCACGTCTCCTGGACCAGATCCTCGGGATCGAGCTGCCGGCCGAGGCGCTGACCCAAGCAGTCCGCCGCGTGCGCGCGCAGGATGGGCTGGAAGCGCTCGATGATCCAGGCGAGCGAATCCGTTGCTCCCGCCACGGCGCGCGCGGTGTGGAAGGTCGTGAGGTCGCGGTCGCGTGCCGGAGTCTCGGCCGCGAGATCGGAGGAGCGCGGATCCACGCGAGCAACTCGGGGGCGGGGGGAGTACGTCGCGAGCTCGCCGAGCGGGGACGGGTCCGCGTCGGCTTGCAGGCCAATGCTATGCTCGCTCCATGAAGCGGCAAGCGGAGTTTCCCCCCGCGGTCCTGAACGCGCTGCTGCGTTTCCTCGCGGATGGCATGGACGAGAGCGGCGCGCCGCCACCCCTCGAAGCCTGCCTCGCGCGCTTTCCCGGCTACGCCGAGCTCGTCGAGGAGACGCACCAGCTCTTCCGCGCGAGCGAGATCAAGCCGACCGGAGCACCGGAGCCGGAAGCGTCCGCGCCGGCCGCAGAGCTCGAGCCGGAGCTCGTCGCCGCAGAGGCCTTGGCTTCGTCGATCTTCGCGACCGGCGCGAAGCACGAGCTCGTACCCGGCGCGCTGCTCGGACCGTATCGCTTGGAGCGCGAGCTCGGCCGCGGAGCCCAAGGTTGGGTCTGGCTCGCGCTCGACACGCAGCTCGGTCGGCGCGTCGCGCTGAAGACCTTCCACGGCGGCTCGCTCGCCGATCCGGCCGCGCTGCAGCGCTTCGAGCGCGAGGCGCGCATCGTCTCGCGCCTCGAGCACCCGGGGATCTGCGGCCTCTACGAAGCAGGCACGCTGGAGGGCATCCCCTTCATCGCCGTGCGCTACATCGAGGGCCGCACGCTCGCGAGCGCGCTCATCGGCGGATCGGGCGATCGAGCTTGGCAGCGCCTCTGGGCGCAACGCATCGCGCAGATGGCGCGCGCGCTGCACGCCGCGCACGAGGTCGGCGTCGTGCATCGCGACGTGAAGCCCGGCAACGCGATCCTCGATGCGGACGACCGGCCGGTCCTGCTCGACTTCGGTCTCGCGCAAGCGCAGCTCGAGCCCGGCCTCACCTTGGAAGGGAGCCTCTTCGGTACGCCGCCCTACATGGCGCCGGAGCAGTGCCGCGGCGAGCTCGCGCTCGATCGCCGCGTCGATGTGTATGCGCTCGGCGTGATCTTGCACCAGGCGCTCGCGGGCACAGCGCCGTTCGCCGCCGCCACGCCGAGGAGCATGATCGAGGCGACGCTCCACGAGGAGGCGCCCGATCTCTCGCAGGTGCGGCCCCGCGTGCCGCGCGACCTGGCGTTGATCGCGCGCACCGCGATGGCGCGCGATGCCGCCGATCGCTATGCGACCGCTTCGGCGCTCGCGGACGATCTCGAGCGCTGGCTGCGCGGCGAGCCCATTGCCGCGCGGCCGATCGGCCCTTGCGCGCGCCTCCTGCGCTGGGCCCGCCGGAGGCCCGCGCTCGCGCTCGCGCTCTTCGCGTTCCTGGCTTCGAGCTCGATCGGAACCGCGGTCTCGCTGCGGGCGCTGCAGCACGCGCAGCGCGCTGCCGACGAACGCTCGATCGCCTTGGATGCCGAGCGCGCCGCGCGCCGCGCGAGCGAAACGAGCCTGGTCGAGCGCGATCGCGCGCTGCGCTCCGAGCAATCCCTGCGCCTCGCCGCGGAGTCGAGGAATCAGAGCCGCTTCGACCCCAACGCGGCGCTCGAGCTGGCGCTGCGAGCGCGCGAGCTGGGTGCGAACTCCGCGGTCGAAGCTTCTCTCGCCCTGCAAGAAGCGCTGAACGCGTGGCGCGAGCTGAAGCATGCCGCGGTTTCCACGCAAGGCATCATCGACCTGCTCTTCCTCTCCGGCGAGGAGCTGCTCTGCCTCGATGCGGAAGGGCTGCTCCGGCGCTGGGCCTGGCGCTCGGAGGCGCCGCAGATCGTCGAGGGACCGCCCCTGCGAGCGATCGCCGCTCATCACACGCGTGCGTGGCTCGCGGCGGGCACAGCCGACGGACGTCTGCGCTGGCTCGATGCGCGCTTCGAGCTCGTGCGGGAGCAGGTGCTGGCGGAGGACGTCGGGCTCGCGGCTCTCGCGTTCGATCCCGCAGGCGAGCGCCTCTTCGCGCTGACCGAGCGCCGCTTGGTGATCTGCGTGCAGTGTGCCGACGGAGCGCTGCTCTGGACGAAGAAGCTTCGCGCGCGGAGCGGTGCGGCCGTGGCGGTGCCGCGCTTCGCGCCGCGCGTGGAAGGACGCTCGGCGCTGCGCCCGCGCCTGGCGTGCTCTCCGGGGGGCGAGCTCGTCGTGGTATCGGATGCGCACAGCGGCTCCACCTGCCTGCGCGTCTCCGACGGTGAGGAACGCGCCTATGACAGCGCACCGCGCGCCGTGGCACTCTCGGGGAACGAGTACTTCGCCGCGCAGGGCTCGGCGACCTTTCATGTCGGTGCGTTGGATATCGAAGGGCCGCAGCGCTCGCTGCCGCGCTCGCGCGTCGATCGACCGGTGACGGACCTCGCGCTCTCGCGCACGACGCTCGCGATCGGCAGCCAGTCGGGCTATGTCGAGCTCTGGCATCGAGAATCCCTCTCGCCTTATGCCGGGCTGCGCGTCGCGGAGGTCCCGGTGCGGCGTCTCGCCGTGGACGAGCTGGGGAGCGCGCTGGCCGTGGGCAGCGACGATGGCCTGGTGCACGTGTACGTCCTGGGGCCCGACGGCGCGCGTCTCGAGCTCCCTCTCGAGCGCATCCCGCGCACGGCTCAGGTCGAGCCCTGTGCGTTCCTCGCCGATGGCTCGGCGCTCTGGTATCTCGCGCCGATGCAGCGAGCCGTGCTTCACGATCCGTCGGGAGCGCTCGCACCGCGAGTCATCGCGGACCCGTCGTTCGCCGGTGCGGTGGCGCTCGCCGTGGCGAGCGATGCGCGGCACTTGGCCTTGCTCTACTCTTCCAGCGAGGGGCCTCGCGCGCGACAAGCGCGTGCCGCGAGAAACGCGATGCGTCTGCGCATCTACGAGGTCGCCAGCGGAATCGTCCTCTCCGAGCGAGAGCTGGCTCACGATGCCACCGAGCTCCTTCCCCGAGAGCAGGGCGGATGGATCTTGGCGAGCCCGGAGCTCGTCGAGCATTGCGACGCGCTCGGAGCCGTCGAACGCGCCTGGCGCCGCGCGAGCTCGCGCAACGGTCCGCGCTTCCTGCTCGGCGAGCTGCTGCGCGCCGATGCGAGCGGACGGAGACTCTTCGCTCTGGCTCCGCGACTTCGCATGGACGAGTTGCGGCTGCCGGAGGGGAGCGAGCAGGTCGAGGTCGAGGAGCTCCAAGGAACTCGCCAGCACTCGTGGATCCACAGCGCGAGCGGGACCTCCCTGCTGATCGAGGGACAGGTGCTGCAGGAGCGGAACGGAGACGGAGGCAAGCGACCTCTGCTCGAGCTGGAGGCGGAGGAGGAGGTGATCGAATGCGCCTGGCTCACGGCGCGGAGCTACCTGGTCTGGTCGCAGCTCGCCGAAGAGGGCGAGAGCTCGCGCTTGCGCTGCTTCGAGCTCCCCGCGCGAGAACTCTGGAGCACGCCGCTCGAGCGGGTCACCGATGCCTCGCGGATGCGCGGCTCGCACTTGCTCACGATCCCTCGCGCGGGCGGAACGAGCGACGTGAAGCCGCCGCTCGTCGTGCGAGCTCCGAGCTACCTCGAGACCCACGATGCGCATACGGGCGAGCTGCTCTGGCGCTTGCCGTTCCCTGACGACGCGAGGAGCGAGCGTGTAGAGCTCGACCCGTCGGGCACCTGGATCTGGATCGCCGATCGCCGCACGCAGCGCTTGCGGCTGCTGGCCGTCGACCCCGAGCGCTTGGCTCGCCGTTGGCTCGCGCGCGTCGGACGCTGAGGCGCTTCTCGCCGCGCTCCGTGATCTTCCACCTCGCGGCGAAACTTCGGCGCGGCCTACCGGTTCGACCTGCGCGCTCGCCGCCGAGCGACCAGGCCCTTCCGCCCCCCGCACCCCATGCATCGCTCCACGCTCTGTACTGCCTCTCTCCTCGCCTGCGCGATCGTCTCTCCGCTTCGCGCGCAGTCCTGCGCCGACCTCTCCGACCTCGCGACCCTCGGCGGCGCCGCCGTGAGCCGCGGCGACTTCTCGGGCGCAGCGCTGCGCGTCGAGCAAGGCGGCTTGCTCGTGCGGGAGGAGCTCTTCGGGAGCTACAGACTCGACGAGCTCGTCCCGATCGCCTCGGCGAGCAAGTGGCTCGCGGCGGCGGTGCTCATGAGCTGCGTGGACTCGGGGCATCTGCGCCTCGACGATCGCGTCTCGAACTATCTGCCGAGCTACACGGGGTCGAAGAGCGCGATCACGCTCGCGCAGTGCTTCTCCCACAGCTCGGGGCTGCGCGCGAATCATCCGGCGATCAGCGATGACTCGATCGACTTGCAGCAGGCCGCGCAGCAGATCGCGAGCAGCGCGCTGATCGCGCTGCCCGGTACGGCCTTCGAGTACGGCGGCGTCTCGATGCACGTCGCCGGCGCGGTCTGCGAGCTCGCGACAGGGCAGAGCTGGGGGCAGCTCTTCGCGCAGCGCATCGCGGCGCCCCTCGGCCTCGTGCAGACCGACTTCTTCGCCTTCGGCCCGACCTCGAACCCGCGCATCGCCGGCGGCGCGCGGAGCACGCTGCGCGAGTACGCGCGCTTCGTCGAGATGCTGCGCGCGCGCGGCAGCTTGCTCGGTCGGCGGGTGCTGAGCGAGGCGAGCGTTGCGGAGCTGTTCGTCGATCGCACGAGCTCGCTGCGCGTGATCAGCACGCCGCATCCCGCAGGTGCGCCCTACGGCATCGGCACCTGGCTCGATCGCGTGAGCTCGAGCGGCGAGGTGCTGCAGGTCGGTGGAGCCGGCGCGTTCGGCTTCGTCGCGTGGATCGATCTGGAGCGCGACGTCGCCGGCACCTTCTCCGCGCTCGATCGCTTGAGCGACATCTGGCCGACGGTGGAGCAGATGAAGGCGCGGACGCGCGAGGAGCTCGCCCCTCTGGGCGTCGCGTGCCTCGGGCGCTCGGCGCCGAGCTGCGCGGGCGCCGTGCATCTGCATGCGAACGCAGTGCCGCGGCCGGGGGCATCGGAGTTCGCGCTCCGCGCGCACGGCGCGCCCTCTGCGAGCGCGGGAGTGCTCTTGCTCGCGGGCGCGGTGGAGCCCGTCGGACTGCCGTTCTTCGGCGCGGAGCTCCTGCTGCCGCCCGTGCCGGCGCCCGTTGCGTTCGCGCTGGTGAGCACGGCCACGGGGAGCGCCGAGATCCCGCTGCCGCTGCCCGCGACTTTGGTCGCGGGCGAGCGCGCGGCAGCGCAAGTCCTCTGGTTCGATCCGAGCTCGTGCGCGAGCGGGGCCGTGCTGCGCAGCACGCCCGCGCTCGCGATCGAGCTGCGCTGATCAGGCGCTCGGCGCCGTCCCCGGAGGCTTCGGAGCGGCGGCGCTCGCGCTCGGCCGCGCGCTGCGCGTGCTCAAGTTCGTGAGCCCGGCCGCGTGCATCTGCTCGATGCGCTGCAGGTACTCGCGGAGGTAGGGCCCGTTCGCGAAGGTCTGCGCCTGCTCGTGGCCGTAATACATGAGCGCCACCATGAGGTCGGCGCCGACGACGTTGATGAAGACGAAGGAGCCCAGCACGGCGAAGACGAACTCGAGCGCTTCGACGAAGCCCAGCTGATCGAGCTCGATCACCCACGCCGAGACGAGCACGAGGCCGAGCGCGTTGACGCCCATCGCGAGGACGCGCGCCTTCTTCGTCTCGTCGTCGGAGGTCGGTCGCGTGTAGGCCCGGAGCAGCGCGGGGGCCTTCACGAGATAGATGAAGGGGCTCGCGAGGAAGCAGAGGACGCCGCCCATCAGCATCTCATCGCCCTGGAGCTGCGCCAGCATCACGACGAGCACCGCGAACATCACGGCGTAGAAGGGCGCGATCAGCACCGTGACCCACGCGGGGAGCGGCGACATCGGCACCAGCGTCTTCACCGTCATCGAAGCGCGGATCAAGCCGGGGAAGAGCGAGAACGCGCGCGGGGCGACTTGCACGAAGTAGGTGACGGCCATGCCCGAGCCGAGCACGTTCTTCAGGTACTCGATCGCCTCCGGCGGCACGTCGGTCGGGAACTCGAGCATGTCGCGCAGCGGAACGAGCGCCAGCGCGAGCGGCACGAAGAAGAGGATCGCGAAGCCCAGGCGCGCGGCACGGCGGGAGCGCCGCACCTCCGCCCAATGCACCGCCGCCCAGATCGCCGCTCCCGCCGCGATCAGGGTCGGGAGGAGCAGCATCAGCATCAGGCCGTCGATGGTCTCGAAGTTCTGTTTGCCGGCCAGGCGCAAGAACTCCGCCATCTGCTGGCCCTGCAGGTTGCTCTTCGAGAGCTCTTCGAGCTGGCTCTCCATGGTGCGGAAGCTCAGCACCTTGAAGACCCCGGCGAGCGCGAGGGCGATCCCGGCGATCCAGAGCAGCGAGCGCCGCCACGCCGCGTAGGCCTGCGGATAGAGCTCGGTGACGGGCTCGCGCGCGCGGCTCAGCGCCTCGGCCTCCGTCGGCGTCGCCTGGTCCTTCGAGAAGTCGCAGAAGACGAGCCGGCGCAGGGCCAACTGGCCCTCCATTTTCAGTCGCTCGACGTCGAACTTGGGCCGCGGTGCAGACGGACCCGAAGCGGTGCTCATGCGAGGTTCCCTCGGGGCGCGCGAGCGGCGCGCCGCGGTGCCGAGAAGAAAGTGGCGGGGGGATCGCGAGCCTAGTGGGCGCTCGCGTCGGCGTCGAGACCGCGCGTCAGCGCGGCGACAGATAGATGCGCAAGCTCTGACCGGGCAGCTCGTCGCCGTGCGGCTCCACGTGCAGGGCGATCGCCCACTCCGCGACCCGCGGATCGGAGCGGAGCTGCACGGGCACGCTCACGACCGCGGGCTCGACGACGTGGCAGAGCGGGTCCCCTTCGCGCACGAACTCGCCCGCGCGTCGCAGCAGGCCCGGGACCGCGATCATCGAGAGGAACTGCCGGGCCACCGAGCCCATCACCGCCCACGAGCAGCTCGTCTCCAGGATGTTGCGGTCGTGCGCATCGTCGCGCTCACGCCAGTCGGGGCAGACCAGTGTCTTCCGGAACGCGGGCTTCACGGTGGAGGTGATGTCGAACCACGCGGGCTGCGCGGTCTCGAGCGGAGCCGCGGGTGTGTTGTTCCGCAGGTTGCAGAGCTAGATCAGATCCGTGCCGTCGCCCTGCTTCGCCTGGAGCGCCGAGAGAGCGCTCGCGACGGTGGCGCCGAGGAGAAGTGAACGAACGAGGAGGGCCGGGTCTGTGCCCGGCCCTCGATCGTTGGCGACTTGCGGATCGGTTCGGCTCAGACCAGGACGGTGTAGGCCTGGGTGAAGAGCACGTTCAGGCAGGAGGCGTGCAGGACGGCGCCTTGGACCGCGAAGCGGAAGGGGGTGGTCACCGCGGGGAGGTTCAGGGTGAAGAAGCCAGCGGCGTTGGTCACCCCGGGGAGCACGATGAGCGGGCAGAGCGGCGAGAGGTCGATCGACTGCAGCATCGGGAAGGGGCAGGTGGCCGCCGGCTGCGGGAGCGAGCCCGCCATGCACGGGCACTGCGGCTGGAAGATCAGGATGCAGGGCGAGTTCGGCGTCGAGCTGAGCTGATAGGTGGTCGGGAGGCCGAGCGCGTTCACGAAGTTGCAGGAGGTCGAGCCCGGGATCGAGCCGTTGACCGTGAGGTCGTTCACCAGCGGGAAGCCGGTCGTCTGGGCGGCGAGCGGGGCGGCGGGCAGGAGGGCGAGGAGCAGCAGGGCGAAGAGAAGGAAGGAGCGCATCGGAGTGACCTGAGTGAGGAGTTGGGTGCGGGAGGCGCGCCTCGCGGCCTCCGCACTCCATACCGAGGTCCCCCGCCGGCTGTGACCCGCTCCTCCGTGCTTTTCTCGCCCGCTCGGCTCACTCGCGATTGGCGACGAAGACCGCGAACTGGCCGTGCTCACCGTGCGGAGACTTGTCGATGTCGAAGAGCTTCGTGGACTCGAAGAGCTGGGTCAGCTTGGAGTAGCCGTAGTTGCGGGGGTCGAAGTCGGGCTGCTGCGAGACGATCTTGCCGCCGACGCCGCCCAAGTTCGCCCAGCCGTCCTCGTCGGCGATGGCCTCGACCGAAGTGCGCAGGAGCTCGATCAGGTCCTTGTCCTGCTGCAGCTCCTTCGTCGTGCGCTTCGGGACGCGCCCGCTGCTCTCCTCGCCCTCCGCGCCTTCCGTTCGCGGCTGCGCGAGGATGTCGACGAACACGAAGCGGTCGCAGGCGGTCACGAACGCGCGCGGGGTCTTTCTCTCGCCGAAGCCGATGACCATCAGACCCTCCTCGCGGATGCGCGAGGCGAGCCGCGTGAAGTCGCTGTCACTCGACACCAAGCAGAAGCCGTCGAGCTTCGCGCGGTAGAGCAGGTCCATCGCGTCGATGATCATCGCGCTGTCGGTGGCGCTCTTCCCCACCGTGTAGCGGAACTGCTGGATGGGCTGGATCGAGTGCTCCAGCAGGTTCTCCTTCCAGGTCTTCAGGTTGGGGGTGGTCCAGTCGCCGTAGATGCGCTTCACGATGGCGACGCCGTAGTTCGCGACCTCGGCGAAGAGGCCCTCGGTCGTGCTCGGAGAGGCATTGTCGGCGTCGATCAGGACGGCGAGGCGGCGGGGATTGGGTAGCGTTTCCATGGCTTGGCTCTTCTCGTCGCGAGGACGGCGCGGGGCGACGCAGGGCGCGGATGATGGCATGCTGAGGCGCCGAACGGTACCGCCACTTCGCGGAGGAACCCATGCGCCGCATCTCGCGCAGCGCTGCCGCTCTGATCTCCGGCTTCGCTCTCACGTGTCCGGCCATTCGCGCGCAGGAAGGTGCATCGCACCGCGCGGACCTCGAGTTCCTGATCCGCACGATCGAGGAGCGGGCGGCGATGCCGAAGGGGAAGGCGATCGACTGGCCCGCCGCGGTGAAGGCCCTGCGTCCGCGCATCGAGGCCTGCCGCGACGAGAAGAGCTGCGTCCTGCTCGCGATGGAGCTGCTCGCGACGCTGAAGGACAGCCACAGCGGGATCCTGAGCTCGCGCGTGAACGACGGGCTGCCCAGCAAGTGGGACGGGCTCTACGGCGCGGGGCTCTGGTTCGGCTCCGAGGGCGGCAAGTGGGTGCTGCGCGGGCGGATGGAAGGTCACGCGCTCGATGCCGCGATCGTGCCCGGGAGCCTCTTGCTCGCGATCGAAGAGCGGCCGGCGTGGCTCGCGCTCGGCGAGGAGCGCGAGCGCATCGCGCGCATCCTCGGCATCTCGAGCGACCACTCGCTCTACGCCTCGCTCGGCAATCGCCTGCTGCCCTTCGGCGACAAGCAGCAGCTCCGCTGCACCTTCCTGCTCCCCGATGGCAAGACGCGCGCGGTCGAGCTGCCGCGCTGGGGACCGGGAGGTAAGGCCTTCGATCTGGACGCCGCGCGACGGCCCGCGGGTTTCGCGCGCGCCGACGGCGCCGCGTCGTGCTGGCTCCCCGAGCTCGCGGAGAAGAAGGTCGGCTACCTCGGCATCACGGGCTCGATGGATGAACCCCCGCAGCGCGCGTTCGACACCGCGTTCGACGCGCTCCGCGGCATGGACGCGCTGCTGCTCGACGGGCGCGCGATGGGCGGCGGCAGCGATGCCAGCGCTTGGGCGATGTGCGGACGGCTCTTCCGCAAGGCCGTCGCGAACGGCTCGAACGGAACGCTCGCGCCGAGCGGTTCGTGGCAGCACGACGGTCCCGTCGTGTTCCTGATGGACGAGCTCATGGTCTCCTCCGCGGAGACCTTCACCTGGGCCTTGCTCGAGCACGAGCGCGTGCTGTCGATCGGCCGGCCTACCGGGGGCTGGGCCATCATCCCGCAAGTCTTCGAGGCGCCGTCCGGCCTCTTCCGCTTCCGCGTCGGCGTCACCGATCGCGGGACGCCCGTGCGCAACATCAAGACCGAGGGCACCGGCACGCCTCCCGATCTGATCGTGCCCTTCGGCCCCCTCCTCTCGGCGCGAGGCGACCTCGAGCGCGAGCTCGCGACGGCGGCGCTCGCCTGCCTGCTCCACGGCGCCGACCTCGCCGAAGTGCGCAAGGCCTTCCACGCGCTCGGCGAAGGCGACTTCAAGACCTACCGCGCGTTCTGCGCGAAGCAGAAGGATCTCCCCGTGAAGCTCGACCTCGCCGGCTACGCCGACGAGTTCCTCGCGGACTTGCGCGCGGAGCTCGATCAAGAGCTCGCTTTGGCCAACGGTATCGGCGACCTGGTCCCCGATGCGCGGGGCCTCGCGCGCCGCGCGCCGCGCTTGCTCGCGCGTGCGAAGAGCGCCGGCGAGAGCGCCCGAGCTAAGAAGCTCGAGGCCGCAGTAAAGGCACTCGCGAAGCGCAGTGCCCGATGACCCACCTCGCCAACCCTCACTGTACAGTAAAGGTGCCAGGCACCTTTACTGTACAGTGAGCGCTAGCGCGATCTGCTCGAAGGTTCCCGCGAGCTCGCCGCGGCGCTGCTCGAAGCGGGAGAGAGCGTGCGCGACGCCGGAGCGCGAGCGGTAACCCAGGGCCGAGGCGATCTCCGCGTAGGAGTGGCCGCCCACGCGATGCGCTGCGGCTACGAGCAGCGGGCGGAGGTTCGCACCTGGCTCCTGGTTGCCGTCCAGGAGCTCGGCGACGGTGGTGCCCGTGGCGCACGCTACGACGTTCAGCACGAGCGCGAGATCGATCCTGCCGCTCGAGGTGCGAGGGCCCTTCCGGCCCGCGCGCAGGTTCATCATCTGCTTCGTGCGCTCGACCCAGGAGTCGCTGCCGAGGAAGAAGCCGTTGCGGATCTGCTTCCACGGCGCGGGCGGCTTGCGCGCGATGTCGCGCTCGACGAGCTCGCGGTACTTCTGGCGCGCGCGGATCGGGTCCGGCGAGAGCTGTCGCAGCAGGATGTCGTAGTTCACCCAGGGCAGGGCTTGGCTCGCGTCGATGTAGCCGGAGTAGGTGCTCCAGCGATAGTCCTCGGGGCGCTCCACGAGTCCGGCGCGGACGGGGTTCAGATGCACGTAGCTGCAGAGCTCGAAGAGGTAGCTCTCGCCTTCGACCAAGAGCAGCTTGTAGCGACCCTGCAGGAGATGGCCGACGCGATCGTGGCGCCAATTCACCCACTTCGCGTACTCGCCGTTCACGAATTGCATGCCCTCAGCCATCGTGTCCTCGGGGACGAGGACCACGAGGTGGTCGTGATTGGGCATTCCCACGTGGCAGATGATGATCCAGCGGAATCGCGCTACCGCCACCTTGAGGTAGCGCCAGCGTCGGAGATGATCTCGGTCATCTACGTAGATCGGTTGCCGGTCCACGCCGCGGATCAGGACGTGGTACGGCATGTTGAGGAGGATGAGTCGAGGTGGTCTGACCATGATGCCCCCTCGACGCGCACCTCCGGACGCGGTCACCCCACTGTACAGAAAAGGTGCCTGGCACCTTTTCTGTACAGTGGGGGGGGTCAGACCCAGGCGCCCAGGCGGCGGAGCTCCTGCCACGTCTCTGGATCCAGCCGCGCTCCGCGGAAGTCGGCCGGCCCGAGGTCGCTGTTGCGGCAGCGCACGTGAGCGAAGCTCGCGCCGCGGAGGTTTGCGCCGTTCCAGCTGCTGCCGGAGAGGTCGCAGCGCGTGAAGGAGCAGGCCTCGGCGCGCACGCCGTCGAGGCTCGCCTGCGCGAGCTGGGCATCGCAGAAGAGCGCGCCGGCGAGGTTCGCGCCGTCGAGGCGGGCGCGCTCGAGCTGCGCCTCGAGGAGCGTCGCGCTGCGAAGATCGGCGCGCTCCAGATGTGCAGCGCGGAAGCTGCACTGCGACGAGCGGATCTCGACCAGGCGTGCGCCGCGCAGATCGGCTCCCTCGAAGACGCACTCGTCGATCGCGCTGCCTTCGAAGTCCGCACCGCGTAGGTCGGCGCGCTCGAGCCGACAGCCGATGCAGAGGAGGTCGCGCGCGTGCAGTTCGAGGAGCTGGGCTCTGGAGAGATCGCAGCGCAGTACGTTGCCACCGAGCTCCCAACCGCAGAGGTCGATGTCGGCGAGGTAGAGATCCTCGAGCGGGATCTGGAGCCCTACCGGGGGGCGGAAGCCCGGCTCGGCGAGGCAGCAGGCGCTGAGGACCATCGCTCTTGAACCGCTCGCGTCGCTCAGCTTCTCCGCGAGCAGCTGGCGCCACTCCGGATCCTGAGCCAACAGCTTGCGCAGCTCCGCGCAGAAGGCCGGCGTCCAGCTCGGCTTCTCACGGAGGGCCAGCGATGAGCGCAGCCGCCGCAGGAACACATGCGCTTCGAGCTGCGCTTCCGAGAGCAAGAGCGCCAGGTGCTGGTCGTGCGCGAGCTGCTCGAGCACGGTGACGCAGCGCTCGTGATCCTCGAGCACCTCCCCGGGGAGCGGTTCGTGCGCGAGGCGCGCGATGCACTTCGCGGCGCACGTGGGATGCTTCCCCAGGAGATAGTCGTGGATCGCGCACTCCTGGACGGGCAGAAGCTCGGCGCGCCAAGCAGCGGGGACCGACCTTGGATCCGCCGCGATACCGCAGAGCAGGTCCTCCGGAGCGAGCCACCTCTCCAGGCTCGCATCGCCCGCGAGCACGAGTCGTTCTTCGTCGGCGAAGACATAGGCGAGATGCTCCATCGCGAGGTCGAGCGTGCGGAGCGAGGGGCCGTGGAGGAAGAGCGGCCTCGGTCGGCGATGGAACAAGCGCAGGCGCACGAGCTCCTCCAGCGACTGCGGGTGCTCCGAGTTGCCGGGTAGAGCCCTCAGCGGAAAGGGCGCGGTGCGAGGTGAATAACGTGTTCGAGCCATCGCCGACCAAGCCTAGCCTCACTGTACAGTAAAGGTGCCTGACACCTTTACTGTACAGTGGGGGTGCGGGTCAGCGAGAGAGGATCGAGGCGCCGAGGAGCTCATAGCGCTCCGGACCCCAATCGCGCCCGAAGACGCGCTGGAACTCGACCTTCACGGGCAGGTACCAGCCGTCGGCGACCTTCTTCCACTGCGCGCTGAGCGTCTCCTCGCCGGTCTGGATCTTCGTCGCGAGGAGGCGCCCGTCCTGCTCGGTCCACGTGATGCGGCTCAGCCCCTCGCCGCGGAAGACGAGTGCCGTGATGCGCTCGCCCTTCACGTGCACGCTCTTCACCGTGGAGCCCGTGATCGAGAAGCGTCCCGCGCTCTCGTCCCAGGTGATCGCGGCGCCGCGGAACAGCACATCGAAGTCCTCGAGCGCCGCCGGGTCGCGACCCTTCCACATCACCAGGCGATCCGTGAACCCGAACGCGATCGCTGCGCTGCGATCGCTCGCGCGTTCGCCATCGAGCGCGATGTCGAGGTCGTCCCACGAGGAGCGCTTCGAGCGGAAGCCGCGGAAGCCGTGGATCACCAGCGAGCCGCTGACCTTCCGCTCGCCGACCCAGGTGTCGTCGGTGCCGGGATTCTCGGCGGCGAAGCGCGCGCGCAGATCGCAGGGACCTTCGGGATAGCGGTAGAGGCGCTCCCAATGGCGCCGCAGGAGCTCCGCCGCGGGTCCCGTGGGAACCTGCGGCTGCTCGCGTTGCTCGTCGACGGTGAGCTCCCAGCGATCGAGCAGCAGCACCTTCTCCTGAAGCGTCTCGCCGTTCGCGTGGCGCGCGCGGTACGCGTAGCGCAGGAGCACGGGGAGGTCGCCGAGCAAGTCGTAGGCGTAGCTCTCGGTGCGCGCTCCGCCGGCGTAGCTGCGTTCCGCGATGACATAGCCCGAGGCGAGGGATCGCGGAGTCCACGGATCGCCTTCGCCGGCGCCATCGTGGCGCTCGCCGCAGATCCGACCCTCGTGGACGCGCAGGATGGGGAAGGTCGGGCGCGGCATGCGCAGCGCCGCTTCTTCGGCGCCGAGCCCTTCGGTCTCGTGTTCCCCGGGGTTTCTGAGCCGTCGGCCGCGCCCGGGTCCGTCGATGCGCACTTCCAGAGGTGCGACGCGCACGAGCGCGTTCTCGCGCGCGAGCTCGTCGGCCGATAGCCGTAGGAGGTCGTAGAGAGCACCCTCGAGCTCTCTGGGTCCCAGCGCGAAGCTCCCACCGCGTGTCGAGCTCGTCGAGATCGCGCCGCTCGCGTCGATGGTGAAGCTGCCCTCGTCGCTCTGGTGCTGCGGGTCGTAGACGCTGCGCGCTTCGTAGCGGTAGCGGCCCCGGAGCGGCGGGCGGCCCTCTTCCCAGCGCAGCCATGCGCGATACGCAGGCAGCAGCAGCTCGCGCGCGGCCTCCGCGTCCGCCGGCGCGCGCGCGCTCCAGTCGACCAACTCGACGGAGCTCACGCGCAGCCCGACGAAGTGGGGATCGCCATCGTTCCAGCCGAGCATCGTCGGCTGCGCGCGGAACGGGAAGGCGCCTTTGGCTCCCGCGCGCAGCGAGGCGGTGAGCAGCGTATCCCCGTCGCGAGGGAACGAGCAGCGCGCGCGCAGCACGACATCGACTGGGACGTCGAGCGTGTTCTCGAGCGCGATCGAGCAGGTCTGCATGCGCTCGCCCTCGTGCTCCGCGTGCGTCTCGAGAACAGCGCCGACGATCACCGGCGCGCGATCGGCGGGGCTCTTCGCGTGGAACAGCGCTTCGCGCAGCGCGACCTCGAGCTCCAGCGTCTCCTCGCTCGGCACGGAGATCCAGTACGCAAGCTTCTTCTGCGGCGGCACGCTGCGGCCCGCGCGATCGACGCGCGGGAGCGGCACGCGCTCGACAAGGCGCTCCTGTACCTCGCCGCCCGCGTTCTTCCAACGCGCGGAGAAGAGCGTGGGCTCGCACGCGAGCGCGCCGCGGTTCTGCACCTCGAGCTCGATCAGCGTCGATTGTAGGCGCGGCTGCGGCAGGAGCGACTTCGCCTTCACGGCGATCTTCGCGAGATCGCCCTGCGCCGCGGCGGTGGGCGCCAGGGCGAACACGAGCAACGGGAACCAGGACAGGGTGGGCGGCATGATCGGGCCTCTACGCAGCTCTGCGAGGGTGCCTCCCGAGGCGCGGACTCACTTCTTCGCGGTGAGTTGCTCGAGATAACGGGCGAGCCGTTCGCGCGTCGCCGGCGAGGCCCAATCGGCGCGCACCTCGGCTTCGCGCTCCGCGCTCGCCGCGCACGCGATGCGGATCGGCATCGCCGCCTGCGCCTTCGCCAAGCGGAACGCGTTCGGCGGCAAGCTCGCGAGGTCGCGCGCGAGCTCGAGCGCGCGCGGCAGCACCTGCTCGGGCTCGGCCAGCTCGTCGGCGAACCCGCGCGCGAGCGCCTCCTCCGGCGGATACGCCGCGCCCGCGTAGACGATCTCGCGGAGCTGCGCGTGATGGACGCGCGAGCGCAGGATCTCGAGCGCGAGCGCGGGCCACGCGACGCCGACGCGGAGCTCGGGTGCGCCGATCCGCAGCTTGCCGCGCGCGAGCACGCGCCGATCGCACGCCAGTGCCAGGATGCAGCCGCCTGCAACGGCATGCCCGTTCACTGCCGCGACGAGCGGTCTCGGAAACGCGAGCACGCTCTCGAACGCGCGATCGAGCGCCGGCAGGAAGCGCTCGGCGTAGCTCGCGCCGCCCTCGACGATGCGCTTCAGATCGACGCCCGCGGAGAACGCGCTGCCCGTACCGGTGAGCACGACGGTGCCGCCCGCGCTGCGCGCGAGCTCCTCGAAGGTCGCGGCGATCGCTTCCAGGAGCTCCAGGTCGAGCGCGTTCACCTTGCCGTGCTGGAGGCGTACGACGAGGACGTCACCGTAGGTTTCGCGTTGGATCATGAGCCGAGGTCCTGCGGGAGGAGCTGCGCCTTTCGGAGGCGCGAGAATACGAGGAACACCGCAGCGCGCCGAGGGCCTGGAGTCGCGAAGCTCGCTGGACACGTCGACCTTCGAGAGGTGCTCCGTGCTCTCCTCCCGCACGCTCTTCCGCCCGCGTCGGCTCCTCGTCGCCTCCGGCGGCGCCGTCGTGCTCGCGCTCGCGAGCATGTCGCTGCCGCGCGTCGTCGTGCCGACCGAGGTGCAGCTCCCCGGTAGCCAGCCGCTCGAGGTGACCGGGCTCGGCAGCGTCGGGCAGTGCGACAACTGCCACGCCGGCTATGCACCTGCAGTCGAGCCCGGCCAAGGCTGGCGCGGCAGCGCGATGGCGCACGCCGCGCGCGACCCGCTCTTCTGGGCGACGGTGGCGATCTCGGAGCAGGACTTCCCCGGCGCGGGCGATCTCTGCATCCGCTGCCACAGCCCGCGCGGCTGGATGGAAGGGCGCTCGTCGCCGACGGATGGATCGGCGCTCACGGCCGTCGACATGGATGGCGTCGAGTGCGATGTCTGCCACTCGATGACGAACCCCGATCTCTCGGAGCATCTCGGCATCCAGAACTATCCGTACCTCGCGCACGATGGCGGCACGCCGCCTGGAGGCTTCTACGGCTCGGGCATGATGGTGCTCTCTTCGGGCGGCGTGCGTTACGGCCCGTATGCGAGCAGCGCGGCGCGGCATCCCTTCGCGCAGAGCCGCTTCCATCGCTCGAACGAGCTCTGCGGCACCTGCCACGATGTCTCGAATCCCGTGGTCGGCGATCTCGCTCACAACAACGGCGCGCACATCCCGCTCGCGCCGGGGCAGTTCAGCGGCGTCCTCGGCTCGCCGGTGAGCACGAAGGCGGCGTTCCGGAACTTTCCCTTCCAGTACGGCATCGTGGAGCGGACTTTCAGCGAGCATGCGGCGAGCGCGTTCGCGACCCTGCGCGTCAACCAGTACGGAACGCTGCCCGAGGAGCTGCGCGACGGCGCGATCGAGGAGGCCTACCAAGCCGCGCTGCTCGCGAATCGCGGCGGCGACTATGCCGATGGCACGCCGCGCACGTTCAGCTGCCAGACCTGCCACATGCGCGCGACGGTGGGCGCCGGGGCGAAGCAGAGCAACTCCCCGATCCATCGCGACCTGCCGCTGCACGACCTCACCGGCGGCAACTACTGGCTGCCGCAAGCGATCACCTGGCTCCACGCGCAAGGCCGCCTGGGCGTCGGAGGGAACTTGAGCGCGCTGCAGCTGCAAGCCCTGCAGGAGGGCGCGGCGCGCGCGCGCCACAACCTCGAGCAGGCCGCGTCGCTCTCGATCGATGGCGATCGCCTGAAGGTCGTGAACCTGACGGGCCACAAGCTGATCAGCGGCTTCCCCGAAGGGCGCCGCATGTGGCTGAACCTCGTGTGGTACGGCAGCGCCGGTCAGGTGCTGCGCGAGGACGGCGCGTACGGCGCAATCACCGTGCAGCACCGCGGGCAGAGCGTGCAGGTCGAGACGCTGCTCGATCTCGCGGCTCCTCAAGCCAAGGTCTACGAAGCGCACTACGGCCTCACGCAGGAATGGGCGCAGCAGCTCTTGGCGCTCGGCGTGCCCGGAGCCACGCCACTCGCGTTCGATCGCGGCCATGGCGCGGTGACCTACACGCTGGCGCAGCTCGGGGCGCAAAGCCCCGGCACCGCGCACGAGTCGCTGCACTTCGTGCTCGCGAACACGGTGCTCGACGACGATCGGATTCCGCCTTACGGCTTCGCGCGCGACGAGGCGGCGCGGCGGAACGCGCTGCCGGTGCCCGCGACGCAGTACGGGAACCCGCCGAGCGGCGGCGCCTATCGCCACTGGGACGAGCTCTCCCTGCAGCCTCCGAGCGGAGCGGTCTTCGCGCGCGTGCGCCTGCGCTACCAGCCGACGAGCTGGGAATACGTGCAGTTCCTCGAGCTCGCCAACGACGGCAGCGTGGCGCATCTCGCCGCGAGCGGGCGCGATCTCTACGACGCGTGGCGCGCGACGGGCATGGCTGCGCCGCATGACATGGCGAGCGCCGCATGGTGCGGCCTGCGCGGCACGAGCGAAGGCCTTTTTCTCGCGAGCACCGTGGCCGGCGCCGGGGAGGCGAGCGAGTGCCAGAAGGAAGCGCGCGCGGGCGATCTGCTGCGCGTCGAGCTGCGCGCGACGAGCGCTGCGCTGCAGGCGGCCTTCGGCGCGCTCGTGATCCAGCCCTATCCCAGCGCGCTGCCGCCGGTCGCGATCCCCGGCTTCGCCGGCTTGCACGTGAACGATCTCTCGATCGCCTATACGTTCCCCGCGCTCGGCACGGCGGGCGTTGCTATCTCGCTCGTTGTACCCCCGGGCCTCGCCGGCGCCAACGCGCGCTTCCAAGGCCTCGTGATCACGCCCTCGGCCGCGAACGGCCTCTATGCCGCGAGCGACGCCCACGACGTGATCTTCCGCTGACCCTTGCTCCTCTCACGGCACAGCTAAGGTACCTGGCACTTCAGCTGTGCAGTGAGGGGCTCCGTCGAGGATGGCGCGGCAGCGCTGGAGATCGGCGCGCTGCTCGGGGTCGAGGTCGGCGCCGCGGAATGGCGCAGCGCGGTGGTCTTCCCGCGCCCGAGCGGCCGCGCGGCGCGCATCGCTACGAGCGCTCAACGATACCGGACCTCCAGCGCGTTGCTCGCGACCCAGAAGCTGGGCACGCCGACATCGACGATCAGCAGCTGCTCGAAGAGTGTCACCCCCACGTAGCTTGGATCGACCACGTGCGGGATGCGGAACGAGCCCGCGCCGGCGACGCCGCTCGGGCCGTGGTTCACGAAGGGCCCGAAGAGCCCGAGCGTGTTGCCGACGTAGTAGGTCAGCCCCGGTGCGGGGAAGTTCGCGAGCGCGGTCTCGCTCGTGCCGACGGCGAGGAAGCTCGCGCTGCCGCCCGCGGCGCCGACCAAGCGCAGCTCGGCGGAGGATCCCAAGCGCACGGGCCCGACGATGCTGAGCACGGGATGCGCGCCACCCGTACCGGCGCTGCTCGCACCGAAGGTGCGGACCCCACCGCGGCTCGCGCCATGGAAGCGCGTGCTTCGCACATAGGCCGCGCCGAGCTGATCGGCGTCGCCGTCGTTGTCGGCATCGACGGTGTTCCCGAGCGGGAAGAGCTGCGTCGCTTCCAAGGTGTAGCCGCTGGCCCCGAAGGGCGTGCCAGGGATACGTCGCAAGAGGTCGAAGCCAGCCGAGCTCGCCATCATCGCCAGATCGATCCACGCATCGCCGTCGAGGTCGATCGCGCGATAGCTGAAGCCACCGGTGAGGGCGTAGAGCAAGGAGCCGGGGAGCGCGTTGAACCAGGTCGTCGTGAAGCTCACCGCGCCCAGCGTGCTCTGGTTCAGATGGAAGACGTTGCCGGTGAGAACGAAGTCGATGTCGCCATCGCCATCGAAGTCCGCTGCATGCGGGATGAGCGTGGGCTGCGACGTGAACCCGAGCGTCGCGAGCCCCTGCTCAGCGCCGAACGCGCCGCCGCCGAGGCCCAGGCGTACGCTGATATGCGTATCGTAGGAGCGCGGCAGGACGCCGGGCTCGACGCGCACGAGCACGAGGTCGAGCAGCGCATCGGGGTCGACGCGCCCGATCCACGCGACGCGCCGATCGCTGTACTGGTGCAGGAGCTGGAAGCTCGGCGTCGTCCCCGCGACCTGGCGCCAGAGCTTCGCTCCCGTTCCGTTGGGATTGAGGAGCCCGCTCGCCGGCAGGGTCACCAGATCGAGCAGGCCATCGCCGTCGAGATCCGCGACGTGGCTGTCGCGCGCTTCGAAGCTGCCGTACGAGAGATCGACGCCGACGGGAGCGGCATCGCCCTCGACGTGGAAGGTGCCGCCGTGATTGCGGAGGAAGCGCCACGTCGCGGCGCGCCCCGGGATGATTCCGCGCACGACGAGATCGGCATCGCCATCGGCATCGAAGTCGCCGGGGAAGCCAGGGCCGCTCAGCGTCTCGCCGGGCGCAGCGCCGAGCACGAGCGGGGTCGCACTCTGGAAGCCGGCATCGAGATCGTTCCGCTGATAGCCGTTCGCTCCGAGTCCGACGAAGAGGTCGAGATCGCCATCGCCTTCGGCGTCGGCGACATCGCGTTCACTCGGGTTCGCGAACAGGAGCTGCGGGAACGGCGTCGTGCGCAACGAGCCGCGTGCGTAGTAGACCGCGCGTCCGGCCACGAGATCGAGATCGCCGTCGGCATCGAGATCGCCGATGCCCGCGAGTGTGCTCGCGCCCGCGGAGAGGAGCTGCTGCAGCGCGCCGAAGTTGCCCTGCCCGTCGCCGAAGGCGAACGAGAAGAAGCCGAGACCGGCGTTCACGGGGAAGTTCGTGGGACCGCTGCTGAAGAAGCTACCGGCGTAGCCGACGAGGTCGAGAGCGCCATCGCCATCGAGATCGACGAGCTCCGTCGCCGGCGGACCGCTCTGGATCGGGCCGAGGGACCAGAAGTTGGCGCCCGTGCGGTAGAGCACGCGATAACGCGCGAGCGTCGTCGATTGCCGCTTCTCGAGGGCGATCAGATCCAGATCGCCATCGCCATCGATGTCGCCGGCTTCGATCGAGCTCTGCTCGTAGCCCTGCACGAGCTCATGCCAGAAGATCCCGTAGGGCTGGATCGTGCCGCCCACCCAGCCGTAGAGATAGGCCTCGCGGTAGCCCACGATGACGAAGTCGTCCTGCGCGTCACCGGTCAGCTCGGCGCGCTCCAGCCGATGGGGATTCCAGAGCGTCGTGCCAAACGCGTGGCGCGTGATGGTCTGGTTCGATCGAAGCGCGACGAGGTGGGTGAAGCTGAGGCCGACCACTTCGTCCGCACCATCGCCATCGAGATCGAGCAGCAAGGCGTCGTAGACGTAGGTCCCTTCGGAATGAACGACGCGCGTCGGACCTTGGCCTAGGGGACCCGCGAGGAAGGTCCAGAGCTCGTGGCCGGTAGCGACCGCGAAGTCCGCTCGGCCGTCGCCGTTCGCGTCGCCGATGGCGACTTGCGGCCAGAGATCGCGGCTCGCTTGCGCGCCGGCGCCATACGTCGCGCTCCAGAACGGACTGAGCCTGCCGCTGCCGTCGTTCGCGTACAGCGCCACGCGCACGTGCGTCGCGAAGACGTCGGTGTCGACGCCGACCGCGTCGAGATCGCCGTCGCCGTCGAAGTCGAGCAGCTCGCGGAACCCGGGAGCTTCCGCTGCGATCTGGATCACCGGTGCATCGAAGAGCGCTCGGCTCTCCTGCGCACGCGAAGGCACGGCGGTGGCGATCGCGGTGCACGCGATGGCGAAGGCGAAGGGTGAGCTCGAGCTCATGGCCGGCTCCTCGTTCCGGTGGCCGAGAGCCAACAGTAGCGAGCGAGGCCGGATCGCCCAAGGCACTGGAACGGCCTTGGGCTCGTTCGCAGTGGTTCAGTTCCAGCGCGTGTTCCGCCCGACGGTGAGCAGCAGGCCGATCCAAACGGCGTAGAACGCGCCTAAGGCCAGCGCGGGTCCGGCGGCGACCAGCGCGGCGGTGCCCACGTAGCCGAGCGACGCGAGCACGGTGCTCCCCACGATCAAGCCCGTCACGAAGGCCATCAGCTTCAGCAGCGAGCGCCCGCTGGAGGAGCTCAGCGTGAAGTTCTTGCGCAGCGTGCCGACGAGATAGAGCAGGGCGATGCCGTCGACGAGCCAGCCGCCGACCAGGAGCCAACGCGCGAAGGCGGGAGCCGCAGAGCTCTCGACCGGGGCCGGAGCCGTGGGAGCCGTCGGAGCCGCGAGGTGCTCCGCGGCGATGCCGATCGCGAAGAGGAAGAGCCAGCAGCACCCGCAGACCAGCGCGATGCCGACCAGCTTGCCGCGGCCGAGCGCGTAGCCCCACGGCAGCAGATAGCCGCCGACGTAGTTCTTCCAGGTGAGCGCCTCGCTCCGCACCGATGAGAGCGTCAGCGCGCCGAGCGCGGGCAGCGCGATGGCGAGCGCCAGCGCGGCGAGCAACGCTCCGGAGAACCCGAGCTCCCGCGCGAGGAAGTGACCCGCGATCACCGGCAGCGCGAGCTGCAAGCCGCGGAACGAGTACGAGATGAGGAGGCGGGAGAACGGCATGGCAAGGTCTTCGCTCAGACAGGCAAGGCGCGCAAGGCGCGCTCGCGATGCTCGGCTTCGGCGATCACCTCGAGGGCTTGGCGCAGCTTCTTCCACGCCATGCCGCCGTCGAGCTCGGGAAAACGCGCGGCGGCTTCGCGCGTGCGCGCGATCTCCTCCTCGTAGAAGGCATCGAGGGTGCGCGAGCGTTCGCCCTTCGACTGCACGAGATCCTCGGCGAGGAGTTCGAGCGAGCGCAGGACGGCGGCGCCGACGGGCGGCAGCTCGCCGGGGCATTCGCGCAGGAAGTCGAGCGCTCCTCCGCGCAGGCTCGCGTATTGGCCGCGCAGCGTCTCTTCGAGTCCCGGCTGCAGATCGGCGCGCTTCGCGAGGTGTTCGACGAGCAGATGGCGGGAGGCCTTGTCGCGCTCGTGGAAGAGCGCCATGCAGACATGCCAGACCGGCGTCGTCGCGCCGTGCTCGAGGTAGCTCCGCGTCTTCTCCAGGGGTGACTGCGCATGCTCGAGCGCGCGCTCGCGGGCTTCGGCTTGCTCGGCTTCGATGCGCGCCGTCGTCCGCCGCCAGCGCGCGCGCTGGAAGCGCGTGCCGACCCAGCCCGCGAGCACGAAGCCGGGGAACGCGAGGATCGCGAGGGCGAGGTTCGCCTCGGCCATCCAGGCGGGCTGCGGCTCCTCAGAGTGCGCCAGGGCCACGAGCACGGCCTGGCCGAGGAGCGGCGCCAGCAAGCCGGCGCCGATCAGCAGCGGCCGGAGGCCTTCCCTGCCCGCATGCTCGGCCCAGTCGAGGAACGCGGCGAACGCTCCGCCTCCGAAGCCGATGCCGATGGCGGTGGCGAAGAGCGCGCGCAGCGCGGCCTCTTCCGCCAGGGGCTCCAAGCTCCCGCGACCGCACGCGCACCACGTCGCCACGACCTGCGCCAGGCCTGCTGCGCCGAGGAGGAAGAGCGGGATGATCAGGCCCATCGCGCGCTCACCCTGAGGGGGGCGCCGGGCATAGAAGGCGCAGACGGCGACCGAGAGCAGGGTCGCGGCGGCGCTGCCCAGCGAGAGCAGCGCGATGGCGAAGCGGAGGAGCAGATCCATGACGAGCGGCGTTCCGGGGGGAGAGACCGCGGCATGCGGCCTCGTTCCCTTCCATGTCGCACCCCCCCTCCCTCGCAACCACCCGTCCGTCGATCAAATCGGGGTCAGACCCCTCGCTGATCGACGCCGTCGATCAGCGAGGGGTCTGACCCCGATTTGATCGACGGTCCGCCGCCTTCGCATCGGCCATAGGGCGCAGCTCGCCGCGCGGTGGCTCAGCGCACGCGCACCAGGAGCGCGCGCGTCGCCTGCAGCCCGAGCGCGTTCGCCGCAGCTACGAGGGGGAACCACTGCACGTGGAAGTCGCCGCGGAACGCGGGATCATCGGGCAGCGGCAGCGCGATCGAGGCTCGGCCCTGCGCCACGCTCGCGCCGAGCGAGACGAGTACGAGGTTCGGATCGAGCAGATACGTGCAGCCCGGCGCGCCGAAGGGATCGAGCGCCAGCGCCCCGCCGAGTGCCGCGATCTGGAAGAAGGCCAGGTTCGCGTTGCTAGCGCCGCTGAGATGCACGGCGAAGCGCCCGTTGCCGGCGTAGGGCAGCTCGCTCGCGATCGAGGCCGCACCGCACGCGTTGCCGTAGGCCACGCTCTGCGCGGCGGCGTCGTAGGTCACGAATCCGCCTTCGACGAGCTCGCTGCCCGAGGCGAGGAGCGTGTGCACCGCGCACGCGAAGCGGCGTTGCCAGCGATCGAAGCTGAGCGCCGAGGTGATTCCTTCGTCCGAGCTCGGGAGCACGCCGGTCTCGACCGGAGCGCAGCTCGCACCGAGGAGCGCGTAGCGGTTCGACGTGATGCGGGTCGGCACGGGGAAGCCGGCGCGCTGCGAGCGCGACCAGCTCGCGCACCAATGCGAGCCGGTGCGGCGATCGAAGGCCAGATCGCCGACGACGAGCCACGTGCTCTCCGAGGTGTCGGTCGTGAGCGTGCGCGCGGGGGCTAGGCTCGGTGCGGGCTGCGCCGCGGGCCAGTCGATACGCTGCGCCCGCAGCTCGATGCCGTTGCTGCCGTCGGACCAGAAGTAGGTCATAGCGAAGACGCCGTCCGCACCGGCGACGCGCACGTCGAAGGCACCGCCGCCAGCCGGTCGCGGCACGAGCGTGGTCTCCGCGAGGCGCTGACCTTGCGTGTCGAAGAGCGCGCCGAGGAGGTTCGAGCCGTTCGAGACGGCGAAGCCTTCCTCGTAGGCGACCAGCCATCCCGAGCCGCCGCTGGCCCCGGTCTCGTTCACCGCGGCGTCGAAGCGCTGCACGCCGCCGGGGATCGCGGCCGTCGAGGCGATGGGCACGGCGCTCGAGGCGAGCGTGCGGTTCCTCGCGTCGAGGCGGAGCGCCGCGAGATCGGTGGCGCCGTTGGCGCGGTCGGTGCCGTAGACGAGGAGTGCTTGGTCCGAGCTCCCGTCGGGCGAGCAGCCGCCGAGGCGCGGGGAGAACTTCTGCTCGTAGGGGCCGAAGTAGCTGCCGATGCCCCACGAGACACCGCCGTTCAGCGTCGTCGAGCCGAAGTCGTGGAACTCGAGTTGCACCGTGCGCTGCGTGGCACCCGAGCTCGTGCTCCAGCGTCGCTCCCACGCGGTGATCCAGCGGTTCACGCTCGGGACGGCGGCACCGCAGGCGGCGAGATCGTTGTAGGTCGTGTCGATGCGCGCCACGACCTGCACGGGGTTCGAGAAGTCGCTCTCGCAAGCGTACGCGAAGACATCGGTGTCGGAGGCGTAAGTCCAGCGATAGCTGAAGGTGACCAGCAGCGAACGACCGCTGCCGCGCGTGCTGGAGACGACATCGAGATCGAAGAGGTCGCCATTCGGTTGCGCCACGATCCCGCCGCTGAGCACGGGATCGACCAGCAGCGGCAAGCGCGCATCGGCCACGTGCGCGGCGGCGAGCTCGAGCTCGAGCACCTCGCCGTCGAAGCGCGTGGTCATCGGCCAAGTGCAGCCGTTCGCATCGATGGCGAACGCGGCACCGTAGCGCACGCCGAGCTCGCCGTGTTCGTCCACGAACTCGAGCGCGCCATGCGCGGCCTCTCGTGGGGCAGCGTGAAGCGCGCTCGTGACGCGTCCACGCACGATGAGCGGCCCTGAGCGCTCCGGCAGCTCTTCGAAAAGGAAGCTCTGCTCCACGCTCGACGGCGCGAGCTCATAGATCTCGCGAAACGCGCCGCGCGCGAGCTCGACGCGCCACGCTTCGTGCGAGCGGACGACCTTCTCGTCGAGCCCGAGCTCGCGCTCCCCGACGCGGGCACCGAGCGTCTGCCAAGACCAGGGAGCGAGGGCGGCGAGGCGCGGATGGAAGACCACGCGCTCCCCGACTTGGAGCTTGTAGCCGTCGCCTTGCGCCCAGAGCTCTCGCGCTTCGCCCTCCTCGTGGAGCGGAACGCGTAGCAGATCGGGGGTGAGGCGGAAAGGGGCCGATTCCTGCCCATGCGCGCTGGGGAACGCCAGCGCGAGGCAGAGCAGCACATCGAAGCGAAGGAACATGGCGAGGTTCTCCTAGGGAGCACTGCGCGTCCCAACCGCGGTTCTTCGCTCGCGTACCGCGGCTTCGATCGAATCGAGACCAGGCATCCAATCCATTTCGGGAAACCCTGTCGTCGGCGTGCGGCGGAGGACGGATGGGCCCGCGGAGATGCTCCCGAGCGTCCGCCATGACCTCGGGCGCTTCGTCGTGCGGATCACGGCTCGCACGTCTCGTTCCTCCGATCTCTCTTCGAAAGGCAGGATCCCCATGCGCCTCCTCCGCCTCGCGCTCTCCCTAGCGCTCCTCGCCGCGCCGTGCGCGGCTCAATCCTCCGTCTTCGTGCCGCTCGGCGGTCTCATCGATCCTGCCCGCGGCAGAGCGTTCTCGGGTACCTTTCTGAGCTGGCAGATCGTGGATGCCAACGGTGCGCCCGTTTTCCCCCAAGGTGCACCACAAGCGTTCCTACCCGTGGTCAAGATCTCGAAAGGCACGGGCCTCCTCTTCCTCCAGAACGTGCCCCAAGGCGTCTTCCAAGCGAGCGGTCTTCGTCTGCGCCTCACGACCTCGACTGGAGTCACGTTGACACCCGAGTTCAGCCTCGCGGCTTACTCTGCCGGTGGCACGGCAGGGCCGGCCGGTCCGCCAGGCCCTACTGGTCCCGCTGGTCCGCAAGGACCCCAAGGCCCCACGGGTCCGATCGGCAATACCGGACCGCAGGGCGCCACAGGTCCTGCAGGCCCCGCAGGCCCCATCGGCCTCACGGGTCCTGCGGGTCCTGCCGGGCCTGCCGGGCCGCAAGGTCCGACGGGACCGACGGGTCCGCAGGGACCGGCAGGTCCGACCTTCAACGGCGGCGCGATCGCGAATCCGCTGACGGTGAATGCCACGGGAGTCTCGATCCTCACCTCCGGATCGATCGGCGTGAACCGACCCACGCCCAACGCGAGTGTGGACGTGAACGGCAACCTCCGCACCGCCTATGGCAGCGGCGGTAATCACGTACACATACGCGCCAACAACGATGACGCGTTCCTCGAGCATATCAATGGGGGCGAGCCCTCGGCCGCGCTGTACTTCAACGGGACGACCGGGCAGACGCAGGCCCAGATCGTCATGATGACCCGTCAAGCCGGGACGCCAGCCATGCTCGGTCGCCTACAGATCGAGCCGGATGGGGCGGTGCGCGAGTTCGGCAACCTCGCGAAGGGCGGTGGATCGTTCCAGATCGACCATCCCCTCGATCCGGCGAACAAGTATCTCTACCACAGCTTCGTGGAGAGTCCCGACATGATGAATGTCTACAACGGCAACGTGATCACGGATGGAGCTGGCTTCGCCGAGGTTGTGCTACCCGAGTACTTCGAGACGCTGAACCGGGATTTCCGCTACCAGCTCACGGTGATCGGGCAGTTCGCCCACGCCATCGTCGCCGAGAAGGTCCATGGCAATCGCTTCGCGATCCTCTCGGACAAGCCTTACGTCGAAGTGAGTTGGCAGGTCACGGGGATCCGTCAGGACCCGTTCGCCGAACACAATCGCATCCCGACCGAAGTGGACAAGGCTCCGGAGCATCGCGGCAAGTACCTCCACCCCGCAGCCTATGGGCTTTCGGAAGCGTACTTCATCGGTCCGGTCGTACCGAGGTCTTCCACGGCGCCGGAGTTGGTCTCGAGCCGCTGAAGGCGATGACCTCGCGGAGAGAGTCGCCCAGGTCCAGGCGGGCGAAAGCCGTGAGACGAGGCCTGTACTTCAGGTCCGATCCAGGAAACGGCGCAGCCAAGTCCGAGCGAAGAGGAGATCGCGGTCGACCGTGCGGGTGGTGATCTCCAGCACCGCCGCGATCTCCTCGATCGGCAGGCCGGCGAAGAAGCGCAGCATGACGATGCGAGCGGGGCGCTCGTACTGTGCACTGAGCGCGTCGAGGGCCTCGTCGAGGGCGAGAAGGTCGACGTCGAGACCCTCTTCTCCCGCGATCAGATCGGTCGACAACGCCTCTGGTCGCTCCGCGCCTCCACGCTTCAGGCTGCGCTTCCTGCGCGCCTGGTCGACGAGGATGTTGCGCATCGAACGGGCGGCGGCGCCGAAGAAATGCGCTCGGCTCTCCCAGGCGGGAGCACCAGCTTCGCTGAGGCGCATCCAGGCCTCGTGGACCAGGGCCGTCGCTTGCAGGGTCTGACCCGGTTGCAGCCCGCGCAGGCGGGAGGCCGCGAGCTGCTTCAGGTCGCAGTACACCAGGTCCCAGAGGACCTCATCGGCGCCCGGCTCGCCTCTGGCGGCGCGCTCGAGGGCGAGCGTGATCGGTCGAACGTCCACAGTGGGGGGCGACACTAGCAGACCGCGCCCGCCGGCTTCCATACCCTCGCTTCCGGGCTCGGCCCAGGGCGTAGGAAGTCGGATCGGGAACGTCCCTGTCGCTCAACGAGAGCTCGTCGACGAGGAGGGAGGAATGAGCGCGAAGAAGGGCGACCAGTCCATCAAGGCCTCGATCCCGGGGAGTGCGAGCAGCTCGTCGCGGGAGACGCCGCAGCGCACCGACTCGCGCAGCGCCTCGAGCGCTGCCTCGAGATCGGCGCTCCGCCGCTCCGCATCGAGCGGCGTCCGGCCAAGCCGGAGGCAGAGCAGCTCGAGCAGCTTCAGGTAGCGGAGTCGATCCTGCGGCGCGAGGGGCCCGAGCGAGATCGCCGCGAGCTGGAGCTCGATCGCGCGGTCGAGCTCTCCATCCTCGAGGGCGATCTCCGCGAGACGGGCGAGGTTCCGCACCTTGGGCACGGCGAGGAGGCCTTCGATCTCTCGCGTGCGGCGCTGCTCGGGGGTCCCGATCTCGAACTGGTCGAGCTGCCTCCGCGTGAGCTGACCGACCGCCATACGCTTCGCGACGGTCACCGGGTCGAGCGGCCAGCGCTGGACGCGACCGCTTCGCGTCACGGTGAGGAACTCGGATGCGTCGGCTCGGCCGGCAACGGCGATGCAATCGCTGTCCAGAGCCAACACGGTGAATGGCTTTCCCGTCGCCGACTCGAAGACGTGCACCTCGTTGCTGCACATCGCCCAGGCCAGCGTTCCATTCGCTAGGAATCCCCCGCTGTAGTTATTCGATCGCACGAGGTCGGTGTAGTTCGCCGTCAGCCGCGGCGCACCGTCCGGTGCGCGCTGCGTGAGGTCGTAGACCCGCGCGGTCATGTTGCCGAGGATCGTGAGCAGATAGCGCGCGTCTTGGGTCAACCCGTGGCCGTAGTGTGGGAGATGGTTCGGACCTCGCACGGAGACGAGCGGTTTCCCCGTGGCTACTTCGATCGCGTCCGTGCGCGAGCGGACGCCGTAGACGTAGAGTAGGTAGGAGGAGCTCGATTCGCCCACCCAATGCATCGCAGCCGAGGGAATGGGGTGCTGGGCGATGACCTGCTGCGTTTCGAGGTCGATGACGCGACCTCTCGCTCCGTCGTGACCAGCGTTCTCGATCTGCATCACGGCCTGTCCGTCTGGGCGCGCGACGTATCGAAAGCCCGGCTCGAGCTCCTTCTCGCACAAGACACGACCGTCGAGGTCCAGGATCACGAGGCGCGGGGAACGCGGAGCGTCCGTTTGTGTGGGCGACCAAGAGGTTCCGACCAAGCGGGTTCCGTCGGGCGCGATCCAGAGGTCTTCGATTCCCTGCGAGGAGAATGCACTTCGCCGACACCGTTCGTCGACGCTCCAAAGCTCCCAGGTCGGATGCGTGGTCTCGCCCCGTCGCAAGAGTACGAGGGCTTGCTCGGCGGCCACCAGCGAGACGACGAGCAGCTCCTCGGGGACCCCCGGCAGGTCGAATGGCGCATATTCCGGGTGCTTGGCCCAGATCCGCACGCGACTCCCGCAGATGGCGAAGCGCTGCCCGTCCGGATGAACGGCCAAGTCCAGGAACTCCCAGCGCTTGTCGCTCTCCCCGAGGAGCTTCCTCTGCGTTCCCGGAGCCAGGGGGTCTTCGAGGTCGAGGTCCATGACACAGAGATCCCTCTGCGCATCGACTCCGAAGCCCCACGACTCGTCGGGCGATGACTCCAAGAGGCGCCCATCGACGGCGTGCTTCTCGAGCTGGGCTCCGGTCTCCAGATCGAAGACGCTCCAGTCGCTTGCACCGCCGGCCAGGACGCGATTCTCTGCGAGAAACCCCGCGAACAAGACCCCTCGGTGTTCCGCGATCGCTTGGCCACCGAGGTCGAGAACGTGGAGGTGATGCGGGTTGTTCTCGAGGCGCGTGCCGACCAAGACGCGATCGCCGCGCGGCGACCATCGACACTCGAAGATAAGCAGTCGATCGGGATCGCCGAACCGGCTGCGCGGGAGCTCGCGCTCGAGCGAGCCGTCCCGCGTGCTCCAGATCCGCACGGGGCCATCTAGCGCGCTCGTGACGATTCGCGCGCTGCCCGGCGCGAACGACAGCGAGGCCCCGCGGGTTCCCCCGCTCTCGAAGACTTCTCGCGCGGCGCCGCTGCGTAGATCGAAGAGCCGGATCGTGCCGTCGGCGGCTGCCGCGGCGAAGTGCTCGCCGTCGGGCGAGAACGCGCCGGCGTGGAATCCGTGCGAGTGCGCCGGAGTTCGAAGCACGCAAGAGCCGGTGTCGGCGTCCCAGATGCGGACGGTTCCGTCCATCGAAGCCGAGAGGATCCGTCGTCCCGCAGGATGGATGTCGAGATCGAGAATCACATCCGTATGGCCGGCGAGACGATGGAGCACCGCGCCCGTGTCGGGATCGGTGATCAGGAGCACCGCGTCGTAGGGGCGCGAGACCAGTCGGCCGTCGCGCAGGAAGTGCAGTTCGCGGATGTCGTGGTCGTGGGCCTCGATGGACGCTAGCAGATGGTGCTTAGGCAGCACCTGATGGATGGTTCGGTTGACCGCATCGTCGCTGGTGAGCTTGCTCGCTTCGATCGCCAACAGCAGCGCGAGATTCGGGCTTTCGTCCGCGAGCATCGCTGCATCCGTTGCGATGCGGATCCCCTCTGCTTCGCGCCGAGCGGCGAGCGCTTCCCGCGCGCGAGCATCGGCGGCTTCCGCGTTGGTGCGCGCCTCGAAGAGGTACCAGGTGGTCCCGAGCAACCCCAGGACGAGCGACGCGAGCACGAGGAACGCAGCGATGACCTGCACGCGAAAGCGGCGCACGAATTTGCGCACGCGGTAGATCTTGCTCGGCGGACCAGCGCTGACCGGCCGATGCTCGAGGAATCGCACCACGTCGTCCGCGAGATCGTGCGGGGAGCGGTAGCGTCGCTCGGGCTCCTTCTCGAGCGCCTTCATCACGATCCAATCCGGATCTCCCGGCAGCCGCTGCAGCCAGCGGTGGAGCTCCTGCACCTCGGTGCGAACGCCCTGCTTCGTCGTCGCGAGCTTGCGGGCACGTGTGCTCGGCTTCGGCGGCATCTCTTCGCGCAGAATCGTGCCGATCTGTAGCAGGCCCGCTTCGCGGAGTCGCCGAGAGTCGAAAGGCAAGGAGCAGGCGATCAGCTCATAGAGCAGGACGCCGAGCGCGTACACGTCGGAGCGGGTGTCGACCGCGGCACCGAAGCCTCCGAATTGCTCGGGGCTCATGTACTCGGGTGTCCCTACGAAAGCGCCTGCTTCGGTCAAGAGAGTGCGCTCGTCGAGCGGTTGCTCCAGCGCCTTGGCGATGCCGAAGTCGATGACCTTGGGGATCCACTCCTCCCCGCTCTTCGATACGAGCACGTTCGACGGCTTGAGATCGCGGTGCAGCACGCCTTGTCGGTGCGCGTGGTCCACGGCGCCGCAGACCTTGACGAAGAGCGCCAGGCGCTCGTCGAGCCCGAGCCGCGCGGCGTCGCAGGCCTCCGTGATCGGGCGGCCCTCGACGTATTCCATCGCCAAGAAGGGACGGCCTCGCGCGTCCAGCCCGGCATCGTGCACCGCCGCGATGTACGGGTGGCTCATCAGCGCGAGCACCTGGCGCTCCCGCTCGAAGCGCGCCAGCACCGCGTGTGAGCTCAAACCTGCGCGGATCGCCTTGATCGCGACGATGCGTTGGACGGGTCGTATCTGTCTGGCGCGGTAGACGGTGCCCATCCCGCCGACGGCGATCTGCTGCAAGTCCGCGTAGTTCTCGAGCTCCGGGGGCGGCTCCCCCTCCGGAGCGGCGCTCTGCGCCAGCGCGCGCAGCTCCTGGCTGTCACTCGCTGCGATATCGAGGAAGGGCTCGACCATGAAGCGCTCGATACGAGACGCCGCAACCCCCAGAAGTTCGGAGAGCTCCTGACGCAAGGCGAGGTCATCGCCGCAGGTGCGCTGCACGAACGCCGCGCGCTCGCCGTCCGGGAGCTCGGCTCCCTGCGCGAAGAGATCTTGCAGCAGATCCCTCTGTCGTTCGTCGAGCATGGGCTGTGGCACGGATGCGGCGTTCCAAGAAATGCGTGCCCGTGGATCCTACGGCAGGTCGAGGGAGGAACGTACCATCGGCTCCTCCTCGGCCCGCAGGCCGAGGAGGACGCCCGACTCCGGAGTGAGTGCAGTCCGAGGTCCTGGTGGCGAGCTCTGCCGCTCAGCCGCCGATGCGCGTGCGGAGCGTGTCGCTGAGCCTCAGCGGCGGAGAGCTGCAAGCGCCGGGACCGAACAGGTCGGCACCCTGGGTGAAGAACTCGAGCCCGATCATGCACGGATCCAGCGGGACCGGAATCGGTCCGATGGCCGTCCCGGAGAAGGTGACGTCCGGAGGCGTTCCCAGAGTGCAGTTCGAGCAGATCGGCAAGGAAACCTGCGAGAGTCCGATCCACATCGAAGCAAATCCCGACGCTCCGGTGAGCTGCCAACTCAGGGACGAGCCGATCACCGGGGAGCCGCCGCTCACGCGGATCCCCAGGCCGCCACAGCCCGTCGTGATGGCCGTCGAGCTGCCAGGGGTCACCGTCTCCGTGTAGAGGATTCCCTTCACGACGGAAATGGCACCCGCGGGCGTGCAGGTCCAGACGAAGAGCGCCTGGCTCGAAGAGGAGTTGCTGCCCGACTGACGCGAGGCCACCGAAGGATGCTTGTTCATGGTCGTCGCGTTCGCTTCGCTGATCCGCTGCCAACTGCCATTCAGCGCTCCGGTGCTGCTGCGTGCGCTCGCCCACATCTCGTACGCGGTCCCGACTCCACCGACCCGGTCCTCGATCGCGACCACGGAGCGGCCGTTGATCGAAGCGATGGCCGAGCCAAGGTCGTCGTCGCCCTGAGTGTTCTCGATGGGGACGCTTTGGCTGTAAGTCCATACCGCTGAAGGATTCGTCGGTCGCTGAGGATCGATGAACCAGACATCGAAGTTGTCATTCGATCCGGAGACCTCCTGGCGCGCATAGGAGAGCACGAAGCTCGTGCCGTCCCCGTCGACCGAGGGCAGGAGCGGGCCTCGGCCTCCCGTCGCGACATAGCCGAACGCGCTGATAGGTTGCGTATACGCCCCTACGAAGCGCACGCCGATCCAGTCTCCGTTCCTGGTCTCCCACGCCACCAGGAACACTTGCGAAGCTCCTCCGGACTTCGAGATCACGGGCCGACGACCGCTGGGATTCGTGTCCAGCGCATTCTCTGTCACGAAGAACAGGGAGCCGTCGCTCTCAACCCGATACCTCCCCACGCGGATGCCCCAACGAGCGTTGACCCAGACGATGATGACTCCTGTGTCTGTGGAGTGGATCGAGCCGCCGACCGCAGGCTCGTACTCGTCGTCGCTAGCTTGTGCAACCGGGAAGACGGGGCCGAGGGATCCGAAGCGGGTCACGGTGCGAGCCATGACGTTGCGTGCGCCGAGAGCCCCACGCTGGTAGACCACCACGAAACGATTCCTCGTCCAGACCATCGCCACCGCGGGTTCTCGTTCATCCGTGGTCGCGGCGTCGATCACGAGCAGGTTTCCCACCGCTCGACCACAGGCGTCCAATCGTTGGCCGTGGATGTCGGTGTCCGAAGCCGAGTAGGCGTGCTCCCAGGCCACCAAGTAGGTGTCTGCCAGGTACGCTGCCTCCGGTCGTGAAGAACCGACGGGGGCCGCGGTCACGTTGATCCGCGGCGAGATGGGCGGATCCAGGACCAGGGGATACGCAGCGCGGCTCACGAACTCCGCGGGCAACACGAGCTCGAGATGCGTGCCCGTGAAGTTCAGGTGACCCTTCTCGCGTCGCCCCTTCGCATCGATGCCCACGACGGCGCCGATATCGACGCCACCGACCTCACCGGCGGAGAAGCGGAGGTTCTCCAGCTGGTGTCCCGAGGATGCCTCGAGCTCCGTCTGCAAGCGCAGGCGGACGATCAGATCGCCGCTGCCCTCGGGCTGGCTGGCGAACACGAAGCTCTGCTCGATCCCCTCGGGGCGCAGGTCGTAGCGCTCGGTGATCTCGCCGCGCTCGTAGAGGACGGCGTCGTTCGACCGCCGCGGCTGGACCGCGGGGCTGGCGGAATGCACCACGCGATCGCCGCGGACGACGGACTCGAGGCGCAGGCGCAGGTTCTGGTTGGTCGGAACCGCGTGGCCCAAGGCCGGCGTGAACGTGATGCCGCCCTCTTCGAAGAAGGTCTTGTAGTGATCCCCGACGCCGACGAGGGACCCGTCCGTCTCCCCGAAGCCGATCGCGCCCCCCGAGATCTCGAAGGGGACGCCGAAGGTGCCGTTCTTGGACGGCTCCGGAGCGAGCGAGGCCGGGTCGGCGGGCACGTGGCGGGCGGGCTCCTGCGCTCCGAGCCAGGAGGCCAAGAGGGACGCGAGTGCTGCGGTGCGCAGCATCGCGCGGATGGGAGAGAGGACGGGGGACATGAGTGGTCTCCGGAAGAGGTAGAACTTCGCCCCATTCGTCATCCACTCCACCGAGACGACATGCTTTCTCCCAAAGCCCGTCGATCAAGAAGGGGTCAGACCCCTGTCTGATCGACGGCGTCGATCAACAGAGGGGTCTGACCCCTATCTGATCGACGCGGTCAGCGGTCGCCGCCGACCACGGTCTCGACGCCGTTCGTGGTGGTGAGCTTGGTGGGGGTCGCCGTGCCGAGGTCGAGCAGGGCCGCCTGCGAGTAGAAGGCGGCGGCGACTAGGGATGGGTCCGGCGGCACGGCGATCGAGAGGCGCGCGAAGCCGCTGCGGCTCGTCGAGAAGGGCAGGGACACGATCTGGTTCACGAGCAAGTCGCAAGTGCCCATGCCGGCGCCCGCGAGATTCAGCCGCAGCGGCTGGATGCCGATCCAGAGCACGCCGCTCGTGCCGGCGACGGCGTTGTCCACTTCGAGCGAGATCGCGTTGCCGATCTCGAGGGTTCCGGCGACATCGTGGGTCGGCGCGAGGTTGCTCGTGCCCGGGCAGCCACCGCCGTAGAGGAGCTTCCGGCCGGCGACGTAGTGCGCGCAGCGATCGAGGATCTGGCTCTTCGAGCCGTGCAGCACCTCGCGGATCTCGCGCACCTGATCCGGGCTGACTCGCAGGTATCCGTTGCAGAGCGCCCAGTAGCTCATCACGTTGCTGCGATCGGGGCTGAAGGTGAAGTCGAGTCCCAAGGCAGGCACGTTGATGCGGATCTCGCGATCGAGATCGGCGGGGTTCCAGCCCAGCGCATGGAAGTAGTCGATGCCCGGATCGGGCGGCGTGTCCCAGGTGTCGCCGCCGTCACCGTCGAGCGAGTCGGGAGTCGGGTTCGAGAGCGTGGCCAGGTACGCAGCGACGACGGCGTGAGGGTTGCTGGTGTTGCCGTAGTCGATGCCGACGTGGGTGTGGTTCAAGCCGAAGTAGTGCCCGAGCTCGTGGGCGAGCAGCTTGATCCCCTGGATGGCATCGCCGTGGCCCGGCGTGTTCGGATCGTGGAAGTACTGCGTCGTCACGGTGTTGTTGAAGCCTGGCATCGCGACGTAGTTCGCTTCTTCGCTGGAGAAGCCGCTGCCGGTGGGGCTGGGGCTGTTCCCGTAGCGGAAGAACACCACGATCTTGCAGGGATAGCGCAGCGCCCAGGTCTCGGCGGCCTGCTTATGCACGTTGCACTGCGCCTCGCTCGAGAACTCACGGCAGAGATCCAGCGTGTTGATCGTCGTGTTGCGCAGCACTTCGTAGTCCGTGCGCTCGTCGAACTCGATCCACACGCCGGCCTTCGAATACACCAGGTTCGCGCGATCGACCCACTGCCGAACTTCCGCCGGCGTGATCGCCGTGGCGCGCGTGCCATCCGAGTCCATGCAGCGCACGGCGTGTATGCGCACACGCAGCGTGCCGTCGTAGGCGTAGATGCTCGTTCGCCCGGGTACGAAGTCGCCGGCGACGAAGTGCAGCCAGCGCGGCGAGGTCGAGCGCACCGTCTGCAGCGCCCAGCCGCCCGCGCCATCGGTGAATGCGAAGCGCGCTTCGCCGGCGGTGCGGTCGTAGAAGCAGAGATCGGTGTGCGAAGTGCCGCCGAAGTTCCCGGGCACGATGAGATCCCAGGAGCTTCGGATGCCCACGTAGCCGCGGATCAGCGAGATGCCGCCGGTGCCGTTCGTCGACCAGAACTGCGCGATCCCGCGGATACGCTCGTAGAAGAAGAGATCGGTCGTGCCGTTGCCATCGAAGTCACCCGGGACGATCTGGTCCCAGTTCTTCGACATCGTGGTCAGATGGCTCTGGAGCAGGATGTTGCCGCTGCCATCGGTGCGGAGGAACTTCCCCTCGCCGCGTGTGCGTGAGTAGAAGAAGAGATCCGTCGTACCGCTGCCGTCGAAGTTGCCGGGGACGATCGTGTCGTATTGGTTCCAGCCGGTGTTGGTGCGGAGCAGCGCGATCGAGCCGCCGGCGCCCGTCGTGTAGAAGCGCCCGATGCCGCTCGGAGCGTCGTAGAAGAGCAGATCATCCTGCGACGAGCCGCCGAACTGACCGGCGACGATTTGATCCCAGCTCGTGGACCACCCGGTGTGCGTGGCGTAGGTCGTGAGCGAACCCGTCGTGCTCGAGCTCAGGAACTTGCCCTCGCCCTGGATGCGGTCGTAGAGCAGCAGGTTCTCGCCTCCGGACCCGCCGAAGTTGCCCGGGATGGCTTGATGCCAGCTCGTGCGGAACCCGTTCTCCGTGGAGAGCGTGGTCAGCGAGCCCGCGCCGTTGGTGGTGAGGATCGACGCACTGGCTTGAGCGTCGGCCGCGCGAGCGGCGAGGGAAACGAGCAGCAGCGCTCCGATGGTGGAGCGGATCGGCAGGAATGGCATGAGGGACCTCGGAACATCTTCCGAAGGCCCCATCCGCCGACCGCACGCTCGCGTTACGCGCCATCGATCAAAACGGGGTCAGACCCCTTCGCTGATCGACGCCGTCGATCAACGGAGGGGTCTGACCCCTATCTGATCGATCAGGGGTCGAAGCGGTAGCCCACGCCGTGGACGGTGCGGAGGTGGCGGGGGTGAGCGGGGTCGGTCTCGAGCTTCTGGCGGAGCTGGAAGACGTGGGTGTCGATCGTGCGTGTCGTCGGGGCAGCGTCGCGGCCCCAGATCGCGTCGAGGAGTTCCTCCCGGCGGAAGGCGCGGCCGGGGTGCTGGACGAGATAGCGGAGGAGCTCGGCCTCTTTCGCAACGAGGGGAGTGCGCGTGGAACCGCGGCGGAGCTCGAAGGCTTCGAAGTCCACGATGACGTCGCCGATCACGAGGCGCGCCGCGGGGGTCGTCGTGCGGCGCAGCACGGCCTCGATGCGCGCGAGCAGCTCCTGCAAGGAAAAGGGCTTCACGAGATAGTCGTCGGCGCCGAGGCGTAGGCCGAGGATGCGTTGGCGCTCTTCGCCGCGAGCGCTCGCGATCAGGATTGGCGTCGCATCGCCGCGCCCGCGGAGCTCGCGCACCAGCTCCGTGCCGTCGCCATCCGGGAGCAGCAGGTCGAGCACGATGGCCGCGACGTCGCCGCGCGCGAGCACCGCGCGTGCCGCAGCGAGGCTCGCCGCCGTGCTGACCAGGAACTCCTGCGTCGCGAAGAAGTCCGCGAGCGTCTCGCGGATCCGCTCCTCGTCCTCGACGATCAGGAGGCGCTTCATCGAGTGTTCCCCGCGCGCTGCGGCAGGCGCAGCTTGAAGATCGAGCCCCCGCCTTCGCGCGGGGCGAACTCCGCCGTCCCGCCGTGCAGTCGCGCCGCTTCTCGCACCAGCGCCAGCCCCAAGCCGCTGCCCGGCTTCGTCGCCGACGAGGCACCGCGCTGGAAGGGCTCGAAGATCAGCGCGCGCTCTTCGGGCGGAACGCCAGGGCCGCGATCGAGCACCGCGAGCACGCACACGTCGCGTTCGCACGCGACCTCGAGCTCGATCGCGCTCGAGCGCGGCGCGTGGCGCGCGCAGTTCTCGAGCAGGTTCGCGAGCGCGGTCTCGAGGAGGGCGGGGTCGAGCTGCAGAGCAGGCAGATCGCGCGGCGCGCGGATCTCGAGCTTCTGATCCGCGAGGCGGAGCGCCGCGCGCCCGGCGCGGAGCCCGCGCGCGAGCACTGTTCGCAACGGGACCTCGCGCGGCTCGAAGGGCAGGCGCCCGCGCGAGAGCCGCGCGAAGTCGAGCACGCGCTGCACGAGCTGTGAAAGCCGCTCGATCTCGACGCGGAGCCCGCGGTGATAGCGCGCGAGCTTCTCCGGCGGGACCTTGCCGCTCGCTAGCATCTCCGCTTGCAGCGCCGCCGCGGTGAGCGGCGTGCGCAGCTCGTGCGAGACGCGGTCGACGAACTCGCTCTTCAAGCGCGCGAGCCGCGCTTCGCGGAGCGCCACGCGCAGCGCGAGCGCATGGCCGAGGAGGAACGCTAGCAGTGCCAGCGCATAGAGCGCGAGCTCCGCTCGCTCGATCCACTCGCTCGGCGGCGTGCCGCGGAGCTCGGCGCGGATTCGCTCATCGACGATACCCAAGCGCAGATGCGGCGTGCGGCGTTCTTCGCTCGCGAGTGAAGCGCTGCGGAGCTCGTGGGCGAGGGCGAGCGTCAGCACCTGCACCGCGCCGTCCTCGAGCGGCTGGAGCCACGCGAGCTCGTCGAACGGGCCCGCTTCGCGCGCCGCAGGTTCTCCCGCTTCGAGACGCTGCGCGACGCGCGCCGCCGCGGCGAGCAGGAGGTCTTCGGGTGACGACTCCAGTCCGAGCCCATGCAGGTAGGCGAGAACTTCGCTCACAGCCACCGCGGGTAGGGCGAGCTCGCCCGCGAAGAGACGCGATCGAAGTACGTGCGCCGCGCCGAGATCCTGCGCCTCGGCGGCGATGCGGGCGTCGAGCAACGCCGCGAGCGCGCGCGTCGAGAGCGGCCCAGCGCTACGCACCTCGCTCGACGCGAGCTGTGCGAGCTTCGTTCTCGCCTCCGCGTCGCGTCCCGCGGCGTGCAGCGCGCGCGCATGAGACAGCTCCGACTCGGCGCTCCACGGCGCAGCGCCCTCCGCGCGCGCCGCGTCGAAGAAGCGCAGCGCTTCGATCGGCTCGCCGCGCTGCTCCGCGGAACGCGCGAGCTCGAGCGCGAAGCTCGGGGCGGGTTCCTCCGCGCGGGGCTCCAACCACGCGGCGAAGGGACGCCACGCGCCGCTCGAGGCATCGCGCTCGAGCCGGAGCTTCTCGACGAGCGTCGGCGCGCCGAGCGACTCCTGCCAGAGTGCCTGCGCGCGCACGGCGGCCTCGGCGAGCTCGCGCTGCGTCGCCGCCTCGAGCTCGCGCGCGACGCCCTGCAGGCGCAGGGTGAGCGCGCCGAAGGCGAGCAACGCCGGCAGCAGCCATGCCAGGAGCAGCAGGCTCCACGAGGCGCGACGCGAGCTTCCCGAAGCGGGGTCCATGCCGTCAATCTACGCGGCGCCGCCGCGCGTTTGTCAGGCCCTTGTCAGGCGCACGCCGCGCGATTTGAGATCCCGCTGACAACCTCGGAAGCCCATCCCGCGATCCTGCGCTCGGGCTCGAACGGGAGGACCGACATGAGCATGCTCATCACGTGGACGCTGGGGGCTCTGGCTTGGGTGCCGGCGCAGGACGAAGGGCGCGCGGCGGCGGTGCGTGCGCAGCTCGAGAAGGACGTGCAGGGGAAGGCGCCGGCGGCGCAGGCGCCCGCACAGCTGCAGGGTGCCGCTGGGCAGGAGGATCCGATCCTCGCGCTGCTGCTGCAGCTCGAGCAGGATCCGAGCACACCGGCCATGAACGCGCGCACGAAGCTGCGGCAGCTCGGCAGCGCCGTGCGCCCGATCCTGCCGCGCTACCTCGGGCAGCTCTCGCCGATCGCGTTGCGCGGGACGCTGCAATTCCTGCTGGAAGAAGCGCCCGATGCCGAGGCGATCGCGGCTCTCGAGCGCCTGATGGGCGGCGCGGATCCCGTCGCTCGAGTCGTCGTGGCGCGCTGCCTGGACGAAGTGCGCGGACCGGCGCGCGCGGGGCTGATCGATCGCGCGCTCGCGAGCGCCGATGCGCGCGTGCGCTACGAGGCGCTGCGCGCGCTCGGCCGTGTGGAGCAGATGGATCCGCGCCTCGCGACGGCGGTCGGTGAGCTCGCGCGTTCGGAGAACAGCGAGGAGCGGCGCCTCGCGGCCGAGCTCTGCGGATCGATCGCACTGCGCGAGCGGAGCGAGGTCGGAGCCATCATCGATGCGCTCGTTGCCGACGCCGAGCTCGAGGTGCGGCGCATGGCGATCGAAGCGTGGCTGGAGCGCTCGGCGAAGGCGACCGAGGCCGACGCCCTCGCGTTTCGCGAGCGCCTCGCGGGAGAGGTCGAGCGCCAGGTCTTCTTGCGCTCGGTGTACTCACGCGAGAGGCCGTGGCCGCAGCTCTACGATCGAGATCGAGAGATTCTGGCGCGCTGGAATCAACATGAGATCCAGCAAGTCGTGCGACGTCACAGCAAGTCACTCGATCCGGAAACCTTGGTCGCCTGTGCTGCGGCGTCATCGCAAGCTTCGAACGACGTCTTTGCCGAGCTCGATCGGCGCGCGAGCCCCGTGGGCGTGGATCTCGCGCTCTCCGAGTTCGAGAGCGCGCCAAACCGAAGCAACCTGTTCGAGTACGTGCGCAAGCTGGCGCCGGAACGTCTCGTGCCGCTCGGGAAGCGCTTGATCGCCAACCACTGGACTTGGGCGTTCTACGAGTCGCGCGCCGATGCCGATACCGTGCGCGCCGCGCTCGACTTCATGCGCAGCTATCGCCAAGGGCACGATGCGCGCGGGCTCCAACGCATCGTGCGCGATCGCAGCGACGCCTCGTGCTTCGAAGCTCTGCTCGAAGCGGTTCCGCCGCGCGAGCCGAATGACTCTGATGCACCCTGGACGGGCGCGGTGCGCGCCGCGCTCGTGCGGCTCGCGGGACCCGAGCAGCTCGCGATCGTGCTGCAGCGCTGCACGGAGATCGATGCGGAGACGCTGCAGAACCTGCTCGACGCGCTGCGTCCGCACTGGAAGCCGGAGCACGCGCCGCTGCTGGTGGCCGCGGGCGAGCGCTATATCGCGAGCCGGAGCCTCCTGCACAGCGGTCTCGGCGACGTACTGGCAACCCGAGTGGGGCCCCCGGGGCGCGCGGCGCTGCTCCGCTTCGTCGAAGCTGCGACCGAGAGCGCCGCGTTCGGCGCCTGGCGAGCCTTGATCCGTTCGGCCGCCGCAGAGGAGCAGCGCGCCTTGCTGCTCCGTTCACTCGCTCCCAGCACTCCGCCGAAGCTCGCCGAGGAAGCGCTGGAGACTTACGCGGCCGTGATCGCCGCGGATGCCGAGCTGTGCAGTCTCGCCACGCCGTGGTTCGCGCGCGGTCTGGCCACCGACGTTCTCACGGATGGCTGGCCTCGGCTGGTACCGCCCGAAATGCGCAGCGCCGAGGTGCGGAAGCTCGTGGCCGCTCTGCGCTCGAGCAAGCGAGACGATGTCCGCGAAGCCGCCGTACTTATGCTCGGCTACCTCCGCGGCCCGGAGGTCGTCGCCGAGATCGCGCCGTTCCTCGACGATCCCGCGACCAAGAACAACGCGATCCAAGCGCTCCAGCAGACCGGTGAGCGCGACGCCGTTCCGTTGATCATCGAGTGCCTGCGCGATCCGAGCGAAGAAGCCCGCGCCTTGGCCAAGCAAGCCCTCGAAGCGCTCGAGCTCTACTTCCAAGCCAAGGAGCGCTGGGAGAAGCGCTGACCCGCGAAACCGAACGTACGGTGCCAGAGCAATTTTCTCCGGTTAGCAACCGGAGAAAATTGCTCTGGCACCGTACGTTCGGTTTCCTAGGATCTCCGCGCCATGGGACAACGCATCGCGCTCTTCTGGCCCGGCGACGCCCGGGACATTCCGAACCAGCTCGCTCTCCCGAACGTCGAGGAGGCGACGCAGCAGATGGAGCGCGCGTTGCGCGCGCTCGGACACGCGCCGTATCGCGTGGAGGGCTTCCTCAGCAAGCCGCACCATGCGATCGAGAAGCTCGGTCCGGTGCAGGACCCGATGATCGGGATGTGCGTGCACTGGCTCTACGGTCCGCACACCTGCGACGGCGTGGTCGGGAAGGAAAACCCGCTGCTGCTCGCGAGCAACTTCAGCGGCAAGTGGCCGGGCTTGGTCGGGCTGCTGAACACGGGCGCGTGTCTCGAGAGCCTCGACCGCCCGTTCTCCCGCGCCTGGACCGACGCGCCGGATTGGACGAAGGATCCGCAGTTCATGGCCCGCCTCGAGGAGTGGGTGAGCTCGGGCCGCATCCGCTACTCCGAGTCCGCGATCCGCTTCCACGCCGCGGTCTCGCCGCAGGCCGCCGCCCGCGCGGCGAAGGTGGCACGGGGCTTCCGCGATCGGCGCGCCTTGGTGCTCATGCTCGGCGACACCTCGATGGGCATGATCAACGGCTACTTCGGTCCCCGGTTGCTGAACCGCCACGGCTTCACCGAGCACAAGGTTGACCAGTGCTGGATCGTCGATCGCGGCCGCCGGATCCCCGATCACCGGATCGAGGAGGCGTTCCGCTTCGTGCAGGAGAAGGGAGTGACCTTCCACTGGGGTGAGCACGACGCCGAGGACTTCACGCCCGAGTCGACGAAGGAGCAGCTCCGCGACTACCTCGTGGTGAAGGATCTGGTCGAGGAGTTCCGCGCCGACTGCCTGGGCTGGCAGTACCAGCTCGGCATGATCCCGCTCCGCCCGCCGAGCGACTTCGCCGAGGGCCTCTTCAACTCGAGCTGCCGCCCCGAGACGAACGGCGACACCATCGCCTGCGCCACGGAAGCCGACCAGGGCAACGTCCTGCCCATGGAGATGCTGAAGCGGCTCCTCACGGCGAAGGGCCTGCACCAGGCGGTCATGTTCCACGACGTCCGCTGGGGCGCCGAGCACGAGGGCCGCTTCCTCTGGGTGCTGCTGAACAGCGGCTCTTGCGGCGCCTACGCCTTCAACCACGATCCGCACACCCTGAAGGGCGCGCACACCTACCGCCAGCCGCGCCTCTACTTCCCGACCCCCGGCGGCTCCTTCGCCGGCGAGTCGCTCCCGGGTGCTATGACCTGGGCGCGCGCCTACGTGAAGCAGGGGACGCTCTGGATGGATGTCGGCCGTGGCGAGGTGGTCCGCCTGCCGCCCGCGGTGCGCGACGCTTGGTGGAACGGCACCACCCGCCAGTGGCCGTTCATGGCGGCGGACATGGGGATCGGCCGCGACACCCTGATGGCGCACTACCTCTCGAACCACGTCGCCGTGGCGTACGGCGACGTCTTCGAGGAGATGGTGGCGCTCTCTCAGGAGCTCGGCTTCCGCACCAGGATCCTGGCCGAGCGCTGATCGACACTTGCCAAGCGAGGCGCGAAGCCGGACTCTCTCCCGCCTCTCACCTCGGCGCGCCCCCGTCGCGCGCTCGTTTCCCCGTTGAGGACTTGGAGTCGTGGCGAAGAAGAAGAACGCGAAGAAGGCGGCTGCTGCACCGGCGAAGCCGACGAAGAAGGGCAAGGCTGCTGCAGCCGCTGCGAAGAGCAACGCAAAGGCTGCTCCGAAGAGCGCGAAGGCCGGCAAGGCCGCTGCCGCGCCGAAGAAGGCGGGCAAGTCGGCGAAGGCCGGCAAGGCGTCCAAGCCTGCGAAGGCGGCGAAGCCCGCGCAGAAGAAGAGCAAGAAGGCGGACCCGATCCCGAAGGGCTTCGCCACCGTGAGCGCGCACCTCGTCGTCGCGGGTGCGGCCAAGGCGCTTGAGTTCTACACCAAGGCCTTCGGCGCGAAGTCGAAGGGCAAGATGATGACGCCCGATGGTCGCGTCGCGCACGCCGAGATCCAGATCGGCGACAGCCGCGTCATGCTCTGCGACGACTTCCCCGAGTGGAACGGCGGCGTCGCGCGCGCCGCGTCCGCGCTGAGCGCGACACCGGTGACGCTGCATCTCTACGTCAAGAACTGCGACAAGGTCTTCGAGCAGGCCGTCGCCGCCGGCTGCCAGGTCGTCATGCCGCCGATGGACGCCTTCTGGGGCGATCGCTACGGCAAGCTGAAGGATCCCTTCGGCCATGAGTGGTCCGTCGCGACGCACACGAAGGACATGACCATGAAGCAGATGGAGAAGGCGATGGCGCTGGCGATGAGCGCGCCCGAGTGCCAGCCTGAGGCCGCGGCGGAATCGGCTTCGGCCGACGCGCCGGCGGCGAGCTGATCCTACCGCGAGGAACTCCGGAACGCAGAAGGCGGTGGCGCTCGGATCGAGCGGCCACCGCCTTCTGCGTTCCTACGCCGTGCGGCGTCTACTTGGAGAGCAGGATCACGCCGGTCGGGCGATCGTTGAAGACCGAATCCAGCGTGGTCGTCTGGCTCGCGATCGGCACCGCGAGGCGCTTGTCGATCGGCGCGTGGTGGAGCGAGGTCACGCCGATGAAGTACACCGCGTTGCCCTTCGGCGTGACGAGGCCGAGGTCGATGGCGATCGCCGGCACCGTCGGGCTGCCGACGAGCGTGCTGCCGCTCGCGATGACGTCGATCACGCTGTCGCCACCGCCGTAGAAGACGCCCTTCGAGCTGAAGCCGAAGACCTCGCTGCATCCCGACGCGCCGCTCACGACGACGGGGAACAGCAGCGCCCCCGTGGTCTTGTCGATCGTGGCGAAGCCGTAGTCGCCATCGCTGCAGTCGTTCACGGCGATCAGGGTCTGCTTCGCATCCAGCGTCGCGTTGAAGGGGTCGCTGATCCCCGGAATGGAGTAGGGCGAGTTCGGCGTGGGAGAGAGCGCGCCACTGCTCGAATCGATGGCGAAGCCATGGAACTCCGCGTCGTTCTGGTTCACGACGTAGAGGAAGTCGGATCCCACGGCAAGGCCGATGGAGCCGGAGCCACCGATCTCCGGAGCTTGCGGGCGCAGGGTCGCCGCACCCGTCTCGAGATCGATCTCGAACGCGTTCAGCACGCCCGCTTGCGTCGCCACGCCGAAGACGAGCAAGGTGTTGCCGCTGCTCCAGGTGCCGACGCCGTTCAGGCGACCCGCGCCCGCGAAGGGCGAGCCGGCGACTTGCTCGAGCACGCCTCCCGTGCCCTTCCGCAGCACCGCGAGCCCGGAGTTCGTCGCGGCGAAGAGGAAGCGACCCTTCGGATCGGCGGCCAGGGTCTGGCAGTTGCCTCCGCAGCTGATGCCGCCGCCGGTAGCCGCGAAGGGCGAGCCGAGGAGCTGCCCGGGCACGCCGGTCTTCTTGTCGAGCAGGAAGCCGTGGACGGCTCCGGTGTCGTCGTCGTAGGCGTAGAGGAAGGGACCTTTCACCGACTTCGGTCCGTAGATCAGCCGGCCGTTCCAGGTTCGAGGTGTGTTGATCCCGCCCGCGAAGGGCGTGTTCATGGCGTCGCCCGTCTCGATCTCGAGGAACCCATCGGCGATGACGCGCGCGCCGTCGGTGTACGCATGAGTCGTGCCGAAGGCGACGAGAGCGACGCCGAAGCGCCCAGGATTGAGCTTCAGAGCCTTCTCGAGGGTGATGCGCGTCGCTTGATCGCGTCCCGCGCTCGTCGAGCTGCCATCGTCGCGAGCGACGAGCGTCCAGAGGCTCTGATCGGTCAGCTTCCCGACGCGAGTCTCTTCGGTCACCCAGATCTCCAGCCCGACGGGAGTGCCGACGGTCGCACCGAAGTTGCAGTCCAGCGCGAGCAGCGTCGTCTTGAGCTTCACCTCGACATCGAAGTAGAACGCGCCACCGGTGGCGCCTCCGTTGTTGGCGGCGAATAGCGTCGTGAGAGCCAGCTGTGCAGAAGAGATGCCTGCCGAGCAAGCGAGCGCGAGAGCTACCAGGAAGGATGATCGAATCATGGGCGGTTCCTCGAGTCCGGACGAAGCAGATAGTTTGCCTCGGACCAGTCATCCGCATCTACAGGCGTTTTCGCCGGAGCTCGATCGATCGCGTTCCTTGCGGCCTTCGCCGTGCCCGTGGCGCCGGGATCTCAATCTCTGCGCAGGACGACGAGCAACGGCCGATGATCGGAAGCCGTCGCTTCGCCAAGCACCTCACAGCGCTGCACGCTCCAGGAGCTCTCCGCCGCGTCGAGCCATACATAATCGATCATGCGCTCGGGTGAGGCCGCGGGATAGGTAGGCTGCGGCGTCGCGCCGTGCGCCGGATCCAGGAACCCGTCGAGGCACGCGATGACGCCCGAGCTCGGCAGCGCGTTGAGATCGCCGGCGAGCACCGCGAGCTCATGAGCGGACTCCTCGAGCCGCGTGCGCATGTGCTCCACCGAGGCGAGGCGCTCGCCTTCGTAGTCGCCGCGATAGTCCCAGTGCGTGACGAAGAAGCGCCGCACGCCGTGCGGCGTCGACCACTGCAGCTCGAGCAAGCCGCGCTGCTCGCCCACATAGTGCGAGGGCAGCGCGTGGTTCATCGCGTGCTCGGGCGGCGTGCGCACCAAGGCCAGGTTCCCGTAACGGCCGCCTTGGTAGTCGAGATTGTCGCCGAAGACGGGATGGAGGCCGGTCAGGCGCGCGAGCTCGGCCGGCATATCGATGCCCTGCGTGCGTCGCACTCCCCTGTCGATCTCCTGCAACGCGACCCAATCGGGATCCGAAGCACGGATCACGGAGGCGATGCGCTCGAGATCGAAGCGCCCGTCGCCGCCTTCGCCGTGGTGGAGGTTCCACGTGAGGATGCGGAGCTCTTCGGGGATGGGCAGCCTCTCGACCTCGCGCTCCTCGCGCGTCCCCGAGCATGCTGCGCAGGCGAGCAACGCTGCGATCGCCCAGCCCTTCACGCGAGCCGCAAGGCAGTAGTTCATCGCGAGCTCCGCAGGAACTGCGCCCATGGCCTCACCGCCTCGCGGTAGCGCTTCTCGTCGCACTTGCGGATCCCGTCGATGCGGAGCATGAGCGCAGTCTCGCTATGCGACGCCGGAGAATCCAGAGCCGGCCCCTCTCGAGAGCTCGGATCGCTCTCGGAGGGTCCAGGGCTCTTGCGCTGGGCGCGACATCGATCTGGAAGTTGGCAGCCCGTTGAAGCACGAGTCACGCGACGAGGAGAGCAGATGAGCGCGGCCGTTCTCCGCGTCGCGAGGAACAGCGAGCGAGGAAGAGGGCGTTCGCGACCGGTTGCGCGAACCCGACGGCGATCATCGCAAGAGTGATGGCTATATGCGCCAGGAAGGCGCAGGGGTGGCTGCTGATCCAGCTCGGCACGAAGCTGCCGTCCCGCGATTCCGATGGAGAGCGAGCCTGCTCTCGCCTGGCGCCATGGTGGGCTGCGTCCCGTGTTCGACGCAAGGACCGCGAGATCGCGCCTGAGTGCTCGATCGCGCCGGTCGACGTGGCGAGCCACGCCATCACACCCTCAATCCGGCACCCCATACACCCGCAACTCAAACCCCACCTTCGCTGCATCCCCCGCCCCCGAGAACACCGCCACCGCGTGACGTTCTCCCGCCTTCTTCTCGAGCAGCACCTGTGGCCAATGATTCGGCCGCTCATCGCTTGCCAAGCGCTCCCGCCATCCGCTTGCGCCACTGCCCTGTAAGAGCTGCAGGTCGATGTCCTGCCTCCCGGCGCTGACCGCGATCACCCAGTAGCGCCCGGGACCCAAGCTCTCGAGCGCCACCAACGCCGCACCCGCGATCCCCGGACCACGCAGCTGGGCGCTCTCCTTGCGCACCGGCGTCGGCAGCGGCCGTGCGCTGCCGAAGCGCACGCGCCAAGCGTGCTGGATCACTTCGTCGGGGCCCCAGCTCGCGTTCAAGTAGCGCGCGAACATCCCGTCCCAGCTCTTCCGGCGCGGCTCGAGCTTGGCAGCCGCGTCGCCGCGCAGGAGCTCGGCGAGGAGATCGGAGCGCTGGCTGAAGTTGATGCCGACGGCGAGTGGCGAGCGTTGGAACTCGGGCTCGAAACCGACGACGTTGCCGGCGCCGTCGCGCTGGAGCTGGAAGCCGGTGACGATCTGCTGGACGTTGCCGGCGCAGAGCAGGGCCACGACGCGGCCCGTGGCGTCGAGCACGGGGCTCCCGCTCGCTCCGCCGGTCGCGGGCATCGAGAAGTGGATGAGCTGGCTCTCTTCTGGGCTCGCGGCGCCGAAGAAGAAGTCCGAGGTCGAGGTGATGCGGCCGAACTGTACCGTGGGCTGGGGGCGCTCGACGTTCACGTTGATCAGGTTCTCGCTGGGATAGCCGACGAAGCCGACTTCGCGGCCTTCGCGCAGCGCGAGCAATGCCTCGGGCTGGGCCAGAGCGAGCGGCGAGGGCAGATCGACCGCTTGGTCGACGTGCAGCAGGGCGACATCGCAGGCGGTGAGCAAACGCACGTCCTCGTCCCAGCCCATCGCCGCGCTGACCTGTGGACGGTAGCTCGCGTTCAGCGATTCGAAGAGCGCGTAGCCCGGATGCAGCGTCGCGCGCGCGATCACGTGATCCTTCGGCTGTGCCCCGGAGCTGCGCGCGAGCATCCGCCAGCCGGGAGGGAGCTGCGCGAAGATCGAGGCGACGTGCGCGTTGGTCGCGAGCGTGCCGATGCCGCAGACCCACGCGGTCCCCGCGGCGCTCACCGTGCCGGCGTCGCTCGCGAGGAGCACCATCAGCACCGAGGGCTTGGCGCTCTCCAACGCGCGCTCGAGGGCTTCATCGCGCGCGCGCTGCTCCGTGGCGCTTCGCGTGATCTGCTCTTCGAGGAAACGCCGCGCGTCCTCGAGCGAGGCGCCCAGCTCCTCCTTGTTGCGCTGCAGCAAGTTCCAACCGGCATACGCCGCGCACGCGAGCGCCAGCATCGAGAGCGCGAGCGTCGTCGCCGTCAGGCGATGGCGCCGCGCGAGCCTCTCGATCTTGGTCCCCGTGCCCTCGATGCGATCGGTCTTCGCGAGCGCGGTGGGATCGAGCTCGGTCGCCTGCGTGACCTCTACGTGGAGCACGGGGCCCTCGACGCCGAGCTGCAGCTTCGCCCTCGCGGGCAGGATCTGTCCGTCGTAGGCGAGCTCGCCGTCGACGCGCACGGGGTTCTCGCCGTTCAGCACGAGGCGATAGCGCCCGAGCACGCGTTGGAGCGCGCAGTGCTCGCGGCTCACCATGGCCTGATCCGCTGGCAGCGCGAACTGACAGCGCTCCGCATCGCGACCGATGCGGATCTCGACGACCTCGTCGCCGAAGCTCTGCTTCCCAAGGGCAGCGCCAGCGGCGCGGAAGTGCAGGGAGATCGGCATCGCGCGAGACTCCGAGGGAGGTTGCGTGAGCATGCACGAGCGCATGCCGAACGACCAGAGCGCCGCCCCCGGCGCCGCGTGGGCGACCGAAGGCGGCGGAAGGCTCGGTTCACGAGAGGCGCAGCGTGTAGCGGTGCTTCCAGGAGCCCGTCTGCGGCACGAAGAGGCCGAAGCGGCTCTGCTTCTCTCTCAGCTCAAGATCCGCAGGAACTGCGCCCAAGGCCCCACCGCCTCGCGGTAGCGCTTCGCCATCACCCGCGCGATCTGCGCCAAGTGATCGAGATCATGCGCGACCCAAGTCGCGAGGAGCTGACCCAGCGTCACCGTGCCGAGCGCGGGATGTAGCCCGCACGATTCGAGATGGCTCGGCGTGAGATCCAGCGAGGCGAGCTCGGAGAGGTTCGCCTGGCGCTTCTCGTCGAAGCGCTCGAGCAGGTGATCCAAGCTCCAGCCGCGAAAGCGCGTCTCCTGCGCGAAGCGGTCGAAGGGCGGGAAGGGCTTCTTCTCGCCGTGCGTGCGGATCCAGTTCACGCGCGTCATCCAGTCGGTCTCCTCGCCGTGGACGAGGTGGCCGACGATCTGGCTCGCGCTCCAGCTGTTCGGGCCTTCGTCGGCCTCGGTCCACTCCTCGCCGAGACCGCCGAGCCAGAGATGCAGGATGCCGGGCGTGCGGCGCAGCACGTCGGTGGCGGAACTCAGCTCGAAGCTCATCTAACTTCCTCGTCCGTCGGTCCGCGGCACCGTAGAGATGCCTGGTACCTTCACTGTTCAGTGAGGGGGAGCAGGGCGCTGGTCAGCACATAGCCGCCATCGCGATTCTCGAGCTCGATCAGGGTGTAGGAGCCCGCGCTCTCGATCACGCGCACGAGCGTGCCCGCCTCGAGGCGGAGATCCGCCGGACGCGACTGCTGCGGTCCGCCGCGGTAGAGCTCGCACGAGGTGGCGAGCTCGTGCGTCGCGTTCGGGAAGCGCGGATTCGAGATCGTGGTGCCGCACGCCGCGAGGGCGAGAGCCGCGACGAGGGCGAAGGGGAAGGTGCAGCGCATGCGAGCTCCTGCGCGAGAAGGGCGCCAGCCTAGCATTTTCCGCCCGCGATCCGCGCTGCCTCTGGCCGCGCGCGCAGGCGCAGCATCGCCGCGATGCCGACCGCCGGGCCGAGCGAGAGCAACGCGAACGCGGTCGGCCAGCCCACCGAGCTCGCCCATTGCGGCAGTCCGAAGATCGTGACCGTCGTGAGCAGGAAGCCGAGCGCGGTCTGCACGGAGAGCGCGGTGCCCACGTAGCGCGGATCGGCGAGCTCGCTCGCGGCGGCGGAGAACTGCGCGCTGTCGGCGACGACGGCGAAGCCCCAGAGCACGCAGAGCGCGGTGAGGAGCCACGGCGTGGCGATGGCGAAGCCCACGACGAGACAGCAGGCGCCCGAGAGCAGCAAGCTCGCGCCGGCGATGAGCGTGCGGCCGACGCGATCGGCGCACCAGCCGGCGAGCAGCGATGCAGGAGCGCCGGCGCCGAGGGCGAGGAACGCGGCGAGCCGACCGGCATCGCCGCCGAGCCCCGCGCTCTCGTAGCACTGCACGAGCACCAGCGGCACCCAGGTCCACATGGCGTAGAGCTCCCACATGTGGCCGAGATAGCCCAGGTTCACCAGACGCAGCGCTGGTACGCGCACGGGATCGAGCGCATGCCGCCAGGCGAAGGGTGCGCTGCGCCCGAGATGCGGTCCGGGTCTCGCCGTGCAAGCAGAGAGGAGCGCGCCCACGCAGGCGATCGCGGAGACGGTGAGCAGCACCGTTCGCCACGGGAGCTCACCGGCGCCGAAGAAGGCCCCGACGAGCAGCGGCGTCGCGGAGCCGAGCGTGGTCGCCGCGACGATGGCGCCGATCGCGAGGCCGCGTCGCGCGCTCGTCCAGGAGCCGGCGAGCTTCATCGCCGGTGGATAGACGCCCGCGAGGGCGAAGCCGGTGAAGAAGCGCAGCGCGAAGCCGAGCGTGGGAGTGCTCACGGCGGCGAGCGTCGCGGTGCAGGCCGCGGCGAGGAGCGCAGAGCCTGCGAGCAGGCGCTGCGCGGGCCAGCGATCGGCGAGGTTCAGGAACGCGCTCGCGAGGGTGCCTGCAACGAAGCCGAGCTGCACCCACGCGGTGAGCCAAGCGCGGCCACTCGCGTCGAGCTGCCATTCGCGCGCGAGCTCCGCGCCGACGAACGACGCCGCGAACCACGGCGTCATCGCGAGGAACGCCGCCGCCGCGATGCAGGCGATGACGCGAGCCGAGCGCTGGCTCGCCGCGGCGGCATCGGTCATCGCTCAGCGCTTCTTCTTCTTGGCGCCGAGCTGCTCTTCCGCGGCCTTGATCCATGCCGCGGGGCCGCCTTCCACGTAGCCCGACTGACCGATCTTCTCGCCCTTCCCATCGAAGAAGAGGATCGTGGGATAGCCGCGTACCCCGTGCTTGTCGCGGAGCTTCGCGTTCTGGTCGGCGAGCTCCTTCGGCAGCTCCGTCTTCCGCGGGAAGTCGAGCTCCAGCAGGATCACGTTCTCGACGGCCCACTTCTGGAACTCGGGCTGATCGAAGACCTCGCTCTTCAGCTTGATGCACCAGCCGCACCAGTCGCTGCCGGTGAAGTCGGCGAGGATCGGCTTCTTCTCCTTCTTCGAGCGCGCGAGCGCCTCTTCGTAGCTGGTCAGCCACTCGTAGGTCGCCTTCGCGGCGCCCTTCTGGGCGGCGAGGAGCTTGTCGGTCTGCGCGGTCCAGGCCTTCGCGCCGCCCGGCTTGTAGCCGAGCTGCCCGAGCTTCTTGCCCTCGGCGTCGAGCAGGAGCACCTGGGGGAAGTTGCGCACTCCGTAGTCCTTCGCGAGCTTCTCGCTCGCGGTCTTCTCGGCCGCGTCGGCGGCGGCGAGATCCGCGACGAGGAGCACGACCTTCGCCTCGGCCCAAGTCGCGAACTCGGGCTTCTCGAAGACCTCGGCCTTCAGCTTCTCGACCGTTGGGTTGGCCTCGGCGGGGAGGACGTGGAGGAGGATCGCCTTGCCGCCTTCGCTGGCGGCGGCCTTCGCCGCGGCGAGGTCGCGGAGCCAGTTGGCGCCGCCTTCCTGGGCGAGAGCGAAGGGCGCGAGGAGAGCGGAGCTCAAGAGGAGCGCGAAGAGCTTGCGCATCGGTGGAACCTCGGATTCGATCGGGAGCGTGGATCGACGCACGTGCGGGCCGCGCGCGTCGACGTCCACTTCCTACGCGAACGGGGCTCCCAAGGCTACATCCCCGAGAACGGCTGTTCGCGTTAGGCTCCCTCGCCACGGCTCGACTACCTGCTTCGGAGGCCACTCGTGCATTCCACTCCGCTCGCCGCTGCCCTCGCATTCGGCACCCTCGCCTCCGGTTCGATCGCGCAGTCCGGCTGGTCCCCGCCGGTGCTCGAGCCCACGCTGAACACCGCTGCTTCCGACACGGGCCCCGATCTCTCCTACGCTGGGCTGACGCTGCACCTCGCGTCCTTCGCGAGCGGGAACTGGGAGATCTACGAAGCAACTCGTGCTTCGCGCACGGCTCCCTTCGGCGCACCCGTGCAGGTGAGCGCGCTCGCGGATCCGTCGACGGACAGCGGCCCCTTCCTCTCCGCCGATGGCTTGCAGCTCTGGTTCGATTCGCTGCGCCCGGGCGGCTTCGGCGGCTTCGACATCTGGGTGGCGACGCGTCCGAACACGGCGGCGCCGTGGGGCGCACCCACGCAGGATCCAGTGCTGAGCTCGACCGGATCCGATGCGAGCCTGTCGATGACCGCGGACGGTCTCGAGGCGTACTTCCTCACCACGGGCCACGGCGCCCCCAACGCACCGAACAACTCGATCTTCCGCGCGACGCGCACGAGCACAGCGCTGCCGTTCAGCGCGCCGGCCGTCGTGCCCGAGGTGCTCACGACGAGCTCGCATCGCGACGTCGAAGTCAGCGACGACGGGCTCGCGCTGATCTACACCGTCTCCGATCCCGCGACGCGGCGTCTCCGCGTGATGCGCACGACGCGCCTCTCGCGCGCGCTGCCCTTCGATCCGCCGCAGCCGATGGTGGAGTTCGATACGACCGGCACGCTCTCCGGCGTCTTCAGCGCAACGACCTCGAGCGACGGCACCGAGATGTTCCTCGCCGCGGGCTTCGCGGTCGCTGCGGGGAGCCAGGAGATCCTGAGCTCGCGCTTCACCGGCCTCGCGGCGAGCGGGATCGCCTCGACCAGCGGCGCGATGAACCTCACGGTCCGTGATCCCCTCGGCGCGAACAAGGTCTACGCGCTCGCGCTCTCGCTCGGCAACACCGGCTTCCCCTTCGGCTCGCGCACGGTGCCGATCGACCTCGATACGACCTTCGTCTACACCTTCGGCGTGAGCATCCCCGGAGTCAGCACCAACTTCGCCGGCTTCCTCGACGCGCAGGGGGAGGCGGTCGCGACGCTGCAGAACCCGGCCCCGCTCTATACCGGCACCGTGGTCTACGCCTGCGGCTTCGTGATCGAGCCGCTGGCGGAGCTCGGCGTGCAGACGATCACGAACGCGGTGGCCGTGCGGCTGCACTGAGCTGCTCGCGCTGGCGGTACGTCGCGCGCGCGTCCGGCGGGAGTCGTTTTACCTGGGCTTGCGGAAGGGGGCCGAGCGGAGGTCACGATCGCTCGGCCCCTTTCTCGTTTTCTGAGGCACGGCCGCTCATGCACGGTTTCTTGGCCTTCTTACTCGCTGGTGTGCCCTCTCTCGCGCTGCCGCAGGATCCCGCTCCCGCGCGCCAGGAGCCCTCTGCGGCCGAGACGCGCCTGCACGCCCTGCTCCGCCGCTCCCAGAGCGGCTGGTCCGAGGCGCTCGAGCTCGTGCGCGCGGACTTCCAACGCGAGCCACGTGCGACGCTCGAGGCGCTGATCGCCGCGCTCGACGACGGCACCGTCGTCCCCGGCGAGAGCTTCGAGAGCACCATGTACACCGTGCGCGGCAACGCGCTCGAGCTGCTGGAAGACTTCACCGATCTCCGCCTCGAGCACGTCGACCGCGCGTGGATCGGCTTCCGCGTCCACGATCACCGGGGGATGGCGCCCGAGCTCGAGGCCGTGAAGCCGCCGTGGGTCGCGTGGCTGCGCAGTCGCGCGGAGCTGCCCGAGGCACAGTGGTTCCACGGCCTCTCCGCGCGCGAGCTGCACGCGCTGCAGCGCGTGCTCCGCACCCCCGCAGCGCAATGGACCGGCGAGCTGCTCGCGCCGGCGATCAGCCTTTGCTCGCGCGCGTATCCGCGTCTCTTGCACTATCTGCTCGACGAAGAATGGGCCGCGGAGGGCGAGCGCATCGCCGACCAAGCGAACCGCTTGCTCGCGCGCTTCGTCGGCGGTGAGCCCGAGCCTCTCGAGCGCTACGATCTCCTATCGCTCGACCCGGCCGATCCGCTGCGGAAGTACGGCACGGCCTTGGTGCGCAATCGACTCGCGATGCAGCGGGCTCAGGAGCGGTGGTTGGTGCGCTTGCTGAAACAGGGGTGAGCGGCTCGCGCTCGAAGTCGAGCGTTCGAAGCCGAGCGGCCGCGCCCGAGCCCAGCTCGGGAGCGGCCGCCATGCTCGACCCGAGGTCGTGAGCTCAAACGCCGAAGCGAATGCGCCCGCCGTTCGTCGAGGTGAGGCCGACCTGATTCGCCGCCGGGTCGCCGACCAACGCTTGCGAGTAGATCACACCGTCGAGCAGCGTGGGATCGACGGGGATCGGGAGCGCGATGCTGGCGCTCGGTAGCCCGATGAGCTGGAGCGTGCTCGTGATGTCGGAGTAGAGCGAGCAGCCGTTCATGCCCAGGATGGAGAGATCCAGGGGCAGCGGGATGCCGCCGAAGGACGTATCGCTGATGCCGAAGCTCAGGAACGCGACGCCGTTCGGCATGTTGTCGACCGTGAGGCCGAAGACCGCTCCGAGGGCCGGCGGGATGTTGCCGGTCTGGGCGAGCGTCGGAGCGCCAAGCGTGCCCGTGCAGCTCGTGCCGAAGGGCGCGAAGCGCGCGCCGCGACCCACGTGCTCGAGCGCGTTCGCCATGATCAGGTCGCCGCCGGTCGCCCAGCCGCTCTGGGAGCAGCTCGCGTTCGGTGGGTAGAAGCCGAGATCGATACGGCGCGGATTGGCACCCTCCGCGATCAGCACCTTGCCGTCGCTCCATTCGGCGATGAGGCGAGCACCGACCTCGAGGGTGGTGCTGGCCGGACGCGAGCCGATCGTGCCGCCGGTGAAGGTCATGACGCCGGACATGGAGGGATGGCTCGGGACGTGCACCGTGCCGAGCGTGCCGTTGGCGCCGGAGGCGTTCCCGCCTTGGTCTAGCACCACCTCGTAGCCCGTCTGCCAGCGGCCACCGATGTTGCGATTCGCTGTGGTCGTGCTGTTGGCGAAGACGGACACGACGACGCCGCCTCCGGCATCCACGTAGTCGGCCAGGGCATCGCCCCATGCCGCGGTGTTCAGCGGCGTGCTGTTGGTCCAGCAGAGCAGCGCGTCGTAGGGGAGGAGCTGGGCGAGGGTCGGGGTCGCAGAGATGACGTTGATGATGTCCACGCGCTCGAAGCGCCCCGTCGCGAGCAAGCGGTTCTGCACGTCGACCCACTGGCAGGAGGTGAGGGTCGCGCTGGCGGCGCCGCAGAGCGCGACTCGCCGATTCTGGGCGGATGCGGTCTCGGAGAGACCGAGGAAAGCGCAAAGGGTGAGCGCGGCTGCTGCGTGCTTCGCGTGAAGAGACCTGTGGGGAACTCCGTGGTCAGTGGACGGCCGAGAGCAGGGGGCTGGGGCGCCTTTGGGCGGGAGATCGTCCGAGGAACGATCACCACCGAGGTCGCTCGAGATCCTGCCCACGAGCACTCCGCGAGAAACCGATCCCGAAAGGAGTTGGTCCACTCCACCGAAGCGTGGAACATGGCGTGCGAACCCCGGCTACGGCGGTTGTCCCCTGTCGGCGTAGCTCCTACCCGACTCGAGGACCGCCATGAGCGAGAGCTCGTCTCGATCGACCCCTCCGTCGGCTCCGGCCGGCTTCGCGCCAACCCCGGTGGATGACGGACTCCGTTTCACGGGCCGCTTCGCCGGGGGGCTCCTGGGCGATCTCCGCCGACGTCTGCCGCACTACGGCGGCGACTTCAAGCAGGGCCTCCACCCGAAGGTCCTCGCCTCGACGATCTTCCTCTTCTTCGCTTGTCTCGCGAACGCGATCGCCTTCGGGGGCCTCACGGGGCTCGTCACCGACGGGGCGATCGGCACGGTGGAGATGATCGTGGCGACGGCCGCGGGGGGCATCGTCTTCGCGCTGCTCTCGGGCCAGCCGCTCACCTTGCTCGGCGGCACCGGTCCGATCGTCGTGTTCACGGGGTTGCTCTACACCTCGTGTCGCCAGCTCGAGCTGCCCTTCCTGCCGGTCTACGCTTGGACGGGCATCTGGTCGGGGCTGCTGCTGGTCGTGCTGGCGCTCACCGACGCCAGCGCCTGGATGCGGCACTTCACGCGCTTCACGGACGAGATCTTCGCCTCGCTGATCGCGGTGATCTTCATCGTGGAGGCCGTGCGCTCGCTCGCCGCGCCGTTCCTCGAGTCGTCGCGCCCCGACACGGCGCTGCTCACGTTGATCCTGGGCCTCGGGACCTTCGTCTTGTCGCGCGGGATGCGCTCCTTCCAGCGCAGTCGCTATCTCTGGCGGACGGTCCGCGACTTCATCAGCGACTTCGGACCCGCGATCGCGATCGCGCTCATGACCGCGTTCGCCGTGGTCGAGTCGGCGGTGCCGATGCCGGCCTCCAAGATCCCCGAGCAAGTGGAGACCACGACGGGACGCCCGTGGCTGGTCGATCTCTGGGAGCTCCCGACCTGGGCGATCCTGGCCTCGATCGGACCGGCGCTGATGGCGACGATCCTGCTTTTCCTCGATCAGAACATCACCACGAGGCTCGTGAACGCGCGCGGTAATCGCCTGCGGAAAGGCGCCGGCTTCCATCTCGACCTCCTCGTCGTCGGTGCGATCACGATCGCGTTCAGCTTCGCGGCGCTGCCGTGGATCGTCGCCGCGACAGTCCACTCGCTGAACCACGTGAAGAGCCTGGCGACCATGCGAGCGGTGGATGAGCGCGGCGAGAAGCACGAGACGATCGTGAGCGTGCGGGAGAACCGCATCTCGCCCCTCTTGATCCATGTGCTCATCGCCTGCAGCGTGCTGATCCTGCCCCTGATCAAGCTGATCCCGATGGCCGTGCTCTTCGGGCTCTTCCTCTTCATGGGCTTCACCACCCTCGGCGGGAACCAGTTCTTCGATCGCGTGACGCTCTGGGTCACCGATCCCGAGCTCTATCCGCGGAGCCACTACACGCGCATCGTCTCGCACCTGCGCATCCACCTCTACACGATCATCCAGGCGGTGGCGCTCGCGGCACTCTGGGTGCTGAAGGCGAGCTCGATCGGGATCCTCTTTCCGGTCCTGATCGCTCTGCTCGTGCCGCTGCGTCTGCTGCTCGGACGCTGGTTCACCGCGGCGGAGCTCGCGGCGCTGGACGCGGAGGAAGCGGCCGAGGAGTTCGAAGGCGAGCTGTTCGGGGACGCGCGCGGCTGAGTGCTGCGCGCGGAGGCTCGCGCCGAAGCGCGCGCCGACCTATGCTCGGGGCGACGGAACTAGCGGGGCTGCGCCCCAGCCCCGCTAGCATGTTGGCTGGTTCGACGGCTGACGCCGTCGGCGTATGAGCTGGTTCAACGGCTGACGCCATTGAGACCGGAGTCCTTGGGCGGGAAACTGGACTCAGGTACCACGACTTCCTCGGCCCAAGGACTCTAGCCCGAGCGTCATGCCCACCCCCGACTCCGACCCCCGCGCGAGCTGGACCAAGACCGATCGCGAGATCGAGAACTACAATCGCCTCGCCGCGCACCTCGCGCGCGGAGAGGCGGTGTGGGGCGCGCGGCCGTTCCATTTGGAGTTCGCGCTGCACGAGCGGTGCAACCTGCGCTGCCCGAGCTGCCCGCAGTCCCTCGGGCCCGAGCACGTGGACGGCGTCGATCCGCGCGATCTCGATCGCGCGCGAGCCGGGAAGATCCTCGACGCGATCCTGCCGGTCGCGAGCTTGCTGACACCGTCGGCCGGCTCGGAGCCGTTGCTCGGCGACTTCGAGTTCCTGGTCGCGAAGTGCCGCGAGCACGGGACGCTGCTCAACTTGATCACCAACGGCACGCTGCTCAGCGAGGAGCGTCTCGCGCTCTGCGTGGACCAGCTCTCGCGCCTCCAGATCTCGATCGACTCGCATCGGCCGGAGGTCTTCGCGGAGCTGCGGCGCCCAGCGAAGCTGGAGCGCGTGGCGGCGAACGCGCGGCTCGCGGCACGGCAGTGCGCGCAGCGCAACATCCCGTTCTGGTTCACCCTCGTGCTCTCGCAGAAGAACCAGGGCGAGCTCGCGGACTACGTGGCGTGGGCCGCGGAGATGGGGGCGAGCCGCGTGCACGTGCTGGAGCTCTTGCCGCTGACGCCCGCGTACGAGGCGCTGCGCGTGCCGTTCGACGAGGAGCTGCGCGAGAAGCTCGCCGCGGCGGTGGAAGTGGCGCGCGCGCGAGCGATCGACCTCTCGTTCGAGCTGCCGGGCGATCTGCAGGCGCTGCACCTCTTCGGCGCGCCGCGCCTGCGCCTCGTGGGCGGCGACGTGCTGCGGCTCTTCCACGATCATCTCTTCCTCGAGCATCCCCGCTTCTGCTCGCAGGCGGCGAGCTATCTCCGCGTCGATCCCGCGGGGAACGTCTATCCCTGCTGCCGCAGCGGCAAGGCGCTCTGGATGGGGAACCTGCTCCAGCAGAGCTTCGAGGAGATCTGGAATGGCGCGAGCTTCCGCGCGCTGCGCGAGGAGCTCTTCGCCGATCGACCGAACCCGACCTGCGCGCCCTGCCCGGTGCGCACCAGCTACGCCCGCGGAGGTGCGCGATGAAGGAAGAAGTGAAGGACGCACTGCTGATCGCCCTCGTGCTGGATGGGAAGGGCGGCGGTCGGCCTCTGCGCGGACCCGAAGTGCAGCTCCGGCCGCGCGAGGACGGCGGGGTGGCCTGGATCCACCTCGATGTCGATCATTCGGATGCCTCGAAGTTGCTCGCCGAGAGAAGCGCGCTGCCCGAGGACTTGCGCGAAGCGCTCCTCGCGTCCGAGACGCGGCCGCGCGCGCATCACGAAGGCGCGGGGCTCTTCCTCATCATACGCGGGATCAACCTGAACCCCGGCGAAGAACCCGACGACATGGTTTCCTTGCGCCTCTGGCTCGAGCCGGGGCTCGTGATCAGCGCGCGCCGCCAGCGCATCGTCGCGACGCGCGACGTCGAGGCCCTGCTCGCGAAGGGCAAGGGGCCGCGGAACGTGGGCGAGTTCCTCGTGGCGATCCTGGAGATCCTGATCCGGCGCATCGGCGAGCTGGTGAACCTGCTCGAAGAGAAAGCGACGACGTGCAGGAGCGCGTGCTCGCGGGCGGGAGCGCGGAGCTGCGGACCCCGCTCTCCTCGGTGCGTCGGCAAGTCGTCACGCTCCGCCGCCATATGGCCCCGCAGCGCGAGAGCCTGGTCGCCTTGCTGCGCCAGCCGCCCGCGTGGCTCGCCGAGGCGCAGCGCGACGACCTCGCCGCCGTGGTCGAGCTGCACACGCGCTACGTCGAAGACCTGCAAGCGCTGCACGATCGCCTGATCGTCACGCAGGAAGAGCTGGGCTCGCATCAAGCCGAGACGCTGAACCGGCGCCTCTACGTGCTCTCGCTGGTGACGGCGCTCTTCCTCCCGCTCTCGTTCCTGACCGGCTTGCTCGGCATCAACGTCGGCGGGATCCCCTGGGCCGAGGATCCGCAGGGCTTCTTCCTCGTGACGGGCATGCTCGGGGCGCTCTGCGTCGTGGTGCTCGGTACGCTGAAGGCGCTGCGCTGGATCTGAGCGCCGCGGCGCTGCTCACGCGCTCCGTGCGCCGCGCGCGGGCGGCTCGTCGTCGCTCGTGGACCGCGGCCGATTCGCGAAACCCAAGCGCTGCTTCTCGCGCCGCTGGCGCAGGCGCTCCTCGGTGGTCTTCCAGCGCGCGTGGATCCAGACCCAATGATCGGGGGTCGCGCGGATCGCGTTCTCGAAGCTCTGGCTCCACGCCTCCGTGATGCGGCGGATCTCCTCTTCGCGCGGCGCTTGGCGGTCGGGGAAGATCGGCTCTCCGAGGCTCAAGCGATACGCGCTGCCGTTCCAGGTGAGGAACGCGGGCACGATGGGCGCGCCGGAGACGATGCTGACATTCGCGGGGCCCGTCGTGGTCCACGCTTCGCGTCCGAGGAAGCGCACGAAGATGCCCTGCATGCGGATCAGGTCCGCGTCGGGCAGGATGCCGAGCAGCCCACCTTCGGAGAGGAAGCGCAGGAGCTTCCGCGGCGACTCCTCTTGGTAGATCGTCGCCACGTCGAAGCGCGAGCGCATGTCGACCAGCGCGGCGTCGATCCAAGGATTCAGGATGCGCTTCGCGATGACGCTGACGCGTGCGCCGAGCACGCGCGAGAACCAGGCGGGCATGAGCTCGTAGTTCCCGAAGTGGGGCGTCACGACGATGACGCCCTTCCCGTGCTGTCGCAGCGCCTCGATGCGCTTCACGAACTCCGGCTCGGGCGCCACCATGCGCTCCACGTAGCTCGCGTCGGCGCAGCGGAGCTTCGCGATCTCGCGCAGGACCCGGGCTTGATGGGAGAACATCGCTCGCTGGATACCGCGGCGCGCCGGGCCATCGAGCTCCGTGCCGAAGACCTGCTCGAGCTGCTCGGACGCCGTGCGACGCAGCTGAGGCGGGGCGCAGCGCGCGAGGAGGCGCGCGATGGGGCCGCACCAGAGCCAGCGCGGCGAGATGCGGGCCAAGGCGAGCCCGAGGAACACGAGGCGCGCGTGGATCCCGCGCATTCGTCGGCGGAAGCTCGAGCGCTTCGAGCGGCGCTTCTCCTCTCGCGGGCGAAGCAGAGGTGCAGGGGGCTCGCCCTCGGGTTCTCTAGGGAGCTGTGGGGTCGCTTCAGGCATCAAGTCGGGCGGGTGGAGCCGGGCGGAAGGTGGCCGGCAGTGACGCTTCCAGGATCCGGGAGCGCGGGCTCGTGGACAACCCCGGGTCGGTTTCTCGCTCGACGTGCGTGGTCGGCGGGCCAGCGCGCTGGGTTGGCACTTCAAGGGAGGAGAAGCTCCGCGAAAGCGGCTCGAACTGGACGTTGGGCCAGCCCCCAACCGATCCCAAGCGCACGGACCCGGTGCAGGCCTGGGCAAGGTCTGGGCTCGGCACCTGCGTCGAGGAGCCGGAGCTGCCCTGGGCGACGCTGTTCGCGGAGGATGACGACGCACTCGTCGCGCCGCCCACGCTCTGCGGGACTCGCCGCTCGCTCACGATCCTGGTGAGAGCTTCGCGGGCCAGCGCCCCGAGGCCAGCGTCTCGAACTTGCCGTCTTCGATACGCCGCACGACCAACCAGTCGGTCGGGCCGTGGTAGTGTGCGTTGATGCCCACCAAGGTCGCGTGATCGGCGGCGGCATAGACGAGGCGCGGCGCGGCGCGCGGGTCGAGCTCGTGCGCTGCGCAAGCGATCAGCGCGATCCCTGCTCCTTCGAAACGGTCCGCGCCGAGCTTCAGTCCCTGCTCGTCGAACGCGGCGCCGAGGCGCGTGAGCAGCACGGCGATGTGCGGGCCGTCCTGCGGCGTGCCGTAGAGAACCTGAGCGCGCGCGCTGTCCAGCGCGAGCGCTTCGCCGGCGCGTGCGAGCGGTACGCCTTGCTTCGCGTAGAAGGAAGCGTGGACCTCCCGCACATAGGCCTCGAACGCAGCTACCGACGCGCTCTGGTTTCGCTCCGGCGGCAGCACGACGACCATCGTGTCCTTCGCCCGCCAGCGATAGACCGCGTTGATCGGGCCGCGGAAGAGCGGGCGTCGCTGGGCTTCGGGGAGCTCGAGCCACGCGCTCAAGCGCTCGCCGACGGCATGCAGCACCTCGGGCCAGCGCTGCGCGGCCGGGGCCTCCTTCGCGCGCCCCGCGCGCAGCTCCTCGAAGAGCGGCTGCGTCCAGAGGAACGAGCGCCCTTCCTCGTAGCCGAGCTGGGCGGCGGCGGCTTGCTCGCCCCGAAGCTCGAGCATGTACAGCGTCGTCGCGGCGCGCACGACCGACTCGCTCGCGACGCTGCTCGTGTTGCCGTAGGCCTGGGCCTGCATCTCCTTCGCGACGAGGCGACGCGCGCGATCGAAGGGCTGCTCGAGCTCGTCCCAGCGGCGCTCGACGGCGGGGTTCACATAAGAGTGCGCGAGCTCGTGGACGAGCAGACCCTCCAAGCCCGAGCCGAGCTCGGGCAACCCTTGATCGTCGAGCTCGGTCATGCCGAGCACTTGGTAGACCTCGAGCGCGCCGCCTTCGAACGCGGCGTGCACGCCGTAGTTGTTCTGACCGTTCAGGAGGCTCGGCACGAGGCGGAAGCGCGCCTGCGGCAGCGGCCCGAAGTAGCTGTCGAACCAGCGCACCGGGGCGACGCCTCTCAGCGCTTCCCGATAGCGCTGCTCGACGCCGGCGGCGTAGACCCTCTGCCCGGACAGGAACTCGTCGAGCTTCGCTTCCTGCGCGAAGCTCGCGACGAGCTCGGCGTACTCCGCGATCGGCGCAGCACTCCAGCGCTTGTCGAGGCCCGCGGGCCTGGGCTCGAGAGGCCCGCGCAGCGCCAGCGTCGCGGGATCGAGGCGGGCGGCGAAGCTCATCGGCGCGTCGTAGGAGATCCCGAAGGCGGCGCGGAGCTCGCGCGTGCGCTGGACGGCTTTGTGCTTCGCGAAGGTCGCGAAATGCGCATCGACGGCCTCGACGTACGGCGACTTCGGCGCGCGCCGATACTCCGGCGTTCCGGCCAGGCGATGCAGGATCGAGAGCAGCTCGAAGCGGCGATCGACCGCGATCACGAGGCGAGGATCGGGCTCGCCGTCGGGCTCTCGCTGCGGAATCGCGAGGGCGGAGGAAGCGAGGAGGAAACCGAGGAAAGCGATCGGAAGGGCGACGTGCATGAGCGAGGGAGCGGCACGGGAGAGAGGGAAGGACACGCCGTTCGCGGCGATGCTACCCTCCATGCCTCCTTCCGCCCGTCGGAAACGCCCCTGCACCGCAAAGCTGCGAGGCGGCTTAGTTGTGCAGAGGGCGCAGCAGGGTGGTGGGATGCGCGCCACCGCCGACGCGGCGCGCTCGATCGCGGCGATGACCACGCTCCGCAGAAGCTAGGTCGAGGTCGTTCCCTGGGGCTGCGTTCTCGCGATCGATGGCGGAGCTTCGCCCTCGCCGTTGCGCGGAGCGACACCGCGGCTCCCGAGGGCTGGACACGCTGGAAGCCGTGTGTGACGGTTAGGCCATGCAGAAGGTCCATCGAAGGCTCTCGCTTCTCGCGGCCCTCGCGAGCGCTTGGCCGGCGGCGCTCGCGGCGCAGTCCCCGGAGTTGCCCGCGAAGACGCTGCCGATCGCAGGAGAGGTCTTCGCGGTGCAAGGCGCGACCGCGTTCCTGATCCTGCCACCGAAGCGCCCGACGAACGTCGGCGTGCCCTGGGTCTGGTATGCGCCGACGCTGCCGGGACTGCCGGGAAACGCCGAGACGTGGATGTTCGAGAGGCTCTCGGCCGCCGGGATCGCCATCGCCGGAGTGGACGTGGGGGAGTCGTTCGGCAGCCCCGCCGGACGGGCGATCTACTCCGCGCTGTACGAGGAGCTCGTGGAACGGCGTGGCTTGGCGCGACGCGCCGGCATGCTGGCGCGCAGCCGCGGCGGTCTGATGCTCTACAACTGGGCCGCGGAGCATCCGGAGGGCGTGCGTTGCATCGCCGGCATCTATCCGGTCTGCGATCTGAAGAGCTGGCCCGGGCTCGCGCGGGCGTGCGGTGCTTATGGGCTCAGCGAGACGGAGCTGGGAGCGGTCTTGAGCGCGCACAATCCGATCGATCGCCTCGCGCCGCTCGCTCAGGCTGGCGTGCCGCTGCTCCACTTGCACGGCGACAGCGACACGGTCGTTCCGCTGGCGCCGAACTCGGGCGAGCTCGCGAAGCGCTACGCGCTCCTCGGCGGAACGATGGCGCTGCGGACCTTCGAGGGGCGCGGACACGACATGTGGTCCGGCTGGTTCGAGAGCCAGGAGCTGGTCGATTTCCTCGTCGCGCACGTGCGCGTCGATGGGACGACGAAGGGCATCATCGACCTCGAAGCCGGCCGCAAGCCCGCGGATGCCGTTCTGCTCGTCGGCACCGACGGGCACGCTCTGATACCCGAGAACGCCGAGATCGACTCCAAGTGGGTCTTCGAGGACGGCGTCCTCACGGCGTCACCAGGTTGGGATAGCGTGATCACCAAGGAGCCCTATCGCGACTTTCGCCTGCACGTGGAGTTCAACGTCAATGTCTCCACGAGCGAGGATCCGAAGGCGCGGGGGAACTCCGGGATCTACCTCCAGCAGCGCTACGAGCTGCAGATCCTCGACTCCTACGGTGTGCCGCCCGAGAGCTACGACGCCAACGACTGCGGCAGCCTCTACCGACTGAAGAGGCCCGACCGTATCGCCAACAAGAAGGCCGGCGAATGGCAGAGCTTCGACCTCGCGTTTCGCGCGGCGCGCTACGCAGGAGATGAGAAGATCGAGCTCGCCCGTATCACCGCGTATCAGAACGGGCAGCTGATCCACGACGACTTCGAGATCCCCCGCAAGACCGGCTCGGGAGAGAAGGAAGGCCCGGAGGCGCGGCCCCTCAAGCTGCAGGGGCATCACAACCAAGTGCGCTTCCGCAACGTGTGGATCCAGAGGCTGAACCTCGATCGCGATCGCGATCGCGATCGCGATCGCTAGAGCTCCGAAGTCCGCGGCGAACTTGGCGATCGATGCGCGCGTCCGTCAGAAGCGCGACGATGGCGCTAGCGCCGATGGCCTCGTCTCAGCGCAAGGCCTCGATCTCTGCCGCGAGCAGCCGGTGTGGCTCCTTCAGGTTCACCAGCCCGAAGCGCGCGTACTCCATGTCGAAGATCAGATAGATCGTCCCGGCACACAGGAGCGCAAAGGTCGCTACGTGGAAGATCGGGAGCCGGTTGCGCGAAGCGAAGCCCATGCCGCTCAGCAGCGCGCAGATCAGCGCCACGCCGAAGAGCAGTATGCCGACGGGCAGCGGCGGATGGGCGTGGATGTACGCGAGGCGCTCCGCAGAGAGATCGATCAGCTCGTTCAGCGGCGGAAGCAGGAGCATCCGCAAGGGTGCGCCTTCGGGGGTGATCGTCACGGAGACCATGCGGCTCCAGAGCGCCGCTTCGGCGCGATCGGCGCGAGCGAGCTCCCGCGTCTGCGCTTCCATGCCGTTCGCGTATTCCCAGGCGAGCACGCGCGCCTCCGTGTGCTCGCGAAGCTCCGTTCGAGCCGCGCTGCGTTCGGCTGCCGACAGGAGATCCAAGCGGAGCCTCATCGTGCCGACCGCGTTGGCTTCGGCGACGATCAGCTCTCGGCGGTGCTGGAAGCGCTCATACGCCTGCGAGAAGCAGAACGCGAGGAGCAGGCCGAGCAGCGCGAGCACGGCGCTGTGGATCAAGCCGCTGCCGGGCGCGGAAGCGTCCTCGGCGCACGCCGGCGAACGGCGGCCCAGCGCGTGGCCGGCGATGGAGGCGAGCACCATCAGCGCAGCCAAGGCGATGCAGGCGATGCCGGCGATCTGCGTCGAGTTCATGACCGGGGAACAGGGTGGAGGAGCGGAGGTTCGCGGGCGCGGGGTACGCGGATCCGAGGCGCGCCGAGAGTATCCTCCCCACTGCACGGCAGTAGGGTGCCGGGCGCCTTTTCTGTGCAGTGACGCGGCTGTGACAAAAGGGGGCGGGGTAGGGGTAGGCTCGGGCCGCCATGGACCGCATCGGCATCGCCGGCCTCACCCTCCACGAGACCGACGTTGCGGGGCTCGAGCGCCTTGCACGTCCCTCACCGGAGCGTTTCGAGCTCTTCGCGCGCGAGCTTGCAGACGAGCTCGGGGCGAGCGAGCTCGTGCTGCTCACGACCTGCAATCGGGTCGAGGTGGTGTTCGCGCGGGAGCTCGGTCACTTGCCGGCGTTCTCGGATCGGGATCGCGTGGCGGGGCAGCTCGGGCTCGGCGAAGCGGATCCTCTGCGGGAGCGCATGCATCTGCTGACGGGGCGCGACGCGGTGCGCCACCTCTTCCGCGTGACGTGCTCGCTCGACTCGCTGGTGCTCGGTGAGGACCAGATCCTGGCGCAGGTGCGCGAAGCGTATCAGCGCTGCGAGCGCGCGGGGCTCGTCGGGAGGCTGCTCGGTGCGCTCTTCGAGGGGGCACTCCAGGTGGGGAAGCAGGTGCGCACGGAGACCGAGCTCTCGCGCATCCCGGTGTCGGTGGTGAGCCTCTCGCTCGAGGCGATCGCCCAGCGCTTCGCGGGACAGACGCCCCGCGTCGCGCTCGTCGGCGCGGGCGCCATGGCCGAGCTCGTGGTGAAGAGCGCTTCCGATCACGGCGTGCGCCTGGACGCCATCTACAATCGCTCGCTGCCCAACGCCGCGCGGCTCGCCGCGCTCTGCGGGGCGGAAGCGCGCCCGCTCTCCCAGCTGGTCGCGCCGGAGGGGCGCGGCTTCGACGCGCTGATCTCGGCGACGGCCCATCCGGGATTCGTGCTAGCGCGCGCGGAGCTGCTCGCCCTGGCGGCACGGACTCCGCTCGGCGAGCCCCTCTTCGCGGTGGATCTCGCCCTCCCGCGCGACCTCGAGCCGTGCGACGACCCGCGTGTCGAGCTGATCGACCTGGAGGCGCTGCGCTCGCTCGCCGAGCGTCAGCGCGCGCGCCGCTCGGCGGCGGCCCACGCGGCGGAAGCGCTGATCGAGAAGAAGCTCGACGTGTTCACGCGGCGGGCGACGGAGGCGAAGGTGCACGAGGCGATCGCCGAGATGCAGAGCGAATCGGAGAGCGTCTTCGAGCGCGAGCTTGCGCGCTTGTTCACGGGGAAGCTCGCGGGCATGCCGGTCGAGGAGCGCCGCGCGATCGAGCATTGGGCGCGAGCCGCGTTCGGGCGCGTCTCTCATGTGCCGATCACGGCGCTGAAGCGCCTCGCCGCGGAAAACGGTGCCGGGCTACGCGAAGCTGCGGAGGGCGCGGCATGAGCGCGCGGAAGAAGATCGGGACGCGCGGCTCGGATCTGGCACTCTGGCAGGCGCGCTACGTCGCGGAGGCGCTGCGCGCGCAGGGCTGCGAGACCGAGATCGTCGTGCTGAAGACCAAGGGCGACCTCATCGACGACGTGCCGCTCCGCCAAGTCGAGGGGAAGGCCTTCTTCACCGCGGAGATCGAGCGCGCGCTGCTCACCCACGAGGTCGATGTCGCCGTGCACAGCCACAAGGATCTACCGACCGAGATGACGAGAGGGCTCGCCATCGCGGCGGTCCCGCGTCGCGCGGCGTGCCACGAGCGGCTGCTCGCGCGGACGGAGTGCGTGGATCGCGAGGCGGCGTTCCTCCCGCTCGCGCGCGGCGCGATCGTGGGAACCAGCGCGCCGCGTCGCGCGGAGCAGCTCCGCACGCTGCGCCCCGATCTCCGCGTGGAGGAGCTCCGCGGCAACGTGCCGACCCGCGTGCGGAAGCTCCGCGAAGGCCGCTACGACGCGATCGTGCTCGCGGCAGCGGGTCTCGATCGCCTGGAGCTCTCGGTGGAGGGGCTCTTCGCGCACGACTTGGAGGTCGCGCTCTTCGTGCCGGCGCCCGCGCAAGGTGCGCTCGCGGTGCAGGTGCGCAGCGACGATGCCGAGATGCTGGCGCTCTGCCGCGCGGCGTTGCACGACGCGGCGACCGCGCGCGCGATCGAGGCCGAACGCGCGCTGCTCGTCGGCGCGGGCGGCGGCTGCTCGCTCCCGCTCGCGGCGTCGGTGCTCGCGGAAGGGCGGCAGTTCCGCGCGCACGGCTTCCTCGGCGCGGGCCATCCCGCGATCGCCGCGCACGGGCGCTGGGCGGAGGCGCGCGCCTCGAGCCCGGAGGCGGCGATCGACGCCGTGCTGCGTGTGCTGCGGCATGGCGAAGCGACGGGCTGCGGTCCTCTCGGCGGCTTGCGCGTGGCGCTCGCCGGCTCGGCGCAAGACGGCTCGCAGCTCGGCGAGCGCCTGGCCGAGCTGGGCGCGGAGGTGCGCACCGAGCGCGTGATCGCGCTCGAGAACCTGCCCGGCGTCGATCTCTTCGCCTTCCTCTCCGCGGCGCAGCCCGGAGATGTCATCGCCGTGACGAGCCGCCACGCGGCGCGCTTGCTCTCGGGAGCCAAGATCGCGACGGGCATCCGCTTCGCCGCCGTGGGCAAGGCCAGCGCGCGCGAGCTCGCGAGCGCGGGCTTCCCCGCTCAGTGGATCGGCGAGAGCGGGGCGCGCGCGCTCGCGTGCTCCCTCGAGCTCGACCGCGGCGCGCGCGTCTTCTGGCCCTGCGCGGCGGAAGCGCTGCCGGAGTTCGGCGCCGAGCTCCGCTCCCGCGGGATCGAGCTCCGCTCGCTCGCGGTCTACCGCACGCTGGAGTGCGAGGACGTGGCGCTCGCGCTCGACGTCGATGCGCGCGTCTACATGAGTCCTTCCGCGGTGCGCGCGGCGCTCGCGTGGGAGCGCGCGCATCCGCAGCAGCGCTGCGTGCGCTACGCGCTCGGCAAGAGCACGGCCGCGGCGCTGGCTGGCGCCGGACTCGCGAGCGCTGCGCCGAGCTGCAGCGCGGGGCCGATCACCGAGGACCTGGTGCGCGAGCTCCACGAGCTGCGCCGCCGCATGGGAGCCGAAGCGCGATGACGATCCGCCCCCGTCGACTGCGCATGACCGCAGCGCTGCGCGAAGCCGTGGCCGAGACGCAGATCCATCCGCGGCAGCTCATGCAGCCGCACTTCGTGATCGCCGATCCGCAGGGCGAGCAGCCGATCGACGCCATGCCGGGCATCGCCCGCCTCGGCATCGCGAAGCTCGTGGAGCGCGTAGGGCGCGATCTCGAGCTCGGCATCGCGAGCGTCCTGCTCTTCGGGCTCACCGACGAGAAGGACCTCCACGGCAAGGCCGCGACCGATCCCGACGGCTTGGTGCCGCGCGCGGTACGTGCGCTGCGCGAGCGCTTCGGCGAGCGCCTGGTCATCGCGACCGACGTCTGCCTCTGCGGTGCGCTCACGCACGGCCACTGCGGCGTGCTGCGCGAAGGCGTCGTGCAGAACGACGCGACGCTGCCGATCCTCGCCGCGATGGCGCTCGCTCACGCGCGCGCCGGAGCCGACATCGTGGCGCCCAGCGACATGATGGACGGCCGCGTGCGCGCGATCCGCGAGGTGCTCGACGGGGCGGGCTTCGAGCACACGGCCTTGATGAGCTACGCGGTGAAGTACGCGTCCGCGTTCTACGGGCCGTTCCGCGAGGCCGCGGACAGCGCGCCGAAGAGCGGCGACCGCAAGACCTACCAGATGGACGCGAGGAACGTGCGCGAAGGCGTTCGCGAGGCGCTGCTGGACCAAGAAGAAGGCGCCGATCTCCTCATGGTGAAGCCGGCCCTCGCGTACCTGGACGTGATCCGCGCGGTGAAGGAGCGGACCTTGCTGCCGCTCGCCGCATACAACGTCTCGGGCGAGTACTCGATGGTGAAGGCCGCGGTGGCCCGCGGCTGGATGGACGAGAGGCTGGTCGTACGCGAGATCCTGCATTCGCTCGCGCGCGCGGGCGCCGATCTGCTCATCACCTACCACGCGCGCGAAGCGCGTGAGAAGGCTTGGATCTAGGACCCCTCGAACTCCGAAGGCTGGGATCGAACATGCATCCACTGCTAGCGCGCGCGCTCGAGGTCATGCCGGGTGGGGTCTCGTCGCCGGTGCGCGCTTTCCGCGCGGTGGGCGGCGAGCCGCCCATCGTTGCCCGCGCCGAAGGCGCCGAGATCGTCGACGTGGACGGGAAGTCCTACATCGACCTGGTGTGCTCTTGGGGCCCGCTGATCCTCGGACATGCGCATCCCGCGGTGGTCGAAGCCGTGCAACGAGCCGCTGCCGACGGGCTCTCCTTCGGCGCGACCTGCGAGCGCGAGGTGCTGCTCGCCGAAGCGGTGCTGAAGCGCTTCCCGTGGGCGGACAAGGTGCGCTTCGTCTCGACGGGCACCGAGGCGGTGATGAGCGCCGTGCGTCTCGCGCGCGGCGCTACGGGGCGCGATCGCATCGTGAAGTTCGAGGCCTGCTATCACGGGCACGTGGATAGCCTGCTCGTGAAGGGCGGCTCGGGCCTGGCGACGCTGGGCATTCCCGATTCGGCGGGTGTCCCGAGCGCGCTCGCCTCACTCACCGACATCCTGCCGCTCGACGACGAAGCGGCGGCGAGCGAGCTCTTCGCTGCGCGCGGGCACGAGATCGCCGCCGTCATTATCGAGCCGCTGCCGGCGAACTCCGGCCTCCTCGTGCAGCGCCACGCCTTCCTTCAGCACTTGCGCCAGCTCACGCGCGAGCATGGCTCAGTCCTGATCTTCGACGAGGTGATCAGCGGACTGCGCGTAGCGCCCGGCGGGATGAGCGAGCTCACCAGCATCACGCCCGACCTCGTGACGCTCGGCAAGATCGTCGGCGGGGGCATGCCCGTCGGCGCGTATCTCGCTTCGGACGAGCTGATGCGACATGTGGCGCCGCTCGGCCCGGTGTATCAAGCGGGCACCCTCTCCGGGAATCCGGTCTCGATGGCCGCCGGCTTGGCGACGCTCGCCCTGCTCGAGAAGCCGGAGGTCTATCGGCGCCTCGAGGAGAAGGGGGCCGCGCTGCAGCGAGGGATGCAGAGCGCGCTCGATCGCTGCGGCGTCGCGGCTCGCGTCGCGCGCGAGGGCTCGATCCTCTGGCTCTCGCTGCAGGCGGGTCCCGCGCCCCGCGCCTGGCATCAAGTGGACAAGAGCGGAGCCGCGCTCTACGCGAAGATCCACCGCGAGGCGCTCCGCCGCGGCCTCTGGATGGCGCCTTCGGCCTTCGAGGTCGCGTTCGTCTCTCTGGCGCACGAGACGGAGCACCTCGCGCGGGCGCTGAACGCCTTCGAAGGTGCCGTGCAGGCGGCGACGCAGGAGCGCTAGGGTGCCGAGCGCCTTCCGGAAGCTCTACTCCTATGGCGCCGTGGTGGCACTCTATGTGCTCGTCTTCGGCTGGTGGCTCTTCTTCTTCGCCAACCAGGGGGACTTCCTCGTCGAGCGCGTGGCGCGCCAGGGCATCGAGCTCGAGCCTGCCACGGAGCTCGCCTTGCGCTCGGCCACCCAGGACACGATGCGGATGTTCGTCTTCGAAGGCGCGTTCCTCGGGGTCTTGCTCCTCGGCAGCATGATGCTCGTCGTGCGCGCGCTGCAGCGCGAGCTCGCGCTGAATCGCCAGCAGAGGAACTTCCTCTCCGCGATCACGCACGAGCTGCGGAGCCCGATCGCCTCGGCGAAGCTGTATCTCGAGAGCTTGCTCCTCGGCCGCGCCGAGGGCGAGAAGCGCGAGCGCTACCTGAAGCACGCGCACCAAGACCTCCTCCGTCTGCAGAGCATGGTCGACAGCCTGCTGCAGACCGCGCGCCTGACGACGAAGGGGATCGAGGTCGATCTGGTGGACTTGGAGCTCGCGTCCGAGCTGCGAAAGATCGCCGCCGAGCTCGCGCAGGAGCCGCAGACCTCCGCGGCGGCGATCGAGCTCGCGGAGCTCTCGCCACTCAGCGTGGCCGCCGATCCCTCGGCGCTGCGCACCATCTTGCGGAACCTGGTCGCCAACGCCGTGAAGTACGCCGGCCCCAAGTCGCGCGTGCGCTGGGAGCTCTGGTCGGAAGGCGCGTTCGCGGTGCTGCTCGTCCGCGACTTCGGCGCGGGTCTCCGCGACGCCGATCCGAAGCGCCTCTTCGAAGCCTTCGTCCGCGGCGGTGACGAGGACGTGCGCACGCGCCCCGGCGTCGGCCTCGGCCTCTATCTCGTCGCCGAGCTGGCCAAAGCGCAGGGCGGCTCGGTGCGCGCGCGCACCGAGCTCGAAGGCGGCGGCTTCGGCGTGGAGCTGCGGCTCCCGCTCGCGGGCGGAGGCGCGCGATGAGCGGCGAGCTCCTGGTCATCGTCGAGGACGAAGAGCACTTGGCCGAGGTCATCTCGGACAACCTCGCGCTCGAGGGCTACGCGATCGAGGTGATCGGCGACGGCCTGCAAGCGCTCGAGCGGCTGCGCCGCGAGCCCGCGCCTGCGCTCGTGCTCCTCGACGTGATGCTGCCGAGCCTCGATGGCTTCCGCATCTGCGAGACGCTGCGCCGCGAGGGCAGCCAGCTCCCGATCCTCTTCCTCACCGCACGCGGCGAGGCCGACGATCGCGTGCGAGGCCTCGAGCTCGGCGGCGACGACTTCCTCGCGAAGCCCTTCGATCTACGCGAGCTCATGCTGCGGGTCCGCGCCATCCTGAAGCGCGCCGCGTGGTATCGCGGCCCTTCGCCGAGCGGCGATGCGCTCGTCCTCGGCAGCGCGAGAATCGACTTCAAGCGCTACGTGGCCGTCGTGCAGGGCCGCGAGATCCAGCTCTCGCAGAAAGAGACGATGATCCTGCGCTGCCTCGCGGAGAAGCCTGGCGAGGTCGTCTCGCGCGCCGCGATCCTCGATCGCGTGTGGGGCTACGACGCGTTCCCCACCGAGCGCACGATCGACAACTTCATCGTGCGCTTGCGGCGCTTGCTCGAGCCGGATCCGCAGAGCCCGCGCTATATCCATACGGTGCGCGGGACGGGGTATCGGCTGACGCCGTGAGCTCTTGGAGCCCAAGGGTCACCTCGGCAGCGGCCCATCCCAGGCGCTCGGATGTAGCACGAACGCCGTCGCGCAACGAAGACCATCGGCCGCCGCTTCCGCGCCGAAGAGCGCGAGGAACGGCTCCGTCCAGACGGAGCCCCCGCGCGAGCTCGAGCGCCGCACCTCGAGATGCTCACCGCCGACTGGTGCCGCGCACGGGCGGAAGTCCACGGGCCAGGCGTCGCGATCCAACGCGAGCCCTTCGAGCTCGTTCCACTCGTCGACGCTCAGCGTGAAGGTCGGGATCCCCGCGCGCGGCGCGAAGCCGAGCACTTCCACGGTGCCGACGAAGCGCGCCTCGGGGAGCACGAGACGCTCCCCGCTCGGCCAGAACACCTCGAGCTCGACGCCCGGCAGCCAGCCGTGCGGCGGCGGCGCGCGCTCGTCCTCCGCGAGAGGGGTCGGCGCGATCGAGAAGAGCTCGTGCGCGCGCCGCACCACGGGAGCCTCGCCTCGAGCTGATAGCGCGCGTGCCGCCGATCCGCCGCGCGGAGCGGCACGGCGAACGACACGACCTCGCCTTGCGAGCGGATCTCGCGACGTTCGATATGGAACTCCGATCAAGAAGGGGTCTGACCCCTATTTGATCGATGCCGTATCCTCGCGCCTCCCTTACGAGCTGTCCCATGATGACCCGTCGCATCGCTCTTCGCGCCGTCGCTCTGGCCACTGTGTTCGCGCTCGGGGGTCTCGCGACTTCGGCGCCGGCGCAGCAGACGAGACCGCTCCGTGTCTTCGTGCTCGCCGGGCAATCGAATATGCAAGGGCACGCGCACGCGCGCACCGTGCCGAGCCTCGAGCTGAGCCCGCATACGGCACCGCTGCTCGCCAAGATCCTCGCCGCGGATGGTTCGCCGCGAGTGTACGAAGGGGTGCGCGTCGCCTCGCTCGGTTCTTCCGAGGAAGAGCGCGTGGGCGCCCTCTCGATCGGCTTCGGCGCGGACGAGCGCGGACCGAAGCTCGGGCCCGAACTCGGCTTCGGCATCGCGATGCACGAACGTTCCGAGGGCCCGATCCTCCTGATCAAGACCGCCTGGGGCGGCAAGAGTCTCCACACCGACTTCCGCCCGCCGAGCGCGGGTCGCTACGAGTTCGATGCGGCGCAGCTCGCGGCCTTCGCGAAGGAGGGCAAGGACCAGGAGGCGATGCGCGCGGAGAAGGATGCTGCGACCGGACGCTCGTATCGAGCGATGATCGATTACGTCCGGAGCATCCTCGCAGACCTCCCGCGCGTCGTTCCGGGCTACGACGCGGAGCGAGGCTACGAGCTCGCCGGCTTCGTCTGGTTCCAGGGATGGAACGACATGGTGGATGGCGGTGCCTACCCGCGACGCGGCGAGCCGGGCGGCTACGACGCGTACAGCGAAGTGCTCGGGCACCTGATTCGCGACGTCCGCAAGGATCTCGCCGCGCCCGAGCTGCCGTTCGTGATCGGCGTGCTCGGCGTCGGCGGGCCGGTGGAGCTCTACCCCCCGGACCAGAAGCGCTATGTCGCCATCCACGAGAGCTTCCGCAAGGCCATGGAGGCTCCCGCTTCTTGGCCTGAGTTCCGCGGCAAGGTCGTCGCGGTGCGCACCGAGACCTGCTGGGACCAGGAAGTCGCGGCACTCCGCCTCCGCGAGCGCGAGCTCCAGCCCGAGCTGCGTCGCCTCGAAGAGGAGCGCAAGGCAGGCAGGCTACGCGCGGAAGAGGCGAACGCGGCCCGCGCGAAGCTCCGCGCCGCCACCTTCACGCCACGAGAGCTTCGCCTCCTCGACGAGAGCGTCTCCAACGCCGAGTACCACTACCTCGGCTCGGCGCGGATCCTCGTACCGATCGGCGTGGCGTTCGCGGAGGCGCTCTTGGACCTCCAGAAGCGGTGAGATGAGGGGGCTGCGTCGCGTCCTGCGGCGCCCGCCGCGAAGAAGCCCAACATCCTCGTGATCTGGGGCGACGACATCGGCACGTGGAACACCAGCCACAACCATCGCGGCATGATGGGCTATCGCACGCCGAGCATCGACCGCATCGCGAAGGAGCCCTCGTGAAGCTGATCACTGCAACGCATGCCGGTATCACGAGCGAGAAGCTCGAGCGCCTCGTGCGGGAGTGGCTCGCCGCGGCGCGCCATCCTCGCTCGGGACGACCGTTCCCCGAGATGGTCTACCAGCCGATGCGCGAGCTGATCGCGTATCTCGAAGCGCACGAGTTCCGCGTGTTCCTCGTCTCCGGCGGCGGGGTCGATTTCTTGCGGCCCTGGGTCGAGGAGATCTATGGCATCCCGCGATCGTGCGGTTGCCAGAGCTCGAGTTCCTCGACGACAAGGCCGGGAAGCCCCTCGGCATCGACCGGCACATCGGCCGTCGCCCGATCGCCGCGTTCGGGAACTCCGACGGCGACCTCGAGATGCTCGAGTGGACGACGAGCGGTCCCGGTGCCCGCCTTGGCGTGCTCGTCCATCACGACGACGCCGAGCGCGGTTGGCTCGTGGTGAGCATCAAGTCCGACTGGAAGACGATCTTCCCCGCGCCGCGCTGACCGTCGATCAGTTTGGGGTCAGACCCCTATCTGATCGACGGACTCGATCAGATAGGGGTCTGACCCGAAACTGATCGACGGACTTACGACGAAGAGCGGAGCGTCTCGCGCAGGAGCTTCAGACCGCGGTGGAGGTGGACGCGGAGCGAGCCTTGGCTGCGTCCCGTCCTCTGTGCGATCTCCGGACCGCTCAAGCCTTCTACGAGGCGGAGCCGCAGCGCCTTGCGGTAGCACGCGGGGATGCCCTGCAGCGCGTGCATCACACGCGCGAGCGCTTCGCTCGTCTCGTCCTCGCCATCAGCGCCTCGGAGCGGCGTTGCAGCGCTGAGCTCTTGCGGGTCGCAAGTCGCGGGCTGGCGCCGCTTGCGTCGCGCGTCGCGGGCGCGATTCCGCGCGAGGCTCGCGACCCAGGCATGGAAGCACTCGGGGTCTCGCAGGGTCTCGATCGAGTCGAGTGCGGCGAGGGCCACGTCTTGGACGAGATCGTCGATCTCGTAGGCGGGGCCGTGCGCGCGTAGGATCGCGCTGACGATGGGTTCGCAGCGGAGCCAGAGCTGCTCGAACGCGCGGCGATCTCCGTGGCGCGCCGCAAGAACCCAGCTTCGCTCGAGGCGTCGGCGCAGGAGATGGGTCGGTAGGGTCTCGAGTCGTCTGGGACGTGGCTCGAAGTGCCAGGTAAGAGCGGGGGCCGTGCTCATCGTGGCTTCTCCTGGGTAAGGGAGAGTTGCGGGTTGCAGGGAAGGCACCTCGACGCGAAGGCCGAGGCCTTCGGCGTCGAGGCTTGCAACGCGCTAACCTGCGCGCGAGACGTGCAGGTGCGCGATGCGCGGCACGTCGTTCGGCAGAGGTTCGCGCTCGCCGTGTCTAGCCGCCGCCGGGGCGGCGGTCACACCTTCCGCGAGAGGGCGGTTGCCGTCCCGGACCACCACCGAGGTGATCCAGAAGCGCGTGGTCTTCTCGATCTGGTCTTCCGCGTCGGTGCGTTCGGGTCGCGCGATCTCGAGGACGACCATCGCGCAGCGCGGAGAGGCTTCGAGCACGGCGCAGCGCTCGATGCGCGTGTGTCGTTCTCCATCGCCCGCCTTCACGGCGGAGGTTTCCAGCGGTGGCCAGAGCTCGAGGAGACGATCGACAGCGAACTCTCCGCGCAGATGCTCGGCGCCTTGCTCCGGGCCATCCACGACGAGCTCGCAGTCCGCGGCCTTCTGCGGTGAATCTGGCGCGCGGAGGAAGGCGACGATCTCGGCTCGCTCGCCGCGATCGAACGCGTCGAGCAGCCGTCGGTGCACGTGCGCCGCAGCGCACTGCCGGTCCTGCACGAAGCTCAGCTTCGCGGGTGAGGCCGGCGGGGCATCCTGCGCTTCGACGTGCCAGAGCGGCACGAACGCGAGCATGCCGAAGGTCGCGAGGACCAGCATCGGGACGATCGGCCGATCGAGGATCGCCAGCGGTTGGGAGTGCATGATTCCTCCTGCCCTGTGGGCTTGGGGTCCGCTGTCGAGAGACGTAGGTGCAGACCGAGCGTTAGCCGGCCCTCATGCCCCGAGGAAAGTCGCTCCCACCGTAGCGCGGGTGCTTCTGCGCCGTAGTGCGATCGACAAGACCCCGTGCGACAAGTCTTGTGGAACCGGAAGGCGGGTCAGGATGTTCGTCAGCGCATTCTCAAACGGCTGCGAACGACTCCTCGATCGAGGCGGATCTGCAAGGCACGCGTTCTCCGTAGAACGGCCGCTGCATCGCACAGCGCAAACGGCGCCGACGTGCAGCTCGCATCGATCAACTCGGGGTCAGACCCCTTCTTGATCGACGGCGATCAACGACCGAGCTTCGTGAGCGCGGCGCGCAGCGCGTCGAGCGGGGGACTCACGGCAATCCGTTGCGGCTCGGTCGCGGGCTGCACTTCGATCGCCAGCGTTTCGCCCGCGAGTACGGCGCGATACGGCGATGCGTCCGTGGTGCGCACCGCCCAACGCACGCCGTAACGAGCGGCGAGCGGCACGCGATGCGTGCTTCGGCCCGCTTCGAAGGCCGCTTCGCTCGAAGTGAACACCGGGGGGCGCGGCGCGACTCCGTCGGGACCGAGGAGCTCGAGCGAGGCGTATAAGCGGAGGTCCGCAGGCAGCTCGGGCGCCGGGTGCAGTGCGAGCTCCACGGCGAGCGGTCCGGCCAGGCGCACCTCCTGCTCCTCGGCAGCGCAGCGCACGACGGTGGGAGCGCCGCCGTGCAGCGAGATTGCGACGGCCTGCACTTCGATGGGCAAGCCCAGCGCGGCGCGAGCGCTCGCATCGGTGCGGATCGGCTTCGCTTGCCACTTCGTGCCATCGACGGAGAGCTCGAGGCTCGCTTGCGCGAGCGGCTCGCCTCGAGCGTCGAGAGCGCGGATCCTGAGCGTGGTGAGGAGCCGTCGAAGATCGATCTCGCGCAGGCGCGGATCGGCGCAGAGCTCTTCGCCTGCCACGGCGAGTCCCGCGAGCTCGAGCACGGGTTTCCAGGGTGCGAGCTGGAACGCGAGCGTGTGTGCGCCCGGAGCACAGCCCTCGAAGCGGAAGCTCCCGTCCACTGCCGGCGCGAGCCGCTCTTGCGTGCGTCCGTCGTGGACGCGATGGATCTCCAGCTCGCTCAGGGGAAAGCCCTCGGGAACGCGCACCGTGCCTTCGATCGCGGCGCCGCGATGCAGCACGAGGCGTACCTCGCTCTCCCCGAGCAAGGCCTCCACGCTGCTCTCGAGGAAGTAGCCGTGCTTGCGTGCGACGACGCGCAGGCTCGGCACCTGTCGCTCGTGGAAGATCGCGAAGCGTCCCTCGTGGTCGCTCAGGATCTCTCCTCGCGTGAGCGGTTGTCCGGGCGAACCGGTGAAAGCGTCGACGGTCGCGCCCTCGATGGCAGCGCCCGCGCGATCGACGACGATGCCTGCGATGAGTCGGAGCTTCCCGGTGGGCTGGATCTGGATGTCTCCGAGATCGGCGACCGGGGTTTCGGGTAGCTCGACGTGCTCGAGGACCGCGTGGGGATGGTTCTCCAACTCCTCTACGTTCCAACGAACGGCTCGTGCTCCTTGCGGGAAGAGCCGCAGCTTCGCGATGTGCTTCGGTGGCGGATCGTTCTGCAGGACGAAGCGGAAGCGCCCCGCGGCATCCGTGCGGACGATGTTCTGACTCGGTTGCATGGCGGACAGCTCATAGCTTGCGAGCAGACCTTGTTCCACGAGCGGTTCGCCTGCGAGGGAGAGCAAGCGCCCGACGAGGATCCTCGCGGCGCGAAGTGACACACGCAGGACGACCTCTTCGCCTTCCGTCCGCGGCCCCGCGATCTCCTGTTTCTCGCCGAGGAATCCCCGCCCGTAATCCATGGCGAGGCTGACTCGCAGGGAGGCCACTACGGGAACGCGCAGTCGTTCCCGCTGCTTCGCCATCTGGCGAAGAACCGCTGGTCGCAAGCGGTCTCGCTGTGGAGAACGAAGATCCATCTGAGGCTCCGGGATCCGCACCACGACGCTCACCTCCTCTTCGTGAGGCGTGCCATCGGGCTTGCGCACATCGACGCGCAGGAAGCCGCTGGGGCCGAGCTCGAGCTCGACGTCGCGCGAGGGGAGCTCGGCCTCTCGGAGCTCGAGATGCGTACACTTCGCGATCGAGTTGGGTGCACCCACGTAGACTCCGAACTCGCGCCCGGCTGCTCGCGCATCGCGCGCCTTCGCAAACGCCGTCGCGAGCGCCTCGGCCGGAACGCGCATTCCGTGGCGCGGGAGAGCGCCTTCCACAGCGAACTCACGTCGATAGATCGGCGGCTCTCCGCGCTCACCCGGCGCCGCAGGCGCTGTCCAGAGTTCGACGCCGATATCGTCCACGGGCTGGCGGCTCGCATCGAGCACGCGCACGACGAGGTCGCGAACTTCGGTTGACGGAGCAGCGCTCTCGGGGCCAGCGGAACTCGTCGCCGGTGCCTCCTCTCGACGCTGCACTCGATCTCTGGCGTCGAGGGTTCCCAAGCGTGCTGCGTCTTCTACGCTCGTCGCTTCGAGCGAAACGGACTCCCGCGCTTCCTCGGCTTCGCGCAGCGCGGGCCAGAGGATCAGGGCTCCCGCGACGAGCAACGCTCCCCACGCGATACGGAATCTCGGACCCATCGCGATCTCCATCGATCCCATCGGTGTCGGAGCAGTTGAGTCGCCCCTATTGGATCGACAGCTCGATCAGCGCGGCGCGCAAGAGCTCGGCCGGGGGAGCGACGGCGAAGCGCTGGGGAGACGATCCGTGTTGTACCGCCAGAGCTCGGGGGACGCTTTCCGCGAGCTCGATCGGACTGCGCTTCGCGTGCTCCGCGTGCACGGACCAGCGCAGCGCATAGCGGCCTGCCGTGGCCACTCGCCACCGCGCTTCGCCCTCGCGGAAGTAGATGGTCCCGTACGCGAGGCGACCGGTGCGCACGAGCGCTTCGTCCGGATCGAGGGGGATCACGCTCGCGAGGAGCCGCACGCCCGCGGGCAGTGCGGGTGCCGGGTCGAGAACCAGCGCGAGCTCGATCGACGCCTCGAGCTGCACGTCGCGCTCCCCGGGACCGACGGCGACCGTGAGGAACGGGCCGCCGGGGAGCGCGAGCTCCACGGAGCTCAGATGAGAGGGCAGGGGAATCGTGCAGCGGCCCGCATCCTCGGTGGTGATCTCGAGCACGATGTCCTCCGTCGCGCGTAGCCGCAGGTTCAGCGCTTGTCTCGGAAGCGCTTGCGCGCGCGCATCGAGAGCGCGAATGCGGAGTGTGGTCACGAGCGAGCGAAAGTCGATCTCGCGCAAGCGCGGATCCGTGCAGCGCTCGGAGCGATCGACCGCGAGATCGTCCAGGACGAGCACGGGTGGCCAAGGGAACATGTGGAACGAGAGCCCGTGTCGACCCGGCGTGCATTGCTCGAAGCGAAAACGTCCGTCGTCTGCCGCCGTGGTCGTCGCTCGAACCGCGCCATCCGCGGAGCGGCGGATGTGGAGCGCGTTCGGAGGGAATCCCTCAGGCACGAGAATGCGACCCTCGAGCGACGCGGTGCGTTGCAGGACGATGCGCACGTCGCGGTCACCGGCGTCGGCTTCGACCGCGCGCTCGAGGTAGTAACCGCTAGATCGAGCGACGATGAGTAGCCGCGCGAGCGGCTCGGGCGAGTAGAGCTCGAAGCGCCCTTCGGTCGTGCAGAAGCTGAGCGTGGCCCCGAGCGCCTGATCCACGGTCCCCCGGCAGGCGTGCACGTGTGCGTGCGAGACGGGCGCACCGGAGGCATCGACCACCGTACCTGCCGCGAGGAAGTGGTGCTCCGAAGGCGTGAGCACGACGTCGCCGAGCTCCGTGGTTCCGCTCGGCGCGAGCGCGAGATCTCGCAGGACGGCGTGCGGTCGACGCTCGAGCTCGGTCGGGTTCTGCCAAGCGTCCTCCGCGGGGAGCGGGAAGATCCGCAGCTCGATCAGGTGGCTCGGGGGTGGGTCGTCGTTCCGCACGATGCGGAAGCGGCCGTCGTCATCGGTCGCCTCCTCAGGCTGTCCGCTGCTGGCGCCATCACGAAGGCACTGAACGAAGAGCTCGCGACGCGCGAGAGCTGCGCCGTCCGGCGAGAGGAGGCGACCGACGAGGATCGTCGCGCGGCGCAGAGGAACACGCAGCAGCACTTCTCCGCCTTCCTCTGCCGGACCGAGGAGCTCGGCTCGATGGGCGAGCAGGCCGAGATCGCGATGAGCTTCGATGAACAATCGAAGCGGTGTCGCGAGCGGTACCCGTAGCCGCGAGCGTTGCGTATCGAGCGCTTGGAATCGGGAGCGACCGCGCAGATGGCGGGGCAGCGCGAACGGCGAGGTCTCGGCTGTCGGGGCCACGAGCACCTGCAGGGGATGCGTCGCCGGCGTCCCGTCCGGCAGCGTAGCTTCGATCCGTAGAAAGCCGCCCGGCGCCAAGCGCAGCTCGACCGCGTGCTCCGGCACGGTGAGATCCGGAAACTCGTAGCTCGTGCACGCCAGGAGCTCGCTCTCCGCACGCAGGATCACCTTCGCAGCGCGCCCGGCCGCGCGCGCTTCGCGCGCCTTCCCGAACGCCGTCGCCAGGGCCTTTGCGGGGATCGCGATGTCGCCTCGAGGCCTGTGCTCGCCCGGAGTGAACGTCTGCAGATCGAGCTGCCAGTTTCCTTTCGCGTCCGGCTCCACGAGCTCGGTCCAGAGCTCGACCGGAAGATCCGCGACGGGCTCCAGGCGAGCGTCGAGCACGCGCACGATCAAGTCGCGCAGAGGCGCCGCCGAAGGCGCGGCCTCCGCGGCGATGCGCAGCGCGACGCCGCTCTCCTCGAGTGAGCTCGGTAGTGGAGCTCTGAGCTCGTCGATGGGCAGCTCCGACGCGGCGGCCGCGTCTCCGAGTTCGCCGGAGCGCGGCCGCGGCGAGCTGGGAGCCAGTGAGAGATAAAGGCCCAGCGCGCTCGCGAGCAAGCAGACGATGCCGAGGATGCGCAGCGATCCGACCATCGATCCGAAGCATCGGCGAGCCCGGCCCTGGAGACAAGGCCGTCGATCAGTTGGGGTCAGACCCCTCTCTGATCGACGCCGTCGATCAAGAAGGGGTCTGACCCCGATTTGATCGACAGCGGAGTACGCGGGCGCGTGACAGGGCCGTGACATACTCCATCCCGGGCAGCCTAGCATCCGCTCCGGGAACCCGACCGCCGAGCTTCGTTTGGAGGTCTCGGCGTTCCCTGGGGAAGTGACTCCATGCAACCCACGGATCGATTGCTGCTCCGCGCGCTGCGCCGCGAGAAGACCGAGCGCGCCCCCGTCTGGCTGATGCGCCAAGCCGGACGCTATCTGCCGGAGTACCGCGCGACGCGCGCCGAGGCGGGGGGCTTCTTGGAGATGATCAAGGAGCCGCGCTTCGCCGCGGAGGTCACGCTACAGCCGATCCGGCGCTACGGCATGGACGCCGCGATCCTGTTCAGCGACATCCTGGTTCCACTCGAGGCGATGGGCATGCAGCTCGTCTTCGACGAGCACGGACCGGGGCTGCCGCAGCCACTGCGCGACCGCGCGGCGATCGAGCGGTTGCAAGTGGTCACTCCGGCGGAGGCGATGGCCTATGTCGGCGAGGCGCTGCGGCTCACGCGCGCGGGGCTGCCGGAAGAGACCGCGCTGCTCGGGTTCTGCGGCGCGCCGTTCACCCTGGCCTCGTATGCGATCGAAGGCGGGACCTCGAAGCAGTTCAGCCATCTCCGCAAGCTCATGTATCGCGACGAGGCGAGCTTCGAGATCTTGATGGAGAAGCTCGCGCAGCAGGTGGAACGTCATCTGCGCTATCAGGTGTCGTGTGGCGCGGACGCGATCGTGCTCTTCGACACCTGGGCGGCGTCGCTGACGCGCGCGGACTACCTGCGCTACGCGGCGCCGTGGACGCGGCGGCTCGTGGTCGAGCTCGCCAGCGTCGCTCCGCTCGTGATCTTCGCCGGTGCCGCCGATCACCTGCTAGAGGACTTGCTCGCGATGGGGGCGAACGGTGTCGCGCTCGATCACCGCAGCTCGATCGGAGAGGCCTTCGAGCGCGCGGCGGGTCGCTGCGCGCTGCAAGGGAACCTCGATCCCGCGGCCCTCTTCGCCTCGCCCGCGGAGGTCGCGCGTCGCACGCATGCCCTGCTCGACGAGGTCGGTGGCCGTCCCGGCCACGTGCTGAACTTGGGCCACGGGGTCTTCAAGGACACCGATCCCGAGTGCGTCGGCGCGTTCGTGCGCGCGGCGCGGGAGCGCTAGCCATGGATGCCGCCGCGCTGCACGTCGACGAAGCCCTGCTGCTGCGCATGTCGGGTGCGGGGCCGCGCTACACGAGCTATCCCACGGTGCCCGAGTGGGGGAGCTTCGAGGATCGCGACGTGCGCGCGGCGCTCGCGCGTGCGTCGCTGCGCCGCGACGAGCCGCTCTCGATCTACGTGCATCTGCCCTTCTGCGCGCGGCTCTGCCTCTTCTGCGGCTGCACGGTCGAGATCACGCGCCGCGCCGATCGCGTCGCGCGCTACCTGGATGCCCTCGAGCGCGAGATCGACATGACCGCGCCGCTGCTCGGCGAGCGACGACGCGTGGCGCAGGTGCACTGGGGCGGTGGGACGCCGACGCACTTGCGTCCCGCGCAGCTCCGGCGCGTTTTCGAGATGCTGACCAAGCACTTCGCGCTGGAGCCCGGCGCCGAGATCTCCCTGGAGGTGCACCCGCACGTCACGACCAAGGAGCAGATCGACACCTTGGTCGAGCTCGGGTTCAACCGCATCTCGATGGGCGTGCAGGACCTCGACGCGCATGTGCAGAAGGTGATCCACCGCGACCAGACGACGGAGGAGACCGAGGAGCTGGTCGCGCACTGCCGCGCGCGCGGGATCGGCGGGGTGAACCTGGACCTGATGTACGGCCTGCCCGAGCAGACCGAGGCCAGCTTCGCCGCCACGCTCGCGACCATCGCGCGGATCCGTCCCGATCGCCTCGCGGTCTACGGCTACGCGCACGTACCGTGGCTGAAGCCGCAGCAGCGGAAGCTCGAAGAGCACCACCTGCCGAGCCCGCCCGAGCGCGCACGGCTCTTCTTCGTGGCGCTGGAGGAGCTCGGTCGCGCGGGCTACGAGGTGATCGGCCTCGATCACTTCGCGCTCAGGAGCGATGCCCTCTATCGCGCGTTGGAGCAGGGGACGCTGCACCGCAACTTCATGGGCTACACGACGCATCCCGCCGAGGAGATGCTCGCGTTCGGCATGAGCGCGATCGGCGACTTCGGCGGCGCCTTCGTGCAGAACCTCCAGGAGACGAGCGAGTACGAGCAGGCGATCCAGGCCGGGCGCTTCGCGGTGAGGCGGGGGCTCTTGCGCAGCGCCGAGGACGATCTCCGTCGCGCGGCAATCCAGGCGCTCATGTGCCGCATGCGCCTCGATCTCGACGAGCTCGAGTGCCGCACCGCTCGTCCGCGGCTCCGCGAGCACTTCGCGACCGAGCTCGAAGCGCTGAAGCCTCTCCAGGCCGAGGGCTTCTGCACGATCGCGGGCGGGCACATCGAAGTCACCCCGCGAGGGCGGCTCTTCCTGCGCCATCTGGCGATGGTGTTCGACGAGTATCTCCGCAAGAAGCGCGATGCCGATGCCGGCCCGCGCTTCAGCAAGACGATCTGAGCGCAGATGCCGTTGCAGCGCCTCGATACGCTCGTCGTCGGCGGCGGGATCTCCGGGCTCGCCTACGCGCACGCACGCGGCGCGAGCGCCGATCTCGTGGTGCTCGAGGCGAGCGAGCGCGCGGGCGGTCTCGTGCGCACGGCGTCGCTCGGTGCGCGCGGCGAGCTCCACTGCGAGCTCGGACCGGAGACGCTGCGCTTCGAAGCGCGCGGGGGGCTCACCGACATGCTGCGCGAGCTCGACCTCGTCGCCGAACGACCGCCGAAGGAGAGCCGCCGCCGCTATCTCGTCTGCCGCGGGCGCTTGGTCGAGGCGCCGCTCGGCGTGTGGAAGTTCCTCCGTACCCCGCTGCTCTCGTGGCGTGGCAAGCTGCGCATGATCGCGGAGCCGTTCCGCAGCAAGCAGCTCGGCAACGACGGCTCGGTCGCCGAGTTCGTGCGCCACCGCATCGGCGAGGAAGCGCTGCAGGGGCTGCTCGATCCGCTGGTGAGCGGGATCCACGCCGGCGACCCCGCGGTGCTCTCGATGCGCGCCTGCTTCCCGCGCTTGGTCGAGCTGGTCGAGAAGCACGGCGGCCTCTTTCGCGCGCAGTGGAAGATCCGCGGCGAGCCCGCGCCTTCGGTGATGAAGACGAAGGGCGGCTGCGAGGCGATCACGCGCGCGCTCGCCGTGGCGCTCGGCGCGAAGCTCCGCCTGCACGCCCGCGTGCACAGCTTCGCGCGCGAGGGCGAACGCTGGCGCATCGAGAGCGATGCCGGTCGCTTCGACGCTGCGCGCGTGATTCTGGCCCTGCCCGCGGCGGGCGCTGCAACGCTCCTCGCACACGCCGCTCCCGCGATCGCACGCCGCATCGCCGAGATCGAGAGCGAGAGCCTGGCCTCACTCGTGCACGTCTATCGCCGCGAGCAGGTCGGTCATCCGCTCGCGGGCTTCGGCTACCTCGTCGCATCGCGCGAGAAGCTGCGCCACTTGGGGACGCTCTTCAGCTCGTCGATCGCGCCCGACGCCTGCCCGCCGACGCACGTCGTGCTGCGCACGCTGCTCGGCGGCGCGCGCGCGCCGCACCTCGCCGCGGCTCCGGAGGCGGAGCTGCTCGACATCGTGCGTGCCGAGGTGCATCCGCTGCTCGCGATCCGCGGCGAACCCGAGCTGGTCTCCGTGCAACGCTGGCCCGCGACGCTGCCGCGCTTCGACCTCGCGCACCCGGCTCGCGTACAGGCGATCGAGCGCGCGCTCCCGCCGACCCTCTCCCTCCTCGGCAACTATCTCCGGGGGATCGGCGTGAACCACCTCGTCGCCGCCGCCCGCACGCTCGCGGAACGCCACGGCTCCTCAACCGATCCCGCACCTGCGGTGGCAGGAAGGTCTTCGCCGGGATCGCCCTCGCACTCGCGTCGCTCCACCTGAGCTTGGCGCTGCGCGGCTTCGTCCCTCACTTGAGTCGCCGCGCGCGAGCCCGCAAGCTCTGCGCATGATCGTCCCCGCGCATTGGGCCGAGGCGAGCCGTCAGCACCGCGCGAGCGGCAAGCAGATCACGGTACGGCGCTTCGGCTGGTCGGAGCACAGCCCCGCTGAGGCACAGGCCATGGCGGAGGCGCGCGCCGGGGACGCGCTGGCGCGAGCGATCGCAGGAGAGAAGCTCCCGCGCCGCGAGCGGAAGGTGCCCTACAACGGCGCCGAGGGCGTGCCCATTCGCGAGGAGATCCTGGCGAACGTGGGCGACGCGGTGATCACGCGCAACTCCTATGGCGCGCGTTGCCTGAACACACCGTACGTCTTCTTCGCCGACATCGATCACCCGGAAGGCGCTTCTCTGCGTACGCACCTCGGCTCGTTCCTACTCGTCCTCGTGGCCGGGGCGATCGCCGCATGGTTCTTCGGGCACCAGATCTTCGGCGTCATCCTCACGCTCATCGGGCTCTCCGGAACCGCCCGCGCCGTCGACTTCTTCTGGCGCCGCCGGGTGCGCTCGCACGGCGGGCTCGAGGGGCTCGCTCTCGAGCGGGTCGAACGCTGCGTGCGCCGCGATCCGTCCCTGGGCTTGCGCGTCTATCGCACGCCGCGCGGCCTCCGCGTGCTCGCCACGAACCGCAGCTTCGATCCCCTCGAGCCGGCGGTGCAGGAGCTCTTCCGCGCGCTCGAGGTCGACCCGCTCTACGCCCGCATGTGCACGCGCCAGCGCTGCTTCCGCGCGCGCTTGAGTGCCAAGCCCTGGCGCATCGGCATCTCCGAGCACTTGAAGCCGCGCCCGGGCGTCTGGCCCGTGCGCCCCGAGCAGCGGCCGCGCCGCGAGCGCTGGGTCGCGGAGTACGAGCGTCGCGCGCGCGACTTCGCGGCCTGTTTCCACGTCGCCACCTACGGGAACCCGGAGTTCGATCCGCGCGTCCGGCCCGTGGTGGAACTCCATGACGCGGAGTGTCGGGCGCTCGAGGTGGGCATGCCGTTGGCGTAGGCCGCTCCACCTGGGGCGAGACTCGCAGCGATGCGCCACGCGCACGTGAGCTGCGATGCTCGCGGCGCACCCGACCAGCAGGCAGCTCCCCTGGGCTATCGCAATCGATCCACGGCGATATCCGAAGCGAGCGCGATGCGCCCGAAGCCCTCGACCAACAGCATCTGCGCTGCCACGAAGCCGTCGATCAGGTGCGGATCGCGCGGCAAGTCGATGCGAATCGTTCCGTGGATGGCGTTGGGGTGCACGGAGGAAGACACGAAGTCGGGGAGGAGGAGGAGCGAGCCCATCGGTGATTCGACCGTCTGGATCTGCGCCGGCGTGGGAACTATCGCGACCAACGCAAGACTCCTCGAGCCTGGCATGGAGATCCATGGCCCCGCGTGATCCTCTTCCATCCAGCGTACGACGTAGAGTCGATTCGAGGGCTCGCTGCGCGGGAGCGCGCGCAGGGAGATGTGGCGCGCTTGCAGAGGATCTCGTGCCCACGGAGCGCCGATGCGAGCCTGGAGAATGAGGGGCCGCGAAGGCGCAGCGCGTTCTCCTTCGACCCGGTATCGATTGCCCGCCGGGAGCGGCCCCGGCAGGGAGACGACCGTCCACTCGTCCGGACTTGCGCTATGGCCGGAAGCGATCTCGCGTCCCGAATCCAGATCGCGGATCACGAAGTTGCCATCGGCGCCGCGGACCTTGATGGCGCTCGCTTCGTATCGCGGCGACGCGGCCGATATCTGCCATGAGGGTTGTTCCGAGCTTCGCTCAGGATCCGCAGGCCAGCCTCGCGCTTCCCAGGTCGCACCGGCTCGAACGTACATCGTCGAGGCGATCTTTCCTCCTCGCAACGAGGACAGGCCGAAGCCTTCTTCTCGGGCGTCGAATCTGAGCCAGCGCGGTTCGATCGAACTAAGCTCGCTAGCGAGCTCGGGTCCGAAGGCGCGCGACGGGAGCTCTAAGCGTGAAGCGGGAGCTCCTTGCGGCAGCAGGGAGATGCCGTAGATCGATCGATCGCCGGCGTTGGCAAAGTAGAGGGTGCGATGGTTGCCGAGCCAGAGAACTTGGTAGACACCAGGGCCGGCCTCTACGGAAGCCAGCGACTGCAACGTCGGGGCAGAGCCTTCGTCTCGGCAGGAGAGCAATCGAGCGGAAAGCGCGTCATTGCGCGTCGCTCCCACCGCGAGAAGCTCAGCTCCACCTAGGTCGATGAGCGCCAGCCGGCGCGTGAAGCCGAGATCGATGGAGGCCAGGATCTCGCGCTGTGGTTGGCCATGCGACCGTTCCCAGTTGACGCGAGCCTGCCCGTCGAAGCGCACGACCTCTCTGGTTCCGCGAGAATGGACTCCTCGTTCGAAGATGAGAAAGGTCTTCTCCTGTGCCGAGCTCTGCGTCGCGTAGCCTAGCGCAAGCACGAGGGGGAGTAGGAGCGCAGGGATGCGTTGGTTGGATCTCATGACATCACCTCAGCATCCATGGGCCGCTTTGAAGTCCGCCAGAGCCTGCTGTCGCTGCTCGAGCTCGGTGGCGGCTGCTTCGTCGAGGTCGACGCAACAGGCGTAGCAGGAGAGGATCCAGGATTCGAAGGTCGCTGCGCTGCACTCCGCGGCATCCAAGGCGGCCGCGGTTGTGGGAGTGACGACGCCATCGTCGAATGCGAACTGATCATCGAAGTGCTCGCGCTCGTGCATCAGCATGGCGCCGAGGATGATCGACTTCGCCGAAGAGGAATGGGAGCCGAAGGTGCCGTGATCGATGCGGATGCGGTTGTCTCCGGCGGCAGTGTAGGTGTCGACGCCATCCTGAGGCATCCACATCCCGTCATCGCAGAGGTCGGGTGACACCGTCATCGCGCCTCCGGGCACCGATCCCTTGCGGATGTTGCCGTTCTCGTGAAGGTCCCACAGATCGGCGATGTAGGTGAGAAAGAGATCCTCGATGCCCGCCAGGTAGGCGCACTCGTCGCACGCTGGGTTCCCGCTCACCCAGCAGTCGAGGAGATCGGCGAGGCTGAGGAGCGCGTCGTCCACGGCGTCGATCTCGGTCCCGCCCAAACCCATCCCGACGTTGCTGATGCTCGGAGGGGATTGTGCCGCTCCGAGCTCCGTGCAGCCGAAGAGGAGCAACAGTGCGCACGCGAAGCGCAGCGCGCGAGCTCGCAAGCCAGGCCAGGCGGCGGGCGCTGATCGAAGAGCGGTCGTTGCGGTTCGACGATTTGGATATCGATAGAACGAGATGGTGACGAAGGAAGTCACGATGGCGATCTCCTAGATCTTGAAGCAGCTCTCCGCTTCAGGCTGGCTCGAGGTCGATAGGCATCGAGCGCGCTCTCCTGGGCCCCTCATCGGGACGCCATTAGCTCAGCTTGAACACTTCTCTAGGGCAGCGTCAAGGCGGGACCCGAGGAATCTCTCGGGGCGTGCGCAGGGGCAGGCGAGGCTGCCCGCAGTCCGTGCGGTTGCTCGCTGGGGGCTGCGGACCTGGGCGAGGCAACGAATGCTCATGCAAGGTACCGACTCACCGAGCTCAGGGGACTTGGGTGACCACGGGCGTCCTTGACGGCGCCGTTGTCGAGGACGAGGGCGCGATCGGCCATCGGGCGCTGCGTTCGCCGGCCTTGCTCGCAGCATCGCCGACGCTTCGGCCCGCGCAGATCGAGCTCGCGCAGGCGCACGTCGGCGCGGATCGTTCCGGCTCGCAGCTCGAGCATCTTCGATGCGGAAGACCTCGGCCGAGGCGGGAGTCGCGTTGGCATCGCGAGGGATGGCGCAGATGCGGAGCTCGGCGCGACCCGCGCGCAGGTTCGCGATGCGGAAGCGCCCTTCCGCGTCGAGCGCGAGACGTAGCTTCCCTCCGCCGAGAGTGAAGGTCAGAGGGATCGAGGAGTGGAAGCCCTCGCGATACGCGATCAAGCGCAGATCTCCCGGCGGACACGCACCGAAGTGCGCGAAGGTGACGCGGCACCCCGCGTCGACCGTGGAACGAGGATCGCGAACTTCGATACGCAAGCTCGCCGCCAGCGGTGTGCCGTTCGACTCCACGAGGATGCCCGATGCCCGATGCCCGATGCACGTGGCGGCGAGCCCTGTCGCACGACATCGCCGATCTCGATCCCGACCGCGCCGTGCTTCGCTCGGAGGCACGCGCACCCCGAGGTTGCGCAGCGGCAGCTCCATCTCCTCGATGAAGCGACCGACGACGGCGCAGCCGCGCGCCGCGAGCGGCGCACCGCGCTCATCGACGACGCGGACGCGGACGCGGCCCGTGGGCAGAAGCCTGAGCTCGACGTCGTGCTCGGCTCGAGCCGTGGGAGCGAGCTCGCACCGCACGGGCTCCCGCAGGGGGAACGCGAGCGCTGCGGTGATCTTCGACGACCTGCCTTCCCCATCGAAGGCGAAGGTCTCGAGATGACGGAGCTCGCAGATGCCATCCGACGCGCGCGTGATGCCCGTGACCAAGCTGTGATCCGTGTCCTTGGATCCGCGCCACACGATCACCACGGCCGCACCGGCTCGGGGCTGGCCATCGGCTTCGACCCCGCGGATACGCGCGATCTGCTGGGGCGCGAGCGCGAGGACCAGCGGCAGCGCGCGCGTGGTTCCGCGCGACCCTCGCGAGCCAAGCCCCGAGCTTCCACGTCGGCGCGGGCGGGCGACGCAGCGCCGTGAGCCAGGTCTGCTGCACGACCTCGTCGGCGGACGCGGCATCGCCGAGGAACTCGCGCACGAGCTTCCGCACGCCGGAGGCCTGCTGGCGCCAGGAGTGTTCGAAGGTGTCGGGGCCCATGCTTCGCGAGGACCTTGGCCGCCGCTCCGCCGGAGGATTCGCGGGCCCGCGAACTTCGCGTGCCGCCGCCGCCGCGACCTCGGAGGCGTGTGCCGCGCGAGGCTCGCGTCGCCGGCGCAGCGAACCGCACGCGAGGCCGGAGCGACGGGACCTCTCGCCAGCCGCCCACGGGAGGCCGGCGAAGAAATCCGAGCTCGCGAGCTAACTCCTCGCGCTCCGTGACTTCTTCCTCCATCGTCCGCGGAGGAACCTCCTCGCGCCCCCGCTCGGAGAATCGCCATGTCCTGTGCCATCGCCGCACGATCGCTCGCACTCACCGCGCTCTGGGCCGGGGTCCTCGGCCTCGGGAGCGCGGCCCAGGTTCCGCTGCTCGTCGAGGGCACGCTGATGTCGCCGCTCGAGCAGCCCAGACAGCAGACCGCGCCGATGGGCGACTGCCCCTCGAGGGGCCAGCGCCCGCGGACGGCCGCCGAAGAGGAGGCCGAGGCCTTCCGCCAGCGCCAGGTGAGCGGCCACGCGCTGCACGAGGGGATCCGCGGCGTGACGAAGGGCCTGCACTGGTTCGAGAACCTCGCCGCCGCCTCCCGCGCGGCCACCCTCGAGCAGAAGCCGATCCTCTGGCTCCACCTGCTCGGCGAGCTCGACGGCTTTGCCTGAAGCGCCGCTCAATCGCTGCGGGGCGTGACCCTGCCGCAACCCGAGATCCAGGCCCTCCTCGCCGAGCACTTCGTCGTCGGCTGGCGCAACATCGAGCGCGAGAAGTGGTGCGGGCTCTCCCACGGCTACAGCAGCCGCCAGACCGCGCTCGGCACGACCAACGGCGCCGGCGGCCGCAACGTCCAGCTCTTCATCCTCGCGCCGGATCTCACCGTCCTCCACGCCCTCGCCGGCTTCTGGCATCCGGACGATCTCCGCGCCGAGCTCTCGCTCGCCCAGCGCCTCTTCGCCCTCTACCGCGACACCTCGCGCTCGCGCGAGGAGAAGCTGCGCATGGCGCGGAGCTTCCACGACCAGGCGATCGAGCACGCCTCCGCCGAGACGCTCGCGCGCAGCGAGTGGCAGAGCTTCGATCGTTCGCACGAATCTTGGCGCGCCCAGGAGGAGCCGCGCGACACGGTGCGCTACGCGAACGGCAAGCCGACTCTCGACGCCGACGGCCGCATCGCGCTGAAGCCCCTCTACGTTCTCCAGCACGAGCGCCTGAAGGCCCAGCTCTTCCAACCCTACGCGCGCTTCGACGTCGAGCGCTTCGTCGACTACGGCCTCGAGCACTACGACAACAACCGCGGCTTCGATCGCAGCTCGAAGAGCTTCAGCGTGCGGGAGCGGCTGGAGCGGGATCGGCTGAGGAAGGCGCGGTTGCAGGGGTCCTGAGCCTCGGGTTCGCGTACGCCGAGCGGCGGAGATCTCGAAATCCTGTCGGTTGCGCTCCAAGGCGAGCGTGATGCGCTCCGGCCTCGTTCTCTCGAGAACCTGCATGCCGGAACCCAAGAATCCCAAGCTCCGTGCTCGCCTTCGCCACTGGCGCTCCCAGCTGGAGCAGGGCGCCTGGGAGACCGTCCGCGCCGAGCTGGCGCTCGAGCTCGCCAAGCCACCCCGAGGTGGGGAAGCGGCTCAGGAGCTCGGCGAGCTCTGTGAGGAGGTCGGCCTTCCCGCCCTTGCGGCGCGCTGCTATGAGTCGATCCTCTCGCGCGATCCCGCCCGAATGGAGGCTCTACGAGCGCTGGTCGATCTTCTGCGCGCTCGCGGCCGCGAAGGGGATGCTCAGCTGGCGCTGAGCGCGGCCCTTCGCGCCGCTCCGGAGAGCAAGGAGATCGCCGCCCTGATCGCTCGAGCACCTCTGGAGACCGAGGAGCGGAGCACGGAGGAAGACGCCTCGGGATCCTTGCCCTGCGACGCCGATCTCCTGCGCTTTCTCGATCTCTTCGCGGGACGCGAGGACGTGCATGCACGGCAGTGGTACGACCCGGATCGCGGGACGGGCTACTCCCCCGTGCGGCAGCCCTTGACGCCCCAGCTGGTGAAGAACCATCTCCTCGGCAACGTCAGCCTCGGCAGCTATGTGCTCCGTCGAGATGGTCGCTGCTCCTTCCTGGCGTTCGACTTCGATATCGAAGAGCGCGCGCTCCGGGACTACGCCGCGGATCCCGAAGCCCTGCGCACGCTGCGCGCGGCCCTGCATGCGGAGTGCTCTCGTTGGCACCAGCGGCTCACGGAGTTCGGCTTGCCGGTCCTGATCGAGGAGAGCGGATTCAAGGGGCGCCATCTCTGGATCCTGCTCGCTCCTCCCGTCGATGCGGGATTGCTCCGCCGCTTCGGTCTCGCCTTGCAGCGGGATCTGGGAGCGCCCGGAGATCCGCGCGTGCAAGTCGAGCTCTTTCCCAAGCAGGCGCGCGTGCGCGCTGAAGGGCTCGGCAATCTGATCAAGCTGCCGCTAGGGATCCACCGGCGCACGGGACGTCGATCCCAGCTCCTCGACGAGGAGGGTCGACCGATCGAGACGCCCTTCGCGGTCTTGCGCGGGCAGCGTCGCGCCCGTGAAGAGGAGCTGCTCTCCGCTCTGGAGCGCCTGCCCGCGGACGTCGGCCCGGGAGCTCGCGTGCTTCGCGGTCCGTCTCCCGAATCGCCTCGATCCGACCTGAGCTCGGGGATCTGGACGCTCGGTCACGCCCTCGCGGACCCCCTGCTGTGCTGCCTCCGCGAACATTGCCAAGCCCTCGACACGCTCCTGCGGCGCGGCCTCGCGGCGAAACCGCTGCGCCATGAGGAGCACCTCGTCCTGCGGCATACCTTGGGGCATCTCCCTCAAGGCGTGGCGACGTGCAATTACATCACCCATCGCTCCCCGCAGGAATTCGGCACGGCGCGCTTGGGCAAGACCCTCCGAGGATCGCCGATGTCCTGCGCTCGGCTGCGACAGCATCTCGCCCCCGGCGGGCTCGAGCCGAATTGCGAATGCTCCTTCGCGTTCGCCCCTGATTGCTATCCACACCCGCTGCTCTGGCTGCGGCTGATAGATCCCGGCGAGCGGGAAGCCGCCTTGCGTCGCGATCCGGCGTCCGTCGAGATCCTCGCGGAAGCCTGGCTCCAGCTCCTCGGAGATCCGGAAGCTCCCTCCGAGGAGCGCCGCATGGTCGAAGCGCTGCTCCTGCGTCGGCTCGAAGCGCTGCCAGAGCGGGAGATCTCCACGCCGCTCGGCCGCGTGCGACTCGTCGATCGCGAAGGCTCGACCCTGCTGGAACATGACAATCCGCAGCGACGCCGAGAGAGCGCGACCTGAGATGCGCACCCTCGTCGTCACCGAGCCCGGAGCGGAGCTGCGCGTGCATGAGGGCTATTGCCTCGTCTTGCGCGGCAAGGCCGAGCTCCAGCGTATCCGCCTCTCGGAGATCTCCCGCATCCTGCTCTTCGGGCCGGTGCAGCCGAGCACGGCCATCCTCTCCTGGGCCCTGCGTGCGGGAGCGGATCTCGTATTCTTCGACGGCACCGGGCGCTGCCGGGGACGCTTGGTGGGGCCGCGCTCGGGCAACGTGGCCCTGCGCCTCGCGCAGCTCCGGTTCCTCGACGACCCGGAGAAGCAGCTCGAGCTGGCGCGCCGGATCGTCGAGGGCAAGATCCGCAACCAGCGCGCCCTGCTCTTGCGAGCGCAACGCGAGCGCCCCGAGCGCGACCTCGCCCTCGCGCTGTACGGGCTGCGGGAGGATCTGGCGGCGCTTTCGGTTGCTCCCGGCCTCGATCATGTGCGCGGCTGCGAAGGCTCGGCTGCGAGCCGCTATTTCCAGGTCTTCGGGCGACTGATCCTCGACTCCAGGTTTCCCTTCGGTGGCCGTACGCGCCGGCCGCCGCTCGACGCCGTCAATGCCTGCCTCTCGTTCGGCTACGCGCTGCTCCAAGGACGCGTCGATTCCCTGGCCGAGCGCGTAGGGCTCGACCCCATGATCGGGGCCCTGCACGAGCCGCGTTGTGGGCGCCCCTCTCTCAGCCTGGATCTCATGGAGGAGTGGCGCCCCGCGCTCATCGATGCCTTGGTGCTCCGGCTCCTCAATCGCCGCCAGCTTTCCCCCTTCGATTTCGGCCCGCCCGAGCGCGATGAAGTGGAGCGGGTTTTCGCCGAGGATCCGCGGACCGCGACCGAGACCGAGGATGAGGAGCCGTCGCCCGAAGGCATCTATCTACGCCCACCGGCTCGCAAGATCCTCATCCGAGCCTTTCAGCGCCGGCTCCGCGACCCGGCGCGTAGCGCGGTCAACGCCATGGCACGCACCTACGAGGATGCCCTCGAGGCACAGGTGCACCACCTAGGGCGCGTCCTCCTCGGCTCCGACTCGCAATACCTGCCCTTCCTGCTCCGGTGAGCGCGGCCCCGCGAGCTCTGGCCCTCGAGCGTCCCCATCTGCCTCCGCTTCTCTTCGTCCCGCTCCTCTCGCGCGGTCTCCGTCCCTCGAGCCGCCCCTCTTCTCAGGATCTCCTCCGTGTACCTACTCGTCTCGTACGACATCGTCGAGGACCGACGTCGCCGGCGCCTGGCCAAGGCGCTGGCGAAGCACCTGCAGCGCGTCCAGTACTCGGTGTTCGAAGGTCCCTTGCCGGAGCGACGCCTGCACGCCCTCCGCGAAGCCGTTGCCAAGAGCATCCACCCTCCCGACGACAGCGTACGCATCTATACCCTCTGTGCCCGTTGCAGAGAGAGCCTGGAACTCCTAGGCTGCGGCCCGATTGTCGATGATCCCGACGACGTCATCCTCTGAGTTCCTCGCTTCCCGTACCCCTCCTCTTTCCTCCCGTGGTCGTTTTCCGGCTCGCATCGTGTCGCTTCGCGCGAATCTCCCCCGCTACGGCGGACCAGAACCCAACTCCTGGCCAGCAAAGGACTTGCGCAGCGGGCGACCAGCGCGGTCCGCGCTTGCCTAAGTCCTTGATGGGGAACGGCTTGCGAGAAATGGGACAGGCGAGCGGGGGGGTACGCGGGAACCCGGGGGGCGGTTTCGCGCGCGAAGGCGCGCGGGGCCAGCTGGGGAGCGGGGCGTGGGGAGGGGACTGATAAGCGATGCCCCGAATGCGAGGGGATTGAGACGATGGGTGCAATAGCACCCTTGGAAGCCTGTTCGGCTGATAAGCGATGCCCCGAATGCGAGGGGATTGAGACAGGTGGTCCTCGCGATCAGGGCGCGATTGATCCAGCGCCTTCTGATAAGCGATGCCCCGAATGCGAGGGGATTGAGACTCGCAGAGTGCGGCGATGCGCTTCAGGGCGCCGCGTTCGCGCCTGATAAGCGATGCCCCGAATGCGAGGGGATTGAGACTCGCTGGTCGTGAACGTTCGGTTCAACCAGACGACGGCGCCCTGATAAGCGATGCCCCGAATGCGAGGGGATTGAGACTGGACGGGGCCGGAGAGGTTGTATTGATTGACCATGACTGTCTGATAAGCGATGCCCCGAATGCGAGGGGATTGAGACCGCTTGCCACGGCGCTCCAGCCATTCAGCCTTCTGGACTGATAAGCGATGCCCCGAATGCGAGGGGATTGAGACATACGATCCGAGACCACTAGACCTCAAACAAGCGAATGCGGATCGCGGGCGACCGCAGGTGAGTGTGGCGTAGAGCGGGCACGAGCTCGTCTTCTGCCGCCAGGCGGCAGGGTCGAATCGTCCAATCCACTTCGCTTCGTCTCGTCCTCCGTGTCCGTCGTGGCTCGTCAGTCCGTTCGCGCAAGGCCTCGGCTCTATCGTCGTCAGCAGCGCATCGCGCGCACGGCGTCCGAACCGCGAAGCAGCGCTGCGAGCAGTGGCGTCCAGCTTAGAAAGCGCACGACGGTGCGCCTCCCCGTTCGAAGCACTTGTGCAGGAATGCGGATCATCCAGTTGAGGAAGGTCCGGAACTCCATCTTCAGGACTCGGTCGCGCTCTTCTTCGCGGCGTTCGCTCCACCGCCCCTTGGTCGGCAAGACAAGTGCGAGCCATGCCTTCAGAGACCAGGCGATCGCCGTCATCACCATGTATGCCCAGTTCGCGACGAGCGTATCGACAGGTGCTCGCAGCGAGTGCACTCCGCCCTTTAGCTGCGCGAGGAGGTTCTCCTGGTTGCAGCGCTGATTCGCCTGAAGCACGACCGCGCTGGGCGAATCCGCATCACGGTTCGTGATGTAGAAGAAGAACACCGTCTCGGGCTCGAGCTCCAACTGCCCGCGTCGCACTTCGATCGTCTTCTTCAGGACCACCATCCGGAACTCGCGAGAGCACGCGCTTGGTTGGTAGCGCATCTCCGCGACATCTTCGCGCTCGAGCCGGAGGTTCTTGTATCCGCGCTCCTCGACGATGGCTTTGCGATGATTCTCGCGAGGGCTCCTCTGCAGCTCCGATCCAGATCCTCGCTTCTTCCGCTTCAGGGGCGTCCAGGACGCGTTGGGGAGATTCGCGGCCTGCATCACGAGCGGCGTATTCGCAGCGTAGCCGAAGATGAACTCGACCCCATCTTCGTGCCAGCGATCCAGATGCTGCGACTGGGAGAAGGCGGTATCACCACGTAGCAGGACGGAGCGGAAGCCGGCCTTGCGGACCAATGCAATCGTCCGATCCGCCATCTCGGCTGCGCCTTCGTGTGACGGACGATTCCCGCGGCGATTCTCGATCTCCAGCGGTTCCCTGGTATTGGCGAGCGACGCGACGAGCGGATGATAGCTCCACTCGCCCTTGTAGTTGATGTCGACGCCCTCTCTGCGCTCGCCATCGGTCGCCACGTACGTACCGTCGAAGTCGATCGTTGCCTTGGCGAAGAAGGCCTCGGGTTGCCGTGCCCACACGCGCAGGCGGCTCTCGTTGATCGCCGCCTGCAGCTCTGCCACCGCGTCGATCGTGAATCGGCGACAGAAGTCGCCGGCCGTTGTCGGATCGGGGATACGCTGCGCGCCCAACAGGTCGAGGTAGGCCTCGTTTTTTCTGAGCAGCTCGAGATCCTCGATGGTCTGCCCACCACACAGCGCGCTGTAGGCGAAGTTCAGCGCATGATCGGACTCGTGGTAGGGCTTGTGCGCTTTGAGCACGTGCACGCGACGATCAATGCTCTCGAAGAGGCCGACCTGCTTCGCAAGCTCGTGAACGACACCTATTCCGCCCGTCGCCAAGGCGCGATCGCGTTGCGCCAGATCGAAGTGCAGGGGAGTCCTGGTGAACATCGGCAGCGCCTGTCCCTCCCATTCGCGATCTCGGAGGCGATCGTCGATTCGGCACTTGCGGCGGCGCAGCTCTCGGGATCTATTGCTGGTCACTCGAAACGCTCCTTCAGCTCGTACGCGTTGGATTTCAGCAACCGCGTTGTACGAGCCCGAAGCGGGCGTTTCGAGCGTTTCTCAGTTCCTTGATTGGGCGCGATGCGCTGGTCCTAGGACTAGACCCGCGCCGAAGGCGGACTGATAAGCGATGCCCCGAATGCGAGGGGATTGAGACGTAGCGAGAAGGCCGAGGGTGCAGCAGCTCTTCACGTTCTGCTGATAAGCGATGCCCCGAATGCGAGGGGATTGAGACTCCAGATGGAGGATCCGGTGAGCATGTAGCTTGTGGATCACCTGATAAGCGATGCCCCGAATGCGAGGGGATTGAGACACGGTGCGCCGTGCTCAAGGAGAGCTTGCGCTTCTCTTTCTACTGATAAGCGATGCCCCGAATGCGAGGGGATTGAGACTGCGCCATCCGCCGTTCCTCGTGAGCCTGCCACCTGAGCGCTGATAAGCGATGCCCCGAATGCGAGGGGATTGAGACCTGATGGCATCACCGTCAACGTCTCCGTCCATAGCCATGACCTGATAAGCGATGCCCCGAATGCGAGGGGATTGAGACCCTAGACAGTTAGCTAAGCTGTCTGTTTAGCTAGACAGACTGATAAGCGATGCCCCGAATGCGAGGGGATTGAGACATGCAGGTCGCGGGACTAGCCCTAGGACCAGCGCATCGCGCCCAATCAAGGAACTGAGAAACGCTCGAAACGCCCGCTTCGGGCTCGTACAACGCGGTTGCTGAAATCCAACGCGTACGAGCTGAAGGAGCGTTTCGAGTGACCAGCAATAGATCCCGAGAGCTGCGCCGCCGCAAGTGCCGAATCGACGATCGCCTCCGAGATCGCGAATGGGAGGGACAGGCGCTGCCGATGTTCACCAGGACTCCCCTGCACTTCGATCTGGCGCAACGCGATCGCGCCTTGGCGACGGGCGGAATAGGTGTCGTTCACGAGCTTGCGAAGCAGGTCGGCCTCTTCGAGAGCATTGATCGTCGCGTGCGCGTGCTCAAAGCGCACAAGCCCTACCACGAGTCCGATCATGCGCTGAACTTCGCCTACAGCGCGCTGTGTGGTGGGCAGACCATCGAGGATCTCGAGCTGCTCAGAAAAACGAGGCCTACCTCGACCTGTTGGGCGCGCAGCGTATCCCCGATCCGACAACGGCCGGCGACTTCTGTCGCCGATTCACGATCGACGCGGTGGCAGAGCTGCAGGCGGCGATCAACGAGAGCCGCCTGCGCGTGTGGGCACGGCAACCCGAGGCCTTCTTCGCCAAGGCAACGATCGACTTCGACGGTACGTACGTGGCGACCGATGGCGAGCGCAGAGAGGGCGTCGACATCAACTACAAGGGCGAGTGGAGCTATCATCCGCTCGTCGCGTCGCTCGCCAATACCAGGGAACCGCTGGAGATCGAGAATCGCCGCGGGAATCGTCCGTCACACGAAGGCGCAGCCGAGATGGCGGATCGGACGATTGCATTGGTCCGCAAGGCCGGCTTCCGCTCCGTCCTGCTACGTGGTGATACCGCCTTCTCCCAGTCGCAGCATCTGGATCGCTGGCACGAAGATGGGGTCGAGTTCATCTTCGGCTACGCTGCGAATACGCCGCTCGTGATGCAGGCCGCGAATCTCCCCAACGCGTCCTGGACGCCCCTGAAGCGGAAGAAGCGAGGATCTGGATCGGAGCTGCAGAGGAGCCCTCGCGAGAATCATCGCAAAGCCATCGTCGAGGAGCGCGGATACAAGAACCTCCGGCTCGAGCGCGAAGATGTCGCGGAGATGCGCTACCAACCAAGCGCGTGCTCTCGCGAGTTCCGGATGGTGGTCCTGAAGAAGACGATCGAAGTGCGACGCGGGCAGTTGGAGCTCGAGCCCGAGACGGTGTTCTTCTTCTACATCACGAACCGTGATGCGGATTCGCCCAGCGCGGTCGTGCTTCAGGCGAATCAGCGCTGCAACCAGGAGAACCTCCTCGCGCAGCTGAAGGGCGGAGTGCACTCGCTGCGAGCACCTGTCGATACGCTCGTCGCGAACTGGGCATACATGGTGATGACGGCGATCGCCTGGTCTCTGAAGGCATGGCTCGCACTTGTCTTGCCGACCAAGGGGCGGTGGAGCGAACGCCGCGAAGAAGAGCGCGACCGAGTCCTGAAGATGGAGTTCCGGACCTTCCTCAACTGGATGATCCGCATTCCTGCACAAGTGCTTCGAACGGGGAGGCGCACCGTCGTGCGCTTTCTAGGCTGGACGCCACTGCTCGCAGCGCTGCTTCGCGGTTCGGACGCCGTGCGCGCGATGCGCTGCTGACGACGATAGAGCCGAGGCCTTGCGCGAACGGACTGACGAGCCACGACGGACACGGAGGACGAGACGAAGCGAAGTGGATTGGACGATTCGACCCTGCCGCCTGGCGGCAGAAGACGCGCTCGTGCCCGCTCTACGCCACACTCACCTGCGGTCGCCCGCGATCCGCATTCGCTTGTTTGAGGACTAGCTCGATATCCACCCAGTACCCCTTCTGCTCGACTGGCAGAGCGGGGCCAGTCACGTAGCCTGTCTTGGCATCCGCACTGGTTCGCAGTGGCGGAAGCTGAGTCCGGCTTCCGCTCGGATCGACTACCGATACGCGAACCTCGACCTCGCCGGAAGGAGCTGGGTCGACCTTGACGGTGACCTTGTCCCCGCCGCGCGAGGAGACGATCGTGACGGCGCTTCGCTGAGCGAGCGCGGGCTCAGCGGCCCAAACGCTGGCGGCGATCCACCAGGCTATCCCTACAAGCCTGGGCATGCTGCACCACCGTGTCATCGATCGAGCTCTGGCTCACGAAGTCGCACACGAAGATCGCGACTTCGACGTAGGTGTTGCTCGAGGCGCCGAGCGCCGAGAAGACATTCGCTGCGATAGCGTGGTCGGCCTCCTGAGGCAGAGTGAACCAGGCCATCTCGGCGAGGTACGGAAGGGCGAACGGCGTATGCAGGCGCCGAATCTCGTCCAGCACCTCAAGCTTCTCGTCCCGCGAGAACGCGTTCCAGTAGTTCATCAGCGGGCTCTGCGCGTCCCGATGCTTCTTCAAGAAGAAGTTCTCGGGCTCGCGGTAGTACGCGGGCAGCGCGAGGTGCTCCGGCCACTTCTGCGCCTGCAGTGAGACGAGCATTTCGTCGGCGCTCATCGAAGTCGCGCGCGCCTCGATCGGCATCGGTCGAAGGACGCGACCGACCTCTGGAGATAGAACAGTTACGAGCGTCGCGAGAAGGGCAATGGCCGCCATTCGGACCCCAAGCATGTTCAGCATCGATGCACCTCTGCAAGGCTGAGACAAGGCCGATGGGAGGATGTGGACAGGAATCTGGTTTTGCTCTCGGATGTTTCGACGGGGCGGACAATGCCTGGCTGATTCGGGTCGCTACGGTGCGCCTAGAGCTCCTCACTTCCCAGGCCGATATCGACGGCCATCTCGGAGCAGTCGCGAGGTAGCCATGCCCTGAATCGCTGATCTCTCTGCGCAGGCTCGATTCAGGGTTGCCCAGGGCGATCACCATGGAGGCCTTGGGCTTGAGCTACATCTGAATCGAGACTCCCGCTATCCCGTCCAGCCCGCGCCCAAGCCAAGAGATGCTCCTGTACGTGGGTCAATCACCTCGACGACCACGAGCGAGCCGCGAGCCTCGGCAGGCATTTCGGGACCATGGCACACCCCTGTCCCCGGATCGCAACCGGCACGTTTGGGAGGCAGAGAGCGCGCGTTTCCGTTTGGGTCAACGAGCGTCACTCGAACTTCAACCTCTCCCGGAGGACGTGGGTTGAGTTCGAGCTTCAGCTTTTCGCCGCTGCGAGATGACAGGATCTTGACCGCGCCGACTTGAGCCGACGCAGAATCAATGGCCCCATTGGCGACGGCGATCAGCAAGCATGCGCGAACAATCGCTCGCATACTCGATCACTTCCTCGACCACGGCGGTTTGGGCCACGAAGTCGGCAATGAAGATCGCGAGGTCCAGGTACTGGTGACTGGATGCTGCGAGCGCACTGAGCAGAGTCGAGGCGATATCGCCGTCGCTCTCGTTCGGCAGAGAGAAGTACGCCAGCTCGGCGAGGAGTGGAAGCGCGAATGGAGTCTGGAGTCGGATTGCTTCGTGGAGCCAGTAGAGCTTCTGATCTCTGGTCTGGGCGTTCCAGTACACCATGAGCGGACTCTGCGCTTCCCGATGCTTCTTCAAGAGGAAGAACTCGGGTTCGCTGTAGTACGCCGGCAGTTTGAGACCGTCCGGCCATTTCTGCGCGCGCAGCGCGGCGAGCAGATCCTTCGAACTCAACTGGGTCGCGCGCGCCTCGATCGGCGTCGGCCGCAGCGCGAGCCAAGTACCGGCACCCGCTCCCACGAGCAGCAGCGCTGCAAGCGCCAGAGGCACGGCGCGGAGCTTCAAGCGACGCGCGCGCAGCATCACTGGCGGTCCGGAAGGGGCGTCGTCGAGCCGCACGGGCAGATCGGCGTCGGCAGGTTCGGCCCAAGTGTCGGTCTCGGCGCCGCAGAGCGCGCAGAAGACGCCGTACTCGTCCTCGCGGAGCGAGCCCTTGCACTTGGGATCGGGGCAGGCGGATCCGGGTCGGTGGTTCATGGAACACCGGGAATCGGGGCGGAGAGTCTCTCCGGGGCTTAGATCGGCACCCTAGTCCGCTCGGCTTGCGCGCGCAAGAGCGCGCTGATGAGCGAAAGTGGAGACGCAACCTCAGCCAGAGGGGTGGTTTAGCTGAGGTATCTCGAAGGCGTCCGCACGAGCCTTGCCCCGAGAGCGCAGGAGCTAGGGCGTCACGGCTGCGAAGGCGCGGGGTAGACCCCAGCTGTAGATGTTGCGAGCGCAAGGGCAGCCGGGTTGCACTTTCGGCGCGCGCCCTGCCCGGAGCCCGGTCGACCAGCTCGCACCCGCCTCGCGCGCCGGTTAGCCTGCCGGCCCCCACGACCGCGCGGAGGCGGTAGGCGCGGTGACCGGCACGGGCAACGGGATCGACGGCAGGACGGCGGTGGCCGCGGAAGATGCGGCCCCGCGGTCGAGCGTGGCGCGGACCTCCGCGTTCGTGGCGTCCTGGACCTTGGTGTCGCGCGTGCTGGGCTATGTGCGCGATGCGGTGTGCGTCGCGTCGTTCGGGATGAGTCTCGAGTGGGGGGCGTTCCTGCTGGCGTGGATGGTGCCGAACTTGTTCCGGCGCTTCCTCGGCGAGGGGGCGCTGGCCTCGGCGTTCATCCCCGAGGCGACGAAGCGGCACGACGCGGAGGGGCTCGCGGGGCTGCGGCGCTTGCTCGCGTCGATGCAGGGCTCGCTCGCGCTGGTGCTCGTGGTGCTGGGGGCGCTGCTCTGCGCGAGCTGCTTCCTCGTGCCGCCGGCGTGGCTCGGCGGGGTGCTGGAGAAGCCGGGTCAGCCGGAGCTCTTCCTGCGCCTCTCGGCGATCCTGATCCCGTACCTCGCGGTGTGCTGCACGCTCGCGCTGTGGATGGGGGTGCTGAACACGGTGGGGCACTTCGGCGTGCCGGCGAGCTCGCCGGCGCTGCTGAACGTGGTGTGGATCGCGCTGGCGCTGGCGATCGGCACGACGACCGGCGGGCTCACGCCGAGCAAGGACGGCGTGCAGCCGGAGCTCGCGCACGCGGTGGAGCTGCTGGCCTGGGGCATGCTGATCGGCGGCTTCGTGCAGGTGGTGCAGTTCGTCCTCGCGCTGCGGCGGGAGGGGCTGCTCGTCGCGCCGCGGCTCGGCGGGGACGAAGCGGTGGGGCGCATCTGGCGCGCGATGGGGCCGATGGTGCTCGGCTTGGCGGTCGTGCAGCTGAACCTGATCCTCGATCAGGTGATGGCGGTGGCGTTCGTCGGCGAGTGGGCGAACAACTACACCTATCACGCGAACCGCTTGCTGCAGTTCCCGATCGGCGTCGTGGGCGCCGCGGTGGCGACGGCGGCGTTCCCGCTGCTCGCGCGCTTGGGGCAGAGCGGCAAGAAGGAGGAGCTCGGGCGCGAGCTTGCGCAGGCGCTGCGGCTCGTCGCGTTCCTCGCGGTGCCGTCGGGCTGCGCGTTCGCGCTGATGGCGTTCCCGATGGTGCGCGTGCTCTTCGAGCACGGCAAGGTCACCGCGGCGGACACGCATGCCACGGCGTGGACGCTCTCGATGTACGCGCTCGGCGTGCCGTTCCTGGGCTCGGTGGCGCTGTGGACGCGCGCCTTCTACTCGCTCGGGGATCGGAAGACCCCGGTCGTGCTCGCGGCCGTGCTCGTGCTGGTGAACGCGGCGCTGAACCTGGCGCTCGTGCTGCCCTTCGGCGTCGCCGGCCTCGGCCTCGCGACCTCGATCTGCGCCGTGCTGAACTCGACGATCCTCTGCGTCGTGCTGCGCCGGCGCTACGACGTCTGCGTCTTCGCGACACGGCGCGATCTGCCGTGGGCGATGTTCGTCGTCGGCATCGGGGCGGTGGGCGTCGGCGCGCTGCTCGAGCGCGCGCTGCGCGGGTCGATCGGCGATGGGCTCTCTCTGTTCTTCGGCCTCGCTCTCGCGGGCGGGCTCTATCTCGGGATCGCGGCGGCGCTGCGCTGGCCCGAGATGCGCGTTCTCTTACGCTTCCGCAGGAGCTGAGCGACCATGGCGAAGCGCAAGAGCACGAAACCTGCTTCCTCCGCGGGCGCCGAGGTCCCGGATCATCCGGAGCAGTTCTGGGCCGAGTTCTCGCTGCAGGAGCGCACGGAAGGACTCGGGATCTTCCTGCGCGAGCACGGCGACGAGAAGCACCAGGGACGAGCGGAGACGCTGTTCCACTTCGGCGACGCGCTGCGGGGGAACCTCGTCATCACGGGCTTCACGCGCGATCCGGCGCACGCGAATCTCGGCGCGGAGCTCCTGCTCCAATGCGACTGCGCGGCCTTCGAGGTTCGCTCGCGCTGCAAGCACACCTGGGCGGCGCTGCTGCTGGCCGATCTGGAGGCGCGCGCGCCACGGGGGAAGAAACCGCTGCATCGCTCGCTGATGCCGGGCTACGTGGCCCAGCGCTACGAGCGCCTCTCGCAGCTGCGAGAGCTCTCCCAGCGTCCGGCTCCGGCGGCGCAGCGCAGCGCGCAGGAGTGGATCGCGGGCTGGAATCGCTGCGCGTCGCAGAGCGGGCTCGGCGCTTCGGCGATCGAGGTGCGCTACGTGCTCGTGCGTGATCGCGGCTCCCTCTCCGTCTTCCCGCTCGGGCTGCTCGAAGGCAGCGCGATCGGCTGGCGCGCGCTCGCGCGCATCCCCGGGCGCACGTGGTCGGATCTCTCGACCCTGGACCGGCGGCTCTTGCTCCTCCTGGTCGGCGCGGAGGCGGCGCGGACGGATGGGAAGCTCAGCGATCTGGACGAGCGCCTGCCCTTGCCGGTCGAGGTGCAGGATGTCGTGCTGCGCGAGCTCGCGCGCTCCGGGCAAGCGCTGTGGCTCGGTGTGCGAGAGCCGGGAGCGCGCGCTGCCGGAGAGGCGCGAACCCGCGAGACGACGAGCGATCTGCTGACGCACGCCGATTCGATCCTCGCGCACCTGGACGGCGCGCCTCGGCTGCATCTCGACGAGGGCCCGCCGCGGCGCTTTCGGTTGGAGATCCTCGCGACGGGCGATGGACGCTATCGGCTGCGACCGCAGTACGAAGCACTCGCGGCGCGGCCGACGGGAGAGGTCGGTTCGCTCGTTCTGGAGATGCCGCGTATCTCGCCGGACGGGGCCGTGCAGCTCTGCGATGTCGGTCGCGCGCTGCCGCTCGCGCTGTCGCTCGAAGGGCAGGAAGAGGTCGTCGTCTCCGCCGGCGATCTCGAGGTCCTGCTCGAGGGGATCGCGCGGCTGGGCATGGAGGAGCGCCTCGACTTCGCGGGCATCGCCTCGAGCGGCGCTTGCGTTCCCGTGTTGAAGGTCGAGGTCGCGGCGGGGAAGCGCACGGTGCACTTCGCGCTCGAGCTCGCGTTCGACTACGGCGGGGAGCAGGAGGTGAAGAGCCGGACGACGCGCGGGTTGCTCCGCACTTCCCAGGGCTGGCTGCGCCGCGATCTCGCGCGCGAGCGCGAAGCGCGCGCGCAGCTCGAGCAAGCGGGCGCGGCCGCGGTCGACGGCGAGCTGCGGTGGTCGACCGAGGCCTTCGCGCAGGGCGTGCCCAAGCTCCTCGAGCGCGGGTGGCGCGTGCTCGCGCAGGGAAAGCCGCTGCGCGCCGGGCAGGCCCAACGCTGGCGGCTCCGCTCGAACCAGGATTGGTTCGAGCTCGAGGGCGAGGTGCGCTTCGACGATCACGTGCTCCCGCTGCCGGCCGTGCTCGCGAACCTGAAGAGCGGCGAGCGCTTCGTCGCGCTCGGCGACGGGACGCTCGGGGTGCTGCCGGAGCGTTGGCTCGCGTCGTGGGCGGAGTGGCTGGAGCTCGGGACGCGCGAGGGGGAGCGGCTGCGCTTCGCGCGCGTGCAGAGCTGGATCCTCGATGCGCTGCTCTCCCAAGCGCCGACGGCGATCGAGCTCGATGCCGAGCTCGCGCTCGTGCGCGAGCGGATCGCGCGCTTCGAGGGCGTGGCGCCGCTCGCGCCACCGAAGGGCTTCTGCGGCGAGCTCCGCGCGTACCAGCGCGAAGGCCTCGGTTGGCTCGCGTTCCTCGGGGAGATCGGCTTCGGCGGCTGCCTCGCCGACGACATGGGGCTCGGCAAGACCGTGCAGGTGCTGGCGCATCTCCTGGCGCGGCGGAAGCGCGCGAAGAAGCGACCCGCGTTGATCGTGGTGCCGCGCTCGCTGCTCTTCAACTGGCAACGCGAAGCCGCGCGCTTCGCGCCGGCGCTCCGCGTGCTCGACTTCGCGGGGCCGCAACGCTGGAAGGAGCTCGGCATCAGCGAAGAGGCGAGCGCGAAGGAGCTCGCCGTGGCGCTGGCGCCGTTCGATCTCGTGCTCACGACCTACGGCACGCTGCGCCGCGACATCGCGAAGCTCCGCGAGCTCTGCTTCGACGTCGCCGTGCTCGACGAGGCGCAAGCGATCAAGAACGCCGAGAGCCAGAGCGCCAAGGCCGCGCGGCTCCTCGTCGCGGAGCAGCGCCTGGCCTTGAGCGGGACGCCGATCGAGAACCACCTCGACGAGCTCTGGTCGCTCTTCGAGTTCTTGAACCCCGGGATGCTCGGGCGCAGCGCGCGCTTCGAGACGCTGCTCGCCGGAGGCCGCAGCGCGGGAGGGCGCGCGAGCGAGGGGCTGCGGCGTGCGCTGCGACCGTTCCTGCTGCGACGCACGAAGGCACAGGTCCTGACGGAGCTCCCGCCGAAGACCGAGCAAGTGCTCGAGGTCGAGCTCGAAGGTGCGCAGAAGGTCTACTACGAGAATCTGCGGCAGACCGTGCGAGCGAGCTTGCTCGAGCGCCTCGACGCGGAGGGGCTCGGGAAGTCGCAGATCCATGTGCTGCAAGCGCTGCTGCGCTTGCGTCAGGCCGCGTGCCACGCGGGTCTCGCGAATCCGAAGCTCGAGAGCGCGCCCTCGGCGAAGCTGGAAGCTCTCCTGCCGCGCCTGCTCGAGCTCCGCGAGACCGGGCACAAGGCGCTCGTCTTCTCGCAGTTCACTTCGTTGCTCGGGCTCTTGAAGCCGCTGCTCGAAGCGAGCGGCGTCAGCTACGAGTACCTGGACGGGCGAACGAAGAAGCGCGAGGAGAAAGTGCAGCGCTTCCAGGAGGATGGCGCGTGCACGGCGTTCCTCATCTCGCTGAAGGCGGGCGGCCACGGGTTGAATCTCACCGCGGCCGACTACGTCTTCTTGCTCGATCCCTGGTGGAACCCGGCGGTCGAGGCGCAAGCGATCGACCGCGCCCACCGCATGGGGCAATCGAGCAGGGTCTTCGCCTACCGGGTGATCGCGCGCGGCACGATCGAGGAGAAGGTGCTCGCGCTGCAGGATCGCAAGCGCGAGCTCGCCGCGTCGATCTTCGAGGACGAGAGCGCGTCCTTGCGCGACCTCACGCGCGAGGACCTGGAGCAGCTGCTCGCGCCGTGAGCCTCAGGCGTCGCGGTCGGCGGCGAGCGCTTCGACGTTCAAGTGCGGCTCGAGCGCCAGGTGCGCAGCCTGCAGCGCGTTCGCGAGCTTCAAGTGCTTCGCCTTGCGGCAGGCTTCGGCGGCGCGCTTCAGGGCCTTGTCGGCATTGATCGCGGCCTTCAAGCCCGCATCGCCCTTCAGGCTCTTCATGGCCTTCTTGCGCTCGAGCTCCTGGATCTTCGCCTGGAGGTCGGCGATGAGCTCTTCCTCGGTGCGGCGGTAACGCTTGTTGCCCGGCTTCGGCTCGCGCTTCGCGGCTTCCGCCTCTTCCGTCTCGACCTTCTTCCTGCGTCCCATGATCGTGTTCCTGTTTTGGAGGGGCGAGGAGGATACGGCTCTGCCTGCGCGATCGCTAGAGGCTATCGGTGCAAGTTCTGATGCATTGCGCTGCGTGCGAACTGCGGTTAGCGCCGCTGTGGAGCTATTGGGTAGTCCGGAGATGAGAGCCGCGGCCTGCTCGGACCGGGCGGTAGGGTCGCTCGAGGAAAAACCCTCAGGTTAGGAAGGCGGAAACACTTTCGCGGCGGCTCCCTCGGGGTTCGGCGTGCCGCGTGCGAGCGCCGATCCCTCGCTAGGGCTACCGCGATCGGCGGTGGCGCGACCGAGGGAGTCCAGCATGCGCCGCATCTTTGCCACCGTTCTGGTGAGCCTGCTCAGCGCCGCTTCCGCGGACGCGACGAGCGTCCTGCGCCTCGAGCGCGAGGAGCTCGCACGGCGGGCGACGCGCGTCTTCGAGGGCACGGTCGTCGATGTGCGCGGAGAGCGCGACGCGGGGGGGCGCATCGCGACGCGCGTGCGCTTCGCGGTCGAAGCGGACGGCTGGTGGAAAGGAACGGGAGGCGGGGCCGTGGAGCTCTTGCTGCCGGGCGGCATCCTCGAAGCTGAGGAGCGCGCGCTGCTCGTGCCGGGGATGCCGCGCTTCGAGCGCGGCGAGCGCGCGGTGGTGTTCGCGAGCGAAGCGACGCGCGGGGGCGAGACGCTCGCGATTCCGGTGGGCCTGAAGCAAGGGAAGCTCCGTGTGGTCCTCACGCCGAACGGCCGCCGCGCGCTGGAGCGCGAGCTCTCCGGCTTGCAGCTCGTGGATCCCGCGACGCGCGAAGTGAACGCTGCGCCGCGCGGACCCGAGCGCTTCGACTACGACGCGTGGAAGGCGGCGGTGCGGCGCATCGCGGAGGAGCGCTGAACGTGCGAGCGTCGCTGCGACGGCTCCTCGGAACGCTCGGCGTCGCGCTGCTCGGCGGAGCGTTCGCGGCAGGCCACGGTCGCTTGCTCTTCGAAGGTCGCAGCGCTCGCTGGATGGCGCCGCGTGCGCTCGAGTTCACGCTCGATCTCCGCGGCTCGGCGGACATCGCCGACGACAGCGAGCTCGAGGCGGTGCGGCGCGCGTTCGCGTCGTGGAGCGCGGTGCCCGGAGTCGATCTCCGCTTCCGCGAGACGGAGGGCGGCGAGGGGCTGCGTTGGCAGCGGGTCGGACAGCACAGCGTGAGCTTCGACGAGGACGGCTCGTCGGGCTGGTTCCCGCCGAGCTCGGGGGTCGTCGCGGTGACACCCGTGCTCGTAGGCACCCGACCGGATCGCACGAGCGGCGAGCTGCCGATCCTCGACGCGGACATCCTCTTCAACGGCTCCGAGTTCCACTTCGCCACCGACGGGCGCGCGGGAGCCTTCGACGTGCAAGCGGTCGCCACGCACGAGATCGGACACTGGCTCGGCTTCGATCACTCGGCTTGCGCGGCGGCGACGATGTTCCCGTTCGTGACGCCCGGGCAGGTCTCGATGCGCACGCTCTTCAGCGATGACGAGGCGCTCGCACGCGCGACTTACCCGGACTCCTCGATGAACGGCGAGATGCGCGGCATGCTGCTGCACGCGGATCGCCGGCCGCTCCCCGGGGGCCATGTCGTCATCGTCGATCCCGAGGGGAAGACCGTCGCCTCGGCGCTGAGCGACGAGAGCGGCAGCTTCGCCGTCGCGGGGCTTCTACCGGGGCGTTACGGCGCGTACGCGGATCCGCTCGATGGTCTGGTCTCGCGCGGCGAGCTCTCGATCGAGTTCTTGCCCCACGTCGACTTCGCGCGCACGTGGCTGGCGGTGCCCGGAGCACAGGTCATCGCCGCGGGGGGCGTCGTCGATCTCGGCACGCGCAGCGTCGCGCGAGCTAGCTCCCTGGATCTCGCCGACTTGAGCGGGAGCCTCCCGCGTGTCGTGCGCAGCGCGAACGGCGCGTTCGACATCGTCGCTCGCGGCACCTCGCTCGAGAGCGGATGCGAGCTCTCGGTCGCGGGCGGGGGATTGGTCCCCGAAGGTGCGACGCGCGCATTCGGAACCACGATCGCGCGGCGCTTCGTGCTGCAGGAGGGGGCGGCGCTCGGAGCGCGCGATCTCGTCGTGCGCAACGCGAACGGCGTCGAAGCGGTGCTCACCGCGGCGCTGGAGCTCGTGCCGCAGGCGCCGCAGCTCGAGCGCGTGGAGCCCGCGCGTGGCAGCTTGGAAGGTGGCGAGCTCGCGACGGTGCGCGGCGCGCATCTCGAGGAGATCGCCGAGGTGCGCCTCGGTGGGGCGCTCTGCGAGCTGGTAACGCGCGGCGCGAGCGCGCTCGTCGTGCGCATGCCGGCGGGACCACCGGGCTTCGCGCATCTCGAGGTGCTGCGGGCGAGCGGCGAGAGCGCGCGCCTCGCCGATGCTTGGCTGCGCGGCGGAGCACCGGTGATCGAGCAGGTCTTCCCCCGCGCCGGCTCGACCAATGGCGGCACGCGCGTGGCATTGAGCGGCGGGCCGTTCTCGACGCGCGTTCGCGCATCACTCGACGCGCAGCCCATCGTTCTGCAGCGCATCGATGCCGCGACGGTGCAGCTCGTGCTGCCGCCGCACGCGAGCGGCCCCGTTTCGATCGAGCTCTTCGATCCGCTCGACTCCGCGCTCGCGCTGCAAGCGGGCTTCACCTACGTCGCCGCGAACGATCCGCGCCTCGCTTCGATCGCGCCGGCGCGTGGTCCCATCGCAGGAGGCACACCGGTCGAGCTCCGCGGCAGCGACCTCGAAGCGGGAGCGCGGCTCATCGTGGGCGTCGATGCGCGCAGCTATCGCGGTGGCGCCGAGGCGAGCGAGCTCGAGGTCGCTTCGAGCGGGCTGCTGCGCGCGCGCCTGCCCGCGCTGAGCGCGCTCGGTGCGCAGACGCTGAGGCTCGAGCTCCCCGATGGACGCGGAGCGGTGCTCGTCGACGCGTTCGTCGCGGGCGCGATGCTCTTCGAAGGCGAGAAGCACGCGACATCCTGGAGCGGCGTCGGCGATGACGTGCACTACGTCGAGTGGGCGCGCGGCGAGAGCGTGGAGGTCGAGCTCAGCGCCGAGAACGGCAGCGGCTTCGCGCCGATCCTCGAGGTGGTCGATACCCATGGCGCGATCGTGCGCACGCTCGGCGACGGCCTCGAGCGGAGCCTGCATCTCCGCGATTACGAAGTCGCAAACACCGAGATCCATGCGCTGCGCGTGCGCGGCGCGAGCGCGCTGATCGGGGCTTACACCTTGCGCTGGCGCTCGAACCCCCGCGCGCTGCAGCAGAAGCTCGAAGGCACGGCCGAGGGCACGGGCTCCCCGAGCGCGATCTCGATCGAGTTCGAGGGCCGCTCGGGGCTAGAGCTTCAAGCGCTGCTCCGGCTCCCGGAAGGCCGCTCCGCGACTTCCGTGCGCCTCTTCGGCCCGCGCGGCGAGGTGGCCCTCGACCCGCGAGACCTGCGCCTCTCGCGCGGTCGCGTCCAGCTCCGCCGCTTAGAGCTCCTCGCCGCCGGCACCTACCGCCTGGAGGTCGAGGCCCCCCTCCCCACCGGAGCCCGGTGGCTCGCCTCCCTCCGCTTCCGCTGACCCTTCCGCTGACCGCCGATCAAAACGGGGTCAGACCCCTATTTGATCGGCGTGGTCGGCGGCGACCACGCCGCGCGCGCCGAGCGCCGCTGCCGATCAAATAGGGGTCTGACCCCTTTTTGATCGATGTCAAGAACGGTCTTTTCTTGCCGCGGGCGCTTGATCCCCCTCCTGGATGATGTAGCTTCTGCACCGCGGCCCCCTAGATCTTGAGGGTGTGGTGGTGACCCTCGATCGAGGACGGCCGCGAAGAAAGACCCCCTCGGAGATGGTGATGGAAACGCAGACGCCCCCTCGCGGATCCTCCCTCGGCGGCCTGTCCCCCTTCCCCGCGTCCTCGTCCAACGAAGCGCTCGGAAGGCTCATCCCTCTCCCTCTCGCTCAGCGAGTGCTGACCCCGTCCGGCCCCCGCCTCGCGGCGGATCTCGCCGTCGGGGACGCGGTCGCGAGCGGCGAAGCGGTGGTCGCCGTCCGGACGATCTCGGGTCACGAGGTCCGCGCCTCCTCCGGCACCCTCTTCCGCACGCCTGACGGCGACGTCGCCGCGCGCGACCTGCGCCCGGGCGACCAGGTCTATCTGCAATCGAATCACGGGTTCTGGAACCCGAGCGACGAGCTGCCTGCCGTGGTGGGCGAAAGCCGCTCGTTCTCGCCGGCCCTCGGGGCACTCTTGGGCCGCGTGATCGGCTCGGGTTGGTTGAGATCCGCGGATGCCGGATCCGAGCTGGTGATCGCGTTCCCCAAGGATTGCGATCCCGCGCGGATCCAGCAGACGCGCCTCTGGCTCAGCGAGCTGCTGGGGTGCGCCAGCCGCTGGTTGGGTCGCGCGGACGGGCTCTGGCTCACCGCGGATCTCCGGGAGGTCCAGGGACTCTCTGTCCTGGGCCTCCCCCAGGCCCTCTCGAGCGATCCGGGCGCGGGACGCGGCAGCGCGCGCCTGCCCGAGGCGATCTTCCGCGCTCCCGAAGCCGCGGTGCACGCGTTCCTCCGCACCATCTTCGAAGACCTCGCCATCGTCGAGGAGCAGGCCGTGCGCCTCGAGGGGAGCCAGGGCTTTCTCTCCGATCTGCAGGAGCTGCTCTCCTACCTCGGCGTGCTCGCGATCCGCTGGGAATCGTTCGGTCTCGGTGGCGCCGAGCTCATCCTCCCGCCGAAGAGCGTCGCGGCGCTGCCGCCGGCGACGCGGCCCGAGAGCTGGCAAGGCCTCGGCCTGCCGGGCTATCGCGCGGCGATCGAGCCATGCGTGACGACGATCTCCGCGATCGCCGAAGATCGCGCGAGCACGGGCTGCGGCTCGGTGCCGACGAGCGCGCTCTCCTCGATGCGCGGCTTCCTCGTCAAGGCGAGCTGAGCCCATGGCCCGCGGCGGGCTCGCGGCTCTCCTCGTCCTCGCGACGCCACTCGCCGCGCAAGAGCCCGCGGCCACACCGCCGAGCATGCCGCCGTTGGCGGCCGTCGGAGCGCACGAGCTGCGCTTCGGCGAGCGCGTGCTGCCCTACACGGCGCGCATCGAGACGCTCCTCCTCCGCGACGTCGCGGGCGAGCCCGAGGCGGAGTTCGTGGTCGCGAGCTATGTCGCCCGCGATGCCGACCCCGCGCGGCGCCCCGTCAGCTTCGCGTTCAACGGCGGCCCGGGATCGTCGTCGATCTGGCTGCACCTGGGCTTCGTAGGCCCGCGCCGCGTGATGGTGCCGAGCGACGCGCAGCAAGCCGGAGCGGCACCCTACGAGCTCGTCGACAACGCGGAGTCGCTGCTCGAGCAGAGCGACTTGGTCTTCATCGATCCCGTCGGCACCGGCTTCAGCCGTGCCGTCGGTAAGGGCAAGAACGAGGACCACTGGGGCGTCGACGAGGACGCGCGTTCGGTCGCGCGCTTCATTCAGCGCTGGGTCACGGAGCACGGCCGCTGGGCGAGCCCGAAGCTCGTGCTCGGCGAGAGCTACGGCGGGATCCGCGGTGCGCTGCTCGCGCGCGAGCTGCAGTCCGGCGCGATCGGCATGTCGCTCTCGGGGCTCGTCCTGATCTCGCCCGCGCTCGACATGGCGCTCGTCGACGGCCAGCCCGCCGACGCCACCTACGCCACCGCGCTGCCGAGCTACGCCGCCACCGCGTGGTACCACGGCGCGCTGCGCGAGAAGCCCGCCGACCTCGAGGCCTTCCTCGGCTCGGTGCGCGTCTTCGTCGAAGAGGATTACCTGCCCGCGCTCTTCCTCGGCGATTCCCTCTCCGCGGAGCGCCGCAAGCACCTGGTGAACGAGCTCGCGCGCATCACCGGCCTCGACGCGATCACCTGGGAGCGCGCGAACCTGCGCCTCTCCGTCGCGCGCTTCCGCGCCGAGCTCCTGCGCTCGCGCGGCCTCGTCGTGGGCCGCCTCGATGCGCGCTACACGGGACGCGAGAGCGACGATCTCCGCGAGACGCCGAGCGACGATCCCTTCTCGACCGCGGTCGGCGGCGCCTTCACCGCGGCGCTGCAGCAGCACCACCGCGAGTTCTTCGGGCTGCACACGGAGCGCGTCTACGCGCTGCGCGCCGACTTTGGCAGCCACGTCTGGAAGCGCCCCGATTCCCTGCGCTCCTCCTTCTCCGGCTACCTCGACGTCGGCGGCGAGCTCGCGCGCGCGATGGAGAAGAACCGCGCGCTGCGCGTGTTCATCGGCAGCGGCTTCTTCGACCTCGCGACGACCTTCTACGCCGCCGAGGTGAACGTCCGCCGCGCGCGCCTCCCGCGCGAGCGCGTGATGCTCCGCCACTATCCCGCGGGGCACATGATGTACGTGAACGAGGAGAGCTCGGCGCGGCTCGCGCAGGACCTGCGGGCCTTCGTGGCGGAGTGCTCCGCGCCGCGCTGAGCGGCGACGGCGAGGAGCCATGAGCTCCGGACCCGCAGCTTCCTGGCCGCCTTGGCGCGAGCGCCTGCACGAGATCGTCTTCCGCTCGGACACGCGCTCCGGGCGGCTCTTCGATCTCGGGCTCTTGATCGCGATTCTGGCCAGCGTGCTCGCGGTGATGCTGGAGAGCGTCCCCGAGATCCGCGCGGTGCACGCCGAAACGCTGTCCACCGCCGAGTGGAGCTTCACGCTGCTCTTCACAGCGGAGTACGCGCTGCGACTCCTCTGCGTGCGGAGCCCCGCTCGCTACGCGATGAGCTTCTTCGGCTTGATCGACTTGCTCGGGATCCTGCCGACCTATCTCGCGCTCTTCGTGCCCGGCGCGCAGGCGCTGATGACGATCCGCCTGCTGCGCATGATGCGCATCTTCCGCATCCTGCAGCTCTCGGCGTACGTCGGCGAGTCCGCGATCCTCTCGCGCGCGCTCCGCGCCAGCCGGCCGAAGATCGTGGTGTTCGTCGTGTTCGTGCTGAGCGTGGTCTGCTCCGTCGGCGCGCTGATGTACGTCGTCGAGGGACCCGAGCACGGCTTCACCAGCATCCCCGTCGCGATCTACTGGGCGATCGTCACCTTGACCACGGTTGGCTACGGCGACATCACGCCCGAGACCGGCATCGGTCGTCTCTGCGCCTCGGCGGTCATGATCCTCGGCTACGGAGTCCTCGCCGTGCCGACCGGCATCGTAACGACCGAGCTCGCCTTCGCCTCACGCCTGCGCCGCACCACGCGCGTTTGCCCGGGCTGCGCGAGCGAGGACCACGAGGACGACGCGCTGCACTGCAAGCGCTGCGGGGCGAAGCTCTGAGATCGGCCACCGTGTGCGAGCGGCTCGGTGCTACCGGTCGGTTCCTGCGTCGTGTGGGCGCTTGCGCCGCGTGCCTCGCGACGGCGACTATCGAGACATGCACATGCCGCACCGCGAGCCCCGCGCCACGAGCAAGGCCTACGCCTATATCACCCGCGGCGAGGAGGTCCTCGTGCTCGTCGATCTCGCGGGCTCCTGGGCCGGCTTGCGCCAGCTCCCCGGCGGAACCCTGGAGGACGGCGAGTCACCCGAGGAAGGCGTGCTGCGCGAGAGCGCAGAAGAGACCGGCTTGAGCGGTCTGCGCATCGTGCGCGCGCTCGGCGTGGTGGAGGGAACCTCGCCGCGGGACGCGCGCGAGTGGCAGGTGCGGCACTACTTCCATCTCGTGTGCGAGCCGCCGCCCGCGCGCGATCGCTGGGAGCACGTCGAGGCGACGCCGAGCGGCGGCGGCGGGCCGATCCCGCTGGACCTCGGCTTCGAGCCGCTGGAGGGGATCGAGCTCTACGCGCACTTCGGGTGCTACGCCGAGGAGCTCCTCCGCGCGCTGCGCGCGCGAACTCCCTGAACCCCTTCGCCCCAGGCGCGGGCAGAGGGGCGAGATCTCTCCGAGTCGACTCCCTTGCCCCAACTCCCCACCCGGCCCGGCGCCCTCGCCGCGGGCCTGCTCGTTCTCTGCGTTTCCGCTGCTCGTGCCCAAGAAGCACAAGACTTCGCCTTCGCGCGCGAGCACGTCCTCGGTACGAACCTGCGCCTCGTCGTGCGCTGCGGCTCGCTCGTCGCGGCTGAGCAGGCCGAAGCGCGCGCCCTCGCCGAGATCGCGCGCTTGGAGGCGCTGCTCTCGCGGCACGCGGAGTCGAGCGAGCTCCGCCGCTGGCAGGCGAGCGGCGGCGCCGAGAGGGAGCTCTCCGCCGATCTGCTGGCCGTGCTGCGCGCGAGCGATCGCTGGGAGCAGGCGAGCGACGGCGCGTTCAATCCCGCGGTGCAGGAGCTCGCTCTGCTCTGGGAGCGCGCCGCGGCGAACGGCAAGCCACCGGGGCTGAAGGAGCGCACGGAGCTGAAGAAGCGCTTGGCGCCACCGCACTGGGAGATCGCGGAGGGGAGCTCGAAGGCGCGCTTGCTCTCGACGAACGCGCTGACGCTCGACGGCCTCGCGAAGGGGTACGTCATCGATCGCGCCTTGGAGCAGGTGCTGCATGGCGCGGGCGCCGAGGGGATCACCGGCGCCCTGCTCGAGATCGGGGGCGATCTCGCGGTGATCGGCGCGATGGAGAGCGAGGTCGCGATCGTCGATCCACAGCACAAGGCCGACAACGAGCCGCCGGCGTTCCGCGTGCGCGTGGAAGGGCGCGCGGTCGCGACGAGCGGCGACTACCAGCGCGGCTTCCGGATCGGCGAGCGCTGGTACTCGCAGCTCTTCGATCCCGCGAAAGGGAAGCCCGCCGAGGGCATCCGCAGCGCGACGGCGATCGCGCCGAACGCGACGGACGCCGATGCGCTGGCCACGATCCTCTGCGTGCTCGACGCGCCGCGCGGCTTGGAGCTGGTGCGGAGCTTCGAAGGCTGCGAGGCGGCGCTCCTCGACGCGGAGGGCACCTGGCATCAGACCAGCGGCTTCCGCGCGCTGCGCAGCGACGTTCCGCCGCCGGGTGCGGCGGCCGCCGATGCTTCGTGGTCGACGCGCTTCGAGCTGGCCCTCGAGTTCGAGCTCGTGCGCGGGAGCGGGCGCGGCTATCGCCGGCCCTACGTCGCGGCGTGGATCGAGGACGAGAGCGGCGCCGCCGTGCGCACGCTGTGTCTCTGGATCGAGCAGCGCCAATGGCTGCGCGATCTGCGGCGCTGGACGAAGCTCGATCGCGCGCGCGTCGCCGCGGGCGGCGCTCCGCTCGTCGATGCGATCTCGCGCGCGACGCGCGCGCCGGGGAAGTACGAGCTGCTCTGGGACGGCAAGGACGACCAGGGGAACCCGCTGCCCGGCGGCCGCTATCACCTCTGCTTGGAGGTCGTGCGCGAGCACGGCAGCTACCAGATCCTGCGGAAGTGCTTCGACACCTCGGCGGAGCCCTTCGAGCTCGACCTCGGCAGCAACGACGAGGTCGGCTCCGCGATCGCGCGCTACCGCGCGCGCGGCGCCGCGCGATGAGCGCAAAGGCGAAGCTGCGCCTCGCCGGCTGGATCCGCTGGCTGCATCTCTATCTCTCGCTGGTGAGCTTCGCCGCGCTGCTCTTCTTCAGCGCGACCGGGCTCACGTTGAATCACCCGAGCTGGCTCGGCGGCGATGCGCCACGGCTCGAGGAGTTCGAAGGCTCGCTGCCCGTCGACTGGCTCGCCCCAGACGATGCCGCCGGCGGCGCGGTGCGCCGCTTGGAGATCGTCGAGCGGCTTCGTTCCACGCATGCGTTGCAAGGCGCGCTCGACGCCTTCGAGATCGACGAGGAGCAGTGCATCCTCTCGTTTCAGGGCCCCGGCTACGCGGCGGATGTGATCGTGGAGCGCGCGAGCGGAACCTATGCGCTCAGCATCAGCCGCCCGACCTGGGTCGCCTACGCGAACGACTTGCACAAGGGCCGCCACGCCGGCTCGTCCTGGTCGCTGCTGATCGATGTCGCCGCGGTGCTGGGCGTGCTCGTCTCCGCGACCGGCCTCTTGCTGCTCTTCTGCTTGAAGAAGCGCCGTCGCACCGGGCTCGTCGTGATCGCGATCGGCGCGGCGGCCGTCGTCGCCGTGGCGTGGCTGCTCGTGCCGTGAGCGGAGCTCCGTGGCTCGCGGCGTCTCGCGAGCACGATGAATCCGCGGACCCAGGTCACCTTCGCGCTGCCACTCTGGTCCTCGCGACATGGAAACGCTGCTGCGTCTCGATGCCAGTCCGCGAGCCGAGGGCTCGCATTCGCGGGCTCTCGCCGATCACCTCCAAGCGCTCTGGGAGCACGCGCCTCCCGGCGGCATGGTCCTTCGGCGCGATCGCGCCGCGGAGCAGATCCCGCATCTGCACGCACCTGCGCTCGCGAGCGGATCGGAGCCCGGTGCCGAACTCGAAGCCGAGCTCGCGGAGCAGCGCGCCGCGGCCGAAGCGTTCGCCGCCGCGCTGCAGCGCGGCGATCACGTCTCGCTCGAGCTGAGCTTGGCGCGATGCGCAGATGCGCGCGGATGGCGGCGGCGTGGTGGCGGCGACAACGCCGTTGCACGACGCCGCGTCGATCGCGCGGAAGAGCTCGAGCACCTCGGCGTAGGTGCGCGCGCGCGCAGCTACGCGAGGGGGACGAGGGCCGCGCGCAGCACGAGCCCGAACTGCCGCTCCGCGATCTGCATCATCGCGCGCAGCGCGTCGCTCGCGGCCTCGCGCGCGCTCGCCGGCAGACAGAGCGTCGCGCCATCGCCGCCGAAGACGTAGGGGATCTCGAGCGGCTGCACGGCGTTCCGCACGGCGACGATCGCCGAGGCGCCGAGCGGGTTCACGTCCTTCCAGAGGCCGCGCGCGATGGCGCCGGTCGAGCCGACGAGGTTCGCGATCGCGACGATCCAGTCGTCGGGCAGCGGGGCGAAGCTCCGCGGATCGGCGATGGCCTCGAAGTCCGCGTGGATCGGAAGTGCTTCGTAGCTCAACGGATCGCGAAGCAGACCGCGTTCCCCAGGAACGGCGGACCCACGGGCCCGAGGGTCTGATGGATCGATTGCACGTACGCCTCGTAGCCGCTCAGCGTGGGATCGACCGGGATCTGCACCGAGAACTGCGCCGAGCCGATGCTCGCGCCGCCGCCGAGGAGGTAGATCGGCGGTGCGACGAGGAGCGTGCCGAGGGAGAGATCGATGGGCATGTAGAGCGGACCGCTGCCGAGGAGCGCCGCGTTGAAGCTCATCCCGGGCCCGGTGAGCGTGAACGTGAGCGTGCTCCCGAGCGTCGGATTGCCCGAGAAGGCGAGGTGGCCCGAAGCGGGCTGGACCTGCGTGACGTCGATGACGGTGCAGAGCAGGCCGCGATCGACGCCTTGCAGGTCGACGACCTGACCGGTCCAGAGCGAGAGATCCACGGCGCGGCTCACGAGGTAGACGCGCGTGCACTCGAGGCGATGCGTCAGGCGCTGGTTGCAGATCGTCGGCCCGTTGATCGCCTCCAGGCGACCGACGATGCGGATCGGAGCTTGCGCGTGGAGCGACGGCGCGGCGAGCGCGCTGGCGAGGAGAACGAGGGCGGCGAGGATACGGAGCATGGCTGGACTTGGCGGCTGGGCTCGGCGGCGGGGCTCGGAATCAGAGGAAATCGCGCAGCGAGCGGCCTTGCAAGAGCTGAGGCTTCCAGGCACCGGCATCGCGCAGATCCTGCGCGATCCCATAGACGTCGTTCCGTACCTCGAAGGTTCCCGCGCTGCGCAGCGGAAAGCGCAGGAGCCCCAAGCCGCCATTCCCGACGCAGATGCCGATGAGCTTCGCGCGCGGGCGCTCGTGCAGGAAGAGCGGTGCGCCGCGATAGTGCGCCGGGATGCCGAAGCTCAAGTGCAGCTCGGGGGCTTGGAGCCCGCGCTCGGCCGCGCGCTCCTCGAGGACATTGCCCTCGCTGGAGCGGTAGGCCGCGCGCGCGTGATGCGTCCCGTCCGCCGGCTCCCACGCGACGCAGCCGTAGGCGTGGACGCGCTCCCACAGCAACGAGGCGGCGCTACGCCCGGCCCAGGTGAAGGGGCTCTGCGTCGCGACCTCCGCGCGCCCGATCGCGATCTCCCACGGCGGATCGGCGAACTCGTGCACGGCGATCGGCACCAACGAGACCGGCGCGTGTCGATCGGCGAGCCGCACCGCTAGGCCGAGGCGCGTGCCCGGCTTCGGCTCCGAGAAGCTCGAACTCGCGGTGAGGAAGGTGCCGTCCCCATCGAGGAAGAACGCGGTGCCGACGATCTCGAGAGCGGAGCTCGGCGGGCCCTCGGCGGGCAGGCGCACGACGGCGACGACGTGATCTTGGACGGAGGGCATGGGGCGCCGGTGGCGTTCAGGGAAGTGGGAGCTCGCGGCCGCTCAGCGAGCGGAGCGGTCCCACGTAGACGCTATCGCGCGAGCGCACCGAGCGCAGCACGCTGAGGCCGCGCGCGGCGAGTGAGGCTGCATCGCGCTCGCGGAGCAAGAGCTCGGCGCAGGGCTGCGCGAGGGGCTCGCCATCTTCCTCGCGCACGTGCAGCGGCAGATCACCGAGCTCGCGGGTGGCGCTGGGCTCGAACGCGCCTTGCTCGGCGAGCTGCTCGCCGAGGAACACCGCGAGCGCCAGCGCGCCGCTGCCCCAGAGGTAGCCGCTGCCGCGCTCCGTCGCTTCGAGCTCCTCGAAGGCGACCTCCTCGCTCGGCGTGCCGCGCTCGCCGTAGGGCAAGCGCAAGAGGAGCCGCGGAGCGGCGAGCGAGATCCGCTCGGCCACCGCGCTCGTGCGCAGCGCTTCCCACGCGCGCGCGGCGTCGGCGTCGGCGTAGAGCGCCGGCCCCGGCTCGGTCTCGGGCGTGAGCTCCGCCGCGCCCACGAGGCGCGGAGCGGCGCCCGCGAGCAAGAGCGCACCGCACGCGCGCGCGAGCTCAGCCCAGCGCGCGAGCAGCACCGCGTCGGCGAGCGTCGCGTCGACGGTCTCGAGCCCGAGCCAGAGCACAGCTCGATCCTCGGCCGGATCGTCGCCGCGCGGCGCGAGCACGCGGTGGAGAGCCGTGGCGTCGATCGCGACCGAGCGCAGGAGATCGCTCGCGAGCTCTTCGCGCGAAGCGTCGAGGACGCGCAGCTTCACGGCGTTGGCGACGCCGATGCGGCGCAGCACGAAGTCGAGCGAGCGCCAGGCGACCTCGGCGCGGCGCAGCGCGGGATCGCGCAGCAACGCGCGCAGATGCTCCGCGATCGCGGCATCGACCGCGCGCAGCAGCTCGTCGCGCTGGGGGTGTGGCGCAGGCACGACGTGCGGGATCACGAGCTCGCGCACGAGGGCTTGCGCGATCTCCTCGCCGGTGCGCGGCACGCCGCTCGGGCCGCGCTCGGAGGTCGCCTGCATAGCCGCTTCCAGCGCGCTCGCGGGCGCGGCGCTTCCCGCGCTCGTCGCCGGCGGCGGTGCCGTCGCGAGCTCTGCGCCGAGCTCGCGCGCGGCGGCCTCGAAGGTCGCGGGGTTCTCGAGGCGCCTCCGCAGGGAGCGCAGGGGCTCGCAGCTCGCGAGCTTCGTCCACAGCGCATCGGGTGCGAAGTCGTCGAGCGAGCGGGGGACCAGGACTTGCGCTTCGCTCGCGCCCGGCGCCTTCAGGCGGAGCTCCACCGCGAGCGTTGCGAAGAGGGCGTCGAACTCCTCGGGCTCCACCGTGCGCAGCTTCCGCGCGCCGAGCTCCTGGGGCGCGTGCGCGCCGCGGCTCGCGCGTCCGCTGAAGTCGCCGATCAGCACGACTTCGAGCGTCGGGCCGCCGCTCACTTCGCCACCACGTCGAGGCGCTGGGGCGCGCTCATGTGCTCGCCCGCGATCAGCGCGAGGAAGTAGGTGCCCGCGGGCAGCGCGCCGCCGAGCGCGTCGTGGAGATCGAGCGTGAACGCGAGCTCGACGGGTGATCCGGCCGCGAGCGGCTTCGGCGCGCGCACGGGGATCTGCACCTCGACCAAGCGCGGGCGCGGCACGTCCAGCGTCGCGACGGAGACATAGGCGCGCACGACGGCGGCGGGCAGGTCCTGTGCGGGGATGTCGGCGGTATCGCCTTCCTTCGCGCGGCGCCGCGGATCGACGATCGCGCCGGGAGGGAGCGCGAGCTTCAGCGCGCCGTGCACCTCGAAGCGCTTCTCGCCGACCTTGATCCGCGGCGCGAACGCGAGCGCTGCGCCCTCGCCCGCGAGCTTCGGCGTCGCGTCGCCGCGCGCGAAGCGCCGCGGCGGCAAGGAGAGCTCTTCCTCGCGGCGCGTCGCGAGCTCCAGGTCGCGCGCGAGATCGGCCGGGAAGCCCGGCGTCGGCGGCAGCGCTTGCTCGCCTTGGCGCAGCTCGACGCGCACCACGTTCGACGCGCGATCGAAGCACTGCACGCGCAGCGCGAAGCGGCCCGCGCGCGACTCGGCGACGCCGAGCGCGCAGGCGTCGAGCCACATCTGTCCGATCGCGTGCGCGCGCTCGGGGAAGGGCGGCGGATCGTCCGGATCCTCCGACGGCGGCTGAGGAGCGGGCGCCTCGAGCGTGGGGAATGGCTGCGGCTTCGCGCGCGGCGCCTCGGGGGCTTCGGTCTTGCGCGGATCCGCCGGAAAGGCCGGCTCGACATTGGCGCGACCATCCTCGAGATCGACGGCGCAGAGCGCGGTGTTGTCGCGCGGCGGCACGAGCTCCAGCAGCTGCTCGGTCTCGCCGCTGAGATAGAGCAGCGGCAGCGCTGCGCCCTGCGCGAGATCGATCGCCTTCGGCGCGCCGAGGCGCAGCACGCGCGGCGGCACCTGGCGCAAGCGCTGCTGGATCTCGCTCGGCAGGAGCTCCGGCTTCTGGCGGTACGTCGCGTCGCCGATCTCGGCCAGCGCTTCCAGGATCGCGTCTTGCATCGTCGTTCCTTCCAACCTGGTCTCGAGAGGTTCCGCGGAGCGCTCGCTCGCGCAGCTCGCGAGGAGTGCAGCGAGGAGGATCGCCATCGAACGCGCAGCGCGGCTCATCCGAAGCGCGAGAGGTCGCGCGCCTTGATCTGCACCGCGCAATGCGGGCAGAACTCGCGTTTCCCGGCGTTGCCGATGCCGAACATGATGCAGGTGCCGCCGGAGTAGCTGCCTCCGCCCTTGCCCTGCGCATCGAGCTGGCCGTTCACCGTGGGATCGAGCGGCGAGCTCGCATCGGCGGTGAAGGTGGCGCCCTCCGCGCAGTGCGTCCCGCTGCCGCCGCGGCGCTGGTACATCTTGGGATGCAGCGGGAGCTGGTTCGTCGTGTCGGCCTTGGGCGGCGTCTGACCGAAGAGATGCCCCATCTCGTGGTTCAGCACGTCGTTCAGGTCATCCGCCGACATGCTCGAGCCGGGCAGGATCACGACCATGTGGTAGGGCGACTCGGCCCAGCCCAGGTAGGTGCCTATGGCCGTGCGGACGTCGAGCCCGCCGACGATGATGTGCTTGCGATCGACGCTGAGGTCGGTCGGTCCCTTGCCGCATGGACAGCCCGCGCCGGGGCAGCGCGCCGGCCGCTTCACGCGCAGCTCGCGGCTCTCGCCGCGACCCGAGTCGAGGCTGATGTCCGCGTCCTGCAGCTTGCCCTTGTGCTCGAGGACCCAGGCGCCGGCGCCGCCGTTCGCGTGCTTGTCCCAGCGGTGTTGCTCCCACGCCGAGGAGATCAGGACCTTCTTGCCCTTCTCCAAGCAGGGATCGAAGACGCCGACCATCCGGTTGGCCTGTCCGGACATCGTCACCTTCACCACGCGCTGATCGGGGTTGTCTCCGTGCTTGAAGCTGAAGTTCATCCAGTCGGACTTGTTGTCCTTCGCGTCCCACTGCCAGTCGCAGAGGATCACGTGCGACTTCGGCGAGCGGTCTTGCGACGGCGCGACGTAGAGCTTCGCGAAGTCGGAGATGTTGTGCGTGCCGACGCAGAGCTTCTTGTCATTGCCCGTGCCGGGCTTGAACTGCCACGACGGGCGGAACGCATCGGGGAACTCCGTCGCTTCGAAGGTCTTCGCGTCATACTCCTCGCTCGCGAGGAACACCTTCTCGAACGACGCGACGCACTTCGCGCGGCTCGGTAGCGCGGCCGTCTTCGGCGCGCTGATCTGGTACCAGTGCTTGCGCCAGACCTCGAACTCGTCCGACTTCACGGCGCGCGCGCTCTCGTGCTTCACGTCCTCGGCCAGGGCCGCGAGCACGCGCACCTTGTTGCCCCCGAACCAGCCGAGCGTCAGCTTCGCCTTGGCGAGGCCCTCCGCGTCGGTCTTCGACTTGGTCGTGATCTTGAAGCGGTGATTGGCGGCGTTCACGACCTTGCCGTCGTACTTCCCGTTGTCGGCGTGGAGCTCGAGATCCCAGTACACCGTGACCCCGGCTTCCTTCTTCTTCAGATGCGCGGTGAGCTCGACCTCGTTGCCCCAGCTCCCCTCGTCCTTCTTGGGCTTCAGGTTCACGTACTGGCGGATGCACTTGCCGGTGCACGGGCGCACTTGGACCAGCTCGTGCGGCTCGAGCTCGAGCTTCACGGCCTTCTTGTCGCCGGCGGCGAGCGTCACCTTCACCGGGTCCTGGAAGGAGTAGCCCATGCCCTTCGCCGGGCGCGCGCTGACCTCGTAGCTGCCCGGCTCCAGGCCGCCGATCGCCATCGGCTTGTCGCAAGTGGCGGCGCTGCTGCGCTTCTTCGGCGCTGCCTCGACGTAGATGTCGTTCCAGAAGTTGTTGCCGCCGTTCAGCTTGCCGCCGTCCTTGCGGACGATGGTCACGGTGAGCGTCGCGAGCTTGCAGGGCTGCGTCGCGCCGCCCTTCTTCGCGCCGCTGTCCTTGCTCTGCGCGCCGCTGTTCGCGCTCTGGAGATCGTTGCCGGGCATGGGTTCAGATCTCCGCTGCGCTGCTCGAGGGTTCGCTGGTCGCGCGCGCCATCACCTCGTCGAGGCGGTCGCGCCCCGGGCGATGGGTCTCGGCGAGGAGCCTCGCGATCCACGGCTGCTCCGCCTCGACCTCGGGGCCGTAGGCGCAGTGGAGATTGAGCAGGCGCAGGACGTCGTACTCGGCGTCGATCGCGAGCTCATCGGCGCGTGAGGAGACGCGCGCGATCAGGGCCCGTACGCCGGCTTCGCCTGCGGCTTCGAGCACGGCGGGCCAGTGCTTCGCGACATGCGCGAAGGCGTCCTCCTGCTCGAAGCGCGCGCGCTGCGCGCGGGCGAAGACCTCCATCTGCTCGGGTCGGATGCGGAGCATGTTCCTCCGCCGCGGGGCTGCGCGGCGCGGCGCATCGTAGCTCCTCGCGAGAGCAGCACAAGCGCCGCGAGGTTGCTGCGCCACGCAGGGCTGGCTATCGTCGGCGCTTCCTCCAGTTTCCCTGCGCGAGGTCGAGCGAACCATGGGCGTGCAAGTCGTAGCCACCGCGATGATGACCTGCTCCTTCGGCGTTGCCCCCTCGGCGCTCGTCGTGATCCCGGCGGGCCGTCCGCTCGCGGGCGGGCTGCCCGCGGCGAACATCACCGACATGGCGCCGATCGTGAACATCCCGCCCTTCGGCATGTGCACCACGCTGAGCAATCCGACCGTCGCGTCGGCGACAGCCGCGGCGCTGGGGGTCTTGACGCCGATGCCGTGCGTCCCGGTGACGACCGGGCCCTGGGTTCCCGGCTGTGCCACGGTGCTCGTGAGCGGCATGCCCGCGCTCAACAACTCCAGCAAGTGCATGTGCGCCTGGGGCGGCGTGATCTCGATCACGAACCCGGGGCAGACCACGACGATGGTTCCCTGAGCTGAGAGGCTGAGCAGAAGTCGATGCTACAGCCTCTCAGATGCTTGCTGGCGCAGCGCGTGACGGCGCTGCAGCCCGTTCGTGAGCATTTCTTGCTCACTCTCTGAGCGCCGATGTCCTGAGCGCCGCGTCTTCGAGCTCTCGCCGCGCAACTACTCTGGGAGCGCGAGGTGGAGCTCGCGCGGAGGAACGCCGTCCGGCGTGAAGGCGAGCAGCTCGCGCCCGTCGGCGCTCTCCATCGCGTACGCGCGCACCGGCCCGAAGACCTGCGCCATCTCCTCGGCGTTCAGCGTCGGCAGATAGAGGCGCAGCACGCGCGGATCGTAGAAGCGGAAGAAGAGGCGCTGGCCGTCCGGTCCGGCGACGACGAGGAAGCGCTTCAAGTGCCGGCGCAGCACGTCGAGCTCGAGCGGCGCGCGCACGAAGATGCCGAAGCTCTTCGCCCAGCCGCGCTCGAGCAGCCACGTGGTGAACGAAGCGTCGCGCTCGAGGCGCACCAGGTACGGCGCCGTACGCGCGACGCTGGGCGCCAGCTTGCCCGCGAGTAGGCACTGGGCCTCCGCGCCGTGCGTCTCGAGCGCGCTCGCGAGCTTCTCGATACGCGCGCCATCGAGCACGGCGAAGGTGCTGGTGCTCGGGTCGCGGAAGAGCTGCTCGCGCAGCATCTCGAGGCCGCGCTTCGTCAGTCGTGCCGTCGCTTGCATCACTTCGCGATCCTCGCGGCTCCGCCGCAGCGGCTCATTCCTGACAGACTTCGCAGAAGGGACGACCGTCGTCGGAGGCGGACTGCAGCGCTTCGGCCTGGCGCGAGGACTCCGCGACCTCGACGTCGCTGGTCGGAGCGTTGGCGGCCTGGCTCGAGCTCTGCCCCGCGCTCGCGGCCTCCGCGTCGGCGGCGGCGGTGATCTCCTTCGGCGCCGCGGGGGCTTCGGGCGCGTCGGGCGCCACCGGCGCGCCGGGGGCCTGCGGGCTGCAGCCGCTGCCGCTCCCGGCGGCACCGCCGCTGTTGATCATCACCATCGGGCCGGAGATCGCGACGCCGGAGGGGCCGATCACCACGAATCCGGGACCGGCCTTCAGCGTGAGCTGCATGCCGGCCTCGATCACCACGTTCATCCCGCCCTTCAGATGCATGTTCATGCCGCCTTCGGCGGCCCAGTCCTGGCCGGACTTGAGCAGCATCTTCATGCCCGCGTCGACGTGCAGCTCCTGGCCGATCTTCGCCTTCATCTTCGAGCCGACGTCGAGCCCGAGCTCGCCGCCGACCTTCTGCAGCGCGTCGCCCACGACCTCGAGGTTGTCCGCGCCTTCGACCTTCTCCTTGCGATCGCCGGCGATCTTCGAGCTCTCGCTGCCGTCGATCTGCGTCAGCACGTCGCCGGTGTGCGTCGCGTGGGTATCTCCACCGACGCTGAGCTTCGAGTTGGTGACGATCGTGCGGTGCTCGTCGTTGCCGACGAAGTCCTTGCGATCGTGGAGCACGCGGTGCTGCTCGTCCTTCTGCGCGTGGAGGAAGATCAGCTCCGCATCCTTCGTGTCGTCGAAGCTGAGCTCGTTCACCGCGTTGGTGGCCCCGCCGTGCGAGCGGCTGCGCCAACCGCTGATGGTCTTCGATCCGGGGAGCGCGAAGGCCGGGGTCGTGTTCGCGTTGTAGACCGCGCCGGTGACGAGAGGCCGATCGGGGTCGCCGTCCAAGAACTCGACCACGACCTCTTGTCCGACACGCGGCAGGAAGAGCACGCCGGCGCCCTTTCCCGCGCTGGGCTGCATGACGCGGATCCAGCACGAGCTCGCGTCGTCCCGCTGACCCTCGCGGTCCCAGTGGAACTGCACCTTGATGCGCCCGTGCTCGTCGGTGTGGACCTCGGCGCCCGAGGGACCGACGACCATCGCCGTCTGCGGGCCGCGCACGTGCGGCTTCGGCGTGCGGCGCTGCGGACGCACGAGCACCGCGTCGGGGACGCAGCAGAAGTGATTCGAGTAGCCGCTGGTCTGCGAGGCGGAGTGCTGGAGCGCCGTCACGACGAAGCTCTTGCCGTCGTCGAGCTCGTAGCGGGTGTGCTTCAGGCGGAACTTCACGCCCAGCGCGAGCGCCGGGCAGCCGCCCTGCGCCTCGACGACGCTGTGCTGCGCTTCCTCGGCCTCCATGCGCGCGCGCACCTTCGCTTCGCCGTGCTGCGCCGCGGTGTAGCGTCCGGGATACTCGAAGCGGTGAAAGGTCGCCGCGTTCGGCAGCGTGAGGACCGTGTCGATCTCCTTCAGCAGGCTCGTCGTCGGCGCCTTGAAGTCGTAGTCGGTGTGGCCCCACTTCCCCGAGACGAACTCGAAGTGATGCTCCCACGCGGAGAGCTGCGAGATGCCCGGGTCATGGCTAACGTACTCGAGCTCCGCGATCGAGCTGTCGGTGTAGCTCGCGGCGCTGTCGGCGAGCACGAGCACGTGCCGGTTCGCCTCGAAGCGGAAGAAGTAGAAGATCCCTTCCTCTTCGAAGAGGCGCGAGAGGAAGTCGAAGTCGCTCTCGCCCCACTGCACGCAGTACTCGTACGGCGGATAGCTGCCCGTGACGCCCGAGGTCTCGAAGTCGCTGAAGCCGGCCTCGCCGAAGATCGCCTCGGCGATCTGCACCGCCGACTTCTGTTGGAAGATGCGGTAGTTCGAGCGCTTGGTGAGGAACCAGAGCCAGGGCACGAGCTCCGCGCGATAGCGCTCGACGCCCTTCGCGTCGAAGCCCGCGAAGGCGAAGCGCTTCACGAAGCCCCCGAGCTGCCGCGGGGCGGTCGAGTCGAAGGCGAGCTCGATGCCGATGTACTTGCCGACCAAGTCCTGCGGCTCGAAGCTCGCCGAGCCCCTCTGGAGCTCGAGCGTGAACTCGAAGAGCGCCGAGAGCTCCTCCCGTCCCTGGAACGCGGTCGGCAAGAGCGCCGCGGGATCGATGGGCGTCGAGATGTGGAGGAGGTAGGGGTTCGTGCTCATGGCGGCGGGCGCAGTCTAGACTTCGTCCGCGCCGAGCAGATAGCGCCGCCTTTGCCGACTTTCCCTTGAAGGCGCGGCGCCGCGGCGCGCCAATGGGAACCATCGTCCGCGCGCGCACCGCGCCGCGGCCCACACCTCCGAAGCCGCGCGTTCTCTCTCGTGCTCGCGCGGCCCTTCCTCCGACCCTCCCGGACGACCGTGCTCAAGCTGCGCATCCTGAAGCCGGGTCAGCCGCCCCGCGAGCTCGCCTTTGCCGCGGACGAAGCCGTCGTGGGCCGAGCCCCCGGCTGCGACGTCGTGCTGACCGAGCCGTACGTCAGCAAGCGCCATGTGAAGGTCCTGGCCGGCGTCGTCGTCGTCGACCTGGGCTCCAGCAACGGCACGCATGTGAACGGGGTGCGGCTCGCTGAGCCGGTGCTGCTGCTCACCGGCGAGTTCAAGCTCGGCACCGAGGAAGGCGACGTGCGCGTCGCGGTGGAGCACGAGCCCGAGGGCCTGCTCGACCAGCCGGCGGTGGTGCGCGTGCGGCAGGAGCTCGAGGGCGAGCGCCGTCGCGCCGCCGGCCTGGCGAATGAGCTCGCCGCGCTGCGCGCGACGGAGCAGGCCCGCGCAGGTGCCCCTCAGGATGGGGCGGCCGACGAGCTGCGCCGCGAGCTGCGCGATGCGAAGCAGCGCTTGGAGTCGCTGCGGAAGGAGGTCGAAGCGCGCGACACCGCGGCCTCCGAGGGGATCCAGGCGCGCCTCGCGCAGGACGCGTTGCTGGAGGTGCAGCGCGGGAAGGAGGCGCTCGAGCGCGAGGTGGCCGAGCTTCGCGCCTCGACCCCGGCCGCGGCGCTGGAGGCGGCGAAGCGCGCGCTCGCCGCGCGCGTGGCCGAGCTCGAGGCCGACGATGCGGAGCTGCGCGAGCGCCTTCGGCGCCTCGAGGGCGAGCTCGCCGCGGCGAAGGCGCCGGCCGAGGCCGGGGGCAATCTCTCGACCCTCTTCTTCAAGCTGCAAGCGGAGAACCGCGAGCTGCGCCAGAAGCTCGAGCAGCGCGCGAGCGGGGGCGTCGAGTCGCCGGCGCTCTTCTTCCAGCTCCAGGCGCGGAACCTGGAGCTCGAGAAGAAGCTGGCCGAGCTCTCCGCGCGTCCGGTCTCGGGGGCGCCGTCGGGAGCCGCACCCGCGGAGGGTGCGGGCGGCGAGCGCCAGCGCGCGCTCGAGAAGGAGAACCACGAGCTGCGCGCGAGCAAGGCCGACATGCTGGGGGAGCTCGAGGCGCTGCGCTCGAAGCTCGCGGCCTCGCTGCGCGGCGGAACGAGCGTTCGCCCGTCCAGTGCTCCCGCGGCCTCGGCGTTTCCCGCCGCGGGCGGTGGAGGAGCGACGCAGGCGCTGGAGGTGCTCCGCCAGCTCGCCGAGGAAGACCTCGAGGGCGCGAAGCCGCGGCTCGCCGAGGACCTGCTGCCGTTCGTTCTGCTGGAGCTGCTGCGCTTCCTGCGCCAGGTCGAGCGGCTCGTGACGCGCATGGCGACCGACTTCATCCAGCTCTACGACCAGCAGACGATCCTCCCCGACGTGTCGGGGAACCTCCGCAACCTCCTCGCCGCGCTGCTCGACGACGCCGGTGACGAAGGCGCGCGCCAGAAGCTCGTGACCTATCTCGAGGAGATGCGCCGCTGGCTGGTCGTTGCGCTCGGCGCGAACCGCCGCGCCGCGGAGCGCTTCGCCGAGGAGCTGCGCAGCGATCTCTCGGAGCGCGCGCTCACCGCCAATCGCCCGATCTCGGCCCTGAAGAAGATGACGGGTGGCGCCGACGCCGAGCTCTGGGGGCGCGTCTGCGAGTATCTGAAGAAGCTCACCTCCGATGGCGTGGAGGAGCGCCTCCAGGCCTTGGCACGCGCGTGCGCGGAGGAGATCCGCCGCGAGCAAGGGCGGTCGTGAAGGCGCGTCTCGCGCGCGCTTTCCGCGCGATGGTTGCGGCCTCGCGGCTCTGATAGCATCCCGCGCCTCTCGTGCACCCGCTCGGCTGGAACCCATGAATCAGCAACGTGTTTCGCGCGCACAGGTGCTCCTGCGCCGCGCGCTGGCGGCCCTCGCTCCCGCCGCGCTCTCGCTCGCCGCGCTCGTCCTCGTCACGAGCTGCTCCAGCACCTTCGACTTCCACGTGCGCACCGCGACGCCCGCAGCGGGCACCACGCCGCCCGTGGAGTCGGTGTTCGTCTTCTTCGCGAAGGAGACGGAGTTCGCTGGCAAGACCGACTCGGCGTCGATCGCGACGCTGGTCCACCCCTCGACGCTGAAGCAGGTCTACGGCTACGCCGAGTTCGGCCTCCTGCCGCCGGTCGACCAAGCCCCGGCGCTCTGGCAGCTCCGCAGCTCCGAGCTGCGCGGGCTCCAGCTGAGCTTCGTCGACGCGCGAGAGCCGCTCGAGCTGCGCTTCCGCGTCGATCGCGCTAACTTCGAGACCTACAAGGACTTGAGTCTCGGCATCGTGGTCCGCACGACGAGTCGCGAGTACCGCCTGAAGACGTGGCCCCCGTCCTTCCTCCAGGGCTCCGACCGCGGGCTGCTGATCGAGGTGAACGACGGCGAGATCCAGAGCTCTAGCCTGTAGCCCAGACCCACCAGCACCGCGCGCGAGGAGCCGACGATGGGGACCGAGCCCGAAGTCCTGTGGCGAGAGGGCCTGTTCCTCTGCCCGCAGCACCTGCAGAGCTTCGCGCGCTGGACCGAAGCGCGCATCCATGCGGCGGAGGAGGCCGGCAGCCCCGGGGCCTACGGCATCCTCTCCGCGGCGATCGACGAGGAGGCGCTGCAGCGCGACGTCTTCCGCCTCACCGCGGGCGAGCTCCGCTTGCGCGACGGGGCGCACGTCTCGATCCCGGCGCACGCGCAGGTCGATCAGCGCGAGTTCGCCGAGCACTTCACGGGGGCTCAGCTCGACGTGTTCCTCGGCGTGCCGGCGCGGCGCCCGGGCGTGCCCGAGCTCGGGCCGGCCGGCGACTCACGCGCGCGCTTCCACGCCGGCGTGATCGAGGTCCACGACGAGAACACCAAAGCCGACCCGCGCGAGCTCGAGGTGCGCGTGCTGCACGCGCGCGTCTTCTTCGGCGGCGAGGAGAAGAGCGGCTTCGAATGCGTGCCGCTCGCGCGCCTCGTGCGGAAGGGGAAGCCGGTGGCGGTGAGCGTGCTCTCCGACACCTTCATTCCTCCGCTGCTCGCCTGCGGCGGCTCGCTCGTGCTCGTGCGGCGCCTGAAGGAGCTCGCCGAGGCGGTGCGCGCGCAGTCGCGCGACCTGGCGTCGCGCATCCCCAACACGACCGGCCTCTCCAGCGTCGAGAAGGGCGCCGATCTCGCGGGCTTCGTGAAGCTGCAGGCGGTGAACCAGTGCGTCGCGGTGCTCGAGCAGCTCGCGCGCCTGCCCGGGCTGCATCCCTTCGCGGCGTTCCTCGCACTCGTGCAGGCGGTCGGCAACCTCTCGATCTTCGGCGCCGAGCGCGTGGTACCGCCGCTCCCGGTCTATGACCACGGCGACCTCGATCGCTGCTTCGCCGGGGTGATCGCGGCCGTTCAGGCGCTGATTCCGGCCGAGGTGTCGGTGCCGTACGACCTGCAGCCCTTTCGCGAGGATCCGCTGCGGCAGGGCTTCTTCCTCTGCGAGGTGCCGCGCGACTGGCTCGCGGCGAAGCCGCTCTTCTACCTCGGCGTCGAGCTCGGGAAGGCCGCGGACGAGGTGGCGCGTCTCGTCGACACCGGCGTGAAGCTCCTCGCCGAGGGAGACCTGGAGCGCGTGCTGCAAGGCGTCGTTCCCGGCGTGCTGCTCGAGCCCGTGCGCACGGCGCCGCTCGCGTTCCCGAAGCGGCCCGATCTGCACTACTTCCGCATCTCGACCGAGGGCGCCTCGCGCGACGGCTGGCTCGCGATCGAGAAGAGCGGCGCGGCGGTGCTGCTCACCGCGCTCGGCGGCCTCGGCGCGAAGTTCCAGCTCTACGTCGAGCTGACGAAGTGAAGCGAAGATGGCGATGAACACCAAGACCTTCTCGCGCCTCACCTTGGCGCAGGCCTGCGCCCCGCTCTTCCTCTACCTCACGACCTTCCGCCGCAACGCGACCACCTCGCGCGCGACGATCAGGGATCTGCAGGCCGCTCTCACGCGGGAGATCGAGAAGGTGCGCACGCAGTGCGAGCGCGATCCGCGTCTGCAACCGCTCTTCGAGCGCGTGCGCTACGCGCTGGTCGCCGCCGCGGACCAGGTCGTGCTGAGCTCGACCTGGTCGCAGCGCGCGGGCTGGTCGATGAACCTGCTCGAGACGCAGTTCTTCGGACGCGCGGAGGGCGGCAAGCAGTTCTATCGCCTCGCCGAGCAGGTGCTCGCCGACCCGAGCGACGAAGGCGCCGAGGTCGCGGGGATCCTGTTCGCCTGCATGGGACTCGGCTTCCAAGGCGAGCTGCTCGGCGAGCGGCGCGAGCTCGAGACGCGCCGACGCCAGCTCTTCGAGAAGGCGCGCCTCGCGGGCGCGCTCGGCAAGGTGCTGGCACCCGACGCCTACGGGCGGAACGTGCAGCGCGACAACACGCGGCTCCCGACCGTCGGCATCCTGCGCATGATCGGGGTCGCGCTGGTCGCGCTGCTCTTCGCCCTGCTCGTCGGCGGGCTCGCGACGAGCACGCTCACCGCCGAGGACCGCACCAAGGTCGATACGATCGTCCAGAAGCTCGAGAATCCGAGCCTCCCCGAGGTCAAGGTCGAATGAAGCCCTCCCTCGGCATGCTCCGCGCGAATCGCCGCACGCTGATCGCGCTCGTCCTCTTCGTCGCGCTCGGCGCCGGGGTGCTCGCCTTCCTCGCCTCGCCGCTCGTGCTGCCCTTCTGCATCGCGGGCGTGCTGATCGCGCTCGTTTGGTTCGGGAGCGGATCCCTCGTCAAGCTCGCGCAGCGCAAGAAGCAACGGCGCTTCGACGCCGGCGTCGCGGCGCGCGAAGGCATCGACGATCGCAAGCGCGAGTGGACCTCCTGGACGAAGGAGCTCGAGCAGCAGGGCATCGATCGCTATTCGTTGCCCTTCTACCTGCTCGTCGGCGAGCCGCAGTCGGGGAAGAGCGTCCTGCTGCAGAACTCGGACCTCAGCTTCCCGTTCGGTCAATCGCGGCTCTCGGGCATCGGCGGCACGCGCGGCTGCGACTGGTGGTTCACCGAGGAGGCCGTGATCCTCGACCTGGCCGGGCGCCTCTTCACGCACGAGGGCGGCGCCAGCGACGAGGCCGAGTGGGCTTCTTTCCTCGATCTCCTGGCGAGCTATCGCCCGATCTGCCCCGCGAATGGCCTGATCCTGGTCATTCCCTGCGATAGCCTGCTGAAGGACGATCGCGAGGAGACGACGCGCAAGGCGAACAAGATCCAGAACGCGCTGCTCACGCTGACCGGCAAGCTGCAGGCGCAGGTGCCGATCTACGTGGTGATGACCAAGGCCGACCGCATCTTCGGCTTCGCCGAGACGGTCCATCGCCTGGAGTCGGAGCAGCGCCAGCAGATGTTCGGCTGGTCGCGCCCCGCGGAGGCGTATGAGGCGCCCTTCGACATCGTCGAGGTGCGGCGCGCGTTCGAGCACTTCGTCGCCCGCGCTCGCACGCTGCGCGACACGATGGTCGCGACCGTGCGTCTGCCGGAGGGCTTGGGCGAAGTCGATCGCATGTACGCCTTCCCCGACGAGCTGGAGGCGCTCTTCCCCGCTCTCGAGCTCTACCTGAAGCGCGTCTTCTCCGACTCGAAGCTCGTCGATCACCTCTATTTCCGCGGCTTCTATCTCACGAGCGGTCTCCAGACCGGGACGCCGATCGCGAAGGTCTGCGCGGAGCTGCTCGGCACCACGGGCGAGGCGGATCTCCGCGACCTCGCGGCGCTGTTTACGAAGCAGCAGGCGTACTTCATCAAGGATCTCGTGCGCCGGCGCGTGTTCAGCGAGCGCGGACTCGTGCGCCCAACGCGCGCGCGCGTCGCCGTCGCGAAGCGGAACGCCTGGATCGGCTACGGTGCCGCCGCGTCGATCGCCGCGCTCAGCGTCGTCGCGAGCGCCTACTACGTCTTCACCGAGTACTCCTCCGGCGAGCTCGGCAAGTTCCGCGTCGCGCTGCGCGCGGCGGCCGAGAGCGCGAACGCGGCGGATCCGAGCGCCGCGGAGCTGCTGAAGTCGCTCGACGCCGTGTGGGAAGCGAAGCAGGTGGCGCCGCGCTCGCTCGAGAGCGCGGGGGTCAACCGCTCCGAGTCCTTCGAGAAGCTCTACGCCACGCTGGTCGACCAGCGCTTCACGCCGGCGCTGCGGCGCCTCGCCGAGGAGCGCTTGGAAGAACTCGCCAAGGCGGGCGCGATCGGCGACGCCGATCACGAGGGCTTCCTGCGTCGCTCGCACCAGATGGCGCTGCTGCTCGGCGGCTTCGATCCCTCGGCAGCCGACGCGCTCGCGACCCTCGAGGATCTCCTGCCGCCGAGCCTCTTCTCCGGGGCGAAGCGCACGCTCGCGCAGCGCGCGGAGCTCGCCGCCGAGCTGCCCGTGCCGCCCTCGCGCATCGACGCCGCGAAGACCGCGCTCGCGAAGTCGCCCGAGGTCGTGGAGCGCCTGTGGGCGCGCACGCTGTGGCCGCAGGCGCCGAACCAGGTCACGGGTGCCGCTGGCTATCTCGTCGCGTGGGAAGGGCTGGTGCGCAGCCATCGCGCGATCAGCGCGGCGGACGCGCGGCCGCGCGAGGCGGAGCTGCCGGCCTTCCTCGTCGAGGCGGCGCGCTATCACCACGCGCACGGCGCGTTGCGCAGCGCGAGCCTCAGCGCGGCGCTGAAGCGCTCCGGCGATCGCCAATGGCTGCTCTTGAAGAAGGACGTGCAGGACGGCCTCGAGGCGCTCGGGCGCGAGCGGGCGCGCCTGCGCGCCGTGCGCGGCGCAACGGATGCCGACACCTGGCCCGAGCTCACCGGGCTGCGCGAGTTCGTGGAGAACACGGCATTCGCGCGCGCGGCGCTGCTGCCCGAGGGCCGCGGCGTCGGCGAGGTGATCGGCGCGCTCGACGGGCCGAAGGTGCTCGTGCCGGGCGCGGAGCTCCAGGCTCTGCTCCTCGATCCGCTCGCGGCCGTCGGCGCACCCGCTGCGCTGCCCGCTCCCGACGCGCTCCAAGTGACGGCGCTCGCCGCGCTGCCGGTCGACGCGCCGCGCGCCATCGACTCCGCGCGCGCAGCGAACGACGGCGGCCTCGCGCGCAAGGTCGTGCGCTGGCGACTCGCCGCGCTGCAAGCGCCGTATCTCCAGAGCTACGGCGACGGCGCGCGCCTCGGCGCGGCGCTGAGCGGCGGCTCCGATCGCCCGCAGCGCACGCTGCCGCCGCTGCTCGAGCACGCCGCCGCGCTCGAGCGCGCGCTGAAGGCGCTCGCCGAAGGAGATGCGGCGGCGCAGGAGGACCTCGCGCCCTGGATCGAAGCGCTCGCGAATGCGCGCGCGAGCTCGATCCGCGCGGCGCGGCCGCTGATCCCGAGCTGGAGCGAGGATCCCGCCGCAGGCCTCGACGAGCCCCTCCTGCGCGCGCTCGGCCGCGACGGCAGCACCGATGCGCAAGAACTCGCGCTGCTGCACCTCGCGGAGGTGCAGCGCGCGTGCAACCAGCGCTGGAGCACGGCCGAGGCCGGCGGGGCCGAGCGCACCATCGCGCTCGTGCGCGAGCTCGACGAGCACGTGCGGCGCGCATCGGCCTACGGTCCGAGCGGCGCGGTGGAGCAGGCGCTCGGCGCCTGGCTCTCCAACGACGCGCGGCCCGTGCTCGAACAGCGCGTCGCGCTGCACGAGCGCGATCTGCTGGCGGCGAGCCCCGCGCTGCGCGACATGACGACGCTGCTCGACGCCGTGCCCATCGTGAAGCAGGAGCTGAAGCCCAACCAGCTCCGCGCGTGGCACGACAAGCTGGGCAGCGCCGAGTGGAAGGTGCTGGACGGCGCGCAGATCGCCGATGCGCTCGCGCGCCTCGAGCGCCGCGCCGAGCTCGAAGCACCCGCGGGCGAGCTCGCTCGGCGCAGCGCGCGCATCGCCGACTTCGCCGCGTTCGCCAAGGACCGAGCGGGCTGGCTCGACACGAGCGCGATCGCGTTCGAGCGCGCGTCCGACGGCGGCTCGCTCGCGAAGGCGCTCGCGGAGCTCCGCAGCGCGCGCCTCGGTCGTCCGGCCGATCGCTCGACGATCGTCTCGGTCGCGGACTGGTACGTCGATCGCATGTACGCGCGCCTCGACGAGCTCGCCGTGGCGCGCTTGCGCGAGCACTACCGCGGCGACCTCGAGCGCAAGCTGACCCCGAACCTGGAGCTCGCGTTCTTCCTGAACGCGAGCCAGCTCGGAGAGCTCGCGGTGAAGCGCGACGCGATCGGCGCCGAGCTCGCTGCGTTCCTCGGCCCCGAAGGCGAGTTCGACAAGCTCCAGCGCCTCTACCTCCAGGACCAGCGCCTCGCGTTCCGGCCCTCGCGAGAGGACTCGCCGGCGGCGGAGTTCTTCGCCTTCGACTACTTCCTGCGCGACCTGCGTCAGTTCCTCACCGGCGAAGAAGAGCCGAAGAAGGCGCTCGATCAGTGCGCGGTGGAGATCGCGCTCGCGCCGATCGGCATCGAGGAGAGCGACTCGGTGTGGCGGCGCTGCAACTACCTCTTCACGTGCTTCCGCACGGGCGACGCGACCAACTTCTTCGACTTCGCGCAGCTCAACGAAGGCACGCGCTTCGGCCCGCTCGCGTGGAGCTTCCGCCCGAGCAACGCCGAGCAGATCTGGATGCGCTGGAGCAAGTCCGCCGCGGCGCTCCCGGCGGGGCGGACGCAGCCGGACGACGCGGAGCTCCGCGTCGGCTCCGCGCTCGCGCCGCTCGCGCTGGCCTGGACGCAGGGTCGCCCGCTCGACGGGGGCGGCGCATCGAAGCGCTGGGAGATCACCAGCGTCTTCGCGAAGCCCGCGAAGGATACGCGCGCGCGCTTCATGCTCGATTTCGCCAGGCCCGTACCGCTGCGGCCGAGCTACCGCGTGCGCCCCTAGGGATCCTTCAACATGGCTCTCTTCGAGCGCTTCCAACGCGAGGCTCCGTACCTCCAGGCCTACGGCAAGCTCCCGCTCGCGAAGGACTACCTCCGCGTCGGCGCGAGCCAGGGGCACGGTCGAGCGCTGCGCGAGTGGCTGGACCACGCGTACTCCGGCAGCGTCGCGGCCAAGGGCGCCGCGCCCTCGTTGCCCTGGCCCGGTCGCTTCGTGATCGGCGGGGGCGCCGACGAGCCCTTGATGGGCAGCATCTGGGCGAGCAGCGATCGCGGCGGTGAGCGCCCGTTCCCGTTCGCGATCTTCATCGAACGGCGTCGCAAGGCGTTGCTCACCGAGCTCGGCGAGGACCAGTCCGCGCTCTCCTCCACCTGGGGTGAGATCGAGAGCGCCTACGAGCATCACCGCGGGGTTGCGGACGGCGAGAGCTTCCTCGCCTGGGTGCGCGAGCGCTCGCTCGCGCTGAAGGAGCTGCCGAGCGCTGCCCTCGAGCGCTTGCCTTGGGATCTCTGGGTGCGGTCGCTCTGGCCCGAAGAAGGCCAAGACGAGCTCTTGGAGATCCTGGTCTCGCTGATGCGCCTCGGCAGCGTCGCGCATCGACGCCCGCTACGCCTGCCCCTGGTGCAGGACTTGGCGGTCTATCCGCAGGTGCACGCGTGGTGCAGCGCTCTCTCCGCGGCGCAGCTCCTCGGGAAGGGCGAGCTGCCGACGATCTTCTTCCCCCAGGCGACGCAGAGCGGGAGCGAGCCCTCGTTCTGCACCTTCTTCTTCGCGCCGCTCGGGCCGACCGATGCGGCGTGGATCGCGCCGAAGAGCGCGCACGGCGATCTCGGCGAAGGCGACTACACTCCCACGGTGGCGCGTCGCGCGGGAGCCGAGCCGGTTGCGCCGGAGCATGCGCCGCTGCTCGCGGACTCGCTGCGCGGCGCCATCGCGACAGCGCGCGCGCGCACGGCGCGCTGAGCGAGGCGCGGTCTCCGACCGTCCTTGCAGTGCTAGGGTGGCCTCCCTAGACTGCGGCCTCCCGTCCGACCCTTGGCCAGCCGCGGTGCTTCGCGCCGCGCTTGCTGCGGAGCACTCCCTGCACCATGGGCTCACCCGCCGTCCTCGATTTCGAAGCCCTGCTCGCTCCGATCGCCGGCGAGAAGGCGACGGGTGCCGATCTCCGGCAGGACGTCTCCAGCTCTGCGGAGTATTACCGCATCAAGGACGCGCGCTCCGCGGCGCGCGCCTCCGAACGCCAGGGCGAGTTCGGCTCGGTGATCGGCATGGCCGAGGCGCAGGTCTGGCGGCCGATCATCGAAGACGCGAGCCACGCGCTCGCGCAGCGCACGAAGGACTTGGAGATCGTCGCGTGGCTGATCGAGGCGCTCGTGCGCGCGGAGGGCTTCGCGGGTCTGCGCGACGGCCTGCGCCTCGCGCGTGAGCTCGTCGAGCGCTACTGGGACGGGCTCTATCCCACGCCCGACGAGGACGGCGTCGCGACGAAGGTCTCGCCCATCGCGGGGCTGAACGGCTCCGGCGCCGAAGGCACGCTGGTCGCGCCGCTCGCGCGCATCCCGATCACCGAGGGCAAGAGCGTCGAGCCCTTCTCGCTGTGGACGGTGCGCGCGGCGATGGGGGTGGAGAAGCTGCCCGCCAAGGAGAAGGAAGCGAAGCTGAAGGAAGGCGCGCTCGGCATGGAAGCGGTGGCGAAGGCGGTCCGCGAGACGAGCCCTGCGTTCCTCGTGAGCCTCATCGCCGACATCGAGGAGGCGCAGCTCGAGCTCAAAGCTCTCGGCGCCAAACTGGATGCCTGCTGCGGCGCCGATTCTCCCCCGAGCTCGGCGATCGGCGACGCGCTCGGCTCGGCGCGCGACATGGTGCGCGACATCGCGCGCGAGGTGTTGGCGTCGGCCGCGGCCCAGGGCGCGAAGGCCGCGGATGCCGCCGCTTCGTCAGCGGCCGCCGCAGAAGCTTCGGCCAGCGTCGGTGGAGCCGCGGTCGTCGCGGCGCCCTCCGCGCCCGTGATCCAGACCGAGATCCAATCGCGCGAGGACGCGTTCCGGCTGGTGGAGCTGGTCGCGGAGTACTTCCGCGCCCACGAGCCGCACACGCCGATCACGCTCCTCCTCGAGCGCGCGAGCCGTTGGGGGCGCATGACGCTGCCCGAGCTGCTCGCGGAGCTGATCCCCAACGACGCGGCGCGTATCACCTTCTCTCAGATGACGGGCATCGAGTTCCCGAAGCCGCAGAAGTGAGCGCGCTGCGCTGAAGGCCCCCCGGGTCGCTGCGCCGCGGCGACCTCTTCGCTCTCCACACTCCCGAATACACGCAGGAAGCCAGAGGTTCCGATGGCCGGTATCCACGACAAGCTGAATCGCGTGCGCAAGCCGCGCGTTCACATCTCTTACGAAGTCGAAACGGGCGGCGCGCAAGTGCAGCGCGAGCTGCCGTTCGTCGTCGGCGTCCTCGGCGACTTCTCGGGCAACCCCGAGCAGCCGCTGAAGTCGCTGAAGGACCGCAAATTCGTCCAGATCGACCGCGACAACTTCGACGACGTGATGGCGAAGGTCGCGCCCGAGCTGAACATGAAGGTCGCGAACACGATCGCGGGCGACGGCAGCGAGATGGCCGTGAAGCTCAAGTTCAACAGCATGGCCGACTTCGATCCGGCGAAGATCGCCGAGCAGGTCGAGCCGCTGAAGAAGCTGCTCGAGACGCGCGCGAAGCTGAACGACCTGATGACCAAGGTCGATCGCTCCGAGGAGCTGGAAGGCATCCTCGAGAAGGTGCTGCAGAACCAGGGTGATCTCGACAAGTTGAAGAAGGAGCTCGGGCTCGGCGAAGGCGGAGCCCCGGCTGGAGGAGCGTCCTGAGATGGCAGATCAACAAGCACAGGGAGCGGCCAAGGCCGAAGTCACCCAGGACGCCGCAGCGTCGAGCCTGCTCGATCAGGCGATCGCCGCGACCAAGCAGACCGAGCGCTCGCGCGCGCAGGAGCTGCTCACCACGCTCGCCCAGGAGGCCATGCGCGGAACGGTCACCTGGTCGAAGAACCTGACCGTGACCTTCAAGGAGGCCATCCAGGGCCTCGATCGCGTTATCTCGAAGCAGCTCGCGGCGATCATGCACGCCGAGCAGTTCACGAAGCTCGAGGGCTCCTGGCGCGGCCTGCACCATCTGGTGATGAACTCGGAGACCGGCACCGGGCTCAAGATCCGGATGATGAACGTGAAGAAGAAGGAGCTCTTCAAGGATCTCAGCAAGGCGGTCGAGTTCGACCAGAGCGAGACCTGGAAGAAGCTCTACGAGAACGAGTTCGGCACGCCCGGCGGCGAGCCCTACGGCGCGCTGATCGGCGACTACGAGATCACGAACCACCCGGACGACATCGAGCTCCTCTCGTGCATGTCCCACGTGGCGGCCGGCGCCTTCGCGCCGTTCATCACCTCGCCCGGGCCCAGCTTCTTCGGCTTCGACAACTGGGAGCAGCTCAGCAAGCCGCGCGATCTCGAGAAGATCTTCGAGTCGCAGGAGTACGCGAAGTGGCGCGCGTTCCGCGACTCGGATGACGCGCGCTTCGTGACGCTCACCATGCCGCGCACGCTCGCCCGTCTGCCTTACGGCGCGACGACGAAGCCGATCGAAGAGTTCGGCTACGAAGAGCTCGATCCGACCAAGAAGGGCGGGTTGGAGCACGATCAGTACTGCTGGATGAACGCGGCGTACGTCATGGGTACGACCATGACCAACGCATTCGCCCAGTACGGCTTCTGCACCGCGATCCGCGGCGCCGAAGGCGGCGGCAAGGTCCAGGGCCTGCCGACGCACACCTTCACCACCGACGAAGGTGACAGCGACACCAAGTGCCCGACGGAGATCGCGATCACCGACCGGCGCGAGGCCGAGCTCAGCAAGTGCGGGTTCCTCCCGCTCTGCCACTACAAGAACACCGACTACGCGGTGTTCTTCGGCTCGCAGACGGCGCAGAAGCCGAAGAAGTACGACAAGCCCGACGCCACCGCGAACGCGGCGATCTCGGCGCGTCTGCCGTACCTGATGGCGACCGCGCGCTTCGCGCACTATCTCAAGGTGATGGCGCGCGACAAGATCGGCTCCTTCATGGAGGCGAAGGACTGCGAGACCTGGCTCAACAACTGGATCAAGAACTACGTCAACGCGAACCCCTCGGGGGGCCAGGACACGCGCGCGAAGTACCCGCTCGCCGAGGCGCGGGTCGAAGTGAAGGAGATCCCCGGGGCGCCGGGCTCCTACAACGCCGTCGCCTATCTGCGCCCGTGGCTGCAGATGGAAGAGCTCACCACTTCGATGCGCCTCGTCGCGCGCATCCCGAAGAAGGCCTGAGAGGGCGTGCAGGAATCGATGATGCAGCCTAGCCGCCTGTTGAAGAAGCCATCCGGAATGGAGAACGCGCCTCGGCGAGACCCCCGATGCATCGTTCCCGGCCTCGAAGCGCTTTCTCGACAGGCTGCTAGGGGATGCATGCTGGCGCAGCGCTCTACGGCGCTGCGGCACAGGTACCTGCTGGCGCAGCGCCTGACGGCGCTGCAGCGATAGCAAGGCGCAGCACGCGGCGAGCCGCTCGTCGGCTCGCCGCGCTGCACGACCTCCATGCCAGCGCGCGATTGGAGCGAGCTCGCCGCCGCCGCTAGCGTGCGCGCCGAGCAGTGCGGAGGCGAGCTAGCGCGCCTCGCGCGCAGCGCCGCCGCGGAGGCGGTCTGGCGTTTCCTCGCGCGCGGGACTCCCTCCCTGCGTCCGACGCGCGCGAGCCTGATCGCCCATCTCGCGCAAGAGATCGGCGCGATCGACCGGCTGCTCTCCGCGCAGATGGACGCGCTGCTCCACCATCCGCTGCTGCAGGCGTTGGAGGCGCGCTGGCGCGGCTTGCTGCGCCTCGTCACCCGCGCCGCGGAAGAGGATGACGAGCTGCTGAAGATCCGTCTGCTCGACGCCTCGTGGCGCGATCTCGTGCGCGATGGCGAGCGCGCGATCGAGTTCGACCAGAGCCAGCTCTTCCACAAGGTCTACAGCGAGGAGTTCGGATCTCCGGGGGGCGAGCCGTTCGCGGTGCTGATCGGCGACTACGCGATCCGCTTGCGGCGCACGAAGGATCATCCCGAGGACGACCTCGGGGCGCTGCGGAGCATCGCGCAGGTGGCGGCGGCGGCGTTCGCTCCCTTCATCGCCGCGGCGCATCCCTCGCTCTTCGAGCTCGACAGCTACCGCGATCTCGAGCGTTCGCTCGATCTCGGGCAGCCGCTGCGCCGCGCCGAGAACAGCGCCTGGGCGACGCTGCGCCGTCTCGATGACGCGCGCTTCGTCGGCCTCTGTCTACCGCGCATCCTGATGCGTCAGCCCTACCGCGATGACCCCTCGCGGGCCGACGGCTGGATCTACCGCGAGGACGTGAGCTCCACCGATGCCTCAGGCTATCTCTGGGGTTCGGCGGCATGGGCCTTCGGCGAGGTGCTGCTGCGCGCCTTCGCGACGAACGGCTGGCTCGCTCAGATCCGCGGCGTCGAGCGCGATCAGGACGCCGGCGGCTTGGTGGCCGATCTGCCGCAGGATTGGTTCGCCACGGAGAGAGCGGGGCTCGTCACCAAGGGGCCGCTCGAGGTGCGCCTGTCCGCGGATCAGGAGCGCGAGCTGATCGAGCTCGGGTTCCTGGCGCTCTCGCCCTGTCACGGCACGGGCTGCGCGGCCTTCCTCGGAGCGCCCTCGCTGCGTCAGCCGATCCAGGCTGCGTCCGGCGCCCAGCAGGGCGCGCCTCTCGTGGTGAACGACAAGCTCTCGTCCATGCTGCACTACATGTTCTGCGTGGCGCGCTTCGCGCACTACGTGAAGGTGCTCGGGCGCGAGAAGGTCGGTACCTACACGCAGGCCGTCGAGATCCAGGCAGAGCTCCAGAAGTGGCTGAGCCAATACGCGATCTCGAACGAGGCCGCGTCCCCCGAGCTCCAGGCGCGCTACCCGCTCCGCGAGGCGCGCGTCGAGGTTCGCGAGCTCCCGGGACGTCCGGGTATCTTCCAGACCATCGTGCACCTGCGACCGCATTACCAGATCGATCAGATGACGACCTCCGTGAAGCTCGTGACCGAGCTCTTCGCAGCGCGCGAGATCTGATCAGGAGCCCATGATGAACGCCCAGGATCTCTACCGCGCCGGCAAGCTCGACGAGGCCATCGAGGCCTTGAACGGGGACGTGCGCAAGAACCCGTCGGACGCCGACGCGCGCGCCTTTCTCGCCGACCTGCTCTGCCTCGTCGGCAACTTCGAGCGCGCCGACGTGCAGCTCGACGCCCTGGCGAAGATCCTCCCCGGCGCGATGGCCGCGGTGGCGCTCGTGCGACAGCTCGTGCGCGCGGAGCAGTGGCGTCAGCAGTGCTTCCTCGAGGGGCGCCTGCCGGAGCTGCTGGGCGTCCCCGACGAGCGCACCAAGCTGCACCTGAAGGCGCTCGCGCTGCTCCGCAGCGGGGACGCGCCTGCGGCGGCGGCCGATCTCGCGCACGCGGAGGAGCTGCGCGGATCCCTCCGCGGGAACGGCCAGCCCGGAGCCTTCGAGGACTTCCGCGACGCCGACGACCTCACGTCCAGCTTCTTCGAGGTGCTGACCAGCACCGGCAAGTACTACTGGATCCCGATGGAGCGCGTGGCCCGGCTCGAGCTGCGCCCGCTCGAGCGACCGCGCGACCTGCTCTGGCGTCGCGCGGCGATGCAGGTGAGCGAGGGTCCCGAGGGCGAGGTCTACCTCCCGGCGATCTACGCCCCGGCTCCGAAAGAGACCGCGGCGCGCCTCGGGCGCACCACCGAGTGGACGGAGAGCGCACCCGTCCGCGGCATCGGCGCGCGCTGCTTCCTCGTCGGCGAGGAGCTGCGCACGCTGCACGAGCTCGGCTCGCTCGGCGAGATCACCTTCGGGGCCTAGGGCGGAGCGCGGCATGCCGAACGAACGAGAGATCGCGGTGCGCATGCCGCTCTTGCATGCGCTGATCGATCAGGAGCCGGAGAAGAGCTTGGAGCTGCGTCCGAGCGCGAAGCAGCAGCTGCGCGAGCTGCGGGAATCGGTGCGTCTGGATCTCCAGAACCTGCTCAACACGCGGCATCGCTGCCGCTCCTGGCCGAAGGAGCTCTTGGAGCTCGAGCGCTCGGTCTTCGACTACGGCATCCCGGATCTCAGCGGCGCGCATCTCACCTCCGCCGCGCGGCGGAAGGTCTTCCTCGAGCAGATGGCGGCGACGATCCGCCGCCACGACGCGCGCTTCCAGTCGGTGAAGGTGGAGTCGCTCGACAACCCCGATCCGCAGGACCGCACGCTGCGCTTCCGTGTCGAGGCGCTGATGCGCGTCGAGACGGAGAACGAGACCGCGGTGTTCGACTTCCAGATCGAGCCGGTGAGCCGCCAGGTCGAGTCGTTCGGCAAGCGGAGCGAATGAGGTCCGAACCATGAGCGACGAGCTGCTCGAGTACTACAACCAGGAGCTCGCCTTCCTGCGCAAGATGGGCTCGGAGTTCGCGCGCGCCCATCCCAAGGTCGCGGGGCGCATCCGCCTCGGCGCGGATACCGTCGAGGATCCGCACGTGGCGCGGCTCGTGGAATCGACGGCGTTCCTCAGCGCGCGCATCCGGCGCAAGATCGACGACGACTTCCCGGAGATCAGCGACGCGCTGCTCGGCGTGCTCTACCCGCACTACCTGGCGCCCATCCCGTCGATGGCCATCGTGCAGATGGAGCCGCCGAAGGATCTGGCGGCGGCGCAGGTCGTGCCGCGCGGCGCCGCGATCGAGACCGATCGCGCTCATGGCGAGCCGTGCCGCTACCGCACCTGCTATCCGACGGTGCTGCACGGGCTCGCGCCGAGCGCGTGCTCCTTGGTCGGAGTCCCCTTCGAAGCGCCTCGCACGCCTCGCTCCGGCGAGGCGAAGGCCCTGCTGCGGCTCACGCTGCGCGCTCGCTCGAGTGCCGCACCGCTCCGCGAGCTCGCGCCGGAGACGCTGCGCTTCTACCTCGGCGGCCAGACCCCGCACGCGATGGCGCTCTACGAGCTGCTCACGAACGACGTGCTCGAGGTCGCCCTGGCCCTCGGCCCGGACGATGTCCGCGCGCAGGTCCTGCCCGCGGACTGCATTCGTCCCGTGGGCTTCGGCGCCGACGAGGGCCTGCTGCCGTACTCGCCGCGCTCTTTCCTCGGCTATCGCCTGCTCAGCGAGTACTTCGCGTTCCCGCAGAAGTTCTTGTTCCTCGACTTGCAGGGGATCCAGGGGCAGGTGCTGGACCGCGCGAAGGAGAAGATCGAGCTCTTCTTCTACCTGCGCCGCTCCTCGGTCGAGCTGCAGCGTCACCTAGGACCCGAGAGCTTCGCCTGCGGCTGCACGCCGATGGTGAACCTGTTTCCGAAGCGCGCCGAGCCCGTGCGCTTGACGCAGCGCGAGCCCGAGCTGCGCCTCGTCCCCGATGCGCGGCGCGCGCAGGCCTTCGAGGTCTACTCCGTGGAGCGCGTGAACATCGCCGCTTCGGACGGCAAGCTGCGCGACGTGCGCCCGTTCTATGGTTTCGATCACGGACCGCGCACCGAGGAATCGAAGGCGATCTTCTTCCACGCCGCGCGACGCGCGGCGGAGGGGGGCGCGGGGCGCGCCGATCCGGGCACCGAGGTCTACCTGCAGTTCGTGGATCTGCACTTCGACCCTGCGTTGCCGGCGGATCACGTGCTCACCGCCGAGCTGCTCTGCACCAACCGCGATCTGCCGAGCCGCTTGCCCTTCGGCGTCGACCAACCTCGACTGGCGCTCGCCGATGGCGAGGTGCCCCTAGAGAAGCTGCGTTGCTTGACGCCTCCGACGCCGACGCGGAGAGCGAGCCTCGGCCACGGCGCGCGCTGGCGCCTCCTCTCGCACCTCGCGCTGAATCACCTCTCGTTGACGAGCGACGCCGAAGGGCTGCGAGCGCTGAAGGAGCTCCTGCGGCTCTACGACTGCCTCGGCAGCGAGTCGAGCCTGGCGGTGGTCGATTCCCTCCTCGGCGTCGCGTCGGCGCCGGCCACGATGCGCGTCTCCGCAGGTCTCCAGATGGCCTTCGCGCACGGAACCGAGATGCACCTGCACCTCGACGAGAGCCGCTTCGCCGACAAGAACATCTATCTGTTCGCGAGCATGCTCGAACACTTCCTCGCGCTATACAGCACGGTGAACGGCTTCGTCCGTCTCGTCGTGACCACCAACCAACGGGAAGGAGTGGCGTACCGATGGCCTCCGCGCACGGGCACGCGAGCCCTGCTCTGATCGAAGAGCTCTTCGCGCACCCGGAGACCTTCGACTTCTTCCAGGCGGTGCGCGTGCTCGAGCACCACGGGGCGCGGCAAGGTCGCTCCGCGGTGGGCGGAGAGCATCTGCCCGAACGCGAGAGCGTGCGCTTCCGGGTGCGCGCGGGGCTCGCCTTCGCGACGAGCGAGGTCCTGGGCCTCGCGGTTCCGGACGAGGCGCGTGCCCCGGAGCTCTGGATCAGCTTCTTCGGCTACATCGGCCCTGCCGGTGTGCTTCCGCAGCACTACACCGAGCTCGCGATCGCGCGCCTGCAGCAGCGCGACGCGACGCTGCGCGACTTCCTCGATGTGTTCCATCACCGCGTGATCGCGCTCTTCCACCGCGCGTGGTCGCGCTCGCGCCTCGCGCCGAGCTACGAGCGACATCAGCTGGAGGGGAAGGGCGAAGATCCGTTCTCTCGCGCGCTCGCGAGCTTGGTCGGCATCGGCTTGCCCTCGCTGCGCGGGCGGCGCGCGCTCGACGACTCGTTCCTGCTCTACGCGAGCGGGCAATGCAGCACCTTGCGGAGGACGGCTCTCGGCCTGGCGCAGCTGACCTCGGATCTCTGCGGCGTGCCGGCCGAGGTGGAGGAGCTGGTCGGGCGCTGGTTGGAGATCCCCGCTGAGGAGCGAAGCTGCCTCGGCCCGCGCGACGAGCGCAGCCTTCTCGGCGGCGGAGCGACGCTCGGCGCCCGCGTATGGGACGTGCAGCGCACCGTGCGCTTGGTCCTCGGCCCCCTCTCGCGACGGGACTTCGAGCATCTGCGTCCCGGAGGTGCTGGACATCTCGCGCTCGCAGGCGCGATCGATGCCTATCTCGGGGGCGAGCGGAGCTGCGACCTGCGCTTCGTGCTCGCCGAGCGAGAGTCTCCGGGGATCTCGCTCACGGGAATCTCGCGCCTCGGCTCGAACGCTTGGCTCGAGTACGGGGCTCGACCGGAGCACCAGCGGCGCGCTGATTTCCGGCTTGGACAGGGTTCCGGGGTTCAGCCATGATCCCGCAGCTCTCGCGGACGCGTTCGCTCGATCGACCGCGCGCCAGGCCCCTCCGTCCCCTGCCAGACGCTTGCACGGCGCGCGGCAGCGCAACCCCCAGGCATCCGTGAATCTGAAGTCCCTGATCGGGCGCCAGAGCGCCGAGAGCCGTCGTGCGCTCGAAGGCGCCGCTGGACTCTGCCTCTCGCGCTCGCACTACAACGTCGAGATCGAGCACTGGCTGCTCAAGATCCTGGAGACTCCGGGCTCGGCGATGGAGGCTGCGCTGCGGCGCTTCGAGATCGATGTCGCGCAGATCGCGCGCGATCTCAACAAGTGCTTGGAGCGCTTGAAGACGGGGAACTCGCGACCCCCGGCGCTCGCGCCGAGCATCGTCGATCTGGCGCGCGAAGGATGGCTCGTAGCTTCGCTGGACTTCGAAGCCGGGGAGGCGAACTCGGGGCATCTGCTCATCGCCTTGCTCGGCAACGACACGCTCGCGCGGCAAGCGCGCGAGATCTCGCCGCTCTTCGACAAGGTCGTGGTCGAGACGCTGCGGAAGGAGCTTCCTTCGATCGCGGCGAACGCGAGCGAGTCACAGCGCGCCGCTGCTCCCGCGGGTGGCGCGAGCGGTGACGCGCGGCCGCGCGGCTCCGGCAAGACGCCGAACCTCGATCAGTTCACAGTCGATCTCACCGAGCGCGCGCGCTCCGGCGCCGTAGATCCCGTGCTCGGGCGCGACGACGAGATCCGGCAGGTAATCGACATCCTGACGCGCCGGCGCCAGAACAACCCGATCCTCACGGGCGAGCCCGGCGTGGGCAAGACCGCCGTCGCCGAGGGCTTCGCGCTGAAGGTCGCGCAGGGCGAGGTTCCGCCCGCGCTGAAGAACGTCGCCGTGCGGACGCTCGACCTGGCCTTGCTGCAAGCCGGCGCCGGCGTGAAGGGCGAGTTCGAGAATCGCCTGAAGGGCGTCATCGAAGAGGTGAAGGCCTCCGCCACGCCGATCATCCTCTTCATCGACGAAGCGCACACGATGATCGGCGCGGGTGGCGCGGCCGGTCAGGGCGATGCCGCGAACTTGCTGAAGCCCGCGCTCGCGCGCGGCGAGCTGCGCACGATCGCCGCCACCACCTGGGCCGAGTACAAGAAGTACTTCGAGCGCGACGCGGCGCTCGCGCGGCGCTTCCAGGTCGTGAAGGTGGAGGAGCCCTCCGAGGCCGTCGCGATCGAGATCATGCGCGGGCTCGCGAAGGTGATGGAGAAGCACCACGGCGTCCGCGTGCTCGACGAGGCGCTGCAGGAGTCGGTGCGGCTGTCGATGCGCTACCTCGCCGGACGCCAGCTCCCCGACAAGTCGGTGAGCTTGCTCGACACGGCGTGCGCTCGCGTGGCGCTCTCGCAGGCCGCGACGCCCGCGGCGCTGGAGGATTGCCGGACCCAGCTCGCGCGCCTCGACACCGAGGAGCGCGCGCTGCAGCGCGAGCACGCGGTGCAGGCGCGGCACGGCGAGCGCTTGGCCGAGATCGCGAAGGAGAAGGCCGCGGCGCAAGAGCGCTTGGCGGGTCTCGAGAAGCGCTGGACCGAGGAGAAGCGCCTGGTCGGCGAGCTCATGGTCGCGCGCCAGACGCTCGAGGCCGATGCGCTGGCGCGCATGGACGCTGCCGCGGGTGCGAAGAACCCGGCCCCGGGCCAGCTCGCGGATGCCGACCGCGACGCGAAGCGCGCCACGCTCGAGCGCCTGGAGCAGGAGCTCCAAGCGTTGCAAGGCGATGCGCCGCTGATCCATCCGCACGTCCGCGCGCAGGCGATCGCCGAGGTGATCTCGAACTGGACCGGCATCCCCGTCGGGCGCATGTTGGCGGACCAGATCCGCTCGGTGCTCGAGCTGAAGGATCGCCTGGAGAAGCGCGTCGTCGGGCAGTCGCACGCCCTCGACATCATCGCGCGCAACATCCGCATCAGCCGCGCCAATCTGAAGGACCCGCAGCGCCCGATCGGCGTGTTCATGCTCGCCGGGCCGAGCGGTGTCGGGAAGACGGAGACGGCCATCGCGCTCGCCGAGGAGCTCTACGGCGGCGAGCAGAACATGACCGTGATCAACATGAGCGAGTTCAAGGAGGAGCATAAGGTCTCGCTCCTCATGGGCTCGCCCCCCGGCTACGTCGGCTACGGCGAAGGCGGCGTGCTCACCGAGGCCGTGCGGCGCCGACCCTACTCGGTCGTGCTGCTCGACGAGCTCGAGAAGGCGCACCCCGGCGTGCAGGAGATCTTCTACCAGGTCTTCGACAAGGGCACGCTGAAGGACGGCGAGGGGCGCGACATCGACTTCCGCAACACGGTGATCATCATGACCACCAACGCGGGGACCGATGCCGTGATGTCGCTCTGCGCCGATCCCGAGACGCGCCCCGACGCCGATGCCTTCGCCTCGGCGCTCCATCCGGAGCTGCTGAAGACCTTCAAGCCCGCGTTCCTCGGCCGCTGCCAGGTGCTGCCGTACTACCCGCTCACCGACGAGGTGAAGCGCGGCATCATCGAGCTCAAGCTGAAGAAGATCGCGAAGCGCGTCGCCACGAGCTACCAGGCGCAGTTCACCTGGTCGAAGGAGTTCGTGGAGGGCGTGCTCGCGCGCTGCACCGAAGTCGAGAGCGGTGCGCGCAACGTCGATCACATCCTCTCGCGGACGCTCCTGCCGGAGCTGGCCGCGGAGTTCCTGGCGCGTCTCGCCGCAGGCCAGACGATCCACACGGCACACGCGACGCTCGCTCCGGAAGGACACTTCCGCTACGAGCTCGGTTGATCTCGGTCCGCGCCGGCGAGGTCGGCCTCGCGGCGTCTTCCATACGAACATCAAGTAGGAGACGATCCCATGCCCATCTACATGAACTTCAACAACCTCGGCATCAAGGGCAACGTGACCGCCGAGGGACACCAGGACTGGATCGAGCTCAACTCGTGCCAGTGGGGCGTCGGGCGCGGCATCAGCAGCCCGACCGGAGCCTCTGCCGATCGCGAGTCCTCGGCGCCGAGCATCAGCGAGGTCGTGGTCACCAAGCAGTGGGAGTTCTCGAGCCCGCTGCTGATCCAGGAAGCGCTCCAGGGCGAAGGTGTCGTGGTCTTGATCCACTTCACGAAGACCGCTGCGGGCAAGCTCGAGAACTACCTCGAGATCACCCTCACCAACACCATGCTCTCCGGCTACTCGGTCTCGAGTGGCGGCGACGCACCTTCGGAATCGCTCTCGCTGAACTTCACCAAGGTCGAAGTGAAGCACGTGGGCTCGGACATCCAGGGCAAGTCGGGTGGCCAGCCCGTGGTCGTGAACTACGACCTCGCCTTGGCGAAGATCGTCTAGTTCTCGGCCTCTCCCGGGGACGGCGAGCTCGCCAGCGCCGTGCGCCACACGCTCGCTTCGTTTCCAGGGGGTTACGCGGCCACGCCCCGGCGATTCGCCGGGCGGGCGTCTTTCCCGATCGGCCGCGAGATGGCACGCTTCTCGGCCGCGCGTTCCGCGCGCCCCCTCCGTCCCGCTGCCGACTCCGCGCCGGCACTTCGCCGCCATGAACGATCCGCACGAGAACCCCTCGTCCGCGCCCGACGACTTCGATCGCACCCTGGCTCGCCCGGGACAGCCGGATGCACACCCGCCCCGGCGCGACGGCGATGAAGAGGAAGGGCTCGAGCGCACGCTCCCCGGAGGCGCCCGCCCGCCGGTGCCGCCGGACCTCGATTCGACTCGTTCGCATGGCCGCGGCGATACCCAGCGCCCGCCCGCGCCCAAGGTTCCGCCCGTGTCGGGCGATGCGGCCAAGGACGATCTCGGACGCACGATGAAGCGCGAGGGCGGCGTCGCACCCGAGCCGCCCGAGTCGACCGAGGAGCCGGGGATCGACGCCACCCACGCGCGTCCGGCCGATGTGCTGAAGACGCGCGCGAGCTCCGCACCGCGCGCCGAGAAGACCGAAGGCGGGAAGGCGCCGCTGCGGCGCACCGGCATCGGGAAGACCGGGGCGAAGACCGCTGGAGCGGCGAGCTCGAAACCTCCGGAGGCGCCGCCTGGCACCGGCAGCTCGGACGACCCGCTGATCGGCAAGGTCCTCGGCGGCTGTCGTATCGACGCACGCCTCGGCGCGGGCGGCATGGGCACGGTCTATCGCGCGCGCCAGCTCGAGCTCGATCGCGATGTCGCGGTGAAGATGATCAAGCCGGAGTTCGCCGCGGACTCCGACTCGCTGAAGCGCTTCCAGCGCGAGGCGAAGGCGGTGGGCAAGTTCCGCACGCCGCACGTGATGCAGATCTATCAGGTCGGCAGCGAGAACGGCGTGCCGTTCCTCGTGCTCGAGCTCCTGCTGGGGGGCAACCTTCGCGAGCTGGCCGAGAAGCAGCCGCATGGGCGCCTCGCCGTGCCGGATGCGATCCGCTACCTGAAGCAGACGGCGCTGGCGCTCGCCGATGCCGCCGAGAAAGGGCTCATCCACCGCGACATCAAGCCCGACAACTTGATGCTCGACGACAAGGGCGTGCTGAAGGTCACCGACTTCGGCATCTCCAAGGCGACGCAGGCCGACGTCTCGATGACGCTCACCGCAGGCGGCATCGTCGGGACGCCGATGTACATGAGCCCCGAGCAGTGCCGCGGCGAGGAGATCGACTTCCGCAGCGACATGTGGTCGCTCGGTGCGACCTTCTTCTTCTTGCTCACCGGCAAGCCGCCGGCGAAGGGCTCGTCCTTGCTCGAGCTGATCCGCACGAAGAACGAGGTGCGCAACCTCGACCCCGCGAAGATCCTGCCCGACGCCATCCCCGGGCCGCTCAGCGACGTCATCCGCAAGCTCACCATGCTCTCGCGCGATGATCGCTATCCCAGCTACGACGCGCTGATCGCCGACCTGGACAAGATCAGCGAAGGTCGCGTGACGCCGCGCTGGCTGCGCCAGCTCGTGCGCTGGTCCGCGGCGGTGATCGTGATCGGCGGTGCGGGCCTCGTCGTGCGCGCGTACTGGGAGCCGATCGAGGAGCTCGGACGCTCCACCTACGAGCGCTTCTTGGGGGGCGCCGCGAAGACCTCGGAGAAGCCGGCAGAGGTCGTTGTTGTCTCGCCCGATCCCTCGGTCGACCTCGTCGGTATCCGCGAGTCGATCCGGGCGCTCTCGACGCGCGTCACCGCGGCGCGCGAGCTCGAGGAGCTGCGCGCCCTCGGCACGGAGCTCGAGGCGCTGCATCCCACGCTGGAGAAGCTGCCCGCCGATTCGCCCGACGCGAACGTGGTACGCGAGGAGCTGAAGGCCGTGGAGGCCGCGCTCGCCTCGTCGCGCGAGGAGCTCGCGCGCGCGAGCGAATCGCGCGATCGCCAGATCCGGCTGACCACGCTCACGGCGCAGGTCGCCGAGAACCAGGACCTGCCGCAGCGCATCCGCGACATCGAGGAGCTCCTGCGCGCGTTGCCCCAGGACAAGTACTGGGAGGAGCTCCGCACCGGAGCCTCGAATCTCCTCGGCGAGGCGAAGCAGAAGCTTTTCGGGGGCCGCCTCGCGGAGCTCGAGGAGCGCTTCCGCAACGAAGGACCGAAGAGCGTCGAGACGCTGGCCAGCGAGCTCGTCGCCAAGCTCGAGGAAGAGAGCACGGCCGCGCCGTTCGAGACGCTGCGCAAGCGCGCGGGCGACATCGACCACGATGTGAAGGCGGCCCGCGATCTCGAGGTCGCGTTCCCTTCGCGACCCGCGGTGCGCTCGCCCTTCGAGGAGATCGCGGGGTTCGTCCGCGAGGTCGAGCGCGAGGCCGCGGAGACGCGGCAGTCGGCGAAGACGGAGATCCTGGAGCGGTGGGTCGCGAGCTCGCGCGCGAAAGTGCTCGAGGCTCCCGAATTGACCACTGCCGTGAACACGGAGCTCGTGCGCGTCTTCGGGGTCTGCGATGCCGCGCGTCAGGCGGGCGACGTGAAGGCGGTGATCCAAGCGCACCGCGAGCTCGAGCAATGTCTGCGGAACCTCGAGGGCCTCGGTAGCTTCGATCCGCACACCGTCGTCTCGCGCCAGGCGCACGACGAGCTCGAGCAGTGGATCGCGCAGAACTCCGCCGTCGAGGACCTGCTGCAGGACATCGAGGAGGAGATCGCGGTGCAGCGCGCGCTCGAGAAGGTCGGCGCATGGCTGCGGCACAAGCAGACCGCCGACGAGGTCGCGAAGGATCTCAGCACGCGCGCCGCGGCAGAGAACGTGCGCGGGGACGAGCGGGCGGAGGCCGCCCTGACGCGTCTGCGGAACGAGATGCGCATCTGGACCGCGCTGGCCGAGCGCAGCGAGAAGGCCCTCTCGGCGCTCGCGAAGGGCGAGCTCGGTGCGGCCGAGAAGGCGCTCGCGCTCAGCGAGCCCGAGTTCGCGGGACGCGACGTGATCAAGGTGGAGGAGATCGCGGTCCTGCGCGGCGCGCTGGCCGAGCTTCGAGCGGCCTTCGCCAAGGCGCTCCAGGAGCTCGATCCGACCGGCGCGAGCGCGCTCTTCGACGCTGCGCGCCGCGGTCTCGGCGGGCTGCCCGAAGCGCTCGCCGGCCGCTCGGCGGCGCGCATCTACGCCGAGCAGTGCATCGAGAAGTGCAAGAAGCTCGAGGAGGTCTCCCGCGGCATGCTGCGCGTGCGCGGTGGCGAGGTCGTGATCGCGACGGGCCAGGGTGCCGCGATCGACGGAAAGCACGCGGTGGAGTCGTTCTTCCTCGATCGCACCGAGCTCGATCGCGCGACCTTCCAGGCGCAGCTCGAGGGCAACGCGCTGCGCGGCCTCGCCGAAGCCGAGCTCCAGGAGCTCCGTAAGCGCGACTGGTCCGGTCGTCCGGATCTGCCGGCTCTCGAGCTCAGCCGGGCCGCGGCGGCCGCGTGCCTCCAGTCGATGGGGCGCGAGCTTCCGACGCACGCCGAATGGTGGCTCGCCGCGAAGGGACCCGGTGCGAACGACGGGTTCCCCTGGGGGCCGAACTTCAAGGACGGCGGCGTCGGGGTACGCACCGAGCCCGTCGAGGTGAAGAACGACGCCCATCCGCTCAGCGTGGGCGGCGAGGAAGCGTTCCACCTGATCGGCAACGCCGCCGAATGGGTTTCCAACGAAGTGAAGCAGGCCGAAGGCGGCGTCCGCGGCATGGTCGTGGGCGGCGGCTTCGGCTACTCGCAACAAGAGCTCTCGAACGCTGCGAGCGGTCGCGCGCGCGTCGTGCGCGGGGCCATCGAGAAGTCGATCGGCTGCCGCGGCGTCGTGCGGCCGCGCACCCTCTTCGGCAATCTCGTCCCGAAGAGCTGACCCTCACTGCACAGTAAAGGTGCTAGGCACCTCTACTGTGCAATGACTCCCCGCTAGCCGCCTACATAGTCCGGGTTGGTTCGCAGGATGAAGAGATGCTGGCGCGGATCCGTCACTTGCAGATCGCGCGACTCGGGATAGTAGGCACCGGTCGCTGCGGGATCCGGCGGGACCACCTTCCCCTGCGCGTCGTAGCGCGTGGGGTAGAGCTTCACGTTGACGCGTTCCTTCTCGAAGTCGAGCTTGGCTTCGCAGTCCGTGTAGCGCTTCGCGTCGAGCGCCTCCTTGAAGTCGCGGTCCACGACGACCAGGCAGGGCACCGAGTTGCCGTCGAAGTTGATGGCCTTCACGTCGAAGGACTTCGTCGGCGTCGAGCCGCACGAGGTGACCAGCGCCGCGAGTCCGAAGAGAGCGAGGTTGCGGAGAGTGGCGTTCATGATCACCTCAGATCGAACGTGACTTCGCCGCTGCGCGGCACGTTGTCGTGGGTAAAGACCTGCGTGCCGACTTGCTTGCCGGCGGGGTGCACGACCTGCACGTAGACGCGGTCGCCTTCGTCGAAGGGGAGCGCGACGTCGGTCGGCGTGTTCCCCATGAGCTGCCCGTTCACGTAGATGCGGGCGGTCTCGGGCTGCGAGGAGACATGCACAACCGGCTTGCTGCCGCACGAGGCGAGCAGCAGCGCGGGCACCAGCAGGAGGGCGGGCGCCAAGCGCCCGAGAGAGAGAGAAGTCGCGCGGAGCGCGCGGGGCCGGTGATTGAGTTTCATGCGGAGAGGGGGCGTCGCGCCGAAGACGAGGAAAGCTCGCCCTGGCTCGTTCGCGCGGCCGTTCACGGACGGCGCAACCTACAGAACCCCAGCCGGGCGGCGCAAGCGCGGGCGGCGCCGATCTCGGGAAGCGCCGAGCTCTTCGCCCGAGGACTTCCAGACCAGCACGCGCTCCACGGCCGCCTGCGGCTCGGTGGGAGCGTGCTCGCTGCGAGAGCGGCGTTCGCTCCCGGCGCGGAGGCCCGGCGGGGCGGGAGAACGGAGCGAGGCCGGCCTCGTTCCCCGTCATTCGCCCCCCTCCGCCGATCAAATAGGGGTCAGACCCCTTTTTGATCGGCACCGGAAATCGAGCGCGATGGGTTCCTGGGGCGGAGCTCGGGCGTAGGGTGGGGCGCGGCTCCGCCCGTACCATCCCGGCGCTCCGACGCCGAGGGGAGGTTCCATGGGAACGCAGCACGTCCCTAGCCGTCGGCAGTTCTTGAGCAGTGCCGGCACCGCCTGCGCCGGCGCGGCGCTCGGCGTCGGCTTCGCGCGCGGAGCAGGTCTCGGTGCTTGGCTCGGGCTCGCCGAGCCGGAGCGACTCCGCTTCGGCGCGCTCGATCCGCTCGTGGATCTCCTGCAGGCGACCGAGGCCGATGCGCTGCTGCCGCTGCTCGTGGCGAAGCTGCGCGCGGGGCTCTCGCTGCAGGAGCTCGTCGCCGCGACGGCGCTGGCGAACGCGCGCGCGTTCGGGGGCACGCACTACGACGGCTATCACTGCTTGATGGCGCTCGTCCCCAGCCTCGCGATGAGCGCGCGGCTGCCGGCGCCGATGGCGGCCCTGCCCGTGCTGAAGGTGGTCCATCGCACGGCGCGGACCTTCGGCAGCGCCGACAAGCACGACGCGGATGCGTTGGCTCCGGTGGAGGGCGCGGAGGCCGAGGAGCGCGCGCTCGCGCAGAGCGCCGCGGCTTCGCCGTCTCGCGCCCATCGCGAGCTGCAGGAGCTCGTGCGCGCGCAGGCCGACGTGCATCGCGTCGTGCTCGCCTGGCGCGCGTACGACCTGCTGCGCCTGACGGGGGAAGCACACGCTTCGACCTTGCTGCGCCTGCCGCTTCGCTTCTGCCTCGACGCCGATGCGAAGCAAGCGCAGCAGGGCCGGCCCCCGCACGCGATCCGTGCGGCGGTACCCGCGGCGATGGAGAAGCATGACTTGGCAGCGCGCAAGCGCGGCTCGCGCAAAGCCGAGGACGCGTGGATCGAACGCACGGCGGAAGGGATCTACGCCGCGGACGCGAGCGGCGGCGCCGAGCTCGCGGCAGCTGCGCTCGAGGAGGGCTTCGATCCCGAGGATGTCGGCCGCGCGATCTCTCTCGCCGCGACCTTCCTCTTGCTGCGCGATGCAGGGCGCACGCGCGCCGAGGAAGGGAAGCCGCTCGGCAGCGTGCACGGCGCAACCGTGGGTGTGCATGCTTCCGACGCCGCGAACGCGTGGCGGAACCTCGCGCGCGCCGCGGACGAGCGCCTCGCGTTCGAGACGCTGATCGCCGGCGCCGCGCACACGGCGGGCCAGTCCGCAGGTCGCCTGCCGGCAGCGTTCGATCACGAGGCTCCCGCGACGAAGCTCGCATCGCCCGACGAGCTCCTCCAGCACTTGGATCGCTGCGTGCAGGAGCAGGACCAGGCGAGCGCTGCGGCCACCGCGCGCCGCTACGACGCGCTCGGCCACGATCCCGACCGCGTCTTCGCCGCGCTGCTGCCGCGCTTCGTCGCACACGACGGCGCGCTGCACGCCGAGAAGCTCTTCGGCACCGCGCTGGAGGAGCACGCCTCCGCGCGCCGCGCGCATCGCGGCCACTACCTCGCCGCGCTCGCGCGCGTCGCCGCGAGCGCCGAGGGCTTCCCCGCCCCGGGCGTCGCCGCCGCGCGCGAGCTGCTGTCGATCAAATAGGGGTCAGACCCCCTACTGATCGACGGCGCCGTCGATCAGCTCGGGGTCTGACCCCTATTTGATCGATGAGCGGAGGGTGGCGAGGCGGAGGCGGAGGGCGGCGAGCTCTTCGGCGTGCGCGGGATCGGCGACGAGGTTCCGCTCTTCCCGCGGGTCGCGCTCGAGGTCGAAGAGCTCTTCCACGTCGTAGGCGGGCCAGCGGATCAGCTTGCGGGTGCGGGTCACGAGGGCCTCCGAGCTCGGGATGCGCTGCTCGTTCGTGATCGCGGGGTGCTCGTAGAAGAACTCCGTTCTCCACGCCGGCGGCTCGGGCGCGAGGTAGAGCGGGGCGAGGTCGCGACCTTGCATGGTCGCGGGAGCGGCGACGCCGAGCGCGGCGAGGATGGTCGGAGCGAGGTCGATGTTCAGCGTGAGCGCATCGTTCGTACGACCGCGGCGCTCGGAGGCGAGGCGCGGGTCGCGCACGATCAGCGGGACGCGCAGGCTCTCCTCGTAGGGATACCACTTGTCGGCGAGGCCGTGCTCGCCGTGGAAGTAACCGTTGTCGGTGGTGAAGAGGACGAGGGTCTCTTCGAGAAGGCCTTGGTGCTCGAGCTCGGCGAGGACCGCGCCGCACGCGGCATCGACCTCGGTGATCAGGCGGAAGTAGCGGCGCATCATCGCGAGGCGCTTCTCCTCGGTGTCGAAGCGCCAGCGGAAGCGCACGCGGCCCTCGTTGCGCTCGTCCTGCAGGAAGGGCGGCAAGCGGCGCAGGTGCTCCTCGGTCGCGGTCGGCGGAGCGGGGATCGCCGCGTCCGCGTAGAGCGCTTCGCTCGCGGGCTGCGCGAGGTACTGCTCGGGATGCCCGTCCTCGGCGTGCGGCGCGAAGAACGCGAGCGTCAGCGCGAACGGCTGCTCCTGCGGGCGCTCGCGGAGGAACGCGAGGGCGTCGCGCTCGTTGCGCCAGGTCACATGCTCGCGCGTACCGTCTCGTCCCGGGAACCAGTAGCGCCCGCCGTAGGAGCGAGCGAAGTCGAAGCCCTCCTTCGGGAACGCGCCGTTGTGCCACTTGCCGACGTGCCCGGTGAAGCGACCGCTCGCGCGCAGCAGACCGGGATAGGTCTCCTCCCACGGCGTCGCGAAGGCGTCGAACCCGCGGCACCCGTGGCGCGACATCCACTGCCCGGTGAAGAGGCACGCGCGGCTGACGCCGCAGATCGAGGTCGTCACCGCGTGGCGCGTGAAGCGCGTGCCCTCGCGCGCGAGGCGATCGAGATGCGGCGTGCGGATGAGCGGATGCCCGGCGGAGCCGAGCACGTCGTGGCGCCAGTCGTCGGCGAGGAGCACGACGACGTTCCGCAGCGGGCGCGTGCTCTCCTGCTCCTGCGCGAACGCCCCGACGCACGCCCAGAGCACGAGGCCGGCGCTCCGAGCGATGCTCCCGAGGATGGACATCGAGGCAGCTCGGGTGCTACTCGAAGACGAGGCGCAGCGCCCCGGGCCGGAGCACGGCGGAACGCGTCACGCCCGAGGGAAAGGTCACGTCGATCGCGGCCGAGCCCTGCGTGCCGAGGCCGACGAAGAGCGGCGCGAGGCCGTGGGACATGTGCGCGCTGATCCCGCCGCGCACGCGGTACTGCCGGCGGTCGTCGGGCAGGCGAATGCGGAGGCGCGCGCCGAGGCCGAAGGTGTTCCCGGGGAGGCCGAGGAGCTGCAGGGATACACCGTTGCCGCGATTCGTCTCGTTGCGGAAGAGCTGCACCGGGCCGCGATCGTTCGGCCAGTCGCCGAAGCCGTTCGTGACGCAGAGATCGAGATCGCCGTCTCGGTCGTAGTCGAACGCGGCTGCTCCGTCGCCACGCCCGGTGATCGCGCCGCGCAGCCGAGCCGCGGCCGCGACCTCGACGAAGGTCCCGTCGTCGCGGTTCAGGTAGAGGAAGTCGGGCGTGTTGCCGAGATCGTCGCCGCGATTCACGACGAAGAGATCGAGGTCGCCGTCGGCGTCGAAGTCCTCCGCGAGCGCGGAGCCGGAGTCGACCGCATCGGACAGTCCTGCGGCGGCAGTGACCTCGGCAAACGAGCCGCGGTCGTTGCGGAAGAGCAGGTTCGAGTAGGTGGGCAGGGACTGCAGCCCGCTCGCGCTGCTCGGGCCGGGATGCGCGAGCTGCACCGTCGCCGTGACGACGGCCCCCGCGCGCAGCGCGCGGAAGCGCAGCTCGCCGAGCTCGTGCCAGATGAAGACGCCGCTGTCGTTCGGGCCGAGCAAAGGAGCGGTCGCGATGTCCGTGGCCTTCAAGCTGACGCGCCCGTCGTTGCGCGTCGCGCGAGTGCCGCCGTAGAAGACGCGCTGCGGCTGCGGCGCGCCGTCGATCCGCACCTCGATCACGAACGGGCCCGCATCGACCACGCGGAACGACGCATCGCTTCGCGAGCTCCGGAACACGAGCTTCGTGCCCCGGACACCGAAGAAGTCACGACCGGCCGCGCCGCGCACGACGAAGAGATCGAGATCGCCGTCCGAGTCGTAGTCGAAGGGCACGATCTGCTGCACGGTCCAGCGGTCGGGGATCCGGAGCCCGAGCTGGGTCGTGACCTCGGTGAGCGCACCGGACGAGGAGATTTCGAAGATCCGCCCCGCGTCGTTCCCCGGTCCGTCGTAGAGCGCGAAGCGCCGCCCGTCGTCGTGGAGATCCAGCACGCTCAGGCTCGTCGCCAGGTGCTGGTGGATGCCGTTCGCGGGCGCGACATCGGTGTAGCGCTGCGGCGAGAGCGGGTCGTTCAGGAAGTAGCGGCTCTGCGAGCTTCCGCCGCTGTTGAAGTTGCAGACGAAGAGATCGAGCCGACGGTCGCCGTTCGTGTCGAAGGGCGTCATCGAGCGTCCGCGCCCAACCGGATCGTCGAGGATCGAGCCGGTGGCGAGGAAGAAGCGGCCGAAGCGATTCAGGTAGTAGTGATTCGCCTTCGCGCAGGTGCCGCGACACGCGCCGACGCTGACGTAGATCTCGGGAAAGTAGTCGGGCTCCAGGTCGGCGATGGTGATGCCGTGGCAGTCGTCGACGAGGAAGCCCTGCGCGCTCGCGAGATCGGTGAAGGTCCCGCCGTGGTTCTTCCAGACGCGCGGTCGGCCGCCGTGGCGGCTGATCACGAGATCGGTGCGGAAGTCCGCGTCGAGGTCCGCGGCGGCGATCGAGAAGCTCGTGGTCTCCTCGGCGATGCCGGCGGGCCCGCTCACTTCGGTGAAGACGGGCGGAGCCTGCGCGAGCAGCGCAAGGCAGAGATCCAGCCAGGGCAGGGGCATGGGGGGACGCGCTCGCGAGGGGAAGGCGGAGCGGACGGATCGACCTGCGGAATCTGATCTCCGGAGCGGCGCCTGGCAAGTCGCGCGTCGCTTCGATTCAGCTCAACCCCACTTGGCGAGCGAGCGCGCCAGCGCGTCGGCCGGCGGCGTGCGCGAGAGCGTCGGCGCTGCGCCTCCGAGATCGATCGCCTCCGGGACTTCGGCGATCAGCTCCTGGCGGTTGTCGAGCTTCGAGCGGAGGTACCAGTGGAAGAGATAGGTGCCGCTCTTCGGCACGCGGATCTCCACGCGCCTGCGGGCATCGAAAGCGCCTTGGTCGTAGGCGATGCGCTGGCGCTCCAAGCTGCTGAGCCCGGCGTCGCGCGGCGCGCTGACGTGCAGCTCCAGCGCGTACCCCTCCGGGATCTGGAACGACGGCGGGAGCTCCACGAAGAGCGCGGGCTCGCGCTCGGGCTTCACGACCTGCTTGCCCGCGATGTAGCGCAGTCGCAGCGGCAGGCATTCGTAGTGGAGGAGATCGATCTCCTCGACGTGCACGGGGATCCAGAGCTCGGCCTGGCGCGAAGCATCGAAGTCGAACCAAGTCGAGTGCTCGGGGTTTGCGGCATCGAAGATGGAAGTGGAGCTGCGCCTCGTGAACGGTGTTCCGCTGTCCAGCTCGAGCTGCCAGCGGCGCCACGCTCCGCGTAGATCGATGGAGGTGCAGCGCGCGTCCTCCACCTCTGCGGCGTCCTCCGGGATCGAGATGCCTTCGATGGCCTTCGCGGGCCAGTTCCCGAGGCCGATGTGAAGCGTGCCCGAGCCTGGCCGCAAGGCGCGCAGCTCGAAGTTCCCCTCCGCATCGGGGCTGCGCTGCGCTTGCACGCGCTTCGTGTCCGAGAATCGGAGGGTGATCGCGTCCGGTCTCAGCTCGGGATCGAGGAGCAGCTTGCCGCGCAGCACGGCGCCGCGCCGCATCACGAGCTCCATGTTCTCCCGCCCCGGCTCGCAGAGCAGCGAGCTCTGCAGGTAGTAACCCTCGAGCCGGGCATCCACGCGCACGCCTCGAGGCAGCTCGCGCACGTAGGCGACGAAGCGACCTTGCTCGTCGGTTTGCTCGGGCAGCTCTCCCGTGAGGGGAGCGTGCTCTTCCCACGGGCCTTGGCGCACCAGCGGCCAGATCGCGTAGAAGCTGAGGCCCGCGCGCGGCAGCGGCTGGCCAGCGCCGTCGACGACGCGACCGGAGACGAGCAAGGCCTGCGAAGAGCCCGAAGGGACGCGGAGCACGATCGTGCCGAGCTCGACGCGGCCCGTGGCGGGGATCGGTGGGCAGAGGATGCGGGCGATGTGCACTTCTCCCGGAGTCGGTACGCCGCGTTCCCAGCGGAACTCGATCGCTTCCGCGGTCTCCGGCGAGCCGAAGACGTCCATCCACGCACGCTCGAAGCTCCCCTCGGCGTCGGTGAGGAGGGTCATCCTGCCGCTGCGGTTGGCGTTCACGACGGCGAGATCGAAGTGGCGCTGCGCGATCGGGACGTTCGCCGCATCGACCAAGCGGCCCGCGAGCACGGGGTTCGTCTGGCCCAGCAGAACCTCGGCCACGACTTCGCTGCCCGGCTCGCGTGGCCCCTCGAGGACGACCTTCTCGGTCCGCAGCAGGCCATCGCGGTCGCTGATCTCGATCTGGAGGAGCTGCCCCAAGCTGACGTAGGGGAACAGGGCCACGCCGTCCTGCACCGCGGTATGCGTGATCTTGCCTTCGGCGACGCGGCGCAGCGCTTCTTCCCGAGGCAGCGTCGCGGGGATGCTGCGCATCATCGCCAAGAGCGGCTGCTGCGCGTGCTCGCCGGCGCTGTGACGGACCTCGACGCGCACGCGGCCGGCCGGGGCGAGCTTCAGACGAATCGTCTCCGCGGGCGGCTCGGCGTTCGCGAGCACGTGGCGCGTCGCCTCGACGGCCGTGCGCTGGCACTCGAAGGCGATCTCGAAGCTGGGCTTCTCCGTGGCCTTCGACACGACCTCTTGCGCTTGCGCGAACGCCTTCTCGACATCGCCGCGCGGGATCCGGAAGAGGGCGTCAGGGGCGTCGGAAGGCACACGGAAGGTCGCGCCGCTCATCTTCATGTCCCCGAGGAACCCGCCGCGATAGTGAAACGTCACGGCGACGTCGAGATCGCGCAGCGGACGATCCTCGTGATCCACGACCTGGACGAGGAACTCCGCAGGCGGCGTCGGCGCGCTCGGCTCGACCTTCGCTTCCGGCGCTGCCGGCGCGGCGGTCTCGACGCGCGCGACGATGGATCGCGCGTCGGCGTCGGATGCCTGCGGCGCCGTGAGCGGCTGCTGCGGCAGCGCTTCCGCGGGTCGCTCGGCGAGCGCGCGCGAGCCGGAGGTCTCGAGCGAGCGCTGCTGGGTGAGCCAATAGCCGAGCGCGAGCGTCAGCGCGAGGAGACCGAGGAGCAGGAAGCGCCCGCGCGCGGTGATAGGCATGGATCTCTCCGTGTTCGATCGATTCCGGACCGCCAAGCTAGCGGTGGGGGCGATACGCGCCTACCGCTCGCGTTCGAAACGCGGGAACGAGATCAACGTGGTGGGCGTGGTGCGCGCTCGGCCGGGGCGGGCTAGGCTTCGGAGACCGATTCCCCCTTCCCCCAGTCCTCACCCCGGATCCGCCATGCGCAAGACCGCCCTCCTTCCGCTGGTGCTGAGCGCGCTCTTCCCCGTCGGAAGCGCTGCCCTCGCGGCGCCCCAAGACAGCGCGCCCATCGTCCACCCCGTGCCCGGCAGCTCCGCCTGGTCCGCGACCTGGCGCGGTCGCGACGAGCGCGGCGTCGAGCGGAGCTTCGCGACGTGGACGCCGGATGGCGTGCGCGTGGCGCCGCCGCAGGTGATCGAGCAGGAGCTCTGCTTGCGCTACGCGCGCTTCGATCCGCTGGCGGGAGTGCCGCCCGTGCCGGGCGAGCTCGACGGCAGTCGCGGGCGCCTCTTCATCGTGCAGTTCCAGACGCCGGCGATGGAGCCGTATCGCGCCTCGCTGCGCGCGCAAGGGGTGAAGCTCGCGTTCTACCTCGCATACAACGCGCAGGTGGTCGAAGGCGATGCCGCGCAGGTGGCCTCCCTCGCGAAGCTGCCGTTCGTGCGTTGGGTGGGGCCGTTCCATCCCGCGTACAAGCTCGAGGAAGGCCTGCTCGATCAGGCCGCGGGCGCCGAGCTGCTGCGCGTGAACCTGCTCTCGACCTATCGGGGGCCCGAAGGGCTACGCGAGGTGCACGAGCTCGTGCGTGGGCTCGGCGGCGAGGTGTCGAGCCCGCTCGATCCGAGCTTCCTCACCGTCGCGAGCGTGCGCGCGGATCGCTTGGTCGAGCTCGCGCGCTCGTCCGCGGTGCAGTGGATCGACCGCTGGAGCGCGCCCGAGGAGGACATGGACATCGCGCGCAACTTCCACGGCGCGAACTACGTGGAGAGCGTCGCGGGCTACAACGGCAGCGGGGTCCGCGTCGAGGTGATGGACGGCGGCTGCGACACCACGCACCCCGACCTCCAGAACTTCGTGGTGCACACGACCACGGTGGCCGGAGCGCACGGAACCTGTACCTCGGGCATCGTGGTCGGCTCCGGTGCGGGGAATGCCGCGGCGCGCGGCGTCCTGCCGAATGCCTTTCTCACCATCGGCTACTACAACAACTTCGCCGGCGGGAGCCGCTACAACCACACCGCCGAGCTGCAGAACCCGAGCCTCGCCTACAAGGCCGTGCTGCAGAGCAACTCGTGGGGCAGCTCGCTCACCACGGCCTACAACAGCACCTCGCAGAACCTGGATCTCATCCTCTTCGATCAGCAGAGGATCTCGATCCTGCAGTCGCAGAGCAACGCGGGGACGCAGAGCTCGCGGCCCGAGGCCTGGGCGAAGAACATCATCTCGGTCGGCGGCATCAAGCACGCGAACACCGAGACGAAGAGCGATGACAACTGGACCAACGGCGCCAGCATCGGTCCGGCAGCCGACGGGCGCATCAAGCCGGACATCGCGAGCTTCTACGACGCGACGCTCTGTACGGACGTCGTGGGCTCGGGCGGCTATGTCTCGGGGAACTACTACTCCTCGTTCGGCGGCACGAGCGGTGCAACGCCGATCACCGCCGGCCACACGGGGCTGCTGTACCAGATGTGGGCTGACGGCGTCTTCGGCAACGCGGCCCCCGCGGCGACCGTGTTCGAGGATCGCCCGCACAACACCACGATGAAGGCGCTGCTGATCAACACGGCGACCCAGTGGAGCTTCACGGGCACGACGAGCGATCTCACGCGCACGCACCAGGGCTGGGGCCACGCCGACGTGCGCAATGCGTGGAATCTCCGCGGCTCGATGTACCTCGTGGACGAGAGCGACGTGCTCGCCGAGCTCGCCTCGACGACGCACGCCGTGAACGTGACCGCCGGCACGCCGGCGCTGAAGGCGACGCTCGTCTTCCGCGACTACCCGGGCACGACCTCCTCGACCGTGCATCGCGTGAACAATCTCGATCTCCGCGTCACCTCGCCGAGCGGGGCGATCTACCACGGCAACGTCGGCCTGAACGCGGGTGTTTGGTCCACGACGGGTGGCGCGCCGAATACGCTCGATACGGTGGAGAACGTCTTCGTGCCGAACCCCGCGGCGGGCACCTGGCAGATCACGATCACCGCGGCCGAGCTGAACCAGGACGCGCACGTCGAGACCGGCGCGATCGACAGCGACTACGCGCTGGTCGTGAGCGGCGTCAGCGCCGCGCCGACGACGCCGCCCGCGGCGCCGACGAGCCTCGGGGCCACGGCGATCTCGAGCAGCCGCATCGATCTCGCCTGGACCGATAACGCGAGCGACGAGGCCGGCTTCAAGATCGAGCGCTCACTCGACGGCTCCTCCTGGGCGGAGATCGCGCAGGTCGGCGCCAACGCGACGAGTTTCGCGAGCAGCGGGCTCAGCGCGAGCACGACCTACTACTACCAGGTGCGCGCCTTCAACGGGGGCGGCGACTCCGCCTACAGCAATACCGCCAACGCGACGACGAGCGCGATCACCTTCACCGTGCATCGCGCGAGCGCCGAGACGACGGTGGCGGGGGGCCGCAGCGGCACCTTCGCGAGCACCATCGGCAGCGACAACGTCTACGAGAGCCTGACGGAGGTTCTCTCGGCCGGCAGCAGCTCGAGGCGCTACAGCTACCTCGAGCACCGCTGGACCGTGAACGTGGCCGGCGGAACGAACCCGGTGTTCTTCGTCGAGGCGCATCGCACGGCGAACAGCGAGGGCGACAACTTCGTCTTCGCCTACTCCACCGATGGGGTCAACTTCACGACGATGCTCACGGTGACGAAGACCGCGGACGACAACACCGCGCAGTCCTTCGCCCTCCCCACGGGCCTCACCGGCACGGTGACCATCCGCGTGCAGGACGCCGACCGCACGCGCCGCCGCACCGTCCTCGACACGCTCTACGTGGACGACCTCTACCTCCGCACCCAGAGCTGACCCCGCTGTACAGTAAAGGTGCCTTCACTGTACAGTGAGAAGGGGCGGGGAAGCGCCCGATGGGCTTGGCTGAAGAGTATCGACGTCAGCGCGCGTGGCTGAGCTGGCCGCAGACTCTTGCGGCACTCCCGCCGCTCGCGGGAAGCACCGTGCTCGACTTGGGCTGTGGCGCTGGCGATCTCTCCGCCGAGCTGGTGGCTCGCGGTGCGCGCGTTCTCGGGATCGACGGCAACGAGGAGCTCCTCGGCGCCGCTCGCACACGAGGCTTGCCCGGAGCGGAGTTTCGCTGCGCGGATCTCCGCTCGCTGCCGGACGACACGCCGCGCAGCGACGGCATCTGGTGCAGCTTCGTCGCGGCGTACTTCCCCGAGCTCGAGGCGGTGCTGCGCTCCTGGAGTCGCTTCCTCGTGCCCGGTGGATGGATCGCGCTCGTCGAGATGGACGACTTCTTCGCACACGAGCCGGTGCGGGAGCGCACGCGCGAGCTCCTCGCTGCCTACGTCGAGGATGCTCGACGCGCGGGGCGCTATGACTTCCGCATGGGGCGAAGGCTCGAGGAAGCGCTCGTCGAGGCGGGCTTGGCTGTCCACCAGAGCTTCTCCGTGCCCGACCTCGAGCTCGCGTTCGACGGCCCTGCGCGACCCGATGTGCTCGAGGCCTGGCGCCTGCGCTTCGAGCGGATGGGGCTCCTGCGCAGCTTCTGCGGCGACGAGCGCGCCGAGCTCGTGGCCGACTTCCTCCAAGCGCTCGCGCATCCCGAGCACCGCTCGGGCTGCCGCGTGCGCGTCGTGATCGGCCGTCGATCAGATCGGGGTCAGACCCCTCGCTGATCGACGGCGTCGATCAAGGAGGGGTCTGACCCCGATTTGATCGACGGGGGGGGCGCGCTAAGCTCCGCGCCCCATGTCGCGCCCCGACCGCCGTATCCGCTTCGCACTGCTGCTCTACGGAGTCACGGCGCTCTGCCGCGTGTTGGTGACGCTGGTCGAGGTCTTCCAGCGCACGAAGGCGGTACAGCCGGCCGAATTTGCGGCGGGGGAGCTGCTCTTTGCGAGCGAGCCCGCGCTGCGAGTTGCCTTGCTCGTGATCGCCAGCGCGAACGCGGTGCTGCTGCTCTGGTGTCGACGGCCAGCCACGGCGTTGGCCCAAGGCGCCGCGATCCTGGATCCGCTGGGAACCTTGCTCGCGGGGGTCCTGCTCTTCTCGGCCTTTCTGCGCAGCGAAGAGCGCCAGCTGCGGGAGCCCGCGGCAGGAGCTGCGTGGAGCACGACTCTCGCGCTCCTGGCTCGGCTCACGCCGCGGGCCGTGCTCGGGCGATTGCCCGGGCTCGCGCTCTGGGCCGTGTGCGGCCTCGTGCTCTTCGGCGCCGCCGAGGCGTGGCTCTCGACCGGCCGGCACGTCGGCCGCCTCTTCGCCGCGGAGGATTTCGCCGCCTTCCTCGCGCTCGGCGCGGCGGGCAGCGTGATCTCCGGCGCGCGCTGGGCGCTCGAGATCGCCTGCCTCGTGCTCGCGATCGGCGCCTTCGCGCGCCCGAGCGAGCGGAGCTGGGTGCGGCTCGCCTGGGCCGGCGCAGCTGTGGGGCTCACGCCGGCGGCTTGGCTCACGGGCTTCGAGCTGCCCGCGGTGCTGCTGCTTCTCGCCCTCTTCGATCGCTGGTGCGCTCGCGACGCGAGCGATCTGCGGCGCGCGTTCGCGCCGAGCGTCGTGCTCGCGCTCTACGTCGGCGTGCGCTTGCAAGGCTATCTCTTCGGCGTGCTGATCGACGAGATCGCGGCTCTTGGGCTGGTGCCCGCGACCTACGCGACGCTCGGGCCCTTGGCCGTGCTCGTCGCGGTGTGGACGCACGCCGGAACCGGAGCGCTCGTGCAGCGCCAGACGCCGCGGCGCACCCTCGAAGCGGCGGCTGCCGTGGCGCTCGCGTTCGCCTTCCCGCTGCTCGCCCTGCTCGTCCCCGCGCTCGGGCGGCGCACGCGCGCGGCGGCGCCGCTGCTGCGCCGCGCCGCGGTGCCGGTACTGCTCGGCATCCTCCTCGCGACCTGGGCGCTCGGCGAGCTGAACTATCCGATCCTGAACGACTTCTCGCAGGTCGCGCAGCCGGTGTGGGCCGCGCTGCTCGGCGTCGCCGCTGCCGCGCTCTTCCTCGTGCTGCAGACGGCGCTGCTGCAGCGCCCGCCGCTCGGCGGACGAGCCGCGTGGCTCGCGCTCGGCGCGCTGCTGCTGGCGTCGATCGGAACCTGGAGCGCGCTCGCCTCTAGGCAAGGGCCGCGCCTCGTCGCCGCGCAGCACGCGAAGATCCTGCAGCAGATGCTGCACGGCGTGCGCTTCCTGAAGGAACCCGCGCTCGTCCCGCTCGAGGGTGCTCCGCGCGCGGAGCTCGCGAGCGACGGCATCGTCGCGGCCGAGTCCTATCCGCGGCTTCCGCAGCACGAGCGCTTCGCGGAGCGGCGTCCGCCGATCTTCTTCCTGCTCTGGGATGCCGCGCGCGCGGATCACCTGAGCGCGTGCGGCTACGCGCGGCGCACGACACCCGTGCTCGAGCGCCTGGCCAGCGAAGCGATCGTCTTCGAGCGCGCGTACGCGAACGCGACGGCGACGACCGTCTCGGTGCGCCACCTCTTCGGCGGGCGCTATGCGACGCGCTACATGCTCGCGTCCGAGCACGCGCCGTTCTTCCCCGGCGCGCTCGTCGCTCGCGGCTACGATCGCCTCTGGATCAACGTTCACGGCAGCGACTACAACGGCGTCAGCGCGGAGGCCTTCCTGCGCTGCCAGCCCGAGGAGGCGCGGGTGCGCGCGGCAGCGCGCTTCTTCCCCGAGTACGAGGAGCAAGAGAAGACCCATCGCGCGATCGCGTTGCTCGATGCCGAGCTCGAGCAGCGGAAGGACCGCGCGCATCCCGCCGACGGCCTCTTCTTCTATCTGCACTGCGCCGCGATGCACTTCCCCTGGCGCCGCTGGGAGGACAGCGAGGACTACGGCAGCGCGCCCGAGGACCTCTACGACGAGTGCATCGCGCATGCCGATCGCGCGCTCGGCGTCTTGCTCGACGCATTGCGCGAGCGCGGGCTCTACGACGACGCGATCCTCGTGCTCACCGCCGACCACGGCACGGGGCTCGGCGAGCACGGCAAGTACGGAGGCTTCCTGCCCTACGAGGAGCAGATCCGCGTGCCGCTGGTGATGAAGCTCCCCGGCTTCGCCGCGCGGCGCGTCGCAGCTCCCGTCGCATCGCTGGACGTCGCGCCTACGCTGGTCTCGCTCTTCGCTCCGGGCGAGGCGAGCCGCTACGAAGGTTGGAGCCTGCTCTCGCTCGCCGCGGGTGCGTCGCAGCGGCTGCCGCGCCGCTACCTCTTCTCCTTCTGCGCGTTCGAGGACGCGCTGGCCCTGATCGACTTGGAGCAGGACTGGAAGCTGCACCTTCACAACCAGGGGCGCTACTTCCACCTCTACGACCTGCGCGCCGATCCCGGCGAGACGCGCAGCCTCGCTGATCGCGAGAGCGAACGCGCGGAGCAGCTCTTCTCCATCGCCGAGCGCTTCCTGCGCGCCGGCGTCGGGAGCTACGCGAACCCCTATCACTACCGCGAGCTCACACCGCGCTGACGCGCGTGCGAACGCGCCATCGAAGCGACGCTGTCTTTCCGGTAGGATGCCGCGCCCGCTCTCCCCGGACTCGGTGCTCGGCGATGGAGATCCAGACCTTCTACTTGGGCTGCCTGAGCCACGCGTCCTACCTCGTCCACGACGCGGCGAGCCGGATCTCCGCGGTGATCGATCCGCAGCGCGACGTGGAGCAGTACCTCGCGGCCTGCAAGGAGCGCGGCACGCGTCTCGCGCACGTCTTCCTCACGCACTTCCACGCCGATTTCGTCTCGGGGCATCTCGAGCTGCGGCAGCGCGGGGCGACGATTCACATGGGCGCGCGAGCGCGAGCGGAGTTCCCCTTCCACGCGCTGGCCGATGGCGCGCGCGTGGAGCTCGGATCGACGAGCATCCAGGCGCTCGCGACGCCGGGGCACACGCCAGAGAGCAGCTGCTACGCGGTCTTCGATCTCGCGAAGGACGCGAGCGCACCGGTCGCGGTTTTCACCGGGGACACGCTCTTCCTCGGCGATGTCGGGCGCCCCGATCTGCTCGTCGCCGCGGGGATGAGCGCGGAGGAGCTGGCCGGCGCGCTCTACGACTCTCTGCATGGGAAGCTGCTCGCGTTGCCGGATGCGACGCTGGTCTATCCAGCTCACGGCGCCGGCTCGATGTGCGGCAAGAACCTCTCGAACGAGCGCGTCTCCACGATCGGCCAGCAACGGCAGACCAACGTCGCGCTCCAGGCGCGCTCGCGCGAGGAGTTCGTGCGCATGCTGGTCGCCGACCAGCCGCGCGCGCCGCGCTACTTCGGCTTCGACGCCAAGCTGAACCGCAAGGAGCGCCCGACGCTGGAGCAGAGCCTGGAGAAGGCGCTGCGCGAGCTCGACCTCGAGGACTTCCTCGCGGCTCAGCGCGCCGGCGCGATCGCGATCGACACACGCGACGCCGAGGCCTACGCGCGCGGCCACCTTCTCGAAAGCGTGAACCTCGGCCTCGGCGGCAGCTACGCGACCTGGGCCGGCACGCTGATCCCGCCGGAAGCGGAGCTGCTGCTCCTCACCGAGCGCGGCGAGGAGCGCGAGTCCGCGCTGCGCCTCGGACGCATCGGCTACGATCGCGTACGCGGCGTCCTGCGCGGTGGCTTCGCTTCGCTCGCCGCGCGTGGCGAGCTGGTGCGCGCGAGCGGTCGCATCGATCCCGCGCCGCTCCGTGCGGAGCTCGCCGGCGCTCAGCCTCCCGTCTTCCTCGACGTCCGCACCGCGCGCGAGCTCGCCGAGGAGCCCATCGCCGGAGCGCTCGGGATCCCTCTCGACGAGCTCGAGGCGCGCCTCGCCGAGGTGCCGCGCAACGAGTCTCTCGTGGTGACTTGCCGCGGCGGCTATCGCTCGTCGATCGCGATCGGGATCCTCGAGCGCCACGGTTTCCTGAAGACGCGCGATCTGCGCGGTGGCTATCTCGCCTGGAAGGGGGCCGTTGGCTCCTCGAGCAGCGCGAGCTGCAGCGTACCTACGAAGAGCTGAGCTTCTCCCGCATGACGCGCATCGAGATCGAGCAGATCGCTCCGCGGATCGCCGCGGCGCGCGAACGCCGCGCCCCCTTGGCGGAGCGCCTCGCGCGCGAAGGCACCAACACCTGGCGCGTCTTCCACGGCGCCGCCGAAGGCTGGCCGGGGACGAGCGTCGATCGCTATGGCGACGTGCTGCTGGTGCAGACCTGGCGTCATCCGCTGGAGGAGCCCGAGCTCGCGGCGCTGATCGCGGCCCTGGAGCCCGAGCGCACGCTCGCGCCGCACTGGGCGTGGAATCACCGCGGCTCGAAGGATCACCCGGGCGCGCTCTCCGATCCCGAGCTCGCGACGAAGGAGCTCGAGGTCCTGGAAGGCGGGCTGCGCTACCGCTTCCGCGCGCGCCATCGCGGCAACGATCCCTGGCTCTACCTCGACATGCGCTCGGGGCGTCGACGCGTACGCGAGCTCGCCGCGGGGAAGAGCGTGCTCAACCTCTTCTCCTACACGGGATCGCTCGGCGTCGCCGCCGCGGCGGCCGGCGCCAAGGAGCTCTGGCAGGTCGACTTCTCGGCCTCGGCCTTGGGCCTCTGCGGCTCGAACCACGAGCTCAACCCTTCCGAGACCGACGTGGTGCTCCTGGAGAGCGACTGCCTGGCGGCGCTGCGTCAGCTCGCGGGTCAGCGCGTGCAGCGTGCGCGCATGCGCCGCGGGTTCCCCGTCGTCGAACGGCGGCTCTTCGATCTCGTGCTGCTGGATCCGCCGCGCTATGCGAAGGGGCCCGTGGGCACCGTCGATGTCGTGAACGACTATCCCTCGCTCGCCAAGCCCGCGTTGCTCGCGCTCGAGGACGGTGGCGCGTTGCTCGCGACGAACCATGTCGCCGAGGTCTCGCGCGAGGAGTTCGCGCGGATGCTCACGCGTACCGCGGAGAAGGCCGGACGACCGTGGTCTTCGGTGGAGATCTTCGGGCCCGAGGACGATTTTCCTTCGTTCGATGGCCAGCCGCCCCTGAAGATCGCACTCTGTCGACTCCCCTGATCGCGGCTGCGCGGCCGCAGGCTACTAGCTAGGCACGAGCTTCGATCCATGGCGAAATTCGTTCGGCCCTACACCGAGTCCGAGATCGGCAAGATCCTGAAGGACAGCGAAGAGCACGGCGTGGGGGACGGCATCGGCCAGGGGCACGCCGAAGGCCTGCACGAGCTCGTCGCGGTCGGCCGCGATCGCCAAGCCACTTCACGCGAGGGCTTGGCCCAGCGCCTGCTCGACGAGCGCAAGGCCGTGACGGGCGCCTTCGACGGCTGCCAAGTGAAGGCGGTGACCTTCGCCATCAACACCAACGCCGGGCAGCACGCGCTGCAGTACCTGAACGGCAACAGCGTTTGGTACGTGTTCGCGTTCCTCGACGTCTCGAGCCAGATGTTCAAGATGGTCGAGGCGACGGCCAATGCGCCGAAGAAGAAGGAGCAGGGGCCGCTCTCCGAACCCAAGCTCGCCAACACGACCGCGAAGTGCGTCGCGATGAAGCTCATGAGGTCGGGCGAGGCGCTGCACATCCGCACGGCCTATCCGATGTCGAGCCCCCCTCCTGGCGGCCAGAGCAAGTGCCAGATCTACTACGCGGGCGGCACTTCGCTCGATCAAGAGCTGCCGGCCTGAGAGGCTGAGCAAGAATCGATGCTACAGCCTCTCGGATGCCTGCTGGCGCAGCGCCTGACGGCGCTGTTGCTCGCCTGGCGCAGCGCCTGACGGCGCTGTCGCTCGCGCTCGTTCGTGAGCAATCCTTGCTCACTCTCTGAGACGCGCTCGCGGTCGCCGGAGAAGCGAGCGAGAAGATCCGGCGAAGAAGCGCTTCGCGCCGGGGCGCGGCATCGACGCCGCTCGTGCGTTCCCCTAGGTAGTCCCCTTTCGCCGCCGCGAGCAACGCACGGCGAGGAGGACATGTGTTCGTCTGGGGTCCGCTCGCGTTCGAGAACACCTGCGCCGAAGCGTGGGTCGAAGGCCTCGACGAGCGGCGCCTGCATGCTCAGCTCCGCGCCGCGCTCCATCCCGCGGAGCTCGATCGGCCGCTCCGGATCGAGGAATGCGTGGCGCTCCTCTGCGCCGGTGAGATCCTGGCCGCGTGCGGAGGCCAGCCCGCCGAGCCGCTGCCGGATCGCGTGCGGCAGCTCCTCATCCTCGCGCCGCGGCCTGTGCCCGCCGAGCTCGAGCAAGCGCGTGCGAGCGTCGCTCGTGTGCGAGCGGAATCGTCCCTGCGCGCGGTGTTCGAAGCGCGGGGCGATGTCTCGGCGTGGCTGCTGGCGCTCGGAGCGCTCGAGCAGCGTCTGGCCTGAGTCGAGCCGTGGCGTGCTCAGCGCGCCGCGAAGGGCGCGAAGCGCTCTGGCCAGCGCGCGGCGAAGCGCAGAGCTTCTCCGCTCAGCGGATGCGCGAAGGCGATCTCCGCGGCGTGGAGGAGCTGATGCTCCGCGCCGAAGGAAGCGACGACTTCGAAGGGGGCGCCGGCTTTCACCGCGTGAACCCATGCGAGGTAGCGCTCGTCGGGTACGCCGTAGAGCTTGTCGCCGACGACGGGGTGTCCGGCAGCTTCGAGGTGGACGCGAATCTGATGCGTGCGGCCCGTGTGCGGCGTGCAGAGGACGAGGCTGCGATCGTCGTGCCGCTCGAGCACCTCGAAGGTCGTTCGCGAGTCGCGCGCGTCGCGCGCGTCGCTGCTCGCCTCGCGGCGGATCGCGATCTCGCTCCGGGCGGAGAAGCCGATCGGTAGATCGACCTCGAAGCGCTCCTGAGCCGGAGCGCCGCGCACGATGGCGAGATAGCGCTTCTCCACGAGGCCGCCGGTGAACTGGCGCTCGAAGGAGCGCGCGGCCTCCGCGCTGCGCGCGACCACGAGGAGCCCGCTCGTCTCGCGGTCGAGGCGGTGCGCGAGGCGGAGCTCGACCTCGTGCTGCTCGCGCGCGGAGAGCTGGCGCTCGAGCTCCCGCAGGAAGGTGTTCTGCTGGAACGCGCCGTCGGCGTGGCAGACGAGGCCCGCGGGCTTCTCGACGACGAGGAAGCTGGCCTCCTCGTGCACGACGGGCAGCTCGCGCGGGATCTCGGGCTCGGCCGCGGGCGGCTCGAACGAGACCAGCGTGCCTCGGGCGAGGAGCTGGCTCGGTCGCGCCGCGCGCCCATCGACGGTGACACGGCGCGTCTCGATGAACGCGCGCCATGCGGCCTCGTCGTGGTAGCGGAAGCGCTGCGCCAAGTACTCGAGCAGCGAGCGACCGGCGAAGGCGGGAGGGACGCGCGAGCTCAGCACGAGCTCAGCGCTTCGCGCCGAAGCAGAAGAGGTGACGCTTGCCGCGGATGAGGAGGCGTCCGTGCGCGATCGCTGGCGTGGCATAGCATTCCTCGCCGAGCTCGCCGCCTCCGAGGCGCTCCAGCGCCGGTCCGGCGCCGACCACGTCGATCCGGCCCTGTTCGCTCACGGCGTAGAGCTTGCCGTCGCCGGCGACGAGCGAGGCCCAGTGCGGTCCTTCGAGGCGCTCGGTCTTCTGCGAGGTGCCCTTCTCGGGTTCGAAGCAGGTGAGGATGCCCGTGTCCGAGAGCGTGAAGAAGCAGCCGTTCACCAGAACCGGCGAGCAGATCTGCGCGGCAGCGCGCTTCGTCTGCCAGGCGACTTCGCCCTGCGTCTCCTTCCCCGTCCCGCGCAAGCGCAGCGCCGCGGTCATGCGCTGCGAATGCGTGCCGCCCGAGAGGAGCAGCAGATCGCCGAGGGAGCAGAGGCTCGGCACCATCTGGAAGATGTCGAGCGGGATGGTCCAGAGCCGCTCGCCGCTGCGCGGGTCGTAGCCGAGGACGTGGCCCGTCGTGAGCGTCACGAGCTCGTCGCGCTCGCCGCGGCGCCAGAGGAGCGGCGTGAGATAGGCATCCATCGCATCCGAGGGCTGCACGCGCCAGCGCTGCTTCCCGGTGCGCTTCTCGAGCGCCATCCCATAGGAGGGCCGCAAGCTGCTCTCGCCGTCCTGCATCAGGATCACGGTGTCCTCATAGAGCACGGGCGAGGTCGAAGCGCCGTAGCGGCTCGCGCCGGTGTACTCCTCGTCGCGCTGGAGCCAGAGCAGCTCGCCGTTCAGATCGAGGCACGCGACGCCTCCGCCGAAGTTGGCGAAGAGCAGCTCGCCGTCGGTGCAGGGCGTCGGCGTGGCGTACGAGTTGACCCCGTACTTGCGCTCCTCGGGAGCCACGAAGAGCGCCGTCTCCCAGCGCTTCTCGCCGGTCTCGAGATCGAAGCAGAGCGCGGCGCGCACGAGGCCCGCGCTCGGCAGCCAGAAGTTGTAGCTCAAGAAGAGCAGCGCGGCCGCGGTGGCGAGCGAGAGGCCGCCGATCGCGTGGGGACGGCGTGCGTTGCTCGTCGCCGCAGCGGAGCGGCCGAGAACGGCGTAGAGGAGGACGAACCAGCCAGCACCAGCGACTCCCGGAGCGACCATCGCCAGGCGCACGACGCGGGAGAATGGGGCGTTGTACTTGTTGTTCGGAACCTGCAAGAAGAGATAGGTCGCGGCGGCGAGCAGCAGCAGCGCGCCGAGCACGCGGAGCGGCGAGCTCGCGCGCGACCAACCGAAGCCGGCGAAGCCGCCGACGAGCGAGAGCATCGCGGAGGCGACCCAGATGTCGCCCTTCACGCCGTCGGCCCAGAGCAAGTCCGGCTGGAAGGTCGCGACCACGGCGAGCGCGGTGAAGCCGAGCGAGGCGAGCGCGACGAAGAGCGCGTCGGCCCGAACGAAGAGACGACGCCAGCCCGCGAGCCCCTTAGCGGCAGCGCTGCCCCCGCGCGCGCGCAGAGCGAGCAGCGCGATCAAGGCCGCGAGTCCGAGCAGCGCGCTCACGCCGACCAGCTTCAGCGTGCGCATCTGCGCGCCGACCTCCCCCGGATACGCCGTGGTGAGGAAGACGCGCTCGCCCTGCACGATCGGCGAGGAGATCCCTTCTCCGGGCACCTCGATCTTCCAGAGGAGCTGTTTGGAATCGGCGCCGAGCTCCACGGGCAGAGGCGAGGAGCTCGCGACTCCCACGCCATCCGGCCCGCGCCAGCGCGGCCAGTCCTGCGCAGCCGCCGGAGACGCGAGCCAGAGGACCAGCCACGCGGAGAAGAGCGCGACGCAGAACGAACGGAGCATCGTGATGGTAGGGAAGGGACGAGAGCAGGCTCGGGGGCGGCGCTCGCAGCTGCGGCGAGCGGTCGAGCTCTCTCGGGGCGATGAGCACGGGGGGCCGTTTGCGGCGCCGTCTCGGGTGCTGCTAGCAGAACGGACAGCGGGCCTGGCCGTCAATCCGCTCAACCTCCGCGCGCTCGGCGCCATCGCTATCGGCGCGGGCGAGCAGGGTAGGACCTCAGGTGGAAATGCTTTCCCGAGCGCCGTGGTGCCGCCTCGCAGCCGCTACGCTCCCACGGAGATCCATTCCCTTGTCATCGACGACGACGAGCCTCCAGCGATCCTCGAAGGCGCCGCGTCCGATCGCGCTGCGGCTCGTGACTCCCCGACCGGCGCCCCTCGGGCTCGACGCGCTTGGTGAGCGCTTGCTGCGCCTTGCGGCGGTATCTGCGCTACTGCTCGCCTCGGCTCATCTGCTCCTTTCCTTCGTGCGCCGCGCGAGAGCCCTCGTCCCGGAGGAGCTGCTCGCGCTCTTCGACATGTCCGAAGAGCGCAGCTTGAACTCCTGGCTGTCGGTGAGCTTGCTGCTCTTGCTCGGCGCATCGCTCTGCGTGCTCGCTCGTCTGCGGCGAGAGCGGATGCTCTACGGGATCGGCGGCTTCTTCCTCTTCCTCTCGCTCGACGACCAGGCGCTGCTCCACGAGCGCGTCGGCGCGCTCTGCTGGAGCTCGCTGCGCGACTCCGGAACCTATCCCTGGCTGATCGCCGTCGCCCCGCTCTTCGCGCTCTGCGGTCTGCTCGCGTTCGCGCAGCTCTGGCGGCTCACCGCCGACCGGCGCGATCTGCGTCAGCGCCTCGTCCTCGGCTTCCTCTGCCTCGCGCTCGCGCTGCCTCTCGAGTGGATCGAGAGCCGCATCGCCGCTCTCGATCTCCGCTGGAACGGCGTGGGTCTGGGGCAGCTCACGATCCCGATCGAGGAGAGCCTCGAGCTCCTGGGTCCGGCGCTGCTGCTCTCCTGCGTCGCGGGAGGGTTGGAGCGCGCGCTTCAGCGCGGCAGCCGGTTCAGCGTGTAGTAGGCCTGCGAGTGCACGAGTGCCGCGCCGTCCGCGGCGCGCAGCGCGCCGAGGTCGAACTCGTGCACATGGCCGAGCACGAGCCCTAGGACGACGAGCTCGGCGCTCCGACCGTCCTCCGCGAGCTGCACGCGCACGACGCGCGGCGTCGTGTGATCGACCTCGGGGCTGCCGTAGTGCTCTTGGTAGATGTGCGTGTAGGTCTGCAGGCGGTAGCTCGACGCTTCGCCGGCGATCGCGCGATCGACGGGTCGCGTGAAGCGCACGAGGAAGCCATCGGGGCGCGCCGTAATGCGCTCGATCTCGAAGGGCGTCTTGCCGGTCCACTCGAGGCGCTCCAGCACGAAGTGGCGATTGCCGCGCACGGGCCAGCCGCGATTCGTGCCGCCGGCGAGGAGCTGCCCTGCGCGCGTGAACTCGACGGCGAGGATGCCGGTGCCGAAGCCCTCGCGGAAGGGATAGCAGGCGCCTTGCCAGACGCCGTCGACGAGCTCGGTCGTCGCGCGCATCACGAGCGAGAGGCTGTAGTCGCCGAGGAAGAGCTGGCCGGCGAAGGGGCCGAAGCGGCCCTTCGACTCGTCGATGCGGAAGGTCGTGATCGACTGGCCCATCTTGCGATAGGGGAACACGACCGAGTACGGCACGAGCTCTGGGATGCGCTCGCTCTCGGTGCGGAGGCGCGAGGGGCTGTTCGGCTTCGCCGGCGCTCCGCCGAGGGAACGCGCGAGCGGGTCCTCGTAGCCGGGGAAGCTCGCCGGATGGCCGACGAAGCCGCCGGTGCGCAGGTGCTTCAGCGAGCAGGACCCGTTCCAGGGGCCCTGGCTCTCGACATAGAACGGTACGCCGTGCTCGTTCCAGGCGACGCCGCCGGCGCTGCGGATGCCGCTCGCGATCGGCAGCGCGCTTCCATCGGCGCGGATCTCGAAGGCCCAGCCGCGGAAGCGCGCCTTCATGCTGTAGGAGTCCGAGAGCCCCAGCACCACGTACACGCTGCCGTTCGGGAAGACCGGCGAGCCCCACGCGAACTCGTGGTAGTGCTCGAAGCCCCAGGCGTCGCAGAGGTTCTCGAAGCGATCGGCGCGTCCGTCGCCGTCGCGATCGGTGAGGCGCGTGAGCTCGGTCTGCTGCGTGGCGTAGAAGGCACCATCGTGGAAGCCGAGCCCGAGCACTTCGTCGAGCCCGCTCGCGAAGCGCGTGATCTGCGGCCGCGGCTGCGGCAGATCGAGGCCGCTCGCGATCAGGATCTCGCCGCGGCGCGTGCCCAAGGCGACGCGGCCATCGGGCAGCGCGCACATGCTCCCGACCTCGAGTGCGAGCTCGCTCGGCAGCGGCACGTCGACGATGCGATAGAACTCGCTCTCCGCGTGCGCGGTGCCCCAGCGCTCGCCGAGCTCCTGCGCGGGGAGCGCGCTCGCGAGCGCGCCTAGCAAGCAGAGTGCGGTGTGCGTTCTCATCGGCCTTCCTCCGCGGCGAGGTACTCGAGGACGAGCTCGGTCGTTCCGGCGGGAACTTCGATGGTCGCCAGGAGCTCGCGTCCTCCGGCGCCGTCGCGCACCCGCAGCGCGCCTGGCTTCGCGCGCACGCGCAGGTCGCTGCCGATCTTCCAGAGCTCCGCCGTGCTCTCTTCGATGCGCTCCGCGCGTGCGACGAGGAGCTGCAGCGTGCGCGGCGCGGTGCTCGTGAAGCGCAGCGTGCGCTGCAGACTCGGCTTCGTCGCCGGCGGCGCGGCGCCTCGATCGAGCAGAGCATCGGCGACCTCGACCTCCGCGCAGACGTAGCGGAAGGTCGGCCGCTGCGCCGCATCGAGCTCGTAGCCGAGCCAGCGCTGGCCGAGCTCCCGACGCGTCGCGCTGGGCCACGCCGACTCCGGGCTCGCGAGCTCCGCGATCGCGGGGCCCTCGGGCAAGAGCACGCGCGGCTCGCCGAGCGGACGCGCTTCGCCGCTGCCCTGCGAGGTGAACACACCGGAGGCCTCGAGGAAGCGGCCCCACCAGATCTGCCGCAGCGCGAGGCGCTCCGCATCGAAGGCGTAGTGCACGCCGAGCGGCAGGCCGACGCTGATGCCGCGCTTCCCCGTGTTCTGCACGCTGCGCCGCAGCAGCACGGCTTCGCTGCCGACCGCGAGCTCGATCGGCGGGCGGCGGAGGCCGCTCGGCTTCCGCACGTTCCGGCCCTCGGCGAGGTAATGCCAGAGCGCCGAGGTCTGGCGCTGCACGTCGCCGCCGCCGAGCTCCGGCCGCGTCGAGATGCCTCCGGGGAAGAACTGCGGCATCAAGGTGTTCGGGCGCAAGCGCAACGGCTCGCGCAGGTAGTGGAGGAACCAGTTCGGTTGCAGTCGTTGCCCCGTGGTCTCCACGAGATCGAGCGCCGCGAGCGAGCCGGCCTTCTCACCCGCGAAGGTGTGGCAGGTGATGCAGCTCATGCCGCGATCGCCGACCAAGTCGCGGCCGAGATCCAGCATCGCGCGCTTCGCCGCATCGTCCTCCGGCAACGGCAGCAGCTCGAGCGGCGGCAGCGCATCGACGCGCTCGAGCCGCGGGCTCAGGTGCTCCGCGAGCGCCGTTCCGAATGCGGGCATGCGCGTGCGGAGATACGGCCGAGTCGAGGTGCCGTGCGCGATCACCTCGCGCAGCCAGCGCGGCTGCAGCTTCGCGCCGACCTGCGTCAGCGCCGGCGGCACGCGGCCTTCCTCGCCGAGCGTCGGATCGCTGGTCTGGAACGCGCGCTCGCGCGCTTCGTCGCGCGCGGGCAGACCTTCGCGCTCGTGGCAGGCGAGGCACTGGCGCGCGACGAGCGTGCGCTCGATCGCGCTCGCATCGCTCGGCGGCTCGCTCGTGCGCAGCGCGAGCGAGAGCTCCGCTCTCTGCTCGGCGCTCAGCGCATAGCGCGCGAACGCGCGCGCTTCGTCGCCGAGGCACCCGCGCGTCGCGTCGAGCTTCGCGAGCGGCGCGGCGGGTGCGAGATCGGTCCGCTCGGGATCGGGCAGCTCGTGGCACGCCGCGCAGCGCAGCTCGGCGAAGAGCGCGCGACCTTCGCGCACGCGCTGCGGATCGACGGGCTCGCTCGCCGCTCGCGGTACCGCGATCGCGGCGCCGAGCAGGAAGCGCGCGAGGTCGTCGGCTTCCCCAGGCGCCAGCGCGAGCGAGGGCATGCGCCCGGACGGGCGCGCTTCGTGGGGTGCCTCTAGGAACGCCCGCAGCGAGCTCAGGGTGTACTTCTCCGGCAGCGGGCCGAGCGGCGTCGAGCCCGCGAGCGGAAGCTCCGCACCCGGTGCGTCGCGCGGCGCGTGGCACGCAGCGCAGCCGATCGCGTGGAAGAGCTCGCGGCCGCGCTCGGCCGCGGACGCGTCGAGCGCCGTGGGTTCCTCCGCCTGCTCGCCGAAGGAGCGCAGGTAGTGAGCGAGTGAATCGCCCGCGGCGCGCCGCCCTTCCTCGTCGCGAGAACCCAAGAGATCGGGCATCGGCGTCCCTGGCTCGACGTGCCGGGGTGCGGCGAGGAAGCGCGCGAGATAGGCGGGCTGCAAGCGCCGCCCGACTTCGGCGAGGCGCGGGCCGCGAGCTCCCGCCGAGGGGGTCGCGGTCGCGTCCTCGGCATGGCAAGCGGTGCAGCCGAGCTCGTCCTGGAGCACCGCGCCGCGCAGCGAGGCGGCGAGCCCCGCGCGCTCGAGGCCGGCCACGGTGGGAGCGGCGGCGGGCGGCAGGGCGCGCCGCGCGGGCTCGGGATCGGCGCAGCCGAGGAGCAGGGCCGCGGCGAGGAAGGGGATCGTCGAAGGGGCGGTTCGCATGGGGCGCCGCAGATCGTGCCCCGGAGCGGAGAGCGGGAACAGAGGCGGGATGAAGAGCGCGCGATCGCCGCCCGAGAACCCACGGCCGCGAGGGTGCCTGTCGCAGGCCTACCGCCAGCGGCACTACCGAGTAGCATTCTCCAGCGGTCCGTACCCTCCCCTGGTGGCCCCATGTCCCTCTCACACAGCCTCGGAGCTCTGCTCCTCCTCGCCTCGCTCGCCCCCGCGCAGAGCAGCTCGCTCTGCGTCGCCGTTTCCGACAACGCCTTCTATGACACCGGCATCAGCATGGGCGGACCGCTGCTCCTCGCGATCCAGCTCCAGACCACGACGCCGCTCAACGCCACGCGCCTCGAGGTGTGGACCGGTGAGTACACCGGCACGAGCTCGGTCGGCATCTGGACCCACGACCCCGCGACCAACCTGCCGGGGGTGAACCTCGGCACGGGACAGTGGAACATGGGTCAGGTGAACGGCTGGCAAGGCGCGCGCTTGCCCGCCGCCGTGGCCGTCCCCGCGGGCACGTACTGGTTCGTCTGGGGAAATCCCGGCGGCGGACAAGCCAGCGTCGAGATCGGTGGCACGCCGAACAGTCCCGCGCCGGGCGCGCAGCTCTATCGCGCGAGCTTCGACGGCGGTCAGAGTTGGAACGGCGGAGCGACGGGCTTCCGCAGCCATCTCTGGAAGCTGCGCGTGCGCTGTGGCGGCAACCCGGGTTCGTATGAGGTCTACGGCGGCAACTGCCGCGGCGTCGGAGCGTATCGCCCGATCCTCGGCTTCAGCGACGCACCGACGCTCGGGCGCACGATGGAGGTCAATCTCGTCGGTGCTCCGCCCTCGACGGCGGCCTATCTCGCGCTCGGCGATTCGGCGCAGACCTGGCTCGGGCTCGCCTTGCCGCTCGATCTGTCGCCGTTCGGTGCGGCTCCGTGCACGCTGCTCTGCAGCGCGAATGCCTTCCTCCCGGTGCAGACGACGAACGGAACGGCGGGTGTCGGGCTCTTCGTGCCCATCGATCCCTCGCTCCTCGGAGCGCCGTTCTTCAATCAATGGTGGGTGGCGAACCCGACGGCGACCGCGCTGGGCTTCGTCTTCAGCAACGGTGGGCGAGGAGTCGTGGGGAACTGAGCGCAGCGCTCGACAGACGGGGCATCGTCGTGGATTCTCGCTCCGCGCCCCTGCGGTTCCTGCGAGAACGCCATGAGAGCTGCCTTCGTCCTCGCCGGCTGCCTGCTCGTCGTCTTCGTCCTCTGGTTCGGCGCCGGGCTCTTCTCCTCCGAGGATTCCGCGGGAGCGGCGCAGCTCTCGTCGGGCTCGAGCGCGGAAACGCGACCGCTGGATCCGTTGGTCGCCGAGGCGCGCGAGGTGCGGCGCGAGACGAGCGCCGCAGCACCCGAGGCCGCGCTTCCGGCGGCGGATGTGCCCGTACCGAGCGCGGAGGTGAACTCGGAGCGGGGTGCGCCACATTCCCTGCCCGACGATCTGCGCTTCCGCGTGCTCGATGGTGCGACGCGGGAGCCTCTGGAGGACATCGAGCTAGAGGTCTCGTGGGTCGTCGAGAAGGCGAACTCGCGGAACTCCGTGGGGATCACGACGCTGCGGACCGCCGGCCCCGAGCGAGAGGCGCGAGTCGCGCGCGCAACGATCGAGGAGCTTCGGGAGAAGCGCGGAGGCGAGGGCCTCGTTCTCGCGCGAGCGAAGGGGGCCTTCGCGCGGACGATCGAGCTGCGCGTGAAGGCAGAGCCTTGGCCCACCGGCGCTCAGGATCTGGTGCTCCCGGCGCATGGCTGGCTGGAGCTCGAAGTGCAGGATGAGCTGGGGCGGCCGCTCGCCTTGAACGGAACCGCCACGCTGCGGCCGGGCGGAGAAGACGGGTGGATGAACTCGCAGGGCGTGGCGGTGCAAGCCGGCCTGTCGAAGAAGTGCCTCTGCGGCGTCGGCATCTCCATCGACGCCACGGGTGAGCTCGACGATGGATCGAAGCTCGGGCCGAGCTCTGTGCGCGGGCCGCTCGTCGCTGGCGAGACACGCCGCGAATCTCTGCGGCGTCTTCAGGCCGGCTCGAAGCTCGCCCTACGCGTGCTGCTTGCGCCTGACGAGCCGCTGCGCTCGAAGTCGGTCGATGTCTCCGCAATGGTGCGGCGCAAGACCGGCAGCTCTTCGATGTCGAACAGCTCGATGTCCACCGTCGAGACCGACGTTGAGGGCTGGCTGCGTTTGGAGGTCGACGAACCTCGAGGAGGCGAGGGCTTGCAGCGCCTTTATGAGCTCAGCTACCGCCACGCGAAGCGCGGCCAGCTCTCGGCGTTCTTCGAAGCCAACGACGCCTTCGCACCTGGTGAGACCTCGCTCGGCGATGTCCTGCTACAGCCTGAGGCTCTCCTCGTGTCGGGAATGGTCGTGCAGCGAGGCGGCAGACCGTTGAAGGACATCGAGGTCAAGGGCTATCCCCTCGATGCCGACGGAGAAGAGCATGGTCTGGGATCCATGCGAGCCAAGACCGATGCCGAAGGTCGCTTCGCGCTGCACACAAAGCGCCCCGTAGCGCGAGTGCGGATCGAAGCCGATGGCGAGGGCTACGCACCACCGTCGCCCGTGGAGGTGCCGACGGGCGCGAGCGATGTCTTGATCGAGATGGAGGCCGCCTCGCGCTTGCTCGGCTCGGTCGTGCTGCCGCGCGGCATGGATCCTCGCGCGATCCAAGTGGGCATCGAGGGCGAAGCTCGACAGCGGAGAGGGTCGGCGTGGTCTGCCGTCGGTGCCGATGGTAGCTTCGCGATCGAGAACCTCGCGCCGCAGATCGCCACGGTCGTGTTCTCCGTGCCGGGCGCCGGCGAGCTCGCGCGCGTCTCCGACGTGAGCATCGCGGGGGGCGAGGAGAATCGCGACCCGCGTTTGCAGAAGCTCGAGCTCTGCAGCGATTGGCGGGAGCTCGCGCTGCGTCTGCTGCGGCCCGAGGGAACGGCGCTGGATGCCCATAGATTCGAGCTCCTCTGGGAAACCGGCGTGCAGCGCCGCGCGTTGCGCACGGATACGGAGGGATTGGCGAACGGTTGGTTTCCGCCGGAGGCCACGCGCTTCGATCTGAGGTCCGCCGGCTATCGACCGCTCGCGTTCGACTGGGCGCCGCAGCGCCTCGAGTTGCAGCTCCGCGCGGGGATCCGCGTCTCGTTGCCGGTCGAGGCTCCGAAGATCGAGCCCATCGCGCGCTTGCAGGTGCAGCTCGCGAGCTCCGGTGGCACCCGATCGGCGCAGGTCGACGTGATCGACGGCCTGGCCGAGCTCGTCGTGCCCGAGCCGGGGACCTACGAGATCCTGCCTGCGTACGTGATCGTGCAAGACGGCGCGATGCTGGTGAACGGTCTCCAGCTCGAGCCGCGGGTGCACGTCGAGATCGGCGAAGTCGACCAGCAACGACTGCCCGTCTGCCGCATCGACGAAGCTACGCTGCGCGCGGCGCTGAAGGCGCGATGATGCAGAGCGCCTTCTTCCGCGCGCCTCTCGGCATCGCGATCGCGAGGAAGGTGCGGGCTCGTCGTGGCGGAAGGCTACGTCTTGGCGTTGGTCTCTCGTCGCGCACTTCGTTGCACCGCTGGGTATGACGCGTCCCGCTCTTCTCGCCGCCAGTTTGGCGACCCTCTGCTCCGCGCAGGGCGACCTACGCGCGCAATCGCTGAGCCAGCTCCTCGCCTTGCTCGAGACCCGTGCCCTCGAGCCGGGCTGGATCGGCAACTACGTCCCGCGCGGTGTCCTGCACGATCAAGGCTGGGCGCTCTGGGAGATGCCGGAGAGCTACGTCGACGCGGCGGGCGATGAGCGGAGCGTCGAAGGCGGGGGCTACAACCACGCGCTGCGGCGCCTGGCCCTCGATTCGGCCTTCTATCGCTCGTTGATGCGCCCGGGTGTCGCGCCGTTGCTCTACGATCCGCGGGACTTCCTCGAAGCGCAGGAGCTCGGCTTCCGCCGACCTTTCTCGCGTCTCGACGCGGCGGACTGGAGCGGCATCTACGCCGCCGGCACTTCGATCGCGCTGCAGAACTTGGTCTTCGCGCCTGAGGAAGCGGCGAACGGAGCGTGGACCTTCTGGACCTATCCCGAGCTCGCGGGGATCGTGCGCGCCGCTTCCGCCGCGGGGATCGGCGGCCTCTACGGGAACATCGGCTTCGCGAACAACCACCGCTTCTATCAAGGCGAGTGGCGCTACAACGTGGAGCACGGGCAGCAGGCCGCGAGCCCGAGCCCGGCGTGGCAGGTGCTCTTCCACGCGCCGAGCGGAGTCTCGCTTCACACCTACGTGGAGGTGCGTCAGCCGTGGGACTTCTCGACCTCGCGCGTGCCGCGTCCCGACTACGTGCACGCGGTGCTCGATCCGCTCGATCCGGTGGTGCTCGGCGACTGCCTCGCGAGCGTGCGCCACATGGCGACCACGTGGGGGCGCGAGATCGCGTTCTTCGTCGGCGGCGAGACCGACGTCGCGATCCTGGAGCCCAAGCCGCAGGACCTGACCCAGCCCGAGCTACCGCCGAGGACGGGCTACTCGCCGCGCGCCATGGTGGGGTTCCGCACGTGGCTCGAGCGGCATTACGCGGGCGACGTGCAACGCCTGAACGCCGCGTGGCAGCCGCCGGCGCCGTTCGCGTCGTTCCAGCAGGTGACGCCCTCCGCGATCGGCGTGCCGCCGCGCCATCCCTCGCCTTCGGTGCGCGACTTCGAGGCCTATCTGCGCGAGCTCGCGGGCGAGCTCCGGCTGCTGCAGTACACGACGGCGAAGGCCGCCGCACCGGAAGGGCGCTACGGCACGCTCGGCTTCGGCGCGGCGGAGCTGGAGGAGAGCTCGCTGCGCTCCGACTTCGCCGTCTCCGGGAGCTGGTATGGAACGGAGGATGACTACTTCCGATCCCTCGGCAACGAGCTCTACTTCGAGGCCGCCGCGGCTCGGCTCTCGGGGACGCCGACGGCGTTCGCGATCTCCAGCCCCGCAACGCACGAGAACGCCTGCACCATCCACACGCCGACCCCGGCGCCCTTCTGGCAGCGCTGCCTCACCGAAGCGCACGCGCGCCTCCTCGTCCACGACGTGCTCACCTCCGGCAGCTTGCACGTCGGCTACTACAAGGCGCCCGGGGGCTACGCGACCTATGGCAGCAGCGCCGCGGACGAGCTGCGGCGCGCGTTCTCAGACTTGAAGGCGCGGCGGCGCGATCATCTGCGCTTCATGACGCCGTACCACCGCGTGCATCTGCACGTCGACCGGCAGCGCCTCGCGAGCTGGCGTGGCGAGCCCTCGATCACGCGTCTGCTGCGACAGCTCGAGACGCGCGTTGTGCCCTTCGCGCTCTTCGCGGACGCCGAGGTGTTCGAGCGAGCGTTCGCGCAGCAGGCGCTGCGTCGAGGCGTCCTCGTCTCGGCCTTCCATCGCGAGCTCCTGCGCGACAACGCTGCGCTGTTCCGCGCGCTACGAGCCTCCGCCGCGCGCGCGCCGCAGGCGGCGACGGCCGTGTTGGTCGATCTCCCGACGGCGATCGATCTGCTCGCCGCCGGTCATCTCGCCGGCATGAGCGCCGTGGCGACGACGGGCTCGGCGCTCGTGCTCGCGGAGCCGAATGCGGCCAACTATCTGATCGTCTTCCCCTCGGAGACGCCGCCCCCGGGTGAGCTGGAAGCGGTGCTCGACGCGCTGCTGCGCACGACGCCGCGCGAGCCCACGCAGCCGGTGGAGCTCCGCGGAGGCGGAGCGAACGCCGCTGCCGTGCATGCGAACGTGGTGCACGACGGGCTCAACTTCTTCGTCGCGCTCGCGAATCGCGATCCGCAGCGCACGGTGACGGGCCTCGATCTGCGCGTGCATCCCGAGATCGCGGCCCGCCTCGCCCCGGCCGTCACGCACTGGGTTCCCGATGTCGCGGGTCCCTATGTGCTCGCGCCGCGGGCGACGCAGTACGTGCTGCTGCGAGCGGTGCTCGCGGGCAGCACCACGGCCGCCGATCTGCGCGCCGCGCTCGCGCAGTCCTTCGTGCGTCTCCAGAGCTTGCAGAGCGCCGGCTTCGAGGTGAGCGCCGGTCTCGAGCAGCACGCGCATGCGGCGGCCATCGACGCATCCGCGCTGCCGGGTCGGGCGTTGGCGGGTCTCGTGCGCTTGCGCCGCATGATCTTCCTCGCGGCGACGCGCACGGGCGCGAATGCGCGCGTCGAAGCCTCTCGTCTCGACGGCACGCCCGTCGCCGGGGCGCAGGTGCAGCTCGTCTATCTCGCCAACGGCCGCGAGGTCGAGGACGTCGGGACCACTGACGGGCGCGGCGCGCTGGCGTTCCGCGTCGGAACGAGCGCCGCGGAGCGCTGGGATTTCTTCGCGCTGGGCTATCGGGCTCCGGCGCAATCCCCGGCGGCCGACGCGATCGAGATCCACGTGCACGATCCGAGCTCGGGCGAGCAATCATTCGCGACGCGCTGATGCGGCCTCCACGGCGCGATGGAGGCGCTGGCGCGCGTCGCACGAGCCGCACTAGGATGCGATGCATCCTCGCTTCTACTCCCAGGATCCCGATGCACCTCTCGCCGCTCCCGGCCCTCCACTCGCTCCCCGTCCGCCTCGCGTGCGCGTTCCTCGGCTGCGCTGTGCTCGCCTCCGCGCAGGAGAGCCTCGCTCCCGCGGAGGCACCACTCGCCGCCGACGCGCAGCTCGCGCAAGTGGCGACGGGCTTCCAGTTCACCGAAGGTCCCGCGTGGTGCGCGCAGGGCTATCTGCTCTTCAGCGACGTGCACGCGAGCCGCATCGTGCGCTGGGACGAGAAGGAAGGCATCGCGACCTTCCTGCAGCCCTCGAGCAAGGCGAACGGCCTCATGTTCGACGCGCAGGGGCGGCTCGTTGCGTGCCAGAGCGAATCGCGCCGGCTCGTGCAAATCGATCCCGCGACGAAGGAGGTCACCGTCCTCGCCGAGAGCTTCGACGGCAAGAAGCTGAACAGCCCGAACGACCTCTCGATCGACGCGCACGGCGGGGTCTATTTCACCGACCCGCGCTACGGCAACGGCGAGCCGCTCGAGCAGGACGCGATGGCGGTCTACTACGTCGCGGCGGACGGCAAGCTCGCGCGCGTGATCGGCGACCTGCCGCGGCCGAACGGCATCCATCTCTCGCCCGACGGTGCCTTCCTCTACGTCGCGAATCCGAACCTGCGGCAGATCGTGCGCTATCCCGTGGAAGCTCCGGGCAAGCTCGGCGCCGGCGTCGCATGGTTCACCGGCGACGAGAAGCTGGATGGGACGGGGCCCGATGGGATGAGCGTCGACGAGCGCGGCAACGTGTACGCGACCTACGCGGGCCTCGTCGTGATCGCGCCGAGCGGTGCCGTGCTCCAGCGGCTCGCGGTGCCGGAGCGACCGACCAACTGCGCCTTCGGCGGCGCGGACTTCCAGACGCTCTTCGTCACCGCGCGGACGAGCCTCTACTCCGTGCGCACGCAGGTGCGCGGCATGGGCCTGCCGAAGAGCGCCTCATCGGAAGCGACGCAGACCGTCGTCACCGGCGCGCTCTCGCTCGCCGTGCCCGCGAGCTGGAAGTTCAGCGAGCCGACCTCGAACATGCGCCTCGGTCAGTTCGCCGTGCCGGGACCCGGCGGCGAAGCCGAGCTCGTCGTCTTCTACTTCGGTGCGGGCGGCGCCGGTGGGGTCCGCGCGAACATCGAGCGCTGGATCGGCCAGTTCGCGGACGAGGGCCGAACGACACAGATCGCGAAGGGAGAGTGCGCGAGCGGCGACTACGCGGTCGTCACTTGCCAAGGCACCTACAACCAGCCTGTCGGCCCGCCGATCCGCCGCGAGTCGAAGGCCATGCCCGGCTCGGCGATGATCGCGCTCATCGTGCCGACCGCGAAGGGTGACCACTTCCTGAAGCTCGCGGGTCCGCAGAAGACCGTCGAGGCGGCGGCGAGCGCGTTGCGCCGCGCGATCGGGGCGAAGGGCGCGGAGCGCGCGGTCACGCTCGAGGAGCTCGGCGGCTGAGCGAGGGTACCGCCGGAGTAGCTCCGGAGAAGTCCTGGTGCATTGCGCGACGCTTCCGGGGCCCGCTCCCGTTCTTCGGAGAGTTGCATCGTCGGTCGCGAGGACCTGCCGCCTATGCCCCCCGAACTCCTGACCCCCGAGGACGAAGCGCTGCTGGACGAGCTCTTCGATCACGCGGTGGCGTGTCTCGCGACGGGCGCGCGGATCGAGGTGGAGAGCTGGCTCGCAGGACGAGAGCACCTGCGCGCGGCGGCGGAGTCGACGTTGGAGACGGCGCGCGGGGTCGCGGTGGGTACGGCGCCGCGCCTGCCGCATGGGAGGCCTCCCGAGGTGGCGGGCTACCGCGTGCTGGAAGAGGTCGGCCGCGGGAGCATGGGGATCGTCTACCGCGCGGTGCAGGAGAGCCTCGGACGTGCGGTGGCGCTGAAGATCCTCTCGCCGTCGCTCTTGGTCTCCGCGCGAGCGCGCGAGCGCTTCGCGGCGGAGGCGCAGGCGCTGGCGCGCGTGCAGCACCCGAGCGTGGTGGTGGTGCACGAGGTGGTGGTGCAGCCGGAGCTCTGCGCGTATGCGATGGAGTGGCTGGCGGGGCGCACCTTGGCGCAAGCGATCGAAGCGGGGGACGCGGGTCTGCTGCCGCGTCGCGTGGCGGAGCTGGGTCTCACGCTGGCGCGAGCGTTGGAAGCGGTGCACGCGGCGGGCCTGGTGCATCGCGACGTGAAGCCAAGCAACGTGCTGCTCTGCTTCGACGGCCGGGTGGTGCTGACGGACTTCGGTCTCGCGCACAGCGCGGAGCAGGGTCAGGGGACGGCGAGCGGGGAGTTCCTGGGGACGGCGGCGTACGCGGCGCCGGAGCAGCTGCGCGGCGAGCGCGAGCTCGTGGGTGCGCGCAGCGATGTGTATGCGCTGGGGGTCACGCTCTACGCGGCGCTGACCGGGCAGACGCCGTTCGGCACGGCGACGCCGAGTGCCGTGCTGCGGCGGATCGAGGAGGGCCGGGCGCAGCCGCTGGCGAAGTTGAATCCGGCGGTGCCGCGCGACTTGGCGACGATCGTGGGCAAGGCGATGGAGCCGGAGCTCGCGCAGCGCTACACGAGCGCCTGTGAGCTCGCGGAGGACCTCGAGCGCTTCCTCGCGCAGCGTCCGATCCGCGCGCGACGCGCGAGCCTCGCGTTGCGCGGGAAGCGCTGGGTGCAGCGGAATCCTTGGCTCTGCGCGGCGTTGGTGGTGCTGGCGGCGGGAGCGGGGACCTCGACGTGGTTCGCGCTGGAGGCGCGCGCGCAGACGGAGGAAGCGCGGGAGCAGCAGGGCTTGGCGGAGCAGCACGAGCGGGTGTCTCGTCGGCGAGCGGAGGAGAACGCGCGGCTCGCGGAGGAGAAGAGCGCGCTCGCGAGCGCGGAGAGCGTGGCGCGCGCCGCGGCGGAAGCGAGTGCGGCGGAGGCGCAACAGCGCGCGGAGGAACTGGATCAGGTGCTGCGCTTCCAAGCGGCGCAGTGGGCGGAGGTCGACGTCGAGCGGATGGGGCTCGAGCTTCGGAAGTCGTTGCTCGCGCGGGCGAAGCCGGAGCAACGCGAGGCGTTGCAGGCGAGCCTCGCGATGGTGAACTTCACCAGCGTCGCGGTGGCGCTGCTCGAGGAGCAGCTCTTCGCGCGCGCGCTCGAGGCGATCGAGCGCGGCTTCGGAGAGCAGCCCGCGGTGAAGGCGCGCTTGCTGCAGAACGTGGCGGTGCCGCTCCGCGAGCTCGGTCTCCTGGAGCGTGCACTCGCGGCGCAGCTCGAAGCTCTCCAGCTCGCCGAGCGCGTGTACGGAGCAAGTCACGCAGAGAGCCTCGTTCCACGGCACGAGCTCGCGACGCTCTACCTCGACCTAGGCCGGGCAGGTGAAGCGGTCGTACATGCGCGCGCGGCCTACGAGCGCCTGATCGTGCTCTCCGGTGCGGAGCAACGCTCGACGCTCAACGTGCGGAAGACCCTCGCCCTCGCGTTCGCAGAGCTCGGGAAGCTCGACGAAGCGGAGGCGCACGCGGAGGCTATCCTCGCGACGGTCCGCGCTACGCCCGTCGGCGATGAGAGGTTCGTCTTGAAGTGCTTGGCGGCGGTCGCGCACCTGCGCTCGAAGCGCGGTGACTACGCGGCCGCCGAGGAGCTGGCGCGAGAAGTCGCCGAGCGGACCATCGCGCTTCATGGGGAGCGGAGCGCGGAGGCCGCGCGCGAGCTGGGCAACTGGGGATCCGCGCTCGCGCACCTCGGCCGGATCCACGAAGCCGCGCCGCGCCTACAGCAAGCGTTGGAGATCTGCTCCACCGTACACGGCGAGGACCACCCCAAGACGATCCTGGCGGCGAACAATCTCTACACCATCCTCGGCGACCTCGGACGCGGGGCAGAGCGTGAGTCTCTCTGGGGAGAGCTCCTCGAGCGTGCGCGACGCCGTCTCGGCGCAGAGCATCCGACGACGCTGAACGTGGCCGCCAGCTACGGCTTGTCGCTCGACGGTCGCAACGAAATCGCCGGCGTCGTCGAGCGTCTGCGCGAGACGCACGAAGTCTGTGCGCGCGTGCTGGGCACGGATCACCCAGCGACGATGCTCGCGCAGAAGAACCTCGGCGTGGCGCTGGAGAACAGCGGCAAGTTCGCCGAGGCCGAGACGATGCTTCGCGAGGCCGCCGGGGTTTACGAGCGCATTCTCGGCGCCGACCATCCGGAGACGCTGATCGCGATCGGCGCTCATGCCGGTGCGTTGAGCCGGCTCGGGCGAGAAGCCGAGGGACTCGTTCTGCGCTACTCCGCGCTCGAGACGAGCCGCGATCGCCTCGGAGCGGAGCACCCCCTGACGATCGACGCCGCGATCGCGCTCGGTGCAGCGCTCGTCGACATGGAAGAGGTCGGTGCCGCCGAGCCCCTCCTCGAGCAAGCGTGCGTGGACGCGCAGCGCCTCCAGGGCGATCGCTCGCGACTCCTCGCAAGGGCCTACGCGGGTTTGAGTCAGGTGCGTTCGCGTCAGAAGCGCTTCGAAGCGGCCGAAGAGCTCGAGTGCGCGCGCCTGGCCGTGCATCGAGAGCTGGATGGCGAGGTGCACCACCAGACGCTGGTCGCGCTGGGGGACTTGGCGCTGGTCCTCCTCGCGCGCGGCGCTCTCGACGAGGCGGAGCAACGCAGCGCTCGGGGCGTCGAGCTCTGTTCGGAGACCCTCGGTGCGTCGCATCACCTCACCTTGGGGATGCGCCGGAGCCACACGCTGATCCTCCAGCAGAGCGGGCGCAACGCCGCCGCCGCGGCGATCCTCGCGGAAGTCCTCGCGGGGCATCGCTCGCTCTACGGAGACGATCACGAAGAGACTCGCACCACGCTCGCCGCGTACGCCCGATTGCTCTGGTCGATGAAGCGATTCGCCGAGGCCGAGCCCGTGCTGAAGGAGACGCAAGAGCGGATGCGCCGCGCGCTGGGCGAGCTGCATCCGGAGGCCCTCGCCTTCGAGCATCTCTACGGCAACGTGCTGTTGAAGCGCGGGCGTTTCCCCGCCGCCGAAGATCTGCTGACCCGCGTCCTCGCGCAGCGCATCGAGGTTCTCGGTCCCGCGCACGTCGAGACGCATCGAACGCGCAGCGCGCTCGCGGAGGCGATCATGCGCCGCGGGCGCTTCTCCGAAGCCGAAGGACTTCTGCGCGAGCTGATCGCCGGCTTCGACGAGGCTCTGGGAGCGGAGCACGAGGAGACGCTCGCCGCGCTGGGACTGCTCTCCATCGCGCTCCAGAATCAAGGGCGTCTCGCGGAGGCCGAGCCGCTCGCGCGCGAGCTGCTCGAGAGAACGCGCCGCGCCTTCGGTGCCGAGCACACGAACACCTTGGTCGCGCTTCGGAACCTGAACAACGTCCTGCTGAAGCTCCGGCGCTACGCCGACGCCGTGCCGACGTACCGCGAGGTCTACGAGCTCAGCCTCGGGCGCTTGGGTCCGCGCCACGACGAGACGCTGCGCGAGCAGAACATGCTCGGCGTCCTGCTCGAGGCCGCCGGACGTCGCGATGAGGCCGCCGAGATCTTTCGAGATGTCCTCGGCCACCGGCGCGAGCTCCTCGGCGAGGATGATCCGCAGACGCTCATGACGGCCTGGAACCTCGGGGTCGCGCTCTTCGGCTTGCAGCGCTACGCCGAAGCCGAGCCGATCTGGATCGACGTGCTCGCGCGACGGCGCGCCAAGCTCGGTGACGCGCACGGCGAGACTTTGAGCTCCGTGCGTCTCCTCGCGCGCCTGTGGATCGCCGTCGGTCGTGCGCACGAAGCACAGTGCCTCCTCGCGCCGTTCGAGCGCCTCGCGCGCTCGCGGCTACCGGCGGCGGAGCCTCGTCATGTGGGCATCTTCCTGCAGCTCCAGGGCGAGGCGCTCGTCGCGCGACGCGAGCGAGCGCTCCTGCCGGAAGCCGAAGCAAAGCTCCTCGAAGCGCATGCGATCTTCGAGCGACTCTTCGGCGAGCAGCACGAGGACACGCAGAAGTGCGTTCGCTCCATCGTCGCTCTCTACGCCGCGTGGGGCGACCTCGAGCCGCGGTCGGAGCGCGCCGCGCTACGCGTTCCCTGGGAGCTGCTGCTGGGAGGTGGGCGTCCGGGAGAACGGGCGACTTCTCGCTGATGGCTTCACGAGATATGCCGCAGCTCCTCTCCTCGACGCGCGGGATCGACGTGCGGATGCGCTGAGGTGATCGAGGCGCGCGTGGTGCCCCGCTGGCCACGGCCTTCGGACCGGTGTCGCCCGGCATTCGGCTCCAGAGGCGTGACCGCAGGGGGCGAAGAAGAATCCTCACCGGCTGTGACCACCCTTCCGCTCAGCGCTACCCTTCTCTCGTTCGACTAGGCGTCGAGCTTCGCGCCCTCCGGGGTCGCCGCCATCGTGGTGGCGAGCAATCGGTGGCGATCGGAGCGATGGATCGACGCGAGAAGGAAGTTCCGATAGTGATTTCGAGCGAGAGAAGGGACGCGGTATTCGCGTCGTCGTGCCTGGCTGCCTGGCTGCCTGGCTGCCTGGCTGTGTAGCCGTGTTCTCGGGTCGCTGACCGCTGCCCTCGTCGTCGCGTCGTCGGCGGCGGACCTTCGGGGGCAGACGGGCTGTGGGATCGGGACGGACGGGTTCGATCCCGGAACGACCTGCTGCCCGCCGACCGGAGGCGCTCAGGCGGTACTGCCGCCGTTCGGCTTCATCAACATGGACGGTCGCGCCACCATCTTCGAGGACTGCCTGCGCCCGGCGACCAACCTCGTCTCCATCGTGCTGCAGCCTCCGGTCCAGGAGAACTGCGACCACTATCGGATTCGCATCAAGGTCTCGGCGCTCGGATGGACCCTCGACGCCGACTTCCGCGCGAAGTACTGCCGCACCTGGATGGACTTCGATGCGCAGGGGCAGTGCCGCCAACGCTGGCGCTTCTTGCTCAACGCGGATGTCGACTTCGTCTTCGATGAGCTGAACCCGCCGCCGCTGCTCGACAGCTTCGTGCCGTTCTGCGTCGCCGCGGGTGGGAGCCATCGTCCGCACTACACGGGGCACGTCGATTACGTCTGCACCGAAGTGGATGGGGTCTACGCGGCAGCGATCGAGATCCATCATCTGCCGGGGTGCATCTCGCATGCAACCTGTGCGGAGGCTCCAGCGAGCACGGTGCCCGCTCCGTTCCAGCACCTGAACGAGAGTCTGCATATCGCGGGGCCGCTGCCGTTCAGCTTTGCTGATCCGGGCGTGTTTCCCGGGGGGCCAGGAAACCTCTTCCCCTTCGTGATGACCAACAACCCGGGAGACAAGTTGCGCGAGTCGCGATTCCCTTGGAGCTCGTATGCATGCCTCAACGAGTCGAGCTTGGTTCCGGGAATTCCGACCTTCGGAGATCAGCCTGGGCAAGAAATCTGTGCTTGTGCCCGTGGGGAGCACTGTGCCGATCGCGCAGCGTCGGTACTCTCGTGCGGACCTATTTCTCGTGTACGACTGCCCGTTCTTCTCCTCGGCAGCGCTGACAATTTCTCTGAACCCGTTCAGCCGTTGCTCCGGACCGCTTGGTCCGTTCTCCTCTAGCGGTCAACCCGGCTTGATCGTCATGCGCGTCGGCACATGGACCGGCGGATCATTCGCTGGAGAATCCCTGCATGTGATTTCCGGTCGCGTACAGCACGACAGGTATCACTGGTCGATCAATCCGATGACATCCCCTCCTCCTCCAAACACCTGCACGAATCTCATCATCGATCCGACGTTCCCGGCAGACGTCGACGGCTACGGCCGCGAGTTCTACTCTTGGGCCATCTGGAGCTTGAATCCCGATGCGCTGTAGATCCTCTGCACCTCGGAGCGCCTTTCTGCTCTTCGCAGGGCTCTTCGTTTCGGTCGTCTCCGCACAAAACCCGAGTCGAGTGTCGGTGAGTTCCTCGGGAGTGGAGTATCCGCTCCACCATTACCCAGGTCTCCCAGACAATCTGACATGCGATCTTTCGGGAAGGTACCTGCTCTTCTCGAGTGGAGGGCTCTTTGCGCCAGGCACGTCATCGTTTGCAGGCGCGAATGGATTCGTGTTCGATCGCCTAGCTCACGAGATCGGAGTTCTGGCGACGAATTCTCAGGGCATCGGAATCTACGACGTTCGAGCATGTGCCACGTCCGATGATCTGCGATTCGTCGCGTTCGCCTCTTCTGATCGTTCGTTGAGCCCGACTCCCCCGGTGAACGGACCGCAGGTCTACCTCCTCGATCGCGCGAGCGGAGCCGTCCTGACGCTGAGCGCTCGGCCGGATGGTGTGCCGGGAAATCGGAGCTCCAATCGGCCGTCGATGGATGCGAGCGGCACGCGCGTCGTGTTCGAGAGCCGCTCCTCGGATCTTGTGCCCGGGGACACAAACAACACCTGGGATGTCTTTCTCTGGGAGCAGGGAGTTCCCGGTCTTCGTCGGCTCTCGGTGGCTGCTTCGGGAGTCGAAGGGAATGGGACGAGCTTTTTTCCCAAGATCTCTGCCGACGGGCGCTCCGTCCTCTTCCTTACGGCGGCGACGAACCTCTACCCCGTGCCAGGCGGTCTGGGCGATCTGGTTCTCGTGCGCGATCTGCAGACGGGAGCACTGGAGTGTGTGTCCGTTGATTCGCAGGGGCTCCCGATCACATCGGGCTCCTTGGTTCCACGTTCGATCTCTGGCGATGGGCGCTTCGTCTGTTTCGATTCGGACGCCAGCAATCTCGTCGCCAACGATCAGAACCGCGCCAGCGACGTCTTCGTCCGCGACCGCCTCCTCGGCATCACGACGCGCGTGAGCGAAGACACGGGCGGCGTCGAAGGAGATGCGCCGAGCACGCTCGGTCAGATCTCCCGCGATGGCCGATATGTCTCCTTCGCCAGCGATGCCACGAACTGGCGCTGGGGCATCGCTGGAAGCGGACAGGTCTACCGTCGCGACCTCCAGACCGGCACGACGGAGATCGTGAGCGCCGACGCGTTCGGAGTCCCCGGCAATCGTGTGGGGCGTTTCTCTGCGATCTCCGCCGATGGCTCGGTGGTCGCTTTCGTGAGCGCGGCTTCGAACCTCGTCCCCGACGACCGCAACGGCTGGGTCGAGGACATCTTCGTGCGCGACATGAGCTGTCCTTCGATCTCGGCCGCGTACGAGTTGGCCTGCCCCGGCTCGAACGGCATCCCGCCGCTGCTCTACCTCGCCGGCTGTCCCGCGCGTGGACGCGACGTGCTGCTCTGGCTGCGCGGGACTTTGCCTTACGCTCCCGCGTTGCTGCTCTTCGGGCGGACGCGCGGGAACCTGAGCCTCGGCGGCGGCTGCGCGTTGCTCGTCGATCAGCCGTTCGGCGTGGCGCTGCCGTTGGCGACGGATGCCGGAGGCGTCGGATCGCTGGGCTTCCGCATCCCGCCGCTGTCGAGCTTGGTTGGCGATCTCACGTTGCAGGCGATCGTGCTCGATCCCGGGCTGCCGCAGCTCCTCTCTTCGACGCGCGGGATCGACGTGCGGATCCGCTGAGAGCTCGCGCTCTCAGCGGATCCGCACGTAGCGCCCGCCCGCATCCGCCGCGATGCCTTCGAGCACCTCGAGGTTCCCGCCGATCGAAACGGCGTGGATGTCGATGCCGCGATGGCGGTTCCACTCGGCGACGTCCTGGCGGATGCGATAGGGATCGATCACCTCGCCGTTCGTGGGCTCGCCGTCGGAGAGGATGAAGATGGTGTCGACGTCTTTGTCTTGGAACGCCAGCTTCAGCGTGTCGTAGAGGTTCGTCGCACCCATCGCGCCGAGGCGGTCGACGAACTCGAGCGCGTCCTTCTTCGATTGCTTGCCGCGGAGCGCGATGCCGTCCTTCAGCCAGGGCTGGATGCCGCTGCTGAACGCGAGCACGTTGAAGAGCGCCTCTTGCGGCAGCGCCTCGATGCAGGTGCGGAGCTCCTTCTTCGCGACGTCGATGCGGGTAGCGCCGCGCTTGCCGACGTATTGACCCGCGACCTCCGCCGTCATCGAGCCCGAGACGTCGACGACGAAGATCACGCGCTCGGAGCGGATGCGCACGCCGAAGAACTGCGCGGGCGTTCCCGTGCGGCGCGCGAGGCGCGCTTGCTCGCGCTTCGCCTCGGCGGCAGCGAGCCCTTCCACCGAGATCACCTGGAAGCTGCTGCCCGCATCGGCCCACCACTTCTTCCAGCCCTCGGCGTCCTCGCCGAAGGGCTGACCGGTCAAGCTCCAGAGGATGTCGCCGAAGTTGAGCGCCATGCGTCCGCGCTCGATCTGCATGCGCTCGACGAGCAGCGGCACCGCCTTCGCTTCGCGCAGCCGCTCCAGCGCGCGTGCCGCGGCGAGGCGGGTCGCCCAGTCGTCGTGCGCGAGTGCTGCGAGCACCGGCGCCACTTCGCCGGCGGCGCCGAGCTGCTCCAGCGCAGCGATGCGCACTACGGCGTCCTCGTCGGCGGCGAAGCCGAGCAGCTTCTTCGTCCACTCGGGAGACGTGCCCGCGATCGCGCCGATCGCGTCGATCGCGATGCGGCGTTCCTCGCCCTTGGCCTTCAGGAGCTTCTCGAGTTCGGGCAGCGCTGCCTTGTCCTTCCGCTCGGCGAGCACGCGCGCAGCGGCGCGCTTCACCTCGAGCGACTTGTCGCCGAGGGCTTTCCGGATCTTCTCCCAGACGTTCTCTTCGGGGCTGCCCGCGTTGGCGTAGATCGCGAAGGCCTTCTCGTGGGGTGCCCCCTTGCCGAGCTGCTTCGCCATCTTCTTCTGCAGCGCGTTGTCGCCGAGCTCGACCAGGAGCCGCGCCATCTCGCGGCGCAGATCCTCGGGCGTCACATCGCGCTTGCTCGCGAGCTCCAAGAACTCGTCCGCGGCCTTGGCACCGTCGATCGCGACGAGGACGCGCGCGGCGTTCGCGCGATCGGCGCCCGGATAGTCCACGCGCTCGAAGAGCCAGCGCGCCATCTCTCGCGCCTTCGGCGACTTCTTCTCGTGCAGGCGGTCGAGAGCCGCGCGGCGGATCTTGGGATTCGGCTCCTTCTGCAGGGTCTCGACGAGCTCCGTGTCCTCGAGCGACGCGGCGAGGCCGCGGAACCCGAGCTCGCGCACGGCATCGAGCTCGAGCGGCAGCAGCTTGTCTTCGGCGTCCTTCTTGCGCTCGAGCTTCGGGTTCCAGAGCTCGCGATACCACGCCGCGTCCTCGGCGCTCGCGCGAGCGATATGGAGGCGCATGGCTTCGATGCGCACGCCGTCATCGGCGGCGAGCGTCACGACCTGCCGCAGGAAGTGGTGCCCGTGCTTCGCGCTCTGGCCGAGTCCGGCGAGCGCCGCGTCGCGGAGCTCGGGCTCGGGCGAGCTCGCGGCGAGATCGGCGAGCTTCGCTCCGGCGGGCTGGCCACCCTCTCCTTCATCGAAGCGAGCGAGCACGCGCACGATGGCGAGCCGCATGTACAGGCTCTGCATCTTCTCGTAGGCGCCGAGGAGCCCATCCAGGGCCGCGCGCGACCGCGCCTCCGCGATCGTCTCGATCAACTTCGGATCGGCGTCGTCGCGCTTGCCGTGGAGCTCGGCGATCTGTGCCGCGACATCGCCTTGGGCCCGAACGAATCCGGGGAGCACGCAGGCCAACAGAACCAGGCAGGAAAGGTGAGACTTCATCCGTCGTGTGAGGCGAAGGGGAAGGAGGCGGGAGCAGCGGCGGAGAGTCTAGCCTCCCGACGCTTGCCGAAGGGGCTGGGTTGCTCTAGGAAGCGGGGCAGAGACGCTCATGACCCAACACACCTCGCTCTTCGCCTACCCCCGCCAGGACTTCGTCGCGGGCATCGTCGTGTTCCTCGTGGCGGTGCCGCTCTGCCTCGGCATCGCGCTCGCCTCGGGAGTTCCGGCGGTCTCGGGCTTGGTCGCTGGGGCGGTGGGCGGGCTCGTCGTGCCTTGGATCAGCCGCTCGGCGCTCTCGGTGTCCGGGCCGGCCGCGGGCCTCACCGCCATCGTGCTTCTCCAGGTCGGGGCGCTGGGCGGCTTGCCGCCGTTCCTGCTCGCGGTGCTCCTGGCGGGCGGTATGCAGATCGCCCTCGGGATGCTGCGCGCGGGTCGTCTGTCGGGGCTCGTGCCTTCGGCGGTGGTGAAAGGCATGCTGGCGTCGATCGGGATCGTCATCGTGATGAAGCAGATCCCCGTGGCGTTCGGCTCGAGTGGGGAGTTGTCGGCGCTGTTTCGCGGAGACGTCCATGCGGGCTCGGCGCTGATCGCGGCGCTCTCGCTCGTCGTCCTCTACGGCTGGAAGAAGACGCCGCTCGCGCGGTTCCAGCTCCTCTCACCGGCGTTGGTGGTGGTGGTGATGACCAGCGCGCTCGGCGCCGCCTTCGCCGGGCTTCCTGCTCTTGCGCTCTCTGCGGCCGAGTTCGTGGACGTGCCGCTCGGCGGCTTCGCCGCGCTGATCGACGTGCTGCCGCGACCCGAGCTCGGTGCGATCGTGCGCTCGGACGTCTGGATCGCCGCGGGAACGATCGCGGTCGTCGCGAGCATCGAGACGCTGCTCTCGATCCAGGCGGTGGATCGCCTCGATCCGCTGCGGCGGCACAGCCCGCCGGATCGCGAGCTCGTGGCGCAGGGCGTCGGCAACGTGGCCTCCGGCTTCTTGGGCGGCCTGCCGATCACGGCGGTGATCGTGCGCAGCGGAGCGAACGTCGCCGCTGGCGGTCGCGAGCGCCTCTCGGCGATCGTCCATGGATTGCTCCTCGTCGGCGCCGTCGCTTTCGCCGGCTCGCTGCTGAACCGCATCCCGCTCGCGGCGCTCGCCGCCGTGCTGATCCAAGTCGGTCTGAACCTCTGCAAGCCCGCGCTCTTCCGCCAGCAGTTGGCCCTCGGGATCAATCAGCTGCTGCCCTTCGCGGTCACCATCGCCGCCGTGCTCGCGACCGACCTGCTGAAGGGCGTGATCATCGGGATCGTGGTCGGCATCTTCTTCGTGCTGCGCCAGAACGCGAAGGACGCGGTGAGCAGCTCGCGCCGCGAGGATGGTGCCCGCGTCCTGCGCTTCGAGCGCGATGCCACCTTCATCACCAAGCCGCAGCTCCTGGCCATGCTCGACGAAGTCGAGGACGGCGAGCGCGTCGTGATCGATGGGACCGGCGAGTACATGGATCAGGATGTGAAGGAATCGCTCGCGCTCTTCACCGAGGACGCCGCGCATCGCCGGATCCAAGTCGAGCTGGTCGGCATCGATCTTCGGGGTGCGCCTGCGGGGGGCGGTCACTGATGGAGCTGCGCGTCGGCGGAGGCTCCGCGCTCGATCCCATCGATGCGGCGCTCGCTCACGCGCACGCCGTGCTCCCCGACCAAGGGCCGATCGGCGTCTTCATCCACCACAACACGCTCCACGCCTATCAGCACCTGCCGTTTCACGCCGCGGTGCAGCGCGGCTCCGCCGAGCTCCACGCCGAGCCGTATCTCTCGTCCGCGAGCTATCGCGCGGCGCTGCAGCGCGGACGCATCGAAGTCGAGGATCTCGAGACCGAGCTCGGGGCCGAGCTCGGCGCTGCCGGTGACGAGCGGGTGTGGTGCGGCGCGACGCGCCGCGAGCTCTGGCGTCGCTGGATGCTCGAAGGCGAGGACGAAGGGAACTCTCTGCCCGCGACGTTCGCGCGAGCCGAAGGGCCGCAGCTCGCAGCGGCTTCAGAGCTCCCCGAGCTGCGCGCGGCCTGCCTCGCGCGCATCGAGAGGGGACCCACGCGGCTACCGCGCGAAGGAGAGCGCCTCGCGCGCCATCGCGACGCGCTGCTCGCGCTCGGCGCGATGGATCTCGATGCGCTGGTGCATCCCGAGCTCGTGCGCCTCGCTGCCGTCTTCCTCGATCAAGGCCAAGCGCGCACCGCCATGCCCGGCCGCGAGCAAGGCTTCTTCTCGGCCGTCGCCGCGCTGCATCGAGCCGGAATGAAGCCCGCGCTCGAAGTGCAGCCCGCCGCGCAGGACTTGATCACCGCGGCCGCGCGCGATGACGGCGCGCGGCTGTTGATCGCCGAGGTTCTGCGCGACCTCCAAGTCCCCGCGGAGGAGCAGACCGCCTATCTCGTGGCGACGGCGTTCGCGCTGCCCGGCTGGGCGGGCATGTTCTCGCGCTTGGAACGCCATCCGAGTGAGAACCGCTCGGCGAGCGTCGTGCGCTTGATCGACTTCCTCGCCGTGCGCCTCGCGTACGAACGCCGCGCCCTACAGCACCTCGAGCAGGCCTGCGGGTGGACGACGAGCTGGCCGGAGCTCGCCACCAGGGCCAGCGCTGCGGCGGCGCGCGATCCGCGCCGCGAAGGCGCGGTGCTCCTCGCCGCGGCGCGCGCGGCGCGGCTCGACGCGTCGGCGGTCGCGGCTCTGGAGGACGCGGCGCTGCTCCGCCTCTGGGAAGAGCGCGCGCGCTGCACGCCGCTCGCGCGACGGCGGCTCTGGCAAGAGGCCTACGAGCGACGCTATCGCCGCAGCATCTTGGATGCGCTGGCCGCGCGGCGCCGGGAGCCGGCGAGCGAGAAAGGACAGCTGAGCGCGCAGCTCATCTTCTGCATCGACGAGCGCGAGGAGTCGATCCGCCGTGCGCTGGAAGAGCTCGACCCGCGCTGCGAGACCTTCGGCGCGGCGGGCTTCTTCGGGCTCGCGATCGACTACTTGGGTCTCGACGACCACGAGCCCGCGCCGCATGCACCGGTGGTCGTGACGCCGACGCACGAAGTGCACGAAGCGCCGCTCTACACGGAGCGCGAGCGCGATTCGGCGCGACGCCGCTGGCGCGGGAGCTGGCATGGCTTCGAGCGCGTCCTCGCGGCCGAGTCGCGCGGGCTGCTCGGGGGAACCGGGGCCGCGCTCGTCTTCGGACCGATCGCGGGATTCCTGGCCCTGACGCGGATCGCCGCGCCACGCAGGAGCCTCGAGCTCCAGCGCAAGCTCGCGCGCTGGTTCGCACCGACGCCGGCGACGCGGCTCTCTGCGCTGCGCACCGACACGAGCGGGCAGCTCTCGTTGCGCGGCAAACCGATTGGCTTCACGGTGGACGAAGCGAGCGAACGCGTCGCGTCGATGCTGACGGGCCTGGGCCTCGTCCGCGACTTCGCGCCGATCGTGGTCGTGCTCGGCCATGGCTCGACCAGCTTGAACAATCCGCACGAGTCGGCGCACGACTGCGGCGCGTGCGGAGGACGGCGCGGCGGGGCGAACGCGCGGCTCTTCGCGGCCCTCGCGAATCGCTCCGACGTGCGCGATGGCCTGCGACGGCGCGGCCTCGAGATCCCCGCGCAGACCTGGTTCGTCGGAGCGTTGCACGACACCGCGAGCGACGCCGTGACTTACTTCGACCTCGGCGATGTTCCCGCGCATGCCGAGGCGGCGTTCGAGAGCGTGCGTCGCCTGCTCGAAGCCGCGCGGCGCGAGAGCGCGCTCGAGCGCTGTCGGCGCTTCGAGGACGCACCCCTCGGGATCAGCTCGGAGCAGGCGTTGCGCCACGTGGAAGCTCGCTCCGCGGCCCTGTCGCAACCGCGCCCGGAGTATGGGCACTGCACGAATGCGATCGCCGTCGTCGGACGCCGCGATCGAACCCGTGGGTTGCACCTCGATCGCCGCGCGTTCCTCGTGAGCTACGATCCTTCGATCGATCCCGAGCACGCGATCCTAGAGCGCATCCTCGCCGCGGTCGGTCCCGTGGGCGCGGGGATCTCGCTCGAGTACTACTTCTCGGCCGTGGACAACGCGCACTTCGGCTGCGGCACGAAGCTCCCGCACAACGTGACCGGCTTGCTCGGCGTGATGAACGGACATCAAGGCGATCTGCAGACCGGTTTGCCGCTGCAGATGGTCGAGCTCCACGAGCCGATGCGCTTGCTGCTCATCGTGGAAGCGACCCCGGAAGCGCTGCTCGGCATCGCAGCGCGGCAACCCGAAGTGCGCGAGCTCGTCGTGAACCGCTGGGTGCAGCTCGTTTCGCTGCATCCAACGACCGGCGCGCTCCAAGTCCTGGAGAAGGAGCCCGGGCTCGAAGGGAAGGCCTCGGCGTTCGTTCCGTACGAGCCGAGCCCGCTGGCGCTGCCGCGCGTGGCGCGCTCGCGCGAATGGCACGGGCGAACGCGCGAGCACTTGCCCCCGGCGCTGGTGCTGGACGCGATGTCGAGGACGGCCTCGTGAGCGGCCTCGAGCTGGCCCTCGCCGTCGCGCTGCTGCTGGCGGTGACCGCTCCGGGGCTCGCTTCGATCGCGGCGGGGCTGTGGTTCTCCACGCGTGGGGTTCGCCCTGGCGAGCGCTTCGTCGTGCGCGCGACGGCGGTGGGGCTTTTCCTCTCGTTCCTCGCGAGCGCGGCGACGGCCCTGCTCGCGAGCGGTTGGATCGGGAGCGGCTACGTCGGCGAGCTCGATCTCGGAAGCTGGCTGCGCGTCGGCGGATACGAAGTTCCCGCGGTGTTCCTCTTCGATCGTGTCGCGCTGGCGTTCTCGCTGCTGGCCGCGGCGATCACGGCGCTGGTCGCGCAGTTCTCGCGCCGCTATCTGCATCGCGAGCCGGGCTTCCTGCGCTTCTTCGTGCTGCTCGGGATGTTCGCTTCCGGAACGCAGCTCGTCGCCTTCGCGGGGGCGTTGGATGTGATGTTCGCCGGCTGGGAGCTGATGGGGATCTCGTCCGCGCTCTTCATCGGCTTCTTCCTCGAGCGACCCGAGCCGCTGCGCTCTTCGGTGCGTGCCTTCGCGACCTACCGGCTCTGCGACGCGGGCTTCCTCCTCGCCATCGTCTCGACGCACGAGCTGCTCGGCTCGACGCGGCTCGCCGCGCTGGAGGCTGCGCCGCTGCTCGCGCCCTCGGCCGCGACCGCCATCGCGTCGCTCTTCCTGCTCAGCGCTCTCGGCAAGTCCGCACAGCTCCCGTTCTCGGGTTGGCTCGCGCGCGCGATCGAGGGGCCGACGCCGTCCAGCGCGCTCTTCTACGGCAGCGTGTCGATTCACACGGGGCTCTTCTTGCTGCTGCGCGTGTGGCCGCTGCTCGAGGTGGCCCCGCTGGTGCGCTGGGTCGGCATCGCGCTCGGACTCGCCACGGCGCTGTATGCGACGGCCATCGCGCGCGTGCACGCCGATGCGAAGGGCGTGCTCGCGCACGCGACGCTCGCGCAGGTCGGACTGATCCTGGCGGAGATCTGCGCTGGATGGATCGAGCTCGCACTCCTGCATCTCGTCGGGCATGCCTTGCTGCGCGTGTGGCAGTACTTGCGGGCGCCGAACGCGATCCACGACGCGCATCGCACGGGCCGCGAGAGAGCGCGCGCGCCGTGGCTCACGCGCCTCTCCCCGCGCCTCGCGCTGCGGCTCTACGGCGCGACGATCCACCGCTTCCGCCTCGATGAGCGCGTCGATGCCTGCCTCGCCCCGTTGCTCGCGCTCGTCCGCAAGCTCGATGGGTGGGAGCAGCGCTATCGGCGCCGGCTCTCGCTCGATCGCGAGGAGGAGCCGCGATGAGCGACGAGCTGCTCTCTGCCCTGGCGCGCGTGACCGTGGCGGCACTCGCCGCGCTGATGATGGCGGTACCGGAGATCCTGGGGCGCTCCTCGCGTTCGGCAGGTGCTTCGGCGCTATGCATCGCGCTCGTCTGCGGAGCCTTGTTCTCCGCGGACGCGAGCCTCGCCTACGCGCTCCTCGCGCTGGTCTCGCTGCTGCACGCCTTCGGCGCGCTTCGCGTCTGCAGGACGGGTGCCGCGATGCTCGCGCTCGCCGCGCTCTCGATCGGCGCTGCCGCGTTCGCGCTCTACCTCGGCCACCTGAGCGCGGCCTTCGGCGCTTCGCTCCTCGCGATCGCGCTGCGCGGGGGCGCGATGCCTTTGCATGTCGGCGCCGCAGCGCTCACGGAGCGCGCGCCGCTCCAGCAGGTACAGCAGCTCGGCTCCTGTCTCGCCTTGGTCTTGCTGCACCTGCACTACGTGGACCATCACGCCGCCGCCTACGACGCCGCACCCCTGCTCGTGCAGTTCGGCTCGCTCGCGACGCTCCTCGCTGCGTCGCTTGCCCTCGTGCAGCGGGAGCTCCGCGGGCTGATGCGCTCCGCGATGGTGATGCACGGCGGCCTCTTGCTCGCAGCGGTCGGCGCTGCTGGCCACGGGCACTACGCGGCCGCGCTCTTCGCGGCGTTGACGCTGGCGATCGCTGTCGGGGGAATGCTCGTGGTCGCGGACGCCCTCGAGCGTCGGGACGGTCGCCGACTCTCGCTGGAAGGGCTAGGAGGGCGAGCGCGAAGCTATCCCGTGCTCGCGACCGCGTTCGCGTTCTTCGGCGCCGCGGGCGTCGCGATGCCGGGGACCGCGGGCTTCGTCGGCGACGATCTGCTGCTGCATGCGCTGTGGGAAGGTGGCGCGGCCTCGACCGCCGCGATCATCCTCGCCGGAGCCTTGCTCGCGATCGCGACCTTGCGCGCCTTCGCGGCGCTGTTCTGCGGTCCGCAGCTGAGCTCACCTGCGCCGGATCTCCTGCCGCGCGAGCGCGTCTTGCTGGTCGGCCTGGCGCTGGTGCTCTTCGTGCTCGGCTTGTTCCCGGAGCTCGTGCTCGAGCCGGCCGAGGCGCTGCTGGGCTCTTGACCGGTGGAGCTCCGCGCTCTCGACGCGGGGAGAGAAGAACGTATGCCGCGCGACCTCGTGGAGCACTATGCTGCTCGCTCCGTGGAACGGAATCCCAAGCCCTCTCTGCTCGAGCTCCCGGAGCTCTTGGAGCTTCGCGCCGCCGGTGCGCTCGTGCTGGACGTGCGCTCGCCGAGCGAATACGCGCGCGGCCATATTCCCGGCGCGGTGAACCTGCCGGCGCTCGACGACGCGGAGCGCGCCGAGGTGGGCACTCTCTGGACGCGCGTCGATCCAGCTCGCGCGCTCGCCCGCGCGGAAGAGCTCGGCCGCGCGAAGCTCGATCTGCTACTCGAGCAGGCGAGTGCGCTGAGGCGCGGACGCGAGGAGCATCCGCTGCTCGTGCACTGTTGGCGCGGCGGGATGCGCAGCGCGCGCGTCGCGGAGGTGCTCGCGGCGCACGCGCTGCCGAGCGCGCGTCTGCGCGGTGGCTACAAGGTGTTTCGGCCTTGGGTGCTCGGGCGCTTCGACGAGCCGCGCGCGTTGCGCGTCGTGTGCGGGCCGACGGGTAGTGGCAAGACGGCGTACCTGCGCGAGCGCGCGCGCGCGGGCGAGGCCGTGCTCGACCTCGAGGCGCTGGCGCATCACAAGGGCTCCGCGTTCGGACATCTCGGCGAGCCGCCGCAGCCCACGCAGGAGCAGTTCGAGAACGAGCTCGCCCTGGCGTGGGACGCGAGCGATCCCGAGCGCGAGCTCTGGATCGAGGACGAGAGCCGCAACATCGGCAAGCTCCTCTTGCCGGCGCGGCTCTACGCGCAGATGCAGGCGAGCCTGGTGCACGTACTCGAGGTGCCGCGCGCGGAGCGCGTCGCGCAGCTCGTCGCGACCTATGGCGACGCCGATCGCGAGGCGTTGGCGGCGTGCTTCCAGCGGATCGAGAAGCGCTGCGGCAGAGAGCGCACGCAACGCGCGCTCGAGCATCTCGCGCGCGGCGAGCTCGCCGCGGCCGTGGAGATCGTGCTCGACTACTACGACAAGACCTATGCCCACTCCACGGCACAGAAGCGGTGCCAAGCACCTTTCCTGTGCGGTGGGGAACGCTCAGCCGCCGAGCGCGATCGCGACGCCGACTAGGAGCGCGCCGAAGCCGAGGAAGGTGAAGCCGGAGCGCAGCGGATGAGGGAAGCCCAAGGAGCGCGCGCTGCGCTCGCCGAGGAAGAAGAGCAGCAGCAGGAGCAGAGCGTTCGAGGTGCGCAGCGCGACGAAGGGATCCGAGAGCACGAAGAACGGCAGCGCCGCGGGGATGCCGGTGAAGAAGACGAGCCAGCAGCTCGCGAGAGCGCCGCGCCAGTCCTCGCGGGTCAGGCGGATCGGCGCGGGCTCCAAGGTGCGCAGCTTCTGGCCGAGGGAGCGATAGAGCGACGCGCGCTCCGCGGGCTCGAGGCCGCGCCCGACGAGGTCATCGAGCTCGTCGCTGAGGAGCGCTTCCGCCTCGCGCTCGTCGCGCGCGTTCCGGAGCGCGATCCAGAGCCGGCGCTTGCGGCCGCGCTCGACGATCTGGCCCAGGAGAAAGAGGCCGCCATCGATGACGCCCCAGGCCAAGTTGCAGCCGAAGATGGCGAGCATCAGCTCGCGCGCTCCGGCGTGACCCTCTTCGCGGAGCAGGACGCTCGCGGTGAGGGTGAAGCTCAGCGTCATCACGAGGCCGAAGACGAGCTCGGCGAGACGCGTCGCGGGGTCGAGGCTGCGAACGAGCGACATGGGGGATTTCGTCCGTCGATGGTGCACCGCTAGGATGCACGCCGCGGCTACAGAACACAGGAAGCTCCCATGATTGGACCCGAGAACGAATTCGATCGCCGCAGCTTCGTCGCGCGTGGCGCGGCGGCTGCGCTGGCCGCGGCGGGCGTCGCCTCTGCTCAGGAGCCCGCGCCGCCGAAGCCCGCGACGACGCCACCGGTCCGTCAGGATCCTGGCGTGCGCCCCGGGGCGCGCGGTTCCCTCCAGCGCGAGGAAGATCCGCGCACGGCGCTGACCGAGGCCGTCTGCGTGCTCCTGCCCACGGCGGGATCGGCTGCGACGGGCTTCGTGCGCTTCTCCCGCAGCGAGCGCCGGCAGTTCACCGTGCGCGGAGAGCTGAGCGGCCTGCCCCCGGGGCAGAAGCTCGCGCTGCAGGTGAACGAGTTCGGCGACCTGCGGGCGCCGAATGCGTCGGCCACGGGTGGTCCTTACTCACCTGCGGCGACCGAAGGAGATGCGGATGGCGCGGCGGGGCGGCCCTGCGATCTAGCGGTCGTGGCCTCCGACGCCGACGGCAAGGCGCTCTTCGAGCTCGTCCTCGAGACGATCACCGTCAACGCGCGGAGGAACCCCGTGCTCGGCCGCTCGATCGTCGTGATGCGCCAAGGGGACGCGAGCGGAACGAAGCTCGCCCAAGGCGTGATCGGAGTCGCCAATCCGGCTTGGAAGCCGTCGTAGCCCGAGGTTCTGGAGATGGATCCGCGTGCGCTGCAGTGCTGGGCTCGCACCGAGCTCGGCGTCGATCCCGAGCCCTATGTCTTCGCGCGCCTCGGCGCCGAGGCCGCCGTGGCGGCAGCGGCGGCGCTCGCGGCTTCCCAGAGCGCCTGCGCCGTGTGGATGCGCACGGGTGACGAGCTCACGATCGCGTGTACGGAGTCGCTCGCGCGCTCCAGCCCGGCGCTCGCGGCGGCCGAGGAGCGCAGCGGTCCCTATCGGCGCATCGCGCTCGATGTCGAAGTGCCGCTCGACGTCTGCGGCTACCTCGCCCCGGCGGCGCAGAAGCTCGCGGACGCGGGCATCGCGATCCTGCCGTTCGCGGCCTGGTCGCGCGATCACCTGCTCGTGCGCGCCGACCAGCTCGAGCTCGCGCTGCGCACTCTCGAGCGCTGGATCGCCTCCTGCCGCGCCGCCGCCGGCTGAGCTCACGGCGCCGTGAAGGTGCCATCTGGCACCTTCACGGTGCCGTGGGGCGATGGGAGCGGTCGCCGGCGCCTTCGCGGTCGCGCCAGCCGAGGAGGTGGCGCGTGACGAAGAGGTAGAGGGGCTTGCCTGCGCGGCGCCAGAGGCGCGCGATACCGCCGGAGCGGGCGAGGATCGCGCGCTCGCGTGGGCGGAGCAGCGCCGCGTGGTAGTGGCGCTTGTGCTTCAGGAGATGGCGCAGGTCCTCGCGCGCCATCGAGCGGAACCAGCGACCGCGGCGTTCCCTGCACGAGGCGAGCTGGAAGTCGATGAGCGCCGCGCCGCCGTCGGGGGTCACGAGCAGGTTCGGCTCCTTCGCGAGGTCGTTGTGCGCGACGCCGCGGCGATGAAGCTGGACGAGGAGATGCCGCGCGCGCGCGTGCCAGCCCGCGTCCGGCGGACCGCCTTGCTGGAGCGGCCGTCCCTCGATCCAGGAGCGCACGAGCTCGGCTCGGCGCCCCTCGATCAGCCGCGGAACGCCGGGGAGATCCGCCAGCGCTTCGAGCGCGCGCCGCTCGCGCCGGAGCAGGAGGCGAGCGACGCCTCGGAGCGCTCGCGCCGCGCTCTCCGCGCTGCGTCGCGTCGCCGGAATGCGACTTCCTTCGGCCGTGATCCACGTGCCGCGCTCGACGGCGCCGAAGAGATCGCGCTTCAGGAGGACGCCGGGTTCGAAGCGCGGGAACGGCTCGTTCATGACGCCGACAGATTGCCGCGCCGGGCGGCCCTAGGCAAAAGCGCTCCGCTGTCTCAGATTCAGGGGTTCCCCTGCGCTCGCGCGCGCGCGAGTCCCCCCTTCTTCATCCCCTCGGAGGTCCTGAGGTGGTTTCTCCCGTTCTTCGCACTACGCTCGCGCTCTGCGCGCTGAGCACCTTCGCCGCGGCGCAAACGCGCTACGTCGGCAACCTGAGCGGCGCCAACGTGGTGCCGCCCGTCGTTTCCTCCGGCCTCGGCGCCATCCACGCGCGCCTCGATCCCGCGACCTCCACGCTCACGGTGAACGTCGCCACGAGCGGTCTCGGCGGCATCGACACCGGCGCCCAGCTCTCGAACGCTCCGGCCGGTGTGAACGGCTCCGCGGTGTTCGCCCTCACCGGCGGCGCCGGCACCTACAGCGGCTCGGGCGTGCTCAGCGCGCTGCAGGTCGCCGAGCTCGCCGCGGGGAACCTCTACGTCGAGGTCTTCTCGTCGGTGAATCCGACGGGTGAGCTGCGCACGCAGCTCGAGCTGCCGGCCATCGTGATCAACGAGTTCGCGTACGACGACGCGGGCACGGACGACGTCGAGTTCGTCGAGCTTTACAACCGCTCGACCTCGCCCGTGAACATCGGTGGCTGGCGCCTCGAAGCCCTCGACGCCACGACGACGAACCCGGCCTATACCGTGACTGCGGCCACGGTCCTCGCGCCCGGCGACTTCTACGTCCTCGGCTCGTCGCTGCTCAGCACGAACTTCCCCGGCCTCGTCGATCAGGTCGTCGGCGCGACGAATCTCTGGGAGAACGACAACGAGACGCTGACCATCAAGGACGGCTTCGGCCTCGTGCAGGACTCGCTGATCTACGAGGCGAACAAGGGCATCCCCGTCGTGATGGCTCCCTTCGTCGAAGGCGAAGGCGTGTGGGGCAACTTCGTCACCACCGAGACCGGCACGCCGACTTCGGCGGCGCGTCTCCGCGACGGCTTCGACACCGATGACAACCGCGATTTCCACATCGCGCGTTGGACGCCGGGGACCAGCAACGCGCAGGGCTCGCCGAAGCCCTACTGCGACGACTTCGAGACCTTCGCGCTCGAGTCCACGCATCCGCGCTTCGCCGGATCGTTCGTCGGCCCCCGCGTCATCGATCCCACGGCGGTGAGCGCGAGCAACCCGAACGCCATCGCGGCATCGCCGCTCGGCGGCAAGGCCCTGATCACCTGGGATCCCACGGGCGGCGGCAACGGCTGCGTGCTCGTCTCGACGGTCCACGGTCCGGACATCCTGCTCGAGATGTGGATGTACATCGACACGACGCTCGAAGCGACCGCGACCGAGCGCGAGCAGTGGTCGGTCGGGATCCAGGGAACGACCTGCGGCTTCCACAACTTCGGCGACCCCTCGGGCTCGCTCGCGACCGGCTTCAACACGAACGGCAACACCGGCATCGCGTGGATGTACGAGGTCACCTCGACCAGCGCGATCGCGTACCTGGTCGATCACAACAACGGTGCTTGGCCGACCACGGCGGTCTCGGCGCCGACCACGCTGGGCAGCGTCAACCTCACCGGTCAGCCGGCGGGGTGGCGTCGACTGCGCGTGCAGATCGCGGGCAACGCAGTGAACGGATGGCTCGGCGGTGACTTCGGCTCGACCACCACGGGCACGCAGATCTCCGGCACCGCCGCTGCTCCCTACACGGGTCCGGCCGGCGTCTACATCGGCTACCGCGAGCTCGTCGTCACGAACTCGACCACGCGCCCGCCGACGATCGATGGCTTCTTCGTCGGCCACCCGGCCAACGCCGAAGCCTTCGGCCTCTCCTCGCCGACGACGAGCGGCCTGCCGCAGATCTGCGCGAACAGCCCCGCGAACCTCGGCAACGGCGCGCACGCGATCGAGCTGCGCAACGTCACCGCGCCGGGCCTGCCGGCCGCGCTCTTCCTCGACTTCTTCCCGCTCGTGCTGGCCTTCGACCTCTCGCTGATCGGCGCGCAGCCGAACTCGTTCCTCTACGTGGCGCCGGGTGTCTCGATCACCTTCGGCACCTCGGGCACGGGTCTCGACTCGCTGCCGGCGCCGGTGCCGTTCGACCCGCTGATCCTCGGCGTCGATCTCTTCTGGCAAGGCGTGGTGATCGATCCGGGTCTCGCGTTCACGCTGCCGGTCGCGACCAGCGGCGGCTTCCGCGAGCGCATCCACTGAGAGCGCTGCGCCGCTCGCGTGCTCACGCGGGCGGCGTCGCTTCGGGCTCGACGAGCCCGATCACGGTCCAGCCAACCTGGGGTTGCCAGGTCGATCCGGCCGCGAAGACATACAGGCGACCGCGGAGATCCGTGGCGAAGAGGGGCAGCACGCGCTGCCCCTCGCGCTTTCTGTAGGTGGCGAAGTCGAATTCCGGCCGCAGCTTGGTGGTGCGGATCTGCGCGCCGCGACTCAGCGCCGCGGCCATCGAGCTATAGGTCACGTCCTCGCCGAAGAGCCGCTGCGACACGAGCGTCGGCGGCGCGCTGCGAGCTTCCGGCGCGTCGGTCTTCCGCGGCTGCGCGAGGGTGAAGGTGGCGCTGCGGCCGAGCTCGCGAGCGAAGTGCAGGCACGTGAGCTGATTCAGCTCGGGGCGCCGGGAGCAGCCGAAGAAGCGACCGACTCCGAACAAGTCGAGGTGCTGGTCGGCATGCTCGGAGACGAGCGAGCCGAAGTAGGTCTCCAGCCCCGCCATGCGAGCCTCCGCGATCTGCTCCCAGCTCGTGTCGGCGACGATCACGCGACGCCCGGTCGCCTGGAGCGCCTTGGCCAATGCGAGGCCGACTTGGTTCGCGCCCAGCACGAGCACGCCGCGCAGAGCAGGCTCGGCGACGCCCAGCGCGCGCGCGAGGGCGCGAGCGCTGAGTCCCTGCAGCACCACCGTGCCGATGATCACGGTGAAGGTGAGGGGCACCAAGAGCTGCGCCTGGGGATGGCCGAGCTCCTCGAGGCGCAGCGCGAAGATCGAGGTTACCGCGGCGGCGACGATGCCGCGCGGTCCGATCCACGCGATGAGCGCGCGTTCCCTCCAAGAGAGCCCGGAGCGCCAAGAGGAGAGCAGGACGCCGACCGGGCGGGCGATGAAGATGACCGCCGCGAGGACGAGCACGCCGCGTCCGCCGAGCTCCTGCAGCGCGCGCGGATCGATGCGCGCCGCGAGCACGAGGAAGAGCACCGAGACGAGGAGCAGCGTCAGGCTCTCCTTGAAGTGGAGGATGCCGCGCGTATCGATGCCCTTCGCGTTGGCGAGCAGAACACCCATCACCGTGACCGTGAGGAGCCCGCTCTCGTGCTGGATGTTGTTCGAGAGGGCGAAGAGGAGCAGCACGAGGGCCAGCGCGCCGACGTCGTGCAGATGCTCGGGGACCCAGCGACGTCGCAGGCTCGTCGCGAAGGCGAAGGCGCCCATCGCTCCGAAGAACGCGCCGGTCCCGAGCACGCGGGCGAGCGAGAGCGCGACTTCGTCTCCCGCGTGGCCCGCGGCGACCAGCTCATAGACCAGGAGTGCCAGGATCGCGCCCAAGGGGTCGATGAGGATCCCCTCCCACTGGAGCACGTTGGCCACCGCCGGCGTCGGGCGCACGACGCGGAGCAACGGGGCGATCACGGTCGGGCCCGTCACGGTGAGGATCGCGCCGAAGAGCGCCGCGATCTCGGGGGCGAGACCGCCGAGCTTCCAGGCGGCGAGAGCGACCAGGGTGCCGTTGGCGAGGGCGCCGATCGAGATCAGGTTCCGGACGACGGCGCCGTGGCCGCGGAGGTCGCGCACGCGCAGGTTCAGCGCTCCCTCGAAGAGGATCACGGCGACGCCGAGGGAGACGAGCGGGAAGAGCTGGTCGTGCGGCATCGACTCCTTGCTCAGCACGCCGAGGAGGGGCCCCAGCGCGATGCCGCCTCCGAGCAGGAGCAGGATCGAGGGCAGCTTCCAGCGCCAGGCGAGCCACTGCGCGGCGATGCCGATCGAGACGAGACCGGCGATGAGGAGACCGAGGTCCAGTTCCATGCCGCGCAGTATCGCCGGAAACGAGCACGCCCCGGAGCGGGAAGCTCCGGGGCGTGCATCGAGCAGGACAGAGGACAGGCTCTGCCTCCGCCATTCCGCTTCCTTACGGTAGGAAGGTCGTCGTCACCGTGTTCGTGGCGTCGACGAGCAGCGCCGTCGCGGGATCGAGGATGTAGAACACGACGTGGACCTGCGAGTTCGTCGCCGCGACCGGGATCGGGAACGCGAAGGTCGTGTGGATGCCGTCGGTGAAGGGCGCCGCGGTGCCATCGCTGACGATCGGTCCGGCCTGGCCGAGCGCGAGCAGCGCGTCCGAGAAGAGGTCGAGGGTCAGGCACGCGGGCACGCCATCGAGCAGGAGCAGCGAGTTGTTGCCCGTGAAGCTGATCAGCGGGATCGCGAACTTGCCGATGTGCTGGAAGGCCTCGACGCGCCACGCGAGCGTGTCGGTGCCGGCCGGCGCGACGCGGAAGTCATAGGAGCCGTAGCCGCGCGTCGCGAGCGCCAGGGTGCTGTTCTTCATGGGCTGCACGGTGGGCTCGCTGAAGCCGATCTCGATCCAGAGCTCGAAGTTCGGCGTGTTGGTGACGAGCGCGTTCGCGCTGGCGCTGAAGCGCCCGCACTTGCCCGTCGTGCAGCCGGCCGGCCGACCAGGAGCCGTGCCCGTGGTGTTGCCGAAGGGGCGGCAGGCGTTCGGCGTGCCGTTCGCGGGGGTTGTCGCGTCGCCGCGCTCGCCGGCGACGGCGAGGTAGCAGACGGCCGTGTCGCCGTCCGGCAGCGCGACCGCCGCGGTGCTGAAGTCGACGTTGATGGTGTAGGCGCCCTGCGAGGGCAGGACGATGTTCCCGATCCCGATGGCGCCGATCGCCGGCGCGACGAAGTCGGGCGACTTGCAGCTCGAGGCCAGCGTCGTCGAACGGAACTCGAGGTCAGGGATGTTGAGCGGACCGCCCGCGACGAAGTTGTGGTTGAAGACCGGGATGTCGGCCGACGTGGCGGTGTGCGTTCCCGTCCCGCGCTTCATGCCCGCGGCGTCGAGGATCTTCCAAGAGCAGTCGCCGGCGACATTGCCGGCAGCGCCGAAGAAGTTGACGAACGATTGGATGCCGACCGAGCCGGCCTGATTGAAGAAGTGCATGCCGTTCTGATTGCCCGGCACTTGGGCAAGGGCGCCGCCGGCGAGGGTCGCCGCGGCGAGGACGGTCGTGATGCGCATCGGGGAACTCCGTACGAGACAGGGACCGAGCGCCCGGGCTTCACGGCAGTGAGTGGTCACGACGCGATACTGCCCGGCGCGCTCGCGAATAGAGCATGCCCCCAAAAAGGGGCCGGAGCGGTGCTAGAGCGCGAGCTCGAGCCTCTCTACGAACAAAATGCTATTTCCTGGCGGCCAGGAGCCGCGAGCTCGCCGGCTCTCGCGTCTATGCGGATCCCCTTGGCCGGATAGGGGCCTGGGTCGTACGAGCCCTTGCAACCGAGCCCGCGCTGGTCTTCGATGGGCCACTCTTTCTTCGTCCCGGGAGTCGCCGTGTCCCATCTCCACTCCGCTCTCGCCGCAGCCGGTCTCGGAGTCCTCACCCTCGCCCTCTTCGCCTGCAGCGGCGACGAAGGCGGTTCTCCGAAGACCCCGGCCCGCAGCTCCGGCGGGTCTTCCTCTTCGTCCAGCTCGTCGATCGTGACCCCGGCGATGCTCTCGGTCTTCGGGCTGCTCCCCGTCGACTACCACAAGGGCGCGAAGCCCTCTGCCGCTCTGACCGACCTCGGCCGCGCGCTCTACTACGAAGGGCGTCTCTCGAAGAGCGGCACGATCTCCTGCAACTCCTGCCACCAGCTCGACCGCTTCGGCGTCGACGGCGAGAAGACCTCGCCGGGGCACGACGGCACGCGCGGCGACCGCAACTCCCCGTCGTCGCTGAACGCGGCCGGCCATTTCGTGCAGTTCTGGGACGGCCGCGCCGCGACCGTCGAGGACCAGGCGAAGGGGCCGGTCCTGAACCCGATCGAGCACGGGCTCGAGAGCGCCGATCAGCTCGTCGGGATCCTGAAGGGCATCCCCGGATACGTGGAGCTCTTCGGCCAGGCCTTCCCCGGCCAGGCCGATCCGATCAGCTTCGACAACTTCGCGATCGCCGTCGGTGCCTTCGAGCGCGGTCTCGCCACGCCTTCGCGTTTCGACGACTTCGTCGGGGGCAAGAAGGACGCTCTGAGCTACCAGGAGCAGACGGGGCTCAAGGCCTTCTTCGACACGGGGTGCCACACCTGCCACATGGGCGCTCACTTCGGGGCCCAGAGCTATGACAAGCTCGGCAAGGTCCTCCCCTGGCCCGGCGAAGTGAAGGACCAAGGCCGCGGCGCGCACACGAAGAACGCCTCCGAGAACCTGCTCTTCAAGGTGCCCACGCTGCGCAACATCACGAAGACCGGACCGTATCTCCACGACGGCAGCGTCGCCGACCTCGGCGAGATGGTGAAGCTGATGGCGAAGCACCAGCTCGGCAAGGAGCTCTCGAAGAGCGACGTCGACGCGATCGTCGCCTTCCTCGGCGCGCTCGAAGGGCGCGTGGACGCGGCCTACACGAAGAAGCCGAGCGCTCCGTAAGCCCAGCTCCTCGCGCTCTCCGATCCCCCGGCGACACCCCGGCGAGCCTGCGGCTCGGCGGGGTGTCGCCGCTTCCACTCCTGAGCTGCGCGGCCGTGCGCGAGACGCTCCGTGGGAAAAGCGGTTGTGGAGGGCGGGCTCGCGACATCGGGCTCGCGGATGTCGCGCGCTGGTGCGGCGCCATCAACCCTTCCTACGAACCCCGACCGAGCTGGTGAGCCATGGGCCTCAACGAACGCCGCAAGCTGAAGGAGCTGCAGACCGAGACCTTCCCCGCGCGCGAGAAGGAGATCGCCGAGATCTGCGGTCGCGCGATCCCCTACGAAGTGGATTGGGAGAGCTTCGGCGAGAGCTTCGAGGCGCTGAACTTCCTCGACAACCTCTCCTGCCACCGCCTGAACATGGCGCTGCGCACGATCTGCTGCGACGAGATGGGCAAGGAGGCCGTGCGCGAGGGGCTGCAGCTCGTGAAGCTGAAGAACGTCGCCACGCCGGCCGAGAAGCAGATCCGCTTCCAGGGCGGCGTGCTCGAGATGAGCTGCGCCTACGCCAAGGGCACCGAAGGCATGCACCGCGACGGCGAGATCCGCGAGGTGCTGCTCGCGGGGCTCTGAGATCAGCGCGGGGGCCGCGTCTCAGTCGTCGCCGCTAGCGTCTTCCTCGGGGTCCGCCGTCGGAGCCTCGGGCGGGGAGGTGCGTTCGCCCAGCAGGACGCTCTGGAGTTCGGCGAGCAGGCGGATGCGCGCGAGCGCCGTGCGTTGCTGCGGGCTCATCCGTTCGCGCTCCACGCCGGCCATCCAGCCGGGCTCCAGGTCGTTCAGCGCGTAGAGCGCGAGACGCGCCGCGTTCAGCGCGGCGAGCCAGCCGCTCGCGTGCGGATCCGGGATGAGCAGCACCTTGCCGCGTCCCGCTAGCGGCTCGCGTATGCGCTGGAGGTCGCCGCGCACGAGCTCCTCGCGCGAGGCGAAGAGGTGCTTCAGCTCCTCGCCGGCGTTGCGCCGCCACTCCCGCTCCTGCTCCTCGTCCTCGTAGGTCTCCGGATACAGGCGCTTGAGGACGCGCGGATCGCGACTCGTGATGAGGAGCGGAACGGCTTCCAGCGTCGTCAGCGCCTCCGGCGAGATGTCGCCGAAGAGCCAGCCAGCGTCCAGGCGCGCGAACCACATCGCTCAGCTCTCCACGCGCTCGAGCGTCGTGACCAAGTGATAGGCCTGGAGCTGCTGAGCGTAGATCTCGGCTTGCTCGCGACCGCCCGTCCAGACGATCGAGCGGCCCTGGTGGTGCACCTCGAGCATCAAGCGCTCGGCCTTGGCCTTCGCGTAGCCGAAGACCTGCATGAAGATCTTCGTGACGTAGTCCATCAGCGTCACGGGATCGTCGTGCACGACGACGTTCCAAGGTCGTGCGAGCGAGGTCTTCTCGCGCTCGCGCGTCTCGGTCGAGCCGCCAGGGCGAGAGCTCATAGGGTGGCGCCTCGAGCGGCGTTAGGGACCAGGAGCGAGTGTCTCGTCAGCAGGTAAGCCATGGCGCTGACATGCTACGCGAGGAGGCGCTCGTCGTCCTCGGAGCGCAGCTCGCTTCCCGGAGCCGGGCTGCTCGCATCGTCCAGGCGGGGCACGAGGCCGTTCGACCTTCGACCCAGGACCCCTGCCGCCGAGCGCGAACGAGGCGAGAGCCCAGCGTACGTGCGCGTCGTCGGAGAGGTGGGGCAGGAGCCTCGCTCTCCCATCGCAGCGCGGACCAACCTCCCGCGACTCCGCTCTTCGGCGCAGGCTCGAAGGGCGATCGTCCGGGCGCGTGCTCAGCCCTGCGGCATCCGCGGGAACCCGCGCGTCTTCCGCCGCCGCATGCGGGTCGCCGTCTTCTGGCGCTTCTCGTACCAGTCGATCAGCGCTTCGTGTGTGCCGCGCGCGCGGCGGCCCTTGGCGGAGCGGCGTTGCCGATAGGAGCCATCGGGCTGCATCTCCCACGCGCTGCGCTCGTCGCCGATCTGCGTGTCCAGCACATGGCGCAGTTGGGCGCGTAGCTCGGGGTCCTCGACGGGAGCGAGCACCTCGACGCGCCAGAGGAGATTGCGCTTCATGCAGTCGGCGGAGCCGATGTAGTACTCCTCGTCGCCGCCGTTCTGGAAGTAGAAGAGGCGTCCGTGCTCGAGGAAGCGGCCGACGATGGAGATCACGCGAATGTTGTCGGAGAGCCCCGGAATGCCGGCGCGTAGGCGACAGGTATCGCGGACGAGCAAGTCGATCTTCACGCCGGCCTGCGACGCCTGATAGAGCGCGCGGACGATGTCGGCGTCCTCGAGCGCGTTCATCTTGAACTGGATGAGCCCGGGCTTCTCCGCCGTGCTCTTCGAGATCTCGCGCTCGATCTTCGAGAGCAGCGCCTGCTTGGCCATCTTGGGGCTCGGCAGGATCTTCTTGTAGTCGCGGCGCGGCTTGAAGCCGGAGGTCAGGTAGTTCGTGAGCTCGGTGAGATCCTCGCCGATCGCGTGATCGGAGGTGAGGAGCCCGAAGTCGGTGTAGAGCCGCGCGTTGCCCGCGTGATAGTTGCCGGTGCCGATGTGCGCGTAGCGGCGCAGTCCGTTGTAGTCCTGGCGCACGACCAGGATGATCTTGCAGTGGGTCTTCAATCCCACGACGCCGTAGGTGACGTGGATGCCCGCTTCCTCCAAGTGGTTCGCGAAACGGATGTTCGCCTGCTCGTCGAAGCGCGCCTTCAGCTCGACCAGCACCGCGACCTGCTTCCCGTTCTGCGCTGCCTCGATCAAATGGCGGATCACGTTGGAGTCCGCCGAGGTGCGATAGAGCGCCATCTTGATCGCGCGCACCTTGGGGTCGCGGCTCGCCTCGCGCAGGAAGCGCTCCACCGAGGTCGCGAACGAGATGTACGGGTGATGCAGCAGGATCGAGCCCGCGTCGCGGATCACGTGGAAGATGTTGCGATCCGGCGTGAGCCCCGGGTGGTCGAGCGGATAGTGGGGGACGTAGTGGAGGTCGCCGCGGTCGAGGTTGGCGAACTCGTGGAGGTCGCGCAGCGCGAGGATGCCCTCGACCTCGAAGACGTCGGTCGGGTCCTGGAGGCCGAGCTCGGCGGCGAGCATCGAGCGATGGTGCGGCTTCATCTCCTTCGCGACCTCCAGGCGCACGATCGGCGCGAAGCGCCGGTCCTGGAGCTCGCCCTCGATCATCGCCAGCAGGTCGTCGGCCTTCTCCTCCTCGCGCTCGGTGTTCGAGTTGCGCGTGACGCGGAAGGCCGCGAAGGACTCGATCTCCATGCCGGGGAAGACGATGTCGAGGTTGTTCGCGACGATGCCTTCCAGGCGCACGAAGGTGTCCTCGGAGCCCACGCGTACGAAGCGCGGAACTCCGTTGCCGTAGGGGATCTTCAGGCGGGCGAAGACGATGCGCGGCTCGTCGGGATGGCGCAGCGAGACGAGCAGGTTCAGCGACAGGTTCGAGATGAAGGGGAAGGGGTGCGCCGGGTCGGTCACCTGCGGAGTCAGCAGGGGATAGATGTTGGCGCGGAAGTACTCGCGGAGCAGCGCCTTCTGGGCCTCGTCCAGCTCGGTGTAGAAGCGCAGGCAGATGCCCTCGCGCGAGAGCTCCTCGAGCACGCCGAGGAAGGCGTTCCTCTTGCGCTTCTCGAGCACGCGCACGAGCTCCTTGCACTCCGCGATCTGCTGCTCGGGAGTGCGACCGTCGACGGTGAGCTCGCGCAGACGCGCGCCGGCCTGCTGCTTCAGGCCGCCGATGCGCTTCATGAAGAACTCATCGAGGTTCGAGCTCACGATGGCTAGGAAGCGCACGCGCTCCAGCATCGGCAGCCGCTCGTCCTCGGCCTCGCGGAGGACGCGGAAGTTGAAGTTGAGCCAGGTGCGCTCGCGGTTGAGGTAGTGCTCTGGGTGGGTGTAGTCCCAGAGCCCCTCGGCGGTGCGCTTCGGCAGCGGCGTCGGATCGGCGGGCGTGCAGGCGAGAGTGCCTTCGGCGGCGCTGCCGTTCCTCTCGGTGCGGCTGCCGCTCGTTTGGTGCTCGCTCTGCAGCGTCGCGCGCAGCTCGTCCACGAAGCGTTTCACCGTGCGCTCGCCGATCGCGCCGATGCGGTCGGCGAGGCTCGCGCGGATGCGGCGAACGCTCACCGTCGGCTCCTCGCGCAGCCAGGCCAGGAGCTCGTCGCGGAAAGGTTCCAGGCGATCGCCCTCGTTCTCGCGGGGCGCCGTGCGGGGAGAGCGGGAGTCGGGAGCGGAGAAGGCCATGTCCGGTCCGAAGAGGGCTGGTTGCGTCAGGCGGCGAGGGGACTTCGGCGCGCGAAGGTGGAGACGATAACCGATCTCGGGCTTTCTCCACCGCGGCGCGTCACGCATGCCGCAGCGCGCGGATCACCCGGACGAGGACGCGGGACGGTCGCCGCTCGCCGCGCACGGCTCCGGCGTCCTCCACCCACGGCTCGACGGAGGAACGCAACAGGAAGCGCCTGCTCGCTCTGCCTGCGTTCCTTCCCGTCCTGCTCCTCGCCGCGCTGCCCGAGCTCGCCGCGCCGAGCTGCGCTCGCGCACCGATCAACTTCTTCGAACGGCCGTGAAGCTGCGGCACGGGACGGCCACCCAGGGTTCCACTGTGCGTCGTGCCGCGCTGCGGCACGAGGGCCCGCCGCTCGCTCCTCGAGGCGGGTGCGGTGAGCACCTCCGCGTGGTCGCCTTTCGCGAGCTCGATCAGGCGCGCTTCCCTCGACGGCTAGGCGTCGTGGAGCACGCTCAGCGCTTCGGCGCGCCGATCGCGATCAGGTGGCCGCGTGTGCGGAAGTAGAGCACGCCGCGCGCGAGCGCCGGCGTCGCGAGGCAGGGCTCGCCGAGCGGGCATCGAGAGAGGACTTCGAACTTCGATCCGGGCTTCAGCACGACGACCTCGCCTTCCTCGCTGGTGAAGTAGAGCTTGCCGTCGGCGGCGACGCCGGAGGCGGTGAAGCCGGTCTTCTCGCCGAGGCGCTCCCGATAGTGCTGCTCGCCGCTCCCGCGGTCGTAGCAGCTGAGGACGCCGCTGTCGTGGCAGAGGTAGAGCTCCGCGCCGAAGACGAGCGGAGTCTGCATGTAGTTGCCGCGCTTCAGATGGTGCCAGCGCACCTGGGCGGGCTTCTCGGTATGCACATCGATCACGCCGCGCGCGGTGGCCTCGAGCGCGTAGATCGGGGCCTCCTTGCCGTGAGCGCTGGTGAGATAGATGACGCCGTCCTCGACGATCGGCGTCGGCACCGGGACATCGCCGCCGCCGCGCAGGCGCCAGAGCTCCTCGCCCGTCGCGAGGTCGTAGCCGCCGATGTGTCGGTAGCCGTTCACGATCACTTGGCTGCGGCCGCCCTCGACATCGATCGTCGGTGTCGACCAGGTGGGCTGCTCGTCGCGCTGCTTCCGCCAGAGCTCCTTGCCGCTCTGCGCATCGAAGCAGGCGAGGAAGGAGCCCTCGTGCACGTCGCATTGCACGAAGAGCTTCCCGTCGTGCAGCGCGGGCGAGCTCGCGAAGCCCCACTGCAGGTCCGGATAGCCCGGCGCGCAGGAGCGCAGCGCGCCAAGGTCCTTCGACCACAGCACGCGGCCCTCCAGATCGAGCACGTGCAGCCCTTCCGCTCCGAGCATCACCGCGACGCGCGTGCCGTCGCACGCCGGGGTCGCGTTCACCTGCGTCGCCTTCGGGTGGCGCTCGAAGCGCGGCGCGCCTTCGCGAAGCACCGTCTTCCAGAGCAGCGCCCCGTCCGCCGTGGCGAGGCACCAGAGCTCCCAGCGGTGCTCGCCCTCGGCGCCCACCGACTCGCCGGCACCGTAGAGCCCGATCTTCAGCTCGGCCGCTCCACCGTCTTTTCGCACCGCCGTCGCGACGAAGACGCGCTCGCCGCAGACGATCGGGCTCGCGTGCCCGAGGCCTTCGATCGCGCGCTTCCAGAGCACGCCCTCGCTCTTCGCGACGTCCCAGCGCTCGGGGTACTTCGCGTCGTCGTTCGCGCGCCCGCGGGCGAACGGGCCGCGGAAGCACGGCCAGTCCTGGGCGGGGAGAGGAGCGGAGAGCAGCCCTGCGAAGAGGAGGCTCGCCTGAAGACGAAGGGAGATGCGGCCTGGGCGTGCGAGAGATTGAGACATGGAGGAGCCTCCGACGTGGGCCCAGCATAGCTCTCGGGAGCGCTGGTTCGTGTGCGAAGCGGCGGCGCGCCGGACGATCTCGCTCGGGAGGCGAGCCTCCCCGGCGATCGCACTGCGCCAGCCGGATCGGCGGGTGCTCGCCTCGAGCGGTGGGCTGCGACGAGCACCTCCCGTCCCTTCCGGTACAGTGACGCGGAGCGGCGGCGTTCGCAGGCTCGACCGAAGGACTACCGCGATGAGCCACGACCCCGAGGAGCCGAGCCGCCTGCGAAGCTCGAGCGAGCTACCTCTCGATCGCCCGCTGGTCGAGAAGGCCTTCGTCGAGTCGACCGCCGAGGAGCCCATCCCGGCGGAGATTCTCTCTCGGCGGATCTGCGACTTCGATCTGCGCATCGAGGGGCGGCCGCTCGAGAAGCTGATCGAGCGCTTCCGCGCGGAGCTCACGGCGCGCGGGATCACGCGCTTGCAACCGCGCTTCTACCTGAGCGACGAGTGGGGCGTCCCCGAAGGGACGGTGGCCATCGGGATCCCGTTCTACCTCGCCGACCCGGAGCTCGTGCGAGTGCAAGCGCAGCACGGCGGTCTGGTCGAAGGCGACGGTGCGGAGGACATCCTGCGTTACCTGCGCCACGAGATGGGCCACGTCGTGAACTACGCGTATCGGCTCCACGCCACCGAGGAGTGGACCAGCCTCTTCGGCCCGATGTCTCGCCCGTATGCGGAGACCTACCGCGTGGTGCCGTTCAGCACCGACTTCGTGCGGCACCTCCCGGGAGGCTACGCGCAGAAGCACCCCGACGAGGACTGGGCGGAGACCTTCGCGGTGTGGATGACGCCGGAGCTCGACTGGCGCGCGCTTTACGGAGACTCCCCGGGTGCCCTGGCCAAGCTCGAGTACTGCGAGCGCGCCTTTCCCTCGATCAACGCGCGTGATCCGGAGATCACCGATACGCAGATCGACGACGAGGTCGGGGCGATCCGCACGACGCTGCAGGAGTACTACGGCGCCACGGTCCTCGGAGCGGTGTCGATCCCACACAGCCTCGACGGAGACCTACAGGTCATCTTCGCGCGCCGCGCCGCGAGCGCGCCTACGGACACGAAGCGCAGCGGCGACGCGGCCCTGCTCCTCCGTCGCCAGCAGGACTCGCTGGTCCGCTCCGTGTATCGATGGACCGGCGTGGAGCCAGCGCTGCTCTATCAGCTCGTCCAGCATTTGGCCGAGCGAGCGAGAGCTATGGGGATCAGCTACGCGCTCGACGAGCGCGACCCGATCCTGGTCGAGCTCTCGGGCTTCCTGACCGCGTTGGGAATGAACTACGCCTACACCGGCAAGTTCATCGCGAGCTAACGCGACCCTTCCACGGCGGCGCTTCCCCGAGCGGGGACCAAACCGGGCGTCGCGCGAGATAGTGCTTCCTGCGGTTCGCCCAGGCCGCGTGCTCGCGCCGCACCGCGGCCTCGCCATCGAGCGCGCCGGGGACGGCTTCGAGCGCGCGCCAGAGCTGCGGATGGATCCGGTGGCGATGCCACTCCATGGGATCCTGCCCGTCGCGCGGCCGCGGATCGATCGTCGCCGCGTTCTCGACGCGCTCGACAAAGCCCGAGATCGCCTCGACGGCGATGGTCGCACGCTCCACGGCGGGCAGGTGCTTCCACGCCGCCCAGAAGAGCTTCTCCGGCTCGATGTAATCGGACTTGATGCGCCCGCGCGAGCACGCGAGGTTCTCCTTCCGCGCGGCGCGACGCAGCTTTGCTAGCACGTCGGGTGCACGGCGCTCCAGCGTCGGGACGGCATCAGCGAGGAGCTGATCCTGCGCCAGCGTGGAGCGAACGACCACATGCGGGTTCGCGGCGAGCCATTGCGCGTGGTGGAGCTCCAGGAGTGCCGCCTCGACGATGTCGCGCGCGCTGGTCTTGCTCATCTGTGCGCGGTGCTCCCACGAGGCCTCTTCGTAGAGCATCGTCGGGTCGAGAGGCGCGTCGAACTCGCGGATGTCCTCCTCGTCGAGGAGCTTCCCGCTCTTCACGTGCCACTCACCCGCGATCTGCAGGCGGTTCAGGTTGCCCTCGCCGTAGCGCATGATCTGATCGGGCCGATAGCCGTCCTCGTCGGGATGCGAGCTCTGCCAGTAGCCAGGCTCCATGCTCTGCGCGCGGAGCCGCACGGCGCGGCCGAAGGCGAAGTTCGTCTGGAACACCTCGCTCGCGTCTCCCCGCGGGCCGAGCTGCGCATCGACCAGCCCCGGCGGAGGCTGCGTCGCCGGCTCGAAACCGCGGTCCAAGTAGGCGCTCTCGACCGTCGGCGTCCCGATGGCGCGCGGGTGATACGCGCCGCGCCAATACTCGTCGAGCACTCTGGTGAACGCGGCGGCGCGCCGCTTGGTCGCGCGGAACGCGCGATCGTCTGCGTTCGGATAGTCGAGGATCCAGGTCGAGAGCTCGGGATGATCGAGGCGGTGCGCGATGTCGTCGGCGAGCAAGCTGCCGCAGAGATAGGTCTTCGCGGAGAAAGAGAACTGCCCTCCGCCGTGGGCCATCGAGCTCATGAGGCCGCGCTCCTGCGGCACCTGCCAGAGGACCTCTTCCAGGAAGCGCACGAAGCGCTCGTCGTAGAGCCAGGTCACCGGCACGGGCTTCACGCTGTACTCGAAGGTCTCCGGATCGAGCCCGAAGCGCACATCGAAGCGCGGGAGGTCTCGCTCCGGCCAGCGGAAGCGGATCTCCTGGCGCGGAACGCCCCACTGGTCGACATCGTTCTCGACCTCCACCGTCGCGAAGAACCCGGCCGCATCCCGCGCCTTCCGCAGCGCGCGGAAACGCTTCGCGATCGACTCGGCGACGCGACGCTGCGTCTTCAGCAGCCCTGGATCCTCGAAGAAGCGATCTTCACCGCCGGGCTTGGCGGTCCGCTTCTGCCAGAGCCGGAGCACCTTCGCGCTGGAGAAGGTCGGCTCCAGGCCGATCCACGCGTCGGAGAAGGCGCTCGTGTGACGCTGCCGGTAGGTCGCCAGCACGGCGACCAGCGGATCGGGGTTCGCGACGGGCTGCTTCGAGCGCCGCGGAGACTTCCCCTGCTTCAACAGCCCGAGTCCGGAATGCCCCATCGGTCCTTCCTCCTAGCGAGCGCTGCTCGCCTCGATCACGGCGCACGCAGTGCATCCTACGTCGCTGGGGCTCGGACGCGTGCTCGGTTCTGCCGCGCGTCTTCGATCGAGATGCTGAGTTCGGCACTTGCCATCGGTCGCGCTTCCCGGCGGCGGCGCCTGGCGAAGACGCGTCGTCGCTCGCGGCTCCGCCGTGTTCTGGTCGGAGCTCGGCGAGCGGAGCGGTGGCGCACGCGGAGGCGCACGGGCGAAGCGTGCGCGTTCCGCTCGCCTGCGCCTTCCTACGCGCAAGGAGAACGCGGAGCGCGGAGCGGGACGCCGCGCGCGCTGCGCTGCGCCCCTCTCGCGCGCTTCCACCGGTATTGAGTCGCTGGCGAGCTCCTACCGCGGAGCGCGCGTCTCAAGTGAGCAGCGAGCCCTCGTTCCCCTCGAGATGCGGCTTCAAGCGCGCCATCACGTTGGAGTGGATCTGGCAGACGCGGCTCTCGGTCAGCGCGAGGATCTCGCCGATCTCGCGCATCGTGAGCCCTTCGCGGTAGTACATGACCAGGATCAGGCGCTCCTTCTTGGTGAGGACGCGCGTGATGACCTCCATCAGATCGCGGCCGTGGAGATCGTCGAGCGCATAGGCGCCGCGCTTGTCCTCCAGGATCTCGACCTTCTCCATCGACTTGTCGTCCTCGCCCTCGTCCCACTTGTCGGAGAGGGAGAAGATGGCGCGCGGCGTCGACTCGGCGAGCTCCTTGTCGAGCTGCTCGACCGGGATCTCGAGCTGCTGGGCGAGCTCGAAGTTGGTTGGCTCGCGGCCGAACTCGCTCTCGAGCTTCTGCCACGCCTTCTCGAGGCGATTGGCCTTCAAGCGCACGAGGCGCGGGACCCAGTCCTGCGAGCGGAGCTCGTCCAGGATCGAGCCGCGGATGCGCGTCGTGCAATAGGTCTTGAACTTGATGCCGCGCGAGAGGTCGAAGCCGTCGATGGCATCCATCAAGCCGAACTGACCCGCGGAGCAGAGGTCGTCGAGCTCGATCGACTTGGGCAGGGTCTGCAGCAGGCGCTCGGAGATGTAGCGCACCATCGGCAGGTAGCGCTCGATCAAGGCGTTGCGCAGGTTCACATCGCCGCTGGACTTGTAGGCGCGCCAGAGCTCTTCCGTGCTCTGGTCGTCGCGCGGGATCGTGTTGCGCCCTTCGCGCGTGTTCCTGGTCGGGGCTAGCGCGGGCGCCATCGTCGGTGCCGCGCTCACGAGAGGCGGAGCTTCTCCGCGCTCGGTGGCCGGAGCGGTCCCTTCGGGAGCCGGTCGGGCCTTCTGCTTCTGATTCGCCGAACGCAGCGTCGTCGCCATTCTCCTACCCCGTATGCGGCGCACCGCGGAGCGGAGCGCAAGGTCCCGTCGAGAGGGCGGAAACCGTGCCACGCCGATCTCCGCGGCACGTCCAGCCGGGGTTGCTATCGGAACCGATCGCGAGGAACTGAGAGCGTTTCCTAGGGAAGCTCTGCGGGGCGGCGACCGCCGCGCGCTCGCGCGTTGAAGCGCCTGCTCGGCCATGCCGCATCGGCGCGTCAAAGGATGTCGCAAAGAATCGACGAGGACCGGCCGCAGGCGTTGGAAACGCTGGGCTCCCGGCGCGGGAGCTGGTCGTTCGGGGTCGCTACGGCCGCACGTGGCGCCGCCGTCGATTTCCGTCTTCGTTCGCCCCCCGGGAGGAGGGGGGGTCAGGGATAGACGAGGAGGGCGTGGCAGTCGCGGCCCTCGAGGCGAGCGCGGCCCGCGAGGAAGCCGAGCTCGATCAGGAAGCGGCAGCCGAGGACCTTCGCTCCCGAGTGCTCGACGAGCTCGCAGGTCGCGGCCATCGTGCCGCCCGTCGCCAGCAGGTCGTCGAGGAGGAACACGCGGTCCTGCGGACCGAGCGCGTCCTCGTGGATCTCGAGGCGGTCCGTCCCGTACTCGAGCGCGTAGGAGACCGAGCGGCACTTGTAGGGGAGCTTCCCGGGCTTCCGCACCGGGACGAAGCCGACCCCGAGCTGCCGCGCGAGCGGCGCGCCGAAGAGGAAGCCGCGCGATTCGATGCCGACGATCGCGGTCGGCTGCGCCTCGCCCAGGCTCTCCGCGAGCAGGTCGATCGAGAGGCCGAAGGCGCGCCGGTCGGCCAGCATCGGCGTGATGTCCTTGAAGAGGATGCCCGGCTTCGGGAAGTCGGGGACATCGCGGATCAGGCGGCGGATGGTCTCGAGGCGCGGGTCGGCCATGGCTCGGGTGAGGCGAAGAGGCGGATGGACGGGAAAGCTGCGCGAGAAGCGTACGACGCTGGCCGTCATCGCGGCCCGTGGCGCGCGGTCGCGCACGAGCGACTCAGGACCAGTTCTCCCACTTCTCGTAGAGCGGAACCAGCTCGGCGTCGACGGCTTCCTTGCGCTGCATCACTTGCTTGAAGCGCGGGGCATCGCGCCAGATCTGCTCGTCGGCGAGCTGCGTCTCGAGCTCGCCGCGCTCCGTCTCGAGCTCGAAGATGCGCTGCTCGAGCTTCTGGAACTGGAAGGGGTTGCGAACCTTCTCGCCGCCGGCCTTGGCGCCGCTCTTCGGGGCCTTGGCCTTGGGATCGGAGGCTTTGGGTTCCCCGGCCTTCGGCTCGGCGACCTTTGGCGCGGCAGCGCGCTCCTTCTCCGTCGGAGCCTTCGCCTTCTCGGCGTTCGCCGGGGCATTCGACTTCGGCGGCGGCGCCTCGGTGGCGCGCTGGATCTTCGCCGTGGGCGCCTTCACGCGCTCCTCGCCGGCCGCCAGCGCGCTGCCGCGCTGCGCCTCGAAGTCGCTGTAGTTGCCCATGTACTCGCGTGTCGCGGGGCCGTCGACGTAGAGGATCCGGGTCACGAGCTCGTCGAGGAAGTAGCGGTCGTGCGAGACGAGCAGCAGCGCGCCGGGATACTCCTTCAGAGCGGACTCCAACGACGCGCGCGCCGCGATGTCGAGGTGGTTCGTCGGCTCGTCCATGATGAGGCAGGTGAACGGCTCGAGCGTGATCTTCGCGAGCGCCGCGCGCGCGCGCTCGCCCCCCGAGAGCACCGCGACCATCTTGTCGACTTCGGTGTCGACGAAGAGGAAGCGCGCGAGGTGGGAACGGATGTCGTGCTCGGAGAGGTCCTGCCGCTGCGCGTGGACCTCCTTCAGGATCGAGCGGCCGTCGGGGATGCCGGAGAGATCCTGGTCGTAGTAGCCGGGGCGCGCGCGATTGCCCCAGTGCACCCTGCCGGTCTCCGCGGGCAGCTTGCCGAGCAGGATCTTCAGCAGCGTGGACTTGCCCGCGCCGTTCGGGCCGACGATGCCGATCTTCTCTCCGTGCAGCACGTCGAGCCGCACATTCTCGAAGAGCACTCGTTCCGTCGGACCTTGGCCCACGCGCGCGGAGAGCTCGCGGACTTCCAACACGAGATCTCCCGCGCGGCCCTGGCCGCCGAGCTTGATGCGCGGCGCCTTCACCTGCGCCTGAGGGCGCTCGATGCGCTCCAGGCGCTCCAGCCGCTTCAAGCGCCCCTTCGCCTCCGCGGTGCGCTGGGAGCCCATGTTCTTCCGGATGAAGGCCATCTCGCGGTCGATGAAGTCCTTCTGCTTCTCGTACTCGCGGAGCTCGGTCTCGTAGCGCAGGTCGCGCTGCTTCTCGAAGGCGGAGTAGTTGCCCTTGAAGCGCCGCAGCGTCCCGCGCGAGAGCTCGAGGATGCCCTCGCACATGCGGTCGAGGAAGCGGCGGTCGTGCGAGATCACCACGACCGCGGCCGGGCTCTCCTTCAGGAACTGCTCGAGCCACTCGACCCCGAGCAGGTCCATGTGGTTCGTGGGCTCGTCGAGGAGCAGCAGGTCGTGGCCCTGCACGAGGACGCGCGCCATCGCGAGGCGCGTGCGCTCGCCGCCGGAGAGCGAGTTCGCGTCCTTCTGGTAGTCCCCGGGCTCGAAGCCGAAGCCGTGGAGCACGGCCTCGACGCGGTGCTCGAAGTCGTAGCCGCCGAGGAACTCGAAGCGGTGCTGGAGATCGCCGAGCTCCTCCAGCAGCGCGTCGGTGTCGGCGCCGGGGTCGCCCAAGTGCTGCTCGACCTCGCGCATGCGCGCTTCGATGCGGTGGATCTCGGAGAGGCCCTCCATCACCGAGCCCAGCACCGTCGTCCCGCCTTCGAACACGGGGCGCTGGTCCACGACGCCGACCCGCACCCCACGCGCGAGACGCCGCGCGCCGCCGTCCAGGTCCTCCTCGCCGGTCAGCACGCGCAGCAGCGTCGTCTTGCCGCCGCCGTTCCGGCCGATCAGGCCGAGCTTCTCGCCGGCCTCGATGCTGAGGGAGAGGTCCCGGAAGATCTCCTGGGAGCCGAAGCGCTTCAGTGCGTTCTCGAGGACCAGGAGCGACATGCGGGGGGGCGGGCGGAAGGGCTCGAAGTGGGGTTCGCGAGGAGCACGCGACGGACGCTCGATCGTGGCCGTCGAGCCGCGCGGGCAGCTAAAGTAGCCGCCGCGCGAGGGAGCGGGAAGCTGCGAGCCCTGCGCTGGATGCATCCATGCCTGGTCTGCCCCTAGCTCCCGTCGCACCCGAGATCTTCGAAGCGCGCTTCGTCGCCGTCGAGCCCGTGAGCCAGGACGGCTACGTGCTGCGCCTGGAGCCGCTCGTCTCGACCGCGGCTCCCGCGCCATCGCAGTTCTACATGCTGAGCCTCCCGGAGCGGCTGCAGCCGCTGCTCCCGCGGCCCTTCAGCATCTACCGCGTCGAAGGTCGCGAGCTGCACTTCCTGATCAAACGGCAGGGCCCCGCGACGCGCGCCTACGAGCGTCTCGCCGCTGGGGATCGCCTGCGCCTCGTCGGCCCGCTCGGGGCGACTTGGCCGGAGCCGGAACCGCAGATCCCGACCGTGCTCGTCGCCGGCGGCGTCGGCTTGGCGCCCTTCCCGCTCTGGATCGAGCGCGCGCTCGCGCGCGGCATGGCGCGCGAGAAGATCCGCCTCGTCTTCGGTGCGCGCGACGCCCGCGGGCTCTACGACCTCGAGCGGCTGCGCACCTACGGCGTCTCGCTCGACCTCTGCACCGAGGACGGCTCGGTGGGAGAGCGCGGGCGCGTCACGGATCTGCTCTCGCGCGCTTTCGCGAGCGGGGCGATCGACGCGTCGATGCGCTACTTCTCTTGCGGCCCCGATCCGATGATGGCGGCGGTGCAGCGCTTCCTCGCCGGAGTGGAGCGCGAACGCTCCACGTCGATCGCGACGTGGTTCTCGCTCGAGACCTACATGGCGTGCGGCCTCGGGGTCTGCAATGGCTGCGCTGTGCCCGTCGATCCGGCCTGCCACGGGGACTGGCCCTACGCGAAGGCCTGCCTGCACGGACCGGTGTTCGAGTCCCACGTCCTCGCTCCCGGCGCGCTCGAGGGCGCGCATGGATGAGCGAGCCGGCGCGTGAGGTCGAGCCGGCGGGGGACGCGCTGCTCTCGGCGCTGGTCCGGGAGAGCGACGTTCCGGCGCTCGTCTTCGACCGCGACTTCAAGGTGCGCGCGGCGAACGCCGCCTTCTGCGCCTTGATCGGCTGTTCGTCGGCTCAGGTCTTCGGCCGGAACTTCCTCGGCACGCTGCAGACGCCATCGGTGGAGGCGGTGCGCCGGCTGCGCGGGCTCGAGCCCGGCCGCCACGATCAAGCGCAGGTCTGGCACGTGCTCGGCACGGGCGAGGCTCCCCTCGCCGTGGAGTACTCGTTCGTCGCGCTCCAGGGACCAGAGCGGCTGCTGGGCGGCTTCGCGCGCCTGCGATCCGGCGACCAGATGCTGATCGAGCAGCTCGCGCACCTTTACGACGAGCTCGAGAAGCGCCACCGCGAGCTGAAGCGCCTGCATCGGCGCATCGAGCGCCTCGCCGACACCGACGAGCTCACGAACCTCCCGAACCGGCGCGCTTTCGATGCGGGCTTCGAGCGCGAATGGCTGCGCCATCGACGCAACCAGAAGCCGCTCTCGCTGGTCCTCCTCGACGTCGATCGCTTCAAGTCGATCAACGATCGCTACGGTCACGTGCGCGGAGACTTCGTGCTCGAGGCCGTCGGGCAAGTCTTGCGCGCGGGCGTGCGCGCGACCGACCTCCCCGCGCGCTACGGCGGGGAGGAATTTGCCGTCGTGCTCCCCGAGACCGACACCCCGGCGGCGGTGCGCACCGCGGAGCGCCTCCGCGAGGCGATCGCCTCCCAGAGCTTCCCGCAGCTCGAGGCTGATTTCCGCGTCACGGTCTCGGCCGGCGTCGCGACCTCGGGCGGCGACTTCCGCCCGAGCGATCGCCTGGTACTCTTCGTCGCCGCCGATACCGCGCTCCGCTCGGCCAAGGAGCGCGGCCGCGATCGGGTCGAGACCCACCGCCCCTGACCCCCCCACGGCACAGAAATGGTGCCCGGCAACTTTTCTGTGCCGTGGGGGAGTGCAACGGGAGAGAACGAGGTGGGCACCCGGTCGGGACGGCTCCGTCACCCGCCATGATTTCGCTCCGCGCTGCTCGCGTGGCCGCCCTGGTCGCGGCTCTCTGCCCCCTCGCGGCGGCCCAGCGGCCGAGCGCCTGGGCGGAGCTCCCGCTCGGCGGGCCCTTCCAGCCGTCCGCCGTGCGGCAGCTCGGCAAGACCTGCGCCTATCTCCAGGGGACGACCTTGCACGCCTTCTCGGCGTTCACGAAGTCCTGGACCGCGCTGACGAGCGTCGGCGCGAGCGCGCAGCTCGACGCGTTCAACGACCTCGCGTGGGCCTGGGATCGCGCGCGCTTCAGCGCGTTCTCTGCGTATCGGGGGCGCTTCGAGTCGATCGCCATCGGCCCGGGTGCGCAGCTCCTGAATCCTCCGAGCCAGCGCAACGACTCGATCCTCGTGGTGCAGGACGGCTCGACGCTCTGGACCTTCTCGGCGTTCACGGGCCAGTGGACGAGCCGCGCGCTGCAGAGCTCGGCACCGCTGCTTGGCGTGCAGCGCCACACGCTCGTGCTCGCCGACGGCGCGACTTTCGCCGGCTTCAGCGCCTTCCGCGGCCGTTGGGTCGATCTCGCGACGAACGACAGCGCCGTCGCCGCGCAAGCCAACGGCTCCTGGGGCGTGATCGAGGGAGCGCAGCAGCTCTACGGCTTCTCCGCGGAGCGCGAGACCTGGGCGACGCATCCTCTGCTCGCCGGTCCGACGCAGAGCTTCGCCGGAGAGGACCTCGTGCTGTATTCCGCACCCGGTGAGGCGCTCGCCTACTCGGGGCTGACCGGGACCTTCCGCGCCACGCAGGTGCCGATCACCGCGATGCTCCGCGCGGACGCGCTGATCGGCGCGGTGCGCGGCGGCGTCGATCTGCATCTCTTCTCGGCGGTCCTCGGCACCTGGCGCCACGAGGCCCTGCCGACCAGTGCGACGGCGGTGCAGGTCATGCCGCAGATCGCGATCTGGCACGAGCCGACGACGCAGCAGCTCAGCGCGTACTCGCCGTTCACGGGGCAGGTCGCCGCGGCCCCCGAGCCGAGCGTGTTCTTCCAGGCCAATCAAGCCTGCGCGTACTCGATGGCGGACCTGCAGTCGAAGCCGCTCTTCTTCAGCGCGCTCGCGGGGGCGTGGTTCCCCGCGCCGAGCGACGTGAAAGTCGAGCAGCCGACGCTGACGTGGTGTGGATCGCTCGTGCGTACCGACCGCGGCCATGCGGCGTTCTCCGGGCGCAGCGGGCGCTTCGTGAACCTGCCCACGGGGCCGACGGCGCAGCCGCGCTACGACGTGAACAGCAGCGTGATCGCGGTCGAGGAAGCGCACGCGCTCCATGTCTTCGATGCGCGCTTCGAACGCTGGGCCTCGGTCCCGAAGCAGAGCTCCGGCCCGCTCTCGATCGCGATCTGGCGCACGAGCCTGGTCGCCGTGGATGGTGCTTTCGCGCACGGCTTCGGTACGCTCTCGGGCGAGCTCGAGACCATCGCGCTCCCCGCGCCGCCGACGCTGTTCGCCGCCAACTCGGAGAGCGCGCGCGTCGCCGCGGGCGGCTCGCTCTTTGCCTTCGGTGCGACGCCAGACCTGACCACCTTGCACCAGTTCCCCGAGTTCCGCCGTGTGCTCTCGGTGGGCGGGACGCTCGAGCTGAACCTCCGCGCGGAGAGCGGCTCCTCGGCGCTGCTCGCCATCGGACGCGCGAGCGCGCAGCCGCAGAACCTCTCCGGCTACGGTGAATGGTGGGTCGATCTCGTCGGCGCGTCGTTCGTCGGGCTCTCGATCCCTGCGGGAGAAGTGCGCGGAGCAAAGCGCTTCGCCGTTCCCCTGGATCCGTCGCTGCGCGGGCTCGAGCCCGCGCTGCAGGCGTGGGTGCTGCCGCCGTCGGGCGCGATCTATGCCACGCAGCCGACAACGGTGGGCATTCGTTAGCGCGGCGCACGCGGCGGCGGAGGGGACTCACTCCATGCCGTGCCCGTCTCCTGCGCGCTTGTCGCTCTCCTCCTCGATGGTCGTGAGCGTCGCTTCGGTCAGCAGCAGCGTGCCCGCCACCGAGAGCGCGTTCTCGAGCGCGATGCGAACGACCTTCGTCGGATCCACGATGCCGGCCTCGACGAGGTCGACATACGCGCCGAGCGCCGCATCGAAGCCGTGATTCGCCTGTAGGCCGCGTACGCGATCGACCACCACGCCGCCGTCGTAGCCGGAGTTCTCCGCGATCTGCCGCAGCGGCACGTCGAGAGCTCGGCGCAGGATCGCGACGCCGGTGCGCTCGTCGCCCTGGCATTGCGCTTCGAGCGCTTCCAGCGCGGGTGCAAGGCGTAGGAGCGCGACGCCGCCGCCCGGAACGATGCCCTCAGCCATCGCGGCCTTCGTCGCGCTGATCGCGTCGTCGAAGGCCTCCTTCTTGTTCTTCATCTCGGCCTCCGAGGGCGCGCCGACGCGCACGACCGCGACGCCCCCTGCGAGCTTGGCCAGGCGCTCTTCCAGCTTCTGCTTCTCGTACTCGGAGGTCGTCTGCTCGAGTCGCGAGCGGATCTCGCGGCAGCGGCCGGCGATCGCTTCCTTCTGCCCGGCGCCGCCGATGATCGTGGTCGACTCCTTGTCGAGGATCACGCGCTGCGCGGAGCCCAAGTGCTCGAGCGTCACCTTGTCGAGCTCGATGCCGAGCTCCTCGGCGAGGAAGACCCCGCCACAGAGGATCGCGAGATCCTCCATGGCGGCCTTGCGCCACTCGCCGAAGCCGGGCGCCTTCGCGGCGGCGCAAGCGAAGGTGCCGCGCAGCTTGTTCAGCACCAGCGTCGCCAGAGCGTCGCCTTCGATGGATTCGGCCACGATGAGCAGCGGGCGACCGGCGCGCACCGCGAGCTCGAGCACGGGTACGAGCTTGCTCATCGAGGCGACCTTCTTCTCGTGGATGAGGATCAGCGGATCCTCGAGGACGGCCTCGCCACGCTCGGCGTCGGTGACGAAGAAGGGCGAGGCGAAGCCGTGGTCGAACTGCAGACCCTCGACCACTTCGAGCTCGGTCTCGGTGCCCTTCGCCTCTTCCAGCGAGACGACACCTTCGGCCCCGACTCGCTCGGTGGCGTCGGCGACCATCGCGCCGATGAAGGTGTCGTTGTGCGCGCTCACCGTCGCGATCTGCTCGCGCTCCTTCCGCGTCGCGCAGGGGCGTGAGAGCGCTCGCAGGGCATCGACCGCAGCTCCGTGCGCGCGATCGAGGCCGCGCTTCAGGTCGACGGCGCTCGCGCCAGCGGCGAGGTTGCGGACTCCTTCGCTATAGATGCTGAACGCGAGCAACGTCGAGGTCGTCGTCCCGTCGCCGACCTTGTCGCCGGTCTTGACCGCCGCCTCGCGCAGCATGCGGGCGCCGAGGTTCTCCTCGGGATCGCGGAGCTTCAGTTCCTTGGCGATCGTGACGCCGTCGTTGCAGACGAGCGGGCTGCCCCACTTCTTGTCGATGAGGACGCACTTCGACTTCGGGCCGAGCGTGGGACGGACCGCGTTGGCGAGCGTCACGGCACCGGCGAGGAGGCGCGCGCGCGCCTCGTCCTGCATATGGAGTTGGCTGTAGCTCATGGCGACGTCAGGGGAACGAGGGTTCGAGGGGATCTCCGCGTCCTTTTGCTCTCGGCTCCGCTGCGTGGCCATACCCCATGGGGCGGAGTCCGGGACCCGTCTCCGCGGCGGCTCTTCATCAGATCATCACGCTCGATCGACATCGCCATCACACGCGCAGTCCCAACTCTGGGGCACCTCGATCGTTCTGGAGAACTCCATGCCGCTTCGTTCCACCGCGCTCGGCGCGCTTTTCCTCGGCGCGCTGACTGCCCCTCTCGCCGCGCAGCAAGGCGTCGGCCCCGACTACTTCCGCCCCGTCGCCACTTATGGCGTACAGGGCGGCATCGCCGAGATCGTGACGGCCAGCCCCGACGGCCGCACGCTCGCCTTCAGCGACGCCGACTCCGGTCGCATCGGCTTCGTCGACATCACGAATCCCTCTCAGCCCTTGCAGCTGCCCGATGTGATCACGGGCGGCGAGCCCACCAGCGTGAGCTGGGTCGGTCGCTACGTCCTCGCCGCGGTGATCCGCCGTCCGCCGCAGACGGGTCAGGCCGCTCCGGATCCCGCCGATCCCTTGAACGCCGGCGGGCTCTTCGTCATCGATGCGAGCAACCCGCAGGCCGCCGTGGTGGTTGCGACCATCCCGCTCGGCTTCCAGCCCGATAGCGTGAAGGCCGTTCGTCGCGGCGACTTCATCGTCGCGGTCGTCTGCATCGAGAACCAGCCCATCGTCGTCGATGCCAATGGCAACGTGCTCGGCGAAGACCGTCCGGGCTTCCCGACCAGCGGAACGACGTTCCCGCAAGATCGCTCGCTGCCGGGCGCGATCCAGGTCGTCACCATCGACGCCGCGCAGCCGATCCGCAACAACGTCGCGACGGTGGCGTTGCCCGAAGTCGTGCTGAGCCGCGCCGGCTGCCTCTACGCCGCCGATCCGCAGCCCGAGTTCGTCGACATCCACGGCACGCGCGCGGCCGTCTCCCTGCAGGAGAACAACGGCCTCGCGATCGTCGACTTCTTCAATCCGCTGCTGCCGGTGCTCGTGCGCGTCTTCTCGACCGGCAACGCGAGTGAGCGCATCGCCGATCTCCGCGACAATCGCACGATCCTCTTCGCCGACGGCTATCCCAGCGCGGTCGGGGGAGCGATCCCGGCAGCTGCCGATGGTGCTGGCAATCGCATCACCGGTGGACCGCGCATGACGGACGGCGTGGCGTTCAGCCCGGATGGCTCGGTGATCTACTGCGCCGATGAAGGCGAGCTCAACTACACCGGCGGCCGCGGTTGGAGCGGCTTCTCCGTGGCGGGCTTGCAGGTCTTCGAGGACGGTGGCTTGCTCGAGCGCATCGCCGAGCTCTTCGGGCAGTACCCCGACGGGCGCAGCGACGCGCGTGGCATCGAGGTCGAAGGTGTCGCCGCGGCGCGCTTCGGCAACCGCGACTTCGCCTTCGTGCTGAGCGAGCGCGGCTCGTTCATGGGCATCTACGACATCTCGAACCCGAGTGCGCCGTTCTTCGTGCAGTTCCTGCCGACGGGCATCTCTCCCGAAGGCGTCGTGGCGATCCCGAGTCGCGATCTCGTCGTCACCGCCGACGAAGTGTCCGGAACGCTATCGATCTACGAAGGGATGCGCGGCCTTCCATTCGATCCCAGCCGACCGCTGCCGTACTCCCTCGATGGTCCGTTCGGCGCTCTCTCGGGCCTCGACGACGCCCCCGGCGGCGCCTTCGCCGTCCCGGACAACGCTCTCCCGACGGCGATCTACTACATCGGCCTGCAGACTCCTCTGGCGCGGGTGATGCCGCTCATCCCGGTCCTGCGAAACGGTGTCCAGGCGCGTTACGACGGCGAGGGCATCGCGGTCGATCGTTCGATCCTCGCGCTCACGCGACCCTTCGGCGGCTTCTGGATCGCGAGCGAAGGCAACGGCACGACGCAGCCGAACTTGCTGATCCAGACCGACCTCGCCGGCAACGTGCTGCGCGAGATCCAGCTCCCGAACTCGATCGACGCGGGCGCCGATCCGGCGATCGGCGGCAACGCCGTCGGCTCGGCCGGCGGTGGTCGCATCCGCGGCAACGGCTTCGAGGGCCTCTCGATCTCGGCCGACGGCCGCTATCTCCTCGCCGCGGTGCAGCGCAGCTTCAACGGAGAAGCTGCGACGCACACGCGCATCGCGCGCTACGACCTGCAGCAGATCGCTGCCGGCACGGCGCCGTCGAACGGCCTCCGCTTCGGCGGCGACTGGCAGTTCTTCTACTATCCGCTCGAGGCCGAGACCGGCGCGGGCTTCGTCGGGCTCAGCGAGATCACCACGATCGGCCCCGGCCAGTATCTGGTGATCGAGCGCGACCAGGGCGTCGGGACCGACACCGCGCTGAAGGCGATCTACGCCTTCTCGATGGCGGGCCTGGTACCCGACACCGACGGCGTGCCCGGCGAAGCGAGCGGCAGCGACACCGTGACCAAGGTGCTCGCCGTCGACGTGCAGAGCTCGTTCTTCCCCTACGAGAAGGTGGAAGGCGTCGCGATCCGGAACGGCCGCCTCTGGGTGTGCCTCGACAACGACGGCGGTGCGCTCGAGAACCGCATCGTCGACCTCGGTCGCTTCGTGAACCCGCTCGGCAACTGAGCGCTGTTCCCGGGCCCACTGCACAGCAAAGGTGCCTGGAACCTTTACTGTGCAGTGAAGGGGGCGAGCAGCTTCATCGAGAGCCAGGCGAGGGCGGCGGAAGCCGGGAGGGTGAGCACCCACGCGAGGAGGATGTTGGAGGCGACGCCCCAGCGCACCGCGGAGAGGCGCTTCGAGGCGCCGACGCCCATGATGCTGGCGTTGATGCAGTGCGTGGTGCTGACCGGGATGCCGAAGTGGCTCGCGGCGAGGATCGTCGCGGCGCCCGCGGTCTCGGCGGCGAAGCCCTGCAGCGGAGAGATGCGGATGATCTTCGTGCCCATCGTCTTGATGATGCGAACGCCTCCCGCCGCGGTGCCGAGCGCGATCGCGATGGCGCAGACGAGGATCACCCATTCCGGCACGCTCTTGCTGTCCGCGGGCATCACCCAAGCGGGCGCCCACCCGGGTAGCTCGTGCCCGGACTTCACGAACGAGATGAGCGCCAGGGTGACGATGCCCATCGACTTCTGCGCGTCGTTCGAGCCGTGCGAGAAGGCCATCATGCTGGCGGAGACGAGCTGTAGCTTCCGCGAGCCGGCATGCACCGAGCCGGGACGCAGGCGGCGCGCGACCCAGAGCAGCACGATCATGAAGAAGAACGCCGTCGCGAAGCCGATCGCGGGCGAGGCGACCAGCGGCACGAGCACCTTGCCGACCAAGTTCTCCCAGTGGAACGCGCCGAATCCCGCGAGCCCGACCACGCCGCCGGCGAGCCCGCCGATCAGCGCGTGCGACGACGACGACGGGATGCCGTAGTACCAGGTGATGATGTTCCAGGTCGACGCGCCGATCAGCGCGGCGAGGATCACCGTCTGCGTCACGATCGCCGGGTCGGCGAAGCCCGAGGCGATGGTCTTCGCCACGGCGGTCCCGACCAGGGCCCCGGCCAGATTCAGCACGGCCGCCAGCAGCACCGCGGTTCGGATCGGCAGGACACCCGTCGACACGACGGTAGCCACGGCGTTCGCCGCGTCGTGGAAGCCGTTGATGTAATCGAACACGATGGCCATCACGACCACCGCGATCAGCAGGCTAACCATGCTTGATGGCGAGGTTGGCGAGCAGGTCGGCGACGTTGTCGCAATGGTCGATGGCGTGCTCCAGGTCGTCGAGGGCTTCCTTCTCCCGGAGGAGCTTCCGGAAGTCGCCGTGCGACTCGCGGAAGAGCTCGCTGATCGCCGCGCGGTAGATCGCATCGGCGTCCTTCTCGACCTGCCGCACGGCGCGGCCCTCGTCCATCAGCTCCGCGTAGCGGTGCTGGCGCAGATGCGGGACCGCCTCGCGGATCATCGCCGTGACGCGCACGAGCTGGTGCATCAAGTCGATCATGGGCTTCGTCGGGCGATCGATGTGGTAGAGGCTGAACGCGCGCGCGGTGAGATTCGCGAGGTCGACGATGTCGTCGATCTCGGCCGTCAGACGATGCAAGTCCTCTCGATCGATCGGTGTGACGAAGGTCTTCGCCAGGGCCTGCTCCATGCGCCGCACGACATCGTCGGCGGCATGCTCGATCTGCTGTACGTTGTCCCGGACTTCTGCCGCTGGCAGATCCTGGAAGCGCGCGAGCGCCACGGCAGCCTCGTGGGAGAGGCGGCCCAGCTCCTCGAGCATGTCGTAGAAGTGCTCCTCCCGGGGGAGGAGCCAGCGAATGAATCTCTGGATGCCCATCGCGGCGCATTCCAGCGCAACGAGGGTGGCGCTGTCGAACATCCAGCGCTTTCGCTGCGAGTTCGGCTTCGGTTCTGGCCGGGCTCTGCGGCCACTTGACTTCAGATCACCAGTCGCCCGCGCTTGGCGGCGAGCGCGATCTCCGCCCGCGTCCCCGAGTTGAACTCGAGGAAGTCCTGCTCGATCCCGTCGCTGAAGATGACGCCGTTCTCGCCCATCCGCGACTCGAGCACGAGCGGCTGGTCGCGGGTGACGCGACCGAAGAGGATCGAAGTGCCGGTGGTCCGGCTCGGGAAGGGCTCGCGCACGGTGAAGTGCAGGTAGTCCGCTTCCCAGGGCACCTGCAAGCGGGTGTTCGCCTTCGAGCGCCTCTCCAGCGGCGTCGCCTGACCGGACTCCGCGGCGATCCGCGCGGCCCCCGTCATCAAGCTGCGGAACCAGCCCGTCGAGCCGAGTCCGGTGGAGACGATGACCCCGCTCGAGGAATGCACCTCGCGCTGCTCGCCCCAGTGGATCTCGTAGCGCGCGGAGGCGTGCGTGCGCATACCGAGGAACAAGTCGTTCACGGCGAGGAGCCGGAGGCCCGTGTTGAGGCGGGCCTCAGCCATGGTCACCTCGCGCAGCTTGCGTCCGTCGCACAGGAGCTCGCGCATCACGCGCGCGAGGTCGGGCACGCGGAAGGGCAGGAGCTGACCATCCCAGCGCGCGGGGTCGGGGTTCACGCCGACGAGCGGCTGGCCGTCCAGATACTTCAGCGTGTTCGCGACGAGGCCGTCCTGGCCGATCGCGACGACCAAGTCCTCCGGTCCGAACAGGAAGTTCGGCAGGAACGAGCGCTGCACGAGCTGCACGCGCCCGACCTCCTCGAGGGAGCGCTGCGCGGCCTCCACCGCGGCGCGGTAGATCTCGTCCTCGCGCTCGTAGTCGGAGAAATCCCCGCCGAGGCGCGTCACGTAGAACTCGGCTTGCGACTTCGTCGCGAAGCGCGCCTCGAGCTCCATGAGCCGCGTCGAGCGCACGACGAGGATGATCTTGCGCTCGGAGAGCCGGCTCATGTCTCGCCGGAGCGGCGCTGGAGGAGCTCGCGGAGGAGGTCGGGCGAGATGTTGAGCTGGCCGATCTTGTCCGCGCGTCCGGCGAGCTCCTGGAACGCGAAGGCGATGAGCTGCTCGGGCTTCATGCCCGTCGTGGCGAGTGCCTGCAGGACCTGGCCGTCGACGCTCGCGAGCGCCTTCATCGTGCTGGCGATGCCGTACGCACGCACATCGGCCTCGGCGCGGCTGTTCTCGGAGCTCAAGGCAACCAAGCGCTTCCGCTCGTCCTCGCGCTCGATGCTGGAGGCCAAGCGCGCTTGCTCGAGCTGCGCCTCCTTCTCCTGCACCGCGCGCTCGGCATCCATCTGCGTCTCGCGGATCTGCCGCTTCTTCAGCTCGACGGCGATCTCGGTGTTCAGCTCGTTCTCCTTGATGGCGCGCTCCTGCTCGACGGCGGAGTTGCGGCGCGCGTAGATCGCCTCGTCGGCTTCGCGCAGGAGCTGCTCGCGCATCTCGGCTTCGAGCGCACGCGCCGTCTCGGGCGTCGGCTTGATCGCGAGCAAGGAGAGCCCGAGCACCTCGAGGCCGAGGGAGACGAGCTCGGCGTGCGCTGCGATGCGCGAACGGATCTCGCCGACCAAGCGCTCCGCCGCGCGCAGCGCCTCGCGCAGCGGCAGCTTCTCGATCTCGTCGCGTGCGAGGACGTGCACGAGGTTGATCACGCGCTGCGCGAGCTTCTCGGGGTCCTTGGACGCGTAGCTCCTGCCGTCGGGCAAGAGCGTGAAGTTCATGAGCGCAGCCAGCTTCTGCGGGTCGGCGATGCGGTAGGTCACCTGACCCTGCAAGCTCACCGCCTGATAGTCCGCCGTCTTCTCCTCGAAGATGAACGGCACTTCGGCGCTGCCGAGCGGCACGGCGACGAGCGAGTTCGTCGGCGAGAAGTAGAAGAACGAGAGCCCCGCCCCCTGACGTACGACCTTGCCTCCGCGGTACTGGAGGACATGGGTCGTGGGCGGGATCTTCACGAAGCGGAAGCCGAGCATCGTTCGCTCCTGGGATGAACCACTCGAGAGCAGTCGCAGTCTACGGCAGCACGCGGATCCGCAGATCCCGGAACTCCACCGGCGAGCCCTCCGACTCGAGGCAGAGATAGCCCTTGCTGGGCTTGCACGCCGTGCCGCCCGAGACCTCCTCGCCGTTCACCCAGAGGCGCACTTCGCCGTCGATCGCGCGGACGTAGTAGTGGTTCCACTCGCCGACGCCGCGCGAGAGCTCCCGCGTCGGGAAGCTGCGCTTCTTGTCGGGCGCCACCGGCGGGAAGGGCTGCATGTCGGCGGCTCCGACCGGGAACACATCGCCGTGGCACGTGAACCAATCGGCCTTCCGCTTCCCGCCCTCTTCGTAGGCTTCCTTGTAGCCCAGGTCGAGCACCTGCACCTCGATGCCGCCGGGCAGGCGCCCTTCGCCGCGCTCGAGCGCCTGGATCGATTCGGGGATCGCCCAGACGAAGATGCCGGAGTTGCCGGCCTTCTTCAGGTGCCGCCACTGCACGCTGAGCTCGAAGTTCTCGAGCTGCTCCTTCGTGCGCACGACGCCGACGGGATTGCCGCTGCAGTGGATGACGCCGCTCTCCCACCGGAACGTGTCCTGCGCGCAGTTCACCTTGGTGAACTCGTGCTCCTCCATCGCGCGCCAACCGGGTCCGCGCCCATCGACGAAGGCGCGCGGCGGTGTGGCTGTCTTTTCGTCGGCGGAATCCTGGCGCGCGAGACCGTAGCCCGCGATCGCGATCGCGGCGAACCAGAGCAGGTGCTTCGACATCGAGTCCTCCGTGCCTTCGGTGGGTGGCGCGCGAGCTAGGCGCGCGCGCTCAGCATGCCGAAGGCGCGGAGGATTGTCTTGGCCTCACTGGAGCAGCGTCCGCAACTCCTCCGAGAGGTCACGAATCGACGAAGCGCTACTAGAGTCTCTCGCGAAGCCAATCGCGCGCCGCGCGCCAGCCCTTCTCCACGCTGCTGAGAGAGATGCCGAGGTGCTCGGCAATCTCCGCTTGGGCCAGCCCGCCGTAGAACTGCAGCTCCACGATCTGGTGCTGGCGCGGCGAGATGCGCCGAAGCGCTTCCAGCGCATCCTCGAGCTCGAGCACGTCGAGCGTGGAGTCAGGCAGCGCCGGATCGATGTGCACGAGCTCGACGCGTTGCGCTGCTCCTCCGCGCTTCAAGCTCTTCTTCCGCCGTGCGTGATCCACGAGGATGTGGCGCATCAGCCCCGCGGCGCGCGCTTTGCAGGCCAGCAGCGAGGCGCCGTCCGACGCGCTCCGCAGCGAGCGCAGCACCGCCTCGTTGATCAAGGCGGTGGGTGTCAGAGTGTGGCCGGGACGCTCGTTCTGTAGGTAGCTCACGGCGAGGGCACGGAGCTGCTCCAGCGCAGCTTGGTTCTTCTGCGCGTCCTCTAGATCGCTCATGGGCTTTGCTTCGCGAGAGATTCATGGCCGGAGCGAGGCCGCGGGTCGGGCCCCTATTTCGGAGAACTTGTCCTCGCGCCGGTACGAGGATCGCCAAGACGAGCGAGCCCAACTCGCCGGATAGCAATAGGCGCCGCCACGATAGGCTCGATTGTCGTTGCGCTCCTTGGTGAAGTGCCCATCTTCGCCGCTGGGTTTGTCTTCCGAGTAGTAGACCCACGCGTCGAGGCACCACTCGAAGAGGTTTCCATGCATCTCGTGGAGGCCGAATGGATTCGCCGGGGTTTCGCCTACCGGCGCCTGCACCGCATGGCCGTCGTCCCAGGCCTCGACTTTATTGTTCGGGATCAGACCCCTAGCCTGGTAACTCGCATCGCAGAGATTGAATTGCTGCAAGAACTCCGCGCTCGCGTCTCCGCTCCACCAGGGATCGTCAGTTCCAGCGCGGCAGGAATACTCCCAGCGCGCCTCGGTGGGGAGGCTCAGGCCGACGCACCTGAGGACCTCTTGGCATTCAACCCAGCTGATCCTTTCCACGGGATAAGAGAGATCGATCTCCTGCTTCACATCTTTGCGGCCGGCATAGATGTAGCTCGGGTTATTGCCGGTGATCCGATGCCACTGCCCTTGCGTCAGCTCGTACTTCGAGAGCAGGAAGGGCGCGAGCTGGACCCCTTCGATCACAGGCGCTTCCGCCTCCAGTGCTTGCGGGTCGTGATGAATCGGGGCCTTTGAATCGTGCGATGCGCCCATGTTGAAGCGGCCACCGGGGATCAGCACGAGCACGATGCCGGTCTCTCCCGTTACGATCCATCGCGAAGAGCTGACCGCGGGGTAGGCCGGCTGCGGCAGAGGACGCGCTCCGCTCCCAACGTGCCAGAACTCCTGCAAGTGGCTGACGGGATCGGCGCCCAAGGGCACGAGCCCGTCTTGCGGCGCGATGCGGAGATTCCCGTAGCGCTCGCTTTGCGCGATCTCCTCCACGCAGCGCTCCCATGCAGCGGCTTCGCTCGCGACGGTGGCTTCGACGCGGCGCGCCTGCTCGAGCCTCCGACGCACCGCAGGGATGGTCGTGAGAGCGACTTGCAAGGTGTCGGGAGCTGAGCCCGCATCGTCGCGGAAGCCGATCAGCGCCGTGATCAATCGAGCGATCTGACTGCGTCTCCATCGCAACTGGATCGGAGTGAGTGTCGCGGCCCCAGCGGGTTCCTGCTCGAGGGCTCTGCCGTCCCTCTCGATCTCGGGCAACGCCGAGACCAAGCGCTCGGCCTCGACCAACCATGCTTCCATCGCGGGCGCGAGCTCCGGCGAGATCGGATAGAGCTTTCTCGCGCGCTCCTCTAGCTCGCGGAGCTCCTCCATCCTGGAGAGCGCCAGGATCTCCTGCAGATACCTCGTGGTGCGTTGCGCGGCATCGCGCTCGCGCGCGTAGAAGACCAGGCTCGCTCCCAGGCCGACGATCAACGCGACGAGCGCCAAGGCAGCGGCGGCGGCAAAGGCTCGATTTCTTGCGACCCACTTGCGCAGCTCCGCGAGCGGACCCGTGACGTGGGCGCGCACCACGCGTCCCGCCAAGAAGTCTCGAAGGTCACGCGAGAGCTCGCCCATGCTCGCGTAGCGCTGCGCGACCTTTCGCGCCATGGCCTTCTCGCAGATCGCGACGAGCTCGGGAGGCGCGTTCGGCTCGAGCCTTGCTACGGGCGTCGGGGGCCCTGCCAGCAGCGAATCGAGCACCGATTCCGGACGTACGTTGGCACCGGGCTCTTGATAGGGCTCGTATCCCGTGAGCAAGGTGTAGAGCAGCGCGCCTACAGAGTAGATGTCCGTCGCCGGACCAACCTCCTCGATGCGCCCGAAGCCCTGCTCCGGCGACATGAAGCTCGGCGTGCCGAGGATGGTTCCCGCCTGCGTCGTACTCGAGCTGCCTTGGCGCTTCTTCGATCGGTCCGTGTGGATCACGGTATGAGCGGCGGAGGACCCGACACGCGGGCGACCGGCCTTCTCCTCGGCCTGGCCTTGGACCTTGGCCAACCCCCAGTCCATCACGTAGACCTCGCCGAAGCGTCCGACCATGATGTTCGAAGGCTTGATATCGCGGTGCACCACGTCGCGCTCATGCGCGAAGGCCAGCGTATCGCAGACCTTCAGGATCACCTCGAGCGCACGCGAGCTGTCCCAGTCGTTCTTCTTCTCCCGCGCGTAGCGGAAGATCTCGCCCGCGGTGCGTCCTTTCACGAAGGGCATCGTGAAGTAGAGCCGTCCGTCCTCGTCGATGCCGACGTCGTAGACCGGGATCACTCCGGGATGGTCGAGCTGGCTCGTGATCTGCGCCTCGGCGATGAAGCGCTCGAGCTTCGTCGGCGCGCCCGGGTCGACGGCGCTCGGCGCCGTCGAAGATCCCAGCATGACCTTCATGGCCACCGAGCGTCCCAGGTCATCGTCCCAGACGCGCTCGATGATCCCCATGCCGCCGCGGTTGATCTCCCGGCGGATGTCGTAGCGCCGGCTCGCGCCGGAGCGGTCGCGGAGCTTCTTCAACCGCTCGAGCGGCGGTGTCTGGATGCCCTTCAGCTCGGCGTCCTCGATCACCTTGGCGTGCTCGAGCAAGCGCCGCAGGGCCTCGACCTGCTCCGGATGCCGTTCGCCGAAGCGGCGCGCGCCTTCCTCACGCTCGGTCGGAGGTAGGTCGAGGATCTCCAGGAGTCGGGAGTTGAATCGAACTTCGTCCGAGCTCCCCTTATCGGCGCGCTGGTTTTGGGGGGGAGGCATGCGGCGGATCCAGAAGGGGAAAGGGCGGAGCGGATCGGCAGCGCTCCTTACGCCTGACGGGGCGCGGGCGGGCGAGCCGCGATGAAGGGACTCGAGTTCTCGGAAGCAGAGGAGGAGCTGTCAAGGTCGCGGCGGTCCGGAATCACCCTTCGCCAAGAGCGACTCGACGCCGCGGGAGAGTACGCTCTGCCGCGGTTGCCATCCCGGTAGAAGCTCGCCTAAGACCCGGTCCAGACGAGCGGTGATCGGACGAGCAGCGAGGCAACTGCTACGCCGTCGGCGGACCGGGACCAACCCAGGTCGCTCGCGCGCCATGTCGCGAAGAATCGCGCTCCGCGCTTACGGGTTTCAGCCCGAGTTTGCGCTATCTCAGCTCGAGCAGCGCTTCGCGCGAGCTAGCCCGGCTCGCCGGGCGCTGCCTTTCAGGATCCGTACGCATGCCGTAGACTCGCCTGGCTCCGGGCTTGGAACTCGTGGACACATGAACGAACGCTCGATCCTCTCTCCGCGCCGTCTGCGCTGCGTGCGTGCGGCGGCCTCGTTGTGCGCGTTTTCTTTGGGACTCGGACTCGCGCGATACTGCCCCGCGCAGTCCGGAGCCTTCATGGGCTCGAGTTCTTTCGCCAGCCTGGCCCATGACCTGGGGGACACGCAACGCGCGATCAGCCAGGATAGCTCGGGGCGCATCCTGCATGTCGCGGAGTTCGCCATGGGGCAGGTCTCGACGGGCTTCCTCGCCACGGGCAATGCCGGCACCCCGCGGGCCTATCAGGCCATCGGCGGGGTCTATCTCGTGGATCTCACCGTGCTGCAGCGCACGCCGATGATCTTCGGGCTCGACCAGCGGAGTGGTCCGAAGTCGGGAGGAGATAGGGTCACGCTCTACGGCGCGTTCTTGAACTCTCCGGCGGGACAAGACCCGGCCATCTGGATCCAGGGTACACGCGCGACTCAGCTGAACATCCTCGATGACGCTCGCATCGCGCTGACGATTCCGCAGGGTATAGAGCTTTCCAGCGGGAATCCGCTCGGAAGCGCTTCGCTCATCTACGCGTCGCGGCCCCTGACGAGCCCACCAGTGGTCAGCACCTTGCTCGAAGCCTACACCTACTTGCCGGCTCTCCGCGGTCCGCAGACCGTTCCCATCGGCAGCGCGTTTTGGATGGCTCTGGAAGACGTATCGGCGCCGCGCTTCATGGCTCTGTGGGTCGGCGTTTCCTCCGTGCAGTTCGCGGTGCCTCCGCTGGGTTCGGTCGCGATCTTCCCCCTGATCCCGGTGTTCACCGCCGCGGCACCGAGTGGGCGGCAGGCTCTTCAGTTAGTGGTCCCCGCGGATCCCAACCTGGTCGCCTACCAGGTGCTCTTCCAGGGGGTCTCACTCGACCCGAGCGCCATGGCGCTCCAGGGTAGCTTCACCAATGTGCTGACCGTGGGCTTCACGCCCTGATCAACTCCCATTCGGAGGACCAACCATGCGTGCCAAGCTCTTCTCGTCGATCCTGCTCACTCTGAGCTTTGCGTCGGGAATTTCTCTCGCGCAGTCGAATTCTGAGTTCTTCTTCCAGGCTCGCGTTCTGAACAGCCTTGGGCAACCGTTGGGTGGCAACCACGACGTTTCGATCGAGCTGTTCTCGGCGGCGACAGGAACCAATAGCCTGTATCGCGAGACGCACCAAAACGTGCCGTTCTCGAACGGCTTGGTCGGAATCCGTGTCGGGTCGGTGACCGCTCTGCCCGAGACGCTCTTCGACGGGCGGAACCTGTTCCTCGAGATGAAGATCGACACGGACCCCGCGATGACGCCACGGTTCAGCCTGAACCCGGTTCCTTACGCCATTCACGCCATCAACGCGGATACGTTGCTGCCGGGCGCGCGCCTCGACCTCGACTCGCTGACGATCAACAGCACGCCAGTGATCGATAGCGCTGGGCGCTGGGTTGGCTCCCCGACGGGCCTGGTCGGCCCGCAGGGGATTCAAGGTCCCGTCGGTCCGGCGGGTCCGACCGGTCCGCAAGGACCGAGCGGTCCGCAGGGGATCCAAGGCCCCGTCGGCCCGGTAGGTCCGACCGGTCCGCAGGGGCCGATTGGCCCTCAGGGTCCTCCGGGGACCAGCAACTGGCGCGACGTCGGCAACCTCAGCTACTGCGCCAACGACATCTCCGTGGGGGGCTCGAACTTCAAGGCCTCGCTTACCGTGCGCAACGTTCCCTCTCGTGGTCACGATTCCCACCTCTTGATGGAGAATCCTCGCCTCGGGAATGACACCGCGTCGATCGTCTTCAACGACGGAATTGCTCAGCGACCTGCCGTGACGATCCAGTCGCGCGGATTCGATGGGCTGTTCCGTAACAACTCCGCTTCGTTCTTCCTCGATAACGGCGACGTTCAGATTCGTGGACAGTACGCCATGTACTCGGATGCGCGGCTCAAGACCAACGTGCGCAGTCTGGACCGGTCCTTGGAGCGGATTCTCGCCCTGCGTGGAGTGCGCTATCAGCGCATCGACGATCCACGCGGTGAAGAGCAGATCGGTCTGCTCGCGCAGGAGGTGCAGGACGTTCTGCCCGAGCTGGTGACGAGCTCGGGCGGTGATCAGCTCGCGGTGCGCTACATCGGCCTCGTTCCGGTCTTGGTGGAGGCGCTCGAGGAGAGCCATGCCGAGCACCAGCGCGAGACGCAGGCGCTCCGCGAGGAGCTTCGGAGCACGAAAGAGCGTTTGCAACGCATCGAAGCGCTGCTCGAAGCGCGCGGTATTCGCTGAGTTCATGCCGCGAGAAGGGGCTGGCCTTTCTCGCGGAAACTCACGCCGTCCACTCGTGCGGCTTCGTCGCGAGCTTCGCGCCGAGCTCGTCACCGTCGGCGATAGAACGATGCCGAGCGGGGAGGTGTCCGCGTCGAGCAGTCCATGGGATTAGGAAGGCATCGCGTGCCCGCGGGCCCGATTCTCGCGAGGCACGCGAGCAAACAGCGAGTGCCGCATCCATGGACTGACCCAGCTCCAATCTGCGCTATCCGGCGAAGGCCTACGCCCTCACTGGATCAACGTCCGCAGCCCATCCGAGAGATGCAGCGCACTGGTGCCCGGATCGATCTGCGCCCACTGCCAATAGAGGTCGTAGTGCGCGAAGGGATGCGCGATCAGCGGCGCCGCGAGCTGGAGATTGCCGCCCCAGTCGCTGGTGCCGACGCCGTAGAGGAAGAAGCTCGCCGGATCGAGCAAGAGCTCGCAGCCTCCGCCGAGCGGGAACGCCGCGGAGCCTAGCGCGACGAAGAGAGCCGTCGGTGCGCTGGGTACTCCATCATTGAGCCGTAGCGCGAAGTACTCCGAGCCCGCATGAGGCGTGCCGGGGACGAGGGCACCGGCGTTCGAGGCCTCGATGGTCCCGCCGCAAGTGCTGCCGTAAGGAATGCTCTGCGCGGGTCCGTAGCTCCAGTCTTGCATGTAGATGGGATGCACGCCGCTCGGATCCTGCACCGGGAACGCGAGCGCGAAGCGCCTGGACGCGCTCGCATCGAACGCGATGGCGACGCTTGGCACGAGGTCCAAGGCCTGCGAGTAGATCGTCTGGCTCTCGGCGACGCCGGCGTCGAAGCCGAGGCGCGCGCCGCGGAGCTGGTAGTCGCTCTGGACCCACGCCGCCGTCCAGTGCGAGCGGGTGAAATGATCGAAGGCGATGGGGCGCGAGGCCGGGGTACCGAAGTCGAAGACCTCGGCGGCGTTCGAGGCGATGGTGCGGGAAGGGTGTGGGAAGCTTGGCGCGTTGCCGAGGATCCAGTCGATGCGGCTCGCCCGCACCTGCGCGAAGCGCGCGGGATAGCTGCGCTGCGTCTTCGGCGTCTGACCCGAGAGCACGAGGAAGCGACCCTCGCGGCCATCGACCTTCGGACGCAGCGCGTGCGTTCCGTTCGTGGCGCCGGCCACGATGTCGGGGGCGCCCAGGGTTCCATCGGGGCGAACGAGGCGGCCGTAGATGTCCCAGTCGTCATCGGTGATCGAGTTGTTGTAGCGCTGCCAGACGACCATCCAGGAGTCGCTCATCGAGGCGCTGCTGCGCGAGACGCTGGCGTTCTCCTCGTCGCTGTTCGCGCTCCCGTAGCCGATGCCGAGCTCGGCGCCGAGGGTCTGCGCCACGACATCGACGATCACGCCGCGGACGCGGGTGTTGTCCGTCTCGGATAGGTTGCTCGACGCATCCTCCTGGAACACGAGCAGCGCGGTCGTACCGTAGCCATGAGCGCGCGAGCCGCCGATCGAGGGCCGGCGATGCTGCTCCGCGGCGCCGGCGATCACCTGCAGCGTCGTGCCCGCGGCGGGGGCGAGTCCATCGTCGCGGAGGTGAACCAAGATGCGCGCGGTGCGCGCGCTGGTGTCGAGGCGCTCGAACGCGAGCGCCCAGCGATCTGCGCCGCCGATGTAGGCCGCGCTCACGTCTTCGACGCTCGTGTTGGCGGTGACGTCGTTGTAGTAGGTGTGCAGCGTGCCGCCGAGCTCGGTGACGACGCGCGAGTTGAGATCCCAGTCGCTCGCCGAGAAGCGCCGCGTGTAGGCCATCAAGCGGTGCAGGTTCTCACCGTCCCACGCGATCTCCATCGCGCCGGGCACCTGGCCGAGCGCCGTCGGCATGAAGCGCGAGAGCAGGGGATCGACGGTGACGGGCAGCACGGCGTCCGCGAGCCAGGCGGCGGGCACGTGCAACGAGAGAACCCGATCGATGTAGCTCGTCGCGACGTCGATCGTCCGACCGCTGGCGTCGAAGGCCAGCGCCGCGCCGTAGCGTACGAGCGCCTCGCCAGCAGGGCCGTGGAAGTCGAGCGGTCCGACGAGGGGGGAGCGCTCCGCGGCGCGGAGCTCGGTCGCGACGAGCCCTTCGATCACGAGGTCGCCCTCGCCCTGCGGCAGCTCGGCGAAGACGAAGCTCTGCTCGACGCCTTCGGTGCGGAGGTCGTAGCGCTCCTCGAAGCCCGCGTGGTGGCGCGTGAAGCGCGTCGCGTCGTAGCTGCGCATCGCCGTCGCATCGACGCTGACGCGGTTCTCTCCGCGGCGAACCGCCGCGAGCTCCCAGTGCAGCGGCAGGTTCCGCTCATAGGCGTCTCCGAGCAGCGGGTAGAACGCGACGCCGCGATCGAAGGCGACCTTGAAGTCGCTGCCCGAGGCCCAGAGCACGCCGGCGGCGTCCGCTGGGGCCTCGGCAGGGGCGTGGATCGGGAGCTGCCAGGGGGAGTCGAGCTGGTGCAGCGCCTCTTGGGCGCGCAGTCCGCTCGACGCGAGCAAGGCCGCGGTCGCGAGGCCGAAAGCGAGGGTGTGCATGGCGATGGTTCCGTGGTGGAGGAGCGGCGAGTCGAGCTCGCCACACCTCCTCGCCCGCTTCGCGCTCTGGAGCCGCCATACTTTCTCGGGCTTCTTCGCTTGGCCCTCCTCTCGCACACTGCTCGGCATGAACCCGCGCTTCCGCTCCCCCGAGTTCCCGCTGCTCCTGCTCGCGATCCTCGCCTTCGCCGGCTGGAGCTGCGTCGTGCCGAGCCCCGAGACGCGCTATGCGCCGCGCTACGACCTCGTGGTGCACGGTGGCATCCTCTACGACGGCTCGGGTGGTACGCCGTATCGCGCCGACATCGCCGTGACGGGCGATCGCATCTCGGCGATCGGCCAGCTCGAGAGCGCGCAGGCGCAGCGTTGGATCGACGCGCAAGGCTGCGCGGTGGCGCCCGGGTTCATCAACGTGCTCTCTTGGGCGAACGAGAGCTTGCTCGTCGACGGCCGCTCGCTCAGCGATCTACGCCAAGGCGTGACTCTCGAGGTCCTCGGCGAAGGCGAGTCGATGGGGCCGCTCACGGAGGCGATGCGCGCGGAGATGATCGCGCGCCAGGCCGATCTCCGCTTCGAAGTGCCGTGGACCACGCTCGGCGAGTATCTAGAGCATCTGGAGGAGCGCGGCATCGCGACCAACGTCGCCTCCTTCGTCGGCGCCGCCACCGTGCGCCAGCACGTGCTCGGCTCCGTCGATCGCGCGCCGAGTGAAGCGGAGCTCGCGGCGATGCAGCAGCTCGTGCGCGACGCGATGGAGGAGGGGGCGCTCGGCGTCGCCTCTGCCTTGATCTATGCGCCGGGGGCCTACGCCAAGACCGAGGAGCTCTTGGCGCTCGCCTCGGCGGCGCAGCCCTACGGCGGCATGTACATCTCGCATCTCCGCAGCGAGGCCGATCGCTTCCTGGAGGCGCTGGACGAGCTGATCGAGATCGCCGAGCGCGCGCAAGTGCGCGCCGAGGTCTATCACCTGAAGGCCGCGGGCGAGAAGAACTGGTCGAAGCTCGAGGCGGCCATCGCGAAGATCGAGGCCGCGCGCGCACGCGGGATCTCGATCACGGCCGATATGTATCTCTACACCGCGGGGGCCACGGGGCTCGACGCGGCGATGCCGCCGTGGGTGCAGGAAGGTGGCTTCGAAGCGTGGCGAGCGCGCCTCCGCGATCCTGCGCTCCGCGAGCGCGTGGAGCTCGAGATGCGCACTCCGTCCGACGCGTGGGAGAGCTTGCTGCTCGCGGCCGGATCGGCGGAGCGCGTGATGCTCGTCGGGTTCCGCAGCGAAGCGCTGAAGCCGCTGACGGGGAAGACCTTGGCCGAGGTCGCCGCCGCGCGCGGGGTAAGCGTCGAGCAGTGCGCGATGGACCTCGTCGTCGAGGACGGCTCGCGCGTCGAGGCGGTCTTCTTCCTGATGAGCGAGGAGAACGTGCGGAAGCAAGTGCGCCTGCCGTGGATGAGCTTCTGCTCCGACGCCGCGTCGCTCGCGCCGGAGGGTGCCTTCCTGCGATCGAACCCGCATCCGCGCGCCTACGGCAACTTCGCCCGCCTGCTCGGCCGCTACGTGCGCGACGAGCAGCTCGTGCCGCTCGAGGAGGCGATCCGCCGCTTGACCAGCTTCCCGGCCGATACGCTGCGCCTCGAGCAGCGCGGGAGGGTCGCCGTCGGCGCCTTCGCCGATCTGGTCGTCTTCCAGCCCGAGGCGATTCGCGATCACGCGACCTTCGAGCAGCCGCATCAGCTCGCGACGGGGGTGCGGCACGTGCTGGTGAACGGCGTGCCCGTGCTACTCGAGGGCGAGGTCACCTCGGCGCGGCCGGGGCGCTTCGTGCGCGGGCCGGGCTACTCTCGGTGATTCCAAGGCTAAGGATCTCTCGGCTCTCCAGGGCGAAAGATCCGCACGGGGATCTCGGCTCGCGTGTAGCTCGGCCAAGGTCGGCCGCTGAGCTCCCAAGCTTGCCGCGAGAGCTCCTCCACCATGGCCAAGCGCTCCTCGGCCGTCGTCGTGGCCGAGAGATCCTCGCTCGGCTCGGCGCCGAGACGGAAGATCCGCACCGGCCAGCTCCGGCGCGACCCGGCGCGCCTCCGCGCCGCTTCGATTTCGTCGGGCTCCATGGGCGCAACTCTAGGTGCGCGCTGCGGCGTTGACCAGCATCCCCACCTCAGTCGTGCGCTTCGAGGGCAGCGAGCTCGCGAATCGCGGTTGCGGCGAGGGAGTGCTCGGCGCCGAAGCGAGCGATGAGCGCGTCGCGCGTCTCTTCCAAGAGCCCGCGAGCGCCGTCCTTGTCGCCCTGCAGCGCGAGGGCGCGCGCGCATTCGATGCGGCAAGCGCAGCGCTTTGCGAAGCGAGCTTCGTCGTCGCGCTCCTCGAAGGGACAAACGCCGGCGACGAGCTCCACGGCGCGCGCGAGCTCGCCGCTGCGGCGCTTGCAGATGGATGCCATGCGGCGCAGCTCGAGGAGCTCGAGCGCGGCGCCGGGCGGGGGGGCGTGCGGCGTTCGGCGAGGACGATCAGGTCTTCGAAGAGCGCGCCGGCCTCGGCCCAGCGATCTAGCTTCGTCCACGCGTTGGCGAGGTTCGAGCGCAGGGCCTGCGCGCTGGGATGCTCGCTGCCGTAGAGCTGCACGAACGCTTCGGCGGTCTCCTCCAGGATCGCGGCGCAGCGGGGCCATTCCTCGCGCTTGGCCAGCGAAGCGGCGAGGTTGTTCTTGCCGATCAGCGTGCTCTGGTTCAGCGCGCCCAGGACCACCTCGGCCTCTTCGCAGGCTTCCTCGAGCATGTCGAGCGCGAGGGGGACTTCGGGTGCATTGGTAGCGGCGACGCCGCGATCGAGACGAGCCTCGACTGTCTCGGGCGCATCGAAGCCATAGGCGCGCTCGCGCAGAGCGACGTTCTCTTCGGCCAAGGTGAAGGCTTCCGCGAAGCGTCCCTGCTGCAGCGCGAGCAGCACCTCGCGACGCAGGATCGAGCTTCGCAGGCGCTCGTCCTGCGGTGCGTCGACGGCGAGCGCGCGAGCGGCGGCGATGGCTTGCGCGCACTCTTCGAAGCGCCGCGTCTGGCGATAGAGATCGGCGAGCCCGCAGAGGCCGAGCGCGCGCTCGTGGCGCACCTGCTCGTCCAGCGCGACCCCATCCAGCGCTTCGAGGGCGGAACGCTGCATGCGCTCCGCTTCGGCCAGGTTCCCGTTCGCGAGGGCCACTTCCGCGAGATAGGTCCAGCTGGCACCGACCGCGAGCGGCTGGTCGATCGGCGAGCGCTCGAGCTCGGCGCCGAGCTCGCTCACGACCTGCGAGAGCGTGAGACCGGCGCCGTGGCGGGAGCGCGCCGTGACGATGGTGCGCTGGAAGAGGTCCAGCGTGGAGGTGCGCAGCGCGAGCTCCCGCGCGGCGCGGGCGCTGGCTCGCTCCGCCGCGATGCGCCGCGTCTCGGATTCGGCGCGCGAGCGCGAGAGCTGCTCGCTCGTCTCGCGTTCCCGCTGCAGCGCGTCGAGCGTGATCAGCAGGCCCACGCCCAGCGCGACCAGCAGGGTTGCGGCACCTAAGAACGCCTTGCGATGGCGCTTCAGCAGCTTCGCCCACTCGTAGACGAAGCTCGGCGGTGCCGCGAGCACGGCATCGCCGCGCAGGAAGCGGCGCAGATCCTCGGCCAGCGCCAGCGCTGAGCCGTAGCGCTCGGAGGGGAGCTCCGCGCAGGCGCGCGCGAGGATCCAATCGAGCTCGCGCGGAAGGCTCGTGCTCACGCTCGACGCCGTTCGCGGCGCGGGCGGGAGCTCGAGCAGCTCGCGCAGCATGCAGCCCAGCGCCCACACGTCGCAGCGCGCATCGACGTCGCCGCTGCCGCTCTTCTGCTCGGGCGCCATGTAGCGCGGCGTGCCGAGGAGGGCACCAGTGCGCGTCGTCTCGGGGCGCGCGCTCTGATCGATCGCGCGCGCGATGCCGAAGTCGATCACCTTCGGGGCGCCGCTCTCGTCGACCAGCACGTTCGCGGGCTTCAGATCGCGATGCACGATGCCGCGCAGATGCGCGTGATGCACCGCTTCGGCGACGCGCGCGAGCAGGCCGAGGCGCTGCGTGCGATCGAGCTCTTGCTCGCGCGCGTGGCTCACGAGATCGCGCGCCTCCGGGACGAGCTCCATCGCGTACCACGGCAAGCGCAGGTGCAACCCCTGCGCCTCGATCGCGTGGATCCCCGCGGCGTGCACGCGCGCGATGTCCGGATGCTGCATGCGCGCCAAGCTCTCCACCTCGATGTCGAAGCGGCGCAGCGCCTCCGCAGTGGCGAGCTCGGGGCGCAGCACCTTCAGCGCGACGCGGCGCTGCGGGCTCTGCTGCTCGGCTTCGTACACAGCACCCATGCCGCCTTGGCCCAGGCGACGCAGGATGCGGAACGCGCCGATCGCGGTGCCCTCGGCGAGCTCGAAGGTCTCGGCGGGGGCCAGGTTCGTCAGGCGCGCGACCGGAGCGCCGAGGAACGAGTCGCCCTCTCCGCTGTCGTGGGCCAGCAGGTGAACGACGGCCGAGCGGAGCTCGGCATCTCCGGCGCAGGCTTCGGCGAGCGCGGCTTCGCGCTCGGCAGCCGGCAGATCGCAGAGCTGCTCGTAGAGCGCGCGCACGCGCGTCCAGTCGGAGGTCGAGCGTTCCGTGCTCATGTGCTGCTCGCTCCGGAATCGAGGCGCGCCTTCAGCCAGGTGCGCGCGGTGCGCCAATCGCGCTTCACCGTGCGCTCCGAGACGCCGAGCACCTCGGCCGCCTCCGCCGCGGTGAGACCGGCGAAGAAGAGCAGCTCGACCACGCGCACCAGCCCTTCGTCGATCTTCTCCAGGTCGACGAGAGCGTCCTCGAGGTCGAGCACGTCGACGGGATCGCTCCCGTTCGGCGTGTCCTCGAAGACGGTCTGCACCGCGCTCGCGCCGCCGCCGCGCTTCTGCGCCCCGCGTCGCCGCGCGTGATCCACGAGCACCGAGCGCATGGCCTTCCCCGCGACGGCGAAGAAGCGACCGCGTTCCCCCCAGAGCGCGCCGTCGAGGCGTTGGAGGCGGAGATACGCCTCGTGCACGAGCGCGGTCGGCTGCAGCGTGTGGTTCTTGCGCTGCTCGACGAGCAGGCGCTCGGCCAGGGAGTGCAGCGCATCGTAGATCGTGCGCGAGAGCTGTTCGGGAGACGGGGGCGTCGTCACGGCGGGAAATGATAGCCCCCGATTCCGAAGGAGAGCGTCGCGACGGAGCGCGGTTTCGGAGGCCGGATTTTTCACGGCCCTCGGCGAGACCATGCTGCGTCTTCCTCTCTTCTTCTCGGCCCCGCCCTGGCTATGCTGGGCCCGTTCTCTCCGTCGCCCCCCTCCCCCGGAGATCCCGATGCTCCTCTCTCGCTCGGCCGCCGCGCTCGTAGTGGCCCTGGCTCTCGTTCCGCTCGCCCGAGCGCAGAACGCCTTCGTTCCCTTCGAGTCCCCGCAGACGCACCCGGTGCAGCTGAGCCCCGACGGCACCCGTCTCGCCGTCGTGCACTCCTCCGATCAGCGCATCGCGATCTACTCTCTCGGCGATCCGTCGAACCCGGTGCTGCTCCGCGAGATCGCGGTCGGGCTGGAGCCCGTCTCGCTGCGCTTCCGGAACGACGACGAGCTCTGGGTGGTGAACTGGCTCTCCGATTCGGTGAGCGTGATCTCGCTCGCGCAGGGGCAGGTCGTGGCGACGCTCGAGGTCGGCGACGAGCCCGCCGACGTCGTCTTCGCCGGCACGCCGGAGCGCGCGTTCGTGAGCGCCACCGCGAAGGACCAGATCCACGTCTTCGATGCGGCTTCACGCGCGAGCCTCACGGTGATCCCGTTCCCGTCGAAGGACCCGCGCGCACTCGCCGCGAGCGCCGATCGCACCAAGGTCTTCGCGCTCTCGGCGCGCTCGGGCAACGGTACGACGATCGTTCCGAAGGCCCTCGCTCCCGCGGCGCCGCCGCCGACGAATCCGCTGCTCCCTCCCGCGCCGCAGCAGGGCATCATCGTCCCCGCGAGCGATCCGACTTGGACCAGCGCGCACCAGACGATCCTGCCCGACGAGGACCTCTTCGAGATCGACGCGCAGTCGTTCGCGATCACGCGCCGCGTCACGGCGGTCGGCACCACGAACTTCGATCTCGCGGTGCATCCCGTGAGCGGCGAGGTCTTCGTCGCGAACTTGGAGTCGCGAAACCTCGTGCGCTTCGAGACCGCGCTGCGCGGCCACGCCGTCGACTCGCGCGTGACGCGCGTCGCGACGAACGGGGCGAAGAGCATCTTCGATCTCAACCCGACCGTGAGCTACGCCACGCTGCCGCATCCGGCGAGCGCGGCGGTGGCGCTCGCCGAGCCGACGGGCCTCGCGCTCGACGCCGCGGCCGGCAAGCTCTATGTCGCGGCCCAGGGCACCGATCGCATCGGGGTCCTCGACACCAACGGGACGCTGCTCGGGCGGATCGAGCTGGGTGTCGCCGGCGCCGCGTCGAACGCGCGCACCAAGAAGGGGCCCCGCGGTCTCGCGCTGCATCCGAGCGCGCCGCGGCTCTACGTCGTGCAGCGCCTCTCCGCGAGCCTCGCCGTGATCGACACCGCGACCCAGGCGGTCCTGCGCGAGCTGCCGTTCGCGCACGATCCGACGCCCGCGCAGCTCAAGGCTGGCCGCGGCTTCCTCTACGACGCGAAGCTCGCCGGGAACGGCACCTTCTCCTGCGCGGCGTGCCACATCGACGCGGATCTCGATGGCCTCGCGTGGGACCTCGGCAACCCGGGCGCGAACCAGGACCCCGCGCCGGTGGGGCAGCCGTTCCCGTTCAATCTGCTGCTGCAGCCCTTTCACCCGATGAAGGGCCCGATGACGACGCAGACGCTGCGCGGCTTGCGCGGCGAGAAGCCCTTCCACTGGCGCGGCGATCGCGTCGACTTCGAGAACTTCAACGGCACTTTCGATGCGCTGATGGGTGGGAGCGTGATCCCCGCCGGGGACATGGCCGACTTCAAGGCGTTCGTGCTCGAAGTCGTGTTCCCGCCCAATCCGAACCAGCTCCGCGATCGCAGCTACGCGACCACGCCCTCCGCGACGAACCAGGCCGCGGGCCTCGACACCTTCCGCAACTTCTCGATCGGCGGCACGCCGGTGGGCTCGCTGACCTGCGCCACCTGCCACGCGTTGCCGACCGGGAGCAACCACCAGGTGATCAACCCGCAGCTCATCGCGGGGCAGATCGAGATCCAAATGAAGGTCCCGCACCTGCGGAACCTCTACCGCAAGGTCGGCTACCGGAAGGGAGTGCCGAGCAAGCTCGGCTTCGGCTTCATCCACGACGGCACGATCGACACCCTGCAGAGCTTCCTCGCGATCCCGGCCTTCAACTCGTGGCCGAGCAACCGCAAGGATGACTTGGAGCAGTTCCTGCTCGCCTTCGACACCGGGATGGCGCCGGCCGTAGGTTGGCAGCGCGCGCTGGACTCGGGCAATGCGAGCTCCTCTGGCTTCGCCGCGGATCTCACGCTCCTCGAATCACAGGCGGTGGCGAGCAGCTGCGACCTCGTCGCGAAGGGCCGCCTCGATGGCGAGGATCTGGGCCTCAGCTACGAGGCCGGTTCCAGCCGTTACCGCGCGTCGCGCGCAGCCCTCGGCACCTTCACGCGCGCCGAGCTCCTCGCGCAGGCGCAGAACGGTCGCGCGACGTGGATCTTCACGGGCGTGCCGGTCGGCAGCGGTCGGCGCATGGGCATCGACCGCGACGCCGACAGCGTGCTCGACGGCGATGAAGGTCTCGTCGCCTACGGTACGGGGACGCCCGGCTGCGGGATCGCGCTGCGCGCGAATGCAGAGCCGCGCCTCGGCTTCGGGGGCTTCGCGTTCGCCGTCGAGGGCGCACCCGCGATCACGCCCGGGGCCCTGCTGCTCAGCACGGCGCGCGCCAACGTGCCGCTGCTCGGCGTGAACCTCCTCGTCGATCCGTTCTCGCCGGGGCTCTTCTCGTTCCCGATCGGCTCGGATGCGCGGGGTGTGGCGGCGGTGCCATTCCCGATCACCTCCGACCCGCTGCTGCTCGGGCTCACGCTGGACTTCCAGGCGCTGTTCCCGGCGGCATGTGGTCCGCAGGGCTTGGCCGCGAGCCAGGGCCTCGAGGTGACCGTGCAGCCCTGAGGGGCATGGCTCGAGCGAGCGACGAGCGGGACGCGTGACGCGCGGGAACGCCGTGGCGTAAGCTGCGGCCATGAACCGCCGCCGCATCCCCTTCGTCGCTTCGCTCGCGCTCGCAGCGCTGTGCTCCGCGCTCCCCGCGCAGGAGCTGCCCGGTCCGGAGGAGTTCCTCGGGCAGAGGATCGGCGCGGACGGGTTCCTCGCCGACTACGCGCAGCTCGAGGCGTGGTGGAAGCTGCTCGACGAGCGCTCGCCCCGGCTCGCCCTCGAGGACATGGGGCGCACGAGCTACGGGCTGACACAGTGGCTCGCGGTCGTGACCGCGCCCTCCAATCATCTGCGCTTGGAGGAGCTGCGCGGGATCAGCGAACGGCTTTCGCTCGGGCGCGACGAGGGAGAAGAGATCGCGCAGAAGCTCGCCAAGAGCGGGCGCGTCGTGGTTTGGATCGACGGCGGGCTCCATGCGAACGAGTCCATCGCCGCGCAGAACATCCTCGAGCTCGTATGGCAGATGGTCTCGCGCGAGGACGCCGAGGTCGCGCGCATCCTCGAGAACGTGATCCTGCTCGTCTGCCCCGCGAACCCCGATGGCATGCAGCTCATCTCGCGCGGCTATCGCGCGACGGGGCGCGTGGGCCAGATCCCGGTGCTCTATCAGAAGTATCTGGGCCACGACAACAACCGCGACTTCTACGCCGGCAACATGCCGGAGACGCGGAACATCCTGCGCGCGCACTATCACCGCTGGTTCCCACGGATCATCTACAACCATCACCAGACGGCGCCGCGCGGCACGGTGATCTACACGCCGCCCTTCCGCGATCCGTTCAACTACAACGTCGACCCGCTCGTCGTGCGCGGCATCGAGATCGTCGCCGCGCACATGAACCACCGCTTCGCCGCCGAGGGGAAGCCCGGGGTCATCTCGCGCAGCGGGGCGACCTACTCGACGTGGTGGAACGGCGGGCTCCGCACCGCGAGCTACTTCCACAACGCGATCGGCATCCTGACCGAGGTCTACGGCACGCCCGATCCCTCGCGCATCTCGCCGTCGCTCGATCAGCGCGTGCCGCACGGCGACTACCCCGATCCCATCCTCGGGCAGCCGTGGCACGCGCGGCAGACGATCGACTACCTGCAGACGGCGAACTTCGCGATCCTGGACTACGCCTCGCGTTACGGTGAGGAGCTGCTCTATCAAGGCTGGCAGCTCGCGCGCCGCGCGATCGAGCGCGGCTCGAAGGACTACTGGACGGCGACGCCGGAGCTGCTCGCGATCGCCAAGGAGCGTGACGAGGCCTCGCGCGCGAAGAACGGCGAGAACGAGCCCGAGGTCGAGCCGAACACGATCGTGCCCGCGTTCCAAGATCCCTCGTTGCGCGATGCGCGCGTCTACGTGATCCCTGCGGATCAGCCCGACTTCGCCTCGGCGACGCGCCTCGTGCGCGCGCTGCGGCGGAACGCGATCGAGATCGGCGTCGCGCGCGAGGCGATCGCGCTGCCCGCGCGCGGGAAGCCCGCGCCCGCCGGCAGCTACGTGATCCAGGCCGCGCAGGCCTATCGTCCGCATCTCCGCGACATGCTCGAGCCGCAGTGGCACCCCGACGACCTCGGCAAGGGCGGGGAACCCATCCGGCCGTACGACAGCGCGGGTTGGACGCTCTCGATGCAGCACGACGTCGAGGTCGTGAAGGTGCTCGAGCCGCTGGTGGTCGCCACGCATCCGCTGCTGGAGGTCGAGGCGCCGTTCCGCGCGCAGCTCGCGAGCGCGGGAGAAGCGGGCTGGGTGCTCGACGCGCGGAGCGCGAGCGCGGTGATCGCCGTGAATCGCCTGCGTGCCGCTGGCGTCGCGGTCGCGCGCGTGCCGCGCGCGCTCGAGGTCGGCGGCGAAGCGCTGCCGCCGGGGGCGTTCTTCGTTCCGGCGCTGGCCGGAGCGGAACGCGCGAGCGCGCTCGCGAGCGAGCTCGGCGTCGCGTTCCACGGCGTCGATGCGGCGCCGCCGGAGGCACAGCCCCTGCGCGCGCAGCGGCTCGGCGTGTTCGACGTCTGGGGCGGCAGCATGACCGCCGGCTGGACGCAGTGGGTGATGGAGCAAGCGGAGTTCCCGTACACGCGCGTGACGGGGCAGCGCATTGCGGCGGGGAACCTCGCGCAGGACTTCGACACGCTCGTCTTCCACGACGGCTTGCCCGCCTCGCGCGACGCGCGCGAGTCGCGCGAGCGCCGGGACAGCTTGTCGGACGAAGACATCGCCGATCTGCAAGAGCTCCTGCCGCCGTTCGAGGACTGGTCCGATCTCGCCGCGCGCCGCGTCGCGCTGACCGCCGAGAACACGATCGAGCCGCTGCGCGCGTTCCTCGCCGCGGGCGGGACGATCGTCGCCCTCGGCGACGACGCGACGAAGCTCGCGCGGCTCCTCGATCTGCCGGTGCAGGAGGGGCTGAAGAAGCGCGACGCGAACGGCAACGAGAAGAGCGTCCCGTCCTCGGAGTTCTTCATCCCGGGCTCGTTGCTCTGGGCCCGCGCGCAACCCGCGCACCCGCTGAGCTACGGCTGCTCCGAGCGCTTCGCGCTGATGTTCCGCCGCAGCCCCGTCTTCACCAGCGACGATCCCAAGGCCGAGCTCTTCGTCACCTACCCCAGCGCCGGCCGCCTCCTCGCGAGCGGCTGGGAGATCGGCGCCGAGCTCCTGCGCGACAAGGCCGCGGCCCTGCGACTCCCCGTCGGCGAGGGCAGCGTCGTCCTCTTCGGCGCCGACGTCATCTACCGCGGCCAACCCTGGGGCACGATGAAGCTCCTCTTCAACGCCCTCCTCCCCACGGCACAGTAACGCTGCTCGTCAACTTCACTGTGCCGTGAGCTGCTCCCTCCGAGGTGAATCATGCAAATGACACGCGCATACGCCGCGACCAGCGCCACGGCGCCGCTCGCGCTCCACGAGATCCCGCGCCGCGCTCCGCGCGCGAGCGATGTCGAGATCGAGATCCTCTACTGCGGCATCTGCCACTCGGACATCCACGTCGTGCGCGACGAGTGGAAGGCGACGCTGCCGACGGTGTACCCGATCGTGCCCGGGCACGAGATCGTCGGGCGCGTGACGCACGTCGGCGCCGCGGTGAAGACGTACGCGGTGGGGGATCGCGTCGCGGTGGGCTGCATGGTCGACTCCGACGGGACCTGCGGCGAATGCCGCGAGGGGCTCGAGCAGTTCTGCCCGAACGTCGTGTTCACCTTCAACGGCCCCGACGCGCACTTGGGCGGCGTGACCTACGGCGGCTACTCCGAGCGCATCGTCGTCGACGAGCGCTTCGTGCTGCGCCTGCCGGCGAACCTCGAGCTCGCGGGCGCGGCCCCGCTGCTCTGCGCCGGCATCACGACCTACTCCCCGCTGCGCCACCACGGCATCGGCCCGGGGAAGCGCGTCGGCATCGTCGGGCTCGGCGGCCTCGGCCACATGGGCGTCAAGCTCGCACGCGCCCTCGGCGCGGAGGTCTACGTGCTCACGACCTCGGAGCGGAAGCGCGCGGACGCGCTGCGCTTGGGCGCGCACGAGGTCCTGCTGTCGCGCGACGCCGCTGCACTCGCGCAGCACGCCGGCCGCTTCGACTTCCTGCTCGACACCGTCTCCGCCGATCACGACGTGAACGCGCTGCTCCCGCTGCTTCGCCGCGACGGCAACCTCACCTTGGTCGGCGCGCCGCCGAACCCGCTCGCCGTCTCTTCCTTCGGTCTCATCTTCGGCCGCCGCAGCATCTCGGGCTCGAACATCGGCGGCATCGCCGAGACGCAGGAGCTGCTCGACTTCTGCGGAACGCACGGCATCACCGCCGACGTCGAGGTGATCGGGATCCAGCAGGTGAACGAGGCCTACGAGCGCTTGCTGCGCGGCGACGTGCGCTACCGCTTCTGCATCGACATGGCGTCGCTGCGCGCGCGGTAGCCGAGCGGCGCTCTCAGAGCGCCGCTTCGACCTCGCGCGCCGCGCGCTCGCCGGTCTCGACCGCTCCCTCGAGATAGCCCTGCGCGTCCTGCGAGGTGTGCTCCCCGCAGAACCACGCGTTGCCCTCCGGCTGGCCCTCGACGCCCCCGAAGAGCGTGTACTGCCCGACCTTGAAGAAGGAGTAGCTGCAGCGGCTGAGCGGTTGGTCCTTCCAGGTGTCGAGCGTGGCACGCCCGTTCCATGCGGCGCTCGCGCCGGGCAGCACGGGCTCGAGCTGCTGCAGGAACTGCGGCGCACGCAGCAGCGGGTCCGCTCCGGCGAAGGAATCGGAGAGAGCGCCGCCCGAGTAGTTCACCAGGATGCCGCTCGTGCCGCTCTGCGCGCGCGTCACCTCCCAGGTCGCCTGATAGCCGAGGTCGGAGTAGGTCTCCCCGTTGCAGCGCTGCGCGCGCCACGTGCGCGAGGAGAGCTGCACGGCGAGCTTCGCGTTGCTGCCGCGGCCGAGCTCGCGGATCGCGAGGAGCTTCCGCGGGGACCAGCCCGCCGCGCCGAGATCGACCGCTTCGCGCAGCACCGCGAACGGGAGCGCGAACACGACGTGATCGAAGTCCTCCTCGATCGTCGGACCGGCGGTCGCGAAGCTGAGACGGATCTGGCCCGAGGCGAGCTTCCGCACGGCGCGCAGCTCGTGCTGCGGCCGGAGCTGTGCCGCGAGAGACTCGGCGAGGAGCGCGGGCAGGCGATCGTTGCCGCCGACGACTTTGTACTTCTCGTTGGAGGGTCCGAAGATCCGCACGCGGCCGGGCCCGCTGTAGCCTAAGAGATAGAGCAGGTTCAGCGCGCTCTGCTCCTCGACCTCGGCGCCGTACTCGATGTTGTAGGCGACGGCGAGGAGCTGGCCAAAGGGCGAGGCGAGCCCTCCGGGCACGGTGCTTTGGATCCACTGCGCGATCGACTGCGCATCGAGCTCGCGCCCGCGCGCCGTCGAGAGCTGGTAGGTCGTGGGGTAGCTCGCCTCCGAGAGATCGCGGTGCATCGCGCGCCAGATGGAGCGCAGGTCGCGCGCCGCGTCGCGGAGCTCATAGCGCGCGCCGAGGAAGTGCAGGCACGCCTCGGTGCCGTTCGCCTCCGCGGCGAGCACGTTCACCAGGGGCAGACGCAGCTCCTGCGCGAGCTGGCGGATCGCGGTGTGCGATTGATCGATGAGCTCGCCGCCGTGCTCCGCGAGCTGGCCCTCGGCGAAGTCGCCGCGCCGCGTCCAGCAACGTCCGCCGAAGCGCGAGCTGGCCTCGAACACCTCGGCGACGAGGCCGCGCTGCCTCAGGCGATAGGCGCAGCTGAGCCCGGCGAGTCCGGCGCCCACGATCGCGATGCGCGCGTTGCCACGCGGTCGGGCGAGACCCGACGCCGGGAGCCAAGCGGCGCAGGCCGCGCCGCCGCTCGCCAGCAGGAAGCGCCGCCGGTCGAGGGGCGTCGGCGCGGATGCGGCGGGGGAATCGCTGGTGGAAGCCGCGCGCAGCAAGCGCGCGAGCCCGTCGAGGAGCGGGGTGCGGAAGACCATGCCTGGAGCATACCCCGCTCCGCCCAGCTCAGGGCTGCCGCACGTAGATCCCGTCCATCATCGGCGCCCAGGTCTGGCCATCCGGCGACATCGCCATCGAGAAGCGATAGCGACCTCTTCCGAGCAGCTCGTAGCTGTAGCGCCCCTTGCCCATCGGCGTCGTGTTCTCGAAGACGAGCAGCGGGCCTTCCCAGGTGCCGCGCGCAGGCTCGCCCGGATCGTTCCCCATCGTGTCGAACCAGTGCATCGTGTAGCGCTGCCGATGCAGATCCCAGCCGTAGATGCCGTGGCCTTCGAAGCTGAGCTGACCGCCCATCCGCTGCTCGTAGCGCGAGACCAAGAAGAACCCGCTGAGCTGCATCTCGGCGACGACGCGGCCCTCGGCCTTCATCGGCATCGGCGACCACGGTCCGGGGTGCATGGTCTCGTCGCCGATCCAGGTTCCGGCGAGCTCTTGCAAGCGCTGGTGCACGGCACCGGGGCGGGGCATCTCCATGGCATTCCTCCGATCCTCTGGGGATCCGCGGATCGTAGCCGCGGCACGCCGCGCGCGATAGCGTGGCCCCATGCACCCTCCCGACGCGCCGAAGCGCGCGATCGTCGCTCGCTGTCCTCGCTGCGGCTCGACCGCGGTCGGTGAGGACGAAGCGCGTTCGATGATCGAGTTCACCTACATGCAGTGCACGGCATGTGGTCACGGCGAGCTCGTCGATGTCTACGAGCGCGACGAGGACTGGCTCGTCGAGATCGAGCTGCCGGAAGGCGCGGGTGCGATCCCACCCTTCCTCGCGCCGCGTGCGGCGAGTACGCCCTCCGCGTCAGCGCCGCGCGTCGAGCTCGACGGCTGCGTCGCGTGCTGTGGCGCAGACGCCGCAGCCGCGTGGGACGCGCTGCGCTCGCGTCGCGTGGCGACGCTCGTCGACGAGTCGCACTTCTCGGTCTCGCTCAGCCGCTGCGCGTGCGGTCAGAACTTCGCTCAAGTCTTTCTGGAGCGCGTGGACTGGGTCGGCGGTGAGGACGATCAGACCTGGCTCGTCGTGGCGCTGCGCGACGCCGAAGTCGAGGAGCTGCGAGCAGCACCCAAGCGCGAGGTCGAGAGCCGCTTGCATGCGCTGGCCTGGGGGCGGCGCTTCCTCGCGCGCTTCTTCCCGACGCAGGGCGAGATCAGCGTCGCTTGGCGCGAGAGCGGGTTCGCGATCGGGCCCCACGACTGAGTCGCGCTTCGCCCCTACTTGGCGGTGCCGGACTTCCCTGCCTTCGCGGTGTAGTGGAGCGAAAGCTCGCTCGCCCAGCCGCGCTCGCCGATGCGGACGAGGATCGGCACCGTCACCGGCGTGCCGGGCTTCGGCACGTCGTCGTTCGTCAAGCCGCGGGCGGCCCAGGCACTGCTCCAGGAGCCCGATTTCAGGTCGACGCTCAGGGTCCAGAGGCCGGTGCGCTTCTCCAGCTTGAGCTTGGCGCGACCGGACGGGATCGCGCCGCGCTCGGTCGCTCCCTTGCCCTTCTCGTCGAACGTCAGCGCGAGCGTCGCTCCGGCGAAGTCCACGCGGAGCTCCTGCCCCGACGGCTCGAACGCGGGCCCGAGATCCAAGGCGGCCGAGAAGGAGCAACGATCCGCGTTCGCTTTGGAGAAGGAGAGCTTCGCTTGCGGCTTCGAGATCTCCGCCGAAGGAGAGACTTCGAAGGCGCCGATATCGCTCCCATCCGAGCCGCTCGCGTTGGTGATGGACGGATCGTCGAAGGTCCGCGGCAAGCCGCGCTGATCCTCGGTGAGGGCGCCGCCGAAGATCGCGCGATTCCCCGCATCGATCGCCGGGCTGCCGGGCAGGAGCTCGTGCGTGAACCCGAGCCCGCCGTGATCCTGCAGCGGACCGAGCAACGGATCGAGGAGCACGCGATCGCTGGCATGGCTGAGCAAGCTGCTCTGGTCATCGCTGCTCAGGTTGTGACCCAGCGATCGAAGCTGGCCGGCCTGATTCTCCAGGGTCACGCCCGGAGCGGTGGTCGCGAAGATGCTGTCCGCTAGGTCGAGCTCCGCTACGCCGTTGAAGCGCCCGTCGTTCACGATGCTCCCGTTGGCGGAGGTGTTGGCACTGAAGGTGCAGGCGTTGATCTCGAGCTCCGCGAGGCCGCCCCAAGCACCGTCGTTGTAGATCGCTCCGGCGCCGCCGGCCGAATTCCCGCTCACCGTGCAGCTCTCGAGGGTGAGCGTCGCGTCTCCAGGGCTCGCGCCGAGGTTGTAGACGCCACCACCGTAGTTCGCCGAGTTCCCGCTCAGCGTGCAGCGGAACAACTGCACGATCCCGAAGGTCGTCCCGCCTCCGTTGAAGATCGCGCCGCCGAGGTCGGCCCCGTTCGCGCGGAGCGAGCTGGTGGAGATCAGGATCGTACCGTTGTCGTTGTAGATGGCGCCGCCGAATCCGTTCGCGCCGTTCGCGTAGAGGTCGCAATCGACGATCGACAGCGAGACGCCGCTCGCGTTGTAGATGCCGGCGCCGTGCTGGCTCGTGTGATTCGCGGTGATCGCGCACGCCTCGAGCTGGATCGTGCTGCCCGCGAGGCTGCCGATCTTGATCCCGGCGCCCGAGCTCGTGCTCGAGCCCTCCGTGACGCCGAGGCCGCGCAGCGTCACGTCGTTCGCCGTGATCTCGAACACGCCGGAGCCGTCGTCGCCGCTCACCGCGAGCACCACGGACCCCGGCCCGACGATCACGACGCTCGTGGACACCACCAGCGGTCCGCTGGTGAGCAGGATCGTCCCGGCGACGCTCCGCGCATCGACGGTGTCGCCATCGGCAGCGCTGGCGAGCGCCGCGCGCAACGAGCCGGGTCCGCTATCGGCGGTGCTCGTGACGCGCAGCGTGGCGGCCTGCGGTGCGCCGAACGAGAGGCTCGCCAGCGCGAGGCTCGCAGCGGCGAGGGCGAGGGGGGTGCGATGCGTGCTCATACCGTGCGTCCTTCGTGGGGGAGCGGGGGTTCGAGCGCATCGTCGGGGCGCAGGCGGGTGCGGCCTATCGGGAGAAGGGCGTAGCGTTGGGGAGCGAAGTGCCCTTATCGGCATGTCGTGTCGGCGCTCGGCGAGCCGCCACGCTCGACCTAGATTGGGGCGCCTCCTAGCCGCGAACGGCGGGACAGCCGAAGATGCAGCGCAAAGAAAATCAGCCCTCGCGTGACCGTCGCGCGCGAGGCACGTCATCGCCCTTGATCGAAGCCCGCGTGCGCTGACGGGAATTCCCGCGCAGCGAGCGGGCCCAGGATGCCTCGATGAACCATGCAAGCCGTGAAACCGCTGGCGGCCACGCCGGAGCCACGATCCAGATCAACGCCATCAAGTACCCCGACGGCAAGGTCACCGTCACCCCGCTCGATCAGGACGTCTTCCTCCTGACCGTGCAGGAGGTGATCAACGCCTGCCACGCCGCTCGCGGAGATGGGCTCGCGCTGCAGAAGTTCGAGCTCCTGCTCCGCCGTCTCGGCGCTTGGGTCATCGAAATGGGGCCGGCTGTCCGTGAGGCCTACCTCACGCGACGTGACGGAGGTCTCTGCTTCCTCGTCATCAAGTCCGAGCCCCTGTACGACCGCGAGTTCGAGGACGCGCTCTCCGAGCTCTACCTCGGCCTCACGCGCGAGCACGAGCTCTTCCCCTTCGATCTGGAAGTGATGTCCCTGCCACCTGCGCCCGAGGAGTCGCTGCGCTCTTTCCTCGGGAGCTCGACCTTGGAGTTCCGAAGCAGCGATGTCCGCGCCCCATCCGAACGAGGACCGCTCTCTGCGTAGACTCGCAGCGGCACGACCGCGCATCGAGCTCGCCAACAAGACGCAAGTCGTCTTGGACCTGCTCCTCGATTCGATCGAGCGCTTTCCGGAGTGGGTGGCGACCCTCGCGTTCTACAAGGCGCTCTATGTGGCGGACGTTCTCTTGCTCGGGCTCTTCGATGATCGCGCGAACGATCATCCTTCACGACGTCGCCTGCTCGCACGGAAGATCGGTGGCAGCATCTTCCGGAACTACGCCGACCTGGACCGGAGCTCGCAGGTCGCCCGCTACCTATCCGTTCCGAGCGGCAGCGGCATGAAGGTCTATACGTCCTTCGCGGACTACCTGGAGCCGCAGAAGATTCGCGGCGAGCTCATCGCACGACGCCTTCGCGATTTCGAAGTCGAGGCGTGCGCCATGTTCCCTCTCATGGCGCGACATCTCCGCTTCGCCTGCGCGGACTCCGCGCGATAGCCCTGAAATGCCGCACGAAGGTTGGGAGGTTCCCCGTTTCGGGAGGCCACTGCTGCTCCTGCCGACGAAGTGCTGCTCGAGATCCCTGGGCGTGCACGGGTGGATCAGCCGCTGTTCTGAAGTTCCGAGGACTCTTGCGCCGGGCGCACAGCAGCGTACCCCAGAGGTCGCCGTACCCTTGTCGGATCCGCCTCCTCCTCCTAGTCTCCTCGAGCCATGACGCTCCCCTCGATGGTCGAACCTGCCGCAGCGGTCCTACTCGGCGCCGGAGGCTCGCTCCCCATCACCTCGCTGAACAAGGCGCTCTTCTATCTCGATCTGAGTTGGCTTCGCGATCACGGCGAAACCATGACCTCCGCGACCTATCTGGCGCTTCCGCAGGGACCGGTCGTCGCGAAGTACCCTACCCGACTCGTCGCCGCTCTTGAGGAGGCCAGCGTCGCTCTACAGGATGATGCCGAGGATGGTTTTGCGAAGCCTGTCTGCCTCACCAAAGAGCCGGCCTTCGTCGCCCTGACGGAGGAGCAGGTCGATCGCGCGAAGCAGATCGGTCGATGGGCGGCCTCCAAGAAGGCCGGAGAGCTCTCTCAGTACTCCCACGACAACATGGGTTGGCAGATCGCGTGGGCGCGCGGACTCGGGGCCAAGCGGCCCGCACAGAAGCTCGATCTGCGCATCGCGATGCAGCAGCTCCTCGAGCGCGATCCTTGGCTCGAGGAGGCTCCGGACGCGGAGCTCGAAGCTCGCCTGCGAGCGGCGGATGACGAAGCGGGCGCGGCTTGGTGAGCTCCCGTGATCGAGAGCGCGAGCATTCCATGGGTCGTCTTGAGCGGCGCCCGCGCCCTGCTATTGGAGCTGCGCCAAGCGATCGGAGTCGAGGCCTACGAGGCGGAGAAGGACGCGCGGAAGCGCCTACCTCTGCGCCTACTTCGCCAGCGGTGATGGCGATTGCCGGCAGAAGCAAGGCGGCTCCATCGCGCCGATGAGCTCGCAGCACACGGCAGCCGGCGGCAAGTGCTTGAAAGTGCGTTGGGGCCTTTCCGGCAGCGGGAAGAGCGGAGGACTGCGCCTGGCGATCGTGGTGTACTGCGATGCCCGCCTCGTGAAGCTCGTCGGCGCATGGCGGCGCCGCGCAGATCCCGGCGACGACGAGTTCGAAGACGCCTTCCGCGAAGGCTGAGGGACTACCAGAGCGAGACGGCGCCTCGGGTCCGGAGCTGCTGCCGCCGCCCCTCCGCATCTCCCATGACCGTTCCCAACCTCGCCCAGAACTCCGCATCATGCAACCGATGCTCGAGATGCACGAGCTCATGCGCGAGCACGTAGTCGATGAGCCGCGGCGCCACCTGCATCACGCGCCAGTTGATGCGCACGTTGCCGCGCGCATCGCAGGAGCCCCAGCGCTTCGCGGGCTCGCGAATGAGCAGCGGCGGCACCGCGACGCCGAGCTTCTCGGCCCAGTGGGCGAGGCGCGGCGGGAGGTAGAGAGCGGCACGGCGACGGTACCAGAGCTTCAGCGCGTCGCGGACGGCGCGCGCTCGGTCTGCGGCCGGAATCGATGTGGGCACTGTGACGTGCAGGCGCCCCTCGCGTAGCGCGACCGTCGCGCGTGCGAGCTCGCGCGCGCTCTCGACGCGCAGGCGATGTTGGCGCCCTAGGTAGTGGAAGCTCTCGCCGCTCACGAACTCCCGCGGTGCAGGCGCGGGCAGGAGATCCTCGAAGCTGCGGAGGCGCTCGACGATCCAGGCGCCCTTCCGGCGCACGAGCTGGGCCAAGCGCGCGGGCTCGACGTGGCGCGGCGCGCGGAGGATCACGCCGGCGGTGGGATCGACGACGATCGCGACGGTGAGGCGGCGGCGACCGCGTTCGATGCGGTAGGGGATCGTGCGCGTGCCGTAGGTGGCGACGGCGCGTTCGCTCGGGTCCGCGACTGAGGTGGCCGTCGCGGGCTTCGCCTTCGCTCCCTTCACGCCTTCCTCTGCGCCTTCAGGAGGTCGACGATCTGGATCGCGAGGGCGTCGTGGCGCTCCTTCGGGATGCCGGCGACGTTGAGGCAGCGCTTGAGATCGCGGCGCATCTCGCGCTGGACGTCGTCCTTCTGCTGCCAGTCGACGATGTCGAGCTGGTTCGTGATCGCGCGCTCGAGGAGGGCGGCGAGGTCGATCGCGCGCTGGTCGGTTTCGGCGACCTGGGTCGTGTCGCGCGGGTGGAGCAGGTTGAAGATGGCGAAGCCGGTGGGCGAGAGGCCGAGGTCCTGCGCGATCGCGGCGCGGCTGCTCGCCTCGGCGCGGAGCTTCTTCAGCTCGGCCAGGGCCTGGGCCGCATCGAGGCGCTTCGCGCGCTGCGCCTCGATCAACTGCTGCAGGCGCTCGCGCAGCGAGCCGTAGAACGCGGGGTCCTCCTCCAGTCGCACGTGGATCTCGGCCCGCAATGCGTGCTCCATCTCGCTGGCCTTGGCCGCGGGGTCCTCGAGGGCCGCCAGCTTCTCGTCGAACTCCTTCGCCAGGATCGAGACCTCCTTCACCAGGATCTCGACGCCGGAGGCGGAGATCGCCTCGGCGATCAGCTCGCGCACCTTGGCGCCGCAGTCGGAGATGTCGAGGCTCTGGTCGCGATAGCGGGCGCGCGCGGCTTGGCGGATCTCGCCGAGCCAGGCGCCATCTCGGCGATAGGGCAGGCCTGCGGGATCGGGCAGCACGAGCTCAAGGCTCTCCGCGAAGCGCCGGAACGCGACATCGAAGTCCGCGCGCACGTCCTCGGGCTCGAGCACGCGCACGTGAGCCTCCAGGTCGCCGCGGTTCTTGAGATGCGCGAAGAACTTCATCGCTGCGGCATGCCGCGCTTGGAGCCGCGGCAGCTCGTTCGTCTTCGGCTGCAAGGCCCCCTGCACGTCCTGCGGCGCGAAGATCGCGAGCGCCTCCTGCAGGGCAGTGCTCACGCCCCAGTAGTCGACGATCAGGCCGTAGTTCTTGTGGGCGTCGGTGCGGTTCACGCGCGCGATGGCCTGCAGCAGCGTGTGCTCGCGGAGCGGGCTGTCGAGGTAGAGCACCTGCAGCACGGGCGCGTCGAAGCCGGTGAGGAGCATGTCGCAGACGACGAGGATCTGCAGCGGGTCCTCGGGATCGAGGAAGCGCTTCAGCAGCGCCTTCCGCTGCGTGCTGTCGAGCCCGTGCCGACGCATGCGCAGATCGTCGTCGTTCGAGGTCGAGATCACGGCCGCCGACGGCGGTGCCTGCAGACGCTCCAAGAGCTCTTGATAGCTCACCGCGGCGTCGCGCGAGCACGCGACGAGGAGCGCCTTCTTCCGGTTCGGCTGGATGAAGCCGGTGAAGTGCGCGATCAGGTCGAGCGCGATCGTCTCCAGGCGCCGCGGCGCGCTCGCGAGCGCCTGCTCCGTCGCGAAGCGCGCCTGGATCGCCGCGCGCTCCTCCTCGCTGCGATCGGCGAAGACGCGCTCGAAGAGCTGGTCCAGCGTCGCCCCGATCACCTGCAGCGCGGGCAGCCGGCTCTCGTAGAAGATCGGCACCGTGGCGCCATCCGCCACCGCCTGCTCGATCGTGTAGGTGTCGACGTAGGGCCCGAAGGTCGAGAGGGTGCTCCGGTCGCGCTTGTCGATCGGCGTGCCGGTGAAGGCGAAGAAGGCCGCGTTCGGGAGGGCAGCGCGCAGGTTCGCGGCGAGGCTGCCGTACTGCGTGCGATGCGCTTCGTCGACGAGGACGAAGAGATTGGTCGCGCGGTTCAGCACGAGTGGTTCCGAGCTCTCGCTCGCGCGCTCCTGCTCGAGCTCCTGGAACTTCTGCACCGTGGTGAGGATCGTCCGCCCGGCACCCGCGCGCAGGAGCTCCCGCAGCTCCCGCACCGAGCCCGCGCTCTCCGGATTCGGGAACCCGCACGCGCGGAACACCCGCCCGATCTGCTCATCGAGCTCCTTCCGATCGGTGACGAGCACCAGGGTCGGGTTCTCGTGGACGGGATCGCGCTTCAGCGCCAGGGCGAGCCAGAGCATGGTCAGGCTCTTGCCCGAGCCCTGCGTGTGCCAGACGACGCCGCCACGCTCGGCGGGCGTCGCCGCGCGTCGCGCGCGCGCCACGGCCTTCCGCACGGCGTCGAACTGCTGGTAACGGCAGAGCTTTCGCACCGCGCGACCGCTGGCCACATCGCGCTCGAAGACGACGAAGGTGCGCAGGATCTCGAGCAAGCGCTCGGGCAAGAGCAGAGCAAAGAGCAGTGCGTCCTGCGGCGAGGGCTCCCGCGTGAGGTGACGTGCGAGCTCCCGCTGCTCCGCCGCGTCGCGGAGCTTCCACGCCGCGAAGTGCCGGTACGGAGTGCCGATCGTGCCGTAGCGCGCGTTCTGCCCGCACGCGGCGATCAGCACCTGCACGGTCGGGAAGAGCTCCGGTGCCCCGAGCCCGCGGTAGCGCTCGCTCTGCTCCTGGTAGCGATCGAGCTGCTCCACCGCGTCCTGCAGCCACGCGTCGCCCAAGGTCGGGTTCTTGCACTCGATCACCGCGAGCGGGATCCCGTTCGCGAACACCACCACGTCCGGCACGATCTGCTGCTTCACGCCCTGCACGCGGAGCTGGCGCGTCACGACGAGGTCGTTCGCGCGCGGCGCCTCGAAGTCGAAGAAGCGCACGCTGTGGCTCCGCTTCCCCTCGCCGCGGTCCTGCTCGACGGTGACGCCGAACGCGAGCGCCGTGTGCATCTTCTCGCTGGTCTCGAGGAGCGAGGAGCCGCGGAGATCGCTGAGGGCGCGGACGGCGCGGTGCAGGTTCTCCTCGCTGAGCCAGGGGTTCAGGCGCTGGAGGGCGGCACGGAGGCGCGGCAGTAGGAGCACTTCGCGATACGTCTCGCGTTCGAGCTGCTCGGGCGGGACGTAGGTGTAGCCGAGCGCAACGAGGAGGTCGACGGCGGGGACTTCGGATTGGGAGGCTTCGGACCAGGCGAAAGATGTCATCTGGCTATCGCATCGACTTCCACTTGGGAGTCGCCCTTGATAAGGGTTATACGCAAAGCGGATTGGGCGGCCGCGAGTTTCTCTAGCTCGATTTCGGATAGTTCAGTGTAGTCGTCTATGGCGCTGAGCGCTCTTGCGATGCGAATCTGGTTCTGGAGGGTGGGGAGTCGCACGCGGAGCCCCGCGACGATGCTCGTATTGATGTTCTTCTGGGTGCCAGTTTGGCCGAGGCTGGCGAGCTCTTTTGATTTCCACTGCAGCAGGTAGAAGAGAAATGTCCGATCTACATCGGGGCTGATCTGATCAAGCAGTACAAAGCCGTCATGTATGCACGCATCGATTGCCGAGACGATAGGCTTACCTACTGTTGCAGCGATGCTCATGATGATATCTCCAGGGCGAATGCTGACACTGCGAGCGCATCCTTCCTGAGAGAGCTTCTGCTCCGTATGAAGAAGCACTCGACGTGACCGTGTCACATCCGAAATGCGAACCCAGCCCGGACCTTGTTCGCTGAACCATCGCGGGTCGCTTATGGGGCGTGGTGATGCGCCCCTGCGAATCCTTGCCAAGTGGCCGAGTTGCATTTCGCGCCAAGTCATCGAGCCCCTAGCGAAGTCGGACAGCATGTCGCACATCATCGATAGCTTCGCTAAATGGAGTCGTTCGAGGACGGCCTCGGCCTTCTCGATCGTCTCGTCGACCGAGGAGAGGATCGCGGCGATCTTGCGTTGTTCGGGAAGGGGGGGGCGAAGGGCGGGGACTGCCGCGAACTGATCGTAATAGAGCCTGAGGCGGTCCTTCGCTACGCCCTGCGAGAAACACCGGAACGACTCGATCATCTCCGGCGCCTTGAAGGCATGCGCCCAGAACTCGGAGCACTCCTCGCCCTTGGGGCGCAGGATCGTGTAGGCGGGACTGATGAAGCCGGCCTCGCGAACGAGCCCGGAGCCACCCTGCCACATGCGCATCGTGTTGTAGGCGATGTCGCCCGGGAGGGCGCGAAGATAGGCGTCTTGCTCTACCTCGCGGTCCATCTTCCGATCCAGGCTGTCGCGTCGAACCACGCCGCGATCGAGGGTCACGGCGAGCACCGGCAGGCGCTCCTCGATCTTCTTGTCGACGACTTCTGCGAAGACATCGCCGAGCTGCACGCGAGTCCAGCCTCTAGGAGCCATAGCCTAGCGCCCTCAGGTGTCGCTCCATCTCGGCGCGAGCCGCATCGCGCGCGTGCTCTGCTTCTCGCAGCGCATTCAATGCCGCCCCGACATCGACCTTGTCCTCTGCCTCGGACGTCTCGACGTAACGCGAGATGTTCAGGTTGCCCTCGTTCTTCTCGATCTCCTCAGCCGGCACGACCCGCGCGTAGCGCTCGACATCGACGAATGCTTTCACCGTCTGCGCGATCTTCTGCACGTCCTCGTCGCGCAGCTTGTTCTGGTTCGTCCCTTCGCCGTACTCCCGCGACGCCTCGACGAAAACCACCTTGCCGCGCCGTGCGACGGGCTTGTTGCGGTTCAGCACCAGCACCGCGGCGGGGATGCCGGTGCCGTAGAAGAGGTTCGTCGGCAGGCCGATCACCGCTTCGATGAGATCGTCGCGGAGGAAGCCCTTCCGGATCTCGCCTTCGCTGCTGCCGCGGAAGAGGACGCCGTGCGGCATGACGACGGCGAGCTTCCCCTGCTTGTTCAACACCGCGAGCATGTGCTGCACGAAGGCCAGGTCGCCCTTCGTCTTCGGCGGGATGCCGTAGCGGAAGCGGCCGTAGGGATCGGCCTCGGCGAAGTCGCGGCCCCACTCGTCGAGCGAGAAGGGCGGGTTCGCGATCACGCGATCGAAGAGCTGGAGCGCTCCTTGCTCGACGAGCTTGGGATCGCGGATCGTGTCGCCCTTCTCGATCCTGGCGTCGCGGATGCCATGCAGCAGCATGTTCATCTTGCAGATCGCCCAGGTGCCGAGGTTCTTCTCCTGGCCGGAGAGGGAGAGGTTCTTCGGGTTCCCGCCGCTCTTCTCCACGTAGTGCGCGCACTCGATCAGCATGCCGCCCGAGCCGCAGGTCGGGTCGCAGATGCGCATCTTGGCGCTCGGCTCCAGGAGCTCGACCAGGAGCTGCACCACCTTCCGCGGCGTGTAGAACTCGCCGCCCTTCTTCCCCGCGTCGTCGGCGAAGCGCTCGATCAGGAACTCGTACGCGCGCCCGAGCATGTCGGGCTCGGAGAGCGAGGCGTTCTTGAGATCCAGGCTCGCGAAGTGCTGCACGAGCCGCGCCAGCACTTGATCCCGCTGCCGCGCGTCGCCGAGCTTCCGCTCGTCGTTGAAGTCGATGCCGGCGAGCACGCCCTGCAGCGCGCTGCTGTTCTGCTCCTGGTGTTCGATCGCCGCGGCGGCCTTGTTCAGCACCTCGCCGAGCCCGCTCGCGCACTTGCTGATCTCCGCCCACCGCGCGCGCTTCGGCACGAAGAACTCGTGCTCGTCCGGATCCTCCGGGTCCCCGCCATCGCGCCGGATCGTCGCGCACTCCTCCTCGAAGCGATCCGACAGCCGCTTCAAGAACAGCAGCCCGAAGATGTAGCTCTTGTAGTCCGACGAGTCGATCGAGCCGCGGAGGATGTCGGCGGCGGACCAGAGGTAACGTTCGAGGTCGGCTTGGGTGAGGCGGTGGCCGGGGGTGGGGGCGGTGGTCAGTGGGGTGCTCGCAGGAGCGGGGTTGGGCTTCTTGCGGGCCATGAGGAGAGGCGGCTTTAGAGGTGGGCGGACGGGGCGAAACGCGCGGGCGTGGATGCGGGCTCTCGGCGGGGCGGGGCATCTTGCCCGAGCCGGGAGCGAGGGCCAAGCGGGGATCGAGAGCTGAGCAGGGCCAGCGTGGAGAGGACTCTCGTGACCGCCACCGGCAGGTCTCTCGACAGGTCACCGGCCTCGCCTATGCTCTACTCCCTTCCTCGAGCCGGATGAGGCGGATGGCTGGCCTTGAGTCGCCAGGCTCGATCGCTCAGCTTCGGGCGCGGTCGGATCCTTCCTCATCGCCGGGCCACCGCACCGAACCCTCCCAGCTCCTGCCCTCTCGCGAAGCTCTCACGATGCCGGTCCTCTCGCTCCAGAACCTCGCCGGCTCCCTCGCCTACGAGCCCGATGAGCATCCCAAGCGGAAGCACTACTGGAACCGAGACGAGGCGGACTTCGTGACGCTCGAGTCAGGCGCGATCGTGGGCAAGTGTCCCGTGTCGATCTCGGCCCAGCCGGAAGAAGCGCTGCGCTTGCTCCGGCGCGGCTTCGGATGGAATCCGAGAGGCTGGACCAAGCCGCACCCGCAGCGGATCTACACCTTCGACGACGATGGGATCGTCTATCGCGCCACGCCGACCAACCCGGGTCGCTCGTATCACGGATTCCCCGAGCGCCGAGAGCTCTTCCCCGCAGACCGGGGACTGAAGGTCGCGCTCCTTGTCGCGGCCAAGGAACACGGCCTCTCGGATGAGGCCGTCGAGAGACTGAGCCAATGGCTGGGAGCTTAGAGGTGCAATCCGCCGGGACGCACTTCAAGTTGATCTGGAGGTGGACCAGCGCAAGTCCACGAACCTCCGCGGAGTGGACCCAAGGAGATCTTTGGGTCTATCTCGATGGCGCCTTGGTCTGGGGGAAGGAGCACGGGAGCACGCCGATCGGCGTTGCGTGGACCTGGATCGAGCTCGCAGAACGCCTTGCCGAGACGTGGAACGCCCTCCGGTTCGAGGCTGGCTATCCTCTGCAGGGGCTGACCAAGACGCCGATCTCTCCCGCGGCCTTCGAGGCGTACTGCGAGGAGGTCAAGGAGAAGCTGCTGCCCTCGCAGCTCGAGGAGGCGGAGTCCACGTTCTATGACTTCAGCGAAGCGCATGACCTATCGCGCGGGCTGCAAGGCATCGTCCTGCCGCCTCTGTGGTTCGTCCGCGAGGGACAGCTCGCCGTCCTTGCTTCCGGTTCGAAGACGCTGCGGATCCCGCTGGAAGAGGCCTTCGCCACGCTGTCCGCGTTCGCTGAGGCAGTTCTCGAGCGCGCGCGGCAGTCCGGTGATGAACGGAGCTCAGAAGCAACGAGGGCTTGGGCGGAGAGGTCCAGCATCGATGCGGAGACCTTCGCGTCGCTGGCGACCGGGATGAGCACGGCAGAGCTCGCCGCTCTATCGCCGGGCAACGACCTCATGAGCTGGCTGGAAGTCGAGCGCGAAAAACCCGAGCTCAACGAGCTCGCGATCGCTGCGCGTTCCACTCACGGCAGGCTGACACCCGATTCTGCCGCCATGCTCCTGCATCGCATCCGGCAGGAGCATGGGCACTTCAGCGATAGGCTGCAGAAATGGACTGCGCTTGCGCTGCAAGCCATGCAGTCGTGCCTCGACCCCGCTCCGTTCGCTCAGGGCATCCAAGTTGCCCGGAGCCTTCGATCCGCGTTCCTCGACGCGAGGCAGCCGGTGGATGTCGGGCATGTGCTGGAGCTGCTGGATGTGAGCGTCGACCGGCTCGCTCTCGACGCGAGCTCGATCGACGCACTTGCTGCCTGGGGGCCGAGGCGAGGCCCGCTGTTCCTCCTGAACACGAGCGCGCTCGGCAGCGACGCTCGCGTGCGAGAGCGCGCGTCTCTGGCTCACGAGCTTTGCCACTTGCTCGTGGACCGAGATTCTTCGCGCCCGTTCGGAGACCTGCTCAGCGGGTTGGAGTCCGGCCCCAGCGAGCAGCGCGCCAACGCGTTCGCCGCGGAGTTCTTGATGCCGGGCGATGTCGCCGGTGCTGCGCTCGCGAAGGCGGCTTCTGCCGCCGAGGCCAGGTCTGCGGTAAGGGAGTTGGCGAAGCAGTACGAGGTCAGTTGGCAGATCGTGTGTCGCCAGTGCTTGAACTCTGGGGCGATGTTTGCGCCGGGTGTTCGCGGGTTCTTGGAGGAGAAGTCTCGGGCTGGCTGAGGTGGTGTTCGCCACGGCGTGAGACGTGGGCGTAATCAGCTGCAGGGGGCATAAGGCCGGGGCTTCCCATGGAGTTGACGGAAGGCTTCCCCTTTCTCTCCGCACTGGCTAGGATCCTTGAAAGTTGGAGCGATTGCCGCGGTGACCTTCTACGCAGGCAAGTCCTCCATGTCCGGCCCCTGGACCGAGGGTCATGTAATGACCGTCCGCATCACCGTCGCACGCTTTCTCTCGTTCGCACTGGGTCTGACTCTCCAGGTAGGTGCACTGGCCACGGACTACTACGTGGATTCGTTCCTCGGAAGTGACCAGAACGATGGCACGGCCGCGCGCCCATGGAAGACTCTGACGTACGCTTGCTCGCGCACGTATGTTCAAGGAGATGCCGTCATCGCCGTCGGCCGCTTCGACGGCTTGAACGGGGAGGCGTTTCCTCTGGTGCTACCAGCCCATCTGACTCTCCGAGCTTTGGGCGTCGGGGCGCCAGCCGAGATAGATGCCGGTGGAAGGGCTGCCCTGCACATCGACCCAGTGGGGACTTCAGCGGCGGTTCGCGGCTTCGCTCTGATCCGCGGTACTCCGGCCATCACCGCTTTTGCCAGCCAAGGCTCCAATGGGCTGACCATCTCCGACAATCGCATCGAAGGAGATGTAAGGACTGACGAGTATCCGGGGACATGGTCGATGCAGATTTCGTCGAATGTCATCCATGGCCGATTGGACATGGATGCGGCGGCTGGCCGCTACTATATCCAAGCGAACACGGTCATCGCCTCCGTAGATGCGATCAAGCTCTGGGCATCGACATACGGCGCCAGTGACAGCTCCATCACGGCTAATCGCGTCACATGCTCCTCGGGGTCTTGCATAATTGCAACGGGAGACGATTCGAGTATTCGAGTGGACGGAAACGTGATCGATGGCCTCGGAACGGCAGATGTTGGCGTAAGCGCCTGGCCTTACTATTTTCGTAGCGCATCGGGAAATGTCATCCGTCGGATCAATGGCTGGGGCATGCTTGTAGGTGGACGGCCATGGCCTGAGAGGGCAGTTGTTAGCGGTAATGATCTCGGAGAGTGCACCAAGGGCATCAGCGCCAACTTTACGACTTATGGCGAAGGAGCGTCGATGGATCGTAACACCATCCGGGTCGTTGACGGGCCAGGGATCTCTTGGTCGCGTTGGCCGTACAGCTCGCCTGGAGCAAGGATCCAGGATTCTCTGATACACGTCGCGAATGGTGGCCTCGGTATCGAGTTCCCGGTCTGCTCCGGCGGATTGGAGCTGTACCGTACGCAGATTTCTGCGGGAGCCACGCGGCAGGGCTCCGTCGGAGTGCTCGCCGCCTCCACCTACTTGGACATGCAGGATTGCCGGATCGACGGATTCGAGGGCGGCGTCAGGGTCAGTTTGGCTCGATGTTACTACCCTGTCTACCAGCCCTCTCTGCTGGCTCGAAACGTAGTGAATGGAGCGGGCGTCGCCATCGACGTGCGCCCCGACAATCCCTGGACCTCCGTGCACCTTATCGAGAATGACCTTGGGCTGGCATCCACTGGCATTCGGTGGGTCGGAGATGCTCAGGACGTGGTTGTCCGGCGGAATCGCTTTGTGGGAGCGGGCCAGGGGCTCATCCTCTCGCCTCCCCTGGGCGCTCAGTTCTTTCGCGTGGAGAGGTGTGAGGTTGTTGAGAACGACTTCGGCGTGGAGGTTGATCTCGGCGGTGCTCTTGCTGCGGTATCTATCGTCTCGAACACCATCGCCAGCAACCGGGGCGTCGGCATCGACATTCGGCGGCAGGCGTTTACCGGATCGCTGTCCATGCTGAACTGCATCATTGCGGGCCACTCCCCTGACGTCGGCAGTGCGTCCTTTGCTCCGGGGGACGACGTGCGGGCGAATCTCGCGCAGGATGGCGGCCTTCTCGGCGCGCATCCGAGCAACATCTTCGGCATGCCGCATTTCGCCTCGTTGCCAACGCTCTTGCCGACCTCGCCTTGTATTCGTTCTGGAGTCGATCCGGCTACGGGGGTAGCGGACCGAGACATGGGGTGCGTGCAGAGCGGGCATGCGGAGTCGCTCCAGGCCTTGTGGCTGAGCTCGAATCGCTTGGACATGAGGGTGCTGGGGACGAGCGGTACGGCCGCGCTGATGGCCTGCTCCGCCTTGCCCGCGTTCTCTTCTGCGCTCACGGTCTGTGACGATCAGCTCGGCCTGGATGTGAACTCTCTGGTGTTCGTCATTGCCGGCTCCATCAACTTCGGCCGCTTTGATGCGGTGTTCGAAGTCCCGCCGGTTCCCTTCACGGTTTCGTTTCAGGCCGTGAGGAATCTCGTTGCCGCTCCCTTCTCTTGTGGCTTGAGCAATGTTCGGGTCGTGAATCAGTAGTTCGATCGGCCTTGCGGGGGCGGTAGGGGGAGCGGTACTCCTTGCTGGCTCTGCTCGCAAGGGGATCTGGCCTGAGGCTCGGCCAGGTCTCCAGCGGAGGACGCGGTCGGGACAAGCTGCTAACTTGGCTGCGATGCCCACCCCCGCCCACGCCATCACCCACTGCCTCGAACGCTGGCGCTCCGGCGACCCCTCCGCCGCGCACGAGATGCTGCCGCTCGTCTACGAGCAGCTCCGCGCGCTGGCGGGGAACTTGATGCGCGGCGACCGCCCGGATCACACGCTGCAGCCGACGGCGCTGGTCCATGAAGCGTGGCTCAAGATCGCGAGCGCGATGGGCGGCGGGGCCAGCGTGCGCGATCGCGAGCACTTCCTCGCCATCGCCGCGAAGGCGATGCGGCAGGTGCTGGTGAACCACGCGCGCGGGCGCCGGATGCAGAAGCGCGATGCGGGTGGGGTGCGCTTACCGCTGGACGCGATCGTCGAGGCGATCGAGGCCACGACCGGGGAGGTCACGGGGTGGAACGAGCTCCTGGAGCAGCTCGCCGTGGAGCATCCGCGGCCGGCGCAGATCGTCGAGCTGCGGGTGTTCGGCGGGTTGCTGGTCGAGGAGGTCGCGGAGGTCCTGGGGCTCGGGCCCACGACGGTGAAGGCCGACTGGCGCTTCGCGCGGGCTTGGTTGCAGCAGAAGCAGGAACTCGGGGGCGCTTGAGCGACCGTTCGCGGGTGTTTCCGTGTGGAAGCGCTGGTTGCTCTCTCGGTTCTCTCCTCCCTCCATCGCCATGAGCTCTCGCGCCGTTTCCGTTCATCGCATCTTCGTCCTGGCCGCGGAGTGTCGCGGCGCGGAGCGCGCGGCGTGTCTCGAGGCGCAGTGCGGCGGCGATGTCGCGCTGCGCGCCGAGGTCGAGGCGCTGCTCGCGCAGGACGAGAGCTCGGCGTACCTGGGCGAGACGGGGCTGGCCGCGATCCGTGCCACGCTCGGCGAAGAGGCCGTGCCCGAGCGCATCGGCGCGTTTCGGATCCTCGGCGAGCTCGGCCGCGGCGGGATGGGGGTCGTCTATCGCGCGCGGCAGGAGCGGCCGGCGCGCGAGGTCGCGTTGAAGGTGCTGGCTCCAGGGGCGGGCAGCGCGGAGGCGCGGCAGCGCTTTGCGCTGGAGGCCGAGGCGCTCGGGCGGCTCCAGCATCCCGGGATCGCGCAGGTGTTCGAGGCCGGGAGCTACGCGACGGAGAGCGGGCCGCGGCCGTATCTCGCGATGGAGCTCGTGAAGGGGGTGTCGCTGCACGCGTGGCGCGAGCAGGAAGACCCGCCGCTCGCGCGGCGCGTCGCACTCTGGGCCGAGCTCTGCGATGCGGTGCATCACGCGCATCAGAAGGGTCTGATCCACCGCGATCTCAAACCCAGCAACGTGTTGGTCGACGAGGCGGGCCATGTGAAGGTGCTCGACTTCGGGATCGCGCGCTTCCTCGACGCGGATCGCGCGTCGAGCTTGGCCACGCAGACGGGCCAGATCCTCGGCACGCTCGCGTACATGAGCCCCGAGCAGGCGAACGGCGGGACGGAGGACGTCGACGTGTGCTCCGATGTGTATTCGCTCGGCGCGATCGGCTACGAGCTGCTCGCGGGCGAGCCGCCGCTCGCGTTGCGCGGGGAGCCCGTGACGAAGGCGCTGCGGCGCATCGTCGAAGAGGAACCGCGGCCGCTCGGCGAGCGCGACCGCCGGTTGCGAGGCGACCTGCAGACGATCGTGAGCAAGGCGCTGCGGAAGGAGCCCGCCGAGCGCTATGCCTCGGCGCGCGAGCTCGGTGCGGATCTGCGACGCGTGCTCGCTCACGAGCCGATCGAAGCGCGGCCGGCGACGGCGTTCTATCTCGCGCGGCGTTTCGCGCGGCGGCATCGCGGGCTCGTCGCGGGGGCGATCTTGGCCGTCCTGGCGCTCTGCACGGGAGCGGCGCTCTCGGTCGCTTGGGCGCTGCGCGCGGAGGAGGCCGAGCGCGAAGCGCGCGAGGAGGCGCGCATCGCGAGCCGCGTCACGGAGATCTTGCGCGCGTTCTTCCTCGGCGCGAATCCCGACGTCATGGGCACGCGCAATCCCACCGCGAAGGAGATCCTCGCGGCGGGAGCCGGCGTGCTTGAGCTCGAGTCCGAGCGGGATCCGTTCGCCTCGGCGCGCGTGGCGCTGATCTTGGGCGAGGTTCACGTCGCGTTCGGCGATGCCGCGCGCGGCGTCGAGCATGTGCAGCGCGCGCTGGAGGCGCTGCGCCGCGAGATCGCGGGCGATGATCCGCGCCTCGCGGAAGCGCTGCATGTGAATGCCTGGGCGCTGATGCGCGCGCAGCGCTTCGCCGAAGCCGGTCCGCTCTACGCCGAGGCGCTGGCGATGCATCGACGCCTCGGAGCGACCTCGCCGGCCCTCGTCGCGAAGTGCCTGGAAGGGCTGGCGGTCACGGCGGCGCGGGCGAAGGACTTCGAGAGTGCGCGGCGCCACCTCGCCGAGGCGCGCCCGTTCCGCGAAGCGAGCGGCGATGCGCTCCGCCTCGCCGCTCACTGGCATAACCTCGCCAATGCAGAGCAGATGGCGGGAGAGCTCGAGGCGGCGGAGGCGGCGTACGCGCGCGCGAGCGAGATCTTGCCTCTTCAGGGGAACGAGGCGTTCGCGGCCTTGATCGCCGGCAATCGCGGCAACCTACGCCTGCGGCAGCAGCGCCTGGAGGAAGCGGAGGTCGAGTTTCGGAAAGCGCTCGCGTTCTCCGAGGCCGTGTTCGGCACCGAGAGCCCGCGCCTCGTGACCGCGCTCACGCATGTCGGCACGATCTGCGCGCAGACGGAGCGCGTGGAGGAAGCGGAGGCGCTGCTGCGTCGCGCCATCGCGGTCGGCGGGGACGCCGCGCAGACCACGGACGTCTCGCTCGCCAACGCGCTCTCGAACCTGGGCCTCCTCGCCGCACAGCAGGGCCGCATCGAGGAGGCGGTCGGATGGTGGGAGCGCGCCGAAGCGGTGGACGCTCGCTTGCGACCGGGGGCGCCGGGGCATCTCGTCGTGCTGCAGAATCTCGCGGGCGCGCTGGGTGAGCTCGGCGAGGAGGAGAGAGCGCGCAAGCTGCGCGAGCGGGCCGAGGCGTTGCGCGCGGGCGGGGCCAAGTAAGGGGAGCGCTTTCGTTCGCCGCGTGTTGGTTCGGGCGAACGAAGGTCTGCGCCGGTGCGCACGCCAGCCACCGCGGAGTGAATCATGACGGTCGAGTCTCGACACGCATCGAGGCGTAGTGCCTCCTGTAGTCGCTGCAGCTCGACCCGGACCGTGCGCGCGGCGCCCTTCGAGCGCCGATTCCAACGCTTCCGCCGTGGGAGGCGATCCGCAGGCGATCCGGAGACGGGATGTCCGCAAGATGCCGAGGCAGGAATCATGCTCCGCGTTCCGCGACCCCTCTGGATGCTGGCCTGTCTCTTCATCTGTCCCGCGCAGGCTCAAGTCCTCGAGGTGAAGGAGACCGAGGCCTTCGATCTGCCCGAGGGCGCGTCGATCGACACGCTGGAGGTCGATGCCGACGGCAAGCACTGGTGGTGCGAGGTGACGTTCGCGAGCACCGAAGGAACGGGATTCCTGAAGGCCGTCGTGCAGAACGGCCAGCGCACGCCCGGGTTCTCCGAGCTCTGGGCGGTCTCCGAGAATCGCGGCAAGAACGTGTTGTGCCGCTGCGATGTCGCTGCGGGCAAGGTGCTCCTCCGCGACGGAGTCGAAGTGCTGAGCGCCACCAACATCCACATCGCCGCGGTCGGATCGACGGGTCGATGGGCTGCCGTGATGTACCGGGACGATGCCGTATGGCTCGTCGTCGATGGCAAGGAAGAGAAGGTCAGCGAGGAGATCGAGGAGCTGCGCTTCTCGCCGGACGGCAGCCGCCTCGTGTCTCGCAGGAGAGATCGCGACCGGAGCGCTGCCTGGGTCGTGATCGATGGGGAGAAGCAGAAGAAGTACCGCGAAACTTCGTGGGTGAGATTCTCCGCCGACTCGAAGCACCTGATCTATCCCGCGGCGATCGACAAGGACAAGTGGGTGGTCGTCGTCGACGCCGCCGAGAAGAGCAAGGGGCATCGCGATGTCTATCGCCCCCGACTCAGCGCGGACGGGAAGCGCTTCGCCTTCATCGCCGGGGTGGGCAAGGATGAGAACTGCGCCGTGATCGATGGCGCCGAAGGCAAGGTCTACAAACGACTGAACTTGTTCGAGCCGCCGGACTTCAGCCCCGATGGCGCCCACTACGCCTTCCCAGCGTCGTTGACCCTGCAGTCCGTCGCCATGGTCCATGACGGGGTCGAAGGGAAGGCCTATGCCAACGCGGCGAAGTTCAGCTTCAGCCCCGATGGCAAGCGACTCGCGTATTGGGGAGTGCAGGCGCAGGATCGGATGCACGTCGTGTTGGACGGCTCCGAGATCGCGACGGTGGAGGCCGGCAGCTCGCTGACCTTCAGCCCCGACTCGAAGTCGCTGGCATACCTCCAGAGATCGGCGGAGGGGTGGGCGTTGGTGCACGAAGGGGCAGTCGGGCCGCGTTACGCACACATCGTCCGCAAGATTCACTTCACCGGTCCGAAGCGCGGCCATGTCTTCGCCGTGAGAGAGAGCAAGGTCTGGAAGGTCGAGTTCGGCGACTGAGGCTCCGCTTTCGCGACGCGGGAGGCTGCGCACGGTCAGCGGATCGCCGACGAGCGAGCGCGCGACGCGAGAAGACCCACCTCCGGTGGCGAGAAGTACCGCGCCGAGAATTCGCGCGAATCCTCCGACCCTGGCCCACCCCTGCTGTGTGGACGTGGCTGTCCGCGGCCTCGCCGCCGCGTTCCACCGACCCCGTCTCACCTCGAGGTGCCCCATGGCACGACCTCTCGCGTTCGCTCTCCTCTGCGCTCTCCCTCTGGCGCTGCCGCCGCTCGCGGTCGCGCAGAACCAACCCCAAGTTCGCGCCGCGTCGCCTTCCGAGCTCCAGTCCTTCGAGCTGCGCGAAGGCACGGTGCAGTCGCTGCAGCTTCCCGCTGGCGGGTGGGAGCGCTTCGAGGTGCCGGTCGTGCTCGACGGCCGTCCGCGGACGCTGGTACTCGCGCCGTACAGCATCCGCGGCGCGGGGTTCCAGCTCCTCGTCACCGATGCGACGGGCACGCACCCGGTCTCGGCGCCCGAGGAGACCACCTATCGCGGCATGGTCGTCGGGGAAGCGGGGAGCGTCGTCACGGCGGCGCTCTTCGAAGGTGCGCTGGATGCGCGCGTTCACGATCTCGGCGGCAAGGGCGACTGGTTCGTGCAGCCGCTCGCGCGAGTTCTGCCGTACGCAGCGCCCGATCTGCACGTGGTCTACCGCGCGGAAGACGTTCTGCCTTCCTCGGCGCAGTGCGAGGTCGGCGACGTGCACGGTCACGGTTCTCCGACCGGAGCTCCCGAAGGGATCAGCGAGCTCCGTTACTGCGACATCGCGCTCGACTGCGACGTCGCCTACTACCTGCGGAACGGGGCCTCGGTGGCGCAAACCTCCTCCGCGGCGGGCTACTTGCTCCTCGACGTGTCGTTCATCTATCAAACCGACGTCGAGATCCGCTACTCGCTGACCAGCCTCATCGTGCGCACCGTGCCGACCTACACGAGCGGCTCGAACACCGGTTGCTCGACGAGCGGTCTCCTCCAGGAGTTCGCGTCGCGTTGGCAGAGCAACCACACGAGCATCTCCCGCGATGTCGCTCACCTGATCTCGGGCGAAGGGGTCTTCTCCGGCACCGTCGGCTGCGCGTACATCGGCGTGGTCTGCACGTCGAACGGCTACGGCGTCTCCCGTGCGGTCAGCAGCAACAACGCGCAGAACATCCAACTCCTCGCCCACGAGCTCGGGCACAACTGGAGCGCCACGCATTGCGATTCCGCGCCGCCTTGCCAGATCATGTGCGCGAGCATCGGCGGGTGCACGGGCATCGGCAGCAGCTTCGGACCCGGCGAGCGCGCGCAGATCCTCGCGCACAAGGGCACGCGCTCCTGCCTCACTGCGGCGCGGACGATCGATCCCAATCCGGCGCTCTGGTATCGCCTGACGACGCTCTTCCAGCCGACGCTCTCGCTCGACGTGGTGAACGACGGCGCGAACAACAACCGGCTGCAGATGGCGGCGAGCGGCGCCTTCACCGGGCAATACTGGCGCTTCACGCGTTCCGGCTTCGGCAACACGTGGCGCATCTCCTGCCTGTGGCAGGGCGAGAACCTGCCGATGGACACGATCAACGGCGGCGCCGAGAACAACCGCCCGATCCTGGCGCCGATCGGCGCGTGGACCGGACAGCTCTGGACGCTCCACGAAGTTCCGGGCTACCCCGGCTACGTCGCGCTGACGAATGACTTCCGCGGCCCGCATCTCGCGCTCGAGGGCTTCGCGACGAGCCTCGGTGCCGGTGCGCGTCCGCAGCTCCAGACCTTCGGTCCCTTCACGGGGCAGCTCTGGCTGCTGACGCCGCTCGGCTCGGTGAGTCCGGCGCGCTCCACCTCGTTCGGCAGCAACTGCGTCGGCCGCGCCGGACGACCCACGTTGGGGATCCTCCCGCAAGGCGATGGTCCCTGGATCGGCGAGACGATGAGCGGCGAAGTCACCAACGTGCTGAACGGCATGGCCTCGCAGCTCGTCTTCGGCGGTCGCTTGGCTTCGCCGCTCGATCTCGGCTTCTTGAGCTCACCGAATTGCAATCTCTACCTCGACCTCGGCCTGCTGGTCACGATACCGGTCGGCGGTGGGAGAGCTACCTTCGCGTTCTCGGTGCCGCGCTCGCCGTTCCTGGTGGGAGCGACCTTCCCGATGCAGGCACTCGTGATCGACCCGGGCCGCGGACCGAGCAACCCGCTCGTCGCCACGACCAACGGGCTCGACCTGACGATCGGGATGCGCTGAGCGCGGAGCCTTGCCGGCGTCCCGCGCTTCGTGTCTGCTCGGTTCTCGGCCACGCACGTCGGAGGATCCGGATGGCAACGAAGCCCGAGGGCACACAGGCGACCCGCGAGACCGAGGCCGAGCTCGCGCGCTTTTTCGCGCGCTACGAGCCGGCGATCATGAAGCTCGGCCAGGCGCTGCGCGCGAAGCTGCGCCAGCGCCTGGCCGGACTCTTCGAGATCGTGTACCTGTACGAGCGCCAAGGCTCGCTCGTGCTCACGTACTCACCGACGGAGCGCGGCTTCGAAGGGCTGTGCTCCCTCGCTCTCGAGGCGGACGGCGTAAAGCTCCACTTCGGACGCGGCGCGGAGCTCGCGAAGGCGGATCCGGGCAAGCTGCTCCAAGGACGCGGCAAGACGGTGCGGCACGTCGAGCTGCGTTCGGTCGCGGATTACGAGCGCCCGGAGATCGAGGCGCTGCTGGTCGCGGCGTTGCAGCTCGGGAACGTTCGTCCCGAGGCGGGCGCGAAAGGCGCGACGATCCTGAAGGCGGAAGAGCAGAAGCAGCGCGCCGCGCGCCGGCCGACGGCGGCGCGCACGACGGCGGCGCGCACGACGGCGGCGCGTGGGGCGAAGAAGGCGAAGAAGGCGCGGAGCTGAGCATCGTCCCGCGCAGGCTCTTACCTCGCTTTGACCTCGGCAGGTTCCGCGCGCCCCTATCCTGCGCGTCCCCTGCGAGGTTCCTCATGTCTCTGCGCATCGTCGGCCTGCTCGTTCTCGCCTCCGCTCCCTCATGTGCCGCGCGTCTGCAAGAGCCGAAGGTTGCACCCTTGGCGATCTTCGAGCGCGTCACCGCGCTCGATCGGTGCATCTGGGCGATCCACGAGGATCGCTCGGGGACCCACTGGTTCGCCAGCGCCGGAAGTGGCGTCTATCGCTTCGACGGTGCGTCGCTGTCGCGCCTCACCCGGGCATCGGGGCTCTGCAGCGACGACATCCGCTCGATCCAAGAGGACGGAGCCGGGCATCTCTACTTCGGTTCCCATGACGGCGTCAGCAAGTTCGATGGTCGCTCGCTCGTGACCTTGGAAGCGAGCGCGGACGATGCGCCGGGCGTTGGATGGAAGCTCACGCCCGACGATCTCTGGTTCTCGGCCGGGCAGGACACGGGGGCCGTGCTGCGCTACGACGGCGAGAAGTTGCATCGTCTGAAGATTCCGCCGACGCCGCTCGGCGAGGAGTTCCTCGCCAAGTATCCGCGCGCGGAGTACCCGAACATGAAGTACAGCCCGTACGACGTGTACACGACGTACCGGGATCGCCAGGGGAACCTCTGGTTCGGCACCGCGTCGCTCGGCGCCTGCCGCTACGACGGGCGCTCGGCGGCGTGGATCCACGAGCAGGATCTCGGCTTCGACCTCGGCAATCGCTCGTTCGGCGTCCGCGCGATCGCCGAGGATCGCGACGGCAAGTTCTGGCTCACGCACACGCGCCATCGCTACACCGTGGATCCGAGCGGTGAGGCGCAGCAGAGCCGCGGCGGTTTGCGCTACGCGCGCGAGCGCGGCTTGCCGCACGGCGTCGAGCGCGGAGCCGAGGATTACAGCTACGTGATGTCGATGCTGCGGGACGAGGGCGGCGATCTCTGGATGGCGACCTACGGCGCGGGGGTGTGGCGCTTCGATGGCGAGCGGCTCACGCACTATCCCGTCGAAGTCGGCGGCGTCCCGATCACGGTGTTCTCGATCTACCGGGATCGGGGCGGAGATCTCTGGCTCGGCACGCACGAGCACGGGGTGTGCCGGTTCGATGGGACGAAGTTCGGGAAGGTCTCGTTTGAGTCGCTGCCGACGGCGAGGCGCTCTTCGAGATCGCGGCGCGTCGGCTTCAGCGCGCGCCCGCTCGTGGCGCGTCGCCCCGGCGCTCCGCCGCCGCCGCGAGGTCCTTCGCGCATTGCTTCGCGCAGCTGCGCGGCGGATCCCACGCAGAGATCGTCATGTCGATCGCCGTTCCCTTGCGACCGGGCGCTCCGCGCGTCTCGCGAAAGACGGTCCCCGCGCCGATGGGGCCGCTCGTCACGATCTCGACCTTCTGGATGGCGCGGAGGTGATCACCCGCGTGCATGAAGTCGGATGCCATGGCCCACGCGTGCTCCGGCGACGCCGAGGTTTCGTAGGTGCAGAGCATCGGCTTCATGGTTCCGTCCTCAGGATCCTTCTCGCGACTGCCGCGCGGTCATGCCTCATCGGCGGGATCCGCCTGCGAGCGAAACCGACTCCGGGCCGCCCCCGATCCGAGGAGGGCGAATCCGGTCCAAGTCGTGTGACCAAGACCGCGTAGCCTCGTCAGGGTGGAGGACGCTCCGAGCCTTGGGCTCGAGAGGTCCGCGTCCTCTGACTCCCCTTGGCTCTTCGCTACCATGGCGTTGGTCTACTGCAAGTCCTACCACGAGCCTCGAACCGGTGAGGATCCCGGAGAGCTCGCGAACCCGCAGTGTCGAAAGTCGCGCTGTCCGGGCTGGATCTCCGATCCCGAGTTGCGCCAACGGCTGCTCGATGAGGCCTTCGACGACCCTCAGCGTCTCCTGGATCTCTATGGTCGGCCGAAGCGGAAGTGGAATGCTCTCGACGGATGGGTCTTCGTCGGAGTCTCGACGAACGAGCGCGTTCTTCGCTACAACTGCTATCCCGAGGCGCCGTGCACGTCGCTCGCGGCGGAGCTTAAGGCTCGAAGCCGAGGCATACTCGAAGTCTGGAGATCCTGAGCATGCTCTGCTTCCGCAGCACACCCGTCGAGCCGCCGAGTACGCTCGACGTGCCGCCGCAGGAGCGCGCGACGTGGTCGAGCCTGCGCATCGAGCTGGATGGCGAATGCCTGACGCGCCGGAAGGAGCGGCCGGAGCAGGACGAGGTGATCGGACCTCTGTCCGGGATTGCCGAGTGGGTCGTCGAGTGTTGGCCTTCGATTCTGTTCGAAGTTCACACGCCTTTCGACAAGCTCTCGGTGCTCGCCCGAGGAGCCAAGGATCTGCCCTCCTTGCGCAGCGCGTGCGAGTTCTGGACCGATTCTGGTGCGCTCGACATCGGTCGCATGGGCGCGTGGCAGCATCGGCATACGCTCGGACATGCATCGACGGATGTCGCCATTCCTCCCCTGGTGTTCTTGCCAGACGTCGAGGATGTCGGGATCTCCGTAGATGAGCTCGCCACGGCGCTCTCGCCGAACGTGAAGTTCGAGCTTCCCGCATCCCACCGCACCGAGCTGAAGTGGATGAGCGTCGAGGTCCTGGCCGACATCCTCGCCAGCTTCGTTCGCACGGTGGCGGAGCGTGCTCGGCGCGTATCCGACGCGAGACCGTGGGGAGATTGGATCCTGTCTGAGCTCGCCGAAGCCCAGCGCGGTGGCGCGGATCCTGCGGAGCGGCGGAAGTGGCGCCTCGGCGAGGGCGCGGGGCGAAGCTGGCCGACGATCGAAGCTTCCTACGCCACGATCAGCGAGGGTCTCGAGGGAGTTCTCACCGATAGCCGCGAGCTGCGCTCGGAGAGCGACCTGAAGCAGCTTGCCGAGTGCCTGAGACCGCGCTCTCGTACGCGCCACGCCGGAGCTTGGTCCAGGGTCGCAATCCATGGAGTCCGTCCTCGGCGCGTCGCCTACGAGCAAGGCTACGCGTTGGCTCACGCCGTACGAGAAGCGACATCGAGATCGCGCGGACCCCTCGACATCCAAGAGCTCTTGAAGGCGCTCGAAGTGACCCTCGTCGTTTCCAAGCGTTCCGAGGTCTTCCGCTCGGCGACGCTCCACGATACCCAGGGGCGTGCGGTGATCGCCTATGCCGCAACCTACTTCGAGGACGCGGGACTCGCGCCGAGGAACTTCGCCATCGCGGCCGCGCTGGGGCGCTTGCTCAGCGAGCAGCGTTTGGCGGAAGGGCGCAGCGCTGGAGCCGCCCATGGCACGCAATCGCGCTGGCGCGCGACGCAGGTGGCGAATGCGTTCGCCGCGGAGCTCCACGCCCCGATCGAAGATGTGCGTCAGGTGCAGCGCGCGGAGGACTTGGTCGAGCGCTTTGGGCTTTCCATGTCCGCAAGCATCGAGCACTTCGCGAATCGGCGTCGAGAGGACGCGTGGGTTCCCGGGGCCTGATCTCGACCGATCGGCGACCTGCACCATGGTTGCCAGGCTCGGCATGAGGTTGCGGCACTCGCCATAGGCACTTCCTCAGGTCTGCGGGGGAAGAGTGGCGCAGGAATGAGCCGCCGGTCAGCGAGCTGCTCGCTTGGATCGAACGCGAGATGCCGCGCGGAAGCGCGCCGCGCTCCGCAGCGCTCAGCGCTTCGCCTTCGGCAGCGACTCCAACCGCTGCTTCAACGCGGCGGCGTCGGCCGCGCGCTCCAGTGCTTCATAGCCGAGGAGCAAGTTCTGCAGGCTGCGGCGGAGGCGCGGGCTCTCCTTGCCGACCAGGTTCTCCTGGATCGCGAGCGCGCGTTCCCACAGCGGTACCGCGCGCTCATAGTCCTGCTGCATGGCGTAGCTGTTCGCGAGCATGCCGCAGACGTTGGCGAAGGACTCGTCCTGGTCCGTCGCGCGCTTCTGGCCGATCGCGTACGCGCGCTCGAGCAGGGGCAGCGCTTCCAGGAGGCGCCCGGTCATCGCGAGGGCGCCGCCCAGGTTGCAGAGGCGCCGCATGAGGATCGGGTGCTCCGGTGGATACACCTTCTCGCCGGCGTCGAGCGCCGCGCGGAAGAGGCGCTCGCCGTCGGCGGCCTGGCCCTGCGCCATGCGCAGCGAGCCCAAGTTCGTCGCGAGCTCCATCTCGAGGTCGGGATGCTCGCCGTTCGCGACGAGGGCGAGCGCGCTCTCGTAGTGCGCTTCGGCGGCAGGGAGCTCGCCCAAGCTCTGCAAGTTGACCGCGAGGCCTTGGTGAGCCGCGACGATACCGCGCGTATCCGCCAGCTCTTCGCGCAAGCGCAGCAGCTCGGTGAAGCGCTCGCGCGCGAGCTCGAGCTCGCCGGACTTCCAGGCGATGTGGCCCAGGGCTTCGAGGCCGCGCGCGCGCTGGAGCGGTCGCGGCTGGGGTACGGAGTCCAGGATCCGCTGGACGCGCTCGAAGATCGCCTTCGCCTCCTCGATGCGCGAGGACTCGTAGAGGTTCGCGCCCAGGACGTGCAGCGCGTCGAGGTGCTGGAGATCGCTCTCCGGGAAGAGCTTCTCCAAGATGGCGACGGACTCGCGCAGCAAGCGCTCGGCCTCGGCGTAGCGCGCGAGGTTGGTGAGCACCTCGCCGACGAAGAGCAGGAGTCGTGCGCGCACGACGGGCTCACCTTCGGTGTTCGCGAGGAGCTGGACCTGGCCGCGCTCGAGCAGCGAGCGCGCGCTCACGTCGACGCCGAGGGCGACCTCGGGCTTCGCGCTCTCGAAGAGCTCGTTCACGAAGGTGGTGATGCTGTTCGCGATGCGCACCTCTTCGAGCGCGCGCTGCTCGGCCGCGCGCGCTCGTGCGCTCTCCTGCTCCGCGCGCTGCGCTTGCTGCTTCGCGCTCTGCTCCGCGAGCACCGCGCGGCCGCGCTCTTCCTCCGCGTGCAGGGCCCACGCGACCGAGATCGCGGTTCCGCCAAGCGTCGCGAGCACCGCCAGCGCGATGCCGACGCTGAAGCCGCGATGGCGCCGCACGAACTTCCGCGCGAGATAGAGCGAGCTCGGCGGGCGCGCCGTGATCGGCCGATGCGCGAGGAAGGCGCGCAGGTCCGCGGCGAACGCGCGCGCCGTGGCGTAACGCCGCGCGGGATCGCGCTCGAGCGCCTTCGCGAAGATCACCTCGAGATCGGGCGCGAGCTCGGGGCGGAGCTTGCGCAGGCTCCGCGGCTCCTGCTGCGCGAGGAGCTGCAGGGCCTGCGTGAGCGACGCGCTGCGCAGCGGGTACGGCAGCTCGCCGGTCAGGAGCTCGAAGCCGATGACGCCGAGCGCATGCACGTCCGTCGCGACGCTCAAGGCCTCGCGCTCGCCGCTCGCCTGCTCGGGGCTGAGATAGGCGAGCGTCCCCAGGATCTGCCCGGTCAGCGTGTGGTGCGCCGTCTCGCGCGCTTCGTCGTGCAGCGCGCGCGCGATGCCGAAGTCGAGGACCTTCGGGATGCCGTCGGCGCCGACCAGCAGGTTCGCGGGCTTCAGGTCGCGATGCAGCACGCCGGCCTCGTGCGCGTGATGCACGGCGTCGCCGACGGCAGCCAGCAGCGACAATCGCGCGTTCACGTCGAGCCCGGCGCGATCGGCGTGCTCGGTGATCGGCGCGCCTTCCACGAGCTCCATCGCGAACCACGCGATCGTGCGCCCGCGGAGCTCCGCCTGCCCCGCGGCATAGACCTGCGCGATCGACGGGTGGTGGAGGCGAGCCAGGATCGCGGACTCGTTCTCGAAGCGCCGCAGCGCGCTGCGCGACGACAATCCGGCGCGCGCCATCTTCAGCGCGACCGTGCGCGCGGGCTGCGCTTGCTCCGCCGCGTAGACGACGCCCATGCCGCCGCGGCCGAGCAGGCGCAGGATGCGGAACGGGCCGACCTCCGTGCCCGCGGGCAAGAGCTCTTCCTCCGCGAGCTCGGCGTCGCGCGGCGCCTCTGGCGCGAGTGCCAAGCCTTCGCCGAGCGAGCCGGTTCGATCCGCGTCGAGGAGCGCCTGCACGGAGAGCGCGAGAGAACGATCCTCGCCCGCCTCGCGCGCGAGGTAAGCGGCGCGCTCCGCGAGAGGGAGCTCGAGCGCGCGTTGGAAGAGCTCGAACTCGCGCCGATGGCGGTCCGCGGCGTCGTGGGGGCGGGACATGGGGACGAGGGTGGGGAAGAGGCGTGCTCCGACGCCGCGCGGTGCCGCGGCGATCTGCGGGCCGAGCTCGTGTTCGCCGAGGCGGCCGAGAGCTTCTATGCTGGAGCAGGAGCCTTCGTCACGCGATGTCCGTCGATCCCCGAGCTGAAGTCACCCTCTGCCTCGAGCGCCTCCGCGCCGGCGATGCGCGCGCGGGGGAGGAACTCCTGCCGCTGGTCTACGAGGAGCTGCGCGGGATGGCCGCGCGCTTGCTGCAAGAGCGCGCGCACACCCTGCAGGCGACGGCGCTGGTCCACGAGGCCTGGCTCAAGCTCGCACGCCGCGAAGGCGGCGAGGCCTCGTGGGAGAGCCGCGCGCATTTCGTCGCGGTGGCCTCGAAGGCGATGCGCCACGTGCTGGTGAATCATGCGCGCGACCGCCGGGCGAAGAAGCGCGGCGGCGATGCCGCGAAGCTGACGCTCGACGAGTGCCTCGGGCTGGTCGAGCAGGACACCGGCGACTTGGTGGCGCTCGACGATCTCCTGAGTCGCCTCGCCGAGCTCGACGAGCGCCAGGCGCGCGTGGTGGAGCTCCGCGTCTTCGGCGGGCTCGGCATCGAGGAGGTGGCGCTGGCGCTGGGCGTCGGCCAGACGACGGTGAAGGCCGACTGGCGCTTCGCGCGCTCGTGGCTGCGGCGCGAGCTCGGGCGGGGAGAAGACGAGGAGCGCTGAGGGCGCGCCTCGCGGGGCGGCGCGCGGAAAAATCCGCGCCGGCACCGACTGCGACGGCCTGGACCTGTGTGGAGGGGAGGAACGGAGTCGCCTCGGCGCGGCTCCGCCTACCGCTACCCCGAGGTCCACGCCATGCGGCGCCCGCTCTCCGCCTTCTTCCTCCCGCTCTTCGCACCGGCCTTCGCGCTGGCGCAGCAAGAAGCTCCCGTCGAGGTCCAGACCTCGCGCGTCGAGACCGTGACTTCGCGCGAGGGGGTGACCATCGATCCCGCCGCGCGCAGCATCACGCACCCGCTGGTCGATCGCGGCACCGGCTTCCGCGGCGACATCCTCGAGCACGATCGGCGCCTGCCGCTGCCGATCCCGAGGGCGGTGGTCGCGGGTTCGAGCGGGGACCGCGTCCTGCGCGAGGCCGAAGGCGACCCCTTCTTCCTCGGCTTCGTCGCCGGCCCTTACTACCCGCCGCAAAGCGAGATCGTGGATCCGGAGCTGCTCGGAGATCTCGCCCGCGCACCGCGCGATGGGCGCGGCAAGGACGAGGTCTACGGCTACGTGATGGCGCGGGAGCGCCTCTCGCTCGACCTCATCGACCAGTTGAGCTCTCTCGGTGTGCGTCCGCTCGGCTTCCATCCGCATCACGTGCTCGCGGCGGCTCTGCGCCTCGATGCCGTCTCCGCGCTCGCCGCCCACCCTTCGGTGCGCTGGATCGGTGGGGCTCGCCGCTGGCAGAAGATCGATCCGCGGCTGCAAGAGTCCTTGGCCTCGGCAGGCAACGGCGATGTCCTCGACGTGTGGGTGAACGTCTTCGAGAGCGATCTCTGCGCGGCATCGACCTCGCGCGCGGTCGGCGTGGTGCGGACCGGCGATCCCGGAGTGCCGCCCGCCATCGTCTACGACGAAACCCTGCTCACGAAGGTCTGGATGAGCAACGGTTGGCAGCAGCGCGCGCTCGAGGGCGTTGGATTCGGGGTCTCGGAGTACACGGATCGAGTCCACGCCTTCCGCGTGTCGGGCACGGCCGAAGCGATCTCGCGGGCGCTCAGCCTCGACTTCGTCTCCTTCGTGGAGCCCGTGGTCCAGCCCGAGTTGCTCCACGATGAGTCGACCCCGCTGGTGAACTCCGACGCCGGTCGCAGCCTCCACGATGGAGGGCGCAATCAGGCCGCGTTGGCCGGAGTCTTCGACTCCGGTTTCGACTACGCTCATAGCGCGCTCGATCACGTGAGCTGGATCGGTTGGGATTACCACAACCAGTTCATTCCCGGCCCGCTCCCCAGCACCGACCCCTGCGGACACGGCACCCACGTCAGCGGCACGATTCTCGGCTTGCCGAGCGGCAGCGCGGTCGATGAGCACACCGGTAATGCCCCAGGGCTCGGTACCTTCGCTGCGGGTCGCTTCCGCATCGTGCGCGCGTTCGGTCCCGGGAACTGCTCGCTCCCGAACTGCTGCTGGACGGCTCAAGCGAACGTCGGCGCGATGCTCTTGAACTTCGCTTCGGCTCACACCGTCGGCGGAGTGACTACCCCGAAGCCGCATGTCGTCAACCACTCGTGGGGTAACGCTCCGTGTGCCGCTAACTGCAGTTGCACCGCGTACAACGGAACCGAGCTGAACTCTCGCGAAGCTGATTCCGCCGTTTTCAATGATGACGTCCTACATGTGTTCGCTGCGGGCAACTCTGGTTCTTGCGGAAGCAGCACCATCTACTTCCCCGCAGTCGCGAAAAACGTACTTACCGTCGGCTCGGTGAGAGACGACTACTTCTCGCCCACGATCACTCCGGGCACGCTCTCGAGCTTCTCTTCACGCGGGCCGACGGGCGACATGCGTTGGAAGCCCAACGTCGTGGCTCCGGGCGATGGGATCACCTCGGTGCAAGCCGGTGGGACTTTCGTCGAGCAGAGCGGCACCAGCATGGCCGCGCCGCACGTCACCGGCATCGCGGCGCAGCTCTGCGATGCGCACCCGTTCCTCCGGAACGCGCCGGCGCGCCTGTCCGCATTGCTGATGGGCACGGCGCTCAGCAAGGGCAACGCGGTGCTCACCAGCCCCGCCGACGCGCATCTCTCGACCTATGGGACGGGGCGCGTCGATGCTCTGCTCGCTCAGGCTCAGCTTCCTTGGTACAGCTCCGAGAACTGGGGCTTCACGATGCAGCCCGGCGCGGGCTTCCAATACGACGACATCGTCGTCCCGCCGAACACTTCGCGTCTCATCGTGTGCATGACCTACCACGAAGCCGCGGCTCCGGGTGGTGGCGCATGGGCGATGACGAATCACCTCGACCTCTGGATCGATCAAGCGCCCATCGATCCCGCTGGGAACACCGGGGAGTTCTTCTCGCAGCAGAGCAACGTGGACAACACGGAGATCCGCTACATCGAGAACCCTGCCGCCGGGACTTGGCGCTGGAAGGTCTTTCCGTCCTGGTTGGCCTCGACGGCCAAGGTCTCCGTGCAGGTCGTGATGGTCCGAGCGCGGACCGCTCCCGGCATGGATATCGCGGTGTCGGGGCATCCGTGGGCCAAGACCGGGACCTTCGAGGTCGGCGTCGCCGTCGAGCCCGAGTCCGGGATCGCCTCCGGCGTTCACGTGACACAGACGGCGACGCGAATGCTCCCCACCACGAGCAACCTGACGCACGTGGGCGCGCGCAGCATCCTGAAGGACGGGATCAGCGCGGACCACATGGACAATGCGTTCGGAGGGAGTCGCATCGCTCTCGGCAACGCCATGGAGAACGACCCCCGCGTCGCTCGCTGGACCTTCACCGAGACGACCGAGAATGAAGTGCGCATCAACGTGGAGGCTCGCGCCGACAACACGCCGGTGGCCAACAAGACCCTGATCGTACGCACGGATTCCACGCGCCCGACGGAGGCGACGAACCTGCGCTCGACCTCGCACGCCCTGAACTCCTGGTCGACCAATCCGAACGTCAACTTCGCCTGGAACGCGGGAACCGACGCGCGCTCCGGCGTCGACGGCTACTCGGTGCTCGCGAACGTGAACTCCTCGGCAACGGTGGACGAGACCATCGAGCTCGGCGCGGTGACCAGCACCACGGTTGCGCTGTCCTCGCAGAGCCAGGGCATCTACTACTTCGTGCGCACGGTCGACCGCGCGGGCTGGGGCGCCAGCACCACGGCGCGCACCGGTCCCTATTTCATCGATGCGGAGATGCCGACCCTGCCTCGCGCGAGCTCGACCACGCACACGCTCGGCGTGTGGTCCGGCGACGCGACGGTCGGGTTCTCGATCACGCCGGCGACCGATGCGGCCTCCGGGGTCGCGGGCTATAGCGCGGTCTTCGACACGGCTCCGGGAGTGCTCCCGCCCGCGACGCAGAACCTCGCCGCGAGCGCGACCACCGCGTCCTTCACCGCCGCCGGCGGCGCGCTGCCCTTCTACCTGAAGCTCCGCACGCGCGACGTCGCGGGGAACTGGACGCCCACGCACTTCGAGCTCGGTCCCTTCTTGATCGACGTGGCGGCACCCGGGCTCCCGACGAACTTCGCCTCGAGCTCGCACACCGTCGGTGCCTGGTCGAACGATCTCACGATCGATTTCACGTGGACGGCGGCCACGGATGCGCACTCCGGTGTCCAGGGCTACGCCGAGCGCTTCTCCACCACGAGCGGTGCGACCGTGCCGCGATCGCGCACGCTCGGACCGGTGACGAGCACGACGATCTCGCTCGCGACGAGCAGCTTGCCTTGGTACTACTCGCTGCGCACGGTGGACAACGTCTTCAACTGGAGCCCGACCTCGGTGGAGATCGGTCCCTTCTTCATCGACGTGACGCTCCCGACCGCGCCGAGCTCGTTCTCCTCGAGCTCGCACACGCCGGGGAGCTGGTCCAGGAATCCGATCGTCGCGGTGAACTTCGCGCCGGCGTCCGACAGCCATTCGGGCATCGCGGGCTATCGCGCGGTCTGGGATCAGGTGCCGAACACGGCGCTTAGCCCCGGCGCGCTGAACGTGGGGGCGAGCGCAACCTCGCTCTCGAGCCCGAGCCTCGCCTCGAGCCCGAACGCCTTCTACCTGCATCTGATCGCTCGCGACCAAGCGGGGAACTTCGGCTCCACCGTGCACTACGGGCCCTTCTTCATCGACACCACGTCGCCGAGCACGCCGACGGGCTTCGTCTCCACGACGCATGTCCTCGGAAGCTACAGCAACTCGCCGACGATGGGCTTCGTGTGGAATCAGGGGAGCGATTCGCAGTCGGGGATCGGGGACGCGCTGCTCCTCGTCGATCTCTCGCCGTTCAGCATACCGTCGCTGGGCGGCGTCCCGCTCGGTCTCGCGACTTCGGGCACGCGACCCGCGATCGAAGGCCCCGCGATCTACGCGCACGTCGCGTTCCGCGACCGTGCAGGCAATGAGGGCTTCACCGCGCACCTCGGACCCTTCCGGATCGACCTGACCTCGCCGACCGGCGTCTCGATCGCCCTGGAGATGGGAGCGAGCCAGACCTCCCGTCTGCAGGTCGACGTCTCGGTCACGGCCTCCGACGCGCTCTCGGGAGTCACCCAGATGCGCCTTTTGAACGACGACGGGCAATGGTCGAGCTGGATGCCCTTCGCGAGCTCGATCCCGTGGAACCTCTCGAATGACGGTGGCTCCACGGAGACGGGCACGCGCACGATGTATCTCGAGGTGCGCAATCAAGCGGGCAACGTGACGGGGGCGAGCGACACGATCCACTACGGGATCGCGCCGCAGGTCTTCGGCGCGGGCTGCGCGGGTGCGGCGGGCACGCCCGACATCAGCGTGAGCGGCCTGCCGACGCTCGGCGGCTCGATGACGATCGCGAGCACGCCGACGAGTGCCGCGACCAGCTCGCTCTACCTGGGCTTCCAGAACCAGAGCTGGCTCGGTCTGCCGCTGCCCTTCGATCTCGGGCTCGTCGGCGTCGCGGGCTGCGCGGTGAACGTCTCGCTCGACATCGCGCTCTACACCGGTCCGAACGCGCCGGTGACGCTGCCGATCGTGGCCGATCCGGCCTTCGGCGGAGCGGAGGTCTTCTTCCAGTGGATCCACATCGCGGATCCCTCGGGGCGGCTGCTCGTCACTTCGCCCGGGGCGAAGGTGACGCTGAACAACCCCTGAGCTCACGCTCTCTCGATCCGCGGCCTCGGCTCTGCGCAACGACGCGGAGCCGAGGCCGCGCTCTTTCGGTGCGGCGCTCAGGCCGCGCGCGCGACGGCGCTCAGGGGAAGCGCTTCCGCTCCGCTTCCAGCTCGCGAGCAAGGAGGCGAAGAAGGCGCAGCTGTCCGCGTTGTTCGCGGTCTCCGCGCTGGTGAGCTCGAGCGCGCGATCGCCGGCGTCGCTCTCCTCGTGGAAGTAGCCGGCCTCGCCACGCCCTCGGCGCGATGGATCCGCGGGTACTCGCGCCACGGTCGGGGCATCGCGTCGGCTCGGCGCAAGGCAAGGGCGCGGGGATCCACTCCTGCTGTCCGTTCTCCAGCTGCGCGTGCGCGCATCGCTAGGCAGAGATCAGCGTGGATCGAACGGCGACGCGCGGACCTGGAGCAGCTCGGCGCGAGACCGAGGCTGTCCGAAGCGGTTGCCGAAGTACGTAGGGGGAGTTGCTGCGCGCGCGATCGGACACGGAGTCCTGCTCGAGCGGCGCCCCGCCAACGATCGCGGCTGGGCCTTTTGGCCGCTGCCAGATTCCGCCCGGTCTGCTACGGTTGGGCATTCCTATCGCGGCCGTCGGCCCACCCTCGCGCCGCGAGGTTCCTCTCCCTGCAAGCATTTCCATCGGACGAACCATGCTCTCTCGAACTCAACTCTCCTCGCTCGGCGCGCTCCTCGCGTTGGCGCTCGCCCTGCCGGCCGCGGCGCAGAGCCCGCTGTGCACGCCGGCCGCGCCGCCCTGGGCCTCGAACAACGGCGGCACCGCCGGCGGCGTCGTCTTCTACGACCTGAACGTGATCAACGCGGTGCGCATCACCGGCTTCGACTGCAACGTCTCGGCGACGGCGAACACCTCGGTCACGCTCGAGCTCTACACGACGCCCACGACCTACGTCGGGCAGAACGCGAACGCGGCGGCCTGGACGCTCGTCGGCACGGCTGGTCCGGTCCTCTCGGCCGCGCGCGAGTCGGCGACCTCGTTCACCTTGGCGAGCCCCGTGATCCTGACGCCGGGCAGCTACGGCATCGGCTATCGCGTGGTCGGCGGGGGCCAGGCGTACAACGGCACGGGCACGGGCGCGCAGGTCACGACCTCCAACGCCGATCTCTCGCTCACCTCGGGGGCCGCGTGCAGCGCGCTCTTCAGCGGGAGCTTCTTCTCGTTCCGCAACTGGAACGGCTGCATCCACTACGCGCTGGCCGACGGCCTCTTCGCCAACTTCTCGGCGACGCCGACCACCGGCCCGACGCCTCTCTCGGTGAACTTCACCGACACCTCGTTCACCAGCGACCCGAACGGCGTGCAGAGCTGGGCCTGGGACTTGGACGGCGACAACATCGTCGACTCGAACGCCCAGAACCCTAGCTTCACCTACTCGGTCTGCGGCCCCTACGATGTGACCCTCACGGTCACCAACACGCTGCACCCGAGCTCGACGGTGACGAAGAACGACTTCGTCTTCGCTGATCCTCAGCTCGTCGTCGCGGCGAACTTCAGCGCGACGCCGCGCAGCGGCGCCGTGCCGCTCAACGTGAGCTTCACCGACACCTCGACCGGCAATCCGACGACGTGGTCGTGGGACCTCGATGGGGACTCGATCCCGGACAGCGCGGCGCAGAACCCGAGCTTCAGCTACGCGGTTCCGGGCACGTACACCGTGTCGCTGACGGCGAGCAACGGCTGCTTCTCCGACACCGAGACCAAGACCAGCTTCATCCTCGCGGTCGGGGCGACCTCCAACACCCAGTCGCCCGAGCTCCTCGAGTACCAGTTCAACGAAGTGCGCGGCAATCGCGTCGCCAACACGGCGAGCACGACGGCGGCGCCCGGGTTCGGCACCGTCGCGACCACGACCTGGCAGACGGATGCCGGGCGGCCGTACTTCAAGGGCAACGAGGCCGGCTTCGGCAGCCTCGCGATCGACAACGTCACGCCCTACGACAACTACGTCACCACGGGCTGGCCGCTCTCCATCCAGGGCTCGCACACGATCATGTTCTGGTCGCGTTGGGGCGGCACGACGGGCACGGCCTATCCCTTCGGCGTCAGCGTGACGACGCCGAGCTCGGCGCGCTGCTGGAAGAGCTCGACCACCCTTCAGCTCCTGAGCTGGGGTCAGGTGCCGACGACCTCCACGGCGACCCAGCCCAGCACCTTGGCGGGCACCTGGCAGCACTGGTGCGTCGTCGTCGATGACGCGAACGGCACCGCGCAGTGGTATCTGAACGGCGTCGCCGATGGCGCGCAGACCAGCTTCACGGCGAATACGTTCAACCTGCAGGCGGCGCCGCTCTTCGTGGGCAGCTACTCCACGGCGCGCACGAGCAACTTCACCCGCTTCTTCGACATGGATGACTTCCGGATCTACTCCCGCGCGCTGACGCCGGCCCAGATCCTCTCCGAGATCGCGGCCGAGAATCCGACCACGGCGAACATGGAAGCGGGCTGCACCGACTCCAACGCGTTCACGCCGAACCTGGTCGCCGTCGGCGCGCCGCAGATCGGCAATCTCGGCTTCGGCCTCCAGGTGAGCGGGCTCCAGCCCGGCACTCCGGCCGCGGTCTACATCGGCCTCTCGGCCTACCTCGGCGGCTTCCTGCCGCTCGACCTCGCCGGCACCGGCATCTTCAACACGGGCTGCAACCTGCTCGTCGCGCCGGACATCATCCTCAACTTCCCGTCGGGCTCTGGCTCGGTCTTCCTGCCGGCGCCGATCCCGATCGACCCGACCCTGCAAGGCGGCCACACCTATAACCAGGTGATCTCCCTCGGCACGGGTCCGCTTTCGGCGGTGAGCAACGCCGTCGATACGCAGATGCAGTTCTGATCCTGGCATCGCTCGGAGCGCTCCTCGGAGCGCTCCCTTCGCGCGGAGCCGATATCGCTCGAGAGCGGTATCGGCTCCGCGGCGTTTCCGGCGCCGCTCTCGCTCTCTTGGCCCCAAGACGGCGTCGCGCTCGCGCCGAAGCTCAGCGCCAGCGCTCGAAGTAGCCGATCATCATCTCGTCCCAGGTCTGCTCTCCGAAGCGCACCGCGCGCGTGGGATCGGGATTCGCCGGATTCGCGGCCGAGTTGTCGTACCAAGCGGTCGCGTGCAGCACCGCGCCGGCCGGCACGAAGAGCGGCTCGGCGAGCTCGTAGCGGATCTGCCAGTCGAAGTCGTAGCGCGGGATGTCGAGCAGCGTGGTGCGCGCGCCGTCCGGCAGCTCGAGCTCGTAGCGGAAGGCCTTGCCGCGGACGTGCATGTGCGGTGAGAAGGCGCTGAGCCAGGCGCTCTCGCGGAAGCTCGTCTTCGCGCGCACCTCGTGGTGCGCGGCTCCCGGCGGTATCTCGAAGCGCGTCTGATGCGCCGACGCCGTGACGAGCTCGTGCTTCGGCGGCGTCGCGTGGAACCAGAACGCCATCTTGGTCCGATCGCTCGTCGCTTCGCCGTTCGCCGTGTAATGGAGCTGGAACTTGATCCACGCGCGCGCGGGTAGGCGCTTGCCGGTGTCCGTCGGGAACACCGTCGGCCCTTGCCCGGGCACCAGTCCCGCGAAGTAGCCGCTGAGCCCGCCGCGGCGCTTCTGGCCCAGCTCGCGCAGATCCTTGGGCGGCTCCTCGAGGAAGGTGAGCACGTGGTGCACGACGGCGGGCGCGGTCGGGCGCAGCTCCACCGCGCGCACCCAGCGCTCCTCCTCGAGCGGCGACTGCACCCATTGATAGCGGTAGTCCATCGTGCCCTGCGCTTTCACCTTCTCCGCGCGCGGGAGCTCGACGACGAGGTCCGGCTCGCCGAGCGACCAACCGGTCTCGGTGCCGAAGTCCGCGCCGCGCGCGGCGAGCGGAGCGAGCGCCGCATCGCCTTCCGGTGCGCCGCCTTCGATCCACGCGAGCAACGCGGCGCGCTCGGCGGCACGCAGACCGAAGTCGTTCCTCCACGGACCGCTGCCTTCAGCCGCGCCCCACGGCGGCATCACGCCGCTCTCGACGACGCGCGCGATCGTGGCTTGGCGCCGGACGACCTGCGCGTGCGTCGCCAAGGGGAAGGGTGCTACCCCGCCCTCGCGATGGCACGCCAGGCAGCGCCGCTCGACGAGCCGCGCGATCGTGCCGTGATAGGTCGGCGTCGCTTCGCTCGCGACGCGTTCTCCTGCGCCGAGCTCCAAGGCGCAGCCCGGGGAGCTCGTGCGCTCGACCGCGGGGCGCTCGCCGCGCTTCACCGCGGCGACCGCGTCCTCGAGCCAGCGGCGCGTCGGCTCGTCCCTCGAGCTGCCCACGACGTGCTGGTCGTCGATGGCGCCGCGATAGACGAGCGTCCCGCGCACGTCGATGAGGAAGACCTCCGTCGTCGAGGTGGCGCCCAAGCTGCGCGCGAGGACGCCGCCCGTGTCGGCGACATAGGGCGCTTCGATGTTCAAGCGCTCGCGATCGGTGCGCAGCGCCGCGGCATCCGCGGCGTCGCCGGGGTTCGCGAAGAGGAAGCGCGGTCCGCTCTCGCGCCAGCGCTGCGCGAGCTCCTGCAGGCGCGGCACCCAACGTCGGCAGAGCGGGCAGGCTTCGTCGCGCAGCACCACGACGACGCCGCGCTCGCGCGCGAGCGCGCGCAGCTCGAGGGCGCGTCCGTCGAGATCGCGGAGCTGGAGCGCCGGAGAGAGCTCGCCGGCATCGACTTGCGCGAATGCGGCGGAGCCAAGCGCGAGCGGGAGGAGGAAGCTGGGCAGGAGGGCGAAGCGCATCGTGCTCGGTACGAGTGGGAGAGGTGGAGCGGTTCGGGTCGCCGGCGGTGGCGGGACGCTCGCGCTCCGCAGCGCGAGCGCGGAGCTCAGAGATGCTTCTGCAGGAACGCGAGCACCGCGGCGTAGCCGCGCGCTTCGTTCTCGCGCTTCACGAAGCCGTGCCCTTCGTCGGGGAACACGAGGTACTCGACGGGGACGCCCTGCTTCTGCGCGGCGGCGACGATCTCGTCCGACTCGACTTGCAAGACGCGCGGGTCGTTGGCGCCCTGCAGCACCATCAGGGGGCGGCGGATCTTGTCGGCGTGGAAGAGCGGCGAGATCCGCGTCAGGCGCTCGCGATCGGTCGCGGGATCGCCGAGCTCGGCGTAGAGCGCTTGGCGCTGCGCTTCCCACCAGGCGGGGATGCTCTCCAGCGTGCGCAGCCAGTTCGCGACGCCGAAGATGTCGACGCCGAGCTGGAAGCTGTCGGGGCGAAAGGCCAGCGCGGCCAAGGTCATGTAGCCGCCGTAGCTGCCGCCCATGATGCCGATGCGCTCGTCGTCGATCGCAGGATGCGCGGCGAGGAAGGCTTTGCTCGCGACGACATCCTCCAAGTCCGCTTCGCCGTGCTTGCGGTCGTCGGCGGCGTGGAAGCTCTTGCCGTAGCCCGAGCTGCCGCGGTTGTTGATCGCGTAGATCGCGTAGCCGTGGCCGACGAGGTACTGGATGAGCGGGGAGTAGCTGAGCCGCGACTGGCCGCCGGGACCGCCGTGGACCCAGACCATCGCTGGAGCAGGGCGTTTCGCGGAGGCGCCGTGGGGCAGATAGAGGATCCCCGGAATCTCGAGCCCGTCGTAGCTCGCGAAGCGCACGACCTCGCCTTCGACCAGGTCCTCCGCGGCGATCTCGGGATGCAGCGACGAGACGAGCAGCTTCGAGCTGCCGCCGAGGCGCGCGGCGTACAGCGAGGCCGGCACGCGGCTCGAGCTGAGATAGCAGGCGAACGATCGCCCGTCCTTCGCGAACGCGATCGCGCTGAGATCGCCCGCGGGCAGCTCGGGCAGCGCGATCTCGGCCAGCGTCTCGGCGTGGAGCAGATGCAGCGCGGTGCGGGCGTCGGCGTTCACCGTGACGAGCAGCGCGCGATCGTCGGGGGTAAGCTCGGCGCCGACCACGTCCCAGCGCGGCGCGAAGAGGGTCGTCCGCTCGCCGCTCGCGAGATCCAGCTCCACGAGCTGCGAGAACTCCGCGTCGCGGTTCGTCGCGAGCAGCAACGAGCCACGCTTGGTGAACGCGAGCGCGTCGTTCGACTCGACGCCCGCATGGGCCGTCAGGTTCTTCACCTCGCCGGTCTCGCGATCGAGGAGCAGCACGTCGTTATCGCTCGTCGTGTTGGGCTTCTCCAGCGCCACGTAGCGCTCGTCGCGGCTCACCAGCGCAGGCCTCACGCCGATCTCGTTCTGGTAGACGAGGGTCTTTGCGTAGCCGTCGAGGGCGATCTCGTAGAGGTCGAAGTAGCGCGCGTCGCGCTCGTTCGTGACCGCGAAGAGGCTCTGCTCGTCGTGCGCGAAGTCGACGAACATCGCCTTCAGCTTCTCGCCCGGCGTGAGGTCGCGCACCGTGCCGTCCGTCTCGCGCGCGTAGAGATGGTTCAGCTCGTTACCGCCCTGATCCGCGGTGAAGAGGACGCGCGCGTCGCGAGGGAAGTAGGCCAGCGCGTAGATGGCGTCGGCTCTCGAGCTCGTGAGCGGCCGCACGGCGCCGTTCGCGACTTCCACCTCGTAGGCGTTGAAGACGCCGCTCGCGTTCGAGGAGAAGAGCGCGCGTGCTCCGTCGGGAGAGAGGTCGAGGCCGGAGAGGCGCAGGCTCGCGAGCAGGGTCTCGATGTCGAGGCGCTGCGCTGCGGCGCCCGTCGCCGCGCTCGATCCGGCATCGCTCGGAGCGCGATCCATCGCGCAGCCGGCGCAGAGCATGGCAGCGAGGGGCCAGGAGATCCGGCGAGCACGGCGCGGATGGAGGGATCGGGGTGATGCGGACAAAGCGGGAGCTCCGAGAGCGGGGGACCGGGCAGAGCGGCAGCGTACCCGCTCGCGCCACGGCGACGCCTCTGGCCTTCGGAAGGAGGCTGCGCGGACGCTCGCGGAAGGGGTAGGCTCAGGCCCGTTCCCGAGGAGAACTCCCATGTCGCACGGAATCCATGCTCTCGCCGCGGGCGCGCTGGCGCTCGTCTGCAGCGCCGCCCCCTTCGCGTTCCCCAGATCCACCAAGGAGGACCCGCGCGATCTCGCGCCGCACACCAAGGTCTCGCTGCGCGAGGCCGTGGAGAAGGCGGTCGCCGCCAAGCCCGGGCGCGCGTTCGAAGCCGAGCTCGAGCTCTGGATCGAGGGCGAGCAGCACGGGCTCGCATACGAGGTCGAGCTGCTCGGACCTCACGGAGAGCTCTTCGAGGTCTCGATCGACGCCGCGACGGGCGCGGTGCGCTCGGCGGAGCAGGAGGAGGCCGAAGACGATGACGACGAGCTGCGCGAGGCGCGGCGCGCGCTGCGGCACTGCGAGCTCGACCTCGCCGCGCTGATCGCGAAAGGCGAGGAGCTCGCGAAGGGCTCGGCGGTGGCTGCCGCGCTCGAGTTCGACGATGGTCCGGTCTGCGAGCTCCTCTTCGCCAATGGGCGCTACCTGATCGAGATGGAGCTCGAAGGGCGCGCGGGTCACTTGCTCGAGATCGAGCTCCTGCCCGAGAAGGAAGCCGGCGGCGAGGACGAAGACGACGATGGCGATGGCGATGACGACGACGGCGATGACGACGACGGCGACGGCGACGAGGAAGATAGCGACGAGGACGACGGCGAGAACGAAGGGCGCGAAGGGCGCGAGAAAGGGGACGGCGGCGAAATCCACGTGCGTCGCACCGAGGCCATCGGCCACTTGATCGGAGTGCTGGTGGGGATCTTCTGAGCGCGAGTCCACTCGGCCGCGCGCGGGCGCTCTGAGGTTGCGCCTGCCTCCGGGGAGCCCTATCCTCCGCCTCCCGCTCGCTCGCGTCCGAGCTCCGCTCCGTCGCGCGCCGCGAGCTCGCCTCCGTCCACCTCCCCGCCAGAGGTCAACGCATGTCGTTGGACAAGCAGAACTGGGGAACGCGCCTCGGCGTGATCCTCGCCGTCTCGGGATCCGCCGTCGGGCTCGGGAACTTCCTGCGCTTCCCGGGCCAGGCCGCTCAGAACGGCGGCGGCGCGTTCATGATCCCGTACTTCGTCGCGCTCCTGCTGGTGGGGATCCCCATCGGCTGGGCGGAGTGGACGATGGGGCGCTACGGCGGCAGGAAGGGGTTGCACTCCGCGCCCGCGATCTTGGGGGCCGTCGGCAAGGGGCGCGTCTGGCGCTACCTCGGCGTGATCGGCGTGCTGATCCCGCTCGCGGTGTCCTTCTATTACACCTACGTCGAGTCCTGGTGCCTCGGCTACTTCTGGAGCTATCTGACAGGCAGCATCCAGATCCCGGCGGGCGCGCCCATCGGCGAGCAGACCGCGGCGGCGACGAGCTTCTACGAGAACATGACCGGGAAGGCCGAGCACGGCGTGATCACCGGGGGGTCCCTCAACACGTTCATCTTCTGGGTCCTCGCCTTCGTCGTGAACATCTGGCTCGTGTTCCGCGGCATCTCCAAGGGGATCGAGAAGTTCTGCTCGTTCGCGATGCCGGTGATGGCGATCTGCGCCATCGTCGTTCTGGCTCGCGTGCTCACGCTGGGAACTCCGGATCCGAGTCAGCCCGAGCAGAACGTGCTGAACGGCCTGGGCTTCATGTGGAACCCGGACTTCGATGCGCTCTCGAATCCGCAGACCTGGCTCGCGGCCGCCGGGCAGATCTTCTTCTCCCTCTCGGTCGGCTTCGGTGTGATCATCAACTACGCCTCCTACATCCGCCGGAAGGACGATGTCGTGCTCTCGGGGCTCACCGCCTCCGCGACGAACGAGCTCTTCGAGGTCGGCTTCGGCGGCATGATCACGCTCACCGCGGCCTTCGTGTTCCTCGGCGCCTCGAACATGGCCGGCGCCGTGGCCGGAGGCGCCTTCGGCCTCGGGTTCCAGACGCTGCCCGTCGTGTTCGCGCACATGGGTTCCTTCGGCAACATCATCGGCGCGATCTGGTTCCTGATGCTCTTCCTCGCGGCGATCACGAGCTCGATCTCGATGTATCAGCCGGCGCTGGCCTTCTTCCAGGAGTCCCTCGGCTGGACCCGTCAGCAGGCGACGAAGCTGATGGTCGGGATCTGCATCGTCGGCTCCTTCCTGGTGATGTACTTCAGCAAGGGCGGCGTGTTCCAGGGGACGATCGACGACTGGGTCGGCACCTTCTTGATCTTCATCCTGGCGATGGTGCAGATCATCTGCTTCTCGTGGGTCCACGGCATCGACCGCGGTTGGGACGAGATGCACGAAGGCGCAATCATGCGCGCGCCGAGTTTCTACAAGATCGTGATGAAGTTCGTGGCGCCGCTCTTTCTGCTCGTCGTCTTCGCGGCGTTCTGCTGGAACAACCTGGGGACCTGGGTGAGCAACGCAGTCGGTGACCCGTTGCAGCTCGGCGCGCTGGGCTTGATCGCCGCGGTCACCGCGTTGCTGGTCTACTGTACGAGCGTCGGCGAGAAGCGCTGGCGCGCCCAAGGTCTCGACATCGACGGACAGGAGGATTGAGCGATGAACGCCTACGGTTGGATCTTCCTCATCCTCTCGACCTGCTTCGTCTGGGGTCTCGTGATCTGGTGCTACTGGAAGCTCCTGACCGCGCCGAAGCCGCCGCCGCACGAGTTCGAGGAGTTCCACAGCGCCTGAGCTCGCTCTACCCGCCCAGCTTCGTCGGGAGAACCGCGTCAGCTCGGCGCGAGAGCGATCCACAAGGCTCGAGCGACCCGAGCACCGCGAGGGCGCCGCGCGCTCGCGGCGCCCAGGCCGGCGTCATCCCCCGCTGAAGAGCGCGCGGCTACTGGATCCAGATCTCGAGAACGCCCTGCGCATCGATGTTGCCGACGATGTGGCGCTCGCTCGCGCGGCCATCGCGCGTCGGCTCGAGCTTCAGCAGCGCGAGCCCGGGCTCGATCTCGCGGACGAGCAGATAGCCGCTCTCGTAGTCCCGCCAGCTTCGCGTGCTGGGCAAGCCGCGCGAGGGACGTCGCGTGAGCTGCACCTCGAAGTGGCTCGCGTCCTGCACCTTCCATTCGCCCGTCATCGGCACGATGTCGCCCGCGGGCTCCGCTTCGGTCCCGACGACGTGCTCGTAGCTCTGGATGGTGCCGTCGGAGGCGATGCGCAAGGCGAGTGACCCGACCGGTCGCTCCGCGCGGCCATCCACGTGGCTCGCTCCCGCCAGGAGTGCCGAGAGCGTCGAGCGCTCCAGCGCCAAGCGATGCACGGGCTGATCGTAGATCACGGTGGCATTGGCGAAGTACACGCCTCCCGTCGCCGGATCTCGCCGCATCTCCGGCGTGCCGATCATGCGTCCCTCGTTGCTCTTCTTCTGGAGCCAGATCGCCGGGAGCTCGAGCGTGGTCCCGAAGTCGAGGGACCAGCGGATCTCCGCGGATGGCTCCGACACTTTCGCCGGCGCTGCCGTCGCGCGGAGCGCCAGCTCCTGGCGCGACGAGTCTTCCGTCGAGACCGGTCCCGCGGTGCACGAGGCGAGCAGCAGAGCGAGAGGACCTAGGTGGCTCCGGCGGGGGAGCTGCGTAGGAGAAGCGGTCGAGATCGATGAGCTGGGCATCCTGGTGTGCTCCGAGGCGGCATCAGAAACAGAAGCGTCATCCCAAGGCGCTGCAGTCCGAAGGTGTGCAGCCGAGGGCAGGGTGATCGCTGCGATATCCCCTGACATGGGGCGCGCACTCTGCATCCGGAGGACGTTCCTGGCCAGGCGTTGGTTGCGCCCGCTCCTCGCCGAGGGCCTGCATTGAAAGCCGCGGGAGTGCCGAGTACGGTCTCGTTCGTCGACGGCGCGAGCGCTGCTCCGACGGTTCTCGGGCTGCCCGGAGCAGCGCACTGGATCGACCAGGCTGGCAACACATGTGGAACTTCGGTTGGTGCTCTCGGTCCCGCGTCGCGATGTCCCGGGCTGGCTTGCTGCTGCTGGGCCTCGGTGTCTTGAACGGTGGGGCCGCCGCGCAGGAGTCGCGCGGCGAAGCGATCGCGCCGCGGGCCGAAGTCCGCTTCAACCGCGACATCCGACCGATCCTGGCCGAGACCTGCTTTCCCTGCCACGGCCCCGATCCCGCGAGCCGGAAGGCCGCGCTGCGCTTCGATCGCGAGGAGGACTTCTTCGAGCGCCGCGAGAGCGGCTTCGTGGTGGTGAAGGGCGCGCCGCAGCAGAGCTTGCTCTATCAGCGCATCACCAGCGCGGACGAGGACGAGCGGATGCCGCCGCCCGACGCGCATGTGCAGCTGAAGCCCGAGCAGCAGGAGCTGCTGCGCCGCTGGATCGAGCAGGGCGCGCCGTGGGAGAAGCACTGGGCGTTCTTAGCACCCGAACGATCGGCGGCGCCGAAGGTCGAGCGCGCCGGCTGGGCGCGGAATCCTCTCGATGCGTTCGTGCTCGCAGAGATGGAGGCCGCAGGGCTGCAACCGGCCCCCGAAGCGGAACGCAGCACGTTGGCGCGGCGCTTGAGTCTCGACCTCATCGGTCTGCCACCGAGCCCGGAGCAGGTGGAAGCGTTCGTGCACGACGCGCGCGAGGACGCCTACGAGCGCCTGGTCGATCAGCTGCTGGCCAGCCCTCACTATGGCGAGCACCGCGCGCGTACCTGGCTCGATGCGGCGCGCTATGCCGACACCCACGGCATGCACTTCGACAACTATCGCGAGATGTGGCCCTATCGCGACTGGGTGATCGACGCGTTCCAGCGGAACCAGCGCTTCGACGCGTTCACGATCGAGCAGCTCGCGGGCGACTTGCTGCCGGAGCCCACGCAGGAGCAGCGCATCGCCACAGGCTTCCATCGCTGCGGCATGACCACCAATGAAGGTGGGACCATCGAAGAGGAGAACCTGGTCGGCTACGCGCGCGAGCGCGTCGAGACGACCTCGTGGGTCTGGCTCGGCTTGACGGCTAATTGCGCGGTCTGTCACGACCACAAGTTCGACCCGCTCCCGCAGCGTGACTTCTACGCCATGAGCGCGTACTTCCGGAACACCACGCAGCCGGGGATGGATGGCAACGTCAAGGATTCGCCGCCGGTCCTGCGGTTGCCTCGCGCCGAAGATCGTCAGCGCGCCGCGGAGCTGCCGGCGCAGATCGCAGCGGCCCGCTCCGAGCGCGATCAGCTCGTGGCGGACGAACGCGCGCGCTTCGAGGCGTGGCTTGAGAAGGCGACGGTGGAGAGCTGGGAGCAGGAGCTCGCTCAGGACGCCGTGCCGGCGCAGCGCCTGTCCTTGGTTGGATCGACCGCAGCGTCCCGGCCGGAGGATCGCGCGGGCGTTGATCCGATCGCTGCGACGGCGGCTCCGTCCGCGACCTGGGATGCGAGCGGTCCCTACGGGCCCGCCGCGCGCGCGGTGGATTGGCTGGCACTCTCCGCTCCCGCGACGCTCGCTGCGTTCGAGCTCGACCAACCCTTCTCGATCAGCGCTTGGGTGAAGGTGGCGAAGGGCGCGCCCGAGGGCGCGATCTTCGGGCGCATGGACGAAGCCGAAGGCAGCCGTGGTTGGAACCTCTGGCTGCAAGGCGAGGAGCTCGCCGTGCACCTGATCCACCGTTGGCCCGACGACGCGCTGAAGATCCGCACCAAGGGCGGGGCGGTGCAGCGCGATACGTGGCAGCACGTGTGCATCACCTGCGACGGCTCGCGTCAGGCGGCCGGGTTGCGCCTCTATGTCGACGGGCGCAGCAGCGACGTCGATGTGGAGCGGGATGCGCTGCGGGGAACGATCCGCGCTCAGGCGCCGTTCGGGCTCGCCCGCGCGGGCGTGGTTTCGCCCGCCATCGCCAAGCTGATCGCGAATGCCGCAGGTGGACCCGCCGGCTACACCAAGTGCGCCGACGAGAACGATCGCTTCGAGCTGCCGGGGACGATCGACGTGGCGTACGGCGCCAACGGCAAGTTCAAGTACTTGGCTCAGCAGTCGGGGACCCTCCGCTTCGACAACGGCACCTTTGGCGACCCGGCTCCCGGGGTGCGGAAGGCCGGCTATCTCAAGTCGGGCGCGGTCGACCTCGATCTCGCGAGCCGGGTGTCGCTGCAGGAGGTGCGCTTCTACGCGCAGGCGCTGCCCGCCGACGCCATCGCGCGTCAGGCGGTGGCGCCGACCCTGCGAGCCTTGCTCGCGACGGCACCCGAACCGCGCGACGCGGCGTCCGTCGAGCGACTGTTCGCGGTCCTGCAAGGGAGCAGCGCGACGGTGGTCGCGGCGGCAGCCCGAGTGCAGGCTCTCGAGCAAGAGCAGAAGGCGCTGGAAGCACGTTCGATCGCGACCCACATCCAGGAGGAGAAGAGCGAGAAGGCGCTGGCGTACGTGCTGATCCGCGGCGAGTACTCGAAGCGCGGCGAAGCGGTCGAGCCGGGAGTGTTCCGCGCGCTGCATCCGCAAGCACCGGATGCGCCGCCGAACCGTCTCGGGCTCGCGCGATGGTTGATCGCGTCCGAGAACCCGCTGACGCCGCGCGTGATCGTCAACCGCCTCTGGCAGGAGCTCTTCGGCACCGGCATCGTGAGGAGCAGCGAGGACTTCGGGATCATGGGGGAAGCGCCGTCCCATCCCGAGCTGCTCGACTGGCTCGCGGTCGAGTTCCGCTCCGATTGGGACTACCAGCGGATGCTGAAGTTGATCGTCACCTCGGCCACCTATCGCCAATCCGCCGTGGGCACTGCCGAGCAGCGGGAACGAGATCCGGCGAACCGCCTGCTGTCGCATGGACCGCGCTTCCGCATGGATGCGGAGGTCCTTCGGGACTACGCGCTCAGCGTCAGCGGGCTGCTGGTGCCGACCGTGGGCGGCGCGAGTGTGAAGCCCTACCAACCCGAAGGCGTGTGGGAGGCCGTGGGCATGCGCGAGAGCAACACCAAGCTGTACCGGCCCGACCGAGGCCCGGCGCTCTACCGGCGCAGCATGTACTCCTTCTGGAAGCGCATGGCGCCGCCGGCGGCGATGGAGATCCTGAACGCCCCCAACCGCGAGACGTCGTGCTTGCGGCGCGAGCGCACCAACACGCCGCTGCAGGCGCTGGTGACCTTGAACGATCCGCAGTTCGTCGAAGCGGCGCGAGTCTTGGCGGAGCAAGTGCTGCAGCGTCCGCCGGAGCAGCAAGTGACCGAGGCCGGTCGACGGATCCTGCTGCGCCCCTTCACGGCCGACGAGCTTCCACTTGTGCGCGAAAGTCATGAGCGCTTGCTCGCGCACTACGCGGCGCACGCGGACGACGCCCGCGCCTTGCTCTCGGTCGGCGAGCACCGTTCGGATCCGAGCTTGCCGCCGGTGGAGCTCGCGGCGATGACCCTGCTCTGCAACGAGCTGCTGAACCTCGACGAGGTCCTGAACAAATGAACGCCGACCCTGATCTGTCCGAGCGCGTTCCGCAGAGGGAAGCGCACGTGTTGCCGAGTCGCCGCGCATGGCTCCGGCGTGGTCTCGGCATGCTCGGTGGAGCGGCGGCGAGCTCGTGGCTCGGCCCGTACGGAGGTCGCTTGCTCGCGGCGGGGCGGGAGGGCGCGGACGGCGCTCGAGGGCCGCACTTCGTGCCCAAGGCGAAGCACGTCATCTATCTGCACATGGTCGGCGGGCCATCGCAGCTCGATCTCTTCGATCACAAGCCAGAGCTCGCGGAGTGGTACGACAAGGACCTGCCCGAGTCCGTCCGCGCCGGCCAGCGCCTGACGACCATGACCTCGGGGCAGACGCGCTTCCCCATCGCTCCGTCGAAGTACACCTTCACGCGGCGCGGGGAGTGCGGCATGTGGATGAACGACCTGCTGCCGCACCTCGGCAAGGTGGCGGACGACCTCTGCTGGATGCGATCGCTGTACACCGAAGCGATCAACCACGAGCCGGCGATGAGCCAGATGCAGACGGGCAATCAGGTCACGGGGCGTCCCTGCCTCGGCGCTTGGGTGTCCTATGCGCTCGGCTCGCTGAACCGCGATCTGCCGACCTTCGTCGTGATGGTGGCGACCCCGTCCAATCGAGAGCAGGAGCAGGCGATCTCGGGTCGGGTCTGGTCCGCCGGGTTCTTGCCGGGGATCCACGCGGGGGTCTCGTTCCGCACGCAGGGCGATCCGATCCTCTTCCTGAACAACCCGGCCGGAGTCAGCAGCGAGGCGCGGCGCATCACGCTGGACGGCATCGCGAGCCTGAACCAGATCGCGGCCCATCGCTTCGGCGACCCCGAGACCGAGACGCGCATGGGCCAGTACGAGATGGCGTATCGCATGCAATCGAGCGTCCCGGAGCTGACGGCCCTCGAGCAGGAGCCGCGCAGCACCTACGCGCTCTATGGCGAGGACGCGAGGAAGCCGGGGACCTTCGCCAACTCCGTGCTGATGGCGCGCCGCTTGGTCGAGCGCGGCGTGCGTTTCGTGCAGATCTACCACAACAACTGGGACCACCACGCCAACGTGGGCGGTCGCATGCCGAGCCAGTGCAAGGACATCGATCAGGCCTGCGGCGGGTTGATCGCGGATCTGAAGCAACGCGGCATGCTGGACGAGACCCTGGTCATCTGGGGCGGCGAGTTCGGCCGCACGGTCTATTCGCAGGGCGGCCTCTCGAAGGAGAACTACGGGCGCGATCATCACCCGCGTTGCTTCACGATGTGGATGGCGGGCGGCGGCGTGAAGGCCGGGCACATCCACGGCGAGACCGACGACTTCAGCTACAACATCGTGAAGGATCCGATCCACATCCGCGACTTCCACGCCACGATCCTGCACCAGCTCGGCTTCGACCACGAGCGCCTCGCTTATCGCTATCAGGGGCTGGATACACGCCTGACCGGCGTGGAAGAGGCCGCCGTCGTGAGGGCGCTGCTGGCTTGAGGGCGGAGGTCGGGCGCGCGTTCTCGCTAGAGTCCTTGGGCCGCGAAGGTCGTTGTTCTCGAGTCAAGTTCCGAACCCAAGGACGTATCGACCTTGAGGCGCAGCAAAGCGGCTAGGTGCGCTCGTGAAAGCAAGGTGCGAGGAGCGAGAGGCGTTCGAACGCAAGACCGCGCATGCGCTACGCCCGGCCCTACGGCGAAGCAAACTCCGCGCCCGACGCGCGCGTGCTACATCGATGGCGTTCGAGAGTCGACGCGCGAACGACGCGAGCGAGAAACGCGGAACGTAGCGCGTCGTTCACGTCGCTTGCTGCGCCTCCGGGCGCGGCTTCGCTTCGTCGATAGACATCGAACGCCGTTTCGGAGCCCGCAGGAGGCGGGGGCTCCGAAACTCATGTTGCCGGGGGCGATCTGACGTCGATGCGAGAAAGACCTCGATAGACCAGGGTTCCACGCCCGCGCGGCGAAAGGGTGGAGCGCGTCAGCGGGAGGCTGCTCGGCCCCTTGATTCGGCGAGGTTCGCTCGCCGGCGGCCGGCGGGCTTGGTATGCGCCAGCTCGCGGATGTCGAGCAGGCCGTGGCTGCGCCAGCCGGTGGTGAGCAGCCAGGTCGACGCGGGCGCAATGGCGGCCACCACTGCCGCTGTCGGGATCGAGGCGATCGACGGCTGCTCACGCCAACCGTCGAACACGGGAGCGCTCGAGCAGGGATCGATCGACGATTGCGCCACGACGCCGTGCTTCTTGCCGTTCTGCAACACGTAGCGCAGCGCATTGCGAGCCTGCGTCGGCGTCGTGATCACCTCGTCGTGATAGCGCTCGGGGAACACCTTGCCCTTTCGGCCCCAGAGCTTGTTCAACGCGCGAGCGAGCGGGCTCAGCAACGCGTTCATGCCGCGCGCCAAGCATGTGCGATCGTCGGCCTCGATCAAGAGGTGCAGGTGGTTCCCTTGAATCGAGTAGTGAACGATCCTCATTCCATGGCGATCGCTGCTCGCACTGAGTGCGGCGAGCACGAGCTTCAGCGCGCCGCCGCGGCGCAGCGATGGCAGGCCATCGGCGAGGCGCGCGGTGATGAGCAGCGGCTCGCCGCGTTTCTTCTTCGAGCGCTCGCGGTGCGGCATCCCGGGCTTGGCGTTCTTCGGCTTCCGTCCCGCGCCCTTCCGCTTGCCGCCATGCTGACGGAAGTCGAATTCGAGCTGATGAACCCTGCGGCGCATGTGCCTTCCTCTGTCTCGTTGCGCGTCGCCTTCCCGGATGTCGTTCCAGCATGGAGAGCGCAGCCGGGTCGTCTTTGGTTTCGTACAAAGTCGGAATCTGGAATGCGCTACGTTGTTCGCTGCTCGAAGTCGATGTGCAGAAGCTCGGCGCTGTCGCCCTACCGCCCCGCGGGCGTGAAACCCTTGTCTATCGACGTCGTTCTCGCGCAGACGTCCGATTCCTCCCGTAGCATGAGCTTCGGAGCCCCCGCCTCCAGCGGGCTCCGAAACGACGCACGATGTCTATCGACGTAGCGGAGCCGCATCCGGAGGCGATGCAGGCGACGTGACCGCCGCGCTCGCTCTCGAATCGCATCAGGCGTCCTACGCGCGTTAACGCGCGATGTCGCTCGACGTCGTTCTCGCGCGGCGGGCGCGGCGCTTGCTTCGCCGGAGGGCTGGCGGAGCGGTTGTCGCGGTACGCGCGTTCGAAGGTCCACGCTCGTCGCGGGTTCGGGTACCGATCTCGCGTCGACGACTCCGGCCTCAACGGCGTGAGCCCTCAACCAGCGAACATGCCAACGGCCTCAGCCGTTGCACCAGCCAGCACGCTCGCGGGGCTGGGGCGAAGCCCCGTTAGTGGTCTGCCTCCCTCCGCACTGCGTGGCATCTCCAGACGGAAGAGTCGTGAGCCGCGGGCGAACGAGCCGCGCTCAGCTCCGCCGCCGCCGCTGCCGCCACGCGACGAACGTGAGCCAGATCACGAAGACCCGTAGCGCGAGAGGAAGCTCCGCGGGGAGCTCGGCGGTCGCTCGGCGCGAGAGCAAGCCATCGGGATAGAGCGAGCCGAGCACCTCGCTTTCGGCTCGGCGCAGCACGAGCATCTTCGAAGTCCAGAAGCCCTGTCGCCGGAGCTCGTAGCTCTGCCCATCGAACTGGAATCGGTACGTCGGGAAGAAGAAGCCATCGGCGCGCGCCGTTGCCACGACGGCGCCATCGCGGCGCATCGTGTAGTTGCGGGCGAAGAAGCTCGGGTGCTGGAGCTCGTAGCCTTGGCCCCCGATCTCGGCGCGTCCCTGATCCAAGAGGAACGAGAGCTCGAGCGTCGCGACGCGGCGATCCCCGGCGAGGATGTCGAGGAAGCGAGAGAACCAACCTCGGGGGCGTATGAGGAGCTGGTCTTGCATGGGAGAGAGGGTACGTGCTCGCGCGCTTCTCGGGAATCTCACGTGCGCCAGTCGCGCGAACGACGGAACATCGCGCACCCCCAGCTCGCCCAGGACGCTCCCATGCCTCCCTCCCGCGGTGCTTCCGAGCCGCACGCCGTGCTTTCGCTCGCTCCTTCGCGTCGCGAGATCCTCGCGGGCGGCACCGCGGCGCTCGCCGCGTTGCTCTTCCATCGCCGCGCCGCGGCAGCGTCCGCCGATCCGCGGAGCCTGCTCGGCTTCGCCTCGATCGCGCCAGCCACGGTCGATGCGGTGCGCCTCGCCGAGGACTACACCGCGGAGCTCCTCTGGGCCTGGGGTGACCCGATCCGCGGCGCCGAGGTCGGGCCGGCGTGGAAGGAGAACGCCTCGAACTCCGCCGAGGATCAGCTCCAGCAGGCCGGCATGCACCACGACGGCATGGCGTTCTTCCCGCTCGACGAGCGGGGCCAGCGCGCGCTGCTCGCGCTGAACCACGAGTACATCGACAACGGCCTGCTCTTCCCCGACGGCCTCGAGGGCTGGAGTGCGCCGAAGGTGCGGAAGTCGCAAGCGGCGGTCGGCGTGTCGATCGTCGAGCTCGAGCTCGAGCTCGCGGCGGGGCGCTGGCGCATCGTCGACTCGCGTTACGCGCGGCGCGTGAGCGCGCTCACTCCGTGCCGTGTCAGCGGTCCGGCCGTGGCGCGGATCGGCGCCGAAGTGATCGGCACGTTGGCGAACTGCGCACACGGCCAGACGCCGTGGGGGACCTATCTCACCTGCGAGGAGAACTTCCGCGAGTTCTTCCACCGCGGCGCCGGCGTCGCCGCGACGAGCTCGGACGTGCGCTACGAGATCGCGAACGCAGACGGAAGTGCCAAGCCCTCGGTCTACGCGTGGGAGCCGCACGATGCGCGCTTCGATCTCGCGCAAGCGCCGGAGGAAGCCGAGCGCTTCGGCTGGGTCGTGGAGATCGATCCCTTCGATCCCGAGAGCGCGCCGGTGAAGCGCACGGCGCTCGGGCGCTTCGCGCACGAGAACGCGGCGGTCGCGTTGTCGCGCGATGGCCGCGTCGTCGTCTATCTCGCCGACGATGCGCGCGGCGAGCACCTCTACAAGTTCGTGAGCAACCAGCGCTACGACCCCGCGGATCGCGCTGGAGTGCGCACCTTGCTCGACGAGGGCGTGCTCTACGTCGCGCGCTTCGACGCGGGCGACACCGGCAGTTGGTTGCCCCTCGTCTACGGCACCGAGCCGCTCGTTGCGAAGCGGAGCACCGGCGAAGGCGAGCGCTACGACCCCGCGGTGCACGGCTTCCGCGATCAAGCCGACGTGCTGATCCACGCGCGCCTCGCGGCCAGCGCGGTTGGTGCCACGCCGCTCGATCGCCCGGAGTGGGTCGCGATCCATCCCGAGGACGGCGAGTGCTTCGCGAGCCTCACCAATAACTGGAAGCGCGGGACGGCGGCGTTCCCCGTGGACGAAGTGAACCCGCGAGCGGCCAACAACTTCGGCCACGTGCTGCGCTGGCGCGAGTCCCTCGGCGATCCCGCGTCCGAGACCTTTCGCTGGAGCCTGTTCCAGCTCTGCGGCGATCGCACGCACGCCGATCCCGTGCGCCGCGGCAACCTGAAGGGCCCCGCCGCGGAGCACGGCTTCGCCTGCCCCGACGGCCTCGCCTTCGACGCGCGCGGCGTGCTCTGGATCCAGACCGACATGTCGGCCGATGCGATGCGCACGCCCGACTTCGCGCGCTTCGGCACGAACCAGATCCTGGCCGTCGATCCGCGCACCGGCGAGACGCGCCGCTTCCTCACCGGCCCGCGCAACGCGGAGATCACCGGCCTCTGCTTCGCGCCCGACGGCAAGACGCTCTTCGTGAACGTGCAGCACCCGGGCGAGAACCTAAAGGAGCAGCCGAACGATCCGCGCCGTCCCGACGCGTTCTCCTCCTGGCCGAGCGGCGTGCCTGGCGCGCGCCCGCGCTCGGCGACGCTCGCGATTCGGCGGCGGGATGGAGGGGTGATCGGGGCCCCTTGAAGGCGGCGATGCGGCTTCTCGCGTGGCGCGTGGCATCGCGCAGGGGACCGGGCAGAAATCGATTCGAGCAGCAAAGCGCCGACCGGATCCCGTTCGGGGCGAGGGAGTGGCGACCGGCACGCAGCGCGAAGCGTTGGCGAGCTTGGGGATCGCTCACGCTCCCAGGAGATCTCGCGCATGCCTCGTATCCACGGTCTCGGCCAGGCCCTTGGTTTCGCTCTGCTCTCGGGAGTCGGTACGGCGCGGGAGGGCGTCGCGCAGGATGCGCCGCGGCTCCCGATCTTCTTCGTGGAGTGCCGCGCGGCGCACGGAGCTGAGCTAGAGCTCGAGGACCCGCGCTTCGTCGGTCGCGCGGGTGCGTTCCAGGCGCGGTTCCACGCGGACCATATCGCTCTCCGCCGGCGTCGCGCCGGGGAAGAGGCGCAAGTCGCTCTGCGCTTCGTCGCCGCGACCAAGACGATGCCCGTCAGCGAGGAGCGACTACCTGGCGAGCTGCACTCCTTCGTCGGCGAGCCATCGGCATGGAAGGCGAAGCTCCCGCTGCACGCCGCGATCCGCTATCGAGAGCTCTGGCCCGGCATCGACTTGGTCGCCCACGGCCGAGCCGGCGAGCTGCAGTACGACCTGCATCTCGCTCCGCACGCGGAGCTCGCGAACGTGGCCATGCGCGTCGAGGGCGCCGAAGCCATCCGTCTCGACGCGCGCGGCGCTTTGGTGCTCGAGACACGTGTCGGCGAGCTGCTGCAGGAGCCGCCGCTCTCCTGGGAAGTCGCGTCGGACGGCAGCCGGGTCGTCGTGCCCTCGCGCTTCGCGCTGCGCGCGGACGGGAGCTTCGGCTTCTCCGTCGAGCGCCGCGACACGTCGCGCCCGCTGGTCGTCGATCCCATCCTGCTCTGGGGCAGCTTCTTCGGCGGCTCGGGACAGGATGGAGTCGCGGGCCTGGTGGTCGATGCCAGTGGTCACATGATCGTCGCAGGCACGACCGAAGGGCTGGACTTCGTCACGCCGGGGGCGCTGCGCTCCAGCATGGAAGGAGGCAGCGAGGGCTTCGTCGCGAAGCTCGATCCGACGCAGGTCGGCGCGGCCCAGCTCCTCTGGTGCACGCTGCTCGGCGGTGACGCGGCTGATGTCGTGCATGGTCTCGGACTGCGTTCGAGCGGCTCGATCCTGATCTCCGGCGCGACGCCGGGCAGCTTCCCGACGACGGCGAACGCGTTCGCGACCAGCGGCGATGGCTTCCTGGCCGAGCTCAGCGCCGACGGCGCGAGCTTGGTCTACGGGTCGCGGCTCCCCGGTCCCGTGCGACGCATCGCGCTCGATGCGAGTGGCGCGGTGCTCCTGGGCGTCGGCAACGCCACGGCGGCCTATCCAACTACGGCGGGCGCCTTCCAGACGGCGCATGGTGGCTGGAATGATCTCTGGTTCGCGCGCTTCGACCTTGGCGCTTCGGGTGCTGCGCAGTTGCTCTGGGCGACCTACTTCGGCGGGACCAACTACGAGAGCCTCGCGGATCTCATCCCGTCGTCCACCGAGCCCGGCGTGTTCACCTTCGCTGGCGACACGGGGGACAACTTCAGTTGTCCGCAGACCGTGTTCTCGGGGCAACCAGGGCAAGGAGACCTCGTGCTCGGGCGCTTCGACGCGACGGCGAGCGGGGCAGCCCAGCTGCGCTTCGCGCACGTGCACGGCACGTACTCTGGCGTCCAGGACTACATGGGCGGCATCGCGCTCTCGCCCACGGGCTCGATCTGGATGAGCGCGATGAGCCAAGAGGCGCGCTTGCTCGAGTTCTCCGCCGATGGCGCGAGCGTGCTGCAGGAGTGGAGCTGGGCGCCGAGCCCCTCCGTCCTCACCGAGAGCGATCTGCATCGCGCGGCCGATGGCACCTTCGTCTTGATCGGCAGCGTCGCCGGTGGCGGGTTCCCGACGACGGCGGATGCGATCCAGGCGGCTCCCCAGGGAAGCAGCGACCTCTTCGTGGCGCGTCTCGATTCGAGCGCGCAGGCAGTGCGCTTCGCGACCTACGTGGGACACGCAGGCGCAGACGTTTACCTCGCGGGTTGCTCGGCGCTGCGCGGCACCGAGCTCTCCTTGGCCGCGACCACGCGCAGCTCCGGCATCCCGATCGCCAATGCCTACCGCTCCACCCATGCGGGTGCCGAAACCGAACCTTATCTCGCGCGCCTGGATGTTCCGACCGGGCTCGTGACGCCCGGCGTCGGCCCGCGCGACGTGGAGCTCTTGGACCTCGATGGCGACGGCGACCTCGACGCGGCGACGGCGAACGAGACCTCGAGCAATGTCAGCCTGCGCCTGAACGACGGCCAGGGCGCGCTGAGCAGCGAGGAGACCTTCGAGCTCACGGCCGGCGACAGCGCGCCGATCGCGCTCGCCCGCTGCGACCTGGACAACGACGGCGCGCGCGATGATCTCGCGGTGGCCTGCGAAGGCTCGGACACCGTCGTACTCGTGACCGATCCCTCCAGTGCCTCCCGCGTGCGGAGCTCGCTCGCGATCAGCGGGACGCGCGCCTCCAGCGTCACCTGCGGCGACCTCGATGCGAACCCCGTGGACGACGTCGTGGTCGGCCGCGAAGGGCTGCCCTTCGTCGGCGGCTCGGGGATCGGGGTCAGCTTGAACGGCGCCGCGTTCTCCAACGTGCTCATCCCCGCGCCTCATCCGACGCAAGTCGTGAAGGTGGCGCTCGGCGACCTCGACGGCGATGGGGACTTGGACCTCGCAGCGGTCGCGCGCGGCGGCAGCGACGAGCTCCTGCTCTTCGCCGGCGACGGCAGCGGAGCCCTCGCTTTCGCCGGTGCGCTGGCGCTCAGCTCGAGCGGTCTCGCGAGCGGGCTCTCGCTCAGCGATCTCGATCGCGACGGTCGAAGCGACCTCTGCGTCGTGCAGCCCGTGCTCTTCCCGCCGTCGCAGACGCTGCGCGTCTACCGGAGAACGAGCAGCGGCGCGCTCTCGTCGAGCCTCTTCGCCGCGGCCGTCGATATCTCCACGAGCGGCACCTTGGCGATCGATCTCGCGACGGGCGACTTGGAGCAGGACTCGATCAGCGGCTTCCTCTCGCGCGTCGATCTCGCGCAGGCGAACGCCGGCGATGGCAGCGTCATGCTGCGCCACGGCTTCACCGGCACGAGCTTCGTCTCGAGCACGAGCCCGAGCGCCGGGACGAACCCCGTCGCGGTCGCGATCGGCGACCTGAACGGGGATGGCTGCGACGACCTCGTGGTGGCGAACCAAGGCAGCAGCGATCTCAGCGTCGTGCTGACCACGGCGCCTGCGCTCGCGCAGAGCTATGGGGCGGGCTGCGGCGGTCCGGTGCTGGCGGGCGTGGGCTCACCGACGCTCGGCAACCCGGCCTTCGGCGTGCAGGTCTCGAGCGCTCGAGCGATCGCGCCGGCGATCTTCTTCTATGGACTCGAGCCCGCGAGCGTCCCGCTGCCGTCGAGCGCTTGCAGCGTGCTCTTCGGCAGCTCGCTCGGGAGCTTGCTCGCGTTCACGAGCAGCAGCGGCGGAGCGACGCTCCACTTCTCGGTGCCGAACGATCCCTTCCTCCGCGGCGCGGATCTCTTCTTCCAGTGCGCGATCTTCCGGAGCCCGGGTGGTGCCTTCTCCGGCACCCTCGATCTCAGCAACGGGCTGCGCTTGCAGGTCGGCGCGTAGGCGAGAGTTTTCGAGAACCCGACCGAGAAGGGACAGCAGAAGCGGCGCCATTTCCCGTTCGGGGGCCTTGGGGATTCCGGCGTGCGATGTTCGCACCCCGAGTGGCCCCGATTGCGAAGAGGTCCCGCTCATGCTTCGTTCCACCTCGCTCTCTCGCTGCTGCGGCATCGCTCTATTGCCCTGGCTCGCGCTCGGCTTCGCTCGAGCTCAAACCGCTCCGACGTCGCCGCAGCTCGAGGCGCCCCGTCTCCCGATCTTCTTCGTGGAGAACCCCGCGAGCTCGGCCGAGGTGCCGGTGTACTCCGGCCGAGCGCAGGCCTTCGTCGCGGAGTTCCATCGCGACCGCATCGCGCTGCGTCGCAGCGATGGGGCACAGCAGGCCGCCGTGGCGCTGCGGTTCGTGGGGGCTACGGCGACTCCGATCGGCGAGGAGGCGCTGCCCGGCAAGTTGAACGTGCTCGTGGGTGACGCCTCGAGCTGGCGCACCGGCATCGCGCTGCATGGGGTGCTCCGCTACGCGTCTCTCTGGCCTGGCGTGGATCTCGTCGTGCACGGACGCGAGGGCGAGCTGCAGTACGACCTGCAGCTCCAGCCCGGCGCCGATCTCTCGCAGGTCGCGCTGCGCGTCGAGGGTGCCAAGTCCGTACGTCTCGACGCGGACGGCGCGATGGTTCTCGTCACGGAGCTGGGCGAGCTGCGCCAGCGACCGCCGCTCACCTGGGAGGTCGCCGCGGACGGCGCCCGCGTCGTCGTGCCGTCGGCCTTCGAGCTGCGTGAGGACGGGAGCTACGGCTTCCGCGTGGAGCGGAGCGATGCGTCGCGGCCGCTCGTCGTCGATCCCGTGCTGATCTGGGGCACCTACTTCGGTGGCTCGGGCACCGACAACGTCCAAGGTGTCACCGTCGATGACAGCGGGGCGGTGTACGTTACGGGACTGACGACGAATGGCCTGCCGCACATCACCCCGGGCGCCTACAGCTCATCCATCAACGGCAGTGACGCCTATATCGCCAAGCTGGATCCCAGCCAGAGCGGCGCGGCGCAGCTCGTCTGGTGCACCTACCTCGGCGGCGCCGGGAACGACAGCGGCACCTCGATCGCCGTCCGCTCATCGGGGACGGTCGTCGTCGCTGGCGCGGCCATCCAATCCGGGTCGTTTCCGATCACGGCGAACGCCTACCGGTCGACGAACGGGAACTTCTTCCTCTCCGAGATCAGCGCCGACGGCGCGGCGTTGCTCTACTCGAGCTTCATCAACCTATGGCCGCGTATGATTCGGCTCGGGGAGAACGGTACCGTGTACATCGGGGATTACGGCAGCAGCCCGTATGCTTCCTATCCCACGACTCCAGGCGCGCTGCAGACGAGCTCTGCGGGTGACGACTTGTATTTCGCCAAGCTCGATCAGAGCCTCGTCGGCTCGGCGCAGCTCGTATGGGCGTCGTTCCTCGGCGGCGCTGACGCTTATGAGCTGAACGACTTCGAGGTCTCGAGCACCGAGCCAGGGGTGTTCTCCTTCGTCGGCCACGGCCCTGGGTTGGGGTACCCCGTGACCCATGTCTCCGGTTCGATCTCTGGTTGGGACTGCTTCCTCGGTCGCATCGACACCAATCAGATCGGACCTGCGCAGCTCCGGTTCTTTCATGCGTTCGGAGTGGGTGCTTCCGACCGTTCGATCGGGCTTGTGGTCGCGCCCGATCAGACGATCTACGTCGCCAGCAACATGTCTGGAAGCACGATCCATGAGCCCCGGCTGATGCGGTTCTCCGGCGATGGCTCCACCGTGCTTCAATCGTGGGTCTGGGCGCCGGGGTTCCCGATCGGCGCATCGATGGTCGAGGGCGACCTGCACTTATCGGCGGATGGCACGGTGACGCTGATCGCAAAGGTGGCGGGCGGGCCCTTGCCCGTTACGCCCGACGCGGTGCAGTCCACGCCGATGGGTGGATGGGACCTTTGCATCGCGCAGCTCGATGTCGTGAACCAACAAGTGCTCTTCTGCTCGTATCTGGGGAGTGCCGCCGCAGACTACTACCGCACGGGTTGCTCACATCTCGCGGGCAACCTCCTCACCGTAGGCTATGGAACCGACGGATCACCAACCGTCGTGAATCCGTTGCAGGCCACGAGGGCGGCCTTCGGGGAGGGCTTCGTCGCACGACTGGAGCTGCCATTCGGTGCCCCTCCCGCGACCGGCGTCGGCCCGCGCGACGTGGAGCTGCTGGACCTCGATGGGGACGGCGACCTCGACGCGGCGACGGCGAACGAAACCTCGAGCAATGTCAGCCTGCGTACGAACGACGGCCAAGGCGCGCTGAGCAGCGAAGAGACCTTCGAGCTCACCGCGAGCGACAGCGCGCCGATCGCGCTCTCTCGCTGCGACCTGGACAACGACGGCGCGCGCGATGACCTCGCCGTGGCCTGCGAGGGCTCGGACAGCGTCGTGCTCGTGACCAATCCCTCGAGCGCCTCGCGCGTGCTGAGCTCGCTCGCGATCGGCGGGACGCGCGCCTCCAGCGTCACCTGCGGCGACCTCGATGCGAACCCCCTGGACGACGTCGTGGTCGGTCGGGAAGGGCTGCCCTTCGTCGGCGGCTCGGGGATCGGGGTCAGCTTGAACGGCGGCGCGTTCGCCAGCGTGCTGATCCCCGCGCCGCATCCGACGCAGGTCGTGAAGGTGGCGCTCGGCGATCTCGATGGCGATGGGGACCTGGACCTCGCGGCGGTCGCGCGCGGCGGCAGCGACGAGCTCTTGCTCTTCGCCGGCGACGGCAGCGGAGCCCTCGCCTTCGCGGGTGCGCTGGCGCTCAGCTCGAGCGGTCTCGCGAGCGGGCTCTCCCTCAGCGACCTCGATCGCGACGGGCGGAACGACCTCTGCGTCGTGCAGCCCGTGCTCTTCCCGCCGTCGCAGACGCTGCGCGTCTACCGACGCACGAGCAGCGGCGCGCTCTCGTCGAGCCTCTTCGCCGCGGCCGTCGATATCTCCACGAGCGGCGCTCTCGCGATCGACCTGGCCACGGGGGATCTAGAGCAGGACTCGATCAGCGGCTTCCTCTCGCGAGTCGACCTCGCGCAAGCGAACGCCGGCGACGGGAGCGTCACGCTGCGCCACGGCTTCACCGGCACGAGCTTCATCTCGAGCACGAGCCCGAGCGCCGGGACGAACCCCGTCGCGGTCGCGATCGGCGACCTGAACGGGGATGGCTGCGACGACCTCGTGGTGGCGAACCAAGGCAGCAGCGATGTCAGCGTCGTGCTGTCCACGGCGCCTGCGCTCGCGCAGAGCTACGGGGCAGGCTGCGGCGGTCCGGTGCTGGCCGGCGTAGGCTCACCGACGCTCGGCAACCCCGCCTTCGGCGTGCAGGTCTCGAGCGCCCGTGCGATCGCGCCGGCGATCTTCTTCTATGGACTCGAGCCCGCGAGCGTCCCGCTGCCGCCGAGCGCTTGCAGCGTGCTCTTCGGCAGCTCGCTCGGGAGCTTGCTCGCGTTCACGAGCAGCGGCGGCGAAGCGACGCTTCACTTCTCGGTGCCGAACGATCCCTTCCTCCGCGGCGCGGATCTCTTCTTCCAATGCGCGATCTTCCGGAGCCCGGGTGGTGCCTTCTCCGGCACGCTCGACTTGAGCAACGGGCTGCGTCTCCAGGTCGGCGCGTAGGTTCAGCCTCGCGACCAGAATCGTGCGCAGGGCGTCGGATCGGCGGCCAGCTGGGGTCGCCGATCCATTCTTGTCCCTGCCGTGCGGGTCGCGCGGAAGTTCGAAAGTACAGCAGCGACGAGCATCGATGCCGTTCTACGTGGGCGCATTGGAGGCTTGGCCGCTGCGCTCATGGAAACTCTCGATCCTCCTCCCTACGACGAAGCAGCCGAGGAGGCCGCCCTCGACGAGCTCTTCGAGCTCGCGATCCAGTTGCGGGGCCGCGGTGAAGAGCCGGAGCTCGCCGCTTGGCTCGCAGGACGCGAGCACCTGCGCGAGCGGGCGCTGCGGGTCGTCGAGCTCGCGGTCTCGATCGCGGTCGCTTCGGAACCGAAGCGCGCCGCGCGGCCGCAGATCGCGGGCTTCGAGCTCCTCGCCGAGGTCGGGCGCGGGGGATGGGGATCGTCTATCGAGCGCGTCAGACGGCACTGGGCCGCATCGTCGCGCTGAAGATCCTGGCACCGGCGTGGTCGAGCTCGGAGCGCTCGCGGCAGCGCTTCGTTGCAGAGGCCCGCGCCCTGGCGCGCTTGCATCATCCGGAGATCGTCGCGATCCACGACATCTTGGTCTCGGAAGACCTCTGTGCCTATGTGATGGAGTGGATCGACGGCACCACCTTGGCCGAGAAGATCACGGCGCGCGATCCGCGCCTCGACGCGCCCGGAGTCGCGCGGCTCGGCGTCGCGATCGCGAACGCCCTCGAGGCCGTGCACCGCGCGGGGATCGTCCACCGCGACGTGAAGCCGAGCAACATCCTGCTGCGCGCCGATGGGCGGCCGGTGCTCTCGGACTTCGGGCTCGTGCGCGACGCGGAGCAGAGCTTCCACACCGCGAGCGGTGAGTTCGTCGGCACGGCGGCCTTTGCCGCGCCCGAGCAGATCCGAGGGGAGCAAGAGCAGGTCGGCCCGCGGAGCGACGTGTATTCCCTCGGCATCACGCTGTTCACTGCCTTGGCGGGCGAGACTCCGTTCGGACGCAACTCCTCGAACCGGCGCTTCCTGCGGCGCATCGAGCTCGGCGAAGTGACCTCGCTGCGGAAGCTCGTCCCCGCCGTGCCCCGCGATTTGGAGACCATCCTCGCGAAGGCGATCGAGCGCGAGCCGAGTCAGCGCTACCAGAGCGCGCACGAGCTCGCGGAGGACCTCGAGCGCTTCCTGCGCTGCGAGCCGATCCGCGCACGAGCGGTGAGCGTTCCAGCGCGCTTGCTGCGCTGGGTGCTGCGCAGTCCTCGTCTCGCCGCGGCCTTGGCGGCGCTGCTCCTCTCGCTGAGCGCCGGCCTCGCCGTCGCGCTCGTGCTCCTGCGACGCTCGGAGGACGAGCGCGAGCTCGCCGAGCAACGCGCGTACTCCGCGCACCTCGCCGCGGCGGAAGCGGCGCTCCATGCGAACGACCCTGTGGATGCGCGCGCGCACTTGCAGCTCGCGCCGGAGCGCTTTCGGCACTGGGAATGGCGCTACCTGGAAGCACGGCTGGATCCCAGTCGCATTCTCGGGAGCCACGATGAGATCGTGAACAGCCTCGCCGTCGATCCTGCGGGCCAACGCTGCGCCACCGCTTCGGCGGACCGCAGCATCCGCGTCTGGGACATCGAAGGCGGTGCTCTGCTGCGGCGCCTCGAGCACCCCAAACCTGCGTTCGCTGTGACGTGGAGCCGCGATGGCGCGCTCCTCGCCACGGGCTGTGAAGCCTGCGTCAAGCTCTGGGATGGGACGAGCCTCGACTTGCTCGCGACCTTCCCCGTGAGCGACCCGACGAGGGGGCTGCTCTTCGATCCACGTTCGGATCGACTCGCCGTCGGTGCGAAGTCGGGCCAGCTCGAGCTCTTCGAGAGCGCGGCGCTTCGTGCGCAGGCCGAGCAGGTGGCGGACCAACTGCCCGAGCGCGTCGCTCGCTGGCCGACGCCGCTGATGCGTTGGAAGCGCGAGGGCAGCGTGATCCACGCCCTCGCGTTCAGCGTCGGCGACGTGCTTGCTTCGACCAGCATGGGTGGCGTCTGGCTCTGGAGTCCGTCGCAACGCCGCTCGCTCGGAACGTTGCCCATCAATGGCAATGCCTGGGGACTGTGCTTCGATCCTCTCGGCACCCGCATGGCAGCGGGCGCGAACGACGGCGTGATCCGCGTCTTCGATCTCGCGCGAGGTGGCGCGCCGCAAGAGCTCCACGGCCACACGGGACGCGTGACCGCGCTCGCCTGGAGCACCGATGGCAGGCAACTCGCGTCCGCGTCTCTGGATCGAACGCTCCGCGTATGGGAAGCGGATGGGCGCCCCGCGAGCATTCACCTCGGTCATTCGGGCGGTGTGCGCTGCCTTGCCTTCCTGCCCGGCAATCGCCGCTTCCTCTCCGCTGCTGGCGATCGCACGGACTGCACGTTGCGACTCTGGGATGTCGTCGGAGAAGGCGTTCGCCGGTTGCAGATGCCGGGCGGCCATCGTTCGGTGCACGTCGTCGCGGCGCCGCAGAGCCGATGGTGCGCCAGCTACGCCTATTCGCCTGAGCAGGTGTTTCTCGCGACCGGCAGTCTCGATCGGAGCGACCTGACCTGGCGTCGGGTCGTCGCACGCACGAGCTCGCTCGAGCTCGACGTCAGCTCGGACGGCCGCTCCGTCGTGCTCGCCGCGGATGAAGGCGCGCTGCTCTTCGCCTTCGACGAGCTGCAACGCAGAGCGCCAGAGGCCGAGCAAGAGCTGGAGAGCCTGAAGCCCACGCTCGCGCTGCGCAGCGGCGCCGCTCCCGCGAGTGCCGTAGCTTGTGGTCCAGGTCCTCTGCTGCTCGTCGGTCACCGCGACGGCTCGCTCGTGCTCTGGGATCGCTCGGTGGCGCGCATCTTGGAGCGGCATTCGATCGCAGGCGGACCGATCTTGGATGTCGCGATCAGCGCCGACGGCGCGCGTTTCGCGGCGCTCACATCCTCGCGATGCGAAGTGTACGACCAGGCGGTCGGAGCCCTCGGCGACGGTGGGAGGTCCCTGATCGAGGGGACGGCCCTCGACCTCGACAGGGACGGTCGTCTCCTCGCCGTTGCGAGCGGAACGAAGGCGCCGGTGATCTCGGTCCACGACCTTCGCGCCGGGCGGGAGTTAGCTGAGATCCGCGGGCCCACCGACGTCGTGACGGAGTTGGCGTTCAGCCCCGACGGGGGACGCCTTGCGGCGAGCAGCGAAGACCGCGTGCTGCGCCTCTGGGACCCGCGGAGCGGGATGTTGGCGCTCACTCTCCACGACCAGGGCTATCGGATGAAGTCGGTGGCCTGGAGCGCTAGCGGAGAAGAGCTCCTCAGCAGCGGTCGCGACGGCTCGGTCCTGATTCGCTCCGCATCAGGGAAGGCCGGGCGTGCGGACTGACCGCTACCTTCTCTCCCTCCTGGCGCCTCGCCGCGTGCGCGCAGTAGGATCCGGAGCATGGAACCACCGCCCGATCTCGCAGACCCCGAGGCTTGGAGCGGTCTCGTATGCGCGGCGAATCCAGCGGCTCTCTTGGTCTCCATTTCGATACGCATGGGCCTCGAGCTGCGCCACCGGATCACCGCCGAAGACATCTTGCAAGAGACGCTGCTCAAGGCCTGGGCTGCGCGCGCGACCTTCGCATGGGAGGACACGCCCTCCTTCCGCCGTTGGCTTCTGCGCATCGCCGACAACTGCATCGCCGATCATCGGGATCGCGAGCGCGCCGACAAGCGCGATCACCGCCGCGTCGCTGCGCTGCGCATCGGCGTCAAGGACGCGAGCTCCGAGGACGGCGGCTCCGGTGCGTTCGAGCCCTGGGGTAGCACGACTCCGAGCCGTCTGGCTTCGGAGCAAGAGCGCGCGCAGCGTATGCGCGCGGCCCTCGAGTCGCTCCCGGACGACGTGCGCGAGGTCGTGCGCCTGCGGCTCTTCGACGAACGGACTTTGGAGGAGATCGCCGAGGATCTGGGCCTCGGGACCTCCGCAGTTCGGCATCGCCTCCGCAAGGGAGCGGAGCTCTACAGCCGCCTCATCGGCATGGATTCCATGCGGGCCCCATCTCCTCCGCCGCGATCCTCGCCTTGAGCTCTCGTGCGCGAGCCGTGCTCGTGCGCTCGCGCTCCTCTATCGATCCGCATACCGATGGACCTAGCGGAAGAGTCGGACGACGAGACCTCGCTGGATGAGCTCTTCGAGCTCGCCATTCGCGCACGAGCTTCCGGTGCGCCGTTGGACGTGGACGGCTGGCTCGCAGGACGTGAGTATCTGCGCGCGCGAGCGAACGAGGCCGTCGCCGTCGCGCTCGCGGTGACTCCATCCGCTCCGCCGAGAAGCGGCGTGCGGTCGGCGCAGCACTTCCCCGGCATCCAGATGCTGGAGGAGATCGGGCGCGGTGGCAGCGGCGTCGTGTATCGCGCGGAGCAGAAGGCGCTCGGTCGCGTCGTCGCGCTGAAGGTGCTCTCACCGGCGCTCGCCGCGTCAGCGCACGCGCGCGAGCGTTTCCTGCGCGAAGCTCGCGCGCTCGGGCGTGTGCGGCATCCCCAAGTCGTCGCGATCTACGAGGTGTTCGCCTCGGAGGAGCTCTGCGCCTACGCGATGGAGTGGATCGAGGGGTCGACGCTGGCCAAGCGTCTCGCGGCGAGCGTCGGTCCCCTCGAGGCGCGTGAGGTCGCACAGCTCGGAGCGCAGATCGCGCGCGCTCTGGTCGCGGTACACGCCGCGGGTCTCGTGCACCGCGACGTGAAACCTTCGAATCTCCTCCTGCGCGCCGACGGCTCGCCGGTGCTCGGCGATTTCGGCCTCGTGCGCGACGAGGAGCAGTCCGCGCATACCGCGACGGGAGAGTTCCTCGGCACCGCGGCGTATGCCGCGCCGGAGCAGCTGCGCGGAGAGCATGTCGCGATCGGGCCTTGGAGCGATGCCTACTCGCTCGGCGTCACGCTCTACGTCGCGCTGGCCGGAGCGATGCCCTTCGGCCGCTCGAGCTCGAGCGCCGAAGTGCTGCGGCGCATCGAGAGCGGCCGGAGAATCGCTCTCCGGAAGCTGAATCCCCGCGTGCCTCGCGACTTGGAGACGATCCTCGCGAAGGCGATGGAGCCGGCGCCCGCGCGGCGCTACGCCAGCGCCGCGGAGCTCGCCGACGACTTGGAGCGCTTGCTGCGCTTCGAGCCCGTGCGAGCGAAGCCGGCAGGCCTGCTCTTGCGGCTCCAGCGCTGGATGGAGCGCAGCCCGCAGCTCGCTCTCGCCTTGCTAGCACTCGTCGGCACTCTTGCGCTCGGCATCGCGATCGCGGTCTCGCTCGCGCTCGACCTCGCCCGCCGCTCCGAGGACTTGCGCACGTCGGCCGCGAACGAGCGTTTCCTTCGCATCGAAGCCGAGCGCCAGAGCGGAATCGCTGCGACGCAGGTCGCGCTGCAGACGAGCCTCGCCGGCTTCCTCCGCTCCATGCTCCAGTACGGCAACTCCAGCTACGGCAGCGGAGACGGTGAGCGCACCGTGCGAGACGCCACCTTGATGGCCTCTCGAGAGCTGCGCGAGTTCGAATCGCGCTACCTGCCGAACGCGGCCTTCAAGCTCCACGGGATGCTGATCGAGTTTCTGCTTCCTCTCGGGTTGCACGTCGAGGTGCACGAGCACGTCGAGCGGCTCATCGCGCTCCGCGACGAGCTCTACCCCGAGGGCAGCGCCGAGGCGGCCGAGGCGGACTACCTCTGCGGTCGTCATCTGCGCCTGCTCGGACGCTGGACCGAAGCAGGCTGCCTGCTGCATCGCGCGGTGGCGGCGCGCCGCGCGTTGGGCGCGGAGCACCGGATCCAGCTCGCGCAGGCGCTCGTCAGCGCGGGCTACGCGCATCGCGGTCTCGGTGAGCTCGATGCCGCGCAGGCGTGTTTCGGCGAGGCGATCGTCCACTACGCGGCGGATCTGGCCCTCCACTACGACAGCGTCGCGCTCGCGCTCGGAGCTCGCTCCTCCGTCGAGGTCGCGCGCGGCGATCTCCCCGCGGCAGAGACCTCCGCCAGGGCGGCCGTGGATCTCCTGTCGGCGGGTAGCAGAGGTGCTCCGCACCAGGATCTCGGGATCGTGCTCTTCCAGCTCGGCTTCATCCGCTATCGACGCGGCGATACGGAGACCGGGTACCGCTGGATGGGCGAAGCTCTGGCGATAAGCGAAGCCCATGCCGGAAAGAGCCACCGTCAGGTCGCGGGCCTCGCGTTGCGTCTCGGTGCTCTGCTCTTGGAGTTCGAGCGACGCGAGGAAGCCACCGCCTGGATCGAGCGCGCCTACGAGCGCAGCTCCGCGCTGGATCTCGCGCAGTCGGTGGAGCTCGCGGAGGCGTTGCTCGAGATTGGGGCCGCCGAGCGCGCGGTGCGCGTGCTGGCGCCCTGGGGTGAGCTCGACGAGGCGACCTGGCTGCACGCGCGCGTGGCGGAGCTGCGCGCCGCAGCGATGAGCGGACGATGAGTTGACGAGCTTCGCGTCCCTCGGGGGGGATCGCGCCGCTCGGAGACGGCGACGCGCGTCGCTCGGGGCTCGCCGAACGACGCGCGCCTCGGGTGGAACTTGGCTTACTGCCCGACCTGCAAGCGCAAGCCGTTGCTCAAGTCGAGCGTGTCGGCGAAGGCACCGCCCGGAGCGCGGAACACCGCCGCTTGGAAGAAGACATCCGCGCCGCGCAGGAACGGATCGTTCGGCACGGCGAGGGAGAGCGTGCGCTCACCCGTGCCGCTGGTGAACACGAGCAAGCTGCCGAGCGAGCTCGCGAAGTAGAGGCTGCACGAGCTGGGGGGGAGCGTGGTCGAGGCCGCCTCCAAGCCGTAGAAGAAGAGCGCCGGCGCGAAGGACCGCGCGTTGCCGAGATGCACGCCGAAGGCCGCGTTCCCTAGGGTGGGTTGCCCAGAGCTCGAGAGGACCGGCCCGCCGCAGCTCGCGCCGTAGCTCTGCGCCAAGGCGGGTGCGGTGGTGAGCACGAAGCTCAGGTCGTTGCTGCCCTGGTTCGCGACGACGAGGTCATCGCAGCCATCGCCGTTCAAGTCGCCGATCGCGACCGCGACGGGGTTCGTGCCGGCGGTCGGGCTGGAGCTGGAGGAGAAAGCGCTGCCGGTGAAGCCGTGCTGCACCGAGACCGAGCTGCTCCCCGCGTCGGCCAGCGCGAAGTCGATGCGCGAGAGGAAGCCGTCGATCGAGTCGTCCTCGAGCTCGCCCGTCGCGAGGTCGACGCTCAAGCTCCCGCCGATCGCGAGGTCCAGCGGCGCTGCGAAGAGCGCCGAGGAGAGCGCTCCCGTGCTGGTGCGGCGGTAGAGGCGCAACGTCTGCGAGGGCGGGAAGAGCACGGGCTGCACGACGGCGAGATCCAGGCGCCCATCGCGATCGAAGTCGCCGAGAGCGAGGCCGCTCGCGAGACCGCTCGAGCTCAGCGCGAGCGCGCCTGCGAAGGCCAGCGTGCCGCTGCCATCGCCGGAGAAGAGCAGAAGCTCGTCGCTCGCGCCGCGAGCCACCGCCGCGAGGTCGTTGTCGCCATCTCCATCGAGATCGCCGAGCGCTACGCGCTCGATGCTGCTCGGATGCGGGGAGGGGATGAGCAAGTCGATCGGTGAACCGCCGTTCCGCGCGAGGCAGAGTCCGGAGCCACCGGCGAAGGGTTCGCCTTGACGCCCGAGAACCAGATCATCGATGGGATCGCCGTCGAGGTCGGCCGCGGCGATGCAGCTCGCGCGCAGGCCGCCGGTGGAGGAGGAACTCACGGTCGGCGAGGCGCTGCTCGGGTTCGCGATGCGGACGAGCGTGCTCGAGTCCGCGCAGGCGACGGCCAGATCGTCACGGCTGCCGTCGTTGTCGAGATCGCAGCGCACCAGCGCCACGGGAGCGTGATCCGCGGCGGTGAGCACTAGGAGCTGCTCCGTGCCGAAGCTTCCCTGACCGCCGTTCGCGTAGAGGCTCACATTGTCCGAGCCCTCGTTCGCGGTCGAGGCGTCGAGATCGCCATCGCCATCGAAGTCCAGCAGCTCGACATCGCGCGGACCGACGCTCGGCGTGGTTCCGGCGCTGCTGAACGCCGAGCTCACTTGGCCGGCGCTGAGCGCCGTGCCATAGATCTTCACCTCGTCGATCAGGCCGTTGAAGGCTCCGTTCTGGCCTGGACCACCGCCAATGCGCACGTCGTTGTGTGTGGCGAGACTCGCCGCTGATCCGATGAGCGCGCCATCGACATAGAGATGCACCGTCGACCCGGCTTGACCCCAGGCGGTGAAGGTCGCGACGACGTGGTGCCACGTCCCGGCGCCGATGGTGAAGCTCGTGGTGACCAAGGGTTGAAAGGTATGGAACCAAACCTGGTTGTTCGCTTGCTTCAAGATGCGCCAGCCAGCGCCATTCGCGGGGGCCTGGTTCCCGAAGATGAATTGATCGTCTCCGGCGGATCCGTGGGGGCCGGCGGTGTTGTGGGTGGAGGTCATGCGGAACCACGCCTCGACCGAGAAGTCCGGCCCGGAAGGCAGCGCGCTGAGCGGCAGCGAGACGTAATCGTCGTCGCCGTCCAGGGAGAAGGCTTGGCCGGTGCGGCCGGCAGCGTAGGCGAGGCCGCCGAGGGCGGTGCCGTGCTGCGTGCCGGAGGAGTCGAGCGCGTTGCCCTCACCTCGGTACCAGGCGTAGGGCGAGGGCGGCGCTTGCGCGAAGCCCAGAGAGGCGAGCGCGAATAGAGCGCTCGTGGTGATCGAGAGGCGAGCGAGTCGTTGCATGACGGTGCTTCCGGTCGGGGATCGGGAGGGGACCTACGGCTCGGAACGGACATCGATCCGAGCGTACGAGACAGGAGACCGCTCCCTGCTCCCCGAACGGGATCGCTCGCGCGGGTTGCTGCTCGATCCGAGTTTTAAGGGGTACTTCGATCCGAGCTCTGTTCTCGCCCCTTCGAGTCGAAGGCGATCTTCACGCTCGCGCGCCGCGAGGGTTCACGTGCCGCCGCGAAGGTACTCGCTCCCCGAACCCGAGGAACGCGCATGCAACGCTTGGCTCCGCTCGCTCTCCTGCTCGCTCTCGCCGATGGCGCCGCCGCTCAGTGCGACCGCCTCGTCCGCGAGCACGCCCTAGCTCTTCCGCTCTCGAACTTCCTCGTCGACGACAAGGCGCCCGCGTGGGTCGCCGACTTCGCGTCGCTTCCGAACGTGCTCGCCGGCGGCTCGGCCCGCACCAACACCTTCTCGCTGCTGAACGGCGCGGCCCCCGTCTCGTTGATCTCCGTCGCGCGCGTGATGATCGCGAGCGAGCAGGGCACGAACCGCTACTTCGGATTGAACTACGCGGGGGAGTGGATCCCGCTCCAGCTCCAGAACCCGCCCGCGCAGACCATCTACGGCCAGGACGTGTTCGGCTTCTACGGCGACGGCGCGTTCCACTTCTTCAACGTGTGGGAGCGCTCCTGGACCTCGGAAGCGATCTCCGTGAGCGTGCCTCTCATCCAAGAAGGGCGCTCGTCGATCTGCGTCGTCGACGGCACGGACTCCGTGGTCGGCTTCTCGGTCATGGGCGATCGAGCCGTGCGATTGAGTCTCCCGCCGGACCCCACGCGCGCCATCGTGCCCGTGCTCGGCTCCGCCGGTGAGACGCTGACGCGCCGCAACCTCCAGGCCTTCGAGATCGGGCCGAACCAGATCGCCTTCTTCAGCACCTACCTCTCGCGCTGGGACATCCTGACCACCCAGGCGCCGGTGCCAGGTCTCTCGGCGACCTACAACAAGAACACGATGATCCTCGCGGACTTCGCGAACAACCTGGTGCACCTCTACTCGGCGCATCGCGGGGACTTCGTGACGCTGACGTTCACCGACCTGATGCAGGTCGCGATCTCGTCGCAGGACAACGGCATCCAGCTCGAGGATTCACTCACCGATACGCGGCACATGTTCAAGGCGATCGACGGCGGCGTCACGAGCTTGCCGAGTGCGCTCACGAGCTCGACCGGCGTCCTCTTCCAGAACGACTGCGCCGCCGCGGGCAAGCTCGTCGGCTCCGGACCCGATGAGGAGTGGTACGCGGTCTCGACCAAGGTGCGCACCTCGACCTGGACCCCCGCCGGCCTGCAGAGCGGCGAGGTCGTCCTGGCGAAGAAGGGCAACGACTCGACGATCGTGCTCGTCACCGACCGCGCGCTCTACGGCTTCTCGGGCATGAGCGGTCGCTGGACGCGCAGCCCCTATGTCGGGAGCTACGTGAGCAGCGGTGCCCAGGACTTCATCGCCTGGGTTCTCAGCGATACGACCGCGTATGTCTTCTCGACGCGCGAGGACCGCTGGGTGAGCCGACCAATGAACGCGCAGACCGCCCTCACCGACACCGACTCCCTCGTGATCCTCACCGAGACGGATCCCGCGACCAGCCAGCCGATCTCCCGCGCCGTCTACTCCGCCGAGAGCCGTGCCTGGCGCGTGCAGGCCCTGCAAGGGCCGCTCTTTGCCCAGGGCCGCGACAACACGCATGTCTACTCGATCCACGACGACGCCTCGACGGGCGGCAGCATCGTCTACTTCTTCGCCGGCTTGGCCGATCGTTGGCTCGTTGCCTCGGTGCCGACCCGCATCGACGCCAGCACCAAGCTCGCGGTGATGGAGGAAGGGCTCGTCATCGCCACGCCGACCGGCGTGCTCTCGTTCCAGGCCTTCGGCGACCTCTCGTCCGATCACTCGGCGCCCATCGACAACTACGCCTACCACGCGCAGGGCAATGCGCCCGTGCGCTTCCTCGCCACCGGCCAGCCGAACGCCCTCGCGGTGCTGATGGCGAGCCTCGGCGAGACGAGCCTGTCGCTCGGCTTCTGCGGAGCGCTCCGCGTGGATCCGCTGTCGCCGTCCTTCCTCGCCGTGCCCGCGGGTGCGTACGACGCGCAGGGAGTCCTGCGTCTCTCCTTCCGCATCCCGCCCACGCCGAACGCGCTGGTGAAGCTCCAGATGCTCGGGGTCTCCGCGACCACCGTGGAGCTCGGCCAGCTCCTGGATTTCCAGGTTCACTAGGCGAGCAGCTCGCCCGTATCTCCTGCGGTTTCGAGTCTCCGCGCGCCGCGGCCCAGGGGTGGGAACGCGGCGCGCGGGGGCATTTCCGTCCGCGAAGTGGAGTGCTGGGGGAGCCCGCTGCGTAGAGTTGCGCAGCGTCCCCACGGAGCTCTCCTCGATGCGTTTCTTCGCCTCTACGTGGCTCGCGCTCGGCCTCGCGGCGTGCGCGAGCCGTCCCGAGGCACACGAGCGTCTCGCCGCGACCCTGCGAGAGGATCCGACCGAGCTGCTGCGCTCGATCGGCAGCGCCGCGGATCACGCGGCCGCCGCGGCGCTCGCGGATGCGCTGCTCGAGCGTCTGGATACTCAAGCGCAGCATGCGCTGTTCCGCTTCGGGCTCGGCCACACAGACGAGCGCGTGGTCTTCGGCGCGGCGATCCTCATGCGCCACGAATCGAACCCGACGTTCGAGGAGCTGAGACCTGCGGCGCGCGTGGCGATCGCGCGCTTCGGGGACCCCGATTGCCCGCTCTCGGACGACGAGATCCTCGCGGTCTTGGGGAGCGTCGACTTCGAAGCTCTGCTCGCGCGGTTGCCGCTGTTGGATCCCGAGCTAGCGAAGTCACTGCTCGCTCAGGCGCATCGGGTGATACGCGCCGAGCACGTACCCGCGCTCTGCCGCTTCGCTCTCGCGAGCTCCCCCGAGCTCGGCGATGTCGCGATCGAGCTGGCGTGCATGGTGGTCTTGTACAGCGACCGACACCTCGAGCACTTCGTGGAGATGGCGCTGGCGAGACAAGGACGTCGACCCGAGCCGAGCTCTTCGCCACTGCCACCCACGCTCCGCGCGGCGCTGCATGCGCTGGCCGACCCGAAACCCCTCGACGTCGGCGGGGGCTACGGGAGCAGCTTCTCCACGGTCTGCGCCCGTTGGCTCTCGCGCAGCACCCTGTCCGAAGTCGATCTGGATCTGATCGAACGACTGCGCAGGATTCCGGTGATCTGCTTCGCGGCCACGCGAGCGCTGGCGGCTCTGCACGACGCGCGCTCGGCCGCGATGCTCCGACGCGAGATCGACGAGGGCTCGCACCTCGAGCTGACGGCGCGCTATGCCCTCGCCTGTCGCGGCGACGAGCAGGCGCTGGAGGACTTGCTCACGGCGGAAGATTTGAGCTCGCTCGCCTTGGGCCTCGACGCCGCGTCGGTGTCTCGCCGACGCGACTTCGCGGCCGAGCTCCTGGATTCCGAAGCGATCGTGGCGCTGAAGCGGATCCAAGACCTCGCCTGCATCGTGCGCGGCTATGCGCACCCCGAGTGCCTGGAGTACGACGAGGCGTGGCTCGCGGAGCTCGAGCCGTTGGCGTTCGCCGCGGCCGCGCTCGACATCGCGGTGCTGCGAGCGCTGGTCGCCGTGGTGCCTGCGTGCGCGACGGCTCGGTTGGCGGAGAAGCTGCTCGCCGCACCCGCGGAGCAGCTCTTCGCCCCGCTCCCCCCGGAGCTCGATCCGCGCGAGGAAGACGAGGAGATCGACCTCGAAGATCTCGGGCTGGCGGAGTTCGAAGGAGATCTCGGATCCGCCGGATGCTGGCCCTTCCTGGAGGTCACGCGACCCCGGGAGTTCCGCTCCAAGCTGCGTGAGGGTCTCGCTTCCGCGCGGCCCTATGTGCGGGACCTCTGCGCCGTGCTGCTGATGCGCTTGCGCGCGGTCGAAGTCGACGTGGAGCTGCTGCGATGGGCGCAAGCTCGCGAGGAACGAGGCGAGGACGTGCCGTGGTTCGAGCTCGCCGCGATCGGCGGACCCTCGATCGGCCGAGCTATCGATGAGCGCCTCTCGGAGGAGCAACGAAGCGAGGATTCGAGAGGCCTGGTGCTCGCGGGTGCGGTTCTCCGCGGCATGCCGCTGGAGGTCGCCTCGGCATGGCAGCTGGACGATCGAGAGATCGCCGAGGCGCGCGCGCTCCTCCTCGAGAGAGGAGCGGGAGCGGCGTGGGTCGCGAGCCAAGAGGAAGACGACTGGGACGCGATCGAAGCGTTCCTCTGGATGGATCCCGACGTGCAGCGTTTCCTCGCGCCGCAACGCGCGGAGCTGGCACCCGAGCTCGCGCTGGAGCTGGGGGCGATCGCCGGCGATCCCGAGAGCCGGCGCGTCGTGCGCGAGCTGCTGCGCGACGGGCGCTACGCTTCGCACCACGTGTGGGGGCGTGCCCGCACCGCCGGGCGCGATCTCTCGCAGCTCGACTTCTGGATCGAGGAGACCGGCACCAACTGCTGTCGCTACGTCGACAGCGCTCAGCAAGCGCTCGAGGACCTCTTCGGTTGCGAGCCGGAATCGAGCATGCAGCAGCAGCCGGAGCCACTCTCCGTTCGCTTGCGTCGCCAGCTCCTTCCGCGGCGAGATCGCTTGCGTTGGAGCCGGATCGCCAACGGCTATGTGGTCCGGGGAGAAGACCACGGCCGGTAGGTTGCTCGAGATTCCCGTTGGGAAGGGTCGTTTCGGCAGAGTTCCCGCGCTGAAACCAAGCGGGACGATCCCCTCCTACCATCCTCAGCACTCGAGCTCGAGCGGGCCCGATCAGCCGACCGCGGGATCTCCCTGTTGCCCCATCGTTCCCCGCGACATGGCCCGGCACCGGACCCTTCGGTCCGCACCCCAACCGCCGGAGCAACGCCATGCATCGCACCTCCTTCCTCCTCGCCTGCGCCACCGCGGCGCTCGCGGGCTCCCTGTCGGCTCAAGACGGCCAGGCGCTGCGCCTCGCCACCGATCCGGCGTGGGGCACTGCCCTCCTCGAAGTCCCGCTGCACCGCTCGCCGTCCGACGCGTCCGGTGAGGCGGCGCCGCTCTGGGCCGCGCGCGCCCGCTACAAGGTGGCGCTCGCCGATGGCTTCGAGCTGCACCCGTGCCTTGGCGCGGAGGCGCCGCGGAGCCTGCCGCTCGCGTGGCGGACGCGCGCGGTGCGCGTCGGCGCGCAGACGCTGGAGCGGAGTGCCGCGCCGGCCGTCGCGAGCGAGGCGTGGAGCTACGCGATCCATCACGAGAGCTGGATCGAGCGCTACGACGTGCGGGAGAACGGCCTCGAGCAGAGCTGGGTCTTCACCGAGCTGCCGCGGAACGGCGGCGATCTCTGCATCGAAGGCGCGATCACGACGCCGCTCGCTTGCGCGACGCGCGAAGCCGCGCATCAGGCGCTGGTCTTCGTCGATGAGCAGGGCAGCGCCGTGCTGAGCTACGGCGCGGCGATCGCGTTCGATGCCGCGGGCCGCACGACGCAGGTCGTGACGCGCTTCGACGGCGAGCAGCTCGTGCTCGAGCTCGCGGGCGAGTGGCTGCGCGAGGCGACGCTGCCGGTCACGGTCGATCCGCTCGTCGGTCCGCTGTTCCTCTCCACCAACAGCGGCACCGGTGGCCTCTCGTCGAACGAGCTCGCTTGCCAGCGCGAGAGCGCCGGGCAAACGCAGTTCCTCGCGTTCACCCGCGCTTTCAGCGCGGCGGACCACGACGCCTTCGCCGCGACCTTCGACCAGGGCTTCGGGACCGTGACTAACGTGCACGCCGATCTCGCCTCGATCTACAGCGACAAGGAAGCCGCCGCGGTGTACGTGGCGGGCGCCGATCGCTGGATCGCGGCGTACCAGCGCGAGTTCAGCAACGCGCAGGGCGACCAGTCGGCGATGCGCCTCTGGTTCCACGATCGCGAGGGCCTCGCGCTGAACTCGGGCACGGGCACGAGCTACCAGCCCGCGGGCCTGGAAGCCCTCTCGCTGCCCGACCTCGGCAGCAGCGAGGCGCCGAGCTGGACGCGCGCGATCCTCGTCTGCCAGCGCGACTCCGCCGGAACCCGCGTCAACTCCGCGAACTCCGAGATCCTGGGCCTCCACATCGACGCCCTCTCGCGCACCGTCACCGGCAGCTTCCTCCCCGGCATCCTGCCGGCGGGCTCGAGCCTCGACCGCGAAGAGCCGGCGATCAATCAGATCACGGCGAACGGCTGGCTCATCGCGTGGACCGAGTGGGACTACCTGGTCGCGGTGGAGGACTGGGACCTCTACGGCGCGCTGGTCGATGGCAACGGCAACGTCGTGCAGTCGAACCGCATCGACGATGCGCAGGGCACGCGCCACTTCCGCCAGCCCCGCGTGGCCGGCGACTACGGCAACTACGTCGTCACCTACACCGGCAGCCCCGACCGCACGACGATCGCGGGCGTCGAAGTTCGCAGCCGCCGCCTCTACTGGCCGAGCAACGCCAGCCAGCCGACGCAGCTCGCTGCGGCCCGCACGCTCGCCGGCCCGACCTCGATGTTCCTGCCGGTCAAGAACGGCGACTTGAGCTACCTGACGAGCACGCGCTCGCACTGGGTCGCGACGTGGAACGAAGCCCGCGCGGGCCTCCAGCTCCCCATCCGCGACATCGCCGTCGCCGCGCGCCTAGGCCACACGGGTGCCATCGTCGAGTCGGGCGTCGCGCTCGATGACACCAGCATCAGCGCTGCCGCGGTCGCCGTCGCCTACGACGTCATCCTCGATCGCTGCAACCTGATCGGTGGGGCGAGCTCGATGACCGCGCCGCATCGCGGGTTCCACTTCAGCTTCCACGTGCAGGCGGGGGTGCAGACGATCGGCTCCGGCTGCGGCCCGGGTGGGATCAGCGGGAACGGCATGCACGCGGGCAACGGCGGCTACGGCATCTCGCTGAGCAACGCTCCGGCGAGCACCGCCGCGGCGCTCCTCCTCTCGCTCGCCGGCACGAGCTTCTCGCTGGATGGCGTCGGCATGCAAGGCTGCATCCTCTCGGTGATGCCGGGCAACGACCTGATCGCCAGCCTCTCGGTCACGACGAACGCGAATGGCTTCACGCGCCTGAACCTCCCGCTGCCGGACTACCCGCTCTTCCAGGGCACCGTCTACGCGCAGTGGGCCTACCTCAACCCCGGCGCGAACGCGCTGGGCGTGCAGACGACCGCCGGCCTTGCGGTGAGCGTGTACTGAGCGCGCGTCGCGCTGCGCTCACGAACGAAGCACGCCGCCCCTCGAGCGCAGGCTCGGGAGGCGGCGTGCTTCGTTCGCGAGCGACCGCGAGTGCCGCGCGAGCGGATCTCGTCAGCGGCGAAGTTCCGCGAGCGGAGCGGCGAGGCCGAGCTCGCGCGCGACGCGGAGCGCGGCTTCGACGTCGTCGGCCAGCACGAAGTCGATGCCGTTCTCCCAGAGCATGCGCCACTCCGCGGGCGTCGTCGCACCGTAATGCGCGAGGCGCACGCCGTCCGCGCGGAGATGCGCGCGCAGCGCTTTCCAGCTCTCGTCGAGCTCCCCGCGGAGCTGCGCGAACGCGGAGCGCGAGGCGAGGCAGCGCTCGACGTGCTCGCGGAGGCCGCCGCGGCGATCGAGGTTCGCGGTGCGCAGCGTGGGCACCGCGTCACGGGCGCCTTGCACGGCTTCGGGATCGCCGGCGACGAAGCTCTGCGCGATGCGCCGCTGCGCGCGCAGGAGCTCCGCCGTCGCGCGACCGAGGGCGCGGTCGCCCTTCACGTGGACGTTCAGCCAGAGATCGTGCGGGAGCACAGCCAGCGCCTCCTCCAGCGTCGGGATGCGCTCGCCGGCGAAGCGCGCGTCCTTCCACGCGCCAGCATCGAGCGAGCGCAGCTCTTCCAGCGTGCGCTCGGCGACGGAGCCGCTGCCGTTCGTGGTGCGCTCGAGCTTCGCGTCGTGCAGCAGCACGAGCGCGCCGTCGCGCGTGGCACGGACATCGAACTCGATCATCGCGGCGCCGAGGCGCACTGCTTCGCGGAGTGCCGCGAGCGTGTTCTCGGGATGCGTGGCGCTGGCACCTCGGTGCGCGCAGACGCCGCGCTCGGGCAGCGTGCGCTGGGCCTCTCCCGGCAGCCCTTGCGCTTCGAGCTCGCGCAGCAGCGTCGGCGTGATCTTCGCGGGCCAGCTCACGATGCCGTTGCGAAGCTCGCTCGCACGTAGCTCGAAGGGTTCGCTCGCGGCGCGGCCGCCGCGGTCGAAGGGCGTGAAGACGAGGCGCGGGTCCTCGAGGGTGAGATCGAAGTCCAGGACGCCGAAGCTCTCGCCGCGATCGTGGACGGGCCGGATGCGGAGCTCGGGGCGGCGCTTCCGCCACGAGGTCTCGGCCACCTGCGCCAGCGGCGAGCTCACGAGATCGTAGAGGTCGTAGCCGCCGCGCGCGGAGGCGGGGATGGCGTTCAGCTCGCTCACATGCGTATCGCCGGAGAGGAGCACCACGCCTTCGATCGACGCCTCGCGCACGAAGTCGAAGAGCGCATCGCGTTCGTGCAGGAACGAGGCCCACGAGTCGCCGCCCGGACCCTTCGCCGCACTCCAGCCGCTGCCGCAGGCGAGGATCTTGAACGCGGCCCGCGAGCTCCGGAGCCGCTCCTGCAACCACGCGAGCTGCGCCGTGCCGAGCATCGTCTTCGCGGGGCCATCGGCAGCGCCGTTCGGATCGCGGTAGCTGCGGCCGTCGAGGAAGAAGAAGTCGACGCCTCCATAGCTGTAGGCGAAGAAGCAGCCGGGCGCTTCGGGAGTTCCCATCGGCGGGTTCGCCCAGTGGCGCGCGAGCACCTCCAGCGCCTCGCGCTTCCGCGGATGCCGCCGGTCGTAGTCGTTGAGCCCGAAGTCGTGGTCGTCCCAGATCGCGAGCTGCGCGACGGAGGGCAGCAGCGGCTGCAAGCTCGCGACGGCGCGCTGCATCTTGTACTCCTGCGCCAGCACGCGCGGGTCGAGCGCATCGCCGTAGATGTTGTCGCCGAGCCAGAAGAAGAGCTCGGGGTGAACGGCCTGCACCGCGTTCCAGATCGGCTGCACGCGATCGTAGGCGACGCGCGCGCACGAGCCGAACGCGACGCGGAAGCGCGCCGGTCCGCTCGGTGCCATGCGGAAGCGGAAGGGCGGCAGCGCGCGCAGGTACTTGTCGACCGCGCCGTCGACCTCGATGCGGTAGTGGACCTCGCGACCGGGTTCCAACCCCGTGAGCTCGAGCTGCACGCAGTAGTCGTCCTCGCCGCGCGCGAGCACCGCGGCGCTGCGCCGCGCGTCGCGGAGCTCCGGCTCGTCGCCGTGCACCACGCGCACCTCGTAGGCGCCGCTCACCTGGGCCCAGATCCGCGCCCCCTCCGGGCGCACGGCGCCGAGCATCGGGCCGAGCATGACGCGCGGCGTGCCCTGGGGCGCGGAGGGCGGTGTCTGCGCGCCGAGGGGGGCAGCGCTGCCGAGAGCGAGTAGGACGAGCGTATGCGCGATCGAAGGGCGAGGGGGCATGCAGGAGCTCCGCGGGTCGCGCGCACTCTAGGCGCGCAAGACCGGCTCCCGCGATGCGCACGCCGGAGCTTCATCTGCGGCTCGCGCCGGCTTCGCCAAGCTCGAAGGCGAAGGAGGGAGAAGGCTCAGTGCCCGCCCGCGTCCACCGGCAGATCGAGCTCCTTCAGCGCCTTCAGACGCTCCTTGGTGTAGCGCTTGAGCTCGGCGTCGCCCTTCATGCGGAAGACCCTGTGCCCGGGAATCGCCGTTCCGGAGACGCTCGCCGGCGCGCCGGGCTCGCGCCGGTGCTGATCGGGGACGCGTACTTCGATGACCTGGAGAGGCTGGCCTTCGACGGCGATGAGCTGCGGCGCGGCGAAGCTGGAGAAGCCCTCGAGCTCGAAGCCTGCTTCGAACGACTCGGCGAGCTTCTCTAGCTGCTTCAGGCCCGTGATGGAGCCGAGCTGGATCGTCGGTCCGTGGTCCCAGTGGATCTCGAGCGGCTCGCCGTGCTCTGCGGCATCCTTCCAGCGCGCGAGGAAGAACTCGGGGCGCTGCTGCGTGATCTCCGCGACGCGCTGGGACGCGCGCTCGAAGAGCTGCGGACGGTCGTACTCGATGACCTTGCCTTGCGAGACGATGAGGCCGGAGAACGCGCGCGTCTCTCCTTCGGCCTCGGAGGTGAGCACGGTGTTCTCTTGCGAGCGATGCAGCACGCGCACGCGCGCCGTCTTCAAGCGTTCGGCCGAGAGGCGCTGCGTGCGCCCGGGCCAAGCACCTTGCCGCCCGGGCTCGAAGGCGAGCTCGCCGCGCTCGACGGTGAGCGCGGTCTCGCCGCTCTCGTCCACGACCATGCGAAAGCGCGCCACGCCGTCCTTCACGCGCGAGGTCGGTGTGCGCACCACGAAGCCCGCGAGCTCGGGCGGCAGATCGACCTTGGCCGAGCCGCGCGTGACGACGATCTCGTGCGGCGAGACTAGCTCCAGCTCGGCGAGGCCCTCGACGGCGAAGGTGGCGCCGTCGTCGTAGCTGAGCTCGGCTCCGCCGGCCGGCAGGGTGAGGCGCCCGTTGCCGACGCGCTCGCTTGCACCGCCTTCATGGGGTTTCAGCGTGGCGAAGGCCGGATGATCGGCGAGAGGCTCGATGGCGGCGCCGGCGTTGCGCGCTCTCGCGGCCGAGGATCCAGCCGCTCGCGAGCAGGGCCAACGCGGCCGCCGCCGCGATGGCGATCGAGCCGCCGCCGAAGCGCCGCGGCGCGGGTGCCGCGAAGGCGCGAGCCCAGGTCTGCTCGACGAAGCGCTCGTGCGTCGCGTCGAGCTGTGGCAACGCGTGCAGGACGCGATGGCTGTGCAGATCGTCGAGGAGCTCGTCCTCGAGCTCGGTGTCTTCGATCCACTGCGCGAGACGCGCGCGCTCTTCGGGCGCGAGGTCGGCACCGCTCGTGAAGCGCGCCCAGAGCTCGCGTTCGTGTTGGGGGTCGATGTTCGTCATCGGAGGACTCGCGTCATTCTTCGCCCGTCGCGAGGTCGCCCTCGACGCAGCGGCGCAAGACGCCGCGCAGGCGCAGCAGGGTCATGCGGATCGCCGAGGCGCTGCGACCGATCTCCTGGGCCAGCAGGTCGGCCGACTCGCCGTGGAAGTAGAAGCGCTCGACCAGCCGCCGCGGCCGCTCTTCGAGGCGAGCGATACATGCGCGCAGCGCGTCGATGCGCCGCGCGCGCCGGAGCTCGAGGTCTTCGTCCTCGAGGCGCGCGAGCGCGCGCTCGTGCAGGCGCTCCTCGAGGACGCCATTGCCGCTGCGCTCGCGCCGCCGCGCGCGCTGGCGCAGCAGGTCGAGGGCGCGAAGTCGGGCGATGCCGAGGAGCCAAGAGCGGACGCCGCTCTCGCCGCGGTAGCTCGCCGCGTTCTTCAGCGCGGCGAGAAACACCTCTTGAGCGACATCATCGACGTCGCCCACCTCTGGAAGCTGCTGCGCGAGGTAGCCGCGGATGCAGGCCGCGTGTCCCTCGAGCATGCGCAGGAATGCGAGCCGCGAGCCGGCTGCCAGCGCCTCGACCAGCGCGCGCTCTTCGGCGCGCTCACTCGGCTCGGGCTCTCGATGCGGCTCGGACTGCGGGGCGAGAGGGCGGGGTTGCACTCGCACGAGCTCGGGACCTCGACGACAGGGAATCCCGTCTTACGCGGTTGCTGGTGCTCGTGCGAGGGGCGTTTCGCCTTCGCTCGCCCCCAACGGCTCAGAGGTGGATCAGGTCGCGGGTCGAGGCCGGAGCCGCCGGCCGAGGCGCGATCTCGGTGTTGCGAACCTCGATCGACTCTTCGGTGCAGGGGTCCTCGCACGCACCGGCCTGGCCACCCGGGAAGCGGAAGTCGCCGAAGCGCAGCGCAGGGAACTCGAGGCCGCGGAGGTCGATGGCCGGCATCTCGAAGCCCTCGATCTCGATCGCGGGCATCTCGAAGCCTTCGATCTCGAAGGCCGGGATCTCGAACTCGGGCATCTCGAAGCCTTCGACTTCGATCTCCGGCGCCTCGAGCTGCGAGATCTCGATGCGGTGCGGACCGCCGTTCCCGTGATGTTCCCGGACCTGCATCCTCGGCGCGACGTGATCCCCGCCGCCGATGATGATCACCGTAGTGCCACCGGCTTCTCCACCGGGAACGCGGTGCACCCGCACGCGCTTCTCTTGCTTCTCACTCTTCTGCGCCGGAGCGGCCTTCATCCTCTGTCCGGACATGGCGCGCTTGCGGACTTCGACGCGGTGCTCGCCGGGGCCGATCTCGATCACCTCGACGTTGCCCTCCTCGTCCATGCGGCGCTCGATGCGCTTCGGCTTGGCTCCGTCTGGCGCCACTTCGACGACGCGACCCCGGAGCATCTCCGGCTTCGCGAGGGTGATGCCCTTCAGCTCCTTCAGCTCGTTGAGGCCTTCGAGCGACTTCAGCGCGATCACCTTGCGCTGGGAAGGATCGAGCTTGCTGCCTTCGACGACGTGGAACTTCGGCGTGCCCTCGGCGCGGAACACGCGCGGCTTCGATGCGCCGTCCTGCGGCTTCGAGCGTTGGATCACGAAGCCCGGCGCGGCCTTCGGCTTCGGCAGGCTCTTGCCGCAGTGGGGGCAAGTCGCCTCCGGCTCCTGGGCCTCGACGACCTCGCCGTTCCACTGGAAGAGGTGCGGACCCTGGTCGGTGGACCAACGGGTCGCGATGCGGGGCTTCGCCGGCGCGGCGGGAGCGGGTTCCTGAGATAGCGAGCTCGCGGCGAGCAGACTCAAGCAGAACGTGGCGATGGTGAGCGGCGTCATCGAGAGCTCCTCGGCTCTTGGATGCAGGTGAGGGGGCCGCGTGGCGACGCAGCCCAGGGAGGTCGGCGGAGGGGTCGCGACTCGGCGTCGTCCGTCACCGAGCTTCTCAGAAAAACCTGCGCTCGCCGCGACCTCGTCGGGCGGGCTCGGCGCCTCAGCTGGCGGCGCGGAAGAGGGGACCGATCAGGCGCCACCAGAGGGGCGCGGTGGTGAAGAAGAGCAGGAGGCCGAGGACGGTGGTCGCCGTGCCGATCTTCACCAGGTCCCTCGCGCTCACTTCACCCGAGGCGAAGGCCATGGCATTCGGCGGGGTGGAGACGGGGAGCGGCATCGAGAGCGAGCAAGCGAACGCGACCGCGACGAGGATCGGCTCGCGCGGCAGCTCCTCCAGGCCGAGGACCACGGCGAGCACGAGATTCGCGGCGGCGGTGTTGCTCATCAGCGCCGAGAGCAGCGCGGCCGCGCCACCGAAGAGCACCACGGCCCCCGTGGGTCCCAGGGTCGCGATGGGCGTCTGCGCGAGCGCCCAGCTCGCCAGCCCGCTGAGCTCGACGGCGCGGCCGAGGCAGAGGCCGCCGCCCATCAGGAGCAGCACCTCCCAAGGCAGGGCGCGGAGCTCCGTCGGGGCCAGCAAGCCCGACCCGAAGAGCGAGATCGCGCAGGCGAGGCCCACCGTGCCCGCGCTCCAGCCGTGCAGATCGCCGGTGAGCCAGAGCAGCGCGGTCGCTGACGCAACGAGGAGGGTGAGGCGCGCGCGAGCCGTGCGATGTGTCGCCGCGGCAGGCGCCGGAGGGAGGCGCAGCTCGGGCTCGCCGTCGCGGTAGAAGCGCACGAGCAGGCCGCCCGCGAGCGTGCACATCACCAGCACGCCCGGAATGCCCAGCGCCATCCACGCGAGGAAGCTCGGCCGCGCGTCGATGCGCGCGAGGGCCTCCATCGCGATCGCGTTCGGCGGCGAGCCGATCGGCGTTCCGAGCCCGCCCAAGTTCGCGCCGAGCGGGACCGCGAGGAGCAGCGCGATCCGCCAGCGGTTCTCCGGCGGCAGCGTGCGCGCGATCGGCACGGCGAGCGCCATCATCATCGCCGCCGTCGCCGTGTTGCTGAGCCACATCGACAAGAACGCCGTCGTGCCGAGGAGCGCGAACACCACGCGTCGCGGCGAGGTTCCCGCCCGCTCGAGGATCGCTCGCGCGAGCGCTTCGTCGAGATGTACGCGCTGCAGCGCCGCGGAGAGCGCGAAGCCGCCGAAGAAGAGCAGGATCGTGTCGGAGAAGAAGGGCGCGAGGAAGGCCGCGTCGTCGATGGCCCGCCCCGCGCCGCGCAGCGAGGGCGCGAGCCAGGTGAGACAGCCGAGCAGCACGAGCAAGCTCGTGACGAAGAGCGGCAGCGCTTCGCTGATCCACAAGGTCGCCGCGACGACGCAGAGCGCGAGCGCGACGTGACCCGCCGCGCCGAGCCCGCTCGACGCGAAGACCTGCAGCCCCGCGGCCAGCGCCGCGAGGACGCAGACGACGGCCACGAGCGCCGCGCGCAACGTATTCCCCTGCGCCGCGCTCATCGCGGCGTCCTCCGTCGTCGCGTGCCCGGAGCTGGTGCCTCTTGGGTCAGAGGCCGCGTGCGCGCGAGCTCGATCGTGGAAGCGATGCAGCGCGCGAGCGGCGGCGGAGCCTGCGGCGCGCGCGCGCCGCCGAGCGCCTCGATCAGCTTCAGCGCGACCTGCGGCTTCGCGTTTCGATCGAGCGCCTTCTTGATCGCGCGGTGCGCGAAGGCCGGCTCGCTCTCTCGCGCGCGGCGCTCGAGCGCACCCGCGAGACGCTGGATCACGCTCGCGAAGCCGTGGCGCCAGAAGCTCGTCTCGATGTCGCGCTCGGGCAGCTCCGTGACGCGGAGCTCGCGTTCGACGCCGCGCGCGTGCTTGCGCGCGAGCGCGGCGTAGCTCTCACCCGCGGCGTCGCCGTCCGAGAGCACGTGCCACTCGATGCGCAGGCCTTCGGCCAGGCGTAGCAGCGGCGCGAGACCGCACTGCGCGTACTCGATGATCGCGACGCCTTCGATCGGCAGGTAGTAGCCTTCGGCGCGCGCGATCTCCGGCAGCAGCCAGGCCTCGGTCTCGCCTTCGACGAGCAACCACGCGCGCGCGAGCAGAGCTTCGGGATGGCGCGTCACCAGGTGGTAGCGGATCTTCCGCAGAGCGTCACGCGGGATCGCGCGCGGCTGCACGGCGAAGGCGCGCGCTTCCTCGCCGACGCGCACGACGCGCCGGAGCGCGGAGAGCGGTAGATGCACGAGCACTTGCGAGGAATGCGTCGAGAAGACGACCTGCGCGCGCAGGTGCAGCAGGAAGCCGAGCAGCGCGAAGCGCGTGGTCGGGTGGAGCTGCGCTTCGACCTCTCCCAGCACGAGGAGCGGCGAGGCCTCAGGATGCAGCGGCTGCTCGGTCCGCTGCGCGAGCGCGCCGGCGAGGAGGAGCAGCGCCAGGCGCGCGCCCCGGCTCGATTCGAGCGGCACCTCGCGCGGGCGCTTCCCGACGCGCGGCACATCGAGGTCGAAGTCCGAGGCGAGCCAGCCCGAGGTGGTCGTCAGCGGTACGAGGTGCCGCTGCACCTCGCTCCAGAGGCGCTCGATGTCCGGGTAGATCTCCTCCCAGCGCGTGTCGTCGAGGGTCGCTCGAGCGTCGATCCAGCGAGCGAAGCCAGCTCGCAGCGCTCCGCGTTCCGACCTGGATCCGGACTTGCGGGCACCTCGCTCGCGCGCGAAGGGATCGTCGGCCAGCAATCCACGCGAGAGATCGAGCACGGGAAGGGCGGCGCGTCGCCACGCGCGGAGCGCCGGCGCAGCGCTGCGCCGCCCGCTCGCGCTGACGTAGCTCTCGAGCTGCTCGACGCTCTTCTTGCCGCTCGCGCGAACGCGCAGCTCGACCAGCACCACCTCATCGCCGGGGCGCTCTCCCAGCAGCTCCTCGCGCAGCGGGGCGTGCAGCTCCTCGCGCCATTCGCCCTCGCGCGACGGCGCGAGCTCGAGCTCCACGCGCAGCTCGCCGCGCGGGAGATCCTCGCTCGAGAAGGCGGGCGGCGACGCCTCGTCGCCAGCGCGGAGCGCGCGCGTCAGCGCGTCGAGCAGCAGGCCGACGCCGGCGTCGTTCTCGCCGAAGAGCGCGGTGTGCGTTTCGAGCTCGACCTCGAGCGCGGCCAGCGAGCGGAAGCCCTCGACGCGAACGCGGCGCAGGTGCATGGCGAGCTCAGGGGGTGAGCCTAGATGGATGATGAAGGAGCCGCCGCGCCGTCAGGCGCCACGCCGGAGAGCACCCGCGAGGTCGTCGCATCGATCTGCGCTCCGCCTCTCAGTGCGTGTCGCGGTCGGCGACCGGCGGTGCGTTCTTGCGGAGGTAGGCCACGGCCTCGTCGGGCGAATCGGTCCGGAGGAACTCGATCTCGCCCTCGCCGACGGTGCCGGTCGAGAGCATGACCTGTCGGATGCTGTCGGAGATCGGCTGCCAGTAGTCGACCCCCATCATCACCAAGGGGAAACGCTCGAGCTTGCCGCACTGGATCAGCGTCGAGGTCTCGAAGATCTCGTCGAGCGTCCCCAGGCCTCCGGGCATCAGGATGAAGCCCTGCGAATAGCGCCGCAGCATGAGCTTCCGCACGAAGAAGTACTCGAAGGTCAGGCTGCGATCGACGTAGGGGTTCAGGCCCTGCTCGTGGGGCAGCACGATGTTGAAGCCCAGGCTCGGGCCCCGGCTTCCTTCGCGCCGCGGTTCGCGGCCTCCATGATCCCGGGCCCCCCGCCCGTGATCACCGTGAAGCCGGCGCGCGCGAGCGCCGCTCCGGTGCGGCGGGCGAGCTCGTAGTGCGGATGCCCTTCCTGCAAGCGGGCCGAGCCGTAGACCGTGACGGCGGGGCCGAGATCCTGCAGCTCGCGAAAGCTGGCGATCAGGTCGTGGAAGATTCGATAGGCCCGATCGAAGTCGACGAGCAAGTCGCGCGGGCCGGAGCCGAGCAGATCGTGCTCGGCTTGCTCGCCCGCGCGCGAGGCGATGGGTTGGCGCATGAAGGGGACTCCAGTGCTTCGCAGCGCTGGCGTTCTACGCCTTGCAGCGCGCCTCCGCCAGCGCCTTTCCGTGCTCCAAGCGCCGGCGTTTCTCTGCATCGCCGTCCTCGTTGAGGCCCGCTTCGAAGGCTCTCTGCGCGTCGCACCAGAGCTGCGCGCGCAGCAGGAGCTCGCCGTACTCGAGCCACTCGATCGGCTGCTGCAACGCGCCCAGAATCAACACCCCATCGCGGTAAGAGCGCGCGGCTTGGTCGATGAGCCGTCCGCGGTCGTCGCTGCTCATCTCGCTCTGCAGATCGGCGGCGACGGCGTAGGTCGCGCGCGCGATCTTCAGGAAGAACTGGGCCGCGCGCTTCCGCATCGAACGCTCCTTCGGGCCGTCGTAGGGCTGCGCGCGCGCGAGCGCGGTCTCGTAGGCGGTGTAGGCGCGCGACATCTCGCCGGTGAGCCCTTCGGCGAGCATGGCCTCGAAGTAGGAAGCGACCCAGCCCTCGGGGTCGAGCTTGCGCAGGGCCTCGATCTCCTGCGTCGCGCGCTCGGCGTGTCCGTAGATCAGCAGATACTTGATCAGGAGCTCATGCGCTGGGATCGACTGCGGATCGCGTTCCTTCAAGGTCAGCACGAGCTTCAGGATGTCCTCGCTGCGCCCGCTCTTCTGCAGCACTTCGAGGAGCTGCTCCACGTAGTCGAGGCGCCACTGCGAGAGACGCACGGCGTCGAAGAAGAGGTTCGCGACGTTGTCCCAGTTGCGGAAGAGCGCGTGGAGGTTCGCGAGCTCGAAGGGGAAGCTCGGCTCCCCGGGATGGAGGCGTCGCGCGAGCACGAGTGTCCGGTCGGCGTCCTCGATGTCGGTGCGGATCGCGGCGAGCACCTCCGGTGTGCGCTGCCCCGTCGCTTCGCGCGCGACCGCGCGGCGCACGAGCCCGCGACAGAGGAGCAAGAGCGCGCGCGCCTGGCCCGGCGAAATGGCGAGGGCGGCGCGCGCGCGCTCGACGACCTCGGTCCAGGAACGGACGAGCGCGGGCGCTTCGTTGAGCTCGGCGCTCTGCTGCTCGGCGATCTGCGCGAGCGCGAGCTGCGCTTCGAAGTGGTCGCGGTCGCGCTGCAGCGCCTTCAGGAAGAAGCCGCGGGCCTCCTCGCGGCGGCCGCGCAGCGCGGCGAGGATGCCCTGGTTCACGAGCCACTCCGGCCACTCCAGCGCCTCGCCGACGAGCGCGGCCTTCTCGGGAGCTTCCTCGAGCAGGGCCCTGCGGAAGCGCTCGAGCTCCTCGCGCACGAGGTCGCGCGCCTGCTCCGCGATCTTCAGGTCTTCTTCGCGGTAGCTGGGCTCGTCGATCATCGTGGCGCGCTGCAGCAGCGAGCCGAACTGCCCGATGCCGCTGCGCACGCGCTCGACGAAGCCGACGAAGTAGAGGTCGGCGTTGGTGTAGAGCGAGGTCACGCTGAGGAAACGCTCGTTCGCCTGATCCAGCTCGCGCAGCGCCTCGGTCGGGTTGCTGGAAGCGAGCTCGCTCGCGCGCTGGAGATGCACGTGCCCCATGCCGATGTGCGCGACCGCGGCGTTGGGCTCGCGCTCGAGCGCCGCCGTGTAGAAGGTCGCTTCGTCGCGGTAGATGCCGGCGCGCTGCGTGGCGAGGAGGCCGAGCGGGAGCGCGAGCAGCAGGAGCAGGAACGCCAGCGCGCGGGCTAGGCCGCCGCGCGACGCCGCGGGCGACGAGCACCCCGAGGCTCATGCAGACGAGCGCGAGCGGCAGGTAGAGATAGCGCTCGCTCACGGGGAACTGCCCGAGCGACTGCGGCGAGACCAGCGCCGGCGCCAGGCCCAGCGCGAAGCCGAGCAACGCGAAGAGATGGACGCTGCGGCGTTGGCCGAGCTCGCGCGAGCCGAGCAGCACGAGCACGGTGGCAACGAAGAGCCCGCCGAGCACGAGGTGGAGCTGCACCGTCGGATCGCCGAGCCCGGCCCCCGGGCGCAGCACGTGCATCGGCGCCCAGGCGCCGGGCCACAGCACGAGCAGCACGAAGTGCCCGAGGAGCTCCAGCGGGAAGAGCAGCTTCCTCGTGCTCTCCATTCCGGCATGCACGTCGACGACGGCGTAGCCGAGACCTGCGAGCCAAGAGCCGAAGACCGCGGTGCGCACCGCGTAGAGGGCGAGCGGCGGCAGCAGCAGCACGAGCGCTGTCGCGATCCGGCTCGGCTGTGTCGCGCGCGGCAGCGCGCGCGCGCCGAGGAGGCAGAGCGGCACGAAGAGGAACGCCGTCTCCTTGCAGAGCAGCGCCGCGACATGCAGCGCGAACGCGCCCGCGTAGTCGACGAGCTTCCCGCTCTCGCGTGCGCGCAGCAGCAGCACCGCCGCCCACGCCATCGGCGCTACCGCCGACGGATCGACGATGCCCGCGACCCACGCCACCGCTTCGTGATGCGTCGGCTGCACCGCGAAGAGCAGCCCCGCCGCGGCACCCGCGAGCACCGACCCGCCGGCGAAGCGACGCGCGAGAGCCGCGACGCCCAAGCTCGCGGCGACGTGCAGCAGCAGATTGATCAGGTGATAGCCCCACGCCTGATCGCCCGAGAGCCGCCAGCCGAGGTGAAAGAAGAGGCTCACCCCCGGCCGGTAGAACGGCTGGCGCCCCTCGGCCTCGGTGTCGACCACGTCCCAGAACGGCTTCGTGAAGCACTCGCGCAGCGAGAAGCTCTCGCGGATGCGCGGGTTCAGCTCGATCAGCTCGACGTCGTCGTAGACGAGGCCGCCGTGGAGCAGGGCCGGCAGGTAGACCGCGAAGGCGACCAGCGCGACGAGGAGCGCCGCGAGGGGCGCGCGCGAGGGGCCGGCGGGCGCGGACGAAACGTGGTCAGGGGAACTCGTGCTCATCGGTGCGGTGCGCGCCGCACCTGCGCGGAGGAGAGTGGGGTGGAGGCCCGGCGGTTTGGCGGCGAAGGAGTGTAGTCGGGGTGGGTGGGGGGAGTCACGTTGGGGTGGGTGACGAGGGTGCGAGCCGACCGTCTGGCCGGCTTCGCCGTGTGTTCTCCAGCTCTCGAGCCCACTTGTTCGCTCGCGGAGGACCAGGGGTTGATCCCTGTCTACCGTTGCCCCTCGCACGGACCGCTGGCCGAGCGAAGCTCCCCGGTCGCCTCGGGCAGTGATCGATGCGATGGGCGCGCTACCGGTGCTCGTTCCCTGCGACCCATCGCTCGTGGCGACGCGCGAGCTCGGGATCCGCTGGCGCCGAGCGCAGGATCCCGAGCTCTCGGTCAGAGATCGTCGGCGACAGGCTGAAGAGCCAGGAGTGGCTCGCGTGTCTCTCGCTCGTTCTCAGCGCCCGCGGCGTGGTTCTCGCGGGGCCTTCTCAGGCTCGGAGAGCTCCGCCGGAGGGACCTCTACCTCGCGCGAGAGCCCCTTCAGGAACGCCACGAGATAGCTCGCCTCGAGCTCGCTGAGCTCGAGCGGCTGCATCTGGGGATCCAGCGCGCGGTTCGCGTTTCCGCCGCGGCGGTAGAACGCGACGACGTCCTCGAGCGTCGCGAGCGAGCCGTCGTGCATGTAGGGCGCCGTGTGCGCGAGCGCGCGCAGAGTCGGCGTCTTGAAGGCGCCGCGATCTTCCGCGGCTCCCGTGATCGCGAAGCGGCCCGGCTCGGGTTCGTCTTCGCGTGCGCCGACGCCGGTGTTGTGGAACTGCTCGTCGGTGAAGTTCGGACCGCTGTGGCACTTCCAGCAGCCGCCCTTCGATTCCCAGAGCCAGAGGCCGGCGAGCTCTTCCTTGCTGAGCAGCGTGCGATCGCCGCGCTCGCGGAAGACGTCGACGGGGGTGTTGCCGGTGCGGAGCGTGCGCACGAAGGCGGCGAGGGCCGTCGCGGTGTTCGGCGCATCGATGGCGCCGTTCGCGAAGCTCTGCGCGAAGAGCGCGCGATAGCGTTCGTCGCTGCGCAGGCGCTCGAGCGCTTGCTCCACCGGCAAGCCCATCTCGTCGGGGTCGGCGATCGGCATCAAGACCTGGGCTTCCAGGTCCTTCGCGCGGCCGTCCCAGAGCTGGGCAGTGGCGTACGCGCGGTTCAAGATCGAAGGCGCGTGGCGTCGCGCGCGATGACCCGCGATGCCGAGCGGGAAGCGCTGCGGGGAAGCGAAGCCGAAGGCGGGCTCGTGGCAGGAGGCGCACGCCACCGTGCGGTCCTGAGAGAGCAAGGGATCGAAGAAGAGCGCCCGACCCAGCGCTACGTGGTGCGCGTCGAGCGGGGAGGCAAGCTCGGGCAGGCCGAGCGGAGTCGGCAGCGCGTGGAGCGCGGCAGGCAGCGTGTCCTCGGGCAACGGCGGACGCTCCTGCGCCGCGGCCGGAGCCGCGGCGAGGAGTGCCATCAGTGAGAGCGAGGTTCGCAGCGCGCGCATGCGGCTCCGAGCTACTCGCCCTTCTTCGCGCCGCTCTGCTCCTTCTCCATCTCGGAGAGGAGCAGATCGACGGCCTTGTCCATGGCTTCGCCGCGGACGCCCTTCGCGCGGATCACACCCTTGTGATCCATCACGTAGATCGTCGGCCAGCCATTGACCCCCCAGCGCTTCGAGATGGGGCCGCCCGTTCCTTCGGGCCCGTTCCAGAAGCTGCGCCAGGTGATCTGCTCTTCCGAGAGGCGGGGCTTCAGCTTCTCCAAGTCCTTGTCGCTGTTCACCCCGATCAACGCGAACGGCTTGTCGGCGAGTCTCTTCACGAGCGACCGCTCGTGCGGGTACATGGCCCGGCAAGGTCCTCACCAATCGCCCCAGAAGTCGAGGACCACGACCTTGCCGCGGTAGTCGCTCAGCTTGAACGCGACGCCGTCGAGGTCGTTGGCCTCGATGTCCGGCGCGGTCATGCCGATCTGCAGGTTCTGCAGGACGAAGAGCTGGCCTTCGGCGCGCTGCGCGAGTGCCGGTACGGCCTTCGAGGCCATCACGGCCTGGAAGTCCGCCTTCGCCATCGCGCGGGCATCGTCCGAAGCTTCTTCATCGCCGAGCACGGTGCTGGCGCGCGCGAAGCGCGCTTCGACCACGATCGCTTCGCTCGGGTTCTTCTCGATGACGTTGGTGAGCATCGAGCGGACCTTCTCGCCGCCCAGCGTGCGGCCCATGCGCCCCACGGTCTGAACCGCGCGGCCGATCTGATCGCTCGCGGCGTGATCGCGGAGCAGGGTCACCCAGGCATCGTCGGCGATGCTGGGCGCGGCGCCGGGCGCCCCGCCCGCGTTGGACATGGCCACCGCGCGGGCTGCGTTCTGGCCCAGCCAGAGGAGGTAGGGGATGGCGGCTTCCTTGCCGGCGTGGGCCTTGGCGCCCGCTTGGAAGCGGGCGACGAAGTCCTTCGCCGGGTTGTTGGCCTGACCGAAGGCGGCGATCTCTTCGCGACTCTTGCCCGCGTTCCGCAGCTCCGCGAGCTTCGCTTGGAAGCTCGCGACGGCGGTCTGGTACTCCTTCTCGAGCGCGGCGACGTCTTCTTGCGCGCGGAGGAGTTGCGGGGGAGCCACGAGGCCGAAGCAGAGCGCCGCTCCGAAGAGGAGACGGGGATTCACGGCAGACCTCGGGTTGAGGGAACGGATGCAGCGGAGCAGGCGAGCCATACAAGGCGGCGATCGTCCGCCCGTCAAGCCGATGGGGCGGGGGAGCCCGCGCTTCGCTATCTTCTGCGCGCCGCGGGGCGCGTCGTCCCCCGGCCGAAACCCCTCTCGCGAGCGCAGCCCTCGATGGCCTTCCCGCCTCCCTTCTACCGCTGGCGTCCCCACCCCTGGCACGGCCTCGAGGTCGGTCCGAACCCGCCGAGCGTGGTCCATGCCTACATCGAGATCACGCCCTTCGACGTGGTGAAGTACGAGCTCGACAAGCGCACGGGCTACCTGCGCGTCGACCGTCCGCAGCGCGCTTCGTCCCTGCCGCCCTCGCTCTACGGCTTCGTGCCGCGCACCTTCTGCGGCGCGCGCGTGGCGGCGCTCTTCCCCAAGGCGGCGAAGGGCGACGGCGACCCGCTCGACATCTGCGTCCTCGCCGAGCGGCCGATCAATCGCTCCGAGGTGATCTTGGAGGCGCGCGTCGTGGGTGGGATCCAGATGCTCGATAACGAGGAAGCCGACGACAAGATCATCGCGGTGCTGAAGAACGACAACGTCTGGGGCGAGGTGAACGACCTCTCCGGGCTCCCGAACGTCATGGTCGAGCGCCTGCGGCACTACTTCGCGACCTACAAGCTCGTCCCCGGACGCGAGTCGACGGTCTCGATCGTCGGCATCTACGGCCGCGAGCATGCGGAGCTCGTCATCCGCGCGGCGGTGGAGGACTACCAGGACGAGTTCGGAGGCTGATCCCTCATGCGGACCTCGCTGGCCGCATCGTGGGGCTTCTAGGGCTTTTCTATCGCCCTCTCCATCCGAGCGATCGGGAGATCGAGTAGAAAGTGCGCCCCGCTCCGAGGGCTTGCTCTCGGAACCTACGGCGCTCGGAGCCGACTGGCGGGACCGGGCCGAGCGTCAGAAGCGAAGGAAGTCACCCGATGAATCCCCGAATGATCCTCGCGCGCCTCGCCGGCGTCGCGGCGATCGCGTTCGCTGCTGCTGTCCCGGCATTGGCCCAGGATGGCGACAAGCAGAAGACCGCGATCGTCGGCGTCTCCGGCATGACCTGAGGGGTCGGCTGCGTGAAGAAGGTCCGTGAGACCTTGAACAAGCTGGACGGTGTGCACGGCACCGAAGTCGACTTCGCGGCGAAGACCGCGACGTTGAAGCTCCGCCCCGAGTCGAAGCTGACGAAGGCGGACATCGAGAAGGCCCTGAAGGACAAGGGCTACGGCGTCTCGAGCTACGAAGAGAAGGCCGCGGAGAAGGCGAAGGAATACACCGTCGTCGTCTCCGGCATGACCTGAAAGGTCGGCTGCGTGAACAAGGTCCGTGAGACCTTGACCGGCCTGAAGAACGTCGACAGCGTCACCGTCGACTTCGACGCGAAGACCGCCGTCGTGAAGATGAAGTCGGGCGAGCTCGGCAAGACCGAAGTCGAGAAGGCCCTGAAAGAGAAAGGCTTCGTCGTGACCTCCTTCGACCGCGTTGCGGAGACGAAGGAGAAGGAAGCCAAGAAGGAGAAGGGGAACGGCTGAACGCCGCTCCGCTTCGATTCGAAGATGCGAGCCTGCGCGCACGGGAAATCCGTGCCGCAGGCTCGCGCCGCTTCGGGGCCTCGCCGGCCCTGGCGGCGCGGTCGCGGCTTGCCAGATCCCGGCGAGTGCGCTCAGGATCTACGTCTCTGCCGCCGCGATTGCGACTTCCTCGCATAACGGCATCGTCCTGTACTTCGATAGGTCTCCCATCATGCGCAGCGCCTTCTCCCTGTTCCTGGTTCCCGCCTTGGCTTCCCTCGCCATGGCGCAAGCCCCGACCCTCCAGATCTCCATCGGTGTCCGCGAGACCGGCTTCGCCGGTGGCACCTTCAACGGCACCGGCACGAACGGCGGCGCCAGCGGCGGGATCGAATTCGTCGCTCGCGACGCGCAGACCCTCGTGCTCGACGGCACGTGGCAGCAGTTCACGTTCAACCTGACGACGGATCCGATCCTCGCGTTCGCGGGAGCGTCGGCGAACAGCGTGCTCGAAGGCGCCTTCGGCACCCTCGAGCACGTGCGCATCCTGAACAACACCGGCATCACCGCGCCGATCCAGCTCTGGATCGACGACATCGAGAACACGGTGACGCCGACCGGCGGCGCGCCGATCACGACCACGGTGCAGAACTTCGAGGGCTTCACCGAGGCGCAGGAAGTGACCTTCCAGGAGCCGAGCTTCTCGGGCTCGACCGCTGCGAATCTGCTGACGGGCAGCACCGCGGGCATCAACAACGCGCTGCCCTCGCGCTCCTCCGCCTACCGCATGAACTTCCAGTTCATCGACAACGTGGCGACGCGCTGGGTACGCGCGACGACGTTCAACACGCCGACGGGCGCCAATCCGCAGATCCGCTTCGATGACAACGCCGTCCTCAGCTTCTGGATGCGCGGCGGCGAGTGCCAGCAGGACGCCGGCTTCGGCGGCCCGGGCACCGCGCGCGCGGAGATGTGCGGCAGCGGTCTCAGCGGAGGCGAGTCCAGCATCTACTCGATCAGCGGCGCGCCGATCGCGGCACCTGGCCTCGTCTTCATCTCCCTCGCCGGTCTGCCGGATCTACCGTTCTCGGGCGGCACGCTCCTCTCGGGTTTCGGCTACCAAGGCTCGTTCACGGTCTTCAGCGACCTGAACGGCGCCTTCTCCCTGCCGGTCGGAGGCTCGCCCTTCCCCGTCGACCTCGTCGTGCAGACGCTCTTCATCGACGGAAGCCTGCCCGAGCTGCTCGCGTTCACGAACGCGATCGTCGCGCGCTTCGGCGTCTGAGCCTCGAGCCCAGCGCACGTAACCGAACGTACGGTGCCAGAGCAAATTCGTATGATTGCTGCATGAGCTGGTTCAACGGCTGACGCCGTTGAGACCGCCGGAGGAATTTGCTCTGGCACCGTACGTTCGGTTTCGTCAGCGCTCCAGCTCGGATTGGAGGCGGCGCACTTCCGCCATCAGCGGCTCGAAGCGCCGGCCGAGAGGAGTGAGCTCGTATTCGACGCGCGGAGGGAGCTCGTCGTATTCGCGGCGTTCGATCAAGCCGAAGCGCAGCATCTTCTTCAGGCGCTCGTTCATCACCTTGGTGGAGAGGCCGGGGCAGGAGCGCTGGAGTGCTCCGGGGCGCTGCACGCCGCGCGCGAGCGCTTCGAAGAGCGAGAGCGCCCACTTGCAGCCCACGATCTCCTCGACCACTTCGGCGACGCGCAGCGTGGTCTCGGGGGAGGCGGGGAGTTGTTCCATCGGGTGCCTACGCACCGAAAAGTGCGTACTTGTGAGCTCCGTGAGGGCGAACGATCTTCGCGTTCGAAGTTTCGTTCCACTACATCTCAGGAGATCGTGAGCATGAAGGCCAAGGCCATCTTCTACCACGCTGGTTGCCCCGTCTGCGTCAGCGCCGAGCGCGGCGTCGCCGCGGCGCTCGATCCGCAGCGCTACCAAGTCGAGATCGTGCACTTGGGTCAGCAGAAGCAGCGCCTCGCCGAGGCCGAGAAGGCCGGCGTGAAGTCGGTGCCCGCCCTCGTGATGGGGGGCGAGACCTTCCACCTGAACTTCGGTGCCGCGCTCAGCGACCTGAAGAAGTAGGCGGCGCGCTCGCCGGTGCCCCGAAGAGCGCGAGCGCGCAGCGCTCGTGCTCGAACATCTTCTCGTGGTCGTGCCCGACGCCGGGCGCCTCGACGAGCTGCCACGCGCAGGGCCAGCCGCGCGCAGCGGCGAGGCCCTTCGCGTACCAGAAGCACGCGAGACCGCGCTGATGGCGACCGCTGCCTTGCAGCAGCGCTTCGGCGCTGGCATCGAAGTTCTCGTCGGGCACGTCGTCCGCGGTGCCGAGGTAGAGAGTGAGCGGGGAGGCGAGATAGCGCTTCAAGCGCTCCTCGCTCGCGAGGCTCGGCGGCAACGCGCCGAAGCCGTAGCCGAACTCCTGCTCGAGCGTCGGGAAGAGCGCGCTGCCGGGGTTCGCCGCGACGAGGCGCACGGCGCCCGTGTCTTGGAAGGCGCTCATCCGCAGCACGAATTGCCCGCCGGCCGAGTGTCCGATCACGAAGGCGCGGAGCTCGGGCTTCCCGGTGCGTGAACGCAGCGCGTCGATCAAGCGCGGGATCAACGCATAGGTCCACTCCTCCGGCGGCGCCGCACTCCCGTCCGCACGCAGGATCCCGCCGCGCTGATAGCGCCGCGAGGGAAAGCGCTCCGCATCGAAGAGCGGCGCGGCGACCAGCGCGTCGAAGCGCTCGCTCATGCCGATCGAGTGATCGCGATACTCTTCGGCGTTCCGCAGCACGCCGTGCATCACAAGGATCAAGCGCTCGCCCTTCCAACCGGCGGGTCGATGGAGGAACGCCGTGAGCTCGGTGTCGCCGAGCGCGAGCTTCACCTCGCTCTTGCCGGCGGGGATCTCATCGAAGGCGAGGGTCGCGAGCGCGAAGGGGAGACACCAGGCGAACATGCGGCGAGCTCCTGGAGCAGAGGAGCTGCGCAGCCTGTACGCGCGCTACGTGTCTCGCAAGTGAGGCAGTACTGACCCGGCGCGAAGATCTCACGGCCAGAGCGTTTCGCGCTCCAGCTCGGCGAGGAGCTCCGCTACCGGCAGGATCTCGATCCCGTCGTCGGTGATGCGCTTGCGTTCCGCACGACAGACGACGACGCGGCGCACGAGGCCCGGGAGCTCCGCGATGGCGCGCAGCCCGGCGAGATCACTCGGGGCCTCCGCGCGCGAGCTCTTCACTTCGATCGCCAGGAACTCCTTGCCGCGCCGCAGCACGGCGTCGACTTCGGTGCGCTGCGCTTCGGCGGGTGACCAATAGGCCCAGTCCTCGAAGAGCGAGCGATGGTGACCGTACGCGCGCAGAACGCCGAGGACCCAACCTTCGAAGAGCACGCCGAGCTCTTCCGGCGCGGGATCGCCCGCGACGCTGCCGCGCAACGCACGCACGACGCCGGGATCGAAGAGGTAGAGCTTCGGATGCTTCTTCTCGCGCACGCGCAACTTGCTCTCGAACGCCGGCAAGCGATACGCGATGAGCGTGTCCTCGAGCACTTCGAGATAGCCGAGCACGGTGGTGCGCGAGACGCCGGCATCGCGCGAGAGCGATGCGGCGTTCAGCACCTGGCCGTGGAAGAGCGCCGCGATGGGGAGGAAGCGGGCGAAGCCGGGGAGATTCCGCACCGCGGCTTCGGCTTGGATCTCCTCGCGCAGGTACATCCGTGCGTAGGCGAGCAGCGCGGCTTCGCGCTCCGCCGAGCGCCACACCACGGGCAACGCGCCAGCTCTGAGCACGCGCGCGAGATCGAAGTCGTTCCCGAGCTCCTCGGGCAGGAAGGGGTGCATCTCGAGACGCAGCGCGCGACCGCCGAGCAGGTTCGCGCCGTCGCGCTTCAGCTTGCGCGCGCTGGATCCGAGCAGCGCGAAGCGCAGCCCGAGTTCTTCGATGGCGCGGTGCACTTCGTGAAGCAGCGCCGGGAGCCGCTGCACTTCGTCGAGCACGACCCAAGCTCCCGCCGACAAGGTCCGCAGCTCCTCGCCGAGCGCGGCCGGGCGACGCAGGAGCTCCTGGTAGCGCGCCTCGTCGAGGAGATCGATGCGGCGTGCCTCGGGGAGGACCTGCCGAACCCAGGTGCTCTTGCCCGTGCCGCGCGGGCCGAGCAGGAAGAAGGACTGCGAAGGGAGGCGGGCGATGCGGGAGTAGGGCGCTGCCATGTCGCCGTCATTTTACGCCGCAAAATGACGGCGTGGTCTCAAGACTTCGCAAGTCCATATTCCACATGGTCTTGCGGCAACGGAGACCGCTCGCTCCGCGAGCTCAGGTCGCGCGGTAGGGGTACCAGCCCTCTCCAAGCTCCTCGACCCACAATCGCCGATCGGCATCGATCGCCGGGAGATCCTGGTTCGGAGCGTGACGGAATCCCACGTGGTTGTCCGCCCAGCGGATCCGTGAGTTGGGCTCGGAGCAGGCAGCGCAGAAACCGAACGTACGGTGCCAGAGAATTTTTCTCCGGTTAGCAACCGGAGAAAAATGCTCTGGCACCGTACGTTCGGTTACGGCAGCGCTCAGTATCCGAGCAGCAGGCGCTGGCCATCCGAGAGGAGCAGGTCGGCGCCGTCGATCGCGATCGCCTGCGTCATCACCTCGCTGCCCGCGAGATACGGCTCCGCCGGCAGCGGGAGGAAGAAGAGCGCGGGCTGGCCGACGAGCAGCGTGAAGCTGCCGAGGTTGAAGAGCGCGAGCGGCGTGACCTGCAGCTCGCAGCCGGGTGAGAGCGGGAGCGGTGCCGGCGGGACCGGGCTCGCGAGGAGCCAGGCGGGAGCGCCGGGCGGCAAGTTCGCGAGGTCGAAGCGGGTCGCGGCGCCGAGGGCCGGCAAGCCGGCGTTCAGCGTCGGGCCGCTGAGGGGGCCGTTCACGCGGCAAGGCACGCCGACGCGCGTGGTGCTCGCGAGGCCGAGCGGCGCTTGGCGCAGGATGCCGCGGCCGTGCGTCACGAGATAGAGCGCGCCGCCGGACCAGAAGAGCTCGTCGATCGAAGCGCGCGCGGGGGTCGCGGTGCTGCTCCACATGGTGCCGCCGTTCTCGCTGACGAGCAGACCCACCTCGGTCGCGAGGTAGAGCCACTGCGAGCGCGTGGGGTGGAACTCCACGTCGCGCACCGGCGCGTCGGGCAAGCCCGGCTTCGCGGTCCAGTTGGTACCTGCGTTAGTCGTCTCCCAGAGGTTGTCGGTGCTGTAGCCGCCGAAGCAGGCGAAGACGCGCTGCGCGTTCGCGGGATCGATGCCGAGGCGCAGCACCTTGCGATCGGGGAGGCCCGGCGCGTTGGTATCGACGCGCGTCCAGATCGGGCTCGCTGCAGTGCCGTTGCTCGTGCGATAGACCGCGCCGTCGTTGTGGCCGACCCAGATCGTGTTTGCATCGCCGGAGACGACCGCGATCGCGCTGATGTTGGAACCCGTGGAAGGCTTGATCGCGGTCCAGCTCGGCGTGCCCGCGCGCGTGTCGCTGCAGCGCCAGAGCGAGAGACCTCCGGCGAGCATGCGCCGCGAGTCGTTGGGATCGAGGACGAACGGCGCGATGAAGTTCGCCGCGGAGCCCGCGTCGCTGATGCCGCTGTAGATGTAGCTCGCGGAGCTGCCGCCGTTGGTCGAGCGGTGGATGCGCAGATTCACGTACTCGCCGAAGTGGTAGGAGCTGTTGCCGGCGTCGCTCGCGCAGAAGCCGCCGTCGCCCCCGAACATCGTCGTCCAGCCGTCGTAGCCCGAGGCCTCGTTGCGGCGCAGCGTCCCGTTGTCCTGCGTGCCGCCGACGAGGATGCCCGAGCCCTCGTGGCGCGAGCCGCCGTAGAACTGCGTGATGCCGAGCGAGCGGTTCAGGTTCACCCAGCCGCTCGTGCGCGCCACCGTGTAGATGTTGTCGGTGCGCCAGATCCCGCCGTCGTTGCAGAAGTAGACGCTGCGGTTCGTCGTGCCGTTGAACTGCGGGTGCTCGACGATGTAGTGCTGGTCGGCGTGCGCGCTGTTCGGCCAGCTCGACCACTCGCTGATCTTGGTGAAGCTCGAACCTCCGTTCGTGCTGCGCCAGAGGTCGATGCCGCCCGCGACGACGACGTCGTCAGCGGTGTTCGCGTCGAGGTCGGAGGGATCGACCCACAGCGCGTTGTCGTACCAGCCCTGCCCGCCGAGGATCGAGCTCGTACCGACGACGGCGAAGCTCGCCCCGCCATCGACGCTGCGATACAGCGTGGACGCCCCGCTGCCTTGGTCCTTCATCGCGTAGACGCAGCCGTTGCCGGCACCCGTCCAGCCCTTGTGCCACGCGAGCTCGGCGCGCTGCGTGCTGGAAGTGGTGCGGATCCCGCTCGACTCGCTCCACGTGGCCCCCGCGTTCGTCGTGTAGGCGACGGTCGAGAACGCTCCGCCGATGTCGTCGATCCAATGCGCTACGGCGATCTGCGCGTTCGTCGGGTGCGTCTTCAGATCGAGGCAGCGGGCGCTCGTCGTGCCGTGGACCTTCGCGAAGCTCGCTCCGCCGTTGGTGCTGCGGTAGATCCCCGTGCGCGTCGCGGCGAGCAGGTTCGCGCCGTCGGCCGTCATGCCGAGGCGCGTCACGTAATGGAAGTCGCTCGAGTTGGTGGCCGAGAGTCGCGCCCAGCTCGCACCGCCATCCGTGCTCTTGAAGATCCCGGCGCCGCGCACCGAGTCGGCGTTGCGAAAGCCCTCACCCGTCGCGGCGTAGACGATGCTCGGGTTAAGCGGTTGGTACTGGATCGAGGTGATGGCCAAGTTCGCCATCAGGTCGTCGACGACTTGCCAGCTCGTACCGCCATTCGCCGTGCGCCAGATCCCGCCCGCGACGCTGCCGATCAGCATGATCGAAGGCGTCGTCGGATGGATCGCGACCGTGCGCGAGCGACCGCCGATGTTGCCGGGACCGAGGTCGGTCCAGCCGAGCGAGTCGAGGCCGCCGGCCACGCCCTCGAGCTGCAGCGCGAGCATCTGCTCCTTGGCTCGCAGATCGGCGTCGGGCGGGATCGCGCCGTTCTCGTCGCGCAGCGATTCCAGACGCCACTCCTGATACTCGCCGGGGTGATCGGGCCGCGGCTCGCGGATGCGCGCGAGGATCTTCCGCAGGCGCTCCGGCGCGAGCCGGCGGAAGTCCTCGTCGTCGAGGCCCTTCTGCGCGCGCAGCTCGGCCATCTCGGAGGAAGAAAGGCCGGTGCGCGACTCGAGCTCCTGCTGCGTGGAGGGGGCCGCGCAGGCGGAGAAGAGGAGCGCGAAGGCAGGGAGAGCGCGACGAACGACGGGCGCGAGCATGGGGCGGGCTCCGCGGAGGTGGGGGAGTTCCATGCTACGAGGCCGCTCGCGACGCGAGGCAGGTTTCCCGGAGCGGTCTCTCGGGAGCGGCTCAGCGCTCGCGCAGCCCGTGGTAGAGCGCCTTCAGCTCGGCCTCGTAGAGCGCGAGCTCCTCGACCTTCGCGACGAGGAGCAGCTCCAGCGTCACCTGTCCGAACGACGCGAAGGTCTCGTCGTAGTGCACGCCGGCCGTGCGCCACGCGCGCCGCGAGGCACCGCGCAAGGCAGGGGCGAACGCGAGCGCGCGCGCCTTCGCGAAGACCAGGCTCCGGCGCTTCGCATCCTCGCCGTAGGCGTAGGTCTCGACCAAGTTCTCGATGCCGCCCTTGTTGTCGCCGCGCGCGGTCTTGCCCGTGACGCCGCGCTCCTCGCTGCCGTGACCGTACCAGTAGTCGAGGTCGGGGCCGTAGCCATACACCACCAGCAGCGGTCCATCGGTGCCGCGGCGCAGCGCCGCGAGTAAGAAGCCCCAGCGCTTCAGCTCCTCGGGAACGCTGCACTCTTTCCACGCGCCCGAGAGCGGGCGCAGGATCTCGAGCCCCTTCTTTCCGGCGTAGGTCTTGCCCGCCACGGTGTTCGGCGGGCGAAAGGTGCGGAAGCCGGGGGCGGCATCGCGATCGCGCCAGATCTCCGGCAGCGGGAGCTGCGTCGTCGCGGCGGGCAGCCAGCCGCGCAGCGGCTCGCCTTGCTGCGACGCGCGCGCGATGAGCGCGTAGAAGTGCTCGAGCGCGCGCTTCCACGACGCGCGCTCTTGATCCGCGCTCGGCGGCATCGCGGCCACGAAGGGGCGCAGCCAGAGCAGCGCCTCGCTCTCCAAGCCGCGAGGCAAGCGCTCCGCCAAGCCGAGCACGTGCGCGAGGTCCTTGGGGCGCAGAGCGAGGTAGTCCTCGAGCAACGGCCGCGCCTTCTCGAGCTTGCCCATTTCGAGCAACGCCACGCCGTGATACGCGCGGAACGAGCGCGCGACCGGCTCGGGCGGGTTCTCGCGCAGCGCGTGCTCGCAGACGTTGGTGAGCTCGAGGAAGCGGCGCTCTTCCGTCATCAGCGGGAGCAGCGCGAGCTCCATGTCGCGGCGCTCGGCGGCGCGCGCGGGGCCGAGCGCGAGCAGCGCTTCGCGCGCGTGCCACAGCGCCAGGCGGCGGCGGGTCACGACAAGTGGAGCGCTCGCCTCGCTCGAGGCCGCGAGCAGCTCCGCGGCGGCGCGACCGCAGCGCGCGCGAAGCTCCCAGCGCTTCGGCTCCTCGGACGCGGCGAGCGGCTTCGCGCTGAGCGCGAGCGCTTGCTCGAAGAGCTCGGCGCTGCGCTCGCTCGCGGCGCGCGCGGCGAGGCGCTCCGCTTCTGCGAAGCTCTCATCCTGCGCTGCAGCGAGCAGCGCCAACACGCACGCGAAGGGGCTCAGCACTTCATCGTCTTCCGCTTGTTGCCCACCTTGCCCATCTTCTCGATCTTCTCGAGCATCTCCAGCGCCAGAGGGACTTTGCAGTCCGTATCGCCGACGTCGACCTCGACCTTGCCGAGCTTCTTCGCCGTGGCCTTCGCCTTCGCGAGCAGCGGCTTCACCGCGGCGCCGACGGCCATGACGAAGCCGTTCATGCAGTACTTCACGCGGTTCTTCGCCTCGCCGATCTCGCTCAGGACGCGCTGCAGCAGCGCTTCGACCTCGGCGAGATCGAGCTCGCCGTCGGGGCGCATCGAGACGAAGCCGGAGTAGGTGTTCCAGCCGGCGCAGGCGATGTGCTCCTGCTTGGAATCCATCCACTTCAACGCGATCGCGCGCGCGTCGGCATGCTCGGAGGTGACCCACGGCACCGTGTACTCGGCGATCATCTGCCAGCGCGCCGCCTTGGCCCAGCTCTCGAGCTCCTTCTTCGACATCTGCGCGCCATCGGCGAGGAGCCCCGCGAGGTACATCGCGTCGAGATTCCCCGTCGCATAGAGCTGGAGCGCCAGATCCTGGCGGCCCTTCAGCTTCTTCAGCAGCACCTTCATGTCGCCGATCTTCACGCCGAAGAGCGGCTCCGTGGCCCCGTGGCGGAGCCAGGTCTTCTTGGTGGTCGCATTCCCGAGCTTCTCGAGCTCGGCCATCACGTCGGCGAGTTCCATACCCGCCGTTCTATCGACCGAGTCACCGTCGATCAAATCGGGGTCAGACCCCCTACTGATCGACGGCGTCGATCAGTAGGGGGTCTGACCCCGATTTGATCGACGGTGGGTTAGGGGAGGGTCGTGGTGGCGGCGGGGGTGAGGACGGCGCCGCCGACCGCGCCCGCGTCGAGGGCGAGGCCCTGCACATAGATCGGCAGGCCGGAGAGCCCGAACTGGAAGGGGATCGGCAGCGCGAGCTCGGTCGAGCCGAAGATGTTCGCCGCCGTGCCGATCGAGAGATCGGGCTGCACGAGCAGCGCGCCGCCGAAGAGCGGCAGGAAGCTCGGGGCGAAGCCGATCACGTAGAAGCTCGGCGCGAAGGGCGGGAGCCGGTTCAGTTGGACGCGCAGGCTGCCGCCGGGCGCGGAGACGCCTGAGAGCGAGAGCGCGGCGACGCCGTTCGATCCGTTGGTGCCGCTGCCCGAGCGCTGTATCGCGCCGCTCGCGAAGCGCGAGCGCAGCAGGCACGCGGCGTCGGCGCTCACTTGGTTCAACGTCACCGCGCCGACGCGCACGAGGCAGGGGCCGAGCGCGGGATCGATCCAGAAGGTGCCGAGCTCGCGCCAACCGGCGAGGGCGGTGTTCCGCTGATCGACGAGCACGCGCAGCACGCCACCGGCGTGCTCGATCTCGTGCGGCGCGCCGGTCGAGAGCGAAGGCTCGTTCGGCACGTGGATCTGCACGCGATAGAGACCGGCTTCCGGAGCCACGAGCGTGAAGGTCGTGGCCTCGCTCGGTGCGGCGCTCGGGCTCGCGAGCGCAAAGGTTCCTGCGCTGGCCGCGGCGCTCGTCTGCAGTGCGAACGCGGGCGAGCGCAGCGTCGTGGGATCGCTCTCCTCGGCTTGGATCGGCGCGGGACGCCAGCCGGCGGCGCGCTGCGGCAGCGCGGCGGGGTTCTGGAAGAGCTGCGCCTGCAGCGCGGGCAAGTCGTCGTAGAGGCCCTCGGCATACCAGAAGACATGCCCGGGGAGATGGCGCGTGCGATTCGCCGCGACCATGCCGAGCACATCGTTCGTCGCCGTGCCCGTGATGGCGCGGATGCCGGGAGCGACCTTGCTGCGGAGCGGTGTCGAGACGTACGAGAGCTGTTGATCGAGCGTCGTCAGGTACGAAGAGAGCGTCGTGCGGTAGACCTGCGGATAGACGAGGTCGAGCGAACCGCTGCTGACCCACTGCGGCCAGTCCTGCAGGAAGTTGTCGTAGGCGCCGGGCATCACCGTCGGCGCGTCGGTGACGCGCAGCGTAGAGCGCCGCAGCTTCACCTCGTCGTAGACCTCGCGGTGGAACTGATTCAGGCGATCCGCGCGCCAACGCTTCCAGCTCGACTGGTTCGCGTTGGTCGGAGGCTGCTGACCCGTCGCGGCCTGATACGCGGCGCGCGTCGCCGCGTCGTAGCCGAACGACGTGCTGGGGTAGCGCACGCGGTCGAGCTGGATCCCGTCCACGTCATAGCGCTCGGCGACCTCGACGCAGAGCTCGAGCAGGAAGCGGCGCACCGCGGGGTTCTCGTGCGCGCCCCAAGTGAAGAAGCCGCCGCCACCGTCGCTCACCGCGCTCTGCCCATTCGCGTCGAGCGCGATCCAGGAGGGGTTCGCGGAGAGCACGGGACCCACGCCGTTCGTCCCGCCGAACCAACCGCTCCACCCCAGCATGAAGCCGTACTCGAACCAGGCCTCGACCTCGAGGCCGCGCCGATGTGCTTCGACGATCATCTCCTGCAGCGGATCGCGCCCGACGTAGCTCGGATCCTGTCGCTGCCCGCACGCCGCGAAGAGCACGTCACTCGGATGGATCGTGAAGCCGCGGCTCCATACGTTCACGCACACCAGGTTCAGCTTCGCCGCCGCGAGCTGGTCGAGCGTGTCGATGATCTTCTGGCGCGAGCTCAGGCCATCGCGGGCGATCCAGACGCCGCGCAGCTCGGGCGTCTGAGCACGCGAGGGCGCGAGGCCGGCGGAGGCGCAGACCAGGACGGTGGCGAGGGTGGAGGGGCAGGAAGTGCGCATGGGAGCGGGGAAGCGGGTCCGAGGCGAGTGGCCGAGCCCGCGAGAATCTACCCCGGAGCACCGAGCTCCTTCGATCCGCGTGGGGGCGCGGCGCAAGAGGCGCAGAGGCGCTCTCGCATCAGCGGAGATGATCAACGCCTCTCGCGAAGCTCCTCGCCAGCGTCTGGAAGAGGAGCGGCAGCCGTCGGCGCGTGCGGAGCGCCGCGCGCAAGCTGCGGATCGCTTCGAGGTCGCGCGGGTCTTCTCGCTTGGGAGCAGCCAGCGATCGTGCTCTCATGGCAGCTGGGAAGGGCATCCACGACTCCCGGCGATCGCGAACACGGACTGGCGCGATCGCCGCGAGCGCGCTCCAATCCCTGGCCCGCCGTCCGACTTTACTCCACCCCGAGCGACATGCGCACCGCCACTCTCCTCCCTGTGTCCCTCGCCCCGCTCGTCCTCTTCGCCTGCATGGGCTCCGAAGGCAGCACGACGATCACGCCGAAGAAGAGCGATCCGCTGCAGGCGCCGGTCGGCCTGGAGAGCGCCGCCCTCGTCACCAACGTGGAGAACCCGCTCACGCTGGCCAAGCTCGAGCTCGGCAAGCAGCTCTTCTTCGACCCGCGCCTCTCGGGCACCGGCACGATGGCGTGCAACGCGTGCCACTACCCCGAGAAGGCCTTCACCGACGGCAACGCGCTGTCGAAGAAGGACGACGGGGGCATGAATACGCGCAACTCGCCGACCATGCACAACGTCGGCTATCTCGACCGCCTCTACTGGGACGGCCGCGCGAAGACCCTCGAGTCGAACGTCCTCGCGGCGTGGAAGGCGCAGATCGGCGGCAAGCCCGAAGAGGTCGCGAAGAAGCTCGCCGAGGTTCCGGCCTACGCGAAGGCGTTCCAGGACGCCTTCGGCGAGGCGCCGAGCGAGAAGACCATCGTGAACGCGCTCGCGTCGTTCCTCCGCGGCCTCCGCAGCGGCGACTCGGGCTATGACCGCTACATGGCGGGGGACCAGAACGCGCTCGCCGCGAACGCGAAGGCCGGCATGGAGCTCTTCTTCGGCAAGGCCGGTTGCGCCGCGTGTCATGCGGCGCCGCTCTTCACGAACAAGAGCTTCCACAACGCCGGGATCGGCATGAGCGCCGAGAAGCCCGACGTCGGCGCCGCCGGCGAGAAGGCGTTCAACGACCCGACGAAGATGGGCCAGTTCAAGACGCCGACGCTGCGCGATGTCGCGAAGACGGCGCCTTACTTCCACGATGGCAGCGTGGCCACGCTGCGCGAGGCCGTGAAGCTGATGGCCTCGGGCGGCCTCGCGAACGCCAACAAGGATCCGCTGCTCCAGGACCGCCAGCTCAGCGACGCCGAGCTCGATCAGCTCGTCGCGTTCCTGGAGGCGCTGTCGGGCAACCTGAGCTGGACCGCGCCGGTCGTGCCGAAGTAGCGGCACGGATGCGGTGCTCCGCTCTCCTGCTCGCGGTGCTCGCCTTCGGCGCGGCGCTCCGCGGGCAGGAGCCCGCACTTCAGGAGCTCGCGCCGCTGCGCGTGCTGAGCTTGAACGCTTGGCATGGCGGGAAGCGCGTGGAGGACGGCCAAGCGAAGCTGCTCGCGGCGATCCGCGCCGCGCGCGCGGACGTGGTCGGTTTGCAGGAGGCGCGCGCCGGTCTGCCCTTCTTCCTCGCCCAGGAGCTGGGCTGGGACCTCGTCGCGAAGGACGACCAGAGCGTCGCGATCCTCTCGCGCCATCCCGTCGTCGCGCGTCACGCGCGGACGAAGAACGACGCCGGTCTCGGCGCGCGCTTGCGCGTTCGCGAGGAGCCGCCAGCCGAGATCGAGGTCTTCGTCGCGCATCTCGATTACGACCCCTACGGGCCCTATCAGGCGCACTTCGATCGCGCGCCGCTCGAGGCGATCCTCGAGGCGCAGCGGCAGAACCAGCTCGCCGAGATCGAGGATCTGCTGCTCGCGATGAGGCCCGCGCTCGCGCAGCGCGATGCGGTGCCGGTCGTGCTGATGGGCGACCTCAATACGCCCTCTCATCTCGACTGGACCGCGGCCTGCAGATCGCGCAACGCTGGCTATGTGATCGAGTGGCCCGTCACGCACGCGATCGAGCGCGCGGGCTTCGTCGATGTGTTCCGCTCGCGGCATCCCGATCCGCTCGCCGAGCCGGGTACCACCTGGAGCCCGGTGGTCCGCGCCAACGAAGGGCGCATCGAGCCGCAGGATCGCATCGACTACGTCTTCTACACCGGAGACGGCGCTCGACTCGCGCGCGCGGAGCACCTCGTGCTCGGGACGCCGCAGCCCGAGCCCGATCACGCGGCGAACGAGTGGCCCACCGATCACGTCGCGGTGCTCGCCGAGCTCGCGCTGGAGCTCCCCTGCTCGCCACAGAGGAACGCCGAGCGCACGCGCCTCGAGCTCGCGAGCTCGAGCGTGCGCGCCGGTGAGCCGTTGGTCGCGCGCTTCTCTGGCACCGCCGGGGTCGCGCGTGGCTGGATCGGCATCTGGCCAGCGCCGGCGTTCCCCGAAGCGGTGCCCGCGACGCGCTGGAGCTATCTGCACGGCTCGCAGGTCGCGCGCGACGAGCGCGGTCCGGCCGAAGGGAATCTGCGCTTCGCCACCGGAGCCGATCCCGAGCAGCCGCTGCCCCCGGGCGAGTACTTCGCGTGGCTGCTCGCGAACGATCGCGACGAAGCGCTCGCGCCGCCGCAGCGCTTCCAGGTGCTGCCGCGGCGCGCGCCGAGCGAGCTCGCGCGCCCGCGCGATCGACTGCGCGTCCTCGTCTGGAACCTCTGGCACGGCGGCCGGGAAGACGGCGAGGCCGGCTTCGTGCGCGCGCTCGAGATCCTGCGCGCGGCCGATCCCGATGTGGCGCTGCTCGTCGAGACCTACGGCTCGGGGCAGCGGATCGCCGCGGCGCTCGATCTGCATCTCGCGATGCCGACGCCGGCCGACAACTTGGCGCTGCTCTCGCGCTGGCCCTTCGCCGAGGTGTGGGAGCTCGGCGAGCGCTTCCACGGGCTCGGCGGCGTGATCGACGTTCCCGGCTTCGGCCCGCTCGCGCTCGTCGACGTGTGGCTGAGCTATGCCGCGGAGATCTGGGAGGAGGGCAGCCGCGCGCGCTGCTCGCCGACGGAGATGCTGGCGCAGCACGAGCGCAGCGCGCTCGCCGATCTCGACGCGCTGCTGCGGCCGCTGCGGCGTCGGCTCGCGGAGCGCGCTCCGTTGCCCGTCCTGCTCGGCGGCGACTTCAACAGCATGTCGCACGAGGACTACGTCGAGAGCGCGCGCTCGCAGTACGGCGAGCCGATCGCCTGGCCCGCGACGCGGCGCCTCGTGGAGCTGGGGTTTGGCGACGCGTGGCGCGCCGTTCATCCCGGCGTCGATCGCGCCGCGGATCGCACCTGGTCGCCGCGCTTTCCGCGCCAAGAGCAGGATCGCATCGACTTCCTGTTCTGGCGCGGCGAGCGTCTCGTGCCGCGCGCGGCGCGGCGCATCGATCGGCATCCCGAGGGCTTCCCCTCGGATCACGCGGCGCTCGTCTTCGAGCTCGAGCTCCGTCGCTGAGCTCCACTGCTCCGCGAGCTTGCGGGCCTTCAGGGGCCGTCGACGATCTTCTCGAGGACGCAGGCGAAGGGACCGGAGAACTCCGTCGTCGCCTCTCCGGTGTGGATCTCGCGCCACGCGCCGCTGGCGAGCAGCTCCTCGCGCGTGTGCGCGGGCGACATGAGCGGCGCGTACTTTGCATCCCAGAGGAAGAGGCCGCCGCGCGGCAGCGCGCGCGCTCGCTCCGCGAGCGACGGGCCGCTCCACGAGCGCTCACCGCCGAGGAACACCTCGGCCCAAGGGGAAGCGGAGATCCAGCCCGGCGCCTGCGGTCGTTCGCGGCGCATCCACGACGCTGCGTCGCGCAGCACGAGCTGGTCCGGTGCAAAGGCGTGAGGCAGGAAGTGGCCGAGCGGTGGCCGGCCGAACCAGAGAACGCCGAGCTGCATGCACGCCAAGATTCCGAAGAGCACGAGCCAAGCGCGATAAGCGCCTGCGCGTCCCCCGACCATGGCGATGGCGAGGACGAGCAGCAACGCGGTGGCGAGGAGGAGCGCGGCGCGCGCCCATTCGATCCACACGGGGAGCGCGGTCGCAGCGCCGCCGACGGTCAGCAGCGCGAAGAGCGCACAGCCAGTCGCGACGCCTCGCGACGCGCTGCTGGCCAGTGCCGAGCGACGGGGGAGGTGCATGAGTCGCGTCGTGCGCTCGAGGCCGACCGCTGCTGCGACACCGACGATGCCGGCGATCGGCACGAGGAAGCGCGGATAGCCCGCGCTCGCGAAGAGCCCGAAGCGGAAGATCAAGCTGTGCGCGGCGAGCCACAAGGCGCCGCTCGCGATCCAGAGCAACGCCCCGCGGCGCCTCGCGAGCGCCAGCGCGCCGGCGCAGGCCGCGAGCAGCAGCGCGCTCGAGAACGCGACGTGCGCGTGCAGCCACATCGTGAGCCATTCCCCGGAGCCGTAGATCGTCGTCGGCTTCGGCTCGAAGAAGGCCTGCACCGGCGCGCGCCCGAGGAACGCGAGCGCGAGCAGGTTGTGCGCGAGCGGCGCCCAGCCGAGCGCGAGCCAGGCGCTCCAGCGCGGGCGCTCGCGCAGGAACGCGAGCCCCCAGAGCCCCGTGAGCAGCACCGCCTCGTGGCGCGTCAGCATCGCGAGCGAGATCAACGCCGCGCTCGCGGTGAAGCGCCGTTGCTGCAGCAGCCGGAACGCCAGCGTGAGATAGAACGCGAGCGCGGTCTCGGTGAGCGTGGTCGTGCTCAGCGTGAAGAAGAGCGGCTGCAGCCAGACCAGCGCGGGCACGATCGCGGCCCAGCGCACGCGCAGCTCGCGAGCGATCGCGTAGCTCCACCACGCGACGCAGGCCGAAAGCAGCACGCTGAAGAGGCGCGCGGGGAGCCAGCCCAGCGCCGCGGGGAGCGCATAGAGCACCGTGAAGCCGGGCCGTCCCCACGAGTCGAGCAAGTAGCGGGGATCGGAGCAGCTCCACGCAGCCATCTGCAGGTGCGTGAGGTCGTCGTCCTGGTAGACGGATTCGGAGAGCCACGCGACCAGCGCGGCGAGGGCGGCGCCAGCCAGGCTGAGGGCGAGCGCCACCCGGCGGTCGTTCGAGCTCAGCCTGTCCACCGCGGCTCCCTTGCCAGCAGATGTCGCACGAAGAAGTCCGCTCGGCGGCGACGCCCATACGGCGTCTCCGCCGAGCCATGGCCAGCACCCGGGATGATCAGCAGCTCGAAGTCCTTGTCGGCGCGGACGAGAGCCGCGGCGACCTGCATGGTCGAGGCGGGATCGACGTTGCGGTCGAGCTCCCCGGCGATGAGCAAGAGCTTGCCTCGCAGGCGATGAGCCTGGGTGACGTTGGACTGCTCGTCGTAGTGCGGGCCGATGGGCCAGCCCATCCAGAGCTCGTTCCACCAGATCTTGTCCATGCGGTTGTCGTGGCAGCCGCAGTCGGCGACGCCGACGCGATAGAAGTCGCCGTGCGCGAGCAATCCCCGCAGCGCGTTCTGGCCGCCGGCGGACCCGCCGAAGATGCCGACGCGCTCGAGATCGAGGTAGGGTCGCGTCGCGGCGGCAGCGCGGAGCCAGGCGATGCGATCGGGGAAGCCCGCGTCGCCCAGGTTCTTCCAGCAGACATCGTGGAAGGCCTTCGAGCGCCAGCTGGTACCCATGCCGTCGATCTGCACGACGACGAAGCCGAGCTCGGCCATCGCGCGTGAGCCGCTCCACGCTTCGAAGCGCTTCGGCACGTGGTGATCGTGCGGCCCGGCGTAGATGTTCTCGATCACCGGATAGCGCCTGGCGGGATCGAAGGTGCTGGGCAGCACGAGGATGCCGTGGATGTCGGTCACCCCGTCGCGGCCCTTCGCGACGAAGCGCTCGGGGCGGCGCCAGCCGCTCGCGCGCAGCGTCTCGTCGCTCGCGCGGTAGAGCTCCGCTACGAGCGCGCCGTCGGAGCTACGGCGCAGCTCGTGCACGGGCGGGAGATCGACGCGCGAGAAGGTATCGACGTAGTAGGACAGCTCCGGGCCGTAGCGCAGCTCGTGCATGCCGTCGCCCTGCGTGAGCCAGGTGATCTCGCCACCGTCGATGTTCACGCGACCGAAATGCACGTGATAGGGATCCTCGCCGGCGTGGATGCCGCTCGCGCGGAACCAGATCTGCCGGCGCTCGCGATCGATCCTCTCGACGCCGCGCACGACCCACTCGCCGCTGGTGATCGCGCGCTTCGGCTGCCCGGTCGCGAGGTCGTAGAGGTAGAGGTGGTTCCAGCCCGAGCGCTCGGACATCCAGAGCGCCTCTCCGCTCTCCCAGAGCGGCTCTAGCCATAGCTTCCCGGCGTAGTCGATGAAGGTTTGGCTCTTCTCCTCGATCAGCGTGCGCACCGCACCGCTCGCGGCGTCGATCGCGAGCCAGCGCAGCAGCTGATGGCCGCGCTGGTTGTAGAGGAAGCAGAGCTCCTTGCCGTCGGGCGTCCACTCGAGGCGCGAGATCGACCAGGGTGTGGGGAAGAGCGCTTCATCGATCGGCACGCGCGCGCCGCTCGCGAGGTCGAAGAGGACCGGTCTCGCATGCGCGATGCGATCGCCGGGCTTCAGGTACTGGAACGAGTGCAACTTAGGCTGCACCTGGTCCTTCGGCGCGGACTCGACGAGGTGCACCCTGTGCTCCTGCTCGGGCTTCTCGCGCAGCACGGCGACATGGGTCGAGCGCGGCGACCACCAGATCTGCTGCGTGTAGGCATCCTCGGCGCTGCCGTCGCTCGCGAGCTCGAGCTCTTCGTTGCTCGCCTCGTCCTTCCGCAGCACCTTGCCGTCGCGCACGAGGAGACGCAGGCGGCCGTCGGGCGAGAGCGCGCGCGGGCGCTCGCCTTCGCGGCGCTCCTCGCGCCGCGTGCCGGGCTGCGACGCTTCGCCGTTCAGCACGACGAGCGTGGGATCGCCGGCGCGCGCGCGATAGGTCCCGAGCTCGCGGCCGCCCGGTCCGAGCACGAGCCACGCGTGCCCGTCGTAGGTGTGCTGCGCGCGGCGCGCGCCGGGCTCCACCGTCCCATAGCTGCGGCGTTCGCCCTCGAGGTCGAGCCAGAGGATCTCGAGCGGCTCCTTGCTCTGGTTCGCGAAGACGAGCTCGACCTCGTCGCCGCTGCCGTTCTGCGAGCGACGCGCGCGCGTCGGCTGGAGAGGCTCCTGGCTCGCTGCGCCGCCCTTCGATTCGGCCTCGGTGAGCAGCGTTCTCTCTCCGGTCCGCGCATCAAGGCTCACGAAGACCTTATCGCCGGTGGCGTGCGGATCGCGGAAGACGAGCTCGTGCTCGCTGCGCCAGCGCCCCTGGAAGCGCGCGCCCACGACCTTGCCGCCGACTTCGCGCCCCAAACGCTCCGCGCGCTCGTAGTCCGCGAGCGATCCCTGCCCGAAGGCCGTCGCACCCGTGAGCAGAAACACCACTCCGATCCGCATCATCCCACCACCTCTTCCTCCATTGCACAGTGAAGGTGCCAGGCACCTTGACTGTGCAACGACCATCGATGCCGGGCCAGTCAGCGCAGCCGGCGCACGCGCAGCGAAGCTGCATCGAAGAGCGCGCGACCGCCGCGAGCGCGGAGCTCGGCGACGAGCTCGACCAGGAGCTGCTCCTCCTCGACCTCGAACTCGAACTGGAGCTGCTTCGCGTCGGCGTTCCCGAGAGCGCGCTGGGCCGCGTCCCGGCCGCTGACGCGCAACGCCGCGCCGCTGCTCGGATCCTGCTCGCGCGCCAGCACCTTCTCCAGGCGCACGCGTGCTTCGAAGACGTAGCGCCCTCTCGGCAGCAGCACGCGCTTCCGCCAAGAAGCCGCGCACGGATCGTTGCCGCAGGCGATGAGATAGACGCGCTTCGCACGCACGCTGTCTTGCTCGAGCACGGGATCGCCTTCCTCGATCTCTGCTTCGAAGCCGGTGATCGTCGCGCGGCCCTGGCTGTCGAAGCTCTGGACCTTGGGCTCGGGGCGCTGCACCTGCTCCTGCAAGCTCTTCTCGCGGAGCTCCAGGCGCTCGACGAGCTCGCGTACGCGATCGGCGTGCGCGGCGGCGAGCTCCGGGTCGATCGAGCGCAGCACCGGCTGGAGGCGCGACGCGAGCTTCTTCGCGAGCGGAACCGACTTCTCGGTGAGGCGGAGCTCGCGCACGACCGCGGCGAGGATCGCGCGGTAGCGCTTCCGCCACGCCGGGTTCCGCATCACCGCCTGCGCGACGATCGCGTTCAGCGGATCGAGCACCGGCGCTTCGGGGTCTTGGAACACCTGATCCATGCCGTGGGGCAGGAAGCTCGCTTGCCCGCTCTTGGGATCGCAGTACAGCCGGTAGTTGTTCGCGGTGAGCGCGTAGCCGTCCCAGTGCCCGAGGCAGAGCTCGAGCGCCACGAAGCGCAGGAAGCGCTCGATGTCGAGCTGCTGCTCGAGGCGAATCCAGCGCGCCTGCGGATCCTCGTCGCGGCAGGCCTCGACGAGGGCGCGCAGATCGCCGCGATCGTCGACGCCCTTGCCGGCGTCCTTCTCGAGCTCGCCGTCGAGATCGGTGCAGAAGCCGCCGTCGTAGAGGTTCCCGCTGGCGTCGGGGAAGTGGCGGGCGAGGAAGAGGGGATCGAAGCCCTCCTTCAGCACGTAGAGCCCGAGGTCGCGTTCGTTCCAGCGGACGCGCGCATGCGCGACGCGCGGCGCGGGCACGCCGGCGCGCGCGAGGATCTCAGAGCAGAGCGCTTCGCAGAGATAGCTCTCGTCCTGCACGGAGTTGTTGAGGTGCAGCTTCGCGAGCCCGTGGAAGCGCTGCTCTGCGTCCTCGCGATCCATCCGCAGCGTGAACGCCGGCTTGTCGTCGAGCTCGCGGAAGCTCCCGGCCGCCCCCTTCAGCTTCACCGCGACGCGCTGATAGACCTGCTTGCCGTCCTCGCGGAGCACGCACGCCACGTACTTCCGCGGGTCGGCGCGCAGCTGCTCCACCTCGGGCGGCGCGACCTCGAGCGTGAGCTCCACGACGCGGCCGGGCTCGAAGAACTTCGCGCTTGGATCCTGCGCGGCCGTGGGGGCAGCGAGGAGTGCCACGAGGGCGAGGGTGGTGGGCAGGAGTGCGGTGGGGAGCACGCTGCGCTTCTAGCCGCCAGGCCACTCCGCGGGCAAGCGCAGGGTCAGCTCCTCGGGCTCGGCGGTTCCCTCGAGGACGGTGATCGAGCCCAGCGCGAACTCCACATGCGGCGGGGAAGGGCTGCCCACCTTCGCGATCCACGTGCCGCTGATCATGCGCCCGCGCGTGCGTCCCTCGGCATCGCTGCGCGGCAGATAGACCTCGTGCCTCGAGTCCTCGAAGGCGAAGTAGGTGCGCACGCCGACGACAGGCGCACCGGCCGCATCGAGGAGGCGCAGGCGCACGGCTCCGGAGCGGATGTCGAACCGGCGCTCGCAGGTGCCGCCCGCCTCCAGGTCGACCTCCGTCGTCGCCGGTAGATCGTAGGTTCCGTCTAGGGCGGGATCCGGCAATCGCCCCTGCACTTGATAGTGCCCGGCCTCGAGCCAGATCTCGAAGCGGCCTTCTCCATCGGTCATTGCGTAGGCGTGGCTGATGTGCGCCGCGGCCTCCGGTCGTTTCATGCGGCCGATGATCTGGATCGGACGATGTGCGAACGACGTGCCATCGAGGAAGAGCTGGCCGCGCAGGCAGGCCAGGTGGAGATCGGGGCGCTCGAAGACCAGCTCGCGCGTCTCGCCGTCGCGGAGATCGGTGACGGGACCCAAGTCGACGAAATGGGTTCGCACACTGATGGGGCCTCCCGATACCGAGGTGAGATGCGCTTGATGATAGAGGAGCTGAAGCGTCCAGCTCCCCGGTGGCACGCCGCGGATCTCGAAGCTGCCGTCTTCGGCGAGGACATGCGTCGCACGCGAGCGGTGATCGGAGTTCTTCGGCGGCACGATCTCGCGCTTGTCTCTCTCGGTGCGCACGAGCTGCACGCTGGGACCGCGCGTCGCGTCGCCTCCCGCACGCCGGAACGGCGGGAGGATCGTCGGCGGACCGAGACGGCCAACGACGCGAGCACCCCCGCCGACGGCGACGACCAACGTAGTCGACTCGCTGAGGAGGAGATCGGAGCGGTGGTAGGAAAGATGGGACGATCCGGTCACTCGCAGCGCCAGCGGGACATGGGCCGTCGCGCGCAGCGCCACGGCGCCGCTCTCGTCGGTGGTCCCTTCGTCATGGATGATCGCCCGAGGAAAGCTGTCGAAGCTCTCCGAGTGGAATGCCTGAAGCGTGGTGCGCTCGTCGAAGGCGGCTCCCTGAATGGGCTCGACGAGGTAGACCTGCGACCCAGGTCGCGGCCGTTGCTCGAGGTCCTCGACGCGCACCTGCAGGAGCGCTGCACGAGCGAGCTGCACCCGGATCGGCGTCATGCTATCGCGGACCTCGATGAGCATCGGAGCGCTCCGTTCCCACTGGCGATCGGTGGGATCGACCTGCAGCGTGTAGCGACCGCGCGGGATGTTGCGTAGCGCGAGCTCGCCGCCGGGATGCTCCTCGGTCGTCATGCGGACCGCCGCGGCGAAGTCGGAGCCTCCTCGCGTCGCGTTGGCGCGATCGGCGATGAGGCGGATCGTGAAGCTCTCGATGGCTTGGTCGCCTTGGGCGGCGCGAACTGCGATCGAGACATCCAATCCGCGTCGAAGCACGATGCGCAGATTGCTTGTGCCCCAAGCGATAGGACCTTCGATGGACGAGGTCTCGTGGCTCTGCGAATCGGCATAGAGATGGGATGGGGGCTGGGATGCTTCGTTGTCTGCTTCGAGGGTCCAACTCCCATCCCCTTGGGTGTACACGGGATTCACACCGAGGTAGTTCGTCCGGATCGTCGCTCCTGGAATCGGTCGACCTTGCTCGTTCACGGCCACACCCGAGATCTTGGGTCGGTACGGTTTCTCCGGCAGGCGAATCTCCGTGAAGAGCTCGAGATGACCCGCCTGGATCTCCAGCGCATGCGGCTCGGGTAACGGCTTGCCTGCGACCTCGAGGAACCACGTGCCACGAGACAGCCGCTCCTCGATCGTGAAGCTACCGTCCAGTCGTGTCAGCGTGTCGGCATTGGGCGTTCGATCCGCTGCGTCAGCTGGGCCCGCGTTCGATCGCGGAGTGAGAGCCGAGATCTGCACTCGCGCCAGCGGCGTTCCATCTGCCTCTTTCACGAAGCCGCTCACGATGCAGCCGCGCTCCAAGAGAATGTCGCCGAGCTCCACGCGCTCGCCGCGCGCGATCTCGCGTCGAGCGCTCTGCCAGCGCACTCGTTCCGGAGGCTCGAGGAGCAGGTCGAAGCGATACCCGCTCGCCGCTTCGAAGCGCACGTCGAAGACGCCATCGGCGCCGGTGACCAGCGGTGCCGGAGCGCTCCACGGTTCGGGTGCCTTCCGATCGCGCTGCGACGGCGGTCGGGCACTCAAGATCACCCGCACTCCCGCCAGCGGAGCGCCTTGCTCGTCCACGCAGCGGCCGAGATAGCTCGCCCGCGCGTCGCTTTCGCGCGGAGGCTCCACGGCGTTGGCTGCGCTCTCGCTCGGCTCTTCTTGCCGCAGGACGCGCGGCACCTCTGCGCTCGCGGCGAGGGCACTCGACGCCATCTCGGTGCGCACCTCCGCGCTGGGCGAGCGCTCGATCCGCGGTCGCTCTGCTTCGCGCGTGGCCAACCAGGCCACGGCGCTCATTCCGACGATCAGCAGCGCTCCGACGATCAGCTTCGCTTGCATGAGAGCTCCCCAGAGGAAGAGTGCCGCGCTGCTCCCGCTGGTGCTCGCGGGAAGCGCGAGCGACGCGGGGACCGCGAGAGGAGCGAACGCCCCGCGCCAATCGGCTCCGAGCTCGCGCTCGAGTCGTGCGCGCAGCGCTTGCAGCCCGCGGTGCAGCCAGGTCTTCACCGTCGCGACGGGAACCTCGAGCTCCTGCGCGATCGCGCGCGGAGGACGCCCCTCGTAGTAGCGCAGTAGGATCGCTCTCCGCTGCATCGGCTCGAGCTCGAGGACCGCGTTGGCCAGCCTCGTCTGCAGCTCGAACGCGGCGACCACCTCGTCCGCGGCCGGCACTCGCTCGGGGCGCGCGACGCGCGATTCGCGCGACGCGTTGCGCTGCGCCTGTCGCCGAAGGCGCAGCGCGCGCCGGCGCACTACGCTCGCGAGCCACGCCTTCCAGCGCGTCGGCGCGTGCGGCGGGTGCGCCCACGCGGCGGCCAGCGTCTCCTGCACGGCATCGTCGGCGAGATCCGGGCTCGCCAGCAGCGGCGCCACCAGCTCGCGCAGCCACGACGCGTGAGCCAGGAGCTCGGAGAGCTCGGGGAGTTCGTGCCGCGGTTCCATCGCGCTCCATCATTCCCGCGCGCTGGGAAACGACTTCACGGGAGCCGAGAATTCGCCGCGAGCCGCCTTCGAGCTGCGGGGCGCGCTCTCCGCCGCGCGCACTCGAAGTTCGAGCGGATCGACCTAGCAGGTCCGGGTCGGCTCGCGTCCGAGCGACACGCAGCGAGGAGGAACCTTGGAAGACCGTTGGATCGCCCTCGGCATCGGAGCGCTCGTGCTCGGGCTCTTCCTCTGGAATCGCCTGCGGCTCGAGGTGGTGGGACTCCTCGCGCTCGTCGCCGTGGTGCTGAGCGGGCTGGTCCCTTTGGAGGTCGCGGTGAGCGGCTTCGCCAACGAGGCCTTGCTCACGGTGGCGGCGATGTTCGTGCTCTCGGCGGCGCTCGTGCGGACCGGCGGCGCCGATGTCCTCGCGCGGCTGCTCGGCAAGCTCGCGCGGGGCTCGGAGCTGCGTCTCCTCGCCGCTTCGCTGCTGCTCGTGATGCCTCTCAGCGCCTTCGTGAACAACACGCCGATCGTCGCGGTGATGATCCCGGTCGTGCTCGGGCTTTGTCGCGAGATGGGCGCCGCGCCCTCGCGCCTCCTGATGCCGATCAGCTTCGCGAGCCAGCTCGGCGGGACGCTCACCCTGATCGGCACGAGCACGAACCTGCTCGTCGCGGGCCTCGTCGTGGACCTCGGGCTCCCCGCACTCGGCCTCTTCGACATCAGCCTTCCCGCCGGAGCGCTCCTGCTCGTGGGCGCGCTCTATCTGCTCACGATCGGGCGCTGGCTCTGCCCCGAGCGCCGGAGCGCCGCCGATCTCGTGCAGCGCTACGAGCTGCGGGACTACCTCGCGACCCTCGTCGTGCCGGCGGGCTCCGCGCTCGCCGGGCAGACGCTGCGGCAGCTCGGGTTCCAACAGCGCTTCGGTCTGCAGGTGCTGCGCATCGACAGCGCGCGGCGACGCCTGCACGCACCGGGCCCCGATGCCGAGCTGCACGAGGGCGATCGCCTGCTCGTCGAAGGCAAGGCGGCCGATATCGCTCGCGTGCAGGAAGAGCAGGGCCTCTCCCTCCTCGCGGAGAAGGACATGCGTGTCGTCGAGAACGGCGACGCGGGGGAGAGCGCGCGCTGGTGCGAGCTCCTGGTCGCGCCGCGCTGCCGCTGGATCAATCGGCGGCTCTCCGAAGCCGATCTACCGGCGCGCTTCGGCGCCATGGTGCTCGGCGTGCAACGCGCCGGCAGCGCGATCCAAGTGCAGCTCCCGCGCGTGCGACTGCAGGCAGGGGACCTCTTGCTCGTCCAGATCCGGCCGAGCGATCTGCCGCGCATCCACGCGAGCGGCGACTTCGCCGTCCTGGGGACGGTGGACGTGCCCACCGATCGACGTGCCAAGCTCGGCATCGCGCTCGCGGTCCTCGTCTCCGTCGTCGCGAGCTCGGCGCTCGGTGGGATCCCGATCCTGCTCGCCGCGCTGCTCGGCTGCCTCGTGCTCTTCCTCACCGGCTGCCTGACGCCGGAAGAAGCCTACGCCGAGATCGACTGGTCGGTCCTGATCCTCATCGCCACGATGCTGCCCCTCGGTGTCGCGATGCAGAAGAGCGGCGCCGCGGCCTGGATCACGGAACAGGTCCTCTCCGTGGCCGCGCCGTACGGGCCGGCGGCGGCGCTCGCGGGGCTCTACCTCCTGGCCTCGCTGCTCACCGCGGTGATCAGCAACAACGCCGCCGCCGTGGTGTTGACTCCCATCGCGGTCGCCACGGGCCAAGAGCTCGGCGTCTCGCCGATGCCCTTCGTCGTCGCGGTGATGCTCGCCGCGTCGAACAGCTTCCTGACGCCGATCGGCTACCAGACCAACACCTTCGTCTTCGGCCCCGGAAACTATCGCTTCGGCGACTTCGTGCGCGTCGGCGGCCCGCTCAATCTCCTGCTCGTCCTCGCGGCCGCACTCGTGATCCCGCGCTTCTTCCCATTCTGAGCGCCGCGCGCGCTAAGCTACCGCGCCCTCAACCGAGGAACTCCGTCCATGCCCACGTTCTCGGCCAGGCGATCGTTCGCGTTCTCGGTCCTCGTTCTCCTCGCCGGTTGCCAGGCCCGGCAGACACAGGAGCGCGTGCCGGACCCCGCTCCGCAGAAGCCTGCGCGCTCCGCCGACGCCTTGGAGCTCGGCAACTTCTCCGTGAGCCTGAGCGTGAAGGACCTCGCCGTCTCGCGCGCCTTCTACGAGAAGCTCGGCTTCCGCGTGATCGGCGGCGTCGCGGAACAGAACTGGCTCATCCTGCAGAACGAGAACTGCACGATCGGCCTCTTCCAAGGCATGTTCCCGAAGAACATGCTGACCTTCAATCCGGGCTGGGATCGCGACAAGCAAACCCTCGCCGACTTCCAGGACGTGCGCGAGCTGCAGGCGCTGCTGAAGGCCCGCGGCATCGCGTTCGACGTCGAGGCCGACGCGAGCACGACCGGACCGGCGAGCTTCGTGATCACCGATCCCGACGGGAACCCGATCCTCGTCGATCAGCATGTGGATCGGCCGAAGCGCTAGCCGCTCTCGCTCTCGAGCAGCCAAAGGTACGCCGGAAGCACTTCGATCCCTTCGGGCGCGCTCCGTGGCAGTCCCGCGCGCGTCGCGCTGATCCATAGGCGACGCGCGTGTGGATGAGCCGCGCCCGCTTCGACCAACGCGCGGAGCTCTCGCTCCGCCGTCGCGGGATCGGTGGCGTCGGCGCAGCATTGGATCAGCGCTTCGTCTCCCGCGGGGAAGCGGGCGAGGAAGTCGACTTCGTAGCCGCTGGTGGTGCGCACATAGGTCACTTCCGCGCGTCGACGCTCCAGCTCGAGGAGCACGCAGGTCTCGAGCGCATGACCGAGGTTCGCGCGGCGCGCGCGATCGAAGATCGGGATCAGACCGGTGTCGATGGGATAGACCTTGCGCGGGTTCACCATGCGCTGACGTTCGGAGCTGGACTCCATCCACACGCAGCGGATGAGGAAGCAGTCCTCGAGGTGAGCGAGGAGCGCATGTACGGAGTCCTTCGCTACGGCGTAGCCCTGCGAGCGCAGCGCCCCGTAGAACTTCTCGGCGGAGAAGAGGCCGGCGGCCCCTCAGCGCAGCGCGAGCCGCACCGGCCCGCGCATCGCCGCGGCATCGATCGCGCGGCCCTTCTGCAGCACGACGATCCGGCCCTCCGCTGCGAGGCGGCGCGCTGCAGAGCGCACATCCTCCAGGTGCTCGCGCCAGCTCGCCGGGAACTGCTGCCGTGCGATCTCGGAAGGGCAGATCGAGCTCGCGCGCGGCAGCGCGCGCAGACGCTCCAGGATCGCCTGCTCGAGCGCGCCGTGGTGCGCGTGCCGCACCGCGCGGCGGCAGCGCTCGCCGCAATAGCGGACCTCGTCCCAGCAGCGTTCCCAGCGCTTGCGGTAGGTCATCGCCCGCCCGCAGTGGGCGCAGAGCTTGGTCTCGTGCGGAGCGCTCATGACGCGTCGCGTCGGGGTTTGCCCTTTCGGCTGCCGTGCTTCGCGACGATGCGCTGCGCTTCGGCGCGGGCCTCGCTCGTACGGCGCACCGCGAAGATGCGCTGCTTCGCTTCGCGCACGGCGGTGTCGTGATCGACGATGGGAGCGGGATAGTCGCTGCCGATCAAGCAGCCGGAGGCGTGCTGCAGGTCGAGGCTCAAGCGCTCGGGGTTCGGCAGGTGCTCGGCGGGGACACCGGCGAGTTCCGGCACCCAGCGCTTCACGAACGCGCCGTCGGGATCCTGATCGCGCACCTGCTTCGCGGGCGAGTAGATGCGCACGGTGTTCATGCCGGTCGTGCCCGACTGCATCTGCGCCTGCGCGTAGTGAATGCCGGGCTCGAAGTCGACGAAGCGCGTCGCGAGGAAGAGCGCGGTGGGGCGCCAATGCAGCCAGAGGTGATAGCTCGCGAAGCTCATCACCATCGCGCGCATGCGGAAGTTCACCCAGCCGGTCTTCGCGAGGCAGCGCATGACCGCGTCGACCATGGGGTAGCCGGTGCGTCCTTCTCTCCACGCGGCGAAGCGCTCGAGGAGCCGCGGGTCGGTGTCGAGATCCTCCGAGCGCAGGCCGTCGTACAGGCGATGGAGGTTCCTGTGTTCGAGGGCGGGCTCGTCCTCGAGCTTCTGCAGGAAGTGGCAATGCCAGCGCAGCCGCGCCTCGAAGCTGCGGAGTGACGGCAGCCAGCGGGGATCGCGCTCGGCTCGGGAGATACCCTTCAGCTCGTCGAGCCGCTCGCGCGTCGCCTGATAGATCGTGCGCAGCGAGAGCGTGCCCCACGCGAGATGCGGGCTCAGGCGGCTGCAGCCCTCCCAGGCGCTGAGAGGGCTCGACATGTCGGCGCGATAGCCGACGCCGCGCTGCGCGAGGAAGCTCGTGAGCAGCGCTTCGGCGGCGCGGGTTCCTCCCGGCTGCGCCGCGTCGATCGTCGTCGCGCGCGGGACGAGAACTTCCGCGCTGGGGAGCTTGCCCACGGCGAAGCGCGGCACCAGCGCACGCACGTCGCGGATCTCACGGGGTGTCGCCGCGCGCGCCTGCGACATGCGCCGCTGCCAGAGCGCGGCCCAGCCGTCGCGTGTCGCGAGGCGGCGGACCACGCCGTCTTGCACCTGCTCTTCCCAAGGGATGCCGTGCTCGCGGCACCAGCGCTTCACGCGCAGGTCGCGCGCATAGCTCAGCGCACCTCCGCACTCCTGATGCGACCAGAGCTTCGCGATACCGCCTACGCCGCGGAGCTCCTGTTGCAAGCGTTCGAAGACCTCGGGCAGCTCGCCGGTTCTCACGACGAGGCGCGCGCCGCGCGCGCGCAGCGCGCGGTCGAGCTCGCGCAAGCTCTCGCCGACGAAGCGCGCCTGCGCCTGGTCCATCTCCGGCTGCGCCCAGAAGGACGGCTCGACCACGTAGAGCGCGAGCACGGGCCCGGCCGCAGCGGCCGCCGCGAGCGGCGCGTGGTCCTCGACGCGCAGATCGCGCTTCCACCAGACGAGCTGGATGCCCATGGTGCGCGCGGTTCGCCCCGCAGCACCCCGTCGGATTCTCCCTCCCCATCGATCAAATAGGGGTCAGACCCCTTGTTGATCGACGCCGTCGATCAACAAGGGGTCTGACCCCTATTTGATCGATGGCGCCGGCGAGCTTGGTTACCCGTCGCCGAACCGGTGCTAGGCTCGGTGCCCTCGCGATCCCTCCGCCTTCCAGGAGCTTGCCCGATGTCGCATCGCCGCCTTCCGCGCGCCACCGTTCTGGCAGCCCTATCGATTTCCTCGCTCGCTTGGTCGCAAGGCGGCCAGCCCGAGAGCCTGTTGCGGATCCTCTCCGAGGACTTCCAGGCCGTGGGCCAACGCGAGCGTGCTGGCACCTCGGCGGACTGGGCTGACGCCTTCCCCGGAGCTCTGCGCCCCGGGCGCGGCGGCGGCTACGGCATCCACGGCGATCTGCGCGTCGAGAGCGGAACGGTGGTGATCGATGTCGCGCAGCTCATCCCGCCGGCGCAGACGCGCTTCGGCGCGTGGCTCGGCCCCATCGGCGGTGCTTTCTACTTCTCCTCGATCTACGTGGCTCCGGGCGCCACGCTGCGCTTCGTCGGCGCACATGGCGCGCGCATCTACACCGCGTCGCTCGACGTGCAGGGCACGCTCGACGCCTCGGGCGAGCATGCGCCGCTGCACACTCCGAAGAACGATCCCTGCCCGCTGGCTACGTCGTTCCCGTGGGTTGCGAACGACATCGGTCGCGGTGGACTCGGCGGGCGCGGTGGTCCGGGTGGGGGCGCCGGTGGCTCCGGCGGCGATGATCCACGCCTGATCGCGGCCTCGCCGAACGGGATGCCCGCGAATCCGGGCTCGACGGCGCGGCTTCCACCGCAGCACCTCGACGGCGAGAACGGCTCGGGGCCCGGTGCAGGCTTCGGATCGCAGCAGTTCCCAACGACGGCGATCGATCCCAGCTTCGCGCTGCGCCTCGCCAACGTGCAGATCCAGCCGGCGCTGCTCTACTCGCTGCAGCGCGCCGCGGGCGCCGGTGGAGGTTCGTTCGGGAGCGCTGGCAACGCGGGCGTGCAGGAGCTGCCGTTCACCAACAACGGCGGCAGCGGTGGACCGCTGCCGAGCTTCGATCCGACGTTGCCGCCGGGAATCGCGTTCGCGGGCTCGGGCGGCGGCGGCGGCGGGGTGCACTGCTACTTCACGAATCGCATCGCTGGGCGCTTCACCAACTGCAAGCCGACTTATCCCGTCGGACTGCGTCCCTCGATCGGCGGTCAGCAGGTCGTCGAGGTCTGGAACACCGGTGCGGGCGGCGGCGGTGGCGGCGGCTATCTCTATGTGCAGTGCAGCGAGCTCGAGCTCGGCGGCTCGCTGCTGGCGCTCGGCGGTGATGGGGGCTCGAGCGCGTCGTTCGGCTCTTCGGTTCGCGGTACGGAGGCGGGCTCGGGCGGTGGCGGCGGATCCGGCGGTGCGATCCGACTCGATGTGCTTCGCCGAGCCCAGGTGCTCGGCACGGCGCGGATCGATGTGAACGGTGGCGCCGGTGGGCGCAGCAGCCTGAACATCCACGGCGGCAACGGCGGCCGCGGCGTCGTGCATGTGCACGACGCGAGCGGTGATGGCACCTTCGCTGCGGCGGTGCAACCCGCGGGTGCGCTGAGCACCGGCGCGCTGCAGCCGAGCGACGAGCATCCGTTCTCGTTCGCGACCTCGCGCTACTACCGCTCGCAGGTCGGGCGGCCCGTGCAGCGCATCATCGACTCGATCGTGACCTTCGCGATCGCCCGCGACGGCGCGCCGAGCCCGGTCGATCCCACCGATCCGCGCCAGGTCTTCAACGTCGGCGTCCCCGGTTCGCTGCTCGTGCACTTGGGGCCCGCGTACCTGAGCTATCAAGCGGCGCAGGACGACGGCAACGGGAACCCGGTGCCCGGCACCGAGACGCTCTGGACCGCCGATCCCACGGCGCTCGATCCAGCGAAGACCCTCGTGCGCTTCACGCTGCTGCTCGATCGCGGCTGGTTCGATCCGCTCGGCCCCATTGCGGGCATCGTGGGCTTCGAACTCTACGCCCTGTGACCGTCGATCAAAATGGGGTCAGACCCCCATTTGATCGACGGCGCCTCGCGGTTGTCGTCGCGCTCGCGGCGTGTGGCGAGGTGCTGCATGCGCAGGAGGGCGCGCGATTCGTCGAGCGCGCGCGCCTGCACGTCGGCGGTGGGCCGACCGAAGTGCTCGCGCGCTCTGCGCGCGGAGACTTGCTGGCCACGGCGGGTGGCGAGCAGATCGCGGTCTGGGAGGTGCGCGCAGAGGGGCCGCGCGAGATCGCGCGCTTCTCGACGGCGAACTATGTCGAGCACCTCGCGTTCGATCCGAGCGGATGCGTCCTCGCCATCTCCGGGGGGGAGCTCCAGCTCTGGGATCGCGAGAGCAGTCGGCTCGCGGAGCGCTTCCGGCTCTGGCGCGGCGGTCCGGTCGCGTGGAGCCCCGATGGGCGCTTCCTCGCGACCTGCGGCATCGGGCGGCGCGTCGAGCTGCTCGAATGCGAACGCTTCCGCACCGTGCGTTCGCTGGCATTAGGCGCAGAGGGTCGCGAAGCGAGCGCGCTGCTCTGGGAGCCCGACGGGAGCGCGTTGTGGATCGCCGCGGCGGGCAAGCGCAGCGCGTTGTTCCGCTATGAGATCGCCTCGGGGGTCTTCGATGCCGACGCGCGGCGCGAGGTGGATTCCTTCGTCACGCGGATGAGCTGGAGCGATGGCCAGCTCGTGTTGGAAGGTCGGAGGCGCGAGAGTGCCGGGCTGGATATCGGCTTCGATGCGGGGCATCCGGTGGGGCAACTTTCTCTCGCGTTCACTCCCGACGAGCGCTTCGCGCTGCTCGCGAACGACGCGCGCGTCGCGGTGCTGGAGATCGAGAGCGGCGCCGTCCGCGAGCTCGCGGTCGGTGGGCCGATCGGCGCGGGACGCGCAGGGGCCGAGTTCCTCCTCGCGGAGCCGAGCGGCCTCTCGCTCTGGGATGCGGCGCTCGGAACGCGACGTTCGCGCTTCGAGCGCGCTTGGAAGCCCCATCAGCGACCGACGATGATCGCCCTCGGCCCTGGAAGCGGTAGCTGCTTCGGCGGTGGAGCGAACCGCCGGACCTCGCAGATCGATCTCGACGGAGAAGAGCCCGATCGCGACGTGGGAGTCTTCAGCGCGTGGGCCATCGACCGGAGCGCCGACGGGGAGCGCTGCGTCCTGGTCCGCTACGGCAGCTCGCCCGGCCTGCCCAGCCCGGTCGAGCTGCGGCTCTGGGATCGCGCGAAGCCGATCTTCCCTCTCGATGCCGAACGCTGGCCCAGCGCCACGGCCGCGTGCCTCGGCTCCGGTGACGAGCTCGTCTGGAGCGCTGGGTTCTTCGGCGATGCCCGGAGCGGGACGTGGCGCCGCACTTGGCCCGAAGGCGCTCCGCAGCGAGTGAACGACCGCATCTACTACGCGCTCGCCGCGCTCGGTCGCGGCCTCGTGGCCGGGCTCGCTCCGCAAGGGCTCGACTTGATCGATCTCGCTTCGGGCCGCGTGCTCGCGACCTATCCACCGGCACAGCTTCGAGGCTCCGCGGGCCCGAGCCTCGCCGCGAGCCCCAGCGGCCGCTGGATCCTCACTCTCGCCGGCCGCGAAGCGCGCCTCCTCGAGCTCCTCCGCTGACCGCATCGATCAAGTCGGGGTCAGACCCCTCACTGATCGACAGCATCGATCAGTGAGGGGTCTGACCCCTCACTGATCGGCGGGGGCTTCTCGGGGCTTTCACGGAGGGCTCACCGCTTCTGCGTCCGCATCGCGCACTCTTCCGGCCGACGAGTCGGAAGAGGAACTCGCTCGATGCCGCTCAATGCCTACCTCGCGCTGGCGCTGCTCGCCGCGCTGCTGCTCTCGCCCCTGCTCCTGCTGGCGAGCCCCTTCCTTTGGTTCGCTCTCCGGCGCGAGCTCGCTCAGCGCGATGCGGAAGGCTGGAAGCTCCTCTCACCGCGCCTCGTGCGAACGCTCCGGAGCTTCGCACCGGTGGTGCTGCGCGGAGAGGAGAGCGCCGATGCATGGCTCGGCGTCGCGAGGAAGATCGACGACTACCTCGTGCTCGCGCGCGGACCGCGCCGCTGGCGCACGTTGCTCCTGCTCGGCCTTTTGGAGTTCGCCCCGCTGCTCCGCGGCTACGCGCCGCTCTCGCGCCTCTCGCTCGAACGCCGCATGCGCTTCGCCGACCGGCACCTCGCGGCGCCGCGAGGCTTGATGCGCGTCTTCGCTCTCGCGCGGCAGATCGTGCGCATCGGCCACTACGGGCGCCCGATCGCGACGCTGCGCGTGGCGCCGCGCCAGCAGCCGCGCGAGCTGGTGGAGCTCTCGGCGTGAGGCTCGCCGATTCCATCCGCGATCGCGAGGTCGATGTGCTCGTGATCGGCTCGGGTGCCGCCGGCTCGGTGCTGGCGTATCACCTCGCCGTCGCCGGTCAGCGCGTTCTGGTCGCCGAGCGCGGGAAGCGCGTGCGGCCCGAGCAGATGCCCGCCGACGAGGCCTCGCGCATCGCGACGCTCTACAAGGACGGCGGCGCGCAGATGAACCACGACGCCGACATGTTCGTCTTGCAGGGGAGCCTGGTCGGCGGCTCGACGGTCCTTACGAACGGCGTCACCCTGCGCTTGCCGGAAGACGTACGCGCTTCGCTGGCGCACGATCACGCGTGGGAGCTCCCCGCGGACGAGCTCGCCGCGAGCTACGCCCGCGTCGAGGACGTGCTGAACGTCGCCGTGATGGGGCAGCATCTCTACAGCCGCGCCTCGCACAAGATGGCGGAGGGCATCCGCGCGCTCGGGCACGCGCCCGGCGAATTCGCGAAGGGCATGCTGCGCTGCATCGGCTGCGGCTACTGCAACGTCGGCTGCCACTACGGGCGCAAGCTGGACGCCTCGCAGACTTGGGTGCCGATGGCCGAGGCCCGCGGCGCCGAGATCCTCGCCGAGGTGCAGGTGCTCGAGCTCGAGCATCGGCGTGGCGTCGTCTGCGCCGCGCGCTGCCGCGATCTCCGCTCGGGGAAGCTCTTCCGCGTTCGGGCCCAGCGCTTCGTGCTGGCCGCCGGCGCGATCGCGACGCCGGAGCTGCTCCTGCGCTCGAAGCTCGGCGGACCGCGCGTGGGGCGCGGGATGTCCTTCAACGCCGGCGCCATCGCGTTCGCCGAGTATCCCGAGGAGGTCGACGGTCATCTCGGCGACCAGATGTGCGTGCACCACTTCGATGCGCGCTTCGCGATCGAGCAGGTGCACAACCCCGAGCTCTCGTTCGCGCTGACCTTGCCCGGGACCTTCGAGCAGCACAGCGCGCGCATGCGCCGCTATCGGCGGCTCGCGAGCGCCGGCGTGCTCGTGCCGACGCAGCCGGTGGGACGCGTGTACTTCGGCCTCGGCGCGCGGCTGGTCCCGGCGCTCTTCGATCACGCCGAGCTCCGCTTTCGCATGCCCGCCGAAGATCTCGTGGCGCTGCGCGATGGCCTGAAGATGCTGGCGAACATCTACTTCGCCTCCGGCGCCACGCGTGTCTTCGTGCCGAGCCGCATGCCGCTCGAGCTGCAGAGCGCCCGCGAGGTCGAGCGCATCGACGCGGCGATCCGCCGCCAGAGCGACCTCACGAACTTCGGCTCCTCGCATCCCTTTGGCGGTGCCGCGATCGGCGAGGACTCACGCGTGGCGCCGGTGGACCCCGAGCATCGTCTGCGCGGCGTCGCAAACCTCTTCGTCTGCGATGCGAGCGTCTTCCCGCGTGCCCTGCGCGTGAACCCGATGCTCACGATCATGGCGGTCGCCGATCGCGCGGCTCGCTTCCTGGGTGTCGACGTGCCGGTTCGCATCGAGGAAGGCCCGGCGTACGAAGCGCGGAAGCGGCGCGAGCGGGCACGCGCATCGAGCGTGGGGTCGCCGTCGTGATCGATCAGACCATGCGCTTCTTCGCGCGCCGGCGTCTGCGCCGCCTGCGCGCGCTCGCGAGTGATCCCGCCGCGGCGCAGGAGCAGGTGCGCGCGTCCCTCGTCCGCCGCGCTCGCGATACCGAGCTCGGCCGCGAGCTGCGCTTCGAGCGCGTGAAGAGCTACGCCGACTTCTGCGCGGCGGTTCCGCTGGGAGGCTACGCGGCATGGGCGCCGCGGCTCGAGCGGGCGCGCGCCGGACGAGCCGACGTGTGCTGGCCCGGCCAGGTCGAAGCCTGGGCGCTCTCCTCGGGCACGACGAGCGGCGAGAAGTACCTGCCCGTGACGCGCGACTCGATCCGCTCGCACCAGGGCGGCGGATTCGATGCGCTGGCCCCGCACCTCGCGGAGGCGCGCGCGAGCGTGTTCGCGGGCAAGAGCCTCTTCCTCGGCGGCTCGATGGGTCTCCGCCGCGAAGGGCGCGCGTGGGTCGGCGACAACACCGGCATCATGGCGCGGCGCATCCCGCGTCTCGCGCAGCGCTGGCGCTTGCCGCGTCGCGAGATCGCGAGCCTCGCGAGCTGGGAGGAGAAGATCGAGCGCGCCTCGCGCGAAGCCCTGCACGAGGACGTGCGGCTGCTCGCTGGTACGCCTTCCTGGATGCTGCTCTTCGCCGAGCGCGTCCTGCGCGAAGCTCGCGCGGTCGGACGTCCCGCGGAGAACCTGCGCGCGCTCTGGCCCGAGCTCCAGCTCTTCTTGCACGGCGGCACCGACTTCGCCCCGTATCGCGAGCGCTTCGCGCGTCTCGCCGGTCCGGGCGTGCGTTGCATCGACACCTACTCCGCCTCCGAGGGCGGCATGTTCGCGGTGCAGGATCGCGCCGACGCCGAGGGCATGCTGCCGCTCGTCGATCGCGGCGTCTTCTTCGAGCTCGTGCCGCGAGAGGATCTCGAGCGAGCGCAGCCGACGCGTCTCCGCCTGCACGAGGCCGAGCTCGGCATCGACTACGCGGTGGTCGTGAGCACCGATGCCGGCCTCTTCGGCTATCTCCTCGGCGATCTCGTGCGCTTGGTCTCGCGCGATCCGCTGCGCCTGGTCTTCGCCGGACGCGTCGCGCATACCCTGAACGCCTTCGGCGAGCACGTCTGCGGGGGCGAGCTCGAACGCGCGGTCCAGCACGCGGCCTGGACCTTGCGCACGCGCGTCGCCGAGTTCGCCGTCGCGGTGCAGCTCGCGGACGCCGATCTCGAGGTCGGCCGTCACGTCTACTACGTCGAGCTGGAGCCCGGCGCGCCCCGCGTCGATCGCGAGCGTTTCGCCGCGGCCCTGGACGAGCGCATCGCCGCGGGGAACGAGGACTACGCGACGCATCGCAGCTTCGGCCTCGAGCTGCCCCGCGTCGTCTTCGTGCCGAGCGGCTCGTTCCACGCCTGGATGCGCGAGCGCGGTACCTGGGGCGGTCAGCACAAGGTCCCGCGCGTGCTCTCCCCCGAGCTGCTCGCGAGCTTCTCTCCTGCCCACGAGGTCTTGCATGCGACGAGCCACGGCTCTGCTTGATCCGCTGCACCGCGTCGATCACCTGCTCTTCGTCGCGGTGCACCGCGGCCTCGGCCTGCGCCCGCTCGTCTCGTTCCTCTCGCTCGTGAGCCGCCTCGGCAACGGCTCCATCTATCTCGGCATCCTCTTCTATCTCGTCGCTCGCGGCGGCAGCTACGCCGTCCTGCACTCCAGCGCCACCGCGTTGCTCGGCCTCGCGCTCTACAAGCTCCTGAAGCAGCTCGTCGGGCGGCCGCGCCCGTGCGAGGTGATCTTGGAGCTGGTGCCCGCCGTTCCACCGATCGACCGTTGGAGCTTCCCCTCGGGGCACACGCTGCACGCGGTGAGCTTCTGCGTCCTCCTCGCGTCCTGGGCGCCCGAGCTGCTCCCGCTCGCGCTGCCCTTCGCGGCGCTCACCGGCCTCTCCCGCGTCGTCCTCGGACTGCACTATCCCTTCGACGTGGCGGCGGGCGGGCTGCTCGGCTACGCGATCGCGGAGGGCATGCTGAAGCTCTTCGGGCCGGCGTGAAGCGAACGCAGGTGGATCGTCGATGTCCTACGCCCTCTTCTGGAAGCGCTTGCTCGCCCGCCCCGGGCAATTACATGCCATCGCGCCGAGCTCCCGAGCTCTGGCGCGCGCGATCACGGCAGGGCTCGAGCTCTCGTCCGACGAGCTGATCGTCGAGCTCGGCTGCGGCACCGGCCCGTTCACCCGAGAGCTCGAGGCGCTTCGGAAGACGCGTCGGCTGCGCTATCTCGGCGTGGAGCTCGATCCGGAGCTCGTTCGCCATCTGCGGCTGCAGCATCCGCGGCTCGCCTTCTGCTGCGACGACGCCGCGGACCTGCCCCGGATCCTCCGCCGCTGCGAGCTCTCTCCAGCGGGCGCGGTGATCTCCGGACTGCCGTTGGCGGCGATGGACGGCTCGAACCAGGAGCGCATCCTCGATGCCGTGCTCGCCTCGTTGCGTCCGGGCGGCACGTTCCGTCACTTCACCTATCTGCACTATCAGGTCACGACCAGCGCCCGGCGCTTGCGGCGGTTGCTCGCCGACCGCTGCGGGACCTATTCCGTCCGCGCGCTCGTCCTCCGCAACCTCCCTCCGGCGCTGATCCTGGAAGCCCGCGCAGCCGGCCGATCCACCTTCACTGCACAGTAAAGGTGCGAGGCACCTTTGCTGTGCAGTGGAAACGGGGGGTGCGGGTGGGGATGATGCCGCGCCCTCGCGCCGGGCGGAGCGTCCGCACGAGGGGCCGGCACCGTCGCCCGCCGCCATGCACCATCTGATCCAAGACATCGCGACCTGTATCGCAGCCGCTTGGCTGCTCGGGATGGTCGCCCAGTGGCTGAGGCAGCCCGTGCTGCTCGCCTATCTCGCCGCCGGCTTCCTGCTCGGGCCCGAAGGGGTCGAGTGGGTCCACGAGCGCGAGTCGGTCGAGGTCATCTCGGAGCTCGGCCTGATCTTCCTCCTCTTCATGATCGGTCTCGAGATCGACCTGAAGAAGATCATCGCCGCCGGCTCGCGCATCTCGCTCACGGCGCTCGTCCAGATCGGTGGTGGGGCCGTTCTCGGCCTCGCGATGTTCTCGCTCTGCGGCTTCTCGTTCGGTGGACCGGGCTGGGACGCGCTGTACATCGCGGTCGCCGCCGCGCTCTCGAGCACGGTCATCATCGTCAAGCTGCTCTACGACAAGCACGAGCTCGACACCATCGCCGGCCGCGTGACGCTCGGCGTGCTCGTCTTGCAGGACCTCTTCGCGATCCTCTTCCTCGCCGTGCAGCCGAGCCTGAACCAGCTCGACGTGACGGTGCTCCTGCTCTCGCTCGGTCGCGTCGTCGTGCTCGTCGCGGTCGCGCTCGCGGTGAGCCGCTTCGTCCTGCCCGTGCTCTTCCAGAGCGTCGCGCGCCTGCCCGAGCTCGTGCTGGTCGGCGCCCTCGGCTGGTGCTTCCTGGTGGGCGAGCTCGGCGCCTATCTCGAGCTCTCGCGCGAGATGGGTGCCCTCGTCGCCGGCGTAGCCCTCTCGACCTTCCCCTACGCGCTCGATGTCACGGCCAAGGTCACGACGCTCCGCGACTTCTTCGTGACGCTCTTCTTCGTCGGCCTCGGGATGAAGATCCCGATCCCGGGCGCCTCCGAGGTCGTGCTGGCCCTCGGCTTGATGGCCTTCGTGATCGCCTCGCGCCTGGTGACGACCTTCGCGCCGCTCTTCCTGCTCCGCTCCGGCCTGCGCTTGAGCTTGCTGCCGGCGATCTACCTCTGCCAGGTCAGCGAGTTCTCGCTCGTCGTGATCGAGCTCGGCGCGAAGGCAGGGCATGTGAGTCCCACCACCTCTGCGGCGATGTCGCTCTCCTTCGTCGTGCTCGCGGTGGTGTCGACCTTCGGCATGATGCGCTCGGAGAGCTTGCTGAGCCGCATGATCCCGCTGCTGCAGCGACTGGGCTTGAAGGACCTCTCGGGCCCGGCTCCCGGCGCCTCCGCGCGCGCCGATGCCGGCCACGGCGTCCACGCGCGCATCGTGCTGCTCGGCTTCTACCGCACCGCGAGCTCGCTGCTCGAAGAGCTGCTGCGCCACGCGCCCGACCTCGCGAAGGACGTCGCCGTGGTCGACTTCAACCCCGAGACCCTGATGCACCTGAAGGCCCGCGGCATCGCCGCGGCCTACGGCGACATCTCGCAGAAGGACACGCTCGCGCACGCCGGCATCGGCTCCGCGGAGATCCTCGTCTGCACCCTGCCCGATTCCTTGCTGAAGGGCACGACGAACGCGAAGCTCGTGAAGCAGCTCCGCGATCTCAATCCGAAGGCGAGGATCCTCGTGCCCGCCGAGCGCTTGGCCGACGTCGCGACGCTCCGCGCCGCGGGCGCCGACTACGTGCACGTTCCGCGCGTGCTGGAGGGCGTCGATCTCGCCAGCGCGGTGCGCGCGGCGTGCGATCAGCTCCTCGAGCAGAAGCAGAGCGAACTCGAGCAGCGGCTGGCGGAGCGGCGCGAGGTGTTGGGATGAAAGTGCAATCCATGTCGCACCGCGCGGGGCTCGGTTCGGCGCTCGTGTTCTTTGTCTTCTGCGCCGCGGCCTGTCGCACGCCACAGCGGAACGAGCCGCTGAACGCGCTTTCGAAGGACCATCGCGTGCTCGCCGAGGAGCGCTTGGGCTTTCGCCTGCACGATCGCGACGAGGCCCACGGCTTCCTCCGCGTCGGGCTGCGCGTGCGCTGGATCCGCGAGGAGCGTTTGGAACGCTACACCGTTCGCCTCCGCGTGCGCAACGAAGGACCGGCGATGGTGACTGTGGATCTCGACGCCGTGCGCTTCGAGCTCGGCGGCGACGCCTCGATCCGTTGGCACGTCGAGCGCCTCGATCTCGGAGACGATCCCGCTCTACGCGTCCCCGCTGGAGAAGCGCTGACGACGCGGCTCTTCTTCGATCTCCGCGGCCCCAGTCGCTGGCCGCTCGATACGCCGGTCGCGGTGCGCGTGCCGTATCGAGTCGGCGAGGAGCGTCTCGAGATCCGCGTGCCCTTCGTGAAGACGGAGCCCAGCGACGTCCCGGGCACGATTTTCCGCTGGGCGACCTTCCCCTTGGCCTTGGCGGTCGTCGGCACCTTGGAGCTTTGCACCGTCGGCATCGAGGTCGAAGACGGCCAGACCGACTCGGCGACGCTCCGCATGATCGGCCGAGCCTTCCGCGAGCTCTTCGCCACGCGGACGCGACCGCTCGAAGTGGCGACGCGCACGCGCCTCGCTTCGCTCGCCGAAGGACGATGAGCGCCACCGAGCCGGCCCACGCTGCGCCGCTGGCACTGCTGGGAGCGACGCGCGCAGAGCTCTGCGCGCGCGCCGCGCCGCTCCCCGGAGGCCGTGGCCTCGCGGAGGCGCTGCATCGCCGCGCGTTCCGCGAAGGCCGCTTCGAGCCCGAGTCCGCCCTGCCGAGCGCGCAGGCCGCCGCGTGGCGCGAGGCGCTCGCGTTCCACCTGCCGCGCGTCGTCCGCCGCGAGCGCGAGAGCACCTCGACCGGAATGCTCGAGAAGGCCGTGCTCGCGGACGAGCGCGGCCTCGAATACGAGTGCGTGCGCATCCCGATGGGCCGCGGACGCGAGTCGATCTGCCTCAGCACGCAGGTCGGCTGCTCGATGGCGTGCCGCTTCTGCGAGACGGGCCTCCTCGGGCGCCTGCGCCAGCTCCGCGCCGCCGAGATCGTCGGCCAGGTCGTCCTCGCGCGCACGCAGCTCGGCTGGCAGCCGACGCAGGTCGTCTTCATGGGTATGGGCGAGCCGCTCGACAACACGGCGGAGCTGATCCAAGCGCTGCACGTGCTCACCGATCGCGCCGGGCTCGGCTTCGCGCGCGAGCGCTTGACCGTCTGCACCATCGGCCGCCGCGAAGGTCTCGCCGCGCTCCACGCCCTCGGCTGGAAGCGCCTCAATCTCGCGATCAGCCTGAACGCCGCCGACGACGCGCAACGCGCCGAGCTCATGCCGGCGACGAAGGCGCTCCCGCTGCTGGAGCTGCAAGAGCTCCTGATCTCCTACCGCCCCCGCGCGAACTTCCGCCTCGGCCTCCACTGGTGCCTGATCCCCGGCCGCAACGACACGCGCGACGACGCCCGCCGCCTCGCCGCGTGGTGTTCACCGCTCGGCCGCGTGCTCGTGCAGGTGATCCCGTACAACCCCGGCACGCAGCCGCTCACACGCGCGCCGAGCGAGGAGGAGATCACGCGCTTCGTCTCCTGGCTGCGCGAGGAAGGGCTCGCGGTGCGGCGGCGCCTCACGAAGGGGCGGGAGGTGATGGCGGCGTGTGGGCAGCTCGGGAATGCAGGGCTGCGGGGGCGGGAGCGCGGGCGCTGACCGGAGGCCGGGCGGAGCAGAGCGCCAAAGTGCAACGGGATGGCACTTCTCGTCGCTACATCTAGGCGGCGTTCCGCGGAGGGGTCGGCTCGGCGGCGTGTGTTGGGGGCGGGGCGAAGCGGAGACGCGAGCTTGCTCTCCGGCCGGGCTCCCGGGCATCGTCGCCCGCATGTTCGCTTGGCTCTCGCGCCTCTTCCTCGCCGCGGTGCTCGCCGTCGCCGGCGTGCTGAAGCTGCTCACCGCGCAGCACTCGCATCCGCCCGAAGACATGGACCTCGGTTGGATGGCTCCGCTCTTCGAGCCGAGCGTCGTGATCGCGAGCGCGCTGGTCGAGATCGGCTTGGCGATCGTCTTGCTTTCGCGCGCGTGGCGCTGGGGCATGCTGCTCACGCTCGTGCTCGCGCTGAGCTTCCTCGGCTTGCTGGTAGCGCTCGCGCAGCGCGGTGTAGGCGTCGAGCACTGCGGCTGCTTCGGTGCGGCGCGCGTGCAACCGGGTACGCACATGCTGCTCTTGCTGGGGATGGCGATCGCCGCAGCCGGCAGCCTGGCCATCCAGCGCGAGCCCGCGCGTCACTCGGCGTCGCGCGCGCGCTGACGCAGGAACCTCTCGTGCAGGCGCTGGCGCACTTCGGTGTGCTCGGCGCCGACGTCGCGCAGCTCACGCGGGTCGCGCTCGAGGTCGAAGAGCTGCCACTGCGCGGCGCGCTCGGGCGCATCCTTGCCGTAGCGCACGATCTTCCACTGCGCGTGGCGCAGCGCCCAGCGGTTGGTGACGCGACCCCAGGTCCAGTAGAGATCCCGATCGGGGAGTGCTCTGCTCGACGCGGCGCGGTCGCGCGCGAAGAGCAGCGGACCGAGATCGATCCCGTCGCTCTCGACCGCGGGTGGTTTGCGCGTGGTCGGCGCGCCCGGGCGCGCGAGCAGGGCCGCGAGCGTCGGCAGCCAATCGACGACGTGCACCGCAGTGTCGATGGTCCCCGGCGCGATGCGGCCGGGCCACACCGCGAAGCCCGGCACATGGATGCCGCCTTCGTAGAGGTCGAGCTTCTTGCCGCGCATCGGGAGCGGCTGATTGGCGCGACTGAGCTTCAAGTCGTCGGGATAGGCGTTGCCGGGCCAGTCGACCTGCGGGCCGTTGTCGGAGGTGAAGAGGATCAGCGTGTCGTCCGCGAGCTCGCGTTCGCGCAGCGCATCGACGATGCGGCCGATGGCGTGATCGAGGTGATGCACCGCGGCGAGCAGCAGGCGCTTCTCGGGGTCCTTCTCGCTCTGGATCACTCCCGCGGGGTCGTGGAACCACTCGATCTCGTCCTCGTCGAGCCAGCGCTGCGGATCCCGCGGGTCGAGCTGCGTGGGACGCCCGACGAAGCGCCCACGCTCGTCGAGGGGCGTGTGCACCGCGTGGAACGCGACATAGAGGAGGAACGGTTGCGCGTGCGCCTGCCGCAGGATGCGGATCGCCTCGTCGGCGACGAGGTCGGTCGCGTGCCGGCCGTTCTCCGCGCCCTCGATCAGGGCTCCCTCGCGGTGCCAGGTGTCGGCGTAGCGTCCTGCTCGATAGCGATGGTCGTACATGCCGACCGCGCCGGCGAGCGAGCCGTAGCTCTCGGCGAAGCCGTAATGAACGGGGCCGTGCGCGGGCGTCGAGCCGAGATGCCACTTGCCGACGAGGTGGGTGTCGTAGCCGTGGGAGCGGGCGAGATCGGCGAGGGTCGGCGTGCCGAGCGGGATCGCGGGCTCGTTGCTCGCCTCGCGCGCCGCGGGACCGAAGCGGCTCGGATAGCGCCCGGTGAGCAGCGCCACGCGCGTCGGCGTGCACTGCGGCATCACGTAGTGCTGCGTGAAGCGCGCGCCCTCGGCCGCGAGCGCGTCGAGGCGCGGCGAGTGGACCCGCGGATTGTGATAGCCGATGTCGGCCCAGCCCTGATCGTCGGTGACGAAGATCAGCACGTGGGGCCGCTTGGGCTCCGGCTCCTGCGCTCTCGACGCGCTCGCTGCCCAGGCGGTGGCGAGCGCCAGGGTCGCGAGCGCGAAGCGAGCTCGGCGTAGGTGCAACATGCGCCCTATCAGAGCGCGCGAGCTGCGAAGCCGGAAGCGCTGGAAAGGAAACCACGCATCGCCGGCCTCGAAGCGCTCCCTCCACGGACCACTCGGCTTGCAGGATCCGCATCGCGCGGCGGCGAAGGCCGCAGATCCGCGCGAGTCGCTTGCGGAGCTCAGTCCTTCTTCGCCGCCTCGCTCAGCTCCAGATAGCCGACGTTCTCGCGCGGGATCCAGAGATAGCTGTCGCCAGCGACCTTCAGGATCACCCAAGACTCGTCCCCTTGCACGAGCTCACCGCTGAGCTCCGCGGCGGCGCCGGGAGGCGTGGAGAGCAAGCGCACCTTGGCGTTGCGCGGACCCGGGGGGCGGCGGTCCTGCGGCGTGCAAGAGACGAGCGGGAGCAGGACGAGGGGCAGCAGGGCGAGCGGAGCGCGGTGCATCGAGTTCGTTCTCGGGGAGGAGCCGTCGAAGGGAAAGCGAGCGCGGAGGAGCAGCGAGGCGCGCAGAGAGCGTGCGCTCAGTCGCCCTTCGCGGTTCCGAAGCGCGCGAGGAAGCGCTGCATCTCGGTCTCGGCGAGGCGCAGGCGCTCCACGCCGGTGCGCGCGAGCTCGGGCTTCGCGTGCGCGCGGAGGACGGGGAAGCCCCCGAGCTCGGGCTCGGGCGTGCCGGTGTTGCGATGGCAGAGGCTGCACTGCGCGCGATAGGTCGCGTGCTTCAGCGTGCCGTAGTCGCGGAAGAGCTCCTGATCATCGGCATCGACGGCGCGGTAGAAGCGCTGCGGATCGCCCCGGCGCAGCCCTTCGCGTTCGAGCAGCAGGACCCCGAAGTCGATGCCGTCGCGCGTGAAGGTCGGGTTCGCGTGCGAGAGCTCGTCGCGGCTGGTCAGGCGCTGCGTGCGCACGTCGAGGACGACCGGCGTCGCGTAGGGCGATCCGTCCTGGCCCCAGGCCACGATGCCCTGGAGCAGGATCGCGCGCAGGCCGAGCGGCGCGCTCGGGGTTGCTCCCGGCGTGCCGATCGATTCGATCAGCGCCTCCAGCGCGCGCGGGCCTTCGGGGTGCGCGAGCCAGAGCCGCGACCAGAGCAGCGTCTTCTCCGCATCGAAGAGGCGCGTCGAGCGACGCAGCAGCTCGCGATAGGGCGAAGCGGCGAGATCCGCGAGCGCGGCGAGCTCACCGAGGCCGCGTCGCGCGAAGTGCTCGCGCGCGGCAGGGGTCGCGAGGGAGCGCGCGAGGGGATCCGAGAGGGTCGATCGCTCGCGTTCGTCCAGGGCGACGAAGCGCGCGGCGCGTTGCAGCGCGGGCAGCAGCTCCGGGTTCTCCTCGCTCTCCTGGAGGCGCTGGGTGGTGCGCAGGAGATCGTGCTGGAAGAGCACCGCGAGCTCCGCGGGCGCCAGAAGTGCTTCGCGATCCGCGGGGCCGAGGGCCTCGAGCTCTTCCAGCAAGCGCGCGCTCTCCTCCGCGCGGAAGCCCTCGCGTGGGAGCTGGCGACCGTCGCCTCCGAAGAGGCGCGAATCGCGCGCTTCGCCCGCGCGCTTCGCGTGCACCCAGCCGACGGCGAAGAAGGCCGCGGCGTCGGCGTGCTCGCGCGGCAGCGCGGTCGAGATCTCCGCGGGCGCGAGCTCGGCGAGGAAGAGCGCGCGGAAGATGCGGTTCAGTCGATGCTCCGGATCCGCGTGATAGGGAGCCCAGACCGCGTCGGGTCGCGGCAGGCCTTGATCCTTCTCGCCCTGAGCATGGCGGCGCACGGGAGGATCCTGCGGGCAGAGGAGCAATGCCACGGCGGCGAGGCTGAGTGGGCGGAGGAGCATGGGCGCATCCTAACCTCGGCGGGCGCGCTGATTCGAGTCGCCGAAGAGCGCATCCGCGGTGGCGCGGATCAGCGCGTGGGCGCTCGGCGCACGAGCTCCACGCGCTGCCGCGGCTCCGTCGCCACCTCGATCTCCACGCTGGCTGCGCCTGCGCCGAGCGGCGCGAAACGCCAGCGGATCTCGGGCTGGCGAGGGTCCACGGCGACCCCGCCTTCGTTCGCGAGGTCGAGGCCACGGAGGACGTGGGTCAGCTCGCCGTTCTCGTCGAAGACCCACAACGCGCCGGACCGGGCGACCACGTCGTAGACGAGGCCTTGGCTCGCGAAGCGACCGCTCCAGGGCGAGAGAGGCTCCTCTGCCGCACCGGCAGTGCTTTCGAGGAAGCGGAAGGGCTGCACGCTGCCGCTCGGGATCAGCGCGAGGTTCCGCAGACCGCCTTCGCGACCGAAGACGAGCCGTAGCTCTCCGAGCAAAGGCGAGGCTCCCACGTAGATCCCCTTCGCGCGTTGCTGCGCGCGCCAACGGCCGACGCGTGATCCTTCGATCTCCAGCGTGCCCGGATGGGACACCTGGACGCGCAGGTCATCCCAGCGCGGGCTCGCGTAGCTGCCCGCGATCTCCTCCTCGGGCAGCCAGGGGCGTCGCGACTCCTGATCGAAGTCCTGCGCGAACGGAGTCCGCAGATGGCGCTCGACGCAGATCTGCAGGACGACCTGCGCGCCGAGGGCTTCGGCGAGAAGCAGGTCGTGGCCGTAGGTCGAGCAGGTCGCCGTCGCTGCGAAGTGATTCGCGAAGAAGGGCAGCAGGCTGTCCCAGAACGAATCGTGGAAGACGAGCAGGCTGGAACCTGGTCGGCGCGGAGCGACATGGACGTGCTCGGAGTGTTTGCGCGTGCCTCCGACGCCCGGCCACCAGCTCCTCCTCAGCCGATGCTCCGCGAGCTCGGCGAGATCGATCTCGATGTCGGGATGCTGCAAGTGGCCGGGGAGGAGCCAGAGCTCGTCCCAGGAATCGGCGGAGCTCTCGGTGAGGTGCACGGCGGACGGCGGCAGCGCGAGGACCTTCTCACCCTTGCCAGTCGAGGGCCAGGAGGGGCCGCGGAGGCGCTCCGCGATCGCTGCGTAGCCGTGGTAGGCCCCGAGCCGGTTCCAATGCGTGCCGCGCGCGTAGTAGATCGGGAGCTCGCCCTTCTTCGCGCGCAGGACGGGACGCAGATCCAGGATCACGTCGCTGAGCCCGCGCGCCGCGGCAGCCTCCACCAACTGATCGACGGGCGTGCGCTCGGCGAGAGGCAAGGCCCACTCCGGGAGCATCTCCGGGAAGATCGACATCTTGTCCGGTGCAACGACGAAGAGATAGCGCGCGCCTCGCTCGGCGAGCTGGTCGCGGCGTCGCTCGAGCACGTCGCACGCCTCCGTGAGCATCGCTTCGCTCCACGGCTGTCGACCGCGGTGCTGCGCCAGGGCATCGTTGCCGGTGAAGAAGATCCAGCCGTCCGCGCCGCCGATCGTCTCCGAGCCCACCGGCGTCTCGCCGAACAAGTGCCAGCGCACGAGGCGCTGGGTCCTCAAGAAGCTCGTGCGCCCGCGAACGAAGTCGCGGTAATAGGCTTCCAGCGGCTTCGGGAGCGAGGTCCAGCTCGTCGTCTCGAAGCTGAGCGGCGGCTTCGGCGCTGGCTTGCGGTTCTCCTTCTCGATGTCGCGCGCATCGTCGTTGGTGACGAGATGCACCGCGAGCGGCAGCGAGATCGCGACGAGGAAGAGCGCGGTCGTCGCGCGGTGCAGGGCCTGGCTGAGAGCGCGCGCGTTCATCGTTCAGAAGCGGAAGTAGAGGAAGGGGCTATAGGTCTGGGCCGCGACGAAAGACGCGCAGAGCCACGCCAGCGCCGCTAGGCCGACGAGATGAGCGACGCCGAGGAAGCCGAAGCGGCCGCTCGCCGCGCTCGTCGAGCGGCGCTCGTGGCGCCTCCAACGCGAGAGCCGTCGCCCGAGCGCGGGTGCGATGGGGAGTGCCAGCAGCGCGCCGCCGAGGATCGCCGCGAGAGCATCGGCATCGACCAGCTCGGCCAAGTGCATCGCGTTCGCGGGTGATAGGCCCAGCATCGCGCGGTAGAACGCGAGCGCTTGCGACAGATCGCGCGCGTTGAAGAGCACCCAACCCAGCATCACGCCCAGCATGGTCCAGAGATGCAGCAGCGGTCGCGGCGCGCGGCCGAGGAGCGCTAAGCCGAGCTGCGTGCGCTCGAGCGAGAGCAGCAGGCCATGCCACGCGCCCCAGAGCACGAAGCTCCAGGACGCCCCGTGCCAAAGCCCGCAGAGCAGGAACACGATCCAGAGGTTGCGCGTGGTCTTCCACGCTCCGCCGCGGTTCCCTCCGAGCGGCACGTAGAGATAGTCGCGGAACCAGCCCGAGAGCGTGCGATGCCATCGGCGCCAGAACTCGGTGATGGTGCGCGAGCCGTACGGATGCTTGAAGTTCTGCGGGAAGCGGAAGCCGAGCAGGCGGCCCAAGCCGACCGCCATGTCGGAGTAGCCCGAGAAGTCGAAGTAGATCTGGATCGTGTAGGCGCAGACGCCCAGCCACGCGAAGCGGAAGTCGAGCGCTTCGTTCGGCAAGGCGAAGATCGCCTCGGCCGCGCGCGCGGCGGTGTCCGCGATCAGCACCTTCTTCGCGAGGCCGTAGAGGAACCAGCGCACGCCGGAGGCCATGGTGCTCGCGCGCAGCATTCGATGCGCGAGCTGCACCTCGACCTCCTTGTAGCGCACGATGGGCCCCGCGATGAGCTGCGGGAAGAGCGCCACGTAGAGCGCGAAGTCGAGGAAGCTCCGCTGCACCGCGACTTGGCCGCGATGGACATCGATCACATAGGAGAGCGCTTGGAAGGTGAAGAAGGAGATCCCGATCGGCAGCGCCAACGCGGGGAGCTCGAGCCGCACGACGCCGAGCGAGGCGAGCAGCGCGTTCAGCGTCTCGCCGAAGAGCGAGAGGTACTTGAAGGTCGCGAGGACGCCGAGGTTCGCCATCAGCGCGAGGAGGAGTCCCGTGCGGCGCACGCGCGGAGACCGCGTCGGTGCCACGGCGAAGCCGAGGGCGTAGTTCCCGACGATCGAGCCCAACATCACGAGGACGAAGCTCGGCTCGCCCCAGGCGTAGAAGACGAGGCTCAGCGCGAGGAGCCACGCGTTCCGCGCGCGCGGGGGCAGGAGCAGGTGGCCCCAGACCGCGAGCGGGAGGAAGACGAAGAGGAAGAAGAGGGAGGAGAAGAGCATCGGCGGGGATTCGACCAGGGCTCTTCTAGCGTGCAGACGCGCGGGGGACGAGCCCGCGGCGCCGGTGGTGGACCCGAGCTCCGTCGGCGACCGCGTCGGGGCGAGCCCGTTCCGAGCTTCTTGGGGCAGTTGCGATCTTGCGGCAGCGCTCGCCCGTGGCGGTCGCGGAGCGGCGGAAGCGCTGGTAAGGTCGCCTCGGTGCGCTCGCGCCGCTCGTCGCGCGAGAGGCTCTCTCCGTCCCTGGAAGCCCGCATGCCCGCACGCTCCGCCCATCGCCTGGTCGCGCTCTTCTCCCTAACCCTGGCGAGCGTCGCGGGAGCGCAGCACGAGCAGGAGGCGGTGCGCGAGAAGGGCGCGGAGGAGCGGGAGCTCCCGTGGTCCTTCCATGCGCCGCGGCCCGTTGCGCCGCCCGCGGTGCGCGATGCGCGCTGGGTGCGCGACGAGCTCGATCGCTACGTGCTCGCGGAGCTCGAGCGCGATGGGCTTCGACCGAGCGACGTGGCCGATGCGCGTGCGCTCGTGAAGCGCGTGCACTTGGATCTCACGGGGCTCTTGCCGACACCGGAGCAGGTCGAGAGCTTCGCGGCGGAGCCGAGCGAGGCGCGTTACGAGGCGCTCGTCGACGATCTGCTGGCCTCCGAGCGCTGCGCCGAGCATCTCGCGCGGCACTGGCTCGATGGTGCGCGCTACGGCGACACCCACGGCCTCCACCTCGACAACTACCGCGAGATGTGGCCGTACCGCGACTGGGTGCTGCGCGCGTTCCGCGAGAACCTGCGCTACGACCGCTTCGGCGCGGCGCAGATCGCGGGGGATCAGCTCGCGGACGGCGGGGTTGCGGAGCAGGTGGCGACGGGCTTCCTGCGCTGCCACGTGACGACGGGCGAGGGCGGCTCCATCGAGGAAGAGGTCGCCGTGCGGAACCTCGTCGACCGCACGAGCACCTTCGGCACGGTGTTCCTCGGGCTGACGCTCGGCTGCGCCACCTGTCACGACCACAAGTTCGATCCGCTCTCGATGCGCGACTTCTATGCGCTCGCGGCGTTCTTCGACAACCTCGACGGCTCGCCCCTCGACGGCAACGTGAAGGACCACGCGCCGTTCGTGCGCGTGCCCAGCGCAGAGCAAGCGCAGCGCACGCGCGAGCTCGACGCGGAGGCGCTGGCGATCGACGCGGAGCTCGCCGCGGCGCTCCGTGGCATCGCGTACACCGAGCCCGCGCCGGAGGAAGAGCGCGCCAGCGCGCCGCGCACCACGACGACGTGGATCGACGACGAGCTGCCGCCGGTGGCGTTCGTCGAAGGGCCCGCGTTCGTCTTCGAGGCGAGCGGTGCGGCTCCCGTGCGCTCGGGCCGTCGCGCGATCCGGCGCGAGGCGCGCGGGCTCGAGCAGTTCGTGCTGCGGCGCGCGGAGACGAAGCTGCGCGTCGGCGCGGGTGACTCTCTCGGCGCCTGGGTGTGGATCGATCCCGAGCGGCCGCCGCGCGAGATCATGCTGCAGTGGCACGACGGTGGCGCGGGCGAGTGGAACCACCGCGCGTTCTGGGGCGAAGACTTGATCGGCTGGGGCGAGCCGGGCACGAGCTCGCGAAGGCGCGTGGGTGAGCTGCCGCGCGCAGGCGAGTGGGCGCGTCTCGAGGTGCCGGCGGAGCTGGTGGGATTCGCGCCGGGCAGCGTGGTGCACGGCCTCGCCATCACGCATTGGGACGGCATCGCGTACTGGGACGCGCTGGGCATCGACTCGGCGACGCCGCAGAGCGCCGAGGATCGCGTCTGGATCGACGACGAGGCTCCGGCCGGTGCGCAGCTGCAAGGCGATGGCGCGCGCTGGCAGTGGATCGACGCGACGCAGGGGCCGGTGCGCAGCGGATCGCGGAGCTTGCGGCGGAAAGCGGAGGGGCTCTCTCAGGACTTCTTCACCGGCGCGCGCGAGCCGCTGCTGCTGCACGAGGGCGATCGCTTGTTCGCGTACGTGCATCTCGATCCGCAGGATCCGCCGCGTTCGGTGCAGCTCCAGTTCCACGACGGCAATGGGTGGGATCATCGCGCGCGCTGGGGCGAGCCCGCGCATGGGCCCGGGCGAGCGAATGGCGCCGACTTCGTCGCCGGGCCGCTGCCCCCGCTCGGGCGCTGGGTCCGACTCGAGGTCTCTCTGGCCGACGTCGGGCTCTCGGTGGGGCGGCGCCTCGATGGATGGGCGCTCACCCAGGTGGGGGGCACCGTGTGCTGGGATGGCGCGGGCCTGCACACCTGGGTGCATCCCGATCCGCGGATCGCGCGCTCGCTAGCGGCGTGGGAGAGCTTCGCCGCGAACGATGCCACGCTCGACGCGGCGTTGCGCTCGATCGCGGCGCGACCGCGGGAAGCGCGGAGCGAGGCGGAGCAGCAGCGCTTGCGCGAGCACTATCTGCGTCACGTGCACGGGCCGTCGCGCGCGCTCTTCGCACCGCTGGAGGATCGTGCGGCGATCAACGCACGAGCGCGCGCCGCGAACGAGGCTGCGCAGCCGACGAGCTTGGTGATGAAGGAGCGCGCCGAGCTGCGGCCGACGCACTACCTGAAGCGCGGCCAGTACGACCAGCGCGGCGAAGCGCTGGCGCGCGCGACGCCTGCTGCGCTGCCCGCGTTCGGAGCGGAGCTGCCGCTGAATCGCGCTGGGCTGGCGGCCTGGCTCTTCGATCCCGCCCATCCGCTCACGGCGCGCGTGCAGGTGAACCGGCTTTGGCAGATCGTGTTCGGGCACGGGCTCGTGCGGACGAGCGAGGACTTCGGGAACCAGGGCGAGGCCCCGACGCATCGCGAGCTCCTCGATCACCTCGCGCTCTCGTACGTCGCGAGCGGTTGGGACACGCGCGCGCTGCTGCGGCGCTTCGCGCTCTCGGCGACCTACCGCCAAAGCTCCGCGGCGAGCGCGGAGGAGCTCGCGCGCGATCCGCAGAACCGCCGCCTCGGCCGCGCGCATCGCTTCCGCGTGGACGCCGAGGTGCTGCGCGACCAGACGCTGCAGGTGGCCGGCCTGCTCGTCGAGCGCTTCGGCGGCCCGAGCGTCAAGCCGCCGCAGCCGCCGGGGCTCTGGGAGGCGGTCGCGTACGTCGGCTCGAACACGATGAACTTCGTCCCCGACGAGGGCCGCGAGAAGGTGCACCGCCGGACGCTCTACACCTTCCTGAAGCGCACGGCGCCCGCGCCGCAGCTCGGCATCTTCGATGCGCCGACCCGCGAGATGTGCGTCGTGCGTCGCGAGCGCACGAACACGCCGCTGCAAGCGCTCCTGCTGCTGAACGACCCACAGTTCGTCGAGGCCGCGGACGCGCTCGCGCGCCGCGTGCAGATCGAGCTGCCGGAGAGCGGCGATGCCGAGCGCGCCTCGCGCCTCTTCCAGCTCGTGACGACGCGTCCCGCCGACCCCTTCGAGCGCGAGCGCTTGCTCGCCTACCTCGCCTTCGAACGCCGTCGCACGAGTGACGAGCTCGTCGCCTGGACCCGCGTCGCCAACCTCTGCCTCAACCTGGACGAGCTCCTCGTCCGCCGCTGACCACTGCACGGCTAAGGTGCCAGTCACCTTTGCTGTGCAGTGAGGGAGTTGCCATGGATCCGCGAACGGAAGCTCTGCTGCTCGAGACTCGCCGCGCGTTCTTCGCGCGCACGGCGCAAGGGCTGGGGGCGGCGGCGCTGGGCGCCCTTGGGTTGCGCACGGCAACGGGTGCGGTGCCGGCGAGCGGGCATCACCATCCGCCGAAGGCGAAGCGTGCGATCTGGCTCTTCCTCTCGGGCGCACCGTCGCAGATCGATCTCTTCGACTACAAGCCGAAGCTCGACGCCCTCTTCGATCAAGACCTGCCGGAGTCGGTGCGGCAGGGGCAGCGCCTCACCACGATGACCTCGGGGCAGACGCGCTTCCCGCTGGCGCCCTCGAAGTTCCGCTTCACCCGCCACGACAACGGCGGCGACGGGCTCTGGCTGAGCGAGCTCCTGCCGCACACGGCGAGGATCGCGAAGAAGATCGCCCTCATCCGCTCGATGTACACCGAGTCGATCAACCACGATCCGGCGATCACCTTCCTCTGCACGGGCCGCGAGCTCCCGGGGTGGCCGAGCCTGGGCTCCTGGCTCTCCTACGGGCTCGGCAGCGAGAACCGCGATCTACCCGACTTCGTGGTGATGACGCCGAGCTGGAGCGGGCGGCGTGACGCGCAAGCGCTCTATCAGCGCCTCTGGGGCGCGGGCGTCTTGCCGTCGAAGCACGCGGGCACCTCGCTGCGCGCGCAAGGCGACCCCGTCCTCTTCCTCTCGAACCCCGACGGCATCGATGGCGTCTCGCGCCGCGCCCTGCTCGACGAGCTCGCTACGCTGAACGCCTATCGCCACGCACAGCACGGCGATCCCGAGACCCTCTCGCGCATCGCGCAGTACGAGATGGCCTTCCGCATGCAGAGCTCGGTGCCCGAGCTCGTCGATCTCTCCGACGAGCCGGAGGAGGTCTTGGAGCTCTACGGACCCGATGCGCGGAAGAAGGGCACCTTCGCCGCGAGCTGCCTCTTGGCGCGGCGCCTCGTCGAGCGCGGCGTCCGTTTCGTGCAGCTCTTCCATCGCGGCTGGGATCAACACTTCAACATCGGCGGCGATCTGCCCAATCAGGCGCGCGATGTGGACCAAGGTGCCGCGGCCCTCGTGCTCGACCTGGAGCGCCGCGGGCTCCTCGAGGACACCCTCGTCGTCTTCTGCGGCGAGTTCGGCCGCACGGTCTACTGCCAAGGTGCGCTCACGCGCGAGAACTACGGCCGCGACCACCACCCGCGCTGCTGGTCGATGTGGATGGCGGGCGGCGGCGTGCGCGGCGGCGTGGTACACGGCGAGACCGACGACTTCTCCTACAACATCGTGCGCGACGGCGTACATGTGCGGGACCTGAACCACACCGTGCTGCACCTGCTCGGCCTCGACGGCCGCCGGCTCAGCGTGAAGAACCAGGGGCTCGACGTGAAGCTCGTCGGCGTCGAGGAGGAGCCGCGCATCGTGCGCGAGGTGCTGAGCTGATCGTTGCCGCGCGACACGAGCGCTTCATCCGGCCTTCACAGGGGCTGCTCGGCGCGACGGCTACGGTGCGGTGCTGACGTCGCCGTACCTCCAGCCCCGCCTCCGATGCTCGCCCGCTTCATTCTGCTCCCCGTCCTGCTCGCGCTCTGCGCCTCCGGCGCCTCGGCGCAGCTCCCCACCCAGACCCACGGTGAGATGGTCGGCTCGGTGGATCATCGTTCCGCGTGGGTCTGGACCCGCGCCTCCGGTGCGGGGTTGGTGTCGGTGCGCTACGCGACCAACGCCGCTCTCCTCGGCGCGCTGGAGACGCCCCCGGTCCTCGCGACCAGCGCCGGCGACTTCACGGCGAAGGTCCAGCTCACGGGGCTCCAGAGCGCCACGCGCTACTGGTACGCCGTCGTGCTCGCCGATCCGAGCGGTCAGGGCCTTCGCCGGCAGGGCTTCACCAGCACCTTCCGTACGGCGCCGGATCCGAGCACGCGCGCCGACGTCGCGCTCGCGTTCTCGGGCGACTGCCGCGACGCGGCGAGCTACGGCATCTTCGATGCGCTGCGCGTGGAACCGCTCGACTTCTACGTGAGCCTCGGCGACTTCCCCTACGCGGATGCCGCGCCCGCCGCATCGGCGATCGCGGAGTACCGCGCGAAGCATCGCGACGCCCGCAGCGAGCCGCGCTGGCAGGCGTTCACGCGGGCGCAGGCGATCTTCGCGACCTGGGACGACCACGAGGTGCAGAACAACTGGGACGCGGCCACGCCCGCGTCGAACGTGGCGAACGGCATCGCGGTCTGGAAGGAGTACTTTCCGGTGCCGCCCGGCACGGGCGAGATCTACGGGTCGTTCCGCTGGGGTGCCGCGCTCGAGGTGTTCTTGCTCGACTGCCGTGCGCATCGCAGCGCGAACGGCGATCCGGATCGCGCGGGCGCGAAGACCATGCTCGGCGCGACGCAGCTCGCCTGGCTGCGCGCGGCGCTCGCCGCATCGCGCGCGGACTTCAAGCTGATCGTGAGCAGCGTGCCGCTCCGCTACACGAGCGGTCTCGACCACTGGAACGGCTTCCAGCAGGAACGGAAGGCACTCCTCGAGTTCGTGGAGCAGGAGCGCCTTCCCGGCGTCGTCTTCCTCTCCGCCGATCAGCATCGCCCCGCGACGAATCACCATCGCGAAGGGGTGCGTGAGTACGTCTCGGGTCCGCTCGCAATCGGCGCGGGGGGCATCCCCCTGCGCGTCGATCCGGAGATGCGCTGGAGCCGCGGTGTGCGCTCGTACAGCGTGATGCGCGTGGAGGCGAACGCGACACCGGCGCGCCTCTTGCTCGAGCACAAGGACGCGAGCGGCGCCGTGCTGTATCAGGAGAGCTTCCTCTCCGAGGTCCCCGCTCGCCTCGAAGTGCAAGCCGACGAGCCGGAGCTGCGCTATGCCGTCGACGGTCCGACCATGCTGCGCGGCTCGGGGCGCAGGACCGCGTTCGCTCGCGTCGAGCCCGGGCCGCAGGTGCTGCGCTTCGAAGGCGCGGCGCTCGGCGTCGCGCGTCCCGCGGAGATCGCGCTCTCGCTGGCCGCTGGGCAGCAGGCCGTCGTCGGCGTGAGCGCGCGCGATCTTCCGTCGGCGGCCCATCCCGTGCTCTTCGCCGAGAACTTCGAGGGGCCGCTCGCGGGCTTCTCCCTCGTGGATCAGGGCAACACGAGCGGCCCGTCGGCGTGGTTCACGAGCGGCGGCTATCTGTACCAGTCGAGCAACATCAACAGCGGTAGCTCCGATCCGCTGCTGCCGGGAACGATGGCCGTCGCGGGCGATCCGACCTGGCGCGATGTGACGCTCGCGGTGCGCGCGCGCTCGGAGGACAACGACGCGTTCGGCCTCGTCGTGCGCTATCGCGGCCCCGGCGACTACTACCGCTTCCACTGGGACGCCGAGCGGAGCCATCGACGCTTGACGCGCGTGCTCGGCGGCGTGGCGACCGTGCTCGCGCAAGATGCCGAGCCCTACGACGCGCTGCGCTGGTATCGGCTGGAGCTCGTGGCGCAGGGGAGCTTGCTGCGCGCGCTCGTCGATGGTCGCGAGGTCCTGCGCGCGACGGATGCGGCGCATCCGCAAGGCCGCATCGGCTTCGCGACCTGGGCCAACTCGCTCACCGCGTTCGATGACTTGGTCGTTCGCGCGGGCGATGCGACGGGTGCGCTGCCGGGGCTGCTGCTCGAGGAGCGCTTCGAAGGCGCCTTCGCCGTGCCGTGGGTGTTCGTCGACGACGGTACGGTCGAAGGGCCTTCGGCCTGGAGCCTCTCCCGCGGGGAGCTCGTGCAAGCGAGCAACATCGCCGACGGCGACGGCGCGCGCGCGGGTTTGCCGAAGCGCGGCACGCTCGCGATCGCGGGGGAGCTCTCCTGGAGCGACTACGAGCTCCAGGCGAGCGTGCTCGACCAGGACGATGACGCCGTGGGCCTCGTCTTCCGCTACCGCGACTCGCAGAACTTCTATCGCTTCTCGCTCGATGCCGAGCGCGGCTATCGCCGCCTCGTGCGCTGCCAGGGCGGAGCCTTCGTTCTGCTCGCCGAGGACAGCTTCGGGCACACGCCGAACCGCGCGCAGCGCCTCGCGATCCGCGCCGACGGCGCGCGCCTCCGCGTGCTCGTCGATGGCGAGCTCTTCTGCGATGTCCTCGATCCGAGCGGGATCGCGAGTGGGCGCATCGGCTGCTACTCGTGGGCCAGCGTGAACGCGCGCTTCGACGAGGTCCTCGTGCTGCCGCTGGTCCCCGAGCGCGCCGTGCTCGCGGCGCTGCGATCCCCGGTGGGCTGGCAACTCGAAGGACGCGCACCTGCTTCCGCGGGCGCGCTCTCGATCCTGGCTCTCTCGCTCGCGCGAGCTCCCGGCATCCCGCTCGCGCTGCTCGATCCCGCCGATGCGCGCACGCTGGCGCTCGCCCCCGATGCGCTCTTCTTCCTCTCGCTCGGCTCGGCGGCGCTCTTCTCCGGAGTCCCCGGCGTCATCGATGTCGCGGGGCGCTTCTCGGCGGAGCTCCGCGTGCCGGCCTTGCCCGCGCTGCGCGGCGTGCCGTATTACCTCGGTGGCTGGACCACCGGAGGGGGACCCTTCTCCGTGGGCGAGCTCTGGCCCACGGTGGAGCTGCGCTTCGAGTAGCTCGAGTTCCGACGGCCTGGCACCTCTACGGTGCAGTGAGCGGTGGATGAAGCTCTGAGCAAGGGCTGGAACGGCGTGCGCTCGATCGGCATCTTGCGGTCATGAGCTCCCGCGCCCCTCACTCGCTCGATCGCCGTTCCTTCCTGCAACACGGCGCCGCCTTGGCCGCCTTGCCGTGGCTCGGCCGCGCCGCGCGCGCCGGCGCGCGCCCGCGCTTCGCCGACGATCCCTTTGCACTCGGCGTCGCTTCGGGCGATCCCGCCGCCGATGGCTTCGTGCTCTGGACGCGCCTCGCGCCGCGGCCGCTCGAGCCCGGGGGAGGCCTCGGCCGCGAGGTGATCGAGGTCGGCTACGAGATCGCCGAGGACGAGGGCTGGAAGAAAGTCGTGCGGAAGGGCCGCGCGTTCGCGACGCCGCAGCTCGGGCACTCCGTGCACGTCGAGCTCGCGGGGCTCGAGCCGGATCGCTGGTACTGGTACCGCTTCCGCGCGGGCGACGCGGAGAGCGCGATCGGTCGCGCGCGCACCTTCCCCGCTCGCGAGGTGCTGCCTGCGCGCCTGCGCTTCGCCGTGACCTCCTGCCAGAACTACGAGCAAGGGCTCTTCACGGCCTACGAGCAGATGCTCGCGGACGATCCCGATCTCGTCTTCCATCTCGGCGACTACATCTACGAGTACGCGGCCGGCAAGAACGGCAAGGTGCGCACACATCTCGGCGGCGAGATCGCGACCCTCGACGACTACCGCGCTCGCCACGCGCAGTACCGCTCGGACCCGCTGCTGCAGCGGATGCACGCGAGCTGCCCCTGGCTCGTCACTTGGGACGATCACGAGGTCGACAACAACTACGCCGATCGCGTCTCCGAGGAGAAGGGCATCTCGCCCGAGACGCTGCTCGCGCGGCGCGCGAACGCCTATCAGGCCTACTACGAGATGATGCCGCTCCGCGCGCGCTCGCTGCCGCGCGGCCCGCACCTGCGGCTCCACCGCAGCTCCTCGTTCGGTCGCTTGGCGGAGCTGCTCGTGCTCGACACGCGCCAGTACCGCAGCGACCAGCCGAACGGCGACGGCAAGAAGCCGCTGAACGACGCCGCGCTCGCGGCCTCGAACACGCTGCTCGGCGCCGAGCAGCGCGACTGGCTGCAAAGCGAGCTCCTCGCTTCCCCGGCCGTTTGGAACGTGCTCGCCCAGCAAGTGATGATGGCGCTGGTCGGGCTGCCGAAGGACGGCGGGGAGCCGCTCTATTCGATGGACCAGTGGCCGGGCTACGCCGCGGAGCGCGCTTCGCTGCTGCGCTTCCTGCACGAGCGCCGCATCCCGAACCCCGTGGTGCTCACCGGCGACATCCACAGCGCCTGGGCCAACGAGCTCCGCATCGACGATCGCGATCCGAGCTCGCCGCGCGTCGCGACCGAGTTCGTCGCGACCTCGCTCTCGAGCGGCGGCAACGGCACGGCGAAGCCGAAGTACCTGGAGGAACTCTACGCGCGGCACCCCGGCGTGAAGCACCACGATCAAGAGCGCGGCTATCTCCGCTGCACGCTGACGCCGCAGCGTTTCGCCACCGACTTCATGGTCATCGACGAGGTCGAGAAGCCCGGTGGCAAGACCGCGGTGCGCGCGAGCTTCGCGGTGGAGGCAGGTACGGCGGAGCTGCGCCGCGTCTGAGGCGCTGGCCTGCGTGCCGCTGCGCGTTCGAGAAGATAGACTGCGAACGCCTCTTCGCCTCCGGCGCGCCACCAGCGCCTTCCTCCAGAGCGCGGCATGCAGACCTCCGATCGACGCCTACCCTGGATCCTGGGCGGGCTCGTGGTCCTGCTTCATCTTCCGTGGCTCTCGCGCGACGTGTCTCCGGCGGGCTCGAGGAGCTCTGGCCTCGCGGCGCGAGAAGTCGGTGGTCCCGGATGGCCCATCTCGGGTGGACCTGGATGGACGACGGTTGACACCATTGGCACGACCTCGCCTCGTTTCGCCAGCGAGTAGCGTTTCCGGCCGGGATAGACGACGAGCAGTTCGTCGAGCTTGAGATCCGCCGGGGCGATGCGCATCGAGGGGGTGAGCACGGGAGCGTCGGCGCGCTGGCTCGAATACCCACGACTTGTGCGTCATCGAGATGGGAGCATGCTTTTCCAGCGCTTCGAACAGAAGCAGAGGTACTGGCCCGCGAGGCAATGGCGAAGGAGTCGTGCAAGATATGAGCCGGCGGTCACCGCCCAAGTACGAGTATCCAACCGATACGTCCGACCCTTCGGCGTGAACCACGCGACGGAGTCCCCATTCCGCCAGGCCCCTCATCGCATCGGTCTACCTCTGCTGTGGCGGCTTGATGGTCCCGGGCTCACTACGTCTGATTCTGGAGAGCCTGAAACTTTCGTGACGCGCCAGCTTGACTGGCGTCAAGCTGCGGAACGCCGCCAGCGAGCGCCGGTCGGAAGAGTTGTATCGTCTGGCCACATGGCTCTCGCGAAGACCTTCCGCCTCAAAGGCAAAGAGGCTCGTTACCCCGTGGTCCAAGGCGGCATGGGGATCGGCATCTCGCTCTATGAACTCGCCGCGGCGGTGGGGCGCGAAGCCTGTATCGGTACGGTGTCGAGCGCCGGACTCCATCGCTTGACGCCGCGCCGCGTGAAGCAGGAGTCGATGAGTCCCTTCGAAGCGGCGGCCCGCGAGATCGCGGACACGCGCGCCGATGGCGGCTTCGCCGCGATCAACATCATGATGGCACTCCCGAACACGTACGAAGACTCCGTTCGGGGCGCCGTAGCCGGAGGCGTCGATGCCATCGTCTCGGGCGCTGGCCTGCCGATGATCCTTCCGACGCTCGTGGCGGATGCAGCTGGGAAGAAGGACCATGAAGTCGCGCTGGTGCCGATCATTTCCTCGGCGCGCGCCTTGGAGCTCATCTGCAAGCGCTGGGAGAAGCAAGGGTACCGAGCCGATGCCGTGATCCTGGAGGGACCGAAGGCCGGCGGCCACCTCGGGTGGACCCACAAGCAGATGAATGCGTGCGAGCGCGGCTTCCTGGAGGAGTACGACCTCTTGGATGTCCTCCTCGAACCGGTGCTCGACGTGGCAGCGAAGTACGCGAACGACGCCGGTCCGATCCCTGTGATCGTGGCGGGTGGGATCTTCGATCACGCGGACATCGTCGAAGCGCTGCGGCGCGGGGCGTCCGCCGTGCAGATGGGCACGCGCTTCGCCGCGACGAACGAGAGCGGTGGGACGCCGCGGTTCAAGGCGGCGCTGGTCGCATCGACCCCGGCGGACATCATCGTGGCCGATCCCTCTTGGGGTTCGCCTTGCGGTCTGCCGTTCCGCTACTTGAGGACCTCGCCGCTCGCCCACCGGCAACGGGATGCCGCGAAGCCGTACTTCTGCATCTGCACTGGTTTGCTGGGCGCCGCAGGAATCGACGAGAGCGCGCGTTTGGGGGTGCGCGGCGGGCTGGCCAGGAATTGTCCGGAGGAGTTCGTGCGACCCGGGAAGGATCGCTGTCCCGCGCATGGCTGCGCCGACTATTCTCCGCTCATGACCTGCGGCACCGAAGCCCACCGAGTCGACCGAGTGATGTCCACCCGAGATCTGATCCAGGAGCTCCTCGGGGAACGGACCGCTTGAGATCCCAACGATCATGCGAATCTTCGCGCTCGTCGTCTCCACGCTCTTTTGGTCCTACTTCGTCCTGAGCAGCTGCGTCCTCTGGCTGGGGGCGCTTCTGGTCTTTCTGACGACCTCGGCTTTCGATCGAAGGCGCAGGCTCCTCCATTTGTACAGCTCGCTGTGGGGGTACCACTATCTCCTGCTCCTGCCACGCTGCCGCACGTGCATCGAAGGACGCGAACGGATCGATCGATCCCGTACCTATGTCCTGGTCGCGAACCACCAGTCGCTCTTCGACATCCCTTTGCTCTACGGACTCTTCGCGCACTTCAAGTGGGTCTCCAAACAACAGGTGTTCCGCGTGCCGTTTCTCGGCTGGAACATGTCCATGAACGGTTACGTTCCCTTTCGGCGCGGAGACCGCAAGAGCAGCGCCGAAGTGTTGCGGAGCTGCCAGGACCACCTCGCGAAGGGCTCCTCGGTGCTGCTCTTCCCCGAAGGCACGCGCTCCTTGGATGGCGAGCTGGGAGCCTTCTCGCCAGGAGCCGCGTCCATGGCGCGCCGTGCAGGAGTGCAGATCTTGCCGGTCGTCCTGGACGGGACTCGCGAGATCCTGCCCAAGCACGGCTTCGCCTTCGATCTCTCGGCGCGGCACCGCCCGCGAGTGCGGGTTCTCGAAGCGATCGACCCCTCGAGCGCTGATCCTCAGGAAACGAGCGAAGCTGTGCGCCGTGTGATTGGCGCAGCGCTCGCGCAGATGCGTTCGGAGAGCGCAGCGATCCACGGATCGCCTACGCCCGAGACCTGAGTGAGAACGGTGCTCCGTCTCGGTTCAATCCGGACATCCCGCGACGAGTCCCGTCACGCCGAGCACCTCGAGCACCGGCCGCGCTTGCATGTTCTCGGTCGTGCCGGCGCGCGACGCCGAGGGCCACCTCGAGCTCCGTCCCGAGAGCGCGCTCGTGCTCCTGCCGGGAGGCAAGTTCTGGATGGGCACGCAGGCCCAGGATCCCGCCGCTCCCCATCACGATCCGCAAGCCGCGCCCGGCTGCGGTCCCGTGCACGAGGTCTCGCTCGAGCTCTTCTTCTGCGCGAGCACGAGCACGCCGTGGAGCACGGGTGACAACGCGCGCTCCTTTCTCGAGCATGCGAACCTCGCCGACCAAGCCGCGAAGCGCGCGGGCGCTCCGTGGCCGGCGATCCGCGAGCTGCCCGAGTTGGACGACGGCTGCGTGCTCACCGCCGTCGTCGGCAGCTTCCACCCGAATCCCTCCGGCCTGCAAGACATGCACGGCAACGTGCGCGAGGTCGGGAAGCTCACCGGCAAGGAGGCGACCGGGCGCGCGCACCTGTACGTCACCCGCGGCGGCTGCTACATGGATGGCCCGTCGCTCGCGCGCAGCGCCTACCGCGAGGCGCAGCTCATCGATGCCAAGGAAGGGATGTTCGGGGTGCGGGCGGTGCGGGGGGTGGAGCGCTGAGGGTGAGAAGTCAGCGCTGCCAGACCCGCGGCTCCCACGACTGCTCGAGCTCGCACTCGGCCACCATGTGCGCGCCGCTGAGCTCGAGCGGCTCTTCGACCACGGCGATCAAGCGCTTGGGATCGATCGCGATGCGCGGCGCATTCGCGCGCTCGATCGTCGCCAGTGAAGCGAGCTCGCGCTGCACGCGCGCGGCGTCGAGGGGCAGGCCCACCGAGCGCGAAGGGACGAACACCGCCAAGCGCTCGCTGCCGGCGACGATCGGCGCCCATTGCTCGGCGAGCGCGGGCCAGCAGCGACCCTCGTAGCAGGGAACGCCGTGGCAGAGAGCGTCGTCTTCGGCGCACTCGGCGACCCAGACCGGGATCAGCTCGGCGTCGGGAGCGAGCGCGCGCACGGCCTCGACGAAGCGCGCCGCGGCGTCGGGGCCGTGCGGTGTGCCGCTCGGGATGCGCGTCGGATGGCGCGCATCGCGCAGGTGATAGTCGGCGGCCCAGCGGCAGAGCGGGTGGCCGCAGCCGCAGGCCGAGGGCGCGCCCTGCAGGCCGTGGAGCCAGAGCTCGTCGGCCGGCGGCAAGGTACGGAGTCGCGCGGCGATGCGCTCGAGCTGCGCGTCGTAGCCTTCGCGCGTGAGGATCGGCACCCAGGGCCAGAGCTTCACGACCTCTTCCGCGCCGGGCTCGGGGGCGTCGGCGATCCTCGTGCGCCATTCCTCGTGGCCTTGCAGGCTGGCCAGGAGCGCGGGCTGCGCGTTCGCGAGCGAGGGGGAGCGCGCGACCTCGAGCCAGAAGCCGAGGCGCAGGTTCGCGTCGCGTATCGCGCGGGCCGCGACGGCGAGTGAGGCGCCGTCATCGCGGTCCTCGACGCGCAGCACGATCGTGCGCGTGCCGCGCGCGGCGTACTCGCGCGTGCGCTGCGGAGCCGCGAGCAGCTCGGCAGCGGAGCTCAGCACGAGCTCGTTCCCGCGCGGCGCGCTCTGGCAGCTCGCGAGCAGGAGCAGCGCGAACAGCGCGAGAGACGAGCACCCGCGGGCGCTCACGGCGTCTTCTTCGGCGCGGGCTCCGCGCTCGGCGTGTGCAGCTTCGTCTGCGGATGCTCCGCGACCCACGCGTACCAGCAGCACTGCACCGAATCGACCCACGGCAGCTCACGCCCGCGGAGCAGGCCGTCGATGCCGCGTCCCGCGAGGGTCCAGCGCGTCTCGGTCTCGCGGTCCTTCCATGGTGCGGTCGGCGGCGAGATCTCGTCCGCGTAGAAGTCGAGCTTGCGATCGTCGAGCACGCGCCTCCACGCGACCGCGGTCTGCGTCGGCGCGTACCAGAAGACCGCGATCGAGGCGCCGCCGACGCTGTCTTGGAAGCAGGCGCGCGCGGGCAGGTTCTCCAGCGGGAAGGCCATCGTCTCCTCGCCGTAGCGCACGCCGATCACCTGCGCGCGTGCCGGCAGACGCGGGTCGACCTGGCCCATCGTCTCCAGCGACTCCGCGCTCGGCTGCTGCGGCAGCTCGGCGAGCGGGTAGCGCTGTCCGTCGAACAGGTCGTACGCGGTCGACTCCGGATGCAGGCGCAGCCAGTGGCCCCACGTCGTCGTGAGCGAGGGAATGCGCCGGAGCTGCGTGCCCTTGCCGGGACCTTCGAAGGCGAGACCGGTGAGCGCGGAGAAGAGCGTGCCGTCGCGCCCGCGCACCACCATCACGCCGCGGCGCCAGCCGTGGAACTCGTAGCCGTAGTCCTTCTCGAACGCCGAGACGTAGCCGCCATCGGGGTCGTAGAAGAAGAGGCCGTAGGTGTCGTTGATGACGCGTGGAGCGGCGAGGAAGTGGCGCAGCGGGATCGCGCCGCCCTGGTGCTTCGCGCGCAGCCAGGCGACGACGCGGTCGTCGGGGCGCACGAGGTTCTTCTCGTCCTGCGTCGCGCAGTAGGAGCAGGGCGGCTCGGTGAGCTGGCGGTAGAGGCCCTTCTTCGCGAGGACCGGGGCCGTAGAAGGCTCCTGCGCGCCGGCCTGTGCGGCGGCGGAGAGGAGCGCCAAGGCGGACACGAAGGGACGCATGAGGTGCTCGCTGCGAGAACGAGCCGCGACGCTACGGGTGAACGCGCGGGGCGGCAAGAGCGCTCTAAAGCTCTCGCGTGCGGTTTCAGCGCAGCTTCGCGAGCAGCTCGGCCATCTCCGTCGGCAGCTCCGACTCGAAGCGCAGCATCTCGCGTGTGCGCGGGTGCGCAAAGCCGAGCGTCGCGGCGTGCAGCGCCATGCGCTTCGCGCGCCACAGCGGGATGCAGGCGAGGTCGGGGCGGTAGCGCGGGTCGCCGAGCACGGGATGTCCCGCTTCCGCGCAGTGCACGCGGATCTGATTGCGGCGACCGGTCTCCAAGCGCAGCCCGGCGAAGGTGATCTCGCGCAAGCGCGACAGCACGCGGAAGTGCGTGATCGCGAGCTCGCCGCGACCGCGCTCGCGCGTCGAGTAGCGCTGGAGGCTCGCGGCGTGCGTCTCCAGCCGGCTCTCGAAGGTGCCGGCTTCGCGCTGCAGCGCGCCGGCGAGGAGCGCGCGGTACTCGCGCTCGGGCTTGCGCGCAGCGAACTGCTCTTGCAGCGCCTCGGCGATCTCGCGCGACTTGCCGAAGACGAGCAGGCCCGAGACTCCGCGGTCCAGGCGATGGACGACGAAGGCGCTGAGCTTCTTGTCCTGCGCCCGCACGTAGGCCGCGACGCGGTCCATCAGCGTGTTCGATTCGCCAGCAGGCGTCGGCACGGTGAGCAGATCGGCGGGCTTGTCGACGACGAGCAGGTGCTCGTCCTCGAAGCTGACCTCGAAGCCGCGCGCCACGGCGCGGCGCGGAGGCTTCGGCGCGTAGCGCCGATCGGCTTCGTAGCGCACGGCGATGTGATCGCCGACCTGCAAGCGACGCGAGCCATCGGAGGCGGGCTCGCCGTTCACCTTGACGCAGCCGTGGTCGAAGAGGCCGGTGACGAACGAGCGCGAAGCCCCGGTGAGCTCTTGTACGTAGCGATCGACGCGCCCGTCGATGTGAGGCGAGAGAGGTTCGACCGCGCGGTCGTGCTCGAGGAAAGGCAAAGCGAAGGTCCGGAATCAGATGAACGGCTGCGAGCGGCAAGGCCGAGGGCCCGCCGGGGCGAACGATCTCGGGTGCGCCTTGCACTGATCTTCACCGAGCCTCGGCGTTCGCCTCACCTCTGGCCCGGATCTTTTTTGTGGCTCGCCCGCCGGAGGCTCCGGCGAGAGCGAGCCTGGAACCCGAGGAACCCGATGCCCGTCCGACCGATTCTCCGCCGCCTGCGCCGCCGCTTCCGCAGCCGCCAGGGCGCCGCCTGGGTGCTCTCCGTGCTGATCCTCGCCGTCTACGCGGTGATGGTCGCGCAGCAGGTTCGCTCCGCCATCGGAACTGCCGGCGATCCGGCCGTTGCCCGCGGCGAGCTGGTGAGCGGCGAGCGCTCCCTCGCGGGAGGCCCTCAGCGCCAGTAGAGATCCTCGATCAGGTCGAGCGGACCGCCGCAGAAGACGGAGTGGCAGGCGACGCAGCCCTGCACCACCGCGTTGTACTTCTCCTGCGAGGGCCTCTCGTCGAAGCTCTCCACCGCGCCGAGATAGCTCCGCGCCAGCCCGTCGAAGGTCTCGTTCCGCGTGTCCTCCTTGGTGTGCCAGGAGCAGCGCATGCGGCGGTGCGTCGGGCGCATCGGCCGGGGCGTCTGGCCGCTCCCGAGCGCTTGCTTCGCGGCGATGAGATCGTCGACGCAGGCGCGCATCAGGGCGGCCAGCTCGCTGTCGCCGTTCGGGTTGCGCGGCGAGACGATCAGGTTCCCCGGGCTGCCGGGGATGCCGGGGACGAGCGGGATGCCCAGGTTGCAGTCGGGGTCCGGATCGGCGGAGGGCGCCGCCGCGCTCTCACCGCTCGCCCGCGTCTCCGCCTTCAGCTCCTCCTCGACCCGCTTCGCGAAGGCCTCGGAGCTCGCGCTCGGCTGCGGAGGACGCCCGCCTTCGCCGAGGGTGGCTGCTCGCGGAGCGGAGGGAGCCTCGTCGGGGCGCTGCGCCTCGTTGCGCTGCCAGCGCAGGAAGCCGGCGAGGGCGAGGACACCGAGGAACAGCAGGATCTTGGTCGGGCTCTTCATGAGCGGGGCGTATGCGGACGGGAACGAGGGCGGTCGCGAACGGCGACCACGCCGCCGAGAAGCATCGCCGATCCCTTCCTACGCCGCACGGGGCTATTCGGCGCAGGGCGGATGGCGGTAACTTCTTCGCCCTCCTCTCACGCGAACGAGGTTCCGTTCATGTCCCTGCTCCTTCCCTCCACGCTCCTCGCCCTCGCCTGCTCGACCCTCGGCGCGGCGGCTCAAGCTCCCGCGAGCCCCGCGGCGCAGACCCCTGCGAAGCTCGACGAGCAGCGCTACGACCACTTCGGCACCGGCATCGCCCCCGGGCCGTGGCTCGAGCTCTCCACCGTGCTCGCCGATCCCGCGAGCCACGTCGGGAAGCCTCTGCGCCTCTCCGGACCGATCACCGCGGTCTGCCAGGTGAAGGGCTGCTGGATGCACCTGGGCTCCGAGGCGAGCCCGGTGATGGTCAAGTTCCAGGACTACGCCTTCTTCGTGCCGAAGGACGCGACCGGCAAGGTCGCGATCCTCGAGGGCTCGATGAGCTTGAAGCAGGAGACGGTGGAGCAGACCCGCCACTACCTCGAGGACGCGGGCAAGCACGAGGAGGCGGCGAAGATCACCGAGGGCCGCAAGCTCTATCACTTCGTCGCGACGGGCGTCGCGATCGAGAAGCTGAAGCGCCTCGACAGCGCGCGCTTCGATCACTTCGGCGCGGGCATCTCCGAGGGCGAGTGGACCGCGATCGACAAGGTCCTCGCCGATCCCAGCTCCTTCGTCGGGAAGCCGCTGCGCCTCGGCGGCGCGATCCGCGAGGTCTGCCAGGTGAAGGGCTGCTGGATGCAGCTCGGCACTCCGGAGCAGACCGTCTTCGTGAAGTTCCAGGACTACGCGTTCTTCGTGCCGAAGGACGCGGCCGGCAAGCTCGTGGTGATCGACGGCTCGATGCAGTGGAAGCAGGAGACGGTGGAGCAGACGCGCCACTATCTCGAGGACGCGGGCAAGCAAGAGGAAGCGGCCAAGATCACCGAGGGCCGCAAGCTCCTGCACTTCGTCGCGCGCGGCGCGGCGATCGAGAAGGCGCCGAGCTTCGATCCGGCGCAGTACGAGAGCTTCGGCGCGCCGATCGCCGCCGGTCCCTACGTCCCGGTGGAGACGGTGCTCGACGATCCGGCGAGCTATGTCGGCAAGGCGCTGCGCCTCGGCGGCCCGGTGAGCTCGGTCTGCCAGGTGAAGGGTTGCTGGATGCACCTCGGCAGCGAGGCGAATCCGGTGATGGTGAAGTTCAAGGACTACGCCTTCTTCGTGCCCAAGGACGGCGCCGGTCGCCACGGGGTGCTCGAAGGCGCGCTCGCGTGGAAGCAGGAGACGGTGGAGCAGACGCGCCACTACCTCGAGGATGCCGGCAAGCACGAGGAAGCGGCCAAGATCACCGAAGGCCGCAAGATCCTGCACTTCGTCGCGAGCGGCGCTGCGCTGTCGAAGCGCTGAGCGCGCGAGCGCGCTCGCGCGCTATCCGCCCTTCTTGCCGCCGCCCGCGTCCTTCGCGGGCGGCGTCGTTTTGCCGGGTGCTTTCTCGGCATCGCGCTGGCGCAGCTTCTGCAGGTGCGGCTCGCGATCGCGCTTCACGAGATCCAGGTCGACCTCGATGTACGAGGTTGGCTGGTCCACGAAGTCCTCGCCGAGCTCGTGGTAGATCGCGGCTGCCGCGCTCATGCGGCCCGCGGCCCAAGCGAAGAGCACGAGTGCCGAGCGCATCTTCTTCGCGTGTCCGGGGCGCGCGGCGGCGTAACCGTTGCAGTCGTCGCGCAGGCGCTCGTAGACCTCGGGGATCGCAATGTCGAAGCGCCCCGTCTCCAGCGCCTCCTGGCCGAGCCGCAGCATCGCCTGGTGGGTTCCGCCCCAGCGCGGCATCGTCGCCCAGAGGCAGTCCGTATCGGATGGCTCCGACCCGCGAGCAGGGCGTTCCGCGCCGGGGATCGGCGGCTAGACTGGCTCGCGTCCTGCCGCCCGTCCGTCCCGGTTCTTGGCTCTTCGAGGGATCTCCGATGCGCTGCTCCGCTCACTCCGCTCTCCTTGCTCGCACGGCGTTCTGCGCCGGCGCTCTCGTTCCGCTCGCCGGAGCGCAGGTCGAACGCTACGGCTCGCCGACGCCGTCGGGCTTCGGAGTCGGGCTCGGGAGCGGCGTGCAGCAGTCCTACGGCGGCAACCCGTACTTCGCGCTGCGGCTCGAAGGGGCGAATCCCGCCGGTGGCGCGATCTTCCTCGCGCTCGGGCGCGCTTCGATCCAGGTCGGCGCGTGGACGCTGCTCCTCGATCCGCTGAGCTTCCAGACGCTGAGCTTCCCACTGGCGCCCGGCGTCACGGAGCAGGCGCTGCCGCTGCCGAACGATCCATCCACCTTCGGGCAGCCGGTCGACTTCCAGGCGCTCTTGCTCCACGGGCTCGATCTCGGCGCGACCAACGGCGTCGAAGTGCGCATCCAGCGCGATCGCACGCCGCTGCGCGCGTATCTGCCCGGCCAGGACTTCTCGCAGGGCTCGAGCGCGCCCGGACAGCTCGCGACGCTCGACCTCTCGGCGTGGCCGCCGGTCTTCCGCTCGAGCGCGAACATCGGCTTCGCGGGCACGATCTCGAACAACTACTCCGCCGCCGTCGCCGTCTCGAACCGCGCGAACTACGCCTTCCTGCACGGCAACGGCACCACGAACCAGTTCGTGCGCGTGCTCGACATCAGCGCCGATCCGACGGGCTCCGGGGTGACCCATGCTCTCGTGGGTGACATCCCGCTCGCCTCGGGACCCACCGGCTCGATCGCGCGGCGCGACCTCGAGGTCACCGGCGATGGCCGGTGGCTCTTCAGCACCTCGGGCGCCTCGACGATCGTGCTCGAGGTCTGGGACCTCGCGGGTCTGCCGGGCACCTTGCCGATCGCGCCCACGCAGTCGATCACGCTCGGCAGCGTGAGCGGCGGCGCGACGATGCTCGAGGTCACCGCCGACGATCGTCTCCTCGGGGTCTGCATCGGGACCGATGCGGCGGCGAACGACGTGATCCTCTACGACATCACGGGCGCCGCGCAGCCGCTGGTCCAGCGTGCGGCGTTCCAGGTGCCGAATCGCACCGGCACCGGCACGCCCAGCGCGCTCGACTTCTCGCCGAACGGCCGACGCATGCTCGTCGTGACGGGCGGCACCTACAGCTTCTACGACCTCGCGGTGAACCCGCCGAATGCGCTCGTGAGCGGCGCCACGTGGACCACGAGCGGCATCTCGACCACTTCGCCCTTGAACGGCGGCTCGCTCGCGCTGCGGAACGGCGTTCTGGTCGGCGTCTTCGGCGAGAACGGCGTCGGTGGTCTCTACCACCTCGTCGATCTCAGCGATCCGCTGAGCCCGACCTTCGGCCAGGTCGTCTCGAGCTTCAGCACGAACCCCGCGGGCAACATCTCGAACCACCGCGTGCACGCGATGGGCAACCTCGTCGTCGCGATCGACGGCACCGGCGCCACGGCGGATTGCCAGTGGGTCGACGTCATCGATCTCGATACGCCGGATCCGGTGACGGGCTACCGCTCGGCGCGCGTGCAGATGCCCTCGTCCAGCACGCTGACGCCGGCGGGGCTCTCGTGCATCCCGCGGGAGTTCGAGCTGCGCTGAGTTCCCGCTGCCGATCAAATAGGGGTCTGACCCCTATTTGATCGGCCGGTGTACGGCGAAGAGTGTTTTGGCGCGCGGCGGCGGCCTCTGAGGTTTCCGAGCATGAACCACGCCTCTCGCTTCGCGATCTTCGGCGTCGTACTCGCGATCGCCGCGTTCCCTCCTGCGCCGGTTGCGGCGCAGTCCGTTGCGACCTTGGATGCGGAGCCTCCGGCGCAGGCCGCGCGCCGGCTCGCTGAGGCCGCCGCGGAGCGCGCGCCCTCGCGCTCGTTCTTCGCGGCGCATCGAGACGAGCAGCAGCGGCCGATCGAAGCGCTGCTGCTGCCGGTGATCGCGCGCTGCTATCCGTTCGTGGATCGCCACGATCCCGATCGGACGCGGATCCACGCCGCAGCCGGTCGCGTGCTCTCGTTCCATCCGGATGCGATGCAGCCGGAGGATCGGTTCCGCTTGCGCGTGTGGGGGATCCCCGCGGCGAAGTAAGTGATCGGAGCGCGCGGAGAGCGCGTAGAGCCAGGCGACGATGCCTCGCCTGCACTCACGCACTGCGTGGTGATGCGGGAGCACGTGAGGAGCGGAGCACGCGCGCGCGGCAGGTCGCCGCAGCTTGGGCGCGCCTGAAACGCCGTTCGTACGGAGAACGGCGTAGGTGCCGCGAGGTTGGCTTGATCAAAGTCAGGCCGCGAGTGCTTCCACGGCTCGTTTGCTTGCAACCTCGACGAGATCGGCCGAGGCTCCTCGCATCTCCCTTCGGGAGGAGCGTGGCATGCATTGCGTCGGGTTCGCCTTCGAGCGTGCAGGTGGCGGCTTTCAGCGCGTCGAGTACGAGCTCGCGCCGGGAGCGGACGAGGTCGTCGTCGAGGTCGCGGGCTGCGGGCTCTGCCACACCGATATCGGCTTCTACTACGGTGAAGTCGCTCCGCGCCGCGCGCTGCCGCTCGTGCTCGGGCACGAGATCGCGGGCACCGTCGTCGAGGTCGGCGCGGCGTGCGCCACATGGCGCGGCGCGCGCGTGATCGTGCCGGCGGTGATGCCGTGCGATGCCTGCCCGAACTGTCGCGCGGGCTTCCCGAACACCTGCCGGCGCCAGCTCATGCCCGGGAACGACGCGCACGGCGGCTTCGCGACGCACGTGCTCGTTCCGGCGCGGCACCTCGCCAAGTTGCCGGCGGACTTGCGCGGCCACGAGCTCGCGGACTTGAGCGTCATCGCCGATGCCGTCACGACGCCCTATCAGAGCATCGCGCGCGCGGGCGTGGGGCCCGCCGACGTCGCGATCGTGATCGGCGTCGGCGGCATCGGCACCTACGGAGTCCAGATCGCCAAGGCCCGCGGCGCCAAGGTGATCGCGATCGACATCGATCCCGCGAAGCTGGAGCGCATCCGCGAGCATGGAGCGGATCGCGCGATCGACGTGCGCGGGATGGATCTCAAGGCCGCGCGCGCCGCCGTGCGGAAAGCTGTCGAGGAGCTGGAGGGGCGCGACTTCGCGTGGAAGCTCTTCGAGATGTCCGGCTCGAAGCCTGGCCAGGAGATGGCGTTCCACCTCCTGCCGCCCTCCGGAACGCTCGCGATCGTGGGCTTCACGCCCGCCAAGGTGGAGCTGCGGCTCTCCAACCTGATGGCCTTCGACGCGACCTGCTTCGGGAACTGGGGCTGCGCTCCGGAGCACTACGCGCAGGCGATCGGCCTCGTGCTCGACGGCCGCGTGCGCGTCGAGCCCTTCGTGAAGCGCTACCCCCTCGCCGACCTCGAGCCGCTCTTCGAAGCCGCTCACCACGGCGCTCTGCGCGAGCGCCCCGTCCTGATCCCGCAGCTCTAGGAGCCCTCTAGCGATGAGCCCTCTCGAAGCCACGACGCGCGATGCCGCGCTGACCGATCACCACGTGGTACGCACGGAGTACCGTGCGATCCGCGTCGAGCGGAGGCCGCTGCGCGACCTGCAAGGGCAGCCGGTGAGCGGGCTGCACAACGTGTGGATCTGGATCGACAACCCGAAGCAGTACAACTCGTACACGACGGATGCGGTGAAGGAGCTGATCCTCGCCTTCCGCGACGCGAGCGTCGATCGCGCCGCCGTCTGCGTGATCTTCACCGCCGTGGGCGACAAGGCCTTCTGCACGGGTGGAAACACCAAGGAGTACGCCGAGTACTACGCCGGGAACCCGCAGGAGTACCGGCAGTACATGCGCCTCTTCAATGACATGGTGTCGGGGATCCTGCACTGCGACAAGCCCGTCATCAATCGCGTGAACGGGATGCGCATCGGCGGCGGGCAGGAGATCGGGATGGCCTGCGACTTCTCGATCGCCGTCGATACCGCGCGCTTCGGCCAGGCCGGTCCCAAGCACGGATCAGCGCCCGACGGCGGAGCGACCGACTTCCTGCCGGTGTACGTCGGCTTCGGACGAGCCATCGAGAGCTGCGTCCTCTGCGAGCCCTTCACCGCGCACCAAGCGCTGCAGCTCGGCTTGGTGAACCAGATCGTCCCGGCGCTCCGCCTCGACGGCCAGCTCGTGCCGAATCCGCTGGTGGTGATCGATCGCTACGCCGACGACTGGGGAAACGTGGTCTTCGGCACCCTGAAGCAAGGTGCCGCGCTCCTCGAGGCGAAGGAGAAGCTCTCGCGCTGCACGAGCGATCTGGGCCCGCTGGATCAAGCCGTCGAGCGCATGGCGATGAGGCTCGCGCTGACCATGCCCGACTGCACGATCAAGACGATCGAGAGCCTGCGCAAGTTCAAGCTCATGCACTGGGATCGGAACAAGGAGACGAACCGCGCTTGGCTCGCGCTCAACATGATGACCGAGGGCAAGGCGGGCTTCCGCGCGTTCAACGAGGGCCCGAAGGAGAACCGCGAGGTCGACTTCCTCGCCCTGCGCCGCTCACTCGCCGCGGGCCAGCCCTGGACCGAGGAGCTCATCCGCTCGGTGAGCCCGCAATACGCCTCGTCGCGCGGAGGAGCCTGAGCCATGAGCGAGGTCCGCATCGAGAACGCCTGCGGAGGATCGCTGCTGCGCATCCTCGTCGAGAAGCCGAAGGGCAACGTCTACACCGGCGACGTCATGCGCGCGATCGACGAGCAGGTCGACCACGCGCAGCAGCGCGGGGGCTTGAAGCTCATCACGCTCGAAGGGGAAGGGAAGGACTTCTCCTTCGGCGCGAGCGTGGAGGAGCACACCGCGCAGCAAGTGGGCGCGATGTTGCCCGTGCTGCGCGAGCTCGTGCTGCGCATCCGCTCCTCGCCGATCCCCGTCGCGGCGCTCGTGCAGGGCCGCTGCCTCGGCGGCGCTTTCGAGGTCGTGCTCGCCTGCCACTTCCTCTTCGCGACGCCGAGCAGCCAGCTCGGCTTGCCGGAGATCCGCCTCGGCGTGTTCCCGCCGGCGGCGTGCGCCCTGCTCCCGCAGCGCGGCGGGCAGGCGCTCGCGGAGCGCATGATCCTGGGTGGGGAGACGCTGAGCGGCGAGGAGCTGCTGCGCCTGGGTCTCGTGCACCGTCTGCTCGAGGAGCAGAGCCCGTGGGCGAGCTTCCAGGCGTGGTTCGAGGCCGGCCCGGGCTCCTACTCGGCGGCGGCGCTGCGCGAGGCGACGCGCGCGGTCGCGCACGAGAACTTGGACGCGCTCGCCGCGAGCTTGGAGCGCCACGAGCGCACCTATCTCGACCGCCTGATGCGCACCTTCGATGCGAACGAAGGGATCCGCGCCTTCCTCGAGCGTCGCTCGCCGCACTGGAGGAACTCATGAGCATCGTCGTGGAGCAGAAGGAGGCGCTGGATGCCCGCATCGCGCCTCTGCTCGCGCGCGCGCAAGCGCTCTACGAGGACCTCGATCTCCGCGCCGTGCAGGCGTGGAAGAGCGAGGATCCGAGCCGACGCGCGATCGGCTTCCTCCCGGTGTACGCGCCGCGCGAGGTCGTGCATGCCGCGGGCGCGCTGCCCGTGGGCATCGTCGGCGGCGGCGACCAGGTCGAGATCGTGCGCGGCGACAGCTACTTCCAGAGCTACATCTGCCACCTGCCGCGCAGCGTGGTCGAGCTCGCGGTCAGCGGACGGCTCGCGCCGCTGGACGGCTTCCTCTTCCCCAGCACCTGCGACGTGATCCGGAACCTCTCGGGGATGTTCCAGATCCTGCTGCCGGGGAAGTTCGTCCACTACCTCGACTTGCCCCAGAACTTCGATCGCCGACTCGGCGGCGAGTTCTATCAGCATGAGATGCGCACGGTTGCGCGCGAGGTCGGCAAGCTCACCGGGATCGAGGTGAGCGATGAGCGGCTGCGCGCGAGCATCGTCGCCTGGAACGCGAATCGCGCCGCGCTCCGCGAGCTGCGCGCGCTGCGCTCCGAGCGGCCCTGGCTCGTCCCGACCGCCGAGCACTACCTCGTGCTGCGCGCGGGCTATCTGCTGCCGGTGGAGGAGCACACGCGCTTCGTACGCGACTACCTCGCCGCCGTGCGCGCGAGCGCGCGTCATCCGCTCGACAACATCCGCGTGCTTGTCCGCGGCGCGTTCTGCGAGCAGCCGCCGGTCGCGTTGCTGCGCACGCTGGAGCGCGCGGGCTGCTACGTCGTGGACGACGATTTCCTGCAGGGGGCGCACCTCATCCCCAACGATGTCCGCGAGGACGGCGACCCCTGGGAGGCGCTCTCGGACGCGTTCCTGCACGGCACCGTCCCCACGGCGTCGATCTACGACGAGAAGGCCGAGAAGGGCGATGCCCTGGTGCGCCGCGTGCGCGAGCAGCGCGTCGATGGCGTGATCCTGATGGCGCCGAGCTTCTGCGATCCCGCGCTGTTGGATCAGCCGATGCTCCAGGCCGCGCTCGAGAAGGCCAAGATCCCGTTCACGAGCTTCAAGTACGCCGAGGACACGGGCCAGTTCCAGGTGATCCGCGAGCAAGCGGGCACCTTCGCCGACGCCATCAAGCTCTGGGGGAGCGCATGAGCACGACCTTCGTCAACCTAAGCAGCGCGGAGGAGCGCCGCGCCGCGGCGAACGCGATCAAGGACCAGAGCCAGGAGCGGCAGAAGGAGCTCATCGCGGGCTACTTCTCGAGCTTGGCGCAGGCCAAGGCCAACGGGAAGAAGGTGATCTACACCTTCGTGCCTGGGAACCTGACCGAGCTCATCGCCAACTTCGATCTCCTGCCCGTGCTGCCCGAGATCAATGCGCTGCAGAACGGCATGCGCGGGCGCACGGGGGACTTCATCCACCTCGCGGAGAAGGGCGGGCACAGCGAGGACGTCTGCACCTACGTGAAGGCCGACATCGGCATGCTGCGGTCCGGCAACGTGGGTCCGACCGGCGAGCCGCTGCCGAAGCCCGACGCGCTGCTCTTGAGCTACACGGGCTGCTTCACCTTCCTCAAGTGGTTCGAGCTCCTGCGCGCGGAGTATGACTGCCCGGTGATCATGCTGCACACGCCCTACCAGGGCAGCGGGCAGATCACGCCGGCGATGCGCGAGTACGTCGTGAAGCAGCTTCGGGAGGTCGTGATCCCGAAGCTCGAGGAGATCTCCGGGAAGCGCTACGACGAGGAGAAGCTGAAGGCGGCCCTCGCGCGCAGCGCGCGCGCAGAGGAGGACCTGGTCGGCGTGCTCGAGAGCGCGAAGTGCAAGCCCTCGCCGATCGATGCCTACTTCGGCGGCGTCTACTACATCGGGCCGATCTTCACCGCGTTCCGCGGTACGCAGGAGGCCGTCGACTACTACCAGCTCCTCCGCCGCGAGGTCGAGGAGCGCGCCGCGAAGAAGCTCGGCCCCGTGACGCCGGAGGGCGCGCTCGAGCACGAGCGCTATCGCCTGGTGGTCGAAGGGCCGCCGAATTGGACCAGCTTCCGAGAGTTCTGGAAGATGTTCTACGGCGAGGGCGCGGTGGTGGTGGCGAGCTCCTATACGAAGGTCGGCGGGCTCTACGACCGCGGGTTCCGCCACGACGCGAGCCGGCCGCTGGAGAGCTTGGCCGACTACTGCATGGGCTGCTACACGAACCTCTCGCTTCCCGATCGCATCGACCTGCTCGCGCGCTACATCGAGGACTACGAAGCCGATGGCTTCCTCATCAACAGCGTGAAGTCGTGCAACAGTTTCAGCTCGGGGCAGCTCCTGATCCTGCGCGAGCTCGAGCGGCGCACCGGGCGCGCCGGAGGATTCATCGAAAGCGACCTCGTCGATCCGCGCTACTTCTCGGCGGCGAACATCAAGAACCGCCTCGAGAGCTACTTCCAGATGATCGAAGCGAAGCGGCAGAGGGTCTGAGCATGGAGTGCTTGATCGGCATCGACTTGGGCTCGACGACGACGAAGGCGGTGGTCCTCGACGGCGAGGGACGCCTCGTCGGGCGCGGCATCACCAACAGCCGCAGCAACTACGACGTCGCGGCGAAGGTGGCGAAGAGCGAGGCGCTGATCAACGTTCGCTTCGAGATGCTGAAGCGCGCGCTGCGCGAGGAGGCGCGGCTCGGCGAGACGCTCGCGAGCTTCGAGGCATCGTTGCTGGCGGGCTATCGCTTGGAGTGCTTCCTCGGCTCGCTCCGGCGGCTCGAGGCGCACTGTCGGCGGGACCTGGAGAACGCGCGCTTCGAGGACGACCGACCGGCGATGCAGGAGGCGCTGCAGCGCATCTTCGCGGGGGTGGAGGCGAGCGCGCGCAGGGTCTTCGAGCCCGGCAGCGTCGCGCGCTCGGACTTCTTCCGCGACCTGGCCGGCAGCTCGTACGTCGAGCTCGCGGCGCAGGTCGCGCGCGCGGGCGGGCCCAGCTTCGATCGCCTGGTCGGCGTCTACGATCGCAACATCATCCCGGTCGAGAACGAGACCGAGACGCGCAGCTTCGAGGAGCTGCTGCTCGAAGCCTTTGCGCACGTGCCTGCTCCGCTGCGTGGCGACGAGCGCGCGATCGAGCGTCTGCTGCGCGAGGTCTCGACGCGGAACTTCGAGGTCGTGCGCACCGTCGGCACGGGCTACGGGCGCGTGCGCCTGCCCTTCCCGAAGGACTGCATCCGCAGCGAGATCCTCTGCCACGGCTTGGGCGCCCACCTCATGTTCCCGGCGACGCGCACGGTGCTCGACATCGGCGGCCAGGACACGAAGGCGATCCAGATCGACGACCAGGGCGTCGTCACCAGCTTCCAGATGAACGACCGCTGCGCCGCGGGCTGCGGGCGCTATCTGGGCTACATCGCCGACGAGATGAACATCGGGCTCCACGAGCTCGGCCCGATGGCGATGCAGGCGCGGCGCCGTGTGAAGATCAACAGCACCTGCACGGTGTTCGCGGGTGCGGAGTTCCGCGATCGACTCGCTGCGGGGCAGTCGCGCGAGGACATCGTGGCGGGCCTGCACCGCGCGATCATCCTGCGGGCGATGAGCCTGCTCGCGCGCTCGGGCGGTATCGCGAACGAGTTCACCTTCACGGGCGGCGTCGCGAAGAACCCCGCCGCGGTGCGCGCGCTGCGCGAGGTCGCCGAGGAGAACTACGGGAAGCTCACCCTCAACATCGCTCCCGACAGCATCTACACGGGTGCCATCGGCGCGGCTACCTTCGCGCTTCGCGACGTGCTCGCGGCGGCGCGGCAGAGCTGAGCTCCTTCCAGGATACGAGACCAGCGGAGATCGTCATGACGCGTACAGCCGGGATCGACGTGGGGACGGGCGCCATCAAGGTGGCGTTGATGGAAGGAGGGCGCCTTGCGCAGAGCTACCTGGAGCGTCTGCGTCGGCGCGACGTGCACGAGGTCGTCGAGGAGTCCTTCGACGCTGCGCTGCGCCAAGCTGGTTGGCGGCGGGACGAGCTCGACTACATCGCTACGACGGGCGAGGGCGATCAGATCCCGTGGCGCACGGGGCACTTCTACGGCATGACCACGCACGCTCGCGGTGCGCTCTTCATCGATCCGAGCGCGCGCGGCGCCGTCGACATCGGCGCGCTGCACACCCGCGCGATGCGCTTCGACGAGAACGGGCGGGTCTTGCAGTATCAGATGACCAGCCAGTGCGCTTCGGGCAGCGGGCAGTTCCTGGAGAACATCGCGCGCTATCTCGGCGTCTCGATCGAGGAGATCGGCTCGCTGTCGATGCAGGCCGCCGAGCCCGAGAAGTGCAGCAGCATCTGCGCCGTGCTCGCCGAGACCGACGTGATCAACATGGTGAGCCGCGGGATCAGCACGCCGAACATCCTGCGCGGCATCCACAACAGCATGGCCGTCCGCGTCGCCGGGTTGCTGCGCGCGATCAAGACCAGCGGGGTTCTGCTGCTGACGGGCGGCCTCGCGCGCGACCTCGGCCTCGCCGCGGCGATCGCCGAGAAGCTGAAGGACGGCGGCGTGCAGGTCGAGGTACGCCAGCACGAGCTCAGCGTCTTCGCCGGGGCGATCGGCGCGGCGCTGTGGGGCGGGTTCCGGCACCAGAAGCTCGCCTCCCGCGGCGTAGAGCATGGCAGCGCTTCCTGATCTCGGCTGGAGCGGACGCACCGTCTGGATCAGCGGCGCTTCCCGCGGCATCGGCCTGGCGACGGCGCGCCTGCTCGCCGAGCTCGGCGCGCGCGTCGTCGGGCTCGACCTGCACGTGAGCACGGAGCTCTCGAGCTGCGCCGCTCGCGCCTGCGAGCTCGACATCGCCTCGTCGCCGGCGGTCTCGGCGCTCGCGGAGGAGCTGTGCGCCGCGGAGCTTGCACCCGACGCGCTGGTGAACAACGCGGGCATTGCCCGCGACGCCGTGTCGTGGAAGCTCGACGACGAGAGCTGGCAGCGCGTGCTCGATGTGAACCTGAGCGGCGCCTTCTATCTCACGCGCGCGGCGATCCCACAGCTCCGCGCGCGCGGCGGCGGGGCGATCGTCAACGTCGCGAGCATCAACGGCGAGCGCGGCAAGTTCGGGCAGGCGAGCTACAGCGCGTCGAAGGCGGGACTGATCGGGCTCACGAAGACGCTGGCCCGCGAGCTCGGGCGCTTCGGCATCCGCGTGAACGCGGTCGCGCCGGGGCTGGTGGAGACCGAGCTCGCCGCGGATCTCCCCGCCGAGGTGCGCACTCGCGCGCTGGAGGAGAGCCTGCTCGGCAAGATCGCCGCACCTGACGACATCGCGCGCGCCATCGCGTTCCTGGGCTCGGCGTGGGCCGGCCACATCACGGGCCACGTCCTGCGCGTCGATGGAGGGCAGTACCTGTGATCCTCATCCGCACGTCCTCGCGAGATCGGTCCATGAGCGAGCTTCCCCCGCACCTCGATCTGCGCTCGGTGGCGATGTCCGAGCTACCGCAGCATCTGCTCGCGCTCCTCGAGGCGCTGCCGACCAGCGAGCAGCGCATCGCGGTGTCGCGCGACGATCCGCGGCGCGCGTGGCAGCACGTGCTCGAGCACGCGCCGCGGCGCTACGACTTCGCCGGCCTCTCGGGCGAGCCCGGGGCCGTGCGCTGGCAGGTCGAGGCGCGCGATCCACGGAAGCCGCGCACCGTAGGCGGCTACCTTGGCTGGGACCACCGGCGCATGGAGGCGATCCTGCGCTTGGGCGTGATGCTCGCCGAGCGAGCCGATTGGAGCGCGGCCCAGGCCCTGCTCGCCGATCACGGCGCGGCGCTCCGGCGGCACGCCGACCTCGAGGACGAGATCCTCTTCCCCGCGGTGCTCGCGGCCCAAGGCGGCGTGGATGGGGGACCGATCGAGCTCCTGCGCACCGAGCACGTCGAGGTGCGGCGCTCGATCCACGTCATGCTGCGCGCCGTGCGCGACCGCGACCTCACGGCGGTGCGCGAGGCCTGCGAGCTGCTCGAGCGCGGCGCGCTCGAGCATCATGCGAAGGAAGAGGAGATTCTCTTCCCCGCGATCGACGAGAGCTTCGAGCCTCGAGAGCTCGAACGGCTCGTCGAACGGCTCATCGTTGGTTGAGCTCTCCCGCGCTCAGCTCTGCAGTGCGCGCGGGAAGAGCGCATGGTTCTCGAGGTGGATGTGATCCATGATCTCGCGCTGGAGCTCGGCGAGCCCGAGGTAGAGCGCCTTCCACGTGGCGCAGGCGTCGGGCGGCGGCGTGCAGCCGTTGGCGAGTACCTGCATGCGCTCCAGGTTCGCCGCATGGTCCAGGTGCTCGAGCTCCATCACCTGCACCGGCCCCATCGCGAAGTTCCCGCGGCCGCTGCGGATCATCGGGAAGAGGATCCCTTCTTCCTTGCCCATGTGGCTCTCGAGCTCGTCGCTCATGCGCCGCAGGTGCGCGGCGAGGCCGCGCGGCACCGCGGAGTGGTCGGCGTGGACCTCCTCGACTTTCTGCGCCATCGCGATCAAGCGCGGGACCTCGCGGCGATGGCCCTCGTGGTAGCGCGCGAGAATGTGGTCGATCAGCGCGGGCAGCGGCTTCTCGTCCCAGCGCTCGAAGCCCGTCGTGCGCGGCTCCTCCGCGGCGATCTCGTCGAGGATCGCTTGCGAGTCGAGCGCGGACTTGGCGCAGGCCTCCCCCAGCGAGAGGCGGCCGCGGCAGCAGAAGTCGAGGCCGTGGCGGTGGAAAACGCGCGAGGCGCCGGCGCGCGAGGCGGCGAGGGAGGCGAGGCTGGAATCGCTGCGCAAGGGCGCGATGGTCGACATGGTGGGTGCTCCGTTGGTGCTTGGCTCGTGGAGCACCAGAGCACGCATCGTGCCGCGGCGCAGATCGTGAGCACGGCTCGTTTCTCGACGTCGAGGTTGTACAGAGCGCAACGCGAGCCTAGGGTTCCGATCGCAACGGTGCTGCGATGACGACAACCAGCTGCCACCTCGACGATCTGCTCCCGATCGCGCTCGACATGACCGCTTCGCTGACGGCGGCGGATCGCTCGCGGCGGCTCGTCGATGCGGTGCTCCGCGCTCTCCCCTGCGACGCGGTCGCGCTGCTGCGCCTCGAGGAGCAGCAGCTCGCCCCTGTCGCCGCGCGCGGCTTCGGCGCGGATCTGCCGGGGCGGCGCTTCGCGCTCGCGGAGCACCCGCGGCTCCAGCGCATCTGCGCCGCGAGCGGCCCCGTCGTCTTCCCCGCCGACTGCGAGCTGCCCGATCCCTACGACGGGATGATCGGCGCCGCGCCGCATCTCGATGTGCACTCCTGCCTCGGCTGCCCGCTGCGCGTGGAGGGCCAGCTCGTCGGCGTGCTCACCGCGGATGCGCTGCGTCCCGGCGCGTTCGATGCGCTCGATCCGCGCTTCCTGACACACCTGGCCGCGCTCGCCGCCGCGGCGCTGCGCACGAGCGATCTCATCGAGGCGCTGGAGCGCCGCGCGCATCATCGCGGCCTCGTGGTGCAGGACCTCGTGCGCGAGGAGCTCGGCCAGCGCGGCGGCTGGATGATCGGCGAGAGCGCGGCGATGCAGGCGCTGCGCCGCGAGATCGAGATCTTCTCGCGCGCCGAGCTGCCGGTGCTCGTCACCGGCGAGACCGGCGTCGGCAAGGAGCTCGTCGTGCGCATGCTGCACGCGCTCTCGCTGCGCCGCGAGCAGCCGCTGGTGTACTTGAACTGCGCCGCTCTGCCCGAGTCGATGGTCGAGGCCGAGCTCTTCGGCTACGAGAAGGGCGCGTTCACGGGCGCCGTGGAGCCGCGCCTCGGGAAGCTCCGCGTCGCGGATGGCGCGAGCTTGCTGCTCGACGAGATCGGCGAGCTCCCGCTCTCGATCCAACCCAAGTTCCTGCGCGCGCTGCAAGCGGGCGAGGTGCAGCCCCTCGGCTGCGATCGCGCGCTCCGCGTCGATGTGCGCCTCTTCGCGGCGACGAATCGCGACCTCGAGGCCGAGGTGGCCGCAGGCCGCTTCCGCGCCGATCTCCTGCATCGCCTCGATGTGTGCCGTCTGCGCGTGCCGCCGCTCCGCGAGCGCGCGGAGGATATCCCGCTGCTCGCGGGCCACTTCGCCGACGGCGCGCGCCGCAGCCTCGGCGTCGGTCCGATCCGCTTCGCCCCCGGCGTGCCCGAGCTGCTCCAGCGCGGCGAGTGGCGCGGCAACGTGCGCGAGCTCGAGAACGCGATCCATCGCGCGGTGCTGCGCGCCGCCGCGAGGAGCGAGCCCGGCGAGCGGGTCCTCGTCGAGGCGCGCGATCTCGAGCTCACGCCGACGAGCGCGCCGCGCGAACCGCTGCCCGCCGCGCCGACAGCGCACGCCGAGGCCGATGCCTTGCCGCTCCGCGAAGCGGTCCAGCAGTACCAGCGCGATCGGATCCGCGAGGCGCTCGCGCGCAGCGAGGGCAACTGGTCCGCGGCGGCGCGTTCCCTCGGCATGCACCGCAGCAATCTGCATCACCTCGGGCGGCGGCTCGGCTTGCTCGAGCCGGCCGAGTAGAGGGGGCGGTCCGCGTGCGCACCCGCTGGGAATGCCGCGCGATGCTCGGCGAGCTCAGCGGAGAGCGCGGCTGCGGAGATCGGCTTCGCTCAGGCGGGGGAGCGTCGCCGAGGATGGCGAAGCCCGCGACCTGCGGACGCGCAGGATCGAATCAGGTCATCGGCCCTTGAACATGTGCGCCATGCCGCTCGGCGGATCCTTCTTCCAGACTTGCGGCTGGTTTACGCGGCCCGTGGTGTAGCGCTTGATGACGGTCGCCGTCGCCATGTAGATCGAGAAGCCGTACCCGAGGACCTCGGCGGCCTTCTCGGCAGCTCGGATATCGCTGCCCGACAGATGCTCATAGCTCGATCCGAGGTACTCGCCGAAGAGATCGCTGATGGCGAGCGTCAGCTGCTCGCTCACGGACAGGTTCTTGGCGGCCTCCGCAGGTAGATGCGTGTGCCAGTAGGCCACCGGCCGGCAGCCCGAAGGCATGTCCTTGCCGATGCCGTCCCAGGCCAGCGCATCGAAGCGACCTTTGCGGATGGTGAGGGAGTAGTTGCCGTTCGGCCGGCGAAAGATAAGCCCGCCATACTCGCGCGCCGAGTTCCAGCTCGCTTGGTAGTAGTAGTTCGCGGCGTACCAGGCCGCCGCCAATTCGGTCGGCGATTCGTACGGGTTGACTCCGCGATCGTCGGACAGCCCCTGGGTCGGTGCCATCTCACGTTCCTCCGAGGCGAGGACGCTGGTCGCGGTGCGGCCTCGTCCGTCTCTGGTGCGATCCGCTGTGCGACTCTCCTCCGGGCGAGCGATGCTGCAGGGGGAGGTCGCTACGGTGGAACGCCGAAAACGTACTTCCAACGCGTGTCGCGAGCAAGACCGACGATCGGGCGACCAGGGATGCGCGGCAGCCGCGGAATCGTCGACGCGTGCTCCTCCAGCGCGATGCTCGGCCTCTTCGCGAAGCGGTCCAGCCGCAACCGCGCGATCGGATCCCCGCTGCCCTCGCGTGTCGCGAGCGCAACGGGTTCGCCGCGGCGCGCGCGCGCGGCTCCCGAGCGCCGATCGGACGGCGCGACCCGACGAATCTCGATCGTCGCGCTCAGCCGTCCTTCGCCGTCACGTGCGTCACCGCGTCGATCACCGGCGCATCGAGCGCGGGATCGAGCGAGAGCTGCTCGGGCGCGATCACGAGCTCGAGGGTGCGCTCCTCGCAGGTGAACGGAGAGCGGAGCTCGAAGACCTCGCCCGCGCCGCGCGCGGTGCGCCAGGTGAGCGTGCCGGGTACGTGACGCCAGGCGTGCCAGGCGATCGCGTAGCGCCCGCCTTCCGCGAGCTCGAAGCGCTGCGTCGCCTCGCGTTGCTCGGGCAGAGCGCGCTGCGCGCGGAGGAGCTCGGCGAGCTCGCGCGGGCCGACCGGGGCCGGCGCGAGCGGATCGTTGCAGCAAGCGACGGCGTGCTCGCGTCCGCGCTCGTCCACGCGCAGGAGCTCCGCGCCGAGCGCGGCCACGGCGGAGGCGTCCGCGGCGAGACGCACGACGACGCGCACGCGCTGCTTCGACGGCGGAAGAGCGTGCTCCGTCGGCGCGGCGCTCGGCGTCGCGTCGGCCCGCGCCGGCGCGGTCGCGCGCGGCGCGGGCGGCACGTCGACCTGCGCCGTTGCCGGCGCGCGCTCGAGCTCGCCGCTCGAGCGCGCGTGCGGCTCGAGCGCCAGCTTCCAGCAGAGGAAGCTCGCGCCGAAGATCGCCGCGAAGAGGAGCCAGGGGGACTTCGTGCGCATGGCTAGAGGATCGTCAGCGCGAGCGCGGCTGTAGCGAGGAGCTGCGTCGGCGCTTCGGCGTGGAAGGACTGCGCGAAGAGCTGGAGGCCGACCAAGTTCGGATCGCTCGGGATGCCGAGGGGGATCGCGACGGGCGGCTGCGGGACCGCCGCGATCAGCGCGATGGCCGTGGGATCGACGAAGATGTCGCAGCCGTAGACCGAGAGTGGCGTCGTGAGCGCCGCCGAGCTGAGGACGAGATAGCCCGGTCGTGCATTGCCCGTGGCGTCGAGGATCAGCGCGTAGCTGGCGTTGCCCGTGTTCGGCAGGCCGGTCGGGTTCGGCATGCGGAACGCATAGCTCGCGTTGCCGCTGGTCGCGTTGCCGATCTCGCGCGGCGTCGGGCGCATCGCGATGCCTGAAGGTGTCGCGAGCCCCGGGGTCGAGAGCAGCGTCGGGTTCGCGTTCGGGTCGGCCCAGTAGATCGAGCGCCGCGGCGTGCCATTGGTGCCCGTCGCGAGTGCTAGGCCGCCGGTGGTCGCCTCGGAGGCGATGGCGTTCAGCGAACCGATCGCCATCGGCACGGGCACCACCGCGCCGTTGCTCACCGTCACGCGGAAGAGCGGTTGCGTCGCGTCGAGCGTGGTGACCAGGAGCTCGCCCGAGACCTCGAAGGCCATGTTCGAGAGGCCGGCCGGCGTGCTCGCGATCAGCGTCGCCATGCCGCCGCCGATCGGCACCTCCCAGATGTCGCCGCGCGTGCCGGAGACGTAGGTGCCGAGATAGACCTTGCTCGCGTCGGGCGCGAGCGCCAACGCGTTGAACACATCCGTGAGGAGCGCGCCATTCGCGATGTCGATCGGCGTGATGAGGCCGCTCGAGGTATCGACGATGCCGACGCCCTGCCAGCCGTAGCCCGTGGTGAGGATGTTCTTCAGCGGTCCGGCATCGACGTCGGTGACCGCGACGACGACGCGGCCATCGGGAAGCAGCGCCATCTGCGGGATCTCGCCGCAGCACGGGCCGCCGCGGCCCAAGCTGAACGAGGCATCGAAGAGCACCGCGCTCCCGTTGAGCTGGATCATGTGCAGATCCACGCTGCCGCCGACCGGCGCGCGCTCGCCGGCGAGGATCGCGCCGTCGCTCTCGCGGTAAAGCACACACGAGGAGCCCGTGCCGTCGAGGTCGCCCTGCACGTTGGCGAGGACCGTCGGCTGGCCGGGCCGGCGAGGGTGCGCGAGGAAGAGGCCGGTCTGGCCCGCGGAGGGGTTGAAGGTGCCGAAGACGTACCAGCCTTCGGGGACCTGGGCCGTGGCGAGCGACGAGAGCGCGGCGAGCGCGCAGAGAGTAGGCGAGAAGCGGGTGCGCATGAGGGTTCTCCGAGGGAGAGTGCACCCGGCGCGCGGGGGAGAGCACGCCAGGCGGTCCCGCGGCTCGGCAACGCGCGTACCGTGCCCTGAATCGCCGTTCAGGGAGAACTCGCGCGCGCTCTCGCATGCCTGCAACTCTCTTCTGAGCCGCGAGTTGCGCGCTTCGATCCGGCAGAGTGGCAGGGTTTCGCCACGGCCTCGCGTGTTCCTATCCTGAAACGAAGTTCAGGACCGCGACCGTCCGCCGCGGCCCGCTCTCCTCGCGCGAGCCGCGCCCGCTCAGAGCCGCGCGTCGACGAGCGCGAGCAGCTCCGCGACGTCGTCGACGACGCGGTCGATCGCCCCGTCCGCCCGCGTCCCGAGCACCCACTCCGGCGTGTGCGGATGGCGCCGCAGCACGAGGGTCTTCGGGGCACCCGCGGCCTTGGCGCGGCGCAGCACGGATGGGAGTGCCAGGTCGAGCGAGAAGACATCGCCGATCACGAGATCGGGGCGTTCCTCCTCGAGCACCGCGCGGTAGCGCGGGCGATCGACGGAGATGCGGCGACCGGAGAGCACGAGGTGGTCGTCACCCGTGCCGAGCACTTGCTTCCCCGCCTGACCGCGCACGCGCAGCGCGGCGTGCGGCTCGACACCTGCGTCGACGCCGATCTGGCGGAACCAGCCCACGATCTTCTCGCTGCTCGAGTTCGAGACGATGACGATCTCGACGCCGCGCGCGCGCAGCGCCTCCAACGTCGGCTTCGTCGAGGGCACGAGCGCCGGCGGATGGAGCTCGCGGAAGCGTGCCGTGCTGGTGAGGAAGCAGCGATCGGCGAACGCGCTCAAGCTCGGCTCGCCCGCGCCCAGGATGGCGTCGCGGTAGCGCTGCACGCGCGGATCCGCTCCGCGGTCGAGATACGAGGCGAGCGAGTTCGCGATGCAGAAGGGATCCTCGTCGACGTAGGCCGTGATGCGCCCGTCGGGCGCCCAGCCGTACTCGCTCGGGCGCGCGCGCACGGCGGCCTCGAAGGCGAGGAAGTCGCGCCGCGCCTGATCGGCGCCGACGCCGGCGAATCGCGCGGCCTCCGCCGCGAGGAAGAGCTTCACCTCTTCGGCTTCGAAGGCCTGGTCGGTCCATACTCCGTCGAAGTCGGAGACGATCTTCAGCGTCATGGGCGGGGCTCGGCGCGCGGGTTGGGGAACGGAGCCGCTCTTCTAGAGAGCCCGCGCGGGGAACGGAAGCCTCGGTGTCGGTTGCGCGGACCCCTTCCGCGACATGGCAGGGGTGCTCCGGGTACTGGAACGCGACGGCGCCGCCCGTCGCTCCCCCTCGGATCCACGCTGCCGAACGAGTCCCTCCATGTCCGCTCCCTCCGGGTTCACCCGCGTCCACGTCCCCGCGCGCCTCGCCGACCTCGCGTTCAGCTATCTCCGGCCCGACGATTGGGTCGAAGCCGAGCTCCCGGTGGAAGAGCACGACTTCGAGAAGCCGACCACCTGCGCGCCGCTCACGCTCTGCCACCCGGGCTTCGCGCTCATCGTCTTCACGGTCGGGGCACGTCCGGCCTTCGCCGACGGCACCGTCGCGCAGTGGCTCGAGTATCTGCTGCGCGAGCAGGGCTACGACCCGAGCCCGCCGGAGGAAGAGCTGCTCGATGCGCACCGCGCCGCCGCCTGCTGGCTCACCACGGTCGAGAACGGCACGGCGATCCGTCAGCGCGTGATGGCGCTCGAGGACGGCGGACGGCTGCTCCTGCTCGGCGCGCTGGCGCCGCGCGAGCTCTGGGATGGCGCGGAGGAGAAGCTCGCCACCATGTTGCGCTCGTTCACGCTCGAGCGCCCGCAAGGCCCGACCTTCGAGCTCGCGCCCGCCGATCGCCCGCTCGAGAAGTCGAGCTTCTTCGCGATGCAGAAGGTCGAGACCAAGGGCCGCGAGGAAGCGCCGCCCGCGCCGCCGGAGCCGGTGCCAGTCGACGACGCGCTCGATCCCGAGCATCCGACGAACGCGCGCCTCCGCGACAACGGCGTCGGTCTCGTGCCCCGCATCCTCGCGCGCGACGAAGCGAGCGGATTCTCGACCTTGGGCGTGGGCAGCCTGGTGATGCTGGTGAAGGTGCCGCCGGGCTGGCACGCGATCGACGACGGCCGCCGCTTGCTCGTCTTCGACGGCCCCGGAGGAACGCAGATCAACGTGCGGCGCTATCGCCGCGAAGGTTCCACCGACGAGGAGATCCTGCAGCTCCGCCTCGATGCGGCGCATCAGGAGTGGCCCGGCGTCGAGCACCTGCGCCTCGAGCTCGAGAGCCTCCCCTGCCTCGGCCTACGCAACTTCGAGATCGAAGGCGAGAAGCTGGAGCAGGTCTACTTGCTGCGCTCGATCGGCGACGACGAGGTCCTCGAAGCGCGGGTCACCTCGACGCCGGAGAAGATCGGCGCCGCGCTCGATGTCGCGCATCCGCTGCTTGTGACGGCGGAGGTGCCGGTGGGGGTGTGATGCGAGCGCTCTAGCAGAGGGGCTCGCTGCGCTCCAGCCCTCTCCCGCGGCGATCGGAGAGGTCGAGCATGGCACCGCTGGATCGACGCCGCTGCAGCGCGAAAACCGCCTTCCCGCGCCCATGCGGTCATCGGATATCCTGCCTTCCATGCCGAGGCCTCCGATCGTTCCATCGACCCCGCTCTCCCCGGCGGAGAAGCTCCAGATGTCCCTCGACATGCTCGACGATGGTTGCCGGATGATGCGCGAGAACCTGCGCCGTCGTCATCCCGAGTGCCGCGAGGCCGAGCTCGAAGAGCTGCTGGTCGCGTGGCTGATAGAGCGCCCCGGCGCCGAGCATGGAGACGGGGTTGGTCGCCCGGGCGTGTGGCCGCGAGTTCGCCGATGAAGGGCGAAGCTGCGAGCTTCGACGAGCTGCTCTGAGCGGTGCTGGTCACGCCCTCCTAGAGACGCAGAACCTGAGTCTGCGGAGGCCGGGCGGGTGAGGGGAAGCGATGCCGCGAGGGAAGGATGCTGCGCGATGCGCGCTGTATCGTCGCACGTGGCCAGGGCGCTTCGCATTCGGTTTTCATGCCGCGAGGCCGTCGGTCGTAGCTCAGGTCCTGCGCCGCTCGGATCCCACCCAGGTCGCGGGATCCCTGCCCTCGCTCGCACGGAGAACGCGATGAGCTCGATACGCCGATCTTCCTCCTCCGCCGCCACCGAACGCCGCGAGTTCCTGCGGCTCGCAGCGCTCAGCTTGGGCTCCGGTGCGCTGGCTTCCTCGAGGGCTCCCGCACTCCCGCGCGCGAGCGCGCCCGAAGAGGAGTCCATCGGCTATGACGAGTTCCTCGCCGCGGCCGTGCCGCTCGCGCGGGAGCGGAAGAACGCCGCGACGCGCTTCGGCGAGGATCGCTATCTCTTCGTGCTGGCTTCGCTCGCCGCGCGCTTGCGCGCGGTCGACGTTCCCGAGATGCGCCGCGTGAATCGCGAGGAGGAGCCGGGCTATTGGCTCGGCGCGAACGAGGCGCCCGAGGACTGCCCCTTCACGGTGCTGCACTGGAAGCTCGCTCCGGGCGCGATCGTGCGCCCGCATCCGCACACCTATGGCAACGTCGTGACGCTCGGCCTCGAGGGCGAGGTGCGGATCCAGAATCACGAGACGGTGGAGGCGCCCGACTATGCGGCCACAGGCACCTTTCAGCTGCGGCGCGTGCACGAGCAGATCCTGCGCCCGCACGACGTGAACCTGGTGCCGCTGCACCACGGCTTCATCCACGGCTTCGTCGCCGGACCCGAGGGGGCGCGCGGCCTGGACATCACGACGCGCGTGCGGCCGAAGCAGCCGAACGTGTCTGTGGAGATCGGCGATGCGGTGGATCTGGCGCGGGGGATCTTCGAGGGGCGGTGGGTGAAGTAAGGCCTCGGCTCACCGCATCTCCAAGGCCCGGATCCTCTGCTCCAGCTTCGCCCGGAACTCCGCATCCCCATGCCAGTTCCGCAGCGCTTCGCGATATGCCTCGATCGCCTCGCGCTGCTTGCCCGCCGCTTCGTGGAGCTGGCCGAAGAAGAGATGCGCCATCACGAACTTCGGGTTCCTGCGCCGGAGCTCGGCGAAGAGGGCCAGCGCTTCGCGCTCCTTGCCGAGCTGCGCGTAGGCCGCGGCGAGGCGGAACATCGGCTGATCGGCGGGGAGTTGCACGAGGTCGAGCTGCTCCAGGCGTGCCACGCCCTCGGCGATGCGGTCGGCGTCGAGGAGCGCGATGCCCGAGCGCTGCAAGGCGACGACGTGGGCGGGGTTCCGCGCGAGGAGCTCGTCGTAGAGCCGCAGGGCTTCGTCGAGTCGCTGCGCTTCGTGCGCGGCGCCGGCGCGCTCCAAGAGCTCGAGCTCCGGCAGGCCGTCCTTCGGATCGCGCGTGGGCTCGCTCGCGCGCGCACTCGCGGGTGACGATACGTAGCCCAGGGAGGCGAGGCGCGCCCGGGCGTCGGCCCCTTCGGCGCGCGAGCGCGCCCAGCTAGTGCCATCGCCGCGCAGAGCGTCGCCGAGGGCGTCGAGCTCGCGGCGGAGGGCTTCGGCGCGCGCGGGCTCCTCCGCGAGGAGGTTGCGTTGCTCGCGCGGATCGCGGCGCAGGTCGTAGAGCTCTTCGCGCGGCGCGGCGATGAGCTTCCAGCCGTCGCGCACGAGCGCGCGGAGCGGGGCCCAGCCGAAGCTGTAGCGGCCGAGGAAGCTCTCCAGGTAGATCGCGCGCGAAGGCTGCGACTCGCCGCGGAGTGCGGGGACGAGGCTGCGACCTTGCACGGCGCTCGGCACGGGGAGATCGAGGAGCTCGAGCGCGGTGGGGAGGACGTCCGCCAGCGTCGCGGGCTCCTCGAGCTTCGCTCCGGCGGGAACTCCGGGCCCGTGCAGCACGAGCGGCACGGCGGTCGTGCTCTCGTAGACGAAGACGCCGTGCGTCTTCTCGCCGTGCTCGCCGAGGGCTTCGCCGTGGTCGGCGGTGACGATGACGAGCGTGCGCTCCAGCAGCGAGCGCGCGCGCAGGCCCTCTAGCAAGCGCGCGAGCTCGCGATCCACGTAGGCGAGCTCGGCGTCGTAGGGATGTCCGGCGGGGATCGCTCGCGGCGCGGCGTAGGGGAAGTGCGGATCGAAGTAGTGCGCGAAGAGGAAGAAGCGCCGCTCGCTCGACCCGTCCAGCGCCGCGAGCCAGCGCAGCGCGGCCTCCGTCGTCGCCGTCGCCGCGCGCTCGTCGATGCCGAGGGTCCCGCCGCCACCGCTCTCGAAGCGATCGTCGTAGTCGTCGAAGCCCTGGGCCAGGCCGAACTGCGCGTCGAGCACGAACGCGGAGACCACGGCGCCGGTGCGGAAGCCGTGCTCCTGCAGGACCTCGGCGAGCGTCGTTGCCTCGGCACCGAGCTCGAAGATGCCGTTGTCGCGGACCCCGTGGCGCGGAGGGTAGGTGCCCGTGAGCAGCGTCGCGTGCGAGGGCAGCGTGATCGGCGTCGGCGCGAGCGCGGCCGTGCAGTGCGCGCCGTCCCGCGCGAGGGCATCGAGCGTCGGCGTCGCGGCGCTGCCGCCGTGGAAGCCCAGGCGATCGCGCCGCGTGGTGTCGAGGCTGATGAGCAGCAGATTCTGCGGCTTCGCGCTCGGCGTCTCGGTGCGCGACGCGGGGTCCTCGCGGGGCGAGGTCGCCTCGCGCTCGCCACAAGCGCCGAGAGCGAGGGCGCCGAGAAGCGCAGAGCGCACGAGCGAGGACCGGAAGAGGGCGAAGCGCATGGGGGCGTGGCAGAGCCCGCGCGCGACGCCGCGCTTGCAGCGGCTCGCGGGCTCGCTAGGGTATCGCCGCATCGACCCCATCGCACGCGCTCGCTGAGCGAGCGAGGAGCCCAGAGCGTGGACATCGGCATCGCCTTCGACTTGAAGTCCGACTTCGCGGCCGAGCTCGAGATCCCCGGAGCGCATCCCGAGGACGCGCTCGAGGAGTACGACTCGCTGACGACCATCGAAGCGCTGGAGCACGTGCTCGCGGGCCGTGGCCACAGCGTCCGGCGCATGGGTGGCGGCAAGCGCTTCGTCGAGGCGGCGCTGGCCTGCAAGCCCGACCTCGTCTTCAACCTGAGCGAAGGTCGCGGCACGCGCTCGCGCGAGGCGCACGTGCCGGCCGTCTGCGAGATGCTCGGCATTCGCTGCACGCACTCCGATCCGCTGACGATGGCGGTCTCGCTCGACAAGGGCGTCGCGAAGCGCCTGGTGGCGAGCTACGGCGTGCCCACGCCGCGCCACGTGGTGATCGCCGACGGCGAGGTGCCGCGCGAGCTGGGGCTCCGCTTCCCGCTCTTCGCGAAGCCGCTCGCCGAGGGCTCGAGCATGGGCATCCGCCGCACCTCGCGCATCGAATCGCACGGCGCGCGCGTCGAGTGGGTGACGAAGCTCTGGCTCGACTACAAGGAGCCCGTGCTGATCGAGGAGTTCTGCGCGGGTCCGGAGTTCACCGTCGGCATCCTCGGCACGGGCGATCACGCGCACGTGGTCGCGGCGATGGAGGTGGTGCCGAAGCAGGTGCCGCCCGAGCGCTTCGTCTACTCGCTCGAGGTGAAGCGGAACCCGCAGTGGAAGGACGAGGTCGATTACCTCGCGCCGCCGCGGCGCAGCGCGGCGGAGATCGCGCGCATCGAGACGGTGGCGCTCGAGGCCTATCGCGCGCTCGGCTGTCGCGATGTCGGGCGTATCGATGTACGCATGAACGCCGCCGGCGAGCCGCTCTTCCTCGAGGCGAACCCGTTGCCCGGGATCGCGCCCGGCTATAGCGACCTCGCGCTGCTCTTCGAGCGCCTCGGCAAGAGCTACCACGATCTCGTGCTGGCGATCTTCGATGAGGCCTGCCGGCGCCTCGGCCTCGCCGGATGAGCGCACGGCGCATCGCGGTGCTCCACAGCGAGGACCGCGAGCTCGCGAGCGGCGATCGGAAGGACGCGCTCGCGGTGCAGGCGGCGATCGACGGAGCGCTCGCCGCGGCGACGAGCCTCCGATCGCGCGGCTACGAGGTCTCCGTCCATGGGGTCCCGCGCGACGCGCGCGCGATCGCGAGCTTGCTCGCGCGCCTCTCCGGCGACCTCGTGCTGAACTTCGTGGAGAGCCTGGGCGGCGACGCGCGCCTGGAGGCCGCGTTCGCGTGGGCGCTCGAGCTCTTCGGGCTCGCCTACACCGGCTCGCCGCCGCGCGCGATGCAGCTCGCCACCGAGAAGCCGCTCGCGCGCGCGCTGCTCGCCGCGCGAGGAGTGCCCGTGCCGCGAGGGGCGGTCTTCGCGACGGGTGACGAGCCGCTGGGCGAGCTCTGCTTCCCGTTGCTCGCGAAGCCCGCGCGCGAGGACGCGAGCCACGGCATCGACCAGGGCAGCGTCGTTCGTGACGAGCGCGCGTTGCGCACGCGCGCGAAGGAGCTCATCGCGCGCTACGCGCAGCCCGCGCTGATCGAGGAGTACATCGAAGCGCGCGAGATCAACGTGGCGCTGCTCGCCGGACCGAGCGGCCTCGAGGTGCTCCCGCTCTCCGAGATCGACTACTCGCTCTTCCGCCCCGACGAAGCACGGATCGTGACCTACGCGGGCAAGTGGATCGAAGGCAGCCGCGACTGGGACATCACGCGCGTGATCCCCGCGCGCGATCTCTCCGCGAGCCAGCGCGCGCGCCTCGAGAGCGTCGCGCGCGCGGCGTTCGAGGTGATGGGGCTCCGCGACTACGGCCGCGTCGATCTCCGCCTCGACGCGCGCGACGAGCCCTACGTCATCGACGTGAACCCGAACCCCGACCTCTCGCCGGGGACGGGCTTCGCCCTGGCCGCGGAGCGCGCGGGCCTCGATCACGCGGCGCTCCTTGCGCGGGTCATCGAGGCTGCGCGGGCTCGCCTTTCTTGACGCGGTCCTTCGCGCTCTCCGAGGAGTGAGCCGAGAAGCTCCCTCCCGGCTGGAGGGCAGGCCTCGGCACGGTTCTCGGCAGGATCTCGGCGATGCTCGTGGGGGTCTTCCCGTCGTTCAGGAACGCGTAGGTGTCGCGCAGGATGGCGCGCCGCTGCCGCCATTGCTGCTGCCGCAGCTCCTCAGGCGACATCTTCTGCATCTCGGCGATCAGCTGCTCCACGAGGGCGGGCGTCGCGCGTTCCGGATGGAAGCGTTCGTACGAGTAGCCATCGAAAGCGCGCGGGTAGGGCGGCTCGGGCTCGTACACGTAGCCGAACGCGGCTTCGGCGGCGACGAGATAGGGATGGAGCTCCGCCCAGAAAGCGCTAGCCGGCGTGTGCTGGGGATCCTGCGCCAGCAGATCGAAGATCTCCGCGAAGAGCAGGAAGTAGGCCGAGTCCGGTTCCCCGTTCAGATAGGTCGGCGACTCGCCTGCCGATCCCGGGAGCTCGCGCACCAACTGCCGCGCGGCGAAGAGCACGAACGCGCGCCCCACGAACGAAACTCGCTGCGCGGACTCCGGGATGTGTCGGGCGATGAGCCGGTGATGCAGCTCGCCGATCTGTCGCACCAGCGGCCAGCTCGGATGCTGAGCCGGCCATGGCCCCGGCGGTGCCTCGCGATAGGCGCGATCGTGTGCGCGGGCAGTCAAGAGCTTGGGCAGCTCCTGCACGGCGCGTGATCGCATCTGATACTCGGCGGCGTCGCTGCTCTTCAGAGGTGCATCGGCGCTGGCGTCTGCGCCGAGCTTGCGCCAGTGCCGCGAGAGCTCTTCGAGCCACTGCGTCTCGCGGTCGAAGTCGAGGAAGAGCAGGCGCTCCCGCCCATGCGGAACGCCTCCCGCCGAGAGCAGGGCGGCGTAGGACTCGAAGAGCTCGCTCGTTTGCTTCCACCAGGGTGTGGCGCCTTCGCGCGAGCCGAGGTCCACCATCTTCGCCAGCGCGGGCAGCGGAGCGCGGCGAACGATGCGCAAGCTGAGCTCTTCGCCGGGCTTCCAGGGACGCGCGCCGAAGTCGAGCTCGAACGCGTCATTCGCTCGCGGAGAGACGATCGCGCGATCCGTTGGGGAGCTCGCGAAGAACGCCTCGGCGATCCGGAACGGCGTGCGCGAGGAGTGGAACTGTAGGCCGACGCGTCGCGCAGGCTGCGCAAGCTCGCTGCGCAAGGCGAAGAGATCGGTCATGGGACAGTGCTCCTAGCTCTCGCCGAGATAGCTGAGCTTGCAGTGGAGGAACCACGCCGCGGCGATGCCGTGCACGACCTGGACGCGCGGATACGGAGGAATCGGTGCGCCGGCACCCGACGAGGGAGTCGGTGCGACCCGCGCGATGAGGGTGACGCCCATGCCGTCGTCATAGGGCTTCCAGATCGGCTTGTCGGGAGTGCCTACGTTGTAGTCCGAAGAGGCGATGCTGGGGTCCGGCGCGATCTCGATCTCGAAGGTCGGAACAGCGCTGTCCCCGGCGCTCAGCGCGATCGCCTCGTGGCAGAGATTCCATACCGCCGTCGAGCGCGTCGCGGCGTCCATGCCGGAGAGCGGCGCCTGCGAGGAGAGCTCCATCGGCATCTTCGCGACGAGCGCGCAAAGATCGGCCGGGACGAGCACACCGGGGAAGTTGATGCTCGGATCGGATTGGCCGCTGGTGCGGCAGGTCAACGCGACATCGAGCCTGTATTGATAAGCCATGCCAGGGGGGCTCCGGTCGGAGAATGGGCCGTGGGAAATCGAGAGCTCAGGGTTCGGCGCTCCTCGCGCAGCGGAAGCCGACCGCGAATTGGGCATGCGAGGCTTGGATGCCGCGAATCGAGCGACTGCGCAGGTTCTCGTTCACCGCTTTCGCCCACCAACTTCCCCCGAGGATGAAGCGGCTGTCTGCGAGCGGCACGAGGCTTCCAGAGGGTCCGTTGTCGATGCCGAGCGATTCGGTCCAGTCTCGCGCATTGCCCAGCGGGTGGTAGAGGCCGAGAGGCACGCTGCGCGCTTCGGGCGTCGAGCGCACGGGCACCGCGAAGCGCGCGAAGAGCGCGGCTTCCTCTGGGAAGGAGAGGCTCGAGGCCGGCTTCGCGGCGAAGACGGCTCCGCGGTACGGGTCTTCGCCCTCGCGCACAGGATAGGGCCAGGTCGCCCCCTCGGCCCCGCGCGTCGCGAGCTCGCGCTCCGGCGCAGACACGAGGCGCTTGCCGACCCATTCGGCGTAAGCGCGGGCCTCCTTCCATCCAACGGCAACCGCCGGTAGCTCGGGATCGATGCTCGTGGGGAAGTGCTCCCAGAGCGTGGGTTGAGCTGTGCCCGTTGCCGCGAGGAAGGCGCGGTACTCGCGGATGGAGACGGGAGCTTCGTCGATCCAGAAGCTAGGCACTCGGATCGTCTGGCCGGCGTACGGCGAGAAGAACTGTCCCGGGGGAATGCGCAGCTCTCCGCCTTCCACTCGCACCATCGCTTCGCTCGTCCAGCGCGCCGGCGAGATGGTGCAGCGGATCGGCTCCTCTTCCCAGCCGAGCCGGAACATGCGCGTGAACTCGCGGGCCGGCCCGCCTGGCGGGCGCACGTGCACGCGGTAGTAGCCGGGCTCGAGTCGCGCGGTGAGCGCGGAGCTGCTGCCGATGGAAAGGCGCTCCTCCGTCAGGCCGGTGAGCGGATCCAGGCGTACGGCGGAGATCTCGGCGACGAGCGGCGTGCCTGCCTCATCGACCACGCTGATCTCGAGGGGTGCGCGCAGCGCATCGAGGACTTGCTCGATCTGCTGGTTCTCGTGCGCGGGGAAATCGCGCACGAGCTGCGCGAAGCGCACCAACGCAACTCGGAAGCTCTCCAGATCGAGCCCGAAGAGCTTCTGTCTGGCGGGAACCGCGATGGCCCGGAGGACTTGCAGGGCCAGCTCCGCCGCGGCGCGATCGCGAGCCAGCGCGAGCTTGCGATCGAGCTCCGCGCTCAGCTGGCCGTCGATGGGCAAGTCTCGTTGCGCGAGCTGACGCAGCTCGCGCTGCATCTCGACGAGGCGGCTGGTGAGCTCGGTATCGAAGCGTTCGAGCAAGGATCGCGCGCGCGATTCCGCCTCGCGGACGGTCTCGCGGTCGCTCCCCCAGCGCGTGAGCAGGGTACCCGTAACGAGTCCGATGACGAGCAGCACCGCCGCCCCCACGGCCAAGCGATGCCGTCGCACGAAGCGCCGCGCGCGCACGAAGTAGCTCGGCGGCTGCGCTTCGATCGCCTCGTGGGCGAGGAAGTGCCGCAGGTCCGCGGCCAAGGCCGCCGCCGTGGCGTAGCGCTCCGTCGGCTCCTTCGCCATCGCCGTCGCGGAGATCACCGCGAGATCGCGCGGCACGCGGCGCTCGAGCCGCCGCAGCGGCACCGGTTCCTGTTGGCGGATCTTGGTCAGGATCTCGTCGCGCGTCTTGCCTTCGAACGGGCGCTTCCGCGCGAGCAGCTCGTAGAGCACGACGCCGAGAGAGTAGATGTCGGTGCGGCGGTCGATGCGCGCGGCGCTCTCGAGGCGCGCCTGCTCGGGGCTCATGTAGTAGGCCGTGCCGCCGACCGTATCGGTGCGTTCGGCGCGGCCCAGGCTCTCGTCCCGGGCGATGCCGAAGTCCGCGAGCTTGGGCTCGCCGTTGGCGTCGAGCAGCACGTTGCTCGGCTTCACGTCGCGGTGCACGATCCCCGCTTCGTGCGCCGCGTGCAGCGCGTCGGCGAGCTTGGCGACCAGGTCGACGACCTTGCTCACGTAGCCGCGCGCTCCGATCGTCGGCAGCGCGAGCGCTCGCGCTCCGCTCGATGGCTCGGCCGAGGTCAGGATCTCGAGCTCGCGGCGCAGATCGTGGCCGCGGACGAGCTCCATCGCGAAATAGGGCACGCCTTGCTCTGTGCCGACGACGTGGACGCGCACGACGTGCGGATGCTCGAGCTTCGCGATGGCGCGCGCTTCGCGCTGGAAGCGCTCCACGAAGCGCGGCGACTTCGCCTCGGCCCCGGTCAGGAGCTTCAGCGCGACCTCGCGCTGGAGGGAGATCTGCCGCGCGCGGTACACGACGGCCATCCCGTGGCCGAGCTCCTCCAAGAGCTCGAAGTCGCCGAGGCGCTGCGGCGGAGCCTGTGCCGGCGCAGGCGTCGCGGCGTCCGGCGTGGACGGCGGCACGGGCTCGAGATAGCCGCTCGGCACGCCTGCGTAAGCGGCTAGGAGGGAGCGCGCCTCGGCGAGCAGCTCTTCGTCTCCGCCGCACTCCTCGACGAGGAAGGCATCGCGCTCGGCGGCGGGGCGCTCGAGCGCTGCGGCGAGGAGCTCCTCCAGCCGTTCCCAGTCTTCCTCGCGCGAGCTCATGCGAGGCGCCTGCGGAACCACGCCTGCAACGCCGGCCACTTGCGCTCGAAGGTGCGGAGCGGGATCCCCGCGAGCTCCGCGGCCTCCTGGCGGTTCAAGCCGGAGAAGAGCATCGCTTCCAGCGCCGCGCACATCGCGGGGTTCTTCTGCCTGTAGTCGGCGATGGCCTCGTCGAGCGCCAGCACATCGAAGTGGCTCCTCTTGAACGCGTCATGGAGCGCGCCGAGCTCTTGATCCACGCGCGTGTGCTTGCGCTTCATCCGGCCGTTCCTGCGCGCGTGCTCGATCAGCACGCACTTCATCGCCAGGCCGAACGCGGCGATGAAATGCAGCCGGCTCGTGAACTCCTTCTCCTTGGTCGAGAAGAGGCGTAGGTACGCCGAGGTCACGAGCGCCGTCGCTTGGAGCGTGGTTCCGGGCCGCTGACCGCGCATGTAATGCTCGGCCAGGAGATGCAGCTCCGCGAAGTGCTGACGCAGCACGAGATCGCTGGCCTCTGCATCGCCTTTCGCGGCGCGCTGGAGTAGCGCGGTCACGGGCGGGTCGGGCGCATCCGTCATAGTCACCCTCGCGGCCCGCGCAGGCGCAGGCTTCCAGCGAGTATCGAGCGCGGCGGATGTTGCATCAACCTCGCGTCTGGCGCCGGAGCGATCGGGGGTCTCGAGGACGACTTGCATGAGGACGGGCAGCGAAGGCGCACCAGCGCGCCTCTGCTCCCGAACGTGAAGGGCTCCTGCGAGCCGCCAGCTTTCCGTGATTCCCGAGCCGGGCGGAGGCGGAATGCTCGCGGCCCCCGGACGAGGAGCGTTGCGCTCCTCGTCCGGGGGCCGCGTTAGGGTTCCGGTCGTTCCGAGCTCTCTTGCCCGGGATCAGAGCAGGTCGAGCAGGCCTCCGCTCGCGAACAGCGAAGGCGTCGCCGCGAGGTAGTTGATGTCTTCGGTGTACGGCACGCTCCAGGGGAGCGGCCCGGCATCGAAGAGGACCCCGAGACCCGCCACCGCGTAGGTGCGGGCGAGCTGGCTCGCGGACGGATCGGCGGCGAGGACCAGCAGCGCTTCCGCGGCGCGGGCCTCGCCGATGCGGCCGAGGGCGCGGGCGAGCGGACCCAGCTCGGCGGTCGAGCTCGCGGCCTTCAGCTTGGCGACGAGCAGCGGAACCGCCTCTGGGTCGCGCAGCATGCCGAGCGCGTTCGCGAGCTCGGCGATCTCCTCGGCCTCGAGGCCCTGCTCCGCGATCGCCGCGCGGATCAGCGGCAGCGCGGCGCGGTCGCCGAGCAGTCCGAGAGCGACGGCGAGGTGGCCACGCGTGCGGCCGATCCTCTCCTGCTCGAAGGCCTTGCGCACTTCGGCGATCGCATCGCTCGAGCGCGTGAGACCGAGGGCGATCGCCAGCGCGCCGCGCGTCTCGGGAGCCTTGGCGGCGCGGAAGGCGCGGCGCAGCGCCTCGACGCGCGAGGAGATGTCGGCGCCCGCGGCGGCTTCTTCACGTGCCGCGAGGCCGAGGCCCAGAGCGAGCCAAGGCTGATCGAGGTGCGCGCCGGCGACGACCTCGCGCTCGAAGCGCTTCATGCTGTCGGCGTCGCCGATGCGCGCGAGCGCCAGCATCGCGAAGGAGCGCTCGGAGAATCCGTCGGTGCGCTTCGTCGCCTTCTCGAGCGCTTTCACCGCGCGCGCGCGCAGCGCGGGCTGCAGCTCGTCCCCGAAACGGCCGAACGCCAGCAGCGCCGAGGCGCGGACGAGCGGATGCTCCTTCTCGGCCTCCGCGAGCAGCGCTAGCTTCTCCGCCCAGGGCTTGCCGCCGAGGCGCGCGACCGCGGTCGGGATGTGCGCGCGGAAGAAGTCCGAGGCGCCCGGCTGCTGCAAGAGCTGCTCCAGCACGGGGTAGCAGTGCATCCAGCGCTCGTTCTCGCCGAGGGGCAAGATGCTCAGCGCGGAGAGGGCCGCGACGGTGACGTCGAGCTGCGCCTTCTGCTGCGCGACCTCGAGCAGCGCTTCGCGTGCGAGCGACTGCGTGTTCGAGCCGGCGCCCTGCTTGCGCGCGAGCAGGCCGAGGCCGAAGCATCCGAACGCGCGCGTGCGGGGATCGACCGAGCGGGAGCCCACGACGGCGTGCGCGAGCGGCAGGTCGCGCGCGAGCGCGATCAGGAGCGGCGCAGCCGCGGCGTCTCCGAGCAGGCCGAGCGAGAGGGCCGCGAGCTCGCGGCGCGTCTGGGTGCCGTGCGCCAGCTGCGCTTGCAGCGCTTCGCGTGTGCGCGCGGGCTCATGGCCGAGCTTCGCGGCGGCGAGGAGGGCCGCGTCGATCTCCGAAGCGCTGGCCGCGAGCTTGCCCTCGAGGATGCCGAGGAGATGCTCGCCGACGCGCGAGCGAAGCGCGGCGTCGAGTCCCCGAGCCTCGCCGAGGTCGTTGCCTTCCCCGGTCACCGGACCGTCGGTGGTCGACTCCACTTGGGTTCGCAGGTCGAGGTAGCGCTCGCGATTCGCCGCCCACCAGCGATCCCAGGCGTCGAGGGGCAGCGAGAGGTCCAGGCCGACGCGCGTGGTCGGACGCGCGGGCTGGCCGGTCGGTCCACCTCCACCTCCGGTCCCCGGGCCGGTGCTCGGACCTGCCGGCGCGCCGGCGCCCGGCGCCACGTCGGCCGGGCCGTCGTAGTTCGGGGGCGGGGGCACGCTCGGTCCACCCGAGCCGCCACCGGATCCGCCGCCGCTCGACGGGCCGCCCGGTCGATCGCCGGGACCGCGGTAGCCCGAGGGCCGCGAGGGATCGACGGCGGGGCCGCCGGTGGAGGGACCGCCCGAGCCGGGAACGGGGGTGGCCGCGGGCGGACCGACCGCGTTGCGCCCGGGAGTCGTGAGTCGCGCGGCACCGCCGTTGCTGCCGCCGCCGGTTCCGGGTCCACCGTTTCCGGGCCCACCGTTCCCGGGTCCACCCGTGCCGGGCCCACCGGTTCCGGGGCCGCCGTTCCACGGCGGACAGGTGTTGCCGAATTGCGAGAAGGCGGGCCCGAGAGCCAGGCCGCTCGCGAGGATCGTGGACCAGAGGAGCTTCTTCTGCATGGACGCCGGCTCCGAACGAGGCCGAGGGAAGCGAGAGGTTCCGGGGCGTGGGGAGGCATAGTACGCGCTGCGTCCGAAGTCACGCCCTCCCGCGCCTCCTTGCACCGCATTCTCCAGCGAGCCAAGGTGCGTGCCCTTCCGCCCAACCGCCGCGAGCCCCTCCCCGCGATGAGCACGACGCTCCCGCCCGAGCACAGCGCCGCCTTCCGCGCCCGCCGGTTCCTGAACTGGTTCCCGATGGGGCTCGCTTATGCGCTGCTCTACATGGGGCGCTACAACCTGACCGTCTCGAAGACCGCGCTCGGGCCCCTGATGACCAAGGAGGACTTCGGGCTCATCTTCGGCGCGGGCACCATTACCTATGCCTTCGCGTTCCTGCTGAACGGGCCGCTCGTGGACAAGATCGGCGGCCGAGCGGGGATCCTCTTCGCCGCGTTCGGCTCGGGCCTGATGAACCTCGCGATGGGCATCTTCCTCGCGCTGCAGCTCGACGCGGGTGGCGGAGGCGGAAGGTCGCTGACGACGATCTTCGCGCTGCTCTACGCGATCAACATGTACTTCCAGAGCTTCGGCGCGGTCGCGATCGTCAAAGTGAACGCGCACTGGTTCCACGTGCGCGAGCGCGGCGGGTTCTCGGGCATCTTCGGCACGATGATCGCGAGCGGGATCTTCCTCGCCTTCACCGTGAACGGCTGGATCTTGGACGCGATGGCGGCGGCGCAAGGCGTGACGCCGACCTACGCCGCGAAGTGGGTCTTCTTCTTCCCCGCCGCGTTCCTCGGGCTGATCGCGCTGGTCGAGCTCTTCCTGCTGAAGGACAAGCCGAGCCAAGCCGGTCACGCGGACTTCGATACGGGCGACGCCTGGAGCGACGAGAAGGGCAGCGCGAGCCTCGGCGAGATCCTGAAGCGCGTGCTGACGCACCCGGTGATCCTGACCGTGGCGCTGATCGAGTTCTGCACGGGCGTGCTGCGGAACGGCGTCATGCATTGGTTCCCGATCTACGCCGCCGAGGTGTGGGTGCTGCCGAGCTCGCACTGGCTGCGGAACGGCTCGTGGGACCGCGTGCCGCTCGTGCTGGCGCTCTTCGCGATGTCGATCGTGTTCCTCTCGCTCGCGAAGCGCAGCAGCGGAGTGCATCGCGCGCGCTACGTCGTGAGCGGCGGGCTCGCATTCCTCTCGCCCTTCTTCTTCCAAGGCGGCTGGGGTGGGCTCCTCTTCGTCGCCGGCGTCATCGGCGGCAATCTCGCCGGCTGGCTCTCCGATCTCTTCTTCCAGAGCCGTCGCGCGCCGGTCGCGGGCTTGCTCTACGCGCTGCTCGCCGTCGCGTCGATCGGCATGTTCGTGACGCTCGGCGGCACCGAGGCGCGGGTCGGCTGGGCCGAGAACCCGAGCACGCCGCTGCGCGCCGGCGACCGCGTGCTCTCGATCGAAGGCCATGCGACGGCGACGTGGGCCGACGTGGACGAGCAGCTCGACCTTGCCGCCGCCGAAGCGAAGCCGCGCGTCTCGGTGCGCTTCCTGAGGAGCGGCAGCGAGCTCGGTGTGCAGGCCGAGCTCAACTACCTGGAGCAGCAGCTCTCGCGCGCGGGCATCCTGCCGAGGGGCGCGTTGCGCGCCGTCGATCCCGGCGCCGCGCCCGAGGTGCTGGGCTTCGAGGTCGGTGATCGCCTCCTCGCGATCGCGCAGGACCACTCGGGGCTCGCGGCGCAGGAGCGCGAAGGCGCGTTCCAGAGCTGGCTGCAGGTGAGCCAGGCGATCGCCTCCGTGCCGGCCTTCGGCAAGGACGGCGCGCGCTGGGACCCCGAGAAGAAGATGGTGAGCTCGACGGGCAGCGGGCTCGCACCCGGTGAGCGCTTCACCGACGGCGCGTTGCACGTGGCGCTCGAGCGCGCGGGGAAGCGCCAGGAGCTCCTGCTCGCCGATCCCTCGCCTTCGATGCGCGCGGGCGATCGCCGTCAGATCAAGGCCGGTCCCGTGCTCACGCTCGACCCGCTCTGGCTCGGCCTGGTCATCTTCGTGATGTCGATCGGCGTCATCGGCGCGCACGGCTTGCTGAGCGGCACGGCGACGATGGACTTCGGCGGCAAGAAGGGCGCGGCCACCGCGGTCGGCATGATCGACGGCTTCGTCTATCTCGGCACCGCGCTGCAGAGCTTCTCGCTCGGCTATCTCACCACGCGCGATTGGGCGTACTGGCCGATGTTCCTCTGCCCGTTCGGCGTGGTCGGCTTCTTGCTCTTGCTGCGGATCTGGCACGCGATCCCGCGCGGCGGGGGCCGCGGGCACTGAGCGGCGTGCTCAGCTCTGCGTCGCGCTCCCGTCGCCGACCTCGGGAGGATGCGCCTTCTCGCGGCGCGCCTTCCACACCTCGATCACGCCCGGCAGGATCGAGACGATGATGATCCCGATCAGCACGAACTGGAAGTTGCGCTTCACTGCGGGGATGTTGCCGAAGGCGTAGCCCGCGACGACGAAGAGCACGACCCAGACGATCCCGCCGACGACGTTGAAGAGCAGGAACTTCCGGTACCACATCGCGCCCATGCCGGCGACGAAGGGCGCGAAGGTGCGCACGATCGGCACGAAGCGCGCGAGCACGACGGTCTTGCCCCCGTGGCGCGCATAGAAGCGCGCGGTGCGCTCGATGTGCTCCTTCTTCAGGAACCACTTCGATTGCCGCTCCATCAAGCGGCGGCCGAGCTTGCGGCCGAGGGCGTAGTTCACCGCGTCGCCGAGGATCGCGGCGACGATGAGCAGCAGGATGATCTCGACCACGCCGATCGGCGAGCCGGCGATCGCCGCGAGCGCACCGACCGCGAAGAGCAGCGAATCGCCCGGCAGGAACGGGGTCACGACCAGCCCCGTCTCGCAGAAGATGATCGCGAACAGCAGCACGTAGAGCCAGGGCCCCAAGTCGTTCGCCCAGCTCGCGAGGTGCTGGTCCAGGTGCAGGAAGACGTCGATGAACTCGGCCAAGGTGGCTCCGCGGAGAAAGCCGGATTGTCGCCAGCGGGAGCGAGCGCAAGCAAGCGCGCCGCGGCGAGTTGGCTGCGGCTCCTCGGACGCACTCTGGGCGCCGTGCTAGCGCAGCTCAGCATCGGCTGGCTAGTCTCGGGGCATGTGCGGAGCTCGTGAATTCACGCGTCGCGCCGGATTCGCCGCGCTCGCCCTCGCCGCTTCCGAGGGCATCGGCATCGGCATCGGCATCGGCATCGCCGCGCGGCAGGGAACGGAGGCGGATCGCATGGACGAGAGCGCGGCGATCGCGGAGGCGGACCGGCGCTTCGCTCGGGAGACGCGCGAGCGGGGCGTCGACGGCTGGCTCCAGAGCTTCGCCCCCGAAGCGCTGGTCTTCCCGCCCAGCGGACCGATCGCGGTGGGGGCCGCCGAGCGCGAGCTCTACTTCCGCGGCCGGCCCTTCCCACCCGCGGGATTCACGTGGCAGCCGGACGAAGCGTGGTGCGCCGGCTCGGGGGATCTCGGCTTCACGCGCGGCGCGTGGAGCGCCGCGCCGGCGCGCGAGGGAGACGCGGCACCGGGAGGTCGCTACCTCAGCGTCTGGACCAAGCGAGCCGAAGGATGGCGCGTGCTGGCGGATCTCTCCGACGATCCGCGCTTCCTCCGCGAGCTCCCTCGTCCGCTCGGCTCGCATGCGCACGAGGTGCAGCACGCGTTCCGCTCGCGCGACGAGTCGCTGCAGGTGGAAGCCGGCGTCGTGCGCTGCGGCGACGGCCGCACGGCGAAGTTCCTGCGGCTCTGGACGCGGAGCGCGAGCGGCGCGCTCGAGCTCCGCTGCGAGACAGGCGCCTTCGATCTCGATGCACCGAAGCTCGAGCCCTGGCCCGAGGCCGATCGCCTGTTCCGCGCGGATCCGCGTTGGCGCGGCGGCGATGGCGCCTCCAGCGTCGATCTCGGCGGCGAGCGCATCCTCTGGCTCTTCGCCGACAGCTTCGTCGCGCCGAAGGGCGGGACGCGCCGCGAGGCGCGCATGGTGCGGAACAGCGTCGCGATCCAGCGCGGGCGCGATCCGCGGAGTGCCACGATGGCGTTCGCCTGGAGCGAGCACGAGGGCGAGCCGCGCTCGTTCTTCGTTCCCGAGGATCGCGACGAGCGCGAGCTCTGGCTCTGGCCCGCGAGCGGTGTGCGCGTCGGCTCGCGGCTCTTGCTCTTCTTCTTCGCCGTGAAGCCCAGCTCTGGCGGACTCGGCTTTGCCCTCGAGCGCTCGCGCGCGGCCTTCGTCGACGAGCCCGACGCGGAGCCGCGCGCCTGGCGTCTGCGTTGGATCGAGCATGCCGCGACGCCGGACGATCTCCTGCTCGGCGGCGGTGGCGCCTTCGTCGAGGGTGAGCACCTCTACGCCGCATCACCCCGCGGCGCGAACCACGCCCTGCACCTCGTGCGCTGGCCGCTCGCGCGCCTCCGCGCAGGCGAGCTGCTCGAAGCGGAGGCTTGGTGTGGCGACCAGGGCTGGAGGCCGTTCGCGGAAGCGCCTCCGCGGATGGCGCCCCTGTTCGCTCCCGCGCAGTCCGAGCTCACGCTGCACCGCAGCGGCGAGCGCTGGTGCGCGCTGCACGGCTTCGGCTTCGGTCCGGCTCCGCTCGGGATCCGCACCGCGCCCGAGCTCACCGGGCCGTGGTCTTCGCTGCAGCTCCTGCATCGCCCCGCGGAAGCGGCGCGCGCGCAGATCCTGATCTACGCGGCGAAGGTGCATCCGGCGCTCGCATGCGAGGGCGGCGTTGCGGCGACCTATGTCGCGAACTCGCTCGATTTCGGTGCGCTGGTTGCTGACGAGGGGCTCTACTTTCCGCGGTTCTTGCGATTGCGGTTGGGTCCGCGTTAGGTCGTTCGTGTCGAGGGCATCGATGTTGCGGTGCGGGTGCTTTGGTCTCGGCGCGCTCGACGTGCGGACGGGGCGGAGAGAGGCAGGGGGGCCTTCGCCGCAGGTCCGCCTGCGAGGGCCTTTCCCATGTGTCGGTGTCCTGGCTTGGTGGGAAAGAGCATCGGTCTTCGGAACCGAGGATAGAGGGTTCGAAGCCCTCCGGGATCATTGCGTAGGTCTTTGCGAGACCGAGACTTACGAACTTGCCCATCGGGGCGTGAGGGTGTGGAAGGCGCAGGACTCACCACAAGAGTCACCATTTCTGCGGCGTGCTTCGCGGGAGGGGTGACACAGCGCGACGCAGGTGGACAGGGCGATCGGGCGATCCGATCGGTGGTATTCGAGATCGGATACAGCGGAACACTGTGCACCAAGGAAGGAGAGTTGGGGCGGTGGTTGGGATGCCTTCGGCGGGATGCTGGAGCGGCTCAGTCGGAACGGCCGCCCGTCTCCCGCCGTGATCTTCGAGATCGTCGTGGACTGGTTGCCAACGTGGTCGCGGGTGCCGTGCGGCGCTGTCGCGATCCCGAAGCTCGAAGGGAGCCAGGGAGGGAGCTCGGATTCGCGCGTGGTGGGCGTGGCGGCTCGGGACGAGATCGGCGCCTCGATACCTCGATCGGCCGTGCCGGGGCGGAGCGCCTGGCTGCGCGTCCAGACCCACCTCGGTGATCGTCGAAGGCATCTGACCCGCGAAAGCGCACTGGGAGCTCGGCGTGCGTTTCGATCGTAGGCTAATCGGGCGGTCGATCGCCTTCCGGGCGTAGTTCCGGAGCCGCTCGGCTTCTCACTGGGTGTTGTCGTGACGAATAGGATGGCGGTCCAGTTCGGGTGGTGACCGTCAGCGCATTCCATCCCATGCTCGCAGCCTCCGGATCCAGCCGGTCGACATCGTCGAGAACTCATGCGCCGTGAAGCGTGACGCCGTCTCTCGCATGATCCCCATCCGCGACGACGGCGCGTGGCGAGGCTTGCCCGCGGACTGCACGCCGGCCTGGCTCGGTGAGCAGCTGCGCCGCTCCAATCGGAACGAAAGCGCGCACGAACTCGGCACAAGTGCCATCGACGTTGAGGGGTGGCCCGCAGCGGTAGCGAGCCTTCAGGAGTCGTTTGAGGTCGAGGACGGGCGAATCGAACAGTGCGCTCTTGCCGGGGCTCAAGTCGTCATTCATGCTCGACCGACCGAGCAGTAGCTCAACCCGGGCATGGGGTCCGAGGCGGGAAAGCCATTCTGAGACACGACAGTCGAATCGCGCGATTTGAGTTTTCGGTTCTTGGCGGCATAGATTCCGTGGACGAGGGAATCACCATGTTGAGTGGGGAGTGGCAACAGTAGATGGCGGAATCATGTTCCCAAGACCCGAAGGCTGTCCGGCTTGCGCAGTATCTGCGCGAGGTCGTGCGATCGAAGATGACGACGGTTCGCGACATCGCGACCTACGAGGAAGTCGTCTGGCTCGATCAAGTTCCGGACCTCGCGAGTTGCTACCAGGCTTCGCAGCTCACCGACTCGCCGGACGCCGAGGGAGCCGACGTCAGCACCTGGCTACAGATCAACGATCAGGAGTTACCAAAGCCGCCTGTTCCTCCGGCCGAGCTCACGCCGTGGCTTAAGCAGCAGGAGTTCGAGCAAGCCCGCCGCGATCCACCCAAGCTTCAGCCGCAAGCCACGATTGAGGATCCCCACTGGGACTCGAAAGACTCGGATGAGCCCACCAAGGTGACGATCCGCCTCGCCGATCGCCCGGGGGTCGAGGAGCTCTACCAGACCTACTGCACGATCTGGCACCAATGGGCAACCGAACTCGGCGACAGCCTCCGCGCGCAGGAGCTCTACAGCAAGCTCTACCAGATCCACCGCCGCCTCGACCGCGAAGGTGAGACACTCCAGCTGTGTGTAGGCTTTGGGCTGCTCGATTGGCAAAAGCCCGGAGGAAAAGCCGCGAAGATCCGACGCCATGTAGTCACAGCGACAGCGGAGTTGGAGTTCGATCCCAAGCTCGGTGCCATGCGTGTCTCGTGCCCGTCCGAGGGAACGAACGTCTCCCTGGAACGTGACATGCTGGATCGCGAGTTCGATCCGCCGCAGAGCCAGACAGCAGAGGTCGAGGCGACATTAGCTTCCATTGGCTCTGACGATGCTGTCTGGGACCGAGATCGGATGCATGCAGCACTTCAGACCTGGGGCCGCCTGCTCGACCCGAAGACCCGATGGTCGCCAGCGCTCTCGGCCGAAGAGGGGCGTGACGCAGTGCCAGCGCTCACCTGGGCGCCGGCGGTCATCCTTCGCAAGCGGGGCTCCACGGCACTTCTCCGCCTTTACGAAAAGATAATCCAGCAACTGCGAAGCTCTGGCATCCTTCCGGCGGGCTGGGCCAGCCTCGTCGAAGTCACGAGCGACGCAGCGCCTCATGAGAGCAACGACCCACGATCTCCCAACTATTGGCCCGACGAGGGCTCCGAGATCTACTTCCCGCTGCCGGCCAACGCACAACAGCGGGAGATCGTCGGAGCTATCCGCACGCGACGCGGCGTCGTCGTTCAAGGCCCACCAGGCACGGGGAAGAGCCACACGATTGCCAACCTGATGTGCCACCTTCTGGCCAGCGGGCAACGCGTGCTGGTGACGGCTGAGAATCCTCGAGCACTCGCCGTGTTGCGCGACAAGCTCCCACCGGAGCTCCAGCCCCTCTGCGTCAGTGTCCTTGGCCAAGGTGGTGACGCGTTCGAAGCTCTCAGCAAGACCGTCAGGGAGATTTCAAGCCGTCGCGCGCTGTGGAGCGAGGAGCAAGGACAGGAGCAGATCGCGTCCCTTCAGAGGCAATTGCTCGAAGCGAAGCGGGCGCTCGAGGATCTGGACAGAGAACACAGGGACATTCGTCTGGGAGAGACCCAGAAGCACAACCCCGCACCCGGATACCACGGCACACCCCAGGGGATCGCATCCAAGGTCTCCGAACAGCGTGGTGATTACGACTGGTTGGACCTCGGCGATAGCGATGCTGCCGAAGCGCCGCTCCGCAACGCGGAAGCCACACGATGGCTCGAGCTACAGCGCAGCTCCAATCCGGACGAAGAGGCGGAACTCGACGACCTGCTGATCCCGCTAGAGGAATTACCGCCTTCGACGGAAGTGGAAGACCTTATTGCCACTTCAGTAGAGCGCAAGCGGAGGCGAGACGAGTTCGTAGCAGAGGCGACGACGCCAGGATTCAATGCCCTGCTGCGATTTCCTGAGAGCGACCTCCGTAGGCTGCGTGAGCAACTCGAACACCTTCGGAACGCCTGGACGGACCTGCCCTCCGCTTCATGGTGCAGAGAAGCCGCAAGGATCACGCGCATCGGTGACCTAGGCGGCTGGCAGGTCCTTCTGCAGAGGACTGGAGAGAGTCTGCAGCACGTGGACCAGCTCTCGGACCGACTCGGCCAACGACGAGTCGATGTCCCTGCGGACCTAGCACCCGAGCAAGTCCGAGACGATGCGCAGGTCGTTCTCGAGCATCTGAACGCGGGCGGAAAGTGGAAACGGATGCTTGGCCTCGGCCGCCCAAGGGCGGTCCGCGGTCGTGAGTACCTGATCGACAAGGTGCGCGTCGACGCTAGCCCAGCCGACGAACCGCACGAGCTCGAGGGCGTCATCCACGCGATGAATCGCCGCATCACCATCAACCAGCTCGCCCAAGCCTGGGTGCCGCACACAAGACCCAGCGCAGACAGCGACGCCGAGACCGTTCTCGCCCACATCCGGATGTGGGCAGACCACCTCCGCTCCTCCATCGCCGTCGGCAATCTCGATCGGGAGTTGCGTATTCGAATCCAGTCGCAACTCGACATCGCCCTGCCCGAAGACTGGATGGCTGCACGCGAGCGTGACTGGCTGCGCGTGATCGATGCTGCGCGCTCTGAGCTGGAACTGATGAAGGCGGAGCAGCGTATTGAGTCACTGGCGCGTCAGATAGGCGCCAAGGCCCAGCTCCACGATGCGTCGCCACGAATTCTGGAGATGTACGCCGCGATCCAGCGACGCGACGTCAGCAGCTACGGCAAGGCTCGCGAAGTCGTCGCTCGCCTGTGGCAACGGCGCAGGATAAGAGACGAGCGCCAAGGGCTAGACGCGCGGATGGCGCAACTCGCAAAGCCCCTTCGCGATGCCGTCATCAGTACGCTCAACCACCCAGCTTGGTCCCAGCGTCTGGCGATCTTCGAGGAGGCTTGGACGTGGCACGTTTCCGACCGTTGGCTCCGCAGGTTCTCCGATCCAGGACGCCTGATGACTGTCGAACGCGAGCGAAGGCGCGCCGATAGCCGCGTCCGAAGCCTCATCACCCAGCTCGCTGCCCATCTCGCCTGGCAGAAGTTCTTTCAGCGGCTGGAGCCGAAGCAGGACATGGCCCTGAAGAGCTGGCTCGACACAGTCAAGCGCATGGGCAAGGGCAAGGGGCGTTCAGCCAAGCTCGAGAGGCTTCGACGTCAGGCCAGAGCGCATCTCGAAGACTGTCGAGATGCAATTCCGGCATGGGTCATGCCTCGTTACCTCGTAGCCGAGATGGTCAGCGTCGCCCCCGAGCTCTTCGACACGGTCATCGTCGACGAAGCGAGCCAGATGGGGCTCGACGGGATGTTCGTCTTCTACGTTGGCCGGAGAACCGTAATCGTCGGTGACGACCAGCAGATCAGCCCATCTGACGTAGGCATGAGAGACGAGGAGATCGCCGAGCTCCAACGCCAGAACATCCCTGACTTTGAGCATGTCAACGCGATGGGGCTCGGCGGCAACGTCTACGCAAACGCCCAGATCCGGTTCTCCAGGCTGATCACCCTGCGCGAGCACTTCCGGTGCATGCCAGAGATCATCCAGTTCTCCAACGACCTCTGCTACGCATCGCAGGGCACCCCGTTGGACCCGATGCGGAGTTACCGCGACGACCGGCTTCCGCCGCTGGTCGCAAAGCGCGTCGCTGGCGGCCAGAGGGAAGGCGACACAAACCCCACAAATCGCATCGAGGCCCAGGAGATCGTCAACCATATCGCGCAGTGCCTAGATGACCCGCGCTATGACGGCAAGACCTTCGGCGTCATCAGCCTCGTTGGAAGCAACCAGGCTCGCCTGATCGAGAGCCTCCTACTCGACCGATTTGACCCAGGGACGATCGAAGAAAGGCGCATCCTCTGCGGCGACGCGTACACGTTCCAAGGCGACGAACGCCACGTTATCTTCCTCAGCATGGTGGTGTCGAGAGGCGAGACTCGCTTGACCGCCCAGACCTCCCAGTCTGCTGTTCAGCGATTCAACGTCGCGGTCAGTCGCGCGCAAGACCAGCTGATTGTCTACCACTCCGTGGATCCGCAAGACTTGAAGCCGGAGTGCATGCGCCACCGCCTGCTTACGCACGCGATAAATCCGGTTCGGCGGCCACTCCAAGGCGAAGATCATGAGTTTGAATCCCCGTTCGAGGAGGCGGTTTTCAAGCGCATCATCGAGCGAGGACACCGCGTCGAAACACAGGTCAAGGTAGGCAGTCACGCAACCTACCGTATCGACCTCGTCGTGCATGGCATCGATTCCAAGCTCGCAGTCGAGTGCGACGGAGACCGCTGGCATGGCCCTGAGCGATTCGATGCCGACATGGCGCGTCAGCGTGATCTCGAGCGCGTTGGCTGGGAATTCGTCCGGATCGCTGGGAGCGCTTTCTACCGTGATCCAGACGCAGCCCTTGAGCCGCTCTGGGCCGCCCTCGAGGAACGCAAGATTCGCCCCGCCACCGCTGAACCGATCGACGCGCCGGCGCCGCCCAAGCCTGAGCCACCTGAACGTAATGAGCTCCCAAGCATCAAGCCGGCCACTGCACCGAGCTTGGCCCCCTTCACTCAGGTGGCAGGGCCAGCAGCGCAGCATCTCCTCTTCTCCGAATCCCTAGGAGGCGCAGAGCTCCCGAGCCAGCTACGGGCCGCGGCTGCCATCGCACCGCAAGATGAGACGGCCTCGATGTTGGCCGACACCTTCCCGGACCCGCGAGGCGCAAACTCCCAGGAGGTCAAAGCCACGCTCCTCGCGCTCTTGAAGCGGCACGGTCCCATCCCGCGCGACTATCTTATGCGCCGCTATGCACGCGGAGCCAATATCGGTCGCCTCGGTCGCGTAGTCCGGGAGAGCCTGGGTCGCGTGATCCAGTCCGCGACTAGAAGCGGGGAGATTGTCAGCCAGGATGAAATGGAGCTTCACGGCAGCGACCCGATCTTGCGCTCCGCCGGGACCGACGCAGTGCGACGTCGACAGATCGGCGACAGGGAGTTCGAGGAGGTACCGCCAAGCGAGTGGGCTCAGACCATGCTCGATCTCTGCGGTGGTCGCGATGGGCTGCGCCGTACATCTAGGGACGAGGCATTCCGCCGGGCCCTGGCCCACTACCAGCTGACGAGCTTGACTCAGAATCGCCGACACATCCTGGACCGCGCCCTGCAACTTGCGCTGCGGGCTGAGTAGCCGTGCATGGCTTGATGTTTCTTTCCGGCTAACCACGCTCTCCGTCCTCCTGCTCCGGACCTTCCACGCCGGACTCCGATCCCCGCAGCGCGCGCCCCCTACCGCATTCACGTCTCCACGACCGCCAGGAAGTCTCGGAGCCGGTTCCCGACCATGTGCTGCGCTCCGGTTCAGGGGGGCGTGGTCTGTGGTCGGAGATGCGTGCTTGTGCGGTCGCCCGCGGAATGCCTGGAACCTATATGGATGCTGAGGTGCCGGAGATCCTGACGGAAGAGTCCTGGAGGTCGTGAGAGGGAGCAGTTCTACCCTCCACGAGGCGGATCACGGTCGTGCCGATGACCTGGTCTTGCTCGAGCGCAACGCTGCGATGCATTGCCTCGGCGACTTCGGATGCAGACGACGACAAGCGCGCTTCCAACCTCTCGCGCGGATCCCGCAGTGGAGCGTCGAACGCCGCTCGCGATGGCGAGCTTCGGGTCGCCGTACTGCGAGACGAGATCGCGGACGTGCAGGGCGTAGCAGCGCTGGAGACGAGAGGGCCTGCGCGCGAGGTTCTTGCGAGAGCCAATCGGGCCCGATGAGTATGTGGGGGCGAGCCTCGCGCCCGCGAGGAAGTCGGCGCGACGAAGTGCGAGAGAATCGAATTGGTACGATCCCGCGATGAAGATCGTCATCCCGGGCGGTACAGGCCAGGTCGGCGCCCTGCTCACGCGCGCTCTGCGCGCGGACGGGCATCACGTCGTGGTGCTGAGCCGCCGACGCGGCGGCGATGGGGGCACCGTCGCGTGGGACGGCCGCACGCTGGGGCCGTGGGCGGTCGAGATCGATGGTGCCGACGTCGTCATCAACTTGGCCGGTCGCAGCGTCAACTGTCGGTACACCGCCGCCAACATGGAGGCGATGATGAGCTCGCGCGTGGACTCGACGCGCGCGGTGGGGCTGGCGATCGCGCAGGCGGCGCGTCCGCCGCGAGTGTGGTTGCAGATGAGCACCGCCACGATCTACGCGCATCGCTTCGACGCGCCGAACGATGAAGCGACGGGGCAGATCGGCGGCGCAGAGTCGGACGCGCCCGCCTACTGGCGTTTCAGCATCGAGATCGCGAAGGCGTGGGAACGAGCCCAAGCGGAGGCCCCGACGCCCGCCACGCGCAAGGTTGCGCTGCGGGCGGCGATGGTGATGAGTCCCGATCGCGCGGGCATCTTCGACCTGTTGCTCGGCCTCACGCGCCGCGGCCTCGGCGGCACCATCGCCGGGGGACGGCAGTGGATGTCGTGGATCCATGAGCGCGACTTCACTCGCGCGGTTGCCCTGCTCATCGATCGCGAGGACCTGGAAGGGCCAGTCAATCTTGCGGCGCCAACTCCGCTGCCCCAGCGCGAGTTCATGGCGGTGCTCCGCGCGGCGTCGGGCATCCGCTTCGGGCTCCCGGTGACGAAGTGGATGGCGAAGATCGGCGCGGTGTTCCTGCGCACCGATACCGAGCTGACCTTCAAGATCCGTCGCGTGATCCCGGGGCGGCTTCTCGATGCCGGCTTCGCGTTCGAGTTCCCCGATTGGCCCTCGGCTGCGGCGGATCTGGTGGCGCGTTGGCGGGCATCGGCCTGAACCCAGCGTCTGCGCGAACCAGGTCGCGGTGAGTACCTGCATCCGTCCACCCGGTCGCGCATGGTCGGCGGAAACCCATCCGTCTCTTCCCACCTCAGCTCTGCGCGCATAGGGTCGACCTCCTCGTCTCTCGGATCGGGATCCCGCCATGTTCCAGCTCTTCCGCGTCGCCTTCGCGCTCGCCCTGCTCACCTCGATGGCTTCCGCGCAGGCCAACGCCTATGTCGTTCGAAACGAATCAGGCCAGCGCTTCCTCCTTGGCTTGGATGTCTCGATCGGCAGCACGACGCGCATCGGCACGGTGGCGCAGGCAGCGGAGGTCCGCGGTCTCGCCTGGGGCGGCCTGCAGCCGGAGCTCTGGTCGATCTCCAGCGGAGGCAATCTCGGGACCCTCTCGACCTCGAACGCGGCGTTCACGCTGCGAACGACACTGCCTCAGGCCTACTATGAGGAGCTTGCATGGTCCCCAGTGCTCGGGGAGTTCTGGATCACACGCTGGAACCAGAACAACGGCACGCGGGCGATCCTCGCCTATCGTCCGCAGACGGGTGCGCTGCGCACGGTCGGAACGCTTCCGTTCACTTACGCGGCGACGGAGATCTGCTTCGACGGAGCGGGCCATCTCTGGTGTCTCATCAACGGAAGCGCGCTCTTCGAGATCGACCGGACGACGCTCGCGGCTCGTTTCATCTCGCTGCTGAACCGCGGCGCTTTCTTCTTCGAGATCGACCAGGGCAACGGCGCCTTCTACGCGCTGAGCACGGGGACGCCCGAGCAGATCCTCCGCATCGATCCTGCCACCGGGGGAACCTCGGGCATGGCTTGGTATGGCCCTCACGGAACCGACGCCTGGGCCGTCGTGCCGCGCGTCTGCCTCGGCCGCTTTCTCGCGAGCGGCACCAGTTGCCCCGGCACGGGAGGCATCCATCCCGTCCTCGACGGCTACGGCTGCTTCGGGAGCGGTGGCACTGTTCATCTCAGCTTGCGCCAGGCGATGAGCGGCGCGACGGGGATCCTCCTCTTCGGACTCGGGCCCGCGAGCTTGCCGCTCGGCAACGGCTGCTCGTTGAACATCGGGCCGGTCTTCGCCGATCCGATCCTCGCGCTGCCGCTGTTCGGCACGGGCGGTGCCGGCCAGGGCTTCACTACGGTGAACTTCGTCGTGCCGCCGGGAACGATCGTCGCCTCGCTCGCGCTCCAGGCGCTGGTCTTCGATGTCGGAGCTCCGGGTGGGTTCTCCGCGACGAATGGGCTCAGGATCGCGGTGGAATGACGCGGGCGCCGGCAGCAGGCTTGGCTGGATCCGCAGCTCCTTCGCCGAAGTCGGGGCAGGCGGGCTCAGGAAGATGGGGCCAACGGGGGACGGAAAGGTCCGCTGGGGAGGCTCCGAAGGTCGCGGGGGGAACGCCACTCTGGAACTGGGGCGCCGCGCTCGGACAATGCGCCCTCCACCTCCAAGGTCGGATCGCGGCGCCGTAGAACCGCGACCGACGTCGCCGCCTGAACGGCGTCGGCACCTTTCTCCTGAAGCTCTCCACTTGGCCGCATGACGAACCCGCCCCCGAAGACCCGCCGTCAACGCTTGGAGGAGGAGATCGCCTTCCTCGAGACGCAGCTCGAACAGGTGCGGCGCGATCGCGAGCGCGCGCCGTGGCTCCTCACCGGGCTCGTGCTCATGCTGCCCGCGGCGTATTTCTACTCCTGGGTCGGCGCGGCGATCGCGTTCGTCGTCGTCGCCACCACGACCGGCTGCGCGTTCTATCTCAGCGTAGGCCATCGGGCGGAGTACGAGGACAAGATCGCGCGCTTGGAGGCGGAGCTCCGGGCCCTCGAGCGCATCGCGCCGACGCCGAGCGCGGCGAGTACCTGAGTCGCGGGGGGAAGCCGCGCCGATTTCGAAGAAGCTGAACCCGGCGGAGGCTCCATTCGTAGCAGATAGCGCCTGCCCGCGCCGTGCTCCTGGAGGATGGGATGCGCTGCGCAGGTTCCCGCTCGTCGTTCGCTCTCTCGTTCCCTGCCGCTCTCGCTCTGCTATCGCCTGCGCTGATCGTTCCCTCGGTCTTCGCGCAAGCCAAGATCCCGCACGAACGCCTCGCGCAGGAGTTCGTGGACGCTCATGGCCACACCGGGAAGTCGCCCGGAAGCGTGCCGCCTGCCGATCTGCTCGCGAGCGGCTTCGCGCGCGTCGAGCTCGGCGCGTTCGAGCTCTTCTATCCGCGCGCCTTCCTCTCCGAAGCACCGCGCGCGGAGCTCCTGCGCCGCTTGGTGCACGGCCTGGTCGATCTGCAGGCGCTCGTCGACGTGCTGCTGGCGCCCGAGGAGAGCGCCGAGGCGAAGGCGCGCGCGAAGGAGGTCGAAGTACTTGCGAAGTGGATCGACGGGTGGAAGCCGAAGGACCTCGCGGCCGCGTCGGCGAGCGCGGAGCTGGCGTCGACGCTGCCCGCGAAGGATCCGCAACGCGCGGCGTGGAAGCTCTGCGATGACGCTTGGCAGGCGCCCGGCGGCAAGTCGCGCGCGCGCATCCAGATCGCGTTCTCCCCGACGCGCGCGCACTTCGTGAGCTTCGCGTCGTGGGTGGGGACGACGAACGACGGATACAAAGCGAGCTACTGGAGCGACGCGATCGCGCTCTGGGGCGAGTTCCAGGTCGAGACCGCGGGCGATCTGCTCGTCTTGCCCCTCGAGTACGCCTCGCCGAAGAAAGACGCGAGCTACGCGGAGGGCTTCGACATGAACGCGAAGTCGCCGACGGGCATGCTGCAGCAGGTCGTCGAGCGCGCGGCGAGCCGCCTCGTCGAGCGCCGCTTCGGGCGCGGCGTGAACCCGCTCTTCCGCGACGGCCTCGCGCAGAACCTGGTGATCGCGCTCTACGGCGAGAACAACGCCCGCTCGGGCGGCAGCGGCAAGTCGAAGTCGACCGAGGAGTACGGCAGCTTCATCCCCGGCGGGAACTCCGCGGGCGGGCTCCTGCCCACGCTCAGCGCCGACAACCGCTTCCGCGAGAACCTGGGCCGCGATCATTTCGTGCGCGTGCTGCGGATGGCGCAGAAGCGCGGCGCGAAGGAGGACACGAGCGGGCGGCCGACTTCGCAGGCCTTCGTGCTCCACGGCACGGACGATCAGGATCACCAGGTCGTGCACGCGCCCTTCCTCGGCAAGGGCCCGGGCGAGCCGCAGGCGATCCCGGCGCGCTTCAACGATGATTACTTGGAGTTCCTGCGCGCGTATCGGAGCTGCTTCCTGCATTGGCTGCTGCACGTCGCGGGCGGCAACAAGAAGTACGCTCCCGTCCGCTTCGCCGAGCTCTTGCGCGGGCTCGACACCGAAGGCGACGCGAAGGGCTGGGAGCAGGTGCTGCAGCAGGTCTACGGCGCGCCGCTGCGGGTCGAGGATCCGAAGGGGGACTCGCTCGAGTTCCGCTTCCTGGCGTGGCTGGAGAAGCAATGAGGGCCGAGGAAGAACGCGAGCGCGTTCTCCCTCGGCCCTCTCGGAGCGCGTGGCTCGGCGTGCTTACTTCGCCGCGCCCTTCGCGCCTTCCTTCTTCGCCTTTCGCTTCATCGAGAACTCCATCGTCTTCTCACCCGCACCTTCGCCCTTGAACATGTGGCTGGTGTAGGTGTCCGCGGTCCAGCTCGTCTCCGAGCGGTGACGCACGCGCTCGCCGCTGGCCATGTCGGGAGCTTCCCAGCTCATGTGCAGCACCTTCTTCTCCGCATCGAAGCTGCCTTCCATCGCGAAGATCTCGGTGCTCATGCTATCGATCCAGGTGCCGACGAACTTCTTCTTCGCCGTGTCGTAGCCCGTCGTGGAGGAGCCGACGAAGGGCATGCCCATGAAGTCGCAGGTGAAGCGGCTCTGGGTCCACATCTCGCCGATGGGGGAGATCGTCTCTTGGCACTTGATCTCCTGTGCCGGCACGCCGGGCATCCACATCTTCATGGTGCCCTCCCACTCGCCGACGGAGCCGAGGAGCATCTTGTGATGCTCGGTGGGCTGGGGAGGTGCGTCCTGTCCCTCTTGGAACGAGGGTCGGATCGCGGCGTAGGCCAAGGTGCCGAGGCCGAGGATCAGAGCGAGAGATGCGAGACGGGTGCGCGAGAGCATGATCATCCTCCGTAGGTCGCTCCACGGGACGGGAGGCAGTGTGGAACGAGGGCGGGGAGTCTGCGCGGCACCTCGGAAGGCGGCAAGGGGGCGCGAGCGCGATGGTTGCTCGAACGGCTCCGCCGAGGTAGGACGCGCGCTCCGCCTTGCGTCGCCCGATCGCTCGCCAGGAGCGCGCCCATGCCCCGCTACGTCGATGGCTTCGTCCTCGTACTGCCCAAGCGCAACCTGCCCGCCTACAAGAAGATCGCGCAGATCGCGAGCCGTGTCTGGATCGAGCACGGCGCGCTCTCCTATCGCGAATGCGTCGGCGAGGACCTCGATCAGCCCATGGGGGTCCCGTTCCCGAAGCTCGTCGCGGCGAAGCGCGGCGAGACGGTCGTGTTCGCGTGGATCGAGTACCGCTCGCGGGCGCATCGCGACAAGGTGAACCGGAAGGTGATGCAGGACGAGCGCATGCTGGCCTATTGCAACCAGAAGATGCCCTTCGAGATCGCGCGGATGAGCTTCGGCGGCTTCGAGGTGCTGGTGCAGGCCTGAGCGCGCGCCGCGCTTGACCCCGCCCGCTCCTCTGATCGAGGATCGCCTTTTTCCGCCGCGCTCGGCCGTCGGCGGGCTTCGTGCTCTTCCAGCGCTCCGCGAAGAGCATCCGCCGAGTGCTCGGTCAGCCGAGGAAGAGGTTCGCAACGCGGAGTAGGGCTCTGCGCGCGACGCGCATCCGCTGTATGTCGGGATCCAGCTCTACTTCGCGCTCCACTGCTTCGTACGCGCCCCGGCTCCCGCTGCGCGTCCAGCTCGGCTACGCCTATGCCGACCTCGGCGTGAACGTCGTCGAGGTCGTGGCGCGCCTCTATCTGCTGATCTTCTACACCGACGTCGTCGGGCTCCGTCCGAGCTTGGCGGGGCTCGCGGTGGCGCTCGGGCTCGTCTGGGATGCCGTCACCGATCCCGTGATGGGCGTCGTCTCCGATCGCCTGCGGCATCGCTTCGGTGGACGGCGTTTCTTCGTGCTGTTCGGGAGCTTCTTCCTCGCTGCCGGGCTGGTGCTGCTCTTCTCGCCGCCGCCGCTGGCGACGCAGGGGGCGCGCTTCGCCTGGCTCCTCGGCGCCTATGTGTTCCTGAACTCGGGCCTCACCGTGATGGCGATCCCGCACACGGCGATGAGCGCCGAGCTCAGCGAGGATCCTCACGCGCGCTCGGTGCTCTTCGGCTGGCGCTTCGCCTTCGCCAACGTGGGTGCGTTGCTCGCCGCGGCGCTGCCCGTGCTGCTGAGCGCCAAGCCCGCGGAGGCGACGAGCGGGGGCGCGGGCGGCATCGACGCGCTGCCGCAGTTCGCGTGGATCACCGCCCTGCTGATCGTGCTCGGTGGGGTGAGCGTCTGGTTCAGCACGCGCGGGATCGCCCCGCCGCCGCTCGCAAACGTGCCGCGCCTGAAGTGGCGCGCCTTCCTCTCGCCGCTCGCGAACCCCGCGTTCCGCCCGCTGGTCGCGGGCTACGTCGTCGCGATGCTCGGCGTCGGGGTGAACGCCGCCGTCGCGCTCTACTACTACGGCCGACACCTCGAGCTCGGCGACCAGCAGATCCAGACGCTGCTGGTGGTCTTCCTCGGTGTGTGGACGCTCTCGATCCTCTTCTGGGTGTGGATCTCGCGGCGCGTCGGAAAGCTCCGCCCGCTCGCGCGCGGGGCGACCGTTCTCGGCGCTTCGATCTGCGTCCTCTACCTCGTGCTCCCGCCGGGGAACTTCGTCCTGCCGCTCGTCCTGGGCGGCGTCGGTATCGGCTTCCTCTTCGGCTGCACGCTGCTCATCGATTCGCTGCTCACCGATGTCATCGACGTCGATCGCCTGCGCACCGGCGAGCAGCGCTCGGGGATCTACTTCGGCTTCTGGCGCTTCGCAGCGAAGCTCGCGCGCGCGGTATCGCTGCTCACGACGGGGCTCGTGCTCGACCTCGTCGGCTTCGATCCCGAAGCCGCGCCTACGGAGGAGCTGCGTTGGGCCCTGCGCTTGCTCTTCGGTCCGGGCGTCGGCTGCTTCTTCCTCGCCGCCGGGCTGATCCTGCTGCGCTATCGCTTCAGCGATGCGAAACAGCGGCAGGTGCGTCGGCTGCTGGATCGCCGAGAACAACGCGCGGAGCGTTCGAGCGCCGCGGGCGTGCGAGCACGAGCGTGACGAGGAAGAGCAACCCAGCGTAGCGATGCAGCGTCAGAAGCTCGTGCTGCAGCGCCGTGTCGCCGATCGGCTGCATCGCGACGAGCATCGGCGCGATCGCCGCGAGCCCGCAGAGCAGCGCGAGCGCTCCCGAGAACGAGCGCGCCCAGGCGCCGAGAGCATAGAGGGGGAAGAGTGCCACGATCGCTCCCGCGGCGACGAGATGCGCGAAGAGGAGCCGGCCGTGCAGCGCTTCGCCGCGCAGCACCGCACCGAACGCCGTGCCCGCTGCGGCGAGCACCGCGAGGAGGAACGCGAGCCGCAGCAGGCGCGAGAGCTTGCCGACGGCAACGCTCGCGCCGCGCCGCGCGAGCGCGCGCAGCAGCAGCACCGCGACGAGCAGCGCCAAGGCTGCGAGCACGACGTCGCGGTAGCGCGCGTCGGGATCGCGCAGCAGCTCTTCGATCCACGCGCTCATGCGCGGTGCTCGCGCGCCTTGCGGCGGCGATCCAAGAGGGCCAGCAGCGCCTGCGTCGCGAGCACGAGCGCCACGAGCGCGCACGAGACGAGGGCCGCCCACTTGAAGGTGGAGCGGGTCTCGAACGACTGTTCCCACGCCTTCAGCAGCTCGGGATCCTGGCCCTGCAACGCGGCGTTCGTCGTGCGCGGCGGATCGGCGACGGGGGCGGGACCGCGCGCCGCGACGCTCGCATGGAAGAACGGCGCCTCGCTCGCGTGGCACTCCGCGCAACCGCGCGCGCCGAGGGCGTCGCGCGCGGGCCGCACGTCGTGCGCGAGCGGCCAGGCCACCGCGGCGGCCGCGGGATGCTCCTTGCGCTCGAGCTTCGCGCCGTCCGCGGCGAGCGCATGCACGAAGCCGTTCGCGACGTAGACCGCGCGCCCCTCGGCGGCCGCCGGCTCCTTCGCGAGCTCGGTGAGCGCTTTCGCGACCTTCTCCTCGAAGGCCTTGGGATCGGCGAGCTCGGTCGCGAACTCCTGCTTCACGCGCAGGGCTTTCCGCACCTTCGCCGCGATCGCCCCCGGCGGGAAGGGTTGGATCGCGGCACCTCGCTCGACGCCGAAGTACGCGGGCCAGGTCCAGCGCTGCGGCTCGATCACGCCGCGCTCGTTCCGCGCGAAGACGGGCGCCGAGATCGGGGGTTCGATCTCTTCTCCGAGCTCGTGCAGGTCCTTCCCCAGCGCGTGCGCGAGCGAGGTCTGCTGCGCACGCGCGCTCATGCTAGGCAGCGGCCCCGCGTGGCACGCGGTGCATGCGAGCTGCTCAAGATGCAGCGGCGGAAGCCCGGCGTGCGCGGGGCGCGGCGCTCCCAGGCGACCTGCGCGCGCGCGCTGCGGATCGCGCTGTGCGCTCGGCAGGTCCTCGTTCTCGAGATGGCAGCCGCGGCAGGAGAAAGCGGCCGCCTCCTTGCCCGCGGGATGCACCTCGCCGTCGTAGCCGCGGACGTTCCCGTGATCGAGGCCGTGGCCGTGGCAGTCGGCGCAGCTCATGCCCGCGCGGAGATGCACATCATCTTCGCTCAGCCAACGCGATGCCGTGGTCGGCACCGCGTCGCGCGTCGTGTGGCAGCGGTAGCAAGACTCCGCGCGCGGTGTGCGCACGACGTCGAAGAAGACCTCCTTCTTCGGCGAGAACGCGCGCGCGTCGTAGCCGGTCTTCACGCCCTCCGCGCCCAGCGGATCGACGGCTTCGCCGAGCTTCAGCGCGACGCCGTCGATGGCGGCGAGGCCGAGGGCCGCGCTCGGGCCCCAAGCGAAGTTCCCGCGCTCGACCTGTTCGATCCAGCGCGCGTGGCTCCAGGAGTTCCCCGCGTCGTGGCAGCTCATGCAGTCGATCTCGAGCGCACCGCTCTTCGCCCACGCCGCGCTCTCTTCCGGGCTCGCGCTCGCCGCGGGTCCCATGCCGCCGGGTAGGTGGCGCGCGAAGCGCTGCGCGAGCTCGTGTGCGCCGATGCCGAGCACCTCTGGATCGAAGCGACCCTTGCCGCCGCGCGGCGAGAGCGGGAGTGCCGTGCCCGTTCGCGGATCGAGGTAGATCCAGGGCTCGCCCGCGCGCCCGTGCGGCTGCGCGCGCTCGCTCTCGCCGCGCAGGGCCGCGAAGTGCCAGCCGTGTGCGATGGTCGCGACATCGTGGCAGCGGCCGCAGGTCTTCGCCGGGGAGTAGGGCTTCGCGTTCGGTGCGCTGGGGTCGATCGGCTGCTCGTCGCGATCGTAGAGCGTCACGTGGTGCGCGTGGGGCGCCTTGCTGCCGGTGCGGGCGAAGCGATCGCCGCTCGGCTCCTGCGCGCTTGCGGACGCGCTCGGCGCGCTCTCCTGCGCGAGGAGCGAGAAGCCGAGCGGCGCGAGCGCAAGGACGGCGAGCGAGGAGCGGTAGAAGCGCATCGGGAGCTCGAGCGGCGGAGACGGGTGCTGGAAGCGCGCGAGCGAACTCGTAGGATCGCCCGCGCGGCGGCGCGGAGAGCGCCCCTCGCGCGGATCCTACCGAGCCGCGCGCTCGCTCTCCATCGCGAGGAGGCCGCCGGGGAGCGCGCATGACGGGCTTGCTGTTCGGCATCTTGGTCTACGTCCTCGTGCAGGTCGCGATCGGCATCTGGGTCGCGCGGCGGGTGAAGAGCGAGGACGATTACTTCGTTGCAGGCAGGCGGCTCTCGCCGCTCGTCGCGGCGATCTCCGTCACGGCGACCTGGTTCGGCGCCGAGACCTGCATGAGCGGCGCGGGCGACGTCTACGGCAGCGGCATCACGCGCTTCACCGTCGAGCCCTTCGCGTACGGTGCCTGCATCCTGGTCGCGGGGCTCTTCCTCGCGGTCCCGCTCTGGCGGCGCGGCATCACGACCACGGCCGACTTGCTGCGCGAGCGCTACGGCGTAGGGGTCGAGCGCTTGGCCGCCGTGCTGCTGGTGCCGACGAGCGTGCTGTGGGCCGCGGCGCAGATCCGCGCCTTCGGCCACGTGCTGCAGACGAGCAGCGAGCTCGACTTCTCGACCTGCCTCGCGATCGGCGCGGGCATCACGATCCTCTACACCAGCATGGGCGGGCTCCTCGCCGACGTGGTGACCGACGTCGTGCAAGGCGCGGCGCTCTTGCTCGGCCTCGGCGTGGTCTTGGTCGGCGTGGTGATGGCGCTCGGCGGTCCGGGCGAAGCGTGGAGCGCCGCCTACGCCGAGCGCGCGCATGTCGTGCCCGACGCGCACACATGGCTCGACGTGCTCGAAGCCTGGTCGATCCCCGTGCTGGGCTCGGTCCTCGCGCAGGAGATGCTCTCGCGCTGTCTCGCCGCGCGCTCCGCCGGTGCAGCGCGCTTCGCGGCGCTCGGCGGCGGCTCGGCCTATCTCCTGATCGGCCTGATCCCCGTGTTCTTGGGCCTGGTCGGCCCGAGCTTGCTGCCGGGGCTCGAAGACCACGAGCAGATCGTCCCGGCGCTCGCGCGGGAGCATCTCTCGCCGTTCTTCTACGTGATCTTCGCGGGCGCGCTCATCTCCGCCATCCTCTCCACGGTCGACTCCGCGCTGCTCGTCGCTTCCGCGTTCCTGACGCGCAACGTCCTGCTCTCCCTCACGGGCGAACGCGCGAGCCCCCGCGCGCGCCTCCTCCTCGCCCGCGCCACCGTGGTCGGCGCCGGCCTCGTCGCGTGGGTTCTGGCTCTCCGCGCCGAGCACATCCAAGAGCTCGTCGAAGAAGCCTCCGGCTTCGGCAGCTCGGGCATGCTCGTCGCCGTGCTCTTCGGCCTCTTCACGCGCATCGGCGGCAAGTGGGCGGCGTACGGCGCGCTGATCGCCGGCCTCGGCGTTTGGGTGGCCGCGCGGCACGGCGGGGTCGAGATCGCGGCGCCCTACCTCGCTTCGCTGGCGGCGGCGTTGCTCGGGTATCTGATCGGAGCCCTGCTCCGGGAGCCGCGTGCAGCGGCTCGGGCCACTTGAATCGCTCGCCTCGGCATCTGCTCGGGCGCTCTTTCGCATGCTCCGTCGCAGACCCAGGATGAGCGCATGCGAGGCGAAGCTCGAGTCCCTGCACCTTCAAGGACTCGTGTCTCAACGGCGTCAGCCGTCGCACCAGCCAACGATCTAGCCACGCCAAGGCGGCGGAAGCGGCGTCGCCACCAGGCCCATCGCGCCGGTGTTCGCCCGAAGATTCATCCGCAAGGGCGTCATGCCCATTCCGGGGAGCTCGATCCAAACGTGCTCCTCGAGGTAGCACGAAGGCCCAGGCTGCGCGGGCAAGGTAAGGGGCAGGTCGCCGACGTGCACGAGGCCGCGCGCGTCCGGGCTGAACACCGTGATCGGCACGACGATGCTGGACACTCCGAGAAGCTGCATCGGCGCGTGGCCGGCGACGAAGACGAGCTCTCGCGATCCGCCGGCCAGGAACTCGGCAGGAGCCTGCCCGCGAGCTTCGAGCTTGCGCAGGCTCTCCAGGAGCTCGAGATCATAGACGCTCACGTAGTCCTGGAAGGTGTTGGTGACGTAGGCGAAATAGGCGATGCGCTTGCCGTTGAGCCCCGATGTCGCGTCGAGGATGGCCTTGCGGCCAAAGCTGACTCCATGACATCCGAGGCCAGCGGGAAAAGTGTAGACCGCGTTCGGCATCCCTTGTGAGTCGAGCGCAACGATCGATACGTTCATCGAGGCTTTGTTGCAAACGACCATGTAGCGACCGTGAGCCTTGGCGTCGGGAGGACTCACGGCGCATTGGATGGGCATGTGCGCCCAACGCACGGGCGCGTTCATCGGCATCTGCATGAGCGCCAGGTTCCCGGCGGCATTGCCGAGCGGCGGCGGCACGAGGAGCCGCGTGAGCGACTTCGCGGCTGGAGCGAGACTCGCTCGATAGACGCTGATGTCGTGAGTGCCGGCGTTGTTCGTGTAAACGACGGCATCGGACGACGGCCGGCCGAGCTGCGCGAAGACCGATGAGGCCAACGGCAAGGTCCCGCCGGAGAGAGCGTTCGCAACCTCGCAGCCGATCCCGCCATATCCGGTAGCGGGATCCGACCAAGGCTGCGCGATGTCGTAGAGGGAAGCGCTACCGGAGTAGGTGTTGGCCGTGACCAGGTGCCGCCCGTCGTCGAGGAACCACAGCCCGTGCGGCGAGAACGCAGGCCGACCGTTCGCTCCGTCGTATTGCGAGAGCGCGGGAAGCGTGGGGAAGCCCGCTTGGAGATCGGCGAAGGGGTCCAGCTCCTGCAGCTTGTTGCTGCCCATCACCGTGACGAACCAGCGATCGGCGCCTGTGCTCGCGCTCGCGATCAGGGGCGCGGTCATCACGTGTGCGTTGGCCGCGCCGACGCGGATGTCGCCGAGCGCGACTTTGCGCTCGGCGTCGATCACCGTCACACTCGCGTCGTGCCAATTGGCGAACACGGCGACACGGCGGATCTGCCCTTGCGGATCGCGCGCGGTGCCGACCCATCCGTTATGAGGGTTGTTACCTACACGCGGGATCAGCGTGCTGGTCCAATCCGCGCCGCGAAACACCTCCGCCGCCCCGTTCGGCGCGCCGCCGACGTTCGCCCAGGTCTGCAGACCGACCCAGAGCTCGCCGATGCCACGTGCCGTGGGCCTCGCGATGGGTATCTTGCTCACCTCCGTCAACCCCTCGACGAGGGTCCCTGGCGTCGCGATCTCGAGCTGCATGTAGGGGTGCATGCTGCAGAAGTACTTGTGCGCGCCGCTGGCGAGCGCGGTTGCTTCGAGATACGCGTAGCCGACATCTTGCCCGGGGATGTTTCCAGCGTAGCCGAGGAAACCGGTGTCGACGCCGAGAGACGGATTGCTCAGCGTGTGCCACGTGCGCCCGCGATTCACGACTTTCATGTACTCGCCCGCGGCAAGAACGACGCGTCGTCGATCGGCGAATGGATCGGCCAGGTCCGTGCCGTCGTCGCGGTACCACGGAGCCTCGTCGAGGATCTCCACCAGGATCTCGCGTCCTGCTGGACGCGGCGGGGCAGGAACGCCAGTCGTCGCGCTGCTGCCGCCGAGGGGCGGGCGATACAGCAGCCAGGCGACGAGCCCATCGAGCTCCGCGTCGCTCAAGACCTCACGTCCGAACGCGGGCATCGCCTGCGTGAATCCGCTGCCGCGCCAGCTCCCGTTGCGGATGGCACCGCCGTAGCGAGCTTCGAGGAGGGGATTCAGCGCTCCGAGCCCACGAGCGATGCGAGGCGCCACGACCCGCGAGTCCACCCAGCTCGCATGTCCACCGAGCCCGTCGGAGCCGTGGCAGGTCGAGCAGCTCGCTGCGAAGATCTGTGCGGGCGATCTCGGCACGCTACCTTGCCCTTGAACCGTGCTCAGAGGCGCGAAGAGGAGAACGACCCCGGCGATGATGGCAGTCATGCGGAACATGGAGGGCTCCTGCAACCATCGTTGCAACGGGTCCATCAGCCGAGCCTACAAGTCCTGCTGGACCTCGCTGAGTACTCCTTTCGGCGTAGATCTTGACGACTGTCTATCCCGCGATCGCCTCGAGGCTCTGCGCCCACCTCCTCATCGCGAGATCGCGGGCGAGCGCAGCGCCCAAGGGCGGCGACCTCCGAGGCTGGTGCGTTGAGGCGCGAGCGGGAGGCGAGAAGGAAGCCCAGGATGAGGTTCCCCGCGGCAAGGCAGCCTGGTCATTGCGCAGGCCCACTCTTGTCAGAGCAGAGTGCGTGGAGGCGGAGCCGCACTGCTGCTGCTCGAGAGAGGTTGTCTGCGTCCTCGCGGCAGGGGGCGAGGGCCGGGTGGTAGGCGATCATCGGACGTCCCGGTCGCGGGATGAGAGCCCCGAGGCGCTCGAGGAGCGCCGCGGGCTGGGAAGAGAGAGCGCTCGCTCTGGCGGCGAAGGGCAGGTCGAAGCACGTAGCGGGCAAGTCGTTCGCGGCGGAGGCTTTCTCGCGCGGGGATGCGCACGCTGGCGTGGAGCGAGACGCCGGCGCGTAGATATCGCTGCTGGCGACCAGCGGGAAGCCCCGCATGAGCGGCACCCGCCGAAGGTCGCGCCAGACCGCCGACGGTCCACCTGCTCCGTTGCGTTCCGTTGCTGTCGGCCTAGCATTGCGCCCATGAACGCTCCCCTCGCTTTCCTGTTCTTGCTCGGGGCTCCCGTGGTCGTTCCGCAGGACCCGGTTGCCCCTCCACCGGTCACTCCCGAGCAGCGGCTGCAGGCGAAGTTGGCCGAGCCGTTCCTGCGGCAGGTCGACTGGTGCATGGACTTCGACGTCGCGCGACAGCGCGCCGCCGAGGCCGGCAAGCTGGTGTTCGGCTACTTCACCACTGACGGGTATTGAACGCCGTGCAAGGCAATCGAGAGCGGTCTGCTCTCGGACGACGGATTCGCCGCGGTCGCAGCTCGCTATGTCGCGTTCTGTCACATTCGTTCCGACGTGGCAGGTCGGAAGCATGCGGATCTGCGGGAGCAGAAGAAGCTGATCAACATGCCGAGCCTTGCGTTTCTCGACGCGGAGGGAGAGGTGCTGGTGAAGGTGCCGTTCGACCAACGCACGGTGGCCAGCGTGCTGGATCGAGGCCGGCGTGCGGAGCAGTACGTCGCGCTGCGTGCGGCGGTCGCGGCGGGGGATGCGAAGGCGGGAGCTCCTTTCCTGCTGCTTCAGCTCGAGGAGGGCCAACTCGAACTGGAAGCGGCGATGGAGCGCCGGGCGCGAGTCGGCTCCATCGAGGATGCAGCTCTGCGCGCCGCGATCGACGCCCTGATCGTCGATCTGCGCATCAGCAACGAACTACGCGCGGTCGGGCAGGAGGAGCTCCACACGCTGGGCAAGCGCTACTACGAGCAACTGCAGAACGGGCCGCAGCCGAGTGTGCAGGTCTCGCGCGGGTTCTACTTCGCGATACTGGATTGGGCCGAGCGCGAGCGGAACACGGTAGCGTTTGAAGCTGCACTGGCAGACTTGACGCGCGTGCTGGCGATCACCAATCCTGGCAAGCCATGGGTCGATAGGCTACTCGAACGCTATCGCGAGACGCTGGCCGGCATGAGGCGATAGTGCTCCGATCCGTTCGGGTCTTCCGGAGCATCAACGGGGCCGGGCGCTGACATCGGTGGAGGCAGGCTCGCAGGCGGATCTGCAGCTCGGTCTGCTTCGGCCCGTACTTCCTCGGCGTGGTGCTCGGTGTGCCAGGCCTGGCCTTCGTTCCCGGGGCGAATGCTCTGAGGCTCGTGTTCTCCTACGCGGGGCGGCTCGTGAGCGGAGCCAAAGGCAAGGCAGGCCCGCAAGTCGAGTCCGCTCAGGTCGTGCCCTCAGACCAACGGCTCCTCCGCATCCCCGAAGCGCTCGACGCGCACTCCCATCCGCAGCAGCAAGCTCAGCCACAGGCGGCATAGCGGCGTATCCCGTTTCGAGGTGATGAGCCGCCCGGGCTCGAGCTGTGCGGCGCGGCCGCCGGCGAGCAGGATCGGCAGATCGTGCGGCGAGTGCGCGTTGCCGTCGCTCATCGCGGCGGCGAGGACGAGCATCGAGCGATCGAGCAGGGTGCCGCCGCCTTCCTCGATCTTCGATAAGCGCTCGACCAGTCCGGCGAAGCGCGCGACGTGCCAGCGATTGATGCGCCGGTAGGGTTCCTTCTTCTCGGCGCGCTCCTCGTGGTGCGAGAAGTCGTGGAAGTTGCCCGCGCAGCCCTCCACGAAGGAGAAGTCGCGGCCCGAGACCTCGTTCGCGGTGAGGAAGGTCGCGATGCGCGTGGCATCGATGCGGAACGCGAGCGCGATCAGATCGAGCATCAGCTCGACGTGCGTCGGGTAGTCGGAGGGGATGCCTTCGGCGGGGGCGGTGGTGGCGGCGAGCTCAGTGGTCGGCGTCGTGCGGCGTGAAGCGTGGGCGATGCGCCGCTCGAGCTCGCGCAGGGAGTCCTCGTACTCCTCGAGCTTCGCGCGGTCGCGCGGAGGGAGCTTGGAACGGAGCTCGCGGCTCTGCTCGCGCACGGCGTCGAGCACGCTGCCGCGCGCGGGATCGCCGGCGAGCTCCTGGCGACGGAAGAGGCGCTCGAAGAGCGCTCGCGGCGAGAGCTCCTTCAGCAGCGGTCGATCGGGCGCGCTCCACGCGATGTGCCCGCCGTAGACCGTGGAGTAGCCCATGTCCTCGACGGGATAGATCGGATCGCAGCCGAGCTCGAGCGACGGCAGCAGCGTCGCGTTGCCGACGGTCTGCGCGGCGAGCTGATCCATCGAGACGCCGTTCCAGAGATCGCGGCCGCCGGTGCGGCGGATCTGCATGCCCGTGAGCAGCGGGGCGACCTTCGCGTAGTGCCCGTCGCCGGAGAAGCTCTGGCGATTGGCGAGGCCGGTGAGCACCGAGACCTCGTGCTTCCACGGCGTCAGCGGCTCCAGCGTGAACGACGGCACCCAGCCCGTGCCGCTCTCCTCGCGCTTCGGCTTCCACGCCGAGGGCAGCATGCCATTCGGCGTGACGAGGATCGCGAGGCGGAGCGGCGGCAGGCCTGTCGCGCGCGGCAGGGCGGCGTCCAGGCTCTCGAGCCAGGGCAGCGCCACGCAAGCGCCCGCGCCGCGGAGGAACGCGCGACGACCGAGGATGGGAAGTCGCATCAGGGAGCTCCGGGATCGCGGCGAGTGAAGAGGGGCGAGGTCACGACGGCCTCCAGCAGCGCGGAGAAACGATCGCCGCTCGCGCGCGTCTGCGCCACGATCTCCGCCAAGGCGGGCTCGTCGCGCAGCGTCATCTCGCGGCCGACACCGGCGACGAGCAGGTTCTTCGCGAACGAGCGCACGAACTCGTCCGCCCGGAGCAAGAGCTCCTCGCGCAGCGCCAGCGGGCCATCCATCGACGTGCCGTCGATCAGCGTGCCGAGCGCATCGACCGGGGCGCCGTTCACCTGATCGCGCCAGAGGCCGAGCACGTCGTAGTTCTCGAGGGCGAAGCCGAGCGCATCCATCTGCACGTGGCAGCCGGCGCACGCGCGTTCCTTCCGGTGGCGCTCCAAGCGCTGGCGCAGCGAGAGACCATCGGGCAGCTGGTCGTCGGGCGGGAGCGTCCCTGCGTTGGGCGGGGGCGGGGGCGGCGGCGCGTCGAGGAGCTTCTCCAGGATCCACTTCCCGCGCCGCACGGGGCTCGTGCGCAGCGGATAGCTCGTCGCGAAGAGGACGGCGCCCATGCCCAGCACGCCGCCGCGCCGGCGATCGGAGAGCGCCACGCGTTGGAAGCCGCCTTCGATCGGCGGAAGGCCGTAGTGCTTGGCCAGCGTGGCATCGACGAAGGTGCTGTCGCTGTCCAGCAGCTCGAGCACGCTGCGGTTCTCCGCCGCGATCGCCGAGCAGAAGCGCAGGCCCTGCTCGAGGAACGCCGGCCGCAGCGCGCCGTTCCAGATCTGTGGATAGCGGCGGAAGTCGGCGTTCGCTTGGAGCACGTCGCGCAGCGAGAGCCACTCCGCGGCGAAGTCCTCGGCGAAGCGTCGCGCGCCATCCAGGCGCACGAGGCGCAGCGCCTCGGCGACGAGCACCTCGCGACGGAGCAGGCTGCCGTCCTCGGCGCGCGCGCGCAGCGGCTCATCCGGTAACGAAGAGCGCAGCAGGAACGAGAGCCGCGAGGCGAGCTCGTGCGCCGTGAGCTCGGCGGGCGCATCTGCACGTCCGACTTCGACGCGGTAGAGGAAGTGCGGCGAGGCGAAGATCGCGCGCAAGAGACCGCGCTCCACCGTGGCTCGCGGCACTCCGGCGCTCCGCAGCTCTTCGAAGATCTCGGCGAAGCTCGCGGCCTCGCGCGAACTCACCGGGCGACGCCAAGCGCGCGCGAGGAACGCGGGCAGCCGCGCCGCGAGCGGGGCCTCGTCCTCGAGCACCTGTGCGCGCGCGGCGGCATTCGCGAGGACCAGCGCGGCGATGCTGTCGGCCGCCTCGAGCAGCTTCTCGAAGTGCAGCGGCGAGAGGTTCTGCACGTCGCCGATGCCGGTGAAGCCGTGCGCGCTCGCGTCGTCGGGGAGGAGGTCGCCCGCGCTCCAGGTAACGCCGAAGAGATCTTGCACGCTGCGCTCGATCTGCACGCGCGTCAGCCGACGCAGGGTCGCGAGGCGCGTACCCGCGGTCTCGGGCGCGCGCGCGGCGAGGTAGGCGATCAACGCGCGGCGCTCGGCTGCGCTGGGCTGCGCCTCGTCCGGCGGAGGCATGGTGCGCGAGCGCAAGCGCTGCACGGCCAACGCGAGACGCGCGCTCGCCTGCGGATCGCCCGCGTGGCCCTCGGCCGTGAGGGCGAGGAGATCGACGCCGCGCTCCGCCGCTTCGCCGTCGTGGCAGTCGGCGCAGAGACGCTCGAGGAGCTGCGCGGGCGTTTCGATCGCCGGTGCTTCCTGCGCGCTCGCTGATCGCGGCGCGAGCAGCGCGAGGACCAGGGGGAGCGAGGAGGTCGAGCGGTGCATGTGCGTGATCGTAGCGGAGAGCCCCGTCGATCGGCGCGCGAAGAAGAAAGGGGGTGTCGAGCTCGCGCCCGACGCCCCCCGATCTCCCTCGATCTGTGTTCCTGTTCCCGACCCCTCGGATCGGCCGCGCTTCAGCGTGCGTAGACCCCGGCCGGAGCCCAGACCGCCGCGGGCCCACCCCCGGGTCCCATCGGCGGCAGCAGGATCTCGGTCGCTTTGCCGTTCACCTTGAGCGAAGCGCCGCTGGAGCGGGCCTCGAGCCCCTGCTGGTGGAACGGCGCGGTCGGGAGCGGCGAACGCTGGATCATCTCGAGCGCGCCCAGGTTCTCGAGCCGCGTCTCGAAGACGAAGCCCGCGACCTCGACGCGCGAAGAGGCGCTCTTGCCGCCGTTCGTGCTGATCTCGATCTTCGCCTTCAGCACCGGCAGATGCTCGAAGGGTGTGCCGGCGAAGATCGCCGGCCCGAAGTAGGCGCCGATCTTCTCGTCGGTGCAGACGAAGCCGGCGACGGCGGGCGCCGCTTGCGGATCGGGCTGCCAGAGGATCATGCCGCCGGGTGCGGAGCCGTGTGGCGTATGCACGACGCGCGCCACGTGGATCAGCACGTTCGGCATCGCGAGGCCTGCACGCGTGGCGGCGCAGAGATCGACACCGCCTTCCCAGCTCATCCAACGCTCGACTGCCATCGATGTTCCTCCGCGGGGTCGCGCGAGATGCGCGGCGTGTCCGCTCCCCTCCCCATCGCGCGGGATGAGCGAGAACTTGACGACAAAGGCCGCGAGCGCGACGGTGGGGCCCTCCGGCGAGGCAGGCGGGCTTCTGCGCTCCGGAACTCGGGGCACCCGGACGAGCGAGGTGCCGCGGAGCGGATGCGACGCGTGGCCGTCGCGAAGAGGAGCTGATGCGAAGAGGCGATAAGGAGCTGCTGGTCGTCGGGGATCGCGTGCTGGTGCGCCCTGAGGAGGGCGAGAGCCGGACCCGGATCGGGCTCGTGCTGCCCGCGAGCGTCGCCGAGCGCGATAGCGTCCGGGGGGGCGAGGTGGTCGCGTTGGGGCCGGGCACGCCGCTGGCGCCCCCGCAGGCCGATGACGAAGAGCCATGGAAAGCGCGGCCTCGCGAGCCGCGCTATCTGCCGATGGAGGTGCGCATCGGCGACTTCGCGCTCTTCTATCGCAAGGCCGCGATCGAGCTCAGCTTCGAGGAGGAGCGCTTCCTCGTCGTCCCGCACGGCGCGATCCTGGTTCTCGTGCGCGGCACCGGCGTGCCGGACGCGCTGCCGCCCGAGATCTGAGAGGCAGCGCAACGAGCGCGGCTCACTTCGCCTGCTCGGCGCTCGAGGCCGTGCGCGCCGGCGGCAAGCTCAGCGCAGGCACGCCGAGCTCGGCGATCAGCGCGTTCAGCTGCGCGAGATCTTCGAGCCACAGCGACTCGAGCTGCGCGATCGCGGCCTCGGCGCGCGGTGAGAGCTCCTGCAGCACCGCGCGCGCTTGCGCCGTCGGCGCGCGATCCGAGCCGCGCACCATCTCGGTCAGCTTCGCGAGCTTGTCGTTCAGGCGCACGGGGAAGTTCAGCGGGTCCTGCGAGCTCTCGCTCTTCGTCTGGTGCAGGGTCTCCTCCGCCTCGCGCATCTTCTCCTGCAGCGCCTTGCTCGCTTCCTTCAGGCGCGGCGGGATCTCGGCGCCGAGGCGTTTCTCCAGAGCGCCGAGCTGCGAGCGCAGCTCGCGTACGGAGCGGAGCTCGCGATGGATGCGGTCGATCAAGGCCAGCACCTCGCGATGGAAGTCGAAGTTGGCCTGCATCTCCTGCGGGGTCGCGTCGGAGCGCGGGTCGCGGCGCAGCTCGAAGGAGATCTCCGCGCGCTCCGCGCCGCAGCTCAGCACCGCGGTGTAGGTGCCTGGCAGGGCGCGCGGACCGGAGAGGTCGCCGTTCCAGAGCACGACGCCGCTCGGCTTCTCGGCGCCGGGCCACTGCAGGTTCCAGACGAACTCGTTCAGGCCCGCCTCGCCCGGCAGGAGTGCCAGGTTCTCGCGCTCGCCGCCGCGCTCGCTCGGCTTCTCGCCTTCGCTCGGTCGACGCGTGAAGCGGCGGATCACCGTGCCCTGCGCGTCGCGGAGCTCGAGGGAGAGGTCCTTCGCTTCGGCGAGCGCCGTGCTCAGGCGGTAGCGGAGGACGGCGCCGCTCGAGCGCCCGCCGCCGCTGATGCGGCGCAAGGCAGGGCGCGCAGCGAAGAGATGGAGCGGCTTCGCGAGGAGCTCCGCCGTCGCCTCGCGCAGCGCCGTGAGATCGTCGAGGATCCAGTAGCCGCGGCCCTGCGTCGCGGCGATGAGGTCGCCGTCCTTCACCGCGAGATCGGTGATCGGCACGAGCGGTAGCCCGAGCTGGAAGCGCTGCCAATGCGCGCCGTCGTCGAACGAGGCGTAGAGCCCGCTCTCGGTGCCGGCGAAGAGCAGGCCCGCACGAATGGGATCCGCGCGCACGACGCGCGTGAAGTGCTCGCGCTCGATGCCGGCGTCGATGCGCGTCCAGGTGGCGCCGTAGTCCAGCGTGCGGAAGAGATAGGGCGTCCGGTCATCGAGCTGATAGCGCGTCGCGGCGAGATAGAGACCGCCGGGGTTCGCAGGATGCGCTTCGATGCTGTTGATGCGCGCCCACTCGGGCAGCGCGGACGGCGTCACGTTCGCCCAGGTCTTGCCGTCGTCGCGCGAGAGATGCACCAAGCCGTCGTCGGAGCCGGTCCAGAGGATGCCGCGTTCGAGCGGCGACTCCGCCGCGGCGAAGATCGTCGCGTAGTACTCGACGCTGGTGTTGTCCTTGGTGATCGGTCCGCCGGAGGGACCCTGCTTCGTCTTGTCGTCGCGCGTGAGGTCACCGCTCAGCGCTTCCCACGAGGCGCCGCGATCGGTGCTGCGGAAGAGCACGTTCGCCGCGGCGTAGAGCGCGTGCGGCGGATGCGGCGAGAAGAAGAGCGGGTAGTTCCACTGGAAGCGGTAGCGCAAGGCCGCGGCGCCGTCGCCCATCGGCTCGTCCGGCCAGACGTCGAGATTGCGGCGCTCGCCGGTGCGGTGATCGAGGCTCATCAGCGTGCCGCCGTAGCTGCCGCCGAAGACGAGATCCGGGTCGAGAGGGTGTGCCACGACGTGGCCGCTCTCGCCGCCCGCGGTGGGCTCCCAGTCGCGTTCCCCGATGCTGCCGCCGAACGCCGAGCGCGAGCGGATGCGGAGCGCCGAGTTGTCCTGCTGGCCGCCGAGGAGGCGGTAGGGGAACGCGTTGTCGACGGAGACGCGATACATCTGCGCGGTGGGCTGGTTCTCCTGCGTCGACCAGCTCTTGCCTCCGTCGTAGGAGACGTTCGCGCCGCCGTCGTTGCTCTCGATCATGCGCGCGGGATCGGCGGGGTCGATCCAGAGATCGTGGTTGTCGCCGTGCGGTGTCCCGATCGTGCGGAAGGTCTTGCCGCCGTCCTCGGAGCGGTGGAGCTGGACGTTCAGCACCCACAGCGCTTCGCTGCTCTTTGGATCCGCCTCCAGGCGCGAGTAGTACCACGCGCGCTGGCGCAGATTGCGATCGCCGCTCGTGCGCTGCCACGTGGCGCCGCCGTCGCGCGAGCGGAAGATGCCGCCTTGTTCCGCTTCGATGCTGGCGTAGAGGTTCTGCGGGTCGCTCGGCGAGACGGCGATGCCGATGATGCCGAGCGTGCCGGTGGGGAAGCCCTTGCCGCGGTGCAGCGGTAGCCAGGTGTCACCGCTGTCGGTGCTCTTCCAGAGGCTCGAGCCTTCGCCGCCGCTCTCCAGGCTCCACGCCGTGCGGCGTACGCGCCAGAAGCTCGCGTAGAGGATGCGCGGGTTCGCAGGATCGAGGCGGAGATCGACGCAGCCCGCGTCGGGCGAGACGAAGAGCACGCGCTCCCAGCTCTTCCCGCCGTCCTTCGTGCGATAGACACCGCGCTCTTCGTTCGGCCCGTGCAGATGGCCCATCACCGCGGCATAGACGAGCTCGGGATCGCGCGGGTGGATGCGCAAGCGGCTCACGTGATGCGAGTCGCGGAGGCCCACATGCGTCCAGGACGCACCCGCGTCGGTCGACCTCCAGATGCCGTCGCCGTGCGAGACGTTGCCGCGCACGGTCTTTTCGCCGCCGCCGACGTAGACGACGTTCGGATCCCACTCCGAGACCGCGACCGCGCCGATCGAGCCACCGAAGGAGCCGTCGCTCACGTTCTTCCAGCGCTTGCCGCCGTCCTCGGTCTTCCACACCCCGCCGCCGCAGGCGCCGAAGTAGTAGGTGTCGCGCAGCTGCGGGATCCCCGCGACCGCCGCCGCGCGTCCTCCGCGCGGGGGCCCGACCTCGCGCCACGCCAGCGCCTTCCCCTCGCTCGCATCGAGCGGCAGGGATCCTCGCTCCTGCGCCGACGCGCCGAGCGAAGCGAAGAGGAGGCACAGGGTCCCTACGAGCAGGCGAAGGTTCTTCATACCCCGCCTCCTAGCCCAAACCGAACGTACGGTGCCAGAGCAAATTTCTCCGGTTAGCAACCGGAGAAATTTGCTCTGGCACCGTACGTTCGGCTGCACCGGTCCGCCGCCGCGCGGTGGCGCAGGGTTCACTTCACCTGGATCTTCGCCATCTTCAGCTTGGCGGTGACGGCGTAGTCGCCGTCGATCTCGTACTCCACGCCGACGCCCTTGCCCTTCAGGCGAGGTGCCGTGCCGCTGATCCGCACCACGAAGCTCTGCGACTCCGTGGGCACCGTGCCGAGCGCCGTCGACGTGCCCGACTGACCGATCAGGAGGAAGCCGTTGCGGTAGCGGCCGAAGATCTCCTCCTGCTTCGCGGTGTCGAGCAGGCGGATCACGTTGTCGCTCGGATTGCTGAGCTCATAGAGGCCCGCGAACTTCTCCTTGAAGCTGGCGCCGCTGGAGAGCTCGTTACCCGCATAGGAGAGCTCGATCGCCCAGAGGCCGGGGATCTCGCTGATCGCGGGTGGGATGGTGCTGGCGACGAGGGCTCGTGTTCTACCACGCAGCGCCGCCTCAGGAGCCTCCGCCATCCGCGGCTCCGCCGTCGCGTAGGGGGGGCTTCGCCGCGATCGAGGTCGCCGCTTCGGCTCGGCCCGTCTCTGCCTTCGCGGCCTCCGCGCGGGGAGTTTCGGGCTTCGGAGCGTCCGTCTTGGCCCGCGCCGCGGCGAGCACGCCGTCGCCGACGGTCTTCAGGTGCAGCTCGCGCTGCGGGAACGGCACCTCGATCTTGTGACGCCGGAAGGCCGCGTCGAGCGCGAGGCGCAGGTCGCTCGAGATGCGCGTGAAGTGCGCGTCCTCGGCGGTCCAGAAGCGCAGCTCGAAGTTCAGGCTCGAGTCGCCGAAGTCGACGAAGAAGACCTCCGGCGCGGGGCGGCGCAGCACGAGGCCGTGCTTCTCGCAGACTTCGAGCACGGTCTTCCGCACCAAGGCGAGATCGGAGCCGTAGGCGACGCCGAAGCGCATGTCGGTGCGCAGCATGGGCGAGCCCAAGGTCTGGTTGATCACCTTGCCGGAGATCAGCTCCTCGTTCGGGATCACGATGCCCACGTTGTTGTAGGTCATGACCGTGGTGGAGCGGATGGTGATGCGCTCCACCACGCCGCTGCGATCGCCGACGATCACACGATCGCCCACCTTCACCGGGCGCTCGATCAGCAAGATGATGCCCGAGACGAGGTTGCGCACGATCGACTGGAGACCGAAGCCGATACCGACCGCCAGCGCCGAGACGACCCACGCGATCTGCTCGCCGGAGACGTTCAGCAGATTGAACACCACGACGAGGCCGATCGAGAAGAGCACGTAGGACGAGAGCGTCAGGATCGCGTACTGCACGCCGCGGTCGAGCGTGGTGTGCGGCAGCACGACGAAGCGCATCGCGTCTCGATAGATGCGCATGAGGAGGAAGGTCACGAGCATCGCAGCGATCGCGTGGAGCACGCTCAGGAGCCCGCTGCCCAGGCTTTCGTCGGCGAGGAGTGCTCCTTCCTCCAGCGGCCAGCTCTGCACCGCGAAGGCGATCAAGGCGAGCACGCTGCCGATGCGCAGCACCACGCGCGCCAAGCGGTCGTAGAAGAGCTTGGCGCCAGTCGCGAGGAACTCCTTCTCGCTCTCGAACTCATCGGCGCTGATGCGTCGATCCGGTTCGCCGTGCGGTCGCAGGGTCTTCAGCAGCCAGCGATAGGCGAGGAAGCAGATCGCCGAGGCCGCCAGCGTGCGCAGCAGCCAGGCGCCGAAGACCTCGGCCGCCACGGTGTAGCGCAAGCTGGTCAGCACGAAGAGGAACAGCACCGCTCCGGCCACGACGGGATAGCCGAGCAGGAAGAGCTGCTCGAAGGAGAGCGCGAGCGTTCCCTTCCTTCCGGCGAAGAGCCCGCGCAAGGCGGCGGGCCGAAAGAGCGAGGTGAGCAGCACCAGCGAGGTCAGCAGGCGCGCGATGAGCCCCCAGAGCTCGACCATCCCGGGGTTCAGCTCGTGATAGCCCGCGTGGAGCATCAGCAGAGCGGCAGGGACGAACGCGAGCGCGATGAGGAGCACATGGCCCAGCGCGCGGTGGATCACGGCCAGCAGGGCGGCGTCTCCGGGCACGAGGCGATCGGGAGATTCCGGATCGAAGAGCAGGTCGATCAGCGCGCGCGCGAAGCGCCACGCGAAGAAGGAGAGCGCCACGATCAAGATCGGCCCCGAAGTCGACCAGGAGAGATCGAGCACCAGCGCCGCGGCGAGGCAGGAGACCGCGATCAGCAGCGAGAAGAGAGAGCGGCGCAGCAAAGCCGCGAGGCAGCGCCGCAGCAGCGTCCTTCCCTTCGCCGCGCCGTTCGCGAAGCTCTCGATGGTCTTCGGGAAGCGCCGCGACGCCACCAGTGCGAACGCGATCATCGCCACGAGCAAGATCACGCCGCCGATGCGCCGGAAGATCGAGCGCTCGGCCGGAGCCACGATCTCTGCGAGCAGGTCGAGCGCGCCCCGCTCGATCGTCGGGACGAGCGCGCCCGCGTCGCGCCAGAGGCGCTGCACGGATTCCATCGAGAGATCGCTCTCGCTGCGGCTCCAGAGCATACGAGCGTCGACCCAGGCGAGATTCTGCTCGGAGTGCTCGGCGATGGTGCGGAGCTTCTCCATGCGCTGCGGCACCAGGCGCCGGAGCTCGAGGAGCAGGTCTTCCTTCTCCTTTGCGCGGGCCTCGACTTTCGTGCGCAGCTCGGCCCAGCTCTTCTCCTTGATCGTCTCCTTGACCGCGTCCGAGAGATTCTCTCTCTGCACCGGCGCGGCGAGCGGCGTCCATTGGTCGAGTCGCTGCGCGAACTCCGCGCGCTGGACTTTCGCGGCCTGGATCGCCTCGCTGAGCGGCTTGCGCACGCTCGCGAGCTCCGCCTGCCAGCCCTCGAGGCGAACGAGGCGCTCGCGGATCTCGGCGGCGAGCGCTCCGAGCTGCGACGGATCGTTCGGCAGATCGTCGAAGCCCGCGCGCTCGGCCTCGATGCGGCCCGCGAGCTCGCGCACCTCCTCCTCGATCGTGCTGATCTCTCCGAACTCCTCGAAGCGCTTGCTCCAGCGCGTGCGCGCGTCGGTGATCCGCGCGAGCTCCTCGTCGAGGCCGATGCGCAGGAGGCAGGCTTCGAACCAGGGTCGGTGCGCTTCGGGGGTCGCGGAATCGGCGAGCAGGCCTTCGTAGAAGCCGCGATTGCTGCGGCGCGCCTCGATCTGCTCCTGGCGCTCGAAGGCGCGGTCGCGTTCCTCGAGAGCGAGGTAGCGGCGCTGCGCGGCCCTGGCCAGGGTCTCGGCGTTCGCCAGCTTGCGCTCCTCGATCTGGAGGCGCAGCTGGCCGATGCCGTTCGACTTCCGCACCGCCAGCGCGACTTGCTCGGCGCCGAGCTTCGCGATCTCGAAGCGCGCGACCTGCACGAGCTCTTGCACGAGCTCGATCTGGGCCGGGTCGGTGGCCGCCGCGCGCTCCTTCGCCAGCGCCTCCTCCTGCTTCGCGAGCTCTTTTCGCGCTTCTTCGAGCGCCGCGGGCAAGGCGAGCGAGCGCGTCTCGATGCCCTCGAGCGCGCTCTTCGCGCCGTCGTGCGAGTTGCGCGCCTGATCGCGCTCGGTGCTCCGCTCCTCGCGCGCCTTGAGGGCGGCCTGCAGCTCGGCTTGGCTCACGGGCTGCGGAGGCTGCGCGGGATCGAGAGCCGGCTCGTTCGGCGGCGGCTCGACGACCGGCAGGCTCTGTAGCTCCTCCTGCAGCTGCAGCTTCGTCGCGGCGACATCCGTGGTGACGACCTCCTGGAGCTGGAGGATGTCTTTCAGGAGGCTCTCTTCGCGGCGCAGGGCCTCGAGGAGCGCGCTGCGCGTGGGGTTCTCCGCGGGGCGCGCCTCCACCGAGCGCAGCCCGTCGCGGAGGAGCAGCAGAGCTTCCTGCGCCTTCTCCTTCGTTTCCGGGGTCGGGCGCTCCTCCAGCGTACGCTGCAGCCAGGGCTTCTCCTGAGCGAAGGCGAAGGTGGCGCAGGTGACCGCGGCGCAGAGGCGCAGGAGGGAGCGAGCGAGCAGAGGCACGGCGGTGGAGCGCTCTTGGACGAGGAGGGCGGAGAGGATACCCGGAGGCAGCGCGCGCGTCCCGCCCCTTGCGCGGCGCTCCTCGGCAAGCTCCCCTAGAGGTATGCAGCGCCTCCTGATTCACCCGCCGTTCGCCGATCCGACGCAGCCCTATCTCAGCCTGCCGACGCTGAAGGGCTACCTCCGCGAGCATGGGCTCGATGCGCGTGTCCTCGACTTGAATGTCGAGGCGGTGCACTGGCTGCTCCAGCCGGAGCGCGTGCGCGATCTCGCGCATCACCTCGGCACGCGCTTCCTCGAGCTCGACAAGCTCGACGCGCTCGACTTCGAGCAGCAGCGCGAGTATCGCGCCCTCGTCGAGGCGCGCATGCGCATCGAGCGCGTGATCGAGGCCGAGCCCTCGCCCGTCGCCGTGCTCCAGGATCCGGAGCTGTTCTACGATGCCGAGCGCTACCTCTGGGCGCGGCGCCAGATGGAGGACTTCTTCGCGGCGCTCTCCGCGGTGCGCTACCCGTACGTCATCGACCCCAACCGCGTCTCGCACGGCGTGCTCCCGTGGAGCTACGAGCTGCTCGAGCGCTACGCCGCGCAAGGCTCCCCGCTCGAGGAGTTCTACGGCGAGGTCTTCGACGGTCCGGCGGACTGGTCCGACTGGACCGGCAATCCGCCGTTCGTGTCGCTCGACGATGTGGACTTCGTCGGCATCTCCGTCGCCTTCCCTTCGCAGGTGCCCGAGGCCTTGCACCTGGCGCGCAACGTGAAGCGCAGGGCACCGCATGCGTTCGTCGCCCTCGGCGGACCCGCGTTGCACCAGATCGCGATCCATGCGCCGGAGGAGCTGCGCTCGCGGCTGCTCGAGTTCGCCGACGGGCTCGGGCTCTTCGAAGGCGAGGAGACGCTGCGTCAGCTCTTCCCTAGTCTCGAGGCCTGGCGGGCTGCGGTGGAGCGCGGCGACGCCCCGGGAGCGTTCGCCGCGATCGAGACGGTGCCGAACCTACTGCTGCGCGATCCCGCGACCGGCGCGACGCGCCTCGGGCCGCGGCACACCATGGACCTTCGCGACGTGCCGCCGCCCGACTACGGCGATCTCGATCTCGATCGCTACCTCGCGCCGAGCCGCACGCTGCTTTATGCGCCGACGCGCGGCTGCTACTGGGGCAAATGCTCGTTCTGCTACTACGGGCTGACGGAGACGGCGACGGCGAAGTACCGCGAGGTGCCGCCGGAGAAGGCCGCGAGCGACCTCGCGATCCTGGCACAGCGCTACGGTGTGAAGAACGTCTACCTCTCGGTCGACGTGCTCTCGCCGCGCTACGCCGTAGCGTTGGCCGAGGCCCTGATCGAGCGCGGCACGAAGATTCGCTGGCACTGCGATCTCAAGGTCGAGCGCTACTTCACGCCCGAGCGCGTCGAGCTGCTCTATCGCGCGGGGCTGCGCGCGGTCGCGTTCGGCATCGAGAGCGGGAACGATCGCGTGCTCGAGCTCATGCGGAAGGGGGCGGATCGCGCGACGCTCACCGAAGTGAATCGCCTCTTCCACGCCGCGGGCATCGCCACGCAGTGGATGACCTTTACCGATCACCCCGGCGAGTCGATCGAGGAGGCGCTCGAGACGGTGTCGTGGGTCGATGCCGAGGAGGAGCACGTCGACTCGTTCATCATCGGGCGCTTCGGGCTCGAGGCGGGCGCGCACATCGCGCAGGAGCCCGAGCGCTACGGGGTGAAGCGCATCTACTTCGCCGAAGGCGATGATCTGAGGCTCTACGCGCTCTTCGAGCAGCGCGGGCCGAAGCCCAGCGCCACCGAGCGCGAGAAGCTCGAGCGCGCGGTGGAGCTCCTCTCCTCGCGCTACGCCTTGAAGAGCTATCCCTGGGCGGGCGCCGTCTCCACGCACCACACCTTCCTGCACTTCTTGCGCTACGGGCAGCGCATCTTCCGCAACCACTTCCAACGCGCGCCCGCGGCGCTCCACTCGCGTCCGCCCGAAGCGCGTCCGGCGAGCATCCACGGCCTGCGCACGCGCCCGCGCTTCGACATCGGCGAGATCGCCGAGAACGAGGAGCGTTTTTTCGCGGGCTATCTCCAGCGCGCGCTCTACACGACGGTCGCCGATCGCCGCGGCGAAGGCGCGGTCGCGCTCCTCTCCGAGCCGCACTACCTGGCTGCGATCGCCGAGCTCCCGTCCCTCAGAGCCGGCCGCAAGAGCAACATCCACGCGAACAAGCTCTTCGCCGACGAGCAGTCCTGACCCCACTGCACGGTAAGGTTGCCTGTCACCTTCACCGTGCCGTGGGTCAGCGGGGCTGCAGGCGCAGCTTGGCGCTGGCCTGCGGCGCGAGATCGAGCGTCGTCCGCTGCGGGACGAAGCCCTGCGCCGCGATGAGGAGCTCTCGTTCGCCCGTCGCCAGGCCGCGGAGCGCGAGCGCGCCTTCGACGCCCTCGTAGGTCGTGCCGTCAAGGTGCACGGCGAAGCGCGGGAGCGGTTCACCGCTCGCGTCGCGCACCTCGAGCTGCAGCTCGCCCGCGGGCCAGCGCAGCTCCCAGGGACCTGAGCCCTCGAGCGTCTGCGCGAACGGCACCGTGAGGCCGTCCTCGAGATCGACCTCGACGCGATCACCGGGGCCGGCGAAGGTCCCTGAGGGCAGGCGACCTTCCTCGTCGAGCGCGATGTTCTCGTCGTCCCAGCGCAGCTCCACTCCTGCGGCGGGCGCGCCGTCGGGCCGCCGCAGCGTGAACCCGCGATGGTGCGCCGGCACCAGCGCGATCGCGCCGAGGTCGAGGACCGCGCTCGTCTTGGGCGGCAGCTCGAGCTCCGAGATCGGGCGCGGCGCGCGCCAGGCGTCCTCGGCGCTCTCGACGATGAGCAGCCAGCGACCCGCGCCGAGCCAGCTCGAGAGCTCGACGTGCTCCGCGCGCGCGCTCCACGCCGCTTCGCCCTCGTACTCGAGCTGGCCGGTGGGGTGCTTCGCGATACGCGCTCGGCCGGCAACGGGCCGGCCCGTCGCATCGACGAAGCGGAGGCGAACGCGATGCGGCTCGAGCGGCGGGATCTCGAGCTCGCCGCGCTCATCGACAAGAGAGCCCGAGATGCTCCGAGCGCGATCGTAGAGGCGTGCGCGCACGGCCCAGGGCTCGTTCTCGGGCACGGCGATGGCGCGACCTTCCAGCACCTCTTCCTCGATGGAGCGCTGCCACGTCGCGGTCACGAGCTCGAGGCTGCCGTGCTTCGGGAGGAGCGCGGCGAACGCGCTCGTCGCGTCCATCCACATCCGCACCCGCGGGCGGGGCGTCATCGCCACCGCGAGCTCCACCGCGCCTTCGCGCGGCACGACGAGCGCCGCACGTCGCTCGCACCAATCGCCGCGCCCGCCGCCGAAGACGAGCTCGTAGCTGCCCGCGGGCCACGCGACCGCGAGCTCCTCGCCGAGCTCGATCAGCTCCTCGGCGCGATAGCCCCGAGCGCCGCACCACGCGACGACGGGGACGCCCTCCCGATGCCTTCCCGGCGGCAGCTCGGCGCGCAGGCGCACGTTGGGCTCGTCGGGGAGCTCGGGCTCCGCCCGGTCCTCGCCCGGCTTCGGCAGCACGAAGCGCGCCTCGAGACCCTGCGGTGGCACGGCGAACCAGTGATCCGTGCCCGTGCGCTCATCGATGACATTGAGCTCCGTGGAGTCCGCGCCATCGAGCGCGAAGCGACCTTCGGCATCGGTGAGGCACCACGGTCCGCGGTGGTACTCGGAGATCCCGACGTGCACGCCGGCGCGCGGCTTGCCGTCGGCATCGACCACGACGCCGCGATGCGTCGGCGCGGGATCGCAGTGGAGCACGCGGACGCCGCGGCCCGTGCGCCAAGCTCCCAGATCGCGGTACTCGCCGCGGACGTTCGGCGCGACGATCCAGATCTCGCCGTAGTCGCCGCTCGCGCAACGCAAGAGCGCGAGCCCCTCGGCGTCGGTGACGACTTGGCGCACGTCGGCGGTGTGCCCGCAGCCGAGATGCCAACCGACGCGCGCGCCGACGATCGGTCGACCGAAGGCGTCGAGGACCTGCAGGGGGATGTCCATCCCGCGCTCGAGCTCCCACGGGAGCGAGGGGAACGGCGTCATCTCGGCGCTCGGCGCATAGCCCTCCGCCTCCGCGACGAGCCACAGGCCGCGTTGCTCGAGCAGATCGTCGACGCGCAGCCGCACCCAGCCCTCGGCATCGCTCTCGGCGCTTCGCAGCGGCGCCCAGGTCGCGGGCTCGGGCTGCATGTGCTCCACGTAGGCCGCGATCCTGCCGCGCAGCGCCGCGCGGGTCGCGCGATCGACCAGGCGCGTCACCATCCACTGCTGCTCCTGACCATCGGCGCCGCGCACGAGCACCGGCCCGCTGTCGTCGGAGACGGGGTAGATCAGCGGCGGCTCCTGGGGGGCGGCAGGACCGATGAGTCCCGGATGCAGGGCGAGCGCGAGCGCGAGTGCGAGCACGGCGATCCTCGGCGGGTGCGGTGGTGGAGGCGAACTGCTACGCGGAGCCGGCCCTCACGCTCCAGCTCGCGTCGGGATTCCCCCCGCGCTCAGCCGAAGAAGAGGCTGGCGAGAGCGAAGCCGATGCCGATCGCCGCGATCGTGGAGACGAGCCCCGGTAGCTGGAAGCTGTGGTTCAGCACGTAGCGACCGATGCGCGTCGTGCCCGTGCTGTCGAACGCGACCGCCGCGACGATGGTGCCGTAGGTCGGCAGCAGGAAGTAGCCGTTCACCGCGGGGAAGAACGCGATGAGCGTGGTCGCCGGCAGGCCGAGAGCGATGCCGAGCGGCATCAGCGCCGCCACGGTCGACGCTTGGCTGAAGAGCAGCACCGAGAGGCCGAAGAGGCCGAGCGCGAAGACCCACGGCATTTCGCGGATCGTGTCGCTGAGAGCGCCGACGATGGCGCTCGAGTTCCCGTCGAAGAAGCAGTTGCCGAGCCAGCCCAAGCCGAGGATCGAGATCACGGCGACGAGGCCGGCCGTGGCCACGGGCGTCGCGACGATGCGCGCGGGATCGACGCGACAGATGAGCACGATGAGCGCCGCGGCGCAGTACATGACGATCTGGATCAGCGTCGCCATCGGCACGCCGACCTCGCGGAGCTCCGCGGGACGCGCGCTCAACGTCTCCAGCCGGGCGGCGAGCTCCTCGCGGGTGATGCTCTCCTGGCGGCGTTCTTCCTCGCGCAGCCCCTCCACCGCGCGCTCGAGCTCGCTCGCGCTGATGCTCGACGCGGGCCGCGCGAGCTCGCTCGTTCGCGGGCGCAGAGACTCGACGAGGCCGAACACGACGATGGCGAGCGAGGCCGCGACGAAGAGCAGGACGGCGCGTCGGGCCGAGGCGCGCTGCTCGGGAGCCAGCTCCTGCGCAGGGGCCGAGCCTTCGGCGAGCCCAGCCGCGAGCCGGCGCTGGAACTCGGGATCGTCGGCGAGCTCGCGCCCGACGAAGCACATGACGAACGCGCCGAGCATGCAGCCGAGGAAGGTGCTCGGGATCGCGATCGCGAGGATGTGCCAGAGCTCGATCGGGCTCCCGCCGATCGCGAGCGAGCTGCTGGCCAGGATCGCGAGCAGGCCCGCCGTCGCCGCCGAGAGCGGGCTCGCGGTGATGGCCTGCTGCGAGGCGATGACGCTGATCGCCATCGGTCGCTCGGGGCGGATGCCGGCCTTCCGCGCGACCTCGGCGATCACCGGCAGGATCGCGTAGGCGACGTGCCCCGTTCCGGAGCAGAAGGTGAAGAGGTAGGCGACGGCGGGCCCGAGGAAGGTGATCCAGCGTGGGCGCGCGCGGAGCGCCTTCTCCGCGAGGCCGACCAGGAGCTCCATGCCGCCGGCGGCTTGCAGCGTCGCCGCCGCGGTGACCACCGAGAGCACGATCGCGAGCACGGTGCCCGGAGGCCCCGAAGGCGGCAGCCCGAAGGCGAAGACGAGAACCGCGACGCCGAGCATCGCGGCGTTCCCCATCGCGACGCCGCCGAGGCGCGCGCCGAGGAGGATCGCAGCGAGGACGGTCAGCAGCTCGAGAGCGAGCATCGCGCGGCGCTCAGCCGCTGTTCCGCGTCAGCGCGATCGGATCGAGAACCTTCGCGATCTGCGCTTCGGTGAGGAGGCGCTTCTCGCGCACGAGCTCGACGACGCCCTTGCCGGTGCGGAGCGCCTCGGCGGCGACCTCCGTCGCGCGCTCGTAGCCGATGATCGGGTTCAGCGCGGTGACGATGCCGATCGAGTGCTCGACGAAGCGGCGGCAGACATCCTCGTTGGCGGTGATGCCTTCGATGCACTCGACGCGCAGCGTGCGCGCCGCGTTCTGCATCAGCATCTGCGACTCGCAGATGCACTGCGCGATCACGGGCTCCATCACGTTGAGCTGGAGCTGCCCGGCTTCGGCGGCCATCGTCACCGCGAGATCGTTGCCGATCACCTTGAAGCAGACCTGGTTCGCCACTTCGGGGATCACCGGGTTCACCTTGCCCGGCATGATGGTCGAGCCCGGCTGCTTCGGCGGGAGGTTGATCTCGAAGAGGCCCGCGCGCGGCCCGGAGGAGAGCAGGCGGAGATCGTTGCAGATCTTCGAGAGCTTGATCGCGAGGCTCTTCAGCACCGAGGAGTAGATGACGAAGGCCTGGGTGTCCTGCGTCGCTTCGACCAGATCCTTCGCGAGGCGGAACTTCTTCTTGGTGATCTTGGCCAGGTGGCGCGCGCACTTCTTCGCGTAGCCCTTCGGCGCGTTGAGGCCCGTGCCGATCGCGGTGCCGCCCATGTTGATCTCGAAGAAGAAGCTCGCCGCACGCTCGAGCGTCCGCACCTCGTCCTCGAACGACGCCGCGAAGGCCGCGAACTCCTGCCCGAGCGTCATCGGCACCGCGTCCTGGAGCTGCGTGCGACCCATCTTCAAGACGTGGTCGAACTGCTTCGCCTTCTTCTCCAGGGCCTTCACGAGCAGGCGGAGCTCCGCGACCAGCCGGTCGTTTGAGAGCAGCATCGCCACGTGCAGCGCGGTGGGGTACGCGTCGTTCGTCGACTGCGAGAGGTTCACATGGTCGTGCGGCGAGCAGTGCTGATAATCGCCGAGGGAATGACCCATGTGCTCGAGGGCCAGGTTCGCGATGACCTCGTTCGCGTTCATGTTCGTCGAGGTCCCGGCGCCGCCCTGGAAGAGATCGACGAGGAAGTCCTCGTGATGCTCTCCGCGGATCAGCTGCTCGCAGGCGTGCTCGATGGCGCGAAGGACCTTCTTCGGCAGGATGCCGACGTCGGCGTTCGCGCGCGCGGCGGCGAGCTTCACCATGGCGAGGCCGCGCACGAGGTCGGGGTAGTGCTTCAGCGGGACGTGCGAGATCGCGAAGTTCTCGATCGCGCGCAGGGTTTGCACGCCGTAGCGAGCGGTGGCGGGGACTTCGCGCGCGCCGAGCAGATCTCGCTCGGTGCGCGTCGCGGGCTGGGTGCGGCGGCGCGGCATGGGTCGTCGTCGGTTCGTAGAGGGGGCGTGAGTCGGCCACAGAGGCGGGCGGCTGTCCAGGGGTGGGGCGAGCGCGAGAAGCTCCGCGCCCCTAGTTTTCCGTATCTCCGACGTGCGGGCGGCGCTCCAAGGCGGCACGCTGATCTCCTTCCTGGTGCTCGTCTCCTTCGGGGTCCCATGCCTGCGCTCTCCTCGGCCCGCGCCGCGCTCGTCGCGACGCTACTCCTGCTCGGCGCTTGTGCCGCACCGCCCGATCCCGCCCTGGAAGCGCGGCAGATCGTGGTGCGCCTCGAGCCGTCCGAGCGTCCGCTCGAGCTGCAGCTCGAGCGCTTTGGCTCGATCTTCTGGTTCTTGCCGGAGGAGGTCGCGACGGAAGGCGAGGTGCGCGTCGCGATCGACGGCGGGCTCGAGCCGTCGAGCACCTGCTCGACGACCTACGGCTTCGAAATGCCGGAGGCGGGGCAGCGGCGCAGCGCGCCGCTGCAGGCTGGCGCCGGCGCGGTGATCTGCTTCCACGACGGCGGGGAGTTCGCCTTCCGTGTGGAAGGGCTCGCGCAGCCGCTCACGGGGGTCGTGAAGGTCGGAGCTGCGCGATGAGCGCGCGCGTCCTCCTCCTCGCGCTGCTGCCGACGCTGCTCGGCGGGTGCTCCTCGCTGATCACCCAGCGGCGCCCCGAGGTGCCGGCGCCTCGCGTCGTCGCCGTGCTGCCCTTCGCGGGCGAGGCCGATGCGGCGACGCGCGCGCTGCTCCGCGGCTTCGTCGCCTCGCGCCTCGCCGAGGAGCGCGTGCTCGTCCTCGAGCGCGAATGGGTGGATCGCGTGCTCGCCGAGTGCGGCTATCTCGGCGATCCGGACGACTTTCGCTTCGCGCAGAACGAAGCGAGCTCGATCTGCGCGCGGCTCGGCGTCGATGCCGTGCTCTTCGGCGACCTGATCGGCTACGACAAGACCGAGCTTTTCGTCCTCCACTCGCGCTCGCTGCGTGTGCGGCTGCAGCTCTTCGTGCGCGACGGCCGGCGCGCTTGGATGGCGCAGCACGCGGTCGGGGAGAACGGCGGCGTCGCCCTCGAGAGCGGCCAGGTTCTAAGCGCGCTCCAGAACGAGCTCGGTCATCACGCATCGCGCGAGCGCGCGGCGCTCGCGTGGCGGCTCGTCGAAGAGGTGTTCGCCGCCTCGGGAGGCTTCGATGGAGGCATGCTCGGGCACGAGACGCGGCCCGCGCTCGCGCGTGCGAGCGCGCGCTCGGAGCGAGCCGGGGCGCGGGAGCAGATCGTGGTCGAGGCCGAGGGCTCTCCCGGAGCGGGCGCGCGCTTCGATCTCGGCGAGCGCGTTCGCGGCGTGCCCATGCTCGAGCACGCACCCGGGCGCTATCGCGGGATCTTCGAGCGCCGAGCCGGGGATGGGCTCGGCGAACGCCCGGCGATTCGCGTCGAGCTGCGCGATGCCTTCGGACATGCAGCGGAGCAAGGGGGGGTGTCGTGGTCGAGCTGAGCTTTCGCGCGCTCGCTGCCTGCGGCGCGCTCGGGCTGGTCGCGCTGCTTCCAGCGTGCACGAGCATGGATGGACGCGTGCGCATCTCGGAAACGTACGCGTCGCGTCGCGCCGAAGGCCTGCGCGTCGCCGCGCTGCCCTTCGCGGTCAGCGCCAGAGACGAGGATCCCGTCTCGCGCACGCTGGCGCCGCTCGGCAGCCTGCTCGCGCTGGAGGGGCTCGGCGACGGCGCACCGGAAGCGCAGGCCGCCGGTGCCGTGATGCAGCGTGCGCTGCTGGCGTTGCTCGGGGGTTCCCCGGTCGCGATCGAGGAGCAGTGGGTGACGCGCACCGAGCTCGCGCATGCCGGCCTCGATCGCGCGGCGATGGAGGATCGCTCGCGCACGACGGAGATCGCGCGGCGTCTCGGCGTCGATGCGCTGCTCTACGGCGAGGTCTACGAGTGGGACCGCAGCTACTACGGAGTGCAGTCGACGCAGAGCGTGGGGCTCCGCGTCTGGCTGATCGACGGCGAGAGCGGTGAGGAGCTCGCCTTCGCCGAGCGTTGGCGCCAAGAGGGCGCCGGTCTCACCGGCGGACCTACCGGCTACGTCTCGGCCGCGACCTCGCCGATCCAAGGGCTCGCCGCGAGCACGCTCGCGCAGCTCGCGATCCAGGTGGCCTATGACATCGCCGAGGATCTCCTCGGCGGCGCCTCTTCGCAGCCCTTCGACTTCGAGAACGCGCGCGGCGAGGTCCCGCGTCTCTCCTTCGTGTCCGCGGATCCGCCGCATCTCGATGCCCTGCAAGCAGGCGCGAGCGTGCGCGTGATCGCCGTCGGGACCTCGGGCGCCCAGGCGAGCTTCGACCTCGGCGCCTATCGCACGCGTATCCCGATGCTCGAGATCGAGACCCGCGACGATTCGCGCGGCCGCCGCTCGACGTACATCGGCAGCTACGTCCTCCAGCCCGGCGAAACCCTCGCCTCCTTGCCGATCCGAGTCCACTTGGAGAGGCCTCAGCCCGACGGCCGCCTCCTCCGCGGCGCCACCAAGCTCCTCGCTACCTCCCGCTAGCCGTCAAACCGAACGTACGGTGCCAGAGCAAATTTCTCCGGTTGCTAACCGGAGAAATTTGCTCTGGCACCGTACGTTCGGTTTGACAGAGATCAAGGCTACGCACGAGGGCCCGGGTCGATCGGTGCGCGAGATCTAGAGACTGCGCGCTCCTCCTTCCACCGTCATCGGAGGGGCATCGACATGCTCTCGAAATCGGCCGCGCGCAGGTTCTTCCTCGTCGGCACCGCGCTGTGTTTCGGCGCTTTCCTCCTGCTCACCGTCGACACGCTCGGGCGGATCCCCGAGCAGACGAACCAGCAGGAACTCTCGGAGTCGGCGATCCGCGGAAAGCACCTGTGGGATCGCAGCAACTGCATGGGCTGCCACACGCTGCTCGGCGAGGGCGCCTACTACGCGCCGGAGCTCACGCGCGTGTATTCGCGGCGTGGGCCCGTGTTCATCGAGGCCATGCTGCGCGATCCGGAGGCCATGTATCCGGGCCGGCGGAGGATGTGGCAATACGACTTCAGCGACCAGGAGAGGCAAGACCTCATCGCCTTCTTCGCGTGGATCGATCGGATGGATCTGAACGGCTTCCCCGCCGAGCCGAACCTGCTGCAGGTCGCGGGTGCGGACGGCCTGGGGGATGCTGCGTCGCGCTACCCGCTGACCTTCCAGCAGATCTGCGTCGCTTGTCACAAGCTCGAAGGCCAGGGCGGGGTCGTCGGGCCCGCGCTCGACGGCGTCGCCGACCGCATGACCCCGGAGACGCTGCGAAAGCACCTGAAGGACCCGAAGTCGGTGAAGCCCGACTCCCTCATGCCGCAGCTCCCGCTCGATGACGCGACCATCGAAGAGCTCGTCGCATTCCTCTCCACGCTGAAGGCCTCGAGCACCGGAGGTGCGCGATGAGATACGAATCCCAGCGCATCGCGTACTGGTTCTTCGCGACGAGCATGCTGCTGCTCGCCCTGCAGATCGTGTACGGCTTCCTCATGGGCTTCGCGCACATCGGCTTCGATGTGCTGCACGAGATCATCCCGTTCCACGTCGCGCGCGCGACGCACTTGAACTTGCTCGTCGTCTGGCTCCTCTGCGGCTTCATGGGCGCCACGTACTACATCGTGCCCGAGGAGGTCGGGCGCGAGCTCCACAGCGTGAAGGCCGCGTGGGTGCAGCTCGTCTCCTTGGTCGTGGTGGGTGTCGTCGCGGTGCTCGGCTTCCACTTCCAATGGTGGGAGGGGCGGAAGTTCCTCGAGATCCCCCGGCCGCTCGATTGGCTGGTCGTGGTGAACGTGCTGCTCTTCCTCGGCAACATCGCCCTCACCATGTGGAAGGCGCCGCGCATGACGACGACGAGCTGCGTGCTCTTCTTCGGCCTGCTGATGGCGGCCTTGCTCTACCTGCCCGGCATGATCCCCACGGATCACCAGACCCTCGACTCCTACTGGCGTTGGTGGGTCGTGCACCTGTGGGTCGAGGGCGTATGGGAGCTGATCATGGGCGGCATCCTGGCCTACCTCTTGATCAAGCTCACCGGCGTCGACCGCGAAGTGATCGAGAAGTGGCTCTACGTAATCGTGGGGCTCACCTTCCTCTCGGGCATCCTCGGCACGGGCCATCACTACTACTACATCGGGACGCCGCGCTACTGGCTGCTGATCGGCGGCATCTTCAGCGCGCTCGAGCCGCTCGCGTTCCTCGGCATGGCGATCTACGCCATCGCGATGGCGCGGCGCGGCGGGCGAGCGCATGCGAACCGGAACGCGTTGTCCTGGACGATCGGCTGCTCGGTGATGTCGTTCGTCGGCGCCGGCTTCCTCGGCTTCGCCCACACGCTGCCGCAGGTGAACATGTACACGCACGGCACGCTGGTCACAGCGATGCACGGCCACATGGCGTTCTGGGGCGCCTACGCGATGCTCGTGCTCGGCATCGTCGCCTACGCGATGCCGCAGCTCACGGGCCGCAAGCTCCACGATACGCCGCTCTCGGCCTATGCGTTCTGGGCGAGCAACATCGGGATGGTGGCGATGACCGTGGCGTTCGGAGTGGCCGGCGTCGCGCAGGTGTACCTCGAGCGCAAGATGGGCTTGGACTTCCTGCAGGTGCAGGAGGAGATCGCGGTCCACTTCGTGGGCTTGGTGCTCGCCGCCGCGCTCTTCGCCAGCGGCATCGCGGCGTACATCGTGCAGTTCGTGCGCTACGGCCTGCCCGTCGGCGTCGTGCAGCCCGCGCACGAGGCCGAGATCGCTTCCACTCTGGCGACCGACGGCGGGGTCGGCACGGCGGCGCGCGGATGAGCGTGCTCGCCCGCAACGAGCGCGCGGCGACGCGCCCCTACTACCGGCCGGTTGGCCGTGAGGTCGAGGTCTTCGAGGCGGCGTACGCCGCGCGCTTGCCGGTCCTCTTGAAGGGGCCGACGGGCTGCGGCAAGTCGCGCTTCATCGCGGCGATGGCGGCGGCTCACGGGCGCGAGCTCGTGACCGTCGCCTGCAACGACGAGACCTCCTCCGTCGATCTCCTCGGGCGCTACGTCGTGATGGGGGGCGACACGGTGTGGCAGGACGGGCCCGTGACGCGCGCCGCGCGCGCAGGTGCCTTCCTCTATCTCGACGAGCTCGCCGAGGCGCGCGAGGACGTGCTCGTCGTGCTGCATCCCTTGAGCGATCACCGCCGCGAGGTGCACGTGGATCGCCGCGACGAGACGATCATCGCGGCCGACGGCTTCGCGCTCTGCGTGAGCTTCAACCCTGGCTATCAGCGCGGATTGAAGGAGCTGAAGCCCTCGACGCGGCAGCGCTACGTGACGCTCGCGTTCGACTATCCCGAGGCGGCGATCGAGCAGGAGATCGTCGCGACCGAGGCCGCCGTGGACGCGGGGGTGGCGAAGCGCCTCGTCGCGTTCGCGCGCAAGGTGCGCGGCAGCGGCGAGCTCGGGCTGCAGGAGACCGTCTCCACGCGCCTCCTCGTCGCCGCGGCGAAGCTGATCGCCGGAGGGCTGGCGCCGCGCCTCGCCTGCGAGGTGGCGATCGTGCAGCCGCTCTCCGATGACCTCGATGTCGTGGCGGCCTTGAAGGACGCCGCGGCGCTCGCGTTCTGAGCGCCGTTCCTAGAGCGATGGAGCGCGGCCGTGGGAATCGATGAAGCGCTCTTCGCGCGGGTCTACCGCTGGTTCGCGCGGCGCGCGCGCCGCGGCGATGCGGTGCGCGAGGAGCGCGCTGTCCGGCTCGAGTCGCTCGAGAAGCGCGTGAGCGCGTTCGCGGCGTTGCTCGCCGGTCGAGCGCTCGAGGTGCGTGCGGCGGACGACCACGGCGGTGTGCGTGGAGAGCGGCTCTTCCTCCCGGCCCGTCTCGATGCGGCGCCGACCGCCGCGGGGAACGTCGCGGCCTATCTTCTGCGCACGGCGCTCCTCGTCGAGGTGCGGCTCGGCGCCGTTGCCGCGTGCGCGGAGCGCGAGGGTGTCTCGCGCGCACTGGCGTCGCTGCTCCACGCTCGCGAGATCGTCGAGAGGGCCTCTCGCCGCTGGCCGGGCTTCGCGGAGCTCTTCGCGCGCGTCGGCGCGGAGCACGAGTTCGTCCCGAGCGGAGACAGCGCCGCGGAGCGCGTGCTCCGCGCGCTCGAGGGCGTGCGCTGCGGTCGCGAGCTCGCGGACTGCGAGCGCGGCCTGCCTCCCGAGGCCCAGCGCTTCCTGCGGCATGCAGTGGAAGCAGGGATCGATCGGCTGCCCCTGCTGCTCCCCGTGTGGCGCGCCTTGCCGGGCGCGCGCTCTCTGCGGCGCTGCGTCCCGAGCTTCTTTCCCGATCTCCTCTGCAGCGAGGACGGCTCGCGCGCGCGAGCGGCGATGACGCAGGGAGGCGAGCTTCCGACGCGGGAAGCGCTGCCGACGGGGACCGAGCGCCGCGCGCCCGCCCGACGGGAGGTCGAGGTCGTCGAGCTCGAGGAGGAAGAGGACCAGAACCCGCTGATCCACGTCTTCGAGAAGGTGAAGACCGTGGAGGAGCACCAGGCCGGACATCGACGGCTGGATGGCTCGGACGAGCTCGAGCAGCACTTGGAAGCGCTGGAGGAGCTCGATCTGCGGCGCGTGATCCGCTCGCGCGCGCCGACGGCCTCGGTCTATCGCGCGGATCTCGCGCTGGAAGGCGGGAGCGCAGATCTCGAGGACGATGCGCCGCGCGGTGAAGCCTTGCTCTACGACGAGTGGGACGAAGGCGCGCGACGCCATCGGCGAGCGTGGTGCTCGGTGTACGCGAGCGATGCGGAGGCGGCGCCGGCGGAGTCCACCGCGGCCGCCGCTCGCGCTGTGCGCGGTCGCCAAGCTCGCGTGATCCGCGCCTTGCGCGGCGAGCTCGAGCGCCTCGAGCGAACGCGCGCGTTGCGCCGCCGCCAGATCGCGGGCAGCGATGTCGATCTCGACGCCGTCGTCGATCGGCACGCGGCCTTGCTCGCGGCGCGCCGCTCCGGCGGCAGCGTCGAGGATCAGCGCCTTTATCTCGCGCGGCGCCCCAGCCACCGCGAGCTCGCGACCTTCGTCCTGCTCGATGCCTCGCTCTCGACCGATAGCTGGATCGAGAACCGCCGCGTGCTCGATGTCGCGCGCGAGTCGCTGGTCGTGCTCGGCGAGGTGCTGCACGAGCAGCACCTGCGCGTAGGCGTCGCGGCGTTCTTCAGCAACGCGCGGCGGGACTGCCGCTTCCAGATGGTGAAGGACTTCGACGAGCCCTGGAGCCTCGGGTACCGGCGCCTCTTCGGACTGCGGCCCACGGGCTACACGCGCATCGGCCCCGCCGTGCGCCATGCGACCCGGCTCCTCGAGCGCGCCGGCGGCGCGAAGAAGCTGCTCGTGCTGATCGGCGACGGCAAGCCCACCGACTACGATCGCTACGAAGGGCGCTACGGGATCGCGGACGTGCGCCAAGCGCTGCGCGAAGCGCGCGCGAGCGGCATCCGCAGCGTCGCCTTGACGATCGATGCCCGCGCGAAGAGCCACCTCCCCGCGCTCTTCGGTCCCGGCGGCTACCGCCTCCTCCGCCACCCGCGCGATCTCCCGCTCGCGCTCGCGCGTCTGGAAGAGCGCCTCCTCCGTTGAAACCGAACGTACGGTGCCAGAGCAAATTTCTCCGGTTGCTAACCGGCGAAATTTGCTCTGGCACCGTACGTTCTGGCACCGTACGTTCGGTTTCGAGGGGTTAGCCGGAGAGGCGGAACTGGAAGGTGGCGAGGTCGTCGGTCTCCTGGCGCAGCCAGGGATAGGCGTAGCTCATCTCGAGCGTGACGGAGGGGAGGAAGGGCATGCGGAGGCGGAGGCCCACTCCCGCGGAGGAGCGTACCTCGCGCATGGTGGAGTCGCTCCAGTCGAGGCCGAGGCCGCCGAAGTCGACGAAGCTGAAGCCGCGCATCCACTCGAGCTCCTTCGCGCGGCGCGGCTCCGGTGTCGAGAGCAGCGGGAACGCATACTCGAAGCTAGCGGTCCACAGCGCTTCGCCGCCGCGCGGCAGGCCGTTCTCGACGGGGCCTGCGCCACGGATGTCGAAGCCGCGCAGCGAGTCGATGCCGCCGAGGAAGTAGCGATCGAAGTACGGCACCTCGAGCGTGTCGCCGTAGGCGCCCGCGCTGGCGATCGATCCGCCGATCTCCAGGACCTCGCTGCGGCCCCGCTCGTCGGTGTGCAGGTCGAAGAAGCGATAGCCCGCGAGCACCGCGTTCCAGTAGTCGTAGTCGGAGGAGATCGCCTCGGTGCTCCAGAAGGCGTCGAGCGAGATCACGATGCCGTCGGTAGGGGCGAGAGGCGAGTCGAGATCCGAGTAGAGGGCGCGCGCGCCGAGGCCGCGCACCCACGAGCTGCCCTCGATCTCCTGGATGCTCTCGAACGCGCGCGGATCGAGTTGGCTCACATCGATGTGGTCGTTGCGAAAGCCCAAGCCGACCTGCAGCTCGCGCGTGAGGCCCTTCGACAGCGAGACGGTCTGCCCCACGCGTTCCTCGAAGTGCGTCTCCCAGAGCCGCAGCGTTTGATAGATCGACGCGTCGAGCGCGATCGGGTTGCGCTGGAGCCCGAATAGGTCCGGCTCGCGGAACACCGCGCTGTAGCTCGAGACCTCGATGCCGGGGCTCGCCTGCAGGATCAAGCTCTGCCCGTCGCCGGAGAACGCGGTCCCGGCGAACATCTCCGGCACCGCGCTGAGGACCGAGTCCGGCAGACGCGAGAGCGCGAAGTTCGTGTTGCTCCACCCGAAGCTCAGGAACGCGCCGACGTCGGTGCTGAGCCCGCCGCCGATCTGGAACCGCCCGGTGCGATCCTCCTCGACCTCGATCACCCACGTCACGTTCTCGGGATCCTCGGCCGAGGCGACGAGGTCGTAGTCCACCGCGGGGAAACCCTGCGGGTCCTGGAAGTAGCGCAAGGCCTCGAGGCGCGTGATCGAGCGCGCGACCTTCTCGGCGTCGAGAACTTCGCCGGGATCGATGAGCAGCTCGCGCAAGATGACATCGCGCCGCGTCTTGTGATTGCCGCGTACCTCGACGCGTCCGAGCTTGCGTTGACGTCCTTCGTAGACGCGCATCACCACGCTGATCGAGTGGTCCTCGTGGTAGATCTCGTCGATCGAGAGATCGAAGCGGTCGACCAACCCGAAGTGCAGCGGATGCCCGCGTTGCGCGTAGTAGCTGGTGATCGCCTGCTGGTCCTCCGCCAGGTGCTGGTCGAGGATCGGCTCGCCTGGGCGGGAGCGCAGCAGCGCGCGCAGCTCTTCCACGGGATAGCTGGCGATGCCTTCGAGCCGCAGCTCTCTCAGCCGATAGCGCGGCCCTTCGTCGACGTAGATGTCGAGATCGACCCAGAGCCCGTCCGCGCTGCGCTGCACGTCGATCGCGACCTCCGCATCGCGAAACCCCTGCGCGCGATAGAGGCGCTCGAGCGCGATGCGGTCCTCCTCGATGCGCCGCGCGATGTACAGCGCGCCGCCGAAGCGGAACGGCCAGCGCAGGAACGGCGGCGTCGATTCCATCGCGTCGTCGAGCCCGAGGCCCAGGCCGAGGAAGGTCGAGCCAGGGATGCTCGTGTTGCCATGGAAGCGCAGCTCGCGCACGAAGACGCGCGAGCCCTCGTAGATCTGCAGGAAGAGCTCGGAGCGTGTGGAGGCGAAGCTCGGCGTGATCTCGGCCCAGGCATAGCCCTTCTCGCGGTAGTGCTCTTGCAGGCGCTCGGCGAGCCGCGCGGCATCCTCGCGCAGGACCTTTCCGCCGGGCGTGATGCCGAGCGCTCGCCGTAGCTCTGCTTCCTCGATCTCGGCTTGGCCTTGGAGAGTCAGGCGATCGACGGCCTCGGGAACCTCGAGGCGCAGGACGATGCGCAGCTCGCCGCCCGGCAGCCCTTCGGCCTCCCAGCTCGCGATGAGCTTGTGCACACGCCAGAGCCGCGCGATGTCCTGGCGCACGCGCTCGAGCTCGAGGGTGGAGCCGGCGCGCGTGTAGAGCGACGGCAAGAGCTCGCGCGCGAGCTCCTCCGGAACGCCGGTGATCTCGACGATTGAGATGCGCCGTCCCGCGAACTCCTCGGAGGGTTCGCGCGGATCCTGCGCGCGCAGCTCCGCCGCCCAGCCGAGCAGGGCGCAAGCGCCGGCGAAGCGCAGCGCGCGGGAGGAGGCTTTCGGCGAGGGCACGCGGAGGGTGGATCGTTCGTGCTAGCGATCGGCGGCTTCGAGCCCGAGGGAGCGCAGGGCGCGCGACGCGAAGCGGCTCGACGCGGAGCGTTCATCCTCGGCGCGTGAGTGCAACCAAGCGAGCGCGCCGCACGATTCGAGCTCGCCTCGGGTCCGCCGGGTCGCCTCGGCGATGAGCAGGCAGCGCAGCTCCTCGCTGCCGTCCTCGCGGCAGCATGCGAACAGAGCCGCGAAGCCCTCCGCGCCGGAGACGGCGAGCCAGGCCTCGGCCAGCGCCGCGCGTACGGCGGGGTTCGGATCGGGTCGGCGTAGGGCCGTGAGCACGACGGCAGGCACGACCTCGGTGGCGAGCGCTCGGCAGGCTGCGTCGAGCTCCGCGCGCAGCGCCGGGGGCGGCGCTTCCCCGAGCAGCGCGCCGCAGAGGGCGAGCGCGCGGAGCTGCGTCGCCAGCGTTCCTCCACGCAGCGCGCCGAGCGCGGCCAGCTCGCCCTGCAGGCGCCGCTCGTCCTCCTCGCGCAGCACCTCGCCACGCGCCAGCGTCGCTCGCCTGGCGTCGGAGTCCCGCCGCGCGCGCTCGAACAGCGCGGAGCGCTCGCGGTCCACGGCGCTGGCGCCGGCGAGCGCGCGAGCCTCCCTGCGCTCCGGGCTCACGAGCTTCCCGCCCCAGCGGGCGAGCTCCGCGGCAGCGCGATGGCGTGCGAAAGCAGGTGCCGCGTCGTCGACCAGCAGCAGCTCGCAGGCGAGCTCGACGCCGAGGGCCAGCTCGTTCGCCTGATGTTCGTCGAGCGATTCGAGCAGGGCGAGGCGCTCGAGGGCGCGGCGATGAGGCAGCGGCTTCCCGGGCGCGGCGCAAGCGGCGAGCGCGAGCGGAAGGGCGCTCATCGCGAGCCGTCGCGCACGGCTCCTGAAGCTGAATCGACCCTTCACGGCCTCTTTACGAACAGGGGGCACCATCTTTCCCGCAGCTACCCCCAAGCAAGCCTAGGGATCGACCCTCGAGTTCCACCTCGCGGGCCAGAGATCGATGGCACCCCTTTCCGGAGTGAACCCCGTGCGAACCCTTCCCATCAAGTCCCTTCTCGTCGGAACGGCCCTTTCGGGGGCCGCTACCGCCGCGGAGATCCTGGTCACGAGTGACGTTATTACGTCGACGACCTGGACCGCGAACAACACCTACAACCTCCAGCAGCAGATCTACGTCCGCCCCGGCGCGACGTTGACCATCGAAGCCGGCACGGTGATCGCCAGCGACACCAGCATCGGCGGCAGCCTCGCGGTCACCAAGGGTGCCCGCATCTTCGTGCTCGGCACCGACACGAACCCGGTCATCTTCACCTCGAAGGCCGACCAAGCGACCTGGGTCGGCGGCAACCCGAAGACCGGGACCTGGCGCGAAACCGCGAACGAGTGGGGCAACCTGACCCTGATGGGGGCGGGCTACGTCTCCGAGAACGCCATCGTCGCGAACACGGCGGTCCCGAGCGCGAGCAACATCGCGACGATGGAGGGCTTGATCGCGGCCTTCCCCGGCGATACGCGCGTCAACTACGGCGGCGGTGACGACAACGACGACAGCGGCACGATCCAGTACTGCTCGCTGCGCTACACCGGCCGCGTCATCGGCCTCGGCAACGAGCTGAACGGCATGTCGCTCGGCGGCGTCGGCCGCGAGACCGACGTGCACCACGTCGAGATCATGAACAACGTCGATGACGGCATCGAGGTCTGGGGCGGCGCCGTCAACCTCAAGAACTTCGCCATCTGGAACATCGGTGACGACAGCCTCGACGTCGACCAGGGTTGGCGCGGCAAGGCGCAGTTCGGCCTGATCGTCCAGGGCTGGAGCTTGAACGCGAGCTCGGGCTCGGGCGTCTGCGACAACGGCTTCGAGATGGACGGCGCCGAGAACTCGGACTGGCAGCCGGTCACGACCTCGACGCTCTACAACATGACCTTCATCGGTCAGCCCCTGGACGGCGACCACGCCACGGCGTGGCGCGACAACGCGCGCGTGCAGTTCCGCAACTCCATCTTCATGGACACCGGCCGCCGCCTCGTGTCCTTCGACAACGTCGACGGCGACGGCGGCTCGGGCTACGGCTTCAACGGCACGCTGAGCTGGGCGAACACCTGGACCACGCCGTACACCGCGACCTCGGCGGTGAACGCGCCGGCCAATCCGGCGGCTTTCTACACCGTGCAGACCTCGGGCAACCTGACCGAGATCACGGACAGCGTCTTCTTCAACAACAACAACTCGGCGGCCTACACCGAGGCCGATGCCCGCGGCGTGCGCGCTCCGGCGAACAACAACGTCACCGCGACGCTCTCGCCGATCCGCAGCATCACGCGTGGCGCGTCGGTCGTGAAGGGCGGCCGCGTCCTGCAGCAGGTGCTCAGCCTCGACCCGCGCCCGGCGAACGACGCCGTGGTGAGCGTCGGCTGGGCCGCGAACGACGGCTTCTTCACCTCGGCCCGCTACCGCGGCGCCTTCGGTGCGAACAACAACTGGCTCGGCAGCTGGACCGCGTCGTTCGCGTTCGGCTTCACCGCGCACGACGGGTTCTATGACCTCGGCAAGGGTCTGCCCGGCGTCAGCGGCGAGCCGATCCTCTCGGGCACCGGCTCGCTCATCGGCGGCCAGAGCTTCGCGCTCGTCGGCACCAACGCGGCGCCGAGCACGCTCGGCGTGCTGGCGGTCGGCGTCGGCCAGCTCAACTTCCCGCTCTTCGGCGGCACGCTCTGCCCGAACATCCTCGCGGGCTTCACGCTGAACATCGGCACCAACGGCAACGGGACCTTCTCGTTCCCGAGCGGCATCCCGGCCGGGACCCCGGCCGGTGTCGAGATCTTGACGCAGGCGCTCTACCTCGACGCTGCGGCTCCGCAGGGCTTCTCGTTCTCGAACGCGCTGAAGCTCACCACCCAGCTCTGATTCGAGCTCCACACGGGCGCCGCGCCGCGGCGCCCGTGCTCCGTTTCTCCCCGCTGCCTCTCGCTCTCCTCGATGCCCCCTCGATCCCACGCCTCTGCGTTCGTGCTCGCGGCCCTCAGCGGGTCGCTGCTCGCGGCGCTCAGCTCTTGCTCCGACTCCTCGGCGAGCGGAGCGGATTCCTCGGGGCGCGCTTCCGCACAGGGAGCGACACCGGCAGCGGTCCTCGTGGATCGCGCGATCCCATCAGCTCAGCGCGAGCTCCTCTCGCTCGCGTTCGAAGCCGCCTCGGCGATCCCCGAGCACCCGCACATCAAGTCGAAGCTCCGCGCGCAGGACGAAGTGCTCTCGACCTGCCTCGAGCTCGACCTGCCTCTCACGACCTCGCGCTGGCTCGAGCAGGTGCAGGGTTGGCGCCGCGGTGCGTTGCACGCGGATCTCGCGCACTGGCTTGCCGAGCACGATTCATCGGAGGCGGCTCTGGAGCAGATCCAGCGCGCGCGCGCCTACGAGGAGAGCCCGATCGGGAATCCCTCCGCGCAGGAGTGGCGCCGCGACCGCGTGCGCGCCAAGGTCGGCCGCGCCTACCTTGCACTCGGTCGAGGCGCCGATGCAGAGCCCTTGCTCACGGGCCTCGCCGACTCCGAGCAAGGCCTCGTGGCCGTCGCTCGCGTCGAGAAGCTCGAGGAGAAGGACTTCGCGCTCCAGCTCGAGGCTCTCGATGCCATCCTGGGCATCGCCGGCATGGACGCCGCGCGCGCCGCGCTCGAAGCCTGCGCCACGCTCCACGCACGCTTCTACGCCGATGCCGAGAAGCGCGCAGCGCTTGAGCAGCGCGTCCGCGCCAACTCGCAGAAGCTGCCCTTCGAGATCCGTCTCGCGCTCCTGCAGCACCTCGCGCAGAACGCCCTCGCGAACGCGGACCCCGTTCGCGCCCGCTCGCTCGCCGTGGAGCTGCAGGGCCTGATCGATGGCGCTAGCTGGCTCCTCGAGGACGAGCTGCGTCTGCGCGCCGAGCTCGCCGGCCTGCGCCATCGCGCGGGCGACGGTCTCCTCGCGCGCCAGGACCTGGACGCCTTGCTCGCGCGCTACGAGAGCGAGCGCGAGCGCATCACCGACATCTACCGATCGCGCGTGCTGCGCGCGATCGCCGCGGCCTACCAGATGCAGGGCGACGCTTCGCGCTCGCTCGCCATCTACACGCGCGCCGCCGAAGAAGGCTTCGCGAACCCGAACGCGCTGCCGCGCGCCGAGGATCTCCTCGCGACCTGCTGCGCGATCGCGCGCAGCGGTCTCGAGCCCGAGCCCGCACAGCTCGAGCGTCTGCGCACGCTGCGCGGGAGCCTCCGCCAGCCATGGTGAGACCCGGATCTCCCGCGCGCCTCCTCCTGGGCGCCATCTTCGGCATCGGAGCCCCCGTCGCTGCGCAGGATCAGCCGGGCTCGATCCGCGGCGTCGTCATGGACAAGGACTTCGACGCGCCGCTCGCCGGAGCGCAGGTGAGCGTCGTCGAGACCGGCGACAAGGCCGAGACGGCCCCGGGCGGGAACTACTCGATCAGCGGGCTGAAGCCTGGGAAGTACACGCTGGTCTTCGCCAAGGAGGGCTACGTTCGTCAGCTGCGCGCGGATGTCGTCGTGAACGCCGGCGCGCTCACCGATGCGAACGCCGCGTTGGCCGGCGAGTTCGCCGAGATGGAGGAGTTCGTCGTCCAGGAGACGGTGAAGCTCAGCGGGAACACCGAGGCCGGTCTGCTCGAGCTGCGTCTCGAGAGCCCCGCCCTCATGGATTCGATCAGCGCGGATCTCATCTCGAAGGCCGGCGCCAGCGACGCGGCGGCCGCGCTGCGACTCGTCTCGGGCGCGACCGTGCAGGACGGCAAGTCGGCGGTGATCCGCGGCCTGCCCGATCGCTATGTGAGCTCGCAGCTGAACGGCGTGCGTCTGCCCACGGCCGACGAGGACAAGCGCGCCGTCGAGCTCGACCAGTTTCCCGCGGTGATCATCGAGAGCGTGCAGGTCAGCAAGACCTTCACCCCCGATCAGCAGGGCGACGCCTCGGGTGGCGCGGTCGACGTGCGCTTGAAGGGCATCCCGGAAGAGTGGGTGTTCCAGGTGCGCACGCAGATCAGCTACAACACGCAGGTCTGGAACGACGACGATTACCTGAGCTACAAGGGCGGCGGCCTCAACTTCCTCGGCAAGGACGGCGCGGGCCGCGGCATCCAGAAGAACCGCATCGGCGACAACTGGCGCGGCGCGGTCGGCGTCGACGACGGCACCTCGCCCATCGACTACAAGTGGTCGATGAGCGGCGGTGGCAGGCAGGTGCTCGACGACGGCACGCGCATCGGCGGCTTCGCGAGCCTGTTCTACGAGCGCGATAGCGCGCACTACGACGGAGCCAAGGACGACCAGTACTGGGTCGACAATCCGGGCGATCCGATGACCCCGCAGTATTCGCAGGGGAGCCCCGGACAAGGCGAGTTCAAGACCTCGCTCTTCGACGTCACCAGGAGCTCGCAATCCGTGCAGTGGGGAACGCTCGCGACCTTCGGCATCGAGTCCGACGAGCACGCGGTGAACTTCACCTACCTGCAGACGAACACCACGGAAGACACGACGACGCTCGCCGAGGACACGCGCGGCAAGGAGTTCTTCTTCCCCGGCTACGACCCGAACGACCCCAACACGCCGGGCCACGAGGAGCCCGAAGCGGCGCCGTACCTGCGCACCGAGACCTTGAGCTACGTCGAGCGCGAGACGGAGACCCTGCAGCTCCGCGGGCGCCATCAGCTGCCCTTCGAGTCGCTCGGGCTCTCGAAGCCCGCGGAGTTCGACTGGACGGCAGCGCTCAGCGCCGCCTCGTCGGATCAGCCGGACAAGCGCCAGTTCGGAACGGCGTGGTACGCGGGCCGTGTCGTAGGGCCGATCGTGCTGCCCGCGCAGCACCGACCCTTCAAGCCTTCGGCGAACTTCAACTTGGGCAACTTGCAGCGCATCTGGCAGCAGATCGATGAGGATTCCCAAGAGTACTCGATGAACCTGAAGCTACCGTTCGCTCAGTGGGCTGGAGATGAAGGCTATCTGAAGATCGGTACTTTCTTCGACGAGGTCGAGCGGCAGTTCGACCAGGACACCTTCAGCAACTTCGGCGACAACAGCACCTACGACGGCGACTACGACGACCTCTGGAGCCGCGCGTTCCCGAACGAGACGAACCACCCGATCACGGAGTCGCAGTTCGACGTCGACTACGAGGGCGAGCAGCGCATCGCCGCGGGCTACGCGATGTTCGACCTGCCGCTCGTCTCGACGTGGAAGCTGGTCGGCGGGGCGCGTCTCGAGCTCACCGAGATCGACGTCACGATCGACCCGGAAGAGGACGCGGTCTGGTTCCCGCCCGGCGCGACGGCTCCGGTGCAGCTGAATCCGGGCGACGCCGATGTCGATTTCCAGCAGACCGATCTCTTGCCCTCGATCGGCACCGAGTGGGAGCCGCTCGAGAAGCTCACGCTGCGCGCGTCCTACAACCAGACGATCGCGCGGCAGACCTTCAAGGAGCTGACCCCGGTTCTGCAGCAGGAGTTCCTAGGCGGACCGATCTTCATCGGCAACCCCGAGCTCGAGATGAGCGCGCTGCGCAACTATGACCTGCGCGCCGACTACGTGCCGAACGAAGGCGGGCTGCTCTCGGTCTCCTGGTTCCGCAAGGACATCGACGATCCGATCGAGTACGTGCAGCGCCTCGCCGGCTTCAACTACACGACCGCGGTGAACTTCCCCGAGGGGACGCTCACGGGCTACGAGTTCGAGGTGCGTCAGCGTCTCGGCAATCTCTGGGAGCCCCTCGAGAGCTTCTCCGCCGGCGCGAACGCGACGCTCATCGACTCACAGGTGACGCTCTCGCAGCAGGAGCAAGACGCGCTCAACCTGCCGAACATCCAGGCGCCCCAGGAGCATCGCAAGATGACCGGTGCGCCGGAGTACCTGCTGAACCTCTACCTCAGCTACGAGATCCTCTCGACGGGGACGCAGGCGTCGCTCTTCTACATCCATCAAGGCGACACGCTGCTCACCGGTGCCGGCCAAGCCGACGGCAACTTCGTCCCCAGCGTCTTCGCCGAGGACTACGGCACGCTGAACCTCAGCGTCGGGCAGCGCCTCGGGGAGTACTTCAGCCTGACATTTCAGGCTAAGAATCTCACCAATCCCAAGATCCAGCAGGTCTACCGCTCGCGCTACATCGGCGCGGACGTGACCCGCAGCTCCTTCCGCACCGGCATCGAGTTCTCGCTGAGCTTGAGCGCTGAAGTGCGCTTCTGATCGATCTCCTAAACCGCACCTCCTCCCACTCTCGCCATGACGTACCTAGAACGCTTGCGCGCGCGGCTCCTACCCGCCGCCCTCTTAGGCCTCGGCGCGGTCGCCGCGCAGGCGCAGCAAGACGAAGCCGCCTCGACCGCCGAAGCTCGGGCGGAGCTGATCGACCGTTCGCGCGACGCGCTGGAGCGCTGGGTGGAGACGCGGCGCACGATCTCGAAGGAGCAGCGCGACTGGACCGAGGGGCGCTCGGTGCTGAGCGAGCGCATCGAGCTCCTGGAGCGCGAGATCGAGGCGGTGCGCGCGAAGATCGAAGAAGCCCGCACCAGCGTCGCGGAGGCCGATAAGAAGCGCCAGGAGCTCGAGCTGCAGAACGAGCGCCTGAAGGGCTCCGCTCAGGGGCTCGCCGAGCTGGCAGCGCGCCTCGAGAGCGGCACGCTCGCGCTGATGCCGCGCATCCCGGCGTTCGCGAGCGAAGGGGTGAAGATCTTCTCGCAGCGCATCCCGGTGGCCGGAGCGGAGACCAAGCTCTCGCTCTCCGAGCGCTTCCAGAGCGTGGTCGCCGTTCTGAACTCGCTGAACAAGCTGAACCGCGAGATCACCCTGACGCCCGAGATCCGGGAGCTTCCCGATGGGCGCTCGACCGAGGTGGCGACGGTGTACGTAGGCCTCTCTCAGGGCTACTACGCCAGCGGCGATGGACAGCTCGCCGGCATCGGCACGGCGGGAGAGAAGGGCTGGACGTGGCGCGCCGCCAACACCCAGGCGGGCGAGGTCTCGCGCATGGTCGCGATCCTGAAGTCCGAGCAGGTAGCCGACTTCGTGCGGCTCCCGATCCGCATCGATTGAGGCCGCGAGCCGCACCCCAGAGATCCGACCATGATCAAGAACCTAACCCTCGGCGGCCTGCTGCTCGTCCTGCTGCTCCCCTCGCTGCAGGCGCAGGACTCGCCCGCCCCTAACTCGCCCGCGCCGGGCTCTGCGGCTCCCGCCGCGCCGGCGCCGACCTCCGCGCAAGAGCCCACGAAGCTCGAGGACGCCGCGCGCTCGGCCGAGCAACGCCTCGAGGCCAGCCTGCGCGAGCTCAGCGAGCTCCGCGAGAAGATGGCCTCCGAGAAGCTCCCTCTCAGCAAGCGCTTGAGCGAGCTCGAGGCCGAGCTCGGGGCCGCTCGCCAGGAGTACCAGAAGACCTCGCGCGACCTCGACGACCGCGCGTTGAAGCTGAATACCCTCCGCGATGGCATCAAGGCCTATGAGAACCAGGCGAGCCATCTGCAGACCTTGGTCGCCGACTACCTGCGCAACTTCGAGTCGCGCCTGCACATCGTCGAGCTGCAGCGCTACAAGGACGCGCTATCCAAGGCCAAGCTCGCGCGCGAGAACACCGCTCTTACACCCGAAGAGGTCTTCGCCGCGCAAGCCGAGCTGGTCGAGCTCTCGCTCGCGCGCCTGCACGAAGCGCCCGGTGGAGTGACCTTTCCCGGCCATGTGGTCGCGACCTCGGGCGTCGTCGTCTCCGGACGCTTCGCGCTCGTCGGACCCGCGGCGATCTTCCGCTCCGAGGACGGTCAACACGTGGGCACGGCGGAGCAGAAGCTGGGCTCGCTCGAGCCGGCGTTGATCCCCTTCGCGCGGCCGGAGGACAACGAAGCCGCTCGTGTGCTCGTCGCCAGCGGAGAAGGGGTGTTCCCGCTCGATCCCACCTTGGGCAACGCGCACAAGATCGAGGAGACGCAGGAGACGCTGCTCGAGCACATCAAGGCGGGTGGTCCGGTCATGTACCCGATCTTCGCCATGGCCGGCGCGGCGCTCTTGGTCGTGCTGCTGAAGTGGGTGAGCTTCCTGTTCATGAGGAAGCCCTCGCGTTCGCGCCTCGCCGCGGTCCTCGCGGCGGTGCGCCAACGCGATCACGCCACTGCCGTGGAGCAGGCGCAGCGCGTCGGCGGCCCCTCGGGGCGCATGCTGACGGTGGGCGCACAGCATCTCGGCGAGCCGCGCGAGCTGATCGAAGAGGTGATGTACGAGACCGTGCTCGAGACGAAGCTGCGCCTCAATCGCTGGCTGCCCTTCGTCGCGGTGTGCGCGTCGTCGGCACCGCTGCTGGGCTTGCTCGGCACCGTGACCGGCATCATGAACACCTTCAAGCTGATCACGGTGTTCGGCTCGGGTGACGTGAAGATGCTCTCGGGAGGCATCTCCGAGGCGCTCATCACCACCGAGTACGGACTGATCGTCGCCATTCCCTCGCTGCTGCTCCACGCGCTGCTCTCGAGGAAGGCGAAGGGCATGCTCGATCAGATGGAGAAGTCCGCGGTCGAGTTCCTGAACCAGGTCGCCAAGTCCCAGCCCGCCGGGGTCGGGTCCCACGATCACTTTCGCGATGACGAGCTGAGCGAAGACGTCGGCTACGAGTTCATCCCGGCGATGCCGCGGGCGCGCGAGACCGAGCTTTCTCGCCCCGCCCAGGCCGAGCGCACCTCGAGGCGCTGAGGAGAGCCATGCTCGATCTAGCACAGCTCCGCGCAGAGGTGCAGCCGATCCTCGAGAAGGGGGTCGATGTCTGGAACGAAGCGAAGGAGATCTGGATCGCCGGCGGCTGGGGCATGATCGCCATCGCCGCCGACGCTCTGGTGCTCTTCGCGATCGGGGTCCATGTCTGGCTGCGCTTCCGCGAGAAGCGCTTCCTCTCCGTGCCCGAGAAGAAGTGGCGGCGCTGGATCGAGCATCCGGGCGAGCGCCGCGGGCCGGTCGGCAAGCTGCTCGACTTCGTCGGCGGCAATCCGACCCTCGAGTCGACCTCGGCTTCGTTCCAGGGGCTCCGCTCGATCGAAGTGGCGCCCTTCGAGCGCGATCTCCGCGTGATGAAGATCTGCGTGGGTCTCGCTCCGCTGCTCGGGCTCTTCGGGACCGTGACGGGGATGCTCGAGACCTTCGCGGCGCTCGCCTCTGGCTCCGGAGGCGAGCAGACGATGGGGATGATCGCGTCCGGGATCTCGGTCGCGCTGATCACCACCGAGACCGGCCTGGTCATCGCCTTGCCGGGGCTCTTCTTCCACTACCAGCTGATGCGCAAGCAGGAACGCTACAAGGCTTTTCTCGCGCATCTCGAGTCCGTCTGCATGCAATCGCTCTATCGGCGATCGCCTGCCCAAGCCGCGGTGTGATCCATGGGTAGATTCAAGGACAGCGGTGGCGATGACAGCGGGGATACCGCGATCGACCTCTCGCCGATGCTCGACTGCATCTTCATCCTGCTCATCTTCTTCATCGTCACGACGAGCTTCGTCGAGGAGAGCGGCGTCGAGGTCGACAAGCCGCAGGCGGCGTCCGCCTCGCAGCTCGAGAAGTCGAGCATCATCCTCGCGCTGACCGCGAAGGGCGAGATCGTCTACGGCGGGCGAGAGATCGGGATCGGCGGCGTGCAGTCGCTGGTTCGTCGTCTGCTCCAGGCCGAGGACCTGCCGGTCATCATCCAAGCCGACGGCGCCTCTCAATCCGGGCTCCTCATGCGCGTGATCGATGAGGCGAAGCTCGGTGGAGCGGCGAAGGTCTCTCTGGCGGCCTCGGCCATCAAGAGCTGAGGGCCAGCACCATGATCCTGAAGGTCCTGCGCGCCTTGCTGCATGGCGTCCTCGTCGTCGTGGGATCCATCAGCTTCACCGCGCTCTTCTTCCTCGTCCTCCCGCTGATGCAGGCGATCACGAGCACGCTCGAGGCTGATACCGTGCTTCAAGCGGCGCACACGGCGGACGTGCCGCCTCCGCCGCCGCCGATCGAGGAAGAGCCGGAGGAAGAGCCAGAGCCCGAAGAGAAGCCGCCGGAGCTCCAGGCCGAGCCGCAGCAGCTCGACTTGGCGCAGCTCGAGCTAGCGCTGAATCCCGGCTTCAGCGACGGGCTCGTCGGCGGCGGCGCCTTCGCGGTGAAGCTGAGCGCTTTTGGCGGCGGTGAGAAAGGCGAGAGCATGGACGAGCTCTTCTCGCTCGCCGACCTGGACCAGAAGCCGCGCGTCCTCTATCAGCCTGGTCCGGTCATCGACGCCGCGCTGAAGAAGAAGTCCCCGGCCACCGTGCACGTCGTCTTCGTCGTCGATCAGCGCGGCAAGGTCGAGAACCCCCTCGTGCAGAAGTCGAGCGACCCGGCCTTCGAGCGCGCGGCGCTCGGCGCCGTGAAGCAATGGAAGTTCGAGCCCGGGAAGCGCGGTGGCAAGGCCGTGCGCTTCCGCATGCGCGTCCCCATCACCTTCCCCGCCCCGTCCTAGTCGTTGTCGCTCCCCCCTCCCTCCATGCCGCGCGCCCACATCTCCCTCGCTCTTCTTCCGCTCCTCGTCGTTGCCTGCAAGTCGACGCCCACCGCTCCGCCTCCGCGTGCAGAGGCGGCCTCGAGCGCCGCCAAGGCGAGCGAGGAAGCTCCGAAGCCGGCGCGCAAGCCCGTCTCTACCGAGCTCGCGATCTGGAGCGATCCGGCCTTCAAGCGGCGCTTCGCGGAGAGCTTGCTCTCCGAGGTGGACATCGAGCCGCGCCTCACCGTCGTCGAGCGCGAGAGCATGCAGCAAGCCCTCGATCTCATCGCCGAGGACAAGCAGAGCGAGGCGCTCCAGGTCCTGGAGGCGAACCGCGGCGAGCTCGCTTGCGCGAGCTTCGACTTCATGGCGGGGAGCCTCTACTTCCAGCAGGACGACCTCGATCGCGCCGTGCCGGCCCTGGAGCAAGCCGTCGCGAAGCATCCCAAGTTCCGCCGCGCGTGGCAGAGCCTGGGCTGGGCCCGCTTCCGCAGCGGGGAGTACGCCGAGGCGATCCCCGCGCTGACCAAGGTCATCGAGCTCGGCGGCGTGAGCTCGCTCAACTACGGCATGCTCGCGTTCTCGCATGCGAACCTGAAGAACCCGCTCGGCGCGGAGACGGCGTATCGCATGGCCGTGATGCTCGACCCGCAGACCCTCGACTGGAAGATGGGGCTCGCGGAGGCGCTGTTCAAGCAGCAGCGCTTCGCCGACGCTGTGGCTCTCTGCGGCACCCTGATCGCGGAGCAGCCGGAGAGCAGCAAGCTCTGGATGATCCAGGCCAACGCCTACATCGGCATGGGAAAGCCCGCGCAAGCGGCGCAGAACATCGAGTTCGTCGACTCGCTCGGGCAGTCGAGCGTCGATGCGCTGAACCTCCTCGGCGACATCTACATCAACGAGGAGCTCTATGAGCTCGCCGGCCAGGCCTACCTGCGCGCGCTCGAGAAGAGCCCGGAAGCGGCGCCGACCCGAGCGCTCCGCGCGGCGAAAGATCTCGCCGTGCGCGGCGCCGCGAGCGAGGCGAGGCTGCTCGCCGAGCGCATCGAGGCGCTGCACGGCAGCAAGCTCGAGGCCGAGGACAAGAAGAACCTGCTGCGCCTGCGGGCGCGCCTCGCCGCGGCGGCGAGCGCGACGCCCGAGGAGGTCGCGATCTTGGAGGAGATCGTTTCCCTCGATCCGCTCGACGGCGATGCGCTGATCCTCCTCGGTCAGCACGCGAGCAAGCGCGGCGAGGCCGAGAAGGCGGTCTTCTACTACGAGCGCGCCGCGGCGCTCGAGGCCTTCGAGGCCGACGCGAAGGTGCGCCACGCCGAGCTCTTGGTCGGGCAATCGAAGTACGCGGAGGCCCTGCCGCTCCTGCGCCGCGCCCAGGCCTTGAAGCCGCGCGAGTCGATCCAGCAGTATCTGGAGCAGGTCGAGCGCGTGGCGCAGTCGCGCTGAGCGCGCTCGATCTCGCTCGAGCCGCAGAAGGCCACATGTCCGCACCGCGCGCGGCGCTCGTCGCCATCGCTCTCAAGATCGTCGCTCTCGCGAGCTCGTGCTCGGGGCCGCGCCTCTTCACGCACGAAGATCCGCAGGCCGCGTTCGCGCGCTACGCGAGCTTCGGCTTCGCGCCGAAGCTCGGCACGGACGACGCGGGCTACGGCACCATCCTCTCGGAGTTCCTGAAGAGCGCGACGACGCGCGCGCTCGAGGCGCGCGGCTATCGCCAGGATCCCGAGCCCGACCTCCTGGTGAACTTCTACGTCGCGACGCGCGAGCGCCTCCAGGCCTCGTCGACGCCGACCGGCTATTACGGCTATCGCCGCTACGACGCCTGGCACGGCTATGTGGGCTACGAGACGCGCGTCTCGGAGTACACCGAGGGCACGCTGAGCATCGACTTGATCGACCTCCGCCGTGGTCGGCTCGTATGGGAGGGCACGCTGGTCGGTCGCGTCACCGACGAGATGCGGCGGAACCTCCGCGCCACGATCGACGAAGCCGTCGCCGAGGTCTTCGAGGGCTTCCCTCACACGGCCGGGCGGGACCCGCTGCCGCCGCTCGAGGGCGCGCTGGATGCGCGCGCGCTGCTGCCGCTCGCCGAGCAGGGTTTCGCCGTCGCGCAGATGAACCTGGCGCTGCTCTATCTCCGCGGCGAGGGCGTCGAGAAGAGCCCGGCGGAAGCCGCGCGCTGGATGCGAGCCGCGGCCCTGCAGGGCTTCGCGAAGGCGCAGGCGCGCTTGGGCGCGATGTACGAGCACGGCCGCGGCGTGCCGGCCGATCCGACCATGGCGTACTTCTGGTGCCATCTCGCCGCGCAGCAGGGCGATCCGAGCGGGCTCGAGCAGCGCTCGGCGCTGGCTCAGCGCCTCGCCCCGGAGCTCGTGGCCGAGGCGGAGCAGCGCGCGCGCGAGTGGCAGCGCTGATCGGCTCGAAGTAGGGAGGGAGCGGCTCCCCCTCGGAGGGCTCGAGAGGAACTCCGGTGCGGCGAGAGGCTGCGCTGCGTGTATCGGGCGTGCGGAGCCGATACATTCCGCAGTTCCTCTTGGGTGCACATCCCCGTCGATGCAGGGGCCGAAGATCCCATTCCACCGGGCCGAGACCGTCGGCCGCGAGCTCGAGCACGTAGCTGCTTCCGTGGCCAGCGGCCACATCGGGGCCGGCGGTCCGTTCGGAGATCGCTGCGCGCGCCGGCTCGAAGAGCTGCTGGGCTCGCGCCACGTCTTGCTGACGAAGTCGTGCACGCACGCGCTCGAGATGATGGCGCTGCTGCTCGATCTCGGGCCCGAGGACGAGGTGATCCTGCCGTCCTTCGCCTACGTCACGACGGCGAACGCGTTCGCGCTGCGCGGCGCGCGAGTCGTCTTCGCCGACGTCGAGCGCGAGACCTTGAACCTCGACCCCGCGAGCGTCCGCGCGCGGATCACGCCTCGCACGAAGGCGATCGTGGCCCTGCACTACGCGGGGGCCGCCTGCGACCTGCGCGCGCTCTCCGCTCTCGCCACCGAGCGCGGGATCGCGCTGCTCGAGGACAACGCGCACGGGCTCGGCAGCTCGCTCGAGGGGCGCAAGCTGGGCTCGTTCGGCAGCCTCTCGGGGGTGAGCTTCCACGAGACGAAGACGATCACCTGCGGCGAGGGCGGGGCGCTCGCGGTGAACGACGAGGTCATGCTCGCGCGCGCCGAGATCCTGCTGCAGAAAGGCACGGATCGCGCGAAGTTCCTGCGCGGGCAGGTGCGCTTCTACTCGTGGCACGGGCTCGGCTCGTCGTTCGAGATGTCCGAGCTCCACGCGGCATTCCTCTGGGGCCAGCTCGAGCGCTGGGACGAGATCCTCGGCCGGCGCGTGCGGCAATGGCAGCGCTACGCGCACGAGCTCGCGAGCTGGGCTCGCGCGAACGACGTGCATCTCCCCGTCGTGCCGGCGGGCTCGACCTCGAGCTGCCACATCTTCGCCCTGCGCCTGCCGAGCGAAGCGCATCGCGAGCGCTTCTTGAAGGAGCTCGCCGCCGGCGGTGTTCAGGCGACGTTCCACTATCTGCCGCTGCATCTCTCGAAGATGGGGCGCGAGCTCGGCTACGGGCCGGGCGACTGCCCCGTCTCCGAGGAGGCCGGCGCTTGCCTGGCTCGTCTTCCGCTCTCCTTCGGGCTCGGCGACGAGCAGCAGAGCCGCGTGCTCGAGGTCGTGCATGAGTTCCGGGTCTGATGCGCCGCGCAGCGGCGGGCGCTCTACCGCGCTGCTGCTCTTCTTCGTGCTGCTGGCGCTCGCGCTGCGCTGGCCGCTGCTCTCGCGCAGCGTCTGGTTCGACGAAGCGTGCATGTCGCATCAGCGCACGGGGACCTGGGAGCAGCTCCTGGCGACTCTCTACGTCGACATCCATCCGCCGCTCTACGTCGCGTTCATGCACTTCTGGAACGCTGGCTTCGGCGACTCGGCGCTCTCGATGCGGACCCCTCCGCTCGTCTGCGGCCTGCTCTCGATCCTGGCCGTCTTCTGGGCCGGCCGGCGCTTCGTCGGCGATCGCGCCGCGCTGATCGCCGCGGGCCTGCTCGCCTGCTCGCCCGCGCATCTCTGGTACTCGGCGGAGGCGCGGCTCTACACGCCGATGGCGCTCTCGGCACTCCTCGCGGTCGGCTGCTGGCATCGCCTGCTGCGCGGCGAGGGTGGCGTGCTGCTCTGGCTCGCGCACGCCGTGAACCTGCTCGTGATGATCACGCTGCACTACTACCTCGCCGTGTACGTGCTGCTGCTCGCGCTGCTCGCGCCGCTCTTCGTCCGCGGGATCACCCCGGCGGTGAAGAAGCTCTGGCTAGCGCACGGCGGCGCCCTCGTCCTGCTCGCCGGCTTCGTCGGGATGAAGATGGCCTTCGGCCACTTCGAGAAGTCGCAGGACTACATGCGCGATCTCACGGCCGCGGAGCTCCTGCCGCTCTTCGCCGGCTGGATGTGGACCGGCAACGTGTTCCAGGCGCTCGCCCCGGAGCAGGCGACGTTGGCGGAGGTCCTCCGCATCGGCGCCGCGGTGCTCTGGATCGCGCTCGCGCTGCTCGGCACCTTCGCGATCCTGCGCGCGCGCCGCGAGCGGCCCGACGGACCGTGGCTCGCGGTCCTGGCTCTCGCGATCCCCGCGTTCCTCTTCCTCGTGCCGTGGGTCGGGCTGCACAAGAACTACATCGAGCGCAGCACGATCGCCGCTCTGCCCTTCGTGCTGCTCTGGATCGGTGCCGGGCTCGATGCCGCGGGCCGGCGCTTCGGCGCGCTGCTCGGCGTGCTCGTCGCTGTGGTGCTCGCGGCGAGCCTCGGGACGATCTACCGCTACCAGCACGAGCGCTGGACGGTCTACAAGCCGAACCCCGACTGGGCCTCCGCGGCGGCGTATCTCGGCCGCGAGATCGACGCCGGCGTCGCGGGACGCCCGATCTTCACCTCGAAGCCGAACCCGCGCTCGCTCTGCTACTACGACGGGCGGATCCAGGACGTGAAGAACCTGGAGCCCGCGGCCGAGCTCGGCGCGATCGGAGGCAAGGTGCGGAAGCGCTTCGGTGAATGGCTCGGCGATTTCGCCGAGCGCACCTTCACCGAGTTCGAGCGCCAGAAGGCGGAGCTCCTCGCGAACGCGAAGCTCTTCGTCTATCGCGCGGGTGAAGGCTCGGTCGCTTCGCTCGATCCGCGCGCGAAGATCGGCGACGGCGTCTTCTATCTCCTGCGCAACCACTGGCATCCGCCCGGGGACACGACCGTCGAGAGCTTGGTCGCGAGCCCCGAAGTGGAGGTGCTGGAGACGCGCGCGTACGCGGGCGTCACGGTGTGGAAGGCGAGGCTGCGCCGATGACGGAGCGCGCCGCAGAGGACGCGAGCGCTGATCCGGCTCCCGAGCTCTCGCTGGTGATCGCCTGCTATCAGGAGGAAGGTCACCTGCGCGATTCCGTGCGCGAGCTCGTGCAGACCCTCGAGGCGAGCGGCGAGCGCTACGAGCTCGTCTTTCTCGACGATTGCAGCCGCGACGGCACGGCCGCGATCGTGCGCGAGCTCGTCGCTTCGCTCCCGCAAGCTCGCGCGATCTATCACGCGCAGAACGTGGGCCGCGGCGGCACGGTGAGCGAGGGCTTCCGCCTCGCGCGCGGCCGTGTCGTGGGCTTCCTCGACATCGACCTCGAGGTGCACTGCCGTCATATCCCGCGCATGCTCGCCGCCATCCGTGCCGGCGCCGATGGCGCGACGGCCTATCGCGAGTACTCCGTGGGCTTCAGCTGGAACGGCTTCGTGCGCCACGTGCTGAGCCAGGGCTATCGCTGGATCGTCGGCCTCTTCCTGCGCCTGCCGTATCGCGACACCGAGACCGGCTTCAAGTTCTTCGTGCGCGAGCGCATCCTCCCGGTCCTCGACGAGACGCGCGATCGCGGCTGGTTCTGGGACACCGAGATCATGGTGCTCGCGCATCGCGCGGGGCTCCGCATCACCGAGGTGGCGTGCCCCTTCGTGCGCCGCGGGGACAAGAAGTCGACGGTGCGCGTGTTCCGCGACACGTGGCGCTATCTGGTGGCGCTGCGGGCGTTCCGCAGGCGGTTGCGGGCGGAGAAGGACTCCTCGCAACGCGGTGCTCGGTAAGGATCTCCAAGATCGAAGCTGTCGGAGGGTCCATCCCTCCGCCTAACGCGGGGCCGCGGTGACTCCCGTCGTCATCGGAGCTCCACGACTGCTTGGGAGATCGCACCACCGGCGTGGCTCCGGAGCCACACGCAGTGGTCTAGGGCCGCAAGATCCTCGTGCGCAGCGCTTCCTAGAGCTTCAGCAGCTCCTGGATTCCACGGCCGGCGTGATGCCGGACCTCCGCGACGCCGCGCAGCTCGGTGCGGGAAGCTGCGGTGCCACTCTGAATCCCTCGCGTGACGCGACTCGTGCTCCGTCAGAGCGCGATGCTCCCTTCCCCGACCGCAGAGCTTGGCAGATCCGTTCCACTCCTGACGAGCGCTGCGTCCCAGATCGACGTGTTCGTGCGCGCGCTCAACCGCGGAGATCCCGATAGAAGAAGACCGTCGCGCAGAGCTCGCCGTTCGGCAGCAGCGCGAAATCCGGGACGATGCCGACGCGCTGCCAGCCGTTCCGCTCGTAGAGCCGCTCGGCGTCCGCGCTCGCCGTGTCGAGCACCAGGATCGTGCGACCGAGCTCGCGCGCCCACGCTTCGGCGGCGCGCAGGAGGGCATCGCCGATGCCGCGGCGGCGCGCGCGGCGGTGCACGAGCATCTTGGCGAGATCGGCGCGATGCGGCTGGTTCTCGGGGAGATCGAGCACGAGCTGCGCCGTGCCGAGGATGCCCGAGGCATCCTCCGCGACGAGGAGCGCGCGTGCGCCGCGGCGCACGTCCTCGGTGATGCGGCGCCAAAACGCGAGCGCGCGCTCGGGTTCGAGCGGTGAGAGGAAGCTCACCGAGGCGCCGCCGGCGACGCAGTCGACGAGCACCTCGGCGAGAGCGCGGAGCTCCGCTTCGCTGGGTGCCAGGAGGCGGCGGATCGAGAGGGACGGAGCTTCCATCGCTTCAGCTCCGACCGATCGCCGAGGAGACGATGGCGACGAGGTAGCGCGCGCGCGTGCGCCCCGGGTTCCGGAACACGACGGGGCGATCGACGCTCATCGCGAGGCAGTCGCCTTCGGCCAGCGCGTAGGTCTCTTTGCCGAAGCTCAGCTCGAGCTTGCCCGCGAGGAGCCAGATCTGCTGATGGATGTGGGGCTCGTGCGCCGTGGACTCGAAGGCCACGCGCGCGCCCGCCGGCAGCTCGATCTCGGAGAGGCGCAAGGGCGCAGGGTAGCCCAGCGGTGAGAGCTGCCGGCGCAGATAGCGGGACTCGGGATCTTTCCAGAGCGGCTGATCGGCGTGCCGCGCGAGCGGGGAGGGGCTCGCGTAGGGCGCGTCGAAGAGCGAGGCGAGCGGAACGCCGAGGCCGGTCGCGAGCTTGTCCAGCACGACCGCCGTGGCGCTCGTCTCGCCGCGCTCGACGAGCGAGATCATCGAGCGGCTGACGCCGCTCCGCGCGGCGAGGGCTTCGAGCGAGAGTCCGGACGCGGCGCGCAGCGCGCGCACGCGTTCGGCGATGCGGCCGTCGAGCGTGGGCAGTGAGTCCACCATGGTGGAAGGAGAATCCAGCATACTGGAAGCACCGTCAAGGGCCCGTTCGCGCGCGAGGTGCTCTGGTACGCTCCGCGGCACGCATCCCGCGGAGGACTCCATGCTCGCCTCGCTCGCGCTCTCGTTCGCTTTGCTCGCCTGCGCCCAGGAGCCGGCTCGACCGCCGACGGCGGCCGAAGTTCTCGCGCCGTGGCAAGGCCAGTGGCGCGGCGAGCTCGAGCTCTGGCAGCGCGACGGCGTCGCGCGGCGCGTGCCGATGGAGCTGCACGTCCAGCCCGTGAGCGCGAGCGAGTGGACCTGGACGATCGTCTACGGCGCGCCCTCCGATCGGCAGGAGCGGCGCTACGCGCTGCGCGCGAAGGACGGCGGCGCGCTCGAGATCGACGAGCGGAACGGCATCGTGCTCCCACTGCAGCGCTTCGCTCAACGCTTCTTCTCGCGCTTCTCGGTTGGAACGAGCGAGCTGCTCGCGCGCTACGAGCTCGTCGGCGAGGGGGAGCTGCTCTACGAGATGATCAGCGCGGGCGGCGCCGAGGCCGGGAAGACCGGAGGTGCGGGCGAGACGCCCGAGGTCGTCACGGCACCCGTGTGTGGGTTCCAGCGCGCGCTCCTGCGGCGCGCCGCGGAGCGCTCCCCGCAGCCGGAAGCTCGCCCTTCGACGGGCGAGCCTCCGGCCAAGAAGGGCTGACGTGCGTTACAGCGCCTGAAGGGCGAGCAGCGAGCAGGCGGTCGCCAAGGGCTCCATGCCCGGTTCGCTCCACGCATCGATCGCCGGCCAGTGCGCGGTGCCGTCGGCACCCGCGATGCGACCTTCGAGCAAGGCGCTCTGCAGGGCGGCGCGCCAAGCCGTCGCGGCGTAGCCGCCGACGTTGGCGATCGCTTCCGCGCCATGCATCCAGTAGGTGTAGTCGATGCTGCCGCGCTCGATGCTCCAGAGCGGCAAGCGCTCGACGAGCAGCGCGACTCCCCGTCGCGTCTTGGGCGAGTCGGAGAGATCCTTTCCGAGACTCACGCGCGCGAGCAAGGTCATCGCGGTCGGCTCTTCGGAGAACGCCGCGGGGAAGCGCTCTCGCTTCCACACGTAGCGAGTTCCGAGCGTGCCGGGCGACACGAAGCCCGTGCGACCGGTCTCGTCGTTGGTCAAGTCATCGAGCAAGCCGAGCGCTTCTTGCTGCTTGGTTCTCGGGACGTCGATCCCCATGCGCTGTGCCGCGTCCAGCGCGAGCAGCATCGCGGCCGTGATCTTGGAATCGTTGTCCCCGTCAGGCGTGATGCCGTAGCGCCAGCCGCGGTAGGGGTTCTGCGCGCGCAGCGCGAACGCGACGGCGCCCTCGAGCCGCTCTTTCCGCACCGCGTCGGGGAAGCGCAGGCCGGTCTCCGCCAGCGCGCGCAGCGCGTGCGCGTGTCCGATCATGGTCGCTTGATCCAAGCGCGGGCCGATGCCGCCGTCTTCGTGTTGAGCGCTTTCGAGATATGCGGCGCCCTTGCGTACGGCGGCTTCGAGCTCGGCAGAAGCGCCGTCCTTGAGTTCACCGAGCAGGGCGCGCGCGGCGAGCGCCGTCGTGGTGATCTCGTTCAGCTCGCCCTGCGTGCGCACCTTGGGATCGGCGCTCACGGTCCAGCGACCGTCGCTCTGTTGGTGGCGCACGAGCCAGAGCGCCGCGGAGCGACGCAGCGCGGGGATCTCGGCGCGCGGCGCGTTCGTCGAGGGCAGCTCGTCTTGCGGGCGAGCGAGCGCCAGGGTTCCGCAGGTCGCGGCGAGCACGAGCAGGAGGCCGGGGAGCGAGAGGCCGCGCGCGGGGGCGCGGCGCGTATCGAGCAGACGCATGATGCGAGTCCTCAAGAAGGAGGGAGGAGAGCACAGCGGGGCGAGCGACGCGCGCAGCGCGAGTGGCTCTACGGATGCGGAGGCGAGGCGGAGCAGCGCGGAGGAGCTCGAAGCGCGCGCGTGCGGGCCGACGCCGGCGAGCGCGGCTTCGTCGCAGGCGAGCTCGCGCCAGCGCGCGGACTGCGCGCGCGCGAGCCACGCGACGGGGAAGAACCACCACGCGGCGAGGACCGCTCGCTCGAAGAGCGCCACCCACACATCGCGGCGGCGCACGTGCGCGAGCTCGTGCAGGAGCACCCAGCGCAGCTCCTGCGCGGAGAGCTCTTCGAAGAGCGAGGCCGGCGCGTAGAGCACGGGGCGCAGCAGCCCGCCCGTCGCGGGCGACGGGAGCCCGGGGACGAGGCAGAGGCGCACGCGCGTTGCACAGCCGCTGCGGCGGCGCACGCACTCGAAGCGCGCACGCTGGCTCGGAGTCGGCGCGAGCGCGGCGCGGCGGAGGAAGCGCCCGCTGCGCACTTCGAGCCACATAAGATGTGCCAGGCTCGCGAGCGCGCCCGCGAGCCACAGCGCGAACACGAGCTGTAGCGCCGCGGCCGAGCGGGGCGCGGGAGCCATGGCGCGCGTGTCGTGCGTCCGCGGTTCTGGCACCGTCGCTGAGCGCGGCGCGAGGTCGACGGCGCGTGCGGGATCCTGCGCTCGCTCCCTCGCTGGGATCGCGGCCGGCTCGTCCGCCGGCTCCGCGCGCAGCCCGGGCGCGAGGGCGCGCGGAGAGATGCCGAAGCTCGCGAGCGGCAGCGCGCGCTCGAGCGGGAGCACCAGCAGGACGAGCGGCAGCAGCGCGAGCCAGCTCAGCGCATGCGCCGAGGCGCGGCGGCGGAGGGCGCCGAGGATCAGCGAGACGGCGACGAGCGCGAGGAGGGTCGCGCTGCCGCGCTCCAGCATCCAGGTGGCCCAGCTCGTCTGGAGCGCGCTCATCGCTCGCGCTCCTCGCGCTGCGCGTCGATCAGCGCGCGCAGCTCGTCGAGCTCGTCCTTGCTGAGGCGGCTCTTCTTCACCAGGTACTGGAGCAGGGAGCCCAGCGCGCCCGGCGCGCTGTTCGCGAGCAGGCGATCGGCCTCGTCGCGGAACGCGCGGTGCGCGGGGCGCGTCGCGCGGTAGAGGTAGGAGCTCCCGACGGCCTGGGCCTCGACGTGGCCCTTGTCGGTCAAGCGCCGGAGCAGCGTCTTCACCGTGCTCGCGGACCAGCCGTGGGCTCGCTCGGCGGCGGCGATGAGATCGCGCGCGGCCGAGGGGCCGAGGTCGAAGAGCAGCTTCAAGACCTTCCACTCGGCGGGGGTGGGGGTGTTCTTCTCGGGCGGCATGGGCGTGCGGTCTCCGGTTTCCGTGGTCTACATTTGTAGACGGGCGGCGACGGGCGTCAACGGGGAGACGCCGCGGAGGTTCACGCGAGCCACCAAGAAAAATGGCGCTGGCCGGGGGAGGGGTGGGCGGGCTCTCCTGGATCCGTGAGGCTCGCCGGAGTGGGAGTGACCTAGACTGGGCCGCTCTCTCCCAGGAACGACCCGCCATGAACGCGCCCGTCGCGAGCTGCGCCGTCACGAAGTTCGATCCGCTGCCGCAGGTCGTCGAGGATCTGGTCGTCGTCGAGGAGCCGCTCGAGCTGCGCGTGGGCTTCGGACCCGCGGACGAGCGCCAGCAGACGAGCCTCGCGGTGACGATGCGGACGCCGGGGAACGATCTCGAGCTCGCGCTCGGGTTCCTGCTCAGCGAGCAGATCGTGCGCGGGCCGGAGGAAGTGCGGAGCATCCAGCCGTGCCGGGGAGCCGACGCCGACGCTCACTCCGGCGACGCGCTGCGGATCGAACTCGCGCCGGGAGTCGCGTTCGATCCGCGGCGCATCGCACGCCACTTCGCCATCGCGTCGAGCTGCGGGATCTGCGGCAAGGCCACGCTCGCGTCGGTGCGCGCCGAGCTCGATCCGCTCCCGCCGCTCTCCGCGCCGATCGCGATCGAAGCGATCCGCCGCGCGCCCGCGCTGCTGCGCGCGCGGCAGCCGCTGTTCCATGCGACGGGTGGGCTACACGCCGCGGGCCTCTTCGATGCGCGCGGCGAGCTCCTGCTCCTGCGCGAGGACGTCGGCCGCCACAACGCGCTCGACAAGCTGATCGGCGCCGCGTGCGCCAACGATGCTCACCCGTTCGAAGATCGCTTCGTGCTCGTGAGCGGCCGCGCCTGCTTCGAGCTCGTGCAGAAGTGCGCCGCGGTGGGCGCCTCGATCCTCGCCGCCGTGGGCGCCCCCTCGAGCTCCGCGATCGCCCTCGCGCGCGAGCTCGACTTGGCCCTCCTCGGCTTCGTCCGCCCCGACAGCCTGAACCTCTACACCGCTCCCGAGCGCCTCCGCCCCTGACCGTCGATCAAGAAGGGGTCAGACCCCTCCTTGATCGACGGCATCGATCAATGAGGGGTCTGACCCCTATCTGATCGACGGCGCCGCCGCCGCTGCACAGTAGAGGTGCCTGGCACCTTTACTGTGCAGTGGGGTGTGGGGGGCGGAGGTAGGCGGTCCAGTAGACGCCGGCGACGAGGAGCGTGCCGCCGACCAGATTGCCGGCGGTGGAGCAGAGGAGGTTCACGATCTGGCCTTCGCGATAGCTGAAGGTCAGCGTGGGCTCGAGCAGCGAGCCGTAGAGGAGGAGGAACCAGTTCGCGATGCAGTGCTCGAAGCCCATCGCGACGAAGGCGCTCACGGGGAAGACGATGCCGAGGATCTTGTCGGTGACGGAGCGCGCGGCGAGGGAGAGCCAGACCGCGAGGCAGACGAGCGCGTTGCAGAGAACCCCGAGCACGAACGAGCGCCCGGCAGCCGAGCTGCACCTTGTGATGCGCGATCGCGCGCAGAGTCTCGCCGACGGCGCCGTTGCCGAGGCGTTCGACTTCTCCCAGGTGCGCGAACCCGACGGTGAGCAGGGCCCCGACGACGTTGCCGAAGTAGACCAGGACCCAGTTCCGCAGCAGCGCGCGCGTCGTGATCTTGCGCGAGATCCACGCCATCGCGAGCAGGTTGTTGCCGGTGAAGAGCTCGGCTCCGGCGACGACCACGAGCACGAGGCCCAAGCTGAACGCGAGGCCGCCGACGAGGCGCGTCGGTCCGAAGCCGAGCTCCGAGCCCGTGATCGTCACGGCGTAGAAGAGCCCGCCGAGCGAGATGAACGCTCCCGCGAGCACGGAGAGGAGCAGCAGCGGCAAGGCCCCGAGGCCGGCCTTCGCCACTCCGACGGTCTCGACGCGCTGCGCGATCTCGCGCGGCGCATAGGCATCGAAGTCGCTCATCGCGGCGATGTTGGCTCGGCGCTCGGGAGCTTTTGCAGGCGCACCGCGACCGCTTTGTACTGCGGGCAGTGCGAGCGCGGATCGGCGACCGGGCCGACCACGCGATTCGCGTGCGTCTCGGGGAAGTGGAACGAGAGGAAGAGCTGGCCTGGGCGCATACGATCCGAGAGGCGCGCCGGTGCCTGCGTGCGGCCCCAGCGGCTCTCGATCTCGACCTGGTCGCCATCTTCGAGGCCGAGCGCGCGCGCGTCCTCGGCGCAGAGCTCGAGCTCGTCGCGCGCGACCAGGACCTGCTGCGGCGTGCGGCGCGTCATCGTGCCGACGTTGTAGTGCTGCAGCACGCGTCCGGTGATCAGCGTGAGCGGGAACCCCGGCACGTCGTGCTCCGCGTTCTCGAGATAGGGGATCGCATGCAGCTTTCCCCTCCCGCGGAGGAACCCGCCCTGATGCACGCGCGGCGTGCCCGGGTGGTCGGGCGTCGGGCAGGGCCAGTGCAAGCCGTTCCCCTCCAGGCGCTCGGTGCGCACGCCGCCGAAGAGCGCGGGAGCGAAGCGCGCGATCTCCTCCATCACCGCGGCCGGCGTCGCATGGCTCCCGCGCAGGCCGAGCCGCAGCCCGAGCTCGACGGCGACCTCCCAGTCTGCGCGCGCGCCGCGCGGCGGTGGCACGGCGGCGCGCACGCGCTGGATGCGGCGCTCGCCGTTCGTGAAGGTCCCGTCCTGCTCGAGCACGCCCGCGGCGGGCAGCACGAGATGCGCCTCGCGCGCCGTGTCGGTGAGGAACATCTCCTGCACGATGAGCAGCTCGAGCGAGCGCAGCGCTTCGAGGACTTCCTGCTCGCAGGGGTCGCTCTGCGCCAGGTCCTCGCCCTGGATCCAGAGCCCGCGCAGCTCTCGGCGTCGCGCGGCCTCGAGCATGCGCGGGATCGTGAAGCCCGGTTCCAGCGGCGGTTCCGCGCCCCAGAGCTCGCGCGCGCGTGCGCGCATCGCCTCGTCGTCGAGCGCCTGATAGCCGGTGACGCGATCGGGCATGCTGCCCATGTCGGCGGCGCCCTGCACGTTGTTCTGGCCGCGGAGCGGCAGCATGCCGGCGCCCACGCGGCCGATGCTGCCCGTCAGCATCGCGAGCGTGCAGAGCATCAGCACGCCATCGACGCCTTGCGCGACCTCGGAGAGCCCGAGACCGGTGACGAAGAGCGCGGGTCCGCCGCCGATGCGCCGCGCCGCGGCGCGCACCGTGGCTTCGTCGAGCGCGCAGGTGCGCAGTGCTTCGGCGAGATCGAACTCCTCTGCGAAGCGCTCGAGCTCGGAGAGCCCTTCGCAGCGCTCGGCGAGATACGCGCGATCGACGAGCCCTTCCTCGAGCAGGAGCTTCGCCAGCGCGCCGAAGAGGGCGACGTTCGTCCCCGGACGCGGCGCGAGGTGCAGCTCGGCGTGATCGACGAGCGAGATGCGCCGCGGGTCGATCACGATCAGCGGAATCCCGCGCCGCGCGGCTTGCTCGATCCGCGCCCCGACGACCGGATGCGCTTCGGTCGGATTCGCTCCGGCGACGACGAGGCAGCGCGCGCGCTCCAGGTCGTCGTAGCAGGCGCTCGCGGCACCCGTGCCGGTCGCAAGCGAGAGCGCGAGCGCGGTCGAGCTGTGGCAGACGCGCGCGCAGCAGTCGACGTGGTTCGAGCCGAGACCGGCGCGGAAGAGCCGCTGCAGCAGATACGCCGCCTCGTTCGTCGAGCGCGAGGAGGTCATCACGCCGAGAGCGCGACCGCCGTGCGCGTTGCGGATCTCCCGCAGGCGTCGCGCGGCGAAGTCGAGCGCTTCGTCCCACGAGACCGCGCGGAACGCGTCGCCTTCGCGGAGCAGCGGCGTCGTCAAGCGCTCGCTCGAGCGCTGCCAGCCGTGCGCGTAGCGGCCCTTCGCGCAGAGGTGGCCGCGGTTCACCTCCGCGTCGCGCGCGGCGTCGATGTGCTGCACGCGCCCGCCGTCGGTCGCGATGTCGACCTGGCAGCCGACGCCGCAGTAGCCGCAGGTGCTCCGCGTCGCATGCGCGCCGTCGCCGGCAGCGTGTGCGCCGTGCGGTCGGTCGCGGTCGGCGATGGCGCCCGTCGGGCACGCTTCGACGCACGCGCCGCAGGAGACGCAGGTGCTGCTCGACCATGCATCGCGCGGTCCGATCGCGAGCTGCGTCGCGCTGCCGCGGCCGAGGACGCCGTAGACCTCGGCGCCTTGCACGCCGTCGCAGACCTGCACGCAGCGCCGACAGGTGATGCACTTGCCGGCGTCGAAGCGCAGATAAGGATGCTCGGGAGCGGAGCCGGGGCGTGGAGCGCAGCGGCTCGCGCCGAGCGCGGCCGCGAGCCCGCCGCGGAGGCCGTGCGCGGCGAGGAGCTCTGCGAACGCGCTGTCGCTCGCGGCGTCCTGAGTTCCTGGATGCGCCTCCGCGATCCAGCGCAAGAGCTCGCGACGCAGCGAGCGCAGCTCGTCGCTCGAGGTCCGGATCTCCATGCCGCTCTGCGCTTGGGTATGGCAGGCGGCGGCGAGCTGGCCGCTTCCGAGCTCGACCACGCAGAGCCGGCAGCCGCCTTCGGGCGCGAGACCGGGAACATGGCAGAGCGTCGGGATCTCGATCCCGCTCCGTCGCGCGAGCGCGAGGATCGTCTCGTTCTCGCGGAGGACGATGCGCCGTCCATCGACGAGGAGGCTCGGCGTGCTGGGAACCGCGCTCATCGCGCCCCTCCGCGGAGCTCGGCGCCGGCGAGCTCGAGCAAGCGCAGGAGCGGACCCGGCATCAAGCGTCCGAACGCGCAGAGGCTCGCGCGCTGCGCGATGCGCAGCGTGCCCTCGAGCTCGCGCTGCGCTGCGTCGCCGCGATGGGGCAGCGCGGCGCCGAGCTCGCGCGCGCGCTGCGAGCCCAAGCTGCACGGCACGCACTTGCCGCACGATTCCTCGGCGAAGAATGCGAGCGTGCGCTCGAGCAGCTCGCGCAGATCGTCGCCTTCCAAGACCGCGACGAGCCCGCCGTGGCCGAGCACGAAGCCGCGCTGCTGCATCGCCGCGGGGCAGACCGGGAGATCCCACTCGTCGGGTGTCATCAAGCTGCCCATCGGTCCGCCGACCCACAGCCAGCGGATCGCTCGCCCATCGCGTCCACCGCCGCCGATCCGCTCCACGACTTCGCGCAGCGAGATGCCGAAGGGCACCTCCGCGATGCCGGGATGCGCGAAGCCGTGGTTCAGGCAGAGCGCCTTCGTGCCGGGAGAAGCCGCGGTGCCGATCGCGCGATAGCTCGCGGCTCCGTCGCGCGCGATCTCCGCGGCCGCGACCAGCGTCTCCACGTTGTTCACTACGGTGGGACAGCCGAAGAGGCCGTGCGTCACCGGGTACGGCGGGCGCAGGCGCACTTCGCCGCGCCGCCCTTCGATCGCGTTCAGCAGCGCGGTCTCCTCGCCGCAGACGTAGCTGCCCATCCCCGCGAAGAGCTGCACGTCGAACGAGAACTCAGTGCCGCGGATGCGCTCGCCGAGCCAGCCCGCGTTGCGCGCTTCTTGGATGGCCTCGGCGATGCGCCGCTGCGCCAGCGGATACTCCGCGCGCACGAACACGATGCCCTCGCGCGCGCCGACCGCGTAGGCCGCGAGTGAGAGGCCCTCGAGCACGCCGTGCGGATCGTCCTCGAGCAACGCGCGATCGACGAAGGAGCCGGGATCGCCCTCGTCGCCGTTGGCGATGACGAACTTGCGCTCGCCGCTGGCGCGTGCGCAAGCCTGCCACTTCGCACCCGTGGAGAAGGCCGCTCCTCCGCGACCCCGCTCGCCCGAGCCGAGGATCTCGTCGAGCAGCGCGAGAGAGGAGCTCGCCAGCGCTCGCTCGAGCCCGGCCCAGGCGCCCAGCGCGCGCGCTCGCTCCAGGCGATGCGCCGCTTCGACGCGCAGGCGCGCGACGACGCGCGGTGGCTCGATCAGGCTGCGCACCGCGCTGCGCGTCGCTTGCGCGCTCGTCCCGCGCGCGAGCGCCCGTGCTCCAGCGCCGACGAGCAGCTCGTCCTCCGCGGTGAGCACGGCGGGGGAGCGATCGCACGCGCCGAGGCATTGCACGGCCCGACAGCTTCGCTGCTGGGCGAGCTCGTCGTGCAGCGCGCGCGCGCCGGCGAGCGTGCACGAGGTTCCGCGGCAGACGCGCAACGCCCGCGGATCCTCGTGCAGCTCGGCGTACCAGCTCACGAGCCCGCGCACCTGCGCGGCGGGCAGCGCGAGCTCGTGGGCGAGGCGCGGGACATCGAGCGCCGCCACCGAGCCCGCCGCACGCAGCTCGCGCTTCAGTCGGGGCAGAGGCAGATCCTCGACGCGGAGGGGCGAAGGCGGTCGAACCACGGCGGCAGCTCCGGTGGGGCCGGCGACATCCTAGGCCGCGGCCGAGCCACTCGGGACCGCCGAAGGGCGTAGAGCGGCCGTGCAGGCGCGGGCACCAGATCGGCACGCACAGCTCGGGCGACTTGGTGCGCAGCGCAGATGGCTCGTAGAGTTCCCTGGCAGCGCGAGCTCGCGCTCGATCTCCGGCCACCCGACGAGGACACGCGCCTCACATGTTTCCGAGCTACCTCCGCGTCGCGGCGGCCTGCGGCCTTCTGGCTGCGGTGCTCGCGATGGCCTCGAGCGGCCAAGAGCCCGAAGATCACCCGGGCGAGCGCCTGCCTGCTTCCGCCCTCGGTCGTTCGGTCATCGAGACGCTCGAGGCGATGTCCGCGCGCTCGCTGCCGGAGCCCTCGGGCGGGCGGTTGCGCGGCGCGAGCTATCTCCAGAGGCCGGGAACGTGGTTCGTGCCCTCCGCGCGCGCCACGTGGACCGCGCATTCCGGTCGGCGCTACGCGATCAACCAGCACGGCGACCCGCGCATGGCGATCGGCTTCCCCGCTCCAGCGGATGTCGAGGGCGCATGGTTCGCGCCCCAGGGCGACGAGGGCGCGTGGGCGCGGAGCGTGCGCTTGCGCGGCTATCGCGGGGGAGTGGAGGTCGGGCTCTCGGCCGAGCTCTCGCTCGTCTCGCGCGCGCCGGTCTATCTCGCGAGCTGCTTCGAGGGCGTCGATCGCATCGTCATCGAGGCGCAGGGCGCTCCGGGGCGGCCGGCCTACTTCGCGCTCGATGACCTGAGCTTCCGTCTCGGGGGCGCGAGCACGATCCTCGACTTCGAGGCGGTCTCGCAGAAGACCGATCTCACGGGCACGCGCTACGGCGGATTGAGCTGGGAGATCGGCACGGGCTTCCTCGCTGCCGAGGTGCGCGCCGTGCCGCCTCCGCACGAGCCGGCGAGCTCCTCCGATCCCGTTGCCGTGACGCCGCAGAGCACGCGGGAAGCGGTGACCAGCTTCGCGCCGATCGTCGCGCGGCAGATCGACGGACCGCGCATCTTCGAGCCCGGCAATGCCGCGATCCCGCCCGATACGAACGGCGCCGCCGGACCGACGCACTACGTGGCGCTGGTGAACGGAAGCTTCAGCATCTACGACCGCGCGAGCGGTCTGCGAACGCATCAGATCACGATCGTCAACTTCTGGAACGTCAGCACCGGCCTCGGCGACGTGCGCATCGTCTACGACCCGCACGCGCAGCGCTTCGTCGCGCTGTGCATGAATGGCGCCGATCGCATCTACCTGGCGATCTCGCTCACCTCGGATCCCACGGGTGCGTGGTTCAAGACGTCGATCCTCGCGTCGCAAGGAGCCGATGTGGGGCGCTGGCCCGACTTCCCGACGCTGGGCGTGGATGCGAATGGCATCTACACGGCGGCGCTCATGGTCGGCAACGGCGATCCGATCACGCTGTGGGCCATCGACAAGGCGCCGCTCCTGCAAAGCCCCCCGCAGCTCGGCGCCGTGACGGCGTTCCGCGGCTTGCCGTGGGAAGGCGCCGTGCAGCCCTGCCTCAGCTACGGCGCCCCCGGCGCCGAGTATCTCGTCTCGGTGGCCTCGCCGACGCAGCTCCGCCTGCGGCGCGTCGTTCCTCCGCTCACGGCGCCGGTGCTGCGGGCCAGCGGCTTGATCACCATCCCCGCGCATGGGCGCGCGCCCTCCGCGCCGGCGCTGGGGAGCATCACCGGGATCGCGACCGGCGATTGGCGTCCTTCGAACGCCGTCTTCCGCAACGGCCGGCTCTACACGACGCAGACCATCGACGTCGGCGGTCGCGCGGCCGTGCGCTGGTACGAGATCGACGTCGCGGCGCGCGCGCTGGTGCAGCACGGCACGATCGAGGATCCGCTCTGGCACTACTACCACGGGTCGATCGCGGCCAACATCAACGGCGATCTCGTCGTCGGCTTCAGCGGCTCGCATGCGAGCACTTACGTGAGCGCGTTCGTCACCGGCCGCGTCACGAGCGAGCCCTTAGGATCCATGGCGCCGCCGATCCTCTATCGCAGCGGACGCGCCTCCTACGAGCGCGTGGACGGCAACGGTACGAATCGCTTCGGCGACTACAGCCTGACGGGCGTGGATCCCGTCGACGACGAGTCGTTCTGGACCATCCAGGAGTATGTGCCTGCGCGCGATGACTGGGGGACTGCCATCGCCCACGTGCGCTTCAGCTGCGCGCGAGCCGAGCCCTATGGCTCCGGGCTCGCCGGTACCCTGGGCATCCCGACGCTCAGCACTCCCGCCGCGCCTTCGCTCGGGCGCCTCTTCGCGCTCTTCTTCTCGAACTCGCGCGGCGCGGCGACTCCCGGTGCGCTGATCTTCGGCACGCAGCAGGCGAGCCTGCCGATCTTCGGCGGCACGCTCTTGGTGCAGCCCCCAGGCGTCGTGATCGGAATCGGACTGCCGCTCGGGCAGGCGATCCTGCCGTTCGCGATCCCGAGCGACCCCACGCTCCTCTGCGTGCCGTTCTACGCGCAGGGCTTGGTCGTCGATCCCGGCGCAGCGCAGGGGATCGCGATGACGCGCGGGCTCGAGCTGGTCGTGGGGGAGTGAGCGGAGGGGAGCCGCCTCACGGCTTTCCGCCGCTCAGCTCGCGCGCGAGGAAGCGGAAGCTCAGCGCCGCCATGAAGGCCCGTTGGCCGTTGTCGGCGGCGCCCCCGTGGCCTCCTTCCAGGTTCTCGTAGTACAGGACATCGTGGCCCTGCTCTTCCATGCGCGCGACCATCTTGCGCGCGTGGCCTGGATGGACGCGGTCGTCCTTGGTGGAGGTCATGAAGAGAGTGCGGGGATAGGCGCCGGCCTGCTTCACGTTGTGATAGGGCGAGAAGCCGCTGATGAACGCCCACTCGGCCGGATCGTCCGGATTCCCGTACTCGCCCATCCAGGAGGCGCCGGCGAGGAGCTCGTGGTAGCGACGCATGTCCAGCAGCGGCACCTGGCACACCGCGGCGCGGAAGAGCTCGGGGTAGAGCGTGATCATGTTGCCGACCATCAGGCCGCCGTTCGAGCCGCCCATGACGCCGAGGTGCCGCGCGCTGGTGATCTTGCGCGCGGAGAGATCGCGCGCGACGGCGGCGAGGTCCTCGTAGCAGCGCAAGCGGTGCTGCTTCAGCGCGGCTTGGTGCCATCGCGGGCCGAACTCGCCTCCACCGCGGATGTTCGCGAGCACGTAGACGCCGCCTTGCTCGAGCCACGCCGCGCCCACGCTGCCGTTGTAGCTCGGCGTCATCGAGATCTCGAAGCCGCCGTAGGCGTAGAGCAAGGTCGGCGCGCTGCCGTCGAGGACGAGGTCCTTACGGCGCACCTCGAAGTACGGGATCTTCGTGCCGTCCTTCGAGATGGCCTCGTGCTGGCTCACGGCGAGGCCGCGAACGTCGAAGAACTCGGGCATCGACTTCAGGAGCCGCGGGGCGCCCGCGCCGAGCGTGCCCATGTGCAGTCGGACGGGGCTCAGGAAGTCGTTGACCGTCAGGAAGTACTCGTCCGACTCGTGATCATCGACCGCGCTGGCGCCGAGCTCTCCGAACTCGGGTAGGCCGGGGATCGCCGTGCGCGTCCAGCCGCGTTCCCCCGGCGTCAGCATCGCGAGCCGGCTCTTCACGTTGTCGAGCGTGGCGAGGATCAGGTGGTTCTTCGTCGACGAGAATCCGGCGAGCGAAGTCCTCTCGCTCGGCGCGAAGAGCAGCTCGTAGCTCGCCGCTCCAGCCAGGCTGTCGGCGAGCTTGGTCGCGAGCAGGGAGCCCGCGGCGAAGGTCTCTCCGTTCACGGTCCAGCTGCTGCGCGTCTGGATGAGGAGCCACTCGCGCCAAGCCGAGGCTTGCGCATCGTCCGGCTTCGCGAGCTTCACCCACGCACCGTCCTTCCACAGGAAGGTCTCGTTCGTGAAGAAGGTCGGCGCGCGCAAGGCGAAGTCGCGCTCGAAGCCCGGCGTCGCGTCGTGGCTGACGGCGACCCACACGTCTTCCTTGCGCCCCTCGAACACGACCGGCGCTTCCGCGAGCGGCGTTCCGCGCTTCCAGAGGCGTGCCGTGCGCGGATAGCCCGACTCGGTGAGCGAGCCCGGTCCGAAGTCGGTCCCGACCCAGAGGTGATCTTGGTCGCGCCAATCGACGCTCGACTTCGCCTCGGGCAGCGAGAAGCCGCCTTCCACGAAGCGCTTGGTCGCGAGATCGAACTCGCGCACCACCGCGGCATCCGAGCCACCGGGTGAGAGCGAGATCAGGCAGAGGCGCTGCTCCGGCGCGAGCACGTTGGCCCCGTGCCAGACCCAGCTCTGACCCTCGGCCTGTCCGAGAGCGTCGATGTCGAGCACCGTCTCCCAAGCCGGCTCGCTCTTCTCGTACTCCGCCGGCGTCGTGCGGCGCCAGAGACCGCGCGGGTGCTGCGCGTCGGTCCACAGGTTGTAGTAATGCGCGCCGATCTTCTGCACGGTCGGGATCTTCGCAGCGGAGTCGTACTGCGCCTTCAGGCGCGCCTCCAGCGCGCGGAGCTCTTCATCGACGAGCTCGCGCTCGCTCTTCGCGTTGTGCTCGCGCGCCCAAGCGAGCGAGCGTTCAGAGCTGACTTCCTCGAGCCAGAGGTAGGGATCGATCGGCATTGGTTCCACCTCGCCGCGCTCGCTCGGGGGCGCGGAGTCGGGCGTGGCGCACGCGACGAGGGCCAGGGGAGCGAGGATGCAGACACGTGCGCGCGAGCGATGCATGAAGCGCCCTGGGAAGGAGGTGTGCTCAGCGTAGCGCTTGCTTCACGCCTGATCACCATCGCATCGCGTGCTTCGAGCACGATTGCCAGCGGATCCTTCGGAGTGGAGGAGCGGCGCGCCACACGCCCGCTCGAGCTCCCTCGCGGACCTACCCGAAGACGAGCCCGAGCTCGAGCGCCGTGGAGAGCTCGAAGGCTCCCGAGCGTCGGGCTCGGGAAGAAGCGCCAAGGCAGCTGGAGCGAAGGGAAGGCGCCACGCTCAGCGGCGCAGCACCAGCAAGCGCAGGCCGATCGACGCCTCGCAGCTGTTCGGATTCTCTCCCGCGCGGAATGCGCACTCGCAGCGCAGCACCCCTTCCTCTCCCGCGGCCGCTCCGCGCACCGCGACGAGCGGCGGCGTCTCCTTCGGCACCTCGAGGCGCGCCGGATGGTGCACGGCGATCGGCGCCATCGCCTGCCACCGCCGCTCGCGCCAGGGCTCGAGCGTCCACTCGCGCGCGTTGCCGGCGAGATGCAGGAAGCCGAGGGCCGAGCGATCGACGCCGGCGTTCGCGGAGGTGCTGAGCTCGCGCGAGAGCTCGCTCGCGCGCGCGCTGTCGCGTGTGCTGCCCCAAGGATAGAAGCGCGGCTTCCCCGCGGGATCGAAGCGCGCCGCGTGCTCCCACTCGACTTCGCTCGGGAGGCGCACGAGGAGCTGCGGATGTTGGATCGATGCCGCGAGCTCCAAGGCTTCGCGCCAGGTGAGCTCCGTCGCGGGCAGCGCAGCCTCGCTCGCGTCGGGCGCCGGCAGACCGCGCAGCGTGGCGAGCTCCGCGCGCGTGAGCTCGCCGCGCTGCAGGAAGTAGCCCTCGGTCATCACCAGCTCGACCAAGGGCGAGCTCGTGACGCGTGCGGCGCCGCGGCGCTCGAGCGGATGCGGTAGCTCCGGGTCGTCGAGCTCGATGCCGAGGACGCCGCGACTCGGCGGAACGTAGACGAGCTCCAACTCGAGCTCGCGCTCCCGCAGGGGCAGGCGCAGCTTGCCCAAGCCGGTGCGCTCGATCGCGTCGAGCTGCGCGAGCGGATCGCCGCTGCTCGCGTCGACTTGCTCCAAGAGCTTCGCGCGCAGGCGATCGAGGCGGGGGACGAAGCGCTCGAGGTCCTCGTTCGCTTTCCGCAGGCGCGCCATGCGCTCCGCCAAGTCCTGCTCGGAGAGGCCGCTCGTCGGCGCGTGGCGCTCGGTGGGCAGGCCCGGCGACGAAGGCAGGGGATCGAGCGCTAGCCCGCGTGCGACGAGGCGCTCGCGCAGAGCGCTCAGAGCGAGGAAGCGCGCGCGCGCCTCGGCTTCGCGCACGACGAGCTCTTGCGCTTCGCGCTGCACTTCCTCGGCGCTGTAGATGCGGCCGGTCGGCCGCGGGCCTTGCGGTGCGGGTGAACCGCCGCAGCTCGCGAGCGCGAGCGCCGCGGAGAGGAACGCGAAGTGCGAGAGCGAAGCGGCGCGGTTCATGCGGAGGCGTCGACGAGGGTGACGGGATCGAGGCGCGAGGCGCGCCACGCGGCCCAGCCCAGGGCCAGCGCGCCGCTCGCGGCGACGAGGCCATAGACCGAGGCGAGCTGCGCCCAGCCGAGGACCAGCGCTTCCTCGCCGAGGAAGAGGGCCACGACCGCTCGCACGAGGAAGCCGACGAGCGCGATCGCGAAGGAAGCGAGCAGCAGCGCGAACGCGTGGCGCGCGCTCACCATCCACAGCACGGAGCGCGGCGGCAGGCCGAGCAGCGCGAGCACCCCGGTCTGGCGGCGTTTCGTGCGCTCGTGCAGCGCGGTGACGAGGAAGAGCGCCGCGATCGCCGCGGCGAAGGTGGTCCAGTAGACGATGCGCGTGATCGCGCCGAGGAGCTCGGCGTTGCGCGCGAGCTCGCGCACGCGGAGCGCCCCCGGCGCGCGCACGTCGTACTCCGCTTCCAGCGCCGCTTCGATCGCGGGGATGGCGCTGACCTCGCGCGGATAGACGCTGGCGAAGGGGGCGACGAGATCGCGCTCCGCATCGCGTGCGCGGCGGAAGATCGGACCGTGGTCCGGATCGCGCTGGAACTCGACCAAACCCGCGCGGCGCGCGTGGTCGAGGCCGATCCAGCGCACCGGCACGAGCAGAAAACTCGACGAGGGATCTTCGAGTCGGATCGCGCGGCGCTGCAGCGCGCGCAGCGGATAGCGAAAGACCCCGCCGTCGCCATCGAAGCCGAGCTCGAGCGCGCCGCGCTCTGCCCCGAGCTCGCGCTCCAGCTTCGGTGTCGCCAGCGCGTAGAAGGGGTCGCGCACGAGCTCGGGGGCGCTCGGATTCACTTCGCGCTGGAAGAAAGGGTGATCGAAGAAGCCGTTGCGGCCGGGAGCTCCGCCTTCTTTGCGCTCCAAGACACGAGCACTCGTGAGCTCGAGGAGGCGCGCGTCGTTCGCGCGGCGCAGGTCCGATGAGCCGAAGCGCGGGAAGGGAACGCCGAGCGCAGGGACGCGCTTGGCACCACACGCGATCTCCTGCGGGGGCTCGATCGGGCAGACGGCGATCGTGGCGCCGGCCGCGGCCGCGAGCGAGAGCAGCTCTTCTTCGGCGGCGTCGCCGAACGGAAAGTGCACCTCGCCCTTCTCGCGCCGCAGCGTGAACACGAGGCCGCCGTCGGCTTGGAGTGCCGCGCGGTCGAAATAGCCGCCGTAGGTGAGGGAGAAGCCGGGGTCGCTCTCGGCCCCACTTGCGATCAGCCCGCGCTGCGCGAGCCAGGCGCGCACGGCCGGATCCTCGAGCCACGCGGAGCCGCGCGCATGGACCCAGATCATGGCGTGCAGCGGCTCGGGCGCTTCGGCGCGCGAAGGGAAGCCGAAGAGCTCGATCTTCGCTCGCTCCGGCGCGAAGCCGCTGTCGTTCGTGAGGCTCGCTGGATAGCCGTTCTGATCCCAGGTGAGCGCTTCCAGCAGCGCGCGCGAGACATACGCGATCTGCGGCGAGCGACCGAGCTCCTCGCCGACGATGCTCGCGATGCGCAGCGGGATCGCGATCGCCTGGCCCGCGCGGCCGGGCACCGCGGCCTCGAGATAGCAGCTCGGATCGTCGAGCGCGAGCCCGGCGGGGAACGCGGCGGGCTCGCAGGCCCGCGCGAAGCCGAGGAGCTTTCGCGCTTGATCGGCGTGCAGCGCCACCGAGAGCGCGCGCTCCTCGAGCGCGGCCAGCGGCGTCGCTTCTCCGCTCGCTCCGGCGCCATTCGGCCAGAGCAGCTCGAACTCGTCGCGCAGGCGATCGCGCGGCGAGACGCCGAGCCGTGCCGCGAGCGCGCTGGCCTCCTCGCGCGGCAGGTTGGGCAGGAAGAACGGAGCCGCGGCTTCCTGGCCCGCGCGGCGGTAGCGCAGGCGCACGGTGCGCGTGAGCCCCGGCTCGACGCGGAGGATCGCAGGGTGCTTCGCGCGCAGCGCCTCCAAGAACGCGCGATCGACGCCGTTCCCGCCGCTCGGCGGCCAGACGACGAGGCGCGCGAGGTGCGGGCTCTCCTTCACGCGCCGCTCGAGCTCGCGCAGCGCTCCGGCCTCGAGGCCGAGCAAGGTGAGCAGCGGCAGCGCCAAGCAGAGCAAGGTCAGCACGAAGCTCACGAGCTGCGCCGGAGCGCGCAAGGCCTCCTCGATCGAGAGCGCGGCGAGCGCACCGGCGCGCGGCGCGAGCGGCGGCTCCGCGATCTTCGGCAGCGCCGGCGACGCCGTGCTCGGCGGCACGACGGGCGTCGCGAGCGAAACCGCCTGCTCAGCGCTCTCGACCAGCGTGCCGAACCACGGGCGCTCCGGCGTGGTGGCGAGCTCGAGCAGATCGAAGCCGTAGCTCGCGGCGAGCGAGCGGTCGTGCGTCACCATGACGACCGTCGTGTGCGCGAGCTCCTCCCGGCGCGCGAGCAGCGCTTCCACGGCGGCGCGCGCGCTGAAGGGATCGAGGTTGTTCGTCGGCTCGTCGGCGAAGAGCAGAGCCGGCCGGGCGACGAGCGCGCGCGCGAGCAGCACGCGCTGCGCTTGCCCGCCCGAGAGCTCGGCGGGGAAGAGCTCCTCCAGGCGCGCGACGGCCTCGTCGTCCTGCGCGGGGAAGAGGCCGAGCAGGTCGGCGTGGATGGTCGCCGCGAGCTCCTCGCGCGGGCTCCGCGCGTCGGAGGCGAGCAGCGGCAGCACGAGGTTCTTCGCGTTCGGCAGCGCGCCGATCAAAGCGCCCGCCTGCAGCGCGAAGCCCACGTGGCGGCGGCGCAGCGCGTCCACGCGCTCCTTCGGCGCGCGCTGCCGGCCGCGCTGCAGCAGGAGCTCTTCGCCGCCGAGCTCGGGCAGCGCCAGCGTGAAGCGCTCGGCGTAGGTCGGCGCGCGCAGCAAGCCGAGGATCGAGAGCAGCGTGGTCTTGCCGCAGCCCGAGCTGCCGACGATGCAGGTGATCGAGCCCGCGCGAAGCTCGAGGCGCGGGACATGCAGCACGAAGCTGCGCGGCGCGCGCAGCCGCTGGAGCACGTCCAGCACCTCTTCGCGCGAGCCCTCGAGCGGCGCCGGGGCCGCGAGCGCACCGTGCACGTGCCAGAGGCCGTGCAGGGCGAGCGCCGCAGGTGCGGGCGCCGCGGCGCGCCGCGGCGCGTTGGCGTTCGCGCGCGCCAACGCGTTACCGCGGCGGCTCGATCGGAACGAACGAGAAGCGTCGCGAGACGTGGCTCGCTTCGCCCCAGTCGAACCAGAAGCCGGCGCTGCGCTCGTCGAGCAGCGTGCGCAGGAACGCCTCCGTGCGCTGGAGGTCCTCCACGGCGCGGCGGCGGTCGTCGCCGGTCATCTCGCTGAGCTCCATCGCGCTCTTCTGGAAGAGCTCGGTCTTGATGGGCAGCGCGGCCACCTGCTGAGCGATCCGCCACATCGGCGTGCGGACGCTGATCTCCTCGCCGGAGGCGACGTCGGTCGCGCGCGAGAGCAAGAGGTCGAGCAGGCGCTGCGGGTCGCGCTCGTCGGCGAGCAGCGCGTTCGCCGCATCCGCGAGGACGGAGGAGAGCATCTGCACCTTCAGGTGCTGCGCGAGATAGCGCACCTCGACCAGGCGTCGCCCTTGGAAGTCGAGCTCGGGGATCCAGCCCTCCTGCACGCGCTTCAGCGAGTCGGTCGCCAGCGCGTCGATGAAGTCCGGGTTGGCCTCGAAGATCGTGCGGAGCTGCTCCGGCGCCGAGCGGAAGAGGTCGGCCATCGCGCTCTGCGTGGCGCCGCTCGCGTTCGGCTCGCGGCGCTTCGCGAGCCCGGTGAAGAAGTCGATGTTGCGGTTGATCTCCTCGAGGACCTCGCGCGTGATGCGATCGACCTCCTTGATGTCGAGCTTCAGGTGCAGGCCCTCGTAGCGCCGGCCGTGCGCGAGAGCGGCGAACTGGCTGCTGCGGATCCCGCGCAGGTTCGCGTCCATCTCGGGCGCCTCTTGGTTGTCGATCTCGATCGCCGAGATCGTCTTCGCGGCGAGGATCTCGTCGATCACCGAGTCGGGCAGCTCCAGCGTCTCGCCCGACGGCGCCGGCGTGGAGAACTCCTGCGCGAGATCGACGACGTCGTAGATCGAGAGCCCGCTCGAGTTCAGCTTCGGCAGCTCCGTGGCGTTCTGGATCCAGCCGCGGGACTTCAGCTCCTCGAGCTGAGCGGTGCTGGGCTGGAAGTCGGGCGCGAACGCGGGCTCGTCGCCGATCACGATCACGATCTTCACCGAGCGCGGCAGCCAGCCGATCGCGCCGCGGCGCCCGAGCGCCATCAGCAAGCCCGGGATCATGTCTTCGCCGAACGGCGCGCCGCCCTCGGCGCGCACCGCGCGCAGACGATCCAGGAAGACGTCGACGTTGGCGCCGGTGTCGAGGTCGCAGCGGATCTTCGCGTCGGAGCCGCGGCCCGAGTAGGTGACGAGCCCGAAGCGGAAGCGATCGCGGAACTCGCTGTCCGCGCGCTTCAGCCTCGCGGAGGCCTGTACCAGCGCCTGGGCGACCGCGCCGAAGAAGGCCTCGGTCGAGGTGCTGGAGTCCATGCAGAAGACGATCTCGATCGGCAAGTTCTCGAAGCTGGCGAGCAGCTCCTCGGCCGCGGAGCCTCCGGCGACCGCACCCTCCCGGTTGGCCGGGATGTAGGCCACCTTGAAGAGCTTCATCTCCGCGCCGTTCGGATGGCGCACGTCCAGGGCGCCGAGCACGGGAAGGATGTTGCGATTCGGGACGATGTCCGCGGGCTCGAAGGCGATCGCGAGCTCGTCGCGGAGGTGCTCCTCGCGCCGCTCGGTGTAGGCGCGGCGCCAGTCCTCGGGCTCGCGATAGATGCGCGCCTTGCCGCGCGCGCTCTCACCGCTGCCGCGCGGAGCGAAGGCGACGCCCTGGCGGTGCCACCACTCGATGCAATCGCGGCTGCGGAGATAGCCGGCTTGCGTCCCGCGCGCCACGCGGCGATCGGGATGCACGCGGTACCACCACTCTCCCTCGGCCGGCTCGACCAGATAGAAGTCCTGGTCCTGCTGCCCCGGCGCGGGGAAGACGTGGAAGATGTCCATCACCGCGAGATCCTGCGCGATCGGCGCATCGTCGCGCGGCGCTTGGCGCAGGACGGCGCCCGGCCGGTTCACGATCACCTGGATCGGCGGAAAGCCGGAGTCCTGTTTGCGGCAGGGATACTCGAAGGCCTCGTCCTGCTGCGCCGCAGCGACGCAGGCGAGAACGAGGATCGTTCCGAGAGCGAGAACGGAGCGCAGGCGTAAGCTCATCCGCGAGATTTCCCGTAGAGACGGAGAGAACCTTAGCGCCGCGCTCCGCGCACTCCAAGCGCGCGCGCGGTACCTTCGCGCCTTCTGGTCTGGTACCTTGCTCGCGATCGCCCCGGAGACTCCGTTCATGCCGCAGCTTTGGTGCGCTCGACTCCGTCGGCGCGGCGCGCTGTTCTCGCCGGCGCTCGCTCCTCTAGCGCGCTTCGCTCCGGCCCTCGCAGCTCTCGCGCTCGGCGTCGCGTGTCGGTCGACCGATCCCGCGCTCTACGACTCCGAGAGGCGCTTGCTCGTCGAGCGCGAGCGCGCGAGCTATCGCCTGGCGGTCGCGCCCTTCGTGTTCGAGTCGGGCGTCGAGCGCGCGAGCGCCGAGCGGCCCCTGGCGCTGCGCAGCGATGAAGCGGCGCTCACCGGCCAGCTCCGCCACGAGCTCGAGCAGCTCGGCGCGGCGGCCGAGGTGCTGGAGGTGCGCACGCGCGCCTTCCGTGACGTGCCGCGCGATGCCGCGGACCTCTTGCTGGTGCCGACGCTGCGGTCTGCCTCCTTCGAGCTGCGCGGCGCCATCGGCGGCGCGGGGCTCGAGTTCCTCGCCTGGTACACGACCTGGATCGGCGGGCACTTCGTCGAGGACTACGACTACCTGGCGGATCTGCGGGTCGGGGCCGAGCTCGTGCGCGTCGAGGACGGGACCGTGCTCGAGCGCTTCGAGTACTCGAGCGCCGACGAGGGGCCGATGAGCCTCTCCTTCTACGACCGCAACGAGGCCTTCGAGGCGGGCTTCTTCACCACGCTCGTGCTGCCGCCCTTCCTCACGGCGGACGACGCGGAGGTGCTGGTGGATTCGCTGACCCAGCGCGCGGTGCAGCGCATCGCCGCGCGGGTGAAGCGGGGCCTGGTCGACGAGCTGCCCGAGAAGGAATACGCCGATCTCGCGCGCGTGGAGTGGCTGGAGCCGGCGAGCGGAACGCGGATCGAGAGCGATCGCGTCGCGGTGCGCTTCTCCATCCGCTCCAAGCGGCGCATCAACGAGGTGCTGCTCTTCGTGGACGACGCCATCGAGCCCAGCTTCACGGTGCCTTCCCGCGATCTCGCCGACGCGTACCGCGGCGGCGTCTTCTCCCTGCGCTGGGCGACCGAGCTCGCGCTGGATCCCGAGCGCGGACGCCATCGCGTGCGCCTCGACATCGTGGACGCAGACGGGCGCACGACCCGGCGCAGCGTGGTGCTCGAACGATGATACGCAGCTCCTCGACGATGGCTCGACGGCGCCGCTCAGCGTGCGCCGCGGCGCTGGCTCTCGCGGCGACCTCGGCGCTCGAGTCCTGCGGCCCGGTCTCGATCGCCGCTCTCGCCGCGGGTGGTGGCGGCGGTGGCGGGGGTGGCGGCGGAGGAGGGGGAGCGGTCGCGGTCGATCCGGTCGCGCTCTACATCGACGAGAACCAGAGCGGCGCCGTCGATGCCGGCGACCTCGTCGTCGTCGGCTTCTCCACCGAGGTCTTGCTCGATCCCGGCGCGGTCGGACCGCTCGCGCCGAGCGCTGCTCTGCGCTTGCTCGTGAGCGGCGACAGCTTCGGCGCGGGGGCCTTCTTGCGTCCCGGCCCGCTCGGCAAGCAGATCAGCGTCGTGCTCGGCAACGCGCCGGTGCTCGCGATCGCGGGGAGCTACGCCGGAGGTGGCGCGGGCAGCCCCTCGGGGCTCGAGGTGCTCGCGAGCTTCACGCCGAGCGATGCGTTGGTGCGCGCCGACGACGGCTCGGCGCTCCGCGTCGCGGCCAACACGGTCGATCTCGCGCCGGGCTTCGCCGCGAGCGCGCTCGCGGCCCTGGCCACGCGCTCGCAAGCTCTGGCGAGCGGCGTCGGCCTCGCGGGCGGCAGCTCGCTCGATGTCGCGATCGCCGGGCTCGAGGAGCTCGCGCTCTGGCGCGGCGATGGAGCCGGCGGGTTTACGCAGCGCGCGCGCTTCGCGCTCGCCGCTCCCGCGGTGGCACTCGCCGCCGGCGACGTCGACGGCGATGGCGATCTCGATCTCGTGAGCGCGAGCGATGGGCAGCTCAAGCTCTGGCGCGCGAGCGCGGGCGGCAGCTTCGCGCCGGTGGACTTCGGGAGCGCGAGCTCGGTCGTCGATCTCGCGCTGCTCGATCAGGACGGCAACGCGGTTGCCGAGGCGCTCGTCGTCGCGCAGCGCTCCGCTCCGAGCCAGCTCTACCGCGTGCAAGCGGGGAGCTTCGTGCTCGTGGGCGGCGATCCTCTTGGTGCCACGGCCATCCCCTGCAGCGATCTCGCGACGGGCGATCTCGACGGGGACGGTCGAGCGGATCTCGCGCTGGCGACGGACGACGAGCGCCTGCAGACCTGGATCGCCACCGGCAGCGTGCCGCCGAGCTTCGCGCGCGGACCGGAGATCGCGACGAGCGGCGTCGGCGCGGGACCGCGGGTCGCGATCGGCGACGTCGATGGCGTCCTGCGACGCGATCTGGCGCTCGTCTCCGCGCGCAGCGTGCTGCAGGTCTTCCTCGCCGACAGCCTCGGCGGCTACACCGCGAGCAACACGGTCGCGCTCGGACCCGGGCGCGCGAGCGCGGTCGCGCTCGGCGAGCTCGGTGGGGGCAATGGCTTGGAGCTCGTGCTCGCGCGCGGCGACGCGCCGACGCAGGGGTACGAGCTGCGCGTCAGCGGGATCGAGCTCAGCGCGAAGCTGTGGGGGCCGGCCCTCAGCGATGGCGCGGACCAGGCGCGCGCCGTCGAGCTCGCCGATCTCGACGGCGACGGAGCGAGCGACGTGCTCGTCGCCTGCGCCGCCATCGGCGATCTCGCGTGGCGCAACCTCGGCAACGCGCGCTTCGAGCGCTTCGGCATCGGGATCGTCGTGGCGGATCTCGCCGCGGGGGACTTCGACGGCGATGAGCTGGTCGATCTCGTCCTCGCGACCTCGACCGGCTTGCTCTACCTGCCGCGCACGCCGGGCGGGGGCTTCGCGGCGGTGCCGATCGCGATCTCTTCGGGGAGCTTCGCGGCCGTGCGTGCGGCCGACCTCGATCGCGACGGCCGAGCGGACCTCGTTGCGGGAAGTGCCTCGGGCTCGCTCGTTCTCCGCGGACAGGGCGGTGGGACCTTCCTGCCCTTGGCGCCGGTCGCGAGCGGTGACACGCGGCGCTTGGCCGTCGGGGAGGTGAACGGCGACGGCATCCTCGATCTCGCGACGGACAGCGACGAGCTCTGGCTCGGCACGGGAACGGGGAGCTTCGTCAGCGGCCCGGCGCAGCTCGGGTTCGTCGGCCTCGAGGAGGGCGCGCTGCTGCTCGCCGACCTCGATCGCGATGGCGACCTGGACCTCGCCGCGGCCGATGCCTTCGCCGGGCGCCTGCTCGTGCGCGAGAACGACGGGAGCGGCGCGTTCCTCGATCGCTTGAGCGCGCCGATCGAGGGCGCGCGCACGGTCGCCGCGCTCGACCTCGGTCGCGACGGCGCGCTCGACCTCGTCGTCGGCGGCAGCGAGGGCCTCTGCGTCCTGCGCGCGCAGCCGACGCCCTTCGCCTATCTCGAAGAGCGCCTCGGCGGTGATCCCGCGCGCGCGCTCGCGGCGCTCGACTTCGACGGCGATGGAACGCTCGATCTCGCCGTGGGGACGAGCGCGGGCACGCAGCTCCGGCGCGGCCTGCCCGAAGGTCTCGACGCGGTAGCGGCGACGTGCAGCACGCGCGACGTGCGCGCGCTGCTCGCGCTGGAGCTCGAGCGCGACGGGGCGACCGATCTCGCCGTCGGCGGCGGAGCCGCGGGCGCGAGCGCCGCGCTGCGCTCGGCGAAGACCGCGGCGCTCCTCGCGCCGATCGCGCTCTCGACGGAGCCCGGAATCGAAGGCCGCGCGAGCGCCGAGACGCTCGCGACGGCGCTCGGCGACCTCGACGGCGACGGCGTGCAGGACCTCGTGCTCGGGCGCGGGGTGGGCGACGACGACCTCTTCTATCTCGGCGACGGGGTCGGCGGCTTCGGCGCGCCGATCGCTCTACCCGCGGCGACGAAGGAGCGCGGCGCGGCGGTGGCCCTCGGCGATCTCGATCGCGACGGCGACCTCGATCTGCTGGTCGGCGAAGCGGGCCAAGGCGCCTCGCGCCTCTGGCGCAATGAGGGGGGTGCCAGCTTCGCGCTCTCGAACGAAGGTCTCGACAGCGGCATCGGCACCGAGGCCGCGCTGCTCCTCGACTTCGACCGCAACGGCTACCTCGACGCGCTGCTCGGCGGGCCGAGCGGGGTGCGCTTGCATCTGCACCGCGGCACGAATGCCACGGCGAGCGATCTCTTCGCGCCGCCCGTCCTCCTCGACGCGAGCCCCGTGCGCGCCCTCGCCGCGGGCGACCTCGATCGCGACGGCGATCTCGACCTCGTGCTCGGCCGCACCGGCCTTCCCGATCGCGTGCTGCGCGGCGACGGGCTCGGCGGCTTCGTCGCGGCCTACGACTTCGGCGCGGCGCTCGATACGAACGCACTCGCCCTCGGCGACCTCGACGGCGACGGCGACCTCGAGCTCCTGCAAGCCAGCGACGACGAGGACGAGGACCTGGACAAGCTCTGGGATCTCTCGATCACGGGCGCGCTGCGCCGCGCGGTGCTCTTCGACACGGAGCGCTCCCGCGCCGCGGCGATCGGCGACCTCGACGGCGACGGCGTCCCCGAGCTGCTGCTCGCCGAGGCGCGCGGCGCGAGCTGCGTCTTCCGCTCGGCGGACGGCACGACCTACGCGCGACTCGCGGTCGGCCTCGGCGACGAAGTGCGCAGTTCACTCGCGATCGGGGACCTCGATCGCGACGGGCGGCTCGATCTGCTCTTCGGGCTATCGAGCGGGCCGGCGGCGCGCGCGGCGCTCGCGCGCTGAGCGGGAGTGGCGATGTGCTCTGCGGAGCAACGCAGGCGTCCGCGCTGGATCGTCATCGCCCTGGTCGCGCTCGTGCCGATCGCCTGCAACGCGGCGTGGGTCGGGAGCTGGCACCTCGAGGAGATGCGCTACCAAGAGGAGCACGGTTTCGGGCGGAAGTTCCCCGGAGTCGTCTGGTTTGCGAACTACGGTGGCCTGGTCGTGCTGGAGACCTTCGAGGCGCTGCTGGCGGTGCGCATCCCGCGCACGCACGGTGGAATGGTCGCGGTGTTGCTGCTGGCCGGCGCGATCCAGTGGGGCGGACTCGGAACTCTCTTGGGGTGGTTGCTGACGCGCCCCTCTCGGCGGAGCGCTGGCGCCGCACCCGATCGCTGATCGAGGGAACGAGACGCGGCGTCGCCAGAGCTCTTCGTCGGACGCCGCGCCAGCTTTCACCGCTGCAGCGCCGTCAGGAGCTGCGCCAGCGTTCACCGCTGCAGCGCCGTCAGGAGCTACGCCAGCATTCATCGCTGCAGCGCCGTCAGGCGCTACGCCAGCATTCATCGCTGCAGCGCCGTCAGGCGCTACGCCAGCATTCATCGCTGCAGCGCCGTCAGGCGCTACGCCAGCATTCATCGCTGCAGCGCCGTCAGGCGCTGCAGCAACCCGCCGCTCAGTGCGCCGGAGGCGCGTGCTCCGCGTCGCTCGTTGCGGCCTTCGGCTGCGCCGCGGTCTTCTTGCGCAGCAGACCTTCCACGAAGGTGTAGTTGCCCGGGATGATGAACACGCCGAGCGCCGTGGCGACGAGCATGCCCCAGAAGACGCCCGTGCCCATCACGTTCTGCGCGCCGGCGCCGGCGCCGTTCGCGAGCATGAGCGGAACGACGCCGAGGATGAACGCGAAGGCGGTCATCAGGATCGGGCGGAAGCGGAGGCGCGCCGAGGTGAGCGCGGCGTCTTCGAGCGCCAGGCCCTCTTCGTGCTTCGCCTTCGCGAACTCGACGATCAAGATCGCGTTCTTCGCCGCGAGGCCGATGAGCATGACCAGGCCGATCTGCACGTAGACGTTGAGGTCGTAGCCCGCGAGCCACGTGCCGAAGAAGGAGCCCAGCACGACGAGCGGGGAGCCCAAGAGCACCGCCCACGGCAGGCGCCAGCTCTCGTACATCGCGGCCAACAGCAAGAACACGCAGACGATCGCCATCACGAAGGTCGGCCCCGCGGGTGGCGCGATCTTCTCTTGGTAGGTCATCTGCGCGTAGGCGCGGTCCATCTCCGGAGGCATCGTCTCTTCGAAGACCGCCTCCAGCGCGGCGAGCGCTTGCCCCGAGGTCGCGCCGCGAGAGGGGGCTCCTTGGATCTCCACCGAGCGCATCAGGTTGAAGCGATTGGTCAGCTCGGTGCCGGTGCCGTCGTCGATGGTCATCAGGGTCGAGAGCGGCACCATGGCCCCGGTCGTCTTCGAGCGTACGTGGATCTCGCCGATGTCCTCGGCCTTCAGGCGCCGGCTCGCATCGGATTGCACGTAGACGCGGTAGAGGCGGCCGAAGCGATTGAAGTCATTGATGTAGGTTCCGCCGAGGCACGCCGAGAGAGCCTGGAACGCCTCGTTCACCGGGATGCCGAGCGCGCGCGCCTTCTCGCGGTCGAGCTCGACCATGACCTGTGGGTAGTTGGGATCAAAGGAGGTGAAGATCGTCCCGATCTCGGAGCGCTGCCGCGCCGCGGCGATGAACTTCTGGGTGAGCGCACCCAGCTCCTGCACGCTCTTCGTGCCGCTGCGATCCTGGATCAGGAAGTTGAAGCCCGCGGCGGCACCGAAGCCGGATAGCGTCGGGATGTTGAAGGGGAAGATCACCGCCTCGGGGATCGCGGAGAAGCGCTGCGCGAGCTTCGCCATGATGCCGCGCACGTGCAGCTCCTTGGTCTGCCGCTCTTCCCAAGGCTCGAGGCGCGCGAAGATCGACCCGTAGTTGGGCTGGTAGGTCGAGGTGGCGGCACCGTAGCCGCCGATCGACTGGAACGAGTCGATGCCCTCGGCCTCGGTGAGGATCTTCTCGACCTCGGCCATGACCTCGCTCGTGCGCGCGAGCGAGGCACCGGCGGGGAGCTGCACGCTGACCCCCAAGATCCCCTGGTCCTCTTCGGGGATGAAGCCCGCCGGGATCCGCTGCGCGAAGTAGCCGGCGCCGAACACGACCGCGCCGACGAGGAGCAGAGTCACGAAGGATCGCCGGATCAGCAGGCGCGAGACGCCGACATAGCCGTTGGTGGTGACCTCGAAGACCTTGTTGAAGCCTCGGAAGAACGCGCCCAGCGGGCCCCACATGGGCTTCGGGGGCTTCAGCATGAGCGCGCAGAGCGCTGGCGTCAGCGAGAGCGCGTTGAACGCCGAGAGCAGCACCGAGATCGCGATGGTGAGCGCGAACTGCTTGTACATGCTGCCGACCAGGCCGCCGAGCAGCGCCACCGGCACGAATACCGCGGACAGGATGAGCGCGATGCCGATCACGGGCCCGGAGACCTCCTGCATCGCCTTCACCGTCGCTTCGCGAGGCGAGAGCCCGTGCTCCAGGTGATGGATCACCGCTTCGACCACGACGATCGCGTCGTCGACCACGATCCCGATCGCGAGCACGAGGCCGAACATCGAGAGCGTGTTCAGCGAGAAGCCGAGCATCGGGAAGAAGATGAAGGTCCCGATCAGCGACACGGGGATCGTGATCAGCGGGATGATCGTGGCCCGCACGTTCTGCAGGAAGATGAAGACCACCAGCGTGACGAGGATCAGCGCTTCGATGAAGGTCTTCACGATCTCGTGGATCGACGCTTCGACCGCAGGCGTCGTGTCGTAGACGATCTTGTAGTCCATGCCGGACGGGAAGGCCTTCTTCGCGTCCTCCATCGCGGCGTAGATCGTCTCGGCGGCGCGGAGCTGATCCGCGCCCGGCAGCAGGTAGACAGCCATGGCGCCAGCGGGCTTGCCGTTCAAGCGGCCGAAGGCGTTGTAGTCCTGAGCGCCAAGCTCGGCGCGCCCGATGTCGCCGATGCGCACGACCTCGCCGTTCGGCGACTCGCGCAGGATGATGGCCTCGAACTCCTCGGTGGTGATGAGGCGCCCCGGAGTGCTCACCGTGCGGGTGAACTCCTGATCCGCCGGCGTCGGAGCTCCGCCTACCTTGCCCGCGGGGGCCAGTAGGTTCTGCTCCTTGATCGCGGAGGAGATGTCGCTTGGAACGATGCCGAGCTTCGCCATCTTGTCCGGCTCGATCCAGATACGCATGCCGTACTCGGCGCCACCGAAGAGATCGACCTGGGCGATCCCCGGGATGCGCAGCAGGCGGTCGCGCAGGTTGATGCCGCAATAGTTGATGAGGAAGCTCGCGTCGTAGGCCTCCGACGGCGAATAGAGCGAGATCAGCATCAAGATGCTGGGGCTCTGCTTCTTCACCGTGACGCCTTGCTGCGTCACTTCCTGCGGCAAGCGCGCCTGGGCCGCGGATACGCGGTTCTGCGTCAGCACGTTGGCGATGTCCTGATCGGTGCCGACCTCGAAGTTGACGTCGAGCATCATGCGGCCGTCGCTGGTGTTCGACGACTTCATGTAGATCAGGCGGTCGACGCCGTTCACCTCCTGCTCGATCGGTGTCGCGACCGACTGCTCGACCGCTTCCGCCGAGGCGCCGGGGTAGTTCGCGGTGACGCGAATGTTCGGCGGGGCGAGGAAGGGGTATTGCTCGACGGAGAGCCCTTGCAGCGTGATGACGCCCATCAGCACCGTCAGGATCGAGATCACGATCGCGACGATGGGGCGACGGATGAAGAACTGGGCCATGGGAGGCTCTAGCACCGAGGGGAGAAGGCGAAGGCAGCAATAGAGCCCGCGCCGGAGGGGCACGCAACAGCGGAATCGGCGGAGCGACCTGCCCCAGGAGGAGACTTGTCGCGACGGCGCGCGCATGGAACATCTGGCCCGATCGGAGGTCTCCCGCATGCCGAAGCCGCCCCTCTCGCCCTCGCCTTCCTCGACCGCCACGGGCCACTCGGAGCTCGCCGCTCTGATCCGGCGCTATGGCTGCGGACCGATCGCCTTCACCGGCGAGCGCGACGCGCTCTACGAGCGGCATCTGCTCTTCGATGCCGTGATCGGGGTCGATCAGGCCGGGCCGCGCGAGCGTTTCGAAGCCGCGGCGCGCTCCGTCCGCGACGTGCTGTCGCAGCTCTGGGTGCTCTGCGAGCAGACCTACGCCGAGCGTCGGGCGAAGCGCATCTACTACCTCTCGATGGAGTTCCTGATCGGGCGCTCCCTCGGCAGCAACCTGCTGAACCTCGGCTTGACCCCGCTCCTCGATCGCGAGACCAGCGAGCGGCAGCTCGTGTGGGCGGAGATCCTCGAGCAGGAGCCCGACGCGGGTCTCGGCAACGGCGGGCTCGGGCGGCTCGCCGCCTGCTTCCTCGAGTCCATGGCCTCGCTCGATCTGCCGGCGATGGGCTACGGCCTGCGCTATGAGTACGGGATGTTCCGCCAGGAGCTGCGCCTCGGCAGGCAGCACGAGCGGCCTGATCACTGGCTCGAGCGCGTCGACCCCTGGGAGGTCGCGCGACCGCAGGAGCGCATCGAGATCGAGCTGCCCTGCTCGTTCGAGGTCCGCGACGGCGCGCTCGCGATCGTGCGCGGCAAGCCCTCGCGTCTCTACGGTGTGCCCTACGATCGACCCGTCGTCGGGCACGGCGGGCGCACCATCGCGACGCTGCGCCTCTTCACCGCGGTATCCGGCGAGGGCTTCGACTTCGGCGAGTTCTCGAGCGGGGACTTCGTGGGCGCGCTGGCGGGCACCCTCGCCGCGGAGTCGCTGACGCGCGTGCTCTATCCCGATGACTCGACGACCCAAGGCAAGATGCTGCGCTTCGTGCAGGAGTTCTTCCTCGTCGCCTGCGCGCTGCGCGACCTCGTGCGGCGCTTCCGACGCGGCGGCGAGCCGTGGAGCGCGCTGCCCGATCGCGCGGCGATCCAGATGAACGACACCCACCCCGCGCTCGCCGTGCCCGAGCTGCTGCGCCTCCTGCTCGACGAGGCGGGGCTCGGCTGGGATGAGGCTTGGGAGCTCACGCGCCGCACGCTGGCGTACACCAATCACACGCTGCTCCCCGAGGCGCTCGAGAAGTGGCCCGTCACGTGGCTCGAGATGCTGATCCCGCGGCACCTCGAGCTGCTCTACGAGATCAATCGCCGCTTCTTGGACGAGGTGCGCCAGCGCTTCCCCGGCGACGAGGCGAAGGTCGCGCGCGCGAGCCTCTTCGAGGAAGGGGCCGCCAAGCAGGTCCGCATGGCGCACGTGGCCTGCGTCGGAGCCCATCGCACGAACGGCGTCGCCGCGATCCACTCCGAGCTCCTGCGCACGCGCACGCTGCGCGACCTCGCGGAGATCTTCCCGGAGCGCTTCCTCAACGTGACGAACGGCATCACGCCGCGCCGCTGGCTCGCGCTGGCCAATCCGGCCCTCGCGCGCGTCGTGAGCGAGGCCATCGGGCCGCGCTGGATCGAGGATCTCTCCGAGCTCGCGAAGCTGCGCCCTCTCGCCGGTCGACCCGCGCTGCGCGAGGGCTTCCACGCCGCGAAGGCGGAGGCGAAGCAGCGCTTCGCCGCGTGGCTCGTCGAGCGCGGCGGCCCGACGCTGGATCCCGCGGCGATCTTCGATGCGCAGGTGAAGCGCCTGCACGAGTACAAGCGCCAGCTCCTGAACGCGCTGCGCATCGCCGCGCTCTATGCCGAGCTCCGCGAGCAGCCGAGCCGCGAGAGCGCGCCGCGCCTCTTCCTCTTCGCCGGCAAGGCAGCGCCGGCGTATCGCGCCGCGAAGGCGATCCTCGCGCTGCTCGTCGATCTCGGGGAGCGCCTCGACGCCGATCCCGCCGTGCGCGGACGCCTGCGTTGCGTCTTCCTGCCGAACTACTCGGTGACCTTGGCCGAGCGCCTGATCCCCGCCAGCGAGATCTCGAACCAGATCTCGACGGCGGGCTACGAGGCCAGCGGCACGAGCAACATGAAGTTCCAGCTGAACGGCGCGGCGACGCTCGGGACGCGCGACGGAGCGACGATCGAGATCGCCGAGGAGGTGGGCGAGCGGGACCTCTTCCTCTTCGGGCTCAGCGCCGAGGAGGTCGAGGCCAGCGCGGCGAGCTACGATGCGCGCGCGATCTACGAGAGCCGCCCGCGCGTCCGCGCCGCCGTCGATCTCCTCTTCGGCGAAGCGGGGGCCGCCGTGCGCGAGGATGCGGCGCTGCTCCGCGCCAGCTTGCTCGAGCAGGGCGATCGCTATCGCTTGCTCGCGGACCTCGAGAGCTATCTCGACGCCGACGCGCGCTTGCTCGCTCGATACGCCGATCGCGACGCGTGGGCCACGACGGCGCTGCGCAACATCGCCGGAGCGGGCCAGTTCTCGAGCGATCGCTCGATCGCGGAGTACGCGGAGAAGATCTGGGGCGTGGCACCCTGTCGGGTGGGCTGCGAGGCGGAGCAGGGCTCGAGGAAACAGCCTCGGAGCTGATCTGGCGCAGCGCTCAGGCGCTTGGTACCAGCTCCAGGAGCAGGCGGCGCAGGGCCGCGCGCTCGCGCTCGGGCGCGACGAGGCGCGCAAGCGCGCGGCTGCGCCGCGCGAGCCGAGCGAGGAACGCGGCATCGGCTTCGCAGCGCTGGAGGAGCTCCGCCAGAGCGCCCTCGTCGCCGACCTCGAAGAGCCCGGGGTGCCGTCGACCCAGGCTCGCGACGGCGCCGTCGATGCGGGTCGCGAGCACGGGCGTCCCGCACGCGAGCGCCTCGAGCAGGGAGCTCGGGCTCCCTTCGCTGCGCGAGCTCAGCACGAAGGCGCGAGCGCGCGCGATCCACTGCAGCGCCTCGCCGTGGCGGCGCTCGCCGAGCCAGAGATAGCGCGGGTTCTCTCGCATCTCCTGCTCTGCCGCGAGCTTCCAGGCCTCGTCGTGCGCGCCGCCGAGATGAACGATGCGCAGTCGCGAGCTCGCCGGGAGGAGGCGCGCGGCGCGCGCGGGGAGCAGCGGGTCCTTCACCGCGCGCAGATGGCTCACGGTGACGACCTCGAAGGTGCCTGCCGCCGGAGGCTCGCGGCGCTCTGGCGCGCGCGCCGACTGCCTCACGACGCGCGCCTTCGCGCGGAGCTCGGACGCGAGCGCTGCGAGCGCCAGCGGCTGGAGGACGATCAAGCGATCCGAGAGCGCAAGGGTGCGCTGCGTCTCCGCGCGCTCGCGGTACTCGCCGTAGAGATCGGTCCCCGTCAGCGCCGTCGCGACCGGCAGCCGCGGGTTCCGCGCGCGGTGCCTCTCGATCGCCGCGGCGCTGCGCCACGCGTGCAGCGCGATCAGGAGCTCGGGTCTCCCGCGCTCGGCTTCGCCGTCGATCCACACGCGATGCCCGAGCTCGCGCAGGAGCTTCGCCCAGCGCAGCGCCGTGACGCGATTGCCGTGGGTCGAGCCGCGCGGGCTCGGAGTGGCGATGGCGATGCGGAGAGTGTGGCGCACGCGAGGATCTTGCCCGAGTGAGCTGGCCGCGGTCGACGCTCGATCTCGAGGCTCGCCGAGAACCGATGGTCCAGCCTGGTGCTCGCGAAGCCGGCGCGCGCGCTTCACCGTCGCCAGCCAGGGCGTGTGCGTGAGAAGCTGGGCGCGCACGTCGCGCTCCGCCATCTTCGACCGTCATTCGCCGCCGGCTGCATCCGCGGCGTCGCGACTCGCGAAGCGCGGCGCTCCCGCGCCGCGAGCCCTCCCGCATGATCGCCCCCGTCCCCACCCTCCGCGTCACCGCCTGCAACGACCGCCCGCTGCAGCCTGGCGGCGGCTACGTCCTCTACTGGATGATCGCGCACCGGCGCACGCGCTGGAGCTTCGCGCTGCAGCACGCGGTGCGGCGCGCGCAAGAGCTGGGCAAGCCCTTGCTCGTGCTTGAGGCGCTGCGCTGCGACTACCGCTGGGCCAGCGATCGGCTGCACCGCTTCGCGATCGAAGGCATGGCGGAGAACGCGCGGCGCTTCGAGCAGGCCGGCGTGCGCTACCTGCCCTATGTCGAGCCCGAGCGCGGCGCGGGGCGCGGATTGCTGGAGGCTCTCGCGGCTCGGGCGGCGCTCGTCGTCACCGATGAGTTCCCCTGCTTCTTCCTGCCGCGCATGGTCGCCGCCGCGGCGCAGAAGGTCGCGGTGCGGATGGAGCAGGTCGATGCGAACGGCATCCTCCCGCTGCGCGCGAGCGAGAAGGCCTATCCCACGGCGGCGCTCTTCCGGCGGCACTTTCAGAAAGTAGGGCGCGAGCATCTCGCCGCGTTCCCGCTCGAGAATCCGCTCGCGCGCGCGAAGGACCTCCAGGGCGCGAGTGTCCCGCGCGAGGTGAGCGCGCGGTGGAAGATGGCGTCGAAGGAGCTGCTCGCGGGCGAGGCGAGCGCGCTCGCGGAACTGCCGATCGACCACGCGGTTCCTCCCACGGCGATGCGCGGTGGGAGCGCCGCCGGGGAAGCGCGGATGGACGCGTTCCTGAAGGACAAGCTCGCGCGCTATCCCGACGATCGCAATCACCCCGACGATCAGGGCGCGAGCGGTCTCTCTCCCTATCTTCACTTCGGTCATGTCGGGGTCCACGAGCTGGTGCACCGCGTGCTGGCGGGCGAGAGCTGGACCGCGGAGCGCTTGCTGCCGAAGCCGAACGGCTCGCGCGAAGGTTGGTGGGGGCTCTCTCCCGCGGGCGAGGGCTTCCTCGACGAGGCGATCACCTGGCGCGAGGTGGGCTACGGCTTCTGCTTCCATCGCGCGCACGACTACGAGCGCTTCGAGTCGCTGCCGGAGTGGGCGCGCGCGACGCTGCAGAAGCACGCGCAGGATCCGCGACCCGAGCACTACTCGCGTCGCCAGCTCGAAGAAGCGCGCACGCACGACGAGATCTGGAACGCCGCGCAGCGCGAGCTCCGCCGCGAAGGGCGCATGCACAACTACCTGCGCATGCTGTGGGGGAAGAAGATCCTGCAGTGGACGAAGGACCCCGAGGTCGCACTCCAGACCACGATCGAGCTCAACAACCGCTGGGCCCTCGATGGGCGGAATCCCAACTCCTACTCCGGCATCTTCTGGACGCTCGGGCGCTTCGATCGCCCGTGGGCGCCCGAGCGGCCCATCTTCGGCACGGTGCGCTACATGAGCTCGGACAGCACGCGGAAGAAGCTGCACTTGAAGCGCTATCTCGCGACCTACGGCGCGGAGCCGAGCGGTGAGTGACGCGCGGCGCGGCGAGCACGTGCTGTACTGGATGCAGCGCGCGGTGCGAGGCCACGAGAATCCGGCGCTCGAGCGCGCGATCCGCGAGGCCGAGGCGCTTGGCGTTCCGCTCGTCGTCTTCTTCGGGCTCTCCTTCGATCAGCCGTATCTCTCGGATCGGCATGCGGCGTTCGCGCTGGAGGGCGCGCGCGACGCGCAGCGCGAGCTCGCGGCTCGCGGCCTCGCGCTGCACGTGCACCTGCGCCGGAGCGCCGAGGAGCCGCGTGTCCTGGAGGAGCTCGCCGCGCGCGCGGCGCTGGTCGTCGTCGAGGACGTGCCGCTCGTGCCGTTCCGCGCGTGGCGCCGCGCGCTCGCGCGTGCGACCGCTTCCGAGATCGTCGCCGTCGATGCGGCGTGCCTCGTGCCCGACGCCGCGCTCGAGCGCGCGTATGAGCGCGCCTTCGAGTTCCGCGCGGCGACGCGCGCGCTGCTCGAGGAGGCGCTCGCGCGCCTGCCCGAAGATCGCGTCCCGCGTTTGGTCGAGCGCTTGCCGCAGCTCCCGTTCCGCTCGCTAGATCTCCAGCGCGAGGACCTCGCGGAGCTCCTCGCGAGCTCGGGGATCGATCACTCGATCGCGCCGGTGCCCGGGACGCGCGGCGGGTCGGTCGCGGGCTACGCGCGGTGGGCCGCGTTCCGCGACGAGCAGCTCGCCGACTACGCGCGCGATCGCGACGACGCGCTGCGGGACGGCGTCTCGCGGCTCTCGCCCTATCTCGTGCACGGCCACGTCTCGCCGCACCGCATCGCGCGCGAGGCCGCTGCTCGCGCGCGCGCCGGTTGCGAGGGAGCCGCGAAGTTCTTGGACGAGCTGCTGACCTGGCGCGAGCTCGCGTGGCACGCCTGCCGTCGGCAAGACGATCCCGATTCCTTCGCGTCGATCCCCGCGTGGGCGCGGCGCACGTTGGCCGAGCATCAGAGCGATGCGCGCGCGTTCCTGCCGCTGGAAGCGCTGGAGCGTGCGCGCAGCGGGGACGCGCTCTGGGACGCCGCGCAGCGCTCGCTCGTGATCCACGGGGAGCTGCACAACAACCTGCGCATGACCTGGGGCAAGGCGCTGCTCGGCTGGAGCCGCGACGCCCGCCAGGCGTATCAACGTTCCCTCGAGCTGAACCACCGCTACGCGTTGGATGGTTTCGATCCCAACTCGTACGGCGGGATCCAGTGGTGCTTCGGGGGCTTCGATCGGCCCTTCGCCCCCGAGCAGCCGATCTACGGCAGCGTGCGCACGCGGCCCACGAGCGCGCATGCCAAGCGGCTCGACGTCGCGGCCTACGCGGCGCGCACTGGGGCGCCCGCGCATCAGCGGCCGCTGCAGGTCGCGGTCGTCGGCGGCGGCATCGGCGGCCTCGCCTGCGCGCGGACGCTCCACGACCACGGCTTCGCGGTGCGGGTGTTCGACAAGGGCCGCGGCCCGGGCGGGCGTGCTTCGACCCGCCGTGTCGACGAGCTCGCTTTCGATCACGGCGCGCAGTACTTCACGGCGCGCAGCGCGCTGTTCCAGCGCTGCGTCGAGCGCTGGCGCGAGATGGGCCTCGTCGCGGAGTGGCGCGCGGAGATCGCCGTGCAGGAAGGCGGAGTGCTGCGCGGTGCGGCGGAGGGCACGCGGCGCTTCGTCGGGGTTCCGAGGATGAGCGCGCTCACCGCGCATCTCGGCGCGGAACTCGACGTGCGCTATGGCGTGCGCGTGGGGCGGCTCGAGCGCGAGGGCGCGCGCTGGCGCCTCGAGGACGAGCACGGCGAGAGCTTGGGAGCTTGGGACGCGGTGGTCGTCAATGCGCCCGCGCCGCAGGCCGCGGCGCTGCTCGCGCCCGTGCCCGCGCTCGCCGCGCGCGCGGCCGCCGCCGTGATGTCACCGTGCATCGCCGGGATGGTGGCGTTCGAGGCGGAGCTGCCGCTCGCGTTCGGCGGCGCGTTCGTGAACGGCGATGCCGTGCTGAGCTGGGTCGCGGACAACGCCTCGAAGCCGGGGCGCTCGCCGAGACCGGCGTGGACGCTGCACGCGACGCCCGAGTGGTCGCGCGCGCACTTCGAGGCGCCGCGCGAGATCCAGGCCGACATCCTCGTGCAGGCGTTCGCGCGCTGCTTCGGGCTCGCGCTGCCAAAGGTGGCGCACCTCGATGCGCATCGCTGGGCCTACGCGATCCCGAGCGAGCCGCACCCCGAGAGCTGCCTCTTCGATGCCGAGCAGCTCGTCGCGGCCTGCGGGGATTGGTGCGGCGGCTCGCGCGTGGAGGGGGCCTATCTCAGCGGCGTCGCCGCCGCGGGGCGCCTCCTCGGCCGCGAGCTCTGAGCGGCGCCGAGAGATTCTCGGAACGCGCGAGGGATTGCGAGGGGGGCGGACAAGAGGAAGCGTTGTCGCTCCGCCATGAGCCCGCGCACCCCCGTCGAAGACATGCAGCTCCGAGCCGCCGCGTTGCGCGGTGACGAAGCGGCGTGGACCGCGCTGGTCGAGGCGAGCTTCGACGTCGTCTGGGCGACCGCGCGCCGGCATGTGCGCGGCGATCGCGGTCTCGCGGAGGAAGTCGTGCAGGAAGCGTGGATGACGGCCGTGAAGAAGCTCGCGCGCTTCGATCCCGCGCGCGGTCCCTTCGCCGCGTGGGTCTGTGGGCTCGCGCGACAGCACGCGCGAAACGCGCGGCGCAAGGCCGCGCGCGCCGAGCTGCGCGAGCGACCGCTGCACACCGAGCTCGCGGAGGTGGTCCATGCCGCAGCACCCACCTCATCGGCCGAAGCGCTGGCGCGCATCTGGTCCGCGCTGCCCGAGCGCGATCAGCGCGTGCTGCGCGCGCGCTTCGAGGAGCAGCGCAGCATCGCCGAGATCGCCGCCCTCTTCTCCGCGAGCGAGAAGGCGATCGAGTCCCTGCTCGCCCGCGCCCGCGAGCGCTTCCGTCGCCTCTGGATCCGCGAGGAGCACCGATGACCCACCTCACCCCCGATCCCCACGGCACAGGTGAGGTGTCGGGCACCTTTACGGTGCAGCGCGACGCGGCGCCTGCGGGGCTGCGGCTCTCGGTGCTCGCGCGTACGCAGCGCGTGCAGCGCCGGCGGCGCGTGGTGCGACGCGCGGGCTTCGCGCTCGCCGGTGCGCTGCTCTTCGCCGCGGGCTTCGGCAGCGCGCGCCTCGCCTCGTCGCCGGCGCCCGTGGTCGCGCCGCTCGAAGAGGTCGCGAAGGTTCCTGCGCCCGAGCGGGCGATCGTTCCCGCGTCCAGCGAGCCCGAAGAGCTCGAGCTCGCCGCGGAGGCGAGCGCGAGCGAGAGGCGCCTCGAGCTCCTGCTCCGCGCGGGCGACGCCTATCTCGTCGAGCGCGGCGACATCGAGCGCGCGCTGCGCTGCTACCGCCGCTACCTCGCGAGCTCTCCGGTGCCGAGCGCGGCCCGCGAAGAGAGCTGGCTGCTCACCGCGCTGCGCACGCAGCGCCTCTGATCACCCTCCCTTACCGGTCTTCGAGAGGAGTTCCGTCATGACCTGGTTGTCTTCGTTGGTGCTCGGCTCGCTCGTCTCGCTGAGCTGCTTCACGGTCGTCCCTCCGCGCGGCGAGCAGGAGGAGGTCGAGGCCATGCTGCGGAACGATCCGCAGGTGCGCCTCGCCGAGGCGAACCTCGAGAAGGCGCGCGCCGAGCTCGTCGCCGCGCGCTACGACGCGACGCTGCGCATCCTCGACCTGCAGAGCAAGCGCCGCGAGCTCGCACAGCGCCTCGAGCTCTCCCGCGAGCAGTACGTCCGCATGCGTCAGATCGTCGATGCCGGCCAGGCCTCCGCGACCGAGCTGGAGAAGCTCCGCATCGACATGGTGCTGCTCGAGGGCGAGCTGCAGTCCGTGGAGCTGCGCTTCCAGCAGCTCTCCCGGCCGATGGATCCGCCGTCGATGCATGGCGGCAAGGCCGAGGTCGTGCGCGTCGTGCGGCCGGCGATCCCCACCGAGATGGCCGAGCAGATGAAGCTCGTGGTCGAGTTCCCGAACACGGAGATCGGGCTCGAGGACTGGCTCCGCACCGTGCGCGCCGCGGCGCCTTTCAAGCTCATCGTCTCGGATGCGCTGCGAGGCGCCAATCTGGGCAAGCTGCAGCTGGGCGGAGGTACGCAGTACAGCGTAGGCGAGGCCATGCACGCCCTCGCCGACCAGCATCGCCTGGCCTTCGTGCTGCGCGACTACGGCTGGATCCTCATGCCCTTCGAGTTCGCGCAGGAGCTGTCGGGACCGGCGATCCCGCCGGACGTTCCCTGCACGAATGCCGCGCGCAGCGCCGCGCCGCACGCGGGCCCCAGCGGTCCGAAGTCCGCAGGCCCGACCGGACCCGGCGGGGTTAGGCCCGGCGGGCGCTGAGCTCTTCCGCCGCACGCTCGCGCTCCGGGGGCTCGCCGCTACAATGCCGGGCCTTCGGACATCCACCTTCCCTGCCAACTGGGGGACCAGCGAGCGATGAGCGGCTTCGACAACGACATTCTGGGCGATCGGCGGCGTGCGCTGGAGGACCAGTTCTTCGCCGACCAGGACAAGAAGCTCCTCGATAAGATGCGGAAGGAGTTCCACGCCCTCGAGGAGAAGAAGAAGCTCACGCACGTCTCCGGCATCGTCGAGGAGAAGGTGCTGGGCGATCTGATGTCCGTCGGCGTGCGCGCGGAGACGCTCGCCGCCGTGCGCTTGATTCCGATGATCGAGACGGCGTGGAGCGACGGCAGCATCACCGCCGAGGAGCGCCGCGAGATCCTGAAGATCGCGCACGAGAACGAGATGAAGATCGGTACCGCGGCCTACGATCTCCTCGAGAAGTGGCTCGAGCGCCGGCCCCTCGGCCAGGTCTTCGAGAGCTGGAAGGAGTACGTCGTCGAGCTGCACAAGGTGATGCCGCGCGAGAGCTTCCAGAAGCTCCGCGATCAAGCTCTCGAGCGTTGCCGCGCGGTCGCGGGAGCTTCCGGCGGATTCATGGGGCTCGGCCGCATCTCGAACGCCGAGGCGGACAAGATCGACGAGATCGTGCGCGCTCTCTCGGGGTACTGAGCACCGAGCTTCCGCTGCTGGGATCTTCCGCTGCTGGGATCTTCCTCGGTGCAGCAGAGCGAGCGCGGCGTGCAGCGATGGGTCATCGCTGCACGCCGCGCTCGTTTCGTGGCAGAGCTTGTCGCTCAGCCCAGATTCTTCGTCGCGAAGTCCCAGTTCACGAGCTTCCACCACGACTCGACGTAGCCCGCGCGGTTGTTGCGGTAGTCGATGTAGTAGGCGTGCTCCCAGACGTCGCAGGTGAGCAGCGGCTTATCACCCGAGGTGAGCGGGCACTCGGCGTCGTGCGACTGAGCGACCGCGAGCTTGCCGTCCGCCTTCTTCACCAGCCACGCCCAGCCCGACCCGAAGTGCGTCGTCGCGACCTGCGTGAACTGCTTCTGGAAGTCCTCGAAGCTACCGAAGCTGGCCTTGATCGCATCGGCGAGCTTGCCCGTCGGCTGGCCGCCGCCCTTCGGCGAGAGCGAGTGCCAGTAGAAGGTGTGGTTCCAGATCTGCGCGGCGTTGTTGAAGATGCCGGGGGTCGGCCTCTCCTGCATGAGCTGCTCCAAGCTCTTCGTCGCGTGTGGCGAGTCCTTGGTGAGGTCGTTCAGCACCGTGACGTAGCGCTGGTGGTGCTTGCCGTAGTGGAACTCGAGGGTCTCGGCCGAGATGGCCGGCGCTAGGGCGTTCTTCTCGTAGGGCAGGGCGGGCAGCTCGAAGGGCATGGACGGCTCCAGTGCGGCGGGAAAGGGTTCTCGGCCAGTGGCTCGGCGTCGCGGGGAGCTAGCCCCCGGCACGGCGCCAGCCGACCTTCTATGGGTGACGCGAGCCGGATTCAACCTCCGAGCGACCCGCTTCCAGCGGAGGGGTCGCGCGGTCGCGCGACCACGCGGAGGCCGATCCGGCGGTTCCGTATCTCGAGAGGCTCGAAGTCGCGGTTGCTCGCGCGGCAGCCGCGGTAGGCCGTGGCGTAGCAGCCTCCGCGCAGGACGCCCGAGCCCGCGGGAGGCGGCGGCAGCGCGGTGCTCGGCCGACACCACTCGAAGACGTTGCCATGGCAGTCGAAGAGGCCGAAGGCGTTGGGGGCCTTGCCCGCGACCGCGTAGGGGCCGGCGCCTTCGGGATGCAGGCGCGAGCTCTCGACGAACCACGCGTGCTGCGCGAGCCGCGCGGCGAACGGCGTTTCGTCACCGGGATCGATGGGCACGGCGATCGGCGTGCGCGTGAGCGCGCGAGCCGCGTACTCCCACTCTTCCTCCGTCGGCAGGTCGAACTCGTACGTGCTCCAGCGCGGATCCTCGGAGGTGGCCGCGGCGCCGAAGCGTCGGCAGAGCTCGAGCGCGAGCGAGTAGGTGACGCCGTGCACGGGCAAGGCGTCGCCGGGCTTCGCCGAGGGGTTCTCGAGGCCGAGCGCCGTCCAGGCCGCCTGGGTGAGCTCGATCTCGCTGATCCAGGTGCCGACGGGCTGCGACCACGTGCGCGGCGCGCCTTCATCCGCTTCGACGTCCGGATCGAGCTCCTCGCGCAGCGCGACGCCTTCGCGCGCGGGGCCGAGCGTCGCGATGCCGGCTGGAAGCTCGCGGAACGGCACGCCGCGGACGATCGCCCTCGCGGGCTCGCGCGCTTCCCGCACGCGCAAGCGCTCTTCGAGGCGTCGCTCGCCCCAGGGGGTCACGAAGTGCAGCTCGAGCTCGGCCGAGCTCGCGCCGCCGAGGTCGCCGAGCTCGAGCTCGAAGAGCGCCTCGCGCCCTTCGCGCAGCACGACCAGCGGAGCGCGTCTCTCTCCGATGCGGATCGCGCAGTCCTCGCGCAGCGCCTCGCCGAGGAGCCGGACGCGCGCGCTCTCTCCACTCAAACCGAGCTCGCGCGGCTCCACGCGGAGGGCGCGCGGCATCGGCGCGTCGTGGATGTCGATCGTGACCTCGATCGGACGATCGACGCGCGCATTGAGGCGCAGGCTGTAGAGGTCCGGTGTCAGCAGCACGTCGCGGTGCTCGGCCTCCGCCTGCAGCGGAGCCGGTCCGCGATGCGCGACGCCTGGGATCGGGGCGCCGAAGCGCTCGAAGCCACGTCCGGCCTTGCGCCGGCGCAGGACCTCGAGGGCGACATTCGGCAGCGGCGGCTGCACCGAGAAGGTGTAGAGCGCGTGCTCATCGACGCGGAAGTCGGCCCACAGCGGCTGTCCTGGGCGGAGCGTGCCGCTCACGAAGACGCCGCGGCCCAAGTCGAGGGGCTTCTTCTCGCTGCCGAGAGGGGCACGGCAGGCGCAGAGGCTCAGGGCCAGCACCGCGCAACCGACCCAGAGCCGCGTCGAGATGGCGCGCGGCGCGCTCATCCATCGATCCCCACGAGCTCGAGCGAGGTCGTCACGGTTCCGCCCGTCGACGCCGAACGCTGCACCATCTGTGTCGCGAGGAGGCGTCCGTCGCTCAGGAGATAGGTCGCCGAGGTCTGGAAGCCCGCGCTGCGCTCGCCGATCACGACGACCGATCGGCCATCGCGCGCCTTGCCGGCGTGCTCCACCCCGAGGTCGACGCCGATCTGCCCGTCGCGATCGATCACCTGGCCGGTGCGCAGCGTCGCGAGCACCGCGGGATCGATCCACAGCGCGTCCTTGCTGCCAGGGCCGTAGGCGACGGGGATCGTCGTCGCATCCATCGGCGGCAGGCCTTCCATCTGCTGCGTGAGCTTCAAGTCGAAGAGGACGAAGGTCGCTCCGGCCTGCCGCGGGATGAACTCGAGGGAGATGTTGGTCACGAGGCGGCCGAGGCCCATCTGCGGCGTTCCGCTATCGATGCGCGTCCCGCGGTAGCTCGCGCGGCGCATCTTCTTGACCCAGGCCGGTAGCTCGCCTGCGGTCCACGGGAGTGCTAGGCGTCGCGCGCCGTGGAACTGGTTGTTCGCGAGGATGTTCTGTCGATTGGGATCGAAGCTGGGCGCCTGCGTGTACGTGCCGCTGTTGTGGCTGAGCTGGACACCGCTCGTGAGATCGTAGACCGAGATGAGGCGCGTGCCGGGGATCTCGACCGTGCTCGTGATCGTCTTGTACTGCGTCCCGCGATGCGTGGTCGTGCCCTTGCGCAGGCTGATGCCGTCCTTCGAGGAGTCTTGGAGCTGCTCCAGCAGACGCGGGTGGAGGAAGAAGTCGCAGCCAGAGGGATGGACCAGGATCGAGCGCGAGCCGTTGGGCATCGCCGGTCCTTGCTGGCCATTCGCGTTCAGGAACGAGCGCATCGTCAGCACGACGACGCCTGGCTCGACGGCGACGACATCGGTGATGTCCCAGCCTGCGCCGGCCGTGCCCTTGCCCATGCGGCCATCGGGACCGACGGTGGGGCTCGAGGAGACCGAGGAGAAGGTGCTGAGGCGCATCCCGGGCACGATCCAGTCGGGCGCTCCGCATGCAGCGGCCTCGGGGAGCGCGCTGAGCAGCGTGTGTACCGGAAGCTCCGTGCTCGCCGCCTGTCCCGCGGGGACGCCTTGGTTCGCGGGTGCCGGCGGAGGCACGGGCTGCTGCGCGGCGGCGCCGGCCGCGAGAACGGCGCCGAAGAAGAGCCGCAGATAGAGGCGCCGAGGGTGTCGTTGGTGACGCATGGTCGTTCCGCGAGGAGCGGCAAGAGCTCTGGCCGAGAGAGCTCGGCATTAGAGCCGAAGGGGCAGAACGCGCCCAGCGCGTCTCCGCGGCGGTGAGAACGCAGCGGACGAGGACTTCAGATGGCGCCCTTCTCGAGCACCCAGGTGCACATGCAGCGCAGGCCTTGCACGTTCACCGTCTTCAGCGGATCGAGGAGCCGCCCGCCCAGCCGCGCACCGAGCTCCTGCAAGCGCTCGTCGTCGATCAGATAGCGCTCGCTGCCGTCGGGCAGGAGATAGCGCTCGGCCCCGCGCCTCACGAGCTGCGCTTCGAGGCCTTGCTTCGATGCGAGGCGCGCGAAGAGGAGCCCGCCGGGGCGCAGCACGCGCCAGGCTTCGCCGAGCCAGCGCTCGAAGCGCGCGCGGTCGGGGGCGAAGTGCAGCACCGCGTTGAGCAGCACGGCGTCGAAGCGCGCCGTCTCGTGCGGTAGGGCGTCCAGCGTCCCCGGCAAGAAGCGCCGCGCCGCCTCCTCACCCGCGAGCACACGAGCCTGCGAGCGCGCCGCTTCCAGCGCGTGCGCATCGGCGTCGACGCCATGCACCTCGTAACCGGCGCGCAGGAACCAGCGCAGGTTTCGACCCGCTCCGCAGCCTGCGTCGAGCAGCGCGCGCCGCGCGTCGAAGCGCCCGCGCAGGATCTGGTCCAGCAAGTAGATGTCGATCGAGCCGAGCAGCTCGCGGAGCTCCGCGGGAGACGCAGGCGCGCTCACTTGCCGAGCAGCTCGCCGAGAGCTGAGGCGACGAGGAAGTTCACGTCCATGCTTTCGACACCCATGCGGCGTGCTCCGACGACCTGCGCGTGCGCGCTCTGGAAGTGCCGCAGCGGGTCGTTCTCCGAGCGGCTGCGCATCGCGAGGAGGATTCCGTGGCTAGTGGGCGAGTGGCGGCTCGCGAAGAAGGGGCGGGAGGCATTCCTCCCCTGGCGGCTCCGGGTGACGGGGCACGGAGTTCACCACGGGGAGCGCGCGGGATCACGCCTCGCGCACGAAAGGGCTCCGGAAGCTATGCTGTCGGGCCCCACGGACTCCTGCCAGACATGCGCACCTCTCTCCGGCGCAGCCTCCTCTTCGCTCTGTTCGCCGCGGCGTCGAGCCCGCTCGCCGCCCAGCAGACCGTGACGCTCCTCGCCGACAGCGGCGGCACGGGGGCCGATGGCGCGTTCGTCGCGACGGCGGGAGCCGTCCTCGACAGCGCTGTGAAGCCGGTCTGGAACTTCACCAGCTTCACGGTTCCCGCCGGCATCGTGGTCGAGATGCGCGGCGCGCTGCCCCTCGAGATCCGCGTGCAGGGGATCGTGCGTATCGACGGCATCGTCGATGCCTCGGGACGACCCGGCGCCGATGCGGCCAACGATGCGCCAGGCGGCGCTGGAGGGCGCGGCGGTCCCGGCGGCGGCGCGGGTGGAGCGGGCGGCGCCTCCGCGGCGCAGCCCTTCGCCGGCGCCGGGCAGCGCGGTCAGCTGAACGGCGGCCTCGGCGGCCTCGACACCGGTGTCCCCGGCGGCTCCTTCACCGATCCGGTCGGCGGAGGCGGGGGAGGCGCGAACGGCGTGAGCGGCCAGGCGGGTGGACCGGCGAACTCCGGTCGCACGCCGAGCGGCTCGGGCGCCGGAGCCCTCGCCGCGGCCCGCTGCTTCGGCGGCGGCGGCGGCGGTGGAGGCGCGGGCGACATCGACTCGCTCACCGTGGCCGCTCTGAACGATGGCGGCGGGGCCGGCGGGGGCGGCGGCGGTCGCATCAGCTTCGTGAGCCCCCTCGTGATCCAGATCGGCGCAGGCGCCCGCCTCCACGCGGTCGGCGGCAACGGCGGCGCGAGCTTCGGCAACGGCGGCGGCGGCGGCGGCGGCGCCGGGGGCTTCGTCACTCTCGTCGCGCCCTTCGTCGTGGTCGATGGAGAGATCCTCGCCTCGCCGGGCCTGGGAGGTGCCGCGACGCAGATCCTCGCCGGCGCCTCTCCCGGCGGGCGTGGCGGAGCAGGCTGCGTCCACCTGAGCGGCACCATCACCGGGACCGGCTTCGTGTTCCCGACACCGGCCATCTCCTCCTACGAGCTCGAGGTCGGCGCTCGCTCCGATCCTCAGGGCATCGATGTGCTCCTCGGCGATCCGATGGGAAGCTTCGTGACGGGCCTCGCGGTCTCGCGTCTCGGGACGCCGATCGCTCTACCCGGCATCGGCGAACTCTGGCTCGATCCCACGGACTTCCTCTTCACCGTGACGATCGGCCAACCCGCGTTCGGCTCCTCGTTCACCGGGCTCACGGGCGGCGCCACGGGGCGCATCGTCATCGCGCCGCCGCGCCTCGATCCGTCGACGGCCGCGCTCGATCTCGTGCTCTATCTGCAGGTCTTCGCGTTCGACGCGCAGGTGCGCTGGAACGGGCTGTCGCTGCCCGTGCCGATCCACTTTCTCTTCTAGCTCTTCCGGCTCTTCTCGTCGCCCTCAGCGCGCCGTGAGCGCATAGCTCCCCGGCCGCTGCTCGAAGAAGGTCGCCGAGGCGACGTACACCCTCGTTCCCACGACGAGCTCGATGGAGAGCTGCGCCGGGCTCGGGCTCGCCGGCAAACTCGCGAGATCGAGGTCGACGAAGCCGACGCGCAGCCGGCCCTTGCCGCTTTCGTAGCGAAGCCCCGTGCAGGCCGCCGGGCCTGCGGGCTCCTTCGGCGTCGCGATCTGGTAGAGCAGCGCCCCGCTGCGCGCGTCGCGCTTCGTCTTCACGCTCGCCACGCTCCCCAGATCGCGCTCGACGATCAGGGTTTCTTCGTGGCGCACGCGCATGCGCAGCGGGTCCACCAGCGGATCGAACGCGAACGCGGGATCGCCGAGCAAGGCATCCAGCGCGAGCGCGCCGCGGTTCGATCCGTCGCGCGTCAGCGATGCGCGCGAGATGACGAACGCGCTGCTGCGCAGATCCGCCGTCGCGCGGAAGCGGCCGCGCTCGTCGAGCTGCAGGCGCAAGCGCCGGCTCTGGGCGCCGATGTGCAGGCGCAGATCGAGCGTGCCGGGCAGCGCGTCGGTCCAGGAGAGACCGCTCGCGCTGAGATCGAGGCGCTCGGTCGCGAGATCGTAGCCCACGGCGATGGAGAGCGCGCCGTCGCGGAAGACGTAGTCGTGCGCGAAGCCGCTGGTGTCGAACGCGCCGCTCGGGATCTCGACCCTGGTCCCGCCGAGCTCGATCGCGAGGCCGTCCTCCGCGCTGTCGAAGCGCACGCTGTCGCGGCGATCGGAGTTCAGGAGCAAGCTCGCCTTCCAGCTCCCGTCGGCGTTGCCCGTGCCGGGCTTCACCTGGAGCTTCGAGATCCAGATCGGGGCCGCGATCTCCTCGACGCTGCCGCCACTGGAGGGCAGGACCGCGAACTCGGTGCGGAGCAAGAGCTCCTCCGCGCCGCCGCCGCTCGTCACGCGGAAGGTCACGGGAAAGACGCCGACCTCGTACGCCGTGCCCGCGAGCGCGCCGCTCGACGCGGCGTAGCTGATGCCGATCGGCAAACCCTCGGCAGCGTAGGAGGGTGTCGAAGCGCCGGAGGCGTCGAGCAGGATCGCCGGCTGGCGATCGTAGGGGATGCCGGCCATCGCGATCGGCAACGCGAAGTCGTTCCAATGCAGCGCGCTCGCGCCGCTCGGGACGATGCGCAGCCGCGTGTTCCACTGCAGCTCGTCGCCGCCGCCGCGCACGCGCAGCTCGACCTCGAAGGTCCCTGCCGTGGTGGGCGTTCCCGCGATCGAGCCCGAGGCGGGATCTATCGCGAGCCCCGGCGGCAGGCCCGTCGCCGAGTGCTCTAGCCCGTTCGGCGCGGCGCTCAGGATCGGCGTGCACTCGTAGCTCGCGCCCACGGCTCCGTTGTCGAGCGTCTGGGACGCATAACGGAACTCCGAGCTCTCGGGCCGCACGAGCAGCGGCAGGATCGTCGCGACCTTGTTCTCGCCCTCGCCGCGGTCGACCGCGCAGAGCAGGACCTCGTAGGTCCCCGCCGCGCGCGGCGTGCCGGAGATCGCGCCGCTCGCGCCATCGAAGCGCAGGCCCGGCGGCAGATGCGCCGCACCGAAGACGAACGGCCCGACGCCGCCGCTCGTCTGCAAGCTCGCGGCATAGGCCTCGCCGACGCGCGCCTCGGGGAGGACCAGCGTATCGAAGGTGAACGCGCCGTTCCCGCCGCCTCCCGACGAGCTGATCTGCAGATCCACCGGGAGCTGCAGCGTGCTCTGCCCATCGTTCGCCGAGAAGCTCAGGTTGAAGTTGCTCGACTGGGTCGGCCGCCCGGTGAGCAGGCCCGTCGTCGCGTCGAGACGCAGACCGTCCGGAAGCGCGCCCGAGGCCAGGCCGAAGCTCACGGGCCCCTTCGCATGCGCGGTCAGGATCTGCGCTGTGTAGACGGCGTTCCGCGAGCCGGCGGGCAGCGTCTGCGTGATGAAGCGGAACGCCGGCTCCTGCGCGGAGCCGAGCGCGGAGAAGAGGAGCGCGTTGGCCAGCGCGACGGTGATCTTCCGGGGGGAGATCGGCATGGGGTTCCTCTGCAAGCAGCGCTGGCGAGATGTCCGAGCTCGCGCCATCGACTCCGGAGCGCTGCCGCGAGGAGGAAAATCCTTCCCCTGAGCGGGAACCCCTGCGCTTGCGGGAGAAGGCGCGAGCTGAGAAGACCGTGCGATCTCTTCGCTCGGGAATCCAAGCCATGAGCTCGTCCGAAGCAGAACTCCTCTGCGCACTCGAGACCCACGACGCCGAAGCGCTGCACGAGCTGCTGGCCAGCGGCGTCGATGCACGAGCGCTCGTGCAGGGGAGGTCGCTCGTGCAGTGGCTCCTCGAGATGTACTTCCGCTCGGATCGCTTCCCGCTCTGTCTGCGCGCGCTGCTCACGCACGGCGCCGTGCTCGAATCGGGTTGGCTCGAGCCCGTGCTGCTGGATGACGAGGAGGCGCTGCGCGGGGCGCTGCGGCGCGACTCCGAGCTCGTGCGGCGGAGGGCGAGCCTGCGCTCTGCGTTCACGCCGCTCGACGAGGCGACGGCGCTGCACGTCGCGTGCGAGCACGGGAATCTCCGCGCCGCGCGCGTGCTGCTGGAGCACGGCGCGCTCGTCGACGCGCGCGCCGGGCTCGATGGGCGCGAGCAGGGCGGACACACGCCGCTCTTCCACACCGTGAGCTCGAACGCGAATCGCTCCGCCCCGCTGATGGAGCTCTTGCTGGCGCATGGCGCCGATCCATCGGTGCGCGTCGCCGGCTTGATCTGGGGACGCGGCTTCGAGTGGGAGACGGCGCTCTTCGATCTCACGCCGATCTCGTACGCGCTCTTCGGGCTCTTGCCGCAGATGCATCGCGACGAGGTGCAGATCTACGCCAATGTGCGTAGGCTGCTCGTCGCCGGCGGCCGTGACGCTCCTGCGTCGTGGAACGTGCCGAACCGCTATCTCCACCCGCAAAGGCCGGGCTGAGCCGAGGCCTCTACGCCGAAGTCGGGCGGCAGGAGGTCGCATTCGAGGAAAAGACCCGCGCTCCGCATTCCGGCGCCTGGGCGAGCGTGATCGCCGCGCTAGGCTCCAGAGGTCGGCGACGCGCGCTCCGCTCGCGTCGCGCTTCGGAGCATTCCTCATGGTCCGCGTCGTCCTCGATCCGCGCACGAATCCTTCCTACCTCCAGCTCGATCTCTACTGCCGCGGCGCGCGGATGCACGAGAACTGCTTCGTCGAGCAGGACGGCGGCAGGAAGGTGATGCGCACGCGGGCCGGTCTCGGCTCGGGGCTGGAGGCGATCCTGCCGGGCGACATCTGGACGAACATCCCGGTGCAGGAGGAGTTCGCGCAGAGCTCTCCGTACGAGGTCCGCCGCGACGAGCGGGGCTATGCGCTCTGGATCGAGAAGGAGCGCATCGCGCCGATCCAACTCGCTCCGCGCCCGACTTGGTACGAGCAGAAGACCACGAGCGGCAAGGCGATGACGCGCGTCGGCACGCTGCAAGGGACCTACCTCGGGATCTACCCGTCGAAGGTCTGCGAGTACTGGATCGAGGACACGCGCACGAATTGCAAGTTCTGCTCGATCGGCTTGAACCTCGGCGTGGACGACGCGGACGAGAAGAGCGTGCAGGAGGTCCTCGAGGTCGTGCTCGCCGCGCGGCGTCATTCGGGGATCACCTACGTCGACTTCAACGCGGGGCACTACGAGGGCGACACTTACCTCGACATCCTGGAGCCCTACATCCGCGCGGTGAAGCAGGCGACGAACCTGCTGATCGGCGTGCAGACGCCGCCGCACCACGATCTCGCGCGCTACGACGCGCTGAAGGAGATGGGTGTGAATCGCGTCTCGTTCTGCTTCGAGATCTACGACCCGCAGCGCTTCCAGGAGATCTGCCCCGGCAAGCACCGCGAGTATGGGCTGCGGCGCTATCTCGACGCCGTCGCGTACTGCGCCGAGCTCGGTCGTCGGAAGTCCTCGTGGACCGAGCCGTGGGTGACGAACGGCGAGATCATCGCCGGCCTCGAGTCGCCGGAGAGCTCGATCGCCGCGATCGACTGGATCACCAGCGTGGGCGCGATCCCGACCGTCTGCGTGTTCCGTCCGGTGAAGGGCAGCGATCTCGCGCACGTGCCGCCGCCGAAGACGGAGGACATCGTCCCCGTGTATCGCCGGCTGTACGAGGCCTGCATGGAGCAAGGCCTCCCCATCGGGGTGGCGCCCAACGTGCATGTCTCGCTCGTGCCGCTGCCGGAGGAGTGCCGCTTCCTCTCGCCGCGGCGCTTCCCGCTGCAGCAGCTCAAGCTCGCCGCGCTGCGGACCGCGTTCCGCGGGCGCTTCCAGCGCTCGGTCGATCGCGCGATCGCCGCTGCCGTGCAGGCGAACTGAGGTCCGTCGCGCGGCGCACGCGCGAAGAGGAAGGAGATCGATGCAGGAGACCGCCGCCAGCTTCTCGGATCGCAACCCCATCCGCCGGGTCCTGCCGCTCGTCGGCAACACGCCCCTGCTCGAGCTCGAGTTCGAGCTCGACGGGCGCGGGCCGCGGCGCATCTTCGCCAAGCTCGAGACGCTGAACTTCACGGGCAGCATCAAGGACCGCATGGCGCTGCACGTCCTCGGCCTCGCCTACGAGCAGGGGCGGATCGAGCCCGGCGCGGAGATCATCGAGGCCACGAGCGGCAACACCGGCATCTCCTTCGCGGCGCTCGGGCGTGCGCTCGGTCATCCCGTGCGCATCTACATCCCCGCCTGGATGAGCGAGGAGCGGCTCTCGATCTTGCGAGGCTTCGGCGCCGAGGTCGTGCCGGTGACGCACGAGCAGGGCGGGTTCCTCGGTTCGATACGCCTCGCCGAGGAGCGCGCGCTGCAGCATGCACCGAGCTTCCTGCCGCGGCAGTTCTCCAACGAAGCGAACGTGGAGGCGCACGAGCTCGGGACCGGCCGCGAGATCCTGCGGCAGCTCGTGCACATCGGCTTGAAGCCCACCGCCTTCGTCGCCGGCGTCGGCACCGGCGGCACCGTGATGGGCGTCGGGCGTACGCTGAAGCGCTTCGATGCCGCGATCCGAGTGCATCCGCTCGAGCCCGCGAGCTCACCCGTGCTCACCGCCAAGCGCAAGGTCGGCAAGCACCGCATCCAGGGCATCTCGGACGAGTTCATCCCGCCGATCGTGCACTTGGAGGAGCTGGACCAGATCGTCGCCGTCGACGACGGCGACGCGATCCTGATGGCGCAGCGCTTGGCGCGCGAGCTCGGCCTCGGAGTCGGGATCTCCGCCGGCGCGAACGTGATCGGCGCGCTGCGCCTCGCCGCCGAGCTCGGCCCCGAAGCCGTGGTCGTCACCGTGCTCTGCGACAGCAACAAGAAGTATCTCTCGACGGACCTCTTCCGCGAGGAGCCGGTGCGCGCAGGCTATGTCGCGCCGCACGCGCATCCTCGGCGCGTGCGGGCGCTCTGAACGCGCGGCGGGGCGCCGCGCTTCTCCGTGCGCATCAGCGCGGCTCGAGCTGCTTCATCTTGATCGAGGACGTGCCGTGCTCGTCGGAGGGCAGGTCGAAGCTCAGCGACTCACCCTTCCCCTTCAGCTTGCCGGGCTGGCCGCTGATCTGGATCACGACCGTCTCGGAGGCGTTCGGCGGCTCGGAGCCCAGCGTCATGCTCGTGGAGGCGGAGCCGAGGAGCAGATAGCCCTCGCTGTAGCGACCGACCCGCTCTTCGAGCGTCGTCGTGTCGACGATGCGCACCACGTCACCACCCGCGAGGATCAGCGACACGATCGAGGACTCCTTGTCCTTGATCTTCGTGCCGCTGTGGATGTCGATGCCGGAGTAGGAGACATCGAGCTGCCACGGTCCGGCCAGGTCTTGCAGGTGCGGCGCATCCGGGGCCGGAGCGAGCGTCGTGCTCGCGGGCAGGAAGGCGATCGCCGCGAGGCCGAAGCAGATTCCGAAGGCGTGGAGCAGGGGGGAGCGCATGGGCTTTCCTCCGATCATGAAGGGGATGGAGAGGGGATCTTCCGGGCGCGCGGCGGAGCGCGGCATACGGCCGAACGCGGCAAGGAGTGCGGAAATAGGGAGTAGCGTGGACGCGCCTTCCTCGCGTCGCCGAGCGCCGGCGCGCACGCGGGCGTGATCTCCGTCCCAGCGCAGCTTGACCTCCTCGCCACCCGCGCTTCGAATCCAGGCGCTACTTCTCCGCGGCGCGACCGACGTCGCCGTCGCTGCTCCCACCCGCCTATCCCGCTCTATCTCGAGGAGGTTCGAGATGCTCTCGCGTGCAACGCTGCTCGCGGTCGCGCTCTCCGCGCCCGCACTTTCGGCCCAGACGACGTGGTACGTCGACGACTCGAACGCCTCGCCCGGCACCGGCACCTTGGGCGATCCGTTCCAGACCATCCAGCAAGGTGTCGCAGCCGCGGCTCCGAACGACACGGTGCAGGTGGCCGCGGGTCTCTATTCCGGCACGGTCTACGTGACGATCGATGACCTCGCCATCGTGGGTGCTGGTGTCGGAAACACGATCCTCGATGCCACCGGTCAGGACGCGGGCTTCGATATCACCGCTCCGCCTCCGACGCCGACGCGCCTCGGCGTGCGCATCGAAGGCTTGACGGTGCGCCATGCCTCGCGGTGGCAGATCGTCGGCTGGAACCTGAGCAACCTGACCCTGCGCGACCTCGAGGCGATCGGGCTCGGGCGCAACGTCCCCTCGCCGGCGCCGAGCACGAATGCCGTCTATGGCGTCAGCCTCTCGCAGGTCACCAGCTCGCTCGTCGATGGCCTCTACGCGCACGACTGCTACGCAGCGGGCTTGGCCTTCACGGGCGGCAGCACCGGCAACACGGTGCAGGACCTCGCGATCGACCAGTGCTCCGCGGATGGCGGCGGCTTCGCGAGCTTCCTCTGCTACACCGCGCCGGGGGTCTCGATCCCGGGCGGCGACGTCAGCGTGAGCTTCGCGGGGACGAATCTCATCTCGAACACTCCGTGGGCGATGTACCTCGAGGACATCCCGGGGACCACGGTCACGACCACCGGAACGAGCACGCTCAGCCTGTCGAACGCCGCCGTTCCGCTGGTCCGCGTGGGCTTGGGCAGCGTCCCGAACCTGAGCGCGCTCACCACGGATCTCGGCATCCGCGTGCGGCTGATGGGCACGGAGCCGGCCCTGCCCACCGCTGAGGCGTACTTCGGGTCCACCGCGTCCGCGTACGCCGCCTCGCTCCTCGCCACGAGTCCCGCGACGGCGCTGATCCGCGCGCTCGACAGCGCGACCTTCTTCGTCGGCGCCGGCATGTCGATCCAGCTCGCCATCAACGCCGCCGTGAACGGTGAGAGCGTGGACGTCGGTCCGGGGACGTTCAGCGCGAACCTGATCCTCGCGAAGTCGCTCGCCTTGCGCGGCGCGCGCTCGGGCGTCGATGCGCGCGGCCGCGTGCCGTCGAGCCCGCCGAACCCGGCCGTCGAGACGGTGCTCTCCGCCGCGAGCGGCGCGATCCTGACGCTGCAGAGCGGCTGCGCGGGTGCATCGATCGACGGCTTCGCCTTCGTGGGCGGCGCGCGCGGCATCGAGTCGACCTCGGGTCCGCTGAACGGCCTCGCGATCCGCAACAACCACATGGAGGGCGGGACGAGCAGTCGGGTCTTCCTGAACGACGCGGGCACCGATCTCACCGTCTTCCAGAACGTCTTCCGCGCGGAGTCGGGTCCGATCACCTGCTTCCATCTCGACACCGATCTCTTCGATGGCTTCTGGTTCCTCTGCAACGACGTGCTGCGGAACGGAGCGGCCGCCGGCACCGGCTTCTTCGTCGACGGCAACCGCAACGTGCGCCGCAGCGCATCGCGCGCGCCGCGCTTCGAGCAGAACCTCCTCCGCGGGCACGCGACCGGGGCGAACCTCGGCTCGCGCGCGACCGACGACGCCGTGATCCGCGCGAACAGCTTCACGCTGAACGCCTTCGATGGCCTGCAGGGCGGGATGATGGACGCGGTGATCGCGGAGAACGACTTCTCCAGCAACGGACGCAGCGGGCTCGCGCTCACGAGCTTCGGCAACGCCGATCCACTGCGCGGTGCGCAGCGCTGCCAGGTGATCGGCAACAGCTTCAGCGCCAACGCGCAGGAAGGGCTCTTCTTCTCCGCGACGCAGGCGCCGGGCACGATCTCGACCAACGTCGCGCAGTGCAACCGCTTCGCCGGCAACGCCATCGGCGCGCGGTATACGGGAGCCGAGACCATCGACTGCCGGAACAACTGGTGGAATCACCCGAGCGGCCCGAGCGGCGCCGGCTCCGGCATCGGCGATTCGGTCTCCGGCACGGGCATCAGCTTCACGCCTTGGCTCGGCCAGGCGCCGAGCGCGCCGAGCTCCTACGCCGTCGGCCTCTCGCCGCTCGATGTCGCCGTCGGCGACCTCGACGGTGACGGTCGCGCCGACATCGCCACCGCGAACTCCGGTAGCCACAGCGTGAGCGTCCTCACGAACGACGGCCTCGGCGGCTTCCCGGGCGCGGCCACCACGATTGCGCTGAATCTCGGCGATGCGCCCAACTCGCTCGCGATCGGGCAGCTCGTCGCGGGTGGCAACGCGGAGATCGCGGTGCTCGCCGCGGGCAACAACCAGGTGCACGTGATCGCTCCCGGCAGCGGCATCCTCGCGAGCCATCCGCTGCCCGGCAGCGCCGGAGCGGAGCTCTGCGTCGCCGCGCTGAACGGCGGGGGCACTGCCGATATCGCGATCGCGATGAACGGCAGCCCGCTCGGCGGCGGCGGCGGCCTCGCCGTGATCTTGGACGGAGGCGCGCCGCTGCTCTTGGCACCCCCGATGCCGCTCGCGACCTGGCCCAAGGTCGAAGGCCTCGTCTGCTGCGACCTCGACGGAGACGGCGACCTCGATCTCGCGGCGACCGCGAGCGCGAATGCCATGGTCAGCTCTCCGGGCGACGTGCTGCTCTACGCGAACTCTGGCGCAGGCGCCTTCAGCTATGCCGGTGCGCTCTCGATCGGGCTCACCCCGAGCCAGTTCGTGCTGAGCCTCTGCTGCGGCGACCTCGATCGCAACGGTCGCAACGACCTCGCGGTCGCGTATGGCGACCTCGGCGGCGGCGGCGGCCTAGCGCGCCTCCTCCACGACGCCTCGAGCTCGATGTCGCCGGCGGCCTTCACGCTGAACGGACCGACGACGAGTCCCCGCATCCCGAATGCCTTGCTCTGCACGGATCTCGAAGAGGACTCGATCCCGGGCCACTCCGTCTCCACCGAGGTCGTCGCGGTGAACTCGGGCGAAGGTCTCTACACCGTATTCAACGACTTCAACGGCACCTCGTTCGGCTCGACCTACGCGTGCCTCGCCGGCATCTCGCCGACCTCGGTCGACGGCGGCGACGTCGATCTCGACTGCTTGCTCGACCTCGCCATCTGCGATGCCGCGAGCTCCCGCGTGATCGTGATCCCGAGCGGCGGCACGGCGCTCGCGCAGACCTACGGCACGGGCTGCATCGGCACCGCCGGCGTCCCGAGCATCGGCACCTTCGGCTTGCCGACGCTGGGCTCGATGAGCTTCCAGCTCACGCTCGCGAGCGCGCGGCCCTTCTCGCTCGCGATCCTGATCGGCGGCGCCGGCGTCGGCGCGCCGCCCGGCGGCTGCACGGGCTTGCTCGTCGACCCCGCGCTCTTCTTCTTCAACACCTTCACGAGCTTCGTCGGCAGCTCGCAGTTCCCGGCGGCGATCCCGAACGATCCCTTCCTCGACTGCGGCGAGTTCACCTTCCAGTGGGCGGTAGTCGATGCCCTCGGCGGCCTCGGCGGGGCGTACTCGCTGAGCAATGGCCTGCGCCTCCGGCTCGGAGACTGAGCCGCCGAGGCGCGCTCGCGCGCCCAGGCCTCGAGAGCTCGCGACCCGGTCTCGAGGCCGGGTCGCGTCGTTTCCAAGGCTCGTTCGTGAGGCGACGGACCTGCTACCCGTCCTTGCCGCGCGTCTTCGCTCACCCAAGAATCCGCGCTCTCCGCGACTCCGTCTCGGCCGAGCCTTCGGCCCGACGAGCCGCGACCGCGAGATGGAGTCGCAGGTGCTGAAGGCGCTCTTCTGGTTGCTCGTGGCGCTCGACGCGGGCGCCATCGGTCTCTGGTTCGTGCTCGGACTCGCGGCCGCCGGTCCCTCGAAGACCAGCCCGCTCAGCGTGCTGCTGCTCTTGTTCGTCGTGCCGGGAGCGGTGTTGGCGGGGGCCGTGATGCTCTGGCTGCGCGCGCCCGCGGACTGGCTGCGCGTGGTCGCCTTGCTCGTCGTCAGCGCGCCGTGGCTCGCGCTGGTGAGCTCGGCGCTCACGAGCGGGCGCTGGCTGCTCCGGAATCCCGGGGAGATGTACGGCGAGACGAAGCTCGCGCGCGCGCTGCGCGAGCTGGAGCGCGATCCGCGGCAGATCGAGACCGTGCGCGCGTTGCTGCGCGAGGGCGCCGATCCCAACGAGGAATTCGAGATGCTGCCGCTGGCGCAGGCGATCTACCTCGCGGGCCGCGTGGGCGACGAGCCGCTGCGCCTCCTGCTCGACGCGGGCGCTGATCCCAATCGCAAGGACCAGTTCGGCCGCCCGGCGTGGTTCGCGGCGACGGGAGCCACGGTCGATCCGGCGGTGATGACGCTCTTGATCGAGCGCGGCGCGGATCTGCAGGCGACGGGGCGCGCAGGATGCGGCGGCGTCTGGCAGGCTTGGAACACGAGGAACTTCCGCGTCGCGCTGCTGCTCGTCGAGCGCGGCGCGACGCTCGGTGGGATCTCGCCGATGGGGCTCGACTTCGTCGCGACGCTCGAGGCCGAGGCGCGTCATCACGGCGGCGGACCGGAGGTCGCCGAGCTGTTGGCCGCCGTGCTGCGTCGACAGAAGGGTTCGTGAGCCGAGCGAGAGCTTGCGAGCGCCGGGCTGCCTTCCGGCGCTCGGCGCGTATCCTGGGCGCATGAGCCCCGCGCGCCCGATCCTCGCCGCCCTCCTCCTCGCCGGCGCACTCTCCGCGCAGAGCGCGCCTCTCGAGCTCGCGGCCACGCCGCCCCGCAGCGGAGCCGAGCTCGTCGTGCGGATCGGCGGCGGACGCAGTGGCGAGCCCTTCGCCCTCTGCGCCGACGCGCTGCCGGGGAGCGTCGCGCTGCCGGGCGGCGCGCGCTTGGAGCTAGGGCTCTCGCCGGCGTTCGCGGTGCTGGCGACGGGGCGCTTCGACGCGAGCGGCGTCGCGTTCCTCGTGTTGCCGGTGCCGCGCGATCCCGCGCTGCCTCGCGCTCCGGTCTACCTGCAGGCCCTCGGCGTCGCGAGCGGCAGCGGGCTCGTGCGTACCTCGCCGCGCCTCGACGCGCGGGTCGAGCCGTGGAACGCGGCGTTCGCGCCGACGTGGAGCAGCGCACCGGCGCGGCGCGTCGTGGCGCTCGTGCACGACGCGGGACAGAGCGCCGCCGCGAATGGCGCGCGCCTGCACACGGCGATGCAAGCGCTGCAGCCGGGCGATGCGCTGGTGGTCGGCGCGGGGCGCTGGTCGCTCGAAGCGCGCGTCGACCTCGGTCTGCGGGGGAGCGCCGGCGCGCCGATCCGCATCCTCGCCGCTCCGGGAGCGCGCCCCGTGCTCACGCGCTCCGACGCGGGGCAGAACGTGATGAACCTCGGCGATTGGCAGAGCGCGCGCTTCCTCGTGCTGCGCGGCTTCGAGCTGACCGGCGGCAGCCATGGCCTGCGCATCTACGAAGCAGAGGATCTCTGGATCGACGGCTGCTTGGTGCACCACCTCGGCGAGAGCGGGATCACGGCGAACAGCGGCGACAGCGCGCGCGTCTTCCTCACGGCGAACGAAGTGCATTCCACCGGCGGCTCTGGCGAGGGGCTCTACCTCGGCGCGAACGGCGGCTTCTACACGCTGCGCGATTCCGTGATCGCGCGGAACCATGTGCACGACACGCAGCTCGGCACGACGCAGGGCGACGGCATCGAGCTGAAGCAGGGGAGCTACGGCAACCTGATCGCCGAGAACTTGGTGCGCCACACGCGCTATCCCTGCATCCTCGTCTACGGCACCGGCGGCCGTGCCCGCAATCGCATCGAAGGCAACGTGTGCATCGGCTCCCTCGACGTCGTGATGCAGGTCCAGGGCGAGGCGTATGTGCGGAACAACCTCCTCGTCGACGGCACCTACGGCTTCGTCTCGCGCGATCATCAAGGCGTCGTGAGCCAGCTCGAGGTCGTGCACAACACGATCGTGAATCGCGGCCCCGGCGCCTATCTGCGGAATTGGGGCTCGAAGCCGGGCATGGTGTTCGCCAACAACGCGGTGTACAGCCGCGATACCTTGGCGGTCGAGTTCGCGACGGGGTCGATCGGCGTGCAATGCGCCGGCAACGTACACCTCGGGAACCTGCTCGGTTCACCGGGAGGCTTCACGCCTGGAAGCTCGCTCGCCGATTTCCAAGGGCTGAGCTGGTCCGCCTCCTCGATCGACGCGCGGCCGAGCGGCGGGAGCGCGCTGCTCGATCGCGGCGCGCCGCAGTTTCGCCTGCCCTTCGATCTGCTCGGGCAAGCGCGGCCCGCGGCGCCGGACGCGGGCTGCTGGGAGCGCCTCTGAGAGCTTGTCGATGCATCGACGAGCTCTCCGCGCCAACACCGTCAGGTGTTGGGCCAGCAGGCATCGAAGAGCCTGTCGGAGTCCTTCTCCGACAGGCTCTGAGCCGATCCGATCAGCCGGGGATCTGGATCCACTCCACGGCGATCTGCTCCGCGCGCGGCTTCCGCGGATCGACGGTGACGAGATAGAAGCCGTGCATGCTGCCGCGTTGGCCGACATCGTCGCAGCGCATCACCACCGCGTTGTGTCCGTCCTCGCGGCGCAGCTCGCGGCCCCAGGGGGCAGGTGCCACGGTCCGCTGGCGGAGGAAGGGCGTGGTCAATCCGCCGAGGAAGCTCCACTTGCCGGCGGGCCACTCCTCGCCCTGTGGCGCGGGAAAGACCCGTCCGGCCTGCTCGTCGTGGATCCACTTCGAGCGCGCCGGGACATCGTCGTGGCCGAAGAAGAGATGCGAGAGCCCGCCCGTGCGCGAGGGACCGTCGAGGTTCCAGGTGATCGCCTCCACGAGCTGGCGCGCGCCGTAGTGGTCACCATCGAAGACGCTGTCCTTCAGCATCCACTCCTGATTGAACTTCGAGTCGCCGTACGCGATCTGGCGCGGCACCGAGGTCATGATCGGGGTGATGATCGGCAGCCAGAGCGGGTTGTGCGCGGACCAGCCCAGGCCGAGATAGCCGAAGGTCGCGGCGTTGATCGGCGCGTCCGCGGCGTCGTAGCCGCCGAAGTCCGCTTCCTGGTAGGTGCGCAGATACGGCCGGCCCGCGCGCGGATCGTGGTGCAGGAATGCGAACTGGTGACCGAGCTCGTCCGGTCCCGTCGCTCCCTCGGCGTTCCGCTCGCGCATCCAGCGCAGCATGAGATCGAACCAGACCGCGTCCTGGCGATCGACGCCGCCGCCCCAGTTGTTGGCCAGCGGTCCGATCTGGTCGCGGTACATGACGTCCAAGTTGTAGCTGTTCAGCCCGGCGAACGAGTGCCCGCGATAGCGGAACGCGAAGTGCACGGGGCCGAGGCGATAGCGCCATTCGACGAGGCCGTCGAAGTAGGGCTTGTTCGCGAGGCGACCGAGCTTCACCACCGTCGGTAGCACGCTGCCGAGCTCGTGCAGGCCTCGTCCCAGAGGGTGCGTCACGAAGTGCAGGGGGAACGGAACGGCATCCCAGGCGAGCAGGTCACCTACCGCGGCGCAGACATCGTTGAAGAAGCCGCCGTAGCTCGCGAAGCCGTCGTGATTGCCCGGCACGGCGAAGACGGGCAGGCGGAAGCGCGCGAACTCCTTCTGCAAGTCGGTGAAGTCGTCGCCGTACGGGCTGCCCGGCGGCGTCAAGCCGAGCGCGCTGCCGACCGCGGCTCCCGGCGTCGAGCTCAGAGCCGCGCCGTCCGAGAGGTCGCCGACCACGACCACGAACTTCGCTTGGCGGACGCGATCGAGCACCGGCTGCGCCACCATCGCGTGCGGGGCTTGCTCGACGCCGCTGTGCGGCAGGAAGCTCCCGTCGAGCATGCCGAGGAACTGGCGGACCCAGGTGAGATCGCTCGTGTACTGGAGGTCCGCGCCGACGACGAAGCTGAAGGGCTCCTCCTTGTCGCTCGGCGCTTCGAGCAGCACAGGTGCCGGATGGTCGTTGGTGATCGCGAGGTGGCGTATCCCGCGCTCGAGCATCACGAGCGCGGCGAAGCGCGCGTCGCGGTCGGCGTCGAGCGCAACGCGTGCGTCTCGCTCGACGCGCTCGAGCTCGCTGTCGAACCAGCGTGGCGGATAGTTCTCGATCGCCGCGAGCAGGCGCTCGAGCCAAGGGAGCCAAGCATCCGGGTCCGCGCCGCTCTGCTCATCGGCGATGCGCTGCGCGCGCATCGCGCGCTTGGCCGCGAACCAGTCTCCGCGGCGCAGCGCGCCCGAGAGCTCGCCCCATGACTCATCGAGACCCTCTCCGAGCTCGAGGGCCGGGAAGTGGCGCAGATCGTAGAAGCCCGGCGCGATGCCGTCGGGGTGCTCCGCGCTGCGGAGGCGCGGGGCGGCCACGAAGACCGCGTGCTCATCGATCAGGTTGGGCAGGTGCACCTCGACGCACCCGGCGAGCGTGATCTCGCGAGGCTCGAGCGGGACGAGATGGCTGCGCAGGGGATAGAGCCCGTCCGTATGCTCCCGTGCGTCCCCGTGCGGCACGAGAAAGGTCTCGAAATGAACCTCGGGGCGATCGAACGAGACGCGCCCTCCTTCGACCCCGAACCACCGAGACTCGAAGTCATCGCTCCAGTAGAGCGCGGCCTTGTTCAGCACGACGGGCACGAACCAGCGGACCTCCTCGCGGCCCTCCGCGTCACGCACGACGGTCGGCGCTGGGATCGCCGGCAGCACGGTGCGTGGATAGAGCCGCGCGGGTGGGCGCCCGGGATCGGCACGTTGGTTCTGCTCGAGATAGTCGAAGTGCTCCGCGGCGATCACGATCTGAACCTCGAGGGCCGCGCGATACGCGTGATAGCGGAGCGGATCGCGCGGCGCTTCTCCCGGGGTGGGGCTGCCGAACTCGTGCTCGATCGCGCGCTCGATCGCGCGCACATCCTCGGTGAGGAGCTCCGCCTGATGGAGCGCATCCTCCGACTGGCGCTGCGGCAAGCCGATCAGCCCGCGATCGACGGTGCAGCCGGCGAGCGGGGACAAGGCCAGGAGATAGAGCCCGCAGGGGTGGAGGCGCATCGAGGATCCCGCGATGGGATGCGGCGCTCTCGGAGCACCGCGGAAACGAAGGAGCCCGCGCTCGCCGTCGCCGTGCGACGCCGAGCGCGGGCTCTCAGAGTAGCGATTGCGCTCAGAGGATGTCGAGCACGCCCAACGCGCCGCCGGTCAAGGTGGAGACCGTCGCGCGGTAGTTCGCGTTCTCGGCGATCTTCGCGTTCCACGGCAGGCGCTCCTTGTCGCAGGCGATGCCCAGCGCGACCAGCGCGAAGGCGCGCGCCTCGGCGGTGAGCTCGTCCGCGGTCACCATCTCCACGAGCGGGGCGAGCGAGCGCTGGTCGCCGATGAAGCCCAGCGCCTGCGCGAGGGCGGCGTGCACCGAGGTCGTGCGCGCTTCCTTCATCGTCGCGATCAGGAGATCGACGACCGAAGGATCGCCGAGCAAGCCCAGCGCGATCGCGAGCGACTGGAGCTGATCCGGCCGGCGCTTCGACTTGCCGAGCTCCTGCTGGATCAGCTCGCGAGACGTCGCCACGCCCAGCAAGCCGAGGCCGATGCCGGCGTTGCCCTTCTGGGACTCGACGTTCGCTTCGAGCAGCTCGGCTTCCAGCGCCTCGCGGGCGGGCTCGTGGCGCATCAGGCCCAAGCTGATCGAGTACGCACCGCGGAGGCTCGGGTCCCGGTCCTTGCGGAGCGCGTGGAGCACTTCGGCGGCGGAGCTGCCGTCCGTCGCTCCCGCTTCGTGCGCGCGGTCCTCGAAGGCGCGCACGCCGAGCGCGAGAGCCGCCCACGAGCGCTCGTGGTTCTTGCCCTTCGAGAGGACCTTGCGCAGATGCTGGAGCGCGGCCGGTCCGCCGATCTGGCCGAGCGCCATCGTGCTGAAGTAGCGCGCTTGCTGATCGCGGCCGTCGTCGCCGTAGCTGGCGAGCGCCTTCACCGCGGCCTCGGCCTGCTCGCCGCGGTTCGCCTCGATCACGCCGAGGGCCAGCGCCAGCGACTGCGCGACGAGGGCGTTCTGCTTCTTCTGTCCGAGCAGCGCGAGGAACGCGGCGGACACCGTTCGCGTCATCGGATGCTCGGCGCCGCAGCGGCGCGTCCAGCGCGCGAGCGTCGTCGCCGCGTGCGCGCGGATCACGTCGAGGCCGTTCGTGCGCTGGTCCTCTAGCAGGGGCAGCAAGACGGTCTCGGTCAGCATCTGCGCGCGCTGGGGCTCCAGCGGGAGCAGGCTCAGCGCGCTCAGCGTCGCCACCTTGAGATCATCGAGGGCCTCGCCCTTGTGTCGGAACGCCGCGAGCAGCTCCTCTTCGATGCGAGCGAGCATCGCCGTGCTCGCGTCGCCTTCCGCCGCATGGCCGATGAGGCCGAGGCCGTACGCTGCGAACGCGCGCGTGCGCAGCGGCACTTCGTGGCGACCGACGCGTCGACGCGCGGGGGCTTCGTCCCGCAGCAGCGAGGTCAGCAACGGTAGGCCGCCGGGATGCGCGAGGATGCCGAGCGCCACCGCGGCGGTCTCGGAGACTTCCTGGTTCTTGGCGGCGAGGTGCTTCGCGATGAGCTCGACGCTCGCTTCCTGCTCGACGCCGAGCTTCGCGAGCGCGATGAGCGCCGAGCTCTGCTCGTCGGCCGAGCGCCCCTCGTCCTCGAGCACGGAGCGGAGCACGGGGAAGACCACGCGCTGCACCGTCCCGCGGTCGATGCCGATCTTGTCGCTGCCCTTCGGGCCGAGGAAGCCCAGCTCGAACTCGTCGGAGCCGGTCGTGACGCCGATCGACGCGAGCTTGCCCTTCAGGTCGAGGAAGCGGTCCTTGTTGAAGCCCCACCAGAACGACCAGTCGTTGTACGACTCGGTGACGTCCATGCCGCCGGAGACGGGACCTGTGCCAGGCGTCGATACCCCAGGTCCGATGCCGCCGCCGGGAGGCGTGCCGGTCGTCGGCGCGCCGGGGCCGTTCGGGCTGGTGGGGCCGCCGGGAGGCGTGGGAACGCCGGGCGTTACGGGTGGGTTGCCGCCGCCGCCGGGCGGAACGATGTCGCGCGGGCCGCGGTACTGACCGCCGTGCGCAAGGAGAGGAGAAGGACCGAGGACGAGCGCCGCACCCAGCAGCGTCGCGCCCAGCACGAGAGAGGATCGGAACATGAGTCTGCTCCCGAGAGGAAGCAGCGCGCGGAGCCACCCGATTCGCGGGTGCAGGGACGAGTCGGGTGCTACCCCGGGGGAACGCCGCTGCGCTGCCTCGTGACACTTCGCGCGCTGCGGATGCAGGCGCGGCCCGCCGGATCGGCGTGCACGGGACCACGAGGCAAGTCGGGAGCCCAAGTCGGAGCTGACCTGCTTTTCAGCGCGGGAGCGTCGCTACGAGGAGCGTTCGCGATAGAGGTCGGGCTCGAGGTAGATGCGAGCTACGGTCGGCACCGCGGACCTCACCTTCACCTCGGCTGCGTCGATCGCCGCGGCGATCTCGGCGAGGGTGAGCGAGTGCTCCAGCTCCACCTTCGCGGCGAGCAGGATCTCCTCGGGGCCGAGGTGCATCGTGCGGTAGTGGATGACGCGACGGATGCCGTTCGTGCCGACGAGAGCCTCTTCGATCGCCCGGCGATCCGCGGGATCCGCGGCTTCGCCGATGAGCAGGCTCTTCATCTCCATCATCAGCACCACGGCGATGGCGAAGAGCAGGACGCCGATCGCGAGCGTGCCGATCCCGTCGAAGAGCGGATCGACCCAGATGGTGAGCAGCACGCCGACCAACGCGATCACGAGGCCGAGCATGGCACCCAGATCCTCGAGCAGCACGACGGCGATGTCCGGGTCCTTCGAGCTGCGCACGAACTGCGCCCAGGTGCGGCCCTTCCGCATCGGCTCCGCGACGACGAGCGCCGTGCGGAAGGAGAGGAACTCCAGCACGATCGCCACGCCGAGGATCCCGATCGCCCACCCCGGCGATTCGAGGGGATGCGGGTGGGCGAGCTTCTCCAGGCCTTCGTAGAGCGCGAAGAGGCCGCCGAGTGCAAAGAGCACGATCGCGACGACGAAGGCCCAGAAATAGCGCTCGCGGCCGTAGCCGAAGGGGTGCTCCTCCGAGTCCTCGCGCTGCGCGCGGCTGCCGCCCCAGAGGAGCAGCGCCTGGTTCCCCGTGTCGGCGACCGAGTGGACGGCTTCCGCCAGCATCGAAGCCGAGCCGGTGAAGAACCAGCCCACGAACTTCATCACGCTGATGCCGCCGTTTGCGGCCATGGCCGCGAGCACGGCCGAGCGACTGCCACCACCTGCCACGGGGTCCTCCTCTTCGCGCGGGCGGGCGCGAGGGCCGGGAGGATACGCGGGAGCTGCGCCGATCGCACGCGCTCCTCCGCTGTCTTGCGAATGGACCGCTCACGGGGGGATGGAGTGAGATGGGCCGAGCTCGCTCTCCCGAGTTCGCTCGTGCCTCCGAGGTCGCCATGTCGCTCCTATCCCTCCCGCGCAGCTTCGCCTTCGTCGCGCTCCTCTGCATCGGCTCGGCTCGGGCCGACGATTTCTACGTCGATCTCGACGCCGGCAGCGATGCCGCGGTGGGAACGAGCGCCGCGCCTTGGCGCACCCTGACCCATGCGATGGCGACGGTGGCGCCTTCATCGGGACATCGCGTGCTCGTGCGCGGCACGGCGACGCTCTCGAGTCCCGGCGAGAGCTTCCCGATCCGCGTGCCGGCGGGTGTCTCGCTGGAGGCTTGGGATGCGCAGCAAGGCGCGGTCCTCGATGCGGAGCTACAGCCGTGCTTGGAGATCGTGGGGCCCGAGCATCGCGGGCAGAGCTTGCGTGGCTATGCGGGGAATCTCCGACTGATCGGTGAGCCGGCGATCTCCGTCGATGTCCTCGGCATCGCCGAGTCCGTCGATCTCGTCGTCGACGGCTGCGCCGTCTGGGGCGAGCTGCGCATGATCCTCGCCGAAGCAGTGGGCCAAACGCGCTTCGGGAGCTGCGCCCTGACGGTCCGGAGCTGCGACCTGATCGATGTCACGGTCGACTGTCGCACGTCGTCGATCTCGACGACGCAGGACGTGCTGTCCGTTTCGCTCAGCGACAACTCGTACTGTCGATACCTCCTGCTGCGAGGTCTCTCGGCGCCCACGAGGCCTCTCGAGCTGCTGCGCAATCGCGAAGTCGATTCCGCCCTTCTCGAGCGCTGTTCCGCCGCGACCGCTGTCATCGAAGACAACGTGTTCGATCGCACGATCCATGCGGACGTGAGCGCGAGCACGGTTCTGTGTCGTCGCAACTACTCCGAGTTCGGCATGTACTTCGCTGCGCAAGGTCGGCTCGAGGTGCTCGCGAACCGGGTGTTCGCGGGATCTTTGTCCGTCTGCGGTGCAGGGACGCAGAAGATCCACGACAACGTCTCCGCCAATGGCGCCATCCTCTTCGACTCGCTCGGTCCCCTCAGCGCACCCTGCAGCGTGCTGCGCAATCATGCCGCTCAGATGGAAGTCGAGGTGCTCGGGAGCCAAGCGCTGACGATCGCCGACAACTTCGTGACGGAGTTCGGGATGAACGTGCGTTCCTTGCCGAGCGCCTCCGTCGAGATCGTGCGGAACCAGATCACGCAGGCGTACTCCGAAGGCGGTATGAACCTGCGGCTGGCGCCTGTCGGCACCTTCCCCGAGGCTCCGCAGGTCACCATTGCCGACAACCAGATCACCGGCTACTTCCGCGAGGGGGCCGGCGTGCTGGTGGATGCCATCTTGGGGAAGCTCGTGATCGAGCGGAACGACATCCGCGGCTTTGGGAGCGGTCTCCACATCGCCGACGCCTCGGTCGTGCACGGTTCGCCGAACGGATGGAACTTCCGCATCGAGCGGAACGCGATCTACGGAAGTCGCATCGGTGTAGAGCTCGGACTGGGAGGCTCCCAGGAGGACCTGCGCTTCCTGAACAACGAGATCGCCAGTCTCGAAGAGGGGCTCCTCCTGCGCCGCGGCACCTATCTGGGCACCATCCGTTGCTGGAACAACATTCTCAGCTCCGAAGGCAACCAAGCCGTGAGCGGCGGCTTCGCGCCGATCGACCTGGTCTGGAGCAATCTGTGCTCCGATACCTCGCTGCTCGCGCTGCACCCGACGAACATCAGCGGCGATCCGCAATTCGATCCTGCTTCGGGGCGCCTGCGCTCGAGCTCACCCGCGGTAGGTAGCGGCATCGACCCGCTCACCGCGCTGCCAGGGTTCAACATGGGGCGAGATCCGCTGCAGCCTGCGGCGACGCTGCAGTTCCGAGCGCAGAGCGAGGCGGCGGCGACGCTGCGCCTCGACGCTCCGGGCTCCTCGGTCGCGCTCCTGCTCTTCGGCGCCGCGGCCAGCAATCCGGCGGACATCGCGCTCTGCGACGGGCTCTTGGGCATCGACCTCGGGAGCTGGCTCTTCTCCGTACCGCAGCCGGTGTCGAACGGCACCCTGGTCCTGCCGCTCGCGCTGCCGCCGGGGACCTGGACGGTCGTCGTGCAAGCGCTTTACGATGCCGCGAGTGCCGTGCCCCCGTGTCGCGCGAGCAACATGGTCGTCGTCCGCCGTTGAGTCCAGGTTCCGAGTTCGCACGATGCATGTGATCCATGTCGCGAGGAACCCCATGGAAGCGCATCTCGTGCGGGCACTGCTCGCCGACGAAGGCATCGAGTCGGTGATCGTGAACGAGATGCTGCAGATGGCGCAGGGCGACTTCGGCTTGGCGCCGACCGTGGCACCGCAGGTCGCGTTGCTCGACCTGCGCGACGCGGAGCGGGCGCGGTGTCTCGTGGCCGAGATGGTCGCGCGAGCCCGGGCCGAGCCGTCGGAGCAGGTCGCCTGGGTCTGCGCTTCCTGCGGGGAGGAGAACGAAGCGAGCTTCGAGCTCTGCTGGCAGTGCCAGGCTCCGCGGCCCGGGCTCGCGGGGGAAGGCGCCGACATCTCCGCTGAGGTGCGATGAGCCACGAGCGACCGCCGCATCTGCGGGGCGAGCTCGCGACCGCCTTGCTCTTCTTCGTCGGCCTCTCACCGCTCTTCCCCCTGCTCGATGCGCTCTGGCCCGAGGGCGCGCCGGGCATCGCGCCTGCGTACGCCGTGGCGCCCCATGACGCGCTCTTCCTCCTGCAGGTGCTGCTCTTTCTCGCGCTGACGCGGCGCTTCCGTGAGGAGAGCTGGGCCGAGCTCGCGATGCCGCGCATCGTCCCCGGTCTCGATCTCTGCTTCGGGGTCTTCGTCTTCTGCGCGGGCTATGCCATCTCGGTGCTGCTCGTCTACATCGTTGCGACTCTCCCGCCGCTCTACGAGGGACGACCGGGACCGCCGATCGTAGGGCCGTGGCCGCTGGTCGTGATCGGGCTGATCGGGACCGCGTGCGTCAGCGTCGCGGAGGAGCTCTTCTTCCGTGCCTATCTGCTGCGGCGCCTGACGCAGCTCACCGGCAGCGCAGGGCAAGCACTGCTCTGGAGCTCGCTGCTCTTCGGCGCGATGCACAGCTATCAGGGGTTCTGGCCGCCCTTTCAGCATGCGGCGTGGGGGCTCGTGGTCGGCTCCTTCGTCCTGCTCCTGCGTCGCATCTGGCCGGCTGCCTTGGCCCACGTGCTGCAGAACTTCTACCTCGAGGCCATCGCCGCTGGCTGAGGCGTGCGGCGGAGCGGCCTGCTAATCTGCTCCGCTCCGTGAACCACGCCCTCCTTCTCGCCCTCGCGCTGCTCGCCGGCACCTGCAGCGCGCAGGAGACGCCGCTCTTCCGCGCGGCACCCGCGGCGACGCCGTGGCCCGAGCGCACGCGCGTGCTCGTGCACCCGCGCACCGAGTACTCCATCGACGGCGGGCGACTCGTGCGCCGCGTCGATGGGGGAGCGACGGAGCAGATGCTCTGCACCTTGCCCGAAGGACCAGGGACCGTGAGGCGCCTCTCCTCGGAGCCGACGAGCGCGACCTACGTGCTCGCGGAGCGCGGGCTCTTCATCATCGACCCCTCGGTCGTGCACCTCGACCCGGTGGAGCGCACGGACGGGTTCCCCGAGGGGCTCATCGTCGGAGCTGACGTCGATGGGCAACGCCGGCTGTGGATCGCGACGCGCGATGCCTTCGCCTGCGTCGATACGCGGCAGTTCTTCGCGCGCGTCTTCGAGCCCGGGTCGGAGGTCCCGCCCGGGCCTTATGAGGACGTCGCGGTGCGGGACGACGGCCGGGTGCTCTTGCGCGCGGCGAGCGGCCTCTTCGTCTATCGCCCCGATGCGCAGGCTCCGCCGCGCTGCCGCGTCGTGCGCGCTGCGGGGAACGCCTGGAGCGAAGCTACGCGCGTCGAGCTGGCCGCCGACGGGCGCCTCGAGCTCGAGGTCGAACGCGAGGTCGGCTGCACGCTGCGCTACCGCTCGCAGCGGCATCATCTCTGGTATCCGCTCGACCTGGCGCAGCCCGTCATCACAGGTCTGGAGCCTGGGGAGCACGCGCTCGAGATCGCGAGCTTCGATCGCGACCTGCGCTCTTCGACGCCGGTCATCGTGCGCGTGCATGTGCCGGTGCCGAAGCGCTTCGCGAAGCGCACGCTCTCGCTCTTCGGCTGCGGCGCCGCCGCGCTGCTCGCGCTGGTGCTCGCGTTCTGCGCGCGGCGCTCACCGCCAGGGCCGATCGGCACGCGCGGTGTCGTTTGGGTCTTGAGCTCGACCGCCCTCGTGCTGGGCATCGGCCTGCAGATCCTCGCGGCGATCGTCCCGCACGCGCGCGCGTGGCCGTTCGTCGGCTTCACGATGTACACCGAGGTCTATCGCGAGGGCGAGCGCGTCTATCAGCCGGCGTTGCTCGCGCACAACGAGGTCGCCACCTGGGAGCTCGATCTCACGCAGGCGGGGTTGCACGGCGATGGCGCGTGGCCGGCGCTGCTGCCGCTCGTGCACGGGACGGCGGAGGCGAAGCGCGCGTTCGTCGAGCGCTACGCGCGCGAGAAGTCGAACTCGCACCTCCGCGGCTATTCCGTCGTGAGCCAGCGGCGTGTCCTCACCGCGCGCGGGCCGATCGCCGTAGCACCGCTCGTGACCTACCAGTACTCCGCGGAGGAGACGCGATGAGCGCCGTGCTCGCGGCGTGGGATCGCTTCTGGCTCGCGCCGGCGTCGCTGCGCCGTCTGGCGCTCTTCCGCATCGCGCTCGCGCTGCTCGTGCTGCAGGACGTGATCGGCACCGCCCGCGTGGTGCTGCGCGATGCCGCAGCCCTCGACGCCGGCGATCCGAATCTCTGGTGGTCGCCGATCCTGCTCTTCCAGGTGCTCGGCTGGCCGCCGCTCGGGCTCGCCGCGGCGGAGATGCTCTACAGCGCGATGCTCGTGCTGCCCGTGCTCGTCGCGCTCGGGATCGGGACGCGCGTCACCTGCTTCGCGCTGGCGCTCGGGTTCCTCTACTGGACCGGGCTCATCTATGGCTTCGGCAAGCCCCATCACGACAAGGTCGCGCTCGCGTTCGCGCTGATGGCTCTGTGGGTGGGGCCCGCGGGGCGCGTCTACTCGATCGATGCCTGGCTCCGCCGTCGGCGTCGCGGAGGCGAGCCCGCCGAGGGAGACCTGGCTCCGTGGGCGGCGCTGCCGCTGCGCTTCACGCAGATCAGCGCGGTGTTCGGCTACGCCTTCGCCGGCTGGTCGAAGCTCGCCATCTCCGGTCTCGCCTGGGCGAACGGCTACTCGCTGCAGGGCATCATGCTCGGGCACGACAACGTCTGGGCCGAGCTCCTGACCCGCCGCGTCGAGCTCTGCGCGCTGCTCAGCGTCGGCGCGCTCGCGCTGCAGAGCACCTTCCCGCTGATCCTCTTCTTCCCGCGCCTGCGTTGGCTCTACCTACCGGGAGCCGTGGCCTTCCACGTTGGCACCTGGCACACGATGGACACGGGGCCCTACATCACGCTCTGGTTCACGCTGCTCGCGTTCCTGCCGCTGGAGCAAGTGCCGCGCTGGTTCCACGCGGAGCTGAGCTCGCGCTCCCCCTGGCGCGTCGCTCGCGCGCTTCTCTCCACCGGCGTCCCCGTCGCCCTCTCCGTCTACGTCTTCGCGGTCCACAGCCCCGTCGTCGCCGCACTCCTCCTGCTGGCCAGCACCACCTACCTCCTCCGGAGAAACCGAACGTACGGTGCCAGAGCAAATTCCTCCGGTTAGCAACCGGAGGAATTTGCTCTGGCACCGTACGTTCGGTTTCGTAGGCTCCCGCGCATGAATCTCGCCACGAAGGGCGCTCGCGAGATCGTCGCCTCGGCTCCCCACGTCGATACCGTCGGTGCGGTCGAGCGAGCGACGGCTCTCACGAAGCGCAGCATCAAGAAGGAGTCGAAGCGCTGGGCGCTCGAGCTCGCGCTCTCGATGGTCGACCTCACGACCTTGGAGGGCATGGATACCCCGGGCAAGGTGCGCTCGCTCTGCGCGAAGGCGCGTCGCCCGTGGGAAGGCGGGCCCGCGGTCCCCGCCGTCGCCGCGGTGTGCGTCTACCCGTCGATGGTGCCCGTCGCCGTGGAGGCGCTGCGCGGCAGCTCGATCAAGGTGGCCTCGGTCGCGACCGCGTTTCCGAGCGGCAAGAGCCCGCTCGCGTTGCGCTTGGACGAGGTGCGCTGGTGCGTCGAGCACGGCGCGCACGAGATCGACATGGTGATCGACCGAGGCGCCTTCCTCGCGGGCGAGTACGCCCTCGTCTTCGACGAGATCGCCGCGATCAAGGAAGCGTGCGGCCCGGCGCATCTCAAGGTGATCTTGGAGACCGGCGAGCTCCAGACCTACGACCGCGTGCGTCAGGCGAGCGAGCTCGCGATGCACGCCGGCGGCGACTTCATCAAGACCTCGACGGGCAAGGTGCCGAGCGCCGCGACGCTGCCCGTGACGCTGGTGATGCTGGAGGCGATCCGCGACTTCCACGACGCGACCGGCAAGCTGATCGGGATGAAGCCCGCGGGCGGCATCCGCTCCGCGAAGCAGGCGATCCAGTACCTCGTGCTGGTGAACGAGACGCTCGGCGAGCGCTGGCTCGATCCCGATCTCTTCCGCCTCGGCGCTTCCTCGCTCGTGAACGACATCCTTCGCCAGCTCGCGAAGGAACGCAGCGGTCGCTACGCGAGCCTCGACGACTTCCCCATCGATTAGGGATCCCTGGAAAGCACCTGCCCATGGCCACCAGAACCAAGCGAGAGAAGCCCGCCGCCGCGCCGGAGAGTCCGCGCGCGCAGCGCTTCGTCTACGCCCCGGCACCGGAGAGCGCGGATCACGTCCGGCGGCTCGAGCGCTACGACCTCTTCGTCGATGGCAAGTTCCGCCCGGCGAGCTCGGGGAAGCGCTTCGCGACGGTGAACCCCGCGACGGAAGAGACGCTCGCGGAGGTCGCCGAGGCCGGAGCCAAGGACGTCGAGCTCGCGGTGCAGTCCGCTCGGAAGGCCTACGAGAAGACTTGGAGCAAGCTCTCGGGCGCCGAGCGCGGGCGCTATCTCTTCCGCATCGCGCGCTTGATCCAGGAGCAGTCGCGCGAGCTCGCGATCCTGGAGACCCAGGACGGCGGAAAGCCCATCGTGGAGTCGCGCGACGTCGACCTGCCGCTGGTCGCCGCGCACTTCTTCTACTACGCCGGTTGGGCCGACAAGCTCGAGCACGCGTTTCCCGGTCGGCGCGTGCGCTCGCTCGGCGTCGCGGCGCAGGTGATCCCGTGGAACTTCCCGCTGCTGATGGCGGCGTGGAAGATCGCGCCCGCGCTCGCCGCGGGGAACACGGTGGTCTTGAAGCCCGCCGAGACGACGCCGCTCACCGCGCTGCACCTCGCGCGGATCTGCCAAGAAGCGGAGCTGCCTCCGGGAGTGGTGAACGTGCTGCCCGGCGCCGGGGAGACGGGTGCTGCGCTCGTCGCGCACAAGGACGTGAACAAGGTCGCGTTCACGGGCTCGACCGAGGTCGGGAAGCAGATCCAGCGCGCGATCGCCGGCAGCTCGAAGCGCTTGACCTTGGAGCTCGGCGGCAAGGCCGCGAACATCCTGCTCGAAGATGCGCCGCTCGATCAGGCGATCGAGGGCATCGTGAACGGCATCTACTTCAACCAGGGCCACGTCTGCTGCGCCGGCTCGCGCCTGCTCGTGCACGAGTCGATCCTGGAAGAAGTGCAGCGCCGACTCGAGCGCCGGGTGAAGACGCTGCGCGTCGGCGATCCGCTCGACAAGAACACCGACATCGGCGCGATCAACTCGAAGCCGCAGCTCGAGAAGATCCGTGCCCTCGTGCAGAGCGGCGTGGACGAGGGCGCCGTGCTGCACCAGCCGGCGTGCGAGCTGCCTAGGGCGGGCTACTGGCACCCGCCGGCGTTCTTCTCGGGAGTCACCACCTCGCATCGCATCGCGCAGGAGGAGATCTTCGGGCCGGTGCTCGCGATCCTCTCCTTCCGCACCGAGGCCGAGGCGATCGCGAAGGCGAACAACACGACCTACGGGCTCTCCGCGGGCATCTGGACGCGGAAGGGCTCGAAGGTCTTCGAGATGGCGTCGAAGCTCCGCGCCGGCGTGGTGTGGGCGAACACCTACAACCGCTTCGATCCGGCCTCGCCGTTCGGCGGCATGAAGGAGAGCGGCTTCGGTCGCGAGGGCGGCCTGCACGGTCTGGCGCCCTACGTCGAGGTGCTCTCATGAGCGCGCCGCTCCGCGTCTGGAAGACCTGGAAGCTCTTCGTGAACGGGCAGTTCCCGCGCAGCGAGTCGGGGAGGTACGACGTGGTGAAGGATGCCAGCGGAGCCACCGTGGCCAACGTCTGCCGCGCGTCGCGGAAGGACCTCCGCGACGCCGTCGAGGCCGCGCGCGCGGCGTTCCCCGGCTGGGCCGCGCGCAGCGCGATGAACCGCGGGCAGATCCTCTATCGCATCGCCGAGATGCTGGACGGCCGTCGCGCGGAGCTCGCCGCGCTGCTCGGCAAGGGCGGCGAGCGCGAGGTCGATGCCGCGGTCGAGCGCTGGATCCACTACGCCGGCTGGACCGACAAGTACCAGGCGTTGCTCGGCACCGTGAACCCCGTCGCCGGGCCGTGGTTCAACTTCTCGATGGCCGAGCCGAGCGGGGTGGCGGTCGCGTTCGCGCCAGAGGACTCCCCGCTGCTCGCGCTGACCAGCTTGGTCGCTCCGCTGATCGCGGGGGCGAACACCTGCATCGCGATCCTCTCGGAGAGCGCGCCGCTCCCGGGGCTGCTCTTCGGCGAGGTGCTCGCGACCTCCGACGTCCCCGCGGGCGTTCTGAATCTGCTCTCCGGCCGCCGCGCCGAGATCCTCCCGCACGCCGCCGGTCACCGCGACGTGAATACGCTCCTCGTCGCGAGCCCGACCGCCGCCGAGGCGAAGCTCGCGCAGGAGGAGGGGGCGGGCAACGTAAAGCGCGTGCACTGCATCGCCGCGCCGAGCGGCGGCTGGTCGGCCCCCGAAGCGCAGGGCCTCGCCTGGATCGAGCGCGGTCAGGAGATCAAGACCGTCTGGCACACGATGCAGCTTTGAGGCCCCTGCAGCTTTGATACACTCCGCGGCCCACTGTACAGAAAAGGTGCCAGGCACCTCTTCTGTACAGTGGGCCGTGTCTTCCCTCCCGATCTCTGCGACCTAGCCGATGCCCGCCCGCACCCCGAATCTCTCCCTCGACAGCAAGCGCTACGAGCCCCAGACCGTGGAGGGGCCGATCTATCGCCTCTGGGAGGAGCGCGACGTCTTCCGCGCGCGGCCCGGAGTCGAAGAAGCCGCCGTTCGTGATCGCGATCCCGCCGCCGAACGTGACGGGCGTGCTGCACATGGGGCACGCGCTCAACAACACGATCCAGGACCTGCTCATCCGCTACAAGCGGATGGACGGCTACGACGCGCTCTGGATCCCCGGCACCGACCACGCCGGCATCGCGACGCAGACGGTCGTGAAGAAGAGCCTCGATGCGCAGGGCCTCGACTTCAAGACGCTCGGCCGCGAGAAGGTGATCGCGAAGATCTGGGAGTGGAAGCAGAAGTACGGCGACCAGATCCTGAACCAGCTCCGCCGCATGGGCTGCTCGTGCGACTGGTCGCGCACGCGCTTCACGATGGACGAGGGGCTCTCGCGCGCCGTGCGCGTCGCGTTCAAGCGCCTCTTCGACGACGGGCTCATCTACCGCGGTAAGTACATCGTGAACTGGTGCCCGGTCGACAAGACCGCGCTCAGCGACGACGAGGTCGACACCACGCCGGGCGGCGAGCCCGGGCATCTCTGGTACTTCCGCTATCCGCTCGCGAGCGGCGCGGGGCAGCTCACGATCGCGACCACGCGCCCCGAGACGATGTTCGGCGACACCGCCGTCGCGGTGAACCCGAAGGACGAGCGCTATGTTCACCTGATCGGCCAGAAAGTGCGCTTGCCGCTCGAGGGGCGCGAGATCCCGATCATCGCCGACGACTACGTCGACGCGAGCTTCGGCACGGGCTGCTTGAAGGTGACGCCCGCGCACGACCAGAACGACTTCCAGATCGGCGTGCGCCACAAGCTGCCGCAGATCGACGCGATGAACGACGACGCGACGATGAGCGACGTCGTGCCGGCGCCCTTCCGCGGACTCGATCGCTTCGCCTGCCGCAAGGCCGTCGTCGCGGAGATGGAGGCGCGCGGCTTGGTCGAGAAGATCGAGGATCGCATGGTCCCGGTCGGGCGCTCGTATCGCTCGAAGGCGATCGTCGAGTACCGCCTGAACGACCAGTGGTTCGTGAAGATGAAGCCGCTGGCGGAGAAGGCGCTGGAGGCCAGCGCCGCCGGTCGCGTGCGCTTCTTCCCCGAGCGCTGGGACGGCATCTACCGGAGCTGGCTCGAGAACACGCGCGACTGGTGCATCTCGCGGCAGATCTGGTGGGGGCACCGCATCCCCGCGTGGTACCACCGCAGCACCGGCGAGATCTTGGTCGACACCGAGACGCCGGCGCGCGTCGCAGCCGATCCCGGCTCGTGGCGCCAGGACGAGGACGTGCTCGACACCTGGTTCAGCTCGGCGCTCTGGCCGTACTCGACGCTGGGCTGGCCGGAGGCGACGGCGGACTTCGCGAAGTACTACCCGACCAGCGTGCTCTCGACCGCGAAGGACATCATCTTCTTCTGGGTCGCGCGCATGGTGATGACGGGGCTCTACAACGCGAAGGACGTCCCGTTCCGCACCGTGTTCATCCACCCGGTGGTGTGCGATGAGCAGGGCGAGACGATGTCGAAGTCGAAGGGCAACGGCATCGACCCGCTGCACGTGATCGAGGGGGCGACGCGCGAGGACTTGGAAGGCCCCGCGCGCGAGGCGCGCCCTTCGAACCTGAACGAGGTGCTTGCACGCATCGCGAAGAGCTTCCCGAACGGCTTCGACGGCGTCGGCGCCGACGCGCTGCGCTTCACGCTCGTGACGCTGGCCACCGAGCAGCAGCAGATCTCGCTGGCGCTGCAGAAGTTCGACGAGATCGGCCGGCGCTTCTCGAACAAGGTGTGGAACGCGGCGCGCTTCGCGCTCACGAACTTCGCCGAGATCCCTTCCCCCGAGACCGGCGAGACCGAACCTAAGCTCGAGGATCGCTGGATCCTCGGTGGGCTCGATCGCTGCGTCGCCGAAGTGCGCCGCAGCTTCGATGCCTTCCGCTTCGATGAAGCGGCGCAGACCGTCTACCACTTCTTCTGGGACGAGCTCTGCGACTGGTATCTCGAGCTCGTGAAGCCGCGCCTCGTGAACGGGACGCCGGCCGAACGCCGCCGCGTGCAGCTCACGCTTGGCGAGGTGCTCTCGGCGGTGCTGCGGCTCCTGCACCCGATCGCGCCCTTCCTCACGGAGGAGATCTGGGGGCACCTGCACCCGAAGCTGGCGTCGGGGGCTCTGATCCCGCCGGGCGACGAGCCGCTCTTCAATGCCGATCTCTGCGCGACGGCGCCGTTCCCGAAGGACAAGGGGCGCTTCTCGGAGGCGCTGCTCAACGAGTTCGAGCGCCTGCGCGAGATCGTGCGGGCGGTGCGGAACCTCCGCGCGACGGCGAACTTGACCGAGCGCACCGCGGTCGAGGTGCGGCTCCGCCCGATGCGCGCGGAGCTCCTCGCTTCCCTGCGCGCGGGAGCCGGAGTGATCGAGCGCGCGGCGATGACCGGCTCGCTCGCCTTCGTCGACGCGAAGCCCGAACGCATGGCCACCGCCGTCGTGGAGGGCGTCGAGGTCTACGTGGATCTCGCCGCCCACATGGATCTCGGCGCCGAGAAGGCACGCCTCCTGAAGGAGTGCCAGAAGATCGACGCCTACGCGGCGAAGATCGAGCAGAAGCTCTCGAACGAGCGCTTCGTCGCCGGCGCTCCCGCCGACGTCGTCGCCGCCGAGCGCGAGCGCCTCACCGAAGCCCGCGCCAAGCGCGCGAAGCTCGACGAAGCGCTCCGCGAGCTCTCTTAGCCCCGGCAGCGAAACCGAACGTACGGTGCCAGAGCAAATTTCTCCGGTTAGTAACCGGAGAAATTTGCTCTGGCACCGTACGTTCGGTTTGTGGGCGTTAGCCGATCGTGGCTTGGATCGTGTCGGTGAGGGAGAGCTGGAGGGGCTGCGGGCAGCCGCCGCTGCCGCCGAAGTCGCCGCCCTGGATCAGGACGGTGCCGCCGCGGAGGGTCGGGTCGCAGGGGATCGAGGCTTGGAGCGTGTCTCCGAGCACGATGCTCTCGAAGGTCGCGCCGATCGTGCACGCGGCGGGCGGGCAGAGCGGGACGCCGAGGGGCAGGCCGATCCAGAGGAACGGCAGGCCGACCTCGTTGTCGATGCGGAAGCTCACGCTCCCGCCCAGGTTCGGCTGACCGGTGGCGACCATCGTCGCGGTGCCGCAGCCCGTGGCCTGCGTGCTGAGGCTGCCGGCGCCGGAGACGCTGAGGTTGACGTTGAAGTTGCCCTGCAGGCCCTGATAGCCACCGACGCGGATGTAGTAGAGCGTGTTGGTCGTGGTCTGGAAGGTCACGCTGGACGCGCGCGCGCAGCTATCGTCGTTGCAGGCCACGCTGAAGAGGCTTCCGCATCCACCGTCGAGGACTTCGAGCGCCGTGTCGTAGTCGGTGATGCCGGGGCAGGTGTCGACCGTCACGCTGGTCGCGCAGTTGGCGAACCACGTGAACCAGACATCGCTGCCGCCCTGCGCGCAGTTCCAGCCCGGCTGCGAATCGCTGGAGTAGAGGTTGGTGAACGGCCCGTTCGCGCCGATGTTGAGCGGGATCGCGCCCGTGCACTCGTCGTTGCCCGGTACCGGCGAGCAGGTGACGTTCAGGCCGAAGAGGCCCTGGCGCTGCGACCAGCCGCCGACGCGCACGTAGTAGACGCCGCCCGTCACGGCCGGCACCACGACGACCGACGCCGTTGCGAGGCAGGCGTCGTCGTTGCAGCCGAGCGGGTTCAGGGTGCCGCAAGCGCCGTCGTAGACCTCCATCACCGTGTCGAAGGTCGTGTTCGCCGAGCAGGTGTCGAACGCCAATGGACCGTTGCAGGTCGAGGTGTAGCGGAACCAGATGTCGCTGCCGCCCGTGGCCTGGCACGGGAAGGGACCGGAGTCCGTCGCGTTCACGCTCGAGAACGGGCCATTCGCCCCGTTGTTGATCGTCACCGCGCCCGCGCACTCGTCGTTCGCTGGGAGCGTGGTGCAGCGGATGTTGATGTAGAAGGTCCCGAAGCGATTCGCCGCGTAGCCGCCGACGCGCACGAGATAGGTCGTGCCGAGCGTGGCCTGGATGATCGCGGTCGAGCGCTGCCCGCAGGCGTCGTCGTTGCACGCGAGCGAGACGGGATTGTTGCAGTCGTTCGTCAGCACCTCGATCGTCGTGTCGAAGTTCGTGCGCAGATCGCAGGTGTCGAACGAGATCGGGCCGTTGCAGGTCGCGGTGTGCGTGAACCAGAGGTCCACGCCGCCGGCGCCGCAAGGCCACACGAGCTCCGTGTTCGCGCCGGCATTGGTGTACGGACCGCTGACACCGGAGGGGATCGCGATCGCATTCGCGCAGATGTCGTTCGCGGCTTGCGCGGCGAGCGGCGAGGCGGCGAGCAGAAGGAAGAGCGGGGCGCCGAGCCAGGCGCGCGTGGTGAGAGACATGACGGTGACCTCGCGGGGGAGGAAGGCAGGGAGAGCCATGCGGCGCGGGACGGGGAGGCGCGGCAGGAGGTAGATCATGCGCGCACCCCCCACCGATCGGCAACGCGGCGCCTACGCCGAGCTGCGTAGGCCGCGGTTCCGGAGCCCGGCTATGCTCACGACCCGCCTCCAGGGCGGCTCCGAGAACCCATCCGCGAGGACTCCCATGCATCCCGCCGTCGTGCGCGCTCGCGATCTCGCGAGCCCGCAGATCGTCACGATCCCGCGCCATGCTTCCCTGCTCCGCGCGGCGGAGCTGCTGGAGGAGCAGGATGTCCACGGAGCGCCCGTCGTCGACACCGACGGCTCGCTGGTCGGGATGATCACGCGCAGCGACATCGTCGCGTACCTCACCGATCACGTGGACCCCGGCCTGCCCGAGAGCTTGTTCGAGCGCACGAGCTTCCGCGCGACCGACATCGAGCGCGCTCTCGCGAAGCGCACCCCCGGAGTCGAGGACGCGATGACGCGCGGCATCGTCACGATCGAGCCGGGCGCGACGGCGGGGGAGGTGGCCACCCTGCTGCTCGAGCAAGGCATCGGGCGCGTCGTCGTCACCGATGCCGAGCGCGTGTGCGGCGTGATCAGCGCCACCGATCTCCTGCGCGTCGTCGGGCGCTACGAGTCGGCCCTCATCGGCACTGTGGGCCCGCACCCGGCGGATCGTTGAGCGCCCCGCCGTTCGCCTTCGCCGACCTCCTGCGTTCGGAGGCCTATCCGCAGCGCCCCGAGAACGTCGAGCTCCTCGAGACGCACATCTCGTGGGTCTTCCTCGCCGGCGAGCGCGTCTACAAGGTGAAGAAGCCCGTCGATCTCGGCTTCCTCGACTTCACCGCGCAGGAGCGGCGCCGCTTCTTCTGCGCGGAGGAGCTGCGCTTGAACGCGCGTCTCGCGCCCGGGGTCTATCTCGGCGTCGCGACGATCGGTCGGGATGCCGAGGGGCGCCTCGCCGTCGGCGCCCCGGGCGCGCCGGCCGAGCCGTGCGTCGAGATGCGGCGCCTGCCCGCGGACGGCATGCTCGATCGCCTCGCGGAGCGCGGCGCCATCGGCCCGCGCGAGATCGAAGCGCTGGCCGCGTTGCTCGCGACCTTTCACGCCGAGGCGCGAGCGGACGCCGAGGTCGCCGTGCACGGCAGCTGGGAGCGCGTGCGCTTCCTCTGCGACGAGAACTTCGCCGCCCTCCAGCCCTGGGCGGTGCATGCCGCAGGCGAGAACGAGCTCGTCGCGCGCGAGCGCTTGGCGCTCCTGCGCGAAGGGACGCACGCGTTCCTCGACGAGCACGAGGCGCTCTTTCGTCGGCGCGTGCGCGAGCGCCGCGTCGTCGAGGGCCACGGCGATCTCCACGCGGGGAACCTCTGCTTCGTCGACGGCCGCCCGATCGCCTTCGACGCGCTGGAGTTCGCCGCGCGCTTCCGCTGCGCCGATGTGGCGTGCGAGCTCGCGTTCCTCACGATGGACCTGAAGCGCCGCGGCGAGCGCGCCTTGGCTGCCGCGCTGGCCGCCCGCTACGCCGAGCTCGCCCGCGACGAAGAGCTCGCGATCCTGCTGCCCTTCTACGAGACCTATCGCGCGCTCGTGCGCGCGAAGATCGCGGCCTTGCGCGCCGGCCTGCCGGTGCATGACCATGCTGCGGCGACGGAGGCCCGAGAGTACCTAGCACTCGCGGAAGAAGCCCTGCCGCCGCGGCGCGCTCCGGCGCCTCTGCCGAGCGCACTCCCCCTGCTCTCCACGCATCGCGAGGAAGCCCACGCCATGAACGTCCTGTTCCACTTCGAGAACTACACGCTGCACGACGCCGACCGCGAGAAGCTCCGCTCCGAGCTCGACGTGCTCGGCCGCGTGGTGGAGCCGTTCCCGGTGAAGGACCTGCACGTGCACATGCACCGCCATCCCCACAACCACGAGTTCCAGCTCAAGTTCGACCTGCACCTGCCGGGCCAGGTGCTGTTCACGGGCGAGCGCGGGCCGAACTACCACCCCGCGTTCACGGAGTGCGCGAAGCAGATGATCGCGAAGGTGAAGGCGTACAAGGACCAGCTCGGGCACAAGCGCGAGTGGAGCGACGCGCGCCACGATCGTCACGGCTCGTGACGATCGTTCGCGTCGCCTCAGCCTTCCGAGCGCAGCGTGACGCGCGCCGGTGGATCGCCCGCTTCGATCGCGAGCTCGGCTCGCGAGCTGCCGCGGCTCCAGCGCGCGGTGGCGGTGCCGCGGCCGAGCGGTAGCGAGAGCTCGGTCGCGAACGGCTCCTGCCCATAGCGCTCGACCTGCGCGGTGCGCAGGAGGGCGCCCGCGGCATCCCGCACCTCGAGCTCGGCCGAGCGGACGTCGTCGGGCGCCTCGATCTCGAGGAGCACGCGCCGGCCGGCGAGGAGCTCGAGCGTCTCGCGGCGCTCCTCTCCCTCCGCGAGGCGCACGGCGCGGTCGACCGCGCCGAGCGCGCGATAGCGGCGCTGACCGTCCTGCGAGTAGGGGCGCGGCTCGACCCGCAGCACGTAGTCGCCGGCGGGCACGCGCGGGAACACGAGCTCGTCGCCCTCGGCCTTCGCCATCCAGCGCGCGCGCTGCGCGTCGTCGTGCAGGAACACGAAGACCTGCTCGCGCGCGGCGGGGTCCGCGATCGCGATGCGCAGCGCGGCCCCCGGCGCCAGCAGCAGGGCGCCTAGGTCGAGGTCCTCGCCCGCGAGCTCGATGCGCCGCGTGAGCTCGGCGCAGCCGGCCGCTTGCACGCGCAGCGAATAGAAGCCGGGCGGCAGCGGGGGCGAGAGGAAGGAGCTCTCGCTCGCATCCCAGTTGAGCGTCGTCGCGCCGCCGCGCTCGGCGACGAGGCGGAGCTTCGGCTCGGCCGCGAGGGCGCGGCCCGTCGCGTCGAGCACGCGCCCTCGGACGTGAGCCGAGCGGCGCGCGTCCGACGGCACCTCGATGAGCTGCTCGGAGCTGCTCGCGCGCACATCCTCGAGGGCGAAGCTCGCGAAGAGCTCGCCAGGTCCCGGCGCGGTGAAGAGCAGGGTGTAGCCGTGCTCGAGCACGCCGCCGATGGTGAAGCGCCCCTCGGTGTCGCTCGTCGTCGGCGCGGGGTTCGATTGCTGCCGCGGGTCGCGTGCCAGCACCTTCCAGCCGCTCGCTGCGGCGCCGCTCGCGTCGCGCAGTCGTCCGCGGATCTCCGGCGCCACGCGCAGCACCGCGTTCCACTCGATCGTCTCGCCCGGGCTCGCGTGGCGAAGCTGCTCCAGCATCGCGAACGAGCTCGCGCTCGCGCGCACGCGCAGCTCTCCGGGTTGGATCCCGGTCAGCTCGTAGCGGCCCTCCGCGTCGCTCAGCGCTCCGACGATCTCGAAGCTCTCGTCGGGGAAGGTGCGCGGCAGCGCGAACATCCGGGCGCTCGCGATCGGTGCTCCGCTCTCGCTCGTCACTCGACCGCGGATCACGACGGGGGCGAGCAGCGTGAGCTCGACGTAGCCTTCGCCGTTCCCTTCGATCTGCGCGGTCTTCCAAAGCGGCGCGAAGCCCTCCGCGCGCGCGCCGGCCCACAGCTCCGCTCGCGCGACGCCTTCGAGCGCGAAGGTCCCGTCCGGGCCGCTGGCGCCATGCACCCACAGCGCGCGCTCGTAGCGCGTCGAGGGCTCCTTGCTCCCGCCGGGGCCGCGGAGCTTGGCGAGCACCTGCGCCGCCACCGGGGAACCGCTCGTGTCGCGCACCATGCCGCGCAGCACGCCGCCGCCGCGCTGCAGGACGAGCTGGATCTCCTCCTCGGCCGCGGGCTCGTCATTGCCGCGCAGCTTGCGCGCCGCCGAGGGCTCATGGCCCGGAGCCGAGGCACCGAGGGCGGCATCGAGCTCGCGTCGCTCGATCTCGAAGCGCCCCTGCTCGTCGCTGGTGCCGCGCTCGTCGAAGCGGTTGCCGTCCGCGGAGCCGACGACCAAGCGCGCGATCGGCACGGGAGTGCCCATCTCGTTCACGGTTCGGCCGCGCCAGCGGCGCGCGACGCCGGTCTCCTCGCGGCGGAGCCCGGAGCTCTCGCTCGCGGGCGACGTGCGCGGCGCGCTCTCGGCTCCGGCCTGCGCTGCACCCGGGGCGCGCCGCGCGGCGAGCTCCTCGAGCGATCGATCCTCGGCGCGGTCCGCGCGGCCCTCGAGAGCCGGCGCGTCTCCGGGGGCGCTGCCGCCCTCGAAGGCGAAGATCCAGGTGAGGATCGTCGCGACGACGCCGAGCGCCGCCGCCGCGAGCCACACCGCGCGCTCGCGCTTCACGCGAGGACGCTCGTCGCTTCGTGCACCTGGATCGCGCGCAGCGCGAGTCGCGCGACGAACGCCGCACACGGCACGGCGATCTCCGCGGGCTGCGCTCCCGGGGGGATCTCGCCGCGCGCTTGCATCGCGCTCACGATCGACACGGGATACGCGGTGGTGCGCCGCATCGAGCTGTGGCCGCTCTCCACGTCGTGCTCATCCACGATCCAGCGCACGAGGCGCTCGCGCTGTCCGCCGCGTTCGCCTTCGACGAACACGATGACGACGCTGCGATCGCGCTCCCCCGGATGCGTGAGCCGGGGCTCCGCGCACGCGGCGAAGACATCGCGCGGCTTCACGCGCCCGCCGGGCACGTCGATCGGCGTCTCGTCGAGGAGCCCGAGCTCCTTCAAGCAGCGCATGCGCGCGTAGTGCCCCGGATAGCGCAGGGTCTTGTAGTCCATCGTGCGCACCTTGCCGCGGTAGGTCATCGGCAAGGTCGAGATGCCGCCCGAGGTGGGGAACGCTTCGAGCGCGCCGACGCCGGGCACCTCGAGCTCCTCGAGCACGGAGAAGGTGGGCACCTTCTTCACCGCGCCCTCTTCGAGCACGAGGGCTTCGCCCCAGTACTCGTTGATGAGCCCGTGCATCGAGAACAGCATCATGTAGCCGAGCGGGGGCTTCGGCTCGAGCGGCAGTCCGCCCACGCGGATCGCGACGCTGTCGACTTTCTCGAAGCGCTGCATCGCGTCGACGGCGAGCAGGTTCGCCATCCCTGGCGCGAGCCCCATGTCGGGGACGATGGAGACACCGCGCGCGCGGGCCAGCGTGTCGAGGGCGAGCTCCTGCAGCACGAGCTCGGTGTTTCCGCCCATGTCGGTGAAGGACGCGCCGCTCTCGACGGCATCCTCGGCCAGCGCCGGGTTCAGGAAGTACGGCACCGCGGAGACGACGGCGTGGTGCTCGCTCATCAGCTTCCGCACCGCGGCGCGATCGGAGACATCGAGCGCCGCGCCGTGCACGCGCTCGCGCGCCGGACCGAGCTCCTGCAGCGCGCGCTCGAGCAGCTTCTCGTCGCGGTCGGCCAGCGTGACCTCGAAGCCCTCGCGGAGTGCTAGGTCGTAGGCGCAGGCGCTGCCTTGGAGGCCCGCGCCGAGGACGAGGATGGAGCCGCTCATACCGCCATCCTAGCGCTTGAAGCGCCGGAAGAGCTCCGCCGGCGCCGGCCCGAAGTCGCCGCCCGGGGGCGCCACCGCGAGATGCACGTCCGCGGTTCCCGTCGCGTTGAACCACTCGATCGTCACCGGGTGCAGACCGGCGGCGAGCGCGGCGGCGCCCTCCTTGATCTGCACGCCGTGGAGACCATCGTTGTCGACGATCACGCTGCGCCCGAGAGCGAGACGCGAGCCATCGTCGCTGCGCAAGGCGAAGCGCCAGACGCCCGACTTCGGGATCTCGAGGAAGCCTTCCCAGCGCATCCAGAGCTTCGCGCGATCCGCCGCGGCGTCGATCGCGATCGCGGAGGCGGCCTCCGGAGCGCCGCTCGGCTCGGTCCCCAAGGGCGGCAGCGCGGAGAGCTCCCTCGCTTCGCGGCGCAGCCAGAGGCCGGGCTCCAGGTTGGCGGGCTCGACGGGCATGCGCAGCTCCTCGCGCACGAAGCGACGCTGCGTCACGGGACCGACGGGGCGGCCGTCCTGGAAGGAGCGCACGCGCAGCTCGGCCGAGGTCGTGAGCTCGAACGGCCCTTGGTAGAGCAGCGAGCTCGTGGTGGGCTCGCTGCCGTCGAGCGTGTAGCGCACGCGCAGCTTCGGCGAGCCGGAGGCGATGCGCACTTCGATCGGATCGACGAAGACGTCGCTCGGCGCGTAGACCAGCGGGGCGCGATGGAAGATCGGCTCCTCGCCGATCTCGATCGCGAAGGTGATGGAGAGCTGATTCGGAGCGGTATCGCGCAGCGGGAGGTGGAGCGCCAGACCGTCGTCCTCCGCCTGCATGCGCGGCTTCAGCGTCGGCTCGGCGAGGACGCGCACCCGCAGGTTGTCGCGATTGCCGATGCCCGGGACGCGCAGCACGCCGTTGTCGGGCCACTCGAAGACGTGGAGATAGAGCGTGCCGCCCTTCTCCCGAGCCTTCCAGGTCGCGCGACCCCAGGGGAACGAGCCGATCGGGCTCGCCGTGGTACTGCGAATCGACTCGGCGTTCTGCGCCATCCACGCGCCGATCTGCTGGAGGCGCTCGACGGCCTCGGGCGGGAACGACCCATCGCCGCGCGGGCCGACGTTGAGCAGCAGGTTTCCGCCCTTCGACGCCACGTCGATGAGGGTCTGCACGAGCTCGCGCGCCGACTTCCACTCCGCGTCGGCGGCGTTCCAACCCCAGTGGCGATTCATCGTGAGGCAGGTCTCCCACGGGCCTTCGAGCGGGGCGCCGGGGATCACCTGCTCCGGCGTCGCGAAGTCGCCCGCGAAGCCCGGCGTCGTCGAGCCGTCCTCGGCGCGGCCCTTGTCGACGCGGTTGTTCACCAAGATCGCGGGGCGCAGCTCGCGGCAGAGCTCGTGGAGCGCCAAGCCGCTCGCGTGCGACCACGTTCCTTCCCACTGCCCGTCGAACCAGAGCAGGTCGATCGCGCCGTAGCGCGTGAGCAGCTCCTTCACTTGCGCGCGCAGGTACGCCTCGTAGCGCAGGAAGTCGGCGTCCTCGGCGGGGCGATCGTCCCACGCGCGGCGCGGCAGATAGTCCGGGTGATCCCAGTCGAGGATCGAGTAGTAGAGGCCGACGCGGAGGCCTTCGGAGCGGAACGCCTCGACGACCTCGAGCGTGAGGTCGCGCTCCGCCGCGGAGCCTTGGCTGTCGAACTCGGTGTGCTCCGAGTTGAAGAGGCAGAAGCCATCGTGGTGCTTCGCCGTGAACACGACGTAGCGCATGCCTGCTTCGCGAGCGAGGCGCGCCCACGCGCGGGGCTCGAAGCCGCGCGCGTCGAAGCGCTGCGCCAGCGCGCGATACTCCGCCGCGGGGATGGGCGCCGAGTCGCGGATCCACTCGCCGTAGTTATCCCGCTCGCCCCAGCGACCTTCCGTCAGCGCGTAGAGGCCCCAGTGGACGAACAGGCCGAAGCGCGCTTCGCGCCACCAATCGTCGCGATCGACCTCGCGGGCGGTCTCCGGACCGGCGGGACCCTGCGGGTCCTTCGGCGTCCACGGGTGCTTCACGGGCTTGGTCGGCCCGCAGCCGGCGAGCCAAGCTGAGGCGAGGAACGCGACGGCGAGCGAGGCGGTGCGGAGAGTTCGGCGAGTGCGCATCGCATCGTGCTACGGCTTCGCCGAGCCGAGTGCAAGCACAGGCCTGCCCTCCGCTGCACACTCAGGGGCCTGGCACCTTTGCTGTGCCGTGGGGGTGGGGCTCAGCCCTCGATGCTGCGCAGCGCGAAGAGGACCTCCTCGACGCGGCCCTCTTCGGGGTCGGGGAAGACGAGCGGCGAGAGGCGGGAGCGCAGCTCGCGCTTCTCCATCGGCCGCAGTGCAGGGTCGGCCACCTCGGCGGCGCTGCGCCCCGTGTAGAACTCGTTCAAGCGGTCGCGCACCCGGTTCAAGATCGCCGGGTCCTTCAGGCGCTTGCGCACGAGCTGCTCGTCGCTGGCGCGGAAGTCGAGCGCCACGCGCAGCACCAGGCGCTCGCCTTGCCCGCCGCGGAGGTCGGCCACGATCTCGCCGGGGATCTCGACCTGCGCGAGCTCCGAGGACTCGAGCTGCTCCAGGGCTTCGAGCGACGCGTCGCGCGGGAAGAGGAGCTGCACCAGGACCCAGGCGAAGCCGACCACGAGGCCCCAGCGCACGAACCAGGGCCAGCGCGCGGCGGGGGCGCCGGTGACAGGCGCCGCGGCAGGCGTGGGGCTCGTGTGCGTCTTGCTCATGGCTCGTCCGGCTCGAGGGAGCCGTCCTAGCGCTTTCGGCCGCTCAGCCACCCTCGGGCGAGCCATGGAAATCATTTCCGCGCGCTCGTGCGCAGCGTGGTAGAGCTTCGCGCATGCGCCGCCTCCTCCTCATGGCCGCGGTGGTCTGCGCCGCGGGTCTACTCCTCCTCCTCACGAGCGTCACCGGGCTCCTGGAGCGCCTCGAGCTGCTCTCGCGCGATGCGCGACAGGTGAGCGGGCTCGGGCAGAAGGTCGCGGAGCCGGAGGTCGCGGTCGCGTGGATCGATCAGGAGTCGATCGACTACATGCGGCGCGAGGGCGGGGTCTCGTTCCCTTGGCCGCGCTCGATCTATGCCGATGTCGTGCGCTTCCTGCGCAACGCGGGAGCGAAGGCGATCGTGTTCGATCTCCTCTTCGGCGAGCCCATGAACGCGGAGGACGACCGCCTGCTCGCCGAGGCGATCGCCGAGCCGGGCGCGCCGGTGATCCTCTCCTACATCATGGTCGGCTGGCGGAAGGGCGGCTTCGACGAGGACGAGACGAAGCGCTTCGAAGCGCGCGGCCGTAGCCAGGTCGACGGTCCTGATGCGCCGGGACGGCTCGATGGCGTCATCTTGCCGATCCCCGAGCTCGACGCCGCGACGCCGCATGCGGGCTTCTTCAACGTCGACGGCGATATCGATGGCGTCGTGCGCCGCATGGAGCTCGTGCGGCGCTGGGGCGAGAAGCTCTATCCTTCGCTCGCGCTGGCCACCGTCGAAGCGCTGACGGGCCAGGTCGCGCGTTTCGAGAACGGCGTGCTCCATCTCGGCGAGCGCCGCGCGGCGGTCGATGCGCAGGGGCGCCTCGCCCTTCGCTTCCGCGGCGGCGCGTTCGCCTTCGAGCACGTGAAGCTGGTGAACATCCTCGTGTCGGTGACGCAGCTCGCCGAGGGCCAGGAGCCGCTCTACGCGCCCGAGCGCTTCCGCGATCGCATCGTGATCCTGGGTGCGAACGCGGAGGGCTACGAGGACGCCCGCAAGACTCCCGTCGCCGTGCGCTTCCCGGGGCCCGAGCTCCACGCGACCGCGATCGCGAATCTGCTGGCTCCCGACCCGCTGCTCGAAGCCGGCTGGGTCGTTCCCAGCGGAGCGCTCGGTCTCGCCCTGGGGAGCGCGATCCCGTTCTCGATCGCGGCCGTCGGGCTCGGCGCCCTGGCGCTCCTCGGCGCGCTCGGACTCTGGACCGCGATCGCCTGCTTCGCCTTCGCGCAGGGCATCGTGCTGCCGATCGCGACGCCGGCGCTAGGCGTGCTCCTCGCCGCGGGCCTCGCGTATGCGTATCGCCTGATCGTCGAGGGCAAGCAGAAGCGCGAGCTCCGGCGCGCCTTCTCGAGCTACATGGCACCCGAGGTCGTGGCCCAAGTGCTGAAGAGCCCGGGAGGGCTCCGACTCGGCGGCGAAGAACGCGAGATCTCGGTCTTCTTCTCCGACCTCGCCGGCTTCACCGGGCTCTCCGAGGCGACGACCCCGCAGGAGCTGGTCGCGTTCCTGAACAGCTACTTCACGCGCATGGGCGATCACGTCATGCGCGAGAGCGGCATCATCGACAAGTTCATCGGCGACGCGATCATGGCGCTCTTCGGGGCGCCGCTCGCGCGGAAGGACCACGCTCTCTCCGCGATCGCCGCGGCGCTCGCCTGCAAGCGCGAGCTCGCGCTGGTGAACGAGGAGCTCGCGCGCGCCGGCAAGCCCGCGGTCTCCGCGCGCATCGGCCTCCACAGCGGCATCGCCGTCGTCGGCAACATGGGCTCGCAGCGGCGCTTCGACTACACCGCGATGGGCGACACGGTGAACCTGGCCTCTCGCCTCGAGGGCGCGAACAAGCCCTTCGGCACGGCGATCATGGCCAGCGAGGTCACCTGGAAGGCGGTCGGCGGCGCGTTCCAAGGGCGCGAGATCGGAAAGCTCCGCGTCGTGGGTCGCGGCGCGGCGATGACGGTCTGGGAGCCGCTCGCGGCGGCGGGAGCGGAGCTGCCCTTCCCCGCGGAGTTCCTCGCGGTGTACGAGGAGGCGCTGGGAGCGCTGCGCGCGCGCGGCCCGGAGGCGTCGCGGGCGCTCTTCGAGCGGGCGCGAGCGCTGCAGCCCGGCGACAAGCTGGTGCAGGCCTACCTGAAGGCCGTCGCCGATCCGAGCTGGGACGGGATCTTCGCTCTCGATTCCAAGTAGCGCGGGCGCGACCCCGGGGCGCCTTGCCTCGCGCTTTCGCCGAGATGTATAAACGCGCGCTCCGCTCTCGGCGCTCGCGCTCTCGTTCCAGAGATCCTTCCGCATGTTCCAAGGTCCCGCTCTCCGGGCCGTCGCCGTCCTCCTGGCGATCGCCCTCTCCGCCTCCGCCGTCGGTCCGCAGGACGGCACGCAGCTCACGGTGACCAAGAAGGCCACCAAGATCCGCAACGCGAAGCGCCTCTACGCGACCGGCGTCGCCGACGTGCGCGAAGGCGACAAGCTGGAGCTGCTGCTGCGCGAAGCGCCGTGGTGCCAGGTGCGCTTCCAGGGCAAGACCGGCTGGGTCCACGAGACCGACGTGTCGGAGCGCAGCGACGTGCGCCTCTCGGGCCAGGGGGTCCGCGAGAACTACAGCGCCGCGGAGACGGCCGCCGGCAAGAAGGGCTTCAACTCGGAGATCGAGAAGAACTACGAGCAGCAGCGTCCCGACTTGAAGCCGGCCTTCGACAAGGTCGACCAGGTCCAGGCGCGCGGCGTCGCGGAGGCCGAGCTCGTCGGCTTCCTCCGCGCCGGCGGCCTGATCGAAGAGGAGGGTCGCTGAGATGAAGCTCCTTCTTCTCCGCCGCGGCGTGCTCGCCGCGCTCCTCGCTTCCTTCGGCCTGGTCGCCTGCGCCGAGTTCATGAACTCGCTCGAGGAGTCGACCGACGAGAACACGGCGCTCGGCTCGCTGGTCCGCGGCGCGAATCGCCTGCGGAAGTCGTTCCAGGACCTCGATCCCTCCGAGGAGCACTACATCGGGCGCAGCGTCGCGGCGCAGATCCTGGTGTTGCCCGAGTATCCGCTCGCCGATGGCTCCAAGGCGCAAGGCATCTCCAAGGCCGACATCGAGAAGCTCGACGCCTACGTGAACCGCGTGGGCCAGGGCCTCTCGATCGCGTGCGACGAAGTCCGCCAGACCTTCCTTGGCTACCGCTTCGGCGTCCTCGAGTCGAAGGAGATCAACGCCTTCGCCGCACCCGGCGGCACGATCTTCGTGACGCGCGGCTTGATCGAGCGCACCGAAAGCGAGGACGAGCTCGCGGCCGTGCTCGCGCACGAGATCGCGCACGTGACGCTGCGCCACGGCCTCGCCGCGATCCAGAAGAGCAACCTGATCGAGGCCTTCAAGTACCTGGGCCAAGGCGCGGCGCAAGCGACGCTCGACGAACAGCAGCTCCAGGAGGTCACCGGGCTCTTCGACGACTCGGTGCAGGACGTCGTGGCCTCGCTGGTGAAGAACGGCTTCTCGAAGGAGGCCGAATACGAAGCCGATGCGCTGGGGCAGCGCATCGCGGCGGCGTCCGGCTATGACGCGGGCTCGCTCCGGCGCTTCTTGCAGCGCCTCGGCAAGGACGGCGGCAGTGGCGGCCTGATGTCCACGCATCCGGCGCCCGCCGAGCGCTTGGAAAACCTGCCCGACATCGGTTCCAGCTCCGTGCCGAAGCCCGCGGCGATCGAAGCGCGCGACCAGCGCTTCCGCGCGGCGACGCGATCCTGAGCGAGTCTCCATCGAGCAAGCGGCGTGCTGCGCCGCAGAGCCACCCTTCATGCTGATCGCTGACTTCGACCCGCGCGCGACGTGGGGCCTCGGCCTCGCCGCGGGCTCCGCCGTTCTCTATCTCGTGCTGCGCACGATCGGGCGGCGCTACGAAGCGCGCCAGCATCCGCTCGGCGGGAGCTTCCGCATCCTGCGGAACCTCGTGCTGCCGCTCGCGACCGTCGATCTCGCGCTGATCCACGTCGCGGAGATGCCCGAGAGCTTCGTCGGACGGAAGCTCCTGATGACGCTCCTGGCGTTGGCGGGACTCCATGCCGCGCTCTCCTTCGCCAACGCGGGCTTCGTCGCGGCCGGCGGCGACCAGGGCCGGCGCGGGAAGGTGCCGAAGCTCTTCCTCGACATCCTGCGCTTCGTGATCGTGCTGCTCGGCGGCGCGATCGCGGTTTCGACCGTGTGGGGGATCGAGCTCTCCGGGCTGATCACGGCGCTCGGCGTGGGCTCGCTCGTCGTAGGCCTCGCTCTCCAGGACACCCTGGGCAGCGTCTTTGCCGGTGTAGCGCTGCTCTTCGAGCGCCCCTTCGCCGTCGGCGAGTGGGTGCGCATCGGCACGATCACCGGCAAGGTCTCGGAGATGAACTGGCGCTCGACGCGCCTCATCACGCGCAACAAGGAGCAGGTCGTCGTCCCGAACCTGATGCTCGGGAAGGAGGTCATCTTCAACTTCTCGCAGCCGACGCCGCTCCATCGCGAGGTGCGTCGCATCGGCTTCTCCTACGACGACCCGCCCAATCGCGTGAAGCGCGTGCTTGTCTCCTGCGCGCTCTCCTCACGCGGCGTGCTTGCCACGCCGCCGCCCGAGGCGCGCGTGGTCACCTACGCCGACTTCTTCGTCGAGTATGAGGTGCTGCTCTATATCGACGACTACGACAAGCTGAACACGATCGTCGACGAGTTCATGACCAAGGTCTGGTACGCGGCGAAGCGGAACAATCTCACCATCCCGTACCCGATCCGCACGGTGCACATGACGCAGATGCCGGCGAAAGCGGAGGTGCCGGCGCACCAGCGCTTCACCTCGGCGCTGCACCGCGTGCCCGTGTTCATCCCGATGGACGAGTCCGAGCTCGACAAGCTCGCACAGGAAGCCAGCCTCGAGAGCTTCGGCAAGGGCGAGCGCATCGTGCGCCAGGGCGAGCCCGGCGACGCGCTCTACGTCATCGTCGAGGGCGCGGCCGTCGTCTCGATCTCCGACGGCGCAGGTCTCGAGCGCGAGGTCGCGCGCTTAGGGCGCGGCGAGTTCTTCGGCGAGATGGCGCTGCTCACCGGCGAGCCTAGAACGGCGCATGTGACCGCTGCCGAAGACCTCGACGTGCTCGTGATCTACAAGGGCTCGCTGAAGGGCATCCTCGAGCGCCGCCCCGGGCTCGCGCAGGAGATGGCCGAGATGGTCGAGGCGCGCCGCCACGGCCTGCAGGCCGTGCGCGACATGGCCTCGCTCGCACCCGAGAAGCGGAAGGAAGCGGTGGATCGCACCTCGCAGCTCGTGCTGCGGATCCGGCATTTCTTCGGGGTGTGAGCTGCGGCGCGACCGCCTTGTGAGAACGAAGCGCGTGCGCTACGGTCGGTCGGGGTGGCGCTGGCCGCCCTGCCTTCCCTGGCTCGCTTGCTCTCCGGAGGTCTTTCCATGCGGCGTTCTCTCCTCGCCCTCGTCGGCTCGCTCGCGCTCGGCGCGTTCGATGCTCACGCGCAATCGCTGACCACGACCTTCGCCTCGGACAACGGGCGCTCGTCGCTCGACCCGGGGTGCTTCTTCGACGTGAGCGTGCTGCGCCCGCTCGGCCTCACGATCCATCAGCTCGACGTGAACGTGATCGGCACCGTCGGCGCGAACGTCGTGATCGACGTCTACCTGATCCCCGGCACCTACGTCGGCAACGACACCAACGCCGCGGCGTGGACCAAGGTGAGCACGGGCCAGGGGCCGGCCGTCGTGCGCAACTCGCCGACGCCGATCGACGTCGAAGACTTCTTCCTCGCGCCCGGCAGCTACGGCCTCTACGTGCACCATACGAACAGCGGCGTCGCGTACACGAACGGCAACGGCGCGAACCAGCAGTACGGCAACGCCGAGCTGAGCTTGAGCGCGGGCATCGCGCGCAGCACGCGCTTCGGCGGCTCGCTCTTCTCGCCGCGCATCTGGAACGGCACGATCCACTACTGCCTCGGCAACGCCACCTACGGGCGCTACGGCGCGGGCTGCAGCGGCACGGGCGGCGTGCTCACCCTTCAACCGGCGCCAGGCTCGCGTCCCGTGCTGGGCTCGACCTTCCAGCTCGACGTCACGAACCTCGGTGTCGGCGCGCTCCCGATCCTCTGGTTCGGCATCTCGAAGACCTCGTGGTTCGGAGTGCCGCTGCCGTTCGATCTCTCGCCGCTGGGCGCCACGGGCTGCTGGCTCCTCACGAGCTCCGACGTGCAGTTCCAGCTCGTGAACACTGGCAGTGCCGCCACCTTCTCGGCGCAGATCCCGAACCAACCCGTCTTCTCTGGTGCGGTCTTCCAGAACCAGGTGATCGCCATCGACCCCGGCGCCAATCCCGCGAGCCTCATCACCAGCAACGGCGGTGAGGGCTGCGTCGGGACCTAGGGCCTCAGTTTCACTGCACAGTACAGGTGCTAGGCACCTTTTCTGTGCAGTGGAATCTCGAGCTCTCACGGCCGGTCGGCCGGTGGAGGGAACTAGGCGCGCGTTCGACCCGCGTCCTCTCTCCGCCGGAGATCCGCGATGAGCGATGCTGCACAGGAGACCAGCGACTCGCCGCCGAGTGGCTGGCTGCTCTTCTTCGGGACCGTCTTTCCGCTCGTGGCGCTCTTCATCGAGCTCGCCTTCGAGGTCTGCCGCTCGCTGTTCTACGACCCGCTGCCGACGCCGTGGTATGCGGCGCTCTTCGCGGCGATCCCGGTCGTGAACCTCTGGGTGTACGTGCGGGGGGCGCGAGCGAGCGAGGCATGCCGACGCGTGATGCTCGTCGCGAACGCCTGCACGGGTGGGATCGCCTTCGCCTTCGCGCTCTTTCTCCTCCCGCTCCTCCCTTTCACGTTGATCGGCTCGCTGTTCGGTGGGATCGGGTCGCTCGGACTTGCGCCTGCGTTTTCGCTCGCCTGTGCGATCAAGTACCACCGCTGGCTCGTGCGCTGGGACGGCAACCGAATCCCGCGGAGAGGACTTCTGGTCTGCGGCGGTGCGCTCGCGGGCGTCCTCCTGGCTACCTTGCCGGAGGTCCGCTTGCAGCTCACGCTGCACTGGCTCGAGCGCGCGCGGTCGGCGGACGAGGAGACGCGGCGCTCCGGAATGGCATCGCTGCGGAGCCATGCGGACGAGAGCGTCCTCCGCGATGCCTGCCGGGGCACGCTGCGCTCCCTGCTGGCGTCCGACATCCTCGCTCGCGAACACCGTGAGTGGGATGGGGATCGCGTGTCGCGGAGATCGAGCGACGCCGCGATCTTCTATCTGGTGACGGGGCGCGCGCTGCGCGATGCCGGCGAGAGCGAGTTCCTCGATCGCGGTCGCTCGTGGTTCTCGTTGCGTGAAGAGCGCATGCCGTGGATCGAGAGGTCTCGGCGCGACGGCGAGCTCGCGCTCTCGCGCTTGGACGGCGTCATCGAAGCCGACGGCGCGCTCGGTTACCTCGAGTGGATGCTGGAGATCGAGAACCCGAGTGCATGGCAGAACCTGGAGGCGTGGGCCGATCTCCAGCTCCCCGCCGGTGGCTTCGTCTCGCGCCTGACGCTCTGGGTCGGCGGCGAGGAGCGCGAAGCGGCCTTTGCCTCCAAGGAGAAGACGATCGCGGCGTACACATCGGTGGTTCGGACGCGCCGCGACCCCGTGCTGGTCACGACGCGCGGACCGGACCGCGTGCGCCTGCGCTGCTTTCCGGTGCCGGCGCGTGGATCGATGAAGATGCGCCTCGGGATCACCTTTCCGCTCCGCGTCATCGAGCCCGAGCGCGCGAGCTTCGTCCTGCCTTCGATCCTCGCCGCTTCGTTCGAGCTGCCGTCGCGGCTGCGGCATCTCGTGTGGCTGAGCTCGGAGGGCGAGCTGAGCGGTCCGGGAGGTGCCTCGAGCACGCGTGGGGAGAAGGCCTGGGAGCTCCACGCCGAGCTGCCCGCGGAGAGCTTGCGCGCGCCGCAGGCGTTCCGCGTCGCGCGGAGTGCCGCGGTCGAGGATCTCTGGACCGAGGACCGGCGCTCCGAGCAGCGCCTCCGCGCGCGGCTCTCCCGGCGCATCGAAGCGCGGCCGACGGGACTGGTACTGCTCGTCGAGGCTTCGACGCGCACGGAGCCGTTCCTCGAAGAGCTCCTCGCCGCGCTCGACGCGCTGCCCGCGGATCTGCCGCTGCTCTGCTGGGTGCTCACCGACGAGCTCGAGCGGCCAGGAGCAGAACGTGGCGCGGATCTGGCGCGTGCGCGCGAGCTCATCGCCTCGCGGCTGCGCGGCGCCGTGGTCGCCGGCGGCGTCGATCACGTTCCCGCGCTCCTGCAGGTGCTCCGCAGCACCGCGGCGACCGAAGCGATCCTCTGGGTGCATGCGCCGCAGCCCGTGGAGGTCTCCCCGCTCGAGCACCTGGAGCAGCACTACGATCGCCGCAAGGTGTTCCCGCGGCTGATCGAGGTCGCGGTCGAGCCGGGAGTGGATCTCGTGTTGCGCGCGCTCGACGGCAAGCCGGACCTCGAGTCCCTGCCGCGCACGGGCTCGCTGCGCGAAGATCTGGAGCGCACCTTCCTCGGCTTCGCCTTGGAGTCGAGCCGCTTCGAGCTCGTGCCCGAGATCCTGCCCGATGGCGAGGCGCCGTTCGGTTGGGCGCGCCGCGTCTCGGATCATCTCGCGCGGCTCTGGGCCCATCGGCGCGTGCAGGAGCTCGCCGATGCCGGAAGAGAAGCGGAGGCCGTGGAGCTCGCGCAGCTCTATCAGCTCGTGACGCCGCTCACCGGCGCGGTCGTGCTCGAGACACAGCAGCAGTACGCCGTGAACGATCTCGAGCCCGTCGATCCGTCCACGGTTCCCAGCATCCCCGAGCCGGAGGAGATCCTGCTGCTCGTCGTGGCGGGGCTCTGCCTGCTCTGGGCGTGGCGCCGCGGAGGCCTCGGCGGATGAACGAGCGAACGGCGCTGCTCGCGTGGCTCGCGGCGAGTTGGTCCAGCGTCCTCTGGATGCTCGAGCGCGCGACGGCGGGAGAGAGCGAAGCGAGCGGGCTCGTGGCGTGCGCCGCGTTCCCGCTCGTGCTGTGGCGCACGCGCCGCGCGGCGCCAGAGGCGAAGCCCCAGCTCCTCGCCGCGAGCTTCGCCCTCGCGCTCTCCGCAGGGGCGACGCTCGAGCGCTTGCCGCTCATCGCCGCGATGAGCTCCGTCACCGCGCTGTGCTTGCTCGCGAGCCCGCGTCGCTTCGGATGCGCGCTGCATTTGCCGACCTTCGGCCTCGCGATGCTCGCGCTGCCGGTGATGCCGCATCTGCAGTTCTATCTCGGCTACCCGCTGCGCCTCGCGACCGCGGCGCTCGCGGTGCCCCTGCTGCGCGGCGCGGGCTTCGCCGTCTCGCGCGCGGGCACCGGCTTGCAGCATGCGGACGGCATCCTGTGGGTCGATGCTCCGTGCAGCGGCGTGCGCATGCTGTGGGCCGCGGCGTTTCTGCTCTGCGTGCTCGCGATCCGCGCACGGCTGGGCTCGCTCGCGTTCGCCCTCGGCGCGCTCGGGACGCTCGTTCTCGTCGTGTGCGGGAACGCGCTGCGCGCCGCCGCGCTCTTCTTCGCGGAGCGCGCTCCGGAGCACGGGCTGCTGAGCTCGCACGAGGCGCTGGGGCTCGCGGTGTTCGCGCTGACCGCGGGCGCGATCGTGCTCTTCGTCTCCTGGCTCTCTGCAGCGAGCGCGAGGAGCTCCCCATGCGCCGCCTGAGCACTTGCGTCTTCGCGCTCGCGTGCGCCGTTGCGGCGCTCGCGCCGTGTCTGCCGCGTGCGCGCGTCGAGGTCGCTCCGAGAGCGGCGGACTTCCCCGGCTGGCCGACGGAGCTCGAGGGCGATCCCTTGGAGCCGCTGCCCGCGGGCGCGAGCGAAGGCGCCTTCTTCCGCGCGTTCGGCGGCGAGGTGGGCCGCTTCCGCCTCGGTGAACGCGAGCTCGTGCTGCGCTGGATCCCGAGCCCGACGCGCCATGTGCATCCGGCGCACCGCTGCTTCGCCTCCAGCGGCTACGAGGTCTCGACGCCAAAGCCGGTGCGCGATGCGGAGGGGCAGCTCTGGTCGAGCTTCGAAGCGCGCCGCGGCCACGAGCACCTGCTCGTGCGCGAGAACCTGGTCGACGCCGACGGCCACAGCTTCGCCGATCACTCGAGCTGGTATTGGAGTGCTGCGACGGGCAGCTCGCGCGGCCCTTGGTGGGCGCGCACGATCGCCGTCGTTGCACAGTAAAGGTGCCTGGCACCTTTACTGTACAGTGCGGCTGCGAAGGCTCTCCCCCAGGCATGCGGGCTCGAAGTTCGCGTGTCGCTTGGTCCCCATGAATAGCGCACTCCTCCTCCAGATCACCGGCAACGTCTGCGTCGGTCTCGCCGCGCTCGTCCTCTTCTTCCCGCTGCAGCGTCGGTTCCGGGACTTCGCACGCCAGTACCCCAGCGACAATCGATGGACGACGCCGGTCCTCGGTGCGTTGATCCCGCTGTGGCTGCTGCTCCTGGTCGCGCTGCTCTGCATGACCGCGAGCGGCGGGTTCGACGGATTGCGCCTCGGCGGGCCTCTGCTCTACGCGCTCGCGGTTGGCGCGAGTGGCGCGCTGGCGACGGTGAACTTCGTCTTCATCGCGCTGTATATCCGGCCCGGCTTCACGCCGCGGGGCCTCTACACGCCGGGGATCTACCTCACTCCCTGCGCCACCGGGTTGCTGGTGGTCCTGAGTCTGAATCGAGAGCTCGCGCCCGGACTTCCCGTGGGATGGCTGTGGTGGCCGTGGGTCCTCCTTACCGCCTCGAGCCTCGTCCTCGGCGCGGGATTCGTCGGGCATCGTCTCTTCCGCACAAGCATCGGCGTGCGCGAGCTGGTCCGGCGCATCCTGAGCGCTCGCGAACCCGCGCCGGAGCATCTCGCCAAGATCGCCACGCTCGATCCGCGGAGCGACTTCGACGAGCTCCTGGCTTACGCCAACCTCTACCGCAGCCGCGCCGTGCGCGAGGCCGCCACGGCCCGGTTGCGCACGCATCCGGAGTTCGTCCAGGCGCTGGCGGCCAACTTGAGCTCGAGCCACTCCGATCGCGGCTTGGAGTTCCTGTTCGGCAGTGCGCTCGCGCCCGACGAGCAAGCACCTCTCGCGCTCCCGGCCCGCACCGCCTTGGAACGCTTCATCCGCGACATCCCTGCGCCGAACTACATCACGCGCGAGCGCCAGAAGCAGCTGCTGCGATTCGGGCGCAAGACCTTCCCCGTCATCGTGGGGCGCTTCTCCGGCACCGACGTGGATTTCTCGGAGGTGATGCCCGCGTTCGAGCAGGCACTCCGCCCAGACGACTCCCGCCGATGATCGGAGCGGCGCCCTCTGCTGCGGCGCCGTTACGGTGCGTTGGCGGCTAGTTGCTTCGGGGTGAGGCGCCAGCGCCGGTGGCCCCACATGTATTGGTCGGGGGTCAACCGCACCGCGTTCTCGAGCTCGCGGTTCAAGTGCTCGAGGATCTTCCGCACGTCGGCCGCCTTGTCGCCGGTCGGCGCGAAGCGGAAGGGGCCGCTCGCGCGGAACTCGAAGCGCATGGGGGCCACCTCGATGCAGGCGCCGAAGCAGAGCGGCGTCTTCGTCAGCAGATGCAGGAGCGCGATCGCGGTGTGCGAGGAGGCCGGGCGGCCGAAGAAGTCGACCAGCATGCCGCGGTCCTTCGCGTTCTGGTCGATCATGATCGCGAGGACCTTGCCGTCCTTCAGCGCGCCGGCGAGCCGCAGCAGATTGGCGTCGCGCTTCGGTGTCAGCTCGAAGCGGCCGCGGGGTTTGCGGCTCACCATCAGGCGATCGACGTAGGGGTTGTTCATCCGCCGCGTGATGCCGACCACGGGCTTGCGATGCGAGAGGAGCTGTGCCCCGATCTCCCAGCTCCCGAGGTGCCCGCACGCGAGGATCAGCCCTTGCTTCGGATCGTCGAGGATCGCGGCGAGCTCGGGCGGGAGCTTCCAGGTGACGCAGCTCTCGGGCGGGTACTTCTGGAACCAGGAGTCCGACTTCACCGAGGTCACGACCAGGTGTGAGAACTGGTGGAACACCGCGCGCGTCAGGCGGCGCGCGTCCCGCTCGTCGCGGGCTTCGCCCGCGGCGAGCAGGTTCTCCATCGCGGTGCGCCGGCGCGGGCGATGCAGCAGATAGAAGAGGTCGCCGATGCCGTGCGCGAGGGCGACGCACGCGCGGAGCGGGAGGAGGTCCACCAGGAAGAGCAGGACCCGGACGACGGCGTACTCGAGGAGGTGCTGGACGCGCTTCACGCGCCCTTCCGCTCCCCGATGAAGCTCACCATCTGGCCGACCGTCGTGACGGAAACGAGATCGCGCGGGTCGAGCTCGATCCCGAACTCCTGCTGGATGTCGTAGAGGAAGTCGAGCATCGCCAGCGAGTCGATGCCGAGGGCCGCGATCGCATCGGCTTCGCTGACCTTCGCCCAATCGGTCTTGCCGGGGCCGGTGCGCGCCATCAACGAGCGCAGCTTCTCCAAGATCTCCTGGCGCGACACGCGGGGGCTCCGAGCTCTGAGGGGTGGATGCCGGTCAAGACGGCGAGGACGAAGGCCGGGCGAGGATCAGCGTCGAGTTGCTGCCGCCGAAGCCGAAGCTGTTCTTCAGGCAGACGCGCGGTGGGTACTCCAGGCGATCCAGGCCGGTGAGGCGAAGATTGCACACTGGGTCGGGTTCTTCAAGGTTGAGGTTGGCGTGCAGGCGGCCGTGCTCGAGGCAGAGGATCGAGGCGATCGTCTCCACGATGCCGGCCGCGCCGAGCAGGTGCCCGAAGTAGGACTTCGAGGAGTTCACGGGCAAGGCCTCCGTGCGCGCGCCGAAGACCTTGCGGATCGCCTCGGCCTCGGTGGCGTCGTTCGCCTTGGTGGCGGTGCCGTGCGCGTTCACGAAGTCGACGGCGTCGGGCTCGAGGCGCGCGGAGCGCAGCGCGTTCCGCATGCAGAGGGCCTGCCCGTCGACGCTCGGGCGCGTGATGTGCGTGCCGTCCGAGGACTCGCCGAAGCCGAGGACCTCGGCGCGGAGCGTCGCTCCGCGCTCGAGCGCCGCTCCGCGCTCCTCCAGCAGCAGGGCACCCGCGCCCTCGCCGAGAACGAAGCCGTCGCGCTGCGCATCGAAGGGGCGGCAGGCGCGAGAGGGCTCCGCGTTCCGCGACATGACGCCCAGGTTGTCCCAGCTCGCGTAGAGCGCCGGGGTGAACATCGACTCGCTGCCGACCACCAGCACGCGCCGCGCATCGCCGCTGCGGATCATGCGGAACGCGATGCCGAGCGCGATCGTCGACGACGAGCACGCCGAGACGATCACGTAGTTCGTGCCCTTCAGTCCGTACTGGATCGAAACGGCCGAGCTCACCGCGTTCAGCATGCAGCGCGGCACGGTCGTCGGTCGCAGCGACTTGCCCCCTTGGGTGAAGAAGGTCTGCCACGACTCCTGCAGCGCGTGCGACGGACCGGAGCCGGTGCCGACGAGCACGCAGGTCTCCTCGCCCGGCGAGCCCGGCGTCGCGGGCAGGAGCCGCGCTTGCTCGAGCGCTTTACCGGCAGCGATCAGCGCGAGATCGCTCGTCCGATCACCCGGCCGCGTGCCGCGCGCGGCAATCGCGCTCGCGAAGCTCGCGGCGTCGACCTCGGCGGAGCTCTGCGACTTGTAGAGGCTCGCGTCGAGGCAGCGGAGGCGGCCGATCGCGCTCCGCCCCGCGAAGAGATGCTCGGCGACGGTGCCTTCGTCGAATCCGATCGGTGTGGCGAGGCCCACTCCGGTGACGACGACACGCTCTAGCTGGTACATGGGGTCTCTAGATCCTCGACCAGAGGCCGCCATCCACGTGCAGCACCTGGCCCGTGATGTACGACGATTCGTCCGCGAGCAGGAAGCGCGCGACGGTGGCGATCTCTTGCGGCTCCGCGAAGCGCCCGAGCGGGATCCCGATCGCGGCCTTCTTCTCCGGCGTGAGCACCGCGGTCATGTCGGTCTCGACCATGCCGGGCGAGACGGCGTTGACGCGGATCTTCAGCCGCGCGGCCTCGAGCGCCAAGCTCTGCGTCAGGCTCACCAGACCGGCCTTGCTCGCGGCGTAGTCGGCACCCATCCAGCGCCCCGGTCCGTGCGCGGCGAGCGACGCGATGTTCACGATCGCGCCGCGGCCCTGCTTCCGCATCTCGACGTAGGCCTCGCGGGTCGCGAGCAGCGCGGCCTCGAGATTGAGTCGGAAGGTCGCGCGCCAGCCCTCGAGGGTCAGCGCGCGGAACGCCTTCGCTTCGCCGCCGCCCGCGCAGTTCACCAGCCCGTCGATGCGCCCGGCGGCGGCGACGAAGCGCTGCACCGCGGCCTTGGCCTGCTCCGGATCGGCGAAGTCCGCCGCGCAGGCGAGCGTGCGTGCTCCGCCGGGATCGAGCGCGGCGCACGCCGCGCGCACCTTCGCCTCGTCGCGGCCGTGCACGCCGACACGCGCGCCGGCCGCCAGCAGCTCGCGCGCGATGGCGAGGCCGATGCCGCGGGTCGAGCCGGTGACGAGGATCGCGCGGTCGGAGAGGAGGTGCATGGGGACGTGGAAGCTGCGGTCCGGGTGCGGATCGGGACCGCCTCGCGAATCCGGAGGATAGGGAGGAGCGAGAGCCGAGGCAAGTCGCGCGCCGAGCTCTCGTCGCCGCAGCGCACCGCCTTCGGCTCGACGTCGATTCTGCGGTAGAACTCCGCCCATGATCTACCGCTTCGAGATCTCCTTCGCCGACGTCGACCGCGGCCTCTACACCGACCTGGATCTCCGCGTGGCGAAGCACCCGTCGGAGGACCTGCCGTACCTCCTGACGCGCGTGCTCGCGTTCGCGGGCGAGCAGCAGGAGGGCCTCGCGTTCGGGAAGGGGCTCTCGGAGCCGGACGAGCCGGCGCTGCTCGTGCGCGAGGGCGACGGGCGCGTGCGCGCGTGGATCGAGGTCGGCTCGCCCGCGCCCGAGCGGCTGCATCGCGCGAGCAAGCTCGCGGAGCGCGTGGTGATCTACTGCCATCGCCGGCCCGATCTCCTGCAGCAGCGCTGCGCGAAGGAGAAGGTGCACAAGGCCGAGGCGATCCGCGTGGTGAAGGTGCCTCCGGAGCTCATCGCGGCGCTGGAGCCGCTGCTCGCGCGCAACAACCGCTGGGACCTCTCGGTGAACGAAGGGGTCACGACGATCGTATGCGGCGGGCAGGTCGTGGAGGCGCGCCTCGAAGCGATGCCGCTCGCGCTGCCGCCGAGCTGAGCGTCGAGTTCCGCTCGTCCTCGGTCGCCCCGACTAGGGGTAGTGTCAGCGCTCGCGCTCGCGCGTGCGAGCTCAAGGGGCGGTTCCCGGCTTCGACGCCGACACGCTCGGGACGGAGCCGGGCGAGGTCGTCTGGTCCAGGCGCAGGAATTCGATGCGATGGTTCGCGCTGGGGTCGCTGGGCGAAGGGCCATCGACGAGCATCGCGACCTCACCGGCCAATCCATGCTCGCGGCAGAACGACCGCGCGCGTGCGCTCGCGCTCGTCGTATCGGAGCGGCCCTCGACCTCGATTGGCAGCACGCCATAAGAGAACTGGAGGTTCCGCGCGATGCCCTGCTCGCGGCAGAGGGCGACGATCCACGGCGCCACGCGATAGCGCGCGATGCTGCGCGCGGTCGCACCCGTGCGCGTCGGGACGAAGACGGCGGAGCAAGGCACCGTGCGCAGAGCCTGCTCTACGACGCTGCCGATCGCTTGCGCGGCGCGCGCCGGCGTTCCCGGGGCGTCCATGGGCGGCGCTTCACGCCGAGGCACCATGGGGCGATGCGCTTCGGTGTACGCTGCGATGCGGGCCAGCATGGCTACGGCTTCTTCCGGGAAGCGCCCCATCGCGGACTCCGCCGAGAGCATGATCGCGTCGGTGCCGTCGAGGATCGCGTTCGCGACGTCGGTCGCCTCGGCACGCGTCGGCAGGCGGCTCGCCGTCATCGACTCCAGCATCTGCGTCGCCGTGATGACCGGCTTGCCGAGCTCGAGTGCCTGCGCGATCAGCCGCTTCTGCAGGATCGCCATCTCCTCGATGGGGACCTCCACGCCGAGGTCTCCGCGCGCGACCATGATGCCGTCGGCGGCGCGCAGGATCTCCGCGATGTTCCTCACGGCTCCGGCGCGCTCGATCTTCGCGATCACGAACGGCTGGGCGCCGAGCGCCGCGGCCGCCGCGCGCACGGCTTCGATGTCGGCGGCGGACTCCACGAAGGATTGGCTCACGGCATCGACGCCGCAGCGCAGCGCGTGCTCGAGGCACTCCCGATCGCGCTCGGTGAACGCGGAGATGCCGAGGTCGATGCCAGGGAGATTCAACCCCTTCTTCGAGCGTAGCTCGCCGCCGACCACGACGCGGCAGCTGACCTCTCCGCCGACGACGCGCTCGACCTCGAGCAGCACGATGCCGTCGTTCAGTGAAACGCGGTCGCCGGGCTTCACGACCTCGGGCAGCCGCGGGAAGCTCGTCGATGCCCGGCGAGCATCGCCGACCAGCGGTTCGCGGGTGAGCACGAAGCTATCGCCCGCGGCGAGGAGGATCGGCTCCGGCTCGATCTTGCCGAGTCTCATCTTCGGACCGGGCAGGTCGGCCAGGATCGCGACGCGGCAGCCGGTCGCCTGCGCGGCGGCGCGCAAGCGTCGGATGTGCTCCGCGTGCCCGTCGAAGTCCCCGTGGGAGAAGTTGAGGCGCGCGACGTCCATGCCGGCGCGGAGCAAGCGCTCGAGCATTGCCGGCGACTCGGACGCCGGTCCGATGGTGGCGACGATCTTGGTCTTGCGCGGGGATAGCTTCATGGCGGCAGCCTCCTCAGGCCAAGAGGGAGCCTTCGACGAACGGAGCGCCGAGCGCGAGCGCTTCGAGGTTCGCCACGGTCGTCCGTGCGATATCGGCGAGCGCTTCTTGCGTCAGGAAGGCCTGGTGCGCGGTGATGATCACGTTGGGGAAGGTCAGCAGGCGCGCGAGATCGTCGTCTTGCAGCATCTGTCCGGAGAGATCCTCGAAGAAGATCCCCTCCTCCTCCTCGTAGACGTCCAGCGCGACGCCGCCGATGTGGCCCGACTTCAGCGCATCGATCAGAGCTCTGGTATCGACGAGGGCGCCGCGGCTCACGTTGACGAGGATCGCCCCCGGCTTCATCACCTCGAGCGTTTCTCGCCGGATGATGTGCTTCGTCTGCGGCGTCAGCGGGACGTGCAAGGTGACGACGTCGCTGCGACTCGCCAGCTCTCTGGCCTCGACGTAGCGAACGCCGTGCTGAGCGGCCCATGCGGCGTCTGGGACCGGGTCGTAGGCGATGACCTCCATCCCGAAGCCGCGGAGGATCTGCGCGGCGATGCGCCCGATCTTGCCGGTGCCGAAGACGCCCGCCGTCTTGCCGTGGAGGTCGAAGCCCACGAGCCCGTGGAGCGAGAAGTTGAGATCTCGAACGCGCTGCACCGCGCGATGGAGCTTCCGATTCAAGGCCAGGAGCAGCGCCACCGCGTGCTCGGCGACCGCGTAAGGCGAGTAGACCGGCACGCGCGTCACGCGGATACCGAGCTCCTTCGCCGCGCCTAGATCGACGTTGTTGAAGCCCGTGCAGCGCAGCGCCACGAGCCGCACCCCTTGCGCGCGGAGCATCTCGAGGCAGGCGCGGTCGACCACGTCATTGACGAATACGCAGACGGCCGTGGCTCCGTGCGCCGAGGCGGCGGTCTCCGCGCTCAGGCGGAACTCGTGGAAGCGCCAGGTGATGCTCTCCGCCCGAGCATGGGCGCAGAGCGACTCGCGATCGTAGGAGCGAGCGTCGAAGACGGAGGTGGTGATCATGTGCGCTTGCAGAGCTGTTCTCGGAGCTGCGGTGGCGGGGATTGTCACCGGTCTCGAGCTCCGCTACCGCACCGGGCTCGGAACTTCACGCGCCGAGGGCGCGTCGACTCTCGGAGACGCGGCGGCGAGGCCGCTCGACGATGCTCGCGCCGCGACTACGCGGAAGAGAGACTTGATCGGATGCCACCGCTTCGACGCGGGTCTCTGCACGGAGGAAGCGGAGCCTCGGGTGGAGCGTGAGTCACCCGTGAGCGAGCACCAGCCGGAGCGGGAACCCGGCGAGGCCGAACTCGTGGGTCATCCGGCTCAGGGCGCGCCTGGCTTCTGCTGGCCCGCCAGCTTCGCGAGCTTCGAGAGAGCACGCGCGAGCAGCAAGCGCGAGTTCCCCTCCGTCGTGCCGAGTCGCCCGGCGATCTCGCGATGCGAGAGCCCTTCGAGGCGCGCCCAGCTGATGATCTCGCGCTGCGCGGGTTCCAGGCGCTCGAACGCGGCGAGCAGGCGCGCGTGCTCTTCGCGATCGGAGGCCTCGCGGCTCGGGCTCCCGATCGAGGTCGCCAGGGCCTCGGCGAGCGCGGGCGAGGTGGGGGAGACAGGCTGCACCATGGCGCGATGCTCGGCGCCGTGGTGTCGGGCGCGCTGGCGGATCTTCGAGAGCGCCGATTGGAAGAGCCAGCCGCGGAAAGGCGCCTCACCGCGGTAGGCGAAGCGCTCCCGAGCGAGGCCCTCGAGCACCTCGCGACAGACGGACTGCACGATGTCGGCGCGCGATTCGTGCTCGCGGAGCCCTTTCCCCATCTGGCGGTCGACGTAGGCTTGGAGGTCGGGCAGGAAGCGCTCGAGCAGCGAGCGCACCGCCGGCTCGGCGCCCTGGTGCGCGTCGCGCACCAGGGCTTCCACCGCGTCGTCTTCGTTGCTGCGAGAATCGTCGGCCACGACGCTATCGTACTCCGCAGCGTACGCTTCGATGGCTCCGCGCGACGCGCAACACCTGATCCGAGCTCCCCCTTTGGACCCACTATCCGCCTCCTCCGGCGATCCCGTCGAAGAGCTCTTGGCGCGCTGTCTCGCGGCGGACGAGCCGGCGCGTGCGCTGCGCGAGCTCGCCGTGCGGCATCCGGAGCACGCCGCGGAGCTCGAGGCACGCTTCGCGCTGCTCCGCCGCGCGGGCCTCGCGGAAGGCGAGGCCGGGCTCGAGCGACTCGGCCGCTTCCGTCTCCTGCGCGAGCTCGGCGGCGGCGGCATGGGCACGGTCCACCTCGCCGAAGAGGAGCCGCTCGGGAGACGCGTGGCCTTGAAGAGGATCCGTCCGGAGCTGCTGCACTTCGGTGGAGCGAGGCAGCGCTTCCTGCGCGAGATCAGCGCGGTCGCCGCGCTGCAGCATCCCGGCATTGTGCCGATCTACAGCTACGGCGAAGAAGCCGGCGTGCCGTACTACGCGATGGAGCTGGTGAGCGGGCGCTCGCTCGCCGAGATCGTGGCGGAGCAGCGTTCGGGGAGTCGGCCGGACGCTGCGGTGCTTCGTCAGCGTTCCGCCGATTGGGTGGAGGCCAGCTTCGAGATCGGCCTCCAGCTCGCCGAGGCGCTGGCGCACGCCCACGAGCGCGGCATCGTGCATCGCGACGTGAAGCCGTCGAACGCGATGCTGGCCGATGATGGACGCGCGCTGCTCATCGACTTCGGCCTCGCACGCGCGGTTGGCGACGCAAGCCTGACGCGCACGGGCACGCAGCCCGGCTCGCTCGCCTACATGTCCCCGGAGCAGGTGCGCGGCGAGGAGGTCGATCCGCGCACCGACGTCTGGTCGCTCGGTGCCACGCTCTTCGAACTCGCGACGCTTCGCTCGCCCTTCGCCGCCGAGACGGAAGAGGCCACGCGACAGCGAATCTTGGAGGGGAAGGTTCCGGACATGCGCCGCTCCGGCAGCCACGTCGCCTGGGATTGTGCGGTCGTGCTTGCCACCGCGCTCGCGCCCGAGCGCGAGCGGCGCTACGTGTCGATGCGGGAGCTCGCCGACGATCTGCGCGCGATCCTAGAGCATCGTCCGATCCGCGCGCGGCGTGCGAGCGCCTGGCTGCGCTTGCGCCGTTACGCGCAGCGCCGCCCCGCGGTGGTGACCGGCGCCAGCTTGGGCTTGCTGCTGATCACGGCGTTGCCGAGCGCGCTGCTCTGGAAAGAGCGCTCGACGCGTATCGCCGTGCAGCGCGAGGCGGAGACGGCGCGCGCGGCGGTGCGCTTCCTCGAGGATCTCTTCGCCGAGTGCGAGCCCGAGCGCGCCCGCGGTGCCACCGTGACGGCGCGCGCGATCCTCGACCGGGGCGTCGCGCGCATCCTCGAAGATCTGGGGAGCGAGCCAGCGGTGAAGGCCTCCTTGCTCGAGGCGATGGGGTCGGCGTACTTGAATCTGGGCCTCTTCGCGGAGGCCGCGCCGCTCCTGGAGGATGCACTTCGTGCACGCGAGGGCACGGGTGCTCCCGCGAGCGAACTCGATCGCGTCTTGCGGCTTCGGGCGCGCCTCGCCGGCGCGCAGGGCGACGCCGCGCGCGCGGAAGCACTCTGGCGGCAGGTGCTCGCGGCTCTTCCTCCGCTCGAGAGCGCGGACGGCGTCGACGCGGCGGAGGTGAGCGTGGAGCTCGCCCACGCGCTCTGGCGCCAGGACCGCACGGCGCAAGCGGAAGCGCTGCTCGAGGATGCGGTCGGCGCTTTGCGTCGGTTGCTCCCCGCGGGTGATGCTCGCGTCGGCAAAGGCCTCCTCGCAGAAGGGCTCTTCCTCCAGGAGCGCGATGACCCGTTGCGCGCCGAGCCGCTGCTTACGGAGGCCGAGTCGGTGCTCAGCGCCGCGCTGCCGGCCGATCACCCGACGGTGGTCGCCGTGCGCTGCGATCGCGCGCGGAACGCTCGCATCGTGGGCCGGCTCGACCTCGCCGCGTCCTCGCTGGCGGTGGCCGAGCGCGATGCGTTGCGCCTCTTCGACGCGCAGCATCCGCAGCTCGCCCGAGTGCGTGAGGAGCTCGCGCTGCTCGCGCTCGCGCAGGACGAGCCGCGGGCCGCCGCTGTGCATGTCGAGGCCGCGCTCGCCGCGTTCCGCGTGATCCACCCGGCGCCGCATCACGTGCTCGCGCGTGCGCTGAACGCGCAGAGCTCGATCGCCGCCGCGTGCGGTGAGCTCGCCGTGGCCGAGTCCGCCGCGCGCGAGGCGCTCGCGCAGTACGAGCAGATCTTCCCCTCAGGGCATCTCGATCGCGCCGCCGCGCTCTGCAACCTCGCGATGATCCTGAACGAGGTCGGCCATCCGGCGGAGGCAGTGCGCATCGCGCGAGAGTCGCTGGCGATGCAGGAGCGGCTCGGGCAGCGCAGCGCGGCGACGCGCGCGATGACGCTCGCGCACCTGGGCTACGCGCTTGCCTTCCAAGGCGAGCTCGCGGAGGCGGAGCAGCACGCGCGCGAAGCGAGCTCGATCGTGCAGGCGACGCGCGTGGAGCCCCTCGTTCACTTCCGCACCTGCTGCCTCTTCGGTGAGGTGCTCTGCATCGCGAGGAAGGGCGGAGAAGCCGTGACGGAAGCGCGCACTCTGCTCGCGGCGCATCCCGACGTCGCTCCCGTGCTCAGGAGCTGGGCGCTCTATGTGCTCGGCTGGGGGCTCGAGGTGCAGGGCGAACTCCCCGGCGCAGAGTCCGCGCTGCGCGAGGCGCTCGAGATCCGCCGCACGCGCTACGGCGAGGAGCACCCGATCTATGGCCTCGCGCTACAAGAGCTCGGCGTCGTGCTCGCGCGTTCCGCGCGGCCGGCCGAGGCAGAGGGACCGCTCGCGCAAGCCGTCGCGATCCGCCGGAGCCACGGCGGGACGCAGGACGCTCACCTCAGCCTGCCGCTGCTGAACCTCGCGACCGTGCGCTTCCTGCTCGGGCGGCGAGCGGAGGCCGCCTCCGGAGCTGAGGAGTGCCTGGCGAATCTCCGCGGCAAGGTCAGACCAGGGAACTTCCTCGCGCGGACCGCGGTGCTCCTGCTGCTGAAGATCGGGAAAGACCTGCCCGACCTCGAGGAGCGCCGCGCGCGTCTCGCCGAGCTCGTTCGTCTCGGCGAGGAGTTCCTCGGACCGGACGATCCGGGCCGCGAGCAGATCGCCGAGGCGCTCCGCGCCGCGGGAGGCTGAGCCGGGCCGCGGAGGCGCTCCGGTTTTCGTGTAACGGAAGCGCTCCGGCCGCACTGCTCCGAACATGCGCCACTTGCTCCCGATCCTCGTCGCCGCCATGACCGTGCCTGCGCTCCCCGCGCAAGACCTGCGCGAGCTCGTCTCGCCCACGCGCCAATACTTCTTCGAGTTGGCGGACGAAGCTGGCATCGCCGCGTGGATCCAGAGCGGCCATCGAGTCGCCGATGTCGAGGTGCTCTCCGCGAGCCCTCTGCGCTTCTCCGTCACCTTCATCGAAGAGACGGGACCCTATGTCGAGTTCGATTGGTTCTATCCCAACCTCGACGCCACCGGTCTGACCAACGCGTTGAACTTCCACAACGCACGCCTGATCGACTTGGAGCCCTATGAACAGAACGGTCAGCTGCGCTTCGCCGCCGTGATGATCGCCAACATCGGCGCGCAATCAGCACCCTGGTCCTACCTCTTCCAGACGACGACGAGCGGGATCCAGAACCACTTGAACGCGAACTTCCAGGACCGACCCTGGGACATCGACTCGTACTCCTTCGGCGGCACGACCTACTACTCCGCGATCTTCATCCGCAGCACCGGCGTCTGGAGTCGCTCCTGGAGCTGGTGGGTGAACGTGCCGCTCGCGTTCCTCGAGCAGCAGAACGCGCAGTTCGGGAATCGCCCGCTCGACCTGGAGCGGAGAGAAAACGGCAACTACGACGCGATCCTGATCCAGGATCCCGCGCCTGCGCCGCGCTGGGAGATGCGCATCGGCGTCACGGCTGGCGAGGTGATCCCGTTCCTCTTTCAGCGCGCGGTGCGCCTAACCGACCTCGACGGCTATCTCGTCAACGGGCAACGCCGCTACGACCTGGTGGGGATCGCGAATCTGGACCCGCGCTCGGCGGCGGTCTTCGAGCAAGCGCGCCCGCTCAGCGACGGCATGCTCGGCTTCTTCCTGAAGCGCATCGGTGGGGCCGAGCTCGCCTACCTGAACCGCGGCGTCGCCTTCGAGCCCGCCAGCGCGCTGAAGGTCCTACATCACCTGCACGCGATGCGCCAAGTCCAGTTCGGCGTGGTAAGCCTCGCTACACCCCTCAACGTGTACTCCGGCTATAGCGGCACCTGTCCGCAGGATACCGGTCCGGCGCTGTTTCCGCTCACCAACGTGTTGCGAGGCATGATGGAGGCCAGCGACAACGCTCGCACGCAGGCCGTGACCGCATACTTCGGTGGCAACGCGATCCAGAGCACGGCGCTCGCGGTGGGCATGACCTCGACGGCGCTCAACCACCGCATCGGCTGCGCGGGCGAGGCGCTCAGCAACCCCAACCGCACGACGCTCGCCGATCTCGGACTCCTCCACGAAGCCGTCGCGACGGGGTGGCTCGGCAGCCAGCGCGAGGCGTTCTACGAGCACATGAACGAGTCCCTGCTCACCTGCGGTGTGGAGGGGGTCATCGACGCCGAAGGCGCGGCCTTGGGCCTTACTCCAGGCCAGATCGCGAGCTTCAAGTCCGCGATGCGATACGTTGCGAAGGATGGGTACTACTACTTGATCGACGGCGCCGGGACGCACATGTACACCTGCAGCTTCGGCTACCTGCGCGTGCCGCGCCTCTCGGGTAGCTCGCTGCAGTTCGACGAGCTGGTCGTCGGTGCTTTCGTGGACAACGGATCGAATCCGAACACGGTGGACCTCGCGCGCAACCGAGCCGTTCAGGAGCTTCTCCGCCCCGAGCTGCGCGCGGGTTTGCAGACCTTCGACGTCGACGGCGGCGCCTTCGCCTTCGGCACGAGCTGCAACCTCTTCCTCTGGACCCTCGGCGCGCCGCGGCTGGGCTCGACGATGCAAGTCGCTCTCGGCACCACGCCCTCGACGCCGGTCCTGCTCTCCATCGGCTTCTCGAATGCGAGCTGGCTTGGGATCCCCTTGCCGCTTTCCCTCGCGCCCTTCGGCTCCCAGCCCGGGTGCGCGGTGCTGTGCAGCGTCGATACAACCCTCGCGGGCGCCTCGAGCGGCACCGGTCAGGCGCAGATCCCGATCGCTCATCCGAACGACTTCGCGTTCCTCGGGCTCCAGTACTACGCGCAGTACTACGCGCTGGAGCAGCCGCGGTTCCGCTCGTCGAACGGCTTGCGGGTCGTGATCGGGCTCTGAGCGCGGCGGCCGCGGGCGGGCCCTGGCCGGAGCGGGCGGCCGAGCGCGCGAGAAGCGCGTGGGGGGAGGTGCCCGCGGCTCTTGGCAGACCCGTGTCGGCTCCGCCCCAGATCAAGCGCGGGGCTCTGTTGGCCCTTCCGCGTCCGGCCCGGCGCGCGCTCCGGAAGCCCCGTTGGGACGTGGGCGCAGAGAAGTGTCTCTACTGTCCCGGCCGATCGTAGCGCACCATACGCGGACCATGACCCGCCCGCTGCTCCTCCGCTACGAAGCTTCCGTCGTCGACGTCGAGGCCCTCCCTGCTTCGCACGCCGAGGTCGCGTTCATCGGCCGCTCGAACGTCGGCAAGTCGTCGCTGCTGAACGCGCTCGCGGGCGAGGAGCAGCTCGCGCGCGTCTCGAGCAAGCCGGGGCGCACGCAGGTGCTGACCTGCTTCCGCGTCGAGGACACGGGCGCCACGCTGATCGATTGCCCCGGCTTCGGCTACGCGAAGGTCTCGAAGGAGCAGCGCGCGGGGTTCGCGGCGATGGTCGAGCGCTATCTGCTGGAGCGCGAGGTGCTGCGCTGCGCGCTGCTGCTCGTCGATGGCGAGGTGGGGCCCACCGACTCCGATCTCGGCATGCTGGAGTGGCTGCGCGAGAACCAGCGCACGCACCTCGTCGTCGCGACGAAGCTCGACAAGCTGAAGCGCTCGCAGCGCGCGAAGCGCCAGAAGGAGCTCGCCGCGAGCTGTGGCCTTGGCCTGGAGGAGATCGCCTGGGTGAGCTCGAGCGAGCACCTGGGCATCCCCGCGCTGCGCGAGCGCGTGCGCGCCTACCTCAAGCTCCGCGGTTGATGAGGAAGGTCGCGATGCCGCCGAGGAAGCGCTCGAGGTAGCCGCGCAGATCCTCGCGGATCCCGAGCTCTTCGATCGAGGCGAGCATGAGCTCCAACCAGCGATCGCGCGCGGCGGTGTCGATCGCGAAGGGCGCGTGGCGCGCGCGAAGACGCGGATGCCCGCGCTCGGCGAGGTAGTCCGTCGGCCCTCCGAAGCGGTAGATGAGGAAGGCGCGCAGGCGGTGCTCCGCGCCGGCGAGATCGTCCGGCGGATACATCGGGCCCAGGATCGGATCCGTGGGCACGCGGCGGTAGAACCCGCGCACCATGGCGGCGATCGTCTCCTCGCCGAGGAGCTGGTAGATGGGGAGCTCGGCTTCGGTCACGCGCGGCAGTTTCGTTTCCGGGCGCGCGAACGCAAGCCTCCTCCGTCGATCAGTTCGGGGTCAGACCCCTTCTTGATCGATGAGGTCATCGATCAAGAAGGGGTCTGACCCCTATCTGATCGACGGGATGCGGTGGGCGAGGGGGAGTGCGAGGAGCGCTGCGAGGGCGCCGAGGCCGAAGGCGGCCGAGGGCGAGAGGCTCTGCCAGGCCCAGCCGAAGCTCGCGCCCGAGGCGAGCAGGGCCCCGGCGCCGACCAGGTGGAAGACGCCGAAGGCTGTGCCGCGGAGCGGGAGCGGCGCGAGCTGCGCGATCCACGCGGCGAGCACGCCTTGGCTGAGCCCGAGGTGGAGGCCGTAGAGCGCGACCCCCAGCGCGAAGAGCAGGAGCTCGTCGGCGAGCGCGTGGCAGAGATGCGCCGCGGCGAGCGCGACGAGGCTCGCGAGCAGCGCGCCGCGCTTCGCGCCGCGATCGAAGAGGACACCCGCGGGGTAGGCCGCGAGCGCGTAGACGAGCGACATCTCGACGAGGAAGAGCGGCGCCAGCGTGCCGCTCGCTCCGAGCTCGCCCGCGCGCAGCAGCAGGAACGCCTCCGTCGAGCGCGCGAAGTGGAGCAGCGCGCCGAGGAGCACGACGGGCCCGATGGTGCGGCGCAGCACGCGCAGGTTCTCGCGCGTCGGCGCGAAGGGGCCCTTCGCGGCGCGTGCGCGTCGCTCGCTCGGCTCGCGCAGAGCGAAGACGAGCAATGCGACGGCGAAGAGCCCGGGGATGCACGCGACCCAAAGGGCGGCTCGCGCGTCGCCGCCTAACGCGAGCATGAGCAGCAGCGCCAGCAACGGACCGAGCACCGCGCCGATCGTGTCGAGCGCTTGGCGCAGGCCATACGCGGCGCCGCGCTGCGCTTCCTTGGTCGCATCGGCGAGCAACGCGTCGCGCGGCGCGCCGCGGATCCCCTTGCCGACGCGATCGAGCACGCGCGCGCCGGCGACGAGCGCTACGGTGCTCGCGAGTGGAAAGAGCGGCTTCGCCAGCGTCGAGAGTCCGTAGCCGCAGACGATGAGCGGCTTCCGCTTGCCGAGGGCGTCGCTCAGCGTGCCGGCGAAGACCTTGAGCGAGAGCGCGGTCGCCTCGGCGAGCCCTTCGATCCAGCCCAAGAGCAGCGGCGAGGCGCCGAGCGTGCCGACGAGATAGAGCGGCAGGAGGCTGTGCGCGAGCTCGCTGCCGAGGTCGGTGGCGAGGCTGACGAAGCCGAGGATCCAGACGGTGCGGGGGAGGGAAGGGCGATGGCGCATGGCAGAGCCATGCGCCTTCCTAGCGCCGCGAGGCGCGCAAGGCCAGCGCGAGGTCGCGCTCGCCGATGCTCAGCGGATCCCGATGTCGAGCGCCGGAGAGAGGCCGATCGAGGAGCCGAGCACGACCCACTGCGCGTACGCGTGCGCGCCGATCAGCAGCGGATCGGGCGCGATCGGCGCCGGGAAGGACGCCGAGCCGAGCGGTGCGGCGACGGCGAAGCTGAGATCGGGGAACGGCGAGAGCACGCAGCCCGGGCCGAAGGTCGAGGAGAGGTCGAGAGGGAAGAGGCCGAAGACGTGCGTGGTGAAGCCCACGACGAGTGAGGCGCTCGCGCCTGCGCCCGCGCCGCCGAGCTGGATCGCGTAGCTCGCGTTGCCGAGCTCCGGTGCGCTGTTGCCGTTGATGAGCGGCACGCTGCTGCCCGTCGTGCAGCCTTGATCGTAGAGCGCATGAGCAGCGTTCTCGAGCAAGAAGGGCGCGAGCGGAGCGCGAGTGGGAAAGGTGACGAGCCGTGCATAGAGCCGCACGTCGTCGAGCTCGTAGCTGCTGGTGAACGGCACCGTGGTGGCCGGGCCGCCACCGCCGATCTTCAGCGTCGCGCAATCGCGCAACCGGAAGGAGCCGGGAGCGACGCTCACCGAGTTCCGCGGAGCTCCATTGATGCGCCACTCGGCGGTGCCGGCCGCGTCGTCGACCAGCAGCGCGAAGTGCGTCCAGACTCCAGCCGGGCTGTCGGCGCCCGAGAGCGACGAGATCGAGCCGCCGAAGGTGCGCGAGAAGACCATCGCCGCGCCGTGGGTCCCGCCCGTCTCGATGAGGGCGTCGCTTCCGAAGGAGAACGCGCGCATCTCGCCGGGCCCATGAGCACCGCTTCGGCGCTGCCACCAAGCGAGGGTCCACTGGCGCGGCATCTCGAGGGCCCAGGTGGTATCGACGACTTGGTTCGTCGGCGTGATCCGGTCTGCCGCGAGGCAGCCGAAGCCGGGCTCGTTGCCGTGGAACGCAGGGCGCTGCGGATCGGCTTGCCAGGTCGCGACTGGCAGCGTTCCGTTGCTCGGTGCGAGCGTCGTGCTCGCGGCATTGAAGACGCGTGTGCCACGCACCTCGTTGAAGTGGTACTCGAGGACCTCCGCCGTCGCGGTGTTCGTGGTTGGCGGGGCGTGGACGACGATCGCGTCACGGACGAGCCGATCATCGGAGCCGCCGTTGCCGTCGAGGATGCGCAAGCGCACCGAGTAGGTCCCCGGCGCCGTGTAGGTGAAGCTCGGGAAGGCTGCGGTCGAGTCGACGACCCCGTCGTCCTGGAAGTCCCAAGCGTAGCTCGCGATACCGCTCGGATGCGTAGTGAACGAGCGATCGGTGAACTGCACGGTGAGCGGACCGAAGCCGCGGAGCGGCGCCGCATCGAACTCCGCGTTCGCTCCCGTGAACGGCTCGTACTCGATGCGGACGATCGGTACGTAGTCGTTCACGGAGGTGAGGTGGAAGAACGGTGCCACCGGATTGGTGCGGTGCAGATAGGCGTTGCCGCCCACCGTACCTGGGGAGCCGCTGTGCGCATCCACGTTGAAGAGCGTGGGATTCGGAGCGCCCCCGCGACTCCTTGTTCGCAGCTCGATCACGAAGTCGCGGCCGAGGCTCGGGTCGTAGACGTAGCCCGTCGGCGAAGAGAAGACCAGCGCCCAAGGACGCACGCCGGGCTGATTGAAGCTGCCGTTCGGCACCGTGAGATCGCCGGAGAAGAGCGCGTCGGGCAGGCTTGCGGTGTTGTCCTCGAAGGCGCGCAGATAGGCGTTGCTGCGGTAGTTGCTGGTCGAGCTCGAGAGCGCGATGGAGAAGTCGAGGTAGGTGTCCGGTCCCCAGCTCGTGGTGCTCGAGATCGGCCGCATCGAGATCGATCGGATGCGGATGGGTTGCGTCGCGGCGAACTGCGCGGAGTCGTAGACCCAGTGATGGAGCTGCCGGTTCGCGCTGAGGAAGGGCTCTAGGAAGCCGCTGTTCCCGGGCGTGCTGTCGAAGCCGGCCGGCAGGGTCTGCTGCTGGAGCTGCGCGTGCAGGGGGAGCGCGGAGAGGAGGCCGAGGAAGGCGCCGCGGACCGGGAGGGAGAAGGCGGGGGGCATGAGGCTCCGGGGGACGGGAGGAGTCGCTGCCGGAAGACGCGGAGCCTGCCGCTCGAGGGACAGGCAATTCGGGCGCGTGGCGTCGCGTCCTCGACCTCCGGTATGACGGAGCGATCCGCGTAGACATCCGGCAACCGGATGCCGAGGGCGCCCGAAGTGCAGCGGAATTGCACGTTCGCCGCCTACATAGGAACCGGGGCCGCGCGCGCGCGAAGAGGCTTCGTCGACGGCCTGGTAGCGCCTTCGTGCTAGCTTCGGGCCCATCCCGCTCGTCGCCTCCCTCGGAGCCGCGCATGAACCGCCGAACTCGCTGCCTCCTCTTCGCGCTGACCTGCGCGGCCCCCTCTCTCCGCGCAGACCACGTTCCACCTGGCCGCCGTGGACAGCGTTTCCCTCTCGCGCAACGCACCGCGGGTCTTCACCGACAACCGCATGCGCGCCTACAACAACCCGTCCGCCTCGGTCCTCGATGCGCATGGCGTTTGGAAGTTCGACACCAGCGGGCTGCCGCCGATCACGGGCCTCGTCTCGATCCGCTTGACGCTCGCGATGGAGAACGCCTTCAACAGCCCGTTCGGCAGCCCGATCGTGAACTTGCACCACTCGCCCGACGACGCTTGGACGCGCGCCACGGCCACCGCGACCTCCGCGCTCCCCGGCGCGGTGGTGACGAGCAACGCGACGACCTTCGCGCATCCGCAGCACGTCTTCACGCTCGACCTGCAAGCGCACGACTTCCGCGTCGACCTCGCCGACGGGGCGATCACCCTCGTCGTCGACAACGTGAACAGCGCGTACAGCTATATCTACTTCTTCGGGCACACGGGCTTGCCCAGCGGGCCCAATGCCGATCTGGAGATCGTCGCTCACACCTGCCTCGGGCGCACGAGCGCGATCGGCGTCGGCGGGCAGGACTCCTCCGGCTTCAGGACCTCGCTCAGCGCGAGCGGCTGTCCCGATCGCCGCACCGCGCTCCGGCTCGATGTCGCCACGGGGGCGAGCGTCACCGCGCCCATCGCGCTCGAGTTCGGCCTCTCGAGCACGAATTGGCTCGGCGTCGCGCTGCCGCTCGATCTCGGCCTCTTCGGCGCGCCGGGGAACGCGATCCTCTGCGCGTGGAGCGAGGTGCTGATCGTGTTGCCCAATCCCGGCGGCGGCAACGGCCTCTCGATCCCGATCCCCGCGGGGCCGCAGCTCGGCGGGGCCACGGGCTATCTGCAAGCCGTGCTCCTCGATCCGCCGGCGAATGCGCTGGGGCTCGTGGCCACGAACGCGCTACAGATCGTCGTCGGCTGACCCACTGCACAGCTGAGGTGCCAGGGACCTTAGCTGTGCAGTGCGCGGGAAGAAGTCTCGGGAGGCGGCGTCTTCGCGCCCCATCTTCGTACATCGATACGCTCTTCTCGAGGCCCACCATGCTCGCTGCTGCAGCTCTCTCCACGGCGCTCTCGCTCGCCGCTTCTCCCTTCTCTCTCCTGGCGATTCAGGACCCCGTGGCACCGGCGCCGGACCGGAGCGTGTTTCGCATCGAAGGCGAGGAGATCGTGCTGGGCGTCCAGGAGGGACCGAAGGCTCTGACGCTCCTCGACCTGGCGCGCGAGGTCGGCGAGCTCGAGAAGATCAGCTTCTATCTCCCCGAGCGCGGGGACGAGGACGCGCTGCGGAAGGAGCAGGTCCGCCTGCTGCGCGAGCTGCGCGTTCCGAAGCTGCAAGCTCGCGAGCTGCTGGAGAACCTCCTGAAGCAGCACAACTTCGCCATGGTGGAGCAAGGTGAAGCGCCGCTGCGCACCGTGCGTCTCGTCCGCATGCAGGGAGAGGGGCTCCAAGCCCTGAAGTCCTCGCTTCGCTTCGTGCCACCCGCGGAGCTGGAGGGCTATCGCAACCGCTCTGGGTCCCTCGTCGTGACCACGCTGAGCCTGCAGCACCTGAACCCTCAAGCGGCGACGACGATGCTCTCGCGCTTCTTCTCGAACGCCGCTCTCGAGGGCTTCGCCTCGATCAACGACGGAACGAGCTCTCCGGCGTTGATGATCGTCGGCTTCGGTCCCACGCTCTGCGCGATCCGCGACTTGATCCAGTCTCTCGATGTGCCCGCGCGTGGGGACTCCGGAGTCGAAGAGCTCCACTTCGGCATCGAGCTCTGGGAGATCGAAGACGCCAGCCTCGGCAGCGCGCTCGCGGAGCTCAGCAAGCCGGAAGAGATCGCGGAGCGGCTGCGCGCCAGCGGCAGGAAGCAGGGTCCCTTCTCCGTTCGCGCTTCCCTGATCACCGGTAAGCCCATGAGCGTGCCGATTCCAGCAGCGCCTTCGGCCTCCGACGCCGCGAATCGAACGGGGCAGCTCGAGATCACGGCGCAGCGTCAGGACGCCGAGCGCTTCCAGGTCAGCGTGAAGTGGCAAGGCGCCACGTCGACGAGCAAGGCGGAAGAGGCGCATGCCGCCAACGCTCTGCACATCTCGAGCGCCATGTTGATGAAGCCGGGCGAGCTCCGCGTCGTGACGATGGCACCCGATGCGTCCCGCACCTTGGTCGTCCTCTTGCGCCTACGAGGGTGACTGCACAGTAACGGTGCCTGACACCTTCACTGTGCCGTGAGGATCCAGGTGCCAGGTTCGCTGGTGTCTTCGGCGAGTGTGAAGCGCACGGGGAGGAAGCGCTCGATCACCTGCGCGTTGGTGCGCGTGTGCTCCGTCGGCGGCAGCGTGCGAAAGCTGCCGCCGCCGGCGAGTGCCAGCGGCAGGAGGAGCTGATCGGCCAGGTGCTCGCCGACGGGGACGCGCGCGGCGAGGAGCCGCAGCGTCTCGTCGGCGGCGTTCGTCGCGACCTCTTCGGCGGGCAGGCCCTTCTCGCCGAGCGTACTCACGAGCTCGCGTGAGGCGCCGAGATCGAGCTCGATCAGGATCGCGTTGCCCGGGCCGGGCGAAGCGACGTTCTCGGTGCGCACCGTTCTAGCATCGAGGCCGAGGCGCGAGCGCACGAGCGTCGCTTCGCGTTCGGCGACATGGGGCGAGAGGTTCGCGCAGACGATGCGGGCCTGCGCTGCACGCGGAGCTCGCGGGCGCTCGAGCAGCTCGAGGGGACGCCACTGCGCGGGCTCGATGCGCGCGAACGCGACACCGCCGCCCGCGGGATAGAAGCCGTGGACCGCGAGCTCCAGCTCGAAGGGCGCCCCCATCCGCGCGAGGAGCGGGGCGAAGGCGCGCTGCAGGAAGTCCGCCGTCGGCGCCATCGGATTGTGCGTGCCGCCGCGGAGCTCGACCGTCGAGGGCACCTCCGCGCAGAGCAGCGCGGGGAGCACCGTCTGCAGGACGAGCATCGTGCTGCCGGCGGTGGAGATCGTGAAGCGGTAGCTCCCGCCGCGGATCTTGCCCGGGCGGAACGCGAGCCGCGTCGAGCCGAGCTCGGCGCCCTCGACGCGCGCGGAGCCGATCTCGGCCGCGGCCTGGACCGCGGTGAGATGCTGGCGCTGGAGGCCCGGCTTCGCGCGCTGCTGGCGGATCTTCTCCAGCAGGAACGGCTGGCCCGTGATCAGCGCGAGCGAGAGCGCGCTGCGCAGGATCTGGCCACCGCCCTCGCCCATCGAGCCATCGAGTTCGATCATCGCCGCACGTCAGCCCTTCACGCAGACCACTTGCTTCAGAGTATGCACGACCTCGACGAGGTCGGCTTGCGCGGCCATCACCGCGTCGATGTCCTTGTACGCCATCGGCGTCTCGTCGAGCACGTGCTCGTCCTTGCGGCACTCGACGCCCTCCGTCGCGCGGAGATGTTCCTCGACCGTGAAGCGCCGCTTCGCCTCCGTCCGCGAGAGCTGGCGCCCTGCGCCGTGGCTGCAGGAGTGGAAGCTCTCGGCGTTGCCCTTGCCGCGCACGATGAACGACTTCGCACCCATCGAGCCGGGGATGATGCCGAGCTCGCCTGCTCCCGCGCGTACCGCGCCCTTCCGCGTCACGTAGACTCGCGCGCCGAAGTGCTCCTCGAGCTCGACGTAGTTGTGGTGGCAGTTCACCGCGAGCTCGTCGCAGCGAAACTTCGGCAGGAGCTGCGTCTTCCGCAGCGCGTCCAGGGTCGACTCCATCATCAGCTCGCGATTGGAACGCGCGAAGCGCTGTGCCCAGCCGACGGCTTCGACGTAGTCCTCGAAGTGCTCGGCGCCCTCCGTGAAGTACGCGAGGTCGCGGTCGGGCAGGTTCTGCTGGTGGCGCTGCTGGTCCTTCTTCGCGAGCTCGATGAAGTGCGTCCCGATGCGATTGCCTACGCCGCGCGAGCCGCTGTGCAACATGACCCAGACACGCTGCGCTTCGTCGAGGCAGAGCTCCAAGAAGTGATTGCCGCCGCCGAGCGTGCCGAGATGCTCGGCCGACGCGCCGCGATCGAGGCGCGGGTGCTTCGCGAGGATCGCCGCGTAGCCGGCGCGGAGCTTCTTCCACGCGTCCTCGGCCCGCGCGGGCAGGTTCGCCCAGGCACCCCGATCGCCCTTGCCGCCGTTGTTCGTTCGGCCGTGCGGCACCGCGCGCTCGATCGCGTGGCGCAACGCCTTCAGATCGTCCGGGAGATCGCTCGCGCTGAGCGAGGTGCGCACCGCCATCATCCCGCAGCCGATGTCGACGCCGACCGCGGCGGGGATGATCGCGCCGCGCGTCGGGATCACGCTGCCGACCGTGGCGCCGATGCCGAAGTGGACGTCGGGCATGGCCGCGACGTGCGAGTGCACGATCGGCAGCGAGGCGACGTTGCGCAGCTGGCGCAGCGCGGACTCGTCGGCGGGGACGCCGCGGATCCAGGCCTTGATGGGGACGCCGTGCGTATCGATGTGCTCGTACATGGGAGGGCGGAGAGAGAGAAAGCGAGAGTCGGAGAAAGCCGAGGACGAGAGGTTGGCGAATCGTCGTTGCTCTACCGTTGAGCTACGCTCGCTCGCGCGAGCGGCGGGGAGTCGAACCCCGCATCCACTCCGTCAAAAGGATGTAGATCCGCCGGCATTCCTCGGCCGAAGTCGTTGGAGTACGGAGAGATGCCCGGGACGAAGATCGGCGAGATGCCGACGCCGCTCGTTGCCTCGCGGCGCCGTCTGCTCTGCCGACTGAGCTACGGTGCTCGCGAGGAGCACCGGCGGGGTTCGAACCCGCGACTCGATGTAGTCCCGCCTGCATTCCCGGGCGGGTGTTCGTGCGAAGGAGAGAGAACGAGAGGGAGAGAAGGGAGCAACCCGAGCGACGAGAGGTGGCGAGACGGGAACGAATGGTTGTTGTAGTCCCGCCAGCATTCGCGCGAGCTGCTCCGCTCATGTGCGATGCGCCTAGACCGCGATCTTGCGGATCTGCTCCACCCAGAAGTCGGGCGAGCTCTCCGCAGCGGTCACGGCGCGGAGCACGGTGAAGACCTGATCCGAGAAGCCGCCGACGTGGATCACGTCGTCAGCCACCGGGGCCTGCACGGTGCGGTAAGGCTGGAGATCGATGCAGACGAGCTTCGCGCGCGGGTTCTCGCGGCGGAGCTTTCGCCACTGCGCGAGCATCGCCGTCGAGCGTCCGCCCTCGCCGGCATCCACCCAGGACTCGTTGTCGCTGAAGTAGATCACGGTGTCGACCGTGCCGCGGGACTGCACGAGGTGCGCGAGCACCGCCGAGCAGTTCGTGCCGCCGCTGGGTAGGCGCTGCAGTGTCGAGCTGATCTCCGGGATCGAGGCGCGGGGATCGAGCTGCACGTCGCAGATGCGATCGTGGAACGGGATCACGCGCGCGCTCGGGTTCCGGCGCAGGATCGACGCCGCGAACAGCGCGGCGACATCGCGGCAGGTCACCGTGCTGGTCGAGCCCTTGCGGTGGCCCGTGACCGGCGAGCTCATCGAGCCCGAGACGTCGACCGCGACGATGGTGCGGCCGGGCAGCTCGGGTACGTGCTCCGTCGCGATCTCCAGCGCTTGCTCCAGGCTCGTGCGGAGCCGCTGCGGCACCGCGGGATCGAGATTCTGGAGCGCGCTCAGGATCTGGTAAGGGAACGCGCGCGCACGGCGCACCTCGCGCGGATCGGCGAGGCGGGCGGCGAGCACGGTCGTAGTCTCCGCGCACGCGAAGACGCCGTGGCGCTCAAAGGTGTTCAGGTTCATGCGCAAGGTCGTCCAGGTGGCGCGGAGCGCGATCGAGCGCCACTCCGCCTCTCCGAGCTCGAGCGAGCTCAGGCGTTGGAAGTTCACATCGGGGAGCTCGCCGCGCTCGCTCTTCCAGCGCTCGAAGCGCTGCGCTTCGGCGGGGAGTCGATCGAGCTCGAAGGGCTTCCCGAGCAAGTAGCGGTAGAGCTGGTCGCGCTCCGGGCTCGCGGGCTTCGGGTGGACCATGCGGATCACGTCGCCGAGCGAAGGTGCGTTTCCGATCGCGGCATCGAAGAGCTGCGCCTCGCTGCGCGCGGCGAGCCAGTCTCGAACGAGTCGGCGCGGCAGGGTGCCGAGCGAGCGGCGGCCCGCGACGCCCGAGCGGAGGATCTGCACGAAGCTGCGCAGCATCTTCCCGTTGTCGATGACGCGCGGGAACACGGCCGCGAGCAACGCGCCGTCGCGGGCGGCGAGCGCCGCGCAGAGCAGCGCCGGCAGGTCCTTCATCAGGCCCTGCTCGCGAGCGTAGAGCGCGACACGCGCCACGAAGCCGGGCTCGCAGGCGTTCACCAGCTCGAGCACCGCATCGAGCTGCTCCTGCTCGGTCGCGTAGAAGGTCCCGTTCAGGCACCCCGTCGCGGCGAGCTGGGCGAGCGCTTGCTCGCCGGTGAGCTCGTAGGCCGGGCTGCCTTCTTCGTTGATCGCGGTGGCCGGCGGGAGGCGGCGGCCGAAGAGGCGCTGGAAGAGGTTCTTGTTCGCCATGGGGCAGAGGCTCCTGCGCGGAGGATGCTCCGCGCGGCTCGCCCCTGGGCACGCGGCGTTCCGCGGCCCAATCTTCTTCGGAGACGGATCCAAGTCGTTTGCTCACAATGGATTCCGTCACATCGGACTTCGGCCTCCCGCGAGTTGCCCTGCCGAGAAGCTAGCGATTGCGCTAGAACCCTAGCGCAATGGCCAAGACCTCTGGCTTCACCGTCGTCAGCTTCCTCGGCACCCAGCTCGACCGCGGCCTCCGCGATCGCTGGGACCATTGGCGCCCGAACGTCGCCATGTGCCAGCACGAGGACCTCCTCGTCTCGCGCCTCGTGCTCTTCGTCGAGCGGCGCTTCGAGAAGCTCTACGAGCAGGTCGCGGCCGACATCGCGAGCATCTCGCCCGAGACGCGCGTCGAGCGCCGCGAGCTCTCGTTCCGGAACCCGTGGGACTTCGAGGAGATGTTCGCGAAGCTCTTCGAGGAGGCCCGTGCCCTGGCGTTCGACCCGGAGCGGGAGGAGCTGCTCGTGCACATGACCACGGGCACGCACGTCGCGCAGATCTGCCTCTTCCTGCTCACCGAGTCGCGCCATCTCCCCGGCAAGCTCCTCCAGACCGGACCCTCGCCGGGCGGCCGCGACCCGAAGGGCATCTGGCAGATCATCGACCTCGATCGCTCGCGCTTCGATCGCATCGCGCAGCGCTTCGCCGTCGAGCACGAGGAAGGCGAGTCGCTGCTGAAGTCGGGGATCGCGACGCGGAACGCGCGCTTCAACGCGCTGATCGCGCAGGTGGAGCGCGTCGCGCCGCGGAGCAGCGCACCGATCCTGCTGATGGGGCCCACGGGGGCGGGTAAGTCGCAGCTCGCGCGAAAGATCTATGAGCTCAAGAAGCAGCGCCACCAGATCAGCGGACCCTTCGTCGAGATCAACTGTGCCACGCTCCGCGGCGCGACGGCCCACTCCGCGCTCTTCGGCCATGTGAAGGGCGCCTTCACGGGTGCCCTCGCCGAGCGCTCGGGCCTGCTTCGCACGGCGCACGGCGGCGTCCTCTTCCTCGACGAGATCGGCGAGCTCGGCCTCGACGAGCAGGCGATGCTCCTCCGCGCGCTGGAGGAGAAGCGCTTCCTGCCGCTCGGCAGCGACCGCGAGGTCGAGAGCGAGTTCCAGCTCCTCGCCGGCACGAACCGCGAGCTCGCGAGCGCGGTAGATGCCGGTGCGTTCCGCGAGGATCTCCTCGCGCGCATCAATCTCTGGACCTTCCGCTTGCCGGGTCTTCGCGAGCGCCTGGAGGACCTGGAGCCGAACCTCGACTACGAGCTGGAGCGCGCCTCCGCGCAGCTGGGCCGCCGCGTGCACTTCAGCGCCGAAGCGCGGCGACGGTATCTCGCCTTCGCCGCCGAGCCCGCCTCGAGCTGGCGCGGGAACTTCCGCGACCTGAACGGCAGCATCACGCGCCTGGCGACGCTCGCCGTCGGCGGGCGCATCACCGAGGAGGACGTGCGGGAGGAGCTCGCGCGCTTGGAGGCGGATTGGCGCGGGCCGACGACGCGCGGGACGGGGGATCGCGAGGAGGATTCCACGAGTGAGCGCGCCGAGCGCGACGACGAGCTCCTGCTCGAGCTCCTCGGCGCCGAGCGCCTCGATTCGCTCGATCGCTTCGATCGCCTGCAGCTCGCGGAGGTCGTGCGCATCTGCCGGCGCACGCGCTCGCTCTCGGCGGCAGGTCGCGAGCTCTTCCACGTCTCGCGCGGGAAGCGGGCCACGGCGAATGATGCGGATCGGCTGCGGAAGTACCTCGTGCGCTTCGGGCTCTCGTTCGCGGAGCTCTGAGCGCTAGTCGACTCAACGCATGATGGGGTCGACGACGCGGGGGCCGAAGCGGGGAGCCGCGGGCACGGGGACGAGCAAGGGCTGCGCGTAGATCGAAACGCCGACGCCACCGAGCGAGCGCGGAACTTGGATCACATGCGACGCGCGCGCGTTCCAAGAGGGCAGCACGAGCCAGGGCAGCGAGAGCAGCGCGGTGGGCGAGAGCCCGAGCCATCCCAACTCCGGGAGCACGAGATCTCCCGGCTGTGTCGAGAGGAGGACCAGCGCGACATCGGCCGTGCGGGGCGGACCGTAGGCGGCGTAAACCTCGAGCTCGTACTCGTGGCCGAGTCGCAGGGGATACGGCGCATCGAGATGCCGCAGCAGGTTCCAGAGAATGCGGCTTCCGCGTTCGTCGCTGCTCCAGAGATCGAGGTCTGCGTCGCGGTCCAGGTCGATGAGCGCGAGGGTGCGTGCGAGCTCGCTTTCCATCGGCAGGCGCGGGGCGGTCACATCGGTGAAGCGGCCCGTGCCGTCGTTACGGTAGAGCCGATCCTGGCCTTGGCTCGCGAGGGCGATATCCAGGTGGCCATCGCCGTCGATGTCGCCCAGCGCGACGGCCATCGTCGCATCGGTGTCGAACGGCAAGCGCGAGCTCGTCTCCTCGAGGAAGAAGCCGGCGCCATCGTTCATCCAGAGACGTTTCCGAGCGCCGTAAGGCGCGACGAGGAGGTCGAGGTCGCGGTCCCCATCGAGATCGCCCAGGGCCAAGGCGCTCGTCGGCGGCAATCCTGCAGGCCACGCCGTTGCCGACACATCGACAAAGCTACCATCGCCCGCGTTGCGATAGATGCGACTCGGGCCTTGGTCCTTGCCGACCACCAGGTCCATATCCCCGTCACCATCGAGGTCGCCGAACGCGAGCTCACTGGACGAGCTCGGATTCCAAGGGAGATGCGTTCCCGTGATGTACTGAAAGTTCCCGCTGCCGTCGTTGCGGAGCAGATGATCCTGTCCCGGGCTCGTGCCTCGAGAGTCGCCCTGGGCGAGGTAGAGATCCAGATCGTGATCCCCATCAATGTCCGCGAGTGCCACGGCCGTCGCATCGCCAAGGCCGAAAGGAAAGGCGAACACGTCGCGGATGCTGAAGCGGCCCGTGCCATCGTTGAAGTAGGCACGGCTCCGCCTTGGCCACCAGATCCCGCCGCTGAATTGTGCCGTCGCTCCGAGAATGAGGTCCAAGTCCCCATCTTGGTCGAGGTCACCGGAGGCGCCCGCGCTGATCCGCTCTCCGGTAGGTTGGAGGTGTGTCGCGCTGCGATCGATATAGCGGCCGTCTGCGCTGCGCAAGAGGAGCGCGCTCTCGACACCGCTGTCGTGCCCGAGCACTACATCCGTCTCTCCGTTGGCATCGAAATCGCCGAACACCATCGCGCGCGCGCCGCTGTAGACCGGCGGCAACGCTGGTTCGTTGGCGTGCGTGAAGCGCCCGGCTCCATCGTTCCAGAGCAGCCGATCGGGCTCGCCGTTCAACTGTTGTCCGTTTCCGCAAAGCAAGTCGAGATCCCCGTCGCGGTCCAGGTCGGCGAGCAGCACGGCGCGCGTCTCCTCGCTCTCCAACGGTAGGCTCTGTGCCGATCGATCCGAGAAGCGTCCCGTGCCGTCGTTGCGATAGAGCACGTTTCGTTTCGCGGGGCTCCCTGGCGGCAAGCCGAGCACGATATCGAGGGTTCCATCGCCATCCACGTCGCCGAGCGCCACGCAGCGGGCGAAATCGAGCTCGCTTGGGAGCTGCGCGCTGGTGACTTCGCGAAAGCGCCCCGTGCCATCGTTCAGCAAGAGCGCATCCTGTGTTGTCGCTCCGCCGTTGGCGATGTAGAGGTCGAGGTCGCCGTCGCGGTCGAGGTCGCCGAGCGCGATCCCGTTCGCAGCATCGCTGCGGGTGGGGAGGAGCTGCGCCGTGGCGTCGCTGAATCGACCCGAGCCGTCGTTGCGGTAGAGCCGCGTCTGGCCGGTTCCGCCGAAGACGATGTCGAGATCGCGATCGGCATCGACATCGCCGATGGCCAGGGCTCGCGTCGCGAGGATCACGGAAGGCAAGTGCGCGGCACCCGCGAGCGTGAAGCGTCCCGCGCCGTCGTTCAGGTACAGACGATTCGCATTGAGCTCGCTCGCGACCAAGAGATCGAGATCGCCGTCGAGATCCAGATCGGCGAGCTCGGTGGCGGTTGCGGTGATGTTCTCCGGGACGAAATGGGTCGCGGTGATCTCCGTGAAGCGCCCGAGGCCATCGTTCCGGTAGAGTCGATCCTGCGCGAAGTTCCCGGCGAAGAGGTCGAGGTCGCCGTCGCGGTCGATGTCGCCGAGCGCCAGCGCGCGGGTTTCGTCCGCGTCCGCCGGCAGGCTAGAGGCGCTGTCGTCGGTGAAGCGGCCGCGCCCGTCGCTGCGGTAGAGGCGATTGGGGGCGCCGGGAAAGCCCATCCCGGCAATGACATCGAGGTCGCCGTCGCCGTCGACATCCCCGACACGCAGCGCCTCGGTCACCTCGGAATCGGGCGGATAGACGCGCGACTGCAACTCGTCGAATTGCGCCTGCGCCGTGAGTGGAGCGGTGAAGCCAAGGCAGAGGATCGCTCGCAGGAGGGCTCGATGAGGGGTAGAGCTGGAGGCGGTTCGCCGGAGCTTCGAAGCCATGCCCATGTTCCGTCGCGAGAGATTCCAGCCCGAGGCTATCCGCTGGGGCGAAAGCCAGGGAGGGGCCGACCTCGGGCTCTCACTCCACCCCGCGCCGGCTCGTCTGCAGACCGACCTGGCTTCGCAGGGCGGCTTCGGATCGCTACGATGGGCTGACACCCCCGCGGCCCCGTGGAGGAGCTCCGCACATGATCCGTACCCTCAGAACCGCCGCGTTGGCGCTGCTCCTACCGAGCGCCGCGCTGGCTCAGCTCCCGGTCGGAGAGCGCGTCGCGCTCCCCGAGCTGGAGGGCTTCACCCAGATCGCCGCCAAGTCCTCGCAGGACTTGGTCGGTCGCGCCGTGCTCTTCGAGTTCTTCGCCTTCTGGTGAGGACCTTGCAAGGGTGCCGTGCCGCACCTGAATGAGCTGCATCAGAAGTTCGATCGCGAGGGCCTGACCGTCCTCGCCATCACCAGCGAAGGAGCCGGCGAGACCGATCCCTGGATCAAGGCGAACGACGCCAAGTTCGGTTACGCCTACGACAAGGGGGGCAAGTTCTCCGGGCGCTGCGGCGTGAGTGGGATCCCGAGCTCGGTGCTCCTCGACGCGTCCGGCAAGGTGGTCTATGCCGGCGGACCTCACGGCGTCACCGACGAGCTGGTGAAGAAGGCCACGCAGGGGGCGCTGAAGACGCCGCTCTACGCGTTGCCGAAGGAGCTGGCGAAGGTCCGCACGCTGCTCGCGAAGGATGACCTCGCGGGCGCCATCGCCGAGGCGAAGGCCGTCGCCGCGAAGCCCGATGCGCCTGCCGATGCCGCCGCTGTCGCCGAGTCGCTGCAAGCGATGGTGGCCGGGCTGCTCGAGAGTGCCGACGCTCTCGGTGCCGAGGGCAACTGGCTCGAAGCGAAGCGCACGCTGGAGCGCGTTCAGAAGGCCGGCAAGGGCCTGCCGCAGGAAGCGCAAGCGAAGGAGAAGCTCGCCGCGCTCGCCGCGAACCAGGACGCGCAGAAGGAGATCAAGGCTCAGTCCGCGCTGGAGAAGATCCTCGCGATGCCGACGAAGAAGTCGAAGGAGCGCGAAGCCCAGCTCGCGCAGCTCGAGCGCTTCGCGGAGAAGAACGCGGAGAGCTTCGCCGGCAAGGAAGCGGCGAAGCGGCTCGCGGAGCTTCGCAAGGCCGGCGCGGGCGACTGAGTCAGGTTGCGCGGGCCCGGCGTGCGATCCACGACCGCTCCCTCGTGAGCGCGGCGACGAGGTGCTGCTGAACGGCAGCGCTTCGTCGCCGCTCTCGTTTGGCCGTGCCGCACTCGTTCGGCGGTGCTGCGGCGTTGGTGACGGTGTCGCGGTCTGGTCCCTCAGGAGCTCGCCGGGTCCAGCTCTTGCAGGCGTTCTCGCACGCGGTGCACGAAGCGCATCAGGTCTTCTGTTCTACGCTCGGCGATGTGGCGCACGATCGTGGCGTCGACTTGCAAGTAGCGATGCATGACGATGTTGCGGAAGGCGATGATCTGCCGCCATACCTCGGCATCTTCAGCGCTGATCCAGCCGTCCTGCGCGAGCCGCTGGAAGAGCTCCTTGTTGGTTCTCGGCTCTCCCAGCCCGCGATGCGCCACGATCATCGAAGCAATGTCCTGAGCGGCCTGCGCTGCGGTTTGCAGGACGTGGACGACGAAGTGGAACTGCACCGGATCCGACGCGATCTCGTTCGGGTGCGCACGCTCGCGAAGTAGGCGTACGCAATCCGCGACGTAGACGAGATGCTTCTCGAGGAGGATGCGGTCCATCACGCGTTCTCCAGGACGGTCCGCCGGTAGTGCTCGAGGATGGGCAGCAGATCCCAGTACTCGTTCCGCGCCTGGACCTCGAAGTTCACGCGCGCCGCGTGGTCCGTCTCGTGAAGCAGCACCCCGTCGCGGAGGATGCGATGGAGCAGCTCGGGATGCGCTTCGTTCATCGGCACGAGATCGACCTCTCTGCCGACGAGCAGTGCCAGCTCCTCGCGCAGGTCGTCGAGCGGCACCAACTCCTCGAGGTTGCGGGGCCTGCCCTGCGCGAGGATCACGCCGATATCGACATCACTCGAGGGGCGGGCTTCGTCGCGCGCGACGCTGCCGAAAAGGTAGGCCGCGACGATTCCTGGGCGGTCCTTGAAGGCCGCTCGGAGCTGATCGATTGCGGTGGCGCGATCCATGGGCAGAACCGTAGCGCAGGTGGGGGCTCGAGGGAAGAGCCGAGGTATCGCCGCTGATCGCCGCCGCAACCAGCAGACCGTCGGGTCCGTCGATCGGCGGACGTACGGTGCCAGGAACGATTTCACCGGGGTCGCGGGACCCCGGTGAAATCGTTCCTCGCACCGTACGGACGGGGTCCTGGTCTCAGCGGCCGTCAGCGGTCGTCACTTGCTCTTTGCTTCCTCGGCCAACCGCGCCGTGACCAGCGCACCACCGGGCCAGTCGATCTCCGCGGCATAGAGCTTCTCCTGCTCGCTGCGGCGCGTATTCGCGATGCGATACCGGCCTGCCGGGAGCGCGAGCTCATAGCGTCCTCGCGCATCGAGCTCGATGGAGTCGATGTGGTTGCGCACGGGAGGGTTCGTGAGGGCGTGGAACGAGACCCGCGCGCCCATGAGCGGCTGACCCTGCAGATCCAGGACTTCGATCGCACCTCCGTGGAACTCGAGCTCCCCTTCGAGCAGGTGGCTGGATCCTGGGATCGCGTCGAGATGGGTCGAGAAGACGTGCACTCAGTGATCGACACCCAAGGTGAACACGACCTTCGGACCCGGTACGACCTCGGCGTGCAGCGCGACTCCTTCTTCGTTGCCTTCGGCCTGTTGGAGGAACTGTCGCTCCGAACGCTGCCCGGGAGGTGCGGCCGGCGTCTGGAGGTACACGGCGAATCGACCCGGAGAGCCGCCGCGGAAGCGGAGGCGCGTTTCGATGCGCGCCGGGAGGAAGGGGGCTAGCAGCCTGTTGAAGAAGTGCTTCGAGGCTGAGAACGATGCATAGGGCGTCCCGTCGAGGCGCAGGAACCGGCGCTGAAGCGGGTGTTTCAGCAAGGTTCCGGCAACGAAGGCGGGGCGACCGAGGCGCGTTCTCGAGCCCGAATGACTTCTTCAACAGGCTGCTAGGTCCACGTCGCGGCGCGCGTTCTCGCCCTCTGCGAGGAGGAGCTCCTCCAAGAGCACCGCAGGACCATTCAGCAAGCGCTGCCGGGCCTGATTGGGCTTGCCGATGCCGCTGCTCGGATAGCGCACGCGCAGCTCGTAGGCTCCGGCTGCCAGCTCCTCGAAGCGGAACTCTCCCGTGGCGTCGAGCCACGTGGTCGACCCGCTCGACGGCAGCGCGTACACCGGGTCTTCTCCGGGCACCGCCTTCCTGGCCAACTGGAGTCCGAGGCCAACGGGGCTCGCTCCCGACGGAATCCGAGCTCGGCCAGCGACGCTGGAGGCCGCGGGCAACTCGATCACGATACCGGAGACGGTATGCCCACCTTGGATGCGCAGGTCCTCGATCTTGGCGCAGGTGGCCGATCGATCCATCGGCAAGGTTCGCCGTGCGTCCGTGCGTCCGTGCGTTCGCCCGCGTTGGTCGCGGTCAGGATCCAAGTTCCTGGCTGCAGGTTCTCCAAGCGGAAGCGACCGGCGGCATCCGTGGTCGTGCGCGCGAGCTCGCGACGGCGCTCGAGATCATTGCCCTTCGACATTCCCTTGGGCCGAAGTGGTGAGGAAGGGCTGTCGCCCACTTCGGCGGGCGCGAACAAGACGACGAGGGCGCCCTCGACGGCGGCACCCGAGCTGGCGCGCCGAATTTCGCCTTCGAGGGAAGTGTTGCGGAAGAGCTCGACGCTCAGCACGCGCGTCTCGCCTGGCTCGAGGAGGAGGCAAGTCGCCCAGATTCCCTCGCGATGCTCGGCGAGGAGGTCAACTCGGCCCTCGGCATCGGAGCGCGCTGCGACCTCCGGCAGTTGCCCAGGCTTCTGCTCCTCGCCCTGACTCACCCAACTTCGGAGCACGAACGCGATACCGAAGGGCGCGAATCGTTGGAAGCGCATTCGAACTCTCCACGCGCGTGCTCTATCGAGGGCGGCGCCAGAGCGCGAACTTCCATCCAGGCGGTCCGAGCGGCAACCCTCGATCCAGCTCGCGGGTCAGCGACGGTGTTCGATCCGTCGCCGCGATCCGACGAGCCGCTCATGAGCTTGAACTAGAGTCCTAGGGGCGCGAAGGTCGTTGCTCTCGAGTCTCGTTCCGAACCCAAGGACTGCTCGATCTCGCGGCGCAGCAGAGGGGGGGGGCTTGTTGCCCTACCGCCGCGCGGGCGACGAACCAGTATCTATCGACGTGGATCACGCGTCGACGACCGATCTCTCCCGTAGCAGGAGATTAGGAGATCCCACCTCCCGCGGACTCCGGAACGTTGCACCATGTCTATCGACGTAGCGGAGCCGCATCCCAAAGGCGAGCGGCGCTTGCTTCGCCGGAGGGCTGGCGGAGCGGTCGTCGCGGTTCTCGCGTTCGAAGGTCCGCGCTCGTCGCGGGTTCGGGTACCGATCTCGCGTCGACGACTTCGCCTCAATGGCGCAAGCCGTTGAACCAGCGAACGTGTCGACGGCGTCAGTCGTTGATCCAGCCAACATGCGAGCGGGGCTGGGGCGCAGCCAGGCTAGAGATAGGTGTAGTTGCGCGTCGTCTGGCAACCGTTGGGGTTCTGGATCCGCACCACCGCAGGACCAGGAGTCCCTGGCGGCGTCTGCCCGAAGATCGAGGTCGCCGTCCGCGAGCTGATCGTCATCGGCACGCCGTTGAAGCTCACCGTCGCGCTCTCCAGGTTCTGGCCCGAGACGAAGAAGAGAACGCCTCCGGACGCCGGCCCGCTGGTGGACGGCATCGACGTCACGATCGGCGTCGCGTTGATCGTGCGCACGACCGCGGAGGAGCCGGGGTTGCGCAAGGAGATCTGCGCATCGCAGCGGACGCCGGAGGGCATCGCGAAGGTGGCCGAGGTCGGCGTGCGCGTGAGCAGCGCGACGGGCACGTTGTCGATGGCGACCTCGAGTCCGACCTGGAAGCTCGAGCCCGTGATGGTCACGGTCTGGCCGGGCGTCGGCGCGGACGGCGAGATCGTCGAGACCACCGGCGGAGGCAGGGGCGTGACGGTGAGATGCAACGCGTTCGTCGCCGCGAACTGCGCCTGCGGATCGATGGCCATCGCGCCTTGCAGCGTGAGATCGATCAGCGCCGGGATCCCGGGGATCTGCACCGAGAACGGCGCAGGCCCCCAGCCGGCGTAGCCGCCGATCCCGAACGAGTCGGCGATCAGCACCGTCGGCGCGATGGCGAAGGGCGATGGCGTGAAGCAGAGCGAGCCGAAGTTCGAGCCCAACGGCAGCTCGACGCTCGGCTGCGGCACGCCGAGGTGCGCCCACAGCAAGAAGAGCCCTGCCGGCGGCGTCGGCGGCACCCCGGCGGGAGCTTCGAGCGAGAGCGTGAAGGGCTGCGCGTAGCCGACCGACGTGCGCCGGTTGACTCCGGACGATCCGTTGACTCGCAGCGCCGGAAGCACGCCACCTCGGCCATCGGGGATCGCGCCCACGCCGCACGATCCGAAGAGGTCGTCGATGGTCACCGTCGGCTGCGGCCAGATGCCAACGCGTCCGAAGGCGTCGTTCACCGCGACGTCGACGATCGCCGTGCCGGGGTCCAAGTTGCCGCGCAGGGTGAAGGTGTAGGTGCCGTTTGGCTGCGGCGTGACGGCGGAGAAGGTGGCGCTCGGGACGGTGCTGCGGTTCGACAAGCCGACCGTCACCGGCAAGCCGTTGCCGAGGAGGGCGCCGCTGGAGTCGCGCAGCGTCACCGTGCCCGTGATCGTGTCGAAGCCGTTGGCGCGGATGCGATTGCCGCTCAGCGTCACCGTCGACTGGAAGTGATCGGCGCGGCCGACCTGCTGCGCGCGCCACGTGTCGTAGCGCTGGCGCAGCTGCACGACCGCGTCGGGTGCGTTCGCGTTCTGATTGGCGACGTTGAGATCCATCCAGTAGACCCCTGCGCCGCAGCCCAGCGCGGGGGTGCAGGGAAGATCCACGTCGCTCGGTCGGCTGACGACCATCAAGCCGATGTGCGCGGACTTCGTGAACGACGGCGGCGGCGCGCCGCAGGCCGTCGGGTTGCTGGCGCTGCACGAGCAGCGGCCATCGCCGCCCATGCGCGCGGCCGCTTCCATCGCGACCATCAGCTTCTCGGCGATCGAGCCGGGCGTATTCAGGATCGCCTGCTCGGCGGCGGTGACCACGGGCGCGCCGGTGAGCACGTTGCCTTGCACGGTGTAGCGCAGGTTCCCGATCTGACCGGTGACGCCTCCAGCCCATGCTCCGGCGCCGGTGCCGGTGAAGGTGATCTCGCCGCCGACCAGACTGGCGATGCCGTACTGCCGCGTCTGGTGTCCAGAGTCGGCCATGGCGAGCTGCTGCAGGATCTGCTGCGCCGTGCTGCCGTTCCGGATGCCGTTCCGGATCAGCTCGCGCAGCGAGAGCGGGCCGACGAACGACTGCGCCGCGGCGACGCCTTGGCCGGGCACGACCACGATGGTGTTCGGCTTCAGGTCGAAGCCGGTGAGGCAGGTGGCGATGCCGACGGCGACCTCGCCCGTGGTCACATCGATGATGAGGATCGACCACGTCGCGCGCGCGGGCTGCGCGAGGAGCAGCAGGGTCAGCAGGAGGGCGGGGAGACGGCGCAGGGACGGCATGGCGTGGGCTCGGCGAATCTGGTGTAGGGAAGAACGAGGCTCGCCCAGGCGAGCGCTGCGTCGTGGCGCGAGCCGACGAGCAACGGCGCACGATCGGGCGCTGCGAGGTCTCGGAACCAAGAGCGATCATGGCGCCCTTCCTCGATAACGTCCATCGGGCGAGGGCCGCGGTATCCCATTCCAGCGCCGCATGCGCTTCGAGGCCCCCGCTCGCGCTGCGCACCTGGATCCTCCGCTCCACGGGGGAGCGGTGGTGCGGCGCGTGCGTCTCACTTGCCGCCGGCAGGCTGCGGTGGCGCTGCAGCGGGTAGCTTCGAGCGCCATTCTCCCAGCTTGCGCTCGAGCTCGGGATCGGGCGCGTGCTTCTGCCATCGCTCATAGAGCGCGACGAACATCTTCGCGAGGTGGGCGTGCTCGGCGGCAGTTGCTCCGGGATGAGAGCCGAGGATCTCGGCACTCGACTGCAGCGCGGCCTCGGCTTCCGCATGGCGTGGCGGGGTGATCTGCATGAGCGCGGAACCACGGAGCACATGAAAGGACGCCAGCAGGGAAGGTCGCCGCTCGGCCCATAGCGCACGTGCTGCATCTTCGTGCCCGTTCAAGAGCTCCGAGGCCTCGCGCGGGCGCTTCAGCTCGAGGCGCAGGTCCGCGAGCCAGAGGCGCAGGTTCATGGGGATCGTGTGCGCTTCGCCATGCATGCGGCGCGCCGCGCGCATCGTCGCACTCCACGTGGCTTCGGCTTCCGCTTTGCGCCCGAGGCGCATGAGGTCGCGCCCTCGCCGCAGCCCGCTCTCGATCACGTCCGGATGCGTCTCTCCCGAGCGCGCGACATCGCGAGCGTAGGCCTTCTCGGTCCAAGCGCGCGCCTCTTCCGCGTTGCCGCGCGCTTCGAGCAGCATGGCGAGAGAGCGCATGGCGCCGATCGAGTACTGGTCATGCTCCCCCAAGACGAGCTCGGCTTGCTCCAGGAACTTGCGATGGGCCGCCTCGGACTCCTCCGCGCGGCCGAGCCGCTGCAAGGCGTTGGCCCAGTCGTGCAGCGCCTTCAAGGTCATCGGATCCGCGTCGCCACCTTGCTGCTGCCGCGATTCCCATACGCGGCGGAGTAGGGGAGCTGCTTCTTCCGCGCGCCGCGTCTCGCAGAGGTGCTTGCCGAGGTGGCTCAGGAACTTCAGCGTGAGATCCCCATTCGCTCCGAAGTGCCGCTCAGCTTCGGCGACCGCCTCGCGCAGGAACGGCTCGGCTTCTGTGTGGCGGCCATTCAGATGCAGCAAGATGCCGCGCTGCCCCTTGGCGATGGTGGCGTTCTCGTCATCTGGTCCCCAGTAGAGGAGTGCCTTCTCGTAGATCTCGGCTTGGCGCTCCAGCGCTCGATCGATCGCGCCCAGCGCGAACATCCGATCGACGATGTTGTGGATCAGGAGCCAGCGCATCTCCGGGTTCTCGTGAAAGTTCCAGGACGCGGCGTCCAGGGTTCGCTGGAGCACCTGTTCGACCAAGACCTCGCGTGCGACGGCATTCATGCTGATCCCCGCCAAGCTCTCCTCGAGGGCGGGGCGTTGCTCCTCGCTAGCCTGCTCGAGGAGGACGTGGCGCAGGAAGGTACCGGTGCCGACGACATCGACATCCAGCCACTGCGCTTCTTGGAACTTATACAGCTTGCGAGCATCTTCCAGGCGTCGGCTCGCTCTGGCCTCGCTTTCGATCGCGCGCTGCTTCGCTTGCGCCTCCGTCTCCGCGAGCGCGCTCTTCTCTCGCGCTAGCTGCGCGTTCTCCTCCGCGCGCAGTCGCGCGGCCGTCTCGTGACGCTCTGCGATCGCTTTCTGCGCGAGCGCGTCTGCCGCTTGCGCTGCGGCATCCAGTGCGAACCACGTCGAGAGCGCGGCGCCGGCGACGAGCAGCAGGATCGCCGTTGCTAGCCAAGGATTGCGGGTGGCCCAGCGTTGCATGCGGAGCCAAACGCTCGCAGGTCGAGCGAGGATCGGCAGCCCTTCGAGGAAGCGCTCTAGGTCCGCGGCGAGATCTGCGGCGCTCGCGTAGCGGCGCTCGATCTCGGGCTCCATCGCCTTGCCGACGATGGTCGCGAGATCGACCGGTACCTTTGGGTTCAGCTTGCGGATGGGCAGCAGCCGTCCGTCTTCGATCCGTCGCAGCGTCTCGCTCGGTGTGGTGGAGCCGAAGGGCAAAGAGCCGGTCAATGCCGCGTAGAGGGTCGCCCCGAGCGAATAGAGATCGCTGCGCGGACCGACCCGTGCGCGCTCGCCGCGGAGCTGCTCCGGCGCCGCATAGGCGGCCGTGCCCAGGAACTCTCCGGACCGTGTGCTGAGCGCGTGCTCTTCGTCATGGACGAGACCGAAGTCCGAGAGCAGGGGCGTTCCGTCGGCGCGCAGGAGCACGTTGCTCGGCTTCACGTCGCGGTGGACGAGCTCGGCCTGATGCACCGCCGCGAGCGCTTGCGCGAGCTCTGCTCCCAAGCGGGCCACGGCGCGAGGTGTCCAGCGGGCATCACCTGTATCGATCGCCTGCGCCAGCGTCGTCCCCGGGATCCACTCCATCGCATAGGCGCACAGGTCTTCGTTCGCGAGGACCTCGTGTACGCTCACGATATGCGGATGGCGCAGCTTCGCGAGCGCTCGAGCCTCGTTCAGGAAGCGCTGGCGCGACCGAGGCGAGGAGGAGAGCGCAGGCGCGAGGATCTTCAGGGCGACGAGGCGACCCAAGCTCTGCTGGCGCGCTCGATAGACGACGCCCATGCCGCCGCGGCCGAGCTCTTCCAAGACCGTGAAGCCTTCGATCTCCGGCGGTTTCCGATGCGGGATTCGAGGCGCCTCCGCGGGCGAGACGCCGCGCGCGATCGCGAGGACCTCCTCCGCGGAGGCGCGGAGATGCGCGCGCCCTTCGAGCCAGCGGTCGAGATCGAGGGTGGCCCCGCTCGCCACACATACGAGCGCTTGCTCGAAGAGGGCGTCGAGGTCGTCTTCGTCTCGAGTGCCAAGTCTGGAGGGATCCATGGTTTCGTTGCGATGGCATCTCGGGTGACGCAGCAGAAGCTCCGCTCACGGTAGCTCGCCCTGGGGCAGCACCGCGCTCCGGAGAACGGGAATCAGGTTCCCAAGTGTCGTTCTACCCTGGAAGTGGGAACCCTTTCTCCACGCCCGCACGGGAGCAATCGCTCCCCGAGAGCCCCTCGATTCTCGAGCCGCTCTGTAAGAACTCCGGCTCCCGCGGGAACTTCGTAGGCCAGCACCCATGCACTCTCCCGCCGATCCGACCGACCTCCACGCCCTTCTCGCGCACGAGCGCCCGCTGCGCGCGCTCTGCCGCGCGTTGGTGGAGGGCGCCGGCGACGGCGACGACCTCGCGCAGGAGACCTGGCTCGCCGCACTGCAGCGACCGCCCGAGCGCGCGCCGCGCGCGTGGCTGCGCCGCGTCGCGCGGAACCTCGCCGCGCGGCACCAGCGCAACGCGGCGCGTCGCGCGCGGCGCGAAGCGGGAGTTGCTCAACCGGAAGCGCTGCCGGACAGCGCGAAGCTCGTGCAGCGGGCAGAGCTCTTCCAAGCGCTGCTCGCGGAGGTCGTCACGCTGGAAGAGCCGTATCGCCGGGCCGTGATGCTGCGCTACCTCGAGGGGCGTTCGACGCCGGAGATCGCCGCGGCGCTCGCGATCACCGAGGCGAACGTGCACGTGCGCTTGCACCGCGGTCTGCGCGAGCTGCGCACGCGCCTCGATCGGCGTGGCGGGCGCGAGCGTTGGCTTGGTGCGTTCGCGGTGCTCGGCGGAGCGGAGCAGAGCGCAGGCGCCAGCTTGGGAGTGTGGCTGACGATGTCGAACTTGCAGGCGAAGGGATGGCTGTTCGCTGCCTTGGCGCTCCTCCTGGTGGGGCTCTTCCTCGGCTTCGCGTGGCTCCTCGCGCCGTCGCTGACGAAGGAGTTGGAGGGCGCAATCCTTGCCGAGTCGCGGGATGGGGCGATGGCAGCTCCTGTCGACGATGAAGAGCGGACGCTGTCGACGCAGCGTCGCGCGGCGTTCGAGCCCGCGCTCGATCCGGGAACGGGGCTCCCGATCGTGCCCGCGACGCTGCGCGTGCGTGTCGTCGATGCGGCGACCCGCCGCGAAGTGCCCCACGCGCAGATCTTCTTTCTCGATGAGAAGCGCCACCTGCCGCTTTCGCTCTCGTGGCACTTCGGTGCGCAGGGATCGGCGCGCGACGGATTGGTTCGCTTGCATGGCGAGGTCTCGAACGCCGACGAACGTGGCACGGCGGAGCTGCCGCGCCCCGAGCGACGCGCCTACGTCGGCGCCGAGGGCGACACACGTTGGGGGATGCTCGAAGTCCATCCTGGGATCGAGGAGCCCGTCGTGATCGCCCTCGAGCCCTATCGCGAGGTCGAGGTCGAAGTTCTCGATGCGCTCGGTGCTCCTGTGGCGGATGTGCCGGTCGCACTCATGACGCCGCAAGGTGTCTTCTATCAGCGGAGAGGCTCGCACCTCGGGATCGCGAGCTCGCGGACGCGAGCGAATGGTCGTGCGACGTTGCGCTTCCAAGCTTCCGCGCTGCATAGCTCCCTGCGACCGATCGAGCTCATCGCGGGCTGCGACGTGCTCGGCATCGAGCGCTCGGGCGTTCGCTTCGACATCGAGGCCGCACCGAGTTCCCCGATCCGCCTCGAGCTCCCGGACACGGGCGTCGTGATCGTCGACGTGGAAGATGACCAGGGGCGGCCTCTGAGGGACGCCCTGCTCCTCGGTTGCGACTATGCGCTCCAGCAGCCGCGGCGCGAGGGACCAACTCTGGCGAGCGGGCGAGCACAGGTCGCGCAGGAGGGTCGAGTGGTCTTCGAGTCGGTCGGTCTCGATCTGGACCTGGAGATCGGCTGCTGGAGCGAGAGCGCGTGGTCGATCCCGCCGGTGTCGATCACTGGGCCGCGCCACGCGGGGGAGGTCGTGCGCGCGACGATGCGCGCTTCGGGGCGTCATCCGCTGCTCCGCGGGCGGGTCGTCGATCCGCGCGGGCGTCCGTTGCGCAAGACCGAGCTGCAGTCCGTCCTTCGAATGGGTGACAAGGACTGGTCGATGTTCCAGCCCCTCACGCTCGACGCCGATGGTCGCTTCGCGCTGCCGCTGACATGGGGTCGCGGAGAGCGCGAGGCTCTCGTGCTCGAGCTGATCCGTTGGGATCGCTACGACGGGAACCGGATGCCGAGCGGCCCGTTGGCGACGCGGGAGATCCCTGAGGACCTGAAGAGCGCCGGTGGTGAGCTCGGCGATCTCGTGCTCCGCGAGCCAGAGCTCTGCTTCGCGGGGCGCGTCGTCGACGATGCGGGTTCGCCTGTATCCAGAGCGGAGATCCGCATCGCAATCCTCGAAGCTCGCGCGAGCGGGGAACCGGAGCGCTCCTCGACTCCGCTGTTCGCCATCAGCGATGCCGCGGGGCGCTTCACGTGCCGCGGCGAGCTCGCGGACACGAGCGCCGAGCTCCATGTGAGCGCCGCTGGCCATGGCTTCGCGGTCTTCGGCCCGCGTCGACCGGGAGAGCTGGATCTCGAGCTTGTGCTCCCGCGCAGCGGAGAGATCCGCGGTCGCCTGCTGTTGGACGACGGCGTTCGCGGGGACGAGATCTGGATCACGACGGAGCCATCGCCGCATGGTCGGATCACGCAGACCCAGCCTTCGTCGGATGGCAGCTTCTCGTTGCAGGACGTGAGTCCCGGCCTCCGCGAGGTCGCGATCACCTGGCATCACCGCTTCGAGCTCGAGCGCGTCTCCGGGATCGAAGTGCGCTCTGCGCGAGCCGCGAGCGATCCTCGGCTCCTGACGATCGACCTCCGCGGTCGGATGGCGGCGCTGGAGCTCCAGATCCTCGAGGCCCGCGGCGTCGCGCTCGAGGAGCTCGCGTTGGTCGCGGAACGGAGCGGAGCTTCCCCTGTCCGCATCCCGCTCCTTCCGGATGAGGAGCGATGTATCTCGGTGCTGGTTCCGCGAGCAGCGGAGACGATACGCGTAGAGGCGCGTAGCTGCGTTCCCGTCACGCTGGCTTCGCGCGAAGGCCGCCAACGCGTCGAGCTGCGACGCGGACCGAGCGTGCGCCTCGCAACGCCGGCACCGCTGCCGCCGGTCGGCGTCGGCGGAACGCTACTCTTCGGCACGCTGCATCTCGACGAGCCCGACGCCGACGATGCCTGGCGCCGCGCCTGCGAACGCTTGGATTCCGTCGAGCTCGACGCCCGCGGCGCGGCACTGCTCGATCTGCCGCGCGCGGGGCGCTATCGCATCGAGTGGGACGGCATCGGCGGGCACGTGACGCACTTCGAGGTGAGCGACTCGGCGGAGGTGCAGCTCGTGCGCTTCGCGTTGCCTTGGGAGAAGCGCGAGACGGATCGCGATTGAGCGGCGCGGAGCGCTCGTAGGAGTCGGCGGCGTCCTCGACGGCCGGAGCGACTTGCGGCGCCGGTGCGGGAGAACGGCACTCGAGGGTGCGGGAAAGCGGCACTCGAGGCTGTGGGAAAACGGTACTCAGGGCTGTGGGAAAACGGTACTCTCGGGGCGCTAATGGCCAGAAGTCCTCTTCCGCCCAAGAGGTTACGAAGATGTCCGACTACATCGCCCGAGGCGCGGATGCCGTCGTCGAGGAGCTCCTGCAGGAGGCTCCGGCGCTCCTGATCCTCGGGCCGAGGGCCACCGGCAAGACCACGACGGCGGCGCGCTTCGCGCGGAGCCTCGTACGCCTCGATCGCGAGGCCGAAGCGGCTGCCTTCCGAGCGGATCCGGACGCCGCCCTCGCGGCCCTCGAGGTTCCCGTGCTGCTCGACGAGTGGCAGCTCGTCCCGGAGGTGCTGGGCGCGGTGAAGCGTGCCGTCGACGCCGACCGAACTCCTGGCCGCTACCTCATCACCGGCTCGGTGCACGCCGATCTCGAAGCGCCGACGTGGGCGGGAACCGGGCGCGTGCTGCGCCTCGGTCTCTGGCCGATGACGGTGGCCGAGCGCTTGCAGCTTCGTACCCGCCCCTTCCTCGATCGCGTCGCCTCCGGTGCCGAGCTCCTGCCTGCGCGCGAAGCGGTGGACCTCCGCGGCTACGTCGAGCTCGCGCTGACCAGTGGCTTCCCGCAGGCCGTGTTCGCGCGCCGCGAGAGCGCGCGGCGGCGTTGGCTCGAGAGCTACGTAGAGCAGATGCTCACGCGCGATGCGCTCGACTTGGAAGCGGGGCGCGACCCGGTGCGCTTGCGCCGTTACTTCGAGGCCTATGCGTTGAACACCGCGGGCATCGTGGAGGAGAAGACGCTCTACGAAGCCGCGGGAGTGAACCGGAAGACCGCGCTGGCCTACGAGCGCTTGCTGACGAACCTACTCGTCGTCGAAGCGCTGCCGGCCTGGACCTCGAATCGCCTGAAACGCCTCACCCTCGCGCCGAAGCGCCACTTGATCGACCCCGGCCTGCTCGTCGGCGCGCTCGGGATCGATCTCGCCGGCGTGATGAGCGATGGGGATCTGCTCGGGCGCGTTCTCGAATCCTTCGTCGCAGCGCACCTCCGCGCCGAGGCTTCGTATACCTCGACGCGCGGGCATCTCTACCATCTCCGCACCGAGCAAGGTCGCCAGGAGATCGATCTCGTCGCCGAGTTCGGCGGGGGGAAGATCGTCGGGATGGAGGTGAAGGCGACCAGCGCGCCGAACTCGAAGGACGCGGCGCACTTGGCTTGGCTGCGCGATCAGCTCGGCGCGCGCTTCGTGCGCGGTGTCGTGCTGCACACCGGGCCGCGGAGCTTCGAGCTCGGGGAGCGGATCGCGGCGGTGCCGATCAGCGCGTTGTGGGGGCCGGGGTAGACCTGCGGCGCGAGCGCAGGTTCGCGAGACCGTAGAGCACGCTCCCGAACAGCACCAGCAACCCCGTGTGCGCGAGCGCCGTCCAGCTCGCCTGCGCCACGAGCCACGCGCACATCGCGAACGCCGCGAGCGGGATCGCGAGCCCGCCAGGCAAGCGCAGCGCACCGGGAGCCTTGCCGAAGCGCCGCGCGAGCCGGGGCAGCGTGGCGAGGCACGCGAGATAGCCGAGCAAGCGCGCGATCGAGCTCATCACCGCGAGCTCGCCGAAGGTACCGTAGGCGCCGAGGGCGAAGCCGAGCGTCGCGTAGAGGGCGATCGAGACGATGGGCGTCTGCGTGCGCGGATGCACGTAGCCGAAGCAGCGCGGCAAGGCGCCGTCGCGCGCGAGCGCATAAGTGAGGCGTGGGGCAGCTAGCACCGCGGCGGCGAAGTTGCCGAGGACCGACATCAAGGCGCCAAAGGTCAGGATCGCAGCGCCCGCGACGCCGATCATCAGCTCCGCGGAGCGCGCGAGCGGACGCTCGGTGTGCGCGAGATCCGGGAGCGTGCAGACGCAGACGAGCTGTACGAGCACGTAGAGGGCAGTGACGCCGCCCGCCGTGAGGAAGAGCGCGCGGGGGAGATCGCGGCGCGGGTCGCGCGACTCGCCCGCGGGGACGAGCGCGCCTTCGAAGCCGATGAACGCATAGAAGACGATGAGCGCCGCGGAGGAGAGCTCGCCGTAGGTCGGCGTGCGCGCGGCGCGGAAGGGCTCGAGATCCAAGTGCGCGAGCCCGAGTCCGACGAAGAGCAAGAGCGGCAAGAACTTCGCGACGCTGATCGCGAGCACGGAGCGGATACCCTCCTTCACGCCGACGATGTTGAGCGCGGCGAAGGTACCGCAGAGCACGGCGAGCACGGCGATGCGCGCGAGGCCCGTATCGGCGCCGGGGAGATAGAGGCCGAGGTAGGTGGCGCAGAGGTTCCCGTTCGCGGCGAGGCTCGTGATGCGTCCGACGTAGAGCACCCAGCCGGTCTGGAAGCCCGCGAAGGGGCCGAACGCGGTGGTCGTGTAGAGCACGGGGCCGCCGGTGCTCTGGAAATAGCTCGCGGCTTGCGCGAGCGAGGCCATGAGCGCCGCGACGAGGAGGCCGCAGGCGAGGAAGACGAACGGGCTCCAAGCACCCACGTGCACCGCGGCGGTCGCGGGTAAGGCGAAGACGCCGGCGCCGACGACGCCGTTCAGCGCGAGGGCGAAGAGGGCGATGCGCGAGAGCTCGCGGCGCAGGGGCTCCGCGCGCTCCGGCGGGGGGGCCGCGGGAGCGCTCATCGCGCGCGGTGCTCGGAGTGCTGCATGGGAAGGAGCATGCGCTCAGCATGACACGCGCGCGCGGCGAGCGCGCGAGCGTGGACGCGCGCGCCGCGGTTCCGTAGCTTGCGCGCGCACCGCGTGGCTCGCTCGCGCGACGGTCCCGAGGAACTGCGATGAGTGAACCTGCCGAAGCTCCGCACACGCCGCCGCCGGCGAAGCCGCTGGCGGAGCGCCTGCTGCACGTCGCCTGGCTCTCGATCGCGGTAGGGCTCACGCTCGAGCTGATCCTGCTGCTCTGCGCGGCGCTCTTCGGCAAGAACGTGCAAGCCGCGGCCTTCATCGCCGGGTTGGCGCAGAAGGTCTCGTGGTCGTGGCTCGTCTGCACCGGCATCGCGCTGGGCACCGCGGCGAGCCGCGCGCAGCCGATCGTCGCGGGCTTCGCGGGGCTGCTCAGCGCGCCGATCGCGTTCGCCGTGGCGCGTGCGACGCAGAAGAGTGTGGCGCAGGCTCTCAGCACCGCGGTCGCCGCCGGTCCGAGCCCCGTGCTGCTCGCGGTCTTGAAGGGCGCGCAGTACGCGGTCTTCGGCGCGCTGATCGCGTACTCGAGCGGCCAAACGCCGCTTCAAGTGAAGCGCTACGCGTTGGTCGGGCTCGGCGTCGGCGTGATCTTCGGCGGGCTGATGGTGTGGGTCGGCGTGCAGGCCGCCGAGGCGAGCGGGCAGCCTCTCGATGGGCCTGGCATCGTCTCGCGCCTCATCAACGAGATCCTCTTCCCCATCGGCTGTGCGCTGGTGATCTGCGCCGCCGATGCGCTCGGTCGGAAGGGTGCGAGCGAGTCGGCGAAGTCCGAGGAGCGCTCGGCAGGCTGAGCGCGGGAGCTCCCGCTCGCCGCCGCAGCTCTCGGCGAGGGAGAGCTCTTCAGTGCAGGCCGAGACGGCGGATCGCCGCCGTGATCCAAGGGGCCAACGCGTTCGTGCGCGTGCTACGCGAGGGCAGCGCGTCGGGAGGCGCGATCTTGCCGAAGCGCTCCGCTGCGTAGCCGCGCTCGACGGCTAGGGCGCCCGCATCGAAGAAGCGCTCGAGCCGCGGAGCGAGCCCTTCGCCGCCGCGGAGCTCTCCGGCATGGTCGCCGCGGAGCTCGGGGCAGAGCACGCGGAGCGAGTGCTCCTGCCAGAGCTCCATCACGAGGATCACCTCGGCTAGCGGAACTCCTTCGCGCCAGCGCCGCCGGCCCAGCTCTTCCAGCTCATGCATCCAGGCTAGCTCCCCGGTCCGCTCCCCATCCGCGCCGAGCTGGCGAACGAGGCGGAGGCAGAGCGCGCGGAGCTCCGTCTCGGCGAGGCGCCGATGGCTCGTGAGCTCGACGTGCTGGCGCACGGCGCGGAAGAGGCGATCGGCGATCTCCTCGGCATGCTCGTCGAGGTGGCGGACGAGAGGTCGCGGCGACATGGGCGAAGCTCCGGTGCGTCGAGCGAGGAATGGGGCCGCGTCGACGTGCGCGCGCCTCCCGGCGGGGAAGGAGGCGACGGGGGGATCGCAGCGCGTGGCGCCGACTACCGACCGAGGGCGCGCGGGTAACCGAGCTCTCGTCCGGGAGGGATCGCCAGGCTGCTACGCCGCGAGCCACCCGTCCGTTTTCCTGTGGCATCTCGCGGCGAGCCGCCGCGCGCTGCTAGGCTCCCGCGCATGCTCTACCACGTTCTCGCGCGCGCCACCGGCGCGCTCCTCGGACTCTCGGCGCTCTTCCTCTCGGCGTGCTCCTCCGGACCGGAAACGGTCTCGCTCTTCGAGGGCGCAGAGCTCCGCGGCTGGCATGTCGACGTTCCCGAGGCCGACGGCGGCAAGAAAGTGCCCGCATCCTTCGAGATCCGCGACGGGCTGCTCGTCAGCAAGGGCTCGCCCGGCGGCCATCTCATCACCGACGCGAGCTATCGCGACTACCGCCTCGTCGTCGAGTACCGCTGGCTCGGGGAGCCCGGGAACTGCGGTGTCCTCGTGCACAGCTCGACGCCGCGGCGGCTCTACGGGATGTTCCCTCAGTCGATCGAGGTGCAAATGCACGTCGGCAACGCGGGCGACTTCTGGTGCATCGGCGAGGACATCACCGTGCCCGACATGGAAGCGCGGCGCGGGCCGAAGGAGCGCTGGGGCGTCGACGGCGACAAGGCGCGCCGCATCAAGAACCTCTCCGACGGCAACGAGAAGCCGCCCGGCGAGTGGAACCAGATGGTGATCGAGTGCCGCGGGCGCGAGGTCGAAGTGTGGGTGAACGGCGCCAAGGTGAACCACGGCTTCGACTGCACGGCCGATCACGGGCAGATCGCGATCCAGGCCGAGGGCGCGCCGTGTGCGTTTCGGAAGCTCGAGCTGACTCCGCTCGCGCCGCGGAGCTGAGCGCGGCGCCAGAAGCAGGCGGACGATGAAGCGCCTCAACCGCTCCGCGTTGCTCGTCTTCGCTTCGGCGTCATTGCTCGGCTGCTCGACGAGCGAAGGAGCGCGTGAGCCCGGCTCAGGGGCGCGCGCGTTCCTCGGCGAGTTCGCGGTGAGCCTCCTGAAGAGCGCGGAGCGCGCGGAGTCGTTTCGCGTGCAGCGCGAGCTCGGCGCGCAGCCGAAGAACGAGGAGTCGATCGCCGGGCTCCGCCTGCTCGCCAGAGGGCCCGAGTTGGACTCCGCGCAACGCGAGCTCTTGAAGCGGCTCCTCTTCGACGACGGCTCGTACGAGCTCGAGATGGCGAAGGGCTGCGAGCCGATGCCCGGGGTCCTGCTGCGCGTCTGGCGCGGAGAGTCCTATCTCGATCTCGCGCTCTGCTTCGAGTGCAAGATGTGGGGGATCGGGGTGGTGAGCGAGCGGCAAGTCTTCCCGGAGCATTGGGATTGGGAGGACTTCGATCCGGTGAACGCGCCGCTCGTGGCGCTGGTGAAGGAGCTCTTCCCCGCGGATGCGGTGATCCAGGGGCTGCGCTGATCAGCGCTCGCGCGCGGTGCCGGAGACGATCTCGCTCCAGCTCGCGACTCCGATCACCGGCAGCGCGAACTGCAGCGCCTCCGCGCTGCGCGGCCCGTCGCAGTCGCGGAACACCTCGTAGAGCGCGCGCTTCCGCTCCGGCGTGCACACGCTGCCCTCGCGGCGCGTCCAGAGCCCGAGGTGGAGACCGCCTTCGTGCGCGTGATCGACGTGGCGATGGAGGATCAGCGCGTCGATGCCGGGCAGCGCTTGCACCTTCTGCCATGCGTACGCGAAGGCCGCGGCTTGATCGCGCTCGCCGTGCTCGCGCTCGGGGGCGTGGAAGCCCTGCTCGGAGAGGATGACGCGGCGCGGCTCGCCGCCGAAGCGGAGCTCTTCTCGTTCGAGGAAGCGCGTCAACACCTCCAGGTTCTTGAAGGTGATGCGCGCGCTGCTCTCGTCCTGCGTGGCGCTGCGGTCGAGCCAAGTGCGCGGCTCGAAGAGGTTCTCGGGATAGGGGTGGAACGCGAGGTGCCAGGCGAAGTCGCCGCGCTCGCGCGCGAGAGCGGCGAAACGCTCAAGCAGCGCGCGGCCGGGCACGGCGTCCTGCTCACCACCCGCGGCGTAGCGCTCGTTCCAGTGGTGCTCGAGCGAGAGGTAGATGCGCGCGGCGGGGAGCTCCGCGGTGATCGCCTCGTGCGCGGCCCTTACCGCGCGTTCGTAGGCGTCGGCGACGGTGGCGAGGTCGGCGGGGCCCAAGTCGTACCACCAGCGATGCGAGTTCACTTCGTTGCCGACGATCCAGCCGTGGACGGTGCCGTGCGGGGAGCGAGCGGCGTAGCGCCGCGCGAGGGCGCGCAGCAGCGTGCGCAGCGCTGATCGGCCGGGCTCGTCGGTGCTGCGGAAGGCGCCGAGCTGGTTCGGCGAGTCGGCGCGCATGCCTGGGTGCAGCAGCAGGCGATCGATCACTGCGTCGTGGGTCTTCCGCGCGAGGAGGATCAGGTAGACGACGGCGCCGGCGCTCGAGAACGTGCGCACCTGCTCGTCGAGGGCGCGCAGCGCGTCTTCGCGCCAGTAGAAGCGCTGCCCTTCGCTCTCCACGGCGAGGTTCGTGTTCGCATTCGTGTTCGCGCTCGTCGTGAGCAGATGCCCGAGCTGCGCGTTGAACGCGGCGTGGCGTATGCCGAGCGACAGCGCGTCGTCGGCCATCTGCACCTGCAGGCCCTTCTTCGTCGGCGGCGTGGGGAAGGGCTCGTCTTCGACGCGGAACGCGGGCTGCGTCCAGGCGTAGAAGCTCTCGAGGCCGCCGTCCTTCGCGGGGCGCCAGCGCGTGATGCGGACGCGGAGGTAGGCGTGCTCGGCGCTGCGCGGGAACACGGCGCTCGTGCCGAGCTCGGTCGCGAGCACGCGGTTCGCGGGACCGACGAGCTCGATCTTCCAGCCCTCGGATGCGCGGGCGTCGTTCTCGCCGCGCGGCGTCACGTGGCCGTAGAGGATCTCGCTCGCGAGCTCGTGCGCCGTCGCCGCTTCGTCGATGCGCACGCGATAGCTCTGCGCGTCGACCTCGAGCTCGGCCAGCACGACGCCGCTCGAAGCATAGAAGTCACCGGCGCGCATCGCCGCGAGCAGCGCCTCGGTCGTGAGCTCTTTCGCGCGGACGGAGATCCAGCCGCGGCCGGGATTCGACTCCTTCGCGGCCCACTTCTGGAAGTGGTGCGCGTCGTCGGAGGAGACGCCGTAGATGCGGTTCCCGGCGTCGAGGAGGTCGGCCCAGAGCACCTCGGTGGGCGGGTTCTTCTTCGAGCCGAAGTTGTAGACCGTGGGATGGCCGTTGTAGAGCTCGAAGAACTGCAGGTCCTTCACCGGACGCAGGTCCTCGAAGACCAGCGCGTCCTTGAAGTTCGGGTGATTGACGATGGCCTCGCCGCCGGCGGCGCGGGCGACCGCGACGTGGTTCTGGACGATCGCGTGCTTCTGCGAGGAGTCGAAGCCCCACGGCACCAGCTCGCGCACGCCGAACGCGGTGGTGTGGATCGTCTTCGGGCCGGTGATCTCCTCACCGGGGACGAGCAGGAAGTCCGTTCGTGCGTTCTCGGGCAGCTTCACCGTCGCGGGGTCGATGAACTTGTTGTGCTCGGAGAGCACGAGGAAGTTCCACCCGCGGTCGTGATACCACTTCGCGACCGCCTCCGGTGTCGAGTCCGCGTGGCCGCAGAGCACCGTGTGCGTGTGCGTGTTGCCCTTCCACCAGCGCAGCTCTTCTTGCGGGAGCAGGAGTGCCGCGAGCAGCGTCGTCAGAAATGCGTGCATGGCGGTCCTTTCGATCAGTTCGGGGTCAGACCCCTCGTTGATCGATACTGTCGATCAGTTCGGGGTCAGACCCCTGCCTGATCGAGCCTATCGATCAGATAGGGGTCTGACCCCGATTTGATCGACGAGCTCGAGCTCGACGGGGCCTTTGGGGAGGAGGGCGGAGAGGGTGGGGCGCATCTCGTCGCGGACGTCGAGGGTGAGATGCAGCGCGCCTTCGAGCTCGTCGACGAGGAGCTCGCGGACGCCGAGCTTGTTGGCGCCGTGGAGCTCGAAGCGGCGCCCGCGTTCGTCGCGGCGCTCGGTGTGCTTGACGCGCGCGGCGGCGAGGCCCGCCGCTGCGGCGGCGCGCAGCTCTTGCCGTGCGCGCGCATGCACGGGGCGCGCGACGAGGGAGACCGTCCGCGGCTCCAGGAGCTCGGGATCGAGCGCGCCCGCTTCGACGAGGACCAGGTCCTGCAAGTGCGCGTTCGCGCCGTCGATCGCGCGCTCGAGCAGCTCGAGCGGCGTGTCGCGGCGGAACGCGAGCGCGAAGACGCGCTCGCCGAAGACGAAGCCGCCGCGGCCGAAGGGCTCGAAGGCCGGACCGGGATGCAGATAGCTCTCGAGCAGCGCGGGCTCGGCGAGCAGCAGCGCGCGCGCGAGCACGGCTTGCAGGAAGCGCGTGGGGGCCGCACCCAGGCGTCGCGGGACGCTCACGCGGAAGAGGCGCTGCAGCGGCTCGCGCCGCACGTCCTTCAGGCGCTCGAAGGTCTCGCCATGTGGGGGTGGGGCGATGTCGCGGCGCACGAGCGCCTTCACGTGCGCCTTCGTGGGGCAGGCGTCGCAGTGGAAGCACTTGCCGCGCACCGTGTGGCGATCGAGGCAGTACTCCGTCTCGGAGTCGCGCACCATCTCCTGGTACTTCTGCCAGAGGAAGCTCTGCGGCACGCCGGTGTCGATGTCCTGCCACGGCAGCACGCGCGCGCCGTCCTTCTCGCCGAGCATGGACTCGAGATCGATCCCAGCCGCTTCGAGCTCGCGGTGGAAGAAGCTCGCGAGGCCGCCGGGCACTCCATCGGTGAAGAGCGCGTTCCGTTCGAGGCCCGCGCGCACCAGCACCGGCGTCACGCGTCGATCGCCGAGCAGCAGCACCTGCGCCACCGGGCTCTCGTCGCCTTCGATGGCCGTGCGGAACTCGACGCCCTGGCGCTCGCAGAGGCGCTTGATCTCCTGCACGATCGGGTTCGTCTCCGGCACGATCGGCACGCTCTTCAAGTACTGCGAAGGCGTGTTCGGCATCGGCAGGAGCGGGGTCAGGCTCGCGAGGATGCGCGTCGGGCGCTGACCGCGCACCGCGAGCAAGGCGGCGAGGAACTCGCTCCATTCGTCGAAGTCGGCTTGCTCCTCGCGCCCGGTGGCGATCAAGAAGATCTTCAGCTCGCGCGCCCTCGCTTCGAAGATCCCGCGCGAGGCCTCCAGGATCTGCTCGCGCGTCAGGTTCTTGTGCAGGAAGCGCCGCAGGCGCTCGGAGATGCCCTCGAGCCCGCAGGTGAACTGCGACTTCCCCGCCGCGTGTTGGACCCCCGCCATCTGCGGGTCCTCGGCGAGGATGTCGAAGCGCTGGCTCTTCATCGTCACCGCGTCGACGACTCCCAGCGTGCTCGCCAGGAGATCGTAGAAGCGCGTGTGCATGTTGAAGTTGTAGGACATCAGGTCCGCGGTGTGCAGACCTTGCAGCGCCTTCGCGCGCCTCAAGCCGGCGACGAAGTTCTCGGGGCTGCGCTCGCGGTAGGGCTTCACCTCCCAGCCCTCGCGGCAGAACGAGCAGAACGCGGGGCAGCCCATGTCGATCGGCAGCGCCGAGCGTCCCGCGGAGTCCTCGTCGTAGGGGATCGGCGCCTCTTCGTTGAGCCGCACTTTGTTCAAGTCGTGCACGAGGGCCCGCTTCACCGGGAACTCGACGCTCTCGTCGACGGGCTCGATGCGCTCGAGGCGCGTGCCGCGCGGCGCGTTGCCGTTCTCGCGCGCGGGTGCCGGGCCATAGACGCAGCGATAGCGATCGGGCTCGTAGAACCCCGGCACGGCGCCGTGGCAGCGCGCGAGGATCTCGCGCTTGGTGCGGCCCTGCTGCTTTCCTTCGATCACGACCTCGAGGAAGCGCGGCAGCGCCTCCTCGGCTTCGCCGACGAGCACCGCGTCGACGAGGCCGCCGGTATCGCCGCCGTGCGCATCGCCGTGCACCACGGCGGCGGCGGCCGAGTTGTTGCCGCCGAGGAGAAGGATCGGCACGCTCTCGTCGCCGAGGCGCTCCTGCTTCCAGAGCGGGAGGCCCGACGCCTGGAGCAGGCGCGGGAGGTTCAAGAGCTCCTGCGCGATCGAGTTCGAGATGCCGATCACGTCGAAGCACTTCGGCGGTTGCTTCGAGCTCGTCGCGGTCCAGGCCGGAATCCCCGCGCGCTCGAAGCGCGCGAGATCCTTCGGCGGCGGCATCCACGCGTAGTCCGTGTAGAGCCCCGGCACCTCGCGCGCGATCTGCGCGAGCAGGCCGTGCGTGATCGACGCGGCGGTGTCCCGGTAGGTCGAGAGGCGCGCGACGAGGAAGCGGAGCTGCGCGGTCGCGAACTGCTCCGGCGGCTGCGTGTTCGGCTCGCCGCCGAGGAACCAGAGCCCGTGCTGGCTCAGCTCGTGCCGCGAACGTTCGTAGAAGGCGAGGATCCCCTCGCGGTCGAGCAGCGGCATGGCGTTCTAGCTCTTCTGGGCAGGCGCGCTCACGCGCGGCTCGTCAGCGACGCCGCGCGAGGTACTCGATCAGGTCGACCTTGGAGAGGAGACCGAGCAGGTTCTTCTGCTCGTCGACGACCAGCGCCACTTCGCCGCGCTGGAAGCGCTCGGGCAGCGTGGAGACCGGCTCCTCCATCCCGCAGGTCGTCACGCGGCGGCTCATCACCTCGGCGATCTTGGTCTGCATCGAGACGCGACCTTCGACCAGCTTCGTCAGCAAGTCGAGCTCGGTCACGATGCCGACCAGCTTGTCGTCGTCGACGACGGGGAGCTGGGAGATGCCTTCGGTCTTCAGCACGCCGACGGCTTCGGCGATGGTGTGGGAGACGGATGCGGTGTGGAGCTTCCGCGGGGGCATCGCGCGCAGCACTTCGCCCACCGTGCCCACGGACCACTCGGTCTCGACGAAGCCGTTCTCGCGCATCCAGCGGTCATCGACGAACTTCGTGATGTAGTTGCGCACCGAGTCGGTGAGGATCGTGAGGATGCGCGCGCCGGGCTTCGCCTTCTTCGCGACCTGCATCGCGGCCCAGACCGCGGCGCCACAGGAGCCGCCGATCAGCAGACCTTCTTGGCGAATCAGGCGCCGGGCCATGAGGAAGGAGTCGCGGTCGTTCGTCTTGATCCACTCGTCGACGAGGCTGCGATCCAGCACGTCCGGGATGAAGTCGTAGCCGATGCCCTCGACCTTGTAAGAGTGGATCTCGGTGCCGCCACCGAGGATCGAGCCGTGCGGATCGACCCCGATGATCTTCACGTTCGGGATCTGCTCCTTCAGCTTCTTCGCGACCCCGCTGATCGTGCCGCCCGTGCCAGCCGTCGCGACCAGGTAGTCGAGCTTGCCGTCGAGCTGATCGACGATCTCCTGGCCGGTGCCCTCGTAGTGCGCGAGCGGGTTCGACGGGTTCGAGTACTGATCGAGGATGTCGGAGCGCGGGATCACCTGCTTCAGGCGCTTCGCGACGCCGATGTGGCTCTCGGGCGCGTCCCAGGCTGCCTCGGTCGGCGTGCGGATGATCTCGGCGCCCAGCGCCTCGAGCACCACCTGCTTCTCGCGGCTCATCTTCTCCGGCATCGTGATGATCATGCGGTAGCCCTTCACGGCCGCCGCGAGCGCGAGCCCGATGCCGGTGTTGCCGGAGGTGGGCTCGATCAAGGTCATGCCGGGCTGGATGCGCCCGCTCTTCTCCGCGTCCGCGACCATGCGCACGCCGATGCGGTCCTTCACCGAGCCGCCGGCGTTCAGGTACTCGCACTTCGCGAGCAGCTCGACCGGCAAGCCGCGGCCGATGCGCGAGAGCCGCACGATCGGGGTCTTGCCGATGGTGTCGAGAATGGAGTCGTAGATCTGCGCCATGGGGCTGCTCGGGGCCTCGCCGGAGAGAAGAAGAGGCGAAGAAGATAGCCGATCGAGGCGCGAACGCCGAGCGCGGCGCGGTGCCGATCCCTCAGCGCGGAGGGAGGCGGCGGAGGAGCCGAAGGTCGAGCTGCGCTTCCGCGCTTCCCGAGCGCGCGGCGACCCGCGCGGTGGCGATCCGCTCCGGCGCGAAGCCGAGGGACGAGAGGTGGGCGCGGCCGGCTGCGAGGCGCGCGCGGGAGCGCTCAGCAGCTGCGGCTCCCTCTGCCTCCTCTGCGGCTGGCATCACGAGCTCGAGACGAACGCACCAGGCCGGGTCGTCCCGCAGCGCGCGAGCGAGCTCGGCCAGCGGAGCCGCGCCCGAGAGCTCCTCGGAGCCCGCCTCGAAGCGCGCGATCCCGGGGAGGAGCCCGCCTTCCGCGAAGGGCAGCGCCCCGACGAGCGGCTGGCGCGGGCTGTCTCCCGGCGCGATGCGGCGCGGCGCGAAGAGGCGAAAGCGCCCTTCGAGCTCGCGGATCCGCTCTTCGCGGCGGAGCTCGTCCTCGGCGCTGGGCGGCAGGCCCCACGAATCCAGGTGATGCAGGAACCCACCGATGCCCGCGGAGAAGCGGGCGCCGTCCGCCGGCTTCGACCAGGCGAAGAGCAGGACGAAGAAGGTGAGCAGGTTCACCATCAGGTCGGCGAACGACAGCGCGCTGGTCGAGCGGGGCGCCGCGGGATGCAGCCGGCGCCGCGAGCGATGGAGCGGGGCGCTCACGGCGCTTCCTCCTCGAGGCGCAGCGTGAGCCGACGTGCAGCGCTGCGCCCTTCCGGGGTCAGCGGGTCGGCGTCGGCGGGGGGGAACGCCGCCGCATAGCTCGCGCGGCTCTCCGAGCGCGCCGCGAGTCCGCCCGCGCGCAGCAAGGCGAGCCCCACCTCGGCACGCGCGACGGCGAGCTCCGCCTCGGCGCCGGGGGTCTCGTGCGCGCTCTCGTCGGCGCTGAGATGTCCGCCGATCTCCGCGCGACCCAGCTCCGCTCCGATGAGCGTGGGCAGCTCCGCGAGCGCGACGCGCAGCGCTTCGCTCGGCTCGGCGGACCCAGGCGCGAAGCACAGCGCGGGTGAACCGAGCTCGATCCAGACGCCGCTCGTCGCGGCGTTCTCGTCGCGCAGCGCGGCGACGCGCGCGCCGTGCGCGCGGCTCCACGCCGCGAGCCGCTCGCGCAGACGCGCTCGTGACTCCTGTCCCGCGCGCTCGTCACGCGGCGCGCTCGCACCCGAACCCCCGTCATGTTCTGCGCGCAGCGCGGCGAAGCGCTCGAGGTCGGGCTCGTGCAGCGCGACGAGCAGCGCGAAGAGGCCGAGGAGCAGCGCGGCGAGGTCGGCGAAGGTCGGAGCCCACAGCGCTTCCTTGGCACGCGTCGAGCCCGCGCTCCGCGCTCCGCGTCTCCGCCGCGCGCTCACGTCGCGTGCGCGGGCTCGCGCTCCGCGTCCAGCTCGAGATGCGCGATCAGGCGCTCGCGGAGGAGCGACGGTTTCTCGCCGCCCTGGATCGCGAGGATGGCTTCGATCTGCAGCAGCCGGCGCATCTCGGTCGCGCGGGCGCGGGCCCCGAGCTTGCCGCCGAGCGGCGCGCAGAGCAGGTTCGCGAGCACGGCGCCGTACAGCGTGGTGAGGAGCGCGACTGCCATGCCTGCGCCGATCGCGCGCGGCTCGTCGAGGCGCTGCAGCATCTGCACGAGCCCGATGACCGTGCCGATCATCCCGAATGCGGGCGCGAGGCTCGCCATGTGCTCGAACACCGCCCGGCCTTCCTCGAGGCGCGCGATCTCGTGCTCGTGCTCGACCTCCAGCACGTCCTTCACGAGCTCGGGTGAGAATCCGTCGACCAGCAAGCGCAGCGCGCGATGGAGGAACGGATCCTCGACATGCGCCAAGTGCTCTTCGAGGGACGGCAGGCCGTCGCGGCGCGCTTGGCGAGCGAGCTCGAGCAGCTCGTCCAGCGCGCTCGCGCTCGTGATCGGCGCCTCGACGAAGGCCGCGCGCACCTGGCGCAGCGCTTCGCGCAGCGTGCCGAGCGGATGCTGCACTAGCGTCGCCGCGAAGGTTCCCCCGACGACGAGGAGCAGCGAGGGCAGATCGAGGAACGAGCGCAGCGAGCCGCCCAGCGCGAGCGCCGTCCCCAGCACGAGGATTCCGGCGGCGAGCCCGCCGAAGGTCGCGCGATCGAGCCTGCGTGCGCGGTCGAACCACGGCGCGATGTGCGGAGCTCTCATCGCGCCTTCCTCCCCAGGCTCGTGGCGCGCGCGCGCTCGACGCGCAGCCACGCGGGCCAGAAGCGCGCGCGCTGCTCCCCAACGAAGGCGGCGGCGATCGCGGCCTGCTGATCGGCGGGCAGATGCGCGAAGACGCGCGCGCCTTCCGCGGGATCGCTCGTCGCTGCGAGCAGCTCGGCAGCCGCGGCAGGTTCCATCTCGGCCAGCGTGCGCGCGGCGCGGCGCTCGGCGGGCTCGGCCGCGGCATCGTAGAGCGCGAGCTCGCGCTCGACCTCGGCGGCGCGGAGCTCCATGCGCTCGGCGAGGCGCTGCAGCTCTGCCTCGGCGCTCGCGAGGCGCGCTTCGTTCGCGGCGCAGCGCTGCTCGCGCTCTTCGATCCTGCGCGCGCGTCTCGAGCTCGAGGTACAGCTCGCGCTGGCGCTCCTGCAGAGCGACGAGCTCTCTCTCCAAGCTCGCCAAGGCGACCGCATCGCAGGGCGCGGGTACGGTGAAGAACGCCGTCGAGGCCGCGAGCTGCGGCAGCGCGACCGCCGTGCCGCGCGGCGGGGTCGCTTCGCCGCTCGTGCTCTCCGCTGCGCCGAGCAGCTGCTCGCGCAGGAACTCGAGGCGTCCTTGCAGCGCGAGCACACCGAGCATCGCGCCACAGACGGCGATGCCGGTCAACGCGCAGCGGAGCGCGCTGCGGCCGATGAGCTCGAGGGCGGTCATGACGCGAGCACCTCGGTCGTCGGCTGCGAGCGCAGCTCGACCTCGCCGCGCTCGAACAGCTCGCGCAGCGCAGCGACGAGACGCGCCCGCGCCGCGCGCGCTCCGGGCTCCGCCGAGGCCGAAGCGTTGGCGCGCTCCTCTCGCAAGCGCTCGCGCACGCGCGGCGTCAGCGCGCGCTCGATCGCCGACGCGAGGGCCTCCGGCGCTCCGCGCAAGGCGAGCGCGAGCTCGCCGAGCTCGAGGCAACCGAGCAAGGTGCGTAGCTCCTCGGGCTCGAGGTGCGCGAGGTCCTCGAAGGCGATGAGCTGCTCGCGGACGCTGGGCGCGAGGTCGGGAGCGCAGTTCTCGAGCTCCTGCAGTGCGGCATCGCGCTCGGCGTGAGGCCAACGCGCTGCGATGCGCGCCGCGCACTCAGCGCTGCGCTCGCGACGATCGCGCGGCGTCGAGATCTCGGCTGCGGCGAGGCGGAGGAGCAGCGTCTCGCGCTCGCTCTCCGTCGGCGCGGGGACGCGCGCGATCCTCTCCAGCCACGCCGCGCGCTGCGTCGCGTCAAGCTCCGCCAGCGCCTGTGCCGCGAGCTCGGGAGGCAGCGCGGCGGCGCTCGACTCGGCCACTCCGGGCGCGAGCGCGGCGAGCCGAGCCGCGAGCTCCGCGGGCGGGAGGGCGGCGAGGAGTGCCTGCGCCCGGCGCAGCGCGGAGACGCTGGCGACCGACTTCTCGAGCGCGGCGCACTCCGGTGCGGCGATGGCGGCCTTCGCAAGCTCGACGAACTCCTCCACGGCGAGCTCGCGGTGCCGGGCCTCCTCTTCGATGGCCGCGGCGAAGCGCTCGGCGAGCTCCGCGAGCTCGCGCAGCTCGAGGCGCACGGGGCGTGCCTCGAGCAGGAGCGCCAAGCGTCGCGCGGTGGCGGGACGAAGCGCGGAGAGCACCGCCGTGCTGAGCCCACCGCCGAGCTCCGCGAGCAGGAGCGCCGCGCTCCGACCGTCGAGCGCGACGGGGCTGTCGAGCTCTCGCGCTTCGACGGAGCACCACGCCTCGAGGACTCGAGCTGCGTGGCGCGGATGCCGGGCGGCCGCCGCGCGTGCGCGCTCTAGCCCGTGCGGACGAGCGGCTGCGGCGAGGCGCGAGGCGCGGCGCTGGCGATGTCGGCGCAGCAGCTCCACGGCGGCGCCGCAGAACAGGAGCAACCCGAGCGCGAGCGGCCAGAAGAGGACCGGCGTCGTCGTGCTCGCGGGCTCGGGCGCGAGCTGCGGAGACGCGCGCAGGACGAGCTCGAACGCGGGGCGCGGATCCTCCGGCGCGGTGCAGAGCGGCAAGCTCGCACGGGTGAGTGCCAAGAGCTCCTGTTCCAGCGCTTCGCGCTCGCTCTCGGTCGGTCGACGATCCGTGACACCGCTCGGCAGCGCTAGCTGCGGCGCGGCGCGTAGGGTGGCGCGGCAGACGAGGAGGCGCGGCGAGCGCTCCTCGAGGCGCTCGCGGGTGCGACTGGCTTCGTAGCTCGTGACGCCGTTCGCCTTCTGCAGCGGAACGGCGGTCGAGGGATCGAGATCCTCGCGCTCGAGCTCACGCCGTGCGTCGTCGAGCTCGACGAGCACGGCGACATCGATCGCTCCCGCGCCGTAGATGGAGGCCAAGCGGTCCTCGAGCGCGCGCTCCCAGTTGGAGGCGAGCTCGGAGGCCAGCTCGAAACGCGTACGCGACGCGCGCCAGCTCGAGCTGGCGATCGTGCCGCCGAGCAGGGCCGCGACCGCGATCACGGCCCCGAGCACGCGGCCCTTCGAAACGCGGTACGGCACGTCGAGCAGAGCTCCGTCGCCGACGCGCTCAGCGCGACACGAAGCCGCGCGCGCGGTAGATCTTGATCTTGTTGGAGATCGTGCGAGCCGTCACGCCGAGGATGCGCGAAGCCTCGGTCTTGTTCCAACCCGTCGCGGCGAGCGTCGCGAGGATCGCCTCGCGCTCGATCTCCTCGAGCGGACGCCCGACGAGGTTGCCAGCCGCGTCGCGCGCTTCGGGATCGAGGTCGTCGCCGAGCAGCGCGAGGTGGAGCTCCTCCGCATCCTGCTGCGCCGCTTTCGCACGCAGCACGAGCTGCTGCACGGAGCTCATGAGCTCGCGCACGTTGCCCGGCCAATCCTGCGCCTCCAGCACGCTGAGCGTCGAGTCGTCCAGAGAGGGCTCGGGCAGGCCGGAGTCGAACGCGAAGCAGCGCGCGAAGTGCCGCGCGAGCACGGCGATGTCCTCCTTGCGTTGACGCAGCGAAGGCACGTGCACTTGCTGCGCGGAGAGACGCCGCACGAGGTCCTCGCGGTACGCGCCCTGACGGAGGAGGCCGTGCAAGCTGCGGTTCGTCGTCGCGATGAGGCGCGCGTCCGAGCGCAGGGTCTTCGTGCCGCCGACGCGCTCGTAGCTCTCGTGCTCGAGGAGGCGCAGGAGGCGCGTCTGCAGAGCGAGCGAGAGCTCGCCGATCTCGTCCAAGACCAGCGTCCCACCGCGGGCCAGGTCGAGGCGGCCGGGGATGCGCGCGCGACCGCCGGCGACCGCGCTGCGCTCATGGCCGAAGATCTCGCGCTCGAGCAGCGGCTCCGGGTAGGCCGTGCACTGCACGCGCAGGAACGGGCCTTCGGACCGCGGTCCCGTCGCGTGGATGTAGGCCGCGAGGCAGCTCTTGCCCGCTCCGGTCTCGCCGGTGATGAGCAGCGGGGTCTTCGCGCGCGCGATCTGACGCGCGCCTTCGAGCAAGCGATTGGAGATCATCGACTCGCCGATCCAGAGCTCGCCGCGCTCGGCACCCTCGGTGGAGCTCCGGCGCCAGAGCGCGGTCTCGTGCTCGAGGCGCAGGCGTCGCGTGAGGCTCAGCATCAGGGAGTGCAGCACTTCGCGCGGGCACGCCTCCGGGATCCAACCGAGCGCGCCGCGGCGCAGGAGCTCGGAGGCCTGAGCGAGCGCGTCGTGCGAGCAGCTCAGCACCACCGGCACATGCGGGTGATCGGCGCGCAGGCGATCGAAGGTCCGCCGACCTTCTCCGCTCAGGCCCGTCACGACGAGATCGGGTGCGTGCGATTCGACGAGAGCGAGGGCGCGGGTTGCGTCCTTCGCCTCGAGCATCTCGGCATCCATCTCTCCGAGGACCGCGGCCAGATCGTCGCGCAGCGGCGCTCCAGCATCGACCCACAAGACCTTCTCGATCATCGCAGAGCTCCTTCCCGTTCCCCGCTCGGCAGGCGCAAGCGCACCTCCGGTCGTCCGTACTCGTCGCTGCCCTTCTCGGCGCTGCCGCCGTGGGCCTCGAGGATCGCCCTGGCTCGTGCGAAGCAGAGCTCGGCGCGTTCGGCGCCGAGCGGAGCCAAGCGCGCTCCGCTCTGGTTCTGCACGGTCAGGCTCACGTGGAAGAAGGCTTCCTCCTGCCTCCTGCCTCGCAGGCGCACTCGACCCGACTCGCCCGCCGTCCGGGCTGCTTCGATCAGCAGCTCGCGGAGCATTCGTCCGAGCAGCTCGAGGTCGCCTCCGATCCGTGAGTCCTTTTCGGCCAGATCGATGGTGAAGCCCAAGTCTTCGCGAAGCTCCGTGGGCAGTTGGCCTCGCACTTGCTCCACGGTGGGCCAGATCCATCCCCCCACGGAGAGGGATTCGAGCTTGGGTTCGGCGATGCGCGCCGAGAGCTCGAGCTCTTCGGTGAGCTCGGCGATCTCCTGCAGCCGAGAGAGGATGCGGCGCGTGTAGCGGAGCTCGCCTCGCTCCTGCTCGTCGTTCGAGCGGCGCTCCAGCTTCGCGAGCAACAAACGCGCAGCTCCTTCGGCGGCTTGCAGCTCGCGCTGGAGCGCGCGCTGGAGCGCGCGATCGAGGGCGCTCGCGCCGTCTTCTCTGACCTTGCTCATCGAGCGAGCTCCTGTGTGACGGGGCGTTCGCGCAAGCGCGCCAGGATTCGTTCCAAGGCCTCGGGCGTCGGCGCGGCGGTCGACTCCCGCGAGGTCGCCAGCGGCGCGGTCATCTCCGCCGCGGCGCGCTCGTGTGGGCCGCGCGCCGCAACCGCTTCGACGTGTCCGAGCTGCGCAAGCGCGGCGGCCCGCAGCTCCGTGCTTCGCGTCGCGATCGAGCTCGGCGCGAGCTCGAGGCTCCAGAGCGCGGCCAGTGGGGCCTGCAGCTCCAGCGCGAGCTCGGCAGCGGCGAGAGCTGCCTGCGCGCGGCGCGTTGTATCCGTCTCCTCGACGCAGGCGGCGAGGGTTTCGCGCAGCGCCAGCGGCGTCGCGCCGATGCGGCGAAGCAGCGCCGAAGACAAGGCGAGATAGCGCGAGCGGAGCGCGGGGTCCCGCCGCGCATTCGCTTCCTCCGCGAGCTCGGACGCGAGCAAGCGCAAGCGCTGCGGTGTGGCTTGCGCGAGCTCGCGCTCGAAGCGACAGGCCAGCCGACCCAGGCGTGCGGCGCGCTCCGCTGCACCACCGAGGCGCGAGCGCAGGATCTGCTCGTAGCGCTCGCGCGCGGCATCCCGGAGCCCGCTCGCGAGCTGGAGGTCCGCGCTGCGCAGCAGCGCACGGCTGCGCAGCGGCTCGTCGGGTGCGCGCGCGATCACGCGTTCCCAAGTCGCCAGCTCGAGCAGCGCATCGCCGCGCCGCGCGTGGATCTCGGCGCTTCGGTGCAGGGCTTCGACGGCGAAGGCTCCGCTGCCGCTGGCGGCCGCGAGCTGCGCGTACTCGGCGAGCGCGCGCTCGCCTTGACCGCGCTCCTCTAGCGCGCGTGCACGCACGAAGCGGGCCTCGGCTCGCGCGAGATCCCCGAGCGGGGCCGTCTCGAGCGCGAGCGACGCGGTGTCGATGCGCTCCAGCATCGCCTCGCGCTCGGCGATCGAGGGCACGGCGCTCCAGGGGCTGAGGCGCACCGCGCCGCGCCCGTGGTTCGCGAGCTCGTCGGCGATGCGCCAGTCCAAGCTGCCTGCGACGTCGCGCAAGAGCTGCTCCGCATCGACGCCTCGGGCGCGGACGCGGAAGCGCAGCGGGGAGCTCGACTCTGGACGCGGCTCGGCTCGCAGCTCGAGGCGTGCGAGGAGCGCGACGAGGAGCGCGCTCGCGGGCGCGGAACGGAGCTCGATCTCCAGCGCGGTCGCCGAGCCGTGGAGCTCGAGCGTGTCGCCTTCGAGCGACGCTGCTTCGCGCGTCGTGCCGCTCGCGCTCGCGGCGTCGTCCACGACGGGCGTCTCCGAAGAGAGGGCGCGCTCGAGCTCGGCTCGCAGGCCGCGCACGCGCAGCTCGGCCGCGACTCTTCGCTCGCCAGGCAGCTCGGCGCCCAAGAGCTGGATCTGGGCCGCGCAGAGCAGCGCTCGCCGCTCGGGATCCAGGGGATCCGCGGGCCGACGCCGCAGCTGCTCCAGGAGCGCGATCGCCTCTTCGAGCTCGCGAGCACGCTCGAGCGCAGGCGTGGCTCCCCCGTTCTCCCGGCGCTCGTGAGCGTCGTGCTCCGCAGTGCGGAGGAGCTGGCCGCGAGCGTCGCGCAGGCACTCCAGCAGCTCCGCCTCGGGACTCGCGATCCGTCGGGCGTTCCCGTCCGGGAGGCGAGCGGTCGTCGGTCGTCCGATGGGGCTCGACCTTGGCCACGCGAGGGCGAGCAGCCCGCAGCTGGTCGCCACGGCCGAGAGCAGACCCGCGGTTCGCAGCGTCGCTCGGCGTATGTGGGGACGGCCTCTCTGCATCGATGGGGAAGCGCCCGGCGTTTCCCCGCGCGCGCCTCAGGCATCGACCATCGCAGCGCGCGCGCTTGATCGCGGCGCGCTTCTTCGGTTGCCCCGCGCGATGCTGGGCCCGATCAGCAGCTGGGCCCGATCCGCAGTTTGGTCCCAAAAAGCGCCGGGCCTCGCTTCCGCGGAGCGGAAGCGAGGCCCGGCCTCTCGTTCAGTGGGGGCTCGCCCCTCGGAAGATCAGCTCAACCAAGGGGAGGGCGCACCACCGATCGAGCACTCGCTCACAGGCGGAACGAGTGGGCGTCGCACGAGCCCAGGGAGGCCGTGCCCGCGACGAGGTCGAGGCGGACGATCTGCGCGTAGATGCTGACCTGGTTGATGTGCAGGATCGGCGCGATGCCGGGCTGCTGGGTCAACGGGATCAGCGGGTCGTAGATCGTCGGCGTGCCGAGGTTCACGATCGGCGCCACCATGCCCGGGATCGACGCGCCGATGTTGAACAGCGGGTCGGTCGGGTTGATCTCGAGCAGGCCCGTGCCCGCCAGCGGGAGCGGCGCGGCGATGAGGTCGCGCAGCATCGTGGTCGCGAGGAGCACCTGGCCGATGCCCGAGCCCGCGGCGAAGTCGGTGGCGTGCTGGTCGCTCCAGATGAGCTCGTCAGCGCGCGGCGTCGTGGCCGGCTGGCCGGTGATGTTGGCGGCGTCCGGGTAGTCGCCGGCCATGCCGAAGTTCTGCGGGCCGAGCGCACCGAAGAGGGCGCCGAACTGGCCGCTGGTGTCTTCGACACCGGAGCGGCTGGTGTGGTTGTAGCGCAGGTTGTTCAGCCAGAAGCGCTTCGAGCCGGGGGTGAGGACCCCGCCGCCCGATGCCGGGCCGAGACCGGTCCAGCAGATGCCGAACTCGTTGTTCATCTCGTTGTTCGTGTTCGCGTCCGCCGAGGTGATCGGGTATTCGCGAGCGGCCGCGCCGGCCGAGGCCTGCGAGATCGAGATGTGCGAGCTCGAGCCGTCGGCGGTCCAGCCGAGGTTCGACACGAGCAGGGTGCTGGTGAAGACGTCGCCTTCGGTCGTCATGTCGACCGGGGAAGCGAAGTTCGTGGTGTAGATCCACGCGCAGGCGCCAGCCGGCTGGCCAGCGGGCGAGAAGAACGTGGCGGTGGCGCCGAGGACGTTGTTCACGTCCGGCCAGCTGTCCGGTTGGCCCCAAGCGCCGGGAGTGCCGGGCAGGCCGGTCACGCGGTCGGCGTTGCCGCCGAAGACCGCGAACTGGAAGGTCTCCAGCGTGGCGCAGTTCTGGTCCTGCATGATGGTCGTCCAGCCGACGAGCCCGCTTCCGATGCCGCCGCCCTGGCGGTCGACCTTGTAGCCGTTGTGGGCCCAACCGTCCTGCAAGCCGGTGATGCCGCGGCTGGTGAAGTCGGTGGTGCCGTCGTGCTGCGCGACGGCGATCTGCGCGAAGGCCGGGGCCGAGAGGCCGGCGGCGATCGCAATCAAGCTCAGGAGCTTGTGCATGGTCTCGAGTCTCCTAGGGAACTTCACAGGGCATTCCCTGTGGGGGTGGGAAAGGGACAGGGTTGATCAACCCGTCTCACCTTCGGTCCCCCCGAGGGGGAAGCTTCGTCGACGAAGCAACGAGGCCGAAGAGGAGAGCGAGTACCCCGGTCGATTCCGGTCGCCTCGGGTGGAGGCTGGCGGGCATCGTGGGGCGAGCGACTCATGAGGACGGGCCGCTCTAAGGTGGGGTTCCGTGGTTGTCGAAGTTGGTCTGGCGAAGGCTCGCCACCAACTTCAGTTGCGCTTCCGCTGCTGGGGCGTCGGAGGCGGCGTGCCGCTGGGCGTTGGGATCCCGACCGGAGCCGAGGCGCCGGAGCCGACGCTCTCGCGCTGCTCTTCCGGGATCTCGTCGGGCAGGATCGCGGCGACTTCGGCAGGTGTCGCCGTCATGGTCCCGAACACGCGCTTCCCTTTCTGGAGCATCGGAACGTCGACGAACTCCAGGGTGCCGTCTTCGAGGATGCGGTTGGGACGCAGGGTCAGGGCCTTCTTCTTGTTCGAGAACACCTCCCACGGCACGTCCTCGGGGCGGGCGTAGTCCGTGGCAGGAATGTAGTCCTTCTGCTTCGCAGCCGCCGGAGCCTTCGTGTCGCGCGGCGCGGCAGCGACTTCGAGCGTTCGCTCCTTGCGCACGGGCTCGGGTGCGGCCGGCGCGAGCTGGCTCGTCTCGCGGGCAACGGCTTCGCTGCTTGAGCTCGTGGCCCAGAGCACGATGCCGAGTGCCGCAGCGGAGGCGAGCACGAGGCCGAGCGCGGTGGTCGACTTCTTCATGGTCGGAGTCGGTCGAAGGGGAGACGAAGTCTCGTAGGGGGGGATGGGCCAGAGGCTCATCCGCGGAGCTCGCGTGGGGAGCTGCTCCGCGCAGGCTACGACGGGCGGTCGGGAGTCTAGGTTCCGTCGCGCTGCTGGTGACGACGGCGTCACTTCGAGGAGTGTAAGGCCTTCCTCGATCGAGGGAGAAGCCAGAGGAAGAGCTTTCCGGGTCTCGCTCGCGTTGGCGAGCCCCCTATCCGGTCCTCACGGGCCGGATAGGGGGCGTAGATCGCATCAGGGCAAGCGCGTCCGCAAGACCTGCTCGTCGACCGTGACGATGCCGCCCACGTTGGAGAAGAGGCGATAGCGCAGCGTGACCGGCGTCCCGTGGAACGGCCAGATGCTGTTGCCGGGCGCGGGGACCCAGAAGCTCTGCTGCGAGGATCCGGGCGCCATCGTGCGCGACTCGACGAAGGTCACCGGAGGCCAGTAGCCCTGCAGCTCGACCTCGAGCATGGCGAAGGTGAAGGTCGAGGCATTGCCGGGGACGCGGCACTCGAAGGGGAACTCGAGGCGCTGGTTCGCGATGCGCGGACCCTGCGCGACGCTGAGGTCGGCGTAGGGCTCGACGATGTCGTACTTCGCACCGGCAGGGAGGCCGTGCAGCTCCTGCACGACGCCGCTGCGCCAGCGCAGGCGCAGGACGTCCATGCGCGTGCTCGAGCCGAGCCCGATCTGCGGGTCCTTTGCGTGCATCGAGAGGTACGAGGATCCGGCGTGGATCTCGCGCACGAAGCGCCGGCCGCCGGCCTCGACCTCGACGCGCGTGCCGAGAGCGTCGCGATTGGAGGCCGTGCCACGCGCTGCGATCTGGACCCAGGAGCGCGCCGGCGCCTCGTTGCGGAAGAGCCGCGCCGGGCCTCCGTTGTTCACGAGGTAGAGGTCGCTGTCGCCATCGAAGTCGTAGTCGCCGCTCGCGAGCCCGCGACCGAGGCCGGTGTCTTCGAGCAGAGGGATCGAGGCCTTCTGGAACAGCCCGTTGCCCTGGTTCATCCACAGCGCGTTGGGGGCGAGAGGCTCGTTCGCCATCGCCGGAACGGTCTGGATGAAGCCGTTCACGACGTAGAGATCGACATCCCCGTCGTTGTCGAAGTCCTCGAAGACGCTGGCCCACGAGGTGAGCAGCAGGTTGTTCATCGAGCCTTCCACGGGGCCGGCCGCGGCGGTGATGTCGGTGAAGGTGCCGTTGCCGTTGTTCTGCAGCAGGTGGTTGTTGCCGAGGTTCGATGTGTAGATGTCGAGGTCGCCGTCGCCGTCGATGTCGCCGGGCGAGATGCCCATGTTGAACTCGTGGATGTCGAAGCCGGCCGCGGCCGAGACATCCGTGAAGCGCCAGCCGCCCGGGCCCGCGGAGGGGCCATCGTTGCGGTAGAGCTTGTTCGGGCAGGCGAAGGGACCGAAGTCGTTGCCGACGAAGAGATCAGGGTCGCCGTCGTCGTCGTAGTCGAGCCAGAGCACGCTCAGCGTGCAGCCGATCGCCTGGGTGCCAGGCTGCGGTGCACCGGCCGGATAGAGGTCGTCGCAGATCACGCGGAGCTGCGGGGCCAGGTCGGTGAAGGTGCCGTTCCGGTTGTTGTGGAACAGGCGGTTCGGCGCCCCCTGGTGGTAGGGGAAGTTCGGCTCTCCGATGTAGTTGCCGAGGTAGAGGTCGACCCAGCCGTCGCCGTCGTAGTCGGCCCAGGAGGCGGCGGTCGTGACGTACACGTCCTGCACGCCGGCGGGATTGGTCACCTCGGTGAAGGTACCGTCGCCGTTGTTCCTCATCAGGAAGTCGAGCGAGCTCCCCATCACGAAGAGGTCGGGGTCCCCGTCGTTGTCGTAGTCGGCGACCGTGGCACCCCAGGTCCGCCGGAGCCCGGCGAGGCCGGCGGCGGCGGCGACATCGGTGAACGAGCCGTTGCCGTTGTTGCGGAAGAGGCGGCAGGCCTGGCGGCCGTTGGTGACGAAGAGATCCAGGTCCCGGTCACCGTCGTAGTCGAAGAAGACCGAGCCTCCGTCCATCGTGTCGGGCATCCCCGCTTGCTGGAGCGCGGTGCCGCTCGCGGCGGTCTGGTCGGTGAAGCTCTGGGCCTGCGCGCTCGCAGCGAGCGCGAACAAGGCGAGGGGGAGGCGGATGGGGCGCATGGAACGCTCGCGAAGAGGGAGATGACGAGGGACGGAGGGGTGGCGGGACCTCGCTACGCGACGGGGTGCGGCAGAAGTCTATCCCCGGCGCGAACACCGAGCGGTCCGGCCCGGGAGAAGCGACGAGCCGGCCCGGTCTCAGGTTCCGTTCGGATCCAGACCGGCGAGGTTGGTTCGCTCGATTCGCGCCCCGGGCTCGCGCGCGAGGACGCTGCGCACCAGAGCTTCGAGGAGCCGCAGGACGCCAGGCGTGATCGCGGGGCCTTCGACCTCGGCGAGACCGACGACGCACTCGGCCTGGCCGCTGGATCCCCGCTGCTGGAGCGCGAGCAGGTAGCGCCGCGTGCGTCCGTAGGTCTGGGAGCTCGCCTCGACCAGCGCGCGGCGGCCATCGGGTGCGACATAGATCCCGCCGAGCGCATGCACCCCCTGCGCATCGCGCTGCTCGAGGCGCTCGTGTGCGGCGGCGTAGCGGTGCAAGTCGATCGGTCCGGCGAGGACGGCGTGAGGCATGTGTGGTTCGGAGGGTTTCGCGCGGCTACACTTTCCGCCCTTTCGATTCGAGCGCCCAGGTGACCGGAATGGAAGACGTACGCAGCCGAGCTCATGCGGTCAGGCAGAAGCTGACCGAGCTCAAGGAGAGTCTTTGACTACACCCGCCACTCCCAGCGCGCCCTGGAGATCCAGCGCGCCCAGGAGCGTCCGGGGTTCTGGGATGACTCGGAGCGCGCGAAGCAGCAGATCGGCGAGCTGAACCGCGCGATGGCGGTCGTGAGCCCCGTCGACGACGTCGAGAAGGCGCTCGCGGAGGTCGACGCCACGCTGGAGCTGATGCAGGAAGCCGGCGGGGATGATTTCGCCGGCGAGCTCGACGGGGCGTTGGAGCGCGTGGACAAGGCGCTCGCGCGCGTCGAGTTCCAGGTGATGCTCGGCGGCAAGCACGACGCGAGGAATGCCTTCCTCGTGATCCAGGCCGGCGCCGGTGGCGTCGATGCCTGCGATTGGGCCGGTATCCTGCTCCGCATGTACCTGCGCTGGGTCGACGAGCGCGGCTTCAAGGCCGAGAAGATCGACATGATGGAGGAGTCGGAGGGGGGGATCCGATCCGCGACGATCCGCGTGATCGGCGAGTACGCCTACGGCTGGCTGAAGGCCGAGATCGGCGTGCATCGCCTCGTCCGCATCTCGCCCTTCGACTCCCAGAAGCGGCGTCAGACCTCGTTCGCCTCGGTCGACGTGACTCCCGAGATCGATGAGGAGATCGTCGTCAACATCCAGGAGAAGGACCTCCGGATCGACACCTATCGCTCGGGCGGCGCCGGCGGCCAGCACGTCAACGTCACCGACTCGGCCGTGCGCATCACGCACCTGCCGACGGGCATCGTCGTCGCGTGTCAGAACGAGCGCTCGCAGCACAAGAACCGCGCCACGGCCATGAAGATGCTCCAGGCCAAGCTCTACCGATTCGAAGAGGCGAAGCGCGAGGCCGAGCTCGCGACGCTCTACGGCGAAAAGGGCGAGATCTCGTGGGGCAACCAGATCCGCTCGTACGTGATGCACCCCTACCAGCTCGTGAAGGATCATCGCACCGATTACGAGACGGGCAACATCCAGAGCGTGCTCGATGGCGAGCAGCTGGATGGATTCATGCAGGCCTATCTGCGCTCGCGGAAGCCCAGCTCGTAATGAGGAGCTCGAAGTGAAACGACGTCGCGCACTGCTCAGCGTCTCCGACAAGACCGGCATCGTGGAGCTGGCTCGCGAGCTCGCGAGCCGGGGATTCGAAGTGCTCTCCACCGGAGGCACGCAGCGCCTGATCGCCCAGGCCGGCGTGCCGGTGACCGAGGCCGCTTCCGCCACGGGCTTCCCCGAGATGATGGATGGGCGCGTGAAGACGCTGCATCCCATGATCCACGGCGGGATCCTGGCGCTGCGCGACGAGCCCACGCACGTCGCGGCGATGCAGCAGTACGGCATCGCGCCGATCGACATCGTCGCGGTGAATCTCTATCCCTTCGAGCGCACGGTCGCACGCGAGGGCGTCGCGCTCGAAGAGGCGATCGAGCAGATCGACATCGGCGGTCCTTCGATGGTGCGCTCGGCGGCGAAGAATCACGCGCACGTGGCGGTGGTCGTCGACCCCGGGGACTATCCCGCGCTGATCGAGGCGCTCGCCGTGCACGGCGAGATCCCGGCCAACTTGCGGCGGCAGCTCGCGCTGAAGGCGTTCCAGGCCACCGCGCGCTACGACGCGGCGATCTCCAGCTGGCTCGCGCAACGTGAGGAGTTCGTCGAGACGAGCACCGTGACACCGCAATGGCTGCTCACGGGCGGCGCGGGGATGTCGCTGCGTTACGGGGAGAACCCGCACCAGCGCGCCGCGTTCTACCGGTGCTCGGGGACGAGCGAAGCCTCGATCGCCAGCGGCGAAGTGCTCGGCGGGAAGGAGCTGTCCTTCAACAACATCCTCGACCTCGATGCCGCGCTCGCGCTGGTGAAGGAGTTCGCGGATCCGGCGGCGGCCGTGATCAAGCACACCAATCCCTGCGGCGCCGCGCTCGGGGCGAATCTCGCGGAGGCGATCTCCGCTGCGTGGGAGGGCGACCCGCTCTCCGCGTTCGGCTCCGTGATCGGTCTCAATCGGACGCTCGATGTGGGCACCGCCGAGTTCCTCGTCGCGGACGGCCGCTTCGTCGAGTGCATCGTGGCGCCCGAGATCGATCCCGCGGCGCTCGAGATCCTGCGCGAGCGCCCGAAGTGGGGCCGCAACGTGCGCATCGTGCGCGTCGGCGCCTTCGATCCGCGCACACGCGATGCGCGCGACCGCGACGTGAAGAAGGTCGTCGGAGGCTTCTTGGTCCAGGATCGCGATCTCCTGATCGAGAATCCCGCGGGCTGGAAGGTCGCCACGAAGCGCCGTCCCAGCATCGACGAGCTCGCCTCCGCCGCGTTCGCCTGGAGCGTCTGCAAGCACCTGAAGTCGAACGCGATCGCGCTCGCGCGCGGGCGCAGCCTGGTAGGCGCTGGCGCTGGGCAGATGAGCCGCGTCGACAGCGTGGAGATCGCGTGCAAGAAGGCCGGTGTGCGTGCTCGCGGCGCGACCCTGGCGTCCGACGCGTTCTTCCCCTTCCCGGATGGAGTCGAAGCCGCGGCGGCAGCCGGGGTCGAGGTCTTCGTGCAGCCCGGCGGCTCGCGCAAGGACGACGACGTCATCGCGGCCTGCGATCGCCTGGGAGTCGCGATGCTGCTCACGGAAGTGAGGCACTTCCGGCATTGAGCGCCGCGCGCGCGGCGCTCCCCAGCCGCGCAACTGGATCGGAGGGAAAAGAACGAGAGCCGCGGGCGAATCACTTCGCTCGCGGCTCTCGTTCTGTCCGCGCCGGAGATCGCGAGATCTCCGGTGCAGGCTAGGCGTTGTTACTCGCCCCAGACGACCGTGGTCGACTTCGCGTAGATGCCGAGGACCGAGAGGGTCTTCGAATCGACGTGGTGGATCTTGGTGATGCCACCGTTGGCCATCGCGGTGTGGATCGACGCGTCGCCGAAGGCCACGCCGAGGATGCCGCTGGCTTCGGCGGAGCCGCTCTTCGAGCAAGCGACGCCGTTGTCGAACTCGCCCGACCACGGGTGCGGGCTGCCGTCGTTCATGGTGATCATGATGCCCTGAACCTGGGCGGGAGCGGTGAAAACGCAGCCGCCGAGGCTCACGAGCAGGACGAGAGCGGCAGCAATGGCGACCAAGCGGGTCATGGTGGAACTCCTCTAAGGAACGGTGGAAGTCGGAGCGAACTACTCGCCCCAGACGATGGTGGTCGACTTGGCGTAGAGACCGAGGACGTTGATCGTCCGGGTATCGACGTGATGGATCTGCGTCAAGCCGCCGGCCTGCATGGCCGTGCGGATCGATGCGTCTCCGTAGGCTACGCCCAGGATGCCGGAGGCCTCGGCTCGGCCGGACTTGCTGGGTGCGACCGAGTTGTCGAACTCAGTGACCCATGCGTGCGGGCCGTGTACGTCCACGTCGAGGAGCAAGCCGTCGACCTGGGTCGGCGCCGTCATCAAGCATCCACCGGTCACCACCGACGCCACGACCAGGGCGAAGGCGAGTACCGTTCTGGGCATACTGGGCTAACTCCTACGCTAGGCGCACGGGGATCGGGGCCCCGGGCGGCCCGGAATCTTAGTGTTGGGGTCGACGAGTGCCAGACCGCGGTTGCCCAAAAAGCGCTTTTGGCCTGGCGGCATCTCGCCACATGCTGGGGCCCGAAAGGGTTGGTTGCCGGCCCGGTGCGAGCGCGCGGATCTCGTCGCTACGGACTTCATCGCGCTCGCTTTCGGGGCTAGTTGCCGGGGCCGAAGAAGGTCCGCACGCGAGCGGTGACCGTGCGCACGTCCTCGGTGATCTGGCGCAGGTTCGCGGCCGATGTCGCCAGCTCGGAGAGCAGCTCCGCGAGTCCGCCCGCGCCGTTCGGGGCAGCGCCCGCCGCGAAGCGCTCGAGCGACGCGGTGGTCCGCTCGACGGCGCGCGCCACGACCTCCGCTCGGCTGAGCCCGCTCGCGTCCTTCGCGCCCAACGCGGATTCCAGCTCGGCGGTGATCGAACGCACGGAAGCGGTGGCCGCCTCCACGTCGGCGAGGACGCGATCGAAGCTCGGGCTCGCGTCCCCGGGGATGACGCGGCCTTCCTCCCAGCCGCGGCCCTCCGCGTCGCCAGCGATCGACAGCACGACATCGCCGAGGAGGTTCGCCGTTCGGGCGCGAGCGCGGCTCGCGGGGCCGAGCCACTGCAAGGGCTCCGCCGTGGAGCTCGCTTCGCAGCGGATCAAGAAGCTCACGGCGCCGCCGACCACCTCGCGGCGGATGGAGCGCACCGTGCCCACACGTACGCCGTCGATCTCGACGGGGTCGCCGATCTGCAGGCCGCTGCGCTCCGGCAGGCGCGCGAGGAGGGTGCGCGTCGTTCCCAGCAAGCGCGGATCGGCGCGCATCCAGATCACGAGGGAGATCGCGAACGCGGCGAACGCTGCGAGCACGCAGCCGCCGAGAACGACTTGATGACGAGGCGTGCCGTAGCTCACGGATGGGTCCCCGGAGGGAAGCGGATGAGGGAGTCGGCGAAGAAGTCGCGCCCGAGCGGATGCTCGCGCAGCTCGCAGAGGTCTCCACGGAGCGCCACGCGTCCGGGCTCGCTCGGGCTTGCCTTGTGCACGTAGAGCACTTCGTCGGCGAGACGCACCACGCTCTCGAGGTCGTGGGTCGCGACGATCGAGCTCAGGCCTTGGTCGCGCAGCTCGAGCAAAAGGCGATCGATGGCGCGAGCGCGCGGCGGATCCAGTCCCGCCGTGGGCTCGTCGTAGAGCATCACCTGGGGATCCAGGATCAAGGCCCTGGCGATCGCGACGCGCTTGCGTTCGCCGCCGGAGAGATCGGCCACGGGGCGCGCGAGGAGCTCCGCCGGCAGGCCGGCGCGCCGCGCCGCGTCCGCGGCGCGGCGCGCGGCTTCGCCGCGGGAGAGGCGATCGCCGCGCTGCCGTTGATCGAGGGCCCACAGCAGGTTGTCGCGCACGAGCAGGTCGTCGAAGAGGGCGTGGCTCTGGAACACGTACGCGAGCACGTGACCGCGCAATCCCTCGCGACGGACCTCGCGCTCCGAGAGCGTGTGCAGCGCGCGACCATCGAGCTCGATCGATCCGCCCTGGATCGGCTCGAGCAGCGCGAGCGCCTTCAGGATCGTGGTCTTCCCGCAGCCCGAAGGACCGACGAGCACCGTGATGCGACCAGGCTCGGCGACGACATCGATATCGCGCACGAGCTCGCGCTCCCCGCGCACGAGGCGCAACCCGCGCGCTTCCAATCGCGAGCCGCTCATGGGTAGAGCCAGAGGAAGAAGCGCGTCAGCAAGACGTTGGCTACCAGGATCGAGAAGGACGCCGCGACGACCGCGGACTTCGTGTCCTCGCCGACCTGTGCGGTGCCCTTCTTCTCGCGCAGGCCCGCGGCGCAGCCGATGCCGCCGATCAAGAGCCCGAACACCAGCGCCTTCGTCGCGCTGGTCAGCACGTCTCCCGCGCGCAGCTCGTCCGCGCAGCGAGCGAAGAAGGTGTGCGGCAGCATGTCGAAGGTGCTGAGCATCACCAGCGCGCCGCCGCAGAGCGTGAGGGCATCCGCGACCAAGGTCAGCACCACGCACCCCAAGGCGACGGCGATCACGCGCGGAGCGATGAGCAGGGCCTCGGCATCCAGCGAGAGCGCGCGCATCGCCGTGAGCTGCTCCGTGCGCTGCATCGCGCCGATCTCGGCGGCGAGCCCGCTCGCGACGCGACCGGAGAGCAGCAAGCCCGTGAAGATCGGGCCGAGGGTCTGCACCGTGGCCACCGTCAGCACACCGACGGTGCGGATCTCGAGATTGAAGAGCTCGAGCTGATGGCCGAGCGAGAGCGCGAAGACGAAGCCGATGCAGAAGTTCCCGACGCCGACGAAGAGGAAGGAGCGCACGATCTGCGCGTGGGTCTGGCGCAGGATCTCGTGTGGCGTGACTTGCAGACGAAGGGCGCAGCGCGCCGTCGAGAGCAGCGGCGCGATCGATGCGCCCGTCGCTTGCGCCGCGGCGCCGAGGCGCTGGCCCAAGCGGCTCAGCACATGCACGGTGACGGCGAGCATCGATCGGCGGGTGGCCTCCGGCGGGGAGGCACCAGTCTAGCAGCCTGGGCCTGGAGTCCGTGCTGTCGGCGCGCGCGCTTCTCGCGCCGAGGCCCTCATGCTCCGATCAGGTCGCCGTGCCCCGCGCTCTTCATCCACTCGCGCACGACGGAGGCCGGCGTCAGCAGGCCCATGTGTGGGACGACGGTCGGGAAGCTCCGGCCGTGCGTGTAGATCTTGGAGAAGATGCCTATCAGGTTCCGTGACTCCGCGGCGAAGACCCCGCCACCGGAGTTCCCGAAGTACGAGGGCGCGCTGATCATCCAGAAGGATTGCCCCTCGAGGCGATGGTCGCGCGAGAGGATCTCGCCGTGCGTCGGGATGGGGTCGTTGCCGAGGGGGCAGCCCACCGCGTAGACGCTGGTGAAGCGATCGGTGACGCGCTCTTCCTCGGCGCTGGCGAAGGTGGCGACGTGAGGCCACGGTTCTTCGCGCGACACGACCAGCAACGCCAGATCGAGCGTCTCCTCGTAGGCCAGGAGATCCCCCGTCGCCTCTTGCGGTCCCTCCGTGCCGTAGAAGCCCAACTTGATCTCGGCGCGGCGGTCGCCTCGCGCATCGAGCAGGATGTCGCGCACGACGTGGTAGCTCGTCAGCACGAAGTTGTTCCAGCGATCCTTCTCGGAGCTGCGGCGAACGGCGATGACGATTCCCGAGCCCACGGTGTTCGAGCCGCTCAAGCGGACGATCGGGCGCATCATCGTTCGCTCCATCGCGTCGCGATCGCGCTGCAGCAGCGTTTCGAAGCGCGCGAAGCGGGCCGAGGCCTCCTCGGCCCTCATGCGACCTTCGACGAGCGATCCGTCGATGCGAGCGAAGCGCTCCTCCACAGAGGCCTGCGTCTCGCCGAGCGCGCGAGCGACGCGCTCGTCGAGCAGGTGCAGCTCGTCGCGGGAGGCGCTGGCGCGGAGGCTCGAGATCTCCTCCTGGGCGCGGCGCAGCTCCGAGCGGAGCTCGGCGATCTCCGCGTCGAGGGCGCCGACGCGCTCCGAGAGGGCGGGGGCGCCGGCGCCGGGAGAGTTCTCCCTGGCGTTCGCGGCGGCGTTCCCGGCGCTCGGGCTGTCGCTCCGCGGGGAGATCGGGTTCCAGCGCGTCGTCGCGCTCGCCAGGGTTTCGCGCACCTCGCGGCGATGCGGGGGGGCGGGTTCCCAGAACGGCACGGCCGCGAGCATCGCGATGCCCACGCCCCAGACCGGCAGACTCCTCTTCAGCACCGCAACTCTCCGGATGGCTCCTTGGGGGTCTCCTTCCTCCGGGGCCTTATCGGACGCGCGCTCTGCTACGCGGACTTCTCCCCCTGTCAAGGTGCGGTGAAGAACGCTCTAAGTCTTTTTTGCTAAACGTCTTGGCGTTCTTTTCCGCGCCGTATCCACAAGTTTTCCACAAGCTTGGCCGGGGGCTCTCCCGCGAAAGGGGTTTCCATTCCGGCCCGGCCGGGCGCCTGGACCCGGGGCGTGGCCTGGCGTATGAGGTGGGATCCCCTTTCGCGTCGCCAACTCCCTGGACATGCCCTTCGCTTCCATCCCCGAGGCTCTCGAGGAACTTCGCGCCGGGCGCATGATCGTGCTCGTCGACGATCCGCGCCGAGAGAACGAGGGCGACCTCGCCATGGCCGCCCAGTTCGTCACGGCCAAGGCCGTGAACTTCATGATCAACCAAGGGCGCGGGCTGGTCTGCCTGCCCATGGAATCGAAGCGCTGCGACGAGCTCGCTCTCTTCCCGCAGGCGACGGTGAACACCTCCCGCAACAAGACCGCCTTCACGGTCTCGATCGAGGCGGCCGAGGGAGTCAGCACCGGGATCTCCCCGGCCGATCGCGCGCACACGATCCGCACCGCGCTCGACCCGCGCACCAAGCCCGAGGACCTGGCCCGGCCGGGACACGTCTTTCCGCTGCGGGCCCGCGAGGGCGGGGTGCTCGTTCGCCCCGGCCACACGGAGGCGATCGTCGACCTCTGCCGCTTGGCCGGGCTGGTGCCCGCCGGGGTCATCTGCGAGGTGATCCGCGAGGACGGGGAGATGGCGCGCGTGCCCGACCTCGAGGTGCTCGCCGCCCAGCACGGCTTGAAGATCGTGCTGATCGAGGACCTGATCCACTACCGCCGGCAGATGGAGCGGCTGGTGGACCGCCGGGTCTCGACCCGCATCCAGACGCGCTTCGGACCGTTCTCGATCCATGTCTACGGCTCGAAGATCGATCGCCTCGAGCATGTGGCGCTCTCGAAGGGCATCGACGATCCGAGCCCCGATGGTCGCTTTCCCGTCCTGGACGACCCGGTCGTGGTCCGCGTGCACTCGGAGTGCCTGACCGGGGATGTCTTCGAGTCGCTGCTCTGCGACTGCGGTCCGCAGCTCCACACCGCTCTGGAGCGCATCGCCGAGTCCGAGCGCGGGGTGCTGCTCTACATGCGCCACCACGAGGGCCGCGGCATCGGGCTGGTGAACAAGCTGCGGGCGTACGAGCTCCAGCAGCGCGGCGGACTCGACACCGTCGAAGCCAACGAGGCGCTGGGCCTGCCGCCGGACATGCGCGAGTACGGCCTGGGGGCGCAGATCCTCTTCGACCTCGGAGTGCGCAAGATGCGGCTCCTCACCAACAACCCGAAGAAGCTCGGCGGCCTGCACGGCTACGGGCTCTCCATCGTGGAGCAGGTGCCGATCGAGGTCGGGCTGAACCGCTTCAATCGGCGCTACCTACTCACGAAGCGTGAGAAGCTCGGCCACTCATTGCGCCTCGACGAACCCGATGCGGGCGGGGAGCTGGCGCCGCCCGCGAGCACGGAGCCCGAGTCGCGATCCTGAGCCCCAGGGCACCGGGACCAACTGTCGTTTGATATCCGGCCTCCTCGGGCCGCATGCTGGGCGGTTGTCTCCCGGCGCACAGGCGCCGATGATTTGAGAGGAAGAGCCGGCGGCGCGGCGGGTCCGAGGCCGCGCCATGAGCTACTTCACGGGAGCAAGGCGCTTGCACGACCCCCGACCGAGCCGAGAGCCTCTCTCTCCTCGACCGACGGTGGGCCCGGATCCGGGCGCGCCGTCGTCGCTGTCGCGTCCCTACGCGACCGCCGAGGACGTGGACCTCGTGCGTTTGGTCGTCGCGGGCTCGCAGCCGGCGTTCGAAGAGCTGGTCGAGCGCTACCAGGGGCGGATCTTCCGCTTGGTCAGCCGCTTCGTCACCGGCACCGCCGAGGTGGAGGACATCGTTCAGGATGTCTTCATCAAGGTGTACCGGCGGATCGAGACCTTCACCTTCCAGGCCTCGTTCTACACCTGGCTCTATCGCATCGCCGTGAACACGGCGAGCGACGCTCTCTCGCGGCGCCGGCGCAGTAAGGTGCGCTCCGTCGAGGACCCGACGATCTTCTCCGGCGAGGGACCGGCGGTGCATTCGCCGAAGGCCCCTGCGCGCGGTGAAGGTCCGCCTGACGAGAACCTCATGGAGCAGGAGCTGCGCGAGGTGACGCGCGCCATCCTCGCGACGATCCCCGAGAAGTTCCGCACCGTGCTCGTCCTGCGCGAGTACGAGGACCTCTCCTACGAAGAGATGGCCCAGGTCTTGGGCATCTCCATCGGCACCGTGGAGTCGCGGCTCTTCCGCGCGCGCGCGCGCTTCAAGGACAAGATGCTGCGCCAGTACCCCAGCTACTACAGCCGCTAGCCCCAGCGCTCAGGAACGAACCCATGTCCGAACAGCTCTCCGAGAAGCTCCTCCAGCGCTTCGTGGACGGCGAGGTCACCGAAGACCAGGATCGCGCGATCCGCCTCCACCTGCGCGAGAGCGAGGACGAGCGCGCTCGCGTTCTCGACGCCTTGCGAACGCGCCATGCGCTCAGCGCCTCGGCCTCGCCGGTTCCCGCAGTGCCCCCCGGCTTCGCTGCTCGGGTCGCGCGGGAGGCCTTCTCCGCGGAGGCCCGCGCTCGCCACGAGCTCTCCCACGTCTTGCCGATCGTGCGGCGCCTCTCCTTCCTCGCGGTCGCCGCTGTCCTCTGCCTCGCCGTGCTCTGGCTCTTCGTGCGGCGCTTCGAGGACTGGGCTGCCGAACCCGAGGTCGGCGCGAACCAGGTGCTCTCGGTGAAGGACTTCTCCAGCCCGCACGACTCGTTCCTGCGCGCGCCGGAAGCCGAGCCGTCCGCGGAAGCAGGCCACGCCGCCGCGCCCCGCGGGAACGCGAGGCCGGAGCAGGGGAACGACCGGCGATGAAGGCGCTGCGCCCGCAGCCTACGGGCGAGACCCTGGTGGAGAACCTCGAGGCGTCGCGACGCCTCGCGTCGTCTCGCCCGACGGCGGCGCGGCAGCTCCAAGTCTGGGTCGCGTTCCTCTGCCTCGCGTGGGGCTTCCTCGGATTCCTTGGGGGGACTTGGTTCGGGAGTCGAGCCACCGCCGGCGCTCGCGAGCGATCGTGGTACGAGGACTACGCGGATCGGCTGACGGCCGATCTCGGTCTGGATCCGGGGCAACGCGCGCGCCTGATCGGCTACCTCAGCGACTACGACCGCCGCGAGCGCGAGCATCGCGCGGCTTACGCGCTGGCGATGGAGCGCGATCAGAGGGAGCTTGCCTCGCTCGGCAACAGCATGTACAGGACCCTCCTCGAGGAGATCGTCGTCGAGGAGCCCCAGCGCGAGCGCCTGCGCGCTCGCTTGTTGGCTGGGGAGAAGCGCTGAGCGCGCCGGCGAGGCTCGTTCCAGCAGAACACACCCTTTGAGGACGGCCGACGCGCGGGGCGCGGCGGCCTGAAACGCCATGGTCAAGGGCATCGGGATCGAGATCGAAGCCGAGGCAATCCGCGTCGCCGTCGTCGACGGCTCGCAGAAGCGCTTCGTGCTCACCGACTTCAAGAGCGTGCCGATCGAGCGCGAAACGCCGGCCGAAGGCTCGTCCGAAGGGCCGAGCACGGCCGACATCACGCGGGCGATCAATGCGGCCATGCGCGAGATCCGCGGTAAGCGCGAGAATCTGGGCATCGCCGTCGATACCTCGCGCGCCGTGATCCGGGAGCACTCGCTGCCTTTCACCGGCGACGATCGCATCCGGCAGGTGCTGAAGTTCGAGATCGAAGGCAAGCTCCCGCAGATGGGGATCGACGACGTGATCGTCGATTACTACGTCATCGACGAGAGCGAGAACCAGAGCAAGCTCCTCGTCGCCGCTCTGCCGAAGAAGGTCCTCGAGCCGCAGCTCCGCGCCGCGGCCGCTGCGGACTGCGATCCGCAGGTCGCTTCGCTCTCTGCCTTCGCGCTGTTCAACGCGGTGGCGGCGTGCGGCAAGGTCCCGGCGCAGGGCAACGCCGCCTTCGTGCACGTCCTCGACGACCAGATCCTCTTCCTGGTGACGGAGGATGGCGCGCTGCGCCAAGTTCGGAGCCTGAAGGGCGGCGCTGGCACGCTCGGTCGCAACATCCGCCGCGAGCTCGGACCCAAGGCGACGCCGCCGCAGTTCTCCGCTCCATCGGAAACGGAGGACGCCGGGGTCGACGAGGATCTCCTCGTGATCCAGGACGAAGCGCCTCCGACGATGGAGCTCGCGCGCGGCGAGGTCGGGCGCGATCTCGCGGAGCGCCAGTCGCGCGCGTTCATCTCGCGCCTGACGCGCGATCTCCGACGCACCGTCTTCTCGCTCCGCCTGCAACGCAACACGCCGGTGTTCGTCTCGGGTCGCGTGAACGACCTGCCCGGCTTCGTTGCCGAGATGGCGTCGATCTTCGGGGGCGAGGCGCGCTCGCTCGATCTCCACGAGAGCCTCGAGCATTCCATCGATCTCAGCGGTACCGAGCTGCAGGACGCAGGGGATCGGCTGCCGGTCGCGCTGGGCATCGCGCTGCACATGGTCGGCGCTGACTTCGTCGGCACGAACTTCCGTCAGGAAGAGCTCCGCTTCGCTCGCAGCTTCGACATCCTGAAGGTGCCGCTGGCGTTCGCGCTGTTCTTCCTGTTCCTCTTCCTCGCGCTGGAGAACGTGTATCTCTTCCGCGAGATCAACAAGAAGCTCGTCCCCGAGCAGCTCCACGAAGCCGAGCGCGCGGCGACGATCCTCATCGACGCGGATCTCGAGTACGCCGGCTACTCGACGGGGCGCCAGACCTCACGCGATCGCTGGCACAGCCGCCTGAAGAGCCGCCTCGATCAGCTGGCGGAGTACGGCAGGTCGAACAAGATGCCCGGCTGGCCGAAGATCGAGTACATGATCGTGAAGCAGGGTGTCGCGACGGATGACCCGCTGCGCATGGCCTCGGCCTGCAACACCGCTCTGCGCGATACGGTGCGCAAGCTGCAGGAGGACATGGGCGGCGCCGTCGCAGGAACCGGCTATCAGATGCCGCCGTCGACGCGCGACGCGTTGTGGAACGTCTTCGAGGCGTTCGACGCGGTGCAGAAGCAGAAGCAAGCGCGCCTGAAGATCGACTCCATCGATACGCGGCTCATCCTCGCCTCGCAGGCTGGCGCCCAAGACAGCCTCGAGCTGAAGCTCAACTTCGTCGTCTTCACGACGGACGTTGCGATCGCCGCCGACGTCAACACGACGCTGCGCGCGAAGCTCACCGAGCGCGGGGCTCAGGTCGCCGAGGACTTCAAGATGGATCCGGCGGGCAGCGCCGGCTCTTGGTACGACCTCAAGGTGACGTTCACCGAGCCGCCGCGCCGTCCCGATAGCCCGGTCACGGGAGAGTAGGAGTTCACGCCATGAAGAAGCTCTTCCGCCTCCTCTTCTCCGGGATGGACCTCTTCCGCTTCGCGGTGCTCCTCCTGGTGGTCGGCAACGTGGCCCTTGGCGCCATCTTCTTCTCGCAGTGGCGTCAGAAGCAGGCGCTGCTGACGCAGATCGAGAAGGACCAGACGGCCGTCGGTGAGATGCTGCTGCGCCACGATCGTCTGCGCGAGATGTTCAGCTACCTGCAGACCGACAAGCTCGCTGGCGAGGCGCGCAACGAGCTCACCGATTACGTGCTCAACGCCGCTAGAGGCGCGATGGTTCCGCAGCCACGCGGCTTGCGCAACTCAGACGGCGTGGGGCGCAACGTGGGCAAGGTCCGCGTCGTCGAGCGCACGATGGACATCACCTGGCCGAACGAGGACATCGTGAATCGCCCGGTCGGCGACGGCCCGTGGCGCGACTCGGTGCGCGGCGGCTTCACGCAGAACGAGCTGCTGACGCTGCTCTACTACCTCGAGAAGAACAGCGAGCGCGTGAAGGTGCAGCAGATGTCCATCAAGCCCTTCAAGGCGGCGCAGAGCGGCGGGCGCGTGCAGACCTTGCAGCGCGAGGAGCCGAACGAGCACTGGCGCTGGTCGATCTCGAAGCTGACGATCCTGATGCGCAGCCTCGAGGGCTCGGGCTCCGGCTAGTCGCCTCGGCGCTCGAGCCAGCTCGCGATCGCGTCCTCGACCAGCTGCGCGCGCCGCGTGAAGAGGTGATCGCTGTCGGCGAGCACCTCCCAATCGATCGGCATCGCGCAGCGGCGCGCGAAGGCCTCGAACTCCTCGGCCGGGACGAACTCGTCGTGATCTCCCAGGAGCAGGAGCTTCGGCTTCCTCGATCGCTCGAGGAAGCCGAAGTCGTATTTCCGCAGCGGCATGCCGACCCCGATCAGGAGGTCGACGCGCGGATCCTCGACACCGGCTTCGAGGCCGAAGCGCGAGCCGAAGGAGAAGCCCGCCATGACGACGCTCTCGGGAGCCGAGCCTCCCGTGAGCTCCGCGCGCAGGAGGTGATCCAGCGCGGTCTGGGCGTCCGCGCGCTCGCCGCGGCCTTCGTCGTGCACGCCGGCGCTACGGCCGACGCCGCGGAAGTTGAAGCGCAGCGTGGCATAGCCCGCGCGGCGCAGCCCCTTCGCCATGCGATGGACCACCGTCGTGTTCATGGTCCCGCCGTGCAGGGGGTGCGGATGGCAGACGACGGCGACGCGGCGGAACGGCGGCTCGTGTTCGCACTCGAGCAGGGCTTCGAGAGGGCCAGCCGTGCCGGCGAGGAAGAGCTCTTGGCGCATGGGGAAATGGGAGGTGGGGGGCGCGCCATCGCAGGTGGCCGCGCGTCATGCCATCATGCCGGTGCGCGTCCTCCTGTCGCGAGGGCGTGACTCGGAATGCCGTACGACTGGCGATGACCTCCTCCGCTCCTCCCTCCGCGCCGATCGCTCCGCTCCGCGCGCTCGTCGAAGCCTGGCTCCGCGCGGACTTCTTCGGCGGCGCCGGGCAGCGCGGGTCGGGTGCGCCGCTCGTCACGGCGCTCTCGTTCCAGTCGTTCTGCTCGTCGATCTTCGCGATCCTGCTCTTCGGCGAGATGCCGGCGATCGACTTCTATCTCGCGACCCTCGCGTTCGCGGGGCTGCTGGTCGCGCTGACCGTGATGGGCGATCTGGGAGCCGTGCTGCGCGACGCGCGTCTCGCGCGCGTGGTCGCCGCGGCGCCCATCTCGCCCGGCGTGTTCCTGCGCGCACGCCTCGTGCATGCGGGGATCTACCTCGGTCTCGTCGCGACGGCCACGGCGCTGCCACCGGCGATCCTCTCGCTGTGGGTCGGAGGTGGGCCGCACGCGGCGCTCGCGTACTTGGTCGCGGCGTTGCACCAAGCCGTCGTGCTCGGGCTGGCGATGGTCGGGTTGCAGACCCTGCGCCTCGTAGGCGGACGCTGGACCGGTTGGATCCAGAGCTTGCTCGTCCTCGCGTCGTTGCTGCTCTTCTTCCTCGGCTTGCGCTACCTACCCGACCTGCCGGCGCTCCGCGCGCAGCACGAGGAGTGGTTCGCTCTGCTCCCGCCCGCCTGGTTCGCAGGAGAGATCCTGCTCGTCGCGCCGCCGCGCGAGACCTTCGCGCACACGCTGCTCTGGGTGCTCCCGGGGCTCGGCCTCACCGGCCTCCTCGTCTTGCTCGTCGCGCTGCGCGGCGCGCGCGGGCTCGCTGAATCCGACGCGGCGGCCGTGTCGCAGAGCGCGACGCGCGCCTTCTTGCCCTGGCGCGGGATCTGCGCTCCGCGCGTTTCGCGCACGGAGCGCGCGGCCTATGACTTCGCGCTCGACCAGCTCGCCCGCGATCGCGAGTTCCGGCTGCGCGCCTACCCGCTCTTCGGGTTCCCGTTCGCGATGCTCGGCGCGGGCTTCCTCACCGATGCTCGCGAGGACCAGGGGCTCTATCTGAACCTCGTCCTGTACACGCTGAACGCCTACCTGCCCATCGTGCTGAGCTTCCTCGCCGTGAGCCCGCACTGGCGCGCGCGGTGGATCTTCCACGTTGCGCCGCTCGAATCACGGCAAGCGTTCGAGCGCGGCGTCATGCGCGCGGTCGTCGCGCACCTCCTGCTGCCGGTCTACCTCGGTCTGGCTCTCGCTTACTGCTATCTGCGCCCGCCTCTGGAAGCGCTGCTCCAGGTGCCCAACGCCTTCCTCGTCGCCCTCTTGCTCCTGCCGCGCTCCTATCGCGCCGCGGTCGGATCCGCGCCGTTCACTCATCCTCCGGATCGCATGCACGCCGTGGGCGGCGAGGGCGATCGCGCGGGAATGAACGTCTTCGGTCTCGGCATCGGTCTCGCGATCGCGAGCCTGCTCGCCCACCGTTTCCTCGGCGCTCCGCTCGCCGCAGCGAGCGCCTTCCTCGTGCTCGGGATCGCCGTCGCCATGTCCTGGCGGCTCCGCGAGCACGAGCCCTTCCCGCTCCCTTCGGAGGAGGAGAGCGAATGAGCGCCGCATCCCAGCCGAGCCGGCCATCGGTTCCGCCGGCTCACGATCGCTCGCACGCGAGCCTGCGCTCCGAGTTCCGCGCGATCCTCGCGGTCTATGTGTTCTCGGCCTTGCTCCCGTTGCTCGCGGGCTTCTCTTGCAGCAGCGAGCGGGAGCACCGCTTGCGGCAGCGAGAGAGAGCCGAGCAGGGCTCCGCTCCCGCGGCTCCGGCGCCAGCTCCGCGCGTCGGAGAGACCCAGGGCTGAGCGTCGATACGGGGGAGCGCCTCCGGCTGCGCGCTTGCCTTCCGGAGAGTCGGCGCCTAGCGTGGACCCCCTTCCTCGGATACGGGAGGCGACCATGAGTCGCGCACTTCCGCCCTCGCCGGCCCGCGCGGAGATGCGTCCGCGCGAGAACGCCATCGGGAACTCCGCCGCTCGCGAGACTTCCGCCGCCCGCGAGACAGCAGTGAGCTGGGATCCGCTGCGCGGCACCGATCGCTATCGCTACGCGCTGGTCTACGACGAGCGCTCGCGATCGTTCGTGCCGGCGCAAGCGCCACCGGCAGATCAGGCCTGAACCCGCATCGACGGCGCTCGAGGCGCGCGCGCCGTTCAGCGCAGGAGTTCGCGCAGGTCCTCCGCGAGCGGGCATTCCAGCTCGAGATCCCGTGCGAGCTTCGGATGATGGAATCGCAGCTTCCACGAGTGCAGCGCGTGGCGCGCACAGCCGAGGCGCTCGCGCTCCGCATCCTCGAGCTCACCGGCGAGGTGGCGGAGGAAGAGCTGTTCGTCGGCCCCGTAGATCTTGTCGCCGACGATCGGATGGCCGATGGCCGCGAGATGCACGCGGATCTGGTGCTGGCGGCCCGTGCGCGGATACGCCGCGATCAGGCTGCGCGTGCGTCGGCGCTCGAGCACCTCGTAGTGCGTGAGGGCGCTCAGGCCCTCGCCCCGCGCGCAGATCGCCATCTTGAGCCGCACCGCCGAGCTCTGCGCGGGGGCTAGCGGGAGATCGATCTCGCCGCGGTCCGCCGCCGGGCAGCCCTCGACGATCGCGAGATAGGCCTTCGAGACGCGGCGCTGTTCGAACTGCTCGCCGAGGAGATGGCGAACATCGTCGTCCTTGCTGACGAGGAGCAAGCCCGAGGTCTCGCGATCCAGCCGGTGCGCGAGCTTCGGAACCACGTCGCGCGCGGGATCGTCGGGGCGGCGATAGCGCTGGTGGAGCAAGTTGATCAGGGTGTGGCCCTGATGCCGCCCCGCGGGATGCACCGTCAGCGGAGCGGGCTTGTCGAGCGCCACGATCCACTCGTCCTCGTAGAGGATGCGCAGGTCGCGGATCGGCGTTTCGTCGGCTGGCGCGGCGTGAAGCTTCGGCTCGAGGCGCACCTCGACGAGCAGAGGCGGAAAGAGCCGCGTCGCCGCGCGGGTGCACGGAGCGGGCTCTCCCCCGCGCGCGCCGGGAGCCAAGAGGAAGATGGCGCCCCCTCGAATCAGCTTCTGCACGCCGGTCCGGGAGCGCCAAGGAAGGCGCTCGCTCAGGAAGCGATCGAGGCGCTCACCGCGCGAGGCGTCGGGCACCTCGAAGTGCAGCTCGGTGAGCGGACGGGAGTGGTCCCGTTCGGATCGGCCTCGATCGCTCGGGCTCTGCTCGGAGCCGCTGCGACCGGAGGCGTGCGTCATGCTCAGTTGCGACGGCGACGGCGCTGCGCCTTCTGGATCGTGCGCAGGCGCTCGCGCTTCTCGCGGCGGCGCTTGTCGCTCGGCTTCTCGAAGAAGGAGGACTTCTTCGCCAAGCGGAAGACGCCAGACAGGTTGCACTGGCGCTTGAAGCGCTTGAGAGCGGCTTCGAGCGACTCGTTGGGCCGGAGCTGGATACGGATCACGCGGAATCCTTGGATCTCTTGGTGGGCGGAAGGTGGTCTCGAGCGGCGCGCCGAGGGACACGGGCTGCGGGAGTGGTGAGCTCTCGGAGCGCGCGACCCTTCTCGCGCGTTGGGTGCGCGGGTTCCGCCCGAGCCGCTGCGAGTGCGCGCAGAACGGAGGGCGAAACACCGGCCGAATGCGACCTGGCCAGGGCCTCCGAAAAGGATCCTGGCGACAGGGGCAAAACGGGGCGGAGAGTATGGGTATCCTCTGCGGCGGTGTCAATCGCCGCGGCCGGCGCCGCGCATCCCGGGGAATCCTGCTCGAGGTCCGCGCTTGGAGGAGCTGAGGGGCAGCATCGCCAGGTTCGTCTGGCAGGCTCCCGATCGCAGCTATGCGATCGCGCGCATGGACCTCGAGTCGGGCGGCAGCACGACCGTGGTCGGCGATCTCTGCGGGGTGCAGGAAGGCGAGGAGATCCGGGCGAAGGGGCAGTACCAGGACCACGCGAAGTTCGGCCGGCAGTTCAAGGCCGAGTCGGTGGTGCCGACCATCCCACGCACGCTTCGCGGCGTCCGCCGCTATCTGGCCTCGGGCATGATCCCGGGTATTGGCCCCACCTTGGCCGAGCGCATCGTGGAGGCGCTCGGCGAGAACGCCCTCCAGCGCCTGCGCGACGATCCTGCCGAGGCGCTCCGCGTCGAGGGCATCGGCGAGAAGAAGGCCCGCGAGATCCAGGCCAAGCTCCGCGAGGTGGCCGAGCTCGAGGACGTGCAGATCTTCCTGCAGGGCCTCAACTTGGGTGCTGGGTTGGTGGGCCGGATCCTGCGGCGCTATGGCGCCGATGCGATCCGCAAGGTGAAGGAGGATCCGTATCGCTTGTCCGCCGAGGTCGAGGGGATCGGCTTCCGCATCTCCGATCGCGTGGCGCTGGAGCTGGGGATCCGACCCGAGGACCCCCGGCGCACGCGCGCCGCGATCGTGTTCGTGCTGCAGGAGGCCTCCGCTCAGGGGCATTGCTTCCTCCCGACGGAAGAGCTCGCGCGACGGGCGACTGGGCTGCTGGGCGAGCGCTCGGAAGTCGAGCTCGAGGCCGCGCTCGAGGCCGCCGCCGAGCGCGGCGCGATCGCGCTCGATCGCCTGCCGTACGGGGCGGCTGCGACCGAGCCCGTCGACGTCGCCTACCTCGAGGGGCTCCACCGCTGCGAGCGGGCGGTAGCGCGCCTGCTGCGCGATTTCGCGCGTCGGAAGGTGGCCCCGATCCTCGGTCCGGAGCGGCTGCGCCAGCTCGCGGGAGGACTGTCCCTCGAGCTGGATCCGCGGCAGAGCGATGCGCTGGAGCTTCTCGCGCGCGAGCCCATCGCGGTCCTGACCGGCGGCCCCGGGGTCGGCAAGACGACGATCCTGCGCTTGCTCATCCTCGCCGCCGAGGAGGCGCAGCTCGGCTACGCGCTCGCGGCTCCGACCGGTCGGGCGGCCCGGCGCCTCGCGGAGTCGACGGGCCGCGAGGCGAGCACGCTGCACCGGCTGTTGCGCTTCGAGCCCGTGCGCGGGAGCTTTCTCGCCGGTCCGAAAGACCCGCTCACACAGGAGCTCATCGTCGTCGACGAGGTGTCGATGACGGATCTGCAGCTCTTCTACAACCTGCTGCGTGCGCTGCGACCGCCGACGCGCCTCGTCCTCGTCGGCGACGCCGATCAGCTCCCTTCCGTCGGCCCCGGCGCCGTGCTGCGCGACCTCGTGCGTTCGGAGCGAGTCCCTACGGCTCGGCTCCAGCGCATCTTCCGCCAGGGGGCGGGCTCGCGGATCGTGTCGGGGGCCCACGCGGTGCTGCACGGCGAGATGCCGGAGTTCCCGCGGAAGGGAGTCGCGAGCGATCTCTTCCTCTGGCCGGCCGAAGGCTCCCAGGCGATCGCGGATGCCGTCTGCGAGCTCGCCAGCAAACGCATCCCCGAGCGCTTCGGCTTCGATCGCGCGAAGGACGTGCAGGTGCTCTCGCCGATGTATCGCGGCGCCTGCGGCGTCGACGAGCTGAATCGGCGCCTGCGCGAGCTCCTGAATCCCGAGGGGCCCACCCTCGAGCGCGGCGGCAAGCACTTCCGCGTCAGCGACAAGGTGATCCAGCTGCGCAACGACTACGACCGCGAGGTCTTCAACGGCGACGTCGGACGCATCGTCGATGTCTCACCCGAGAGCGGCACGGTCACGGTCGCCTTCGACGAGCACGAGAAGGGGCTCGAGTATCGCGGGGGCGATCTCGACGATCTGGCGCCGGCGTACGCGATCACGGTGCATCGAGCTCAGGGCTCCGAGTATCCCGTGGTGGTGTTCCCGCTCGCCCCCGACCACGCGGTGATGCTGAAGCGAAACCTCGTCTATACCGCTCTCACGCGTGGGCGGAAGCTGGTCGTCCTGGTCGGCCACCGCGAAACGCTGCGCCGCGCGATCGCCAGCATCGACGGCGCGCAGCGCTTCACCGGGCTCGAGTGGCGCCTCCGTCAAGCGGTAGGGGGCGGCTCCGGCATTCCCGTCGAGGACGAGCCCGGCATCCCCGTCGAGGACAAGCGCCGCCTCGACGACGAGGAACGCTGAGTCGATCCCGCGCGAGGCGCGGGGTCTTTCGCGGAGGCGCGTGGCGCGCGCTCAGGCTTTCTGCCGCCGCCCTTCGAGGTGGAGGATGTCCTCGGAGGTGAAGTAGCGGTCGGCGATGTGGCGGCCCGAGCTCAGGCCCTGCGACGGCTGCGGGACGATCTCGGCTTCGTCGCGAGCTGGAGCCTCGCCGTTGCTGCCATCGCCGTTGCCCTCGTCGCCCTCGGAGCTGCGGCTGCGGCGCGCGGCCTTCAGCACACCGCGCTTCGAGGTCCGGCAGAACTCCACGAGCTCGCGCACGAGAGGGTGGTCCATGCGGAACTCGGCGAGCAACGCCTCCTGGAAGGAGCCTTCGTGCCGGAAGATCTGGTGGAAGGTGTCCTGGAGCGCTCGGCGGTCGAGCGGCTCGACGCCGGCGCGGCGCAGGCCGACGAGATTCAGGCCGAAGAGCTGGCAGGGGCGCGAGCCGACCGCCATCGCGAAGGGCGGCACATCTTGGTTGATCGCGCTCAAGCCGCCGATCATGGCGAGGCGGCCGATGCGCGAGAACTGGTGCACGACCACGTTGCCAGAGATGAACGCGCGCGGCCCGGCCTCGACGTGTCCCGCGAGCAGCGAGTTGTTGCAGACGACCACGCGGTCGGAGAGCTGGCAGTGGTGGCCGATGTGCGCGTGCGCCATCAGGTAGCACTCGTTCCCGATGCGGGTCGGCACCTTGCCCTCGGTCGAGCGGTTGATGTTCGAGAACTCGCGGATCACGTTGCGGTTCCCGATCACCAGCTCGGAGGGCTGGCCGTCGTAAGCGAGGACTTGCGGCGCGCCTCCGATCACGGCGTGGTGGCCGATCACGTTGTCCTCGCCCATGGTCGTACCCGACGCGATGATCGCGTGGGTGAGAATGCGACAGCGCGCGCCGATCCGCGTCTGGGCCTCCACGATTGCATACGCGCCGATCTCGACATCCTCCCCAAGCTCGGCGTCGGGGTGGACGATGGCGGTCGGGTGGATCTTGCTCATCGGGGGCGGGCGTGTGACGGAGTGGGACCCCGCCGTTCGAGGGCGGGGCCGGCCCCCAGCGGGTGGGGGCCGAGCCTCCGCGAGCGACGACCCGCGGTGGGGTGGTCGCGCGCGCAGACCGGGGAGAACGAATAAGGCAAAGGTCTCGCCCCTCCGCTGTCAAGCCGCCGCGGGACGCGGTCCGGTGCGGCGCGGTGCCGCGTCTGCGACTTCCTTGCAACGATCCCCAGGCTCGGGGAACCCGTCGGCCGCGCTTGGGAGGACCTCGGGGTTTTCTTTCGCGCGCGGGGGGCGCGGCTGCCTAGACTCCCGCCCCCCCGGAGCGGCCCGTCTCGCCGTCTCGCAGCTCCCGCCGCCGTGCGCGCCCCTCGAGGGCGTTTGCGTGCCGGCGTTTCGCCTGCGAAGACGACGCGATGCAGCGGCGCCGCAGACCGTCTCGCGAACCGCGTGGGGCAGCGTGCCCGAGCGAGTCGCGGTCGCGTGGAGTGTTTGGAGGATTCGATGAAGCGGAGCACCGATCCCGTCGGGTGGAGCTCGAGCGCAGCTCGCGCCTTGCAGCGCGCGGCTGCCTGGATCCGCGCGGCTGCGTGGATCTCTGCCGCGGGCTGCGCGCCCGTCCTTGGGTCTGAGCACGCCTTCGCGTCGCCTCAGGAGCCGACCCCGCCGCCGGCCGAGCAGGCCTCGGCCGCGCCGGCGGCGCCCGCAGCGGCCCGGCCGAACCTCTTCGTGCAGGGCGCGCGCGTCCTCACCGGGCGCGGCGAGGAGCTCGCCGATGCCGACATCGCGATCACCGGTGGGCGCATCCGCGGGGTGGGCGACTTCCAGCCGCCTGCGAACAGCGACGCCAAGGTCGTCGATGCGCGCGGCCTCACGATCGTGCCCGGCTTCGTCGATGCCGCGAGCGACCTGCTCCTCGAAGGCGAGGCGCGCGGCGGTCGCTCCGGAGGCTCCGAGCTCGAGCTCGCGCTCTCGATCGACCCCTTCGACGACCGGCCGCGCCTCGGCGCGCTCGCCGCGGGCGTCACCTCGCAGGCCCTCGCGCGCGCCGCGCAGACCGTCGAGCAAGGGCTCTCCTCGGCACGCAAGCTGGCCTATCCGCCGCGCGAGGCTCGCGCGGCTCTCGGCGCGCCGGCCCTGAACTTCCGCATCGGCCTCGGCCGGGACCGCGCCAGCAAGGAGCGCGACCTCCGCGGCCTGATCTCGCTCTTCGAGGGCGCCGAGAAGTACCACGGCGAGCTCGAGAAGTACGCGAAGGAGCTGAAGGAGTACGAGGAGAAGAAGGCCGAATACGACAAGAAGGTCGAGAAGGAGCGCGAGAAGGATAAGGACAAGCCCGAGGCCGAGAAGACGGCTTCGAAGGAGAAGGAGCCGAAGAAGCCCCGCGAGCCGAAGGAGGATCTCGGCAAGGCGGCGCTCTTCCGCGCGCTCCAGGGCGAGCTGCCGGTCGTGATCCAGCTCGAGGACGAGCTCGACGTCGAGAACGCGCTCGAGCTGCGCCGCAAGTTCGGCCTGAAGCTCTCGCTGCGCGGGCTCTCCCGCGCGCGCGCCGCCGTCGACGCCGTCGCGAAGGCCGGCGTCCCGGTGCTGCTCGAGGTCGATGCGATCCTGCCCGGCAAGGAGCTCACGCGCACGCCGACGGTGGCGCGCGACCTGGCCAAGGCCTTCGTCGATGCCGGCGTCGAGGTCGCGTTCGTCTCCGGCTCGCGCGGTCGCGAGCTCGCGCCGCACCTCGTCGATCTCGCCGCCGAGAGCGTCTCGCGCGGCGTATCGCGCAGCGCGGCGCTGCGCGCGATCACCTACGGTCCGGCGCGCGCGCTCGGACTCGAACGTCGGGTCGGCTCCATCGCCGAGGGCTGCGATGCGGACCTCGTCGCCTTCGATGGCGACCCGTTCTCGTCTGCCGCGCGCGTGCGTTGGGTCATGGTCGATGGCGAGATCGTCTACGCCGCCGATCGCATGGAAGGGAGCGCACAGCGATGATGCGGCTCGTCGATTCTCGCGGCTCCTCTTGCAGCCGCAGCACCGCGCGACGGGTGAGCCTCTGGCTCGGCTCGGCGCTCGCGTGCTCCAGCGTTCTGGCCTCCGCCCAGGAAGCGACCTTCGCCGTGCAGGCGAAGAAGGTGCTCACGGGAACGGGTGAGGCGATCGATTCGGCCGTCGTGCTCGTCGAGAACGGGAAGATCCGCGCCGTGGGCGCCGGTCTCGCCATTCCCGCGGGCTGGACGGTGCATCAGCACGACGGCGTCGTGATGCCGGGCATGATCGATCTCGGAGCGACGCTCGGCGGCTCCGAGCTCCTGGAGAATCATGAGAGCCTGACACCCGACCTGCGCGTCGCGGAGGGCCTCGATCTCTGGGATCCGAGTTTCGCCGCTTGGCTCGGTGCGGGCGTGACCTCGGTCTACGTGATCCCGCCGACCGGCAGCGTGATCCCCGGCAGCGGCGCGGTCGTGAAGACCGCGGGCGCTGCAGCGCAACGCATCGTCGCGGCCGAAGCCGGCTTGGAGATCGGGTTGAACGCCGGCGCACGCCGCCGCGATCGCGCGCCGACTTCGGTGCAGGGCACCGCGCTCGCGCTCCGCGATCTCTTCGGCAGCCCCGAGGCCCAAGCAAGCGTGCAGCGCGCGAAGCGCGGCGAGCTCGCGGTCTTCGCCCACGCGGACGGTGTGGGCGAGGTGCGCCTGGCGGCGCAGCTCGCGAAAGAGCTCGGCTGGAAGGCCCGCCTCGTCGGACCGGCGCTGCCGGATCAAGCGCTGGCGATCGCACGCGGCGCGGCGATCCCGCTCGTGCTGCGTCCGCTCGACTACGGCGCGGAGGAACGCACGCGTCGCTCGTACGGAGCGCTCGGCGCGACGCCGCATCCGCTCGGCTTCGCTTCGTTGGCGCAAGGCGGAGCGGAGCCCGGGCTGCGCCGCGGCGCAGCCCTCGCCGTGCGCGCGGGACTCGATCCCGCGATCGCGCTGCGTGCGCTCACGGGCGGCGCGGCGGCGATGCTCGGTCTCGAGGCGCGTCTCGGCACGATCGCTCCGGGGCGCGACGCCGACCTGGTCTGGCTCGATGGCGATCCGCTCGACCTCGGCACGCGCATCGTCGCGGTCTTCGTCGACGGGAAGCGCGCGGATCGCGGCGCGGAGGGACACTAGAAATGCTCGCGCTCTTCACTCTCTGTTTCGCAGCGCTCAGTTTCGAAGCCCTGAGCCTCGAGGCTCAGGGCGCCGCCGTGCCGAAGCTCGCGGAGGATCCGCGTTCGGCGGCGTCGACCGATACTCGCCCGATCCTGATCCAGGCGGGGGCGGTGATCGACGCCAAGGGGCAGCGCTTCGCGCCGGGCTCCGTGCTCGTGAAGGACGGCAAGATCCTGGCCGTCGGATCCGGCCTCGTCGCCGAGAACGCGGAGCTGCGCGAGTTCGGCGCTCGAGCGGTCGTGACGCCGGGCTTGATCGAGGCGAACGCCGAGCTCGAGCCGCTCGAGCGGGCCGAAGAAGGCGTCGAGATCACGCCGCGCCTGCGCCTCGCCGATGGCCTCGATCCCGAGTCACGCGCGTGGGCCGGCTTGCGCCGGAACGGCGTCACGAGCGCCTTCCTCTCGCCCAGCGGTCGCTCGGTGATCTCGGGGCGCGGCGCGGTCGTGAAGACCATGCCGACGGCGGATGATCGCTGGATCCTCGATGCTGCGGGCGCGCTGAAAGCGACCACGGGCCAAGAGCCGAGCGGAGGCAACATCGTCCCGCGCTTCGGCCGCCCCAACTCGATCTTCTATCGGCGCCCCACCACGCGGATGGGCGTCACGTGGGAGTTCCGCAAGGCCTTCTCCGACGCGCAGCTCTACGCCGCGGCGCGCCAGGCCGGCGGCCCGCTCGATCCCGACGCACAGGTGCTCGCCGATCTCATGGCCTCGAAGGGCGAGATCCGGATGCGTGCGCGATTGCTGCAGGACATCCGGACGGCGATCCGCCTCGCGGAGGAGTTCGGGCTGCGGCTCGTGATCGAGGAGGGCATCGAGTCCTTCCGCAGCCCGGAAGAGATCCTCGCGGCGAAGGCGAAGCTGATCTACGGCCCCACGCTGTTCCAGCCGGCTGGCATCGTCTTCGGTTTCGGCTTCGGCGGCGGCTCCGTGCGCCAGCAGGAGACGGATCGCAACTACCTCGCGACGCCGGCGCGCCTCCACGCGGCTGGCGTCGAGTTCGCGCTCGGCTCGGCGGAGTACGCCGCCTCCGATCGCGGCTTGGCGCATCAAGCGGCGATCGCGGTCCACTTCGGGCTGCCTCGCGAGGTCGCGCTGCGTGCATGCACGGTCGTTCCGGCCACCTGGCTCGGCATCGACAAGCGCGTTGGAACCCTGGAGGTCGGCAAGGACGCCGATCTCGTCGTGTGGAGTGGCGAGCCCTTCGAGCTCGCGACTCGTCCCGTGGCGGTGATGGTCGACGGCGCGTTCGCCGACGCCCAGGAAGATTGAGCACGAGCAGGATCGCACCCATGTCGAAGAAGCTCCTTACTTTCTCCCTCCTCTCGCTCGTCGCTCCGCAGGCGGGGGCTTTCCAAGCTCCGGAGAAGCTCGCCATCACCGGCGCGAAGGTCATCACCGTCAGCGGCGAGACCTACGAGAAGGCCAACGTCTTGCTCGAGAACGGCCGCATCCAAGCGATCGGCAAGGATCTCGAGGTCCCCTGGGACGCGAAGGTCATCGACGCCTCTGGCAAGGTCGTGATGCCGGGCCTCGTGCTCGCGCAGACCAACGAAGGGCTCGATCGTCCGAACGAGAACGTGCCGGTGACGCCGTTCATCTCCGTGCTCGACGCGCTGAATCCCGTCGACGCTTTCTTCGAGGACTCGCTCCGCGAAGGGCACGCCACGATCCTCGTGATCCCGGGGAACGAGACGGTGATCGGCGGCACGGGCCGCGTCGTGAAGCCCTTTGGCCTCACCGTGGAGTCGATGACGGTGCGCGTCGATGGGGGCATGAAGATCTCCGCTTCACCGCGGCGCGGCGTGAGCGCGATGGCGCACGTGGCCGAGCTGCGCAAGGCCTTCGTGGAGTTCCGCGACGAGCTCGAGGTCGCCGCCGAGAAGAAGCTCGCCGGCGCGAAGAGCGAGAAGAAGGCGGAGGCGCCCAAGGCGGCCGGCGAGAAGGCCGACGACAAGAAGGCCGACGAGAAGAAGCCCGCCGACAAGAAGGCCGAGGAGAAGGCCGCTCCCGTCGATCCGCTGAAGGTCCTCGAGTGGAAGGACCTCAGCGCGCGGCAGCGCGCGCTCTTCGAGGTGCTGAACGGGCGCATGCCCGTCTTCCTCTGGTGCGAGCGGGCGATGGACGTCGCGCACGCGATCGAAATCGCGAAGTCGCAGGGCTTCCTCTCGCGCACGACGCTCGTGATCGGCACCGAATGCTGGAAGGCCGCCGATGAGATCAAGGCCGCCGGCCTCAGCGTGATCCTGCCCAGCGACTTCGTGCACCGCGAGGTGGACCCGCTGACCGGCAAGGAGCGCGAGACCTCGCTGCCCAAGGTGTTCGCCTCGAAGGGGATCCCCTTCGCGTTGAACGCGACGAGCCGCGGCGCGCTCCTCGAGCGCAGCCTCCTCTTGCGCGGCGCGAGCGCGGTCGCTGCTGGTGTCGAACCCGCGACCGCGCTGCGTGCGATCACCTTGGAGCCGGCGCGCATGCTGGGCCTCGGCGACTCGCACGGCAGCCTCGAGGTCGGCAAGGCCGGAACGCTGCTCGTCCTCTCGGGCGATCCGTTCCGCACGGGCACCTGGGTCGAGGAAGTCGTGATCGACGGGGCGCATCTCTATTCGCGCGCCAAGGATGATCGCCTGCAGCGCCTGACCGGCGATAGCAAGGACGGAGGCCGCTGATCCGATGAGGAGCCGACTTCGTCTGACCCGCGCCTGGATCGCAGCGCTCGCGCTCGCCGGTCTGGCCGTCGCGGGAGCGCGCGCGGCGACGCCGGGCGAGCTGATCGCTTATCGGGCCGCCGCGATCCACACGGGAGGGGTTCCCGAGCTCCTCGAGAACGCCTACCTCGTCGTGCGCGACGGCAAGATCGTGGACATCGCCGCGCAGGCCCCGGCGGGAGCCCGCATCATCGATCTCGGCGCCGCTGTGATCGTCCCGGGCCTGGTCGCCGCCGACAGCTCGATCTCGAGCCCCGATGGCGAGATACCCAACGCCGCCGGTGACCTGCGCACGGCGGGCGCCGACTTGCGCGCGATCGACGGCTTCGACTTCTTCGCTTCGCGCGAGGAGCTCCTCGCCGCCGGCATCACGACGGTCTACGTCGCGCCCGGTCGCGGCCGCTTGATCGGCGGTCGCGGTGCGGTCGTGAAGCTCGCCGGCGCGAGCCGTGATGCGCGCATCCTGCGCGCCGAGTCGGACCTCTACGTGAACGTGAGCGCCGAGGCGCTCAATCCGCCGGGCATCTTCGATCCTCCGGTCCCTCCCACTGCGGACGATCCGCTGCTCCCGGAGGAAGCGCAGGCGCCGCGTTCGACGCCGGGGATCTCGTTGGCGCTACGCCGCTTGATCGCCGAGGCGCAGAGCTACCGCGCGGCGCGTCAGAAGCCCGCGGCCGAGCGTCCGCCGTACGATGCGACCCTCGAGGCCGTGCTGGCGCTCGGCGCCACCGACGTCCGTCTCGTGGGCCGCAGCGCCGCCGAGATCGCACGAGCGATCGCCGTGCAGCGCGAGTTCTTCGGCTCCGAGTCCGGGCGGCGCGTCGCGCTGAGCGGCGCCGTCGAGTCGGCGCAGATGCTCGAGCGGCTCGCGTCGGCAGGCTTGCCGGTGATCCTCGAGGTCGAGAGCTACCTCGGCCGCTTCGCCGGTGATCTCCAAGATCGACCCGGGGAGCTGCGCCACGACGCGCGCAGCGCGGCTCGGCTCGACGAGAAGGGCATCCGCTTCGCGTTGGTTCCCTCCCGAGAGACGCGCCTCGATCAGCTCCGCCAGCTCGCGGCCCTGGCGCAAGCCGGTGGCTTGAGCGAAGCCCGCGCGCTGCAGTCGATCACCTCGAGCGCCGCCCACATCCTGGGCGTCGGCGAGCGCGTCGGCTCGCTCTCGAGCGGACGCGACGCCGACTTCGCCGTGCTCAGCGCCGCGCCGTTCGCGTTGGGCTCCCAGGTGCTCGCGACCTACGTCGACGGCGAGCGAGCGTGGACGCGCGCCGACCGCGGACCGAAGGTCGCCGACGCCTTCGTGCTGCGCGCGGGGCGCATCCTCGACGGCCGCGGCACGACCTTCGTCGATGCCGAGCTGCTCGTCGTCGATGGCCGCATCGCCGAGGTCGGCGCGCGGGTCGCGCGTCCCGTCGGCTGCCGCGTCATCGACTACGGTCCGAACGCCACGCTCACGCCGGGCTTCATCGACGCGCGCTCGCGCTTCGGCTTCGCGGAGAACGAAGGTGGCACCTTCGGTCCGGAAGACGAGGTGGTGAAGCTGCGAGAGCTCCGCCCGCCGGGTGCCTACGAGCTCGCGCTGAGCGGTGTCACCACGCTCATCAGCTCGCCGCCGAAGGCTAGCCCCAAGGGCACGCCGATGTTCGCGGTGAAGCCGCTCAGCTCCGAGAGCGCGCAGGACGATGCCGTCGTGCGCGAGCTGGTCGGCTTGCGCTTCGACGTGAAGGGAGAGAACCGGCAGCGAGCGCTGGAGTCGCTCGCCTCGCTCCTCAAGCGCGGGAAGGCCTACCACGAAGCATGGACGCAGTACGAAGCGGCCTACGCGAAGTGGAAGACCGAGAGCGCGGCGCAGCCTCCGGCGCCCGCGGCCGCTCCCGCGCCCGAGAAGGCCGAGGAGAAGAAGGCCGCTCCGAAGGCCGAGGAGAAGAAGCCCGAGGAGAAGAAGGCAGACGAGAAGAAGGACGAAGGCAAGAAGGAGGATGGCGACGACGCCAAGGCGAAGCCCGACCTCCTCAGCGGCACTTGGGAAGGCGTCGCGGAGAAGGTTCCTGGCTACGGCACCGTGCCGTTCTCGATGACCATCGAGTACGACGGCTCCGAAGCGCGCGGCATCATCCGCCCGCAGGTGGCCTTGCTCGCGCCGATCCTCTTCGAGAAGGGCCGCTTCGACGGCAAGACGCTGACCGTCTCGTTCCAGTTCGAGAACATCCACATCGACCTCAGCGCGGAGATCGCCAACGAGGAGATGAAGGGCGTCGCGAAGGGGCCGAGCGGAAACGAAGCGCTGCTCACCGCGAAGCGCACCGAGCGCCCCGAAGCGCGCGTGCGCAGCGTCTACCGCCCGCGTGCGGAGGTGAAGACCGCCGAGGTGGAGGAGAAGGGCGCACCGAAGAAGCCCAAGCTCGAACCCGAGCTCGAGTGCTTCCGCCGCGCGTACCGCGGCGAGCTCGCCATCGCCGTCGAGGCCGAGCGTCGCGACGAGATCGAGGCGGTGATCCGCCTGGTGCGCGTAGAGCACCAGCTCGGCCTCGTGCTGCTGGAGCCCCGCGAATACGGATTCGCGCGCGAAGCGATCGAAGCGCATCGCCCCGACGTGCTCCTCCATCGCCTCATCGTGGGCACCGCAGATGGCGAGCTCCGGGTTCCCAGCGCCGAGCTCGCGCGAGCGGGTGTGCGCATCGGCTTCCAGAGCGCGAGCTCGACCGGCGGTCGCACGCTGCGCGAGGTCGTCGCCTGGGCGGTGCAGCACGGGCTCTCGCCGCAGGACGCGCTCGCTGCGGTCAGCTCGTGGCCCGCGGACATGTACCACGTCGGGGATCGCGTCGGCTCGCTCCGCCGCGGCTGCGACGCCGACATCCTCGTCTTCGCGGGCGAGCCCTTCGCCCTCGGGACGGAGCTGCGCACGGTCTACCTGCGCGGCCGCCAAGTCGAGAAGGTCGAGAAGCGCTGGCAGTGATCGCCTGCGCTCTTCGGCCACGATGGACCTTCGAGTTCGACCGCAAGCTGCTCGACCCTAGCGACCTCCGCACATGCTGAATCCCCTCTGCTTCGCGACCGCGCTCACCATCTCCACGGTGCTCGGCGGCGCCGGCGATCCGCCCGCCGAGGCTCCGGCGCTCTTCGCGGTGCACGCCGATCGCATCTTCACCTGCGCCGACGGTCGCACGGTGAGCCTCGTGCGCGACGGAGTGATCCTCGTCGAAGGCAAGCGTATCCGGGCGGTCGGTCCGCGCGCCGAGGTGCAGGTGCCCGCTGGCGTCGCCGTCGAATCGCTCGGCGACGTGTGGGTCGTGCCGGGCTTCATCGAGCCGCACTGCCACATCGCCGGCACGATGGACATCAACGACATGAGCCACAACGCGAACCCCGAGCTTCGCGTGCTCGAGTCGATCGTGCCGAAGAATCCGAACGTCAAGAAGGCGCTCGCCGGCGGAGTGACCGCGGGGCTCTACATCCCGGGCTCGGGCACGAACATGAGCGGCTTCGGGACGATCTTCAAGATGCACGGGAGCACGCTCGACGAGGTCATCGTGCGCCAGCCCGGCGCGCTGAAGATCGCGCAGGCGGGGAACCCCGAGCGCTCGGCCGGCGACATCGGCGCAGGGCGCATGGGCATGAACTGGCTCATCCGCTGGACGCTCGAGCGCGGTCGCGAGGCGAAGGACGCGAAGGCCGCGGGCAAGCCCGTGCCGGCCGACCTCCAGAACCTCGTGAAGCTGTGGGACGAGAACGTCCCCGTGCTGGTGCACACGCAGATCTTCCAGGTCGTGCAAGCCACGATCCGCATGAAGGACGAGACGGGCCTCAAGATCTCGATCGGCCACGGCACCTTCGATGCGTTCCTGAATGGTCCGCTCGCCGCCGAGCGCGGCATCCCGGTGCTGCTCGGACCGCGCCAGATCCACTTCGATCGCCGCGAAGGGCGCATCTACGGCTGCGCCGCCGAGTACTGGAAGCGCGGGGTCGAGGACATCGGCTCGAACACCGACTCGCCCGTCGTGCCGCAGGAAGAGCTGCCGTATCAGGCGGCCATGGCCGTGCGGCACGGCCTCGGCGATCACAAGAGCATCCCTGGCCTCACCTGCGTCGTCGCGCGCGCCCTCGGCGTCTTCGAGCGTATCGGCGCGATCAGCGCCGGCAAGGACGCGGACTTCGTCGTCTGGACCGGCGATCCCATCGACCCGCGCTCGGTGGTGCTGCGCGCCTACGTGAACGGCCAGCTCGCGTACGACGCCGCGCGCGACGGTCGGCGCTTCTGATCCGCGAGAGCTCGTGCTCCCTTTGATGAAACCCCTCGCCGCGATCCTCGCCTGCGCGTTCGTCAGCGCTTCGCTCCACGCGAGCGATCCGCTGTTCGTGCGCGTCGCGAAGGCGCTCACGATGCGCGGTCGACCGGTCGACCACGCCGTGATCGCGATCGAGGGCGGGAAGATCACGCGCATCGGCAAGGACGTGGCGATCCCCGCAGGCGCGCGCGTCCTCGATCACTCCACTTCGTGGGCTTGCCCCGGCTTCATCGACCTGCACTCGCACATCTGGAGCGAGGGCGACACGAATGAGATGGGGCATCCGCTGAACCCGGAGCTCCGCACGCTCGACGCGCTGGTGCTCTGGTCCGAGACGATGCGCCGCGCGAGCGCCTCGGGCGTCACGACGGTGCTCTCGATCTCCGGCAGCGGAACCAACTTCTCCTCCTTCGGCACGCTGCTGAAGGTGAAGCCGGTGCGGCGCCTCGAGGACGCGATCGTGATGCAGCCCGGCGCGATGAAGGTCGCGCAGGACTGGAATCCCGAGCGCCGCGGCGGCGACCTCGGCGCCTCGCGCATGGGCATGAGCTACGGCATGCGCTGGATGAACGATCGCGCGCTCGCGCACGCCTCCGCGGTCCGCGCGGGCGGCCCCGGTGACAAGGAGCTCGACAATCTCGCCGCGCTGCTCCAGGGGCAGATCCCCGTGCTCATCCACACCGCGAGCGCTCGCGGCGTGATGAACACCGTGCGCATGTGGCACGACGAGTACCCGACGCGCATGGTGCTTTCGCACGGCTGCTTCGACGGCTGGCGCGGCGCGGCTTACGCCGCTACGCGCGACGTCGCCATCAACAACGGGCCGCGCATGTTCGAGTTCTCGCGCGTCGATGGCCGCATGCACGGCATCTGCGCCGAGTTCGCGCGCGCGGGTGTGCGCCGGCTCTCGGTGAACACCGATTCGCCCGTCGTGCCGCAGCACGAGCTCGCGTTCCAAGCCTCCATGGCCGCTTGGCTGGGGCTTCCGGACTACGACGCGCTCGAAGCACTGACCTACTGGCCCGCCGAAGCGCTCGGTGTGGACCATCGCCTGGGCTCGCTCGAGCCGGGCAAGGACGCCGACCTCGTGATCACCTCTGGCTCGCCGCTCGACGTTCGCGCCGCGGTGGAGCTGGTGATCGTGGACGGAGAGATCGTGTTCGACCGCCGCCGTGACGGCGAGCGGCCTTGAGGATGGTGAGTACGCATGGCCATGTCATTCCGCCCTTCAAGCCGGCGCACCTCCGCGAGTAGCCGTGCAGCGCTCGCGGCGCTCTTCGTCGCGGCGCCCACTGGCTTCGCCGCCGACCGCCCCGACGATGTCTGGGTGATCCGCTGTGGTCGCATCGAGACCGGCACCGGCGAGGTCATCGAGCGCGGGGCGATCCTCGTGGAGCACGGCGTGATCAAGGCGGTCGGCCTCGACATCGAGGCGCCGCTCGGTGCGCGCGAGATCGATGCGCGTCGCTTCACCGTCGTTCCGGGCTTCGTGCATCCCACCTCGGGGATCGGTCAGGATCGCCAGCGCTCCTCGGGCAACCAAGCCGAGCAGCGCGCGCACGACTCCTTCTATCCCTACGACGAAGCCTTCCAGGATGCGCTGGAGCAGGGCTTCACGACGCTCGCGTTGCAGCCCGCGTCGCAGGGCTGGCTAGGCATCGCCGGCCTGTCGTCCGTGGTGCAGCCCACGGGTGGCGACGGCAAGAAGGCCGCTGGCGCGGCAGTGATCGAGAAGGACGTGCAGCTCGTGTTCACGATGAACTCGAGCCAGCAGGACAAGGATCTCCTCCGCAAGGGCTTCGAGAAGGTCGAGGAGGCCGTCGCGAAGTACGACGAAGCGGTCAAGAAGTGGGAGGAGAAGCAGAAGAAGGCGAAGGAGAAGAAAGAAGAGCCGAAGAAGGAAGAGCCGAAGAAGGAAGAGGAGAAGAAGGAAGGCGAAGCGCCCAAGGAAGAGGCCAAGAAAGAGGAGCCGAAGAAGGAGGAGCCGAAGAAGGAAGAGGTCTTCGAGGCTCCGAAGGTCGACGACAAGACCAGCACGCTCTGGGGCTGGGTGAAGGGCTCGTATCCCGCGCTGGTGCGCATGAGCCGCGCCGCCGACTACCTGCACTGGCTGGAGGTGGTGAAGGAGCGCAAGCTCCGCGTCGCCTTCGAGCTCGAGTCGAGCGACTCGTATCTCGTGGCGGATCGCTTCGGCAAGGCGGGCGCGCTCGTGCTGCTCGACCCGCAGGTCGTGACCTACCCGCTGACCAGCGAGCGCCTGAACCTCCCCGCCTTCTTCGAGCGCGCCGGCGCCAAGGTCGGCTTCACGGCCTCTCGGCGCTTCGAGGATCACCGCCATCGCGTGGCGCAGGTCGTGAAGGCCGGGTTCCCGCGTGAGAAGGCGATCGCGGCGATGACCTCCGTCCCCGCGGCGGCGCTCGGCATCGACGATCGCTACGGCTCGATCCAGCCTGGGCGCTTCGCGGACCTCGTGTTCTTCGACGGCGATCCCTTCGAGATCGGCAGCAAGGTGAGCTCGGTGATGATCCGCGGACAGATGAAGTTCGAGAGCGAGAAGGAAGCCCAGCGATGAAGAAGCACTTCGATCTGCGCGGCGCGCACGCGCTGCTGCTCACCTCGCTCGTCGCGGCTTTTGGCTGGCAGCCCCTCCGAGCGCAGGAGGGCGGTGCTCAGGAGCCGCCGGCGGAGGGCCAAGGCGCACCGCCCACAGAGGACGAAGCGGAAGCCGATGGCGAGCTCGTCGCGCTGCAGGGCGGCGATGTCTACACCGTGACCCAGGGTGTCCTGCGCGGCGCCACCGTGCTGATCCGCGGCAAGAAGATCTCTCGCATCGGCCACGGAATCGAGCTCCCCGCGGGCACGAAGGTCTACGACCTGAGCGGGCTTCGCGTGTATCCAGGGCTCGTCGCCCTCGATTCGCGCGGTCTGCTGGGCTCCGCCGGCAAGATCGAGGACACGGCGGATCCCTTCAACTACCAGATGACGCTCGGCCTCTCGGCCGGCGTCACCAGCGCTCGCCAAGGCAGCGCGGTCGTCAAGCTCACGCGCGGCGACCTCGACGGCCTGGTCCTGCGCGACAACGTCGGCGTGTCGCTCACCAGCGGCTCCAACAGCTATGGCTCAGGCTTCCAGCAGCGCGAGTCCGTGCGCGCCGCGCTCCGCAAGGCCGCTTCGTACATCAAGGCCTTCGACGAGTGGGCCGAGCGGCAGGCGAAGAAGATCAACGACAAGGACAAGCCGCCGTCGAGCGCCGGCGTGAACAAGGACTTCGTGAAGCTGCTGCGCCACCAGGAGCAGGCCTTCGCGAACGTCGAGGACGCGGCGAACCTGCGGGCCTACGCGCAGCTCGCCCAGGAGTTCGGCTTCCATCTCGTGATCGAAGGCTGCTCGGAGGGCTGGACGCTCGCCGACGAGCTCGGGCGCGCGGGGGTCACCGCCGTCGTCACGCCGCGCAACACCTTCCGCGAGCCGAACGAGGAGCTGTTGCGACCGAACGGCTACTCGATCGAGAACGCCGGCAAGCTTCATCGCGCTGGTGTCGACGTCTGCGTGGCTCCGCTCTCCGGCGGCATCGGCCTCGGTGGCATCGCCGGACGCGACCTCTTGAACCTCACGATGGAGGCCGCCTTCGCGATCCGCGGTGGGCTACCTGCGGACGCTGCGCTCGAAGCGATGACGATCGGTGCGGCGCGCCTACTCGGCGTGGACGAGCGCGTGGGCTCTCTCGAGCGCGGCAAGGACGCCGACGTGATCGTGCTCGACGGCGATCTCTTCGACTACCGCAGCTTCGTTCAGTACGCGTTCGTCGACGGCAAGCTGCGCTACGAGAAGAACGCCGAGACCTTCTTCTCGCACATCCGTCCCGTGGAGCGCCCGGCGCCGACGGTCGTCGAAGCGAAGCAGTGATCGCTCGCGCGCGACGCGCGCGGCACGAAAAGAAGGGACGCCTCGGTCCGGGCGGACCGAGACGTCCCAGGCGATGTCCGCGCGAAGCGCAGTGGCGGACATCGCGGAGCGAGCTCGTGGTCAGGGTCGGGGTGGGCCCGTCTCCGAGCCCGGCGATCGACGCCGGGGGGCGGGGAGAGACGAGCGAGAGCTCGCTCCGTGGACCGCGCCCGCGCGGGGAGTGCGTCGCGCGGTCCTGAGGAGAGAGAGGAGGGAGAGGGACATCGAGGGGGTTGCAGCGGGAGGGTGGGGAGTCGAGCGAGCGAATCGAAGCTGTGGGGAGGAGAGCCGATGTGGAGCGAGCTCGAGCAAGCCGCTCCACACCCGAGGATTCGCAGGACGGCTGCCAAGTGCCTCGCGGCGTGCGCGCGTCTGGCGGACAGATCACGGAAGTCCTGGATCTCGCTGGAGTTCCGCGCCGAAGAAGAAATCCGAGCGCCGTCGTCGGCTCGATCCCCTGCACGTCGCCCGGGCGCGCATCGTCGATCGAAGTCGACGAACGCGTCGACTTTTCTCGACGCGAGCGGCTCGCGCTTCCAACGCCGCCCTCGGCGCGGTATCTCCTCCTCGGCGCGCGTCGCGCCGCGAGCTCCACGCCCCATGATCCTCCGCGAGTTCATCAAGGTCCTCGGCACCAACCGCCGCGAGGGACGGAACCTCAGCTGCGAAGAGGCCGAGACCGCGTTCGCCCGCATCCTCGAAGGCGAGGGCAGCGACGTCCAAGTCGGCGCGTTCCTGATGGCGATGCGCTGGAAGGGCGAGACCGTCGACGAGCTCGTGGGCTTCACCCGCGCGGCGCGCGCGATGGCGAAGATCCCGAGCACCTTCTTGTCGGACCCCGTCGCCATCGGCTCGCCTCACGATGGGAAGCGCGGCTCGCCGCCCCTGAATGGACCGGCCGGCATCGTCGCGGCGGCTTGTGGCGTTCCGCTGCTCCAGGTGACCGATCCCGCCCCGCCGGGCAGCGGCAGGCTCACCTCGGCAGACGTCTTGCGCGCTCTCGGAGCCGGATGGTGCGATTGCCCCGAGCACGCCGAAGGGCAATGGAACGGGCTCGGCTACGTCGCGCTCTCCGCACGCGCGCTCCTGCCGGGCCTCGATCGCCTGCGCCTCGTGCGCTCGGAGCTCGGCGTGCGCGTGGCGGTCCACACGATCGAGAAGCTGATCCTGCCGCGATCGGCCACGGCGGTGGTCGGGGTTCACAAGGGACCGAATCTCGGGCTCGCCGCGGAGGTCCTGCACCAGCTCGGACATCAGCGCGGCTTCGTCGTGCAGGGCGTCGAGGGCGGCACCGACCCCTTCGTCAGCCAGACCACGCAGCGCGTGGAGATCGACGGTGGAAAGCTCCTCCATTCACCCATCGTGCCGTCGGACTACGGTGTGGATGAGTCAGAGGAGCCGCAGCTCGAGGTGTCCGATGCGCCCGCTGCGGCCAAGCTCGCGGAAGCGCTGCTCGAGGGGCGGGAGTTTGGCCCCGCGCGCTCGGCGATGCTGCTCTGTGCGGCGCAGCTCCTCGTCGCTGGGCGCCGCTCGGCCTCCCTCGCCGAAGGCGTCGACCAGGCGCGGGTCGCCGTCGATCGCGGGCAAGCGCGAGCTAAGCTCCAGGAGCTGCGGCGCGCTTTTCATTCGGGAAGTGCGTAGGAAGCCCAGGGGCCGGTAGCCCGGGCGCGGAGGAGCCCAAGCGCTCGTGGTATCGCCTCCTCCTCTAAGGAGGTATTCCGGACTGCGCTCCTGTCTAGCCTCACGAGGCTCCGTTGGGGTAGAAGGCCCACCTGCCGAACCACCTCGCCACGGCTTTTCGCCCTTCGGGTCGCGGCGCTCGGGTGGATCGCTTCCGTCCTCAGGAAAGCACCGATGTCCAGACTTCCCCAGCTCACCCTCTTCGCCCTGATCCTGGGCCTCGCCGGCACCGCCGCGGGTCAGCAGGGTCTCGGTGAGACTTTCGCCGAGATCCTGGAGCGCCAGACCGGCAAGAAGCTCACGCCGGAAGACCGCCAGAAGCTCATCGACGCAGCGCAGCGCGAAGCTCAGCAAAACCAGCTTCGCCAGACCTCGAACGACGAGCTCGACGCCGAGCTGAAGGCGCTTCGCGCCGCGCTCGCGGCGGAGCCCGAAGGCGGCGCCAAGATCTCCACCGGCCCCGGCAAGGGCTTCACCCTCCTCTCGGGAGACGAGAACTTCTCGTTGAACCTGGGGGCGCTGATCCAGATCCAGGCGAGCTACACCGACCTCGACAACAACCGCGAAGGTCACGGCGCGCCGCCGATTCCGCCCTACCCGACCGGTACGACCTACGGCGGCAATCAGGACACGTCGAACTGGGCCGTGCGCCGCGCCCGCATCCTGATGCAGGGTCACGCGTTCGATCCCAAGTTCACCTACAAGCTGCAGTTCGAGGCCTCGAACGGCGGCCAGGTCGACCAGACCGCGCCCGACAACAACGTCGGCTTGCTCGATGCCTGGGTGAACTACGAGTTCGATCCGGCACTGAATGTGGCGGCCGGCCAGATGAAGTCGCCCTTCGGCTTGCAGTCGACGCACCTCGCGTGGCGCCTGCAGACCATCGAGCGCTCGCAGGCGAGCAACTTCTTCGCTCCGCCTCCGCGCCAGATCGGCGGGTTGCTGTGGGGTATGTTCGGCGATCCCGATGCTCCGGTGATCGAGTACTCGGTCGGCGCATTCAACGGCGAAGGTGTCGGCGCCACGAACGACGAGACCGGTCAGCAGTTCGTCGCCACGCTGCGCGTCGAGCCTTTCGGTGAAGAAGATCGCAAGAAGCTGGCTCCCACGTGGATGCAGGCGGAAGGCGATCCGATGCACCTCGAGGATCCCTACCTCATGATCGGTGGCGGCGGCAGCTACGACTCGGACGATACGAACGCCCAGACCTCGGGCCGCGGCGTTGAGCTCTCGAGAGCCAACATCGAAGGCCAGTTCAAGATGATGGGCTTCAGCCTCCAGGGCGAGTACTTCTGGGAGTGGTGGAACCCGGCGGATGGCACGACCCGCCTGAACAAGGGCTACTACGGCCAGCTCGGCTACTTCATCCTGCCCTCGGAGTTCGAGGTCTACGGTCGCTACGACCACATCGACATCAGTCGTACGGCGCTCTCCTCGCAGTACTACGGCGCGAACCCGACCTACGAGATCGACGAGTACACCCTCGGTCTCGGCTACTTCTTCAGCCCGGACAACCCGCACGCCTGGAAGATCCAAGCGGAGTACGTCTACCGCCAGTCCGAAGCCCTGGGCGCCACGCTCGACTTCGACGACCAGATCTTCCGCGCGATGCTCACCTTCGTTCTCTGAGAGAAGCGAGCCTCTCGCACCTGGCGAGATTCTTCGCAGCGAGGTCTGGCGCTCCACTCGAGCGACAGACCTCGCTGTCTTTCCGTGGATCTGCGCTTCGCATATCTTCTCCGCGGCTCAGCGCCCGTAGCTCAGAAGGATAGAGCGGTGGTTTCCTAAACCGCAGGTCGCAGGTTCGATTCCTGCCGGGCGCAATCTCCTCCGGATACCGGTCTCCGCCTCTCCGAGAGAGCCGCACCGCCACGCGCACTCTCGCGCACCGATCTTCCGCAGCGGGCCAAGGATCGGGCGTTGCGACGAACGAGCGCTCGCGTGCGAAGAGGACATTCCATCGAGCCCGGTCGCCGGAAACGCGGGGTTCCACCATGGCGCTCTCTGGAACCTCTCCCATCTCGCGTGGAGAGTGGCGCTCCGTGGTTTAGGAAAGCAGCTTCCTAGAGAGGATCGAGGTGCGTCGACGCGCTCTACTCGTCCTCTCCGCGATGCGCCGTCGCGAGCTGATCGACCCAGTCCTCTTCCTCCCACGACATGCTGTTCCGGCCCGGCACCTTCCGCGTCGGGCCCGCGGCGTAGAGCGAGCAGGACTTCGGGCCGTAGCAGAAGGTCTCGACGCGGTAGCGGCGCTGCGTCGGGTTCCACTGGTCGATGATCATCTCGACCGCCATCGCGCAGCCCCACATGCAGCTCGCGCACTTCGTCTCGAAGCTGCGCGCGGCGAGGCGCCGGTGTCCGCGCGCGCGGTAGACGTCGAGGCCGGGCGGCACGCGTTCGAACGGCGCGCCCTGATGCGCGCGATCGGGCCCACGCTCGAGCAGCTTCACGCCGCTCACCTTGTAGAGCTCGGCCGTCTCGAGACGTGGATCCGCCACGGCGACTCCGAGGCCGGAGACGCGATCGCCGACGCGGAAGCCGTGCTTCTCCTGCGCCGCGGCTCCGATCCCAACCAGGACCTCGCGCTCCACGTCCTCGACCCGGCCCGCGATGCGAATGACGAAGCCGAGATATGTATGCGAACGCTGGTCGAAGCTGCGGATGAGTCGGATCCGTGGCTGAACGGAGAGGACGATGCCTTCCCAGCGGAGCTTCGAGTCCATGGCGTGGCCCTGGCAATGCGGAGAGGCCGCCAGTCTACGCTCCGCTCGCCCTACCCGACGTCGCTCTCGATCGCGGCGAGACGCGACTCCTGAGCGGCCCAGGACGGCTCTCGCGTGATCCGCTGCGCCCGCTTTGGATCGATCCTCACCTGCCCCGAGAGCAGCGCCTCCTGGATCGAGGGGGCGAGCAGCACGAGGTCGCAGACCTGCACCATCCTGGCGTCGGTGATCCCGAGGCGCCGCGCGACCTCGCTGTAGCTCGCGACGCGACGCTCCGCGACGAGGCGCTCGATCAGGTGCGCCAAGGCGAGCATGCGCGCGACTCGAGACGGCGGAGCGGCGGGCAGGACGCGGTGCCGCTTCGCGAGCGTGCTTTGGAAGCGCAAGACGGTCATGGTGGGATCTCCGTGGTGGGGGACGGGCTACTCGGCGAGCGGTGAGGCGACTCTCTCCTCGCCCTCGAAGCGCCCGGTCGAGCGGAGGTGGAGCGCCACCTCGCCGCTCTCGCCGTGGTAGCTGACCTTCGCGAGCAGGAGCTGGAGGAGCCGGCAGCGCTCCCTTACGACGAGGCCGGACCAGACCCGGTCGAACTCCGCGAGCGCTTGCACGAGCTCCTCGCCGGAGATCCGCTCGCTCTCGATTGCGATCAGCTCGCCCTGGATCGCCTGTAGGCGCGCCTCGTGCTGCCCGAGCCTCTGGTCGATCTCGCCGACCCGTTCGCCCAGGGCTCGCGCGGCAGGGCCGGCGTGGACGATCGCGTCGAGCATCTTCTCGCGCTCGGCTCGAAGCTGCCGCGTCTCTTCTCCGATCCGCCGGCGCTCTGCTTCCAGCTCGGGCATCCGCTCCTTCGCCTGCGCATCGGCCGCGACCTTGGCGGCGCGGAGGATCCGGGAGTCGAGCCCGATCTCGCGCAGCCGATCGACCACGAATGCCTCGATCTTCGGCGCGGAGACCGAGGTGAGCGGGCAGGCGTCGGCGCGCGTCTCGTGCCGCGATGCGCAGCGGTAGTAGTGACGCTTCACCGGGCCGCGCTGCGAATACGTGTGGATCATCGCGCGACCGCAGCGCGCGCAATGCAGGAGTCCGCGCAGCAACCGACCCCACTTATTCCTCTGCTCCGCGCCGCGTCGGTTGCGGTTGCTCTCCAGCAGCTTCTGCGCGAGCTCAAAGCTCTCCTGGTCCACGATCGCTTCGTGCTGACCCGCGAAGATCTCCTTGCCGTGCGTGACGCGACCTGTCACCGCGATGCAGCGGAGCACGCGCGCGACATCGCGCTTCTCCCACTCGCGGCCCGAACGCAGTCGATGCCCACGGCGGTTGAGGAGAATCGCGACCTCGCTCAAGGATTCGAGCTCGAGGTAGCGCGCGAAGAGCTCACGCACGATCGCGGCCTGCGCTTCGTCGACGAGGAGCTTGCCCTTCACGGCGCGATAGCCGGGCGGCGATCCACCCGCGCCCCAATGGCCGGACCTCCGCGTCGCTTCCTGCTTGTCGCGAATTCGCTCCGCGATCTGCGCGCGCTCGAACTCGGCGAAGGTCGCGAGCAGGTTCACCATCAGTCGACCCGAGCTCGTGCTCGTGTCGAAGGACTGGGTCGTTGAGATGAACCGGACGCCGTGCCGATCGAAGCGCTGCAGCAGCGCCGCGAAGTCGAGCAGCGAGCGCGAGAGGCGGTCGAATCTGTAGACCGCGATGACATCGACGCGTCCCTCCTCGACATCGCGCATCAGTCGCTGGAACGCGGGCCTCTCGATGTCCTTGCCCGAGAACCCGACATCGTCGTATCGATCCGGCAAGGCGATCCAACCTTCGCCGCGCTGCGCACGCACATAGGCTTCGACGGCTTGTCGCTGCGCCTCGCAGCTCGTGAGCTCGGTGTCGCTGCGTTCCACGCTTTGGCGCGTGTAGAGTGCGACGCGAAACGTCGGCGCCGTGAGCTCGGGCTGCTCGCGCTTCGGAGTTTTGACCTTCATCGTGCCTCCTTCGGCAGGCCGAAGAACAACCTGCCGTTCCACTTCGTTCCAGTGATCCGGCATGCGAGAGCGGAGAGGCTCGTGAAGCGCTCACCGTTCCACTCGAAGCCGTCGCGAAGCACTTCGACGCGGATCTTCTGTCCGCGCCACTGCTTCTCGATCGTCGCGCCAACCATCAGGCCCGCGGGCCGGATCTCTTCCGACCCGGGCAGATCGAGTGGCAGCTCGAGCGTCCGTTGAAGCTCGCCGATCCGTCGCTTCGCCGCGACGCTGAGACCGCCGAACGCGTTCTCCTGGACCAACCAGGCGACGCGCTTCCTGAGCCAACGCGCGTAGTTCCGGCGCGGCTCCTTGCCGGTGAGCTGCATGTAGCGCGCGACCAGCGCCTCTGTGCTCATCGCGGCGATCTCGCGGAGCTGCGCTTCGATCGAGCTCGATGTCGTGGTCATGATGCCTCCTCGGCCGCGTCTCCGGCCGTGGCACAGTGAGGCTCGAGCCTGCGAGCCTCAGCAAGGTCATCTTTCTCCCGCTCGCGATCGGAGAGGATGACTCGCCTCCAGCCCGCGGCGAGGATCGCGCCGATCTCGGCGCAGCGTTCGTCCGGTGTCAGGTGGGCGGGGTCGCGGTGGATGGGCTTCATCGCTGTGCCTCCTCGCGGATACCGAGCGCGGCGAAGATCGCGCGCTCGATCGAAGCGCGAGCCGCTTGGTCTCGCGGACGGACCAGCGAGTGCTTCGTGCCGCGGCGTGAGGTGCGCGATGGGAACGAGAGCGCGAGTCGGCCATCGTCGGTGAGTCGCAGTGTCACGCCATCGATGCGGAACAGCGACTCGACCTCGATCACGAGGAACGCGAGGAGGCCGTCGTTCGCATCGTCATCTCCGGCCGGCGTGACGAGAACCGCGGTGATATCGAGCGCGGGCTTTCCGGCCGCGTCGAGGACAGGCCAGTTCCCCTCGAGAACGGACCAGGCTGATGGAATGCCGAAGCGCGCCGCTGCACGCTTGGCGAGGTCTTGAAGCTGTCGAGTCACTTGGTCTTCTCTCCTTCGGCCCGCTCCTCCGCCAAGAGAATCCGTGCCGATCTCTCGTTAGGTATCACGCCGCACGATCCGTTGCGGCGAAGTTGTCGCGAACCACGCAGCAAGGCATGGCATCGCGAGATGCGTTCGTTGGCTAGTCGTCGGCGAGGAACGACTCGACTTCGTCTAGCGTAAGCCCGAAGTCGCACCAGCCGGCCGATGCGGCGAGGGTGTTGTTCGAGACGTCGACGATTCGGAACGTTGCCCACGCAGGGTTCTCCGATGAGCGCGCCCGGCACTTCTCGACGCGGAAGCCCTGGCGGCGAGCCTTTCTGCGCAAGCGTGATTCGCGGGCGCGATCGAGTCTGTCTTCTGCTGTGTCCATGACCGAAGTCCTCTTGCGCGCTGTTGGTTGGGATCGCGATCGAGTTTGCGCGAAGAGACTCGAGGGCGATGATGTGCGTTGAACTCGCTCGAGAGCCCGAGCGCGATGGTTCCGAGGATGTGCTCGGCCAGGCGGTCGGCGCAGCGCTCATGGAGCGGTCGTTGCGATGAACCCGGCCATTGCGATGTCGAGGCGTCATCGCTGTGTCTCCGTGAGGGAGCGCTTCGAGCCGGCCTCGCCGTCGATCGATGCTGGCGGGTTCATTCCCGCCCAGACGAACCGCTCTGTCGGCAGCACCGGTGGATGGCAGACGGCGCACGTCCACGTGGACCACTGTGCGTCGAGTCGGAAGAACCGCTGGCCGCGGCACGAGTGGCACGATGCTGGCGGGGAAGAGCTCGGTTCGCTGATGTCGAGCGCTTCCGCACGCTTGGATCCGGCAAGTCGATTGCTCGCATGTGCGACGTCGTCGATGTGCTTCCGCTGCTTCGCGGTCGGCCCGCTCGTCGCTCGCGCGGAGAACTGACCCGCTCCGACCCCGCGCAGGAGGAGCACGAGGTGCGGATGCGCCGGCACCAAGACCTCGGTCGCGGAGTCGATGCGCAGAGGAATCGGCGAGTGCGAACCCGGCTCGTGTCCCGACGGCCATGCCGGTCCGAGCGCGGCGATCGCGTTCTCGGGCGTTGCTGCGCGCAGCAGCTCGAGCGCGCGTTCGAGGACGGCGGCTGTCTCGCGCGCCGGCCAGCCCAGGACTTCACAGAGCGCGCGGCGAGCGATGGCTCGGGCAGCGCCGTCGAGCTCGAGCGCCCAGCGGTGGATCTCCTCGGCGACGGCGACGATCGCGGCGGCGTCGGTGACCGAGTGCCAGTCCAGAACACGGAGATCGGCTGCCGTGCGCGCCACGGCGGGGCGCCACGCGCCGAGCAGGTCGGCGCCGGCGCGGGCGGCGTCCCGCGCGACCTTGCGGCTGCGAAGCAGGAGGTAGTCGTCGCGTTCCGGCGCGGCGCTCCATCGAGGCTCGCGGGCCGCATCCTCGAGCTCGGCCGCGCTTGGCTCGTACCAGATCGCAGCGTGGTCGGCGTGGGGATCGACGCAGCGGGCGCAACACCAGCGCGCGGACCTGTCGTCGGTCTTCCACCACGCCGTATCGCCACAGTTCCAGCAGAACGATGGCGGAGGTTCGTGCTGGGAGTGATCGGCCGGCGTTGCCGGTCGGCACGCGCTCGATGACGGAGGTGGTGTCCCTGGTGCCAGGCGCGCCAGGGCGGCTTCGAGGGCGAGGCGGGCGAGTAGAGGCGGGATCGACAACCTCGTCGAGATCACCTTCGTCGCGCTGGCGATCTCTCTCTCGGGCGACTCGGCGAAGCGAACCTGCCGCGAGAGGCGGTCGACCGCGGCCCGATGCGCCACCGTTGAGCTCGAGTACATGGGGGAGGACCTCATGGCGATTCCTCCAGTCCCTCGACGTCGTCGAAGGCGGATTCGAGCCGTCGCAGGCGCTGCTGCTCTTCGGCATCGAGCTCGACTCTCGGCTCCTCCACATCCGGCAGGGGTTCGGATTGCGGCGCTGGTAGCTCTCGTGATGGACGCCGTCGCGATCCGTCCCCTGCACTCAGCGCTGGCGCATTTAGAGAATTTAGAGATGCGGTTTCGGGTCGGGTCCCACCGCCCGGTTGGTGCAGCGCGGGATTGCGAGAATTTAGAGAAGCACTCTCCTCACCGATTCTCTCCAGCCGGACAGCGAGATCCGGGCGGACCATCCACTCGGCGCTCGGCTTCCGGCCAGGTCCATCCCGCTGCTCCTGTTCGACCTTCCGGATGAAGTTGTGATCCGCGAGCTTCTCCAGAGCGGCGGTGATCACCTCCGACTTCACACGCAGATTCTGCTGGCACCTCTTGGTCGAGAACCTCTCAATCCGGTTTCGGAGGATCCAGGCCACGATTCGCTCGGCGAGGAGCGTGAGCTGTTCGGATTCGATGAGAGCGAACGCCGCGAGCGCGTGCCCGATCAAGTACTCGCCGATCGTGACGGCCCGGCGCATGTTCTCTCCGCTGATCTCATACATGAACGCCGCACTGCCGAGCTCGTAGACGTGGAGCGCTCCGGCGATGCGAACAACATGTCCGGGGAGCTTCGCTGCCCAGTCCCTGACGTCGTAGAGGTCTCCTGTCTTCGGCAGCCGCACCTCGACCGCGTCGGAGAATCGCCGCCATACCGCGCGGGCCTCCGAGGAGCAGAGAATCGTGGTCGGTGGCGGCGGAGCTTCGAAGGGCTTCTGACCGAGGGCCTCCTTCAGGACGCTCCCGTACTCGGTTGCGGCGTTCTGCAGGCGTTCACGACGCGCATCCTGGACCTCTGGATCGGGAAGAAGCCGCCGCCCGAGCCGCGAAGTGGGCACTACGCAGAGGAAGCGAGCGAGAAAACCGATCTGCCGAAGGTGCTGCTTCGCCTTCAGCTCGCGAAGTACGGCGGGCTGGATGATCTGGGCGATGACGACGGCAGGATGAGGGACGACATCCGGTGGCCTGCCCACGCGGTTCGTGATGATGCTCTCGCCCGAGTAGCCCTGGCAGAACGCGTCAACATTGGGGGCGTCGCTGTAGCGGCCCGAGATGTTGAGGAATAGTCCGCCCTCCGCGGACGCGACGACGAGTCGCCCATGGTTGCGCCCCATGTGCTGGATCGCCGCCTCCGTCGTCAGGTCTTGCAGGATCAGAGGAACGAGATGAAGCGTTTCGCCCTGGTTGGCTGCGAGAGCCTCCGCCTCCTTGCGCGCCCTCTCGCGGTCCTCCGGGTGCTTCGCGCTCGTGGCCTGCGATTGGAGTGCCTTCAGGCGATCCTTCTCGATGCAGCTTCGAGCCGCCGAAGCGCGGAACGCGGGCGCGAGCTTCTCGATCTCCGACTTGTCCCACTCTTCGATCGGCCGCATCACCGCCTGGAGGACCGGGCTCTTGCGCTCACCGGTCTCGCCGAGGACCAGGCACCAGAGGACGGCCTGCTCGACGTGAGTCCCTACGTCGTACGTGAACCGTCCGGCAGCCGCGATCGAGATGGCGACGATCGCGGGCACCGCGACGTAGTTCACGTCGACATCGACGACTTCTGCGGCGGCGACGACAAACTCCCGGAGAGAATCCGGGAGGCACTCGAGCGGGAAAGTGGAAGTGATCGGGACGATCTCGAGAGGCTCGAGGCTTGGCCAACCGGAGGGAGCTCTGGAGCGAAGTGGGATCCCAAGTCGGTTCTCTAAATTCTCGGAATGGGTCGGCGAAGGCACAGATCCCGCTCCCGCCGACTCTGCAGACCGATCGCGGGGCGACGCGGGGGACCCATCGTTCCGGGGCGCAGAGGAGCTCACTGCTCAACTCCTCGGCGGGCGAGCCAGTCGACCGCGTCGCCGCCCTCTGGTAGGCCGAGCGCATCCACGTCGACGATGTGCACGCTCGCGGGCGGATCCATGCACTCGAGCTGACGCGCGATTCGATGCGCGTAGCGCTCGCCCGGCGCATCGCGGTCGGGCCAGATCACGACCGCGCGACCCGCGAGCGGGGTCCAGTCAGTCAGGTCGGAAGCGCTCGAGCCGCCCGACGCGGTAGTCGCGATCAGCCCGATGCCGATCAGCGCATCCGCTGCGGGCTCGCCCTCCACGACGTACACCGTGTTCGCGGAGTCAACGCGCAGGAGCTCCGGAAGTCGGTAGAGAGGTCGCGAGCCGGGTGCGAGAAACTCCTTCGGCATCCGGCGCGGGCGACCGCCTGGGTGCGCCGGCAGGTAGATCTTCCACGGCTTCGGCTTGCTCTTCTGCATACGCCAAGTGCCGTCGGGGAGACGCTGCTGCATGCGCACGATCTCGAACGCGGGGGCGCTGTTCGCGCGCTCGTAAAGCCAACTGCGGACAGCCACGAACTCGCCCCGCTGACGGTCGGCGGGAGTGCCGCTCTTCTGCGTCGCCGCGGGCCCAAGCTTGAGCTCGGGCACGGCGATCCCGGATCGGTGCTCGAGATCACGGAGCGCGTCCCCCATGCGGGAGAACCGCCCGAGCGCCGTGTGGAGCGCCACGACGTCCCCAGCGTAGAACTCGCATGCGAAGCACTTGGCGCGGCCCGTCCGAAGGTGCACCCGGCACGACGGATGCCGGTCCTCGTGCCCTGGACCCGGGCAGTGGATGAGCGCGTGCTGCGAGCCGCCGCGATGCGCTGGTACGCCGTGGAGGGCGATGATGTCGGCGCCGGACATGCCCAAGGCCGCCACACGCTCGGCGAAGCAGCCGCTCATGAGCTCGCCTCCGAGCTCAGTCGCTCGAGCGCTACGGGCCACTTGATCCGCAGGACCTTGCGGCTCATGCGCAGCGCTTCTAGCCGTCCCAGCCGGATCCACCTCAGCACCGTGTCGCGTGAGACCCCGAGCCGATCAGCGGCGATTGCGGGACTCACCAACTCTTCGATGTCCATGACTGCCTCGCATGCCCCGTGAAGGGCGCTCTTGCGAAGGCATATAACTCGACCGCCGTGGATTCCGCCCGTACCCCAATTGGACCTGGATCCATAGGCGTCGTGGCTCGTAAGTCCTTTCTGGGAAAGGATTTGCGTGCGCCGCTCCTCCGTACCCGAAACGTACTCTATTGAGCGGAGAGGGCTTGAAGGCCAGCTCGTGCCAGGTTCGCGATCTTGTACCAGGCGTAGTTATCTTCCACGGTGACATGGCGCTCGATCCAATCCCTCAACTCGGGCACGCGCTCACGTACCTCTCCTAGAACCTTCCGGCTCGCCTTGGCCTTGCCGTCCTTCCCGAGCCGCAGTAGAAAATCGCTCGCGCTGCCGGTGATTACCACCTCGCGCGAACCGCCGCTCAAGGTGACTTCGATGGCGACCTTGTTGCGCTCGAGATCGCGCAGCTTCTTGAGCCGAGGAACCATTTGGGTCTCGAACTCGCATACGCGTTCCCGGATCCAGCTGATCAGCCCGAGCGCGCGGAACCGGATCAGGAAGTAGCAGCCAGCAAGATGGTCGCGGACCTGCTCCCAGTTCTGGACGTTCGCCTCGACATGCCAGCGACCTTCGCGCATGAAGGAAGGGGTCGCTCCGCCCATCTCCTGCTGAAAAACTACGTTGAACTCGAGGTCGAATTGCTCGGGAATGAAGCTGAGGAATGACCCAAGCCTGCGATGGGGATAGTCGGGGACATCGCGAATCGGAATCATCTCGCCGTACACTTTCCGGAGCTTAAGAGGAGGGCGCTGGCCGAAGATCTCGGCGATGCTGCCCTCAGGGTCGCCCAGCCAAGGGAAGCCATAGAGGTCGCGGACTCGCCGCCCCCAAGTTTCTGCGTCGTTGAAGACCTGGTGCACCTCGGCGTCGCTTGTCGGATCCAGATCGAGGTCGGGATAGGGGCCGTGAACCGCAGCGTGCAAGGCGTCCATCTTCGACTTGAGCTGCTCGAGGAGTTCCGCGATTTCGGCGGGGATGCTCTTCATGGCCGAGACAGACGGGCTGGAGAGTTGGCGAGAGAAGAATGCGCCGTAGCTGCACGGAGCGAACCAATAGTCTCCGCAGCGGTCGCCTCGAATTCTAGATCGTCGATCCATGCCCGTATCCCGGGCAGTCTCTTCGGCGGAGTCGCAAGGAACCACGGGGGACTCCGCCCCCGCCGCCACTTCTCGCGAGGCGCGAGATCCCGGGGGCGACTATTCAGATGAGGCTGCGGCTGCCTTGGCTTTTCTCTGATGATCATGTATCGCTGATGGCCTCGGCGCGTCGTCGACCCGTGTAGCCTTCGCATCGGGGTGGCTCATTTCGCTCACTATCGGACGGGCCGCACGGGCGCTGCGAAGAGCCGGATCCGGGCCGCCGGGGTGCCAATCTGGCGGAGATCGCGCCGATCCGTGTCGCATAAGCTGCGAAATGCGACCCACCTGCGGCCCGATCGGGCGGTCGGCGCTCCGGCCCGTCGCCGCCGCCGTGCTTCACACGAGCCCCCGCGCCGCTCATTTGCGCGGTCCAGCCGTCCTTCAGCCATCCGCGGACAGCTCGCCGAAAGTCCTCCCGAGCGCCCGAAGGCGGCGCGTGAAGAGCAGCTCTCGTCGCTCGAGCATCCGCCAGGGGGCTGTCCGCTCCGATCGCGACGATGAACGAGGAGCAGTCCGGCTTCGGGGCAGGGAATCGTCGATGCCGACGGCCTCGCGAATCTCCCGGCAGCGGCGCGCCGAGGCGTCGCGGGAACGCGCTCTTGAGCACCCCGGCGTCATCCTCGACGGCTTGCATCACGCCTGTGCTGTTGAACCCGGTCCGACACCGCGATGTCACCTGGCTCGTGAAGCTCGCCAGCAGCGGAGTCCAGGAAGGCGGCCGCTCTAAGCCTTTTCTCCGGCGGTACTTGAGGATTCAGAGCGCGTCCCTGAAATCGGCGACATGTCCGAACGGCCTTGCCATCACCCGAGAACGAGCCCTCCGGAACGTCCAGATTGGGTGTTGGCTCCGCCCTGGTCGAAGGCAACTGAGTGAGCGCGATGCGCGCGTGTGCGGCACCTCGAAGATAGGGCGAAAACGAAGCGACCCCGACCGCGCGCCTCAGACGCGGTCGGGGTCGCTCTATCGAGCGCCGTCCTAGCCGGCATGTGCGACCTGCTCAAGCTCGATCTCGCCCTCGCGCTGCTTCGCAAAGCCCATCAGCTTGTGGTAGCTGCGCACGGGGATCGTCTCGGGCCGCACAAGGCGGTAGGCAGAAATGACAGCCTCTAGTTTCAAGCGACCGGCTCGCTTGATCTCGAATCCGCACGCGCCAACCTGCTGCAAGAGGCGCTGTACGCCCTTGAACTCGCAGCCCATCAACGCGTCTCGGTCGTCTTCGCCCCAGTACACCGTCAGGTACTGGTCGACTCGTTCGGCCACCGCCATGTCTCCGCGAAGCATGACCTCCAGGCAGTCCGTTTCGCGGTCGTAGTCGACGTATGGCTCGAACTTGGGCTCGGTCGCGAGCATCTCTTCCAAGTTCATTTCGGCCATTGCACCTCTCCGAATCTCAGCTTCAGAGCATCAAGCTCCTCGCCAATGGGAAGTTCCTCCCAACGCCACTTCTTGATCCGGGCGTGCCCCGTCACGAAGACGAACAGCCAGAGATCATTGGGCGTTTGGACCCAGACACCATCGTCACCTAGTCGCTGGTCAGGCCCACCGATGTAGCAAAGGTGGTCTTCCAGCTCCTCGCGACACCATCCCTTGCACACCCAGCTAGGGCTCTTCAAGACCTCTGGAACGCTCCAGAGCGCGAGCTTCCTCCAGAGCGGCCCGCGATTGCAGGCCGAGGCGATCTTCGTCAGCTCGATGCTGATGACCTGAGTCCCTCCGGTGGCCGGATCGAGTGCCTCGGGGCACTCAACAAAGCCAGGTTTTCCGGTCCGGAACCCCGGGATCGCGCTCACTTGTCGGCTGTTCCGTGGATGGGTGCGGCGGGTGGCGCCACCGTCGTCGGTGGTGCGACACGCCAACACGATCACCCTTCTGCATCGACTCGTCAAGCTGTCCCTCCCGGACTGCGGACGCCCTCCCGCCGGACAGATTCGGCCATTCGGATCAATCACGGGCGATCATGACCGCAACCAAAGTGAACCAACGCCCAGATTGACACCTCAGAATCGACTGGTTAGCCTTCCGTTCGTTCCTCGGGCCACCCTCCAGTCATCCCATCCAAGCGGGCCCGGACGATCGCGCGGCGCCACGCCCGCGCACCAGGCCGAGAGCGATGGGATGCGTTTCCGGCTTCGAGTTCTGATCCATCGGCTGCTGGCGCGACTGCGTTTTCTCGCGCGCCGCGCTTCCAATGTTGGCGGCGGCGTCGCCCTCGCGGTGGAGGCGCGCTGACCCGTGGAAATTCCCCAGCCGATCTCCGCGGTCCATCTCGACTCGTTGAGCGCGCGCTCGCGCCACGAGCTGAACCGAGACGACAGTGGAGCCCTCGCCGGTATCGGGCGCGGCCGAGCCGGCTGTCGAGCGGCCCACGTCGATGCGCGCGCCCGCCTTCCCTGGCCCGCCGGCAGTGATCACGCGGTGCGCCCGAAGCCAGCGCAACGTGGTCGATCCCGCCGGTCCCGACCGCGTCGTGACGCTGAGGCCGAGCGAAGTCGTTCTCAAGTTGCCGGCGCGCCGGAATCCCAGCGCGAACCGTCCTGCACATCGCACTCCTCGCGATCGCGATCCTCCGCGTCCGCGTATGGGGCCGAGTCGCGGCACGCGCGAGCTGAGGTGGAGAGAGAGTCATGAAGCGCAGCAAGCTGCCGCCCGAGAGCTACGCCTACTACCTGAGCCTCGGCGCAGACCGCTCCTACGGCGCGGTCGCGAAGCACTTTGGTGTCACGAAGCGAACCGTGACTCGTCACGCGTTGAAGGAGCAGTGGCAGCAGCAGGTCCTCGAGCACGAGAGGAAGCTCCGCGAACGATCGCAGGAGAAGGCGATCGAGTCGCTCGAGGCGATGAACGAGCGACACCTGAAGCTGCTTCGCGTGATCCAGGCCAAGGCGCTCGAGACTCTGAAGTCCTACCCGCTCACCGATGCGATGGATGCAGTGCGGGCTCTGGACTTGACGATCAAGCACGAGCGAGTGATTCGCGGCGAGCCGAGCGATCGCACCGCAGTCGACGTCGAAGCCCTGATCAAGAACGAATACCAGCGCTGGCTGGTGCGAACCGATGACACACCCCGCAACTGATCTCCGCCTCGACAAGGCCCAGGTCTTCGCCGACCTGAACTACGAGCCGCACGAGGGGCAGCGCTCTGTGCACGAGTCCCGTGCGCTGCGACGCGTCCTCGCTTGCGGCGTGCGTTGGGGCAAGACTCGCTGCGCCGCGATGGAGGGCATCGCCGCAGCACTCGAGCCGAGAGCAAGCTCGATCGGCTGGATCGTCGCGCCAACGTACGATTTGGCCGACCGAGTCTATCGCGAGATCCAGGCGATCATTGGCATGCAACTGAAGCACCGCCTGATCTCGATGAAGGAGCACGATCGCCGGATTCTGCTCCGGAACCTAGCCGGCGGAGTGTCCGAGATCCGCGCGAAGAGTGCTGACAACCCGGTTTCGCTGCTCGGCGAAGGGCTCGATTGGTTGATCGTCGATGAAGCGGCTCGTCTCCGAGCGCACATCTGGGAGAACCATTTGGCGCAGCGTCTGATCGATCGGCGCGGCTGGGCCCTGCTCATCTCCACGCCGCGCGGAAAGGGCTGGTTCTACGACGCGTTTCGCCGCGGCCAGGGAAGAGACGAGAGCTACGCATCGTGGAATGCTCCGAGCTGGCAGAACCCGCACCTCGATCGCGAGTTGATCGAGGCGGAACGCGCGCGCCTGCCCGAGCGCGTATTCATGCAGGAGTTCGGGGGCCAGTTCATCGAGGGCTCGGGCGCGGTGTTCCGCAACGTCCGCGAGTGCGCGACCGGCTCGTGGCAGCAGCCCAATCGCAGCGACAGCTACTATGCCGGGCTCGACCTTGCGAAGGTCGAAGACTACACGGTGCTGGTGATCATGAACCGACGCGGCGAAGTCTGCTTCGTCGATCGCTTCCATCGTCTCGATTGGAACTTGCAGATCGTGCGCATCAAGGCCGCGCTGCAGCGCTTTGACTCGCCCCGCTTGCACGTCGACTCGACGGGCAGCGGGGAACCGATCTACGAAGCGCTGATGCGCGAGGACATCTACGCGACGGCCTATCCGTTCACGGCGAAGTCGAAGACCGCGCTGGTCGATCATCTCTCCCTCTTGCTTGAGCGGAGGGAGATCGTGCTCCCACGTCCAGAGCTCTGGCCCGAGGGGATCGACGAGCTCGAAGCGTTCGAGTACTCGGTGACCGAGAACGGGCATGTGCGCAGCTCTGCGCCTTCTGGCCAGCACGACGATTGCGTGATGGCGCTCGGTCTCGCCTCGCTGCTCGCGAAGCCGCCAGAAGGATCGGGCATCACGATCATGCGGATGCGGTGCTGAGCCAGGAGTAGCCAAGATTCGCACCATGGCATCGATCGACTCCTCCCTTCGCCTCGACAAGGAGCGCTTGTTCGCCGATCTCCGCTACGAGCCACATGAGGGGCAACGCGCGGTGCATGCTTCGCGCGCGCCGCGGCGAGTGCTGGCGTGCGGAGTCAGGTGGGGCAAGACGAAGGCGGCAGCGATGGAGGGCATCGCCGCCGCACTCGAGCCGAAGCAGAACTCGGTCGGCTGGGTGACCGCGCCGACCTACGATCTTGCCGACCGCGTCTTCCGAGAGATCCAGGCCATCGTCGGCATGCAGCTCCCACATCGGCTGATCGGGATGCGCGAGCACGAGCGCAAGATCCTGCTGCGGAACCTCGCGGGCGGAGTCTCCGAGATTCGCGCAAAGAGCGCACACAATCCCGTGAGTCTGCTCGGCGAGGGCCTCGACTGGTTGGTCATCGACGAAGCTGCTCGATTGAAAGCTCACGTGTGGGAGTCGCACCTCGCGCAACGGTTGATCGACAAGCGAGGGTGGGCGCTGCTGATCTCGACGCCGCGTGGAAAAGGCTGGTACTACGACGCGTTTCGACGCGGGCAGGGGCGCGACCGCGACTACGAGAGCTGGAACGCGCCGAGCTGGCAGAATCCGCATCTTGATCGAGAGCTGATCGAGGCGGAGCGCGCACGGTTGCCCGAGCGAGTGTTTCTACAGGAGTTCGGCGGGCAGTTCATCGAAGGATCTGGAGCGGTGTTCCGGAACGTGCGCGAATGCGCGACCGGAAGCTGGAAGGATCCGGAGGCGCATCAGAGCTACTTCGCGGGACTCGATCTCGCGAAGGTCGAGGACTTCAGCGTGCTCGTCGTGATGAACCGCGCAGGCGAGGTCTGTTTCGTGGATCGATTCCACCGGCTTGATTGGGCCCTGCAGGTGGGGCGAATCCGGACCGCGCTGGAGCGTTACCGGAACGCGCGAGTACGCGTCGACTCGACGGGTGCGGGGGAGCCGGTGTTCGAGGCGTTGCGACGCGAAGGCGTGCGGGCGGAGCCGTACCCATTCACGGCGCGGAGCAAGGCCGCTCTGATCGATCATCTCGCCTTGCTGCTCGAGCGCCGCGAGATCGTGCTGCCGCGACCCGAGCTCTGGCCCGATGGAATCGACGAGCTGGAGTCGTTCGAGTACGCGGTGACTGAGACTGGCCACGTGAAGAGCTCAGCTCCGGCGGGTCAGCACGACGACTGCGTTGCGGCCCTCGCGCTCGCCGCGTTGCACGCCCGGCCCGCCCGATCGGGGCGAGTCGGCTCCAGAGTTATCGGGTGAACCGATGCGAAGTGTCGTGCGCGTTTCTGGGTCGACGCGGGGAGCGGAGCGATCCTTCCTCGCTGCACTCGCTGCTGGCTTCGACGTGACGCGTGCGCTTCAAGCGCTCGGTCGCAAGGATCGGCACGGTTCAACTCCGTCCACTTGACGGATCTCGCGCGCGCCACCAGATCTTCAGAGAGAACGGCCTTGGCTGCGCGCGCTACGCAAGCGTGTATGTCGCCAACCCGAGAGGACACCACGATGAACACCGACGACCTGGCCGAACGCGAAGCACACCGGATGGCACGAGAGGCCTTCGGCCCGAACGTCGACCGCTCGATCCGGATGGCGCTGGAGCGCGCGTTCCGCGCCGGATACGAGCAAGCGCAGCGCGAGCAACGAACTCGGGAGGCGAAGGGATGAAGCCCGACAGCAACCGCAACGCGACCGTCGAGCGGATCGCGAAGGAGATCCTCTGGCTCGAGACCTTGGACTCGCGCGGGCGTGATCGCCTCGACTTCCACGAGCTCTCCGTCGGCGCGATCCGTGCGGCGCTCGAAGCCGCGTTCGAAGCTGGACGGGAAGCGGCGAAGAAGTAGGGCCTGCGCACACCCGCGGTGAACTTCGGATTCACGGCCGTAATCGCCTCGCTATGACGCGCGCGCAGGGCGTGTATGTGCTCACCCAACGAGGACTACGAGATGACCACCACCAAGACCACGCGCGACAAGCTGACCCTGGAAGCCGGAGTCGACAAGAAGCACCTCGGCGCGGAGCTGCGGATCACGAACAACGCGCCGATGACGCAACGCGAGTTCCGCGCCGCGGTCCTGCGCCTCGCCGCCGAGCTCGAAGAGAAGAGCGAGGGCGAGCGCTGGTTGATCCACGTCGAGCGCGGCGAAGCGTGGGGAGCACCGGGCCGCGAGACGCGCACCGCGCGAATCTGGATCGAGTGCGCAACCGGAACCTACGAAGAGGAAGCTGGCGCGGTCGCCCTCCTGATCGAGGTGGCTCGATGAGCTACTACGCACGAACGATCGCGCAGGAGCTCGGCTGCGCGGAGGACGAAGCCGCGCGGATCGAGGCGATCATTCGCTGGGAGCACGCGACCTTGAACTCGCTCTCGAAGTCGCGGCTGCGGCGCGAGGCGCGGATCGCGCAGCAGATGCTTGCCGAGCTGCGGGCGGAGGCGGTGGACTCGGTCGAGGCGAGGGCGATGTTGGCGCAGATCGAACTCGAATCCCGGACGTGCGTGTAAGCGCTACTCCGAGCCGCCCCGTGCTGCGATTCGTTCGTCGTCTCGATGTGCGCAGTCAAAGAGCGTGACGCGGTCGGCACACCGTAGCAAGTCGCCCCGCCATGGCGCGATCGCCGGCGCTCTTGGTAGGCTTAAGGAACGGCTTGTTCGGCAAAGGCGAGCAACTGACGGCTCTGCGGAGCTGCTGCGATCGATGCAGGGAGCGAGTGCTCGTCGAAGTCGATCGATCGCCTGTTCTTTCACCAGGAGCTGCGATGGAACTGCAGGAGTTTGTGCGCACGACGATCGCCCAGATCGTGAATGGCGTCATGGATGCGCAGAAGGATCTTCACGAGACGCGAGCTGTCGTCGCGCCAGAGTTCCGCATGTACGACGGGACGCAGGGCCAGGAGAACCGAATGCGAATACGACAGTCTGAGGGTTGGCTCCTCGTTCACGAAGTCGAGTTTGATGTCGCGGTCTCTGCTTCCGAGAAGACCACGACCGGTGGAGCCGCGAGACTTCAAATTCTTGAAGTCCTGTCCATCGGCGGCAACAAGGGACGTGCGCAGCAAGCCGAAACGGTCAGCCGCGTTCGCTTCACCGTCCCTGTGGCACTGCCGGGCCATCGATTCACCGAGCGCTCGGAAGCTGAAGGTCGTGGCAAGCGGAAGAAGAGCTGAGCTCTGTTTCGGCGGAGCCCTAGGTCGCGTTGAGTTCACCCCCGCGAATTCAACTTGCCGCTGCGGCGCAGTTTCTTGAGTTCTCGACCCGCGTCGTGAGGAGGAGTGAGCACCGCGCTGTTCACACATCGCGAGTCACCGGCAGCCACCGCCATCGCGTGGGATCGGGCACGGCTAGCTGCCGGCGTTCCCTCTCCTTCTCGACATCTTGAGGCGCGATAGGCGCGAGCATGCTGGTGATGCGCATGCTAGATGTGCTCTGCACTCTCCTCGGCCGACGTAGCAGGCCCGTTCTTCTCTCCTGGATCCACTGTGACGGAGCGCCCGTCGTTCACGTCGGCCATCCAGATCGCGGCGTGACGGTCACGATCTCGCCGAGCGCGGTCGACCTGTGGAGCGCCGGCTGTGTCGTCGCGAACGTGCGCTCGTCGGGGGATGGCGGCGTGGTTGAAGTCGCGGATGGCGCTGGCCGCGCGGTGGAGTCGCTCGGGTCGCGGTGAGGTCCGCTCGTAGAGGCCCGTGGGTGGCTTCCGTAGCGCTTCGCGTGCGCGGCTCTAGGTGAAGCTCGTGCGTCGCCAAGCCCTGGACGCGCTCAAGCCTGGCTGGCACGCAGATTGCCGTCGACCCATCCTCAAGGTCCCTCAAGCTGCCCATGCGCACCATCCACGCCCTCGTCGCCTTCGCCATTCACACCGCCGCCCTCTCCGCTCAGGAGCCGATCCTCTCGGCCGAGACGGCCTGCGAGGTGTACGCGGGAACCTCCTGGAGGCAGTCGGTCCGGGGATTCCCCGCCGACTTCGTCGTGTCGCATGCTGAGACCATGAGTGCATTCGCTAGTGGCGGCGCTTGGACCGAGGTACGCGTGCGCTCCCAGGGCGATCGAATGCACCTGGACTCCGACTGCGGCGCGAGTTCGACCGGATCCATGGTCTCCGCGTCCACCTTGAACGGGACTGGTGCCGCCGCACCGCAGTCTTGGTTGTGGACCTTGCCCTCCACCCATGCCGGAGAGCTGCGGGTCACGTCGATCGCAATGGCCACGCCGCAGGCCCAGGTCTGGGTTGCGGTGGACTTGGGCGTGGATGGAACGGACGAGCTCGTGCTGAACGGGAATCACTCCGCTTCGGTCACCCTGCCCGTGTCTGCGCCGGCAAGCACGCGGATTCGGATCAGGCTCTTCTGCAACTCGTCGTTCAGCGGCCCGGGATTCGAGGGTTCGTCGCAGGCGTTGACCATGGCGTTCGTCGCCGGTGTCGTTCCGGCATCCTTCGAGCCCATCGATCCGACGTACTCTCCGATGTGCGGCGTCCGCCTCTTCGGCGCGGACTTCACAGGTGCTTCGCATGCGCTGAGATTCACGACGACGCGCGCCGCGTCCGGAGCCTCCGCATGGTTGCTGCTCGGAGCAGCGCCGCTCGCGCCCGTGCTGCCTATTCCCGGGTCGCCCGCCTGCGTCCTCGCGCTGCTCCCGCTCGTCACGCTGCCCGGTACGATCGATCCTCTCGGCCAGTTCGCGTGGTCGATGAGCGCTCCACCTGTACCTGCTGGTACGACGATCTTCGCGCAGGTGGCTGCGTTCGACGCCGCAGGCGCTTCGCTTCTGACGAGCAACGGCATCCTGGCGCGGACCTTCTGAGCATCCTGACGAAAGTGCGGTCGTCGGAGGATGGCGGCGTGGTCGAGGTCGCGGATGGCGCTGGCCGCGCGGTGGAGTCGCTCGGGTCGCGGTAAGGTCCGCGCGGAGGCTTCCGGGTGCAGCCGCCTGGTCGCTCCGATCCGGTCCCGCAGAAGAACTGGGATGCGCCGATCCCCCCTCGGATCCAGAATTCCGCCCATCCGACTGTCACGGTCGCCGCTCAGCCGTGTCGAACAGATCGCCCTCCCGAGCCCAGGAGCCGAGTCGTGGCCAACAGCTTCAGTGCCGACGCCGAAGGCGATGCGGTGGACGTCGATCTGGTGCAGCGAGTCCAGAACGGCGATCGCAGCGCTTTGGAGCAGCTCGTCCTGCGCCATCAGGCGTGGATCTACAACCTCGCCGTACGCATGGTCTTCCAACCGCAGGACGCGGAAGAGGTCACCCAGGAAGTCCTGGTGAAGGTCATCACCCGCCTCGGCACGTTCCGCGGCGAGAGCAAGTTCCGCACGTGGCTCCATCGCATTGTCGCCAACCACGTGCTGAACATGAAGCGACGTGGCGCAGAGGCGCAGTCCCTGAGCTTCGATGCGTATGGCCAGGCGATCGACGCCACGCCCGTCCTGGAACTGCCCGACCCGAAGAGCGTTCCGGTCGACGTGCCGCTGTTGGTCGAGGAGGTGAAGACCTCGTGCACCATGGGCATGCTGCTCTGTTTGGATCGCAAGCAGCGCTTGATCTTCACGTTGGGCGTGGTCCTCGGTGCGAGCGATGTGGTCGGTGGCGAAGTTCTCGAGATGACCCCCGAGAACTTCCGGCAGTGCCTGGCGCGCGCCCGACGTGATCTCTTCAGCTTCATGAACAGCCAGTGCGGCCTGGTCAACGAGAGCAACCCCTGCCGCTGCCCGAAGAAGACCCGGGGCTTCATCGAGGCGGGACACGTCGACCCGAGTCGTCTCCTCTTCGCTTCCGCGCACGTCGAGAGAGTCAGAGACGTTGCCGAGGACACGGTACGCGGCCTTCAGGTCACGATCGACGAGCGGTACGCCGCGATCTATCGCGAGCACCCGTTCCTTCAGCCTACGGACCACGTTCGCTGGTTGAGGCGCGTGCTCGAGAGCGCAGAGGTGCGCTCGGCGCTGCACTTGAACTGAGAATCCGGCCACGTCCTGTCACGGTGCACTGGCTGCGGTGTCTATGGAGATGGCGGAGGAACGGACTCCGCATCTTCCAACCAGGAGCCAGCCATGACCGCGATCTCGAAGAGACTGCCCCAGCCCGTCGCCGCCTACATCCGCGCCACGAACGAGCATGATGTAGCCGCCTTCATCGCCTGCTTCACCGAGGACGCCGAAGTCAACGATGCTGCTCGTGAGTTCCGAGGCATCGAAGCGATCCGAGCTTGGAGCGAGCGCGAGATCGTCGCTCCGCGAGTGACTCTCGAAGTTCTGGATGTGGCCAAGATCAACGGCGAAGTCATCGTCACGACCAAGGTGGACGGGAACTTCGATCGAACGGGACTGCCGGATCCCGTCATCATCGACCACCACGTCACGCTCGCGAACGAGAGGATCTGTCGCTTGACCTGCGTTCTCGCCGGCGCCGGGAAGCCTGCGTAGCAGCGGCTGCAGCGCGGCAGAAGATCGGGCGCTGCCGACGTGGCTGGATCGATGCTCTGCGTCCGCGCGTGGTCCATGGCCAGCCACGAGCAGCTCCCGTTCGCGCAGCGCGACGCGCAGCAAGTTGATCCTCGGAATCTCTGCTGCACGCGCCCGATCGCGCAGCCGCCGCCCGCACCCCACGTCCGCTCCATTCATCCGCCTGGTGGCCATCCGCAGAATCCTTCGCACCCGGGCTCTATTCGCCTTCCCTGCTTCGCGCGTCAGAGCGTGTATGCGGTCGTTCCCAACGGCCACAGGAGGCCACGACGATGACGACCACGAACGGACAGCACGCGACGGACGACCAGACCACGAAGCCCGCGGCGAAGAAGCCGAAGTCGAAGGGCGCGAAGAAGACCGCGAAGCCCACCTGGACCCTGACCGAGACCGCCCTCGCCTACCTCGAGTCGCTGAAGGCGGCGCGCAAGTCCGAGAGCACGATCAACGCTTATGCCGCGGACCTCGACCTCGCGACGGAGGTCCTCGGCGCCGAGACGCCGATCGCCGCGATCACGCCGGCGGATGTCGAGAGGTTCAACGCCTCGCAGCAGGTCACCACGACGAAGAGCGGACGCGCGAAGGCGCAGCCGACGATCGAGCGCAGCCGCCGGGTCCTCCGGCTCGCGCTGACTTTCGCCGAGCAGCAGGGTGCGATCGAGACGGCGCCGATCGAAGCGAAGCCGCGCGCGAAGAAGGACGTGCCGCTCAGCCAGCGCGAGGTGCTCGGGCACGACGACGCCAAGCTCTACCCCGCGGCGGATCCCAGCGACCCGGCGCAGATCGCCTACGCCTCGACGGGCGAGCAAGCCAGCGCCTGATCCAACACCACGGGCGGCTGCTGGGACGCGATCCTGTCAGCCGCCCTGCCTCTCCTTCCAAGCATCAATCCAAGGAGGCAGCCATGCAACTCAACGACGCGATTGACGCGTTCCAGCTTCAGCTCGAGGCCGATGGGCGGTCGATCCACACGCGGAAGCAGTACGCGCGGCACCTGCGCTTGCTCGGCTCCTGGCTCGCCGCGAGCGGGATCCCGGCCGAGCTCGACGCGATCACGACGCAGGTGGTCGCGCGGTTCTTGACCTCGCCCATGGCGCGGCAGACGGCGGACGGGTCCGCCAAGCTGGCAACGAGCACGAACGCGCTGCGGACCTCGGTGCGGGTGTTCTTCCAGTACGCCGAACTCGCGGGCCTGGTCGAGAGGTCGCCGGGCATGCTTGTCCGCCGAGCCAGATGTGGCGAGCCGCCGCCACGAGCGCTCAGCGACGGCGAGGTCGAGCGACTGCTCGAGGTGGCCGGGAAGGGCGAGGCGCGGGACGAGCTCCTGGTCCGGCTGCTGCTCGGGACCGGGTTGCGCCTCTCCGAGGCCTTAGCCCTTGAAGTTGGGGACCTCGACCTCGGGCGTGGGACGATCTCGGTGCGGAAGGCCAAGGGCGATCGGCCTCGGGTCGCGCACGTGCCGGCGGAGCTCGTGCCGAGACTGGCGGAGTGGATCAGCGACCGAGAGGGGCGGCTGTTCCCGATCTCGGGGCGGCACGCGCAGCGGGTGATCGAGAAGATGGCTCGGGAGGCTAGCGTGGTGGCGTCGGCGCATTGTCTGCGGCACTCGATGGCCATGCGCGTCTACCGGGCCTCGGGCGACATCGAGGTGGTCAGGGCGGCGCTGGGGCACGCGTCGGTGGCGACAACGGTGCGATATGCTCGGTGCGACGAGGCGGTGGTCAGGAGAGCGGTTGGGGCGTGAGGAACGCGGTTGTGATTCAGGGTATCGCTTGAAATCGCCCCATCGAGAGCGCAAACCGATTCGCGCCGGTCGACCAGAGCGATGTCCCGATGTCCGGTGGGCGCGCGGAATGCGGCCAGAGCAGCCGCCCACATGCCGAAAGTCGGCAAATCGCGAACTGGACTCTGGTCAGCCAGATGAACGCACCTCATAATCTAGGGCCGAGTGTCGTTTTAGTTGCTTGGAGTAGCGAAGATGTTTAGAATTAAACCAAAGTGTGAAGCATGCGGAAGAGAGTCGGCTGTATCGTTTTCTTTCCTTTCGGGCGATGATCCTATGCGTGGGGAGTGGAGGTTTGTTGGCGAATGTACGATAGGTTCGGAATCATACTATATCAAAATTGAGGACTTCTTCGCGGGTCCATCATCTAGCGTTGACTGGATGTCGCAGTTGAATGCTAAAACTTGGATGAACTGGGGCAACTTCATGGCCATGATGGAAAGGTTCCAGAGAGCAACAGGGAGTTACAGCGCATAGCCGTCTACTATGACGCACTATTCCGCTGCAACGCCGTTTCGCCCTCGAACTCCGAGGTCGAGCGGCTGCTCGCGGTTGCCGCCAAGGGAGAGCCGCGGGACGAGCTCCTGGTCCGGCTGTTGCTCGCTACCGGGCTACGGCTCGGCGAGGCCCTGGCCCTGGCCCTGGAGGTAGGAGACGTGGACCTCGCGCGCGGCGTGATCGCTGTGCGGCGCGAAGGGCGACAGGCCACGGATGGCGTTCATCCCGGTCGAGCTGGCGCCGCGGCTGGCGGACTGGATCCGGGACCGAGAGGGCCGGCTGTTCCCGATCTCGGGGCGGCACGCGCAGAGGGTGATCGAGAGGATGGCAGACGCCGCCGGAATCCCTGGAGCCAGCGCCCACGCGCTCAGGCACACGCTGGCGACGAGGGTCTACGCGCGGACGGGGGACCTCGGCGTGGTGCAGCGGGTCTTGGGGCACGCGAGCGTGGCGACGACGGTGCGGTATGCGAGGGTGGAGGAAGAAGCTATGAGAAGAGCCGTTGGGGCGTGAAATCCCCACCATCTGTCCGGCCGGATCGACCTCTGGTAGAATCCGTAAGGCCATACCTGTCGAGGAAGATCAGTGGAATCTGAACTGGAAGAATCTCTGGCTTGGAGGTACATGGACCTTGCTAAGTATATTTCTCTGCTTCAGACTCGCGCTCTATATCTTGCGTCACTTTCCTCTTTGCCCGACCACCACGAAGGAATGCCTCCCCAAGAATGGCAGATCGCCAGCACCCGAGTTCAGCGAGTTGGGGGCAACATCGGTCTGGATTATGGTGAGCACCTGACCTCGAGCGTCCTCGCCCATCGCATGCAGAGATTTCGAGGATGCATCTTTGTAAATTGCTGGCACCTCTCAAGTACCGAGTCTGCAGGAATGTGGAGAGAGTACACAAGTGGAGGGGCAGCCGTTGCCCTCGCTTGCCGCGTGAGAGACCTGCGACGTTGTCTCGGGAGCGGGGCCGATGTGAGAAAGATTGACTATAGCGATAAAATGAGAACCCCGCCCGACGGCATAGAGCCTCTAGAATTGGCCCTCGCCCTCGCGCTACGAAAGAGGACAATCTTCCAACGCGATCAAGAACTTAGAGTCTACAGTCACAAGTTCTGCCAGCTGAGCTTCGAAGAGCTCCGGGCGAACCCATACGCTCCGGATCATTGGCTCGGACTCGCAATGCCATCGGAAGTGCCCCTTGGGATCAGCGTCGCCCTGGATGATATGCAGAGCCTGGCTCAAGAGGTTCGAGTTCACGTTAATGGCGGGGTGCATGAGAAATGGGTCCTCAATGTTGTCGAGCGCCTACATGATTCATATGGTGTAAAATGGCGAGTTACGCCGTCGGAGCTAGGGGCTGGCCCGCCTTTCTGCCACGAGGGTCGCTCTTCTCATCCTGAGTAAGGCAGAGCCGCCGCTCGAGTGCCGCCGCGCCTTGGTCACGGGCAGCGCCTGCAGGCCACCTTCGGCGCCGTGCGAGCTGGCACTGAATCCGCCGAATCTAACGAACGTGCTGCGGAACTCGTTCTGCTACTTCTTCGCGTTCGCGGAATTCTCGGGCCTGGTCGCGCGCAGCCCGGGCATGCTGGTCAGACGCGCGCGCTGCGGGGAGCCGCCGCCCATGGCGCTCAGCGACGCCGAGGTCGAGCGGTTGGTCGCGGTCGCCATGAAGGGCGAGCCGCGGGACGAGCTCCTGGTTCAGCTACTTCTGGGCACTATGCGAATGGTGGGCTTGTCAGGCGTGACTTCTGCGAGTTCGGATCCTGCACGATCACAGTGCAGTGCCGCTTAGCGCGTGTGATGGCATTGTAAAGTAAACGCATCTGCACCTCGCCGCTGCTTGGAACTTGGACGGGCCACAGCACGACACTCGCGGCGGATGAGCGAAGGGATGGCGCAGGAGGGTGCGGTGGTGGCGTCCGCGAACTGCTTGAACCAAGCGCTATGAACGCGGGTCGACGCGCGGACAGGGAACACTTCGGCGTGATGCAGAGGGCATTGGAGCACACGGCAATCGAGAAGACGATCGGGTACGTGCGTACGGAGGAGGGGGGGGGGTAATGAAGAAGGGTATTGGGGCGTGAACACTCACAGTTCCAGACGCCCTGAAGCTGGAGAGGGTGAGAGTGCTCTCGGTAATCGATGGGAATCGGCTCTCGCTCTTTGATGGTTGGGGCTCCGCCCCAAGCCCCGGGATTTTGGAGGCATGAGCTCCCGGGAGCCGAGGCTCTGAAATGCAGAAAGGCCTCGCCGAGGGTATCGACGAGGCCCCGAGCCAGAAGGCTCCCGGTCGACCTGGCTATCCCTTGGCCGGTTGCGTCCCCGCAGAGCCGGCCTCCGTTTCGCCAGGTAGTACGATGACGATCAGCGAGCGGACTTGGGCTTGGTGGTCGCCTTCGATGCGCGTTCGCGGTAGAGGTCGAAGTAGAGCTTCTCGTCGAGCGTCGTGATCTCGTGCTGCGCAGCGTGAGCCAGGAGCTCGGCCGCGATGTTGACGAGGACGCGGCAGTTGCCGAGCGCGTGGTCGCAGAGGAGCGCCTTCAGCTCGGGACTCATGAGCATGGGTGCTCCGGCGGTCTCGAGCAGATGGTCGAGCTTCTCACGGAGCTGCGCTGGCGTCAGCGCCTCGAGGGGGAGGCGGAGTCGAATGCGGCTTCCCAGCGGGATGAGCTCTTCGCGTTGCAGCATCTCGAGCAGCCGTCGATCGCCGCAGAGGATGACGGAGAGCAGGAGCTTGGAGTCGAAGCGGGCGCTGGTCATGAGACGCAGCTCGTTCAGCGCCGCGACGCTCATCTCCTGCGCCTCGTCGATGAGGAGCAGCGCGCGCATAGAGGAGCTCTCGATGTGTGCGAGCCAGCGCTCGCGCAGCGACTTGAAGCCGCTCCAGCGGCTGCCGGCTTTCAGCGCGACGCCGAAGAGCTCGCCGAGCTCGAGGTAGAAGTCGATCAGGTTGCTCTGCGGATGTGCGACGGCGCCGACGCGGAGATTCGGAATGCGCTCCATGCGTTGGGCGATGGTGCGGAGAGCGACGCTCTTTCCGAGGCCCGACTCGCCGACGATGAGCGCGAAGCCGCCGTCCTTTACGAGCGATTGCTCGACGCGCCAGCGGAATCGATCGAGCTCAGCGGAGACATGCAGCGCTTCATCGGGGAGCTCGGGGGAGAAGGGATTCCACTTCAAGCCGTAGAAGGAGAGGAGCTTGCGGTTCATCGCTCTTCCTCCGCGCGCGGGATGTAGGCGGGCGGGAGCCCGCTCTCGATGTAGGCCGCGAGGATCTCCTCCATGCGCGGCGCGAGTCCGTCCGCCTTCGGCGGGACGGGTGTCAGGCTTCGCTCCTCGAGCGCCGCACGTGCGCCTTCGGCATTGCGGGCGAGATCGACAGGGTAGATCGCGGCGAGAGTCTCGTCGGTCTCCGGATCGATCATCTCGACCGTACTGAGATCCCAGCTCGCGTAGCGGAGGACCACTTTCCCGAGCGAGCGGTAGCGCGGAGGAATCTCCAAGCGCTTGCCTTCAAGGCTGATCGTGCCGTCGCTGCGGCGCTGGGATCGTGTGACGCGGCGTCGAAACGCGCGCCGCAGCTCTCCGATCGAAGGACTCTCACGTAGGACACTCTTTCCCGCGCCGAAGCGCTCGAGCGGCGTCTGCTGGGTCTCGCTGTGGAGGCGCAGGTGGTAGTCCTTCTCCTGCCAGGCTTGGGTCCACAGATTCAGATCGCGCAGGCTCGGCTGCCCGACTCCCTCGACCATCGCGAGCAAGCGTCCCTCGACGGAGCCCCAGAAGCATTCCTGCTTGCCGTTTTGATACGGCGAGTAGGGCAAGGTCCGCTCCAGCGTTATGCCCAGACGCTGCAAGCCCATGCGGACCTCTTCGGCGCGCATCGCTGCTCCGCAGTCGGAGTAGATGGCGCGCGGGAGCCCACGCTTCAGGAATGCCTGGACCAGACCGTGGACGAGCGTTTCGGTGTCTTCGCAGAAGGACCACTGGAGGTGGCAAGCGAGCCGCGAATGGTCGTCGAGGATGCCGAGCAGGATCGGCCGCACCCAACCGTCCTTGGTGAGCACCGGGCGCGAGGCGTGATGGAAGTCGAGATGCCACAGTGCCCCGACGTGCTCGACTTCGAAGCTCCGTACCTCGCGCTCGGCCAGGCGCCGCTCGGCACGTAACGCTCCCGGACTGCGAGGACTTTTCGGCGCAGGTAGCCGGCGCCATCCATGCGCGCGGAAGTGGCGTTGCAGTGTGGCGCGCGATGGAGCCGCGCCGAGCTCGGGCTGGCGGCGAATCCGCGTCTCGAGATTCTCCAGGTGCAGCACGAGCGACCAGCTCGGGTGCGCTTCGTATTGCGCCTTGGCTTCAGCGGCGAGCGCTTCACCGATCGCCCTGCGGCTGCCGTGGTCCTTCCTGCGCTTTCGGCGCAGCACCGCAATGGGATCGCTCTGGTCCACGGCCTCGTAGTACCAACGCTCCAGCGTAGAGAACGCCACGCGGAAGGGCTCGCCGCTCCTCGGGTGCTTCCAGTGCTGCGCTGAGAGCTCGCGAAGGCGCTCCTTCAGCTCACCATGCACGGGCGGCGAAGCCAGCAAGCCACCGATCACTTCCAGGCGAAAGCACGCCCAGCGATCAGAGATGCTCATCGACGATGTCGTCATCGGTCTCGGTCTCCTCGATGTGCGCCGAGGAGGAGCCCTCGACGCGGGAGAACGGACCTTAAGCCGATGTCGTCGCTTCAGCGATCGGCATCCTCTGCGTGAGATTCGACTCTCAAATGAAGACCTCAGCGAGCGTGATCGACGCACTGCTCAGCGGAGACAAGAAGCGCAGCAACGACAAGCATCCGGAGACGAATCCCTGCTCGCGCCATGCGAGCCAGAGAGAGCGCGGCAACGCGAAGCGCCCACCGGCGCCATCCGCGAATCGCCCCGCGCTCACACGCCAGAACGCTCCGTCGGCGAACTCGCCGAGCCACCAGGCGCGCCAGCGCTCCAGCGTGCGGCGCGAAACGTCGAACGCGCGCTGGAGAAAGGCCAGTCGCCACGACAGGAGACCCCCGCGTAGCGCGCAGAGGAGCACGACCAACGCGCCGAAGTAGACCCGCCGGCCGAGAAAGCGCACCGAGCGCGGCGTGCGACGACGTCGGCAACCTTCACGCCCACAACAGAGGCTCAGCCGCGAAGCGAAGTAGTGCTCGAAGGCATCCTCGATCCCGCGCGGCTTGCGCCCGTAGTCGGCGCGATAAAGCGGACCGCCGCAGTCGGGACAGCCCCGCGATCGCACGCGCTCGAGCTCGGAGAGATCCTCATCCTGGAGAAGCTGGCAGAGCTTGGCGAGGAGCGCGTGATGCGGCATGATCCGAGGGTCTCGAGAGTTGTGGTAAACCCAAGAGACAATCGCCCTCGGAGAGTCGCAAGCTCTTCGAGGGCGACTTCCTGCCAAAACCTCGACGATCGTGAGCCGGAAGGGGGTGTGGACCCCTCAACGAGCGGGAGCGGGCTCAGCGGCGAGCTCGACCATTCCGCCGCCGCGAAGGAACTCGGCCTGACGCCGGGAGTCTGGGGGCTGTGGCGGGCGAGGCACGCGAAGGGCCAGGGCAAGAAGCCCGTGGCCAGGAAAGCCGCGAAGAAGGACGCCCGTGGCCGAAGGGCCGATCCCGCCGAGACCGCCCGTCGCGTCTCCATGCTCGAGCGCGTCCAGGCCGGCGAGGTGAACAACGCCGCGGCCGCGAAGGACCAGGGGATCAAGGTCGGAGCGTGGGGCGCGTGGAAGAGCGGGTACTTGAAGCGGAGCGGCGGCGGAGCGAAGAAGCGAGGTAGCCCACCGGGCAGGATCACGACGCGCGCATCAGCGGCGACCGACGGCCTCGCTGGCGTCATCGCGCAGCTCGACGGACTGCGGCGGTTCGGCGAGGAGCTGCGAGAGCGGATCAGCGCGATAGTGGAGTTGGTGGAGCAGAAGTTCCCGGGTAGGTAGGGGCTTGCGTGGGGAGCGGGGTGTCGGGGATGCTCGCCGGTGACTTGGCTTCGGGTCCGAGGCGAGGCGGTGCCGGCGGGTGCGTAGATGAGAAAGCAATTCTCACACACAACATCCAAGCCGCTCTACTGCGCTCCGTCGGTCTCCGGTGCCTCGTATGAATGGTACCTGAGGCAGGTGATCGAGATCCATCATTAGAAGAGTGAAGCAGAGAACCCATGCACAAAAAACCACCAGCGCCAGGGATTGAGTCCAGCAAAGAGCGTGGCGCCTTGACGGTCGGCAAAGACTTGGCACGGCTCGGGATGCTCGTTGCCACAGTTCTAGAGGCCGGGACCCGGAAGGCGGAACGGGATGTGATCGACGACCTTTGTGCCGATTTTGGTATCGATTTCCCTTCAATAGAGGCGACCGCGGCTAGGTCTACGTTAGGACACCGTCGGCGATCGCATGTAATTCAGCAACTACTAGGCGCCGCTCTAGCGGAACATGCAGGCACAATTGAGAATTTGGCTCAGGCCGTATTGATCCGAACACAGGGCTTCGTCGCCATGGTTGACGATATCTATAGGAGCCTCGCAGTGGCCGATGCCACTGTCGGCGGCAACTGCGACTCATTCCGACTGAACGCCGCCGGACTGGAATTAGATATCGAATTGAGCCCAGCGTTCCTTGAGCGCATCAGCCGTTTGGCGAAAACGATCATGCATATCGAGATTGGCACCATCGACGACAATAGACTGTCGAGATTCCTAGGCGTGGACGGGGACTTCTACGGGTCCTGGCCGCCGGAGAAGGAGACCCAAGTTCGCTCTAGGAATCTGGCTCGTGAATTCGCGCACATGACTTGGGTCTGCGACACGTTGCAAGCGCGCGGAGATCTCACTCGCGAGTTGCCGGCGATTCGCTCCAAGATTGAGGCGTGTTGCGCAGCCGCCGAGACCTTTGTCGCCCACGCCCTGCGCTTGATTAGAGCCCACGTGCGAATGCTGAACGAGGATGCATCAGCAGCGATCCCTGCCGCTTCAGTCTCGGGAGGAGCAGATAGCACCGACGCAGACCGTTCCTCACAACGCCTGGCGGACGAGCGCAAGTTGTTGCGCGAGCGCGGTCTTCTGAGGGGCAATTTGAGGCCGCGCAAAATGGGATTGGCAGAGAGTGACGAAGCGTATACGCACGTCCGTCTGGATCGACTATTCCCGGCTCCACATTCGCAGGACAGTGCGCTTGATTGCGTCGCCATTGTTGGCAGTGATGTGGCGCCAGAATTCCATGGGTCCGCCGTGGGAGCGCTGGCGTGTCTGTGCGGCCTATGGAAGGCTGGCGTAAGGCGCGCTCCGGACGTGAACTCGCCGTTATGGATGATAGCGACGCGCGAAAGTGCCGAGGCGATCGTTTCTTGGCTGGACGAGCTTGAGTATTCGCTTGGAGCGGCTTCCGAGTGGCTGACCAGAGTTGTGTGGACGCCAACTGGATCGGAAGACCGCGAAGGCATCGTTGAAGTGCTGGACGAGTACCTGCGCCTCCCACTGTGGCGTCGGCGATGGCTACTGTACGAGGTGTGGCTCATTGTTGCGACCATGACGGCCGCCGAACGGGCAGGCTGGAAGTGCGAACTCGCCCTTTCACGACGGGTGGACAGCGCAATCGGCATTTGGACGTTGCCAGTGGGGCCAGCGAAGACGCCTTGTGCGTTCATGACCCTGGCCAAGGGGGCAGGAGCGAAGGTGCATGTCTGGTACCAGGGGCGGTGGCGACGATCGGGTGTCGACATGATGCCTGATGTCGCACTTACGACAGTGCAGACGCCGCCGCGAGACCTGGTGATAGTTGAGGGCAAGGACCGCTACCGCATGCCAATCAGAAGCATGCGCTGCGGCGCGATGGACGTTGGCGTGAAATACAGCAATGCCTCGAACGCGACCGTGACGTGGCTGGTTAACTACTGCGCATTCGCGGGTGCCGCTGCCGTGGATCCAAGAGTCAATTACGGAAGCGAATGGAACGCACTCTTTCTCGCGCCGGGATTGCGGCCGGGAAGTATACCTCCGGAATTCACCGATACAATTGGGGCGGCATTGAAGCCCTTGGCGGAGCGAGTGACAGGCGCGATGCATAGCCGCAAGAGCCGGACAACTCTTGTCTTTGTCTGTGACACGACAGGGAGCATGCGCGAGAAATTGGATTTCTTCTGGGCCACAATGCATGATGTGCTAGCCCCTGGCGGGACAGTTCGTGCGTTTACTGCGTTTAGAGCCATATTATTTGGGGATCACGATCCCTCTCAAGCTGAACCATACGTTATTCGTCATGTGGGACCGGCCCTCGATGCAGATTGGGTAATTGAGCAGGCGAAGCGCGAGCCAAGGACGCATGGGGGAGACGCTCCAGAGGCCCTCGAGGATGCGATTCGAGCTTGCCGAGATGTAGCTGCGAGGATCGACGGTTCGCTTTGCTGTTTGGTGGTGACCGACGCCCCACCGCATACAGTCGTAGAGTGCCCACAGGGGATTGATTTTCGCGCGGAGGTTGATCTCCTACTTGCCGAAGGAAACACGTGCGTGGTTGTCAGCAATTGGCTCGGGGGACGCAGCGCCGCAGCGTGGTCCGGCTATGAAGTGCATCCTCGATTCTTCCAACTGGATCTCAATAACATAGATGAGGCGCGTGATCTGTTGGAGGCGATACCTTTGCTTACGCTTTAGCTAGTGCTTGCGAAAGCTCTGCTCCTTCTCCCGACCTCCAGGACCTTTCCGTCCGGACAGCCGGCGCCCCGCTACGTCGGCTAGCCACCGCTGGCCTCAGTCCTCCGCTCGCTCCCGACCCCGTGCCAGAATCCTCGCATGCCCGTCTCCAACCTCGACGTCTCCACCGTCCTCGAAGGCCTCCCCGCTGAGTTCGTCCAGTCCTGGTCCACGGCGATCGCCACGCTGACCGACCGCGAGCTCTCCGCGATGGTTCTCCGCTTCGGGTTCAGGACCGGCAAGCCCGAGTCGTTCGCCGCGATCGGTCGCGAGCTTGGTGAGAATCGAGTCCGGGCGAAGGCGATCTTCACCAACGCGCTGGGTCGACTCGGGCGGATGGAGAAAACGCGCGCGTTGGCGCGGTACCTCGCGGATCTCAACGCGGCGCTGAGCTCCGGCGCGGAGGCAGTACCGAGCGACGCTGCCAGGTCTGACCAGGCGGTCGCGGTGCAGCATCTCCGGCGACGGGCTCCTGCGATCGAGGAGACTCGCTACGAGACGCTGAACGGCGGGTCCGACGAGGACGCGCTCGAGATCGATCGCGGCGCTCCGGCCATCGACGCGGCGAACTCGGACGCCGCCGCTCCGATTGGCGACGGCGATAGCGCCGTGGATCAGGACGAGCCCGCGGACCGTGAAGAAGAAGTCGCCGACGAGCCCGTCTCCGAGCGCGACGCCCTCAAGCTCGTCCACGCCGCCGACCGCGAGCTGGCCCGCGCCATCGAGCAGTGCTTCGGTCGCGAAGACCTCTTGGCAGAGCTTCAACGCGCGCGGACCAGGGTCGCGACTGGGATGCGCGAGATCGAGCAGACGCCGACTGTGCATGCGGTGAAGCAGGTGTCCTCTCCCACCGGCAAACGCCGTGGCCGTCCCGCAAACGACCAGGAGACCGCGCGCCGCGCCGCTGTGCTTGAACGCGTTCAGGCGGGCGAAATCTCGAACGCGGAGGCAGCGACGGAGATCGGGATCGCGTACGGCACGTGGGCCGGATGGAAGGCGCTGTACCGCAGACGCATGGGCGAAGATGCCGTGCGCGGGAGGACGGCCAGGAGCGAGTCGCGACCGGCGGAGACGTCCTCGGTCAGGCGCGGCCGGGGGCGCCCCGAGAACACCGTGGAGACGGCTCGCCGCGCCGCGCTGCTCGCGCGCGTCAACTCCGGGGAGATCACGAACGCCGAAGCCGCCGCGGACCTCGGGATCATGGTAGCGACATGGGCGTCGTGGAGGAGCTACCACGCGAAGCGCGCGGGGCGTCCTGGCGCCGACGACACGCGCGTGGCCAGCGAGCCCCACCTAGAGCAGCGCCTCGCTCGGCTCGAAGAGCTCGAACGGTTCGGGAAGGAGCTGAAGGCGCGCTTGAAGGCGCTTCTCCGCTTCGTCGAGGAGCGCGCTCCGCGGTAGGGCGCGCAGGGCGGGCGTCTCAGCCCGGACGCGGACGAGAGGCGGTCACGTCGCCTGCTCGGAGGGCCGAGAGGAGAGAACGCTTCTTCACACACGACAGAGCATGTCGCGCCGATGCAGATCGGCGTCGGGTCGTCCCTCGTGAGCGAGCTCCGCGAGCCGATCCAATGCTCGGACCGCCCCCGCCTCTCGTTCGTCATCGACTCGCCCCATCCACCGCCCCGATCCGCGAGCGCCGGATCCAGTCTCGGCAGCGAGTCCAGTCGGACCGAGTGGGCAAGATCAGATCGCGAGCTGGCACTCCCGCGACGCGAGAGTAGCGAGCAATGGCCCGTGCGGCTTGCAAGACGTATCCGGCGCTGAGTCCCAGCGCCATGCCCAACGCACCGAGCCGGCCTACGGAGAGCAGGTGGACGAGCACGATCGCGACGAAGCCCGCGAGGTGATTCCCGAGGATCCAGCGCTCCTGCCCGCGGATCAGGAGGTCGGCGGAGAGCGCCTTCGCCACGGCGAGAGCGACGGTTCCGGGAAGCAGCACGAAGAGTGCTGGAAGCGCGTCTAGGTAGTCCGCATTCACGACCCAGAGGACGAACGGAGCGCCCACCGACGCGCCCAGGACGGCGCAGGCTCCGAGGCCCGAGATCAAGCGCGAGACGGCAGGCGTGATCTCTCGCGAGCGCTCGCGCTCGCCCGCGATCTCCGCGAAGAGGATCAGCTCTACGGCGAGCAGGGCTCGAAGGATGTCGGCGAAGGCGAGGGTCGTGCCGAAGAGGCCGAGCTCATGCTTTCCCTCTTCCGGCAACAGCGTGGAGTGCGCGAGCACGGCGGGAATCAGGATCACGAAGCCGAAGCGCGCGTTGAGCTCGGTGAGGAGGGAGAAGGCGTAGGCCCAGCGGGCCGTCTTCCAGCTCTCGCGCAGGAGCTCGCCTTCGAAGCGCGGGCGTAGCCGGTAGAGCTTCGCCGCGAAGAGGAGCCCAAGCCCCAAGGCTCCGAACACTGCGAGAACGCGTGCCGTGCTCCCCGTCAGACCAATCCGGACTTTTCGTGACGAGTCTCGTCACGCCGGTGCGGCCCCTTGGCGCTGCGATCGGGCACGAATTGACTCCGGGAAGCACTTGACTTTCCTGGCGGCAACAAACAGGCTTTCAATCGCAGTGCCCGGAACGCCCGGAACGCCCGGAACGCCCGGAACGCCCGGAACGCCCGGAACGCCCGGAACGCCCGGAACGCCCGGAACGCCCGGAACCGAAGGGCGTCATTCATCTTCAAGCTGGCCGCAAACCATCGGAGATTGCGCCATGTACGTGATTGTCGCAGACAAGCTGTCCTGCACTTCCAATACAGGTGACTACTCTCAGGCCGTTAGCATGGAGGGAGCGAACGCGGTGTTGTTGACGCTTCTCGTCCATACAAAATCGGCGAGCACTACAGTCGATGCCTCGCTGGAAGGCAGCAACGATCTTCAGAACTGGAGCAATAGCGGACTGACCGGCTCGACGTCGCTGACCGCCACCACGATCGGATTCGCTGCTCCCCTAAAGGTGACGGGGATTGCCTACCGTTACATTCGAGTCAAGTTCACCGTCTCCCCAAGTACGGTGGCCATCGTCTCCTCAGACGTCAACACTGCGAGCCTGTAGCTCCGATCGATGCCGGTAGATGGCTCGATTCAGCAGACCTTCATGTAGCTAGGGCGAGGGGTCCAAGCGTGCAACAGGCTGCCAGGCCCCTCGCCTTCGGTATGCAAGTCAAGTGTTTGCTGTGGCAGCAAGCTTTGATTTTGCTCATCCTTGGGTTGCGGAAGAAGAGCAGCGTACCCTGCACCGATCCGCTAGTACTGCACAAAACGGAGTTCGTAATGAAAAGGAATGCACAATTGGTGTCGATTCCGGTCGGAGGAAGTGTAGCCTCACCTAGTCTGTTCTCTAACGCAATACGCCTGCATGGGTTCAACTGCGTCGAAGTGCAGATGACTGTGGTAAAGAATACCACCGTAGCGCTTCCCAACGGATTAGTGATTCATCTTCAGCAGGCGAATGATGCCCTCAACTGGAGGGACGTGAGCGGGGCAACCATTACGTTCTCTGCGGAGAACGAGATCGGCGCGCGTCGGATGAAAGTGGAAGGGCAGTGCGCTGCGTGGATTCGTCTGCGATTTGCCCCTGGATCAGACATTGGCGCAACTGGAGGAGTGATCGTTGGAGCCTGGCTTGTCAAGTTCGCGAACTTGTAGTCAGATTTAGTAGTTTTCACGTTGAACGCGACTCTTTCGAGTCAGCCAACCGAGGAAAGGTCATGAGCTCTGAAAGTAGTGAATTCGAACGCATTCAGCTAGACCATGGCTTGGCTGATCAAGTGGCGAAGCCTAGCCCCAGGGCGTTGACCCACGAACAAGATGGTGATGATTCGCGCCTTATGCCGGATTGGCCGGGAAGTTCTGGAGCCAAGCTTCTGTATCGATACGAATTCGGTGCATTCCGACCGGCTTCGGAATCAGGATCTTCTTCGGCGCAGGACCCGGACAACAAGAACAGGAATCCTAAGGATCCCCAATACGATTATCCAAAGTTCACGCAGCCTTTTGAGCCTGTCAAGCCAGAAAAATATCCGTTCGAACGTCGCACGCAAAGCGGTGGAAGGAAAGACGAGCCTAAAGAAGGCTCTAATTGGGCCAGCTTGTCGGTTTACTGGATGGATTCATTGGTGAGCGCTCTTCCGATCGGACCCACGGCAAAGAAAATGGTAGAAGATGCCCTAGCGCTGCGAGGAAAGAAAAAGGGTAACGCGAAGTTTAATGTCGTACGGGACCATGTAGGTGTTTACCTTCCCAATCAGGGTGCTGTGGTGGGAGCGAACAAGTTCAGGCATATATTTAGAGTCGGCGAAGTTCTCCCAAAGTACGGAGAAATTGCCTGGACGAATAGCCAGTGGAAGGGTTCTGACGGAGAAGGTAATAATCTATCGATCGAGAATCCGGACGACCTCCATTCAACTTGTCACACGGTTGCGGTGCTTGAGTATACAACGCACTGCATAGATAGTGCGGAGCTGGACTGGTTTAAGCGTTTGGGTCGGAACAGGAGAACGCAATTGCCGTACAACGTTGCCGGAAATCCATTTGGGCGAGATCCGGGTGGGCCTGGTCACGCAGATTACTTGGCGGACATTACAGTGTCCAGGGAAGAGCCAGTTGATGCTGGACCTAGTACGCCAGGGGCAGCGGCTTCAAAGGCGCCGAAGACCGGATGGATTTCTTTGGCTGACATGCCGGAGGGGAGATTTCATAAAAATTATCAGTTTGCTGTTGTTGCCCACGTGAAGTGGAATTGTCAAGAACCGGTGGAGTTTCATGAGGCATTATTGATCCAGCCGCATGATACACTTCCAACAATTGTCACGGGGGAGGCTCTTGCTGACATGCTGGCTCATGTCAAGTGATGGTGTTTGAATTTCTGGAGTTCTTTTCGAGACTTTGTAATATGCGGCTTCGTGAGTGTGCTATGTTTTCGATATTCTCGTGCTTGCCCGCTATGCAGGACGAGCCCACTCAATTTCGTATGGTGGAGCAGGCTGGACTAAAAATAGTCAAGACTTTCGATATGACTAGTGTTGTCTCTGAACGAGCTTCGTCGACAATTATTGGCCATAAGCGGGTGGCGGAAAGCCCAACGCTCCCGATTTCCAGTTCGACGCATGTAGTAATGGTCGACGAGACGGAATTGGCGAAAGAAGATCGAAGTCTTGCCTTCAAGCGGACCTACCCAGAATTAATCTGTGAGAGTGTAGCGCGAGGGTCGGGCGCACAGCGCATTGCGAGTGCGCTGAGTGGTGAGCAATTCCGATTCGCGCGGGATGAGATTAATGTCCCTTGGCGCTGTGCCGCGGTTTCCGCTCACATTCAACAGAGCGCGGTGAATCTCACGGCGCTGAAGGCAGATGCGGATTTCTTGGGCCTACTGCCGATCAGCCCCGTTGTCATTGGAGCCGAATGGAAGCCCGACATCGAGATTGTGAATAGCTTCTTCCGACCTGGAGGAGATCTCGGCTTCTTGAGTCTGGACTCAAGTAGAGGACTTGTAGGCGAAGATTCGCATCTCGTGGTGGGAAGCGTCGTAGCGCGATTCGTCGGGACGAAGATGGTCTTGGGGCAAAGAATTGGAGTCATTAGTTTTGAGGCAGTGGGGGAACGCTTCATAACGGCTGGCTACGAATTTGACTCTAGACAAAATATGGTTACTGGGTCGGTGAGTTTTAAAGGGGCTGGATGGATTGAATGGAATCTTCTGGCGAATAGGCCCCACGCGATCCAGTACATCGAAAGCGCAACTGAAGTTATTACTACGATTGCAATGGAATGGAATGGCCGACCTCTTGCGTGTCGGATAGCGTCATCAGAATCTAGTTCTGTGCTTTCTGGGGCGTGGTCGCCTAGCAAATAGGTCATGATAGTGGTCTGATTTCATTCTGTTGGGGCATTATCCAGTGCAGCGCGAGCTCGGCCGACCTTCTGGAGTATCTGCTCGGCCGTCTTTCGCAAGACGAACAGCTTTGGATTCTGGTTGTGCTCAGCGATGTAGGAGTGGATCGCGCTCGTGTCGCTCGGATCCTGAGTTCAAGAGTCACAGAGCGGTGCTCTCTCTCACGACATCCTGGCATTCCAAGCCGTGCTCCCCGTCAGCTCGAACCGGACTTCTAGTGACGAGTTCCGTCACGCCGGTGCGGTCCCTCGGCGCCGCGATCGACCTCCCCGCGTCTCCGATCGAGCGCACCACGCTCTTCTGGCGTGCTCCCCGTCAGCTCGAACCGGACTTTTCGTGACGAGTCTCGTCACGTCGGTGCGGACCCTCGGCGCTGCAATGGACCTCGGCGCCTCTCTGCTCAAGCGCACCTCGCGCTCCCGATCCATCGAAACGGGCAAGCTCCAGCGAATCCCGGTCACCACGCGTAGAGTAGGCGCACCGCAACCCTTCGCGCACCGAAGCGCGAGTCCGATCTTTCGGTTCGATGAGCGCACGCGCTTCGTCATCCACCTCCTGCGCACGTCGCGCAGCGCATCGCTCGGTTCGCCTCGAGTCGCTTCTTCCTCGCCTCGGCCTTCTTCAGCTCCAACTCCTCGAACACGCCCGCGCCGGTTCCGAAGTACATCTCGTCGGGCGTCTGGCCGCGGAACGCGGAGTGGGGATCACGGTGTTGTGCTGCTCGACGTAGAAGCGCACGAGCTGCTCGATTTGGCCCTGGCTCGCGAGCTCGTGCAGGAAGAGCCACTGGTGCTTCAGCGTGCGCCACCACGCCTCGATCATCGGTGTCCTTGCGGCAAGCGCGCGTAGCCGCGTGATTTCCCGCGCCACCCGCTTGCGTTCCGTCCCGCCGCCTGCTACACCGTGCGCATGGACACGGTCCTCAAGCACCGCGGCCGCGAGATCGACGGCGCCGCGCTCGCGCAGATCCGCGAGCTGATCAGTGCTCATCCCGCCGCGAGCCGCCGCGAGCTCTCGCGCCTGCTCTGCGAGGCCCGGGACTGGCGGCAGGCGAACGGGTCGCTTCGCGACATGGTCTGCCGCTCGCTGATGCTGGCACTTCACCGCGCCGGCGAGATCGAGCTGCCTCCGGTACGCTTCAAGACACTGAATCCCCTCGCTTCGCGCGCGCGCCCCGCGAGGGTTTCGATCGACGCGACGCCGATCCGCTGCGCGCTCCAGGATCTACCGCCGCTTGAGATCCGCCAGGTGCGTCGCACGGCGGAAGAGCCACTGCTGCGAAGCCTCCTCGAGGAGCACCACTACCTCGGCTACACGCAGCCCGTCGGCGAGCACTTGAAGTACTTGGTCGCTGCAGGGGATAGACCGGTCGCTTGCTTCACGTGGAGCTCGGCGCCGCGGCACTTGGCACCGCGCGATCGCTTCATCGGTTGGAAGCCCGAGGTGCGCCGGCGAAACCTCCACGGCGTCGCCTACAACAGCCGCTTCCTCATCCTGCCGTGGGTCTTCGTCCCGCACCTCGCCTCGCATCTCTTGGGCGCGGTGACGCGGCGGCTCAGCCGCGATTGGGAGGAGCTCTACGACCACCCGATCCACTTCGTCGAGACCTTCATTCACCGAGAGCGCTTCGCTTGGACCTGCTACCGCGCGGCGAACTGGATCCCGCTCGGCATGACGACGGGCCGCGGTAAGGACGACCTCACGCACCGAGCGAACCGCCCGCTGAAGGAGGTCCTCGGTTTGCCGCTCTCGAAGCGCTTCCGCGAAGAGCTCGCGAGGTCGGCGTGAGCGCGAAGAAGACGAAGAAGACGCCGCTCTTCGACAACCGCGAGCAGCGTCTCGCAGAGCTGCATGCGATTGTGGAGCGTGTCGAGGGAACGCTCTCGCCGGCCGATGTGCAGTCCCTGAAGTCGGCGGTCGAAACACTCGCGCTCGTCACCGGCGAGCTCGAAGACTCGCAAGCCTCTCTCAAGCGCTTGCGAGCGATGCTCTTCGGCACGAGCACCGAGAGCCGTGACAAGCTCTTTGGAGCCGCGCCGCCATCTTCGAACGGCGATGATGCTGCGGCGCAGGACTCGGAGAGCGCAGGGGCTGGCAGCAGCAGCGAAGGAGACCCTGCCGCGGAGAAGCAGGAGAAGAAGAAGCGCAAGGGCCACGGCCGCAACCCTGCCTCGGATTACCGAGGCGCGCAGCGCGAGCACGTACCGAAGCCGGGCTTTGAGAACGGCGGCCCCTGTCCATGCTGCACCAAGGGCAAGGTCTACCCTTTGAGTGAGCCGAGCCCGCTCGTACGCGTCCACGGCATGGCGCCCCTCTCGGCCACGGTCTACGAGCTCGAGCGTTGGCGCTGCCATAGCTGCGGAGAGATCTTCACTGCGCCGACGCCTCCCGGGGTCGGCGAAGAGAAGTATGACGAGGGTGCCTCCGCGATGATCGCGCTGCTGAAGTACGGCGCGGGCTTCCCCTTCCACCGCCTGGAGAAGCTGCAGCGAAACCTCGGGATCCCTCTGCCTGCGTCGACCCAGTGGGAGCTCGTGTATGAAGCAAGCCTCGCTCTCTCGCCGATCCACGACGAGCTGATCACGCGAGCCGCACAGGGCAACGTGATCCACAACGACGACACGAGGATGCGTGTGCTCGACCCGGCGATCGCGATGCGCCGTGCTGCGGAGTCGGAGGCGAAGAAGAGCTCGAAAGAGCGCCGGGGGATCTTCACCACGGGGATCGTCGCGGAGCTCGAGGAGCAGCAGCGCGTGGCGCTCTTCTACACCGGACCGAAGCACGCCGGAGAGAACCTGGAAGCGCTACTCGAGCATCGACGGGCAGAGCTCGCTCCTCCGATCCAGATGTCGGACGCGCTCTCGCGGAACCTCCCGAGCGAGCTCGAGACGCTTGTCTCGCACTGCTTGGTGCACGCGCGTCGGAACTTCGTCGACGTGAAGGACTCCTTCCCGAAGCAGGTGAGGCACGTCGTCGATCTCCTCGCGAGCGTCTATGCGAACGACGCCGAGGCGAAGAACGCTGGACTCGGTGCGGAAGAGCGCTTGCGCCTGCACCAAGCGAAGAGCCAGCCGCACATGGATGAGCTCGAGGCGTGGATGAAGACGGAGCTCGCGGAGAAGCGCGTCGAGCCGAACTCGGGGCTCGGGAAAGCGATCGCGTACATGCAGACGCACTGGCAGAAGCTCACGCTCTTCCTGCGCGAGTCGGGAGCGCCGCTCGACAACAATATCTGTGAGCGTGCGCTGAAGAAGGCGATCCTGCACCGCAAGAACGCGCTCTTCTACAAGACCGAGAACGGAGCGAAGGTCGGCGATCTCTTCATGAGCCTGATCCACACGGCGGAGCTGGCGGGCGTCGATGCGTTTCCGTACCTGGTGGCGCTCTTGAAGCACGGGAAGCAGGTGGCCAGAGAGCCGGGCCGATGGCTGCCGTGGAACTACCAAGAGATGCTGGTAGGCGTCGGAGGCGAGGACGCTCGCGCCGGTTGAGAGAGCGCCGGATGCGCGAGGGGGCGCCACATCGGCGCGGCGAGCGTCTTCGTCGGGTCGCCGCCGAAGAGCAGGACCTGCAGCTCGTGAGCGGCGAGCGTGCATTGCGCGCTCGTGCCCTTAGGCCAGTGTCGAAACTTACCGGCGGAAAGACGCTTCAAACATAACCAAAAACCCTGCCCGTCATACACGAGCAGCTTCACGGCCGTGCTCGCGCGGTTGCGGAACACGAAGACTGTGCCGGAGAGAGGGTCTTCCTCGAGCACGGCGCGGCACTGCTGCGCCAGACCGTCGATGCCACGGCGGAAATCGGTGGGATCGATCGCCACGAGCACGCGCATCTGCGGGGTGATCTGGATCATCGCTCACCCCCGAGGAAGCGCTCGACCATTGTCAGGAGCTCGGCGCGGGCGCCGCGCGGAAGGTGAACGCAGAGCTTCGAGCCGTCGCCGCGGTGCAGCTCGACGGTGAGCTGCGAAGACGGTGGCGGAGCGACGGCCGCGAGATCGATCTCGACGAAGCCGCTCGGCACCGCCGAGCGCTCCAAGGCGGAAGTCGCCATCCGATCCCGCAGGCTCGCGTAGTTGAGGCGGAGAACCTGTGCCGTCTCCCAAAGACCGTGAATGCCTGCGCAGGCGACAGCCTCTGCCCAGAGATCGCGCGGCATCCGCGTGCGCTTCTCACGATGCGCGCGCCACAGATGGATCCGCTGGCGAAGAGAATGAAGTCGGACGCGATCGTCGGGCGGTGTCGTGCGGCGCATCGGCTGAGCCTCCGGGGCTCCTCGAGGGAGGCCCGAAGGCTACGAGGCGCTTGGGGAGGCAATCACGCGCGCTTGCCGGAAGAACACGAAGAAGTCGCGCACGGTGAAGGCTCCCGAGCCGACACGTCGAGGTCGGCCATCTGGCTCCGCTCGTCGCGGTCGCCCACCGGGCGAGGCCACGACGCGCTCATCAGCGCCGACCGGCGGCCTCGCTGGCGTCTTAGCTCGGCTGGAGAAGCTCGAGCAGTTCGGGGCCGAGCAGGCGATGCGTTCGGGAGCTGATCGGGTTCGTGTAGGAGAGGGCGCCGAGGTAGGGCGGCGTTCGAGTCATCCCGCTTGCCCGAGCCACGCGCTCATGGTCGTCGTGAAGCGCGAGCTTCACGCAACGCCTCGCACGGGAGATGCTGATGCCATGACCGCTCTCGCCTTCTTCTCCCTCGGGCCGAGCGAGCTCGTAGTTGTGCTGCTTGCTGCGCTGTGGGCGTGGCTCGGGCCGAAGCGCGATCGTGACGAGGCGTCCGAGGGGTAGGACGAGCGGGCGACTTCGCACGACATCTGCACGCCGGTGCTTCCGTGGCTCTAGAACCTCGCGACGAACGCTTCCGCCGACGGGTGCAGCTCTTTCTGGAGTACCTGCGCGCCGAGCCCTGGCACGACTACGAGAGCGACAGCTTCTTTGGTTTGAGCGTACCGGGCGAGCGCTCACCCATGCTCGCGAGCATCCTCGGCGGCGCGGGCGAGGAGTTTGGCCTCGGCCTCTACCGCGGCCCGAAGGTCATCGCCGAGGTGCACGAGGCAATGCGGCACGAGGTGAGAACCCCGGCCTCGAACCGTACATCCCTCTTGAGCGCGCTTCCCATACCTCTCCGTGATCTCGACGCCAGGCGCCGCACTCAGCTCCGCAAGGTCGGAGTACGAACGGACCCCGGCGTCCTTTTCGTGGCGCGCGACGCGGGGGAGCTTCCGCGAGTGCCGAGCGAGGAGGAGGAGGTCATCCTCGAGTGGGCGCTGAAGGGAACCTTGCTCGCGCACGAACGCGGGTTGATCGAGGTTCGCGAGCTACGCACGAGCGGCTCGCTGTCGCTGGTGCGGGAGTGTCAGACGAGTGGTGTAAATGCCGTTCGGTCGGTGGGATCCTCTGACCCATCGAGGAGACTCTCCGATGACCGCCCCGAAAGACAAGGACCGGATTCCCGACGAGCTGATCGACCAGTTGCTCTCCGGCTACAAGAAGCCTGAGGATCTGACCGGTGAGTCCGGCATTCTCAAGCAGCTCACGGCTCGGCTGATCGAGCGCGCGATGCAGGCCGAGATGACCGAGCACCTCGGCTACGAGAAGCACGCTCCCGAAGGTCGCGGCGCTCCCAACTCGCGCAACGGCACGCGAGCAGAGACTCTGCGCACGGATCACGGCGAGCTCGAGATCGAAGTGCCGCGCGACCGGGCGAGCAGCTTCGAGCCACAGATCGTCAAGAAGCGCCAGACGAGCTTCACGGGCTTCGACGAGAAGATCCTGGCTCTGTACGCGCGCGGAATGACCGTGCGCGACATCCAAGGGCATCTCGAAGAGCTCTACGGCGTCGAGGTTTCGCCGGACCTGATCTCTCGCGCGACCTCGGCAGTCCACGAAGATGTCCTGGCCTGGCAGAATCGCTCTCTCGATGCCGTGTACACGATCGTCTATCTCGACGCCCTCGTCGTGAAGGTCCGCGATCAAGGAACCGTGCGCAACAAGTCCATCTACCTGGCGATCGGCGTCACCGTTCACGGAACGCGCGACGTGCTGGGCATCTGGATCGAGCAATCGGAAGGCGCGAAGTTCTGGCTCAAGGTCATGAACGAGCTGAAGCAACGCGGCGTCCATGACATCCTGATCGTCTGCTGCGATGGACTGAAGGGCTTCCCCGAAGCGATCGAAACGGTCTATCCCCAAGCGACTGTACAGACCTGCATCGTCCACATGATCCGCAACTCGCTGCGCTACGTGAGCTTCAAGGATCGCAAAGCGGTCGTGAAGGACTTGAAGCCGATCTACCAGGCTGTCAACCGAGAGGAAGCCGAAGCCGCTCTCTTGGCGTTCGAGGCGAAGTGGGGACGACGCTACGAGATGATCACGAGCTCGTGGCGCACGAACTGGGAGCGCGTCGTGCCGTTCCTGGACTTCCCGGAGGAGATCCGCCGGGTGATCTACACCACCAACCAAATCGAGGCGCTCAACTCCAGCCTGCGCAAGCTCCTTCAGTACCGAGGCAGCTTCCCGAACGACGAGTCCGTCACCAAGATCCTCTTCCTCGCCCTGCGAAGGCTCGAGAAGAAGTGGGAGCGCACGCTCTGGAACTGGAGCGCCGTGCTCGGACAATTCGCCATCTACTTCCAAGGTCGGATCCCGGCGCTGTAGAACCGTGACCGACGACCACCGATCACGCGGCGCTTACACCGTTCCCCTGACACTCCCGCGCCGCAGCATGGCGAACTGGAGTCGAATCGATCGGATCGAGCTGTAAATAACTTCGCTTATCTCTCCCTCTTGCAAGTGCAAGCAGTGCTCCGCGTCACGACCTCCGAGACTCTGACGCCCGAACATCCGGCAGCCCCGCCATGTCGGCTAGCCCCCGCTCACCCCACCCCGCCGCTCGTTCCCGTCCCTGTGCCAGAATCCCCGAATGCCCGTCCCCGACCTCGACGCTTCCACCGCCCCTGACGGCCTGCCCGCTGAGCTCGCCCAGTCCTGGTCCACGGCGACCGCCTCGCTGACCAACCGCGAGCTCTCCGCGGTGGTGCTGCGCTTCGGGTTCAGGTCCGGAAGGCCTGAGTCGTTCGCCGCGATCGGCCGTGAGTTCGGTGCGGACCGAGTCCGAGCGCAGGCCATCTTCACGAACACCATCCAGCGCCTGGGCGCGCAGGACGAGACGCGCGGGCTGGCGCGGTACTTGGCGGACTTGAACGCGGTGCTGAGCGAGGAGGAGCCGGCGGTGAGGGCGAGCCGGCCGGTGCCGGTGATCGAGGACATCGACGAGGTGGTGCCTGACGACGGCGAGGACGAACCCGAGCCCGTCTCCGCGCGCCACGCCCTGAAGCTCGTCCACGCCGCCGACTGCGAGCTGGCCCGCGCCATCGAGCAGTGCGTCGGTCGCGAAGATCTTTCGGCAGAACTCCAACGCGCGCGGACCAGGATCGCGGCGGGACTGCGAGAGATCGAGCAGACGCCGCCGGTGCCCGCGGCGAAGCAGGTGTCCTCGCCCACCGGCAAGCGCCGTAGCCGTCCCGCCAACGTCCAGGAGACCGCGCGCCGCGCTGCTGTGCTTGGACGCGTCCAGGCGCGCGAGATCTCGAACGCGGAGGCCGCGGGGGAGATTGGGATCGCGTGGCAGCAGAAAGCAGCTCAACGTCCCGACTGGGGTAGCGAACCATGCGGAACGGCAGCTTGCGCCGCCTATCCCGCATCCGGCACGAAGATCGTCATCAACAGCATGTTCAACCTGTGGCGGGAAGTGTTCGTCGAGACGATGTCATTCATGTTCTCCCGCCGCTGAATCAGCACACTCGTGACCGTCTCGTCTGCGCGGCCTGCGGTGTCGGCGTTACCCTTGCGAAGCGTTGGACCACGACCTGGACGCTCGGCACCCTCGGCCTCGCCGGCGGAGCGGCGACCAAGAAGGCCGGGCCCGCAATCGCCGCGGGGCTCATCCGTCTCGCCGTGGGTGCGCTGTTCGACGCCGCGGCGGAGCCTCTCTGCGGTCGGTGCTCGATAGCCGGCGCCGCGGAATGACGCGGGAGCACCTGCGCTTCGTCTGCGAGGTCTTCAACCTCTCGGCGAAGGACCTCGCCAAGGCGATGAACGTCGCCCCGAACACGGTCCACCGCCGGGAGAAGCGCGAGAACCTGCCGACAGGCCTCCAAGAGGAGGTGTTGCGCGCCCTTCACAACATCGCCTTGAAGGTCGATGACGACGCGCGAGAGCGCGCGATCTTGGGCGGGCTCATCGCCCTCGGCGTCGGCGCCCTCATCTTCTACCTGCTCACGAACAAGTAGGCGGCGCGGCCGGCTACGACTTGCCCTGATTGATGCGATCCGAGATCTCGCGGGCAAAGCGCGAGACGCCGAGGTTCATCTGGAAGCCCTTCCTGATGTAGCTACTCGAATAGACGAGGTAGACGGTGTGCCGTGCCCGCGTGAAGCCAACGTAGAAGAGCCGGCGCGTCTCGCGGAGGACTGCCTTCGGCGGCTCGTCCCATCCGCGACGGGACCGGTTCCATGTGTGCTGGGGCATGAGGCCCTCCACCAGCCCCGGGATCACGACGGCATCGAACTGGCGGCCCTTGCTGCCGTGGAGCGTCGTCACGACGACCTTGCCACGCACCCGGCCGTCCTCGGCGAAGTCCTGAACGCGATGGTCCTTGTACTCGCCGCTTTGCGATTCCTTGAGCAGCGACGTCAGATCCTCGAGGTCGTCCTCGGAACGTCGTCGGGACGCCTTGAGGGCGACGCGGAGGCCGAGGTCGTCGTCGACCTTCTCGAGCCACTGGCCGAGGAGTGCGTCGGGATCGGTCTCGCGTAGCGTGGCGTAGAGCGCCGCACGGCGCTCGAGGTTGAGGCCGTCGGGCGCGCGGCCGACCTCGGACAGCAGCCCTTCGTAGATGCGCAGGACTTCGGAGAACCGGATCTCGCGCTCCTTGAAGAGCGAGATCGCCCAACCGGCGGCTTGCTGCAACCATCGCACGAGCGGCGTCTTAGCGTAGATCGACGCCTTCTCTGCCGAGTAGGGTAGGTCCGCGCTGTCGAACGCCTCCCGGAGCTGTGGCAGGACTTCGTCCTTGCCGCGATACAGCACGGCGATCTCGTGCGGAGGAACGCCCTCGGCGATGGCCTCCTGGACGGCTTCAAGTGCGGCCGCGGCGTGGCCCTTGAGGTGGTCCTTCGCCTGCTTGAAGACCACTTTCCCGGGGTCGACCCGCTTCGGGTCGGGCAGATACGGGCGCGGCCCGTCTTCGGGCGCGAGCGCGGCCTGGCCGGCGACGATGAGGTCGCCGCCGCTCCGGTAGTTGAAGCGCAAGCGGATCGCGCGGAAGTCGGCCCGGTTCGCGAGCTCGTCGAGGTACTTTGGGTGCGCGCCAGTGAAGTCGTAGACCGTCTGGTCCGGATCCCCGACGGCGAACACCTTGACGGCGGCGAGGTCGACCAAGGTCGTGACGATCTTGTGCAAGGGGCCGCCGAGGTCCTGATACTCGTCGACGACGAGCCGTGCTCCCCGTCAGACCGAACCGGACTTTTCGCGACGAGTTGCGTCACTCCGGCCCATGCCTTCGGCGTTGCGATCGACCTCGCGGCAACTCTGCTCGAGCGCATCTCGCGCTCCCGATCCATCGAAACGGGCAAGCTCCAGCGAATCCCGGTCAGCGCGCGTGGATTAGGCGCACCGCAACCTTTCGCGCACTGAAGCGCGAGTCCGATCGGCCGGCTCGATGAGCGCGCGCGCTTCGTCATCCACCTCCCGCGCACGTCACGCAGCGCGTCGCCCGGTTCGCCTCGAGTCGCTTCTTCCTCGCCTCGGCCTTCTTCAGCTCCAACTCCTCGAACACGCCCGCGCCGGTTCCGAAGTACATCTCGTCTGGCGTCTGGCCGCGGAACGCGGAGTGGGGGATCACGGTGTTGTGCTGCTCGACGTAGAAGCGCACGAGCTGCTCGATTTGGCCCTGGCTCGCGAGCTCGTGCAGGAAGAGCCACTGGTGCTTCAGCGTGCGCCACCACGCCTCGATCATCGAGTTCGAGAAGTGCACGTCGACCTGCGCGAGTACTCGGCGGATCCGGCCCTCGGCGATGAGGGCATCGACGCTCGCGTTGCAGTTCTCCCGGCCGCCATCGACAAGGACCGTGGGAATGTCAGTGGGCGCGAGCGCAGACCCCGCTTCGTGGAGGATGGCGAGAACACTCGCGACCTCGAAGCCTGCCGCGAGTCGCCACGCGAGGATGCGGCGCGAGAAGTTGTCGAGCACGGCATGCAGATGGACCTTGGTTCCATCGACGAGGCGGATCACGGTGGTGTCGATGTGCCAGGTCTCGTTCGGCCGTGAGGCCGCGATGCCTTGTCTCGGCGACTTCGGATGCAAGCGGCGGCGAGGGCGCTTCCAACCTCTCGCGCGGATCAAGCGGTGGAGTGTGCTCGCGGAGACGAAGAGGCGACCTGTCCGTTGCGCCAGGATGGCGAGACGATCGGTCGAGAGATGGCGGTACTCTTCGCCCGTCACGAGCTCGCGGGCGGTCCGAATCTCGTCGGGCGTCAGTTGGGTCGGTGATCGCCGCGGACAGTCTTCGACCTCGGTGATGCCACAGCGACTCGGTTCTCGGCTCCACTCGTGGAAGCGCGAGGGCGAGAGACGGATCAGCCGCAGGGCGCGGCGCAGGGAGACGTGCTCGCGGGCGCTCGTGATCGCACGCAGGATGCGCTCGCGCGATCTTCGCTCGAGGATGCGGCGCCCATGGAAGTCGAGGCCGAGGACGCGGATCACGACGAGCAGGAGCTTCAGCAACGCGCCGGCTCGCGCGAGCTGACGGCGGAGCTGCAGGTTCTCCGCATGGAGCGTGGCGCGATCGCGGCCGTCGTCGAGCGTGAGGAGCGGCCGAGGTCCGGAGCGAAGCCAACCCGCCGCGGTCGAGCGGGGAACACCGTGGGCGAGGGCGAGCTTCAGGTCGCCGTGCTGGGAGACGAGATCGCGGACGTGCGGGGCGTAGCGGCGCTGCAGGCGGTGTGGCATGCACCACTTTGGCTCGGGAACGAGGTTGGATTTCCGCGCAGAATCTCGCCGCCGGAGAGTGTCCGTGCTTCGTCGACGACGACTCGAGTCTGCAAGTCCGAACGCGGATCGTGCTCCGGCCAGGCCTTGCCGGCCGACTCGATCCCCTAAGAGACGGCTTCGGCATCGTCCTCGACGATCGGGTCGTCGATCGGCTCCGCGAAACCCAGAGGCGCGTCTCCGCGTGCGTAGCCGATCGCGCGATATCCGCAGAGCCGCTTCTCGAACATGCGCAGCAGCATCGGCACGTGCCTGTCCACGTAGTCGAGAATCCGAACCTCGCGCTTTCCAGGGTGAAGGCGATGAAGCCGGCCCGTGTACTGCACGAGCGTCCCCTTCCACGAGACGGGCAACGTCAGGAACAGCGTGTCGAGACGCGCGTCGTCGAAGCCTTCGCCAATGTAGCGCCCCGTTGCGAGGACGAGCCGCTGGTCGTGGGAGGCGATCGACGCGAGCTTAGATTGAATCTCTCGCTGCGCCTTTGCACCCATCCCACCCTTCAAGACGACGACGTGGCGAGCCACGCCCTCGAGCCGGGAGGCGAGGTAGTCGAGATGGTCTTTGCGTTCGGTCAGCAGGATCGGCGACCGACCCTCCTCCAGGGCGCGAGCCAGGTCGGTCAGGATGAGCTCATTCCTCGCTTCATCTCGCGCGAGCCGTGCGTAGATTTCCTGAATGCCGAGGCGCTCCTCGGAGAGCGGCAGACGGAACGCGGTCTGGCGGACGTGGAGCTGGTGATCGAACGGGCGGCGCCCCGCTTCGGACTTGGCGTCGATCGCGTATCTCACCGGACCGAGCTGCATCCGAGTGATCGGATGATGGCCGTCCCGGCGCTGGGGCGTTGCGGTGAGGCCGACGAGGTAGGTGGCCTTGACGGCCGCAAGGACGCGCTCGAAGGAGACCGCCGGCAGGTGGTGGCACTCATCGACGATGACTTGCCCATAGTCCGCGACGAGGTCCGCCACGGAGTCCTTGCGCACCAAGCTCTGGATCATCGCTACGTCGAGCCGCCCCGTGGGTGCCGACTTGCCAGCGCCTATCCGGCCGAGTTCCTTGGGATCGATGCCGAGGAAGACGGAGAGCTGTGCGATCCATTGGTCAAGGAGCGGCTTCCGATGGACGAGGATCAACGTACTGCATGCACGAGCGGCGACGAGATAGGTCCCGATGACCGTCTTGCCGATGCCTGGCGGAGCCACGAGCACGCCGGTGTCGTGCGCGAGAAGGGCACGCACCGCCTGCTCCTGAGGCGGCGTAAGAGTTCCCTGGAATCGAAGCTCGAGCGCGACGCCGCGGGCACGCTTGTCTTCGATGGCGAGAGCGATTCCGTGGTCGCAGAGCAACTCTTCGAGCTCGAAACCGCAGCCTCTGGGCAGCGCAACGTGCTGTGGCAGGTCCTCCGCGCAGTGGATCACCCGCGGCGTCATCGCCGTGGAAAGACGCATGCTCTGCTTCTTGTAGAACTCGGGGTTCTGGAACGCGGCGAGTCGCTTGATGTCGTTCAGCAGTGGTGATGGAAGGCCGGCTTTCTCGAGGAACCACCGCTGGGCGAGGACCGCCGAGACGCGTTCCGGCAAGGGGCCGCAAGGGCGCGCGGCCCGCCGCTTCCGCGATGGCGAGCGGTTCCACGGGGCAGCCGCTTCATCGTCGGAGATGTCGGCGCTGCGCAGGCCGACGACACTGCCGGCGCGCGAGGCATCGTTCGCGATCCGCGCGACGGTTTCAGGGGCGATGCGATCGACGGAGGCAAGGAAGTCCCATTGCTGCTCACCCGGATAGGCGACGAAGTCGTCGTCGAGAAAGACCGAGTTGCCTTCCTGACGCGGACCGTGTTGGAGAGGCAGCGCGATCAGGTTCCCGAAGCCGCCGCGAGGCATCGTGTCTTGGCTCGGGAAGAGCCTGTCATAGGAATCCATCGCGAGCTCGTGTCGGCGCGCCATCGTCTCCGTGATGAGGTGGCATCCCATCGTTCGCGCAACCCGAGCCTCGACGGGTGCGGAGAAGAAGAACCAGACGTGCGCACCGTTTCCCGAGCGCGAGCGCTCGACGGCCGCGGGCAGCCCAAGCGATCGAGCGGTGTCGACGAAGGCGCGCACGTCTTCGACCCACGTGCTCTTGTCGAAGTCGACGGCGAGGAACCAACACGTCTCGTCGGCCAGCATCGCGTAGATACCCATGACATGCTGGCCGCGGAGGTGCGCGATTACGGCGGCATCGTCGACAGAGCGGAATGCTTGCTTCGTGCAGTCACCGCACTTCACCTTTGGCAGCTCGCAGATCCCGGGCACGAATTTGTTCGAGCAGGCGGGAGCGTATCCTGCTCGTCCCGTCTTCTTGCTCACGAAGCGCGTGGGATACAGATCGGAGCGACCGCGGAAGAGCTCGCGGAACAGCTTCACCTTGTCAGCGGGAGTTCGCGGTCCACCGGGGAGCGAAGCCACCTTTGCTTGCGTCGGTGCGGCGTCCAGCTTCGAAAGCTCGCTCTGCAGCGCCTCGAGTCGGCGCTGCGTCTTCGCCCGCTCCGCTTCGAGATGGAGGAGGCGCGACTCTTCCTTCGCGATCTCGTTCTCCAGCTCGCGACGCGGAGTCGGTGCGCTCGAGTCTGGCGAGTCGTCCATGTGGGTCATCTCCGCGGCTCCCTCGGGCCTTCGCAATGCCGCGTCGAACCTCTGAGCACCATGCCGAGCTCAGCTCCAAGTCCAATGCGCAGGGATCCAGTCGGCGCCGTCCATACCGCCGAGTATCGGATCGAGGAACGCCTTCGTGGCTACGACGAGCTCCTCCAGGGTCGTCCAGCGGAGTCGATCTTCAAGCGCCATCGCTTCGTAAGGTTTCGACCACGCGGCCGGCGGATCCGGTAGGAGCTCCGGCAAGGGATGTGTCTTGCGGAACTCGAAGGTCTGCTCGAGCGCGTGGCGCAAGCGCCGGGCTTCGATCGGCTGCACGGTGGCGAGCAGCGCGATGTCGGGAAGGTCCTTGATGCGGGAGTTCGGCCGCGTGCGCGGCATCGTGTACGCGTGGAGCTTCTCGGCGATGTGGGTTTCGAGCGGGTAGATCCGGTGCGTGGGTGGTGCGATGCCGGCGAACGCGAGCAGGTCTTCCGCGAGCACCTGCTCCGGCTCGCCGAGGATCGGATCACCGAAGGCGACGTCGACGCCGAACCGTTGTCCGTAGAGCTTGCCGGCGAGCTTGCACTCGGTGCGGAAGCGAAAGCCCTCGTAGGGCATGCCATCGTTCTGGATCAGCGGCTGATCGTCGTCGGCGCGCAGCTCAAAGGTCAGGAAGTCGGCGAGATCCAGGCGCGCGGCTCGCTGCAGCTCGGCGAGGAGGTTTTGCGGCGCTCCGCTCATGTGCAGATCGACGTCCTTCGTGGTTCGAGCGCGCTCGATGCGGAGCTCGATCACCAGGCCTCCCTTCAGCACCGCGGATTCTCCGAACACCGCTGCCACGCGCGCGAGGAAGCGATCGAAGACGAGGAGCTGCCGTTTGCGAGCGAGCTCGACGCCGCTTTGGGTCGAGTTCCGCAGGCGCTGCTCCAGCGCTTGCTTGAAGGCCTCGGGAGAGGAGTAGCTGTGGAGGGTCACGGAGCGAGAGTTCCGAAGGCCGTGAGGGCGGCTTCGACCTCGGCGATCTCGGCCGGGGTCACGAGCCCTCGACGCCGGGCTTGCTCCGTCGCTTGACGGAGGAGATCCGGCGCGAGCTCTGCCTCCGCACAGTCGCGCAGCGTTCGTCCGACGTTCGTCGTCGGTACGGCTCCGAACCAGCTGCGCTCTTCCGGCGCTACGTCGGTGTGGTGGATCGCGATGCCCGTCGGCACGAGTAGGCGCCGCTGCCGCCAAGCACTCGGGATCGAGAGATGCACGCGCGCGGGCAGTGCGTCCGAGAGCTCGTGCAGGGCTAGGGCGGTTTGGTGGGAGACGACCCCGGCTTGCTCGGACCAGAGCCAGGCGACGACCAGCTCCTCGTGCTCTCCCGCGGGGAAATGGACGATCCGATAGATCCCGCGACGGACGCGAGCGACGCGCCCGGCGCGGAGGTGCTTCACCAGGAGCTGAGAGGAGTAGCCGGCCGCCGCGGCCTGGCTGGTCGTGAAGTAGCCCTCCTGCGCGCTCGCCGTCTCGAAGAGGCGGTCCCAGCTCGGTCCCGGCGTCGCGTCCTCGCGTTCCATGCGCGAAACTTAACTCTTGGTTTGGTTTCGTGCTAGTGGGGGAGATCGATCAGCCGGGATACGGCTCGGAATCGCGTCGAAGGAGCGGAGCCGCTCCCACGTCATCCGCGCTGCGCCGATCGCGAGCGTCCCGCCGCACGCGAGGATGGGTGCGTTGGTAAAGAGATCTTTCCTAGGCGGCGGCGCTAGTAAAGGAAGCTTACCTAGCGGGCGAGCTCGCTGCCGGAGCGAAGCGGATCCTCAGTGCGGCGACCGAGCCGGCCGAGGCGAAGGTGCATCGTGCAGGCAAGGGGCGGATGGCTCGTCGGTCCGAGCGGGCCGCCTTCGAGTCTCCGATCCGATTCACGCCTTGCGGCGGCGCAGCTCGGCCTCGAGCTCGTCGATCTCCTGGTCCCACTCACGGAAGAACGTCGCGTGATCGACGACTTCGCCGCGATCGAGTTGATCCGCGCCTTCGCGGATCGCCTCGCGAACAGGCTCGAAGATCTTCTGCCTCGAAGTGCGCTCGCCGTCGGGCGAGGGCTTCGAGCCGGCGCGTGATTCCTGAGATTCCATCCGGAGCTCCTCGCCTTGATTGGCGACGATGCGCTCACGCGACCCAAGTAGAGGCGAGCGCGCGCATCTCGACGAGCGAGAGCGAGAGGATCTCCGCGGCACGACCGAGGCTGATGGCTTCTTGCTCGAGAGCTCGGCGCACCAGATGGGCCAGCCGATCCTCGGTGAAGTCGACGGGCGAGAGGCGCTCCGGCTCGGCGGCGCGCGAGGGTTCGGAGGGGCTCGCGCGGAAGGACTCGCTCGCCAGCGCTTCGGGCTCGTCCTCGCGGAGGAGCGTTCGCCCGTGCGCGCGCACGAACACGTGCTGGAACTTCGCCCAGATGCTTCGATCCGCCCGAGCCAGCCGATGGAGCACGGTGCGGTAGCTCACGTGGAAGATGCGCTTCACCTTCAGCACGCGATCGACGAGCCCCAAGCCGCGCGCCTCGGCCCACTCGCGCTGGAAGACCGCATCGGGCATCAGGAACTCCGCCGCGAAGGCATCCGCCGCGCGCTCCTCGTCGTCGGACTCCTCTCGAACAGCGACGTCATAGGCGCCGAGGTGGAGCAGCAGGTGCCCGAGCTCGTGTGCTGCCGTGAAGATCCAGCGCTCGACGGAGATGCGCTCCCAGGTGTTCACCGCGACCGCCGGGCCGCCATCGGCTGGGCCCACCGAGAGGCCGAAGAACTCGCGCGAGGCCGCCGGCAAGCAGAGCACCTTGATGCCGTTCGCCTCGAGCAGACCGCACAGGTCGCGCACCGGCTCGCTCGGCGAGAGGCGCATGAGCTCGCGACAACGAGAGGCCGCCGCTTCGGGGAGGAGCGACGAAGTGCGCAGCTCGCCGGCGAGGGACTCCAGCCGGAACGGACGGGACTCCTGCAGCAGCTCCTCGAGCTCTCGGAAGTCTGCGAGAACGCGACCCACGCGAAGCAGGATCTGATCGCGGCTCTTCAGGCGCTTGCGGGAGCGGAAGCGGACCTGGCTCGGCTCGGTGGCGGGGGCGAGGAGCTCCTGGATCGGGACGTCGAGCGCTCGGGCGATCGAATGCAGGGTGGCCGCGCGAGGGCTGACTTGGCCGACTTCGATCTTGCGGAGCCCGGCGCGCGAGCTTGGCGAGCTCTGCCAGCTCGACTTGCGAGAGCGCTTTCGCTCGGCGAAGCCGTCGGAGATTGGAGGGCAGGGAGGAGGAGGCCATGGGAGCAACCATCGGCAGAAAAGTAGCCATAGGATCGAATCGTGTCAAAAGTGAGCTTCTCAGCGCGCCCTCGACTCAAGGGGGACCGTATAGCAGTTGAGGCTGGTGGCCTTCTCCGCCGAAGCGTGCGAGCCTGAGTGCCATCGATAGCAATCTCCTCCGGATACCGGTCTCCGCCTCTCCGAGAGAGCCGCACCGCCACGCGAACTCACGCGCACCGATCCTCCGCAGCCGGCCAAGGATCGGGCGTCGCGACGAACCTGCGCTCGCGTGCGAAGAGCGAGTTCCATCGAGCCCGTTCGCTGGAAACGAGGGGTTCCACCATGGCGCTCTCTGGAACCTCTCCCATCTCGCGTGGAGAGTGGCGCTTCGTGGTTTAGGAAAGCAGCTTCCTAGAGAGGATCGAGGTGCGTCGACGCGCTCTACTCGTCCTCTCCGCGATGCGCCGTCGCGAGCTGATCGACCCAGTCCTCTTCCTCCCACGACATGCCGTTCCGGCCCGGCACCTTCCGCGTCGGGCCTGCGGCGTAGAGCGGGCAGGACTTCGGGCCGTAGCAGAAGGTCTCGACGCGGTAGCGGCGCTGCGTCGGGTTCCACTGGTCGATGATCATCTCGACTGCCATCGCGCAGCCCCACATGCAGCTCGCGCACTTCGTCTCGAAGCTGCGCGCGGCGAGACGCCGGTGTCCGCGCGCGCGGTAGACGTCGAGGCCGGGCGGCACGCGCTCGAACGGCGCGCCCTGATGCGCGCGCTCGGGCCCACGCTCGAGCCGCTTCACGCCGCTCACCTTGTATAGCTCGGCCGTCTCGAGACGTGGATCCGCCACGGCGACTCCGAGGCCGGAGACGCGGTCGCCGACGCGGAAGCCGTGCTTCTCCTGCGCCGCGGCTCCGATCCCGACCAGGACCTCGCGCTCCACGTCCTCGACCCGGCCCGCGATGCGAATGACGAAGCCGAGATATGTATGCGAACGCTGGTCGAAGCTGCGGATGAGTCGGATCCGTGGCTGAACGGAGAGGACGATGCCTTCCCAGCGGAGCTTCGAGTCCATGGCGCGGCGCTCGCGATGCGGAGAGGCCGCCAGTCTACGCTCCCCCCGCGCTACCCGACGCCGTCCTCGATCGCGGCGAGACGCGCCTCCTGAGCGGCCCAGGAAGGCTCTCGCGTGATCCGCTGTGCCCGCTTCGGATCGATCCTCACCTGCCCCGAGAGCAGCGCCTCCTGGATCGAGGGCGCCAACAACACGAGGTCGCAGACCTGCACCATCCTGGCGTCGGTGATCCCGAGGCGCCTCGCGACCTCGCTGTAGCTCGCGACGCGGCGCTCCGCGACGAGGCGCTCGATCAGGTGCGCGAGTGCCAGCATGCGCGCGACGCGCGTGGGCGGAGCGGCGGGCAGGACGCGGTGCCGCTTCGCGAGCGTGCTTTGGAAGCGCAGGACGGTCATGGCGGGATCTCCGTGGTGGGGCGGGGACTACTCGGCGAGGGGGGCTGCGACTCGCTCCTCGCCCTCGAAGCGCCCGGTCGAGCGGAGGTGGAGCGCCACCTCGCCGCTCTCGCCGTGGTAGTTGACCTTCGCGAGCAGAAGCTGGAGGAGCCGGCAGCGCTCCTTCACGACGAGTCCGGACCAGACCCGGTCGAACTCCGCGAGCGCCTGCACGAGCTCCTCGCCGGAGACCCGCTCGCTCTCGATCGCGATCAGCTCGCCCTGGATCGCCTGTAGGCGCGCCTCGTGCTGCCCGAGCCTCTGGTCGATCTCGCCGACCCGTTCGCCCAGGGCTCGCGCGGCAGGGCCGGCGTGGACGATCGCGTCGAGCACCTTCTCGCGCTCGGCTCGAAGCTGCCGCGTCTCTTCTCCGATCCGTCGACGCTCCGCTTCCAGCTCGGGCATCCGCTCCTTCGCCTGCGCATCGGCCGCGATCTTCGCGGCGCGGAGGATCCGGGAGTCGAGTCCGATCTCGCGCAGCCGATCGACCACGAAGGCCTCGATCTTCGGCGCGGAGACCGAGGTGAGCGGACAGGCGTCGGCGCGCGTCTCATGCCGGCTGGCGCAGCGGTAGTAGTGACGCTTCACCGGGCCGCGCTGGCTGTAGGGTGTGGATCATGGGCCTAGCGCAGCGCGCAATGCAAGAGTCCGCGCAGCAACCGACCCCACTTGTTCCTCTGCTCCGCGCCGCGCCGGTTACGGTTGCTATCTAGCAACTGCTGCGCGCGCTCGAAGCACTCCTGATCGACGATCGCCTGATGCTGACCAGAGAAGATCTCCTTGCCGTGCGTGACGCGACCCGTCACCGCGATGCAGCGGAGCACGCGAGCGACATCGCGCTTCTCCCACTCGCGGCCCGAACGCAGTCGATGACCTCGGCGGTTGAGGAGGATCGCGACCTCGCTCAGCGACTCGAGCTCGAGGTAGCGCGCGAAGAGCTCACGCACGATCGCGGCCTGCGCTTCGTCGACGAGGAGCTTGCCCTTCACGGCGCGATAGCCGGGCGGCGATCCACCCGCGCCCCAATGGCCGGACCGTCGCGTCGCTTCCTGCTTGTCGCGAATTCGCTCCGCGATCTGCGCGCGCTCGAACTCGGCGAAGGTCGCGAGCAGGTTCACCATCAGTCGACCCGAGCTCGTGCTCGTGTCGAAGGACTGGGTCGTTGAGATGAACCGGACGCCGTGCCGATCGAAGCGCTGCAGCAACGCAGCGAAGTCGAGCAGCGAGCGCGAGAGGCGGTCGAATCTGTAGACCGCGATCACATCGACGCGTCCCTCCTCGACCTCGCGCATCAGTCGCTGGAATGCGGGCCTCTCGATGTCCTTGCCCGAGAATCCGACATCGTCGTATCGATCCGGCAATGCGATCCAGCCCTCGCCGCGCTGCGCACGCACATACGCTTCGACCGCCTGTCGCTGCGCCTCGCAGCTCGTGAGCTCGGTGTCGCTGCGCTCGACGCTCTGACGCGTGTAGAGTGCGACGCGAAACGTCGGCGCCGTGAGCTCGGGCTGCTCGCGCTTCGGAATTTTGACCTTCATCGTGCCTCCTTCGGCAAGCCGAAGAACAACCTGCCGCTCCACTTCGTTCCCGTGATCCGGCATGCGAGAGCGGAGAGGCTCGTGAAGCGCTCACCGTTCCACTCGAAGCCGTCGCGAAGCACCTCGACGCGGATCTTCTGTCCGCGCCACTCCTTTTCGATCGTCGCGCCAACCATCAGGCCCGCGGGCCGGATCTCTTCCGCGCCGGGCAGATCGAGCGGCAGCTCGAGTGTGCGTTGCAACTCGGTGATCCGTCGCTTCGCCGCGACGCTGAGACCGCCGAACGCGTTCTCCTGGACCAACCAGGCGACGCGCTTCCTGAGCCAACGCGCGTAGTTCCGGCGCGGCTCCTTGCCGGTGAGCTGCATGTAGCGCGCGACCAGCGCCTCTGTGCTCATCGTGGCGATCTCGCGAAGCTGCGCTTCGATCGTGTTCGATGTCGTGGTCATGATGCCTCCTCGGCCGCTTCTCCGGCCGTGGCACAGTGAGGCTCGAGCCTGCGAGCCACAGCAAGGTCATCTTTCTCCTGCTCGCGATCGGAGAGGATCACTCGCCTCCAGCCCGCGGCGAGGATCGCGCCGATCTCGGCGCAGCGCTCCTGCGGTGTCAGGTAGGCGGGGTCGCGGTGGAGCGGCTTCATCGCTGTGCCTCCTCGCGAATGCCGAGCGCGGCGAAGATCGCGCGCTCGATCGCGGCGCGCGCCGCTTGGTCTCGCGGACGGACCAGCGAGTGCTTCGTGCCGCGGCGTGAGGTGCGCGATGGGAACGAGAGCGCGAGTCGGCCTTCGTCGGTGAGTCGCAGTGTCACGCCATCGATGCGGAACAGCGACTCGACTTCGATCACGAGGAACGCGAGCAGGCCGTCGTCCGCATCGTCATCGCCCGTCGGAGTGATGGTGACCGCGGTGATGGCCAGCGCCTGATTTCCGGCCGCGTCGAGGACAGGCCAGGTCCCCTTCAGGACCGACCCAGTCGATGGATAGCCGAAGCGCGTCGCTGCGCGCTTGGCGATGTCGTGTAGCTTTCTAGTCACTTGGTCTTCTCTCCTTCGGCCCGTCCTCCGCCAAGAGAATCAGTGCCGATCTCTCGATGCGTATCACGCCGCACGATCCTTTGCGGCGAAGCCGTCGCGAGCCACGCAGCACGGCATGGCTCGCGTGATGTGTTCTTCGCTCAGTCGTCCGCGAGGAACGACTCGACCTCGTCGAGACTCAGGCCGTAGTCGCACCAGCCCGCCCATGCCGCGACTGTGTTCGTCTGCACGTCGACGATTCGGAAGGTTGCCCACGCGGGGTTCTCGGATGAGCGCGCCCGGCACTTCTCGACGCGGAAGCCCTGGCGGCGCGCTTTGGAGCGCAGACGAGATTCGCGGGCGAGTTCGAGTTGGTCTTCGGTGGTGTTCATGACGTGTGTCCTGGTGCGCGCGGGTTGATGGATCGCCGTGGAGCTGCGCGCGGGGCTCTCGGCGGAGTGAATGTGTCAGTGCTGAAGCAGCGGAGCGTGTAAGCCTTGAAGGCCTTCAGCGCGTCGCTGCGTGCTGGTGGAGCTCGAGCGCCTCGAGCACCGCCTTCTCAATCGCGGCGCGCGCGTGGTTGTCGATCGGGAACGCTGTGGGGGCTCGGCTCGTGCGGAACTGATCGCGCGAGGGGAAGCAGACGGTGAGCTCTCCTCTCGCGTTGACGCGCAGCGCCACGCCATCGATTCGAATGCCACCCGCGAGCTCGAGAGCGAGATACGCGACGGCACGGGGATCGCGATTGCCGTGCGGCACGCGCTTCACCTCCACGCCGATCAGCGTCATCGCGGGTTCGGCCCAGACGTCGAGGATCGGCCAGCGGCCTGCGATCGAGCGTTCAGCGAGGGTGCGCAAGCGCGCGGAGATGGCGAGAGGAAGGCGATGAACGAGAGTCATGTTGCGGTTCTCCGGGAAGCAAGAGGTCGGAAGGCTCGCGAATCTGATCCGGGCGCTCCGGTGGAGGCCTCGAGGTGCGGCGTTTCGAGAGGCGACGGCGTCGTGGGGTTTCACGCTCTGCGGAAGCATGCAGAGCAAGCAGCTGTGCCTTGTCGAGCAAAGGATGCGCGGAGCCCGGTTCATGACGGCGTTGCTCCCTCGCGGCGAATTGCGCTAGCAAGGCCGCGATCTCCATCTGCGCCCTCCTGCAGCGCCACGGCTGCGGAGCTCGGCTCAGTTCTGGAGCCGTGCTCGTGCCAGAGGAAGCGGTCCGCCCGCAACACCGGCGGATGGCAGACGGCGCACGTCCACGTCGACCACGGCGCGTCGAAGCGGAAGAAGCGAACGCCGCAGCAGCAATAGCAGGGCGGTACAGCATGGAGGCATGGATCGCCGTGAGTGCTGCGCAATCGTTCGAAGCCGGTTGCACCTGAAGGGAGTTCGTCTTGCTGCTTCGAGCTGATGTCCGCTTGATCTGCGATGCGTGTGACGGCCTGCCTCAACGCGGCCTCTGCAGCTTCACGTTCCATTCCACAGGTGTGCTCGAGGGCGCGGCATGCTTCGGCGATTGCCGAAGGGTTGTCCTCGTAACCGTGCCTCACGAGGTGAGCAGCCAGCGCGCCGAGGACTTGGTCACCTCTACGAGCGCGCGCGATGTCGTCGGCGACGACGCGGTCGGTTGAAGCGAGCAACGTCACGGCGTCACCTCGTCGTTCGCCGCGTGTTCTGCGACTCTCAGGAACTGCTCGAACAGAGACGCCTCGGCGCCTCCGAGAGCAGGCTCCCGACCCGGAGAGCCATCGGGGGTGTCGTCAGCACGGACGAGGGGCTCGTCAGCGTCGTCCGTAGGCGGGGCCAGCGCTGGACTGTTTTTGGCCGCAGTGGGGTGCCCCGGGACCGTATGGCCGGCAAGACTCGAATCGGATGGCGTTGCTGACGACGCTGACGACGCTGACGACCCTTCCGGTGAAGGGGAAACCCAGCGAATCACCTTGTCTCTCGAGCCCGCGTGTCCGGTGCGGCCCATCTCGATCGTGATGCCGATGCGCCGAAGAACGGGGGCGAGTCGCTTCAGCTCGTTCGTGAGCGCGGCGGGCGCTTTCGGCCATGCGGGCGCGAACTTCGAATCCTCCGCCATCGTCGACTTCAGCTCGACGAGGAGCTCGGTTGACGTACCGCGCCAGACCTTCGTATCCGTCTTGTCGCCGAGCCGCTGCAGAGCTTGCGCGACCACGCTGTCCTCGACGGCGTCCTCGATCTTGGACTCGGCGTCGCCGCGCATCGCATCGACGAAGGCGCCGGTCGGCCAGGCGCACGCCCGCTCTACGGCGACGCCGATCTTGGCAAAGTCCATCATCCTGATGCCGTCGGGAGCTTCGACGACAGGAAGGAGAGCAAGCACTCTCGCGAGCACGTCGAAGGCCGCGCCCAGGATCCGCGGGCGGTCTTCCTCGAAGCGCTCGAAGACGATCTCCTCGGGTACCCGCTGTCCATCCCCGAACGGCTCGAGCTCGATCTTGATCGAGCGGTCGAGCAGGTCGGGGCGCGTAGCGAAGGCGCCGATCCCATTCATGATGACGACGCGCCTGAAGCTCCAGAGGACATCGTCCTCGTCAGTGAAAAGCTTCCGCTTCTCGAAGCCGTCGCCGGTGACGATTCGGCAGATCGCATCCGAGATTCCCGCGGGGAGTTTCGACAGGTTGTCGAGCCCAACCAGCCATCCGTGCAGGGCGGACTGCGCAAGCTCGGCGACGTCTGAGGGTACCGAGAGCAACTCGGTGAAGCAGGGGTCAACGATGCGGCGGAGCATGCGTGTCCGGCTCGACTTGGCGGTACCCTGCTCCCCGCAGAGAAGGAGCGCGCAGCGCGGCGATCCGGGAATCAACGCGGCGATCAACCATACGACGACCAGGCGCCAACACCGATCGTCGCGGATACCGAGATGTCCGCGGAGCAGCTCGAGAGTTCCACCACGCGCCGGGGCACGTTGAGCCTGCGTTTTCGCATACCTGCGGAACATGATCGGCGGGCGATCCACGATCTCCCACCCCGTCCGCGTGATTCGAACGGCTCGCCATCCTGCATCAGCTAGGTCGTACCACAGCTCGTCGCGAAGGCGACAAACCCGCAGGTGGAGCTCGCGTCGCTCACCGGTGGCGAGTGCTTGCGCCTCGAGGGAGCGAATGGCCGTATCGAGTGTCGAGGCACTTGGGGCCTCGCCGAGATCCTGGAATGCCCGGTAACGAATCCACCTCTCGAAGTCCGCACTGCAGAGACGGTGGAGCTCTCGGTGCCCGCTGACTTCAAGTGCCGCGAACGCCTCGTGCGATGAGGTACCAAACAACTCGGCCTTCATGCCGATCGCGATGAGCTTCATGACGAGGCGGTCGTCTGCCCCACCCTGGGCACCTTGCTCATCGATCGCATCAGATTCCTCGCGGGCCTGGTCCTTCGCCTCACGTACAGCCGCTTGCAGATCGCGCGCAGATGCCAGGCCCCCAAGACGCTCCTTGAGAAGCCGGGTGTAGTGATCGCGCGTAGCGTCGGCCGCTGCGATGTCCTGCAGGACACGCTCGCCCAAGAGCCGTAGGCGGATCGCTGGCCACGATTCACTGGGGAGCGGCGAGAACTCAGCGATCCGTTCCGCGAGGGTCGGGCCTTCTACGAGCCGGCGCAAGCGGCGCTCGTAGTCGTCGATCTCGCGTCCAGAGAGGCGAGTCGTGGCTCTTCCGGCGGCGAGAGCGTCGTCTACGCCTTTGCAGCCCTCCGAAGGCCAGACTTCAAGCTCGAAGTGGATGGCGAGTTCGCGCGCCTTCCGGAGCGCGGCGAGCACGTCCCGGCCGACGTTCTTGTTGGTCCAAACGTCCGCGTCGAAGGCGAGCACGAGGATGGCGAGTTGGGTCGTCAGCGGCGTCAGCGGCGGCTGGACCCCTTGATCCGCAAGGACTGGGGAGCCATCCACTGCTGACCTCGGCGTCGTCAGCAGCGTCGTCAGCGAAGCCGTCTCTGTCGTCAGCGGTCCCTTCGCGAGCCCCGAGGCGAGCTCGGTGATTGCGGCGGCGAACAATCCTGAGCCCCCGCAGCCGGCGGTCGTCATGCCACTCAGCGAGGCGGCGACGATGGCCTTGAGCGGCCCCTCGACTAGCCGGATGCGTCCTGTGTCGACAGAGCCACGCGCGTAGTGGAGTGGGCTGCCGCTGCTCACGCCGCCATTCTTTGCGGCACTGACCCAGAGGTACTTCCGGCCGTCCTTGATGACGTTCGGCCGCGAGAGCAGCGCGACGATGAGGCCTTCAGCGTTGAGAACCGGGATCAGAATTCCCGCGACCCCGTTGAAGTAGTGGGTCGTGCGCTCTCCTTTTCGAGCGGTGGCGAAGCCCGGCACGATCGCGAGAACGCTCTTCGGGAAGCGCAGCAGAAGCCACTTTGCGACGGAGAGGCGGTGCTCGTTTCGGAAGCTGCGGAATCCGAGGCGGTCGATCGCTTCGTCGGACAATCCTCGCCGACGCAGATGTTCGCGATGATCGGAGGACAGGGAGAGCTGAGAAAGGAGCGTGCGGTAGACCTTGTCGCGCTCGGCGGGAGGTGCCGGTTCGGGCTCGAGATCGCGGACCGCCGATCGTGCATCATCAGTATCGAGCGTCAGGCGAGCGTCGGTTCCCGCATGGCCGTAGATCCAGTACGGCGTCCCGTTCTTGTCCAGCTTCGCCTTGCCGCCGGGCTGACGCATGCACTTCGCCAGCGTCCCATCGGCGAGCCGAGAGCACCAATCGCCCTTGTGGCAGATCGTGCAGGGCTCCTGCTCGGTGACGGCGATCCACTCGCTTCGTGTTGACATGGTCTCTCGGAACCCCAAGGGTTCGCGAGACACAATACATCACTCAGCAGCGGACGGTAGTCGACATTATATGTAGCAATTTGTAGCAGTCTATCAATACCTCTGCCGGAGTCGCTGTAGCATTCTCGCGGTTGTAGCAGTCTGCGTTCTTGTAGCAGTCATCTCCTGTAGCAGTCTCCGCGCCTGTAGCAGTTCTTCGTTTGTAGCAGTCTCAGGTGCGGGCGAAGGGTGCGAGAATCAGGACGTTGCGGCCGTCGAGCTTCTTCCAGAGCACGAAGCCCTCGTCGCCGAGCTGTTCGAGATGTCGCTGGAACGCATTCCTCGGGCGCATCTTCTTGTCCTTGAATCGAGCACGCATCTCGGGCTCCGTAGCTCCACGCGGGCACGTCGCCAGATGCATCACAACTTGCCTCTGGAGGTTGCTGGGCAGATTGAAGATCCGGCCGGAGTAGAACACCCAAGACCAGTCTGGTTCATGCAGGGCGGATTGCTTGTGAAGTTCAGAGTACGGTTCGCAGGTTAGGCAAGCCCCCATTCTCTGAGCGTCCTCGACCGTCGCAACGAATGGGGCTGATGAGGTGGTGGCAGGGCCCGACTTCCGTCTTGATCTGCGCGTAGTGGCATTACCAGATCTAGCGTTTTTTCCGTAACGCTCATAGGCAGACATATGAATCATTCCGCCAGCGGCTTCTGTAACGCGCGCTTCGCTAATGTTCAGCGCTTCGAGAAGGCATGCCACTGCTCCGCTATGTCGACGCAATGGCAGATCACCAGCGCACAGGCTATCGTTGTGCTTGACGTTGAACGCGAGTGTGTCGCGAACTGCGCCGATGATTCCTGGGGCGTCTGTAGAGATTGCCGGAGACCAGAGCATCGTCGGGATTTTCTGGCATAGGAACTCCCCACATACCAGGCAAAGATAGGCATAGCGCTGCAGCAGATCCGCGAAGCGCTTGGTCCTTGGACACCGCGCACTTCCTATCTGGGACAGGACGCGAGATGCGGAATCAAGGATCTGAGTGAGAAGCGTCGGAACCCCTTCTTTGGCTGGAAAGAGAGCGGCGAGCTCGGGGTCTGGGCGTGGTCCATCGTGAAGCGTGAACAATCTGCGGCCGATGCCGAAGAACACTTCATTCGCGCCGGCAGCTCGTCGTCTACGCGTTCTCCGACGCCGGCTGTCTGGGCGCTCGGGATCCTGTTGGCGGTCGTCCGGAGCCTCTTCAGTCATCGCGCAAGCTCGCTGATTGGGACCCGGTGCGAAGGCTAGCCTGATCAAGCCCGAGTTTCAGCGCCCAGAAGCAGAACGCGACTTTCGCTCCGACGAAATCCAACACTAAGAGCCGTAAAACGGATGCACTGCCGTCGGCTAGCTCCTATGCCACGGGGGACCGTGCCCACCCGCATCTTCTGCGCTATTCCGCTCAAGGTTCCGGAACATGGGAACGGCCCTGCGCGTTGCGGTGAAACCCACGGCGCATTCCAGCCAGCATGCGACCCGCCGCCCGGGCGCTGGATCCAGCCGGATCGGGCGCTCCGGGGTGCCAATTTGGCGCAGATCGCGCCGATCCGCGTCGCATAGGACGCGAAATGCGACCTCGATCGCCCTGATCGGATCGGCGCCGTCCCCGGGTTCCCACCTCGATCATCCGCGCCGGTCAACGCCGCGTTCGTCCCGAGCTCCTGTATCGCCTGGCTTCGCCGTCCCCTCCGCAGCTCCGATCCGCGCGGCATTTGGCCCTGAACGCCGCGGCGAGCACGCGCATCTGGCCCGGCGCCGACCCTTCGGAAGCTCCGGTTCGCCCGCGCCGCAAACGACCAGAGCGGGTGCCCAACTCTGTCCCATTGAGCGGCGGATTCCGGGCCCCGTGGAGGACGAGCGAGCTCACGTTCGGGTACAGGACCCCAGCAACCTCAACGGTTCTCGGGCCGAATGCGCGTGTCCCCGCTGTCCCTGTCGCAATCTCGTGGGACATTGCCCGTGTCTCAGCGAAGCCGCGGGGCGATTGACGCGAGCCGAGGCGTGTCGTTAGTATTCCGTTCGTCCGGGCTGTCAATCCAAGTCCCCTTCCAAGCCCAGCCCCAGAGAGGCCGTGCTCGCTCGAGCGCGGTGCATGGGCATGGAAGGCACGAGCTGTCAGATCGAGTGGGTGGAGCGCCAGCGGCTCAGCCCCAATCCTGCGAACCCGCGCCTCAACGACGAGGCGGTCCCGCACGTCGCGGCGTCGATCAAGCGCTTCGGCTGGCAGGTGCCGATCGTCGCGAAGCGCAGCGGCGAAGTCGTTGCGGGGCACACGCGCCTCCGAGCCGCGGAGCAGCTCGGCCACGCTCGCGTGCCGGTGATCTGGTTCGAAGGCAGCGATCTCGACGCGACTGCGTTCGGAATCGCGGAGAACCGTTCCTCGACCTTTGCTGCTTGGGACGAGCCCGCGCTCGCGAAGCTCCTCCAGGAACTCCGCGCGGAGGACGCGCTGGAGGGCGTCGGCTTCAGCGACTCCGAGATCGACACGCTGCTCCGAGAGCTCGAGCTCGACGAGCCGCGCACGGTCGATGATCCCGGCGAACAGGAGCCGCCCGCGGAGCCAGTCACGCGGCTCGGGGACCTATGGATCCTTGGCGATCATCGCCTCCATTGCGGCGACTCGACGAACGCCGAGCACATGGAGCGGCTGATGGGCGACGATGTCGCGCAGCTCCTCGCCACCGATCCTCCGTATCTTGTCTCGTACCGGGGCGACAACCACCCGTCCGAGCATCACCGCAAAGCCGGCCGAGTCGCAGGCGAGGGCAAGCAGCTCGGCAACAAGCATTGGGACGACTACATCGATCCCGAGAGCAGCGTGGAGTTCTTCGCCGCTCTACTCCGCGTCGCGCTGAAGCACTGCACCGAGCGCGTGCCGGTCTACCAGTGGCACGCGACGCGCCGGCAAGCGCTCGTCGAAGAGGCGTGGAAGCAGAACGGCCTCCTGCTCCACCAGACGATCATCTGGGCGAAGAGCCGCGGGGTCTTGACCCGCAGCATGTACCTCTGGGCGCACGAGCCGTGCTTCTTCGGCTGGAGACAAGGCTTCATGCCCGAGAAGGACCGCAGACCGCCGCCGAGCGAGCGCACGGTGTGGGAGATCGCGCAGCCGGATGAGGGCGGCAGGGCAATCCACCCTACGGCGAAGGCCCTCGAGATCTTCGAACGTCCGATCCGCTACCACACCCGGCCAGGCGAGATCGTGCTCGAGCCCTTCAACGGAAGCGGCTCGCAGATGATCGCGGCGGAGCGGCTCGGACGCCGGTGTCGCTCCATGGAGCTCAGTCCAGCCTTCGTCGATGCCGCGCTCCTGCGCTGGGAGAAGGCCACGGGGAGGCAGGCCGTGCTCGACGATGATGGGCGAACGTTTGCGGAGATCGCGAAGGAGAGAGCGTCATGCTGATTTTCATCGGAGCAACCGTCGCGGCGGGTTGGTTCATCGCGTGCTTCGTCGGGCTCGTCAGTCCAGCCGTAGCGAACCTCCTGAACTGCCTACTCCTGCTCGGCGTCTTCATCGAATCGGTCCGCGCGCAGCGAGCCACGGCTCGTCTCTGGCGAGAGCTCGATACGAAGCCCCGAGTGCGCGAGGCGAGCGGCAAGGAGCGTGCGTCGTGACCCTGCTCTGGATCGTCAGCGCAGCATCATTGCTCGCGACCTGGCTGAACATCCGCGGCGTCCGCGCTTGCTTTGCCATCTGGGCACTCACGAACGCCGTCTGGGCCTCGATTGACTACGTCGTCGGGATCTACCCCCAGGCAGCGTTGCACGCGGTCTACTGCGCGCTCGCCCTCTACGGCTTCCACCACTGGGGCAAGCGCGTGGATCCGGATTGGAGCAGCGCGACATGAAACACTCGAAGCTCCCGAGCGACGCGTTCGAGTACTACTTCTCGCTCGGCGTCGACCGCAGCTACACCGCAGTCGCGAAGCGCTACGCGGTGGCGCGGAAGACCGTGAACAGGCACGCCATCGCGGAGCGGTGGCAGGAGCGGATTGCGGAGCGCGAGCGGAAGGCGCGCGAAGCGACCGAGCAGCGTGCCATCGAAACGCTCGAAGAGATGAACGCGCGCCACCTCCGCGTCGCCAAGGCGATTCAGGCGCGCGCTCTCGACGCGCTTCGAACGCTGCCGCTCTCCACCGCGATGGAAGCGGTACGCGCTCTCGAGATCGGAGTCAAGCAGGAGCGGCTCGCCCGCGGCGAGCCGACCGATCGCGCCGCCATCGATGTTGAGAGCGTCATCAAGCGCGAGTACGAACGCTGGCTGGTTCGATCCGATGACACACCCCGCACCTGATCTCCGTCTCGACAAGGCCCAGGTCTTCGCGGATCTGAACTACGAACCGCATGAGGGACAGCGCGTCGTGCACGAGTCGCGTGCGCTGCGCCGCGTCCTCGCCTGCGGCGTGCGCTGGGGCAAGACCAGATGCGCCGCGATGGAAGGCATCGCTGCAGCGCTCGCACCGCGCGCCACCTCGATCGGCTGGATCGTTGCGCCAACGTACGATTTGGCCGACCGAGTCTATCGCGAGATCCAGGCGATCATCGGCATGCAACTGAAGCATCGCTTGATCTCGATGAAGGAGCACGATCGCCGCATCTTGCTCCGGAACCTAGCCGGCGGCGTGTCGGAGATTCGCGCAAAGTCGGCCGATAACCCCGTGAGTTTGCTCGGTGAAGGACTCGACTGGCTGGTCGTTGACGAAGCGGCGCGTCTCCGCGCGCACATCTGGGAGAACCACTTGGCGCAGCGTCTGATCGATCGGCGCGGCTGGGCCCTGCTCATCTCAACGCCGCGCGGAAAGGGCTGGTACTTCGACAGCTTCCGTCGCGGACAAGGCAAAGACACGAGCTACGAGTCGTGGAGCGCTCCGAGCTGGCAGAACCCGCACCTCGATCGCGAGTTGATCGAGGCGGAGCGCGCGCGCCTGCCCGAGCGCGTGTTCATGCAGGAGTTCGGCGGCCAGTTCATCGAGGGCTCGGGCGCGGTGTTCCGGAACGTCCGCGAGTGCGCGACGGGCTCGTGGCAACAGCCCAATCGCAGCGACAGCTACTATGCCGGGCTCGACCTCGCGAAGGTCGAAGACTACACGGTGCTGGTGGTCATGAACCGACGCGGCGAGGTCTGCTTCGTCGATCGCTTCCATCGTCTCGATTGGAACCTGCAGATCGTGCGCATCAAGGCCGCGCTGCAGCGCTTTGACTCGCCCCGCCTACACGTCGACTCAACGGGCAGCGGGGAGCCGATCTACGAGGCGCTGATGCGCGAGGACATCTACGCGACGGCCTATCCGTTCACCGCGAAGTCAAAGACCGCGCTGGTCGATCATCTCTCCCTCTTGCTCGAGCGGAGGGAGATCGTGCTCCCACGACCAGAGCTCTGGCCCGAGGGGATCGACGAGCTCGAAGCGTTCGAGTACTCGGTGACCGAGAACGGGCATGTGCGCAGCTCTGCGCCTTCGGGCCAGCACGACGATTGCGTGATGGCACTCGGTCTCGCCTCGCTGCTCGCGAAACCGCCGGAAGGATCGGGCATCACGATCATGCGGATGCAGTACTGAATCCGGGAGAACAACGGTCTGCACCATGGCACCGATCGACTCCTCCCTCCGCCTCGACAAGGAGCGCTTGTTCGCGGATCTCCGCTACGAGCCACATGAGGGTCAACGCGCGGTGCATGCGTCGCGCGCGCCGCGGCGAGTGCTGGCGTGCGGAGTCAGGTGGGGCAAGACGAAGGCGGCAGCGATGGAAGGCATCGCCGCCGCACTCGAGCCGAAGCAGAGCTCGGTCGGCTGGGTGACCGCGCCGACCTACGATCTTGCCGATCGCGTCTTCCGAGAGATCCAGGCCATCGTCGGCATGCAGCTCCCACATCGGCTGATTGGGATGCGCGAGCATGAGCGCAAGATCCTGCTGCGGAACCTCGCGGGCGGAGTCTCCGAGATTCGCGCAAAGAGCGCGGACAATCCCGTGAGTCTGCTCGGCGAGGGCCTCGACTGGCTGGTCATCGACGAAGCCGCTCGCTTGAAAGCTCACGTGTGGGAGTCGCACCTCGCGCAGCGGTTGATCGACAAGCGAGGGTGGGCACTGCTGATCTCGACGCCGCGTGGAAAAGGCTGGTACTTCGACGCGTTTCGACGCGGGCAGGGGCGAGACAGTGACTACCAGAGCTGGAACGCGCCGAGCTGGCAGAATCCGCATCTTGATCGCGAGCTGATCGAGGCGGAGCGCGCACGGTTGCCCGAGCGAGTGTTTCTACAGGAGTTCGGCGGGCAGTTCATCGAAGGCTCGGGTGCCGTGTTCCGAAACGTGCGCGAATGCGCGACCGGAAGCTGGAAGGAGCCGGAGGCGCATCAGAGCTACTTCGCGGGACTCGATCTCGCGAAGGTCGAGGACTTCAGCGTGCTCGTCGTGATGAACCGGGCAGGCGAGGTCTGCTTCGTGGATCGATTCCACCGGCTTGATTGGGCCCTGCAGGTGGGGCGAATCCGGACCGCGCTGGAGCGCTACCGGAACGCGCGAGTGCGCGTCGACTCGACGGGTGCGGGGGAGCCGGTGTTCGAGGCGTTGCGACGCGAAGGGGTGCTCGCGGAGCCGTACCCATTCACGGCGCGGAGCAAGGCCGCTCTGATCGATCATCTAGCCTTGCTGCTCGAGCGCCGCGAGATCGTGCTGCCGCGACCCGAGCTCTGGCCCGATGGAATCGACGAGCTGGAGTCGTTCGAGTACGCAGTGACCGAGACCGGTCACGTGAAGAGCTCCGCTCCGGCGGGTCAGCACGACGACTGCGTTGCGGCCCTCGCGCTCGCCGCATTCCACGCCCGGCCTGCCCGATCGGGGCGGATCGGTTCCAGAGTGATCGGGTGAACCGATGCGAATTGGCGTGCGCAGGCCTGGAGCGGCGCGGAGAAGCGGAGAGCGCCATCCTCGCTGCGGTCGCCGTTGGCGTCGACGCGAGGCGTGCTCTTCACGTGCTCGGTCGCAAGGATCGGCGCGGTTCAACTCCGTCCACATGACGGATCTCGCGCGCCACCAGATCTTCAGAGAGAACGGCCTTGGCTACCGGCCCGACCCGAGCGTGTATGTCGACGACCCGAGAGGACACCACCATGGACACCTACGACCTGGCCGAACGCGAAGCACACCGGATGGCACGAGAGGCCTTCGGCCCGAACGTCGACCGCGCGATCCGGATGGCGCTGGAGCGCGCGTTCCGCGCCGGATACGAGCACGCGAAGCGCGAGCAACGAGCCCGGGAGCCGAGGCGATGAAGCCCGACAGCAAGCGCGACGCAACGGTCGAGCGGATCGCGAAGGAGATCCTCTGGCTCGAGACCCTCGACTCTCGCGGCCGGGACCGCTTGGACTTTCACGAACTCGGCGTCAGCTCGATCCGTGCGGCGCTCGAAGCCGCGTACGAGGCGGGCAAGCAGGCCAAGAAGTAGGGCGCGTTCGCTGCCGCCAAGGACCACGACGATGCAGAGCCGCACCAGCTTCGCGATCGAGATCGACGGCAAGCTCTACGCCAACGCGTCGCTGCGGCAGATCGACTTCGCGATCCGCCTCCTCGAGCAGAAGGAGCTGGCCCAGGAGCGCGCAGCGAAGCGCTTGGGTACGCCGATCGAACGCCAGCCCTACGCTCGCAGCGCGGACTTCCTGAGCGCGCCCACGAAGCCACGGACGCGCTTCCAGGGCCGCATCGCCGAGCTCACGCACTGCCCGGAGATCGAGGTACACGGGATCGAGTGGCTGCTGCGCGATGCGAATGCTGATCCGGAGCTGCTGCGGACCTCGCAGATCGTCTACGAGGTGTCCTGCGCGTACCGGATCCTGCGCTGGCTGGTGGCGCGGGCTCCACGTGGCGATGTTGCGGCTCGCGAGCTCCTCGCGCGGATCGATCGGGAGAGTCGCTGAACACGCGTGGTGAATCCGAGAACGCTGCTGCTTATGCCTACACTTCGGGCGCGCGCAGAGCGTGTATGTCGCTCACCAACGAGGACCACGACGATGACCACCACGAAGACCACGCGCGGCTCCCTGACCCTGGAAGCCGGAGTCGATCCGAAGCACCTCGGCGCGCAGCTCACGATCACCAACAACGCGCCGATGACCACGCGCGAGTTCCGCGCCGCAGTCCTGCGCCTCGCCGCCGAGATCGAAGAGCGGAGCGATGGCGAGCGCTGGCTGGTGCATGTCGAGCGCGGCGAAGCGTGGGGAGCGCCGGGCCGCGAGACTCGCACCGCGCGGATCTGGATCGAGTGCGCAACCGGGACCGACGAAGAGGAAGCTGGTGCGGTCGCCTTCCTGATCGAGGTGGCTCGATGAGCTACTACGCCAAGGCGATCGCGCAGGAGCTCGGGTGCGCGGAGGACGAAGCGGCGCGGATCGAAGCGATCGTGCGCTGGGAGCATGCGACGCTGAATGGGCTATCGAAGTCGCGGCTCCGGCGCGAGGCGCGGATCGCGCAGCAGGTGCTCGCGGAGCTGCGGGCGGAAGCGGTGGACTCGGTCGAGGCGAGGGCGATGCTGGCGCAGGTCGAGCTTGAATCGCGGACCTGCGTGTAGAATCGGGGCCGCAAAGCTCGCCGACCGCGAGTGACGGACGGAAACCGCGCGTCCCCACACAAGGATCGGAAGCCGCTCTGCTTGGCGCATGCGCTGGTGGGGCGGCTTTTTTCGTCGGCGCGCTGTATCTCCACCCCTAGCTTGCTGCCGCCGCCTTCGCTCGGCTGTGTGTGCGCTCATGAAGAAGCGCATCCACGAGTTGACCGTCGAGCGCCTGGTCATCCGCGAGCCGAACCAAGGCCGCATCCGCGCCGTGCTCGAGACCGGCGGCGACTGCGCCGTTCCAGGCGTGCGGCTCTCGCTGCTCGACGCGAGGGGCGAGCCGGCCATCGTCATGCAGATCGGTGACGAGGGGGCGCCGGTCGTTCACGTTGGCCATCCGGATCGCGGAGTGACGGTCACGATCTCGCCGAGCGCGGTCGACCTATGGGCGGGCGGATGCGTCGTCGCGAGCGTGCGGTCGTCGGAGGACGGCGGCGTGGTTGAAGTCGCGGATGGGGATGGGCGCTGCACGCGGACGTGGCGGGAGCGGCGCTGAGGTCCGCGGATCTGCCCTCGGAAGTCGCGCCGCTGTGCAGGCGCGACCGCGAGAATCGATGGGCTGCCTCGTCACAGCAAAGGTCCCCCGGATAGCCTGGCGATCCAGTTACCACCCACGGACCGTCATGACCATCGCTCGCGCTCTTGCCGCCGCGTTCGTTTCGCTCCTCTGCTTCGGCTGCACCGGCGAAGATCCGGCACCGGCGCCCAACTCGAGCCAGGAGGCAACGCGACTTGATCTTCTTCAGCGCGCGGCTTCCCTACTCGATGGCGCGGCTGATGCGGGCGCGCTCCGAGCAGCTCAGCCAGAGCTGGACCGGCTCGCCAAACAAGCGAAGGACCTGCCCGCTCTCGAGCAGACCGAGAGCGCCAGGGCCGTGGTAGCACGCATCGGTGCGGCCCTGAAGAGGACGGGCGCATCCGAGTCCGACGTGAAGTCTACGGCCGCCAGCCTCGGCGAGATCTGCGGCGCGAAGGACGACACCGAGAAGGTGGCGCCGTTCATCTACGCGACGTACTGATTCGTCGCACCGATCGCCGCACGAGGCCGTCACGCGCATCACCAGCGCGCGGTACGTCCTCTTCGGCGTTCGCATTGACTGCGCAGCTATCGCACCAGCGAGCCCGTGGCGGCCCTCTGAAGCGAAGGCGCAACTCGCGCGCACAGGCCTGCGCATCCCGATCTAGCAAGTCGAACCCGGCCCGAGATCTGCACCCGATCGCGCCGCCACTCGCACCCCACGTCCGCTCGAATCATCCGCCACGTGGCCATCCGAAGAATCCTCCGCACGCGGGTCCTATTCGCCTTCCCTGTGCTGCGCATCAGAGCGTGTATGCGGTCGTTCCAGACGGCCACAAGGAGGCCAAGACGATGACGACCACGGATGACGCGCCGAAGGCCAAGAAGGCCAAGGCCACGAAGAAGACCGCGAAGCCCACCTGGACCCTGACCGAGACCGCCCTCGCCTACCTCGAGTCGCTGAAGGCGGGGCACAAGAGCGAGTCGACGATCAACGCCTACGCCGCGGACTTGGACCTCGCGACGGAAGTCCTCGGCGCCGAGACGCCGGTCGGCGCGATCACGCCGGCGGATGTCGAGCGCTTCAACACCTCGCAGCAGGTGACGACGACGAAGAGCGGACGCGCGAAGGCGCAGCCGACGATCGACCGCAGCCGCCGCGTGCTCCGGCTCGCGCTGACGTTCGCCGAGCAGAGCGGTGCGATCGAGACGGCGCCGATCGAAGCGAAGTCGCGCGCGAAGAAGGACGTGCCGCTCAGCCAGCGCGAGGTGGTCGGCAACGACGACGCCAGGCTCTAACCAAGCGCGAATCCCAGCGACCCGGCGCAGATCACCTACGCCTCGACGGGCGAGCGGGTCACCGAGTAGCGGAACGGGCGGCTGCTGGGACGCGATCCTGCCGGCCGCCCTGCCTCTCCTTCCAAGCGATCAATCCAAGGAGGCACCCATGCACCTCAACGACGCGATCGCCGCATTCCAGCTCCAGCTCGAGGCGGACGGCAGATCGATCCACACGCGGAAGCAGTACGCGCGGCACCTGCGGCTGCTCGGCTCCTGGCTCGCTACGAACGGCATCCCGGCCGAGCTCGGCGCGATCACGACGCAGGTGGTCGCGCGCTTCCTGGTGAGCGACGCGGCGAGGAAGACGGCGGACGGCGCGACGAAGCTGGCGACGAGCACGAACGCGCTGCGGACCTCGGTGCGGGTGTTCTTCCAGTTCGCCGAGCTCGCGAGCTTCGTGGCGCGATCGCCGGGCATGTTGGTCCGCCGGGCTCGCTGCGGTGAGCCACCGCCTCGAGCGCTCTCGGACGGCGAGGTCGAGCGGTTGCTGGCAGTCGCCGCGAAGGGCGAGGCGCGGGACGAGCTCCTGGTCCGGCTGCTGCTCGGGACCGGACTCAGACTCGGAGAGGCCCTGGCCCTCGAGGTCGGGGACATCGACCTACACCGCGGCGTGATCTCGGTGCGGAAGGCGAAGAACGACAGGCCGAGGGTGGCGTACGTGCCGGCAGAACTCGTGCCGCGGCTGGCCGAGTGGATCCGGGACCGAGAGGGGCCGCTGTTCCCGATCTCAGGGCGGCATGCGCAGCGGATGATCGAGCGGATGGCGAGAGAGGCGGGAGTGACGGCGTCGGCGCATGCGCTGCGGCACACGGTTGCGACGCGGGTCTACGCGCGGACCGGCGACCTCGGCGTGGTGCAGCGGGTCCTGGGGCACGCGTCGGTGGCGACGACGGTGCGGTATGCGAGGCCGGAAGAGGCGGTGGTGCGGAGGGCGGTTGGGGCGTAGGAGATCGCATTGGTTTCCTCTGGGCGCCTGGACTACCGATGCTTCTTGCGCAGACATTGGCACTCGGCTAGTTTCGCCGGTCTTGCCTCGCTTCAAAGCGCTCGGCAACGTACCCGCTACAACTCGCGATCCAGCATCCGGTACTTGTTCTTAGAGGCAGTCGCATGCAATTCGAGCCTGTTCGACTGGCTGATCGGCGCTACGACTGCACACTCTTTGTCGACGCTGGAACGCTAATCGTCGGAAAGATGCTCCAACAGGATCTGCATCGAATGGGAATCGTGTGCTTCCTGAGTATGGGCTTCGACTTTCGATCGCTCATGAACATTGGTAGTCGCATGATGCGGTCCCAATTGGCGCAGACGCGAAGCGCAGTATTTCTTTACTCCGAGACGTACTTTCGGTGGTGTCTGAATCAGAATCCCATTCCAGACTTCATGCTTCGGGATGGTATTGGGGGAGGTCTCTTGTTTCTGGCTTCGGAAGACGTTCCGATTGCAGTCGTTCGGCTCGAAGGCCAGTTCCTGTTTCCTGTCGAAGACCCTGTAGCCTCTATTGATGCGCGATTCATGGGCGAGATTGAGCTACTGCTGCGAATTCATGAAGCAATAGGGCATATCGTGAAGGCGCAGGATAAGATGGCCGTGATGGCCGATGCCCTGAAGGGCCTTGGGCGCGTGAGGGAAGAGAAAAAGAAGCTATTCATTCCCGTCTTTGGTCCCGACCCGGAACTTGCAGAGACAAAGCCTTTGGAGCCAGAGGGGAAGCTGGCTCGGCTAAGATTGCAACTCGTAAGTAGCATTGATGCATTTACTGAGGCAAATGGCGTTCTTCCAGAGTACCTCTCCGAGGTGGCGGAAACGTCACTGGAGAGGGCATTGACCCCTGGATTTCAGGAGAAGCTCGTTGCTATGGGGGCGATCCTCATTGTCAACTTGGTCTATTCGCCGGGAACGATCGGTGAGCTTCACATGTTTGCTGAGCTTCCGAAGTTGTCGGGGAAGTCAATCGTTGCCGTTCTGAAAGACCACGAGCGGGGATTCCCTAGGAAGGAGGGCGCCGAGCAGTCCCGTATCAACGGTGCAGAGATCCTGCCGTTTTCAATGGCAGACTTAGACAGTGGGAAGCTTCAGCAGGAGCTGATCGGGAAGATTCGCGACAAGATCCAGGCGAGGTTAAGTCGAGTCATTAGAGAGGATAGCGAGCTTGATTGACCTTGTCGCCTCTCGGCACCACGCTCCCGGTCGCGCAGATCTCTTGGCAGCGCTTCAACGCGCGTGGACCAGGATCGCGGCTGGGATGCGGGAGGTTGATCGCCTGGCCCGGCAGAGCAGCGATGGCCCGGAGGTCGGCGCGGAGCTCGTTGGCGGGCTGGGCTTGCGGCGAGCCGTGCGATCTGGGGCGACGGTAGGAGCGGGTCGGGCCGCGCGGGGCGGCGCGCGGGCTCTCTGGGGCGGCATCTTGCCGGATAGCGGGGCGGGAGCCAAGAGCAGAGATGGAGAGAGCTCGGGGCGACCAGCTTGCCCTGCGAAATCATGGCCCGCGGGTAGGCGTCCGGCGCAACGCCGACGACGATCGCACTGCCCTCTCGACAGCCGACTCGGCTCCGCTATCCTCTCCCTCTCTTCCCGAGCCCCGAGAGTTGGATGGCTGCCTCGCCCTTGTCCCAGGTCCTCGTCGATGTTCGCGAGCGCATCGCCGAGGCCGGCGCGCGATGAATGAACGAGCGTTCTGCGATTGCGAAGACTCGCGCGCCGTACGACTGGTCAGACGAGTCGGAGGCGAGGCGGTAATTTCGGGGGCCAGATGGGGGGGATTTTCTCACACACGACAGTGGAAAGGACAAATAGGAGACGCGTGTACACTCCATTCAGCAAACGATTCGATGAACTGATTGCGCCAGACCTTGAAGTCCTTCGAAGCGTCCCCGAAGGATGGTATGTCGAATACAAGCGCGAGGTCCCGGCTCCGACGTCGATCGCGAAGTCGATTTCGGCTTTCGCTAATACATTTGGCGGTTGGCTATTCTACGGAGTTGAGGAGGTCGCGAAGGAGAATCCCGTCGCCGGCACCCTTCGTGGTATCCCGAAGGATCAGATTGATGCAGCAATTCAGCGCATCCGGCAATCCGTGGCAGAGAACTCGAATCCCACTCCCTTCTTTGAGGCGAGGCCGATCTGGGGCCCATTGCCTTCGATGAGGCTTGAGGCGGAGCACGCCATAATCTGCGTACGAACGCCGTCGAGCCTCAATGCTCCACACGTTCACAAGAACGGCGTCATCTATAGGCGAGTTGCGGATAGTTCGGAGCCGAAGCCGGAGAGCGATCGATTTGTCCTGGACCAGCTATTTAGGCGCGCGGACGGCTTGCGAACTGAATATGCAACCTGGATCGATGATGACCCTGAGTTCTCCAAAGCAGAAGGAAACACAGTCTACGCAAGACTTCTTCTCGTGGCTGATCTCTGGAAGGACCAAGAGCCCTGGCTAGGTGCACCGCTGCAGGAAGTGCGCGGCATTCTCGGTGGCCGAGATCGGCTCCTTAGTTCCGTTCCCCTTGATACCGTGCACAGCACTTCATACGGCTATGTCGGTAGGCAGCTCGCAGGAAACAACCCCGAGCTCCTCGGCCTAACCTGGAAGCTGAAGCGAACATTGGAGAGCGAGGTAATTGTTCCATTGCCTCTCTATACTCCTGGTCACCTGAGCGTCTTTAAGCATAAGCTGCGAGGATACGCGAACATTGATCGATTTGCCTCCCTGCTCGAGCGTCATGCGATGGAAGCGCCGCGAATCGTAGACCTAAACCATCTGTTTGGAGTCATCCTGGGAATCGTTAGAACGCAGCGACTGCTGCTCAGAGCGGCTCGGTTGCCGGGAAAGTTTTACGCAAAGGTGAAGCTTCTCCATGTATGGCGGACAATTCCGTTCATCGATGTTGTGCCGGTACTCGAAGGATTTGAGAGGTCTGGCCTCCCCATGTGCTTGGAGTCAAGCGTACTATCGCCTCCCGGAGCGCAACCCGAATCCTTCTTCGAGCTAAATGAGCACGACGACGTTGGAGAAGAGGCTGTGCGCATGATCGTCCAGTCCATGATGATATTCGGGCACGTCGCGCTCGCATATGGTGTGCCGTCGTGGATGGATCATGCAGGCGAAGGAGAGTTGCCACCCTACCACGAGGAGCTCGTGCAGGCAGGCGAGCGCGCCATGAACGTGCAGCGTGACCGCGTTCAGGAAGCAAGAGAGAAGGACTGAGCTGACGGAGAGCGCGGCTGGTAGCTCGGCGCGCCAAGCTCCTAGTGAGAACGCCACTTTGGCCCGCACTGCCGCATCGCTGAACGCGCGGGCGCCGACCTCCGGCGCGAGCGCAGCCTCCATGCCATAATCCCGTCCGCGACCACCGCCGACCTCCAATCCCCGCCGCTCGCCACCGCCGGCCCCGAAGGCCTCCCCGCCGACCTCGCTCCAGTCCTGGTCCACGGCGATCGCCTCGCTGACCGACCGCGAGCTCTCCGCGGTGGTGCTGCGCTTCGGGTTCAGGACCGGCAAGGCCGAGTCATTCGCCGCGATCGGGCGCGAGCTCGGTGCGAACCGGATCCGCGTGCAGGCTGTCTTCAGGAACGCGATCCAGCGGCTCGGCGCGCAGGACGAGACGCGCGGGTTGGCGCGATACCTGGCGGACTTGAACGCCGTGCTGAGCGAGGAGGAGCCGGCGGAGATAGCGAGTCGGCCGGTGCCGGTGATCGAGGAGGTCGACGAGGTGGAGCCTGACAAAGGCGAGGACGCGCCTGAGCCAACTCGCGAAGTTCCGGTGCGCGAAGATGCGAACGCCGTGTCACCGGAAGCAGCCGCCGTCGATCAAGACGAGCCGGTCTCCGAGCGCGACGCCCTGAAGCTGGTCCGCGCCGCCGACCGTGAGCTCGCGCGAGCCATCGAGGAGTGCGTCGGTCGCGAGGATCTCCTGGCAGAGCTTCAGCGCGCGCGGCACAGGATCGCGGCGGGGCTGCGGGAGATCGAGCTGGCCTCCGTCGAGAAGCCGGTGGTGGTGGTCTCCGGCAAGCGCCGCGAAGGCCGTCCCTTCAACGTGGTCGAGAACGAGCGCCGCGCCGCGCTACTCACGCGCCTCGTGGCCGGCGAGATCACCAACGCCGAAGCCGCAGCCGAGCTCGGCATCAAGGCGAGCGCGTGGTCGTCGTGGAAGGTGCTGCATCGCAAGCGCATGGCCGCAGTCGAAGCGCCCGGAGGTGCAGACCGCTCGCCTGAGCGGACCTCCGTCAGGCGTGGACGCGGCCGTCCCGCGAACGTCCAAGAGACCGCTCGCCGCGCCGCGGTGCTCGAACGCGTCCTGGCCGGCGAGATCTCGAACGCCGAAGCTGCCACGGAGCTCGGGATCAACCTGGGCACGTGGGGAGCATGGAAGTCGGGCTACATGAAGCGGACCGGCATCGTCCGGGCGCCGATCGCGCGCGCGTCCGTCGAACCCACGTCGATCCCGACGCGGAAGCGCGGACGCGGACGCCCCGTGGACCCGGCCCGGCTGGCGATGTTCGAGCGCGTGCAGCGTGGCGAGCTAGGTCATGACGAGGCCGCGGCCGAGCTGGGCATCAAGCTGAGCGCGTGGAGCTCCTGGCAGACCTACCACACGAAGCGCGGGGATCGTCCTGACGTCGCAGCCTCTTCGGCGATGAGCCTCTCCGACTTCGAGAGCTTCGGAGTCGAGCTCCGCCTCCGGCTCCGAGACCTCCAAGCGCTCGTAGAGAAGCGGTTGGGGTAGGGGCCAGAGGCTGAGGGGCGGCTGGCGTGACGAGGCTAGTCGCACGACGGGCGCTTGGGCGTGGCGGGGAACAGATCTGAAGGTGGAGCCAGCGAGCGCAGGACAATCGAGAGGCGAATCACTGCGGGCCGCCGATCGCTATTCGAGCGCGTTCGACGCAGCCGAAAGGTCGGCCTGATCGCGGTGCCGAGACGGGAGATCCGACGGCGCAGATCTTGGACGGGCTCCAGCGCTTCAGCGACTCGGTCGGGAGCTGAGGGAGCGCATCCGTGCGCTGGCGTAGCCTGCTCAGCAGTCGTTCCCGAAACCTGAGGGCCTCAAGCGCAGCTCGAGAACAACGCGCCGGATCGTTCCCTGCCTCGTCTCGATCGGGCGCGCCGATCAAACCGCGGCATTCTGAGCTCTCGTGCCTTCACTCCGCCGCTCTGAATATGCACCACCTCCGCGAGGATGCACGAACCCTGGGCAGATGGGCTTCGATGCAGGTCTCTGCGGCGAGTCGAACGCGGTTGACCGACTTCTCTTTCGATCCTGGCCGCTTTAGGCGTCAACGACTGCCGACGAAGACGCATTGTAGTTTGCGCTGTATGACAGAATTCCGACGCGTACGGGAATTCCCGAAGCGTGTAGGGAGATTCCGTACCACGCGAGCCACGCGTAGCTCCCCGATCCTCTGGATTTCGGAACTCGTCGCTTGACGGCATCGGCGGTCGCGCGTTGGATCGGCGTTGGTTCTGGAGAAGAGGTCGCTATGAACTCTCGATCCGTCTGCCGACGTCTGCGAAGCGCGCGTGCTCGAGCCTCGACGCGAGCCCATCGAGGCTCGGCGAACACCTCGACTGCACCGCTCGTCTCGGTCGTGGTCCCGACGTTCAACGAACGCGAGAACCTGGCCGAGCTCACCTTGCGACTCGACGAGGCGATGCGGAAGGCAGCGCTGACGGCGGAGTTCATCATCGTCGATGACGCCTCGCCGGACGGCACGCTGGAAGAGGCTCGTCGCCTCGCCGCCGCTCATCCCGTGGTTACGATCGAACGCGGCGGCCCGCGCTCGCTCTCGCTCGCCGTGCTCGATGGGATCTTCTGCTCTCGTGGCGAAGTCGTCGTCGTGATGGATGCCGATCTCTCGCATCCGCCCGAGGTCGTGCCCACGCTGGTCGAAGAAATCTTGCGCGGAGCGGAGTTTGCGATCGGCTCGCGCTTCGTCGCGGGCGGCAGCACCGACGACTCCTGGGGCCGCTTCCGCCGCGTGAACTCCTGGGTCGCGTCCCTTTGCGCGCGACCGCTCGTGTGTCTCACCGATCCAATGGCGGGCTTCTTCGCGACGCGCCGTTCCGTTCTGCAGCGCGTGCCTGGGCATCGCGCCTTCGTCGAATGGACCCCGCCGCGAGTTCAAGGCCGTGCTCGATTTCGTCGTCAGGTGTGGACCGCACGCCTGCCCTCCGCGCGCGAAGCGCAGGGCGAGAACTCGCCTGGGCGGGCGACTCCGCCGATCCCGTCCTCTCACCATCGCGCCTCGGTGGAAGATCGGCCGCGGAGGCTGGGCAGGAACGGCGCGACGGATACCACAGCTCTGGCGAGCGACTTCGCGCCTCGTTCTGCGCGGCCCTGGAGCGCTCCCTGCAAGCGCTCCCGCAGAGCAAGTCCACCCCGCGTGCCCGACGGCGCGCCGAGCGGGCTGCGATCTGGTAGACCCCGAAGATGAGGTCTTAGCGATGTACGTGCAGTTGGCTACGAATCTCGCGTTTGAAGGCGGCCCTGCTTACTCGCGCTCAATAAATCTTGATGCAGCGATTGCGACGCGGGTGGAGGTCTCAGTTTCTGATGCTCTGGGACTTAGCTTGGCCGTTGTAGTTCAGGTGAGCGACGACTTGCGGAGCTGGGCTGATCAGTCTCGTCGCAGCCCGCATGTCTCAGGGGACGGATTCTACATCTTCTCGGTTCCTGATGATCCTGACTCAGAAGCGAGCAAGGTTGCTGCCCGATACTTGCGCCTCAAGTACTCTGGTGCTGGAACTGCAACATTAAATGCAGGCGTTCACTTGAATCACGCCTAGAAATGAGAGCCCGAAGAACTTTCTGAAGTAGCCCGACTGCTGCGTCTTCACCCCCAAACCCGAGATGGCTCCGCCCCCCTCGGCGTTGGATGTGCTACGAAGCACTTTGCTCGGGACGGTCGATGTCCCGACTGGAAGAGGATCGACGCGCGCGAGCTCGACGGGGATCAGTTCGAGCTTGTCTGTGGACGCCGTCCCGTCGGCTGGTGCCGCAACCGGAGTTTCTCCATCCGACCGTAGGCGCCATCGCCACCAGAAGAGGCTTCGCGCAGAAAGCCGCTCGCGAGCGGCGAACCGGGTGACGCTCAGGCCGCTGCGGGCCTGGCGCTGGACGATGGCGCGCCATTCGGCGCGGCTTCGGCGGTGCGTGGACATGCGGCGCATGGTCCGAGAACCGCCGGGGGCGAAACAGATGGGTCTACCGGGCGCTTACCCATCCCCGGATTCTGCCCCAGCAAGGGAGCCCGCTCCTAAGCGGCGGTCGCGGAAGGGGCATGGTCGCAACGGCTTCCCCGCGCACCTGCCTCGGCTGGTGACCGAGCTCGACCTTCCAGAGGGCGAGCGCACTTGTCCTGATTGCGGCGTGGGAATGCGCTGCATCGGCGAGGAGAGCTGCGAGCGCGGACACGTGGTGCCGGCGCAGATTCTCGTGCACCGCTACGTGCGGAGGAAGTACGCCTGTCCGGCGGGCCACGCGGTGAAGACGGCGGAGGCTCCCGCTGCGCTGATCGAGCGCTGCAAGTACGAGCCCTCCGTCTACGCGCACATCGCCGTCGCGAAGTACTCCGATCACCTGCCGCTCCATCGACAGAGCGAGATCTTCAAGCGCTACGGGATCGACCTTCCGAAGTCGACGATGTGGGACATGCTGGGGCGCGTCGACGAGCTCGTCTCGCAGCCCGTACTCGAGAGGATGCGGGCGGAGCTCCTGCTGGAGAAGATCATCCAAGCCGATGAGACGCCCGTCACCGTGCGTCTCGAGGGCGGCAAAGGCACGCAGCAGAGCTACGTGTGGGTCTATCGCGCAGGTGCGAAGATCGCCTTCGACTTCCGCATGGGCCGTGATCGGGACGGCCCGAACAAGTACCTGGCACCCTGGCAGGGAACGCTTCAGGGCGACGGATACAGTGGCTATGACGAGATCACGCAGCGCAACAGCCTGACTCGTGCTGGCTGCTGGGCGCATGCGCGTCGCAAGGTGAAGGTCGCGTTGGACCTCAAGTCACCGGAGGCCGCGCGGCTGATGGTGCCGATCCAGCGCCTCTTCCGCCTGGAATCCACGCTGAAGCGACGCGCGGAGGCGCACGGCTATTCGCGTGAGCAGTACCTCGAGCACCGATCGAGGCTGCGTCGTCGTCGAAGCGCGAGCCTGCTCGTGGAGATCGATGCGCGCATCGTCGAGATCAAGGGCGAGCGAGCCGTCCTGCCCAAGGGCCCGTTGGGGAAGGCCATGGGCTACATCGAGAACCAGCGCGAGCCACTCGGCGACTTCGTGAACGAGCCCAGGCTGGAGATCGACAACAACCAGGCCGAGAACGCTCTGCGCCCGATCGCGGTCGGCAGGAAGAACTGGCTCGTCTTCGGCAGCCCTCGTGGCGGTGCCGTGGCTTGCCGGCTCTATTCGCTCGTCCTCTCCTGCCGAGCGGCAGGGCTCAACCCCGAGCTCTATCTCGAAGCCGTGCTCCGCGCCGTCGCGACGACGCCGGCAACGGAGATCGCCTCGCTCACGCCATGGGCTTGGGCGGAAGCGCACCCGGAGCACCGGCTGCCCTCGGATTGAGTTTCCCCGACTGGCGTCAGGCAGCGCTGGCCAGGGATGGGATCACCGGACGCGTACGTCGTACGCAACCGAGGAGATCGACTCCGCACAGCTTGCTGCGCTTCTCGGTGGCCTCGTCGTATCGAGTCGTCGCAAGCGGTGGTTCTCTTGGAAGCCAAGCAACGGAGGAGCCCCGAGCGACGACTCTTTGCATCGTGAGCAGCGCGCATCCGAATAAGCTCGACATCCATCGTGCCAAGGCGCCGGAGCTCCGATCGCATCTGGTGATGGCTCTCTCCGAGCTCGCCACTTCACGTTTGACCGTGACCCAGCTCGAGCAGGCGCTCGCCGCTTCTCGCGCCGCGAACGAGCGCATGCAATCGCTGCTCTATGGTCGCAAGAGCGAACGCGTCGTCTCGCAGTCGTCGCCGCTCCTTCCCTTCGATACGCAGGAGCAAGAGGCTCCACCTCCTCCCTTCGTCGAGGAAGCTCCTGACGACGAGACCGAGCACGCCGAGGCGAAGGAACGCAAGAAGCGGACGAAGCGAGGCATCCGTCGCATCCCCGCGAACATCCCGCGCATCGAGACGCGGCTCGAGCCATCTCAGGAGCAGCGCTGCTGCGCCTCGTGCAACTCGGAGCTCGTTCTGATCGGCGAGGAGCGCACGGAGCTCCTCGATCACAAGCCCGCGAGCTTCCAGATCCAGGTCCTCGTGCGCCCGAAGTACGCGTGTCGCCACCACGAGGAGAACGGAGTCGTGACGGCCGAGTTGCCCAAGCGACCGATCGCGAAGGGCATGGTGACGGCGAACCTCGTGGCGCAGATCGCGGTGGCGAAGTACCGCGATCACCTCCCGCTCCATCGGCAAGCGCGGATCTACCTCGGGCACGGAGTCGACATCTCCGAGAGCACGATGGGCGACTGGCTGGAAGCCGCTGCCGAGCTCCTCGCTCCTCTCGTGACCGAGCTGCAAAAGGAGCTGCTCTCCGAGTCGATCCTGCACTCCGACGACACCTCGATCACGGTGCTCGGCCCGAACGAGAAGAAGACCAACACGCGTCGCGGCTTCCTCTGGGTCTACCTCGACCTCGGGGGCAACACGCTCTTCCACTTCACCGAGGGGCGCAGTAGAGCGGGACCGCTGACGATCCTGAAGACCTACGTGGGAACCCTGCTCTCCGATGCCTACAGCGCGTACGACGCCGTCGTGCGCTTGGGCAAGATCGTGCCCGCAGGCTGCTGGGCGCATGCACGACGTCGATTCCACAAGGCGCGAGAGGAGGCTCCGGATCTCGCGGCAATCGCGATCGAAGTCATCCGCCGGGTCTTTGCCGTCGAGCGCAGGGCGTCCGAAGGATGCCTGACTCCAGAATCGCGACTCGAGAAGCGTCGAGCGGAGTCGAGGCCGTTGCTCGACGGTTTCCGCAGGTGGCTCGAAGAGATTCGCGGCTGCGTGCTGCCCAAGAGTGGAATGGGAGAGGCGGTCTCTTACACGCTCAACCAGTGGGTCCCGTTGACTCGCTTCCTCGACAACGGCCTGCTGCCCCTCGAGAACAACGCAGCAGAGCGAGCGATGCGCCAGGTCGCGATCGGCCGCAAGAACTGGATGTTTGCCGGTAGCGCCTCGGGTGGAGAGCGTGCGGCGCTCTATTACTCCCTCGTGGTGAGTTGCAAGAACCTCGGCATCGAGCCCTACGACTATCTGCGCGACGTGCTTCAGCGCATGGCCGAAGACCCCGGTCGCGCGAGCGAACTCACGCCCAAGGCGTGGCGCGCTGCAAGAAGGGCGGCTGCCGCGACAGGCGCCTGAGCCCTACCGCCAGTCGGCGGCTCAGGCTGGACGGTCCTTCCCCTCGCCCGATTCGAATCGGCTCCCTCGGCGGGAAACCTGCGGGGTGGGCCTATCGGGCGCTTACTTCGTGAAGGCGGCCCTCGAGAGGCCGAAGCGGGTTAGCAGGGCACACATGCGTCACCTCCTTCCTCGATCGTCTCGATGCGCCCCTTGCTGGCGCGATCGTGCAGCGCCCGCTGGATCAGTCCCTCGACGGGATTGAGCCCCGTGGGTTTCGGCGGCGGCGTCTCGTCGTTGCGGCGCGTGCGGGATCGGTACGCATTCGCCACAGGGTCGACTTCGCGCAGCGGTACGCGCGTCTCGCCATCCTGCACCCAGATCACGTCCGGTCGCAGCACGGCGTAGCCGAGCTTCACCTTCTTCCGGCGCAGATGCTGAGGCACTTCGTAGCAGCGCTTGCCGACCGTGCAGGTGGCGTCGTTGCGCACGGTGCGCTCGAGTTCAGCGACGAAGCTCGCTTCGAGCTCGGCGGGATCGGGGAGGAAGCCCAGCGCTTCGGCTTCCTCTTCGAAGAGCTCGAGCGGGGTCCTCCCACCGATCCCGCTGTGCGGCCGCACGTTGTAGTCGCCGTCGGCGTAGGTCATCAGGCGGAGGTTGAGATCCTCGATCGTCTCGATCGCGCCAGGCGCCAGACGATCGAGGACCTGCGCTCGCAGCGTCCGCCAGAAGCGCTCGATCTTGCCTTTGCTCGCGCCATCGTAGGGCCGCGCGTGGACGAGGCGGATGCCGAGATGAGCGCAGGTCACCTGGACATCGGCCCCGGTGAAGCTGCCATGGTTGTCGAGCAAGAGGCAACGCGGTGCGCCACGGCGACGTACGGCCTCGAAGAGAGTCCGCAAGAAGTCCTGCTCGCGCTCGTGAAAGGAGGCGCGGAGGTAGGTGACGAGGCGGCTCTTGTCGTCGAGGTCTTCTGAGCGCGCTCCTCGAGGGAGCGGCGCAGCGCGCCGCGGCGAAGCGTGGTGTGGATCAGGTCGCCCAAGGCGGCGAGGCGGAAGAGCGCCGTCTCGCGCCGGGGATCGTCAGTGGCCATGTGGTCCTTCGTGAGGGGTTGGGGCCGATGGTGCGACGATCGCTGAGCGTGTTGCATGGCCACTCCGTTCAAGGGACTGGGAGGCCGCATGGGCTGCTGCCCGAGCAGGTCAGGCGCTCACCGAGGAGGATCAAGAAAAGGAAGAATGCTGTGGACAAGGGCGTGACCACGCCGTTTCATCGGTCCTGGTCCTGGTCCTGGTCCTGGTCCTGGTCCTGGTCCTGGTCCTGGTCCTGGTCCTGGTCCTGGTCCTGGTCCTGGTCCTGGTCCTGGTCCTGGTCCTGTAGCGACTCAGAAGCAGGCGCGATCGGGGAGTTGAAGCGTTGCGGCAAGAAGCCACAGTCTAGGAGGATCCGTGCATCACTCTGTAGCAGAGCGATTGGTGGTGGCCAGTAGTGGAACGCAGTACTCGGAGGCGGTCAGCATGGAAGGAGCCAACGCGGTTTACTACGACCTTGTAGTTTACAACATTGGCACGCTCGCAAGCGTCAAGTCGCGAATCCAGGAGAGCGATGACTTAGACAATTGGTACGAGGTCGCAGACTCTGCTGACAACACGGTGTTCGTTGCCGGATACTCGGCAAAGCGCGTGACCTCGATTACCAGTGCGTATGTTCGCCTGAGGTTCACCGGCGGCAGCGGCAGTGGGAACGCAATTCTCGGTGCGGGAATCAACACCGCGAGCCTCTAAGGGAGGAAGCCATGTACATACACTTCTGTAATCGACTCGTTCTTGCTGCCAACGCCACCTACTACAGTCGAGCAGTGGAATTGGGGGCGGCGAACGCGGCTAGGGTCGATATCTGGCTGTACGATAGTACGCTTGGCGGGACAGGCCTGACTGTCACGCTGCAGGTTGGGAACGATCTGCAGAACTGGCAGGATCAGTTCTCCAGCGCCAGCATTACGGCGAACGGTTTCACGTCATTCAAGGATTCTGACGCGGAAACGGACAAGCTTTCCTCGCGATACGTGAGGCTCAAGTTCGCAACAGGTGCATCGGGGACTGCGACAATCGCAGCCGCGGCTCAGTTTAGTCACCTGTGAGTGGAGGCTAGATCAATGTACTTCGAAATGGCCCGGAGGCTGCATCTTCCGTCGGGAGCTATAGAGCATTCTCAGGCGATATTGCTTCGAGGTAATGCCATCGCGATCGATGCCCAGGTATATTTTATCGATGGTTCGGAGCCCGTTCTTCTGCAAGCGCAGCAGGGTAACGATCTTGAGAATTGGGAGGATATAGGCTCTGCGCTCAGCCTAGATGAGATCGAAGCTCGCTTTGCGCGAATTACTGACATCGCAGCGAAGTACGTGCGGCTGAAGTACACGGCATCGGACTCGGCAGCGATAATTGCAGCAGGCATTGAGACTAGCGAGCTCTAGCCGAAAAGCCTCAAGCACAGCCGGAGGTTCGCGAGTCATGGTGAACTGGAAATTTGCACGTAAGCACTGTTGAGACATTGTGCCGCCGCCACGTGATGGTGGGTCGACGACTCCTTCCGGGCCTGCAGTACCAACGGGGCCAGTTACTCCATCCGCACCCGTATCTCCTGCTGGACCGATTACTCCATCCGGTCCAACCACTGCGACAGGTCAGGTAGTAACTCTCTCAGCTCGGTCTATGCCGAGCCGACTTCAAATTGACAATCCTCTCGAGACGATCGCCCCGACTTGGGGCAATAGGTCGCCTGTGGCACGAACGGCGGCAGCAAATTCTGCTCTGGAAGACCGGATAATTGTGAGCACTGCTTCAACGCGGAAGAGGAGGGCTGCTCCAATAGCGAGCGGCGCTGCCGATTCATCCTTGTGCGGGTGTGACTCTGGCAAACGATCGCAGGAAGTGCAGAAGAAAAAGAAGACGTGTGGTGAAAGGAACCAGGCGAATGCAGAATCCACGACAAACGATATTCAAGATGGAGCATTGCGATCCAGGCTAGAATCAGAGCCCCCATTTGACGCTGGCCAAGGGTCTCTGGGGTCGACAGGCACAGGGGCAGGGACGGGACTGAATGGTGAGGGCTATGAACCGTTCGACGACCTTCGATATTGCTGTACGCGTTCGGCGTGCTGCTGCTGTCCTCTTGACATAATAGTTACCATAAAGCGTCTCCCCGACGCGGCATTGCCTGTCAATGATCCGCGCAGACGTCAGATTGGTCAGTTCAGGAGTGTTGCTGACCCGGACGAGGCGCTGTTCGGACCATACCCACAAGGAGCGCATGGCCTGGACGGCGTAAGAGGCGTAGAAGTCGCCGTGAAATTGTCATGGAAAGTAAAGGGCACTCCTCCGCCTAAGTATAACTGCTCTCTTGAGGTATTCGAATTGCGTACCTTTGTAAAAGGCAAAGAGCCGGCAGCGGAAATGAAAGATAGGAAAACGGGAGGTCTTCTGACTTGGAAAAGAAACAAGCCTTGGTATGATAGCGACGAGTTTCAATCTATCCTTGAATGCGATCCGTTTCTTGCGAGAGACTTCGGAACCGAAATGGAAGTAAACGAATCTGCGCTGCTTCCCGGTAACGCCGACCTTCAAAAAGGATTTGATTTTCCCGGTATGTATTTCGACCCCTCCGACCAGCGTTCAATGGATGCGATCAAAGATAAACTTGACAAGTTCGACGGTGAATACTCAGCCAAGGTATTGCTTCTTATTGTTTTCTGTACTGAGTGTGACGGCAGCGAAGATTGCTGCAAGATTTTGTCGCGATTGGTAGAAGTGAATTGGACAATCAAGAAACCACGGATCGAGGGAGGCATTCCAGAGGACGAGGTGACATGGAATGTCTATCCACTGAAGTGTTCGCAGACGAAGGAACAGTTTACCAAACTTGCAAATGAGGCAGCCGCCGGCTTTGAAGCCCAACTTCTTTCTCAGATGCCACAGACATGGTGGCGCGCTCAACTGGAGCTAGGTAATATAACTCAGGCGGATTTTGACCGCAATAAACTTGGCGGCCAGTATCGCAAATTCGGCGACTTGCCAGCTGGGACAACCTTTCCGCCGAGAGCAACAAAAAACAATGTCAGCCGCTGTTTTGGCGATGATTAGGAGGCAGCTGCTCTTAGGCACTCTGACGATAATCTGTTGCGTCCTTCTTTGGGCCTTAGTGTGGCGCTCCCTGAGTATGCCTGCCGGTGGCTGGGACTCTATCGCATTAAGAGATTCGGAACACCAGCTCAATGAAGAGAGTGCATGCAATCCCTCGATTGGTTCAGGCAAATCTAATGCAAGGATAGAGCGACGGGATGTTCCTAGAGATAGCAGCAACGGTACATTGTATGAAGGAAAGTTCATAGCGTTAGAGGAAGGCGAGATCAAACTTCCCACTAGCTGCAAGAATGCAGCAATGGAAATCCATCCATTTCCCTGGCTGATCATGGAGCTAAGGACTGAAATGCGTTTTGTCCTAGTGCCCGAGGGTATCAGGAGGGTTCCGTCACTAGGCATGTATCGAGAAATGAAACAAGAACTGATACTACAGTCTCCGCTTTATGTTGGGGTCTCGGAAGTGTCTACTAAGGAATGGCAACGCGTCATGGGCGACGATGATGGCGTACAGTCCCATAACGAAAAAGAATGGGCAATGACCGGCATATCATATCACCAAGCCTTAGTATTCTGTTCAAGGATAGGAGGAAGGCTGCCAACAAGCGAAGAATTCATGTACTATTGTGCGGGAGCATCCGATTACAACTTTAGCTCGTTACAATTGGTTACCAGGGCAACGGCCATGAGTATGGCGGTTCGCGGAAAAGTGAATTGCTTCGGGTTGGCGAATACACAGGGGGGCGCGTGGGAATGGACAAGGGATTCACGCGAGTGCGGTATAGCTAAGGGTGGAATAGTTCAGCATCCGGCACGCGTAGGCTTTTCGGAGAAGTTTTATCGCGCTCCATTCTACTCCGAACTTCCCGCAGGAGTCAATGGGACAGAAGGCAATATTGGACTTCGAGTAGTTCTTGAGTGTCAGTACGTTTCTCGTTTTCTTTCCAAGTAACGTATACTTGTTCATGCTCAATTAGAGGTGTTGACGCGCACGTAGATCGTGTCCTTGCGGCAAGCGCGCGTAACCCCCTGAATTCCGCCGCCCTGCTCTCTCTCACGACATCCTGGCATTCCACGCCCGGATATCCGGCAAGCAGCTTCCAGCCGGCGACCGACCGCGCCGACGCGGCTGCGAGGCGGCTGAAACGAGGTCGAAATCGATCTCTCCCGACGGAGGGTCGAACGTGCTCCGTGCTCCCCGTCAGACCCAACCGTGCTCCCCGTCAGCTCGAACCGGACTTTTCGCGACGAGTTGCGTCACTCCGGTCCATGCTTTCGGCGCTGCGATCGACCTCGCCGCCTCTCCGCTCGAGCGCGCCTCGCTCTCCCGATTCATCGAAACGGGCAAGCTCCAGCGAATCCCGGTCACCGCGCGTGGAGCAGGCACACCGCAACCCTTCACGCACCGAAGCGCGAGTCCGAACCGCCGGCTCGATGAGCGCACGCGCTTCGTCATCCACCTCCTGCGCACGTCGCGCAGCGCATCGCTCGGTTCGCCTCGAGTCGATTCTTCCTCGCCTCCGCTCGCTTCAGCTCCAACTCCTCGAACACGCCCGCGCCGGTTCCGAAGTACATCTCGTCGGGCGTCTGGCCGCGGAACGCGGAGTGGGGGATCACGGTGTTGTGCTGTTCGACGTAGAGCCGCACGAGCTGCTCGACTTGGCCCTGGCTCGCGAGCTCGTGCAAGAAGAGCCACTGGTGCTTCAGCGTGCGCCACCACGCTTCGATCATCGAGTTCGAGAAGTGCACGTCGACCTGCGCGAGGACGCGTCGGATCCGGCCCTCGGCGATGAGGGCATCGACGCTCGCGTTGCAGTTCTCCCGGCCGCCATCGGCAAGGACCGTGGGAATGTCCGTGGGCGCGAGCACACAGCCCGCTTCGTGAAGGATCGCGAGAACACTCGCGACCTCGAAGCCTGCCGCGAGCCGCCACGCGAGGATGCGGCGCGAGAAGTTGTCGAGCACGGCATGCAGGTAGACCTTGGTTCCATCGACGAGGCGGATCACGGTGGTGTCGATGTGCCAGGTCTCGTTCGGCCGTGAGGCCGCGATGCCTTGCCTCGGCGACTTCGGATGCAAGCGGCGGCGAGGGCGCTTCCACCCGCGCACCCGAATCAGTCGGTGGAGCGTGCTCGCGGAGACGAAGAGTCGACCTGTCCGTTGCGCGAGGATGGCGAGACGATCGGTCGAGAGATGGCGGTACTCTTCGCCCGTCACGAGCTCGCGGGCGGTCCGAATCTCGTCGGGCGTCAGCTGGGTCGGTGATCGCCGCGGACAGTCTTCGACCTCGGTGATGCCACAGCGACTCGGTTCTCGGCTCCACTCGTGGAAGCGTGAGGGCGAGAGACGGATCAGCAGCAGGGCGCGGCGCAGGGAGACGTGCTCGCGGGCGCTCGTGATCGCACGCAGGATGCGCTCGCGCGATCGTCGCTCGAGGATGCGGCGCCCACGGAAGTCGAGGCCGAGGACGCGGATCACGACGAGCAGGAGCTTCAGCAACGCGCCGGCTCGCGCGAGCTGACGGCGGAGCTGCAGGTTCTCCGCGTGCAGCGTGGCGCGATCGCGGCCGTCGTCGAGCGTGAGGAGCGGCCGCGGTCCGGAGCGAAGCCAACCCGCCGCGGTCGAGCGGGGAACACCGTGGGCGATGGCGAGCTTCAGGTCGCCGTGCTGCGAGACGAGATCGCGGACGTGCGGGGCGTAGCGGCGCTGCAGGCGAGAGGACATGCGCGCGAGTTTCTCGCGGGAGCCTCTCGGGCCCGATGGGGGAATCCACGGGCTTCGCCGACGCGACCCTCGGGAGGTTTCGAGCGTTCTCCAGGTGGCGGTTCCTCTTGAAAGCGGCTTCGATCACCAACGGCGATGTTGGAACCTGGCGGTGACGAAGCTCTGCGCGCAGCGTGGTGCGTCCGGAGATTCCGTGCACCGTCGAGCTCGAGGCGAGGGTCCGCGCTCATCTCCAAGCCCAAGACTCTGGAACCCGAGGGTCGTGACGTCGCCCTCCTCGGCGCTCGCCGTCTCGAACGGGTGTTTCCAGCGAGGCCTCGGCGGCGTGTTCTCGCGTTCCATGCGCGAAACCAAACTCTGGGTTTGCTTTCGTGCTCGAGGAGAGGCGCTTTCACCATCCTCGCTGCGCCGAACCCTCCGTCCTGCAGCACGCGAGCAAGGGTGCGTTGGTAAAGAGAACTTTCCTAGGCGGCGGCGCTAGTAAAGGAAGCTTTACTAGCGAGCTCGCTGCCGGAGCGAAGCGGATCCTCCGCGCGGCGACCGAGCAGACCGAGGCGAAGGCGCATCGTGCAGGCAAGGGGCGGATGGCTCGTCGGTCCGCGCGGGCCGCCTTCGAGTCTCCGATCCGATTCACGCCTTGCGGCGGCGCAGCTCGGCCTCGAGCTCGTCGATCTCCTGGTCCCACTCGCGGAAGAACGTCGCGTGATCGACGACTTCGCCGCGATCGAGTGGATCCGCGCCTTCGCGGAGCGCCTCGCGAACCTGCTCGAAGATCGTCAGTATCGAGGGGCGATCGCCGTCGGGCGAGGGCTTCGAGTCGGCGCGCGATTCCTGCGACTCCATCCGGAGCTCCTCGGAGGGAGACGGCGCGATCCTGAATCGTTCCCGTTCCCTGTCCAGCCGCTTCCGCCGGTCAAGAACCGGGAAGCCCCAAGCGCTCGCGGAACCGCGCGAGGATCGCCACCGTGATGTGCAGCGGATTGCTCCGATGGATCGCTTCCGCCACGTCGCCTGCGCGTGCCGCGTCGAAGTGGCCGGCCTCGACGAGCTGCGCCATGAGCTCGAGGCCCCAGAGCACCGCGACGCCTTCCGCCGCGCATGCCCGTCGGAGCGCCCCATCGTTCGTCACGCAGGTCCAACCCCGCGCCTCCGCGACGAGGAGGCAAAGGTGGTCTTCGAACGAGAGGGATCCGCGACGAGCCGCAGCTGCTGCGAGTTCGTCGACCTCCGGCTCGAGCACGTGGATCCCGAGGCGCGTGCACGCGGCGGCGTCGAGTCTCGGCACCTCGCGCAGGACCTCTCTGACGACGTAGACCGGCGCCAGAGCTACGCTCGCGATCGAGAGCACCGAGATCTCGGCTTCGGCGAAATCGATGAGGACGTTGGCATCGACGAGCAAGAACCCGGCGACCGTATGCCCATGCGACGATGCGCTCACGCGACCCAAGTAGAGGCGAGCGCGCGCATCTCGACGAGCGAGAGCGAGAGGATCTCCGCGGCGCGACCGAGGCTGATGGCTTCCTGCTCGAGAGCTCGGCGCACCAGATGGGCCAGCCGATCCTCGGTGAAGTCGACGGGCGAGAGGCGCTCCGGCTCGGCGGCGCGCGATGCCTCGGACGGGCTCGCGCGGAAGGACTCGCTCGCCAGGGCTTCGGGCTCGTCCTCGCGGAGCAGTGTTCGCCCGCGCGCGCGCGCGAACGCGTGCTGGAACTTCGCCCAGATGCTTCGATCCGCCCGAGCCAGCCGATGGAGCACGGTTCGGTAGCTCACGTGGAAGATGCGCTTCACCTTCAGCACGCGATCGACGAGCCCCAAGCCGCGCGCCTCGGCCCACTCGCGCTGGAAGACCGCATCGGGCATCAAGAACTCCGCCGCGAAGGCATCCGCCGCGCGCTCCTCGTCATCGGACTCCTCTCGAACCGCGACGTCATAGGCGCCGAGGTGGAGCAGCAGGTGCCCGAGCTCGTGCGCTGCCGTGAAGATCCAGCGCTCGACGGAGATGCGCTCCCAGGTGTTCACCGCGACCGCCGGGCCACCATCGGCTGGGCCTACCGACAGGCCGAAGAATTCGCGTGACGCCGCGGGCAAGCAGAGCACCTTGATGCCGTTCGCCTCGAGCAGACCGCACAGGTCGCGCACCGGCTCGCTCGGCGAGAGGCGCATGAGCTCGCGACAACGAGAGGCCGCCGCTTCGGGGAGGAGCGACGAAGTGCGCAGCTCGCCGGCGAGGGACTCCAGCCGGAACGGACGGGACTCTTGCAGCAGCTCCTCGAGCTCTCGGAAGTCCGCGAGAACGCGACCCACGCGAAGCAGGATCTGATCGCGGCTCTTCAGGCGCTTGCGGGAACGGAAGCGGACCTGGCTCGGCTCGGTGGCGGGGGCGAGGAGCTCCTGGATCGGAACGTCGAGCGCTCGGGCGATCGAATGCAGGGTGGCCGCGCGAGGGCTGACTTGGCCGACTTCGATCTTGCGGAGCCCGGCGCGCGAGAGCTTGGCGAGCTCTGCCAGCTCGACTTGCGAGAGCGCTTTCGCTCGGCGAAGCCGTCGGAGATTGGAGGGCAGGGAGGAGGAGGCCATGGGAGCAACCATCGGCAGAAAAGTAGCCATAGGATCGAGTCCTGTCAAAAGGGAGCTCCTCAGCGCGCCCTCGCCTGATGTTGGGACCGTATAGCAGTTGAGATTGGTGGCTTTCTCTGCCGAAGCGTGCGAGCCTGAGTGCCATCGATAGCAATCTCCTCCGGATACCGGTCTCCGCCTCTCCGAGAGAGCCGCACCGCTACGCGCACTCACGCGCACCGATCCTCCGCAGCCGGCCAAGGATCGGGCGTCGCGACGAACCTTCGCTCGCGTGCGAAGAGAGCGTTCCATCGAGCCCGCTCGCCGGAAACGCGGGGTTCCACCATGGCGCTCTCTGGAACCTCTCCCATCTCGCGTGGAGAGTGGCGCTCCGTGGTTTAGGAAAGCAGCTTCCTAGAGAGGATCGAGGCGCGTCGACGCGCTCTACTCGTCCTCTCCGCGATGCGCCGTCGCGAGCTGATCGACCCAGTCCTCTTCCTCCCACGACATGCCGTTCCGGCCCGGCACCTTCCGCGTCGGGCCCGCGGCGTAGAGCGGGCAGGACTTCGGGCCGTAGCAGAAGGTCTCGACGCGGTAGCGGCGCTGCGTCGGCTTCCACTGGTCGATGATCATCTCGACCGCCATCGCGCAGCCCCACATGCAGCTCGCGCACTTCGTCTCGAAGCTGCGCGCGGCGAGGCGCCGGTGTCCGCGCGCGCGGTAGACGTCGAGGCCGGGCGGCACGCGCTCGAACGGCGCGCCCTGATGCGCGCGCTCGGGCCCACGCTCGAGCAGCTTCACGCCGCTCACCTTGTAGAGCTCGGCCGTCTCGAGACGTGGATCCGCCACGGCGACTCCGAGGCCGGAGACGCGATCGCCGACGCGGAAGCCGTGCTTCTCCTGCGCCGCGGCTCCGATCCCCACCAGGACCTCGCGCTCCACGTCCTCGACCCGGCCCGCGATGCGAATGACGAAGCCGAGATATGTATGCGAACGCTGGTCGAAGCTGCGGATGAGTCGGATCCGTGGCTGAACGGAAAGGACGATGCCTTCCCAGCGGAGCTTCGAGTCCATGGCGCGGCCCTGGCGATGCGGAGAGGCCGCCAGTCTACGCTCCCCCCGCGCTACCCGACGCCGTCCTCGATCGCGGCGAGAAGTGCCTCCTGAGCGGCCCAGGACGGCTCTCGCGTGATCCGCTGCGCCCGCTTCGGATCGATCCTCACCTGCCCCGAGAGCAGCGCCTCCTGGATCGAGGGGGCGAGCAACACGAGGTCGCAGACCTGCACCATGCGCGCGTCGGTGATCCCGAGGCGCCGCGCGACCTCGCTGTAGCTCGCGACGCGGCGCTCCGCGACGAGGCGCTCGATCAGGTGCGCGAGTGCCAGCATGCGCGCGACGCGAGACGGCGGAGCGGCGGGCAGGACGCGGTGCCGCTTCGCGAGCGTGCTTTGGAAGCGCAGGACGGTCATGGTGGGATCTCCGTGGTGGGGGACGGGCTACTCGGCGAGCGGTGCGGCGACGCGCTCCTCGCCCTCGAAGCGCCCGGTCGAGCGGAGATGGAGCGCCACCTCGCCGCTCTCGCCGTGGTAGCTGACCTTCGCGAGCAGGAGCTGGAGGAGCCGGCAGCGCTCCCTTACGACGAGGCCGGACCAGACCCGGTCGAACTCCGCGAGCGCTTGCACGAGCTCCTCGCCGGAGACCCGCTCGCTCTCGATCGCGATCAGCTCGCCCTGGATCGCCTGTTGGCGCGCCTCGTGCTGCCCGAGCCTCTGGTCGATCTCGCCGACCCGTTCGCCCAGGGCTCGCGCGGCAGGACCGGCGTGGACGATCGCGTCGAGTACCTTCTCGCGCTCGGCTCGAAGCTGCCGCGTCTCTTCTCCGATCCGCCGGCGCTCCGCTTCCAGCTCGGGCATCCGCTCCTTCGCCTGCGCATCGGCCGCGACCTTCGCGGCGCGGAGGATCCGAGAGTCGAGTCCGATCTCGCGCAGCCGATCGACCACGAAGGCCTCGATCTTCGGCGCGGAGACCGAGGTGAGCGGACAGGCGTCGGCGCGTGTCTCATGCCGGCTCGCGCAGCGGTAGTAGTGACGCTTCACCGGGCCGCGCTGGCTGTAGGTGTGGATCATGGGCCTAGCGCAGCGCGCGCAATGCAAGAGTCCGCGCAGCAACCGACCCCACTTGTTCCTCTGCTCCGCGCCGCGTCGGTTTCGGTTGCTGTCGAGCAACTTCTGCGCGCGCTCGAAGCACTCCTGATCGACGATCGCCTGATGCTGACCCGCGAAGATCTCCTTGCCGTGCGTGACGCGACCCGTCACCGCGATGCAGCGAAGCACGCGCGCGACATCGCGCTTCTCCCACTCGCGGCCCGAACGCAGTCGATGCCCTCGGCGGTTGAGGAGGATCGCGACCTCGCTCAGCGACTCGAGCTCGAGGTAGCGCGCGAAGAGCTCACGCACGATCGCGGCCTGCGCTTCGTCGACGAGGAGCTTGCCCTTCACGGCGCGATAGCCGGGCGGCGATCCACCCGCGCCCCAATGGCCGGACCGTCGCGTCGCTTCCTGCTTATCCCTGATCCTCTCCGCGATCTGCGCGCGCTCGAACTCGGCGAAGGTCGCGAGCAGGTTCACCATCAGTCGACCCGAGCTCGTGCTCGTGTCGAAGGACTGGGTCGTTGAGATGAACCGGACGCCGTGCCGATCGAAGCGCTGCAGCAACGCAGCGAAGTCGAGCAGCGAGCGCGAGAGGCGGTCGAATCTGTAGACCGCGATCACATCGACGCGTCCCTCCTCGACCTCGCGCATCAGTCGCTGGAACGCGGGCCTCTCGATGTCCTTGCCCGAGAACCCGACATCGTCGTATCGATCCGGCAACGCGATCCAACCTTCACCGCGCTGCGCACGCACATACGCTTCGACCGCCTGTCGCTGCGCTTCGCAGCTCGTGAGCTCGGTGTCGCTGCGTTCCACGCTTTGGCGCGTGTAGAGTGCGACGCGAAACGTCGGCGCCGTGAGCTCGGGCTGCTCGCGCTTCGGAGCTTTGACCTTCATCGTGCCTCCTTCGGCAGGCCGAAGAACAACCTGCCGTTCCACTTCGTTCCCGTGATCCGGCATGCGAGAGCGGAGAGGCTCGTGAAGCGCTCGCCGTTCCACTCGAAGCCGTCGCGAAGCACCTCGACGCGGATCTTCTGTCCGCGCCACTCCTTCTCGATCGTCGCGCCGACCATCAGGCCCGCGGGCCGGATCTCTTCCGCACCGGGCAGATCGAGCGGCAGCTCGAGCGTCCGTTGAAGCTCGCCGATCCGTCGCTTCGCCGCGACGCTGAGGCCGCCGAACGCGTTCTCCTGGACCAACCAGGCGACGCGCTTCCTGAGCCAACGCGCGTAGTTCCGGCGCGGCTCCTTGCCGGTGAGCTGCATGTAGCGCGCGACCAGCGCCTCTGTGCTCATCGTGGCGATCTCGCGGAGCTGCGCTTCGATCGAGCTCGATGTCGTGGTCATGATGCCTCCTCGGCCGCTTCTCCGGCCGTGGCACAGTGAGGCTCGAGCCTGCGAGCCACAGCAAGGTCATCTTTCTCCCGCTCGCGATCGGAGAGGATCACTCGCCTCCAGCCCGCGGCGAGGATCGCGCCGATCTCGGCGCAGCGCTCCTCTGGTGTCAGGTAGGCGGGGTCGCGGTGGATGGGCTTCATCGCTGTGCCTCCTCGCGGATGCCGAGCGCGGCGAAGATCGCGCGCTCGATCGCAGTGCGCGCCGCTTGATCGCGCGGACGGACCAGCGAGTGCTTCGTGCCGCGGCGTGAGGTGCGCGATGGGAACGAGAGCGCGAGTCGGCCTTCGTCGGTGAGTCGCAGTGTCACGCCATCGATGCGGAACAGCGACTCGACTTCGATCACGAGGAACGCGAGGAGGCCGTCGTTCGCATCGTCATCGCCGGCCGGCGTGACGACGACCGCGGTGATGTCGAGCGCGGGATTGCCGGCCGCGTCGAGGACAGGCCAGTTCCCCTCGAGAACGGACCAGGCTGATGGAATGCCGAAGCGCGCCGCTGCACGCTTGGCGAGGTCTTGAAGCTGTCGAGTCACTTGGTCTTCTCTCCTTCGGCCCGCTCCTCCGCCAAGAGAATTCGTGCCGATCTCTCGTTGCGTATCACGCCGCACGATCCGTTGCGGCGAAGTTGTCGCGAACCACGCAGCAAGGCATGGCATCGCGAGATGCGTTCGTTGGCTAGTCGTCGGCGAGGAACGACTCGACTTCGTCGAGCGTAAGCCCGAAGTCGCACCAGCCGGCCGATGCGGCGAGGGTGTTGTTCGAGACGTCGACGACTCGGAACGTTGCCCACGCGGGGTTCTCCGATGAGCGCGCCCGGCACTTGTCGATGCGGAATCCCTGGCGGCGAGCCTTCCTGCGCAAGCGTGATTCGCGGGCGCGATCGAGTCTGTCTTCGGCGGTGTTCATGTCGGCAGTCCTTCTGCGCGCGATTGGTTGGGACCGCGATCGAGTTCGCGCGCGGAGACTCGAGGGCGACGATGTATTTCGCATGCGCTCGAGAACCCGAGCGCGTTGATTCGGAGGAGGTGCGCGGCGAGATAGTCGGAGCAGCGCTCATGGAGCGGACGACGCGATGAACGCGGCCGTTGCGATGTCGAGGCGTCATCGCTGTGCCTCCGCGAGCGATCTGTTCGAGCCGGCCTCGCCGTCGATCGATGCTGGCGAGTTCGTGCCCGCCATGACGAACCGCTCTGTCGGCAACACCGGTGGATGGCAGACGGCGCACGTCCACGTGGACCACTGTGCGTCGAGTCGGAAGAACCGCTGGCCGCGGCACGAGTGGCACGATGCTGGCGGGGAAGAGCTCGGTTCGCTGATGTCGAGCGCTTCCGCACGCTTGGATCCGGCAAGTCGCTTGCTCGCATGTGCGACGTCGTCGATGTGCTTCCGCTGCTTCGCGGTCGGCCCGCTCGTCGCTCGCGCGGAGAACTGACCCGCTCCGACCCCGCGCAGGAGGAGCACGAGGTGCGGATGCGCCGGCACCAAGACCTCGGTCGCGGAGTCGACGCGCAGAGGAATCGGCGAGTGCGAACCCGGCTCGTGTCCCGACGGCCATGCTGGTCCGAGCGCGGCGATCGCGTTCTCGGGCGTTGCTGCGCGCAGCAGCTCGAGCGCGCGTTCGAGGACGGCGGCTGTCTCGCGCGCCGGCCAGCCCAGGACTTCACAGAGCGCGCGGCGAGCGATGGCTCGGGCAGCGCCGTCGAGCTCGAGCACCCAGCCTCGGAGGTCCTCCGCGATGGCGACGATCGCGGCGGCGTCGGTGATTGCGAACCAATCGAGTGCGCGGAGGTCGGCGCTCGTGCGAGGAGACGCAGGCCTCCACGATCCGAGCATGTCGGCGGCTGCGCGGGCGGCGTTTCTGGCGAGCCTGCGGCTGCGGAGCAGGAAGTAGTCGTCGCGCTCCGGCGCGGCGTTCCAGCGCGGCTCGCGGTCCGCATCCTCGAGCGCGGCCGCGCTTGGCTCGTACCAGAGAGCGGCGAGGTCGGAGTCTGGAGCGACGCAGTGGGCGCAGAGCCAGCGAGCGGTCCTGTCCTCGGTCTTCCACCACGCGGTCGTGCTGCAGAACCAGCAGAGCGACGGCGCGGGGCCGTGCTGGGAGTGATCGGCCGCTGTCGCGACGCGGATCGTCGATGGGCGCAGAGGAGCGGTGCGAGGTTCGAGGCGCGACAGGGCGGCTTCGAGAGCAAGGCGAGCCAAGCGTGGTGGAACGCGGCGAGACTCCGCGAGCTCCGCCGCGGACTCCGCAATGGCGATCTCGACCCGCGAGAGGCCTTGCTGCACGAGATGCGCGGCGAAGCGCCGGATGCGGTTCCGATGCTCGCGCAGCGGGGAGGTGAACGCTGAGGCCGGGCTCATGAGCTGGCCTCCGCCTCGCTGTCGTCGGGGAGTTCTCGAAGCTCTTCTCGGAGCCGCCGCACATCCAGCTGCGATGGCGGGATGCGATCGGTGGCGAGTTCGCCGATCGGCCCATCTTGGCGCTGGGAGGGAGGGGATTCGGGCTCGTGAGACGTCTGAGCCGTTTGAGACGGTACTTCCTCACAGTTCTCCTCGCGCGCGCGCGTACACGAAGGAGAGTGTGTGGAACTGATGTCTGAGACGTCTCGTGACGACTCGCTCGGGGCGCGATCGCCATCGTCGGGCGTTCGGATCTTCAGCCCGTGCCATCCACGAACCTGCTCCCCGGCAACTCGCTCTCTGCCGCCCGCGAACCCCAGCGCACCCAGTTCCTTGCCGAACGCGCGATACGAGATCGCCTCGAGTTTCTCGGCGAGACACCAGGTCGTGTAGGCGTCGTACAGCTTCTCGGTCGAAGTCCACGCGCCTGGGATCTCGAGGCAGCGCTCCGCCAGGAACGGCGCGATCTTGCTCGACTGCCTTCGATACTCGCCCGTCGCATCCCGAACCTTGCGCGGGGGCGCAAGCCCGATCTCCAGCCACTCCCTGCAACCGCGAACAGCCCACGCGAGTATCGCTCGAAGAACCGCAGGCTCTTGAAGCCGACCCCGGAGACCGCGATCCACACTGTCCGGATCGACGACGTTGTCGAAAGGGATCCTATGGATGCGCCGCCAAACGCCGGTATCACCAACGTCCAGCTTGGGCAGATCGTTGGCCGCGAGCCACAGGCGGAAGTTGGGCATGTACTCGAACCCCGATTGATACATCCCGCGCGCCCAGATCCGCTCGCCGCCGGTGATCGACTTCAGGAGAGCGGCATCGAAGCGAGCGCCCGAGGACACCTCCGATGCGACCGCGACGCGAACGCCAACCAAGCCAGCGAGCTCATCCCTTGGGCCACCCTTGCGCTCGCGAACGAGAAGCGCGTCGAAGGGAATCGTCTTCGCGTGATCTCCGAATAGCGCAACGATCGCAGCGAGGAATGAGGACTTTCCTGTTCCGGCACGACCGTGTACGAAGAAAAGTACGTCCTCGCGCGTACTCCCCGTCAGGCAGTAGCCCACGGCTCGCGCTAGGTAGCGTTGCAGATCGACATCACCGCCCGTCAGGTCTTGCATGAAGTCGTTCCACTCCGTGGAGACGGCTTCGGGATCGAAGTCGACCGCGAGCACCTTTGTGATCAGGTCATCACGCCGGTGCGCGATCAGCTCGCCGGTGAAGAGGTCGATCGTGCCGTTCTGAACGGCAACTAGCATTGGGTTCGCGTCGAGATCATCCGGGAGCACAGGCACTGCGGTACCCGACAGCGAGAGCATCGCGCGCAAGCGGCTATCGTGGCCGGTCTTGTTCGCATGTCGAATGAACGTCTGCCTCTTCTTCTCGTCGAATCCTGGATCGAGCGCCTCATCTCGAATGACGTCCGGGATCTGCATGGCAAGGCGCACGACGGACTCGCGCGCATCAGCGGTCCAGCAGCGACCGTTCCAGAGAAACCACCGCTTCATCGGGACGCAGTAGCGCAAGTTGTCACGGAAGCGACGGAGGAATCGAATGGAGTTGCCCACGTCGTCGAGCTGCGGGTGCAGCTCTGCGTCTCTCTTGAGCTCAGCGATCGCTTGGGCAATCGCGGCGTCGAGAATGAGCATCGACCATGTCGAGAAAGGCATGCCCACGGACTCGCGCGCGTCACAGGACTCGCGCTTGCAACGCAACATGCCTGTTCCTGGCGCGATATGGGCAGTCTCGAAGGCGATGGTTCCACTGCTTTCCGCGCCCCTACAGATCGGGCAAGTCCTCAGCAGGACGATGAAGCCAGACTCGCAGTACTTTTCGCACCACGGGATCCGTGCATGGTTCAGAGCGGCGGCGATCCATTGAGGCACGCTGCCCCTGAATTCGCCGCGAGCCTGATGAGCACGTGGTTCTTCGGCGGGGATGTGCTCCAGAAGCTGACTGACGTGGTAGCGCGGTCCATCGCCACGCAGTACATAGACATCGCGAGGAGGGGAGTACTTGCCGTTTCGGCAGCCGTCGATGCGGACCAATCGGGCGAGGTCGCTCGTATCGTCGAGGCGCCAGTGATGGAGCTCGTAGGCTTTCTGAAGAACGAATCGCTGCCATGCGCGGACATGACCGGCAAGTCGCAGCCGCGTCTCTTCGTCCGTGAGCGGGACTGTGTCTACCAGAAGCCAGAGCGGGTAGAGTCCTCCCCCAGAGTGAATGACGATCGACGGGCGGACCGGCAATTCGTCTAGAAATGCCAGCGCGACATCGGAGTCTTGCGGCAGGGCTTGCTCTTTGTGCGCACCCTGCAGGGTGTCGATATCGAGCCAGAAGAAGGAGATGGCGCGCGCATCACTGTTCCCTCCTCGCCCATTATGGAGCTTGCGCAGTGCGCACGCATTGACGTATCGATCCGGGGCGGAGCAGAGATAGCGCGCGGCCTCGGCGAAGTTTGCAAACTGCCGCGTAGCCTTCGTGCTCTTCTCCCAGACGGTCAGGAACGTCTCTGCGGGAAGGCCGGTTGGCCAGAGCTCGCGGAGCTGGGCTTCGGCACGAGCCGCTGCCAATTCGAACGAAGAGGGGCTAGCCGCCACGGCCGCGCTCCTCGAGCTGCCGCTGGAGGTGAGCGGCTTCGACCTGCTCGCCGAACTCCGTCAGCCACGCTTGCGTCGTGCAGCGGATGCGGCCCAAGCAGACGGTTCGCAGGCGTACGCCGGAGCACCCGGTGGTGGCCCACCTGATGACCGTCGCCTTATGGATTGGACGCCCGTGGGGCTGCGGGAGCAGTGGCGGGACTTCGGTGAGCGCGATGTACTCGAAAAGCGCCGGAAGTGCTCGCGAACGTTCAGTGACGACCATGCGCGCATTGTCGGCATGGCAATCGCCTGGGCGCCATCCTTGCTATTCGATCTGGGTAAACTCGGGTAAATGCGGGTAAATGGGTAAATACGGAGCATCACCTACCAGGCAACTTGCGGCGGCGAGGTGGAGGCACGGAGTAGCGAGCGCTCCTTGTCTTTCCTCTCTGGATGAGTCTCCCCTCGGCCACGAGGCCCGCGGCGATTCGCTGGACGTAGGAGTACGAACGACGGATGTGTTCCGCAGCGGCGGTCAGCGTGGTGCACCCGCCCTCCCTGAACGCCCGGAGGACGTCATCGGCGTCTATGGAATCGATGGCAGGGGCACTCTGCGGCGCCAGCGCTTTTTTCGGAGCAGTCGCCGCGAATCCGAGCGCTCGCCTTCCTGCCCCGTGCTCGCAATCGAGCGCGATCAGAAGTCGGCGATAGTCAAAGTCGCGAATGGCTTCGTGCAGCTCGCGAACGACGCGCTGGTAGTCGGACCATTGTCCTTCTGTCCACCGGCCTTCATTATCCGCTTCGCACTCCGCGAGCCATGCCTCCCTATCTTCGTCGGTGATCAGCTCGCGACCATCCCTGACCACGGGCGGGACGTAGTCGCTTCCCATCTCCTCGAGTTCGCGGAGCATCCACTCGAGCTCCATCGATCCGAGCCGCCAAGCAAACTCGTGGGCTGAGGCCGCCCGGTAGCGCCCGATGCGAAATCCGCTGGGGTAAAGCAGTCCAGCGAGCAGCCAGAGCAATTCGCTGTTAAACTCCTCGGACAGCGACCTGATGTTTGCGCGGAGCGGCTGGATGAAGACGAGCAGTTCATCCGGCATAGGATAGCAACGGTACTCACGCTCCGGCGGCGGAAGAGGACTCTCGAGCAGCTCAGCCTGCGTCGCCGAAGGCGCTGCAGATTCGGGAGAACTCTCTTCCGAAACAGGGGTCGGCAGGCGCGCGACTTCGCGCTGGACTTGATGGGTGTGAACCGCAATGTTTCGCGCGAATTCAGTAGCTTTCACGAGCCGCTCAGCGAGCGAGTCGCGACGTTTCCCTCGGCGTCGTTTGTTCGCCTTGTCTGCTTCGCCGGATCCGCTATCTGCCTTCTTGCCTTCCAGCTTCGCCTTCTTCGTCATTATTCCTCTCCTCGTTTCTGAAGCCATCGAGCACGCCCAGGAGAAGCGATCCGTCGCGACAATGCGAGAGACAAGGACGAAAGCCCGGACATCTGGCGGGTTGTCTCATATCTGGCACGAAAGTTGCTATGGACCTGCGAGCCGAGAGAGGAGAAGTGCGCAAAGCTACGGGGGACGCCACCCCCGCCGCGTCTTTTCGTTTTGTCTAACCAAGTATCACTCAATCGCTCCAGCGGATGAGCGTAAGGGTTTTGACTAATGGCAGATTACGGACACTATGGGACGGGCCGCCTGGGCGCCGCGAAAAGCCGGATCTAGGCCGCCGGGGTGCCAATTTGGCGGAGATTGGCGTTGATCCAGGTCACATAAGAGCGGGAATGCGACCTCGACCGCCCCGATCGGCCGGGCATCAGCCCCAACCTTCCCACCCCGATCCGCCGCGCCAGGCGCCGCCGCGTTCGTCTCGAGCTCCCGTATCGCCTGGCTCCGCCGTCCCCTCCGCAGCTCCGATCCGCGCGGCAGCTGGCCCTGAACGCCGCGGCGAGCGCGCGCATCTGGCCCGGCGCCGACCCTCCGGGAGCTCCGGATCGCCCGCGCCGCAAACGACCAGAACGGGTGCCCAACTCTGTCCCATTGAGCGGCGGATTCCGGGCCCCGTGGAGGACGAGCCAGCTCACGTTCGGGTACAGGACCCCAGCAACCTCAACGGTTCCCGGGCCGAGTGCGCGTGTCCCCGCTGTCCCTGTCGCAATCTCGTGGGACATTGCCCGTGTCCCAGCGAAGCCGCGGGGCGATTGACGCGAACCGAAGCGTGCCGTTAGCATTCCGTTCGTCCGGGCTGTCCATCCAAGTCCCCTTCCAAGCCCAGCCCCAGAGAGGCCGTGCTCGCTCGAGCGCGGTGCATGGGCATGGAAGGCACGAGCTGTCAGATCGAGTGGGTGGAGCGCCAGCGGCTCAACCCCAATCCTGCGAACCCGCGCCTCAACGACGAGGCGGTCCCGCACGTCGCGGCGTCGATCAAGCGCTTCGGCTGGCAGGTGCCGATCGTCGCGAAGCGTAGCGGCGAAGTCATAGCGGGGCACACGCGCCTCCGAGCCGCGGAGCAGCTCGGCCACGATCGTGTGCCGGTGATCTGGTTCGAGGGTAGCGATCTCGATGCGACTGCGTTCGGAATCGCGGAGAACCGTTCCTCGACCTTCGCTGCTTGGGACGAGCCCGCGCTCGCGAAGCTCCTCCAGGAACTCCGCGCGGAGGACGCGCTGGAGGGCGTCGGCTTCAGCGACTCCGAGATCGACACGCTGCTTCGAGAGCTCGAGCTCGACGAGCCGCGCACGGTCGATGATCCCGGCGAACAGGAGCCGCCCGCGGAGCCAGTCACGCGGCTGGGGGACCTATGGATCCTCGGCGATCATCGCCTCCATTGTGGCGACTCGACAAACGCCGAGCACATGGAGCGGCTGATGGGCAACGATGTCGCTCAGCTCCTCGCCACCGATCCCCCATATCTCGTTTCGTACCGGGGCGACAACCACCCGTCCGAGCACCACCGTAAGGCTGGCCGAGTCGCCGGTGATGGAAAGGAGCTCGGCAACAAGCACTGGGACGACTACATCGATCCGGAGAGCAGCGTGAAGTTCTTCTCCGCCCTTCTCCGCGTCGCGCTGAATCACTGCGCCGAGCGCGTGCCTGTCTACCAGTGGCACGCGACGCGCCGGCAAGCGCTGGTCGAAGAGGCGTGGAAGCAGAATGGGCTTCTGCTTCACCAGACTATCATCTGGGCCAAGAGCCGCGGGGTCTTGACCCGCAGCATGTACCTCTGGGCGCATGAGCCGTGCTTCTTCGGCTGGAGACAAGGCTTCATGCCCGAGAAGGACCGCAGACCGCCGCCGAGCGAACGCACCGTGTGGGAGATCGCGCAGCCGGATGAGGGCGGCAGGGCAATCCACCCTACGGCGAAGGCCCTCGAGATCTTCGAACGTCCGATCCGCTACCACACCCGGCCAGGCGAGATCGTGCTCGAGCCCTTCAACGGAAGCGGCTCGCAGATGATCGCGGCGGAGCGGCTCGGACGCCGGTGTCGCTCCATGGAGCTCAGTCCAGCCTTCGTCGATGCCGCGCTCCTGCGCTGGGAGAAGGCCACGGGAAGGCAGGCCGTGCTCGACGGTGATGGGCGAACGTTTGCGGAGATCGCGAAGGAGAGAGCGTCATGCTGATTGTCATCGGAGCAGCCGTCGCGGCGGGTTGGTTCATCGCGTGCTTCGTCGGGCTCGTCAGTCCAGCCGTAGCGAACCTCCTGAACTGCCTACTCCTGCTCGGCGTCTTCATCGAATCGGTCCGCGCGCAGCGAGCCACGGCTCGGCTCTGGCGAAAGCTCGATACGCAGCCCCGAGTGCGCGAGGCGAGCGGCAAGGAGCGTGCGTCGTGACCCTGCTCTGGATCGTCAGCGCAGCATCACTGCTCGCGACCTGGCTGAACATCCGCGGCGTCCGCGCCTGCTTTGCCATCTGGGCAATCACGAACGCCGTCTGGGCCTCGATTGACTACGTCGTCGGGATCTACCCCCAGGCAGCGTTGCACGCGGTCTACTGCGCGCTCGCCCTCTACGGCTTCCACCACTGGGGGAAGCGCGCGGATCCGGACTGGAGGAGCGCAACATGAAGCACTCGAAACTTCCGAGCGACGCCTTCGAATATTACTTTTCGTTGGGCGTGGACCGCACTTACACCGCGGTCGCGAAACGCTATGCGGTGGCTCGGAAAACCGTGAACAGGCACGCGCTCGCGGAGCGCTGGCAGGAGCGGATCGCGGAGCGCGAGCGAAAGGCGCGTGAAGCGACCGAGCAGCGTGCAATCGAAACGCTCGAAGAGATGAACGCGCGACACCTCCGCGTCGCCAAGGCAATTCAGGCGCGGGCGCTCGACGCGCTTCGAACGCTCCCGCTCTCCACCGCGATGGAAGCCGTACGCGCCCTCGAAATCGGAGTGAAGCAGGAGCGACTCGCCCGTGGCGAGCCGACCGATCGCTCCGCCATCGATGTTGAGGGCGTAATCAAGCGCGAGTACGAACGCTGGCTGGTCCGGAGCGATGACACACCCCGCAACTGATCTGCGGCTCGACAAGGCTCAGGTCTTCGCTGATCTGAGTTACGAGCCCCACGAGGGGCAGCGTGCGGTCCACGACTCCTGCGCGCTGCGCCGCGTTCTCGCTTGTGGAGTTAGATGGGGCAAAACCAGATGCGCCGCGATGGAAGGAATTGCGGCCGCGCTCGAACCCCGCGCAAACTCAATCGGCTGGATCGTCGCTCCAACGTATGATTTGGCCGATCGAGTCTATCGCGAGATTCAAGCGATCATCGGCATGCAGCTGAGGCACCGGCTCATAAGCATGAAGGAGCACGATAGGCGAATCATGCTGCGAAACCTGGCTGGCGGCGTCTCGGAGATCAGGGCCAAGAGCGCAGACAATCCGGTCTCGCTGCTCGGCGAAGGGCTCGATTGGCTAATCGTCGATGAGGCTGCGCGACTCCGCGCTCACATCTTGGAGAACCACTTGGCGCAGCGCTTGATCGACCGGCGCGGCTGGGCGCTCCTGATCTCGACGCCGCGCGGGAAAGGTTGGTATTATGACTCATTTCGGCGCGGCCAGGGTAAGGACTCCGACTACCAGTCGTGGAACGCTCCGAGCTGGCAGAATCCGCACCTCGATCGCGAGCTAATCGAGGCGGAGCGCGCGCGTCTGCCTGAGCGCGTATTTATGCAAGAGTTCGGCGGCCAATTCATCGAGGGCTCGGGCGCGGTATTCCGGAACGTTCGCGAATGTGCGACTGGCTCCTGGCAGCAGCCCAATCGCGGCGACAGCTACTATGCCGGGCTCGACCTTGCGAAGGTCGAAGACTACACGGTGCTGGTGATCATGAACCGGCGCGGCGAGGTCTGCTTCGTCGATCGCTTCCATCGTCTCGATTGGAACCTGCAGATCGTGCGCATCAAGGCCGCGCTGCAGCGCTTTGACTCGCCCCGCCTACACGTCGACTCGACGGGCAGTGGAGAGCCGATCTACGAGGCGCTGATGCGCGAGGACATCTACGCGACGGCCTATCCGTTCACGGCGAAGTCGAAGACCGCGCTGGTCGATCATCTCTCTCTCTTGCTCGAGCGGCGCGAGATCAACTTGCCTCGTGCTGAGTTGTGGCCGGAGGGGATCGACGAGCTCGAAGCGTTCGAATACTCGGTGACCGAGCACGGTCACGTGCGGAGCTCGGCGCCATCGGGTCAGCACGACGACTGCGTGATGGCGCTCGGGCTCGCGGCGTTGCTCGCGAAGCCCCCGGAGGGGGCAGGCGCAACGCTCATGCCGTTGCGGTACTGAGTCCGGGAGAACAACGGTCTGCACCATGGCATCGATCGACTCCTCCCTTCGCCTCGACAAGGAGCGCTTGTTCGCCGATCTCCGCTACGAGCCACATGAGGGGCAACGCGCGGTGCATGCTTCGCGCGCGCCGCGGCGAGTGCTGGCGTGCGGTGTCAGGTGGGGCAAGACGAAGGCGGCAGCGATGGAAGGCATCGCCGCCGCACTCGAGCCGAAGCAGAGCTCGGTCGGCTGGGTGACCGCGCCGACCTACGATCTTGCCGACCGCGTCTTCCGAGAGATCCAGGCCATCGTCGGCATGCAGCTCCCACATCGGCTGATCGGGATGCGCGAGCATGAGCGCAAGATCCTGCTGCGGAACCTCGCGGGCGGAGTCTCCGAGATTCGCGCAAAGAGCGCGGACAATCCCGTGAGTCTGCTCGGCGAGGGCCTCGACTGGTTGGTCATCGACGAAGCCGCTCGCTTGAAAGCTCACGTGTGGGAGTCGCACCTCGCGCAGCGATTGATCGACAAGCGAGGTTGGGCGCTGCTGATCTCGACGCCGCGTGGAAAAGGCTGGTATTACGATAGCTTTCGACGCGGGCAGGGACGAGACATCGACTACGAGAGCTGGAATGCGCCGAGCTGGCAGAATCCGCATCTTGATCGCGAGCTGATCGAGGCGGAGCGCGCACGGTTGCCCGAGCGAGTGTTTCTACAGGAGTTCGGCGGGCAGTTCATCGAAGGCTCGGGTGCCGTGTTCCGAAACGTGCGCGAATGCGCGACCGGAAGCTGGAAGGAGCCGGAGGCGCATCAGAGCTACTTCGCGGGACTCGATCTCGCGAAGGTCGAGGACTTCAGCGTGCTCGTCGTGATGAACCGGGCAGGCGAGGTCTGCTTCGTGGATCGATTCCACCGGCTTGATTGGGCCCTGCAGGTGGGGCGAATCCGGACCGCGCTGGAGCGCTACCGGAACGCGCGAGTGCGCGTCGACTCGACGGGTGCGGGGGAGCCGGTATTCGAGGCGTTGCGACGCGAAGGCGTGCGGGCGGAGCCGTACCCATTCACGGCGCGAAGCAAGGCCGCTCTGATCGATCATCTCGCCTTGCTGCTCGAGCGCCGTGAGATCGTGCTGCCGCGACCCGAGCTCTGGTCGGATGGAATCGACGAGCTGGAGTCGTTCGAGTACGCAGTGACCGAGACCGGTCACGTGAAGAGCTCCGCTCCGGCGGGTCAGCACGACGACTGCGTTGCGGCCCTCGCGCTCGCTGCGTTCCACGCCCGGCCTGCCCGATCGGGGCGAGTCGGTTCCAGGGTGATCGGGTGAACCGATGCGAAGTGGAGTGCGCATGTTCGGAGCGGCGCGGGGAGCGGAGAGCTTCATCCTCGCTGCGGTCGCCGTTGGCCTCGACGCGAGGCGTGCGCTTCAAGCGTTCGGTCGCAAGGATCGGCGCGGTTCAACTCCGTCCACATGACGGCTCTCGCGTGCGCCACCAGATCTTCAGCCAGAACGGCCTTGGCTACGCGCGCCACCCGAGCGTGTATGTCGTCACCAACGAGGAGCACCACGATGGACACCAACGACCTGGCCGAACGCGAAGCACACCGGATGGCCCGAGAGGCCTTCGGCCCGAACGTCGACCGCTCGATCCGGATGGCGCTGGAGCGCGCGTACCGGGCCGGATACGAGCAGGCACAACGCGAGCAACGAGCGCCGGAGACGAAGCGATGAAGCGCGACCCGAAGTGCGACGCGACCATCGAGCGGATCGCGAAGGAGGTCTTGTGGATCGAGACCTTGGACTCGCGCGGCCGCGATCGCCTGGACTTCCACGAGCTCGGTGTCGGCGCGATCCGCGCGGCGCTCGAAGCGGCGTACGAGGCGGGCAAGCAGGCCAAGAAGTAGGGCGCGTTCGCTGCCGCCAAGGACCACGACGATGCAGAGCCGCACCAGCCTCGAGATCAAGATCGACGGCAAGCTCTACGCCAACGCGCCGCTGCGTCAGATCGACTTCGCCATCCGGCTCCTCGAGCAGAAGGAGCTTGCCCAAGAGCGCGCGGCCAAGCGCTCGGGTGCGCCGGTCGCAAGCCAGCCCTACGCTCGCAGCGCGGACTTCCTCAGCGCGCCCACAAAGCCACGGACGCGCTTCCAGGGCCGCATCGCGGAGCTCACACACTGCCCGGAGATCGAGGTCCACGGGATCGAGTGGCTGCTGCGGGACGCGCACTCAGATCCGGAGCTGCTGCGAACCTCGCAGCTCGTCTACGATGTGTCCTGCGCGTATCGGATCCTGCGCTGGCTGGTGACGCGTGCTGCACGCGGCGATGTCGCGGCTCGCGAGCTCGTTGCGCGGATCGATCGGGAGAGCCGTTGAACACGCGTGGTGAATCCGAGATCGCTGCTTCTTCGGCCTACACTTCGAGCGCCGAGAGAGCGTGTATGTCGGTCCAACCACCGAGGACCACGACGATGACCACCAACAAGACCACGCGCGGCGCCCTGACCCTGGAAGCCGGGATCGACAAGAAGCACCTCGGCGCGAGCCTGAAGATCACGAACAACGCGCCGATGACGCAGCGCGAGTTCCGAGCCGCGGTCCTGCGCCTAGCAGCCGAGATCGAGGAAGCGACGCCCGAACGCGAGCGCTGGCTGATCCACACCGAGCGCGGCGAAGCGTGGGGCGAACCGGGCCGTGAGACGCGTACCGCGAGGGTCTGGATCGAAGCGGTCACCGGCGCCGAGGAGGAAGAGCAGCGCGCGCTGGCGGCGCTGGTCGCCGTGGTGACGCGATGAGCTACTACGCCGAGGCGATCGCGAAGGAGCTCGGCTGCGCGGAGGACGAAGCCGCACGGATCGAGGCGATCGTGCGCTGGGAGCACGCGACGCTGAACGGGCTCTCGAAGTCGCGGCTCCGGCGCGAGGCGAGGATCGCGCAGCAGGTGCTCGCGGAGCTGCGGGCCGAAGCGGCTGACTCGGTCGAGGCGAGGGCGACGTTGGCGCAGATCGAGTTGGAGGCGGAGGCGAGCGGCGTCTGATAGGATCCGGGCCAGAAATACTCGCCGACCGCGAGTGACGGACGGAAACCGCGCGTCCCCACAGAAGGATCGGAAGCCGTTCTGCTTGGCGCATGCGCTGGTGGGGCGGCTTTTTTCGTTCGTGGCGCGCACTCTGAACAGCGTGCCCTCACGAGCACGAGCGGATGGTCGCGCCAAAGTGCACGCACGGTCGGAATCCGCGCGCGGCGTTGCGCCCCTGGAGATGTCGATCAGAGTATCGCAAAGTCCTCGGGACCGATGAACGCCTCGATCGATCCAAGTGCCACCTCGGAGCTCCGCCATGATCTTCCGACTCTGCGCGATCCTATTCCTGTGCTCCGCTGGCGCCGCGCAGCTCCCGAACTGGTTCTTGCGCTCGAGCACCGGCCTGCCAATCGACAACAACGGAACCTTCACCGCGGCCTGCGATCCGTCGCAGGGCGTCACGCTGCTCTATGCGCTGCCAGCTCGCACTACCTGGAGCTGGGACGGTTTCACCTGGCGCAACCTCGGCTCGGGCGGAACGAGCGGAGAGAGCGAGCGCATGGTTTGGGATTCGGTGAACCGGCGCTTCCTACTCGTGACTTCCGGCAGCTCCGTCGGCGAGACGCGCGTCTACGCCCGAACCGCATCGAGCTGGTCGTTGCTCAGGCAGACCACGGCGTTCATTAGCCGTGATCGCTTCGCGGTCTGCTACGACGAGCGACGCGGTGTCCTCGTTTTTCATGGTGGGATTCACGCCGGTTCGCGCGATCTCTCCGATACGTGGGAATTCGACGGAAGCACTTGGCGTCAGCGCTCCGCAGGAGGACCGGTGGGGCGATTCGATCACGCCATGGCGTACGACGCATCCCGAGGCGTCTGTGTGCTCTTCGGCGGCCGCACCGAGTACACGGATGAAACGCTTGGCGACCTGTGGGAGTGGGACGGGTCGCAGTGGCGAGAGTTCTTTGGTGTGACGGGTCCCTCGCCGCGGCTACGCCACTCGATGACCTACGACTCTGGAGCTCGTCGCGTGTTGCTCTACGGCGGGCTATCGACGCCGCAGTGGAACGATATCTTCGACACATGGTCTTGGGACGGGATCGCATGGAGGCAAGTCACGACGGCCGCGAGGCCGACGGCGGGAATCGGTTCGCTGAGCTACGACGCTCGCCGCTTCGTGGTGACGTTTGCAGCGCCAATAAACGGGCGCACCTGGGAGCTACTCGGTGGAACGCCGGCACAGGCGTCGTTCACTGCGTTCGGCGCAGGCTGTGCCGGAACGAATGGAACTCCGGTCCTTGGAGCGTCCGCCGGCAGCCTCCCTCGCGTAGGCGCGACCTTCCAAATGGCCTTGTCTGCGATCTCGACGCATGTGCTCTCGCAGTCCTTCGGCACTCTCGGCGTCTCGACTACGCAATGGCAGGGTCTGCCACTGCCCTTGCCGATCGGCGCCGGAGCACCAGGCTGCCAGGTCCTCGTTTCCATCGATGACGTGCTTCCACTGACGCGTGTGGGAAGCTCCGCGTCGTGGTCGCTCGCGATCCCGTTCGACCCGCAGTACCTCGGCGTACAGCTCGCAGTGCAGGGACTTGTGCTTGATCCCGGAGCGAATGCGCTCGGGCTCGTCGTTTCCAACGGCGGGAGACTTGTGATCGGGCTCTGAGGTCTTCCCACTCCGCGCTTGCTGCCGACGCGCCGGCTCGGCTGTGTGTGCGGCATGAGAAAGCGCATCCACGAGCTCACACTTGAGCGCCTGGTCCTCCGCGAACCCAACGACGGCCGCATCCGTGCCGTGCTCGAGACCTGCGGCGACGGCGCTGTTCCTTCCGTGCGGCTCTCGCTGCTCGACGCGCGTGGCGAGCCGGCCATCGTCATGCAGGTGGGCGACGACGGCGCGCCTGTCGTGCACGTCGGGCATCCCGATCAAGGCGTGACGGTGACGATCTCGCCGAGTGCGGTGGACTTGTGGGCTCGTGGCAGCGTCGTCGCGAGCGTGAGGTCGGGGGAGTATGGCGGCGTGGTCGAGGTGGCGGATGGGGATGGGCGGGTGTTGGGGTCGCTCGGGTCGCGGTGATGCTAGGTTGCAATCCAGGGCCGCAGCGCGAGACCGGCTCACGCGCATGGCCAAGACCTTGTGGTGTGTCGCGGCGTCAGGGAGCGAGAACAGCCAGTCCGTTCGTCATGCTGAATCCCCCCGGCGCGCCCGCGTCGAGGAATAGTCCCTGCATCACGAAAGGTGCGACGACGACGCCCGGCGGGATCGAGATCGGGATGTTCGCGAAGCCGTTTCCGAAGCCCGCTGGACCTATCAGCTGCACCGGCAGGATGGGAGACGGCAGCAAAGGGGAAACGAGAAGCGAGCATCCATTTCCCAGGGGCAGGTTTCCGGGAACGGCTCCGAACAGCAGCGCGCCGACGGACCCGGTTCGGCCTCTGGAGAAGCGCAGCGAGATGTTGCCACTTGCTCCAAGGCAGCCTTCGCCAGCGAGCTGCGGAATGAAACCGCCAAAGCCCTGACATCCGGATCCGAATGCCTGGAACCCTCCCGGGCACGTGCCATCGACCAGGTCGAGTTCGCTCCCTCCACCACCTACCAGCTGCCGGATGATGCGCCAGCTAGGCACCGTAGGCTCGATCTCCATGAGGTACATCGTCAACTGAATCGCTGCCGTGGCGTAGAGTCTGCCGGTGGCTTGGTGGACGCCGATGCCTTCGATGGTGAACGGGAAGGTGGCGACGAGCGTCGTGCTCGCGTTCGTTCTATCGACCATGAACAAGTTGGACTGCGCCGTCGCGAGCCAAAGCGTTCCTGACGCATCCGAATCAAGCGCCGTGGGAAACGGCGCGTTCGGCATTCCTCCAACCTGCGCGAGCGAGCCTGTCGCGGGGTTGTAGACGTGCAGGAAGGACTGCCCACTGATCTCCTGACGCACCAGATAGAAGCGCTGCGCCGCGCGATTCCAGGTGATCCCCTGCCACCAGCCAGGAAGCGCGGTCAAACGGCGAGGCGTGAACGTCGCGGTGAACGGATCCAGGATGCCGATCCTCGCGTTCGTGGCGCCGTACTCCGCAACCCACAGCTGCTGCGCATCCTCATTCCAGGTGAGCGCTTCGCAGTGGTTCATTCCGCCACTTCGCGCGTTGATGACGGAGACCGAAGCACCCGTCGTGAGATCGAGGGTCTCCAAGTTCACGCTGCCGCTGAACATGTACGCCTGGTCTTGTGCTTGCGCAGAGGAGCAGAAGCCGATGAGGAGGACGGAAAGAGCGCAGACCAGGAATGAGCTTCGCATGGCGGCGGACTCGAGGAGGACTTGAGATGACTTGTGGCTGCACGGGCGAGCCAGAGGCTCCCGGCGAATCTACTCCTGGACCGTTTCAGCGCCAAGGTCGGAAGCATAGCGCCCTTGCCCGAACCCCACGTCCGCTCCAATCATCCGCCACGTGGCCATCCTAAGAATCCTTCGCACCCGGGCTCTATTCGCCTTCCCTGTATCGCGCGTCAGAGCGTGTATCGCGGTCGTTCCAGACGGCCACAGGAGGCCAGCCATGACAAGCAAGAACGGATCGATCCCCAGCGACGCGCAGACCACGAAGCCCGCGGCGAAGAAGCCGAAGTCGAAGAGCCCGAAGAAGCCAGCGACCAAGCCGACCTGGACCTTGACCGAGTGCGCGCTCGCCTACCTCGAGTCGCTGAAGGCGGCGCGCAAGTCCGAGAGCACGATCTCGGCGTACGCTTCGGACCTCGACCTCGCGACGCAGGTCCTCGGCACCGAGACGCCCATCGCGCAGATTACGCTCGCCGACGTCGAGCGCTTCAACGCGAGCGAGCCGGTCCTGCGCACGAAGTCGGGCCGCGACAAAGCCATGCCGACGATCGAGCGCTCGCGCCGGGTGCTCCGGCTCGCGCTGGTGTTCGCCGAACAACAGGGCGCGCTCGAGTCGGCACCGATCGCGGAGAAGCCGAAGCGCGCGAAGAAGGACGCCACCACCACGGAGCCCGCGGTCGGCAGCGACGAGTGGAATGAGGCTCAGCGCAAGCTGCCGCTCCACAAGCGCGAAGCGATCGGCCTCGACGACGAGAAGGTGAAGCCTGCCGCCGCTGAGGACGACCCGGCGACGATCGTCTACGCGAGCACCGGCGAGCCGGTCACCGAGTGAACGAACGGGCGGCTCGCTGATCGCGGTGGGCCGCCCTCGCCTCATCCTTCCAAGTATCAATTCCAAGGAGGCACCATGCTTCTCCACAAAGCTCTCGATGCGTTCGTGCTTCAGCTCCAGGCCGATGGTCGGAGCGTGCACACCATCAAGCAGTACCAGCGTCACCTTCGACTGCTCGGCTCTTGGCTCGACGCCAACGGCATCACGGCCGAGCTCGGCGCGATCACGACGCAGGTAGTCGCGCGGTTCTTGGTGAGCGACGCGGCGAGGAAGACCGCGGACGGGTCGGCCAAGCTGGCGACGACGGCGAACGCGCTCAGGACCTCGATCCGCTGCTTCTTCGCGTTCGCCGAGCTCGCCGGCTACGTCACCAGATCGCCGGGCATGCTGGTCCGCCGCGCCAGGTGCGGGGAGCCGCCGCCACGAGCGCTGTCGGACCTCGAGGTTGAGCGACTGCTGGCCGTGGCCGCGAAGGGCGAAGCTCGGGACGAGCTCCTGGTTCGGCTGCTCCTGGGAACCGGGCTCAGGCTCGGCGAGGCGCTCGCTCTCGAGGTCGGGGATGTGGACCTCAGGCGCGGCGTGATCAGCGTGCGGCGGGCGAAGGGCGACAGGCCGAGGGTCGCGTACGCGCCGGCGGAGCTGGTGCCGCGGCTGGCGGCGTGGGTCGAGGGACGGACGGGGAAGCTGTTCCCGATCTCGGGGCGGCACGCGCAGAGGGTGATCGAGCGGATGGCGAGGGATGCGGGGGTGGTGGCGTCGGCGCACGCGCTGCGGCACTCGATGGCCATGCGCGTCTATCGGCGGACCGGGGACATCGAGGTGGTTCGGTTGGCGCTCGGGCACGCGTCGATCGCGACGACCACGAGGTATGCGCGGTGCGACGAGGGGGCGGTGAGGAGGGCGGTCGGGGCGTAGAATCCCTGGCCGGATCTCCCTCCATCGCTGCCTCAAGCGTTCCCTTGCGCATCAACGTGCTCATTCCGATCGCCCATCCCGACGCGCTGCCGCACTCGGCTGCCATGAAGGCGGCCTTCGACGAGGCATCGAAGCACTGCCCGCCCAACTTTCGGCCTGGCGACGGCATCGTGTTGCTTCCGCGTCGACCGCTGACGGATCGCTGCCGCCTTTGCGGGAAGAACGAGCGGTTAACGAAGGAGCATGTTCCTCCCAAGGCTGCGGGCAACAGCACCACGCGACCCAGTCTTACTTTGGCAGCGTGGCTGGCCGCGGAGAACCGTCGCCAACCCCAAACCAAGACCCGAAGTCAGGGAGGAGTTTGGGGGTACACGCTCTGCGCTTCGTGCAATTCATACACGGGCCGGCAATATGGGTCTGAGTACATGGGTTGGGCGATCCGGGCCTGTGGAATCATTCAACAGCTCCCACCCGTTGCCGCGCTCGACGCTCAGCCCGATGCCGGAGAAGTGGAAGTGACCTTCGGCGGGAACAAGGATGGCGGCGTGTCGCCAGGCGCCTTTGTGAGGCAGGTTCTCTCATGCATGTGCACTGTCAGCGCCTCGTGGGATCTCGCAGGACAACACCCAGCTATCCGCAGAATGGTCCTCGAAGGGGCCGAAGCACAGCTTCCCGCCGGAGTTCATCTAGGCATGACCATATTCCTTGGGCCTATCACCCGTTGCGTAGGGCCGACGTTCTCATACGACGCGCAGAGGAACAAGTGGGCCTGGATCATGGAGGTCGCCTACCCCCCATTCGCCTTCAAGCTGGTTCTGGCCAGCGATGAAGAAGAGCCGGACCTGGGCTTGGTTCTGAATCCCTTCACCGAGCTCGATCCACGCAGGCGAGTTCGGCTGACAGCGCCGTTACGCATTGGCTTTGGAAGAACTCCGTATCCGACAGACTACCGAACCGGAGCTTCCGTGGAGATGCAGCGTCACGCCTGAGCCACGCCAGGTGCGGTCGGCGGCCGAAGTGGGGTCGTCCGAGGACTGCGTTCGTGACCGCGGAGCTGGCGGCGTGGGTACGAGACCGCGACGGCCGGCTGTTCCCGATCTCGGGGCGGCATGCGCAGCGGGTGATCGAGCGGATGGCGAACGCTGCCGGGATCCCTGGGGCCAGCGCCCACGCGCTCAGGCACAGCCTGGCCATGCGCGTTTATCGGGCCTTCGGCGACATCGAGGTGGTCAGGGCGGCGCTGGGGCACGCGAGCATCCAGACGACGACGAGGTATGCGAGGTGCGACGAGGGGGCGGTGCGGAGGGCGGTGGGCGCGTGAGCGCGGCTCAATCGGCCGAGTCCTGCCGGCCCGGCAGCTCGACGACAGCGCGACCTCGACCTCTGCAAGATCCACTGGGTGATTGTCGGTGGCGAGTCGGAAACGCAAGCGCGACCCATCTAGAAGGAATGGGTGGTCGAGTTCCGCGAGCAGTGCCGGCGGGCGCGCGTGCCCTTCTTCTTCAAGCAGTGGGGCGGGCGCAACAAGAAGAAGGCCGAGCGCTTGCTCGAGGGGCGGACTTGGGATGAGATGCACGAGCTGGCCCGGAGCTGAGCGCGTGGTACGAGCGGCGTCGTGCTCGCACCGAACATCGCGAACCTTTGGCCGGACTCCCGCGGGATGGCGTTGGCGATCCAGAGCACTCGATCCTCACGGGCAAACCAGGCGAGGTACAGCAGCTCGAGCGCAGAGCGGACGCTCCTCACAGCCGCACCGCTCGTGCCGGGTCGGCAGCCGATTTCCGTGGACGACGCGCGCGCGAAGGTCGCTCTCTATCGTCCATCGGCCATAGACCCCGCCGTCCCACAAGGGCGCCTGCTGGACTAGACAACTGCCGCACCTTGACCTCGTAGTCCACACGTGCGAGAAGGGGCGGTGACTTCGGGCACCGGACTTGGGCGAAGATGAGCGACTTCGACAGAGACACCGTCCATCTTGTTCGCCTAGCCCTGGAGGGCAAAGTGGACGACGTGGCTGCCCTCTCCCAGCGGATGCTGCGCGCGGTTGCGGCACGCAGGCCCGACCTCGCACCTCAGGCGAAGGCGGTGATGCAGGCCACTGCTGCCGGCCCGATCCGCAGCGCCCAGCAGCCGCTGCCCGTGGATCTCGACAGCCGCCTCGAGCTACTCCGTCGTGAGCAAGTACCGCATCTCGCGGCAGAGCCCACCTGGCCCGCGCCGGTCCGCGAACAACTAGAAGCCGTAGTTCACGAGCGCGAGCAGGAGGAGAAGCTCGTAGACGCGGGCATCGCGCCGACCCGATCGCTGCTCTTCGTTGGCCCACCCGGAGTCGGGAAGACCCTGGCCGCGCGATGGCTCGCGTCGCAATTGAAGCGCCCGCTGCTGACGCTCGATCTTGCGGCCGTGATGAGCAGCTTCCTCGGTCGAACCGGAAACAACATCCGCGTGGTGCTCGACTTCGCTCGTCGTGCCCCTTCCTTGCTGCTCCTCGACGAGTTCGACGCCATCGCGAAGCGACGCGACGATGCCACCGAAGTGGGCGAGCTGAAGAGGCTCGTGACCGTGCTCTTGCAGGCCGTCGACGACTGGCCGACGAGCGGCATCCTCGTCGCAGCGACGAACCATTCTGAGCTTCTGGATCCTGCGGCTTGGCGGCGCTTCGACCGCATCGTCGAGTTCCCGCATCCCAATGCAGCCGAGATCGCTAAGGTCATCCGCGCGCTGACGGGGCCCGACGATTCCGTCGAAGACTCCATAGGTATGCTGTCCGCGTTGCTGGAGGGGCACTCGTTCGCCGATGTCGTTCGCATCGTCAACGCCGCTCGCAGGACGGCGGTCGTGAGCAGCACATCCATGACTTCGGCCTTCGAGCGCGTGGTTGCGAATCTCTCCGAGGCAGCCGATCTCAGGACCAAGCTTCGCGTAGCCGCGTGGCTCGGCTCCAGGGGCAAGTCCCAGCGCGAGGTCGCAACCCTCACTGGGCTCTCCAGGGACACGCTGCGGAAGCACCTCGGCGGCGCATCCGATTCGGCATCGAAAAGCACGAAGCGATCGAGATCTCGAGTTTATCGAGAGGAGTAGAGCTGATGGCACGCGAACACAACTTCCTGCTGGGGCAGGGCGAGCGACTCGTATCGAAGGTTTCGATCAAGAAGTCCGGCGGAGAGAAGAACCCTCCCTACGACCTCGCTACAGCGAAGTCTCGAATCGCTGAGCGCCTTGCGAAAACGACGGTGCTGATCGCGGAGCTTCCCGACGATGCGTGCCCGCGAGGCGAGGCGGTTGCCGTCGTCACGCTCCACCCTCGCTTCCTTTCGAAGAGCGACTACCCGAGCGATCTGTTCGCAGCCGTGGGGCTCCGCGCGGTCGGCAGTCGCTCGCGTACCATCACTCCCGAGAGCTGGGGCATCCGACAACACGGCGAGAGCGCCGTCACCGAGGAGATCTTCGTCGCCGGCGCAAGAACGGCCTTCGATCGCTGGGCCGCATCGGTGAGGAGGTGGTCGGATCGCACGAGAGGTGCGGAGTCGCTGAGCCACATCGAAGATCTCAACGCGTTCGAGGCGAAGTCGAAGCTGCGCGTCGTCCCAGAAGATCGCGGCGTTCTCCTCGAGGTCGTGCTGCACAATTCGGGCGTCGACTCGATCGTCCTCGACTTCATCCGCTATGCGAGAACCCACGACGCTGAGCCGCTAATCGCGCGCCGTCGCGATGTGCAGGGCCTGACCTTCCTCCCGGTGCGAGCCGACCCGCGGCACGCGGAAGAGATCGCGCGCTTCTCCTTCGTTCGTGTGGTGCGCGGGATGCCGACGTTACGTCCGGTCCGGCCTTCGATCCTGCGCGGTGCGCAGGGTTTTGATGTCAAGCTTCCGAAGGACGCTCCAATCGATCGCTCCTCTCGGGCTGCGATCTTCGATGGAGGCATCCCCGCGCAGGTGCAGAAGGCGCTCTCGCCATGGGTGACACTGGTAGATCCTCTTGGAATCGGTGCGCCCGTACGTGCGTTCGAGGAGCACGGACTCGGAGTCACGACCGCCTTCCTCTTCGGACCGCTTGCCTCAGGTCAGACTCCCGCGCCGCCCCTATGCTCCGTAGACCACGTGCGCGTGCTCGACGACCGGTTCGGCACCGCGAACGACCCGCACTACTACGACGTGCTCGATCGCATCGTCGGCCATCTGGACAAGAACCCGGGGCTCTATTCCTACGTGAACATCAGCCTCGGGCCTTCGCTTGCGGTGGATGACGACGATGTCACCCTCTGGACAGCCGCTCTCGACAAACGCTTTGCGCATGGCTATGGCGTTGCGACCGTAGCTGCCGGCAACGACGGCGAACTCGATGCTGCCGCGAATCTGAATCGCATTCAGCCGCCCGCGGATGGCGTGAACGTCCTCTCCGTCGGCGCCGCCGATCGAAGCGGTGGCGGCTGGCAGCGCGCCGCTTACTCGTGCGTCGGCCCTGGACGAAGACCGGGCATTGTGAAACCCGATGGCCTCGCGTTCGGAGGATCGCCCGAGGAGCCCTTCGGCGTGCTCACTCCGCAACTGCGCGGGGGGCATGAATCCGGCACGAGCTTCGCGGCGCCATTCGCGCTTCGCTCGGCGGCATCGATCGGCGTACAATTGGGAGCGCAACTCGGGCCACTCGCGATTCGCGCGCTGCTCATCCACCGCGCTCACGCCGAGGAGCACCACGAACTGAAGCACGTCGGGTGGGGACGCTTTGAGACGGATCCCCTCCAGCTGGTGACTTGCGACGATGATGAGACGATCGTCGTGTTCCAGGGTGAGCTGCCTGTAGGTGAGCACCTCCGTGCGCCAGTCCCGATTCGCGACGTGAAGCTGGAGGGCGAGGTGCTGCTGGCCGCGAGCCTCGTGATCGCACCTGAAGTCGATCCGGAGCAGTGCTCCCCGTCAGACCGAACCGGACTTTTCGTGACGAGTTCCGTCACGCCGATGTGGGCCCGCGGCGCTGCGATCGACCTCCCCGCGTCTCCGATCGAGCGCACCACGCTCTTCTGGCCCTTGAGCACGGTCGAGCGCCGGCGGATCTCGGTTACCGCGCGTGGAGCAGGCACACCGCAACCCTTCGCGCACCGAAGCGCGAGTCCGAACCGCCGGCTCGATGAGCGTGCGCGCTTCGTCATCCACTTCCCGCGCACGCCGCGCAGCGCATGGCCCGGTTGGCCTCGAGTCGCTTCTTCCTTGCCTCCGCTCGCTTCTGCTCTAACTCCTCGAACACGCCGGCGCCGGTTCCGAAGTACATCTCGTCGGGCGTCTGGCCGCGGAACGCGTAGTGGGGGATCACGGTGTTGTGCTGTTCGACGTAGAAGCGCACGAGCTGCTCGACTTGGTCCTGGCTCGCGAGCTCGTGCAGGAAGAGCCACTGGTGCTTCAGCGTGCGCCACCACGCCTCGATCATCGAGTTCGAGAAGTGCACGTCGACCTGCGCGAGTACTCGGCGGATCCGGCCCTCGGCGATGAGGGCATCGACGTTCGCGTTGCAGTTCTCCCGGCCGCCATCGGCAAGGACTGTGGGAATGTCAGTGGGCGCGAGCACAGAGCCCGCTTCGTGGAGGATGGCGAGAACACTCGCGACCTCGAAGCCTGCCGCGAGCCGCCACGCGAGGATGCGGCGCGAGAAGTTGTCGAGCACGGCATGCAGGTAGACCTTGGTTCCATCGACGAGGCGGATCACGGTGGTGTCGATGTGCCAGGTCTCGTTCGGCCGTGAGGCCGCGATGCCCTGTCTCGGCGACTTCGGATGCAGACGACGACGAGGGCGCTTCCAACCTCTCGCGCGGATCAAGCGGTGGAGCGTGCTCGCGGAGACGAAGAGGCGACCTGTCCGTTGCGCCAGGATGGCGAGACGATCGGTCGAGAGATGGCGGTACTCTTCGCCCGTCACGAGCTCGCGGGCGGTCCGAATCTCGTCGGGCGTCAGCTGGGTCGGTGATCGCCGCGGACAGTCTTCGACCTCGGTGATGCCACAGCGACTCGGTTCTCGGCTCCACTCGTGGAAGCGCGAGGGCGAGAGACGAATCAGCCGCAGGGCGCGGCGCAGGGAGACGTGCTCGCGGGCGCTCGTGATCGCACGCAGGATGCGCTCGCGCGATCGTCGCTCGAGGATGCGGCGCCCATGGAAGTCGAGGCCGAGGACGCGGATCACGACGAGCAGGAGCTTCAGCAACGCGCCGGCTCGCGCGAGCTGACGACGGAGCTGCAGGTTCTCCGCATGGAGCGTGGCGCGATCGCGGCCGTCGTCGAGCGTGAGGAGCGGCCGAGGTCCGGAGCGAAGCCAACCCGCCGCGGTCGAGCGGGGAACACCGTGGGAGATGGCGAGCTTCAGGTCGCCGTGCTGCGAAACTAGGTCGCGGACGTGCGGGGCGTAGCGGCGCTGCGGACGAGAGGACATGCGCGCGAGTTTCTCGTGAGACCCGCTCCGGTCCGATGGGGGAATCCACGGGCTTCGCCGAGGCGACCTTCTGGAGGTTCCGAGCGCTCTCCAGGTCGCGGTTCCTCTTGAAAGCGGCTTCGATCACCAACGGCGATGTTCGAACCTGGCGGTGACGAAGCTCTGCGCGCAGCGTGGTGCGTCCGGAGATGCCGTGCACCGTCGAGCTCGAGGCGAGGGTCCGCGCTCATCTCCAAGCCCAAGACTCCGGAACCCGAGGGTCGTGACGTCGCCCTCCTCGGCGCTCGCCGTCTCGAACGGGTGTTTCCAGCGCGGCCTCGGCGGCGCGTTCTCGCGTTTCATGCACGAAACCAAACTCTGGGTTTGGTTTCGTGCTCGTTGCAGGTCTGGAGCAAACCGGCGTCCTGGCCGATGTGTAGAGGACGAAGACCTCTGGGGATCTAGAGGACGAACGGGCGATCAGGAGGCACTCACCTCGCACTCCGCTTCCCGGGTTGCGCCAGCGCGCGCGTTGCGCGCTATCCGCCGCGGTTGGCGTCGAGATCCGTGCCCACCTTCAGCCGGTCGAGGTAGCTCCCGTAGGCCCAAGACCGATCGCGTCGCTTGCCGGTCGTCTCGGTGAGCACACCCGCTCTCACGAGCGCATCGATCGCTTTACCAGCCGTGGGCTTCGAGGTCTCGATCAGGCTCATCACGGTGTTCAGCGTTTGCACCGGATGGCGAGGCAGCAGCTCGAAGAGGCGCAACGCCAGGACCGAGGTGCCCTCCTGCGCCAGCACACGGGTGCGATCCGCCGCGACGAGCGCGAAGAGCTCGCGAGCGGACGCGACGGCTTCGTCGGCGATGGTCGCCACGCCGTCGAGGAAGAAGTCGAGCCAGGACTCCCACTCGCCGGCGGTGCGAACCGCGTTCAGCCGGCGGAAATACTCCTGGCGATGACGCTTGAAGAAGAGGCTCAGATACAGCAACGGCCTCGTCATCAGCTTCCAGTGCTCGAGGAGCAAGGTGACGAGCAGTCGCCCGATGCGGCCGTTCCCGTCGAGGTATGGGTGGATGGTCTCGAACTGGACGTGGAGCAGCCCGGCGCGCACGAGAGGGGGCAGGGAATCCTCGGCGTGGAGATACCTCTCGAACGCGCCGAGGACCTCGCCGAGCGCATGGGGGGGCGGTGGGACATAGACCGCGTTTCCCGGGCGAGAGCCACCGATCCAGTTCTGGCTGCGCCGCACTTCGCCGGGCAGCTTCTCCGCACCTCGCACTCCGCGCATCAGCCGCCGATGGACCTCGTTCAGGAAGCGCATCGAGAGCGGCAGGCCGGTTTCGGAGGCGAGCTCTGAGCGCGCGAAGCGGAGCGCGTCGAGGTAGTTGCATACCTCCTCGACGTCGGCGTTCGGAGGGATCGCCTTCTCGGCTCCGGACTGCGCTTCGAAGTTCAGGAGATCGACGAGCGTGGCCTGGGTGCCCTCGATCTGCGACGACAGCACGGCCTCCTTCCGCACGAACGCATAGAGGAACCAGTCCAGGGAGGGCACCATCTCGCCGGCGAGATCGAGTCGCACCAACGCATGGCTCGCGGCGCCGAGACGCTCGGCCAGCGTTCCCTCGATGGCGATCGCCGGCTCGGCAGGGGGGAGCGGGAACGGGATGAAGGCTGCGACCTCCTCGCCGCCGTAGCGGGTTCGCTCGAATCGGCCGGTGGATCGAGAGGTCATGCCAGCTTCGCGCCTGGATCGCTCGTTTCTGGATGGGAGCTAGTCAAGGATCCTTGCCTAGCCCGGAACGCTAGTAAAGGATGCTTTACTAGCGAGCTGCGCTAGTCAAGAGATCTTTACTAGCGGAGCTTCGGGGCCGCGATCTCACGGTTCGTAGACCCCTATGCGGCTTTTTCAGGCCGTATTCTCTGGTTGAGTGTGCGAGCCTGAGTGCCATCGATAGCAATCTCCTCTCGCCTGCTCCCGCACGACCTGCATCGGCGATCGACCCTCCGAGGCCGCGCCGAAAGGAGCTCTGGATGCATCCCGACTTCGACGAGCGCGATTTCGAGGCCGCGAAGGACTGGCTCCGCCGACGTGCGCGCGAGCCGCGGCCGGCCGGCGATCTCCGCGAAGGGCACAGCCTGACGTACCGCGATCCCGACGGGCGGCTCAGCGTGCGCATCGAAGTGCGTTGCGAGACCGATTTCGTCGCGCGCAGCGAGGAGCTCGAGGACTTGCTCCGCACGCTGGCGATGCAGGTCGCCCGGAGCCCTGCTCTCCGCTGGGTCTCGCGCGAAGAGGCGCCGGCGGAGATCGAGGCGCGCGAGCTCGCCGAGCAGGTGCTTCTCGAGCAGCCGTTCGCCTCCGATCCGCGGCAGACCGTCGGCGACGCGTTGGCGGCCTTGCAGGGGCGCGTGATGGAGCGGGTCGAGGTGGTGGGCTTCGCGCGCTTCGACGCCCGAGGCGGACCCGGGTGAGTACGCCACCTGCTGGAGGCGAGAGCCGGAGGCGGCGGCTTTGGGGCGTCCGCTGGCTCCCGTGGCTCGACGATAAGGGACGCGATCGCGACGGCGGCGCGCGAAGCGAGGCCGGGCGCGCGAACTCGCTCCGGTCTCGCATTCGCCGCAGCCGATCCTCAGAGTACGCCCGCCGACCCGGAAGGGCCGCCGGGCCGCGGATCGAGTGGGATCCGCAGGGTGCGGTCGAGCGACACCGGAGGACACGCCATGAGCGCCGAGCCGAGACGTGTCGCGAGCGAGAGCTCGCGCGAGCCGCGTTCGCGGAGCGAGGCCGGAGCGAAGCGCGAGAAGCGCGCCGCCTCTCTCGAGAGCCGGCTGCAGCAGGCGCTGGAGAACGTGCGCCGCCTCGGCATCGAAGCGTGCCTGCGTCGCGCGCACGGGCGGCTGCCACCGCTGGAGCGCCTTAGCTTCGACGTGCACCTCGATCTCTTGCAGGGGAACGCGCAAGATGAGGCGCACCGCATCCTCGGTGCCTGGGGCGAGTCCATTCGCCAAGCCGAAGCGCTGCGCAGCGCGTTCGTTCCAGGTCACGTGTACTGCTTTTGGTGCAATGCCTCGGAGTGCGCCCATTCGCGCCCGGCTCGCACGACGGAGGTCTTCGATGGCTACGCTCCGACCGGGCGTCCGCGCTGGATCGAGCTCTCGGATCTCTGCTTGCAGATGCAGGACATCCGCTTCGAGCGGATCCTCTCGCGCAACGACGGCGTGGTCACCTTCTACGAGTCCGGCGATCGCCTGAAGACCGCGCAGATCGACGAGTTCGGGCGCAACTCGCCCATCTACGACATCGTTGCGCAGATCGTCGCGGGCTACTTGCACGGCACTGAGGACGATGGCGATCTCGCCGCGAGCTTTCAGGTCGTCGCCACGAGGCTCGGCCCCACGGAGATCCATTACGCGCTCAACGTGATCAGCGCTCCGCAGCTCTACGATCGCAGCGGAGGTCTCGCGGATGCGGATCTCGGTCGCATGGTGGCGCTCTCGGCAAGCGCCTGGAGCAGGTCGAGCATCGCGTGAACGGCAGCCTGCGCCGCGGTCGGACCTACGATCCCTCCACGCTCATCGAGCGTGCGCTCCGCGACTTCGCGCGCGATCTCGACCATCACTACCGCGTCGCGGGTCGACGCACGTGGCATGCGCGCGAGCGCTCGGACCAGGGTTCGCGTCCGACCGAGTCGGCATTTCCCGAGGCGCGTCGAGCAGCGTCGGAGCGCATCCTCGAGGACTCCAGCGAGGGCACGATCGTCGTCCTCGGCAAGAATGGTCGCGTGCACGTCTTCGCCCGCGACGGACGGCACGTGACCAGCGTGCGCATGCAGGGCGATGAGATTCGTCGGCGCCGAACGACGAAGCGCTGGCGCGATGCGGCGCCAAGCGTGCTCGAGCACTTCCGCGCCGCCTTGTCGCGTCACGATAACTCGTCGGGCTCGGCCTGAGCTCGGCTCCAAGCTCAGAGAGCGTGTCCTCAGCTCGAGAGGGCACGCGCCGCTTCGACCATCGTTGCGAGATGCGCCTGCAAGCGGTGATCGCCATCGGCGATCAGGCGTAGCTCGAGGCGGGGATTCGCGCTCCGCTCGAAGAACGCGAGGCTCTGCTGCCACGGCACGGTGTCATCGCGCCGACCATGCAGCACGATCGTCGGCACGCGGAGCTCGCGCATCAGCCGCGCTTCGTCGTGCGCGAGGGGATCGTCGAGGATCCCTGAATCGAGCTCGCGGTCGATCCACTGATTGCGGATGCGGATCTTCTCTCCCGCGCGCCAACGCTCGCGCTGCTCGGGGGGGAGCGTTCCCGCGATGCGCTCCAAGAAGCCGAACGCAGGGGCCACGAGGAGCAGCGCCTGCACCTGCTCGGGATGTCGTAGCGCGGTCCATGCCGCGACGAGCCCGCCGAACGAAGAGCCGATGAGCAGGCGACGACCGCTCTCGGCCACGGCAGGTAGCGCGAGCACGGTTCGCAGATCGTCGAGGGAGCGCTGCACGGTGAGAGTCGCGATCTCTCCATCCGAATCTCCATGGCCCTGCTGGTCGAAGCTCGCGCAGAGATGGCCGCTCTCGGCTGCCGCCACCGCCAGCGCCCGCGCCTTGTCTCCGTCGCGCCGAGAACCGAAGCCGTGCACGAAGATCCAGGCGACCGAGGCGGGTCGTTCGGAGGGGGAGAAGTCGATCGCGAGCCGCGGGCTGGCGGCGCCGGATCGCGCGGGCACGTAGCGCGTGGTCATGCACACGATGCTCGCACGCGGCTCCCGGCCGTGCGATGCTGCGCTTGGCTCTCTCGCTCGACGCTGCCTAAGTGATCTCGTTACTCGCGCGCCGCTCCGCCTCGCTCCTGCTCGCCCTCGTGGCGCTGCAGCTGCCCGCATGCGTGGGCTTGGGCTCCGGCGTCCGCTATCGCGATCGCGTCTTCCAGACCGAGACGCGCCGCGGCTTCGAGCTCGTGCCGGGCGAGGTCGCCCGCCGCGGCAGTGCGTTCGCCATCGATGCACGGGGACACCTGCTCACGTGTGCGCACAACCTCTTCGGCGGCGTCGGTAGCACGCTCGATCTCCGCTCGCGAGGTCGCGTCGTAGGGGCGACGGTCTTGGCGATCCATCCGGATCTCGACCTCGCGCTGCTGCTCGCCGAGGAGCCGCTCGGCGCGCCGCCTCTCCCGCTCGGGGAGCTCCCTCCCGACAGCGGAGCGGAGCTCTGGACGGTGGGCTATCCGCTGAGCTCGCGCGGCGAGGAAGACGCGCGCGTCAGCGTGGGACGCGCGAGCGACAGCGCGCGCGAAGCGGTCCTGGACGTGCGCGGCGAAGCGCGGGTCTACCGCGAGCTCCTCGACACGGGTGCCGCGATCGCCGAAGGCTGGTCCGGCGGACCGGTGCTGGACGCCCAAGGCGCCGTCGTGGGGATGCTCGTTCTCGCCGACGGCCGGCGTGGGAAGAGCGGCGTTGGGTATGCCTTGCGGCTCGCGGCGCTGCGCGAGGCGCTCGCAGACTTCGAAGAGCTCGAGCTGCTGACACCTTGAGCGGCGGGGCATCTCAAAGAACGAGAGCGCGGGGCGCGATCTCGAGGGATCGCGCCCCGCGTCCTGGGAAGCACGGCGTGGGCTGTAGCGCTCAGCGCCGGTAAGCAACATCACCGTGGGTCGGCGGCGGGACCGGCCGGTCCGGGCAGCCGATCGGCTGCGGCGCGGGCGGCGGGCAGACCGGCTCGCCTTGGCTCCAGTAGCCCGGCACCCAGCGCCGCACCTGGCGAGTCGCCCAGCGACCTTCGCACCAGCGCGACTCGTAGTGCCCGGGGCGAACGCAGACCTGGTAGCGGCGGCCGCAGGGGTCGACGCGCCACTCGTAGACCGGCTCGACCCAGACCTGGTGCCAGCGGCCCGGCTCCTGGTAGCGCTCCTCGCAGAACTCCCAGCGGCCCGGGACCCAGACCGGCTGAGGCGCATCGCTACGGCGCACATGCCGATCGCGAGTCCGTCCCTCGAAGCGCACATCCAGGCCACCGCGGCCGATCTGCACTCCGAAGCGCACGTCGCCGGACCCTTGCGCTTCGGCCGGGGTCGCCCCGGCGAGACCGAGAAGGGCGGCAGCGAAAAGGTGGGCGATCTTCATCGTTCGATCCTCCAGTTGGAACGTCGCCACGGAGGAACAACCGTCGTGCCGGACCGCCGCTCGGCGTCGGCCGAGTGTCGCAAGTGCCTGTAGCAGCTAGGCTAAGCGCATGCCACGGAATCCGGCGCGGCGGCGCCGCGCTCGCGCGGCTCGCGAGCGGGGGACGGCGACCGTCCTCGCGGCGGGACGCTCGGAGCGGTATACCGAGCGGCGATGAGCGACCCGGGACTGATCGAACGCTACGGCTGGCGCCTCGGCTTCGCCGCGATGGATGGCGTGCTCGGACTTGGCGAAGGCCGCGCGCCCCTTGTCTCCGCCGAGGTCTTGCTCGCGCCGTACGGCTACCGCGGCGAACTCTACTTCCATCTCGACTTCGTCGCGCCGCACGGCTCCTACCGCGATCGCGGCGCCGCCGTCGCGGTGAGCGCGGCGAAACGCGACGGCTTCCGCGTGCTCGCGCTGCGCTTCGCCGAGGCTCGCTCGCGCGAGGTGGTGGAGGCCTATGCGCGGCGCGGCGGTCTCTCGATCGCCGCCGAAGGCGATCCCGGAGCGGAGGCGCTCGCGCTGGACGAGAGCTCGGAGGCTTGGCGCGCCGGGCTCGCGACCAGCGCGTGGGACGTCTTCGATCAGCTCGGCGGCCGCGCACCCGAGCATCACTATGGCCACGTGCCGGAGCTCGTGCTCGCGCTCGGCGCGGGCTACGCCGCGCTGCGGCGGGAAGGTTGCGCATCGATCGTCCCGCGAGTCGAGCTCGTCACCGCGGATCCGACGGAGCGCGCGCGCGATGCGCTCCAGCGTCTGGGACTCTCGTGGAGCGCCTCGCGCGCGGCCGCGGTGGAAGCGGTGCTGATCGCGCTCGACGAGGAGCGCTTTCGGGCGCCGGAGGCGGTCGTGCTGAGCCTGCCCGAGTGAGAGCGAGCGCTGCGCGGATGCGCTAGCGTCGCTCTGCGATGGCGGTCTCGAGCGCGTTCCAGAGCTGGTCGCCGAAGGCCGCGCCGAACTCGCGCCGGATGGCCTCGATGTCCTCGAAGGCGAAGCCGCCGCGCTTGTCGTAGGGAATGCCGTACTCCCAGCGCTGGCCGCGGTCGTCCTCGATGAGGAGGTCCACCAGGCGCTTCGCGGCCTCGACGTGGATGTGGTAGCTCGGCATGGATGGAGGAGCAGGCGAGTGCTAGAGTCCCGGCGTCTCGCGGCGGCCGGTACCTCCACCCGCCGCGGCTCGCACAGCATCGCAGCACGATGAGCGACTCGTCGAAACCGAATTCCAAGCCCGCGGGCAAGTCCTCCGGCGCGCCGTTCATCCTGGATCCCGAGTTCCTCGAGATCCTGGCCTGCCCCGAGGACAAGAGCCCGCTCCGCATGGCTGCTCCTGACTTGGTCGAGCGCCTGAACACCAAGATCACGACGACGAAGGTCGTGAACCGCGGCGGCGATCGCGTCGCCGAGGCGATCGACGCGGGCTTGGTGCGCGAGGACGGAAAGTACCTCTATCCCGTGCGCGACGAGATCCCGATCCTCCTCATCGAAGAGGCGATCGCGTTGGAAGGCGTCTGAGCTCGAGCGCGCCCAGCGTTCGAACTCCAAGCTCCCCAGTATTGGAACTCCAAGCTCTGCTCACTCAGGGAGCAGCGAGCGCCCGGCGGAAGTGCTCGCCGAGCGCTTCGACGGGGCGTGCCGTGACCCACACGCGGTCGCGATGCAACAGCTCGAAGCCCGCGCGTCCGCGGCCCCAGCCGCGCTCGCGCGGCGCGAATGCGACCAGCGGTCCCGCGCTGCCATCGCGGAAGTCGGGTGCGTGGAAGAGCGCGTTGAGGTGATGGCAGCCCGCGAGGGCGTACGCGCGATCGATGCGGCGCCAGAGCTCCGCGAGATGGAGGCAATCCTCGAAGCTCAGCGCCGCCCAGCATTCGAGGTCGCCTGGATCGATCCACGGATCGCCGGTCCCGCGATTGAGCCGCGCGGTGAAGCGTCCGCGGCGCGCCAGCTCGTTCGCCGGGTCGCGCAGAGCGGTGGGAACGGGGCGCGTTAGCCCCGGCGCCGGCTGCCACGGCAAGCTCGCGGGCCGCGGCACGACCTGCAGATGCGGGTGCTCCTGCGAGCCGAAGGCCTCGTGACCGAGGTTGTGGAAGATCTCGAGCCCGCCCCAGTGCAGGGCCTCGCGCGCGAGGCTCTCCAAGTACGCTGAGAGGAGCAGCGTCTCGGCCGTGGCCTCCAGCGGCCACGTCGCGGGCCGCCCATGCTTGTCGCCAACCGGCAAGATGAGCGCCGCCTGCGGCAGGTAGGGGTAGAGATTCGCGCGCGCCGAGGCGAAGCGCAGCACGCGCGGTGGGCCATAGCCGGCGGGGATCGCGAGCCCCGGAGCGGCGAGCATCGGCACGGGATCCGTCGGAGCTGCTTCGCTCGACAGGGGACATCCGGCGATGCAGGGCGAAGCGACGGGCTCCGATCCCGGCGAGAGCTTTCCCGTGCGATCGCCGCGCTCCAAGCTCTCGAGGTAGACGTAGCCGCTCAGCTCGTCGACGCGCCAGGCGGTTCGAGCTTCGCGTCCGCTGACCTCGTCCACCGTCCAGCGCGCGATGGGCACGCCGTCCGCGCTCGTCGCGACTTCGGGCGGCGCGGCGTAGAAGCGCGCGAGATTCTCCCGCAGCGCCCAGCGCGGATTCGCGGCCGCGCCGCGCTCGAGGTACTCCGCAGGCGAGCCCTTCTCGGGCGGCGATAGGCTCACGCGCTCTCCTGCGTCTGCTCGTCGAGCTTCTCGACGACGTCCGCGTACCACGCCGGCAAGGTCTGCTTCAGGCGTTCGAACTCCTCTTGCGCGAGCCCGAGCTCGGCGTAGCCGGGCGATTGCGAGATGCGCCGCGGGCCGAGGTGCAGCTCGATCCACCAGCACTTCTTCGCTTCGGCGTGCCAGAGATCGAGCCGCGCGTGGCCGTGCCAATGGCGAGAGAGCGAGATGCAGCGCACCGTCGATGACATGGCCTTCGAGAACTCCGCCTGTCGAGAATCGATCCCTTGCTCAGGGCCGAATGTACTCTCCGCCGTTCTGCCAGGCGAGGCTCTTCAGATGCTTCTGGAACGCGCTGTGCCGCGCCCCCAGGTCGACCACGTTCACGGCGAGGTCGCACTCGCGATTCAAGGTGGTGATGAGCCGCGCGATATCGGCGGGATCGGTGACCGCTCCGGCGGTGGGGATCCCGTCGCTCAGGAGGAAGAGCGTGTCGGCGCTTGTGCCGGCGCGCGAGCCGTCCTCGAGGCCCGCGCAGCGCATCCCGCGAACGATGCCGGAGAAGAGATCGGTCGAGCCGCCGAGAGGCAGCTGCGTCACGAAGGCGCGCGCGCGCGCGCGATTCTCCGCCGTCGCGGCTTCGAGGTCGTCGAAGCAGGCCGCCGAACCCTGCGCGAAGACCACGACGTTGAACCAGCTCGCTTCGTCGAGCTTCTCGAGATAGCCCAGGAACTCGCGCACCGCGAGGTCGATCCGGCGCGCTTCTTCGCGCGGGCCTTCGCCGCGATCGTGTTCTTCGTTCCCTGCGCGGCGCCTCATCGAGCCCGAGAAGTCGAGCACGAACACGACGTGATCGGAGCGCACCTCGCGACCGAAGTAGGTCGCATAGCTGCGCGGGATCGCGCCCGTCGAGCTCGTGCGTCCCGGCAGCCCTTCGGGACGCACGGAGCGCTCGCCGTCCGCGCTCTCGAGAAACTTCCGCCACTCCGCGGCGCGCAGCGGTGGAGAGCCGCGCCCGGTGAGCTCGTGCAGGAGGTCCTCGATCGCGGCGCGGAAGCGCTTGCGCGCCTCGGGAGTCTTCTCGCGGCGCTCCTCCGCGGCGAGCGCTTCGACCAGGAATGGCAGCACGAGGCCGTTCTTCTGCTCGCGCAGCATCTCGGCGAGCGCCACGCGTACATGCGCATCCGGGTCGCTCAAACGCCCGGCCGCGAGCTGCAGCACGCGGCCGCGCAGCGCAGGATCGGGAGCTTCTTCCTTACGCTGCAAGGCCACGCGCAAGGCCGTCGCTGCGCGTAGGCGCACGGCCGCTTCCGCGTCGTAGAGCAAGCGCACGACGGTGAGCAGATCGCGCTCGTGGAGCGCGGGCGCCAGCGCGTTCGCCGCCGCGCCGCGAACCGGAGCGCTCGCATCTTCCAGCGCGCGTTTCGCGAGCTCGTAGATCTCGGGTCGCGCGCGCTTGGCGAGCGCGGCGCCGAGCCATTCGACGAGGACTCTGCGCTCCGCGGCGGTCGCCTTGCCTTCCGCGAGCTTGGTCGCTGCCCAGTCCTGCAGCTCGTCCTGGAGGTAGTACTCGCAGAGCTCGTCGATCGCGCGGCGGCGGATCACCCACGGCTGGCGCGTCGCGAAGCGCTCGAGCTCGCGAGCCGGATCCTCGTCGAGCACGAGCACCGCAGCCTCGAGCAGCACCTCAGCTCCAGCGATGCGCGGCTCGGTGCGCAGCTTCTGACGCGCGCGCTCGTACGCCGGGAACGCCGGAGGCGGCTCCTCGCTCGGGATCAGCCGGCCGATCACGGAGGCGTCGATCTCGCCGGTGCGGAAGCGGGCGAGGAAGCGGCGCAGGTCGAGGGTGTCGTCGGTAGCTCTCGCCGGAGCGGCCGCTCCGCAGAGGAGCGCTAGCGCGGCGGAACCGAGGAGCGGTAGGGAGCGGAGGTGCATCGCGATGCGGGAGCGGGTGCGCAACTCGGACAGGCTACGCGGAGGGCCTGGCGACGCTCCCGGCCAATCGTCGCAGCCGGCTCGGGAGCAGCGCGTCCAGGCCGGCACGCACGAGCTCGCGGCGCACGTCGGCGCGGGAGATCTTGAGGCGCTCTCCACCCAGCCAGCGCGTCCTCTGCTCCTCCAGGAGCGCGAGCGTCGCGAGCCCGAGCCGCGCGGGCAGCGCGATCGCGAGCCGATCGCGGCGCGCGAGTCCTCTGAGCTCGCCGGCATAGCCGAGACCGCGGAGGAGATCGGCGCGGGCGCGCGCGATCCATGCGCGCTCCACCTCGGGCGTCGTGCCGTCGAGGGCCAGGCCGGCGAGCAATCGGCGGCCACGGCCGGCGTCCTCGTGCACGTCGCGGAGCAGATTCACCTGCTGCAGCCCGAGCCCGAGTCGAACCGCGTCACGGCGCTGCTCGCGTCGCGCGCGGTGGTCTCGCGACGGGAGCTCGAGCTCGAGCAGCTCGTTCCAGTACGCGCCAACGCAGCCCGCCGCGCGATACGCCCAGCACAGCGTCTGCAGCGGCGTCGTGCGGCGCACTTCGCCACGCTGGCGGAGCTCGTCGAGCTCGCGACACATCCCGCGCACCAGGCGTACGAGCACGCGTCGGGTGGGGGGCCGCCGCGCCGGCTCGAGACGCGCGAGCAGATCGAAGAGCTCGGGCACCCGCGCGACGAGCTCGCGGTGCGCGGCATCCACCGCGGAGATCGATGGAGGAGTGGAGACCGCAGCACCGCGCAGCGCGGCGAGCAGCGATCGCAGCGCCGCGATGCGCTGCTCGAGCGCGAGCTCACCGGCATCGGCGAGCGTGTCCGCCGCGCGCGCGAGGAGATAGCCCAACGACAGCGCCGCTCGGCGGCGCGCCGGGACGCAGCGCAGGCTCAAGTAGAAGCTGCGGCTCGTCCCGCGCAGCACCGCGCGCCAGCGATCGTCGAGGAGCTCTTCGGCCATGGCGCGTGGTGCGCGCGGCTCAGTGCGCTCCGACGTCGATGCTCTCGGGGAGCTCGTCGTTGAGCCCGCGGTAGAGCTCGCGCGTGTCCGCGGCGAGCACCTCGATCTCGTACGGTCCGGCGAACCAGAGCGGGAGCTCGACGATGCCGTGCTCCGAGCTCTTGGCTTCCGCGTGCGGTCCGCCTTCGACCTGCGCCATCGCGACGCGGAGCTGCGCGCCGATCACGGGCCGCTGGCTAGAGTCGTGCAAGGTGATGCGCCTCAGATGGCGCGCGTCCCGGATCTCTAGGTAGCGCTCGAGGGGCGCGGTGCTCGCGACCAGCGCGTCGAGCGGGGGCAGATCGAGCGCCTGCACCTCGCCGTCGATCTCCGCTTCGAACACGAGCGGCGGCTCGACGCGCAGCGGTGCCTCGAAGCGCAGGCGTCCGCGGTGGTCGCTCGTCCCGACGAGCTCCGCGCGAGCACCGTCGCGGCGCGAGACGCGCACCTTCGGCCACGGGCCCACTTCCACTCCGCGCCAGCGCGCTTGCAGCGCGAGCTCGATCTGCGGCGTGCCCGGGCTCACCGGGAGATGCCAGCGTTCCTCGTGGTCCGCGATGCCGATCTCGGCGCCGTCCTTCCGCAGAGCGATCTGGCCCCAGAGGACATGCAGCTCCCAGGTCGCGCCGGTGCCGAGTCGCGTGAGCTTCGCTTGCGGCGCTCCGGTCTTCGCCGCGAGCTCGAGGGTGCCGAGCTTGCACCTCTCTCCGCGCGCGAGATGGAAGACGAGCTCGCTCTTCTCGACGTCGAACGCGAAGCGCTCGCCATCGGCGCGCTCTCCGGACTCGAGCCAGATGAGGAAGCCCACCGCTCCGAACACGAGCGCAAGAGCGGCGAGGGCGCAGAGGATCTGCAGCCACGCGGGGACGTGCGTCGCGGCACGCTGTCCGCGCCAGCGCAGCTTGCGCCTCAGCCCGTTCCAGTGTCCCGCCGGCAGCGTCTCCTCGACGGCGAGCAAGAGCTGCAAGTCCTCGATCCACGCCTCGGCGTGACCGCGGCATGCGCGGCAGCCGACGAGGTGATCGCGTACCTCGCCCGTGCGCGAGTTCTGCAGCTCGCCCTCGAGGTAGTCGTGGATGAGCGGTCGGACGGCGGTGCAGCGATCACTCATGGCCGCGCACGGTGCCGCCGGGCTTGAGGCGCAGGCTCGCCTTCGCTCGCCGCAACGCGAGGCTCACGGCGGCGCGCGTCGATCCCAAGCGCTGCGCGATCGCATCGAAGGAGAGCCCGAGGAAGTAGCGCAGGCGCACGACCTCGCGCGTCGCTTCGTCGAGGCGATCGAGGAAAGGCAGCTCCTCGGGATCGCTCTCCAGCAGCTCTTCGCCGTGGCGGTCTTCGAGGACCTGCCGGGCGCGCGAGAGCAGCCACGGCAGCCAGCGCAGCGGATCGTCGAGCTCGTCGAGCCCATCCCACGCGGCGAGCCAGATCTCCTCGGCGACGTGCTCGGGATGTGGATGCGACGGCAGACGGGAGCGCACGAGGCGCAGCACCAGCATCGCGTGGCGCTCGAAGAGACGCTGGAACGCGCGCAGATCTCCCGTGCGCGCAGCGCGGAGATCCGCGGCGAGGGCGTCCGATGCACTCGTCGTCCCGTACATGGGAGCCGAGCGTATTCGCCGCGCGCCGAAACGACAACGGCCGCGCGGACTCAGCGCTCGAGGACGATCTCCAGCCCCGCGCTGAGGGCGAAGCCCGCAGCGTTCACTCCCGGATCGATGGTCGCCCATTGCGCGAAGAAGCGCGCGCCGTGGAGCGTTGGATCGGGCGGCAACGGCGCCGGGATGCGCGCTTCACCAGCCGCATCGGTGCTCGTGCCGATCTGCGCCAGGTCTGCGAGATTCAGCCAAGTGCAGCCCGTCGCGCCGAGGAAATCGAGGCGGAGCTGCAGGGTCTGCAGCCCGAGCATGAGGGCCGCGGGGCGCAGCGGCGAGCTGCGTGCGAGACGGAGGGCGAACTCCGGCGAGGGCAGCTGAGGTGCTCGCAGAGTCGTCGCGATCGCCGGGAAGCCGCAGCTCGCGCCGTAGGGGATCGCGCGACCGCGCGCCGGCTCGGACCAGAGCCGCAGCGCCGGGCCGCGCGTCTCCGGACCAACCTGCGCGGCCGTGGCGCGCGAGTCGGTGGGATGCCAGAGCCTCACGACGCCGCTCGCGCCTGCGCCGGTGGCATCGAGGCCGCGCGCCGTGGTGCCGCTCCTCGAGCGGAGGCGCAGATCGACCGCGAGACTGCCCGCGGCGGGATCCCAGCGGAACGGCGTCGCGAGCTGGATCGTGATCTCGCTCGGCGCCGGGCTCGCAGCCCCGTTGTCGAGCAGCGGCACGGAGGCGACGCCGTCGAACACGACGCGCCGATCTCCGCCGTGCACCACATCGAAGAGCACGGGCATGTTGGCGGCGCTGTGCGGACAGGTCGAGAGCTCGATCGCGAGGTCCCAGGCCACCGGTCCGAAGTCGCCGCTCGACGGCCCGTCGGGGCGCCAGGAAAGGCCTTGGATGAAGACCGGCTCCAGCGTCGCCAGCGCGCTGCCTTCGTAGATCGTGAGCTCGCGCGAGGGGCCGCTGCTGGCGAGCCCGTCGAGCGAGACCCCGGCTCCTTCGCTCCCGTCGAGCGCCAGCGGCAGGTCGATCACGGGCTCGGCGCCGAGGGCGAGCTGCGCGCCGAAGGCCTCGCTGACTTGCGCCATCGAAGCTCGCCAGTCCGAGCCGTGCACGACGCGGCCGATGGCGCCGCTCGTCCCGGCGGCGCTGTCCCAGAGCAGGATCTGCAGCCCCGCGCTGACGGCGCGGATCTCGAGATCGACGACCAACGCGCCGTGCGCGGGATCGTAGACGTACGGGGTCGGAAGCTCGATCTGCAGACCGGCTGTTGCCGCTCCACCGCTGCGCGCGCCGCGCGCGGGGAACGAAGCCAAGCCGTCGAAGACGATGCGCCGGTCGGCGCCGTGATTGGCCGCGAAGCTCGGCACGAGCGCGCTCGCGCGACCGGCGGGAGCGGTCGAGAGCGAGACGCGCACATCGACGGAGCCGCTCGGCAGCGCGGCCCCGGCATCGGGGCGCCAGCTCAAACGCGAGATGCGCCGCTTGCCGATCGCGCCGAAGCTCTGCGCTTCGTACACCGTGAGCACACGCGCGCCGTTCGGCGGCAGCGAGCTCCACGGCAGCGCGCTCGAGAGCGGCGCGTCCGTGCGCGCGTGCTCGCGCGGCGCATGCAGCGCTTCGACGCAGAGCTCGACCACGGGAGCCGGCGCGGTCGAGCCGCTGGTCGGGAAGGTCGCGGACGCCGCGCTGGCGCTGCCGGCAGCGGCGAGGCACGCGTGGGCGCTCGACGCGAGCACCTGTGCGTCCAGCGCGCGGCCGATGCTCGTGCCGTTGCGGATGCGGAAGTCGAGCAGCAGCGGTCCGCTGCGCGGATCCCATTCGAACGCGCGATCGAGCTCGAGCGAGAGCTCGAAGCCGTTCGGGCTCGCGCTGCCGGGAAGGGACGAAGCGCTCAGCACGCCATCGAAGACGCTCGTGCGATCGGCGCCGTGGTTCGCATCGAAGCTGCGCTCGAGCGCGCCCGGCACGTGGCGCGAGGTCGAGAGCTCGAGCGCGAAGTCCCAGCTCGCCGGGCCGTAGCTCGCCGCACCGCCGCCGTCGAGGCGCCAACGCAGCCCGCGAATGCGCACCGGGAACGCATGCCCGAGCGCGCTCGCGCCGTAGGCGAGCTGCACGCGCTGCGCGCCGCTGCGCGCGAAGGGGAGGTCGATCGAGGCGTTGCCTTCGATGCTCGCCGTCGACGGCAAGATCTCGGCGGGCTCGCACGGCGGCGCGCTGTTGCCGCTCGCGCCGCAGACGGCCAGCGTCGGCTCGATGCGCAGCAGGATCGGAGCGAGCACGCTCATCCGCGTGGCCCAGTTCGCCGAGTTGGGATCCTGGAGCAGGCAAGCGCCGTGCGTGTGCAAGCCGACGACGCAATGGCTGCTCTCGCGGATCACGGGCGCCCCCGACGAGCCGGGCTCGGCATCGCAGCGATGCTGGAAGTGCGAGCCGCCGGGGAAGCCGATCACGCCGCGCGCGGGTCCGGTCGTGAGCTCCTGCGGCCGGCCGCCTGCGTGGCTCGGCAGATAGAGCGTCTCGTTCGCGTTCGGATCGGCGGGCTCGAGTGCGAGCCAGCCGAACTGAGCCGCCGGATTCGAGGACGCGCGCAGCAGCGACCAATCGCGGATCGAGTCCCCGCCGAGGAAGGTCTGCGGCGCCGGGATCACCGTCGTGCCGCGCAGCGTCGATCCGTTGCAGTCGGTCTCGTAGCCGAACCAGAGGTTCGCCGTCGCCGCGAGCGCGGCGCTCGGCACGCAGTGATTCGCGGTGAGCACGTGCGAGCGGCTGCTCGCGAGGAAGCCGGTGCAGAAGACGCCGGCGTTGGCGATGCCGCACACCGCGCGCGCACGAGCTCGCCGCGTCGCGCTCGGCTCGCAGCTCGTGTCGGGGAACGGCGGCGTGAGGACGCACGGATTCTCGGGAGGCGCGCCGAGCTGCAAGCGCGTCCACGGATGGCCGACCTCGAGCTGCAGCAGCTCGACACCGCCGCCGCCGCTGCGCGCCACGAGCTCCAGATGCAGCCGATCGGAGAACACCGTGTCCGTTGCGAACACATGCCCGTAGCCCGGAAAGGCGCTCGCCGCGGCGCCCAGGAGCTGCGCGCTCACCGGGCCTTTCTCGACGTAGGTCCAGCGCAGCATCCGCGCGCCATCGCGCACGCGCAGCTCGTCGCCGAGCCCGAGGTCGAGGCGCAAGTAGACGCGCAGATAGGAGGCCCCCGCGCGATGGATCGAGCGCGTCCAGGCCGGCCGTTCCGGATCGGGGCGCGGCGCGTAGGGGCGCGGCGAAGCGCCGCTCAGCGGCTCGAGCTCGGCGATGCGCGCGCCTTGCTCGCGCGCGTGGAGGCGCTGAGCTTCCTGCAGGGCGTCGCCGGCGCTCGCGATGGCGTGGGCTCCTCGGTCCTGTGCCTCGAGCGCCGATCCGCAGAGGAAGCCGAGACTGCCCGCGAACGCGAGCGCGCGAAGATGGGCACGAAGAGCCATGGGGCGGGAGACCTCTCGCCGCTCACCCTAGCCGATGCGCCCGGTTCGGTAACGTCCCTCGCCGAAGGTCGAGCCGCGCGTCAGCTCAGGGTGATGCGCCCGGACTCGATACGGAACGCGAGCTGCACGCCGCGGCGGCCGAGCTCGTCCAGGAGCTCCGCCCAGGCGCGGAGCTCGGCGCCCGTCTCGCAGCGGAAGCTGAAGCTGCGCGCCGAGTCCCTGCGCGGCGCCGGCCGCAGCTCGGCGCTGGGGCTCGATCCGGTCGCCGGTGCGGCGGGGAGCTGCTCCTGCTCGCGAGGCGCTGCGGCGATCCCTTCGCGGCGCGCGCGCGGGCCGCGCGGCGCGCCGCCCATGCCGATGCGCTTCGGGTTCTCCTGGGTCCAGCGGCGCAGGTCGTCGACGTGCACGCAGACCTTGCCCTCGCGCTCCTCCATCCGCACGGGGGAGCGGCCCTTGCTGCGCCAGACGTAGAACTGCGTCGGCGAACGACCGCTGATCTGCGCGGCCTCGGCGATCGAGATCCAGGTAGCTGCGCCTGCACTCGTGTGCGGCGCCTGGGCGTCGTGTTGCTCGGGAGTCATGTCGCTCGGCAGCGGCGCGCGTGGCGCGTCCGCTAGATGGGTTCGAGTTCTGCGTACCACGCCTCGCGTGCGAGGCGCAAGTGGGCGGGCAGCCCAGGGAGCGTCGCTCAGGCGACGCGCCCTTCTCCCAGATCGCCGCTGCTCGCGTCGCCTGCTTCGGCTCCGCGCTCCAGGAGATCGGAGAAGTCGTACACGTACGAGAGGCGCTCGCGCATCACGATGGCGTAGCTCATTTGCGTGAGGCAGCGCAGCTCCAGGTCTTTCTCGCAATCGAGCCCGCGGAAACGCGGCTGATGGAGGATGAAGCAGCGCTGGAAGAGCCCGCCGTGATCATACGCCTGCGGCGCGACCTCGCCGGAGAGCTCGAGCGGCAATCGCCCCGAAAGGAAGGCACGGATCGGAACGCGCGGTCGCTCGGCCACCAGATGACGGCGGTAGTGATCGCTGCCGGTGTCGATGAGCTCGTGCGCGAGGATGAGCTCGCTCCAGGCGATCGAGACGCGCGGCGTCTCGAAGCGCTCGTGGGTGCGGAGATCCACGAGCGTCGCGTCGGCGACCGGCACGAAGCCGCGACGCCAGCCGTCGAGCGCTTGCGAGAGTCGCCCGTGCTTGCCCTCGAAGCGCCCCTTGATCAGGAAGGTGTCGGTGAGGAAGAGGTCTTCGACGAGCTTGAACATGGCGGGGGGGATGCGGCGAGGAGCTGTGGGCGCAGCTCGCCGACGAGGTAGAGGGAACCGGTCACGAGGATCGGATCCTCCCGCGGCGACCCGAGCTCCTCGCGGAGCTCGATCGCGCGGCGCCATGCTTCGGGAGCGCGAGCGACGGCGATGGAGGGGATGCCGTCGGCCCGGAGCTGCGCTGCGAGATCTGCGGGTCGCGTCGCGCGGGGATTGTCCTCGGCACGCGTCGCCACCGCGTACGCCACGTGGGGCGCGAGCGGTGTGAACACACCGGAATGGAGCTTATCCCGCGCGGCGCCGATCACCGCGACGAGGCGTCGCTCGGGAAAAGTCTTCCGCAGCGCGGCGGCCAGGGCGACGAAGGCCTCGTCGTTGTGCGCGCCGTCCAGCAGCGCCGGCGTTGCGCCAGGGAGCAGCTCGAAGCGCCCGGGGACGCGCAAGTCCTCGCTCGTTCCGTCGAGCCACGGCGCGATGTCGGGAAGTCGGCCGCGTTCGGCGCCCGCTTCCAGGAGGGCCAGCGCGACGGCGAGGTCCTTCGCCTGGAAGGGCACCGCCATCGGCAGTCGCGCGCGCAGCGTCCGACCGCGCCAGGTATCGACGCGGACCTCGAGGCCGTCCTCTGCGACGCTCCAATGGAAGTCCTCTCCGAGCACGCGCAGGGGAGCGCCTACCTCGCCGGCGTGAGCCGCGATCGCCGCGAACGCGGGGTGCGTGCGCTCGAGGGCCACCACCAGCGTGCGGTCGGGCTTGGCGATCCCGGCCTTCTCGCGGCCGATGGCGGGAAGGCTGCGCCCGAGCACCTTCATGTGATCGAAGGAGATGCTGGTGATCGCCGCGGCTTCGGGCAGCACGACGTTCGTCGAGTCGAGCCGCCCGCCCATCCCGACCTCGATCACCGAGGCATCGACGCCCGCGGCGCGAAACGCGACGAACCCCGCGAGCGTCATGAGATCGAAGAACGACGCGAGCTCGCCCTCGGCGCGCGCGGCGCAGGCGCGCTCGATCAGGCCGAGATGCGCGGCGAAGCTCTCGGGTGGGATCGGCTGACCGTCGATCGCGATCCGCTCGCAGAGATGGGAGAGATGCGGGGAGACGTAGAGGCCGACCCGGCGACCGGCGCGACGCAAGAGCGCCGCAGCGAAGGCGCAGGTCGAGCCTTTGCCTTTCGTGCCCGCGACGTGCAGCGTCGGCGCGGCGAGCTCGGGATGGCCGAGCTCCTCGAGGAGTGCGCGCATCGCGACGAGATGCGGGGTCACGCGCGTGGTGGGGCCGCGCTCGAAGTCCGTTCGCTCCCGCAGCCAGGCCAAGGCGCTCTCGAAGTCGGGGAATCGGGGCACGCCCGCGGTGGGGCGAAGCTCGGAAGTCATGCGCGTTGGCGAAGGGACGTGGAAGATCTTTCGCGGCGCGCCCAGGGGCGGGAGCGCAGCGTGGATCAAGTTCTCTTGCCGAGGGGTCGATCACAAGAGCAGAGCCCCCTCCGAGGGGCGTTCCCCTACGCCGCCCGAGGCTGCGATGTTCCTGAGGCGCCTTCCCTTGCTGCTCGCGACCCTCTGTGCGGTCGCCGCGGCTCCGGCCCAACAAGGGGAGGAGGCCGAGCTCAGCTGGCGCATCGTGCTGCGCAGCGGCGCATTCCTCCACGGGCAGCTCCTGCGCCAGGACGCGCTCGAGATCGAGCTCGTGGACAAGGAAGGGAATCAGGTCGTCATCGAGCGCGAGCTCGTCGCGCGAGTGGAATGCCTAAAAGGCACCGTGACCGCGAAGGTCGGCGAGCTCGAGATCCAGGAGCGTGAGCGCGTCGAGGCGCGCGAAGCCGGAGCGCGCTCGGTGAAACGCGCCGTCGCGACGCTCTCCGATGCGGAGCTCGTGCAGCGCTCGCTCGCGGAGCTCGCGGAGAAGCTGCAGGCCGACCTCGAGCTGCCTTTCGCCCCCGGCGAGCTCGGCCGCGGGCGCTGGAAATGGTCCGCTCCCGCGGGCGGGGGGGCCGCGGTCGCGTTCTCCTACGCGACCGATCGTCCGCAGGCGAGACAAGTGCGCGAGATCGGCTCGCTGCTCTACCACCTGGAGCGCGTGGAACGTGGCGCAGGGATCGTCTGGGTGCCGTATCGCTGGGATCCCAAGCGCGCGGACTGGACGCTGCGAGCCTTCTGCCCGCCGGCGCTGAAGCTACATCGCGAGCTCGCCGATCAACGCGGCCTCGTCGATCGGCAAGCCGAGGCGCTTGCGCGCGTCGATGCGCGCTGGCGCTCGCTGCCACCTGCCGAGGCGAAGCGCCCTCAGGAGCAGCGTCTGCTGGAGCAGACCCGCGAAGGCTATGAGGAGGTGCTGCGGCGCTACCTCGCCAAGGCGGAGCAAGCGCGCGGGCTCTTCAAGGGCAAGGTCGTGCTGCCGGCGCTCGATCGCGAGCTCGGCAAGGAAGGCGCTTTGCGCTGAGCTGGTCCGCTTCTGTCGATCGGTCCGTCCGGCCGATCCAGCGAGCGGAGATGGTGCCTCGTCCTCGATCCACCAGGAGCAGGGGGCTCGCCGTGAACGAGATCGGCCACGGAGTTCGCGTGTTCGTCTACCACTTCGCCACTTCGGGCTTGGAGTTCCTTTTGCTCCGGCCGAAGCCGAGCCAGGAGAGCTTCTGGGGGCCGATCCGCGGCGAGATCCAGCCCGCGGAGAACCTCGAGCGCGCCGTGTTGCGCAACGTGCGCCAGGAGATCGGGCTCCACCGCGCGGAGCAGCTCGTCGATCTCGAGCTGCGCGAGGTGAGCCGCTTCGGCGACTTCCAGCAGGTCGACTGGATCTTCGGCCTTCAGGCGCCGTCCTCGCTGCAGCAGCTCGCGCCTGCGCCGGATATCGCCGAATGGCAATGGGCCGTGTTCCCTTCGATCTACGAGCGGCTCGACTCCGACGTGAATCGCCGCGCGGTGATGCGATTGCAGACGCTGCTCGCGGGCTGATCGACTAGCTCCCTTCCCCGTCGGCCGCGCCGAGCTTCTGACGCAGCCGTCCGACCTCCGCCTGGAGCGCCTGCAGCGTGCGCGCCATCTCCGGCAGCTCCTCGATCGAGCGCTGCAAGCGCATGAAGTCGCGCAAGCGACGCGCGGGGAAACCGAAGACGCGCAGGCCTTCGGGGATGTCGTCGAGCACACCGCTGCGCCCGCCGATCTGAGCGCCGCGCCCGATGTGCAGGTGGCCCGCAACGGCCGCCTGCCCCGCGAGGACCGCGTCGTCGCCGATGGTGACGCTACCGGAGAGCCCGACCTGCGCGATCAGCAGCACGTTGCGGCCGATCTGCACGTTGTGAGCGACGTGCACGAGGTTGTCGATCTTGGTGCCCGAGCCGATCACGGTGTTGCCGAGCGCGCCGCGGTCGATGCAGGTGTTCGCGCCGATCTCGACGTCGTCCCCGATGGTTACGCCGCCGATCTGAGAGACCTTCTCGTGGCGGTCGCCCACGCGCACGAAGCCGAAGCCGTCGGAGCCGATCACCGTGCCCGAGTGCAGGATGCAGCGGTCGCCGATCGCGACGCCGCCCCGGATCGAGACGTTGGGGTAGACGTAGCCTTCGGCCCCGATGCGGCTGCCGATGCCCACGTGGACCAGGCCGCGAAGCACGGTGCGGGCGCCGATCGAGGCACCGCTCTCGATCGTGCAGTGCGGTCCGATCGTCGCCTCGGGATGCACGGTGGCATCCGCGGCGACGACGGCGGTCTCGTGGATGCCGGGCTCGAAGCGATCGAAGGCCGGGAAGAAGAGCCCGAGCACGCGCTGGAATGCGATGCGCGCTTCCGGCACGCGCACGATCGCGGCGCCGGTGGCGGCGAGGTTCAGCCCCTCCTGCACGAGCAGGACGCCGGCGCGGGTCTGCGCCGCCACGGCGGCGTACTTTCCGTCGCTGACGAACGAGACCTGGTCCGCCTGCGCCTGGTCCAGCGACGCGGGCCCACGGACCGCCCGCTCGGGGTCGCCCTCGAGTGGAGCCCCGAGGAAGCTCGCGATCTCTCCGGCGCGCAGGACGGGAGGGCGGTGCTCGAGGCGGCGCGGCGGTCGGTGAGGCATGCGTTGGGTTCGAGGTGGGGGGCGCGGATTGTGGCCCCGCGATCCGCCCCGAACAAGGGCGCGCGCTCCGCGTGCAGCGCGCACCTATAATCCGCGCGGGCGCCGCTTCTTGCTCCGAACCCCTCGCGCGCGCGGCCGTTCTCCGCCCCATGCGCTGGAATCCCTTCATGCCCCCGCTTCCCCCTCGATCCTCGCGCGATCCGCGCGTACTCGTCACCGGGCGCGACAACCTGCGCATCCTGGTGCTCGGTGTGCTCGGCGTGATCGCGCTCTCCGGCTTCTTCCTCGTGCAGCGGCAAACGAAGCGAACGGAGGAGCGCGCCAAGCTCGAAGAGCTCGCGCTGGATCCGGAGCGCGCGGCGGCGCGCGCGCAGGAGCGCGCGGCGGCGACGCTCGTGGTCTCGGAGCTCCGCGCCGATCTGCGTCAGCGCTTCGAGGGGGTCGAAGCGATCGAGCGGAGCTTCAGCGCCGAGGAGGACGCGACCCTCGCCGAGATCGCTTGGAGGCTGCATCGAGTGAGCTCCGGATCGCTGCAATGGGCGCAGCGCGAACCGGTGGCTCGGCTCTTCGACGAGAGCGCGCCCTCCTCTCGTCGCGGCGAGCTCTTCGAGCTGCACGGTGCGTTGGTCGGCGACACCTGGACGCGGCCCGTCGGCGGAGCGACGACCGTGGTCGGATTGCTGCGTCCCGAGCTCGAGCTCGGTCGTCTGGCAGAGCAGCCGGTGGCGTTCGTGGCGCACTACCTGATGGCGAGCGCGCCGCGCGGCGAGGCCGAGCCCGTCGGCGATGCCGTGTGGCGCGATGGCACCTGGGTGCGCCTGCGCGGGCTCTACGTCTGCGAAACGTCGTTCTGGGGCCGTCTCCCGGCGGGCGGAACGACCCCGCTTCTCGTCGCGGGCGAAGTCTCGCCCTCGACGCCCTCCCTGCCGCTGCGCGGCGATCTCACGCAGGCCGAGCTCAATGCGAGCTTCGAGTATCTCGACGTCTACTTCCCGACGCGCCACAACGATCGGCAGCCGGTGAAGAGCGGGAAGCCGATGCTCGTTCAGGAGGACGTGTTCCTCAGCTTCGCGCAGCTCGCGCTGGCGCACGCCGACGAGCCGTTCGACGAGAACGCGGAGCTCCTCTACAAGGAGATGACGAAGCGCTTCTACGACGACCCGCAGGCCGAGCGCGGCAAGCGCTTCCGGATCCAGGGTGAGGTGCGGCTCCTCGAAGAGCAGCTCGTGGGATCGAATGCGTTTCGCATCGAGCGCAAGCAGTTCCTCTTCTTGGCCGGCCGCTACGGCTTCCTCTGGATCGAGTCGCCGCGGATCTTCGACGTGAAGGTCGGGGACGTCGTGGAGGTCGAGGCGTACTTCGCATCGCGCATCTGGTACGACTCGCGCGAGGGCGAGCTCGACAAGCCGTATTTCGTCGCGCGGGCGCTGCGGCCGTTTCGTCCGGAGGAGTCGGCAGGGGCCGAGTTCTGGACGACCTATCTGCCGATGTTCTTGCTGATGACCACGCTCGGGCTCTTTGCGTTCTTCTTCTATGTCCTGTTCCGGGATCGTAAGCGCAGCGAGCTCGCGCAGGCGCAGCTGATCGAGATGCGCCGCCGCCGCCGCGCGCAGCAGCCCGGTCAATCGGTGTCGCGCACTTGAGCGAGGCGGAGCGCGAGCTCTCCTGGCGTCACGAGCGCGGCGCGACCGGGCTCCGCCTCGGCTCTGGCGCATTCGAGCGCGTGCTCGGTGGGACGACGCGGCGCTTCCCGAGCGCTCCGCTGCTCGTGGTGGACGAATCCGTGCTCGTCGGACATCGCGCGCGCCTCGGGGCGGCAGCGGAGGCCTGCGGCGGCGCTTCGATCGTCGCACTCCCCGGCGGAGAGCACGCGAAGCGCTTCGCCGAGCTCGAGCGCGTGCTCGAGGCCTGCGCCGCAGCGCGTCTGCCGCGCGATGGGCTGCTGATCGCCATCGGCGGCGGCGCTTGCACCGATCTCGCGGGTCTCGCCGCGGCGCTCTGGATGCGCGGCGTCGCGTGGGTGGCCGTGCCGACGACCTTGCTCGCCCTGGTCGACGCCTCGGTCGGCGGTAAGACGGCGATCAACCTAGGAGCGGCGAAGAACCTCGTCGGCACCTTCCACGCGCCGTGCGAAGTCGCGTTGGATCCGAGCTTCCTCGCCACGCTTCCCGGCCCGGAGCTGCGGAGCGGCCTTGCCGAGGTCGTGAAGGCCGCGTTGCTCTCCGCCGACGACAGCTTCGCCGAGCTCGAGCGCTTCGATCCCAAGTCGGAGCTCTCTTCCCCGCGCTGGCTCGACGTGATCGAGCGCGCCGTGCGTTTGAAGGTCGCGGTCGTCGAGCGGGACGAGCGTGAGAGCGGACCGCGGCGCGCGTTGAACTTGGGGCACACGCTCGCGCACGGCCTGGAGCAAGAGCGCGGCTTCGGCGTCCTGCGCCATGGCGATGCCGTCGCCATCGGCTTGGTCGCCGCGTGCGACTTCGCGGTCGCGCGCGGGCTCTTGCGGCCCGAGCAGCGCGCGCGCGTCGTCGCGCTGCTGGCGCGCTTCGGCTTGCCGCTCGCACCGCCGCGAGACCTCGAGGTGGCCGCCGTGCTGCGCGCGCTGCAGCTCGACAAGAAGATCGAGCGCGGTCGGCTGCGCTATGTCCTGCCGTGCGGCCTGCCCGCCGCGACGGATGGTGCCGTCGCGTTCGTCGACGACCTGAGCCTGGACGAGATCGAGCGCTGGCTCTACTCCTCGATCGAGACCTCGAGCTCGGCGAGCCAATAGCGCGCGCTCCGCGGTGAACCCGGCGCGAGCGAGATCATGAGCATGTTCGGGTAGCCCTTGTGCACCAGCTCGCCGAGGTCGAAGCTCTGCACGGCGCCGCGGTCCCCGCCGGGAATGGCGTTGGAACCGTCCAGGACGGGAGCGCCGTCGATGGTGACGAGGAGGCCGGCCGCGCCGTCCCCTGCCTTCACCGCGAGGCGATGGCGCAAGCGCAGCGAAGCCGAGCTCACGGTCGCCGGGGCTTGGAAGTAGAGGAGCAAGACGCCGTTGCCGGAGAGCGCGAAGGCGCCGCTTCCTTCGGCGTCGGGAGCGATGGCGACTTCCTCGCTCCACGGCGCGAAGCGACCGCGCTCGAGCTTCGCGCGCCCGCCCTCGAAGCGCAGGCTCGCGCCGAGACCCGGGATGGCGTCGCTGGATTCGCCTCCGGCGGTCCTGCGCTGCTCCAGCCGGAAGCTCTCGGGAAAGGTCTGGGGCGCTCGATCTCCCGAGACCATCGGCGCGAGCTGTCGCTGCATCGCCGCTCGCGCTCCGAGGCGCAGGGTCTGGGCGCTCGCGCGGTCGAGCTGCGCGAGCGCTTGACGCTCTCGATCGAGCTCGGGAGTGAGCTCGGGTGCGAGTGAGCCCCAACCCTCGCGCAGCGCGTCCAGGAGCCGCGGAGCGGAGCCTTCGCTCCCGAGGCGTGTCGCTGCGTCGAGCTCGCCGCGCAGCAGCTCGTGGGGGTGGTGCGAATGACCCAGCGCGGCGAGGAGTCCCGCCAGCTCGGTGGCTTCCGGCGAAGGCGCCGAGGCGTTGGGATCGCCCGCGATCAGGGCGCCGAGCGCGAAGAGCACCTCGTGCTGGCCCCGAGCGCGTGCCCAATCCACGATCGTCGATGCCGAGCCGCGTTCGCGCAGCCGATCGCCCCAGGCGCGGCGGCCGAGGCGCTCTCGCGCCTCGTTCCAAGCGGGCTCACCGGCGAGCGGAGCGTCCCAAGCGGCCTCCGGGTTCCGTGGCGCGCTCTCCTTGCTCCAGCCCTCCGCGCAGCGGTCCAGCACTTGCCGCGCGAGCGCTTGGCGTGTCTCGCCGATCCAGACGACGTCGATGCGGCTCTCGCCGAAGGCGAAGCGCTGACCGAGCGGTCGGTCGACCTGGCGGCCGGCGAAGTAGCCGAAACGGATCGGGCGCCCCCAGAGTTCGAGGCTCGCCGGCTGCGCGAGCACTCGGTGGTGATGGGGCGGCGCGCTGCTCGCGAGCGGCAGATTCCAACCTGCGGTCTTCGCCGCCCAGAGGCCGAGCGGATCGTGCGGGGTGCGCGGAGGCTGTGGCTCCTGTCCCGAGGCGCTGGGGCTCGGGAGGAGACCGAGGATCGCGGCTCCGAGGAGGAGGCGGAGGAGGGCACGCCCCGGGCTCGACATGGGTAGCACCTGGATCGCGGACGCGTCTTTTTCTACCATCCGCCGGCCTCCCCCGGGCTCCGCTTCACCGAAGCGACTCTGCCGAAACCGACTTCGAGGTGTCCCCGATGCTCCTAGCTCGCCTGCTCAGCGGCCTGGCCACGGTCGCCCTGTTCGCGACCGCCTTGGCCCAAGACCCGCCGAGCCCCCCGCCCCCGCCGCCCCCGCCGCCGGACGAGGTGTTCCTGAAGAACGGGGACAAGGTCACCGGCAAGATCCTCGATCTCGTGGGCGGCAAGCTCACGGTCGATACGCCCTACGCGGGCAAGGTCGTCATCGACTGGAAGGAGGTCGCGAGCTTCAACGCGCCGGGCGGACTCGACTTCGAACTCCAGGGCGGCGAGATGCTGAAGTCGAAGGCCGAGCGCGCCGCGGACGGCAGCATCAAGGTCGAGCCGAGCGCGCTCGCCGCTGAGCAGCTCGCGCTCGAGAGCATCGTCGAGATCAACCCCAAGCCGGTGGTCTGGACGGGCAACCTCGCGGCCGGCATGCAGTTCAAGCGCGGCAACGTCGAGGAAGACTCCTCGGTCGTGACGTTCCTCGCGCAGCGCACCTCGGACATCGATCGCATCACCGCGAGGGCGCGCTACAACGCGACGCGCGTGAAGGATCAGAATACGAGCGACTGGGCGACGACCGATCGCTACCTCGGCGGTCTGCTCCAGTACGACTACTTCGTCGCGAAGGACTGGTTCCTCTACGTGAACGGCCAGGCCGAGCGCGACCGCGCGAAGTTCCTCGATGTGCGCTGGACGGCCGGTGTCGGTGCTGGTTGGCAGTTCCTCGATCAGAGCGACCTGAAGGGCTCGGTCGAAGCCGGTGTGAACTTCATCAGCGAGAAGTACAAGCTCTATCAGAACCACCCGGTGCCCCCGGGCTCGACGCCGCCGACCATTCGCTCCGACGACGACTTCATGGCGGCCCGCGTCGCTCTGAACCTCGACTGGAAGATCCTCGAGAACCTGCGCTACCTCCAGTTCACGCAGTACTTCCCGAGCTTGGAAGACAAGGACAAGTTCCTCGTGAACTCGCAGCACACGCTGCAGCTCTCCGTGACCGGGAACCTCTTCGTCCAGGGCGGCGTGATCTTCGACTACGACAGCCAGCCCGGCTCGTCGTCGGCCGAGAGGCTCGACACGAAGTATCTGGTGCAGGTCGGCTGGTCTTTCTGATCCCGACGTCCGCACGTCACTCCGAGGATCCGCAAGGGTAGTCGTGGCGCTCGCGAGCTTTGCTTCGCGGCGCCGCCAGCAGACGGGTACCCGACGAGGCCCGCGTCGCACGCAGATCGCGCGCGACGCGGGCCTCGTTCGCTTCTCCGCTCGAGAATTGCGAGCCGCACCGGCCGGGTGCTCTAATGGCGCGATTTCGCACCGTCCGCGGCGTTTTGCCGAGGCCCTCGGTGCGAGCGGATCCGCCACGCCCCGCCAGCCCGTCCCATGCCCCGACGCGACGACCTCCACTCGATCCTGATCATCGGCTCCGGGCCCATCGTCATCGGCCAGGCCTGCGAGTTCGACTACTCCGGCACCCAGGCGTGCAAGGCCCTCCGCGAGGAGGGCTACCGCGTGATCCTGGTGAATTCGAACCCCGCCACGATCATGACGGACCCCCAGATGGCCGACGCGACCTACGTCGAGCCGATCACCTGGGAGTTCGTGACGAAGGTGATCGAGAAGGAGCGCCCCGACGCGCTGCTACCGACCCTCGGCGGGCAGACCGCGCTCAACACGACCATCGAGCTCGTCGATCGCGGCATCCTCGAGCGCTTCGGCGTGCAGCTGATCGGCGCGAACTACGACGCGATCCGCAAGGCCGAGGACCGCGACCTCTTCCGCTCGGCGATGCGCGCGATCGGTCTCGACCTCCCGCGCTCGGGCATCGCCCACACGATCGAGGACGGCCGCCGCGTGCTGGCCGACATCGGCCTACCCTGCGTCATCCGCCCGGCGTTCACGCTCGGCGGCTCCGGCGGCGGCATCGCCTTCAACGTCGACGAGTTCGAGGAGATCTGCGCGCGCGGCCTGTCGCTCTCGATGATCTCCGAGGTCCTGGTCGAGGAATCGATCCTGGGCTGGAAGGAGTACGAGCTCGAGGTGATGCGCGACCGGAAGGACAACGTCGTCATCGTCTGCACGATCGAGAACCTGGACCCGATGGGCGTCCACACCGGCGACTCGATCACCGTGGCGCCGCAGCAGACTCTGACCGATCGCGAATACCAGCGCATGCGCGACGCGTCGATCCAGATCATCCGCGAGATCGGCGTCGAGACCGGCGGCTCGAACATCCAGTTCGGCGTCGATCCGAAGACCGGCCGCATGGTCGTGATCGAGATGAACCCGCGCGTCTCGCGCTCCTCGGCGCTGGCGTCGAAGGCGACCGGCTTCCCGATCGCGAAGATCGCGGCGAAGCTCGCCGTGGGCTACACGCTCGACGAGCTCCAGAACGACATCACCAAGAACACGCCGGCGTGCTTCGAGCCGACGATCGACTACTGCGTCACCAAGGTGCCGCGCTTCGCGTTCGAGAAGTTCAAGGGCGCGGATACGACGCTCACCACCCAGATGAAATCGGTGGGTGAGGTGATGGCGATCGGGCGCACCTTCAAGGAGTCGCTGCAGAAGGCCCTGCGCGGCCTCGAGGTCGGGCGCTTCGGCCTCGGCCTCGATCCGAAGGATCCCTTCGGTCGCGGTGAGCGCGTCGATGACGCGACCTTGCTCGGGAAGCTCCGCAAGCCCAACGCGGAGCGCATCTTCTACCTGCGTCTGGCGCTGCGGCAGGGGATGTCGATCGAGGAGGTGCACGAGCACTCGAAGGTCGATCCGTGGTTCCTCGCGCAGATGCAGGGCATCATCGCCTTCGAGGATCTCCTGCTCGCTTGCCCGTCGCTCGCCGCGGCGGACCTGGAGCTCCTGCGCGAGGCGAAGCGCATGGGCTTCGGAGATCGCCAGCTCGCCACGATCTGGCGCGTACGCGAAGAGGAAGTGCGCGCGAAGCGGAAGAGCTTGGGGCTCCTGCCCGGCTACCGCCTCGTCGACACCTGCGCCGCGGAGTTCGAGGCCTACACGCCGTACTACTACTCGACCTACGAGGACGAGGACGAGGTCCGCAGCTCGCCGAAGAAGAAGATCGCGATCCTCGGCGGTGGACCGAACCGCATCGGCCAGGGCATCGAGTTCGACTACTGCTGTTGCCACGCTGCGTTCGCCCTCTCCGAGGAGGGCTTCCTCACGGTGATGGTGAACTCGAATCCCGAGACGGTCTCCACGGACTTCGACACCTCCGACCGCCTCTACTTCGAGCCGCTGACGCACGAGGACGTGCTCAACATCTGCGAGAAGGAGCAGATCGACGGCGTGATCGTGCAGTTCGGCGGCCAGACGCCGCTGAACCTCGCGAACGGGCTTCACGCGGCCGGCATCCCGCTGCTCGGCACCTCGGTCGACTCGATCGACCGCGCCGAGGACCGTGAGCGCTTCGCCGCGATGCTCGAGAAGCTGGACATCCCGCAGGCGCCGAACGGCCTCGCCAGCGAGATCGAAGGGGCGCTCGCGATCGCGACGCGCATCGGCTACCCGGTGCTGGTGCGGCCTTCGTACGTGCTCGGCGGTCGCGCGATGCAGATCGTCTACGACGAAGCGGGCCTGCGCCGTTACATGACGGAGGCGGTGGAGGTCTCGCCCGAGCGGCCCGTGCTCGTGGACAAGTTCCTCGAGGATGCGATCGAGGTCGACGTCGATGCGATCGCCGATGGCGAGATCTGCGTGATCGGCGGGATCATGGAGCACATCGAGGCCGCCGGCATCCACTCCGGCGACTCCTCCTGCGTGCTGCCGACCTTCTCGCTCGGCGAGCAAGTCGTGGAGACGATCCGCCGCTACACGCAGGCCCTCGCGCTCGAGCTCAACGTGATCGGCCTCATGAACGTGCAATACGCCGTGAAGGGCGACCGCGTCTACGTGCTGGAGGTGAACCCGCGCGCCTCGCGCACGGTGCCCTACGTCTCGAAGGCGATCGGCGTTCCGCTGGCGAAGCTCGCCGCGAAGGTGATGGTGGGACGCAAGCTCCGCGACCTGGGCTTCACCGAGGAGATCGTGCCCGAGCACATCGCGGTGAAGTCGCCGGTCTTCCCGTTCGTGAAGTTCCCCGGCGCCGACATCGCGCTCGGGCCGGAGATGCGCTCCACGGGAGAGGTGATGGGCCTCGACCGCTCGTTCGGCGCGGCTTACGCGAAGGCCATGATCGGCGCCGGGGTCAAGCTGCCGCGCCGCGGCAAGGTCTTCTTCTCGGTGAAGGACAGCGACAAGCGCCGCTGTCTACCGATCGCGCGCAAGCTCGCCGACCTGGGCTTCGAGCTCATCGCGACCGCCGGGACGTGGAAGGTGCTGCGCCGCAACAGCATCCCCGCCGAGCTGGTGAACAAGGTCCACGAAGGCCGCCCGCACATCGTCGACCTCCTGAAGAACCGCGAGGTCGACCTCGTGATCAACACGCCGCTCGGTCGCCAGCAGCGCACCGACGACGGCATGATCCGCTCGAGCGCCGTGGCGTACGGCATCCCCTGCGTGCAGACCATCGACGCGGCCGCCGCCATCGTCGAGGCCATCGAGGCGCTGCGGAAGCAGGATCTCGAGGTCGCTCCGCTGCAGGCCTACCCCCAGAACTGGACCGCGGCGAACGAGCGCCCCGCGACCAGCCGCGCCTGACCCCTCACGGCACAGTGAAGGTGCGAGGCACCTTCACTGTGGCACCTTCACTGTGCCGTGGGCCGCGCGACGGCGTCGAGCAGCGCTTGGGCGCGGGCGAGCGGATCCTCCGCCGAGGTGAGGATGCGGAAGACCTGATCGAGGTCCGCATCCGAGCCCGCGCGTGCGCGCAGCGCGGCGAGGTCGCCCGAGGCCACGACGCGGCCCTGGTGCAGCACGACCATCGCGTCGGCGACGCGCTCGACGACGTCGAGGATATGCGAGGTGTAGAGCACCGCCTTGCCGCGGCGCTTCATCTCCTGCAGCAGCGCCTTCAGCAGCCCGGCCGTCTCCGCGTCGAGGCCCGAGAGGGCTCGTCGAAGATCACGACCGCGGGATCGTGGAGCAGCGCCGCGCTGATCAGCACCTTCTGGCGCATGCCCTTCGAGAAGGTCGCGATCGGGGCGTCGAGCACCTCGCGGATCTTCAGGAGCTCGAGCAGGCTCTCGATGCGCCGCAGCGCGAGCGCATCGTCGAGGCCTTGGAGCCGAGCGAAGAGCAGCAGATGCTCGCGCGGCGTCAGCGCCTCGTAGAGCGCGGGCAGCTCCGGCACATAGCCCAGCTTCCGCCGCGCCGCGACGGGATCGCGCACGGCGTCGATGCCCGCGAGGGTGATCGTGCCTCGCGTCGGGCGCTTCAGCCCGACCACGGCCTTCAGCGTCGTGCTCTTCCCTGCGCCATTCGGCCCGAGGAGCCCGAGCACCTGTCCGGGCTCGACGCGGAACGAGACCTCGTGCACGGCGATCTTCTCACCGTAGCGCAGGTGCAACCCCTCGACGACGAGGCTCATGGGTGGCGGCTCGCGGCGCGCAGCTCGCCGGAGTCTTCCTTGGACCAGATCGCGTAGGCGAAGACGAAGTAGCAGAGCGGCACACCCAAGATGAGACCCCAGGGGCCGAGCAGCTTGCCGCCCACGGTGAGGATCGCCAGCACCATGACCGGGTTCATGTGCAGGGCGGCGCCCATGATGCGCGGGTTCAGGATGTAGGCCTCGAACATGTGCACGATGGTGATCATCGCGACCAACGCGAACACGATCTGCAATCCGCCGTGGCCGAGGCCGATCAAGCAGATCGGCACCGAGGAGATGAACACGCCCGCGACGGGGATGAACGAGAGCAGGAAGACGATGAAGAGCAGGAAGGTGACCTGCGGCATGCCGAAGATCGTGAGGCCGATCCCGGTGAGCGCCGTGTTGCAGACCGCGATCGCGGCCTGCGCCTGGAAGGTCTTGCCGAGGATCTCGCCGACCTTCACCAGCGGCGCGGCGGCGTGCTCGAAGATGATCTTCAGCCGCGTGCGGCGGAGCTTGCCGATCTCGTTCTGGAGCCGCGGGAGGTCGAGCAGGATCAGGAACGAGAAGAGCAGCCCGAGGAAGAGGATCGTGCCGGCCTGGATGAGGAAGAAGATGAGCCCTTGGAGGAGCTTCGGAACGAGAGCGGTCACCTGCGGCAGGCCCTCCTTCTCGATCCACTCGTCGACGACCTCGCTGCGCAGCGTGGGACCGATCAGCTCCTGCAGGCTCGGCGGCAGGTCTTGCGAGACGACGGCGATCCAGTTCTTGTCCGGCTGGGCCTTCGCGCGTCCCTCGATCTTCTCGACGTAGTCATTCACCGTGTTGGCGATCTGCACCGCCTGCGTCTTCACGTTCGGAACCAGATACCAGCCCGCGGCGACGAAGAGCCCGAGAAGGATCAGGAACGCGATCACGATGCGCGGTCGACGCCAGGTGACGAAGCGCTCGATGCTGTGCGTGAACGTGTTCATCAGGTAGGCGAACACGAAGGTCACGAAGATCAGCGCGAAGAAGTCGCGCAGCAGATACAGGATCCCGATCAAGAGGCCCCAGATCGCCCAGCTCTGGGCGATGGAGCGCGCCCGCGCCCAATCGAAGCGCGAGTGCCGGGGATCGATGCTGGTCGTGGTCATCGCCGGGTGAGGTTCCTCCGCGGAAGGCCGGGAGGATACTCGACGCCCTGCGTGGGAGGGGATCCGGAAGCGCTTGTATCCCGCGCTTCAGCGCCGACAATGGCCCGCCCCGAATCGGGTCGACAGGCGATTCCCATGCTCCACTTCGCTCTCTCGTGCGGCGCCCTGCTCCTGCTCGCCGCCTGCTCTCAGGAAGGCACCGGCTCGAGCGCACCCCGCGATGTCGCTGCCCTCCGCGAGCGCCTGAAGCAGCTGGTCGAGAGCGGAGATCGCGCGGGCGCCGTCGCCGCCGCGCAGGAACTGCTCGAGGCCGGGGAGAGCGAGCCCGAGATGCTCGTGGGCATGGCTGGGATCTTCGAGGGCGGTCGCCGGCCCGAGGCGCTGATCACCGCGCTCGAGCGTCTCTTGCAGAAGCACGCGCTCTCGATCCCCGATCCCGATCTCGCGCTGCGCCTCTGGCTCGGCTACGGACGCGCCTGTGGCCTGTCGGGGCAGCTCGGCGCCTTCCTCGCGCCCTGGTCGACCGTGCGGGGCGGACCGGAGGCGGCGGTCTCCGCGGCCGATCGCGGCCTCGTGGCGCTCCTCGAGAACGGACGCGCCGCGGGGCGCAGGGAGGAGCTGAGCGCGGAGATGGACGAAGCGATGCGCCGCGTCCCGGAGCTCGCCGAGCGCCTGCGCGCGTTCCTGCCGATCCTCGGCGTCGATCGCGCCGCCGCGGTCGCCGCGCGCGGAGTCCTGGGGCTTGAAGCCGGGCTGGATTCGGTGGTTCTCGCCGCCGCGGAGCAGCGCTACGACGATGCGCGCGCCATGCTCGCGAAGGAGCTCGCCGCGATCCCCGCGGATGCGCCCCAGCGTCGAGAGCTCGTGGCGCTGCAGCTCGACCTCGACATCGCGAGCGGCGTGTCGCTCGACGCCTGGCTCGGGCAGCAGCTCTCCGCCCGCGAAGCGATCGAGCTGCGCACCACGATGGGGCGCTACGACGAAGCGCTGGCGCTCCTCGCGAGCTCGCAGCAGGACAAGGGCCTCGACGCCGCGCAGCGGCGCCACCTGCACCTGAAGATCCTCCGCGAAGCGGGCCGCGGCGCCGATGCGCTCACGGCCATCGACCAGATCCTCTCGCAGGCGAGCGGCGAAGCCGGACCGCTGCGCCTGGTTCGGGCGCGCGTGCTCCTCGAGCTCGGCCGTCTCGAGGAGGCGCTCGGCTTGCTTCGCGACCTCGAGTCCTCGCCGCCTCCGGGGCTGAACCAGATCGCGCTGCGCCAGACCACCTCCCTCGTGCATCTCCTCGCCGGTCGGTCGGACGCCGCGCGCGCGTCGGTGGACAGCGCGCGCCGCATCTTCCCGGTCAATCAGAACGAGCTCGAGGAGAGCTGGGGACCCGCGGTCTACCTCGCCGCTCCGGCCAGCGAGCTCGAGGGGATCGCCTTCGGCTGGACGCGCTTCCCGCGCCTTCGCGACAACGACCGCCGCTTCTACGCCGCGATGCGAGCGCTGCTCGATGGGGATCGCACGCGAGCGCAGAGCGAGCTCGAGGCCTGCATCGCATGCAGCGTGGGCGGGGAGTACCCGCGGCGCCTGGCCGAAGCTGCGCTGCGCTCTCCGGCGCTGCAACCCTGAGAGCCCGCGCCGCGGTTCCCTGGCGATGACCCGTCCTTCACCGCACCGACGCATCGAGGAGCTGCGCTCCGAGATCCGCGCGCACGATCGCCGCTACTACGAGCTCGGACGCCCTTCGATCTCCGATGACGAGTACGACCGGCTCTTCCGCGAGCTGCGCGAGCTCGAGGACGCGCATCCGGAGCTCCGCAGCGAGGACTCGCCGACGCGGCGCGTGGGCTCGGGCCTGCCCGCGGGCTCGGCGATCCCGACGCATCCGCACGCCGTGCCGATGCTGTCCATCGACAGCCTCTTCGGCGCGGACGAGGTGCGCGAGTTCGATGCGCGCGTGCGGAAGGCGCTGCACGTCGGAGAGGAGCCCGTCGAATATCTGGTCGAGCCCAAGTACGACGGCGTCTCCGCGGCGCTGATCTACGAGGACGGCCGTCTCGTGCGCGCGCTCTCGCGCGGCGATGGCACGCGCGGCGAAGACATCACGCGGCATCTGCTCGGCATCCGCCACGTGCCCGTCTCCCTCGCAGGCATCGACGTGCCGCCGCTCGTCGAGGTGCGCGGCGAGGTGATCCTGGCGAAGCACAGCTTCGAGCACTTCCGGAAGCTCCGCGCCGCCGAGGGCGGGCAGGTCTTCGCGAACCCGCGCAACACGGTCGCGGGCCTGCTGAAGCGCCTGGAGCCCGATCCGCAGGCCTTGCAGCGCATGGAGTTCCTGCCGTGGTGGCTGGCGCGCTGCAAGGACGAGCAGGGCGAGGACGTGGCGATCGCTACGCTCGAGGAGGCGATGGCGCGCGTCGTCGGCTGGGGCTTCGCGAAGCTCGCGCGCCGCAAGCTCGTGCGCGGCATCGACGCGATCGTCGCCGAGCATGCGGAGCTCGAGGCGCTCCGCGATGAAGAGCCCTACGAGATGGACGGCCTCGTCGCGAAGGTGAACGCGCTCGCGCTCCACGCGCGCCTCGGCTTCACGGCGCGCTCGCCGCGCTGGGCGCTCGCGTTCAAGTTCACGGCGCGCCAAGCGACGACGACGCTGCAGGGCATCGAGGTCCAAGTCGGTCGCACCGGACGGCTCACGCCGCGCGCCGTCCTGGAGCCCGTCCTGCTCTCGGGCGTCACCGTGCGCCACGCGACGCTGCACAACCTCGCGTACGTCGCCGAGCGCGACATCCGCGTCGGCGACCGCGTGCTGATCGAACGCGCCGGCGATGTCATCCCGAAGGTGCTGCAGCGCGTCGACGACGAGCGCGGCGAGCGCGAGCGCGCGGCGGCCTTCGCGATGCCGAGCCAGTGTCCGGTGTGCAGCGCAGCGGTCGAGGTCCACGGCGAGCACCACTACTGCCCGAACCCCGATTGCCCCGCGCAGCTCCGCTGGGGCGTCGTGCACCTCGCCTCGCGTTCCGCGCTCGACATCGAAGGGCTCGGCGAGAAGTCCGTCGATCAGCTCGTGCAGGCGGGCGTGATCACGAAGTTCTCGGACGTGTTCGAGCTCCGCGCGGAGCGCTTGGCCGAGTTGGACGGCTGGGGCGAGAAGAGCGCCATGCAGGTGATCGAGGCGGCCGAGCGGGCGAAGACGCGCGACCTCGCGCGCTGGATCGTCGCCCTCGGCATCCCCGAGGTCGGCTCCGCCACGGCCGACGCTCTGGCCACCGAGCTCGGCACGCTGGAGGCGGTCGCCAACGCCGATCGCGAGCGGCTCACCTCGATCCACGGCATCGGCGACGAGATGGCGAGCGAGATCCGCGCCTGGTTCGAGTCGCCTGCGAAGCAGGCCCTGATGGCGAAGCTCGCCGAGCTCGGTGTCCGGCCCACCGCGCGCGCGCTGCGCGCCCGCGAAGGCGCCGCGGCCGGTCAGCTCGCCGGCAAGACCGTGGTGCTGACTGGCACGCTGAGCTCGCTGACACGAGAGGAGGCCACGGAGAAGCTCCGCGCCCTCGGCGCGAAGGTCGCGGGCTCCGTCTCCAGCAAGACCAGCTTCGTCGTCGCCGGCGACGCCGCGGGCACGAAGCTCGAGAAGGCGGAGAAGCTCGGGATCCCGGTCCTCGACGAGGCCGCCTTCCGCGCCCTGCTCGACGCCTCCGGCTGAGCCCTCTTCGACGCCTCCGGCGTAGGTAGGGGCGGGCTTGCAATCGCCCCTTCGGTCGGTATCTTGGGCGCCCCTCTACCCGGGCCGCTAGCTCAGCTGGTTAGAGCGCCATCCTCACACGGTGGAAGTCGCTGGTTCGAGTCCAGCGCGGCCCAAAACAAGATCGCGCGTCGCTCCGAGAGGAACGACGCGCGATCTCGTTTTCCGGAGCGCGTGCGCGGCCTTCCGGCTGTCGCAGCACCTTCGCTCGGCTCAGCCGATCGCCTTCTTGATCGCCGCCGTGAGCGCCGGCACGACCTCGAGCGCGTCGCCGACGATGCCGTAGTCGGCGACCTTGAAGATCGGCGCCTCGGGGTCCTTGTTGATCGCCACGATCGTCTTCGCGGTGCGCATGCCGGCGAGATGCTGGATGGCGCCGGAGATGCCGACGGCGAAGTAGAGCTGCGGGGCGACCGTCTTGCCGGTCTGCCCGACCTGCTCGGCGTGCGGGCGCCAGCCGGCGTCGACGACCGCGCGCGAAGCGCCGAGGGCGGCGCGACCGCCGAAGGCGGCGGCCAGGTCCTCGAGCACCTTCCAGTTGCTCGCTTCCTTCAGGCCGCGACCGCCGGAGACGACGACCGGGGCTTCGGAGACGTCGAGCTTCCCGCTCGCGGAGGCGACGATCTCCTTCACGATCGACTTCAGATCCGCGGCGGGTGCCGGCATCGACTCGACGGCGGGCGCGCCGCCGCTCTTCGCCTCGGCGAAGACGTTGGGCCGCAGCGTCGCGACGAGGGTCGAGTTCTTGGCGCGGATCCAGGTGTAGGCCTTGCCGGCCAGCACGGGGCGCCGCGCTTCGACCTTGCCGTCTCCGCTGCTCCGGAGCTCGGTGCAGTCCGAGGCCTGCGCGCAGCCGAGCTTCTCGGCGAGGCGCGGGGCGAGATCGCGGCCCTGCGAGGTCGCGGCGAAGAAGATCGCGCGCGGCGCGAGCGTCGCTGCGGCAGCGGCGAGTGCCGCGACGACGGCCTCGGGCGAGAAGTGCGTTCGCTGCGCATCTTCGACCGCCAGGGCCTTCGCGGCGCCTGAGCCCGTGAGCTTCGCGGCGGCGGCTCGCGCGTGACGCCCGTAGAGCAGGGCGACGACGTCTCCGCCCAAGCGGCTCGCGGCTCCGAGCGCTTCGAGCGAGGCCTTCTTCGGCTGGTCGTCTTTGGTTTCGACGTAGACGAGGATCGCGGACATGGCGGGGGTGCCTCCGTCTTAGCTCTCAGAGAACCTTGGCTTCTTGCTGCAGCAAGCGGACCAGCTCCGCCACCGCGTCCACACCCGAGCCGACGATGCGGCCCCCGCTGCGCTCCGGCGGCATCTCGAACGAGAGCACCTCGACCTGCGCAGCCGCGTATTGCGGCGCCTTGGTCTCGAGCGGCTTCTTCTTCGCGGCCATGATGCCCTTCAAGCCGGCGTAGCGCGGCTCGTTCAGGCCCTTCTCGCAAGAGAGCACCGCGGGCAGCGAGAGCTCGAGCACCTCGCGGCCGCCTTCGATCTCGCGCTCGGCGCGGATCGCGCTGCCGTCGATCGCGATCTTCGCGCACTCGATCGCGCAGCCCCAGCCCAGCCGCGTCGCGACGCGTTGTCCGGTCTGGCTCTGATCGCGATCGACGCCGGTCTTGCCGAGCAGCACGAGCTCGCTGCCGAGCTCCTGGACCGCCGCGGCGAGCGCGCCCGCGATCTCCTGAGCGTCGCGGAGCTCGGCCTGCGCGTCCTCGAGCAGGATCGCGCGATCGGCGCCCATCGCGAGGGCCGTGCGAAGCTCCTTCTGCGCATCCGCGCTGCCGACGCACACGACGACCACCTCGCCGGCGCCGCCGCGCGCTTCCTTCAAGCGGAGCGCTTCCTCGATGGCGAACTCGTCGTAAGGGTTCAGCACGTACTCGACGCCGGTGGAGTCGATCCACGGGCGGCCCGCGCCAGGCTTCACCTTGGTGTCGGTGGCCGGCACGCGCTTCATGCAGACGGCGATCTTCATGGGGCGGAACGGGGCTGGGCGCGACGTGGCCAGAGGGCTCGAGCGCGCAAATGGGGCCGGGAATCCTAGGCTCCGCCCCGTTCTCGCGCTATCTCGAACTCCGGCCTGCGACGACGCGCCCGGTCGCGCAGCACCCGCTCTGGACCGATCTCGATGAAGAGCTCGGTGAGGTCGGGGTCGAGCAGGCGGCCGCGCTCGGCGCGGAGATAGTCAATGGCCTTCCCCAGCGCCAGAGGTTCGCGGTAGGGCCGCCGGCTCGTGATCGCGTCGTAGTAGTCGGCGACCTTCACGATACGCGCTTCCAGAGGGGTCTCCTCTCCGCGCAGGCCGAGGGGATAGCCCGAGCCGTCCCAGTTCTCGTGATGCAGCTCCACCATCGGCAGGTAGGGCTGGAGGATGCCCATGCCGCGCAAGCACTCCGCGCCGATCGCGGGGTGGCGCCGCATCTCGACCCACTCCTCGGGTGTGAGCGGGCCGGGCTTCTCGAGGATGGCGTCGGGGGTCCCGATCTTGCCGATGTCGTGAATACGTCCGCCGAAGCGCACGCGCTGCACGACCTCCGGGGCGAGCCCCATCGCGCTCGCGAGGCGCGCGGAGTAGGAAGCGACGCGCTCGGAGTGCGAGCGCGTGAAGCGGCTCTTCGCGTCGATCATCGCGGCGAGCGCGACGATCGCATCTCGCACGTGCTCCTCCGTGAGCCGGGTCCGCTCGGCCAGCTTCTCGGCGGCGACGACGCGCAGGAGCAGCCCGCGGCGTTCGCGCGCGCGCCGTATGGAGTGCGCGAGCTCGTCCAGCTCGAAGGGCTTGCGCAGGAAGTCGAGCGCGCCCTCGCGAACCGCGCGCAGAGCGAACGCGATCTCCAGGCTGCCCGCCGTGAAGATCACATCGACCTCGGGGTGCCGGGCGCGGACGCGGGACAAGAGCTCGAGGCCGGAGAGCCCAGGCGGCAGCGTCTCGGTGATGAGCAGGAAGAAGCTCCCCTCGGCGAGCTGCTCGAGTGCCGCCTCGGCGCTCGCGGCAGCGACGGCGGGAGTGCCGCGGTGGTTCAGGAAGTAGGCGATCGAAGAGCGGATCGCGGGGTCGGCGTCGAGGACGAGGACCCGTTCACGCGCCTCGGCGCGAAACGCATGCTCCAGCTCTTCGCTCTCCGCCGGCTCCGCCACCTCGCACCCTCCGCGGCCTCTCTCCATGCCGCGCTGGGATCCTCGGCGCGATCAGCCCGGAGCTCTGACGAAAGGTTTTCGCGACCGCTCGCGACCCCTGTCGCGTCGGGGTCTCGCGGCGGTTCAGGCGAAGCTGTGCCCGAGGTAGACCTCCCGCACGCGAGGGTCGGCGACGAGCTCGGCGGGGGTTCCATGCGCCAGGATCTGGCCCTGGTGGAGGATGTAGGCGTGGTCGGTGACGCCCAGCGTTTCACGCACGTTGTGGTCGGTGATCAGGATCGCGATCCCCTGCTCTTCGCGGAGGCGTCGGAGGATCCCTTGGATGTCCTGCACCGCGATCGGGTCGACGCCGGCGAAGGGCTCGTCGAGGAGCAGCATGCGCGGCTCGCTGGCGAGCGCGCGGGTGATCTCGAGGCGCCGGCGCTCCCCTCCGCTCAGCACCTCCGAGCTCGACTTCGCGAGGTGCGCGATGTGCAGGAACTCGAGCAGCTCGGCCAAGCGCTTCAAGCGCTCGCGCCGCGTGAGGCGCTGGGTCTCGAGGACCGCGAGCACGTTCCCTTCGACCGTCATGCGCCGGAAGATCGACGCCTCCTGCGGCAGGTAGCCGAGCCCGAGGCGCGCCCGTCGGTACATCGGCAGCCGTGTCACGTCGTGGCCATCGAAGTAGATCGCCCCCGCGTCCGGCTTCACGAGCCCCACGCACATGCGGAAGGTGGTGGTCTTCCCCGCCCCGTTCGGCCCCAGGATGCCGGCGATCTCGCCCGTGGCGACCTCGAGCTCGGCGTCGTCGACGACGCAGCGCCCGCGGTAGGTCTTGCGCAGGCCGGTCGCGCGCAGCAAGGGCTGTGGGGTCATTGTGGAAAACTCGTGGAGAAGCGACCCCGGGGATGGGGCGGGTAAGTGCTTCGAAAGGGCTGGCCCTGTCTCAACCTGCCGCGAGCGAGGGACTTAGGTTCGCGAGGCTCGTTCGGGTCCGCGGCGGCCGCCCCCGATCTCAGCGCCGCCCGTGTGGAGAACTCCCACCCGAGCGCAAGAGCCTAGCGGACGAATTTCCAGCGCATCGCGTCGGCCGGAGGCTTCGTGGGCCAGAAGACCACGACGGCCTTGCCGACGATCAGATCGCGCCGCACATACGGCGCGTGCCGTTCCCCTTGGGGATCGCCGGGCTGGTCTTTCACCAGCACCTCGCGACCCGTGGTCGTGCGGAGCACTTTCATGCCCGGGTCCTCCTCGCCTCGCGCGGGGCGGGGATTCGTGTCCGGCGAGCCCGGCATGCCGTTCCAGTTCCCGCTCACCTCGGTCCCGTCGAGCGCCTCCCGCGTCACCTTCTTCCAGCCGCGGCTATCGAGCGAGTTCTGCGTGTTGTCGCCCATCATGAAGTAGTGGCCTTCGGGCGTGCACTCGTCGTTCGGGTGCAGGAGCGTGAAGTCGTTGCCCCAGTCCGTGGCGGTGAACGGGGGCTTCCGCGCTCTCGTCGTCTCCGGCAGGTAATGGACGTCGCGGAATGTGCGCAGGCCCTCCACGCGGGCGCTGCCCTTCAGCGCGAGCTCGACGCGGCAGACGTCGTCGTCGCGGATGCCCTCGAGGCCGCGAGCGCCCTCGGTGATCGAAAGGCGATGCTCGGCGGCGGCCCACAGAAGGTCGAACTCGACGCGCGCGAGCTCCTCGTCGTCGATGAGGAGCCGCAGGCGCTGGTCGCAAACTTCGGCGCGTAGCTCCACGGTCTCGCCGGCGGCGAGCTTGCGCTCGAACGCGGCGCGGGGGTTCTGCTCGCCGCTCGCTCCGCGGCGTCGATTCCAAAGCACGAACGACTCGCCGCTGCCAGCGGGACCGCAGATGCGGAAGTGGTGCAGGCGCTGATAGGCGCGCAGCACGATCTCGACCTCGGCGAGGTCCGCCTCGGGCGTGAGCCTCAGATCGAAGCGCAGGTCGCCGACTTGGTTGGTGCCGACCCAGGGCGGCTTCATCTTCGAGCGTCCCGGGAAGTCGATCCTCTCCTGGATGGCTGCTGGATAGCCGTCGCGGTAGAGATCGCGCACCGTGCCGTCCTTCGGCCAGAGGCAGCGGAACGGCTTCGCCGCATCGACGAGCATCGCGCCCTTCGAGGCGCGCCAGGCGCCCTCGACCACCTCGAGCTCATAGCGCGACTTGTCCTCGTTCAATCGCGCCTTGCGCTCGGGGTCCTTCTCGCCGCCCTCCCAGGTCCAGAGCTCCTTCCAGAGGTCGCGCTGCACCTCGACGGGCTTCCGCAGGATCTTCCAGGTTCCGGCTGGCGAGCCTTCGTGCGCCTGGGGGTCCGTCGCGGCCCAGAGGTTCCCGTCCGCGACGGCGAGCTTCTCTCCGGGCAGGCCGACCAGGCGCTTCACGTAGTTCTTCACCAGGTCGAGCGGATACTTGAAGACCACGACCTCCCAGCGCTCGGGGTCGCGCGCGACGAAGCTGAACTTGTCGACGAGGATGCGATCGTAGATCTGCGTGCCATCGTCGCCCATCAGCGTGGGCTGCATCGAGCCGGTCGGGATCTTATAGGCCTCGACGACGAAGAACTTGAGGACGAGCGCCATCACGATGGCGGCCGAGAGCGTCTCCAAGTTCTCGCGCCACGGCATGTGCAGCTTGAACTGGGAATCGGCCTTCTTGCGGCGTCCGAACATCGCGCTCCTTCGTTCCGTCGAGGTGGTGCGGCTCTGCTTCTACGGCCTCCCGCGGGCGAGCGCGAGGCCGAGCGTCGTTCGTCCGAGTCGGGATCAATCGTCAGAGGTGGAAAGCACGGCCAAGAACGCCTTCTGCGGGATCTCGACGTTCCCGACCTGCTTCATGCGCTTCTTGCCTTCCTTCTGCTTCTCCCACAGCTTGCGCTTGCGGGTGATGTCGCCGCCGTAGCACTTGGCGGTCACGTTCTTCGCCATCGCGCGGATGTTCTCGCGCGCGACGATGCGCCCGCCGACCGCGGCCTGCAGCGCCACCTGGAAGAGGTGGCGGGGGATCTCTTCGCGGAGCTTGGAGATGATCTTGCGCCCGAGGCGCTCGGCGTTGTCGCGGTGGATGATCGTCGAGAGCGCGTCGACCTCGTTGCCCTGCACGAGGATGCGCAGCTTGACCAGCGGGGCGTTGCGGAAGCCGATCAGCTCGTAGTCCATCGTCCCGTAGCCGCGCGTCGCCGACTTCAGCTTGTCGAAGAAGTCGAAGATCATCTCGGCCATCGGCATGTCGAACTGCAGCAGCACGCGCGTCGGCGAGAGGTACTCGGTCTTCACGTACTCGCCACGCCGATCGTTGCAGAGGCCCATGATCGGGCCGATCGCCTCGGTCGGCAGCAGCAGCGAGAGCTTCACGAACGGCTCGCGGAACTCCTCGATGAAGTTCGGGTCCGGCACCTCGGCCGGCGAGTGCACGTACTTCACCTCGCCGCTGGTCATCACCAGCTCGTAGGTCACGGTCGGCGCGGTCTGGACGATGTCCATGTCCTGCTCGCGCTCGAGCCGTTCCTGCACGATCTCCATGTGCAGGAGGCCGAGGAAGCCGCAGCGGAAGCCGAAGCCCAGCGCCTCCGAGGTCTCGGGCTCGAAGGAGAACGCGGAGTCGTTGAGCTGCAAGGTCGCCAGGGCCGCGCGCAATCGATCGTAGTCGCCGGGGTTCGTGGGATAGATCCCGCAGAACACCATCGACTTCGGCTCGGCGTAACCCGGCAGCGGCTCGACCTTGTCCTTCGACTTCTCGTGAGTCACCGTGTCCCCGACCTTCACGTCGGAGAGCTTCTTGATGTTCGAGATGAGGTATCCGACCTGCCCCGTGGCCAGCGAGTCGGTCTTGGTCATGCGCGGCGTGAAGACGCCGCACTCCAGCACGTCGTAGACCGTGCCCGTGCCGATCATGCGGACCTTGTCGCCGCGCTTCAGCTCCCCGTCGACCAAGCGCACGTAGACGATGATGCCGCGGTAGTCGTCGTAGACCGAGTCGAAGATCAGCGCGCGCAGCGGTGCGCTCGGATCGCCCTTCGGCGCGGGGATGCGCTCGATCACCGCGTCCAGCAGCTCCTTGCAGCCGAGGCCGCTCTTGCCCGAGGCGCGCAGCACGGAGCTCGCCTCCAGGCAGAGCGAGTTCTCGATCTCCATCGCGATCTCGTCGGGGCGCGCGTGGGGGAGATCGACCTTGTTCAGGACCGGGATCAGGACCAGGTCCTGCTCGGTGGCGAGGAAGGTGTTCGCGACCGTCTGCGCCTCGACGCCCTGCGAGGCATCGACCAGGAGCAGCGCGCCCTCGCACGCCTGCAAGCTCTTCTGGACCTCGTAGGCGAAGTCGACGTGGCCCGGAGTATCGATGAGATTCATCGTGTACTCCTGGCCTTTGTACTTGTAGCGCATCGTCACGGCCGTGGCCTTGATCGTGATGCCGCGCTCGCGCTCCAGGTCCATCCCGTCGAGGACCTGTTCCTTCATCTCGCGCTTGTCGATCGTGCCGGTGAGCTCGAGGAAGCGATCGGCCAGCGTCGACTTGCCGTGATCGATGTGCGCGATGATGCAGAAGTTGCGGATCAGCTCTTGTCCCACGACGTTCCCGCCCCTCGGCACGAGGGGCGCCCGGTCTTGGGAGCCCTGCTCGGCCTATTCGAGGCGAACAAGATACTCGCGCAGCGCTCCGCGCAACATCGCCATGGCCTGTCCGCGGTGGGAGATACGGCCCTTCTCCAAGGCGTCCATCTCCGCCAGGGTGCGTCCGTCTCGGTAGAGGAAGAGCGGGTCGTAGCCGAAGCCGCCCTGGCCGCGGAACGCCTCCAGGATCACGCCCTCGACCGTGCCGCGCACGCGCAGGCGCACGACCCCGCTGGGATCGCAGAGGGCCAGCACGCAGACGAAGCGCGCCGTGCGGCGCTGCGGCGGAACGTCCCGGAGGAGCTCCAGCAGCTTCGCGTTGTTGTCGGCGTCGGTGGGCTTCGCGACCCGGTCCTCGGCGAAGCGGGCCGAGCGCACGCCGGGCTGGCCGCCCAGGGCATCGACTTCGAGCCCCGAGTCGTCGGCGAGCACCCAGAGCCCCGCGCGGCCGCGGGCGCGCACGGCGGCCGAGGTCTCGCGTGCCTTCTTCTCGGCGTTCTCCTCGAAGGTCGCCCCGTCTTCGTCGACCTCGGGCATCGGCAGCTCGGCCGAAGGCCCGAGCAGGCTCACGGGCTCGCCCGTGAGCAGCCCGGCCATCTCCTTCTGCTTCTTCGCGTTGCCGCTCGCGACGTAGAGCTCGAGCTTCATCGCTCAGGTCCGCGGCAGCCCGAGGGCCTCGCGCTGCGCCGCGAGGATCGTCCGGACGCCGCCCTGGCCTAGCTCGACCAAGCGCGCGAGCGCGCTCGGGCCGAACGGCGCCTTCTCACCGCCGCCCTGGAGCTCCAGGAACTCCTCCGGGCTGGTCATCACCAGATTCATGTCGGCGTCGGCCTCGGAATCCTCGGCGTAACAAAGATCGAGGCGCGGCTCGCCGCCGACGATCCCGACCGAGACGGCCGCGAGCGGCTTCAGGCGCGCGAGGCTCTTCGTGCCGCGCTCCGCGTCGAAGAGGCGCAGCACATCGTGCAAGGCGACCCAGGCCCCGTTGATCGACGCAGTGCGGGTCCCGCCGTCGGCCTCGAGCACGTCGCAGTCGATCCAGATCGTGCGCTCGGAGATGCCGGAGAGATCGACGACCGCGCGCAGCGCGCGTCCGACCAAGCGCTGGATCTCGGTCGAGCGCCCGTCGATCTTGCCGTTCCGATCGCGCGCCTTGCGCTGCGGCGTCGACGCCGGGAGCATGCTGTACTCCGCCGTGAGCCAGCCGCGCTTCTTGCCGATCAAGAACGGCGGGACGCCATCGACCATGGTCGCGGTGCAGAGGACGCGCGTGCCGCCCATCTCGATCAAGGTGGACGCGGGGACCTTCTGCAAGAACCCGCGCGTGAAGCGCAGGGGGCGCAGCGCATCGGCGCTGCGGCCATCCGGACGTGCGGGCATCGAGGCTCTCCAGGGAACGAGGGGCGAGGATTCTAGGCTTCGCCGCACGATGCGCAACGCGCGCGAGCCGCGTCGGGACACGCGGTCCCGACGCGGCTCGCTTCCGCTGAAGCTCATCGACTCACTGGATCGTGTCGGTGTAGGCGCCGCGCTGATCGGAGGAGACGGTGATCCGGCGTCCCGCGAGGGAGATCGGCGACCACAGGCTGGCGCGATAGGAGCCCGAGCCCGCGACGAAGCTCATCGGCGACTCGAAGCTGAAGCCCTCGACCGAGAAGCTGAGCGTGCCGGTGGGGGCGGAGTTCGCGGTCGCCTCGACGATCAGGAGGTTGCCCTGCATGCGCGCCGTGGTGATCTGCATCGAATCCGACGAGAGATCGACGACCGGCACCTGCAGCGAGCGCGCGCTCGCGATCGGGCCTTCGATGCGCACGCGGAGATCGTAGAGCGCGCTGCTGTTCCCCGACTCCGAGATGCGCCCGGGCACCTGCACGCCGAGCACGGTGAAGGCGAGGAGGCCGTTCCGCGCGCCCTGGAGGTTCGCCAGCAGCGGGTTGTAGTTGATGCCGTAGTCGCCGTCCTTCACGACCGCGACGAGGGTGCGGCCGATCAAGCGCGCGAGCTCTTGGTTCCCGAGCGGCATCACGTTCGCGATGTTGTCGAGCTGCGGCTGCGGCACGGTGCCGGCGAGGAACGCCTGGAAGGTGAACGGCGTCTCTGCGGGCAGGGCGAAGATCGACTCATCGCCGACGCTGCCCGTGGGGAGCGTCACGATGTCGCCCGCGCCGAGCGTCGACCACGGCAGCCAGGGGTTGCCGAGCTCGACGGGGTTGTTGTCGTTCACGAGCACGTCGGAGGCGACGCCGAGGCGCGCGGCGGCCGCGATGATCGTGGAGATGCCCGCGTCGATCATGTCGTCGTCGATGAGCACGAGGTCGCCAATCGTCGTCGGCGGACCGCAGAGCGTCTGCACGCCGCTCGGGCCCTCGAGGAGGCCTTGCTGCGGCCGCGCGGGATCGAAGCCCACCGCGAGGTGATAGACCGGCTGGCGCAGCAGCGAAGGATCGTTCGGCACGCTCAGGTTCGCGACGAAGCGCTGGCCGCTCGGGGGCACGAGTCCGCCCAGGACCTGGACGAACGGCAAGCCGATCGGCAGGCCGATCGTCGGGCCCTGCGAAGCGCTGAGCCAGAGCAGCGCGAAGGTGCCCGGATCCGCGCCGAGCTCGAAGCGCACGCTGCGACCGAGGCAGGGCTCGCCGCCGAGCGCGAGGCTGGGGGTGCCGGGGACGTGCTGCGCCAGTGCAGAGGGCGCCGCGGCGAGGAGGGAGAGACCGGAGAGCAGGAGAGCGGGTCGCATGGATGACCTCGGGAGTTTGGGGGAACGCCGAGGTGTGTCCGCTCGCGGAGCACGCTTGCACGCGCGGGCCGTCAGCCCCGTTTTTTTTCCGCGCGCTCGCCTCGATCGCTCGGCACGCCGAAGTGCGCGAACGCGGCCCAAGCCCGCGGATCGCTCGCCGCTCCGCGCACGACGCGCTGCGCGCGCTGGAGCGCGCGTGCCGGCTCCGAGAGCTCTTGGTCCGCGAGCGCCTCGTAGAGCGCGGTGATGAGCGGCACGGTCGCGGCGCTGTCGATCGACCAGAGGCTCGCGATCACGCTCGGCACGCCGAGGCGCTGGAATGCCGCGGGCAGCGCGAGCTCGCGTGAGGCGCCCTTCTTACCGGCGGCGCCGCTCTCGCACGCGGAGAGCACGACGAGGGCATTCGCCGCCGCTCCTCGCGGCCAGGTGCGCAGCACGGCGTCGAGGTCGAGCAGCCCGGGCTCGTGCGGCGTGGAGGCTTCGGGCGCGAGCGCGATCCCCGCGGCCTGCGGGCGCCAAGCCTCCGCGCGCCGCCCGTGCGAGGCGAGATGCACGAGGCGCTTCGCGGCCGCGCGTTCGGCGACGCGCGAGGCCGTGGCATCGATCCCGAGCAAGGACTCCACATCGACGCCGCGCGCGCGCAGGATCGCCGCGACGAGATGCAGCTCCGCCGCCGTCTCCGGGATCTCGGCGAGGCGCGGCGCGACGAGCGGCGTCGGAGGCTCCGCGCTCACACCCTGCGCGCTGTGCGCGAAGGCCTGCGCCTCCACCGCGGAGCGGTCGGCGCGGAGGAATGCCGGCGCGCCGACGAGCAGCGCAGCGCTCGCCCTCGAGTTCGGCGCGGTGCGCGCTGCCTCTTGGCGCAGCGCGCGCAGCGTCGCGAGCGAGCGAACGCGCGAGAGGGGCGGCGCGACATCGAGCACGAAGTGCGGCGCGTTCGCCTCGCCGCCCACGATGAGCGCCTCGAGCGGCAGCTCCGCGAGCGGCCCGTCGAGCACGAGCGCGATCGCGCGCGCATCGGCGCAGCCCTCGAGCACCGCGCTCGGCAAGAGCTGCGCACCGAGAGCGCGCAGAGGCTCATCGAGCGCGGACCGCGGCGACGCGGGATCGCGCAGCGCGCTCAGCGCACGAGCGACGAGGGCGGCGAGCTCGGCGGTGGCGCGCGCGTCCTGCGCGAGCGGCGCGGCGCGCAGCTCGCGCGCGCCGGGTGGCAACCAGAGCAGATCGACGCGCTCCGCGGACCACGCGAAGCACCAGAGCGCGACCGCGTTCCCGAGCGCTTCGCGCAGCTCGTTCGCGCGCAGCGGCGCCGCCGCGGGCCGCGCGTCGCGCAACGCCTGCGACGCGGCGCGCTCGGCGAGCCATTCCTGCTGGAGCAGATCGGCGAGCGCATGCTGTCGCGCGCGGAGCTCGCGCTCCAGCGCGGCATCGCTCGAGCGCGCGTGCAGGAGCGCCTCGAGCTCGGCATGCAGCGCGCTCTTCCGCGCCCGCAGCTCGCGCAGCTTCTCGCGCGGCCCAGCTTCGAGCTCGGCGGGAGCGAAGAGCGCGAGCAACGCGCTGGCGCGCGCGCGCTCGCGCACTTCGAAGGCGAGGTCGATCTCGCCGCGCTCGAGCAGGAGATCACTCCACGCGGAGGCGATCGCTTCGATCTCCGCGTGCGCCGAGACATCGAGACGCGCGCGCAGCTCGCCGTCGTCGACGAGCCGCTGCTCGAAATGGAGGAACGCGCGCTCCCAGCGCGCGAGCGCCTCTTCCTGCCTGCCGAGCCGCGCGAAGCAGCGGCCGAGCGCGTGATCGTCGAGCGCGACGTAGGCGTGCTCCGCGCCGAAGCGCGCGACATCGCGCGCGCGCAGCTCCTCGAGCAACGCCGCGGCAGCGCTCGCGTCCCCGCGGCGGAGCAGGTGCTCCGCGCGGCGCGCGCGCAGCGTGTCGAGCCGGTGCTCGTCGCCGCTGCGCCGGGCGAGCTCCTCCGCTCGGCATAGCTCGCGCTCCGCTTCCTCGCTCTCGCCCGCGCTCTCCGCGAGGCTCGCACGCGTGAGATGGAGATGGAGGAGGGCGGTCTCGCGACCGCCCTCGTCCTCCGCCGCCGCAAGCACCGCTTCGGCCGCGCGCGCGTGCTCGTCGGCGAGCTCGTTCGCGCCGAGGGCGCGATGGAGATCCGCGAGCGAGCGCAGCACTTCGAAGAGCACGCGCCCGCCGATCTCTGCTTCCTCATAGATGCGCAGCGCACCCGCCGCGAATTGTCGCGCGCGCTCGAGCTCGCCGAGCGCGCGGCAGGCGCCAGCGAGATCGTTCAGCACCGAGGCGTAGCGCGGGTGCCGCTCCGCGCCCGCGGCGGCGAGGCCGGCCCGCGCGGCCTCCAGCCGCGACAGGGCCTGCGTCGCGTCGCCGGCGAGCTGCAGCAGCAACTGGCCTTCGAGATGCAGAGGCAGCCACCGCAGCGAGAGCTCGTCGCCGCAGATCGCGGCGCAGGCGTGCGCCGCTGCGCGGCAGATCTCGAGGCGCGCTTCGATCGCGGCGACGTCTCGCTCGCCGCGGGCCACGAGCAAGGGGAACTCGCGCGCGAACGCGGCGCGCGCTTCGTCCGCGCGCTGCGCCTTCGCCCGCAGCTCCGGCGTCGCCTGCTCCCAGGCCAGCGCCGCGCGATGCAGACGCGCCGCCTCCGCGATCTCCCAGCGCGGATCGAGCAAGCGCTCGCGCTCCGCGACTCCGGAGGCGTAGCCCGCGCGCTCGAGCAAGGCGATTGCCTTCGCGGCGCTCTCGGCCGACGCGCCGCGGCGCAGCGCTTTCTCGATCTCGGCGACGCCGTCGCGCAGCTCCGCGCGCGGCACGCGCGCACCGATCTTGCGCTCGCCTTCGGCGGGCAGGATCTCGAGCGGGCGCAGCGCGATCACGCAGCCGAAGGAGGCGCGCAGCGCTTCGGCGCCCGCGCGCGCGTCGCGCGCTTCGCGCACGATCCGCTGCACGCGGTCTTCCTCCGCGCGACCGAGCGGATGCGTCGCGACCATCGAGAGCAGCCAGAGCGTGCGTCCCGACGTCGCCTCGGGCACGCGGTAGCGCGCGAGCGCCACGCGCTGCTCCGCCACGCGCAGCGCGATCTCGGCCAAGGTCTCGACGCGCCCGCTCTCGCGCTCGATCACGGCGAACCACGCATAGGCGTCCTCCGGCACCGCGGCCGAGAGCACGAGCTCGCTGCCCGAGCGCGCAACGATGGCTTCGCGCGCGCTTCCCCCCGGACCGCGGAGCGTGCCCCCGAGATCGCCGATCACGCTGAGCTGGGTCGCGAGCGCAAAGCCCTCGCGCACGAAGTGCGACGGTCGGGAGCGCAGCGCGAAGAAGAGCAGCGCGCCGCCGCCGACGAGCAGCACGGCTGCAGCGGCGAGCCAACGGCGCGAGCGCACGAGGTGCCGCGTGGGCGAAGGCGTGCGCTGCTCGAGCGGAAGTGGAGCGGGCGCGGCCTCGCGCGGCGCGACGCGCAACGCCGGTGCGGCCGTGGTTTCCGCTTCGATCGCCGGCGCGCCGAGGCCTTGCGCCAGCTCGCGGGCGAACGCTCGCGCGCGCGGTTCGCGTTCGAGCAGCGCGCGAACCTGCGCTTCTTCCTCCGGCAGCAGCGCGCCGTCGAAGTACGCGACGAAGGTCTCGAAGCTCGGCCAACCCACCGGCCAATTCTCGGGGCCGGGCAGGTCCGGCAGCTCGTGCGGATCCATCGCGGCGCTCATGGCGGCTCCTGCGCGCTCAGCGGCGCGATCGCTTCCTGCGGCATGCGACGCCGGCGCGGCAGGCGGCGGCGCTGCGCGCGACAGAACGCGCGGGTCGTCTCGAACAAGAGGGCGTTCGCGGCGCTGAGCTCGAGCTCCAAGCTCTTCTGCAAGCGCAGATACTCCTTCGGCTTCACGCGCAGGAGCAGCGCTTCCTTCGCCGCGTTCGCGAGCGCGTTCGCTCCGCGCTCGCGCCGCCGCGAGAAGGTCGACGGCGGGATCCCGAGGCGGGCGGCGAGGTCCTGGTGCGGACGCCGCGAGAGCGTCGCGTGAACGTACGCCTCGAGATCGCGCTCGGGCACGGCGCCGCCCTGGGCCGCCTCGTCGAGCGCGCGGCGCAGGACGGGCGCCACATCGGAGAGCTCCGCGGCGACTTCGCGCCGTGCATCGGCCGCCGGCTCCGGAGCGCGCGTCTGCTCTTCTCCGTCGTTCGCGCGAAGATCGGCTTCGGATACGACCTTGCGACGCGCGCTCGCGCGTCCTCGGGAACGCAGGTCGTGCCACGCGATGCCCGCGGCCCAGCTCTCGAGCGAGGTCTTCGCTTCGTAGCCGAGGAAGCCGGGCTCGCCGCTGCGACGGAAGGCGCCGAAGAGCAGGTTCTCGATCAGCTCGGCGGTGCTGGTCTCCGCTTGCTCGGGCGTCGCGCCGAAGCGCCGGTAGCCGCGGCGGAGATGGAGGGTGAGTTCGCGGTGGAGCACGTGGCGCGCGGCATCTCGGTCGCCGTGGCGGAACGCGATCGCGAGGAGGAAGTCCGCGGCCGGCAGAGCGGAGATCGCGCGCTCGAGCGACGAGGGGTCGGGGACCACGCCGGCCGCGCGTAGTCGCCCCTCGAGAGCCTCGATTGCACGGAAGGCGAAGGAATCCGCATCCAGACCGAAACCGCCGTCCTTCGCCGCTCCCGCGCGGAATAGATGCAAGAGCTGCGGGCGCAGGGACACCACCCAGGAAGTGATTTCCGAGATACGCTCTTCAGGCGTCAACGAGGAGTCCTAGGTGCTCGAATGTCCGTACGCGGGCGTCCCCCGAGCGCCGCGATCGCGCTCGTCGCGGCCGAGTATAGGTCGCTGCGAGCCGGGAACCAACCCGCACAGGCCGCACCACATGTCCCCGCTCTCCTCTCGCTCGCGCGCCGCTTACCTCGGCTGCGCCGTTGGCTTCGCTCTCCTCTCCAGCGCGAGCGCGCAGATTCCGCGTCGCGTGCGGGCCGTGCCCACCGGCGGCATCCTGACCCAGGCCGCCTCGGCGCTCTGCCAGGACGAGAACTTCCTCTTCGTGGGGCAGACCGCGGAGGGCTTGCCCGGCGTGAGCTATCGCATCGGGGAAGAGAACGGCTCGAGCTGGACCGCGGCGCAGAGCAAGCTCGTGGACCCCGCGAGCCAAGGGCTCGATCCGACCGTCGTCATCGTGAACGAAGAGGTCTTCCTCTGCTGGGTCGAGCGCCGCTCCACGCCGACCGGCAACGTCGACGCGATGTGGTTCGATGTCTCGCCGAACGAAGGCGAGACCTGGAACGGCATCCGCCCGATGAATCCGCCGAGCTTCACCGGCACGCGCACGCTCGAGCGCTACGTCGTCGCCGCCGATCCCGGCGCGCGGAGTCGGCGCCTCGTCGTGGCGACGTTGACGCGCGATGTCGCGACCGGTGCGCGCGAGCTCTTGCTGCATCGCAGCACCAACTTGGGCGCGAGCTTCGCCGCGCCGCTCGCGGTCTCGACCAGCGCCGCGAGCACGAGCGCGATTCCGAGCTTCGACGTCGAGCTCTCGGAGACGGCCGCGCATGTGGCGTGGCTCGAGGAGCGCCCGAGCAGCGGGGCGGGACGCGTCGAGCTCTTCCAGCGCAGCATCGCGCATGCGAGCGGCGGCTTCGGCGCGGAGCGGCTCGTGAGCAGCGGCAGCTTCGCGCCGTCCGCGGAGTCGATCGATCTCGCCGTCGATGGCGATGCCCTCGCGGTGGCCTGGCTCGAAGCGCAGCCCGCGGGCCGCGAGGCGCTCTTCTTCGCGAGCTCGCTCGACGCGGGGGCGAGCTTCGCCGCGCCGCGCGAAGTGGGCGGAGCGAACTCCACGGCTTCGTCCCCCGAGCTCGCCGTGGATCGCGCGGCGGGCGAAGCGCTCCTCGCCTGGAGCGAAACGCGCGGCTCCTCCGCGCGCGTGCTGGCGCGGCGCGCGCCGCTGGCCGGCGGTGCACTCGGCGCCGAATCGGAGCCTTTCGGGCCCGGCGTGGTCGCGCCGCGTCTCGTGCGCGGAGCACCCGACACCGGGCGCGTGCTGCTCACCGCGGTGCGCCCGGGCGCCGTGCTCGGCAGCATCACCGAAGGTGCTAGCGCCGCCTTCCGCGCGCCCTTCGAGCTGCTCGCGTTGCCGAACGGCGAGAGCGTGCGTCCCGCCGCGAGCGCGTTCTACGCCTTCGAGCGCGACTTCGTGCTGAGCTGGGTCGCCGGCTCCGGCGCGAGCACGCGTCAGCTCGTGGGCGGCGTGCGACCCCAGACCGTCGCGATCCGCGGCGGCGCGATCCAAGCCGGCGCGCCGCTCGTCTTCGATCTCTTCGGCTTCCCGGCCGATCCGAGCGGCGTCTACTCGCAAGTCCTGCTCGCCTTCGATGAGGGCACGACGATCTTCCCGGGCCTCTTGCCCGAAGTCGGGCTCGACTTCGACGCGCTCTTGCTCACGTCGCTACAAGTGCCTGCATGGCAAGGTTTCCTCGACGCGAACGGCCGGCGTTCGACGCCTCCGATCGGCGTGCCTCTGGAGCTCCGCGGGCAAGCGCTGTGGGTCGCGGCGGTAGCGCTGAACACGCGCTTCGAGCTCGTGGTCACCGACGCGCGCGAAGAGCTCGTGCGCTGAGCGCGACCCAGAGAAGCGAGATTCAGAGGAGCGCGCTCGCGAGCGCCATGGCCGAGCCCGCGAGCAACGCGAGCGCGCAGAGCAGCGCCGCCGCGATCTGCCAGCGCGGCGGCTGCGCCTCTGCCGGTACGAAGCGCACGACGCACCAGAGGTTCAGAACAGCGTAGATCGGCGAGAGCACGAAGCTGAGCGAGGCCAACACCGCGAAGAGCAGCTTCGGCGAGGGCAGCGCGAGCAGCACCCCGACGCCGGCCAAGCTCACGCCGACGAGATAGATCCAGTAGAGGCGCTGGCGCTGCGGGAAGGTGCCGAGCTCGTCGCCGCGCAGGATCGCGAGCCCGGAGAGGAAGGTCACCGGGAAGCCATCCATCGAGGCGTACGCGGTGGAGAACATCGCGAAGAAGGCCAGCACGAGGAACACCGGCCGCATCCACGCTCCGAGCTCGCCGGTGTAGAGCTCGCCGAGGCGCTCAACCAGCGCGAGTCCTTCCTCGGGCAGCGCGGTGGGATGGAGGAGTGCTGCGCCCAAGCAGACGAAGCAGGTGCCGATCACCAGCGATAGCAGTAGGCCGATGCGCGCGTCGCGGAGCCCGAGGCGCAGACGCTGCGCAGGTGTCAGCGTGCTCGACCAGAAGCGCCGGTCGCCGAGGCACCAGACCGAGTGCCACACCGAGACGCCGATCGCGGTCGGCATCCAGCCCAGCAGCGCGGTGGCGACGATGCCGCTGCCTCCGGGCAGGCTCGGCACGAGGCCGCTCGCGGCGCGGACGGGCGAAGGCAGCGCCGCGGCGAAGGCCGCGAGCGTCCCCGCGAGCAGCAGGATCATCATCCAGAGGCTGATGCCGCGCAGATAGCGATAGCCCCCGGTGCGGAGCAGCCCGAGGATCAGCGCGACGAGCAAGAGCGCCCAGGTTCCCACGCCGAAGATCGGGAGCGCGGTCGCGGCGATCGCCGCGGTGAGCGCCAAGACGGCGGCGATCACGCCGATGGCCTCCACCGTCATGTCGAGGAGGCCGAGCCAGAGCGCCCAGCCCTTCGCGCGCGGAGCCCAGCGCGGCGGCGGCACCGCGGCGTACGCGTGCAGGAGCGAGCGGCCCGTCGCCAGCGCCACGCGCGGGCCGGCCTCGAAGGCGAAGTACTTCAGCGCGTGCGCGAGCACGATCACCCAGAGCAGCGCGAAGCCGTGCTCGGCTCCGGCGCGCGAGGCGATCAGGAGATGGCTGCCGCCGATCGAGGTCGCGGCGAGGAGGATCCCCGGGCCGAGCAGGAGGCGCGGCGCGCGCGGCGAAGAGCTCGAGGAGGGCATGGCGCGGAAATCTAAACCGCGCGGTGCGTTCTCGCGCACTATCCTGGTCGCCTCGACGGGCCGTGTTTCCCGGAGGATCTCCCACCGTGCGATCTGCTTCGTTCCTCGCGGCACTCGTGCTGCTCGCTTCCGCCGCGTCGCTCGAGGCGCAGGTTCGCCCCGGCATCGATCGCCCCGAGCTCTGGCGGGCGGCGCTCCGCGGCCGCCGCGTCGGCGTGGTCGCGAACCACACCGCCGTCGATGCGCGCGGCCAGCACCTGATCGACCTGCTCGCGGCGGAGAAGAGCCTCGAGCTGCGGGCGATCTTCGGCCCCGAGCACGGCATTCGCGGCGACAAGGACGAGGAGCTCGCCGGAGGCAAGGACGAGCGCACGGGGCTCCCGGTGCACAGCCTCTACGGCAAGCTGCGGAAGCCCACGCCGGAGATGCTGGGCGGCATCGACACCTTGGTCTTCGACATCCAGGACGTCGGGGCCCGCTTCTACACCTACATCTCGACGCTCTCGAACTGCCTGGAGGCCGCGGCGGAGCTTCGACTGCGCGTCGTCGTGCTCGATCGGCCGAACCCGCTCGGCGGCGCCATCGTCGAGGGCCCGCTGCTCGAGAAAGAGCTGCGCTCCTTCGTCGGCTGCCAGCCCATCCCGGTGCGGCACGGGATGAGCATCGGCGAGCTCGCGCGCATGTTCCTCGGCGAGAGCTGGATCAAGGACGGTGCGCGCGTCGAGCTCGTCGTGATCCCGGTCGAGGGCTGGCAGCGCGAGCAGATGTGGCCCGCGCTGCGCCTGCCCTTCGTGCGCACCTCGCCCAACATGCCGAGCTTCGAGACGGCGCTCGCCTATCCAGGCCTCTGCTTGCTCGAGGGCACGAATCTGAACGAGGGGCGCGGCACCGATCACGCGTTCCTGCGCTTCGGCGCGCCGTGGATCGATGCCGAGGCACTGCGCTTGGAGCTCGGTCCCGTTCCGGGCCTCGTGCTGACGCCCATCGAATACACGCCCGTCGCGATCGTGGATCGCGCCGCGAAGCCGCGCTTCCAGGACCAGAAGTGCCGCGGTCTCGAGCTCCGCATCACCGAGCCCGAGATCTTCCGGCCGGTGCACTTCGGCGCGCGCTTGATCGCGGCGGTCCAGCGCCGCCATCCCGAGCACTTCAAGATCGACGCCGAGCGCTTGGCGAAGCTGCTGGGCACGCAGGGCGGCGTCGTTCACCTCCAGCGCGGCGAGCCGTGCGATCTCTCGAGCGGGCTCGAGCTCTACGAGCAGATGCGCACGCGCTACTTCCTCTACCCTCCGCGCCCCGAGCCCACCTCCCGTTGACCCTCGGCGCAGCGGAGGTGTCAGGCACCTTGGCTGTGAGGTGGTCGTCAGCGGACGAGCATCGCCCAGAGGCCGTTGGTGAGCTCGAGCGGGACGCGCGGGATCGCGAGATCCGCGGTCAGAGCTTGGAACATGAGCACTGCGCCCGTCAGCGAGCTATCGTTCGGCACCGCGAGCGGGATCGGGACGGCGCGGCTGTTGATCGCGCCCGTGACGAGGGTGATCTGGCTGCCGGGGAAGATCAGGAAGTCGCCGAGCCCGGGGAGCGGGAGGCCGCAGGAGCTCTGGCGTGTGACCGCGGGGAAGCCGATCCACAGCAGGTAGGCGCCGTTCGAGATGTTCGACGCGCGGAGCTCGAGCGTGAAGGGGGCACCGATCACGAGCGCAGCTTCGCGCGAAACGAGCAGGTTCGTCGGCGGCGGACATCCGGGAACGCTGACCACGCGTTGCACGCGGAAGCGCGCCGAATAGATGCGCCCTCCGGAGCCCATCGAGTCGAGCGGCGCTCCGCCGGTGCCGAGAATCAAGCCTAGCGCGAGCGGCGCCTGCGCGTAGGCCCAGCGATCGCTGAAGTTGTTGTACCCGTCGAAGTCGACGACGCCGGAGCTCGAGGAGGTTGGCGTCAGCGTGGTTCCGTTGAGGGTGTAGCCCATCGCGATGAAGCCGACGGTGTAGCTCTTGCTGCGCTCCATCACGGCGTTCCCGACGAGCGTCGCGAACGGATGCGTCTGCACGCCCGACGCCGTCGAGGCGCGCGACGTGCCGACCGCGACGACCGTCCATGAGCTCGGCCCGGTCTGCTCGCAGAGGAACGGCGTCACCCTCTGCCCGTTCGTGCTGCCGTCGTCGTCGAAGAACGACCACTCGACGATCTCGCCGGGCGCCGTCGAGGGCTGCGTCCCGCCGAGATAGAGGTAGAGGAACCCGCTGGCCGAGTCATTCAGCGCGCGGTTGATCGTGGGGCTGCCGATCTCGGTCTGCGCGAGGCACGGCAGTGCGAGAGTGAGGGAAGCCAGGAGAGTGAGGAGGCGCATGGATGCTCCGGGGCTGGAGGAGGGGCGGGTTCGCCCGTTTCCCGAATCCGAAGCGCCGCGCGCGCGTTATGGGCTTTTTTTTGCCGCTTCCGCAGCGAGCGCGAGCCGCCGCCCTCGGAACGCGTAGCCCTCGACCCGCAGCCCCGCGCGCACTGCCCACGGCACCGGGTCGAAGGCGAGCTGCTCACCGCTGTCGAAGAGCCGCGGCCGCAGCGCTCCGTCGAGCAGAGCGGTCACTCCCAGGCAGCCGATCCCCATCGCGTGGTCGCCGCCGTTCAGCTCCTCGCCCGGGATCGCGATGCCATTGATGTCGCAGATCGACTCGCCCATCGCGGTGAAGAGCTCGAGGGCGCGCTCGCCCGCGCGGGGGTGCTCTTCGCTCGCGCGCAGCAGCGCCTCGCCGAGCAGGCTGTTCTGCCAGTACCACACGCCGCGCGAGCCGTCGGCCTTCTTCGCGTAGCCGAGAGCGGGGACGAACCAGCCGCAATCATCCGCGAGCAGGTTCGCGAGCACCTGCTCCGCGTGCTCGGGCAGGAGCGCGTCGCCGAGTAGCGCGATCGCGTTGTAGAGGAGGATGTCGAACGAGAAGAGAGGATGCGCGGGATCGAGGCGCTCCTGCGGCGCGAGCAAGCCCTTCGGAACGCGCGAGCCGTTCTTCCCCTTCACTGCCTTGGCGAGCCAGTAGCCGCCTTCGGCGTGAGGGTGGTTCACGCGCGCGACGATCGCGCGGGCGCACTCCTCGAGCCGTGCGGCGCTGGCCTCGTCGTCGATCCGCCGCAGCAACCAAGCGAACTCGCGCAGCGCGCGCGGCGCCGTCGCCAGCGAGCAGAGGAGATCCTGCGTCTCCTCGCCGCGGCTCCACGCGGGTTGCGCCGGATCGAAGGGCAGGTAGTGCGTGCAGAACGCACTGCACAAGGTCTCGATCCAGCCGCGCGCGCGCGCATGCTCGAGCTCGCCGGTCTGCGCGACGTAGCGCGCCAGGCACTGCATCCAGCGCAGCACGCCGCTCGCGCCGAAGCTCTTCCAGGTCCGCGCGTGCCGCGGATCGAAGGGCGCGAAGGCGAAGTCGAACGCATCGCACGGGTGATCCGCGATGCCGATGTCGCTCGCGCGCCGCGGCCCTTCGAGCACGTAGCCCATGGTCGCGCGCGCGGCCGAGAGAAACCCCGGATGATCGGCGACGAGGAAGAGCGGGAGAACGAACGGTAGATCCTGCCCGATGTGGCTCTTCCCGAGGTAGCCGATGCTACCGGTGGTGATGAGATCGTTCGGCCAGATCAGCGTGCGCGCCGTATCGAGCGCCCAACGCAGGTAGCCGTCGATCGCTCGAACGCCACTCGCGACGCGCAGCGGATGCTCACCCTCGGTTCGCTCTCGTGCCGCGGTGCGCGCCGCGGCGAACGGGAGGAGGGCGGGGCGCGCATGGAGCTTCCGCACGCCGAAGCGGAGCTCGAGCTTCTTCGTGCGCCCGGGCGCGAGCTCGAGCTCGACATCCCATGCCTCGGGACTCGCGTTCGCCGCATCGACACCGCGCTCCTCCGCGAGCGCGCGCGTGCCGACGAGCACGACGCGCACCGCGCGCGCGCCCTCGACCTCGGCGAAGCTCTCGATCCCGAAGGCCGGCGCTTCGAACACGACGCCGCGCTCGTGCACGCGCGGCTCGGGAACGGCGTCCTCGAAGTTCCCGAAGCCGTACGGCGCGGAGAGCGTGTCGATCGGCCGATCGAAGTGCCGCGGCGGCAAGGTCAAGCGCTTCAGCAGTGCGCGGAAGCGGACGCGCACGGCGCTCTTCGAGCCGCTCGGCGAGAGCTCGAGCTCGAGGCGCGCGAGCAGCGGCTCCGCATCGGAGACGAGCACCTGCACCGCAGCGAACGGCGAGCGCTCCGCGTCGTCGGCCTTCCACGTGAAGCTCCCCGGCTCCATGCGGAACGAGCCCGCGAGCTCCGCGAACGAGCGCTCCTTCCCACGCGCATCGCAGCCCGTGAGCTCGAGCGCGATCCCGTCCTCCCAGAGCTGGCTCGCGTACTTCCGCGGCTCGGTCCGGAGGATCCCGTAGCCGGGGAACGCCGCTTCGCAGCCATCGCCCCACGCCGAGCGTTCGCCCCAGGTCCCGAGGAACGCGATCAGGTCGACCTGCGCGTCCGTGCGCTCGACCAGCGCGTGCGGCAGCGCCCCCAGGTGCATCCACGGCAGCGCCTTCACCCCGCAGACGAGCTCGCGCGAGCGCGGATGCGGCTCCCATCCGCGATCGGTCTTCCGCCACGGATACCCGAGCGGCCAGCGCAGCGTGCGGCTAGCGAGCAAGAAGAGCCCGCAGCCCATGCGCCCCTCGACGGCGAGGTCCTCGGCGAAAGCGCTGCTCTTGCGTGCGTCAGGGACGGGGTGGAGATCCGGGCGGTGGCGCATGGCTCACATCCTCGCATCCGCGCTCAGAGAAACCGAACGTACGGTGCCAGAGCAAATTCCTCCGGTTGCTAACCGGAGAGATGCTTGCTGGTTCAACGGCTGACGCCGTTGAGACCGTGCTCTGGCACCGTACGTTCGGTTGGGAGAGGCGAGAGGACTTCTGAGCGTCGCTCAGAGGACGGTGAAGTCGATCGTGTCGGAGAGCGCGATCGCGCCGAGGCAGGAGCCGCTGACCAGGCTCCAGGCCTGGCAGGAGACCTGCACGCCGACCAGGCTCGGCGCGTTGGGGATCAAGACGCCGAAGGGGTTCGGCATCGCGACGCCGTCCACGCCGAGCACGCAGCCCGGGCAGCCGCCGATCGGGAAGGAGAGCGGCAAGCCGAGCAGGAACCCGGTGAGCGGACCGCTGTCGGTCTGGTCGAACGAGATGCTGCGGCCGAGCGCGGGCACGTCGTACATGTTGATGCCGAGCCCGCCGCAGCCCGTCGCGCGCGTGCTCGGCAGCGGCAGGTTGGCATGGCCGCGATACACCGTGGCGAAGATGCCGTGCGTGCCGGTGGAGTTGTCGCGCTGCTGCAGCGCGATCCCGTAGTGCATCGCGCCGCCGCCGCCGCTCCAGGCCGAGGCGACCGCGGGTACGCCTTCGTAATCGACGCTGACCCCGATCGCCGCGCGGGCTTCATGCACCTGCAGCAGGTTGATCGAGGCGTCGAACGCGACGGTGGAGAAGCGCACGTCGATGTCGCTGGAGGCGTTGAAGGCCTCGGCATAGCCCAACGCGAAGCGCACGCCATCGCTGTCCACCGTCGGCGCGAACTGCGGCCAGGCCTGCGCTGCGCCGGCGGCTTCGAGGACGTGCAGATTGCTGCGCGCGGGGATCTGCAGAGCGCTGTTCCAGATCGCGATCGCGATGTCGCCGTCGGCTCCGCTGGAGCGCGACCAGGCGATCAGGTGCTGGCGCGAGCCGTTCTCCTCGTCGGTGGGCGAGCTCACGACGGGCGTGCGCTCGTCGGCCGCGGTCGCCGTGATCTCGTGCGTGATCGTCGCCGTCGGGAACTGGCCGTCCCAGGTCACTTGCGCGCCGCGCACGTCGCAGTCGTTCGGCGAGTAGTAGTCCTCGTACACGATGGCCCAGCGCTGTAGCGCGAAGTTGTTGGTGAAGCTGTAGCCGTTGCTCTTCCCGATGCGGGGCTTCGCTTGATAGCTGGTCGCGACGTCGATCGTCGTCGGCGTGAAGCTGCGCAGCGCGCCCGTGCTCGTCACCTGCCGCATCAGGATGTCGTGGTCGGTGGGCGAGTACTCGCGCTCCCAGACGATGGTGAAGTAGGTCGGGCCGAGCTCGAGCGGGTCGCCGCCGACGTCGGGGTTCAGCGCGTCGCCGGACCAGCTACCGCCCACGCCCGCGCGCTCGATGTCGAACGCGGGCTGGGCACCGCCAGCGAGGCTCCAGATCCGACCTCCGATCCAGCGCGGCGACACGAATGCCTGGCTGCACTCGGCGACGACGAGGAAGGTGTCGTCGAGGCCGTTGTTCGCGATGCGCGGCTTCGTCCAGCTCGTCCCCGTGAAGTCGATCGTGAACGGCACGCCGAGCGGCGTCTGCGCGAGGTCCAAGCGCTGCGCCCAGAGATCGTGATCGGTGGCGCTGTAGGCGTTCTGCCACACGATCAGGAACTCCTGCGTCGTGTAATCGAAGGCGAGATCGGGGTTGCCTTGGTAGGCCGCGGTGTACGAGATCCCGATCGTCGAGGTGAACGGATCGACCACGAGCGGCAGCGCGGCCGAGGCCAGGAACTCCGCCGGCACCACGAGCTCGATGCGCTCGCCGACGAGCTCGAGGTCGAGCTCGCAGCGCTCGCCGCGCGCATCGATCGCGACGGCGCGGTCGTAGCGCACGCCGCCGTAGGGGCCGCGGAACTCGAGATCCCGACCCAGGTCGGTCCCGACGAGTTCCGTGTGCAGGTCGAGCTCGAGCTTCAGAGCGGCCCGGCTCGGCAGCGCGGCGAAGACCCACGACTGCTCCACGCCATCGGGCAGGAGATCGAAGCGCTCGGTGCAGGCACCGCGCTCGACGTGGATGCGCTCGCCGCTGCGCTCGGGCTTGCCGACGGAGGTCGGCAGCACCGCGTCGCCGCATTGCACGCTGGCGAGGCGCACCGTCAACGGCTGGTTCCGCGGCGCTTCGCTGCCGAGGAACGGCACGTAGCTGAATCCGCGGCCATCGAACTCGGCCTTCCACGTGCGGCCGTGCGCCCAGAGCGCGCCGTCCGCGGCCCGATCGTGCACGACCTCCGCGGGCAGCGGCATCCAGCGACCGTTCGCGATTCCGAGTTCCTTCGCGAGCTCGGAGCCCGTTCCTGCGGTTTCCGGCAGGGCGGCGGTAACGCCCGCCGCGGCCTTCTCCGCGGAGAGGCGGTGCTCCTTCGCCGGCGACGAAACGAGCGGGGGGCGCGGGGTCTTCGGGGCGACGGGATCTTGGGCTCCGGCGAAGCCGGAGAGCCCGAGCACGAGCAGCGGGAGAGCGGGGCGCATGTGAGGTCCTCGGAAGGGCGGCCGCAGCAAGACGCTGCGGCGGTCCGGTGAGGAGGACCGCGGCGACGATCGGCGTAACAGCGCGTGCCGAATTCTCCCGCCGGTGCTCGTCAGCGCCCCTCTGCGGCGCTCTCGAGCGCGAGCAGCCGCGCCTCGGCTTCCGCGGCGGAGGCACTCTCTCCCAAGGCCAGGTGTGCCCGCACGAGCAGCGCCAGAGCGTCGCGATCCTGCCCATCGCGGCACGCGTCCGCGCGCTGCGCGGCGCGCAACGCCTCGGCGCGATCCTCCGGCTGTTCCGCGTCCAAGAGCCGCTCGGCCAGCTCGCGCCAGGCTTCCGCATCGTCGGGCGCCGCGCTCGCTCGTCGCCGGAGCTCCGCGATCACGGCCGCGGGTTCACCCGCCAACGCGTCCAGCGCGCGCAGGCGCAGCTGATGCGCGCGGCGATCGGCAGGGGCGAGCTCGAGCAGGCGTTCGACCGCGTCGTTCGAAGCGGCCCACTCGCGGCCGTTCTGCAGCGCCCACGCGAGCAGGAAGCAGACCTCGGCCTCGCCGGGCGCGCGCTCGTGCAGCGCGCGCAGGACCGCGATCGCCTGCGCGTGATCCCCGGCGAGCGAGAGCGCGCGGCCGCGTTCGCGCTCCGCGAGCGCGCTCTCGGGGTGCAGGCGCTGCCACGTGCGGAGCGCGCTCTCGACCTTCTCCGGCGCGTGGTCGGTGAAGATTTGCAGCACGCCGGGGCGCTGTGCTTCGGGCAGGAGCGGATCGGCCATCGCAACCTCGGCCGCGGCAATCGCCTCGGGGACGTGGCCGGACTTATCGGCATACGCGGCGAGGTTGTAGTGCCCGAACGGGTCCTGCAAGCCGAGGCGCAGCGCTTCGCGCTGCAGCTCGAACGCGCGAGAGGGATCGCTCCACTGCACGTGCTTGGCCGCGAGGTGCAGCGCGAACGGATGGCGCGGCCAGAGGCGCTGCAGCGCCGCGACGCATTCGTCCCGTTCCGCGGGACCGGCCAGCGTGGCCCACTGTCCATGCACCAAGAGCCGTGGCGGCGCGAGGCGCGTCGCGAGCGAGATCAAGCGGCGCGCTGCTTCGATGTTCGCGGGCGTCTGCTGCTCGACCAGCAAACCCGCCGCGAGCAGGAGTCCCATCTGCGTCGCGGGCTCGCCGAGCTGCGCGAGCAACGCATCGCGCTCGGCGGTGCGCTGCAGGCGACCCAGGATCAAGGCGCGGAGGCGCTGGCACGCGTCGTCGTCGTCGTGCGGTGCGGCGGTCAGGCGATCGAGCTCCTGCAGCGCCGCCGTCGGGTTCTCGAAGCGCAGCTTCACCAGCGCGCTCACCACCATCGCCTCGCCCGCGTCCGGCCGCAGCGCGAGCGCGCGCTGCGCCGCACGCGTCGCGAGCTCGCGCTGGCCATCGCCGCGCCGCACGAAGCCCTCGGCGATCGCGGCCTCGTAGACCTCCGCTCGTGCGGCGCGCTCGCCGGCGCGCAGCAGCGGGAGCCTCACGAGGAGGAACGCCGCGAGCGAGGCCAGCAGCAGCACCGCGGCCGCGAGCGAAGCGCGCAGCGGCTCGCGCCGCAGCCAGCGGCGCAGCTTGCGCAGCGGGCCCAGAGGTCGCGCCGCGGTCGGACGCAAGTCGAGGAACGCACGCAGGTCCGCGGCGAACGCCGCCATCGTCGCGTAGCGCTCCGCGGGCTTCTTCTCCAGCGCCTTCAGCGTGATCGCCGCCAGGTCTTTCGAGAGCCCGGGCTGTCGCCGTCGCGGATCCACGGGATCCTGCTGTGCGACTTGGCGCCAGATCGCGGCATCCGTGGCCCCGGCGAAGGGGCGCACCAGCGTGATCGCCTCGTAGAGCATGACCCCGAGCGACCAGATGTCGGAGGCGGCCGTCATGGTGCCCGAGCTCAGGACCTCGGGAGCCAGGTAGTCGGGCGTGCCTGCGAGCAGACCGGTGCGCGTGAGCTCGGGCGCGGTCTCGCCGCGGGCGAGTCCGAAGTCCGAGAGCAGCACGCGGCCGTCTGCGCCCAGCAGCACGTTCGATGGCTTCACGTCGCGATGCAGCAAGCCCTGCTCGTGCACGTGCTGCAGCGCGGTGGCCACCGCGGCGACGATCTCCACGGCTTGCCGCAGCGAGCCCTCGCGATGGCCGCCCGCTCGGCGCTGGCGCTCGAGTCGCTGGGCGAAGGTCTCGCCATCGACGAGCTCCATCGCCAGCCAGTGCTGCCCGTCGTTCTCGCCGGCATCGAACACGCGCACGATGTGCGGATGCTCGAGGCGGGCGAGGATGCTCGCCTCGCGGCGGAAGCGCGCGATGCGCGTCGGATCCGCGCTGACATCGGCAGCGAGCACCTTCAGCGCGACGCGGCGTCCGAGCGTGCGTTGGCGGGCTTCATGCACGACGCCCATGCCGCCGCGCCCGAGCTCTCGCAGCAGCTCGAAGTCGCCGATCGCGCGGGGGCTATCGGCCTCCTCGGCCGCGGGCTCCGGTCGAAGCAACATCTCCAGCAGGTCGCGCAAGTCGTCGTGTCCGGCCAGCACCTGCTCGGGGTCGAGCTCCCCGTCCTGGCATTGCAGGTAGAGCTCCATCGCGCGTTCGAGTCGACTGGGGTGCGGCACGGGATCTTGATCGAGCTTCGGGAGTGGGTGCGTTTCTCGGATCGCGAAGCGAGCGCTTCCAAGAGACGGTAGGACCGCACCGCTCGAGAACGCAACACCCCGCGTCCGTCAGATCAGGTCTCGAGCGCCTGATCGATCTGCCCCTGACGGAGCTGCTCCAGCTTGCGGGCGAGCTTGGGGACGGCACGCTGGAAGCGCACGCGCGCGTGCGCCTCGCTGATGCCGAGCCGCGCAGCGATCTCGGCGAACGGCCGCTCTTCCATCTCGCGCCAGACGATGACGTCGCGGTCGTCGGCATCGAGGAGCTGGAGTGCGAGCCGGATCCAATCGCGGGTCTCGGCGGCCGCCGCCTGCGTCGCGGGACCCGGACCGGCGGCGCTCGGCACCAGCATCAGCACCGAGTCGCTGGCGGCCGAGAGCTCGGCCGGAATCTCGCGACGCACGTCCCGCTTCTGCTGCCGGTCATGCCGCGCGTGGTAGCGCAGCACGTTCTCGACCATGCGCGCGAGCAACGCCCGGAGCTGCCCGCGATCCTCGACGACGAAGCGAGGGCCAGCCTTCAGCACCTCGACCAGCGTGTGCTGCACGATGTCCCCGGTGTCCTGACGGCGCCGCAGCAGCGGGCCGAGCCGCCGATGGACGTGATCGCTGATCCACGCCGCATCCTCGGCCACGAGCTCGCCCAGGGCCCCTGGGTCCCCCTGGTGCCACCGCCGCAAGAGATCGCCGGTCTTCGACATGCCGCCAGCTAAGCGAACGCACGGCGCGGGAGCAACTCCGCGGGCTCGGACCGCGGAGTGGTTCTGGCTCCGCGCGCTGCATTGCGTTGGTCGGACTTGCGGAGTAGGTTTGGCCTCAGGGTCGATGAGCTTCACGAGCACGCGACGCCTTGATCGAGTTCATCTCGAGCGTCCAGGAGTGGGCGAATGGACAACGAGAGTGAGTTCTATGCATCCTCGGGAGCAGAGTCAGGAGTCAGAGGGCAGTGCTATCGGCCGCTTACTCGTGGACCTCGACGCCCGTTGGCGAGCCCGACTCGAGAGACTCGAGCCGGATCCCGTGCGGCGCGACTTGATCGTGGATCGCACGGTACTCCTGCTCCTCGAGCGCTTCGGTGCGGGCCGCCCTCCGCGGGACCTCGAGCGCTGGTTCGACCGTGTCGCGTGGAACCTCTGGAAGTCTCCGAGGAAGATCCCTCGTCAAGCTCACGCGCCGCTGGAGTCCGTCTCTTCGTCGCTGCTCGCGGACCTCTCGGATCTGCTCGATGTCGAAGACGATGCCGAAGCCGAAGCCGAGCAGACGCTGCGGGACTGGCTGCTAGCCAGCTTGCCGGTACTGGAGGCCCATCTGTCGCCTCGGAAGATGCGCGTCCTTCAAGCGAGCCTCGTCGCCAAGACGGATTACCAGGCCGCGGAGTTGACGGGGGAGCAGTGTGCCAACTTCGGGAGGGCGCTGGTGGAGGCTGGGAGGAGAATCCGAGAATTGATCGAGCGACGCATACTCCCATGGCCCTCTTGTACATGAGTGCGCAGCGAACCGTCTGCTCCGCTCTTCGCTCATCCGTTCCTGCACGTGCCGCCATCATGGATTCGAACTTCAGACCCGAGAATCGTCGCAGGCAACCGGAAGTCATGCCTTGCTCCAAGGATGGCGAGTTGTGATCAAGTTCGTCGTAGGCGCCTCTGGGGCAGTTGCGATCGGGTTGCTTGCGCTGATTCTCCTTCGCGAACCGCGAGGAGGCTCGCCGTCCCATGTGGAGCGCGAAACGGACCTGCCTCATTCGGAATCGGCGAATGAGCGCGGATGGATCGCGGAGGCTTCTCTGGGAGATGCAAACCGCGAGGTGAGCGCCGTTCGTTCCGCGCCCTTCGGCGGCGATGGTGCAGATCCGACGCCAACCCGAGCAGAGGGGAAGGATACGTCGGACGCCATTCCCTGGGGGCTGCAGCGGTTGACGCTTCGATCTGCCCGAGCCAGTGGTCTCTCGACGGAGGAGATAGCCACGCTGATCTCTTCGGAGGTCGCAAGGGTGGAGCTCGAGCGCATCATGGCGGAGCACGAAGCTCCGACTTCAGATGCCATGGTTGCGATATCGGACGTGGCCGAATCGATCAAGCAGGAGTACATCCGGAAGGGCATGTTCGAGACGCAAGATCTGTGGGACGCGGGCCCGAACTACGGGAATCCTGAGTATCAGCGCCCGAAACCGGGACCGCTGTTCGAAGGTCAGCATGTATGCACGGAAGTGCAAGGAGGTATGCGTAAGGTCGTGCGCATCAATCCCGGAGAAAACCCTGAGCTGGATGAGGCAAGGCGACGCTACAGCGAAGCCTTCGAGGCTCGAAGGTCTGCGATCCTGGGATTGTGGGCTCAGCGGAGTGGTTCCGCGGGTCGGTAGATGGTGTTGGAGCTGAAGAGGAGAAGTCGCATGCGAACGGGACGTGAGATCGTGATCTTCTGCTTGATCGTCTTCCTTCTTGGAAGCTCTGGAGTCGCCGGATTCGGTGGATCCTCGAGTCGCCTACGTTCGAAGGCGAACGCGGCAGTCTCTTCTTACGAGGACTGCTCCGGCTGTACGAACTCGAGCTATGGCTATGGCTCGCAATCGAGCGGCATCGTCGTGGTCGAGGAACCGAGTACGACATCTGGAGAATGCACTGGATCCGTCCCGAACTGCGTGGGTTCGCCATGCACGGTGTCAGGTGTGATCAAGCTGCTGAACAACACCGGGCAGAACCTGTGGTACAGCTCGGGAGGTCCAGGTCGAACCAAGTGGGCGCCGAATACGGTGTGGGAGCACAACGTCGGAGACGGAGACGTCATGCCGTGCAGCGGAACCGCGTGGTACAGCATCGACTTCTACAACGCTTCTTCCGGCGGCACCGTCGTGTACAGCTACGTAGTGCGCTGCAGCAAGTGCCAGTAGGCCTTCGACAGGCAGGCTTCCCCGACTTTGCGGTGCCCAGCAAGAGCTCACGGCATGGGTTCGACGGTGTGAGCCGTTGATACGGTTCGTAAGGTGGCTGGAGGAGTCTGCTCCGGCTTTGGATTACCCACAAGTTGTCCGCCCTTGGAGCCGCTGCACGTGGTCAGTGAGCATGTGATAACTTGAATATTGGCAAGAGATCGACCTCCCCAGCCGATTGAGATCAACTTGGCTACGTACTAATTGCCCAGGGCGATCGAGAGAGTACGAAGACGCGTGCGGAACGCGTCGCGGCATGGCAGACAGTGCTTCCTTGATTGCGATCACGCGGAGGCGGCACATGTCTTCATCCCATCAAGCTACCCAAGCGGATTCAGCTCAATACGATCAGGGCGACGCCCCGGCGTGGGTCGAGCGGGAACTGGCTGGCTGCGAACTCAGGACCGTCGCCTCATTCGTCGATTTCGGACTCTTCTCTCTCACCTCGCATCAAGCCCTGGTGAGAGCATTCCGTTCGCGTGCCAGGATTGGGCGAACACCAAGGCAGCCTATCGCTTTCTCGACAATGCTAACGTAAACGAGGCAGATATTCTCGCTGGGCACTTTCGCGCTACGCGGGATCGCGCCGCAAGCACTTCTGGACCGGTTCTCGTGCTGCACGACACGACGGAGTTCTCGTTCAAGCGCAAGGATGTCGATGCCATCGGGAGAACGAAGGTTACGTTTGCGGGGAATGACCGCGATGGCCGGCCTCGCCTTCGGACGGTCTGCGGAATCCTTATGCATTCCAGTCTCGCGATCACGACGGAAGGATTGCCGCTGGGTCTCGCGGCAATCAAGTTCTGGTCGCGCGAGAAGTTCAAGGGAAGCAAGGCGCTGCGGAACAAGGTCAATTTCACGCGCATCCCGATCGAGGCCAAAGAGAGCGTGCGTTGGCTGGAGAACCTGAAGCAGGCCAGCGCGCAGATCGACGATCCGGCTCGATGCGTGCACATCGGTGACCGCGAGAGCGACATCTACGAGCTCTTCTGCGCTGCCATTGAAGCCGGAACGCACTTCCTCTTCCGAACCTGCGTGGACCGATTGGCGGGTGATGGCGGTCACACGGTATCGACCGTGATGGATGAGGTGCGCTGCAAAGGGCTACACCGCGTCGAAGTCGCAGATCGCGATGGCACGTCAGGGATCGCGGTCCTGAGCTGAGATATCAGCGCATTCGCATTCTTCCTCCCATCGGCAAGCAGAATCGCTACCCAAGCCTTGAGCTAACCGTGCTTCACGCCACGGAACGTCACCCGCCAACGGGGCGCGACCGCATCGAGTGGAAGCTCATCACCGACCTGCCGATCACGTCGCGCGCAGAGGCGATCGAGAAGCTGCAATGGTACGCGCTGCGCTGGCGCATCGAGACCTTCCACAAGATTCTCAAGTCCGGCCTTCGTGCAGAAGAGCTCCAATTGCGAACTGCGCAACGGATCGTCAACCTACTCGGAGTCTTTTGCATCATCGGCTGGCGAATCTTCTGATGACGATGCTCAGGCGCGTCACTCGCTGCCCTCCGACCCTGGCTTTCACGCCTGTGGAGATCGAGTTGCTATCGCGAACTGCTGCCAGGAGCCGGGGCCATGCACGCGAACAGTGTCAGTCGCCTGAGGGATGCCTGCTTCAGCTCGCTCGGCTTGGCGGCTACTTGAACCGAGCCAGTGACGGCCCGCCCGGCAACACGGTGATGTGGCGAGGCATGTCAAGGCTGACTGACATCGCCCTCGGCTATGAGCTTGCGGGCGGAGAATGTGGGTAATCGAAAGCTGCTCCGGCCCCTTACGTTCGGTTGCTCCTCGACAAGAACTGCGCGACGTTCCATGCTCGCCGCGCATGGGCTCCTTCCTCGGCCAACTCCTCCGCATCGCCACCTTCGGCGAATCCCACGGCCCGGCCGTCGGCGTCGTGATCGACGGCTGTCCTCCCGGGCTTGCGCTCGATCTCGAGCTCGTGCAGCGCGATCTCGATCGGCGCCGTCCCGGGCAGAGCTCGCTCACCTCGGCGCGCGGCGAAGCGGATCGCGTGGAGGTGCTGAGCGGGCTCTTCGAAGGGCGCACCACGGGAGCGCCGCTGGCTCTGATGGTGCGGAACGAAGACGCGCGACCGCAGGCGTACGAGGCCATGCGCGAGCTCTATCGCCCGAGCCACGCCGACTACAGCTACGACGCGAAGTACGGCACGCGGGATTGGCGCGGCGGCGGGCGTGCGAGCGCGCGCGAGACGGTGGGGCGCGTCGCGGCGGGTGCCGTCGGGCGGCAGTGGCTGGCAGCGCACGGCGTGGAGGTGCTCGCGTGGGTGGAGCAAGTGGGCTCCATCGTCGCCGCGGTCGATCCCGCGCGCGTACGCTTCGAGGACGTGGAAGCGCATCCGACGCGCTGTCCCGATCCGACGGCGGCCGCACGCATGCAGGAAGAGATCGAAGCGACCCGCCGCGAGCGAGACACGATCGGCGGCGTCGTGGGCTGCGTGGCGCGCGGAGTTCCGGCGGGGCTCGGTGAACCCGTCTTCGACAAGCTGAGTGCCGATCTCGCGAAGGCGCTGATATCGCTGCCGGCTTCGCGCGGCTTCGAGATCGGGCGCGGCTTCGCCGCCTCCGCGATGCGCGGCAGCGTGCACAACGACCCGTTCACCGTGCAGGACGGAGCCATCCGCACGACCAAGAACGACTCCGGCGGCATCCAGGGCGGCATTTCGAACGGCGAGGCGATCGAGCTGCGAGTCGCGTTCAAGCCGGTGGCGACGATTTTTCGCGAGCAGGAGACGGTGACGCGCGCCGGAGAAGCGGTGAACCTCACCGCGAGCGGGCGCCACGATCCCTGCGTCGTACCGCGCGCGGTGCCGATGGTGGAGGCGATGGTGCTGCTCGTGCTCTGGGATCACTGGCTGCGGCAGCGCGCGGTGCGCGGGTGAGCGCGCGCGGGCGCGCGGCGCCGCTGCTGGCGAGCGCGCTGCTCGTCGCGGTTGCTTCGGCCCAGGACGCCGAGCCGCGTTCCCGCGCGTTCTGGATTCGCGGCGCGACCATCGTCGATGGCACCGGCTCTCCCGCGCGGCGCGGCGATCTGCTCGTGCGCGACGGTCGCATCGCCTCCCTCGGCGAAGTCGACGCATTGGCCGCGCGTGGCGCGGAGTCCATCGCTGCCGAGGGCCTCGTCTTGGCACCCGGATTCATCGACGTGCACACGCACGGCGACGCCTTCGAGCAGGCGCGCTTCGAGGGCTTCCTCGCCCAGGGCGTCACCACCATCGCGCTCGGACTCGACGGCGGGAGCCCGCGACTGCCCGAGGAAGCGGAGCGCTATGCGGCGGGGGAGTTCGGTCCGAACCTGGTGCTCTTCGCCGGGCACGCGACGCTGCGCACGACGGCGGGCTGCGGATTGCGAAGCGATCTCGGCGCCGAGGATCTCGCGCGGCTCGCCGCCGCGGTCGAAGCCGCACTTGCCGCCGGTGCGGCGGGGCTCTCGCTCGGCCTCGAGTACGACGCGGGGCGCGCGTCCAGCTTCGAAGAGCTCGTGGCGTGCGCGAAGCCCCTCGTCGCGCGCGATGCGCTCGTCGCCTGCCATGTCCGCAGCGAGGATGACGCGGCCATCGCGAGCGCGTTGGATGAGCTGCTCTCGATCGGACGCGCGAGCGGAGCTCGTGTGCACGTCTCGCATCTGAAGATCGTGCTCGGGCGTGGCGAGGAGCGCGCGGCCGAAGTGCTCGCGCTGCTCGAGGCGGCGCGAGCGCAAGGGCAGCGCGTCAGCGCCGATCTCTATCCGTACACCGCGAGCTACACCGGGATCGACTTGCTCTTCCCCGCGTGGGCGCGTCCGCCGCATTCCTACGGCGCGGCGCTGCACGAGCGACGAGCGGAGCTGCTCGCGCATCTGCGCGAGCGCGTGAACGCGCGGAACGGCCCGGCCGCGACGCTGCTCGGCAGCGGCAAGCACAAAGGCAAGACCTTGGAAGCGCTGGCGCAAGAGCTCGGCCGACCGTTCGAGGAGGTCCTCGCGGAGGAGCTCCCGCCCGGCTCCGCCTCCGCGGCCTACTTCGTGATGGATGAGCGCGCGATGCGCCGCTTCCTTCGCGATCCGCAGGTGATGATCGCCTCCGATGGCGGGCCATCGCTCGCGCATCCGCGCGGCTACGGCTCGCAGGCGCGCGTGTTGCGTCTGGCCCTCGACGGCGAGGCCGGCTTCACGTTGGAGGAAGCGGTGCGGAAGCTCGCCGCGTTGCCGGCGGCGACCTTGCGCCTCCGCGAGCGCGGCGTGCTGCGCGTCGGCGCGCGCGCCGACCTCGCGCTCCTCGATCCCGCGCGGGTCCGCGACCGCGCGAGCTTCGAGGAGCCGCGGCGCCTGGCCGTTGGGGTCCGCGCGACCTGGGTGAACGGCATCCTCGCCTACGAAGAGGGGCGAGCGATCACGGCGCGGCCGGGGCGCTGGCTGCGTGCGACGGACGCGCTCGAGTTCTCCATCCCCGCTGGCCGATAGCTCGATCGGGAGCGCGCCCGCATCTATCGGGCGGGCTGGGGAGGAGCATGATCGAGTCGCTGAAGGGGGCCGCTTCGAGCGGACTGGACGAGCTCGGGCGCGCGCTGGAGGGAGCACCCGAGCTCGATCTCGAGCCGGGGGTCGAGCGGGCGCGTCTCTTGGCCGAGCGCCTCGGTCGTTCGGCGGAGGCGCTGACTCCGCAAGCGCTCGGCGCTCTGCAGAGTGGCCTCGCCCAGCTGGCGAGCGGCCTCGATACGGCGGGCAGCGATGCGGTGATCTCGGCGCTGCTCCATGGACTCCGTCAGCAGCGGCCGGGAGCGGCAAGCGAGTTCCTCGCGCAGTGGCTCGCGCTGGGGAGCTCCGCGGATCACGCGCGGCTCTTCCCGCACGCGCTGCACGAGATCCTGCTCGGTGCGCGGCGCAGCGCGGGACCGGCGCAAGCGCTGCTGCACGACTTCGTAGGGAAGGCCGAAGTCGAGCGCGCTGATCCGCAGTTCGCCCGCTTGCAGCGCCTGGAGGCCGTGCGCCTCGGACGCCTGGCGCGGCGCTTCTTCGCGCCGACGCCGCCGCGCGCGCTCTTCCCGCTGCTCGCGCGCTTGGTCGAAGCCGTGCCGGGCTCGGCGATGTGCACGTGGATGCTGCAGTGCCTGCAGGAAGACCTGCCGACGTGGAAGGGCGCGCAGGCGCTGCGCGCCTTGACGCCGCATGCCTCGGCGACGCGCCCGATCGTGCTCGCGATCCTGCGCGAAGGCGCGTGGGATAGTGCCAGCCCTGCGCTGCAGGAGCAGCTCTCGAACTATCTCGCGAAGAAGATCGACGCGCTCTCTCCCGATCGCCGCGCGGAGCCCTGGGTCGTCACGGCGCTGGAAGCTCTCGCCGACCTTCCGTCGCCGGCGGCCGCGGCGCTCGGCCAGCGCATCCTGCTCGAGCGCCGCTACGGCTTCCTACCCCAGTGGTCGGGAACCTGCCGCAAGGCCGCCCGCGCGTTGTTCAGCGGCGCCGAGAGCGCGAGCTGAGCTCGCGCCCTCTCCGCTTCCTACTTCCAGCTCGTTCCACTCGCGTCCTTCCGGGTGAGCACCGCGCCGCAGCGGAAGCTCTGCCAGCCGCCCGCGGTGAGCACTTCGATCGCGACCTCGAGTGGATGCGCAAGCGGTCCACCCTCCGCGGAAGCGATCGATGGCGCCAACGGGATGCCCGTGCCGGCGAGCTCTTTTACCGCTAGCGAGAAGCTCCCCTTCTTCGCGCTGTAGGAGAGCTTCGAGACTTGGGCGATGCCGGCCGAGCGGCTGAGGCTCCACTTCTCCTTCTCTCCGGCTCCCTTGCGCTCGATCGCATTCGCCGGAATCGTGATCGGCGCGGCGTCGCCGATGCGCACGCGCACGGCGGGGAGACCGAGCTCCACGTCGAGCGTCGCCAGCGCCGGGGAGAGATAGCCGCCGCCGTTCGGGAGCAAGGTCGCTTGCAGGCTGAGATCGTGCGTGTCGCCGACCTGCCGCGCTTGCGCCTTGGTCGTGCGTGCGAAGCCGGTGAAGCCCGGACCCGAGGCCTTCGGCGCGTAGCCGCCGGTGATCTCGTCGCCCGCGAGGTTCTCCCCACTCGAACGGCACGCGGCAGCGCGCGAAGAGGGGCCCCGGCAAGCCATCGATCGGCAGCAGCACGCGAGCCCGCAGCTCCACGATCGAAGAGCCGCTGCCCGCTGCGGTGGGCAAGCCGAGGATCGCGCGATAGCCCTGGGCGGAGAGCGACGCGGAGAGCGTGCGCTTCTTCGCCGAGAGCGCGACCTCGAACGCAAGCGCTGCGCCGGCCTCGGAGCGGCTGCGGCCCTTCTCGTCGAGGACCATGATCGGCGAGATGGCGAGGCCGTTCGCGAAGAGCTCGACGCCGAGGCCCGCCAAGTTCTCGGGCAGCGTCGCGAAGGGCAGCTCCAGCTCGAGCTCGATCGTCTGCGCTGGACCGCCGAGAGCCGCGACGGTGGGCAACGGCAGCTCGAAATCGAGCTCGAGGCAACGCGCATCGAAGGGGCCCGCGCCGCAGCCGGGCGGGATCGCGAGTCCTTCGCAGCCGGGCAAGGTGCTCGCGACGTGCAGCGCGGTGCCGCTCGTGGGGCTCACGAGCAGGATCCGGCCCAGATCGTCGAGGCCCCACAGCGTGCCATCGGAGGTCGCGTCGAGACCGCCGCAGGCCAGGTTCAGGTTCTGCAGCGCGCCGACGACCGTCGGGTTCGCATTCAGCGGATCGAGGCGCGCGAGCTGATCGGGATCCCAGTCGAGTGAGAAGAGCTCGCCGCGCAGGAACGCGAGGCCGACGCCGCTGATCGCGCTGTTGCCGACGAAGGTCGCCGCGCCGGTCGCGAGGTCGATGCGGTGAAGTGGGCCGGTGGAGCTATCGGAGATGACGTAGCCCGCGCCGCTCTCGTCGATGGCGAAGCCCGGGTTCGAGATCGCGACGCCGAGCGCGCCGATCGAGCGGCCGTTGCCCGAGCTCAGGTCGAGCTCGATGAGCTCCGGAGTTCCATCGTCGTCGATACCGAACAGCCGCCCTTCGCTCGAGAACGCGAGCCCTTCGATATCGGTGAAGCCCACGCTGCCGATCGCGACGCTGGCGCCCGTGCGCAGATCGATCGCGTGGAGCTGGTCGGCGTTGTCGCTGTCGACGGCATATGCGCAGACCTGGTTCTGCGGGATCGCGAGCGACTCGAAGCCGCTCCGCGTCGAGCTGCTCTGCGCCGCGCTGCCGCTCGCGGGATCGACGAGGAAGATCGCGCCTGCGTCGTTCAGCGCGAGCCAATCGCCGTTCGGCGCGATCTCGAGCGAAGGGCATTCGCCTTGGAACGGCGCGCCGAGCGTCGCGAGGAGCTCCGCCGTCCCGCGGCGCGTGTCGATGCGGAAGAGCCCCGGCCCTTCGTCGTTGATGCCGTAGATCGAGCGGCCGGCGGCCATCAGGCCCTGGATGTCCTGGCCGAGATCGCCGACCAGCGTGGCGCGACCGCTCGCGAGATCGAGCGCGTAGAGCGGACGCTCACCCGTGGCGATGCCGTCGCTCGCGACCCAAGCGGCACCCGTCGCGTCGATGGCGAGGCCGGGATTCGCGACCGGTGCGCCGAGGCTGCCGACGACGGTGGCCGCGCCCGAGCGCAGATCGAGGAGCACCAGCAGGTCCGCTTCCTCGCCGTCCTCGATGCCGAAGAGTCGCCCGTCGGGGTGGAACGCGAGCGCTTCGATGTCGGTGCGCCCGGTGGGGCCGAGATCCGCCGCGTTGCCGCTCGAGAGATCGATCGCCCAGAGGTGATTCGCGGCATCCGAATCGACCGCGTAGCCCAAGGCGCGCGATTGCGCGGTGAGCGATGCCGTCAGCGAGGCGCAGGCCAGGGCAGCGAAGCAGAGAGTGCGGTGCATGATGCGAGGCGTTCTCGTGGAAGCAGAGAGGAAGCAGAGAGGTCGGGATCAGCGCGCGCGGCCCCAGCGCAACACGACGTCGTGAGCGAGCCGCGGATCGCCGCGGCGCAGCAGCGACTCTACGAGCACGCGCAGGCTCGGGCGAGCGGGGAGCTTCCGGCGCTCATCGCCGCAGACGAGCTCGAGCTCCTCGGCGCCGGCGAGCGCGCTCGCGTCGAGCAGCACTTCGAGCTCTTCGACGCCGTCCAGCCGGAGCTCGATGCGCGGGCCGTCGCGGCGCGCTTCGATGCGCGTGCCATCGCGCGGCGTCGGTACGCGCACCCAGAAGAAGTCCGTGAGCACCTCGTCGCTCGGGCTCCAGACGAGATCGGGCGGGCGCACGTCGCGGCGCGCTCGCAGGAGCTCCTTCACCTTCTGCCGATCGGGGAGCCCCGTGTGCCCGTTCTCCTCGATGAGCTCGAAGCGCACGGGATAGAGGTCGGTTCGCTCGCCGCGGAGTGCCTGGATCGACTTGTCGAACGCCTCGCAGCGCTCGCGCCGGCCGTAGGCGGTGTCCTTGCCGCCGACCATGAAGGTGAAGATCGTGTGGCGCAGGTTCTCGCCGCGCGTCTCGCCGTCGGTGGGGGCGGCCGCGGAGGAGTGGATCGAGGCGAAGCGGTCGGGGATCTTCGTGCCGATCACGAAGGCGCCGTAGCCGCCGTGCGAGTAGCCGATCAGCGAGACGCGATCGGGGTCGACGTCGGCGCAGAGCACGGCGGCGCGGATCAGGTTCTCGATCAGCACGCAGATCTTGTCGTCGTAGAACCCGTTCCACTCGTTGTTCGGCGCGCGCAGCGCGAGGTAGAGGTAGCCGAGGTCGGGCTGGTCGGCATAGTAGCGCTGCATCACCTGCCACTGCTGATCGTTCACGCGCTGCGGCGCGCCGCCGCCGCCGTGCATCGCGATCACGAGGGGCCAGCCGCGCTCGGGCTTCATGCCGACCTCGCGCAGCGTGAACGGCGCCTCTTGGTCGATGCCGCGCACCTTGCGCGCGGCGAAGTCCGCGCGCGCGGACTCGTGCATCGACGAGCGGCGATACGCGCGCCACGCGGCCTCGCGCACAGCGATCGGGTCCTTCCGCAGCAGCTCCTCCTGCTCCGTTGAGAACACGATCTGCGCGCGCGCCTCGGGGGCGGCGTCGAACCAAGAGAGGATCTGCGCTTCCAGCGCGGCGAGCGGCGTCGCCGCAGGCTCTTGCGGGAGCTGCAGCGTGAAGTGCTGCACTCTACCGCGCTCGTTCACCACGGCGGCCGTGGCGCTGGCGTCGCCCTGCACCGCGCGCAGCGTCGCGCGCGCGCCGAAGGAAAGCTCGAAGCGCAGGAGATCGTTGGTGTCGGCGCTCTCGTCGCGGCTCGCCGCGCTGCGTCGTCGCTCCGCTCGCCGCATCCGGCACGAGCTCGACCGCCGCCTTCACGCGGCGTCCGCTCGCATCGAGGACCTTCACGAAGAGCTCAGCCGAGGTGCTCGCCGCCGGCTCGGAGGCGCGCGCGTAGCGCGCGGTGACCTCCTCGGCCGCGACCTCGTCGGCACCGCGCGCCCACGCGAGCGGGAAGATGACCCCCGTGCGCTCCCAGCGCACGGCGAAGATGCCGTGCTCGCGCCCCGGCTGCGCCTTCGCGGCGTCTCCCACGAACCAGCCGCGATCGAAGCCCGCGGGGTCTTGCTCGGCGGCGCCGGTGAAGTGCCACTCGCCGTCCCACACCTCGACCCAGGTGTGATTGCCGCGCTTGTCGACCCAGTTTGCCGTGCCGGCGAGGCGCGCGGGGATGCCGACGCTGCGGCAAGCATCGACCAGGAGGATCGAGAGGCCCGTGCACGAGGCGAGGCCGGTCTCCATCGACTCTTTCGGCGACTGATCGGCGCGCTTTCGCGCCGTGGAATAGCGCACGTTCAGCTTGGCGAAGAGCTGCTCGTTCAGCTTCTGCGCCGCCGCGAGGGGCGTCGTGGCGCCCTCGATCAGCGGGAGCGCGATCGCGCGGAGCTCCGCTCGCCACGGATCGCGCGCTTCGCTCACGTTCGCGTACGGCAGCACGTGCTCGCGGAAGATCGCCTCGGGGAGACGCTCCTTCCACGGGGCCGCATCGCGCGCGTCGTGCGCTCCCGCGACTTCGTCGAGCAGGCGCTCGGCCGAGAGCGAACGCAGGTCGCGCGCGGGCATGTGCGCGATCAGGAACGCGAGGGAGCCGCGCTGCTCCGCGGGCACTCGGGCGAGGGCCGCTTCGAGCGCGGCGCGGTTCTCGCTCGCTCGCTCCAAGGCCGCGGCGAGGCGCTCGTCGCGCGGGAGGACGAGCGCAGGGGACGCGAGGAACGAGGCGAGACCGAGAGCGAGCGCGATCGCGGGAGAGGGCATGGGGCTCCGAAGGCCGAGGACCGCTGCCCAGGATGCCCGCTCGGGCCGGCGCGATCTACGGCGCGCTGGCCTCGCGCCGCCGGAAGAGCAGCGAGAGGCAGGTGAGCCCGCCTTCCGCGCGCTCGATCTCGTCGATCGCGAGCGCGCGCGTCGCGAAACCCGCCGCTTCGATCCGCTCGCGCGTCCGCGGGTGCGAGGCCGAGACGAACAGGGTCTCGCCGACGCGCAGCGTGTTCGCGGCGAAGGGCTCGCGGGGATCGACCCGCAAGACGCGGAAGCCCTCGAAGCCTTGGAGATCGATCCACTCCGGCTGCGCGAGCAAGGTCTGCTCGTCGAGCGCCGTGACGCCGGTCTTCAAGTGCAGGCAGCCCCGCAGCGGCACCGAGCGAACGGCGTAGCCGAAGGGGTGCACGAGCCGCGCGAGCTGTTCGTGGCCTTCGCGATCGCTGCGCGTGCCGAGGCCCACGTACAGCGTCCTGCCGACGCGCAGCACGTCGCCGCCCTCCAGCACTCCCGGCGCGTCGATCGCGTGCAGCTCGCGGTGGGGGCGCAGCGCTTCGGCGATGGCTGCGCATTCCCCGCGCCGCGAGCTAGCACCCGGTCGCGTCACGATCGCGAGCTCGTCGAGCACGAGTGCGGTGTCCTCGACGAAGACCGCATCGGGGTGCTCGAGGTGCGTCGCGAGCGCGATCACCTCGGCGCCGGCCTCGCGCAGCGCCGCGAGGTAGGCGCCGTGCTGCGCCTCGGCGCGCGAGATCGATCGGAGTGCGCTCGACGAAGCTGAGCTCGCAAGCGCTCATGCGCGGCGAGAGGCGGTGCGTGAGCGCGATCACCGCGGTGCTCCGTCGAAGCGCGCCCGGAGCTCCGCTTCGCAATCGGGAGGCGGGACCAACAAGGTCTCGGGGTAACGCCGGTAGCGCAGCATGGCGGAGAAGATACGCTCTCCGTCCTGCTGCTCGATGCTGGCACCGGCGAGATATTGGAGACGCAGGCTGCGGTCGAGGTTCGGCTCGGCGTCGGCGAGCCATCCGCGGAGCTCGGGGCCGCGACCGGCATAGGTTTCGAGGAGGGCGTGCGCGGAGGCGAGCTCGAGCTCCTCGAGCGAAGTCCAGGCTTCGGGCGCGCGCGAGAGTCGCTCTTCCAACGCGTCGGCGTCGATGAGCAGCGGCTCGCGCGAGCCGAGCATCACCACGTCGTAGCCCAGCTCGTCGGGGTCGCTGCTCCAGATCGTGCCCTCGGGGAAGGCATCGAAGAAGGTGCGGAGCTCGCTCTTCACCGCCGCTTCGCTGGTCTCGTAGAGCGGGACCCATTGCGTGAAGATCCCGCCGGGTGCCAAGTGTTCGAGGCAGAGGCGATAGTACTCCGCTGTGTAGAGCGCCGCGGCACCAGCGACCCAGGGATGGATCGGATCCGAGGTCACGAGGTCGAAGCGCTCGCGCGAGGTGGCGAGGAAGTGCCGGGCGTCATCGCGGATCACTTGCGTGCGCGGATCGCGCAGCACACCGCGGTTCTCCGCGTCGAAGTAGAGGCGCGCGGCTTCGGGGACCACGGGCTCGATCTCGCAGATGACGATGCGCTCGATGCTCGGGTGATCGATGAAGCAACCCGCCGTCACGCCCGCGCCGCAGCCGACGATCAGCACCGAGCGGGGATGCGGATGCAGCAGCGCGGGGATGTGCCCGAGCAAGCGTTGAAGGCGCATGTCGAGCGGGACCCCGGAGGCCACGACCTTGCCGCTCACGTGGAAGTTCCGCGCGCCATCGTCCTGCTCGGTGACGGCGACGGCGGTGCTGTGTCCTTCGCGCACGTGCAGCACGCGCGCGCCGTCCTTCCAGCGCTCGACGCGTCGACCGTGGGCGAGAAGCCCGATCGGGACCTCGGGCAGGCCGCGCCACGCGAGGAGCGAAGCGCTCGCGAGCAAGCACAGCGCGGCGCAGGTGGCCCGGAGCGTCGCCCTGCGCGTCGGTGCGCCTCGGCGCAGAGCTGCGTGAACGCCGAGCGCCGCCGCGAGCGCGCTCGCGAGGACGAGGCCCTGCACGGCGAAGCGCGTGCCGTGCGCGGCGATCGCGTAGAAGCTCACCGCCGCGGTCCCGGCGATCGCGCCGAAGGTGTTCGTCGCGCAGGCGCGCGCCACGGCGCGCTCCGCGCTGAGCCCACCGCCGGCGAGAGCCGCGACGCCGAGAGGGAACGCGGCGCCCCAGCAGAGCGGACCCAGCGCGATCGCGCCGAAGCAGCGTGCGAAGTCCCAGGTGTACATCCAGCCCAACTTCTCGCGCACCGCGGGCAGGAAGACCTCGGTCGGCTGCGTGTGCGGCAGCGCTTCGAGGAGGGCGTGCGCGCTGAAGGCCAAGGCGAGCGCGGCGAGGAGCTGCGTGAGCCACAGCGCCTGCAAGGGCTGGCTGCTGCGGCGCGCGAGCGCGGAGCCGATCGCGCTGCCGAGCCCGAGCGCGGTGAGGAAGACCGCGAGCACCAGCGTGAAGGTGTAGGTCGTCGCGCCGAGCAGCAAGCCGAGCCAGCGCGTCCAGACCACCTGCGCGCCCATCGACGCGGCTCCCGAGAGCGCGAGCACCGCGCCGATGCTCCACGGCGCGAAACGCTGAGGCGCTGCGGCGGCGTCCGGCGCGCGCGGCGGCTCCGCGCCTTCGACCGCGTGCGGATGGCGACGCGAGAGAGCGAAGGCCGCGGCGGCGACGAGCAGGTTCAGCCCCACGCCCACGGCGGTCGCGACGTAGACGTCGTAGGCGCGCAGGAGATAGAAGCCCGCGAGGAGCGTTCCCGCCACCGCGCCGATCAAGTTCGCGGCATAGAAGCTGCCGAGCTCGGCGACGCCCGCCGGCGTCCGCTGCACCCAGCGAGCCACGGCAGGCAGGGTGGCACCCATCAGGATCGTCGGCGGCAGCAAGCACAGCGCCGAGAGCGCCGCTCTCCACGGCAGACCGCCGGAGCTCGGATCGACGCGCGCGACGTAGAGCTCGGCGAGCGCGGGCAGCGCGAGCGGCAGCGCGATCGCGGAGATCGCGATCAAGAGCTCGCAGAGCGCGTAGATCGCCAGCGGATGTCGGCGCGGCGATACGCAGCGTGGCAAGAGCAGGCTCCCGATCCCCATCCCGCCCATGAAGGTCGCGAGCAGGACCCCGAGCGAGATCACCGACGCGCCGATCACGAGGCGCAGCAGGTGAAACCAGATGACTTCATAGAGCAGCGCCGCGCAGCCGCTGCCGAAGAAGAGGAGCCAGAGCAGCGCGGCGCTGTGGTGCGAGACCGCGTCCGAGGGCGACCGAGATTTCATCGAGGGACGGGAGCTCCGCGAAGCCGGGGTTCCTCTCTACCCGCGCATCGCCGGAACGGTTCCGCCCCTCGAGAATCCGGCCACTGCACAGTCGAGGTGCCTGGCTCCTCGACTGTGCCGTGGGAGGGAGCTCAGCTCCCGATCTTGCCGCCGTCCAGCTTCCGGATCGCGACGGTCGCCGGGCGCGGGCGCCGGCCGTTGCCGTAGGGCCAGGTCGAGACCGCGGTCGGATTCGCCGGGCTCGGCGAGCCGAACTGGTTGTTCCAGAAGGTCGTCGACTCGCCGGGGTGCTGCACGTTCACGAACATCGTGCGCTGGTCGGGCGTGGTGATCACACCGGTGATCTCGCAGCCGCGCGGCCCGGTCAAGAAGCGGCGCACTTCTCCGGTGAAGGGGTCGGCGACGAGCATCTGGTTGTTGGCGATGCGGTCGTAGCCGCGGCTGGCCAAGTTCTGCGACGAGTTCGAGATGTCGGTCTGGATCCAGACCAGGCCGTCCGGATCGACCCACACGCCGTCCGGCGAGCCGAAGGCGGGCTGGCTCGCCGGGACGCTCGGATCGTAGGCGGGGTCGCCGGCGATCACGAAGATGTCCCACTCGAAGCTGAGCGAGCTGTTGTCGTGGTCCGCCTCGCGGAAGCGCACGATGTGGCCGTAGGGGTTCGGGTCGCGGTTGCTGTTCACCGCTGCGCCGTTGCCGCTGCCGTTCGTGAGAGTGACGTAGACGTCCTTCGTGTGCTCGTCGACCGAGACCCACTCCGGGCGATGCAGGCGCGTGGCGCCCACGGCGTCGGCGGCCTGACGGGTGCGGATGAGCACATCGGCTTGATCCGCCCAGCCGTTCGCGACGGTGAAGGGACCCGTGCCGTGCTCCAGCGCGATCCAGGTTCCGGTCCCGTTCTCCTCGAACTTCGCGACGTAGAGGATGCCGTGGTCGAGCGGGCTCTCGCCGCGCGCGCGCCACATGCGCCACGGGCGATCGCCGACGAACTTGTAGAGATAGTCGCCGTTCTCGTCGTCACCGCTGTAGACGACGACGCGGCCGCGCGCCTCGGTGACGGTCGCACCCTCGTGCTTGATGCGGCCGAGCCGCGTGCGCTTGACCGGCGTCGAGCGCGGGTCGAAGGGATCGATCTCGACGACCCAGCCGAAGTGGTTGAGCTCGTTGCGATTCACCGCCACGTCGAAGCGCGGCTCGGCGACGTGCCAGTTGTAGCCGAAGCCGCCGCGCGAGACGCCGTAGCGCGCTTCCAGAGCCGTCGCCGTCCAGCTCGAGTCCGCCGTGCCGAAGTAGCCGTTCCAGTTCTCTTCGCAGGCGAGATAGGTGCCCCAGGGCGTGAAGCCGTGGGCGCAGTTGTTGAGCGTGCCGCGCGGGCTCGGCGTGATCGCCGACTGGAGCATCGGGTGCGAGGGCGATACCGGGCCGGAGAAGGCCATCGGCGTCGTGCCGGTGATGCGGCGGTTGTAGGGCGAGTCGATGACGTGCGACCAGTTGCCGTTCGCATCGCGCTGGATCTCGATCACCGACACGCCGTGACCGGCGAGGGCCTTCGCGACCTTCTCGCGACCGGCGGCGTCGTTCGTGATCGTGCGGCCGACCGCGGCGCTGTAGATCTGGTTCGCGTCGGTGTACTCGTGGTTGATGACCAGGAGGCCGCGACGATTGCCGAGGGGCCCGCGCCAGAGCGGGAAGTAGTGCATGCCGTCGTGGTTGAACCCGACCTGCAGCTCCTGATCGGCGGCGCTGTTCGAGGCGTCTTCGGCGAACGGGGTGGCGTTCGACCAGAGCGGCGTGCCCCAGGGCACCATCACCTGCGCAACGTAGCCGGGCGGGACGATGAAGTCGTCGGCGCTCGAGGCCGGCACTTCGGTGAAGCCCATGCGCGGCCGGCGGCTACGACCGGAGCGCGGGCCGTTCGTACCGAGCTCCTGGGCCGCGGCGCCGCGGCCGAAGAGGAACTGGGCCGCCGTCGCCGCCAGCGCGCCGCCGAGCAGGTTGCGCCGGGAGAGGTGCTTCTCGATGAGCTGCGTGAGCTCGGGATTCTGCGTCGGGTTCGAGCCCTGCGGGTTCTCGTCTTGTTCGAGCATCTCGTGGGTCCTCTCGCGCCTCGCCCCGGAGATGGGCGTAGCGCGCGTGTGCGAGGGGAGGCGACAGGGGGCGTCGCCGGAGGACGCAGAGCAAAGGCGCTGCGCGCGAAGTTCCGCAGCACTTCGCGGTGAAGCTCGCGTAAAGCCCGGTCCGGGCCATTACAATCGCCGCGTGCGCCGCCGCGTCTCCCCGGTGCGCGCCGGCATGCGTTCCGGACGGCCCGCGCTTGCTCGATCCACTCAACGCCGTCGCGTGAGCTTCAGATGTCCGTGTCCATCGCTGCTTCGGCAGATGTCCATCCCACGGCCGAGATCGGCGCCGAGGTCTCGATCGGCCCCTTTGCCTATGTGGGGCCGCATGCCGTGATCGGCGACGGCTGCGTGCTGGCATCGCACGCGGTCGTGCGTCGCGGGGCGCGCCTCGGCCCGGGCGTCCGCGTCGACAGCTTCGCCGTCGTCGGCGGCGATCCGCAGATGATCGGTTTCGATCATGGGATCGAGAGCGGAGTCACGATCGGCGCGGGCACCTTCCTCCGCGAGCATGTCACCGTTCATCGCTCGACGAAGCCCGGGGAGCGCACCATCATCGGCGAGCACTGCTATCTCATGGCCAACAGCCATGTCGGGCACGACAGCGAGGTCGCGGATCGCGTGACGCTGGCGAACAACGTGATGCTCGCCGGGCATGTGCTCGTGGGTAAGAACGCCTTTCTCGGCGGCGGCTCCGGCATCCACCAGTTCGTCCGCGTCGGCGAAGGCGCGATGGTCGGCGGCAACGCCTCGATCTCGCTCGACGTTCCGCCCTTCACGATCGTCGCCGAGCGCAACGCTCTCTACGGCTTGAACGTGGTCGGCCTGCGCCGCAGGAAGCACGACAGCGCGCAGGTCGCGCAGCTGAAGCGCTGCTTCCGCGCGGTCTTTGGCCAGGTCAGCGACGTGCGCGCTCGCGCGCGCGAAGCGGCGCTCGAGCTCGAGGGCGGTGTGCTCGCGACCCCGTTCCTGGCGTTCTTCGAAGGCGGGAAGCGCGGCTTCGTGCGCCTGCGCCGAGCCGATGGGCGCCAGGTGGGTGCGGAGGCCTCGGCCATCGACTAGCGGGGCTTCGCGCGTTCTGCTGGTTCGACGGCTGACGCCGTTGAGACGGGGATGTTGGCTGGTTCAACGGCTGACGCCGTTGAGACGGGGCTGGTTCAACGGCCGACGCCGTTGAGACGGGGCTGGTTCAACGGCTGGCGCCGTTGAGACGGGGCTGGTTCAACGGCTGACGCCGTTGAGACGGGTAGCGGTAGGAGCCGCGCCGGGGGGGGTGAGGATGCGAGCTGGGACGATCCAGGCGTTGACGGTATGGGTGGGGATCTCGGTGATCGCGGCGGCAGGAGGCGCTGTCGCGCAAGACGCCGACGCCGGAGCTGAGCTGGGTCAGGAGCGCACGAGCTCGTCGCTGATCGATCACGATCTCGGCTTCGAGCTCGTCGCGCCTGGTCCGGGTTGGGAGATCTGGGACGAGGCCGAGGCCTCCGCGATCGATCCGGATGCCTGCGCCGGTCTCTGGCATCTCGGCACCGGCGTACGCGCGCTGCTCTCCGTGCGGCCCGCGCGCGACATGGATCGCAGCGAGCTCTTCGTGTTCTATGAGACGTCGCGGAAGGCACAGCTCCTCGGAGCCCCGCCGCGCCTCCTCTCGCCGGAGGAGCCGCTGCATCTCCAGATCGAGCTCTCGCGAGAGCAGACGCTGCGCGCGGAGCTCTTCGTCCACACGCATGGCGACGCCTTCGCCGAGCTCGAGATCGCCTTCGCGGGCGAGCTCCCGCAGGAGCTCCGAGCGTCTCTCGACGGAGCGCTGCGCCTCGTGCCGGAGCTCGAGCCGCGCTGGCGCGCGCGCGCCGATCGGAAGGACGAGTTCTTCCCGTGCGGTCTCCTGCGCGCGGGGCGCTATCTCGACCTCGACGTCGGCTTCGCGCTCGCGGTCCCCGAGGACTGGAGGTTCCTCCTGCCGGGTGATCCGCTGGAGCCCGCGCTCGAGGAGAGCTGCGGAATGGGGCATCGCGAGCGGCCGCTGCGCGCGCTGCTGCAAGCGCGCCGCGTCTCGAGCGCAGAGCAAGCGCGTCGCCGCGAGCGCCTCGCCGAGGCGCAAGGCGACGAAGCGATCTCGATCCTGCCGACTCCTCACGGCGAGCTACTCCTGCGCAGCTCGCGCGAGAGGCGCGAGCGCGAGGGCGTGGAGCTCGAGGTCGAGCGCGTCGAGGCTTGGCTCGGCTGGGGCGAGTGGATGCTGCGCTTCGATCTGCGGGGGTTGCAGTCCTCGCGCGCCGAGCTGCACGCGGCGCTCGAGGCTCTCGCGCGCGGGCTCGAGCGCCTGCCCGCCGAGGATCTCGACGCGCGGCGCGCCGAGCATCGCGCTTGGCTCGATCGACCGGAGATCGATCCCGAGAGCGGCTTCGAGGACCAGCGCTCGCTCCAGCGCGGGACCTACGAGAACTTCGCGGCGGGCTGGAGCTTCCGGCGTCGCCTCGCCGACGAGTTCGTCATGGAGCTCCGGCCAGGCGGCTCGGATCCCGAGCTCGTCGGTTGGGATGCGCGGCGCGAGCTGCGCTTCGAGCTGCGCACGCGCACGAGCGAGCTGGAGCTGGACGCGGTGCATCGCGAGGCCTTCGGAGCCGAGGGCGCGGCGCTCGACGCGGAGAGCCTCTACGGTCCTGCGGGCTTCGGTCGCCGCTCGTGGATCGAGCCGGATCGCGCGGGCGAGAGGGCCTGGGGCTGCAGCCGCAAGCACGTGCTCGTGACGCTGCCGCTGCGCGACCGCAGCTTCGTCGAGCTGCGCCTCGAAGCACCGGCGGAGCACTTCGCGGAGGGGACCGGCCCGGTGCTGCAAGAGATCCTCGGATGCCTGCACTTCGATCAGGAGCCCCGGAAGTCGATCGAGGAGCACGGCGAGGGCTGGATCGATTGGAATCGCGGCCATGCGCTGCTGCCGTCGACGGGAAGCGGGTGGAAGCGCTCCGGGATCACTCGTGGCTGGCTCGTGCTTGCTTCGCGCGCGGGCTCGTTGCGCTCGCGACCGGTGCCCTTCCGCTCGATGTTGGATGCTTCGCGGCGTCGCCGCGAGGAGCTCGAGCTGCTCGCGCATGCGGTCGTCGGCATCGGTCGCGATCCCTTCGGCGGCGCGACGCGCGAGCTCGGCGCCATCCGCCTCGGCGATCTCCCGGCGCGACGCTTCGCCTTCGACGTGGGACCCGAGGGGCGGAAGCTCCCCGCGGAGCTCTGGATCGCTTGGCAAGGGAATCAGCTCCATCAGCTCCTGCTGACGAGCCGACCCGATGTGCAGCTCGCGCCGGAGCTCTCGGCGCTCGCTCTCTCCTTCTTCCAGTCCCTCTGAGCGGAGCGCAGCCATGGATCGGCGTCTCTCGAGGATCGCTCTCTCGCTCGACCTGCGCTTCGTCCGCGCTCTCGCGATCGCGCTGTCCGTCGGCGCGTTCGCGCGCGCGGCGCAGGAGCCTGCGTCGGCGGCACCATCGCAACCTCTCGCGCCGGAGGAGCTCGTCGATGAGCACTCGGCGTTCGCGCTGCGCGCTCCCGCGAGCGGTTGGCGAACGATGGACGCGCTCGAGTTCTCGGCGTTGGATCCCGAAGCCGCCGCCGGGCTCTTGCACGACGAGAGTGGCGCGGTCGCCTATCTGCGCGTCGTACCGTGGCCGGCGGGAACGCTTGCGCGCTTCGCCGATCACGCGGTCTCCATGGTCGAACACGAGCAGGGTGAGCGCCTGTTGGGGCCCGTCTCGCGCCGTGCAGTCCAGGTTCCCGGCGCCGCGGAAGCGCTGCATCTCCGCTGGCGAGCGCGCGATCTGGACGATGTGCTCTTCCGCTACGAGCTCCTGCTCGCACGGCGCGCCACGTGGTACTACGCGCTGCAGCTGATTGCAGCCGAGCCCGAGACCGCGAACGATACGGCCATGCTGGCGCGATTCGACGAGGCGCTGCGCTTGCTCCCGGAGCTCGAGCCGCGTCCGCGCTTGCCCGCGCATGCGGAGCGCGGCGAGGACCTGGAATCGATCGTCGAAGGCGGGGTCGTCCGACACCTCGCCTCGGGCTTCTCTTTGCGCACACCGGCGGGCTATCGACTCGTCGATCGCGGCACGACCTTCCTCGAGCATGGAGCCGTGGCGCGCTTCCTCGCGGAGGATGGGCTCATGTCATGCAACGCGCACGCCTCGCTGCGCCGTGACGAGGGGCCCGCAGCGCTCGCCGACATCCCGCTGCCCGACGATGCGCGGAGCTCGCAGCGCGAGCTCGAGATCGCCGGGCTGCGCGCGCGGCTCTGGACCCGCGCGCAGCCATTGCTCGCGAACGCCGCACCGGATCAAGCCACCGCCCAGGCCTGGCTGCTCATCCACGGCCCGACCCACAACTTGAGCTTCGTCGCGGAGACGCGCGCTCACGCGGACGGCGCGCGCCTCGGCGCCACCTTGCTCGAGCTCGCGAGCCACGTCGCGGTGCTCGACGATGCGCAGCGCATCGCGAGCCTCGACGAGCTCGCGGCGCGGCGCGACCGCGATCCCGATCTCGACTTCGAGGAGCACATCGGCACGAGCTGCAGCTTGCGCCTCGGAGTCTTCGAGGATTTCGAGCACGGCTTCCGCCTGCGGCGCCCCGCCGGTCGCTGGGCCTGGCGCATGTCGTTCGATGAGGGCGCGAGCGACGAAGCGGAGGAGGAAGACGAAGAGTGGATGCCGCGGCGCTGGATCTGGCTGCAGAGCTTGGGTCTGGGCACGAGCGCCGAGATCTCCGTGGTGCGCAGCACGCTCGACGAGCACGCGTTCCAGGGGAGCTTCGCGCACGATCTCGCAAGCTATGGCTCCGTGACGACTCTCGAGCCCGTGCACGAGCTCGAGGTCGGCGGACGGAGCTTCCTCGTCGAGAGCTGCGAGCTCCTCTCCGAGGAAGAGTCCGAGGAGAGCTCCTTCTGGACCAGCGGCCGCTATCTCCACGCGAGCACGCGCCTCCGCGATGAGCTCTACCTCTGCGTTCGACTTCACGGCGCGCTGCGCGACGCAACGCAGATCGACGAGGCGCTGCGCTCGATCCTCACCGGGCTCGAGATCGACGCCACGCCGCGCGCGAGCGTGGAGGAGACCGAGCGCGGTTGGATCGATCGCCGAGTCGGCTTCCGCTTCGAGGCGGTGGCCGAGCGTTGGAAGCCGAAGCGCGAGGAGGTCGAGCTCGACGAGGAGCGGGTCGCGGTTCGCGTGGTCGCGCGCGGGCTCACCGAGTTCGTGCTCTTCGTCTCGCACTTCCCCGACGCCTCGCCCGCGCAGCGGGCCGCGCTGGAACAGGACCAGCTCGCGAGCTTCCTCGAAGAGCTCGGCAATGAGGGCCTCAGCGTCGAGCCGGTGAACGCCGCGACGCGCGAGGACCTCGTGAGCGGTCTTCCGGTGCGCCGCCGCCTGCACGGTCTGAAGCAGACGGGCCGCCGCGCCAAGAGCGAAGCCTCGGCGCACGTCATCTCCTGGCAGCTCTGGCGCGGCTGCACCTGCTTCACGCTGGTGCTGCTCGAGTACTCGGGATCGGCCGCGAAGTCGCGCTACGCCGACGCCGTGCTGCCGGGCTTCCAGCTCCTGCCTCCGGGGCGCTGATCCGAAGCGTTAGCGGGTCTCGTCGGCGAGGAGGCGCTCGTACAGCGCGAGATCGCGCGCGCCGAAGCAGCAGAAGATCACCTCGCGCACGACGTTCCCCACGCGTTCCTCGCGCAGCGTCGCGCGCACGGCCTCGAGCGCCGTCGGCGCCGCGAGCTCGGCCGGATAGCCATAGATGCCCGTCGAGATGCAGGGGAACGCGATCGACGCGACGCGGTGCTCCGCGGCGAGCTCGAGCGAGCGGCGGTAGCACGAAGCGAGCAGCGCGGGCTCGCCCTGCTCGCCGCCGCGCCAGATCGGCCCCACGGTGTGGATCACCTGCCGCGCCGGCAGGCGGAAGCCCGGCGTGTTCACGGCCTCTCCCGTCGCACAGCCGCCGATCTTCCGACACGCCTCGAGCAGCTCGGGCCCCGCGGCGCGATGGATCGCGCCATCGACGCCGCCGCCGCCGAGCAGCGTCTCGTTCGCCGCGTTCACGATCGCGTCCACGTCGAGCTTCGTGATGTCCCCTCTCATCGCGCGCAGCTTCCACGGCACCGTCGAGGTGCCGACCACCTTGGCTGTGCCGTGGGCAGGGAAGCTCGCGACGAGGCGGATCTTGCCCACGAGGTGGCGGTTCCATTCCTCGAGCTCCTCGGCCGGGACCCAGAGCTCCTGATGGATCGCGGCGCCGACGGTCTGCACGGGATAGCGCGCGGCGAACCCCTCGTCGATCTCGAAGGCGAGGACGAAGCCCGCGCCGCTCTCGGGCACGTTCCAGTCGCGCGCGATCTGCGTCGCGTACTCCTGGTTCAGCACCGGATAGAAGATCGGCTGGTGTGGCAGACGGCGGGGGAACTTCGTCCAGCCCGAGGCCTCGATGAGTGCCAGCTCCTGCGGGCCGACGGGCCGGTAGAGCGTGATCGTCGCGACCGCGCTCACTTCGCGAGTTCCGGGATCGCGAGCGGGAACGCTTCGTTTGGCGCGACCTCCTTGCGGAGGAGATCGAGGCCCTCGCTCACGATCTCGGGACGAGCGGCAGCGAGGTCGTGCTGCTCGAGCGGATCGGCGGCGAGATCGTAGAGCTCCCATGCGCCGATCTGCTTCGTGCTGAGCCCGCGGCGCAGCAGCTTCCAATCGCCGAAGCGCACGGCCACTTGGCCGCCGTACTCGGGGAAGACCCACACGAAGCGCGCGCGCTCGGGAAGCTGCGTCGGCTGCTCGAAGGTCGCGTGCAGATCGCGCCCGTCGAGCTCGCTCGGCACGGCGATGCCCGCGAACGCGCAGAGCGTCGGCAGGAGGTCGGCGCTGTGCACCGGAGCGTCGATCGTTTGCCCCGCGGCGAGCTTCCCCTTCCAGCGCGCGAGCAGCGGCACGCGGATCCCGCCTTCGTACACGCTGCCCTTCCGCCCGCGCAGCCCGGCCGTCGAGCGGAAGAACTCCCCATCCACGCCGCCGACGCCGAGCACCGGATCGCCCTGGGACTCGTGCGTCGTTCCGTTGTCGCTGGTGAAGACGATCAACGTGTTCTCCGCGAGGCCCTGCGCTTCGAGAGCGGCGACGATGCGGCCCACGTTGTCGTCGAGCTGCGAGATCATCGCCGCGTAGCCCGCGCGCGGGCGCGGGTGCGGCGTGTACCCACATTGCCCGCGATAGGGCTCGGGATCCCACTCGGCGGGATAGCGCTCGACGAACGAACGCTCGGGCTGCATCGCGACGTGCGGCTCGAGGAAGGGCAGGTAGAGGAAGAACGGGCGCTCGTCCTCCTTCCGCTCCGCGAGCCAGCGCAGCGCCTCGTCGCGCACCGCGCTCGAGAGATGGCGCGCACTGCTCCAGTCCTCGGTGCGGATCTCGCCCTCCGGCTTCTTCGCATGGCCCGGCACCGGCTTCTCGTTCAGCAGCTCCTGCACGCCGTTCCGCCACACGAAGCGCGGATAGTAGGAGTGCGCGACGCGCTGGCAGGTGACGCCGAAGAAGAGCTCGAAGCCCTTCTCGTTCGGTCCGCCGCTCGTGCCCGCTTGCCCGAGGCCCCACTTGCCAAACGCCGCGGTGGCGTAGCCCGCGCGCTGGAAGAGCCGCGGCAAGGTCTGCGCCTCGGCCGAGAGCGGATGCTGCCCTTCGAGGCTCTTCCCCGCCGCGTCCTTCTGCTCGCGGTTGCCGCGGATCTCGGCGTGCCCGGTGTGCTTGCCGGTGAGCAGCACGCAGCGCGATGGCGCGCAGACGGGGGCGCCGCTGTAGGCCTGCGTGAAGCGCAGCCCTTCCGCGGCGAGGCGATCGAGATGCGGGGTGCGGATCTTCTCCTGGCCGTAGCAGCCGAGCTCGCCGTAGCCGAGATCGTCCGCGAGGATCAGCACGATGTTTGCTCTCGCTGCCGGCGGCGCCTTCGCTGAGGCCTCCTGCGCGTGCAGCCCCGCTCCCGCGCCGAGCGCGAGCAGCGCGAGCCACGTGATCGAAAATCGGAGCGGCGTCATGCTCATTGGTCCTTGGAGGCCGCTTCCAGGCGCGGCATCCAGCGCTGCAGGACCTCCGCGTTCTTGCGATCGAGGTCGCTCGCCTGGACGCGGCTGGAAGCTAGCTCCGCGCGAGCGCGCTTCAGCTCCTCGAGCGATGGCTTCAAGCCCGCCGCCTGCTCCTCGTTGGCCTCGGCGATCTGGCTCTCGAGCTCCGCAATGCTCGCGTCGTACTGCTTCAGCGCCTCGTCATGGCTGGCGCTGACGGTGGCGTTCATCGCGGAGATCATGCCCTGCGTGACGGTCGCGCTCACTTGCGTCCAGCGCTCGAGGGACCAGCCGTGCCGCGTGAGCAGCGCGGCGACGCCCGACTCGCCGGCCTTCTTCACTTCCTGGTAGATCGCCAGGTACTTCTCCATCAGGGCATCGCTGAGCTCGACGTTCTGCGGCACCTCGGAGCTGTCGCCAGAGGATCCGTCGTCGCTGGAGGACTCGTTCTCCTTGCTGCAAGCGGAGAGGAGGAAGCAGCAAGCGAGCGTGGAGAGCGTGCGGAACCCGATCATGGGACCATTTCCGAGGCGTGAGGGAGAGTCACCCGGGGCTCGTCGAGGAGGCGACCGGGCGAGTCGGTCCCCATGCTGCACCAAGAGGCGGCGCGGTGCAGCGTTGGCGGTGGAATCCGGTCCGGCGGGCTCAGCGCGCCCAGCGCCCTGCCGCGCGATCGAACGCCGGCGCCAGCGCCGACTGCGCGAGCGCCGCGGTGAAGCGGTCGCTGTCCTGCGCGAGCGCGCGCACGAGCTGCCGCAGCGCCACGAGGCGCTCATTATGCGCCGCGCGTGCCGCGGCGTCGGCGTTGCGTGGATCGAAGGCGTCGAGCTCGGCCCAAGGACCGAACACGCGAGCGATGGCGGCGAGAGCGCGCTCGCGCGAACCTCGAGCGGCGAAGCCCTGGAGCGCGCTCGCCCAACGTTCCAGGCTCGCCGGTGTGCCATCTAGCTTCGGCAGGCTCGCGGCGAGACCAGGCTCCTTGCGGCGCAGGCAGTCGTCCCAGAGAGGCGCCAGATCCAGAGCGCGATCCGTCTTGAAGGCCGCGTAGACCAGATTGGGCATCGCCGCGCGCCATCGCGACGGCGCGACGCTCAAGCTCTCCTTGAGGTCGTCTACGCAACGCACGAGCCACGCGTCGGGAGGGAGAGAGCGCTCGGCTTCGGGCGGCGCCTCTTTTCCAACGCCGATCCAGTAGCAGATCAATCCCCGCGAACCGCGCGCGAGGGCATTCTGCGGCGCGTGCGCGAGCACGCTCGAGTAGAGCGCGTAGGGATGGGCGTATGCGGAGAGAGCGCTCGCCGTGCGCACGCCGTAGCCGAGCACGAGCACGGCCGCGGCGAGGAGCAGGGGTTTCTCGCGACCGCGCGCGCGACGGAGCAGCGCCTCGCCGAGCACGGCGAGCAGCAGCGCCATCCCGAGCGAGGGGAAGTAGGCCAGGCGATTCGCGCCGAGGATGCCGATCCGCGTCAGCAGGTTCGCGGTGGGGCCGAGCGCCACGACGAAGAAGAGGAACGCGAACGCGGCGTGCGAGCGTCGCTTCACCAGCGCGACGAGCGCCGCCGCGGAGAGCGCGGCCCAAGCGCAGAGCAGCAGCCACGCGAGGACATCGTTCGCACTCGAGGTCGCGAAGGAGCGCGGCGAGAAGTCGAAGACGAGCGGCCAGCCGAGCACCGTGGCACCCAGGTAGTGCTCGGTCGCGTAGCGCGCCATCGTGAGCCACACCGCGACGCCGCTCTCCTCGTGGAAGTAGAGGTTCTTCGGATCGGCGAGTCCGAGCTGGCCGATGACGGCGACGCGGAGGAGGAGCGCCACGGCGCAGGCACCGACCAGCGCGCCGTACGCGCGCCACGCGTCGCCGCGAGCGTTCGGCACGCTGCGGAGCCCCGCGCGATCGGCGAGCCACGCGAGCGCGGGCAGCGCGATGGCACTCTCCTTCGCGAGCAGCGCCGCGAGCGTCGCCGCGGCGGCGAAGAGCCAGCGCCCGCGCGCATGCGCCGCGAGCGCGATCGCACCGGCGCACGCGGCGAGCAGCTCGTTCCGCAGGATGATCGAGCCCAGCACCTCGGCGTGGATCGGCAGCACCGCGAAGAGCGCCGCGGCGAAGCACGCCGTGCCGCGCGCGAAGCCCCACGCGAGCAGCAGCACGAGCAGGAGTGCGCTCGCCAGCGCATGCAGCACCAAGTTCTCGACGCGGTAGCCGAGCGCGTGCCCGCCGTAGAGCTGATACGAGCTCGCGATCGAGAGCGTCGTGAGCGGCCGATAGAGCTCGGCGCCCGCATCGAAGCTCTCCGCCGCCTCGCTCGCGTTCGCCCAGTAACCCCGACCGAAGATCTTGCCGAGGTCGAGCTCGCGGACCGCCGGGTTCTGCAGCACCTGCGCCGTGTCGTCGAAGACGAAGCCGGCGCGCAGCGCGGGCAGGCCGGCGAGGAGCGCCAGGAGGGCGACCAGGAGGTAGGGGAGGGTGGAGCGCAGGGCGGCGGGCATCGGGGGCGTTCTCGCAATCCGCGGGCGGCGGCGCAAGTGTTGGCGCACCGCCATGGGGTGGGGATCGCACAGGTTCAGTCGCCCGGGATCGGAGAGATAGGCGTCGAGGAACTCACAGACCGTCGGCAGCTCGAGCTGCACTTCCTCGACGTACACCGCGAGCCCTTGATCCGCGCGTGGCCGGAGCCAGATGCATGAGGAGAAGATCAACACATCGGCGATCGCCACGTCGCCGGGACGTGGCCGCGCGTCTGCCATGGTCGCGTTCTCCCTCAGGATCCTCTCGATCGACCAGAACGAGACGATGTGCTCGTCGGCTTCATAGTCCTCGAAGCCGTTCGCTGCCGCGAAGAGCATGCGCAGCTCCGCGGGTAGCGGCACGCCCAGTCGCTGCTCCAAGCGGCGAAGCTCGAGCTCGCTGGCGGGTGGACCGAGCTTCACCTTCTTCTTCCGCCAGTGTTCGAGGACGCGCTCGGCGATCATGAGCGTGCTCCGGTCACTGCACAGTAGTGATGCCTGGCACCTTCACTGTGCAGCGGCGTCTTGGAGGACTTGGAGCCAGGCGCGGGCGCGGGCGTGCAGCGGATCGAGGAGCGCGATGCGGGCTTCCGCGGTCGCGATGGGCTGCAGGGTCTCGGTGAGCTTCTGGACCTTCAGGAGCGAGAGCTTCATCTCGTTGCCGGCGCGGAGGAGGAAGGTCTCCATCTGGTTCGACCAAGTCGCGCGGTCGCGCGTGCGGCGCTCCAGCATCTCGCTCACCGGGCCGCGCAGGGCCTTGGCGTCGAGGTAGTCGGGGAGGAGCAGCGCCGCCATGCCGATCAGCGCGAGCTCGCCTTCGGCGGGGACGGCGTCGGCGACGGCGCGGCCCCAGGTGCGGAGCGCTTGGGCGGTCGCAGGTTGGAGCGGTGCGCTCTGCAGCGCTTCGAGCGGCGGGAGCGCGGGGAACGGCTGCTCGCGGCGCAGCGCACGCAGCGCGGTGTCGAGCGCAACGACGGCGCGCTCTTCGCGTTCCGCGGCGAAGGCCGCGCGGAGGAGGAACGCCGCGTGCGCGCCGAGGAGGTGCGGATCGCGGGCGAGGGCGACTTCGAGATCTCGGAGGGCCTGCGCGTAGAGCGCACGGCGCGTATCGAGCGAGGTGGTGCTCGCGAGGGCGAGCTGCTCCAGCTCCTGTGCGTGGAGGAGGCGAACGAGCGCGTTCTCAGGCACGGCTTCGAGCGTCGCGGCGTAGAGCGCGGTCGGTCGGCGCCAGAGCTCGCTCTGCTGCAAACTGCGGAGGCCGAGGAACGCGAGCGGGAGCAGCGCGGCGATCTGCGTCGTGCGCGGCGACCAGCGCTGGCGCGCGGCCAGCGCCCCCCAAGCGACGGCGAGGAAGAGCGCGCTGCCGAGGTGCGGCCAGTAGAGGAGGCGCGGCGCGAAGAGGACACCGATCGGCAGGAGGAAGTTCGCGGTCGGCAGATACGCGAGCGCGAAGAAGAGCGGCGCGAAGCACGCGCGCGGGAACCTCCGCGCGAGCAAGAGCAGGCCGACGCCGGAGAGCGCGACGGCGATCAGTGCGATCCACGCCGCGGCATCGCTCGTCGCCGCGGTCGGCTGCGCCGCGCGGCTCCAGTCGTAGACCAGCGGGAACCCGAGCAGCGCGCCGGGCAGCACCTGCGACCAGAAGAACGGCGCTTGCGTGAGCCAGGCGCGCAGCGGCCACTCCTCGCTGGTGTAGTAGGTCGCGCGCTCCGCGCCGCCGAGATCCAAGCGCCCGAGCACGGCGTAGCGCGCGGCGAGGTAGAGCGCGCACGCGAGGAAGAGCGGCGCGTAGCGTTGTGCGAGTCCAGCGAAGCCCGTTCGATGCCGGAGCAGCGCGCGATCGGCGAGCAGCGCGAGCACGGGCACGATGATCGCGCCTTCCTTCGCGAAGAGCGCCGCGAGCAGTGCTGTTGCCGCGAGCACGGTGCGGTCGCGCGTCAGCGCGAGCAGCGCGAGCGCCGCACCGCATGCAGCGAGGAGCTCCGCGCGCTGCGCGATCGACGCGACCGGCTCGACCGCGATCGGCGCGAGCGCGAAGAAGAACGCCGCGAGCCATGCGGTGCTCGCGGAGAAGCGCCACGCTCGGCAGAGCTGCCAGATGAGGAGGCTCGCCAGCGCGTGGAGCAGCAGGTTCTCGAAGTGGTAGCCGCTGGGATCCTTGCCGTAGAGCGCGTGCGATAGGAGCAGCGAGCTCGTCGTGAGCGGGCGGTAGAGATCGCCGCCGGCGACGAAGGTCTCGCTGGTGCCTGCGACGTTCGCCCACCAGCCGCGCGACCAGGCGAGGGCGAGATCGCCGCGCTGCACGGCCTCGTTGGCGAAGAGCTGTGCCCGGTCGTCGAAGGCGAAGCTCCCGCCGAGCAGCGGGAAGAACGGCAGCCACGCCGCGGCGAGGATCAGCAGCGCGGCGAGGAGGTCGCTCGGTCGCTTCTCGCTGGGCGCGGTTCCGAGATCTGCAGCGAGCGGCTCAGTCATGCGCCGCACCGTCCGCCGCGGCGCCGCCGCTCACGAACTCGTTCATCTGATTCGCGGTGACCGGCCCATGGCCGGCGTAGTGGTTGTTCGCGAAGGCGTTCACGTCGTAGCCCTCTCGCAGCGCGCGCTCGGCGACCTGCGCCCAAGCGCGCACGCGCGCGCGCTGGTCGACCACGACCTTCTCCCAGGTCTTGGTGATCTTCTCGATGCCGTGGCGATCGCCGATCAAGCGGATCGGCACGAAGTCGGCGGTGAAGATGCCGGGGATCGCGAGGTAGGCGGGCGGCGCGGGCATCCAGACGTGATCGACGAGGACGAGCGCGATCTCTCGCGCGCGCAGCCCGTCGAGGAGTGCCGGCTTCAGGAACGGCTTGTTGCGTACCTCGACGCCGTAGCGCACCCCGCGCGGCAAGCGCTCGACGAAGGGCAGCAGGCGCTCGAGGAAGACCTCGAGGTTGACCCCCTCGTCCTTCCGGTAGTAGGGGAACTGCAGGATCACCGGGCCGAGCTTCGCTCCGAGCCCCTGCAGCACCTCGACGTGGCGCTTCGCCTCGTCGTCGCAGTTCTGCAGGAACGCCTCGTGGGTCACCGCGCCGACCATCTTCGGTGAGAAGACGAAGCCGGCGGGTGTCGCGCTGTCCCAGCCCTTCACCATGCTCGGGCTCGGTGTGCGGTAGTAGGTAGAGTCGATCTCGACGCCGGGGTAACGCTGCGCGTAGAGCTCGAGCCAGCGCTCGGAGGGCGTGCCCTCGGGATAGAAGGGGCCGACCCAGTCCTTGTAGGACCAGCCGGCCGTGCCGTAGATCCAGCGTCCGCTCATGCGCGCGACTCTACGCAATCGCGGAGGTCGTGGTCAGCGCTCCGCCGGCGCCTTTTTCCGTGGCGCCGGGGAACCCGCTGGGTCGATGGCGCCTCCTCGGGGGGCAGATCTCTTGGAGGAGCTCACGCGATGCTCGCGAAGACGCTGGTCTTGTTCGCCGCTCTCGGTGCGGTGGGGGTGATCGGTTGGGTCGGCCTGCGCGCCGGCGCACCGGCGGAGTCGCCGCGCGCGGTCGCGGAGGACGTTCGTCCCGCGCCCGTCGCCTCGGGCGCGCTTCTGCTCAGCCTCGAGATCGACCACGCCGGCGTGCGCGTGCTGCAGGCGCTCGCGAAGCCGGGGCTCCTCGTGCGCCCAGCGCGCGATGCGGCTTCCTTCCCGTTCCGCTGGACGCTCACGAGCCCGAGCGGCGCCTTGCTCGCCGAGAACGCCTTCGATCCGGGCCCGGTCGACCTCGATCCCGCGCATGCCGGCGAGCCGCCGCTCGTGCGCGGCGACACGATCACGCCGCGCCTCCTGAACGCGAATGTGAAGGTAAGCGATCTGCGCGCGGCCGGCGCCGTGCTGCGCTTCGAGCGCCGGGACGGCGCGCGCTGGATCGCCTGCGGCGAGCATGCCCTCGATCGCCTCACCGTGCGCTAGCGCTCGAAGGAAGACGAACCATGAAGTCCCCTGTTGCCGCGCTCGCCGCGCTCGCTCTGGCCTTCGTCGCGCCGCTCTCCGCGCAGACCGTGCGCACCATCGTGAGCAATGGTCCGCCGACCGAGCTCTACGACATGGTCTTCCTCGGCGATGGCTATCAAGCGCACGAGGAGGCGCTCTTCGACCAGGACGTGCTCGATGTCGTGAACTACTTCCGGAACACCGGAGCGAAGTTCCCGTACGGCGCCTACTTCGCGCTCTACAACGTGCACACGGTCTTCCGAGCCTCGAACCAGAGCGGCGCGGACAAGCCCCCGCAGAATGTCTTCGTCGACACGGCCTACGACGCGAGCTACTGGACCGGCGGCACCGAGCGCTGCCTCTACATCGGGAACACCGCGCGCGCGACCCAGGACGCGGCGCTGGCGCCCGATACGGACGGCCGCGTGATCGTGTTGGTGAACGACGCGAAGTACGGCGGCTGCGCGGGCACCTTCTCGGTCTCGTACAACGGGACCTCGATGGAGGACGTGCAGGCGCACGAGTGGGGGCACAGCTTCGGCGGACTCGCCGACGAGTACGACTACGGCAACACGGGCCCCTACACGGGCGGCGAGCCGGGCTCGATCAACTGCACGGCCGACGCCACGGGCAACGCGAAGTGGCCGCAGTGGGTGGGCTTCACGGGGCAGTACGGGACGGTCGGCGGCTATCCGGGCGCTTGCTACTACCCGCCCACGCCGACGCCCACGCTCTACCGGCCGGAGCAGGACTGCGAGATGCGGAACCTGAACCGCAGGTTCTGCACGATCTGCCGCGAGCAGATGATCAAGCGCTTCCACCGCGACGCGGATCCGATCGGCAACCTCTCGCCGGCGCCAGGGACGATCGCGATGGCGCCGGGGCCGCTCGTCGCGTTCTCGTTCACCAATCGCATCCCGCAGCGTCCGCGCACGATCGAGTGGCGGGTCGCGGGCGTGCTCCAAGCGCAGAACACGACGAGCTTCTCGCTCGACACGAGCGCGCTGCGCGGCTTGGTCGAGGTGCGCCTGCGCTTCGTGGATTCGAGCCCGGAAGTGCGCTTCGATCCGACCGGGCTCCTCGTGCACGAGAAGGTCTGGAACCTCGACCTCTCCTCCTGCGGCGGCGCCACGACGGTGCGGTACTACGGCACGGGCTGCCACGGCGCCTTCCCCTCAGTGCCGCTGATCTATGCGCAGGGCACGCCGCGCATCCCGGGCAGCGTCGGCGTCGGGCTCACCACGATCTATCCGAATCGCCCCGTGGCGCTCCTCATCGGCGGCAGCGATCAGCTCTTCGGCGGCGCGGTCCCGTTGCCGCTCGATCTCGCTCCCTTCGGCTTCACCGGCTGCCGTCTCTGGCAGAGCGCGGATCTCGCGCTCCCGCTCGCGACCGCGCCGAACGGTGGCCTGCTCGTGAGCTTCCCCATCCCCTTCGATCCGAGCATGGACGGCGGAGCCCTCTTCTTCCAATGGTTGGTGCTCGACCCGCCGGCGAACGCCGGAGGTGCCGTCTTCTCCTCCGCCCTCCAGCTCACGATGTGCTTCTGACTCCTCACTGTACAGAAAAGGTGCCAGGCACCTTTTCTGTACAGTGGGCGGGTGATCAGAGGGCGCGGTAGTAGTAGTACTCCGCGGTGTAGGGGACCTCGACGATCTCGTTCGGCCTGCCGACGTGCGTGGGCGTGAGGCCGCCAGTCGTGTTCACGCGCTGGATGTAGGTCGTGTTCGCGAAGATGCCGGGGCCGCGCGTGCCGACGGCCTCGAGGCGCAGCCACGGGATGGCGGTGGGATCGGCGGTGAAGCGGGTCTGGACGCGGCCGACGACGCCGCTGCCGCTCGCGCTGATCCACGTCGGGCCGGCGTAGTGGATCCCGATCGGCTGCGTGCAGCCCGCGTCGGCGAAGAGCAGCGCTTCGGGGCCGATGAAGAGCCATTCGTTGGTCGCGGTGTTCCAGAAGTAGCGCTGCACGCCGACGGCGTAGGCGTGGAAGGAGACGCGATGCCCTTCGGGCACGGCGAGCGCCTCTGCTCCCGGCGGCAGCGCGGGGCCGCGCTGCAGCTGCGCGGAGAGCTCGGACCTCGTCGCGGCGATCGCGAGCAGGGCCAGGGTGAGGAGGAGGAGGTGCCGCAAGGCGCGGCGCGGAGACGAAACGATGTGTCGCATGGGAGAACCTCGAGCTGGGTACGGATGGCCAAATCGGCCCAGCGGAGGAAGACGGCGCGCGGCGCTCCGTGACGCGCCGCACGGATTTCTCTCGTCGATTCCTGGGCGCCTGCGCCTGCGCTACCATCGCCTCCGCACTCGGACCCACGGAGGCGATGGATGGCGATCGGCTGGCGAAGCTCCTGCGCGCGCATCGCGCTGATGTTGGCCCTCGCGGCGGGGCTCGCGGTGGGCGAGCTCCGCGCCGCCGACCCCTGGAAAGCGCTCTGGATCTCGCGCTTCGAGTTCAAGACGCGCGAGGACGTGGTCGCCGCGGTGGCGAACGCGGCGAAGCTGGGCTGCAAGCAGCTCCTCTTCCAGGTGCGCGGCAACGCCGACGCCTACTACGCTTCTTCGATCGAGCCGTGGGGCCAAGAGCTCGGCGGCAAGGACCCCGGCTTCGATCCCCTCTCCGTCGCGATCGCCGAGGCGCAGAAGGCGGGCATCGAGGTGCACGCCTGGGTGAATGTGGTGCCGGGCTGGCGCGGCAGCGCGCCGCCCGCGGACAAGAAGCACGTCTTCCACGCGCATCCCGAGTGGTTCCTCGTCGACCAGAAGGGGCAGCGCGAGGTTTCGCGGAACGGCTACTACGTCGCGCTGAATCCCCTTCTGCCCGAGGCGCGCGCCTACATCTGCCGCGTGATGGCCGATCTCTGCTCGCGCTATGCGATCGACGGCCTGCACTTGGACTACATCCGCTTCCTCGAGCGACCGCAGGGCGTCGACTACGGCTACGACGCGAAGACGCTGGCGCTCTATCGCCAAGCGACCGGCAAGAAGCCGCAGGACGACGCGAAGGCCTGGGACAGCTGGCGCCGCGCCCAGATCACCGCTCTCGTTCGAGAACTCCGCGCCGTGGCGAAGCGCGACGGCCGATCCCTTCCGCTCACCGCGGCCGTCATCTCCGCGCGCTCGAAGGCGCATCGCGAGCTCTTCCAGGACTATGCGCTCTGGGTGAAGGAAGGCCTCGTCGACCGCATCCTGCCGATGAACTACACCGACTCGCTCTCCGAGTTCGAGGCGACGCTGCAGGACATCCTGAAGCACGTGCCCAAGGAGAAGGTCGCGACCGGCGTCGGCCTCTACAAGCACGAGGACCCGCGCCGCTCGATCGAGCAGATCTTCCGCGCCGGCATGCTCGCGAAGGGCGGCGTGGCTCTCTTCTCCTACGAGCACCTCTTCACCTCGCCGAACCCCGAGCAGCAGAAGACGAGCGAGGCCGATCTCGTGCGCGCGCGGCGGCGCGGGGCGGTGAAGGCGGCGTTGAAGGCGATGTGAGGGCGCGCTTACTGACAGCCCTGCCCGAGCACACCCAGCTTGATCGTGAGCCCGTTCGAGAGATCGAAGGCCTGGAGAGCCAGCCCCTGAACGAAGTCGACCTCCGCGGCCTGCACCGTGAAGCGCCCGCCATCGAGCGTGCCGTCGGCGGGAATCGGCAGGGCGAGGCTCGCGCTGCCGGAGCCGTTGGCCGTCACCTGCGGGGCGACGAGCAGCGTCGAGAGGTCGGCGAAGAGGGTGCAGCCGTTGCCGAGCGGCAAGCTCGCGTCCAAGTTGCTGATGAGGAAGAGGTTCGTCGAACCCGCGGCGACCTGGGACAGGCTCAAACCGAAGCTGGCATTGCCGATCTGCGCGACCGGCGGATTGCCGCTCGTGGTGAGCAGCGGGACGCCGGGTGTGCCGCAGCCCGCTCCGAGGTCGATGCTGCGGGCATCGGAAGGACCCATCGACGCCACGCTGATCCACGGGGCGCCCGCGCCCGCGTCGTACTGGTCGATCGACAGATTCGTGCTCATCGGCGCGGCATCGCTGTCGAAGGCGAAGTTGTAGATCGAGTTCCAGCGCTGCTTCAGCGAGGTCGCGCGGAACTCGAGCTCGGTCGCGGTGCGTGAGAAGACCCAGTCGTTGTTCGGGTCGGCGTCGATGTCGCGGAAGGAGGGATTCCACACTTGCGAGGACGTGCAGATCGGGATGCGCAGGCTGGCGCCTCCGCGATGGTTGTCGCGATTGTGAACGGCGTACTCGTAGTGGTAGCGCCCCTGCACGGGGCCCGTGACCTTGACCGCGACGTAGAAGCGCCCGTCCTCTCCGCCGTTCGCGTTCGAGGTCACTAGCGCCCCGCTCCAACGATTGAGCGTCGAGTCGTAGTGATGGTTCGAGTCGGTGTGGGAGAAGTTCCAGCTCGAGCCGCTCCACGACGTGGAGATGCGCCGATGAGCGAGGTTGTTGCCGCGATTGGCCTCGGGCTCGCCGCGCACGACGTAGTATCCGGCGTAGTAATACGTTGCCCCGGCATGCCCGAGGTCGGCGTCGCGGAGCGCCATGCGATTGCCGATCGGACCCATGCTGTCCGCCATGAGGCGCGTCAGGCTGCGGAGGCCGTCGTTCGCGGCCCCTCCGCTGACCGTGGGGAAGCCGCGATCGAGCAGCGAGCCGCGCGCCGTCCACGTGCCGAGGAACGCATTCACCTCTTCGGAAGGCCCGAGCCAGAAGTTGTCGGAGTTCAGGCCCGCGCCGTAGGTGTCCGAGCAATTGATCCCGATGATGCTGCCGGTCCCGGGGTTCTGGCAGGTTCCGGTGACGGGGCAACCCGGCGAGTTCGTGCTCGCGAAGCCGTGCTTCACTCCGCCATAGGTGGAGATCTGCTCCAGGCGGTCGTTCTCGATGCGCACGACGTGGAACGCGATCATCGGATGATCCTCGTCCATCGGCGCACGCCAAGGCGTGAGGTAAGTGCCCACGTTGCAGGCCGTCGTCGTGAGCCCGCAGCCGTTCAGTCCGTTGGGATAGGTACCGCTGCGGCCGAAGTCATCGATGCCGCCGAGCGAGCTGAGCGAGATGTCGGTTCCCGGTCGAACGTTCGACTGGGCCTGCAGAGCGGGAGCGCTCGCGACGGCGCAGAGGGAGAGAGCGATCGAGAGGGACGGGCGGACCATGGAGAACCTCGTCGAACGAGAGCGGGGGAAGGGCGGCATGCTAGCGCGGCCGGCGCCGCGCGAGCCAACGAGAAGGGGAGGGACGCTCAGCCGATGGTCGCGACGAGCGTCGAGCTCAGAGCGATGGGCAAGGGAGCGAGGGTGCCCGCGGCGCATCCTCCGCTACCGCCGATGTCCGCACCCTGAATCGCGACGCGCCCGCCGATGAGCGCCGGCAGGCACGGTACGGTGATTTGGACGCTCGCGCTGGGGACGACGACATCGAAGCTCGCGCCGAGCGTGCAGCCCGCGGGTGGGCAGAGCGCGAGCGAGACCGGCGGTCCGATCCAGAGGAGCGGAGCACCTTGCAGGCCGCTCAGCTGGAAGCTCAGGGCCGCGCCGAGATTGGGCAGACCGGTCGGCGTCAGGATCGCGCCACCGCAGCCGTTGCCGAGGGTCTGGAAGCTGCCGCTGCCTGGGGGGACGGTCAGGTTCAAGCTGAAGGTGCCCCGCGCGCCGTTGAAGCCGCCGACGCGCACCGTGTAGCGCGAACCCTCGACGGCGTTGATGCTCACGGTCGAGCTCAGGCCGCAGGAGTCATCGTTGCAGCCCAACGACACGAGGCTGGCGCAAGAGCCATCGAAGACCTGCAAGGCCGTATCGAAGCTCGCGGCATTGCAGGTGTCGAAGACGATCGTTCCGCTGCAGGCGGCATCGTAGGTGAACCACAAGTCGTTCCCGCCTCCGGCGCACGGCCAGCTCGGCAGGGAGGTCGTCGCCGTGGCGGTGCTGTAGGGGCCATTCGGACCGGGGACGAGCGCGATCGCGTTGCCGCACTCCTCGTTGGCATTGCTGCTGCTGATGCAGGTGATCACGAGATCGAAGACCCCCGTCGCGGAGCCGAACCCGCCGACGCGCAGGTAGTACGTGCTGCCCTGGACGACATCGAAGGTGATCCGCGAGCTCAGGCTGCTGCAGGCATCGTCGTTGCAAGCGAGCGAGATCGAGCTCGCGCAGCTCCCGCTGAACGCCTCCAAGGCGCTGTCGTAGTTGGTCCCCGGGGAGCAGGTCTCGACGGTCGCGGAGCCGGTGCAGCTCGCGACGTAGCGGAACCAGACGTCGCTGCCGCCGTTGGCGCACGGCCACGCCGGAGACGAGGTCGTCGCGTTGGCGTTGGTGAAGCCGAGATGGGTGCCGTTGGTGATGGTCAAGGCGCCCGCGCATTCGTCGTTGGGCACCTGGGTCGTGCCGTTGCAGACGACATCGAGGTCGTAGCTACCGGAGGCGCCGAGGTTTCCTCCGACGCGCAGGTAGTAGTTCGTTCCGAGCACCACGGTCGCCGAGACGCTGGAGCCCGTGCCGCAAGAGTCATCGTTGCAGGCGAGCAGATTCAGGTTGCCGCAGCTTCCTTCGTAGATCTCCAGCACCGTGTCGAAGCTGGTCCCCGTGCTACAGGTGTCGATGGTGAGCGTGCCGTTGCAGCTCGCGCGGAACACGTGCCACACGTCGGCCGTGACGCTCGTGCCGCAGGACCACGTACCCTGGGACGGCGTCGCGCCCACGTTCGAGAGCAGCGGATTCAACCCGCTGGAGAGCAGCGTGGCGCCGACGCATTCATCGTTGGGGACTCCGCTGCCTCCGCACACGACCTGGATCGCGGCGGCGAGGTTCGGCGCGGTGATCGCCGTTCCGGCATTGCTGGCGCCACTCGCAGGGTCGGCGCAACCGCCGTGCGTCTGGATCCCGATCGCGAGGCCGCTCGCTTCGTCGAGGAGCGGCGAGCCCGAGCTCCCGGCACAGGCATCGAGATGATGGCGAGCGATGGTGCCGCTCTGTCCCGCGAAGGTCCCGAGATCGCTCTGCTGGACTTGATTGCGCGTGCCCGTGCCAAGGGCTGGATTGCAGACGCAGCTCGCGGTAGATCCGCCCGGCTGGTCGCTGCCGTCGATGCCGAAGCCGGTGAGGCGGACGTTGGCTCCGGTGGCGGGCAAGCTCGCGGCGAGGCCGATGGCGCTGGCCTGCGCTTGGAAAGTCGTGAAGTTCGTCGTCGGGTTCCGGAAGCAGCGGAAGACGGCGTAGTCGTCGCCGATGCCGTTCGTGCGGGCGATCAAGCTGGTCCAATCGACGGCGTACTGGCTCGTCGCCGGCGGATGCACGAGAGCGCATCCCGCGCCCGAGGCCGGGACGTTGAACTGCAGCACCTGCCCGTTGCCGAAGCAGTGGCCAGCGCTCAGATGGCAGCGATCGGAGCCGCCGCTCGGCGCCGCGATCAAGAAGGCCGTGCAGGCGCCGGTCGAGCCGGAGGAGAGGAGGCGACCCACGGCGGGGTGTGCCGAGGGCGAGCGGTCGTCCTGGGATCCACAGATGTTCTCCGGCACGCTCGGTGCGTGAGTCGCATCGCCGATCCAGAGCTTCTCGATGCGGATCCGCTCTTTGCTGCTGCGCGGAGCGGCGATCAGCTCTAGGCTCACGCGCGCACCGTTGAAGAACGCCGAGCCGTATTGCCACTCGCGCAGTCGCTCGGCATCGAGGACCTGCGCGTCGCCGTCCTGGAGCGCCGTCAAGCGCACGCGGCTACCGGGCGAGAGCACCGCCTCCGCGAAGTGCACGCGCACCCAAGGCGTGGCGGGCGAGAGCTCGATCACTCGATGGAACACCACGCGCTCTACGTTGGATGCGTTTTGGCATACACCGGAATCGATCCGCAGCTCGTGCCAGCGACCGGCGAGCGGAGCGGTCTGGCTCGTGGCGATGGAGGCGCAGAGGAAGAGTGCCGGGAGGAGGCGTGTGATCGACATGGCGGAGATGAGAGAGGCGGTGACGCCGCGAGCTCTGAGAGCTGTGCGCTGGGAGCGAGGAGTCCTGGCCCATTCGAGCCGCAACGCTTCGAAACGGCAATCGGAGCTCTGGCGAAGCACGCAGGTCCGTGCGCGCGGATGCCGGCGTCGCGTCGTCCACCTCGTGCGGCTCCGCCTGCGGGCCGCGCGGACGGAGGCCGTGTTCGCTGCGGTTGCTTGCATTGCTCTCGCTGGAGGCACCATGATCGCGTGGAAGGCTGCCTCCTCGCCGACAAGTCTCGCTCCTCGGTGCTGCTTTCGCGGGCCCGGCAGGCCCTCTTCCTGCATCGACGGAGCGCCTCTTGAGCTCGATCCCGATCCCTCCGCACGACCTCGTCGTGCGCACCGGCAGCCTGGGGCCCGCCGGTTTCCTCCGCGAGGGCCGGCGCCTCAAGGAATGCCTGCTCCGGATGTTCCCGCTCGACGTCGAGCTGCGTCCCGGCGCGCGCTTCCTCGACTTCGGCTGCGGTAGCGGACGCCTCGAGCAGCAGCTCGAGGCCGAGTCCGCGTGGCTCGAGATCCACGGCTGCGACATCGACGCGAAGAGCATCGACTGGCTGCGCGCGAACGCCTCGCCTCCGTTCCACTTCCATCTCACCGGCGAGGTTCCGCCGCTGCCCTTCCCCGACGAGCACTTCGACGTCGTCGTGGCGCTCTCGGTCTTCACGCATCTGCCGTGGACCTGGCGCGCGTGGCTCGAGGAGCTGCGGCGCGTGCTGAAGCCCGGCGGCATCGCGATGTTGAGCTACGCGACGCGCGCCGTCTGGAGCAGCTTCGGCCATGCTCTCGGCGACTTCGATCCGCTGGGCGAGCACATCGATGGCGCGGATCGTTCGTGGGACGAAGGCGGACCCACCGTGTTCTACGGCGATGCATGGATCGCTTCGCGCTGGAGCGAGGTGCTGCGCGTACGCGCGCTCTTCGCGGAGGGCGTCGATGGCTTCCAGTCGATGGCCGTGCTGCAGAAGGAGCCGGCCAGAGCGTCCCCGCTGCATCGCGCGCAGCCCTTCGCGTTCCAGCCCGTGCGCCGCGACTTCCGCGGCTACTTCGACTTCGAGCCCTTCGCGCACGAGAGCTGGTGGCGCTCGCACGGACGTCCGGCGGCGCTCGGCGAGCTCACGGGCTGGTTCCTCTCCGACGGCGCGCCGATCGAACGCGTCTGGTGCGAGCACGCCGGCAGCACGTTCGAGCTCGAAGCGCTTCCGCGCCCGGATGCGGACGCGGAGTTCGCTGGGAGCCCGCATGCCTCGCGCGGCTTTCGCCTACCGCTGGCACGCGTGCTGCGCGGGGACGCTGCCCACGAGCTGCTCGTGGTGCAGGCTCGCGATGCCTCAGGAAGGACGCACTACTTGGAGCTGCCGATCCAGAACGCGTGACCGCGGAATCCAGCTAGGCGTCGTCGCGTGCTTCCGTGTCGAGGTCCGCGGTCACATCGGGCACGAAGCGCAGCGGATGCTCGCTCGGAACGTAGTCCTTGGCCTTCTGGCGCTTCGGGAGCTCGATCTTGTGCCGCGGTAGCTCCTCGTAGGGAATGTGATTGAGGATGTGCGCGAGGATGTTCAGTCGCGCGCGCTTCTTGTCGTCCGAGGGAACGACGTACCACGGCGCGACATCGCGGTCGCTCGCGGCGAACATCTCGTCCCGCGCGCGCGAGTAGTCGTACCAGCGGCTGTAGGACTCGAGGTCCATCGGCGAGAGCTTCCACAGCTTGCGCCCATCCTCGATGCGGTCCTGCAGGCGGCGAGTCTGCTCCTCCTCGCTCACCTCGAGCCAATACTTCAGCACGATGATGCCGGACTCGACCATGGCGCTCTCCACGGGGGCGAGGCCCTGCAGGAAGCGCTTGGCTTGATGGTCCGTGCAGAAGCCCATCACGCGCTCGACGCCGGCGCGGTTGTACCAGCTCCGATCGAAGATCACGATCTCGCCTGCCGCGGGCAGATGCTGCATATAGCGCTGGAAGTACATCTGGGTCTTCTCGCGCTCCGTCGGCGCCGGCAGCGCGACGACGCGAAAGACGCGCGGGCTCACGCGCTCGGTCAGCGCCTTGATCGTGCCGCCCTTACCCGCGCCGTCGCGTCCTTCGAAGACGATGCATACCTTGAGGCCGTGAGCGCGCACCCACTCCTGGAGCTTCACCAGCTCGACGTGGAGCTTGCGCAGCTCCTTGCGGTAGGTCTTCTCACGCAGCTTCGGCCGCGGGCCCGCGACCACCTCGCTCGCCGGGCTCGCCGCACCGTTCGCCGGCTCGCTCGCTGCGGACCGATCGCGCTTCTTGCGAGGCGTGTTGGCCTCCGAGCGGTCGGCCTTCTGTTCCTGCTTGCGCTTCTTCGACTTCGACATGGGGGGGACCTATGCGGGTAGATTCCGAGCTCTGTAGCTCGAGATCTCAACTCGGAAAGGCACGGAGCGCAAGCCACGGGCATGGTGGGCTTCTGCGCCGAAGTGCGTAGATGATGCGGTGCCCTGGCTCGGGCTGATGTGCGGCTCAGCTCTCCTCGCGGGCGTAGAGGGCGACGAACGAATGGGGCTCGACGCGGTAGCGCGCCCCTTCGAACGATGGTGCCTCCTGCCAGGGCACGATGTCCGCGGGAGAGGGGCGCGCGGTGTCGATCCAGCGACGCCAGCCCCCGGGGCCGCGGTGCGGCGCGGGGAGCGCGAAGTCGAGGGTTTCTCGCCACGCGTTGAAGCAGAAGTGCAAACGCAGCTTCTCGCCGCGCAGCTTCGCACCGAAGGCGAAGCTGTGCGAGCTCTCGCTCCAGTCCGGCTCTTCGAGCTCGACGCCGTGCCAGCGATGCTCGGCGTTGCGAATCAGGTGATTCAAGCTCGCCCGCTCGCGCTCGAGGGCGTCCGACCGCCGCGTGCGGCGCTCGAGCAGGAGACGCACGAAGCGGTGCAGATCGGCGTGGCGCTCGAGCAGGCTCCAGTCGAGCCAGCTCGTCTCGTCGTCGCGACCGAAGGCGTTGTTGTTGCCGCGCTGCGTGCGGCGCATCTCGTCGCCCATGAGGAGCATGGGCACGCCCAAGGAGAGCAGCGTCGCCGCGAGGAAGTTCCGGATCTGGCGAGCGCGAAGGGCCTCCACTGCGGGATCCTCGCTCGGGCCCTCCACGCCGCAGTTCCAGCTCCGGTGGTCGTCGGTTCCGTCGCGGTTCCCCTCGCCATTCGCCTCGTTGTACTTGCGCTCGTAGGAGACGAGGTCGTTCAGCGTGAAGCCGTCGTGACAGGTGACGAAGTTGATGCTCTGCTCGGGCTCGCGCTCCTCGTGTCCGTAGATCTCGGGGCTCCCGATCAGGCGATCCGCGAATCGGCGCGCGGAGCCCGGCGCGCCGAGCTCTCCGCGGAAGAAGTCGCGCGCGTCGTCGCGGAAGCGGCCGTTCCACTCCCGCCAGGCATCGCCGACGAAGCTCCCGACCTGGTAGAGGCCTCCCGCGTCCCATGCCTCGGCGATCAGCTTCACGCCGGCGAGCGCTGGATCGGACTCGATGTCCCAGAGCAGCGGCGGGTTCGAAAGCGGTCGACCGCGCTCGTCGCGAGCGAGGATCGAGGCCAGGTCGAAGCGGAAGCCATCGATGTGGAAGTCCCGGACCCAGGCGCGCAGGCTGTCCACGATGAGCCGGCGCACGACGGGATGCCCCGCGTTCAGCGTGTTGCCCGTACCGCTGTGGTCGGCGTAGCGGATGCCGTCCGCGTCGCGCAAGTAGTAGGTCGCATCGTCGATGCCGCGGAAGGAGAGCACCGGACCGTTCGCGGGACCCTCGGCGCTGTGGTTGAACACGACGTCGAGCAGCACCTCGAGGCCTGCGCGATGCAGCGCCTTCACCAGGTCACGCAGCTCGTCGAGTGCGCCCAACGGATCACCGCTCGCGGCGTAGGCCGCGTGGGGCGCGAAGAACGAGAGCGGCGCGTAGCCCCAGTAGTTCGTTCTTCCCGCGGGCGCGTCCTGCGCATCGAAGGCGAAGACGGGCATCAGCTCGACCGCGGTGATCCCGAGGTCCACGAGGTAGGGGATCTTCTCGCGCAGGCCGGCGTAGGTGCCGCGCGAGCTCTCGGGAACGCCCGAGCTCGGATGGCGCGTGAAGCCCCGGACGTGCAGCTCGTAGATCACGGTCTGCGAGGCCGGGCGCCGCGGAGACTGGTCGTCCTCCCAGTCGTAGAGCTCGAGGTCGACGACGAGATTCCGCGGCGCGTTGGCGAGGTGCGCGCCCGGCTGCGCAGCTTCGCCACGCCGATAGCCGCGAGGCACGTGCAGGGCGCGGCCGTAGGGGTCGAGCAGCAGCTTCTCGGGGTCGAAGCGCAGACCCCGCGCGGGATCGCGCGGGCCGTGGACGCGGTAGCCGTACGCCTGGCCAGCCTTCACGCCGGGAACGAAGACGTGCCAGTAGTGGTAGGTGCGCTGCGCGTGCGGGTCGAGCGCGATCACCCGAGCCGGCAGCTCGGCGTCCCTCGTCTCGAAGAGCAGGAGCTCGACCTTGGTCGCGCCGCGCGAATAGAGGCTGAAGTTCGCGCCACCTCTCGCGAGAGTGACCCCGAGCGGATGCGGCTGACCTTTGCTAGCGCTCATCGCGTTGGACCTCCACCCAGAGCTGCGTTGATCGGGAAGACAGTCGATGCTCTCGGTGGGGGCGAGTCAATGCGCGGAAGGCGTGATGCCGCGCGAGCGCGATCCCCGACCGGCGAGCCAGCGACCGAGCACCAGGATCCCCAGCGGCGCGAGCGCGAGCGCCGCATCGCGCAGCGCCGTGAGCGGCGCGAGCTCGGCGAGCGAGAAGCGCTCGCGCAGCGGCGGCCAGAGCAGCGTCAGCGCGAGCGCGCCGAGCGTCGCGCCGAACGCGATCGCGAGCGCCTTGTGCCAGCGGCCGCGGCGCGCGGCGAGGAGCAGGCCCACGTTGGTGACCACGAGCGCGAGGAAGCACTCCGCGCGCTGCTGCTCGACGCTCGCGCTCTCGAAGCGCGCGAGCGCGAGGACGGCGAGCACGCCGAAGGAGGCCAGCGCGCCGCGGGTGATGGCCCGGAGGATGAGCTGGTTCGAGAAGAGGCGCGAGTCGCGCGCGCGCGGCGGCTCGCGCATGACTCTGGGCTCGAGAGCTTCGAGCTCGAAGACGATGGAGCAGGTGGGGTCCATCACGAGCTCGAGGAAGACCACGTGGATCGGCAGCAGGAGCACGGGCCAGCCCAGCATGGCCGGTGTGACCGCGAGCACGGCGATCGGCACGTGGATCGAGAGCAGATAGCCGGCGGCCTTGCGCAGGTTCTCCTGCACGCGGCGGCCGAGGCGCACTCCTTCGACGATCGAGCCGAACGCGTCGTCGACGAGCACCAAGTCCGCGGCCTCCCGCGCGACGTCGGTGCCGCGCTCGCCCATCGCGACGCCGATGTCGGCGGCGCGCAGCGCGGGCGCGTCGTTCACCCCGTCGCCGGTCATGGCGACGCGGAGGCCGCTGCCGCGCAGCGCGCGGATCAGCATGAGCTTGTGCTCGGGAACCGCGCGCGCGATGACGTGCGTGCTCTCGAGCGTGCGCGCGAGCTCCTCCTCGCTCTGCGCTTCGAGAGCGCTGCCGAGCAGCACTCGATCGGCGTCGAGGCCCGCCTGACGCGCGATGGCGCGCGCCGTCTCCGGGTGATCGCCCGTGACCATCACCACGCGGATGCCGGCGGTGCGGCAGGTCTCGACCGCCGCGCGTGCGTCCGCGCGCAGCGGATCGCGGAGACCCACCAAGCCGCAGAACGCGAACGCGAGGGAGCGCGGATCGTCGGGTAGCTCGTGCGCGCGCTCGTGCGGCGTCGCGCCGCGCGCGACGCCGAGCACGCGCAGGCCGTCCTGCGCCAGCGCCGCAGCGCGCGCGCGCCACGTCTCGCGCTCCCGCGGATCGAAGCGGCAGAGGTCGAAGATCGCCTCCGGCGCACCCTTCGCCGCGACGACGCTGCCCGCGCCCTCCTCGTTGCGCCAGACGTGCGTGACGGCGAGCAGATCGCGGCGCAGCGGATACTCGCGCAGGTTCTCCCACGCGGGGTGGAGGAGACCGGAGGCTTCGAGCACGCGCTCGCCGAGCTCCAGGAACGCGCGCTCCATCGGATCGAAGGGATCGCGCGGGCAAGCGAGCAGGCCGACCTCGAGGAGCTCCTCGACCTCGGGGGGCAGCTCGGTGGTCGCGGGATCGCGCAGATGATGCTCGAGTGAGGGGCTCACCAGCGCCTCGATACGCATCTTGTTCTGTGTCAGCGTCCCGGTCTTGTCGGTGCAGAGCACGTGCACCGCACCGAGCGTCTCCACCGCGGCGATGCGGCGCGTCAGCACGCGCACGGAGACCAAGCGCCGCGCGCCCAGCGCGAGGAAGATCGCCAGCACGACGGGCAGCTCTTCCGGCAGCAGCGCCATCGCCAAGGTGATGCCGGCGAGCGCGGCGTCGATCCACGTCGCTCCGCCGAGCGCGCGCGCGAGCGAGACGAGCGCGCAGAGCCCGAGGCCGAGCACGGCGACCCAGCGCACGAGGCGATCGACCTCGCGCTGCAGCGGCGTGCGCTCGCGCTCGTTCTCGTGGAGCGCGGTACCGATCTTGCCGATCGCGCTGCGCGGTCCCGTCGCCAGGACCTCCGCGACGCCGTGCCCCGCGACGACCAGCGCGCCGGAGAAGAGGCCGGCACCGCCTTCGCCGCCGGGTGCGGGCAGCGCCGTCGCGCCGCGATCGGGATGCCGCGCGACCGGCGCCGACTCGCCGGTGAGCAAGGACTCGTCGACGCGGAGCGAGGTGCCGCTCCGCAGCAAGAGATCGGCGGGCACGCGATCCCCTTCGGCGAGGTGCACGATATCGCCGGCCACCAGCTCGCGCGCCGGGATCGTGACGACGACCTCGTCGCGCAGCACCTGCGCGCGCGGGCTCGTGAGCTGCTTCAGCGCCTCCAGAGCGCGCTGCGCGCGACCTTCCTGCACCCACTCCAGCCCGATCACGGCGAAGACCGCCACGAAGAGCACGAGCGCCTCGCCGGTGTCGCCGAGCAGGAGATAGAGCCCGGCCGCGGCGAGCAGCAGCAGGAGCATCGGCTCCTTCAGCACTCCGAGCAGGAGGGCGAACGCGCTGCGCGGCTGGTCGAGCGGGAGCTCGTTGGGTCCGTGCTGCGCGAGGCGCCGCACCGCCTCGGCGGAAGAGAGACCGCGGAGCTCGCGGGATGCAGACGCGTTCGGAACGGACTCCATGGTCGACGGCAGAACCTCGGTGAAGCGCACTCTAGCCGCCGTCGGGCCAAACGCGACTACGCCATCGAGACCCTGAGCTCTTCCGCGCTCCGGCGCTAGCATCGCCGGCGGAGGCACTCATGGCGCACATCTTCCTGCCCTTCGCCGCGGTGCTCGTGCTCGCGCTCGGAACCTCGGCGTCGCGCGCGCAGGTCTTCATCGTGGATGCCGCGGGCGGCCCCGGGGCGCAGTTCACCTCCCTCCCCGCGGCGGTGGCAGCGGTCCCGAGCGGCGCCGTGCTGCGCGTGCGGGCCGGAACCTACGCGCCGTTCGCGCTCGCGCAGAAGTCGCTCGTCGTGCTGGGCGAGGACTCCTCGACGGTCGTCATCGACTTCGCGAGCGATCTCTCCATCGGTCCGAACGGGCCAGCTGAGTTCGTGCGCTTGCGGCATCTCCGCTTGCGCGTGCCCCAGGTCGGGGCCGCGGGGCGACTGCGCATCGAAGGAGCTCTCGGCTCCGTCGTGCTGGAGGACGTGCAGGTGGACGCGGGGCTCGGGACCTATCTGCTGGTCATGGACCGCTGCCTCATCAGCGACTCGCCGAACGTCCATCTCGTCGGCTGCACGATGAGCGCCGATCCGAGTCCGGTCGATGGAGGCGCGAGCCTCGCGCGCTGCGAGATCCTGCGCTCGCGCGTCGAGGTCGCGGGCGGCAGCTACAGCGCGCATCGCGGCGCGAAGGGCTTCCTCGGGTTCACCGGACCCGCCGGCGCGGCTTTCGTGGTCGAGGACGCGAGCTTGGTGCTCGTCGACGCGCAGGTACTCGGCGGCCCAGGCGCTCCTGGCCACGACGTCTATCCTTTCCACGGCGGCGCGCCCGGAGGTCGCGGCGGCGCTGCGATCGAACTCCGCGGCTCCGCGTCGCTCGAACTCTGGGGGCGCAGCGGCACGCTCGTGCGCGGCGGCGATGGCGGCGTTCCTTCCCCGCGCGTTTATCCCGGGGCCGATGGGGGCGATGGCCTCGTCGTCGGCGCGCGCGCCGTCGTGCTCGGGATCACGCCGCAGCCCGGGGCTCCGGGCGATGCGCAGCACGTCGCCGGCCAGGCCTTCCGCTTCGCCGGAGGAACGCTGCGGCACGATCCCTTCGCGAACGCACCGCGCGCCCGCTTCGTCGGCGTGCCCGCGCTGGGATCGACCGTCTTCTTCGAGCTCGAAGCTCCGGCGGGCGACTACGCCCTGCTGCTTCTCGGCTTCGAAGCGCTGCACGCCGAGCTCGGCGACGCCGTGCTCGGCGATCTCTTCACCCTGCCCCTCTTCACCACGAGCGCGCAGCTCGTGCCGGCGAGCGGTCCGCTCGCGGTGCCGCTCTTCGTGAACGATCTCCTGCCGCCGGGGCTCGCGCTCTACGGGCAGTTCGTCACGCTGCATGTGCCGACGGGGGAGCTGCGGCTCTCGAACCTCGTCTTGGCGCCGGAGTGAGTCGCGGTTCGATCCGCGGGACGGCCCTCCGGTCTCCGCTCGGAGTCGCCCTCGCGTGTATCCCTCCGAGGAACACGCCGGCACTTGCCCACGACCTTCGGCCGACGACGGCGCGCTCGAACGCGTGCGCTGAGGCGGGTGATCCTGCGCCTCGTGCCGAGCTGCGGCCCGGCCCGATCGTGCGCATGGAAGCGTTCGCCGCCGACCCAATCACCGAGCGCTTCTGGCGCGGTCGCGATGAGCGGGCGTACCTTGCGGGTGAGGGCGGCGCGCGGCGCGGCGACGCGGTATAGAAGAGCCGCGCGAGCGGCGATGGGCGCCGTTCGCTCGTGGATGCGCTGCTGCGATGGCCATGGAAGAAGAGCCGCGGATCACGACGCGCGTGCGCGTGGAGGCGCTCGCGCCGGAGCTCGAGACGGAGGCGGTCGCGCTGGCCGCGCGCTTGCGGCTGCCTCGCGACGGGGACGCGGAGTTTTCCCTGCAGCTCGCGCCGGAGGGGCTGCAGCTCCAGGAGCTCGGACCCGACGCGCCGGGGCCGATCCGCGTCGACTTCCAGGAGGGCGAGATGGCGCATCGGCGGAACTTCGGCGGGGGCGCCGGCCAGACCGTCGCAAAGGCCGTCGGCGTGCAATCGGGTGCTAGGCCGCGCCTCGTCGATGCGACCGCCGGCCTCGGTCGCGACGGCTTCGAGCTCGCGCGCTTGGGCTGCACGGTGACGCTCATCGAACGCGTGCCGGTGATCGCGGCCTTGCTCGAAGACGGTCTCCGCCGCGCGGCGGAGGATCCCGAGATCGGTCCCACCGCTCGTTCCGTGCGCGTGCTCACCGGAGATGCGATCGCGCTCCTCCGCGGCTGGAGCGAGGAGCCGCCCGAGGTGATCTACCTCGATCCCATGTTCCCGCACCGCGAGAAGACAGCCCTCGTGAAGAAGGAGATGCGCCTCTTCCGCGCCCTCGTCGGCGACGACGAGGACCAGCCCGAGCTCCTCGCCGCGGCCTTGGCCCTCGCGACGCATCGCGTGGTCGTGAAGCGCATGCGCAAGGCCCCGATCATCGCGGGGGCGAAGCCGAGCTACGCGCTGGAGGGCAAGACGAGTCGCTTCGATGTGTACTCGAAGCAGTCGCTCAGGATGAAAGGGTAGGGCGGCGCGCTGCGGTGCGTCACCCGCGTCAGCGCTCGCCCAGCACGAGCTCGACCTCCAACGCCTCACCGATCTTCAACGACGCGAACTGCCCCGCGAGGCGGCGGAACTCCTCGGCGACGGCGCGCAGGTTCTCCACGGTGAGCGTCGCGGGCATCGGCAGGCTCTGACACGCGAGGAGTGCGCGCGCGCGTTCGACGAGCAGCTCGGCGCTCGCGCCGCGCGGCACGCCGGTCTGCAGCATGCCGACGATGGCCTCGGTGACGCGGGCTTCGTTCGAGCCGCGCTCGTCGTAGGGGAGGATCGCGACCTCCTCCAAGCCGGCGCCGGCTTCGAGTTGGCCGAAGAAGGAGTCGCGTGCACCGGTGTGGCGCTCCCAGGCGAGATGCGCGAGGTCGTGCGCGATCAGGTGTTCGACCATCTCGCGCGCGGTGGTCGTGCCATCGCTGCGCGTGACTTGGAGGCGGTAGCGGCCGTGCTTCGCGCGGACGAAGCGGAGCTGCATCGCTCAGGCTCCGGAGCGGAGCACGCGTCCGGGGCGGGCACCCGTGTGGCGTCCGCTCTCGACGACCATCACACCGTTCACGAAGACGGCGCGGATGCCGAGCGGAGCGGAGCGCGGGCGATCGAAGGTCGCGGTGTCGGCGATCGTCTGCGGATCGAAGAGCACTAAGTCGGCCTTCTTGCCGAGGCCGAGGCGACCTCGATCGAGGAGGCCCGCGCGATCCGCGGGCAGCGCGGTCATCTTGTGCACGGCGTCCTCCAGCGTCAGGCGCTTCTGCTCGCGCACGTAGCGCGCCAGCACGCGCGGGAAGGTGCCGAAGCTCCGCGGATGCGGGCGCGCGACGCGCTCGCTCGCCGCAGGTTCCGCGAGGGATTGGCTCGAGCCGTCCGAGGCGACGAGCACGAGGGGATGGGCGAGGGTCTGCGCGACGTTCTCTTCGCTCATGGCGTGTCCGATGTAGCTGGCCGTGCCTCCGCCCGCCTCGATCAAGCGGAGGTGGGCCTCGGCAGGAGCTACACCCCATGCGCTGGCGATCGCCGCCAAGTCCTGGCCGACGAAGCGTTGGTGCTCGGCGCTGCCGATCGCGGAGAGCACGACCTGCGCGTAGCCGCCGGGGTCGTCGCCGACGGCGTCGGGGAGTAGCTGCAGCAAGCGCGCGCGCGTCGCGGGATCGCGGAGACGAGCGAGCATCGCCGCGCGTCCGCCCTCGGCCACCTCGGGCGGGAGGTAGATCGTGAGCCCGGTGTGATAGGCCGTGTAGGGATAGGCGTCGGCGAAGACGTCGACGCCGCGAGAGCGCGCGCGCTCCAAGCGCTCGAGGCAGGTCGCGGCGAGCGGCCAGCTCGGCTTCCCTGCGGCCTTCAGATGCGAGATCTGGAGGCGGACACCGCTCTGCTCGGCGATCGCGAGCGACTCGTCGATCGAGTCGACGACACGGCGCACTTCGTTCCGCATGTGCGTCGCGTAGAGCGCGCCAGCTCGCGCGGCGAGCTTCGCGAGCTCCAGGATCTCCGCGCCGTCCGCGAAGCGCCCCGGCGTGTACTCGAGCCCGGTCGAGAACCCGAGCGCGCCTTCGTCGAGCGCGCGCTCGAGCTCGGCACCCATGCGCTGCAGCTCCGTCGCCGTCGGTGCGCCCTGATTCACCGCGCCGGCGAGCTCGCGCAACGTGCCGTGGCCGACGAGCGCGCCGTGGTTCACGCTGAGTCCGAGCTCGCGGAGGCGCGCGAAGTAGCCCTCGAAGCTCTTGGGCTCCGTAGAGCTCGGCACCTCCGAGGACCCGCAGTTGCCGGTGATCTCGGTGGTGACGCCCTGCAGCACGCGGCTATCGGCCGTCGGGCACGTGAGGATGCTGCCGTCGGAATGCGTGTGTAGGTCGATGAACCCGGGTGCTAGGGCCAGACCTCGGCCGTCGATCGCGCGCTGCGCGCGCTCGGGCGCGATCTGGCCGATCGCGCGGATCGTATCGCCGACGATGCCGAGATCCGCGACGAAGCGCGCTTGGCCGGTGCCGTCGAGCAGCGTGGCGCCCGTGATCAGCCAATCGAGATCGGGTTCCCCGCGCGTGCGCCCGAGAGCGACGCTTGCGATGCTCGCCGCGCTGGTGCCGAGGAACGCGCGCCGCGAGAGCGCGCTCGTCGTTCGCGAGTCGCGCTCGTTCATGCGTCGAGCTCCACTCCGAGGCCGGGTCGATCGAGCGGAGAGAGTACGCCATCGCGCAGCGCGAAGCCGCCGCGCGCGAAGTCCTCCGTGAGATCGAAGCTGCCGTCGAGATCGAGGTAGCGCGTGGCGGGGGAGCTCAGCGCTGCGGCGAGGGCCGCTGCGATCGAGACGCAGCTCTCGTCGTTGCAGCCCCACATCAACGCGACGCCCGCTCGCGCGGCTTCTGCCGCGATCGCTCGCGCTGGGGCGATCCCGCCGCACTTCATGAGCTTCAGGTTCCAGATGCCGAAGGGCTGCGGCGAGCCGAGCAGCCGCGCGAGGTCGCGCTCGTCGTGCAGGCTCTCGTCCGCGGCGAAGTGCGCGCGCGCGTCGACGGCGAAGCTCGTGAGCTCCTCCTCGCGGCCGCGCGGCAGCGGCTGCTCGCAGAGCTCGAGCTCGAGCGCGCGCGTGCGCTCGAGGAACGCGGCGAGCTGCGCGCGCGTGTAGCCCATGTTCGGATCGGTGCGCAGCGCGATCTCGCGGCCGCAGCGCTCGCGCAACCGAGTCAGTCGCTCGATGTCCTCTTCGAGGTCGCGGCCCGTCTTCACCTTCAGCGCGCGGAAGCCGCGCGCGAGCTGGCGCTCCGCGGCCTCCAGGGTCTCCTCGACCGAGCTCACGCCGAGGGTGACGCTCGTCGGCAGCTCATCGTGGACGCGACCGAGCAACGCCACCAGCGGGACATCGCGCTCTTGCGCGCGGAGATCGTGGAGCGCGATGTCGAGGGCCGCTCGGGCAGCGGGGAGCGCGGGCAGCGCCTCCGCGAGTCGGCTCGACAGCTCGGCGTCGAGCGTCTCCAACGCGCGTCCTTCCACGGCGTCGGCGAGCGGTCCGCGCAGCGCCGCGGCGGCGTGCGCCGCGGTCTCGCCCGTGACCTCGGGAGCGGGCGCCGCCGAACCCACGCCGACGTTGCGCGTATCGGTGATCACGCGCAGCTCGACCAGCTCCGCGGCATCGAAGCTCTGCCCGCTGATCGCGTAGCTCTCGCGGAGCGGGAGGCGATGCTCGCGGATCTCGAGCCGCAGGACTCTCATGGCTTCGACTCGTCGATGGCGCGCAGGACGGCGGGCACCAAGGGCAGGGCGCCATCGGCTATGGGCAGGCAGGTCGGCAGACCGGTGCGCGTCGCGAGCTCGCGCGCCGCCGCGCGCGTCGCTTCCAGGGAGAGGCCCTCCTGGTTCACCGCGATCCCGATCACGCGCGCGCCGTAGTGCCGTAGCAGCGCGATCTCGTCCTCGACGGGCGGGATCTCGATCTCGAGATGCTCGAAGTCTTCGTAGAACCTCCGCGCGGGTGCGTGCTGCAGGATCACATGCCGCGCCCCCGCGGAGACCACGAGCTCCGCGCCGCAGGGCCCCGCCGGATGGCGCAGCGCCGCTTGGCCTTCGAGGAACATCACCTCGGGGTTCGCCTCGCGTGCGCACTCGAGCAGCGCATGCTCCAGCTCGCCCGCGACGAAGTCGTTCGGCGTCGCGTCGAGCACGAAGCCGAAGCGATGCCCCTGCATCCAGCCGGTCTGGCCCGTGTAGATCATCTCGGCGCGCCGGCCGAGCGCCGCGAGCGCTTGGGTGAGCAAGCGCGCCGTCGTGCGCTTGCCGAGCGCGCAGTCGGTGCCGAGCACCGGGATCCTGGGCGCGCGCAGCGAGAGCACCTCGCCGTTCCAGAAGTGGAGCTCGCTCCGCGGCTTCGGCCGCCGCACGTCGACGAGCTCGAGCCCGCGCCGCGCCGCGAGGGCGACGAGCTCCGGATCCTCGACGAGCAGCTCGTGCAATCCGCAGACCAGCGAGAGCCCCGCTCCCAACGCCGCTCGCAGCACCGCGCGCATCTCCGCGGGCAGTCGACCGCCGAAGGTCGCGACGCCCACCACGAGCCAACGCGGCCGCTCCTCGCAGCGCTGCAGCGCGTGCTCGAGGTCTGCGAACACCGGGATCCCGCGCGCTCGCCCATCGAGCAGCTCGCCCGCATCGCGCCCCGCGCTCTCGGCGCCATCGACGACGCCGAGCACGCGGAAGCGCGCGCTGCCGCGGATCAGGCCGTGCGCGGTCTTGGCGTCGGAGGTACGGAGGCGGCCTAAGGTGAGGACGAGGGCGGGGTCGGGCATCGGGGGGCTGGAATGAGCGAGACTCGCCATTGTGTCGCGCGCCACGAGCGCTCCGCTACTCGTGGGTGATCTTCGTTCCGCGCACTACAGGCGCGGGGCCGGGCAAGGCGTGACGCACGCGGTCCGTGGATCGCGCGCGGGAACTGGCCTCGAGCGTGCCGTCTCAGCGAAACAGGATCGAGTCCCGATTCGTGAAGCGCACCTCGCCCCCCGGCCGCATCAGCAACGCCTGCGTGTGCAAGCTCGTGCCCACCAAGCTCGGATCCGCGACCGGCTGCGCGGCCAGCACGTAGATCCCGCTCGCGCCGATCGTCGCGGAGGCGAGCGGCAGCAAGGTCGTCGGATCGAGCAGCAGATACTGCCCGTCGAGCGGCGCACCGAGCGGTAGATCCGCCGTGCCCCAAGCGATCCAAGCGAGGAGCTGCGTCCCGCTCGGGCCGCGCCAGCGGAGATCGAGGGTCGTGGGGATCGGCGAGGGGCCGACGATCTCGTTCTCGGCGAAGGCGAAGAGCTCGACCGGGCCGCCCGCCGTCGCGCTCGCATCGAAGGGGCGATGGACGAGCAGGTAGTCGCCGCGCGGCCAGCGCCGCGTTGCGATCTCGGCGTCGAGGTTGCCCGCGCTGTCGTCGTCCTTCCCGAGCAGCTCGCCCGAGCTCGACCAGAGAAAGAGCGTGGCATCGACCGTCGAGAACGGCGTCTCGGCGCGGAAGGCGACTTCGGAAGGTGTTCCCAGTGCGAGCTGAACGAGGTCGTTCTGTCCGGGGCGCGTCACGATGGCGAGAGAGGCATCGCCGGGGTTGAGCTCGCGCACGAAGAGCGGGGTCGCGCGCGCGCTGAGCTGATAGAGCACCGGGCTCGTGGGGCAGGGGGCGGCGTCGGGATTTCCACGGACGACGACGTGAAAGGTGCCGGCGGGCAAGCCGAGGCGCACGCGGGGCAGGCCCGTTTGCGGCGAGCAAGACGGAGCGATCCCGAGCATGCGCGGCAGCCCGCTGCCCACGTCGTCGTCGCGGCGCATCGAGTGATCGTAGAGGGAGAGCTCCAAGAGCTCACCGTTCACGGTGGGGGTGTCGAGCTCGAGCTCGACCTCGCTCGGGGTCGCGAGCACGAAGGTCGTGCGTTCGAGCTCGGCTTGGCCGCCGCCGGGCATCGTGCCCGTTCGTGCGCTGCCGTTCAGGATCAGCGGACGCCCAGCGACGGGCAGGCACTCCACGGCGAGGTCATAGCTGCCGTTGCCGCCGTTCTCGCTATCGACGCAGACCAAGTAGCGACCGGCAGGTGCGCCGCGATAGACGAAGCGCGCGTCGCGCGTGCCTTGCACGCGGTCTTCGCGCGAGCGGCCGAGGAGGCGGCCGCGCTCGTCGCGCACCTCGCAGCGGAGATCGAGGGCTTGGCCTCGCGCGCGCGCCAGCAGGTTCCAGTCGCTCTCCTGAGCGAGCGCGACCTCGAAGACATCGCGCTCGTCGAAGCCGCTCAGATGCTCCGGTGTGAGGGCATTGCAGGGCGCGGGGATCGGTGTACGGCAGCGCGTCTCGAGGAGGTAGCCACCCACGGCGGTGCCGAAGCCTCCGACCTCGAGGTAGTAGGTGCCCGCTTCGAGCGCGAGCTCGAGCCGCGAGTAGAGCCCCGGTCCGGTGTCATCGTCGAACGCGAGCGCGGTGCCCTGGGCATCGAGGAGACGCAGCGTCGTATCGTTCACCGGGGTGGAGCCATGGGAGGCGGTGCTCGCCTCCAGCACGAGCCGTTGCCCGAGGAGGAGCGCCCACCAATCGCGATCGCCGGCCACGGCGATCACGCCCGTGCCGCGTACATCGCAGCCGAGGATCGTGGCGGTGGAGGCGGTCTCGTTCGGCTCGGGGCTCTCGGGGATCAGCGAGCGCGTGCCGCTACAGACGAGGTCGAGGGTGTAGCTGCCCCGCGAGTCGTTGTAGCCCGCGACCTCGAGCAGATAGTCGCCCGCGGGGAGTGCGACGGAGTCGATCTGCGAATAGAGACCGCGCCCGGGGTAGTCGTCGTTGCTCGCGAGGAGCGCTCCGCTCGCGGCGTCGTAGAGCGCGAGCGTGGAGTCGGGGAGCGGCGCGCTCGCGCCGGCCCCGGTGAACACCGTGAGATCGCTGGGCTGGAGCAGCGTGAAGCGCCAGGCGTCGCGATCGAACGCGGGCGAGATCGCACCCGTGCCACGCTGTGCGCAGGCATAGGCCGTGGGCTGCGCGTTCCGATCGTTGGGCTCGGGGCCTTCGGCGATCTGCGCGTGCGCAAGCTCACCAGAGGCGCAGAGCAACGCGCCACAGAGCAGGATTCTCTCGAACGACATGGACACCTGTCGCGCTGGCCGAGCGGTAGGGACGCCGGCCTCTCTCGGGGAACCAGCGGGCGCACGGGCGGGGACGCGCGCTGTTCCAGCAGACGGAGGCTAGCGCGCCGCGGTTCCGCGGACAACCTCTCCGTTCAACGCAGCTCGAACGAGCGTAGGCGGCGCCAGCTCGCGTAGAGCAGCAGCGCCGTGAAGCCGAGCAGGCAGAGCGCGGGTACCCAGGCGCTGCCCTCGGGTACCCGGAGCTTCAGCTCCAGCGTCCAGGTCTCGGGTGCCACCGTGCGCGCGAGGAAGCGCGCGGCTTGGTGCTGCACGGTGAGGAGCTGCAGGTTCCCCGGCGTGGTGCCCACCAGCCCCTCCCAGCCGATCGCGAGGCCCGCGGCCCAGATGATCGGCCGCGAGGCCGAGAGCCCGACGCGGAGAAAGAGCGCGGAGTAGGCCGTGCTCGCGAGCAGCGCCGCGACGACATAAGCGACGGCGACCTCGCGCGCTCGCGCGTCCTCGAGCGGGAGCAGGGTCAGCGCCGGCAGAGCCACCGCCAACATGCTCGGACCCGCCGAGGCGATCCACGCGGCGAGCGCCTTGTCGCGGAGCAGCCGGGAGCGCGGATACGGCCGCGTCAGCAGCAGGAACATCGTCTTGTCCTCGATCTCCTGCGCGAACGCCGAGGTCGCGTAGAGCATCGAGATCAGCAGCACGACCGCCGCGATCAGGAAGGGACCGACGCCATCGCGGAAAAGGACCAGGCGATCCTGCGCGTCGAGGTCCGTCGCGAAGAAGCGCAGGCCGAGGGAGAGCGCCCACGCCGCGCCGATCAGGAGGACGAGGAAGAAGCTCCGCCGCTGGCGCAGCAGTTGGCGGAGGAACCAGAGCGTCGCATCCATCTCGGTGCTTCTTCTCTCAGCCTTCCAGCATGCCGAAGACCGAGCTCAGGTCTTCGTCTTCGGGAGTGATTTCGCGCAGCGCGAGCGCACCGCTCGCCGCTTCGCGCGTGAGCCAGTCGAGCAGACGATCCGCGCGGCGCGTCGAGACTTGGAGCCGATCGCCGCCGAGCAGCCGGACACCTTCGGTGCCTTCGAGCTCGAGCAAGGCCGCGGCCGCGCGGCGCGGCTCTTCCACGCGCAGCGAGAGGCGCCGCGGGATGTCGGCGAAGTGATCGCGGAGCTCCTTGATCGTGCCCTCGGCGAGGAGCTTGCCCTCGCGCAGGAGCAGGATGCGATCGGTGATCGACTCCACCTCGTGCAGCACGTGCGAAGCGAGCAGCACCGAGCGGCCGCTGCCTCCGAGCCCGCGCACGAGGTCGATCACGGCCTTCCGCTGCACCGGGTCGAGCCCGTTGAACGGCTCGTCGAGGAGCAGGACCTCGGGGTCGTGCAGGATCGCTTGGGCCAGCTTCATGCGCTGGCGCATGCCCTTCGACATGCCGCCCAGGCGCTTCGCGCCGTCGCCGCGCATGCCGACGGTCTCCAGCGCCGCTTCGGTGCGGGAGCGCGCCTCCGTGGGGCCGTAGCCGGCGAAGCGCGCGATGCGCTCGAGCCACGCGCGGCCGACCATGCGTTCGGGGAAGGGATCGAGCTCGGGGCAGAGGCCGATCCGCCGGTAGAGCGCGGGGTTCCCGAAGGGATCCTCGCCGAGGACCCGCACGCGTCCGCGATCGGGGCGCACGAGTCCGCCGAGGCACTTGAAGAGCGTCGACTTCCCCGCGCCATTCGGCCCGAGCAGCGCGTGCACGCCGACGCCGATCTTCGCCTCGAAGCCGGCGAGCCCGATCACCGGGCCGTACCACTTCGTGACCTGCTCGAGCTCGATCGCGAACCCGCTCATGCCACCACCTCGGTCGGGTTCGTGCGGCGGATCAAGGTGCGCAGCGCGAGCGCGCTCGCGAGCAGCACGGCCCACGCCGCGACCTCCGTCGGCGGCGCCACCATGCTGGCGAGCGGGTTCCGCGGGATGTCGAAGATCGCGTAGCGCAGGGAGTTGAAGGTGTCGATGAAGGAGAGCACGCCGGCGCGCGTGTCGCGGAAGAGCGAGTTCGCGGCGACGACGCCGACGGGGCGCGTGATGATGGCGAGGGCGATCCAGTAGAGGATCGCCCAGATGCCGCGGCCCGAGAGCGCCGAGATCGCGAGCACGATCAGCGTCGTCGGCACGGCGAAGACGACGGCGTTCGCGATGAGGCGCAGCGGGTAGTGCCAGGTCGCGAAGAAGCGGTCCGAGCTCTCCGAGAGCCCGATGTCGAAGAGCCAGACCAGCGTCCAGGGCAGCGCGGTCGCGGCGAGGAGCACGCCGACCATGCCGAGGATCTTGCCGAGCAGATAGTCGGCGCGGGTCACCGCGCGCGAGAACACGAGCTCGAGCGCATGCGCGCGGAGATCGGCGGAGATCAACCCCGAGCCGGCGCCCGCGGCGAGTAGCACGAGCGGGATCCACGCGTTGGCGTAGAAGATCTCGTACTTGTCGAGATCGAAGCTCAGCATGCCGGCGTCGACCTGCGCGCCGACGCCCGCGAGCACCTGGCGCACGAAGTAGAGCGTGAACACCGCGCCCAGCGGCGGCAGCCAGCACAGCGCGAAGAGCAGCTTCATCCAGCGATTGCGCAGCGCGTACGCGAAGCACTCGCTCGCGATGGGCAGCCAGCGCGGGCCGCGCGCGGCGCGCGCGACGCCGCGGCGATAGGTGAGATCGTGGACGACCATCAGCTCGCGTTCCCCTGCAGCGCCTCGAGGAAGACCTGCTCCAGGCTGCGGCGCTCTTCGCGCAGCGCGAGCACGACTTGGCCGCACTCCGCAGCCGCGGCGAAGAGCTCGCGCGGCGAGAGACCCTCGACGAGCAGCTCGAAGCCATTCTCGCTCTCGCGGCCCTCCGGTGTGCGCACCTGCGCTGAGCGGCGCGCGAGGGCCGCTTCGAACGCGGCGCGCTCTCCATTCACGCGCACGCGCAGCACCTCGCGGTCCGCGCGCACCAGCTCCTTCATCTCGCCGCTCGCGAGCAGCCGCCCCTTGTCGAGCACGAGCACGCGCTCGCACACCTGCTCGACGTCGGTCAGCAGATGCGAGGCGAGCAGCACGTGCACGCCGCGGGAGGCGACCGCGCGCACGAGGCCCAACATCGCGTCGCGACCGGCGGGATCGAGCCCGTTCGTCGGTTCATCCAAGATCACGAGCTCGGGGTCGTGCACGAGCGCCGCGGCGAGCCTTGCCCGCTGCCGCATCCCCGTCGAGAACTCCTCCGGCGAGCGATAGCGCGCCTCGCCGAGCCCGACGAAGTAGAGCGTCTCGTGCGCGCGGGAGCGCGCCTCGCGCGCATCCAGCCCGCCGAGGCGCCCGAGATAGGTGAGCGTCTGCACCGCCGACGCACTCGGCACGAACGCATCGCGCTCGGGCATGTAGCCCACGCGCCGGCGCAGCGCGAGCCCCTCCGTCTCGACATCGAGCCCGAGCACCGTCGCCCTGCCCGCGGTCGGCGCGATCAACCCGAGCAGGGTTCGCAGCAGCGAGGACTTCCCAGCACCATTCGGCCCGAGCAACCCGCAGGTACCGCCTTCCAGCACCGCATCGAAGCGATCGAGGGCCACGAAGTCGCCGTAGGCGACGGTCAGGCCTTCGGCGCGGAGGACCGGGGTGGGGGCGCTCATCGGCGGGATTGTAGCCGCAGGTGTTGGCCGCTCCACGAACCCCGCGGTATGACAACGCCATGGTCTTCTCCCACCTAGCCTCCCGCCGCGCCCACCTCGCGCGCGAGAACATCCTCCGCGCGCTCACGAAGCGCATCGACGCCGTGCCCGGAGGGATCAACTTGGGCCAAGGGGTCTGCGACCTCGATATGCCGGCACCGCTGCGCGAGGGCGCGATGCGCTCGCTCCGCGAGGATCGCGCGACGTACACGCCGTTCGCGGGGATCCCGGAGCTGCGCGAGGCGATCGCTGCGCGCATGGCGGCGCAGGGGCTGCCCTACGGGCCCGACGAGATCGTGGTCACCTTGGGTAGCTCGGCGGCGTTCTCGGCGGTGCTGCTGACGCTGGTCGAGCCCGGCGACGAGGTCGTGCTCTTCGAGCCCTTCTACTCCTATCACCACTCGGGGATCCCGCTCGCCGGCGGCGTGCCGCGTTACGTGCGCTTGGAGGCGCCCGACTTCCGCTTCGATCCCGCGGCGCTGCGCGCGGTGCTGAGCGAGCGCACGCGCGCGGTCGTGGTGAATACGCCCGGCAATCCCTCGGGCAAGGTCTGGTCGCCGGACGAGCTGCGTTCCCTCGCCGAGGTGCTGCGCGGCACGAAGGTCGCGGTGATCTCGGACGAGGTCTACGAGTACATGGTCTACGACGGGCGCGCGCATGTGCCGCCCGCGACGCTGCCGGAGCTCCGCGAGCGCTGCGTCACGATCGGAGGGCTCTCGAAGACCTACTCGATCACCGGCTGGCGCCTGGGCTGGCTCGCGGCGCCGAAGGAGTTCGCGTACGCGGCGGGGGTCGTGTTCGACACGCTCGCGGTCTGCGCGCCGCGCCCGTTGCAAGTCGGGGCGGCTCAAGCTCTGCGCGAGCTCCCGCCGAGCTACTACACGGAGCTGCGTGCCGACTACCAGCGCCGCCGCGATGTCCTCGTCGGCGGCCTGCGCGAAGGCGGGTTCCAGGTGTGGCAACCGCAGGGCGCCTACTACGTCCTGGCCGGCTACGAAGGCGTGCTCGGGGCCCCCGATGCGACCGCGGCGTGCTACGAGCTGATCGAGCGCGCGCGCATCGCGGGGGTGCCGGCCGACTCCTTCTACCGACCGGGCTCGGCCGTGCGCGCGCTGCGCTTCCACTTCGCGGTGCGCGAGCCCGTCCTGCGCGAGGCCGCGCAGCGCTTCGCGGCCTTCCGCCGGTGAGGGGATGAGCGAGAGCGAGAACCCGACCGACCCGCGCTCCGAGGAGGAGCGGGTCCGCATCCGCTTCTACGAGCCGGGGGACGAGGAGGGCATCCTCGCGCTCTTCAACGCCGTCTTCGCCGAGGATGATCCCGGCTACAGGCCGCGCTCGATGGCGCATTGGCGTTGGCAGTTCGGAAGCTGTCCCGCCGGTCGGCAGATCGTCGTCGCGGAGGAGATCGACACGGGGCGCATCGTCGCGCAGTACGCGTGCGTTCCGTATCACGTGACCTACCGCGGGCGGCGCGGGATCGCCGGGCAGGGCGTCGATGTGCTCGTCGCCTCCGAGTATCGGCGCGGCTTGAAGCGCACGGGCCTCTTCCTGCGCACCGCCGAGCGCTACTTCGCGACGTGGGGGATCGCGGGGGCGAACTTCTATGGCTACGGCTTTCCGAACCAGAAGGCGTTCCGCATCGGGGTGAAGCGGATGGGCTATCTGCCCGTGTTCTCACCGCTCGAGACGAGCTACCGGAACCTCTTCCAGTGCGCCGACGACGACGCGGTCGACGCGGCGGATCCGGGCGGCTTCGAGCTACGGCCGATCGAGGCGCTGGAGGGGCAGAGCGCGGAGCAGGTCGATCGGCTCTGGGCGCGGATCGAGCCCGAGATCGGGCTCGGCATCGTGCGCGACGCGCGCTACCTCCGCTGGCGCTACCTCGAGTGTCCGGCGGCGCCGTATCGGGTGCGCGGGCTCTTCGATGCGGCGGGGGAGCTCCGCGGGGTGGTCGCGCTGCGGCCCGATTGGCAAGGGCCGCCGATCCTGGCACTAGCCGAGCTCCTCGTGCCGGCCGCGGACCGCGGCGCCCTCGGCGCGTTGCTCTCCCTTGTCTGCCGCGAGGCCCGCGCGAGCGGGCAGCAGCGCCTCGAGCTCTGGCTCCCGCCGTGGCATCCGCACTTCGAAGCCGTGCGTGGCATGGGCTTCTCCCAGGAGCCTTGCTACTTCCACCTCTGCCTCAAGGTCTACGAGCCCGGGCTGGAGGAGGCGTGGGCCCGCGAGCACTGGTATTTCTCCATCGGCGACTCGGACATCTATTGACGAGAGGCTCGCCCGCCTACAATGCGGGGTGAAGGGCGGGATCCCAGTCGGGCCCGCAAGGGCTCGTACGGAGTCGTATCTTGCTTTCGTCATCTTTGTCGTGCGCGCGTCGGCGCCGCACGGGCGCTCTTTCTTCGTTCACGGCCCTGCTCTGCCTGCTCGCGGTGGATGCCGCGGCGCAGGTCCCCGGCAATCGGAACGGCATCCGGCTCTACAACGAGCCCGAGACCACCTTCCTGCATTCGTTCCCGAGCTACTTCACGAGCGGGAACGTGGCTGGTGACTCGCTCTGGCAGCTCTACTCGCGCGACGTGCTGCGGCACGCCTCGGGCGATATGGAGCTCAGCGCGATCGTGCTGCCCATCTTCGTCCAGAACTACCGCGGTCCGGGCCAGGTGGAGCTGCCCGACCTCGAGCTGCGCGAGACGCGCCAGGCGCCTGGTGCACCCGCCGGTTGCCTCGAGCCCGATTTCGCGGCGGCGCCGCTGGGCAGCGCCGTGCTCGGCGCGATCACCTTGCCCACCGGCGGCGCCTTCCGCGTCGAGATCTCGTTGCTGAGCGGCGTCGCTCAGACCGGCATCGCGATCCCGAACGGCGACGCCGCGCTGACGATCCTCGCGACGCCCGGCGAGAGCTCGACCACGCCGAACTCCGTGCGCCTGCTCATCTCGCTCGAAGGCAGCGCCGCCGATCGCGCGGGCTGCGGCTTCGGCGCTCTCGGGACGCGCGGTGCCGCGACGCAGGATCTGGTGCGCCGCCCGCCGCACTTCGAGCTGCAGAGCGAGCTCGCGTTCCGCGAGCCGGTGATGTTCGCCGTGCGCGACGACCCGCGCGGCGGCGTCGACGAGGGCCGCGGCACGCTCGACTTCCGCATCACGAACGGCGCGCTCATCGGTTGGCGCGCGGAGGCGTTCCAGGGGATCGGCGGTGTGCTGCTGCCGTTCTTCTCCTTCACCGGCGCCAGCACGCTGCTTCCGATCCAGGGGCAGTTCCTGCTGCTCGATCCGGATCCCTTCCTCGACATGCTGATCATCTTCCAGCAGGCCGACGCGATCCTCTCGAACGGCGCCGTGCCGCCCGCGACGGACGGAGTGTGGGACACCTTCCTCTTCTCCATCCCGCGCAACCCGCAGCTCCTCGGCGTCACGCTGAACTGCGCCGCGGTGATCATCGATGCGAACGGCATCACGATCGACGCGACGAACACGGTGACGACGCGGCTCTCGCTCTGATCCAAGCCGAAGATGCGGTGCCAGAGCCCGGTCAGAACGGCTGGCGCCGTTCCTACCACCGGAGAGAGCTTCTCTGGCACCGCACCTTCGGTCGCTCGACGGGCGTGGATTACATCCAGGTGATCTGCAGCACGTCCGACAGCTTGATGCAGCCGCGCGGATCGGCGAACGCCCACCAGGTGTAGGTCGAGGTGCCCACGGCGGCGCGATCGCAGGGGAGCTGCACGGTGAGGGAGCCGATCCCGCCCGCGTCGGTCTGCAGCGGCACGACGGCCAGCGGGAGGAACGCGAGCGCGCAGCCCAGGTCGCAGGCGGGCGGCATCGAGATCGGGATCGGCGGCCCCGGCAGGCGCGCATCGGAGATCACGAGCAGCGCAGGGCTCGAGGCCGGCGCGCCGACGACCTCGAGGCGGAACGCGACGGGCAGCGGAGAGCAGAGCTGCGGCTGGACAGGACAGCGCTGCGTCGGCGGCCGCGAGGTCGAGAGCTGACAGATGGGGCCGAGCGAGCGGCACTGCGCAGCCACGGGAGACGCCAAGGAGCCGAGGGAAAGGAGCGCGGCGCCGAGGCCGGTGATGAGCTTCGCAGGCATGGTGGGATACCTCAGTACTCGAAGTTGCGGAAGAAGCGGAGATCCTCCGAGCGCTTGACCGCCATGCCGCGCAGCGAGAGATCGGCGAGCTGCAGGTAGGCGTACATCAGGAAGAAGCTCGGGAGCGCCTTGGCGATGTCGTTCCGCGCGAGCGACTGCTCGGCCTTCATGCCCGTCGAGTAGGCCGAGGAGAGGAACTTCGTCGCCGCGGCCCAGAGCACGACTTGGAAGAAGCTCCCCGCACTCCCTTGGTTGTCGATGCCGAAGCGCAGGGCATCGATGAGCGGGAGCAGCTGGCGCAGACGCGTCAGCGCGACCGGCAGGTCCGGCTCGAAGAGCAGGAAGCACTGGATCGCCGCGATCTCGGGGTAGAACTGGTTCGATAGCTGCAGCAGGAAGGGCAAGGCCACGGGATCGAAGAGTGCCCCGCTCGCGAGCAGCGAGGCGAAGGCGACCTTGGCGCCGCGGCCCAGATTCGATGCGCCGAAGCCGCAGCGGAAGAGCTCGGCCCAGGGCGAGACGCTGAGGCTCGCTACGAGCGCGAAGCTCGCCGCCTTGTAGGCGCGTGCGTAGAACTCGATCGCGTTCTGCGTCTGCACGATGCGCAGGGCGGCCCACAGCGTCGGGCCGAGCGCGAGAGGAGAGCCGATCGAGCCTTGGCGGTTCGCGGCGTAGGCCCAGAGCTGGTTCTGCGCCCAGAAGATGCCGAGGAAGTAGAAGTCGAGCGGGTTCGATCCCACGCGATCGATCTCGACGCCGGCTTGCGCGGCCCCGCCTTCGCGACCATCCGTGGGCACGAGCCCTTCGGTGCCGAGGAAGCCCAGCGTGAGATCGACTTGGTAGCTGCCGCGGCCGATGACCGGCGTCTCGATCACGCCCGAGGCATCGTTCTGCGAGGACTCGAGCACGGCGGCGTACTCACCGGGCCCGTACTCGAAGCCCTCGCTGAACTTGGTGCCCGAGAGGTTGGTGGTGAGCTGAAAGGTCTTCGCCAGCTTGGCATCGGCGAACTCGAGGGCGAGGCGATCCGGCGGGAGCGGCTCCTGCGCTCGGGTGAGAGAGGCGGAACCGAGAAGGGATAGCAGCGAGAGGGCGAGGCGAAGGGGCTGTTCCATCGAATCCTCCTGGGAAACGCGAACCCGATGCATGCTACTCCTCGACGCCGCGGCGCAGCCACGAGGCGTACACGCCCCGCTCGGGATCAGAGGTAGAGGCTGCGCATGACGTTCGTGACCGGGATTGGCACGGTGCCTGGGTTGGCGAGGTCGAGCACGATGCCCTGGTAGTAGAGGGAGTAGCCGGCGATCTCGGCGGGCAGCGGGTAGGGGCCCAGCGTGGTCACGCGCGTGGGGGAAGAGATCGGGAACGGCGCGTCCAGGATCAGCAGCGCAGTGAGGCTGTTGCCGATGCCGAGGTTCACTAGGCCAGGTAGGACGCTCGGCGCATTGCTCGGCGAGAGCGCGAGGTAGCAGACCGCGCTCGCCGAGAGGTTGCCCCGGTGGACGACGAAGCTCTGCGTTCCGCTCGCGCGCGGAAACGTCGAGGTGCTGAGCGCGGGGGTCGTCGGCGCCGTCAAGGTCACGGTGAAGCCGTTGCTGGTGCAGGCGGGGTTGATCACGCGCACCGTGTATTGCCCCGGCGCCAGCCCCTGCGGCGGATGAAGGTAGAGCGCTTGGTCGCCCGAGGGAAAGAAGACGCCCTCCACGAGCTCTGCGAGATCGCGGCTCGTGATCATGCGCGTGCCGAAGAGCACCGCGGTCGCGTCCGAGAGATCCGTGCCCTGCAGGTAGAAGGCGTTGGTGGTGACGGTCGGCAGAGATGCAGGGGTGGCGTTCGTCAGCGCGGGGCAGCGCCAGTAGACGATGGACGCGCTGCGCACCGAGCTCAGATTGCCCGCGCGGTCCGCGACGCGAACGTAGACGATCTTCGTGCCCTCGCTCGTGTTGCCGCCGAGCGCGGGGTTGGTGAGGTCGAAGTCCTGAGCGAAGCCGGTGTAGGGATCGAAGCTGCTCCAGCTCGTCCCGTTCAGCGAGTACGAGATGATGGACACGCCGCTCGGTGCGTCGCTCGCGCCGAAGCTCAAGTCGACCAGCGGCGTGGTCGTGTAGGTGGCACCGCCGTCGATCGCGACGGAGAGCAAGCTCGGCGCGATCGTGTCGATCAAGAAGCCGCCGAGGCGCGCGGTCGCGGCGGAGATGTTCCCGAGGCGATCGACGGCCCGGACCGCGAACCAGTAGGGGTTCGAGCTGCTCGCGAGACCGGGGAAGCTCAGCGTTCGTGGATCGCCGCTCTGGTTGGTCGAGGCGGGCGTCGCGCTCGGGTTCTGGTCGAAGCTCCAGGCCAAACCCTCGATGCCCGCGCAGCCGACGTCCGTCGCGGCATTCCAGTGGATGCTGAGGTTGGGATCGCGCGACCAGGCGTTCACGGAGTGGGTGGAGCTGCCGAGGCCGCTAATCGTGGCGGGGGGCTGGCCATCCACGCAGATCGGGATGGCGGTCGACCAGATGGACGTGCGCCCTTGTGCCGACGCGAACGCGCGTAGGTCGAAGGTGCCCGAGCTGGCGGGTGTCCGCAGCGAGAACGAGAGATCGCGCGAAGCTCCGCTGCCGACCGTCATGTCTCCGACCGTCGGGAACGGGAACGACCAATAGCCCGTGCCGCCGAAGGCATGCACGATCCCGTCCGCGCTGGTCCGCTGCATGAAGGAGAGCGTCGAGGTGCCGTAGCTCGCCAGCGCGATGCGGGCGCTCTCGAGATCGATGTTCCCGCTGCCGGCCGAGAGCGTCGCCTGCGCCGTGAAGCTGGAGCTCGGGCGCAGCAGCGTCGCCGAGGAGCTGAGGTCGAGCTGCATCGGGCCGGTTCCATCGGCGAATCCGAGCGCCACGCACACCGCCCACTTCGCGTTCGTGCCGGGGAAGATCGAGTTGCCGTAGACCTTGACCCGCACGCGCCTTCCGGCGCATTGGCTCACGATGCCGAACAATCGGGATTGGCCGAAGAGCGAAAGCACGTTGTCGGTCGAGCTGCGTATCGGCCAGCCGTCGGTCCCGAGGTTCGAGAAGGGCTCGACATCGAGATAGACCTCGAGGTCGTTCACGCGGGCGTTGCTCCCGCCCGCCGAGACGGGCGGCTCGACCCAGGTGGCGACGACCTTCATCGTCGCCATGTTGGCCGGGACGTCGATGTCGAAGTACGACCAAGTGAACGGAGCCGCGAGCGTCCCCGCATAGACCCAGTTCCAGCCGAAGTTGGCGCGGTGGGCATCGACGAGGCCATGACCGACCGTGCCTCCGATGACACCGTTGGTCGAGGTCGCGAGCAGCAGCGCCTTCACGGCCGCGGGGTTGTATTCGAACCACGCGTTGTTGTCGGCGAGGCTCGCGACGACTCCGGTGACGTGCGGCGCGGCCATGCTCGTGCCGCTCTTCTGCGTGTACTGATCCGCGGTGCCGGCGAGGCAGGAGGTGATCACGTTGCCGGGCGCCATCAGGTCGGGTTTCTGTCGTCCGTCTCCGACGCCGAAGTCCGAGAAGGAGCTGCGCGAGCCCGAGCGGCCGTTCGTGTCGGCGAAGACATCGACGGAGCCCACGGTGATCACGTTCTTCGCGGAGCCGGGGGAGCTGGCGCCGGGGCTCGCGCCTCCATTCGCGGCATTGCCCGCGGAATAGACATAGGTCTGATTGCCGGCGTGGACGAAGCCGTCGATCTGACGCGCTTGCGCCTCGGTGCCATTCCAGAACGTGCTCCCGGCGCCCCCGCCCCAAGAGTTGTTCACCACCGCGGGCATGCGCCCGCCCGGTGGCGAGAGGAATGCCGAGTACAGCCAGCCGGGATCTCCGACGCTCGAGCCAGCGCTGCCGGAGTTGTCGAGGAAGCGGCCGATGAAGACGCGCGCGTTGGCATCGCGCCCGAGCGCGGGAGCCATGCCCATCAGACGCTGATCCCCATTGCCATCGCCGAGGATCGTTCCCGCGACGTGCGTGCCGTGGCCCACCAGGTCGTTGGTCGCGCCGAGGCCCGTGTTGTCCCACCACCAATACCACTTACCGGCGTAGTCGATGTGCCAGGGATTGCCGTTGATCCCGGTGTCGATGATGCCGACGGCGACGCTCTGGCCGGGATAGGTCCCGCGGACGCGATCCTGGTTGATCATCGCGACGCTCTGCGCGTGGTCGCCGCGGTTCTCGATCACGGGCTCGACGAAGAGCACGGCATCGAGCGCGAGCACGGCGTCCAGCGAAGCCGCGGGGAGCAGGCCGCGATACGAGCGCGTGAGCTCGTCCCAGCTCTCCTCGAGGAAGCCGCGGACAAGGAGCTCCGCGAGGATCGGTCCGCGCGTGCGCCAGCGCTGCACGGTCTGGACTTCCCCCGGAGCACCGGGGGACGCCGGCAGCACCGGCGCGTCGATCGGCGCGAGGACGGATGCGGCGTTGAGCTCGCTCGCGAAGAGGTTGACGTGGACGTGCAGCAGCTCCGTGCCCATCGCGAGCTCTGCCGCGAGTCGCGGAGAGAGCTTCTGCTGGGGCTCGGGCAATCCGATCCAGCGAATCCAAGACAACCCCGTAAGCTCTTCGAGCGAAGCGTGCGGGACGCGCACCTTCACGCATTGCCAGGGATGCACGCCCAGATATTCACAGCCGCGCTGCGTGAGCGCATCGACGCGCTCTTGCAGGATCCGTCCCTCGAGCATCACCATCGCATAGCTAGCTCCCGCGGGTGCCGAGCGCGCACGCTCGAGTAGCACGGGATCGATCCCGGGCGTCGGTCGCCGCGCGCCACCCTGGAGATCGAGAACATAGGGATCGCTGCCGTCCGGAGGCGCATAGTCGGGGCGCTCCAGCTCCGCGGCCTCGGGCTCGTCTCGCTGGATGGACGTCACCCAGCCGACGATCGGGGCACGTGCTTCGGTCGCGGGAGCCGGAGTCGTCGTCGGAGGGGCGCTTTCGCCCTGCGCGACGAGCGGCGACGCAAGGCTCGCTACCGCGAGCCAGAGGAGCGCGCTTTTCATGATACGGAATCCGAGGAGGAGGAACGCCGATGCTATGCCGTCGCTCGGGATTGCGCATCGGAGCCCTCGCGGCACCCGTCGCGCGCGCTGCTCTCAGCGGCCCCCGAACAGATCTCTCATCCCCTGCTCGAACTCGTCATCCAGGTCAGGCGGCAGCTCGATCTCGTCCGGAGCGGGCGGGCGATGCTTCGGGCGCTTCGAGAGGTCCTTCGGGGACTTCTTCGGCGCGCGGGGATCGAAGACCGGGGCCTGCCGCTCGAGGAAGAGATCGACGTAGACGCAGCCAGGGTTGGGCGCGATGGGATCCTGCTCGCCGAAGCGCACCCGGCGCACTCCCGAGCGCGGGTGTCGCTCGAGCTCGCCCAGATACTCGCGCACCACCTTGGGCAACACGGCCTTGCCGCCGCTGCGCCAGCCGCGGCCGTGGATCACGACGAGGAGGCCGATGCGCTCGCGGTGCGTACGCGCGAGCTCGGCGCGCAGCTTCTCTACGGCTTCTTCGGCCGTGCAGCCGTGGAGGTCGAGAGTGCGCTCCTCGCGGGTCATGAGGTGCTCGAGCGCAGGCGCTGCAAGAGATAGGGGAGGAAGCCCGCGGCGAAGATGGTGCCGGGCACGATCAGCACGGCGGGATCCGTGGCGCCGAGCTTCTCCGCGGTGACGACGACGATCGCCGCGGCGAGGAGCACGAAGATCGCCGGCACCAGTGGATAGCCGCTCGCTCGATAGGGGCGCGGGAGCTCCGGGTACTTCACGCGGAAGACGAAGAAGGCGATCCCCGTGAGCGTGAAGAAGATCCAGTCGAAGACGACGAGGCCGTCGAGCACTGCTCCCGCGTCCTGCGTGAGATAGAAGAGCGTGAACCCCGAGAGCACGAGGATCGAGATGTGCGGCGTCGCGTAGCGCGGGTGCACTTGGCCGAAGGCGGCGAGGAAGATGCCGTCCCGCGCCATGGCGAAGAAGACGCGCGGCGCCATGAGGAGCAACGCGTGCGTGACGCCGATCGTCGAGAGCACGATGGCGAACGCGACGAAGGCGCCCGCGGCTTCGCCCAGCACGGCGCCGGCGGCCGCGGCGACCGGCGAGCTCTCCGCGGCGAGGCCGGGGGCGCCGAGGATCGCGAGCAGGCTCAGGTTGAGCCCGACGTAGAGCGCGACGACGGCGATCGTGCCGAGCAGCACGGCGCGCGGGAGCGTTCGCTGCACGTCGCGGATCTCGCCGGCGACGGAGGCCGCGTTGTTCCATCCGCCATAAGTGAAGAGCACCGAGAGCAACGCGAGGGAGAGCGTGCTCCAGCGCACCGGATCCGTTGCGGGCGCGACCACCGTGCGCGGCGCGCCGCCGCTGCTCCAGTGCGCGAGGCCGAGGGCGATCAGCAGCAGGATGCAGGCGATCTTCAGCACCATGAAGACGTTGTGCACGCTGGCGCCCAGACGCACGCCGCGCACGTTCACCCAGGTGAGCGAGATCACGAGGGCGGCGGCGAAGAGCATCTGCCCGCCCTTGCCCAAGGAGCCTTGGCGATCGAGCAGCGCGTCGAGCACGAGCTCCAGGTTCAGCGCGGAGAAGCCGGCGACCACGGCGATGGCGCCCGAGTTCACGATGCTGAGGAGCGACCAGCCGAAGATGAACGCGACCGTGCGCCCGAGCCCCTCGCGCAGATAGACGTACTGCCCGCCGCTCCGCGAGAACATGCCGCCGAGCTCGGCGAAGACGATGGCGCCGGTCAGCGCGAGCACGCCGCCCAGGGCCCAGGTGAGCAGGATGCCGAGGGTCGCGGGCTGCTGGATCGCCACGCGGGCCGGGGCGAAGAAGATCCCTGCGCCGATGATCCCGCCCATCACGAGCATCGTGGTGGAGAAGAGGCCGAGCGAGCGCGAGAGGCCCTCTTCGGACTCGGGGGTCGGCGGCGTTGCGTCGGCGGGGCTCATGGTGGGCCGCACGCTACGCAGCGGCTCCGGCAGCGGCAAGCGCGGGGCGAGAGAGAGCGGTGCGCGGCAGAAATCCGCGACCGCGTGGCGGCGTCGAGGCGCGGAGCGGGCGAGAGGGAGTGCGCGCGCTCGTCGAGCGCGCCGATCTCATCCGTTCTCCCGCATCTTCGTTGGGGATCCCATGCTTCGCTTCTCGAGCTCGCTCTCCGTTGCGGCACGTGCCCTCGGTCTCGCCGCCGCCCTCGCCTCCACCCCGGCCTTCGCCCAGGACTGCCAGCTCGTGGTGCGAGCGGGCAAGCTCGCGCTCTACCCCGGCCAGAGCATGCCGGTCGAGGTGTTCGCGCGCTTCCATTCGAGCGCCCACGCCTTCGCTTCGGCGCAGTTTCGCGTGCTGGCGGATCTGCCGGCGTGGCTCGGCGTCAGCGCGGGGGCGATCATCGGCGACGACGTGCTGAACATCAGCGCAAGCCAGCTCCACCAGCCCTTCCTCGGCGTGTTCGCCGACGCCTCGAACCCGCTGCGGATCTGGAGCGGCGCATTCCAACCTGCCAGCTGGACGCCCCGGTTGGTGCGCTTCGAGACGACGCCGCTCTCGTTCGCCACCTATCCGAGCAAGCTCACGCCCTCGACGGCAAGCTGCGTCGCGGACCCCACGCGTGACTTCGTCCTCGTGAACCCCATCTCGGTGGCTCGCTTCGGCGTGGCGCCCGGCGACGGCACCTCGATCCAGCGCACGGGTCTGAACCAGTTCCGCGCGCAGTCGACGAGCCCCGCGATCCTCATCGGCTTGCTGCTGCCGGCGGTGCAGAGCTCGGAGGAGGAGCCGCGCGTGATCCTCCGCTCCAGCACGCCTCCCGAGCGCGTCGAGCAGACGCTCGTCGCCGAGCGCACGGTCCTGCCGCATCCCGTGACCGTGCTCGCCTGGGCGCGAGTCAATGGGCCGAGCACCTCGGGCATCCACGTCAGCGCGGGGGATGTGCGGGCCGTCGAGTACCACTTCCTGCGCGGCGGCGCGCACGTCCGCGTCTTCTCGGGGAACAGCAACGACCTGAACTGCGCTCTGCCGGAGCTCCCGATCGCCTACGGCAGCCGGGTCGTCCACGACCGTGCGGCCCGCCAGACGCGCATCGTCGGCAGCGGGGAGTTCGGGAGCGAGCAGACCCTCTCGGTCCCGGGTCTCGGGATGGTTCTCTGCGACGCGATCGAGGTCCACGTCGTCCAGCACAACCTGAAGCAGCTCGCCATCGGAGCGCACTCCTACGAGATCGCGGGTCCGAGCGGCGTGAACGTCGCCCTGATGGACGGCTCGGTGCGCTGAGAGCGTTCTCGGGCGTTGATCGAGGGCGGCGCCGTCGGCTACCCTGTCCGCACCATGTCCCAGCTCGCCGCCCTCGATCTCCGCCCTGGCTTCCTCGTCTCCTTCGAGAACCGCGTCTGGTCCGTTGTCTGGTGGAACATCCTCCGCAACGACCGGCGCCAGTTCGTGCAGATGCGCATCAAGGACATCATGACGGGGCGCATCCGCGAGCTGAAGGAGCACGGCGATACCAAGTACGAAGTGCTCGAGAAGGACGAGATCGACCTCACGCACTCCTACCAAGATGGCAGTGACGAGGTCTTCTTCACCGAGGACGGCGACGAGGTGCGCTGCCCGAAGGCCGCCGCCGAGGACGCTCTCAAGTGGCCGTCCGACCGTTACATCGGCCTGCTCGTGAACGGTACGCTGATGTTCGTGCGCGCGCCCGAGACGGTGGAGATCACCGTTACCGAGACCTCGCCGCCGGTGAAGGGCGCGGGCTCGGGCCTGAAGGACGCGATGCTCGAGAACGGCGTGAAGACGCGCGTCGCGAATCTCGTCGCCACCGGCGAGAAGGTGCGCGTGTTCACGGAGACGGGAGAGTTCAAGGAGCGCGCCTGAACCAAACCGAACGTACGGTGCCAGAGCAATTTTCTCCGGTTAGTAACCGGAGAAAATTGCTCTGGCACCGTACGTTCGGTTTCAGTCGCTCCGAGGTGCGGGCGCTTCGCGCGCACCTGCTCGTAGAGGAGCTCCTCGCGATGGAGTCGGCACCAGGTCATCACGAGGCGCTACGCTCGCGGAGGGAAGCGGCCCGAGACCACCGTCGTGTCGATCTCCACGGTGATCTCTTAGTCGCCGTAGCGGGCATGGAAATGAGGTGGGGCGTGATCGCCGTAGTACATGGCGATCGCGATCCCCAGGAAGCGGGAGATCTCCGGCATCGACGCGAGCCTCGCGGCGAGGATTCGGTGCGAGCCGGTGAAGGAAGCGCATCCTCCGGACCGTTCCGGTCGCTGAAGGCCGGACGCGTGGATCCAGAAGCGGTCGCGCGGGATCTGAGATTCGGGCGTCAGCGTCGTCTGGCCAGTACCTCGTGCAGCCGCACCATCGCCAGCGTGTCGCGCTCGCAGTACGCGAGCAACGCGCGGCGCAGCCGTTCCGCTTCGGTCCGATCGAGGCCGCCGTCTGCGAGTCGGAAGAACGCTGCGATCGCCTCTCCACCGTTCCGGATCTCGAGATCGTCATAGGCGAGCTCGGGCACGAGGGCCGGTAGCACTGTCTTGATCGAGGTGCTGCCGCGGAACGCGGGGTGCTCGTAGTGCTTCTCGATCGCGGCCCTCAGATCGAAGAGGCGTTCTTCGACGGCGGCGAAGCGCGGCGCGAGATCGGCGAAGCGCGCGGCGAGCGCGCGGAGCTGCGTCTTCTCGAAGCTGCTGTAGGTGAGGATGGTGCCCTGCGTACCGAGATCGCCGAGCACGGCTTCCGCGAGGGCGCGGCGGTCATCGCGATCGGCACGTGAAAGGAACTCGCGATGCTCGGGTTCCGCCGCGAGCGACTCCTTGTGATGCAGCGAGTACTGCGTCGCGATCTGCTCGAAGGGCGCCACGTCGTCGTAGAACGGGAGCGCGGTCGTCAGCGTCTCGAAGTCGAGGTAGAGGAACGGCGGCGCGAGCGCGCGGAGCGCCTCGGCGATGCCAGCGTCCTCGGCCTCTCCCGAGAGCAGCACGCGCCGCGTGCGCTGCTGTCTCCCCGTGAGCTCGAAGTCGGCGGGGAGATCGGCGAGCTCCACGATGCGCTGCGCGCCGAGCTCCTCGAGCTTCTTCGCGCCGAGGCGCGGCAGATCGAGCACGGTGCTCGCGAGCCCGTGGCCGAGGCAGCGCTCGGCGAAGTGGGGGCAGCCCCGACAAGCGGTGCTGAGCGTCGCACGCGGGGCTCGCTTGCTGCGAAGCGCGCGCGCGATGCTCGCGGATTCTGCCGCGAAGGCCGCGGCGCGTTCGGAGGCCTCCACGCTGACGTCGCGCTCCACGAGCAGCCGCTCCGGCGGCATGCCGCGGCGATAGGCGGGGGAGACGAGCAGCAGCGATGCGCGCTGCACGACGAGCCCGCAGCTCTCGGCGACGAAGCGCGTGTACGCGAGGTCGTCCAAGTACTCCTCCTTCAGCTTCTCGCTGGCGAGGCCCTGCTTCACCTCCAGCAGATGCCAGCCGCCGCGGACCCGGCGCATCAAGTCCGCGCGCGCGATCCAATCCTTGGTCTCGAAGGTCGCCTCATGGATCGCCCGCACCTCGCGATCCGCGAGGAGCTCCTGCGTGCGCATACCCGCGCCCGCTCCGTACTCCACGAACGCCGCTCCCGGATCGAGCTCGCGCGCGAGCGCTCCGATGCGGCGCCCTTCCTCGAGCCGCAGCCATAATTGGCTATCGAGCTCTGGGGCGACCTCCTCCACACGGAGGTCGCGCCACGCGGCCGTCCGACAGCCGCGGGCGGCAAGGAACGTCTGCTTGGCGTAAGGCATGCACTTCGGAGTAACCGAACGTACGGTGCCAGAGCAAATTCCTCCGGTTAGTAACCGGAGGAATTTGCTCTGGCACCGTACGTTCGGTTTCAGCGGAAGGCGGACTCGATCTGCGATAGGGAGACGCCGAGCGCGCGCTGGGCGAGCTGGTCGAGCGCCGTGCGCTCTCCGCGCAGGTGGATCGTGCGGTGGAGATGCATGTAGCTCTGGCCCGACGCGAGCGGGAGGGCCGGGGAGGAGCTCTCGAGCTCGAAGAAGGGGCCGAGCGGAGGAACGCCGGGCGCGGGCGGGCCGTCGTTGTAGGCGTTCACGACGTCGCCGGCGTAGGGATCGAGGCTCGTGTCCCAACGCGAGTCGACGTAGGGCAAGAGGCCTTCGGGTTGATTGAACATTGCGAGCGTCAGCACGCCGCGATCGGGATCCCAGGCACCGAGGACCGGCAGCGCGCGCGGTTGGGGAACGCCGATCTTCGAGCGCTGCGCGCCGTCCGCGCGCAGAAAGATCGCGGCGGGCTCGACGCGGAGGCGCGAGGCATCGAGCGCGCCGAAGTAGTCGCTGCGGACGCGCGGTCCGAGCAGCGCCTCCTCGCCGTCGAGGCAGGGAACGCACACCGTCGCGCGCGGTCCCGGCGGCAACATCGAGAGCACCCACAGCGATGGGAGGCCCGTCTCCTTCGTCCAGGAGCGCTGGCTCGCGTTGCGCAGCGTGTTCCGTGTCTCGTAGGCGAGCGCTTCGACGCCCTCGGGCAGCGCCCCGAGCGCGCGCTCCAGCGCGCTGCGATCGAGGAGACGCACCTCGCGTTGGAGCAGCAGCTCGAAGCGGAAGCCGGCCGCGTTCGTGAGCTGGGTCGCGTGCTCCAAGGTGGCGCTGGTCGCATCATGCGCCAGCAACGTCCACGGCGTCGTGTCGAGCGCGGCCGGCGTCTGCCAGCTCGCGAGATCCTGCGCCGCGCCCGGGGCGAAGTAGAGCCCGAAGCGCCCGCCCTCGGGCCCGAGCCAGAGGCGCTCCTCGCCGCCGTAGGGGTTCATGCCGCGACGGCTCGCGCCGCTCCGGATGAACTCGCGGTTCAACCAGCCGAGCGGCGCATCATCCTCGGTGAAGGCACTCGTGAGCACGCGCCCTTGCCATGCGGGCGCGATCGCGACGCGCGGCCTGTCGCCCGAGCCGAGCTCGATCACCTCGACGCGCGAGCGCACGAGTGCTATATCGCTCGCGTAGTCGGGGCCGCTCGCGCAGGCGCCGAGCAGCGCCGCCGTGATCGCGGCGGCGCTGCGTCGTGCGCGTGCAGAGTTCGCGTGCTTCACGTCGCTGTCCTCCACTCGCTCAGCGCAGCTCGAACTCGCGCGGGATGCAGGAGAGGCTCGTCGGCGCGAGGCGATTCGTCGAGGGCATGCGCACGCGCGCGCTGAGGTACCCGGTCCCGGGCGCGGCCGAGTTCAGATCGATCACATCGACCCACTGCGCGTCGTTCGTGGCGCCCGAGCCGTCGATCGCGACGACGATGTTCCCGAGCGCGTGCAGGCGGTGGTTCGAGATGTTGCCGCCGGGGTTCGTCGAGAACTGATCGATGACGGTGCCGAAGGTCGGACCCGCGGGCTCAGCGAGGTCGATCACGCGATAAAGTCCGCCCGAGCCTTCCTCCGCGGCGACGGCGACGAGGCGCCCTTGGCTGATCGCGAGCGTGCCGCCGTTCCATGGCAGCGTCGCGATTCCCGTCGTGGTCCAGGTCGCGTTCGAGAGCAGCGGCGTCGGCGGGTTCGCGGTGACGTCGTAGAAGGAGAAGGTCCCGCCCGTCACGACGAAGAGCCGGCGCGAGTTCGGCGAGAAGTCGAGCGCGCACGGCGAAGCGAAGCCGTTCGAGCCCGGCACGAGCAACGTCGCTCGTTGCGCGAGGGGCTGCGCCGCGGCGGTGATGTCGAAGAGGAAGACATCGGCGGACGGCGTGGAGCTCAGGACGAGCGCCAGCAGGTTCCCGTCGGGCGAGAGATCCATCAGCGCCGCACCGGAGCCCTGGTTGCCGAAGCTGATCGTCTGCGCCGGCGCGGTCGGCAGCGTCCCGGGCAAGCCCGAGAGATCGAAGACGTGCAGCGAGAGCGGGCTCGAGCCGGTCGTCGCGAAGAGCCAGCGCCCATCGCGGCTGATCTCGAGGTCGCGATAGCCGATCGTGGTGTCGGGTCCCTGCGTGAGCGGGATGTCGCCGAGCGTCACGTACGGAGCGTTCGCACCGGAGAGGTCACCCGAGATGTCGAGCACGCGGATGAAGGGATTGGTCGAGCCGTTGCCGTGCAGGAAGGCGAAGTCGTGGCGATCGGAGACCGCGACGGCCGTCGCGAAGTTCGAGCCGATGTTGCCGTTGAAGCCGATGTCCGCGGTGGCGCGGAAGCTCGGCGGCCACGAGGAGAGATCGAGCGTCGCGAACTGCCCCGGCGCGTTGGCGCCCTGCGAGAAGTCCTGACCGGGGATGTAGGCGCGCAGCGGCGTGCGGTATTGCTGGATGCGGATCTCGGCGCCGTTCGTCGCCGCGAGATCGAGGCCGTTCAGCAGCAGCGCTTGGAACGCGACCGGCGCGCCGTAGACCGAAGGATCATTCGGCAGCGCGAGCGGCTGCTCGGTGACGCTGGGCGCGAGGGGGAAGTTGATCTCTTGGAAGGTCGCGGGATCGAGCAGCAGCGTCCACGGTCCGATCGGCACGTTGCCGCGACCGAGGGCGAGGAAGATCACGCCACCCTGGGGATTCGGGCCCGTGAGGTAGAGCTTGAAGAAGGCGTTGCCGCCGAACGACTGGAACGGGCCGTTGGTGAGCTCGACGTTGAAGCCGCTCGGCGACGGTGCGCCGTAGAGCTCGACTTGGGCCGCGGCGGGCGCGGCGAGCGCTACGGCGACGCAGAGCGGGCGCAGAGCGGAGGTGGGACGGGTCATGGTGGGGTTCCTCCGAGGGAGCCGGGAGAGCGGGACGGGTGCGGGCCGGCGCAGCGCCCAGTGTAAGCTCTCGCCCTCGAACCCGCTCCAACGAGGAACTCACCCATGTGCTCTCGGCTCGTCGCCGTCGCCCTGCTCGCCTCTCTTTCCGCTTTCCTTGCCGCGCCCGCGGTGCGCGCGGAGATCCGCACCGAGGTCGTGGAGTACCGCCACGGCGAGGTCGTGCTCGAAGGCTTCCTCGCCTGGGACGACCAGCGCGCGACCGAGAAGACGCCGCAGCCGGGCGTCCTCGTCTGCCCCGAGTGGTGGGGGAACAACGACTACGCGCGCTCCCGCGCGAAGCAGCTCGCGGAGCTCGGCTACGTCGGTTTCTCGCTCGATGTCTATGGCAAGGGCAAGGTCACCACGGATCCGCAGCAGGCCTCGGCGTGGTCGAGTGGCGCGTACGCCGACGTCGCGCTGCTCCGCGCGCGCACGCGCCTCGCCTACGATCTCCTCGCGGCGCGGAAGTTCGTCGACAAGACGAAGCTCGCCGCGATCGGCTACTGCATGGGTGGGACGGTGGCGCTCGAGCTCGCGCGCTCCGGAGCGCCGCTCCGCTCCGTGGTGGCGTTCCACGCCGGCAAGCTCACCTCGCTCGGCAGCGCGGAAGACAACGCGAAGATCACGGCGGCCGTCACGGTGTGCCACGGTCAGGAGGACGCGTTCGTCACCGCCGAGGAGATCGCGGGCTTCCACGAGCAGATGAAGGCCGCGAAGCGCGACTATCAGTTCCTGAGCTACGCGTACGCGGTGCACGCGTTCACGAACCCCGGTGCCGATGCGTTCAAGATTCCCGGCGTCGCCTACGACGCCGCGGCGGACCGCCGGAGCTGGGCGCACATGAAGAGCGCCTTCGCCGAGGCGTTCGCGCGCTAGCGCGAGATCGAAGCCGGGCGCACTGCTTCGCAGCGCGCCCGGCTTCGCATTCGCTTAGGCTCTGGCTCAGCGTCCGCCGTCGTCGTCGCTCGTGAGATCGACCGGCGTCGCGCTGCGCTTCGCGCTGAAGCGCACCGTGCTGTACTCGTTGAAGCCGTCCAGCGCCGTCGCGACGACCTTCATCGTCTTGTTGTTCTTCACGACGCCGCTGCCCACGAAGTCGGGCGTGTTCGGTAGCCCTTCGCGCTGACCCGGGCTCTTGCCGCCGCGGAAGGCGCTGAACCAGAAGCGACCGTTGCCGACGCGACCTTCCTCGATCACGAAGATCTCGCCGCCGCCGCCGACGTACTCGACGAGGATCTCGCCACTCAGCACGCCGCCGACCTGCGTGGCGTCGAGGCGCATCGAGCCCTTCCGCTTGAAGTTCACCGTGCCGCCGGTGAAGAGCTCGTTCTCGACCTCCTTCAGCTTGCCGATCCAGCGGCCGCTGAGGTCCGGGATGCCGTTCGCGCCGCCGCCCTCCGGATCTTGGGGCGCGGAGCCGGCGAGGGCGATCGTGACGAGGAACAACGCGCAGACGGAGGAGAGGGAGCGGAGCATGAGAAGACCTCGACGGGATGCGGAAGGAGAGCGGGAAGACTAGCGGCAGCGAGCGCGAAATCCACGCACGATCGCGGTCAGCGCTGGACGAACTTGCCACCGTGCTCGGTAGCGAGCTGCTGAAGGAACGGCGCGTTGAGACCGGTGCCGACGCCGATGCAGTGGATCGTGACGTGGCGGAACGGGTTCCACTCGCGCGCGGCCTGCAGGATCTTCTCGGTGGAGTCGGGCGTGCCGTCGGTCTTCGTCGGCGAGCCATCGGTGAGCAGGAAGATCGTGTCGATCTCGGCGGCATAGTAGCGATCGCGGACACCGCGCCCGCCGAAGACGAACGCCATGCCGAGCGCGTCGTGGATGTTCGTCGAGCCCTCCGAGCCGAGCTTCGCGACCCAGTCCTGCGCGGCCTTCGCGCTCTGTGCGCTCGCCACGACCATCTTCTCCTGGTACTTCCAGGCCGCTTGGTTGTACGCGACGATGTTGAACCTGGTGCCTTCGGGGAGCTGGCCGATCGCGTTGGCGAGCTCGGCCTTGCATGCTTCGATGCGGCTCTCCTTCGGGTCCTTCGGCGGCACGGGCTGATTGTTCTCGTACTGCGGGTTCTTGATGCCGACGATCATCGAGCCCGAGCAGTCGATCACGTAGACCAGCGCGCCGCCTTCCTGCGGGATGCCGTGGTAGTAGCCGCCCTTGCCGCCGGCTGCCGTGATCGAGCTGGCGCCGCCGCCGAGCTCGACCGCGCCGGAGGAGAACTTCGCCCCCTCGACCGACCACCACCGCTTCCAAGCGGAGACGCTTTGACCGAGCTGCTGCTTCGTGAGCACCTCGAGTGCGATACAGAGCTGGCGCTGCGTGCGGTCCTCTTCCTTCTCGAGACGCGCGACGATGGGGCCGATGCCTTCGGGGGCGGCGATCTGCGAGAGCGCCCACGCCGCGCGCTCGCGAACGCCCTTCTCCTCGTGCTCGAGGAGCTTCACGATCGCAGGCGTCGCGGCCTTCGCGGGCTTCCCCACGTTTCCGAGGCCGTCGATCAACACCAGGATCTCCTCGGAGCGCTTCGCCTTCGGCAGCGCGGCGAGCATGGCGGGGGCGAGCGACTCGCCGATCTTCGCCGCGGCGCGTGCGATCGAGAGCTTCAGCGTGAAGGGCTGGTCCTTGTCGCCGATCACCTTCGTCAGCAGCCAGTCGAGCGCTGCGGGAGCGCGCAGCGCGGCCAGCCGCTCTTGGAGCGCGTCGCGCAGGCCCTCGAGATCGTCCGTCTTCGTGCGGCTCGCGGCGAGCTGCTTCAGCAGCACTTGGTAACGGTCGTACTGCGGCTGCGGCAGCGTCACCTTCTTCGATGGATCCTGCCCGGCGAGGATCAGCTTCACCTCGGCCTCGTCTTGTGTGCGCTGCACGAGCGCGGTCTCGATCTCCTTGGCGACGGCCTCGTACGCCTCGACCAGGGCTTCGGCGGCGGCCTTCGAGTCGTAGCTCGCGATGGCGCCGAGCGCCGCGCGGCGCTCCTCGAGGCTCGGCGTGCCCTTCGGGCTCGGCTTGAAGAGCTTCTCGAAGCGGGGAAGGTCCTTCGCTTCGCTCTGCGCGAGGAGCGCGCTCGGGCAAGCGAAGAGGATGCAGAGGAACGCGGCGAGGAGACGGTGCATCGCGGGAGCTGGCGAGGGTGGGTGGGCTGGGCGTGCGGCGTGGTTCGGCGCGCGCCCTCATGATAGGTTGCGCGCGGAGCGAAGTCCTACCTGCCGTGAACTACCGCCGCGCGTTCTGCCTCGTCCTCGACAGCCTCGGTGTGGGAGCGTTGCCCGATGCGCCGCGCTTCGGTGACGCGGGGGCGAACACGTTGGCTCACATCGCCGACGCCGCAGGTCCGCTCGAGCTCCCGGTGCTGGCCTCGCTCGGCCTGGGCAAGCTGGCCTCGGTGCGTGGGCTCTCCTCGCCCGAGGTGCCCCGCGCGGCCTACGGACGCTGCGCCGAGCTCTCCGCGGGGAAGGACACGTCGAGCGGGCACTGGGAGATGATGGGGCAGCCGGTCTCACGCGCGTTCGCGACCTTCCCGCAGGGCTTCCCCGCCGAGATCTTGGAGCCCTTCTGTCGTTCCGCCGGGGTGCCCGCGGTGCTCGGCAATGTCGCGGCCTCCGGCACCGAGATCCTGGAGCGCCTGGGGCCCGAGCACGAGCGCACGGGGCTGCCGATCGTCTACACCTCGGCCGACAGCGTGTTCCAGATCGCGGCACATCTGGATCGCGTGCCGCTGGAGCGCCTCTACGCGTGGTGCGAAGCCGCGCGGAAGATCCTCGATCCCCATCGCGTGGGGCGCGTCATCGCGCGGCCCTTCCGCGGGAGCGTGGGCGCGTATCAACGCACCTATGATCGGCGCGATTACTCGATGTTGCCGCCGGGACCGACCTGGCTCGATCGCTTGCAAGAAGCCGGCGTGCCGACGATCGGCGTCGGCAAGATCGAGGACATCTTCGCGGGACAGGGCCTCACGCACTCGATCCACACCGAGGGCAATCGCGACGGCATGGCCGCGACGGTCGGCCTTGCGAGCGAGCTCGAGCATGGCTTCGTCTTCGTGAACTTGGTCGACTTCGACATGCTCTACGGCCATCGCCGCGATGCGCAGGGCTACGCGCGCGCGCTCCTAGAGTTCGACGCCGATCTCGAGGTCCTGCTCGGCGCGCTGCGGCCCGACGATCTCCTCTTGCTCACCGCCGATCACGGCAACGACCCATTGCACGGCGGCACCGATCACACCCGCGAGTACGTCCCGCTCCTCGCGACCGACGGCCGCTCCTCCCTGCGCGGCGACCTCGGCATCCGCTCCTCCTTCGCCGATGTCGGCGCCACGATCGGCGCCGCCTTCAACGTGCCCGCCCGCGGCCTCCCCGGCCGCTCCGTCTGGGGCTGACCGCGATGAAACCGAACGTACGGTGCCAGAGCAAATTTCTCCGGTTACTAACCGGAGAAATTTGCTCTGGCACCGTACGTTCGGTTTCTTGAGAGTGAGCTGGAATGGCTCTGCCTCAAGAGATCATCCGCAAGAAGCGCGACGGCGCGGCGCTGGAGCGCGGCGAGGTCGAGGAGTTCGTGCGCGGCGCGAGCGGGGCTTGGGATCCCGAGCAGCTCGCCGCGATGTTGATGGCGATCTTCTTCCGCGGCATGGATGCGCAGGAGACCGCGTGGCTCACCGAGGCGATGATGCGCTCGGGAACGGTGCTGGAGCTGCGCGAGGTCGCCGGGCGCAAGGTCGATAAGCACTCGACCGGCGGCGTCGGCGACAAGATCTCGGTACCGCTCGCTCCGCTCGTCGCGGCGTGCGGCGTCCCGGTGCCGATGATCTCGGGGCGCGGGCTCGGTCACACCGGCGGAACGCTGGACAAGCTGGAGTCGATCCCGGGGTTCCGCACGAACCTCGATGCGCGCGCCTTCGCCGACTGCGTCGCGCGTCACGGGCTCTGCCTCATCGGCCAAACCGATGATCTCGCTCCCGCCGATCGCCGCCTCTACGCGCTGCGCGACGTCACCGCAACGGTCGAGTGCATCCCGCTCATCGTCTCCTCGATCCTCTCGAAGAAGCTCGCCGAAGGCATCGATGCGCTGGTGCTCGACGTCAAGTTCGGCAGCGGTGCTTTCATGGCCGAGATCGAGCGCTCGCGCGAGCTAGCGCGTGCGCTGGTGCGGGCCGCGCACGCGATGGGGAAGGGCGTCGCCGCGCTGCTTACCGACATGAGCGCTCCGCTCGGCCATGCGATCGGGAACGCGAACGAGATCCAGGAGTCGATCGACGTGCTGCGCGGCGGAGGTCCGGCCGATGTCCGCGAGCTGACGCTCGTGCTCGGCGCCGAGATGCTGCGCTTGGGTGGCGTCGAGTCGAAGCTCGCGACCGCCACCGCGCGCTTGGAGCGCGCTCTGGCGAGCGGTGAAGCGCTGCAGAAGTTCGCCGAGCTGATCGAAGCGCAAGGCGGCGATCCGCGCGTGATCGACGATCCCTTGCTCCTGCCGCGCGCACCGCACGAGCAGAGCTTCCTCGCCGAGCGCGAGGGCTATCTGCACGTGCGCGATTGCCGTCAGCTCGGCATCGCGGCCCTCGAGCTCGGCGCGGGGCGTCGCCGCGCGAGCGATCGCGTCGATGCAGGGGTCGGCCTCGAGATGCAGGTCCGCGCCGGAACCTGGGTCCACGCCGGCGACGAGCTCGTGCGCATCGCGCATCGCGGCGTCGGCGTCGAGGCGGCCGATCGCGCGCTGCGGCGCGCCCTCGTGATCGAAGACGAAGCCCCGGCGGCGCACCCGCTCATCCTGGAGCGCATCGAAGTGGACGACGGCGATGCGGTGCGCTCCACTCCGCATGCTTCGGGTGGTTCCTCGCGAGCTCGCGCATGAACTGGGAGCTCCTGGCGAACGGCGCAGCGGCGGGCTGGAGCCCGAGCCATCTCCGCGGCATCCTCGGCGTGGCGGTCCTCCTCGCGATCGCGTGGGCCGCCAGCACGAACCGCCGCGCGATCAAGTGGCGTCCGGTGGCCTACGGCTTGGGCCTGCAGGTCGTCTTCGCGATGGCGATCCTCTGGACCGCCCCGGGACGCGCGGTGTTCGACGGCGCGCGCGACGTGGTGGTGCGCTTGCTCGGCTTCACGCACGAGGGCGCGCAGTTCCTCTTCGGCGAGTTCTACGTCTCGGATGGCTATCTCTATCCCATCCTCGCGGAGAACCTCTCCGAGCAGGGCAGCCCCGCCGAAGGCTCGATCGCGGTGCAGCGCTTCGTCGACGCGAACAAGGATGGCGTCCCCGATCTCGATCCTGCGACGGGGAAGCCGCAGCTCGGTCCGCCGCGCGCGCTCGGCACGATCCTCGCGTTCCACGTCCTGCCGACGATCCTCTTCTTCTCGGCGCTGATGTCGCTGCTCTACCACCTGGGCATCATCCAGAAGGTGGTCCAAGCCTTCGCTTGGCTGATGACCCGCACGCTGAAGACCAGCGGCGCGGAGTCGCTCTCCGCCGCGGCGAACATCTTCGTCGGCCAGACCGAAGCGCCGCTCGTGGTGAAGCCCTTCGTGAAGACGATGACGCGCTCCGAGCTGAACGCCGTGATGGTTGGCGGCTTCGCCACGATCGCCGGCGGCGTCATGGCCCTCTACGTCGTCTTCGTCGGTCCGGCTTACGCGGGGCACCTCATCGCCGCGAGCGTCATGGCGGCACCCGTGGGCCTCGCCGTGGCGAAGATCCTCGTGCCCGAGGACGGGACCCCGGAGACCGCGGGCCAGGTGCGCATCACCGTCGAGCGCACGACGACGAACGTCATCGACGCGATCGCGAGCGGCACCCTCGACGGCTTGAAGCTCGCCGTGAACGTCGGCGCGATGCTGCTCGTGTTCATCGCCATGATCGCGCTGCTCGATGCCATCCTCGGCGCGACGCTCGGCACGAGCCTCGGCCAGATCTTCGGCTTCGCCTTGGCCCCGCTCGCCTGGTGCATGGGTGTCCCCTGGTCCGAGTGCCGCACCTTCGGCGACCTCCTCGGCACGAAGATCGCCATCAACGAGCTCGTCGCCTACGTGAAGCTCTCGCAGCTCCCGCAGGGCGAGCTCTCGCACCATGCGCGCGTGATCGCCACCTACGCCCTCTGCGGCTTCGCCAACTTCGCCTCGATCGGCATCCAGATCGGCGGCATCGGCGGCCTCGCCCCCGAGCGCCGGGCCGACCTCGCGAAGCTCGGCCTCCGCGCCATGCTCGGCGGTGCGATCGCGACCTGCATCACTGCGGCCGTGGCCGGCGTCCTGAGCTGAAGGGCCTGTCGAGGGGTTGACGCTGGGATTGAGGCTGGTTCTGATCGCGAGTCGACCCTTGCCCGAAACTCGCTCTCATGCTGATCCGCTCGATCCTCGGCGCCCTTCTTCTCTCCTGTCCGGCATGGGCTCAGCTCCCGCCCACCGCCTTCTATGTGACGCGAGGGTTCGGCCACCAGATCTACAGCTACACGGTGACCGGAGCTCCGCTCCGCAGCCTTCCGGTGCCGTACCCGATCCTGCCCATCCCGGCCACCGAATACGTGCGCGACGTCACCGTCCACCCCTCGGGTGATCTCTACGTCTACAACGGGACGGCGGCGCCGTTCCTCAGCATCTACCGCTCGCGCGAGCTCCGCTGGGAGCACTACAGCGATCCTCGGTGGTCGACGAACAACGTCTTGGGTCTCGGCAATGTCGTCCTCTTCCGCGACCAGGTCTTCGTCCACAGCTTCGCATCGCGCGGAGGCCTCTTCCGTTTCGACACGGTGAGTCGCACCTTCACGCACTTCGCTACGGACGCGATCTCGGGGTTCGGATCGATCGCTCTCGGGCAGGATGGCCTGCTCTATGCGCGCGAGGGCGATACCGACAGCAACGTCGTGCAGGTCTTCGATCCGATCACTCTCGCGCGCCTACGGACGATCCGCCTTCCCGTGGGGGATGCCATCCGCACGCTCGCGGTGACCCCACGTGGTGAGATCCTCGGCGTGCGTTGGCTCTCCGGCGAGCTGGTTCAGTACGATCCACAAGGCAACCCGCAGCGCACGATGCTGCTCCCGGTGATCAACAACTACGCCGATCTGAACCTCGGTCCTTGCGGGGAGATCGCCCTCGGCAATCGCTTCGGCTACGTCGCCTTGACCGACATCTCCTTCTCGGCGCCTCAGGTCTTCCGCGCCGGTACGGAGATGACCATGTTGGCCTTCGCGCGCACGGATGCTCAGCCCCTCGAGAGCGTCGCGACGATCCGCCTCGGCGTGCCGCCGAATCCGCAGGTCTATCACCTCGGACTAGCGCGTCCGCCTGCTCTCGGGAGTCGCTGGCAGGCGTGGGTGAACCCCGGGCTGGTGCCGAGTCCGATCGCGGATTTCCTGCTCATCGCGGGCGCGCCTCTCGAGCTCCCGCTGCGCGAGGGAACTCTGCTCGTCGATCCCTCTGCTGCGGGGATCCTGCTCTCGCAGCCTACGGGGCTGCCGTTCTTCTTGACCATGCCCGACGACTGCACGTTGCTCGGACACACCATCTACACGCAGGCCGGCTCTCTCAACGCGACCGAGTTCGGCCTCGGCAACGCGATCGATCTCTTGGTGGGGCACTTCCAGCGACGGCCGTAGTCCTCGTGATGCGCATCTCCTCCGCCCTGGCTCCACTGCTGACGAGTTTCGCCGCACTCGCGCAGCACCCGCCCGAGCTCGCTTTGCCGCCACGTGGTGCCAGCGCGCTCGTCGGCAGTGCGTTCCCGTCGCTGCTCCAAGGGCTCGCGGTCGCCGAGCGCGAGCGCTTGCTCTGGCACGAGCTCGCGGCGGGGAACGTGCCGGATCACCTGCGCGTGCTCGTGCCCGTCACCACGAGTGCCGTGCTCCAAGGGCGGACGCGCACGGCGCGCTTCTATGTGACGCCCGACTACGTCGGTGTGGGCAGAGCGGGGGATTGGTTCCGCGTTCCGCTGACGCCGCATCTCGCGCAGCAGCTCGCCGATCGCCTGGAGTGCGCGCTGCCCACGCGGCGCATGGTGGATGCGATCTGGGCCGCGGCACCGCTCAAGCTGCAGCCGTTCCCGTTCAGCCCCTCGGTCTACAACATCCTGTCCGTCGCGCTCTTCCATCAGCATCACCTGCAGATCGAGAGCCAGCGCGCGGGGGCGCCGGCGGAGCGCTTGACGGCCGGCATCAAGAAGGACGTGGTGAGCTCGGCGCTGATCGCGAGCTCCCCCGGTCGCGTCTGCATCTATGGCTGGCACTATCCCAGCGGAGTGCCGATCCAGCCGCTCTCGCGCGTGCATGAGTCGACCTACGCCGACTACAGCCACGGGATCCGGCTCGTCGCGCGGCGCATGGAAGTCGATGGCGTGCCGACGACCGTCGAAGCGGTGCTCGCCGATCCGCTTCTACATCCGCTGCTCAGCGACGAAGGGGCGATCCCGAGCGCGCGCTATCCGGCGAGCAGCTACGAGTCGTTCCCGTGGAACGACCGCTTCCCGAACGCCGGGCCCGAGCTCGCGAGTTGGCGCGCGAAGTTCACAGCGCCGATGTCGGTCGCGACGCAGCCAGTGCCGCCGAGCGGCGATCCCACCGCGCTCCGCGTCCTCGATCCCGCCGGAGGCACGGAGAGCTTCCGTTGCGAGTCCGGCTATGTTCGCGACCTCGTGCTCGAAGCGGATCTCCTCTGCGACTACCGCCCAGAGGTCGCGGCCTCCGGCTTCGAGCGCAGCGGCATCTTCGTGCGCGATCGCGCGGCGGGTGCCTTCGACGGAACGTCGAGCCAGCAGGGTGCTTGCTATGCGCTGTGCTTCGATTCGAACGACGGGCGCGTGCGCTGCCTCCGCGTCGCCGGCGGCGTGCTCACGGATCTCCTCCCGAGCCCGCGCTTCGCGCCCGCGACGGCGTGGCGGCGCTTCCGCCTCGAGGCCGAAGGAGCGCGCTTGCGTTTCGCGCTCGATGGTGAGCTGCTGCTCGAGGTCGTCGACGCGACGCATACCGAGGGCGCCTTCGGCATCGGCTATCACGAGTACTTCTCGAGCAACGCGCTGATGCGCGGCGCGCGCGTCGACGCCGTGCACGCCGAGGTGCCGAACGCGTTCGCGCTCGAGCTCCGCAGCGGCCTCGCTCCCGGCTCGCTCGAGCTCCGCCGTCGCCGCGGCAGCCCCGGCGACTTCTATCTCACCGCGTTCACCTTCCAACCGGGCGCCTTCCCGAACGGCTGGTTCTACGGCCTCGATCCCGCGCCGGCCGAGCTCGCCCTCCAGCTCTCCGCGCTGCACCCGATCTTCGTCGGCCGCCTCGATGCGCGCGGCGGGAGCGAGCTCCTGGTTCCCGGGCTGCCCGCGGGCCTGTCGCTGCAGGCGGTGGCCCTGACGCTCGATCCGTCGCTGCGCCTGCTTCGCGCGACGCGGCCCGTGGCGCTGGTCCTGCCCTGAGGCGAGCGGCTGGCCGCCCTACGGGCAGCCGCGAGGCCTAAGGTGCAATCGGGTTGCACCTTCCAGCTCTACATATAGGGCGGCGGCTCTTGCCGCAGGCCGCGACCGCCGGGCGGCGGCGATCGCCGCGCGACTTCCTCCAGGACTTCCAGCGCGAGCTCGCGCTCGCACGCGGGGAAGAGCTCGCGCTCTTCGAAGCGCACGTGCTCGGTCAGCTTCGCAGCGAAGCTCCGGAGCGCGAAGGCGTCGCCTGTCGCCGCGGCAGCGATGTCCGCGCGCAGCCGCGCGTGATCGGCGAGAACCCGCTCGACGAGCGCGCTGCGCCCGAGAGCTCGCAACGCCGGTAGCAGCACGGACTCCTCGATGGCGAAGTGCGGCTCGAGCTCGCGCGCGAAGCGCGCGGCGAGCGCCTCGCCGTCGGCGCGCGTCCAGTGCTCCGCTGCACGTTCGAGCTCGCGAGCGAGCACGAGAGCGTCGTGGTGGTCGGAGCTCAGGCCGTGGAGGTGGGGGTGGCGGTGCACGATCGCGAATCGTAGGGAGCCGAGGTGCGGGAGCGCGGAGCGAGAAGGGCGGCTGGGCCTGGCGCGGCGCGCTCCAGGTTCTCGCGGATGTCGCCGCTGCGCCAGCGGCGGCGTCGCGAAGGCTGCCGTGAGAGGTGCGCTGCCTTGACGTCGCAGGCCACTTCGTCCGATCCTCATGGTCGTTCGATCGATCGCCCGATGCGCTCTCTCCGCCTCACGCTCCTCCTGCTGCTCCTGCTGCCGGGCCTGCTCTTGCCCGCGGGAGCGCTGCTGCGCATCTGCCTCTGCGATCACCCCGCCGCGGGCCTCGGAGCGTCGAGCTGTTGTGCGCCGGCTTCCGCGGAGCTCGCTCCTCGGTCGGCGTGCTGCGCCACGGCGGAAGCATCCTCGGAGCCGTCGCCGCAGGATCCCGGGATCCGCGCAGCACGCGGTGCCGATTGCCGCTGCGTCCTGCTCCAAGTCGAGGAGGAGCCGCCCGAATCGGAGCGGCCGCGAGAGGAGAGCGCGCCGGTTCTCGCGCTCCTTCCGGAGCCACGAGTCGAGCTTCGCGAGCTCGCGTCCCTGCTCCGCGTGCGTTCGTTCGCGCCGCATCGCGAACTCCGGCCGCCCCCTGATCACCAGCGCACGCTGCCTCTGTTGCTGTAGGCCGACCAGCTCGCCGCGAGAGCGCCGCCCCGGCGTTCTCGCCCTGGTCGTGTAATGGCCGTCCCGCCGCAGCGTCTGCGGTCCGGACGCCGCAATCCCCTTACGGCAACGAGGCTGTCATGCTGCGAACGCTCTTCTCCGCTCTCCTTCTGTCCTGCGTTCTGTCCGGTGCGGGGCTCGCCCAGACCCCGCCCCCCGTCGAAGTCCCGACCTTCCCGAACGCGACCTGCCCGATCATGGGCAAGAAGGTCTCGCTCCCGCTCTACGTCGATACCGAGCTCGGGCGCATCTACGTCTGCTGCAAGCCCTGCTTCAAGAAGATCCGCGCCAACGTGCCGGTCGCGCACAAGACCGCGTACCCGGTGATCGAGGAGCTCGCGAATTCGATCTGCCCTGTTTCCGGCGAGCCGATCGGCGAGGACGCCGTCGCGGTCACCTTGCAGGGTTTCCGCTTCCGCGTCTGCTGTGAAGGCTGCATCGTCGGCGCGCGGGAGAACTCGCAGGTCGTCCTGACCAAGCTGCGCCGCGAGAAGATCGTCGACATCGGCAATCGCACCTGCCCGATCAGCGCGAAGCCGGTGCAGGCGCAGGTCTTCGCGCTGGTGGGGACGAAGCTGATCCACCTCGCCGGACCGGAGCTCGTCGAGCAAGTCGCTGCGGATCCGCGGGCGGCGCTCGCGAAGGCCGAGGAGATCGCCGCGGCGCAGCCGCCGGCGAAGAAGCACGAGCACGGGCGCGAGAAGAAGCGCGAGAAGCTCGAAGGCGAGCCGGCAGCGCGCGGCAACGGAGAGGGCAAGTGAGCGGCGCGGCGCGTTGCCTCGCCCTCCTCCTCGTTCCGATCTCCTTGCTCGCGACCTCGTGCGGTACCGCGCCGCCGATGCCCGACCCGCCGGCGACGCATCCCGCGTCGCCGAGCGCGGCGGAGGCGCCGCGTCCGCCGGCGAGCCGGGCCTTCGAGTTCGAGAAGCAGGAGCCGCGAACCGAACCCGCGGATGCCGCGCGCAACGGCGGAGGTCATCGACGATGAGCCCTCGATCCCATCTGCGAAACGCGCACGTGCTCGCGCTCGCCTTCGTCGCGAGCGCCTGCACCTCGCTCGATCCGAGCGAGGACCGCGTCGCTGTGCATGACGAGCTCCGTGCGCGCGCCACCGTCGATGTCGCGATGCCCGCGCTCGACGACGAGGCCGCGCTGGCCGAAGACGTGCGGGCGCTGCTCGCGACGCCGCTCGATGCCGAGCGCGCCGTGCGCGTGGCACTCCTGCAGAACCGCCGCGTCCGCTCGCTCTACGAGGAGCTCGGCGTCGAGCGCGCGGACCTGGTGCAGGCCGGCCTGATTCGCAACCCGACCTTCGACTTCGATGCGCGCTTCTTGGAGGGCGGAGGCACCGACCTCGAGTTCGGGCTCTCGCAGCCCATCCTCGAGCTCTTCTTCCTGCCGCTGCGGAATCGCCTCGCCGAGCACGAGTACGCCGCGGCGAAGCTGCGCGTCACCGAGGAGCTCGTCGCGCTCTGCTTCGCCGTGCGCCGCGCGTTCGCGCGCGCTCGCGCCGCGGCGGCGCTGGTCGAGGTCGAAGCGCGCGCGCTGCGCACAGCCGCGGCCTCCCACGAGCTGATGCGGCTCTTGCACGCCGCGGGCAACGCCACCGATGCGGAGCTCGCCGTCGAGCGCGTGGGGGAAACCCGCGCGAGAGTCGATCTCGCGGCGGCGGAGCAGGCGGCCGTCGAGGCGCGCGAGCCCCTGCAAGCATTGCTCGGCCTCTGGGGCGAGCACACGCAGTGGAGCCTCGTCGCGGAGCCGCTCGCCGAGAGCGCGCTTGCGATCGATACGAGCCGCATCGAGGCGCGCGCGGTCGAGGCCTCGCTCGATCTCCGCGCGCAGCGCGAGGGGCTGAACGCACTGGCGCAGCAAGCCGGTCTCGATACGTGGCGCGGCTGGTTCCCCGAGCTCGCGCTCGGCGCGAACGGGATCCGTATCCCCGGGGGCACCTGGGGCTTCGGGCCGCGACTCGAGGGCGAGCTCCCGCTCTTCGACCAGGGCTCCTCGCGCCGCGCGCGCTCCGCGGCGCAGCTCCGCGCGGGCATGCACGACTTCGCGCAGAGCGCGGTGGAGCTCCGCGCGGCGGCTCGGCTCCTACAGGAGCGCTTCGAGCGCACGCTCGAGCGCGCGCGCTTCCTGCGGGACGTGCATCTGCCGCAGCGCGCGGAGGTCGTGCGCACGACGCTGCAGAACTACAACGCGATGCAGATCGGCGCCTTCCAAGTGCTGACGCAGCGCCGAGCGGAGCTCCGCGATCAACGCGAGCTCGTGCTGGTGCTGCGCGAGGTCGAGCTCACCCAGCTCGACCTGCGCGAGCTGCTGGCGGGATCGCTGCCAGAGGCGCTGCGGCGACGGCTGCGCGGCGCGGAGGACGAAGACGAGCTCGCGGGTGCAACCCGCGCGGAACGGAGCTGAGACCATGAGAACCGATCGAAGGACCTTCCTGCTCGGCGGCGCGGCCGCCGGGCTCACGGCGCCGCTCACGCGAGGCGCGCTCGCGCGGAGCCTCCCCCTCGACGCGCCGCCGCAGCCTCTCGGCCTGCCCTACCGCGACTACGTGCCGGTCGAGACGCCGAATGGCGCGACGCTCCCTTGGCGCATCTCGAACGGCGCGAAGGTCTTCCACCTCGTCGCCGAGCCCGTGCGCCACGAGTTCGCTCCGGGCTTGGAGGCGAACTGCTGGGGCTACAACGGCCGCGTACACGGCCCGACCCTCGAGGCCGTCGAAGGCGATCGCGTGCGCATCTACGTCACGAACCGCCTCGACGCGCCGACCACCGTGCACTGGCACGGCCTCATCGTGCCGAGCGGCATGGACGGCGTCGGCGGCCTCTCGCAGCGCTCCATCGAGCCCGGCGAGACCTTCCGCTACGAGTTCGTCCTGCGCCAGCACGGCACCTTCATGTACCACAGCCATCACGACGAGATGGTCCAGATGGCCATGGGTCTCACGGGCATGATCGTGATCCACCCGCGCGTCCTGCGCGAGCCACCGCCGGAGCGCGACTTCGTCTACATGCTGAGCGAGTGGGCGCTCCCGGTCGGCGCCGAGCGCCCGAATCCCAACGAGATGCAGGACTTCAACGTCCTCACCTTCAACGCCAAGGTCTTCCCCGCGACGGCTCCGATGGTCGTGCGCACGGGCCAGCGCGTGCGCATCCGCATCGGCAACCTCTCCGCTATGGATCACCACCCGATCCACCTTCACGGCCACGCCTTCCAGGTCGTGTCCACCGATGGCGGCGAGATCCCGCCCTCCGCCCGCTGGCCCGAGACCTCGACTCTGGTGGGCGTCGGCCAGACGCGCACCGTCGACTTCATCGCCGACAACCCGGGCGACTGGGCGATGCACTGCCACATGACGCATCACGTGATGACGCAGATGGGCCACGACATCCCCAACTTGACCGGCGTCGACCCGAGCCGCTTCGACGAAGCCTTGGCGGAGGTCGTGCCCGCGTTCGCCTCGATGGGCATGGACGAGAGCGCGATGGACGAAGCCGACCCCACGCTGCCGAAGAACAGCCTGCCGATGGTCGGCGGCGAAGGTCCCTTCGGCTACATCACGATGGGCGGGATGGTCACGGTGCTGAAGGTGCGCGACGGCATCGAGAGCTACGGGGATCCGGGGGCGTACCAGCATCCGGAGGGGACGGTCGCGGAGGTGGCTTCGGTGGAGGAGTTGGTGCGGGATGGGGTGGGGGTGTGAGCGCTTCGCGCTCAGAGAAGCAGGGCTGAGGGTGCTCGAGGCGCTGCTCCGCGCAAGCCCGAGCGGCCTGAACCGCGATCCTTCACGACGGGCTGACGACAGCGCTCGGCACGGTTGCGATCCGTGCTTCCATCGTCGGTCGGGTTCTTGTAGTTTGCGCTCGGCAATCTGCCTTAGCGAGCACGCTTCATGGCCAAGCTGACCTACGTGAAACCCGAGCGCATCCGCCTGAAGAGCCATCCCGAGTACGACGAGCGCTGGTTGGAGGACCGCATCGCCGATGACCCTTCGATTCTGGAACTCGGCGATCTGCTCTTGAAGGACCGTCAGCGCAACCAACCGCGCGCCGGGCGTCTCGATCTCCTGCTCCAGGATCCGGACGCGACGAGGCGCTATGAGGTCGAGGTCCAGCTCGGGGCTACCGATGAGGCCCACATCATCCGCACGCTGGAGTACTGGGATCTCGAGCGCAAGCGCTATCCCCAGTACGAGCACACTGCGGTGCTCGTAGCCGAGGACATCACGAGCCGCTTCCTGAACGTGATCGGGCTGTTCAACGGATTCATTCCGCTCATCGCGATCCAGCTCAGTGCGTTGAGGATTGGAGACAGCATCACGCTCTCTATCGCCAAGGTGCTCGACGAGACCAGGCTCGGCCTGGTGGAGGACGATGAGGAAGTACAGCCCGTCGCCGACCGCGCCTACTGGGAGGAGCGAGCGGGGAAACCGATGCTGGCGGTGATCGACGAGCTCTTCGCGCTGCTCCGGAAGCTGGATTCCAGCCTGGAGCCGAACTACACCAAGCCCTATGTCGGCATCGCCCAGGACGGTCGTCGAAGCACCGACATAATCTTTCGTCCGCACAAGTCCGTGATCCATGTGGCCGTCCGCTTGGAGAAGACGGAAGAGACCACTGCGGAGCTCGAAACCTCGGGGCTCGACGTCGGGGACTACGACCTCAAGCCAGGGCGTTATCGCTTCCGGCTTGCGAAGGGCGACCTCGAGAAGCATCGCGAGCTCTTGTCGAGAACGTTCCGCAAGGCGCTGGAGATCTGACGCCGCCTCGGGCTCTTCTTCGGCCGTCTCGAGCCTCGATGCTCGGTGCGTTTCGGGTCTTCTGACGGCACTCTCCGCTGGGGTCTAGCTCCCAGGCTTCGCCTGAGCGCGATCCAGGTAGATCTGCGCACGACTTCCGGAGCGGGTTTTCTGACGTCGTGTGCCGCACGATCCGCGGGTCTCGAATGCACGTCTGCTAGGACTCTGCGCCACACAGCGGCAAGGCCGTCGGATGATCCTATGCCAACGTACGGGAGCTCCGAGCGCGGTGTCGTGATCCGCTGTTGCCGACATTTGCTGGAGGGGATTGGAGTATGAACGTCAGCTCGCGGCGGGGCGGGGAGGCGAAAAGGCTTCGGTTTCTAGCTTGCCATCCAGCTAAGGCAGCTCTCAACGGAGGCGTAGTCGGAGATGGTGGCCCGCGCTCCATTCGTCTTCACGTCTGATAGAAATTGGGCAAACGCGTGCTCCTTCTTGCTGGCAATTCCGAGGTGGGGCTCGATGGCCCCTCTGGTCCATACCCAGACGTTGTGGTTGAGGAGCTTCTGGTGAAGTGATTTGATGGCGGTCGCGGCAGTGCTATCTCGTGCGAGACCTTCGAATATCGCCGCTGCGCTCATTGCTTTGTTCCCCTCAGGGAGGCCGTCCGCGTCAAGCTTCCATCCATATGTGGCCTGCAACGTCTTGAGGAGTTTCTTGCATTGTATGATGTCTGAATCTGTATTTTGAATCCACCCGGCGCTGATGGCACCTCGAAATGCATAGTCTAGGTCGGCGATGATCTTAGATTCTAGGCCTAGGCTGGTGAGGATCTCGCGGGTCTTTGCTGCTCCGGCTACGCCATCAATGCTCACGGTGGCGATGCCCAAGGATCTTGCCGAAGCGCCTCGGATTTCTCGGAATAGCTCGGGAAGAAGTCGGCGCTCGGTCTTCCCTTCCGCGATGATGACCTTGTTGGCGAAGAGGATCTCGCTAGCATGGTTGAGCGAGAAGAGATGGCTAGCCTGATGCGGTGCACTCTTGATGGCGTTGGCTACCGCCGCTTTGATTGTGGGGCGGACGAAGGTCCCTTTGCTTGCGTCCTTTCCGACGATAGCCGTGGACTCCGCCACGGCTTCTTCGACCATCATCGGTGAGTGAGTCGTGAAGACGACTTGATACCCCGATGCGGAGAGCTTCCGGAGTGCGTCGCGAAGGGTGTAGGTCGCATTGGGATGTAGGTAGAGTTCGGGCTCGTCGATCAGCAGGAGCTTCGTGCCTTGGCTTGAGCCTCCTTGGCGGGTCTGGCGGTCTGCGAGAACTCGCACGAGCGCCATCTGGACCGCGCGCTGGGCTCCATGCCCCATCGACGTGAAAGGGCGCTTCGTGTTGCCGTCGTACAGGAACAGAGTTCCGGACTTGAATAGATCGCTCAGGCTTGGACACGAGATGTGCAGCTTCAGGCTTACTCCCTGGAAGAAGTCCTGGAGGGCGAGCGACGCTTCTTGATCAAAGTCGGTGAGTTCTGATGGGCGAGCGCTGCCATCCGCCGATAGTTGATCGGAGATCCCATCGACGAGCTTCTTGAATGTTGGCGCGACTTGTGATGTCACGTCTCCCGCAATCTCGGCGATTAGCTGCCCTAGGGTGGTTGTGCTTTTGTTCTTGCTCGCATCTTCGGCGGCATCCACCATCGCGCCGATCCTAATTGGGCTCGGGAACAATGCCTTGATGGCATTCCATATGCCGGTAGGGTTGACGGCCCATGCGTCGGGGTCTGATTCGCTTGCGACTTTCGGATCGCGAAACTCAACTCTTGATTTTGCCTCTGGTTGATCGCACGTCCTTCGAATCAGTATGGTCTCGTTGTTTAAGTATTGGGTAGCCTTCTTTTGATGTCCAGGGTCTAATCGCCCAACTGTTGTGGCGTCAAGGCCCGTCGCCAGGATCTCTACTTGTACTGGCTTGTTGACGTCGCCGAAGTCATTTAGTCCCAGTGAGGCAGGCTCGAGTGCCCACGAAAGCGCAGACAAAAGCGTGCTCTTGCCAACGTTGTTCGGCCCGATCAGTGGAGTGAAAGTATCTAGCTCGATCGTGACATTCGCGCAGCAACGGAAATTCTCGACCCTCACCCGGCTCACCTTGTGCATCGCAGACTCTCCGGCAGGTTCCGCGTGAACATACCCCGCGCTCTCGTGTGCCGCAAGATCTTCAAGCCTAACCTCGAGCTTGAGCGCACATGTCGGCTTGCGGTGGCCGGCGACATCGAGCGCGGTGTTCAGGGGTCCGGAGAGGGGTCTTGTCTCGAGTTGCTCGAGCCGCCACGATGTTAGGGGCGCGAGCGGCCGCCGCGGTGAGTTACTCGGCTGGGGATGCGAGCGTGGTCTGGCCTCCATTCGCTGCTCTCGATTCCTGGTCGGATCCTGAGGGCTTTCGTTGGGGTGTGCCACGCTCGACGCGCCGCCGAGCCGTTCGCTCGGGCGTTGATCCTGGCGCCAGATACGGCGGATCCGCTGCTTGGCGTTCCTCTTTACTCTCATGCGGGCCTTCCGTCCTCGAAGGGTGCTCCGTTCCCCTGCTCGGCTCCCCACGGAGATGCCCTCTCGAAGCGCTGGCGTTCCCTCGGCTACCCGAACTCCAAGCGCCGCATCATCCCCGGCACCTCCCGCCGCGATTCTGCGCGAACTCGTCCCCGACAACACGTTGACTCCCCACCCTCCCTCCTGCAGTTTCCGCCCTCGCCCCTCCCGCAGCCCCGAGAGCCCCCGCCCGCCGCCGTCCCCCGTCTTCCGTCCCCGCCCCCGCTATCCCACCCCATGCCGGCCCACCCCGCCTGGACCGAGATCACCCCAAGCCCGCACCCGTGGGAACGCGAAGCCATCGCCTGGCTCCAGGCCGGCCTTCCGCACCACGAGCCGCACCGGGCCTGGTCGAACTTCGAGTTCCTGGCCGATGACGGCACGCTGAACGAGGTCGACGCGCTGATCCTGACGCCGCGCGGGCTCTTCTTGGTCGAGATCAAGAGCCACCCGGGGAAGGTGCGCGGCGATCAGGTGAACTGGACCTGGGAGCGCGACGGGAAGCGCTCGAGCATCGAGCCGCCGTTCCCGCTCGCGAACCGGAAGGCGAAGCGGCTCGCGTCACTGCTGGCGCGGCAGCCGGCGTTCCGCGAGGCGAACGATCGGCCGCCGTTCGTCGAGGCGCTGATCTTCCTCTCGGACGCAGAGGTGGAGGTGGCGCTCGAGCGCGGCGGCGAGCACGCGGTGGTCGCGCGGGAGAAGCGCGGGAACGTCCGCGGGATCTGGGACGTGCTCCTGAAGCGCGAGGGCGCGGCTGTCGACGGGCCGCGGGGCGGCGCGGAGCGGCGGATCGACAAGCCCAAAGCGAAGCTCGTGAGGCGCGCACTCGAGCAGGCCAGCGTGCAGCGCTCGCAGAAGGCGCGGCGCGTCGGCGACTACCAGCTCCTGGAGCTCGTGGAGGACAGTCCCGCGGGGACCTTCCAGGAGTGGCGCGCGAAGCACAAGCGCTTGCCGGGGCGCGAGCGCGCGGTGCGGATCTTCACCGCGGCGCGGATCGCGTCCGAGGCGGAGCGGAAGCGCCTCGTGCAGGCGGCGGAGCGCGAGGCGCGGATCCTGGAGGGGCTGCGGCATCCCGGGATCGGGCGGCTCGAGAGCTTCACCGAGACCGAGCTCGGGCCGGCGCTGGTGTTGGAGCGGCCGTTCGCGGCGCGGCGCTTGGATCGCGTGGTGCGGGAGCTCTTGCCGAAGAAGAGCCGGGCCGAGCGGCTCGCGTGGTTGCGCGAAGTGGCCGAGGCGCTCGCCTACGCGCAGAAGCGCCACCTCGTGCATCGCTCGTTGGCGCCGAGCAGCCTCTGGCTCGTGCCAGAGGAGGACGCGGCGGGGAACGCGAGCGCGAACGTGAGCGCGGGCACGGGGAGCGCGAGCGCAGGCACCTTGGGCTCGCCGCGCGAGCGCCTCGTGATCTTCAACTGGGCCGTCGGCGGTCGCTCGCCGAGCACGAGCCTCGCCTCCTCGACGCTGGTGGCGACCGTGCATGCCGAAGAGCTGCTGGAGGACGAGGCGACGGCGTATCTGGCGCCCGAGACCTTCTCGCTCGCGCGCGAGTTCGGGCCGGCGGTGGACGTGTTCTCGCTGGGGGCGCTGGCGTATCTCTTCTTCGCGGAGAAGGCGCCCGCGAGCGGGCAGACGGAGCTCCGCTCGAGGCTCGCGCGCGAAGGGGGGCTCCGGCTCTCCGCCGAGGTGGACGGCGTCCCCGCGGAGCTGGAGGAGCTGATCCATCGCGCGACGCGGCCGCTCGCCTCCGAGCGCTTCGAGGACGCGGACGAGTTCCTTTCGCTGCTCTCCGCGATCGAGAAGCAGCTCGCCGCGAGCACGAGCGGCGAAGAGCGCTGCGCGAATCCGCTGGAGGCGAAGGCCGGCGATCGGCTGCAGCACGGCTGGACGGTCGTGGAGCGCCTGGGCTCGGGTTCGTCGTCGGTGGTCTTCCTCGTGGAGCGCGGCGGGCAGGAACTCGTGCTGAAGCTCGCCTCCCGGCCCGAGCACAGCGAGCGCCTCCGCGGCGAAGCGGAGATCCTGCAGAAGCTCCGCCATCCGCGCTTCTTGGAGTTGAAAGGCACGCTCGAGTTCGAGGTGCCGGGGTTCAACGCCCCGCTCTTCGGCCTCCTGCTCCCGCGCGTCGAGCAGACGCTCGCGAAGCGCCTCCGCGACGAGGGACCGCTCTACCTCGATCACCTGCAGCGCTTCGGCGCCGATCTCCTGGAGGGCATCGCCCATCTCGAGGACGTCGGCATCGCGCACCGCGACGTGAAGCCCGAGAACCTGGGCCTCGTCACGCAAGGCCGCGCGAACGAACAGCACCTGGTGCTCTTCGACTTCTCGCTCTCGCAGACGCCGCCCGAGCAGCTCCGCGCGGGGACCCCGGGCTATCTCGATCCCTTCCTGGAGCAGCGCCGCCCGCGCCGCTGGGACCTCGCCGCCGAACGCTACGCCGCGGCGGTGACGCTGCACGAGATGACGAGCGGAATGCAGCCGCGCTGGGGCGATGGGCAGAGCGATCCTGCCCTCCTCTCCGGCGAGGTCACGCTGCAAGCGGAGTCCTACCCGGCCGAGCTCCGCGAGGGGCTCTCCGACTTCTTCGCGCGCGCTCTCCGCCGCGCGCCGAAGGAGCGCTTCGACAACGCGCTCGAGATGCGCGCCGCGTGGCTCTCCCTCTTCGAAGCCGCGGAGAAGAGCTCGCGCGGTAGCCGCGGCCCGCGTCCGATGGCGGAAGCCGTGCTGCTGCCCGCGGAGATAGGACCCGAGACCCCGCTCGCCGCGATCGACTTCGGCACCCGCGCGCAGAACGCCCTCGACCGGCTGAACCTGCTCACGGTGCAGGACCTCCTCTGCTTCCCTTCGCAGCGCCTCTGGTCGCTGCGCGGCGTGGGGCAGAAGACGCGGAAGCAGATCGCCACCGCCGTTCTGGAGCTCAGGAAGCGCCCGTGGGCCGCGGCCTTGCGCCCCGGCCTCGTCGCCGCCGAGCTCGCGAGCAGCGAGCCCGCCGCTCCGGCGCTCGATCCCGTCGCGGCGAGCCTGGAGGAGATCGCGTCCGCGCTGCTGCCGAGCACGAAGCGCGTGACGAAGGCGCAGCGCTTTCGCTGCCTCTACCTCGGCTTCGAGCAGCGGAATGAACCCAGCGAGCTCCGCTGGCCCACGCAGCGCGAAGCGGCCCTCCGCGCCGGACTCGCCGAAGGCTCGGTGGGGAAGACCCTGAGCGCCGCGCGCGAGGAGTGGCGCGAGCTCGCTGCACTCACGCCGATCCGCGATGCGCTCGTGGAACTCCTCCGCGCAAGCGCCGGCGTCCTCCCGCTCGAGGCCGCCGCGAACGCGATCGCCGCCGCGCGCGGCAGCGCACTGGAGGAACCGCTCCGCACCGCCGCGGGCATCGCCGTGCTGCGCGCGGCCCTCGAGGCCGAGAGTGTCTCTACGGATCCGCGCTTCCTCGCGCGCCGCCGCGGTGATCGGGTGCTGCTCGTCCTGAGCCAGGACCACGGCACCTCTGCCGAGAAGCTCGGCGCCCTCGCCGATCGCCTCGCGACGGAGGACCCGCTGCCGAGCTCGAAGCGCGCCCTCGAAGTGCTGCGCGCCTGGGCTCCGGTCCCAGGGACCCCGCCGCTCGCGGATGGCGCCCTGCTCCGCCTCGCGGCCTCCCTCTCCGAGCGCGCCGCCGTCTCGAGCCGCCTCGAGCTCTATCCGCGCGGCCTCTCCGCCGAACGCTCACTCCGTCTCTCGCAGAGCACGCTCCTCAGCTTCGAAGGCGCTCTCCGCGAAGACGAGCTCCGACAGCGCGTGAAGAGCCGCTATCCCGAAGCGGCCCCGCTGCCCACGGGTGAAGCGTTGGCAGCACTCCTCCGCGTCGAGTGTCCCTCGCTCGAATGGCAAGCTGCGACGCAGAGCTTCCGCGTAAAGCGCAACGTCGACTCGGGCTACTCGCTGAGCACGCACTCCTCGCTGCTGCCGAAGGCACCTCTCCCCGCCGAGCCGTCGACCGGCATCCTCTCCGACGAAGCCACCGACCACCGCCTCTTCGAGAAGAAGCTCCGCCACTACGCGAAGGATGGCGGCCTCCTCGTGTTGAGCACGGCCCCGAAGAGCTTCGTCGCCGCCGAGCAGGCGCTCGTGACCTTCCTCGCCGGAGCGCAGGCTGTACTCGAGCGCTGCGACCTCGATGCGTTGATCGTCCGCGCGATGCACGCCGCCGCTCTAGCGAACGGCATCGACTGGCAGGACACCGTGCTGCTCGCCGATGCACCGGACGCGAGCGCTTCCGATCGCGCGAACTTGCACCAGCTCTTCCACTTGGCCCTCCCCGAGATCGAAGCGGCCCTCCTCGCTCCCGGACCCGCGATCCGTCTCGTGCGGAAGCCCGGTCTCCTCGCGCGCTACGGGGCGCTGCGCATCTTCGCCCTGCTGAAGGAGCGCGCGGGACGCCGCGGTGCCGTGCCTTCGCTCTGGTTCCTGCTCCCGAGCAGCCAGCAGTCGAGCGTCCCCCGGCTCTTCGAGGAGCCCCTGCCGATCTCCGTCGATCGGCATCTCCGCATCCCCGAGAGCTGGCCTCGCCAACAACTCTCACCGCGACCCGCGAGCACCACGTGATCGATCCCGCAGAGCTCCTGGAAGACCTGCAGCGCGAGCTGCGCACGCTGGAAGAAGACCTCCGCGAGCGCAGCACGGAGCTCCCCGCGTTCGATCAACGCTTGCGCGCCGAGTACGACGCCGCGAAGAAGGCCGAGCGCACCGCGGCGAGCTTCGAGACCTGGCGCGAAGAACGCCTGACGCAGGTCGGCGCCGCCTGGCTCCTCTCGCTCGTCTTCGCGCGTTTCCTCGAAGACAACGGCTTCGTGCCGGCGCGCCTCGCGGGGAAGGGCCGCCGCGGCGAAGAGGCCCGCGAGCACCACCAGGAGTTCATCCGCCTCTATCCGCAGAAGAACGATCGTGACTACCTGGAGTCCGTCTTCGCCGAGCTCCGCGCTCTGCCCGCGCTACGCGAGCTCTACGACGAACGTTGGAACCCGCTGACCTTGGTCACGCCATCGGGCGACGCGGCGCAAGCGCTGCTCCGCTTCTTCCAACGCGTGGAGCCCAGCACGGGCGCCCTCATCCACGACTTCGAGGACCCGGACGCGAAGACCCGCTTCTTGGGCGACCTCTACCAAGACCTCTCGGCCGAGGCGCGGAAGCGCTACGCGCTGCTGCAGACGCCCGAGTTCGTGGAGGAGTTCCTGCTCGAGCGGACGCTCACGCCGGCCATCGAGACGTTTGGGCTACGAGCGGTGCGGATGATCGATCCCGCGTGCGGCTCGGGGCACTTCCTGCTCGGTGCCTTCCATCGGCTGCTCGAGCGCTACGCAGTGGAAGAGCCCGCGACGCCGGTGCACGAGCGCGTGCTCTTGGCGCTGAAGGCGGTGCACGGCGTCGATCTCAATCCCTTCGCGATCGCGATTGCGCGCTTCCGGCTGCTCGTCGCCGCCCTGAAAGCCAGCGGCTTCCAACATCTGAAGCAAGCGCCGGCGTACGAGTTCCAGCTCGCAGTGGGAGACTCCTTGCTGCATGGGCGGCAACACGCGGGAGCCTCCGGTGCGCTGTGGGAGGAAGCGGAGGAGCTGCGCCACCACTACGCGCACGAGAACCCGCAGGAACTCCAGCGCATCCTTGGGGCCAGCTACCACGTCGTCGTCGCGAACCCGCCGTACATCACGGTCAAGGACCGCGCGCTCAACGAGCGCTACCGAGGCCTCTACAGCTCGTGCAGCGGGAAGTACGCGCTCGTCATCCCCTTCGTCGAGCGCCTCTTCGAGCTCTGCCTGCCCGCGGAGCCGGAGAGGGCGATCCCCGGCGGCTATCTCGCGGCGATCGTCGCGAACAGCTTCATGAAGCGCGAGTTTGGCAAGAAGCTGATCGGCGAGTATCTGCCGCGTTGGGATCTGACGCACGTGATCGATACCTCGGGGGCCTATCTCCCGGGGCACGGCACGCCCACGGTGATCCTGATCGCGCGGCGGCAGAAGTTCCGACAAGGGGCGCCCGTGCGCACGGTGATGGGCATTCGCGGTGAGCCCACGACGCCCGATGATCCGGCGCAGGGGCAGGTCTGGCGTTCGATCTACGAGCTTCTCGATCGGCCGGGCGAACAGAACGAGTTCGTTTCGGTGGCAGACTCGCCGCGCGAGCTCTTCAACAAGCACCCGTGGAGTCTGGGCGGTGGTGGTGCGAGCGAGCTGAAGGAGATCCTCGAAGAAGGCGATCGCGAGACTCTCGGAAAGCGCGTTGAGTCCATCGGCTTCGCAAGCTTTCCAGGCGCCGATGAAGTCTTCATGGCTCCTCCTGGGAGCTTCGCTCGCGTAGGCGTTCCTCACCAGCTCGTTCGTGCGATTGTCATCGGTGAAGTGGTTCGAGACTGGGTAGTCGACTGCCACGAGGAGGCATTCGTCCCATACTCCAAAGCCCAGGAGCCGATCGAGTTCGATGGCTCGTCTCGATGGGCCCGGCATCTCTGGGCGTATCGGTGCACTTTGCGCAATGTGGTTTCGTTCGCTGGAAAGACTCGCGAGGCAATCGGACAAGATTGGTGGGTGTGGTATCGCTGGGTATCCGCGAAGTACCGCACCCCCCTCTCCATCACCTTCGCCTTCGTGGGCACTCACAACCACTTCGTCCTCGACCGCGGCGGCAAGGTCTTCAAGCAGTCGGCCCCGATCATCAAGCTGCCGTCGACGGCGACGGAGGAGGAGCACCTCGGGTTGCTGGGGGTGCTCAATAGCTCGACGGCGTGCTTCTGGCTGAAGCAGTCGAGTCACAACAAGGGCGGAGGCGGTATTGGAGGAGGCATCGCGAGCGAGGCCTGGGAGAAGTTCATCGAGTTCACCGGCACAGTGCTCCTGTCGTACCCGCTGCCGGCAGGTCGACCGCTCGCGAGCACGCAGCAGATGCTCGAAGCTCTCGACGCCATGACTTCCGCTCGCAGCGGGGCTTGCATCCTGTCGGACGTCTCGAAGGCGGAGCAGGACGAGGAGAACGCTCTCCGTGCTGCAATCGCGCGCCAAGAAGAGCTCGACTGGGAGTGCTACCTCCTCTACGGCATTCTCGACGAAGACCTCTGTTACCACGGCAACGAGGAGATCCGTCTTGCGCTTGGCGAGCGCGCCTTCGAGATTGTGCTCGCGCGTGCGATGAAGAAGGGCACGGAGCAGACTACCTGGTTCGCCCGCCACGGCAGCACACCGATCACCGAGCTCCCCACGCTTTGGCCCGCCGACTACCGCGCCCTCGTCGAGCGCCGCATCCGCTCCATCGAAACGAATCGCGACTTGGCCCTCATCGAGCGCCCCGAGTACAAGCGCCGCTGGAACACGGAGCCCTGGGAGAACCGCGTCGAGCGCACGTTGCGCACGTGGCTGCAGGAGCGCTTGGAGACACCGGCCTACTGGCCGACGCTGGTACTGCAGAGCTGCGCCCAGCTCGCCGACCGTGCGCGGCAAGATGCCGAGTTCGTCCGCGTAGCCGAGCTCTTCCGTGGCACTTCGAGCTTCGACTGGACCGCGTTGATCGAAGAACTCGTCAAGGACGAGCACGTGCCCTTCCTGCCCGTGCTGCGCTACGAGGCCGCGGGCCTGCGGAAGCGCGCGCAGTGGGAAGCGACCTGGGAGCTCCAGCGCCGCGAGGACCGCGGCGAGAAGGTGGGCGAGATCCCCGTGCCGCCGAAGTTCGCCTCGGGCGACTTCCAGCAGGCGAGCTACTGGCGCCAGCGCGGGAAGCTCGATGTCCCGCGCGAGCGCTTCGTGAGCTACCCGCACCTGGAACGCGACGCGGATTCGACGCTGCGCTTGGGTTGGGGCGGCTGGGATCACCTGCAGCAAGCGCAGGCGTTGAGCGCGGCGTACCAGCTCGCGAAGGACGAAGACTGGAGCGAAGCGCGCTTGCAGCCGATTCTGGCTGGGCTGCTCGAGCTCTTGCCGTGGCTGCTGCAGTGGCACGACGACCCCGAGCCGGGCTACGACGGCGGCTGGGGTACGGAGTACCAGCGCTTCGTGGAGCGCGAGGCGCAGGCCCTCGGCGTCTCGGAGGTGCAACTGCGCGCCTGGAAGCCGCTCGAAGGCAAGAAGCGCGGCGGACGGAAGAAGGCCAGCAAGCGCCCGGCAGAGATCATGGAGAGCGAGGACGACGCGCGATGAGCACGCTGCAGGAGATCTTCGATCTGCCCGACCGGGTGAACCAAGGCGACTTCGTGCTGAAGCTCGGCGAGGGCGTGCTCGACCCGCGCGGGACGCTCGCGACCTACGTCGTGACGCCGCAGCTCCGGAGCTGCTTCGACGATGCGCTCGGCTTCGTGCGCTCGGCCGTCGAGAGCCGGAGCTCGAAGGCGGCCTATCTCCACGGGAGCTTCGGCAGCGGGAAGAGCCACTTCATGGCGGTGCTGCACCACCTCCTGCTCGGGACGGCGGAGGCGCGCGCGATCGCGGAGTTGGCCCCCGTCGTGGCGAAGCATCGCGCGTGGATGGACGGGCGGAAGTTCCTGCTCGTGCCCTATCACTTGATCGGCGCGCGCGATCTCGAGTCGGCGATCCTCGGCGGCTACGTGCAGCGCGTGCAGGCGCTCCATCCGGAATCGCCGTTGCCCTCGGTCTATCGGGCCGAGCCCATCTTCGAGAACGCGCGGCTCCAGCGCGCGCAGCTCGGGGATGCTGCGTTCTTCGCGATGCTGAACGCGGGGAAGCAGGCGAGCGGCGGGTGGGGGAAGCTCGCGAGTGGCTGGAGCGCCGAGAGCTTCGAGAAGGCACTTCGTGCGGCACCCCAGTCCGCCGAGCGTCTGCGCCTCTTGCGCGATCTCCTGGAGAAGGTCTTCCCCGCGTATCGCGGGGCGATCAGCGATGACGGCGAGCGCTTCCTGCCGCTCGACGAAGGCCTCGCCGAGATCTCGCGTCATGCGCAGTCGCTCGGCTATGACGCGCTGCTGCTCTTCCTCGACGAGTTCATCCTCTGGCTCGCGAGCCATGCCTCGGACATGGCCTTCCTCACCCGCGAGGGGCAGAAGGTGGCGAAGCTCGTCGAGGCGCAGAACTCGAATCGCCCGGTGCCGATCGTGAGCTTCGTCGCGCGCCAGCGCGACCTGCAGGAGCTCGTCGGCGATCACTACACGGGCTCCGAGGTGGTGAGCTTCCAGGACATCACCAAGTGGTGGAACGATCGCTTCCACAAGATCGCGCTCGAGGACCGGAACCTCCCCCTCATCGTCGAGCGCCGCATCCTGAAGCCCAAGTCCGACGCCGCGAGAGCGGAGATCGCGCGCGCGTGCGACGCGGCGCTGCGGATGCGCACCGAAGAGCTGGACGTGCTGCTCAGCAAGGAAGGCGATCGCGAGGCGTTCCAGCGCCTCTATCCCTTCCCGCCGGTCTTGGTGGAGACGCTGGTCGCGGTCTCTTCGCTCCTCCAGCGCGAGCGCACCGCTCTCCGCATCCTGCTCACCATCCTGGTCGACCGCGGGGCCTCGATGGAACTCGGGGACTTGGTCCCCATCGGCGACCTCTTCGACTTCATCGCCGTCGGCAGCGACGCCTTCAGCGCCGGGGTTCGCACGCACTTCGAGAACGCGCAACGCCTCTACGAGAAGAAGCTCCGGCCGATCCTCGAAGAAGAGCACAAGCTCCGCTTCGACGACGTGGATCTCGTCCACGACAAGCGCGTCGAGGTCCAGCGCCTCCGGAACGACGATCGCCTGGCGAAGACCCTGCTCCTCGCGGCCCTGGTCCCCGAGGTACCGGCGTTCCGGAGCCTCAGCGCGCGGCGCTTGGCGACCTTGAACTACAGCGCCATCAAGGCGCGGATCCCCGGCAACGAAGGCCAGCTCGTCCTCGACAAGCTGAAGGCCTGGGTGAGCCGCGGCGTCGGCGAGATCCAGATCGGCGAGGGGCCGAACCCCACGATCTCGATGCAGATCAGCGGCATCGACGTCGAGTCCGTGCTCGAGCCCGCGCGCGCCGAGGACAGCTTCGGGAACCGCATCAAGTGGGTGAAGCGCCTCCTCTTTCATGCCTTGGGTCTCCGCGACCTCGAGGTTCAGCCACATCGCTTCGACTTCTCCTGGCGGGGGACCAAGCGCCAAGCCCAGATCGTCTTCGGCAACGTCTGGGGGCTCCCGGATGAATCGCTGCGCGAGGACGGCGACGAGTGGAAGGTCGTGATCGACTTCCCCTTCGACCACGAGGGAAAGCGCCCGAGCGACGACGTGAAACGACTGTGGGATTTCCGGCAGACGGACCAGCGAGCGCGCACGCTGGTCTGGTTGCCGCGCTTCTTCTCCGCCGAGGTCCAGCGCCAGCTCGGGCGCCTCTGCATCATCGACCATGTGCTGAGTGGCGAGCGCTTCGCGACCTTCGCCTCCCGTCTTCACGTCGACGATCGCGAGCGCGCGCGCGCCTTGCTGAAGAACCAGCTCAACACCCTGCAGCAGCAGATCGTCGACGCGCTGCTTACCGCTTACGGCCTCGCTGCGGTGAACCCGAAGCAGATCGACATCTCGATCGAGCTCGATGACGACGAGCAGTTCCAGTCATTGCTGCCGGGCCTACATCCCAGGCGCCCGGCCGCGAACACCCTGCGCAGTGCCTTGGAGAACCTGCTCGATCAGGCGCTCAGCGTGCAGTACCCGGCGCACCCGCGCTTTGAAGAGGGCGCCAAGGTCGCGGGCAAGTTCGTCGTCGCGGCGCTCGAGCAGTTGAGCAAGGCGCTGCAAGCGCCGGGACAGCGCTGGGAGGTCCCGAAGGAGCTCCGCAAAGACCTCCGGCCGCTCATCGTAGAGCTCAAGTTCGGCCAGATGAGCGAGCAGCATCTCCTGCCGGACCGGCACTGGAACATGCACTTCGAGCGGCTCTCCGGCACGCACCAGAAGCCGTTCACGGTGAAGAACCTGCGCGCGTGGATCGACGAGCCGAAGCCGATGGGTCTCCCGCGCGAGCTGGAAGACCTCGTGATCCGCTTCTTCGCCGAGCAGACGAACCGGAGCTTCTTCCTCCACGGCGGCTCCTGGCGCGACACCGGCGGCAGCCTCCCCGACGAGCTCGAGCTGCGCGCCGAGGAGCTGCCCGACGAAGACCTCTGGAAGCGCGCGCGCGAGCGCACCGCCGAGCTTTTCGGAGAGCAGATCCTCGAATACCGCTCCGCCTCGAACCTGCTGCGCCTCGAAGCCGAGGTGCAGAAGCACCTGAGCGCGCTACGCGAAGAAGCCCTGGCCCTCCTTCCCGAGCTCGAGAAGCGCACGAAGGAGATCCTGCCCACGAACCACGCCACCGCGCGCCTCCGCACCGCGCGCTCCGCAGCACTGCTCGTGGAGCGCCTGCGGAACCAGAAGGGCATCGCTCTCTGCAAGGCGCTCGCCGATGCCGTGCTCGACACGAGCCCGGCCGCGGTGGCGCACAGCCTGAAGCAGGCCGCCGTCGTGCGCGCCGCTCTCCGCCGCGCGAACTGGGATCTCCTGCACGGCCTCCTCGAGCCCGCGCCCGAGTTCGCCGCCCGCGCCGGCGAGATCCGCGCGCGCCTCGAGAAGGCGCTCGCGCACGACGAGCTCGCGCAGGCCCTCGCTCCGGAGCTCGAAGCCTGCGAAGTCGAGGCGACGCGGCTCTTCGTGCGGCGGCCGCTCGGCACATCGAGTGCACCGGCGTCGCCGCCGGCGACGCGGCCCGTCACGACGGCACCCTCGGCGAGCCCGCCCGCGGGAGCTGGGCTCGTGAGCGAAGGCGTGCGCGCGACGCTCGATGCCGCCGGACTGCAGGCGCTTGTCGAGGAGCTGCGGAAGAAGCTTGCCGCGGATCCTGAGCTCCGCGCCGAGGTTCACTGGAAGATCACGCGCCGGCGATGAACGCGATCCCGTCCACTCACGCGCTCCGCGCAGGTCGGGGAACCGCGTATAGGCCCCTTGGTAGATTCAGGGCGCTACGCTGCCTCCCCCTCACCAGGTGCGGGTAGAGTCTGCCAGTCGTCTCGCTCTGCACCAGGCCGACGACGCAGCTTCCCCCCTTCTCGAACGACGTTTCTCCAGAGCAGATTCATGCGCGCTCTCCTCTCACCGTTCGTGACGGTCGTTACCGCGATTTGCATGCAACCGTGCGTAGAAGCGCAGATCGTCGTCGACCCATCTGGCGGCGGTCACTACCGGCGACTTCAGGAGGCGATCGATGCCGCGGTTGACGGCGCGACGATCTTGGTACGGGGAGGAACCTATCCCGCCGCTTGGGTCAGCAACAAGAGCCTCACGATCGCTGGTGATCCCGCATTCTCGGTGTTCACCGATTCGGGAATCTCTCCGAACGCTCAGCAGGCCGCCTTCGAGCTTCGAGGAGGAGGGTCCGAACGATTCACCTTGATCGGATGCACTACGAGCGGGCAATGGGGCGTGCAGTACATCATCGGCGGTCCTGGGATCCGAAGCTATGGATACGCTCGGCTGCATCTCATCAACTGCACCATCTCCGCGCCGACCGTAGTGGGTGGAACCGGTGGCCCCTATCTGTACGGCGTTTCGGCGATCGTATCTGGTCAGGGCAGTCAGATCCTCGTCGAGTCATCGACGATCACCGCAACCCACGGGGATACCGACTGCCGCTACGTGCACTCGACCTCTCCACATTGGGTTCCGGATGGTCTACCGGGAATCGATGCGGCCGGATGCGAAGTGACCGTGATCTCTTCTGCGGTGACGGGAGGGTGGGGTAACACGTGGTGCTTGAACTGGTGGGGATTCGGGCAGCCTCCGCCTCTCACGGGTCCATGCCCGTGCGCGGGAATCGGTGGGCACGGCGGCGCGGGAATCATCGCTGACTCCGTCGTCGAGGTGAGTTCCGGGCTGTCTGGCATTCGCGGAGGATCGGGAGGCTCGGTCTCCGCTTACGACGCGAGCATCCAGCGCTCCTACAGCTTCGGGCAACAACCCGATGGCCCCGCATGGATTGCCGCGTCCTATCATCAGATTCCATCGGGAGTGTCTTCGGCGACACGATGGCATCTGGGTTCAACGTTCCTCGTCACGACGCCGGGGAATGCACCTGGAATCCTGCTGTTCGGTGACCTCGCTCGAGTCGTGGAGTGGCCCTTCGGGTTGAGTTGGATCGACATCGCATCGGGGCGCTTCTTCATCGTTCCAACGGTAGGCGCGATTCAGGTTCCCGTGCCGAACGATGCGCTCTTTCTTGGGGTGACGATCGTTGCTCAGTCTCTCGATCAATCGATCTTGCTGCGCGCTCCGATGGTCCGAGTCATTGAGCCCTAAGTGGCCTCGCGCTACCCGGTATAGGGCCCCTCCGAGTGTTCGCGGTCGCGCATGTGGGTCGCTGGTCGATTCGTTGCCGGCTAGCGCTCGAAGGGATGCCACGCACTCTCGATTCGTAGCTTCACACGCGCTCTCTCCTCCCCCGGTTCTCTGTTCGACAGCGGGTCGAATCCAGTGCCCGGGGCCTCGCGATCCTCCGCGCTCCGTTGGTGATCGAGCCTCTTTCCATGAACGCGATCCCGTCCACCCACGCGCTCCGCGCGCAGCTCGAAGCGATCGAGCGCAAGGAGGGCAACGCTCGCCGCGTCGCGATGCGTTCCTACGGTCCCGTGCGCACGAATGCCATCGAGACGGCGAGCGGGCCGTGGCAGATCGAGTTCTGTCCGTCGGCGCTGGCCTTCCGCGAGCGCTTGGCGGCACTCGACGCCGAGGCGGCGCCGCGCACGGTGCTGCTGACACCGTGCGACGCGCAGGACCTCGGGGACGACGTGCTCGCGTTCCTCGTTCGCCAGCGGCTCTTCGATCCCAAGCCGCGCGAGATGGTGAAGGAGCGCTTCGAGCTGCGGCAGATCGATCCGCGCTTGGAGCTGCCCGACTGGTTCGCGGAGCGCTTGCTGGAAGCTTCGGCGCCCGAGAGCGCGAACCTCGCGGTCGGCTACCTCGACGAGGCCAGCGCTTGGGGCATCGTGCTGCGCTCCATGCTCGGCTTGGAGACCGCGCGCCCGGATCTCCGCATCCTGCTCGCGTGGGCGCGGAGCGAGCGCGCGCGTGCCGCATGGCGCGCTCTGGATGAAGCGCAGCGCGATCGCATCGCCGCTTGGATCGCCGAGAGTGCCGGAGCGCTGGCATCGGTCCTGCTGGCGAAGCTCGCCGCCGATGCGAGCTTCGATCCACTGGCATGGGGCCTCGCTTGTGAGGTGATGCTCGGCGGCACCGAGCGCGAGCTCGGTGTGCTGCAGGGGAAGCTCGACGGAGGTCCGCTCGACGGCGAAGTCCTGCGACTCTACAGCGAGGCCGCGAGGGGGGAGTTCCTCTTCCTCCGCGGCAGCTCGCCCGAGGAAGCGACGCGCGTCGCGCGCGAAGGCGAGCGCGTGATCGAGAGCCTGGGCTTCGCCGCACGGCTCGCGCAGAGCTCGGTGCTTCCGGGGAGCTGGAAGGCGCGTTGGAGCGCCTTCGGTGCGGCGCTGCACGAGGTGCTGCAGCGCGGTGCGGACGCCCTGCCGGCGCTCGCCGCGCAGAGGGGTGAGATCGAGAGCCACGCCTTCGCGAAGGAGGAGAGCGAAGCAGCGCGCCTCGCGCGTGCCACGATGGCGCTTCGACTCGCGCGGGCGATCTTCCTCCCTGCGGCGAACGATGCGAGCGCGGGCCTCGCCGAACTCTCGCAGCGCTACCTCCACGAGGGCCTTTGGGTCGATCGCGCGCGCGAGGCGCTGATCCCCGGCGATAGCGACGAGGTCCTCGCGCGCGCCTACCGTTCGCTCTCGGAGCGCGCGACCGAGCGCCGCGAGCTCGAGAACCAGCGCTTCGCCGCAGCCCTGGCCGCGGCCACCGCGAACGGCGGTGACGATCCCGGCCTTCTGCCGATCGAGGAGCTGCTCCGCCTCGCCGTCGCTCCGCTCGCGCGCGAGCTCCCGGTCCTCGTGCTCGTCCTCGACGGCCTCTCGTGGCCCATCGCGGTCGAGCTCATGCAGAACGTGCTGAAGAGCTGGAGCGCGCTCGGCCACGCGGAGCTGAGGATCCCGCGGCCCGTCATCGCCGCGCTGCCCACGATCACCGAGGTCTCGCGCGCGAGTCTCCTCTGCGGCGAGCTCGTGTGCGGCGGCCAGGACACGGAGAAGAAGGGCTTCGCGAACCACCGCGAGCTCCGGAAGCTCTCCTCCGCGAAGAAGGAGCCGCTGCTCTTCCATCAGGACGCCCTCGGCCACCGCGCGGGCGAGCTCGCGCTCGAGCTCCGCGCCGCGCTCTCCGACGACGAGCGCCGCGTGGTCGGCGTGATCCTGAACGCCGTCGACGACAGCTTGGAGAAGGGCGACCAGCTCGAGCTCCGCTGGAACGTCGCCCTGATCCCGCTCCTCGAGCAACTCCTCGAGCTCGCGGAGCTGCAGGGCCGCGCGGTGATCCTGACCAGCGACCACGGCCACGTGCGCGAGCTCCTCTCCGCGCAAGCGAAGCCCGCCGGTGCCGCGAGCGGCGATGAACGCGCGGGTTCGCGCTATCGACCCGCGACGAGCGCAGCTCGTGACGGCGAACTCCGCCTCCGCGGCCCGCGCGTCTCGAAGGACCACGGCGGCGACATCGTCGCCCCCTGGAGCGAGCGCCTGCGCTACGGCAAGGTGAAGCGCGGCTACCACGGCGGCGCCACCCCGCAAGAAGTCCTGGTTCCGCTCTGCATCCTCCGGAGCCTCGGCCACGAGCTGCCGAGCGGCTGGGAAGTCGATGAGCAGCTCTTCTCCGAACCGGCCTGGTGGATCGAGGACTGCGTCGCGGACGCCGCGGGGGGAGTCTTCGCGAGCACGCGAGCGACGGCGGGCGCGAAGCGCCCGACGCGCCGCACGAAGAAGGACGCCGCCGCCGAGAAGCAGCCGAGCCTCTTCCCCGTCGAGGAGCCGGAGCCGGCGCTGGCCGCGACTCCGAACCCGCTGCCCAGCGCGGCGGCCGACACCACTCCCGCGCCGGCGTGGCTCATCGCCCTGGCCCGGACGGCGCTCTGGAAGGAGCAGGTCCGTCGCGCGCACGCGGCTGAGCGCGATGCCGAGCTCGCGCTGCGCATCCTACGCATCCTGAGCGAACACCGCGGCCGCATGCTCCGCGCGGCGCTCGCCCTCCGACTCGCCGTACCGCCGTTCCGTCTGCGAGGGATGCTCTCGATGGCGCAGCGGTTGGTGAACCTGGAGGGGTATCCGATCTTGGAGGTGCGGGAGGAGGAGACGGTGGTGTTGGAGGAGGGGGTGTTGCGGGGGCAGTTCGGGGTGGGGGAATAGCGCGGCTCCCTGAGGTTCGGGATCGGCGCTCTGGCGGAAGGGCCGGAAGTCGTGCGTGACGCCTCCCCACTTGATTCGTCTCCATGGCTATGATCCCCACCATGGACACCTCTCCGGCACGCATCGGCGAACGTCTGCACGAAGCACGCGAAGCTGCGCGGCTCGATCTGGCGACGCTTGCAATTGCCGCGCAGATCGAACGTGACCGTCTCGAGGCCGCGGAGCGCGGGTGCTCCCTGACGGGACTCGAGCTGGCTCGCGCGGCGGAGGTCCTCGGGCTCTCGGATGTCGATCTCGCCGCTGATGGGCCTCTGCCCGGGACGGCAGTGGGAGTGCTCCTGCGTGGCGAGGCGGAGCGAGGAGCACTTGCGCCACATCTCGGCCGCCTGAAATCGATCGCGCGCGACCTGACCGAGCTCCACGCGATGCTCGGCGTCGAGAACCCCGCGATCCTCGATCCCTTCCGCTCGAGGGCGGCCAGCCAACCCACGCCCTGGAGCCAAGGCGAGGCGCTTGCAGCGGAACTGCGGCAGTTCCTGGACCTCGGGGCGGCTCCGATACGTTCGATGCGCGAGCTGCTCCTCCAGCTCTCGATCAAGATCCTCTGGACCGAGGCTCTGGACGAGAGCATCCACGGGCTCACCCTCTACGACTCGGGCAGCGGTGCGACCATCGTCGCGAACCGCCGAGGAGCGCTCGCGAAGTGGTGGTCTCTGCGCATGACGTTGGCGCACGAGCTCTGCCACCAGATCTTCGACCGCGCTCCCAAGCAGCCCTTGGGGCGAGTGAGTCGCGCCAACAGCTCCGACCCGGTCGAGCAGCGCGCGAATGCCTTCGCGATCTACTTCCTCGCGCCGCCCGCGGGCGTCGAGCGCTTCCTCCGGGACAAGGGGCAGCGACGTCAGAACGTCGATCCCTACGCTGTTCATCAGTTGATGGAGCACTTCGCGTTGGGCAAGGAAGCCACGACCCAGCATCTCCGCAACCTGGGCTGGATCGATGACGCCGCGCATCGTGCTCTGCTCGAACAGCGCTATGTCGTCGAGTCGACCACGGATTCCGAGTTCCCCTGGAGCTATCCGCCCCTCGACCGCTGGCTGGAGATAGGAGTCCCGCTCGAGCGCTTGGAGTTGATCGAGCCCGCGCTCGCCGCCTACCGGTCCGACCAGATCACACTCGGACGATTGCGCGAGTTGCTCGACCTCGATCCCTTCGTGCCGATCGCCGAGTTCGCGGCCTGAGCATCGGCGGCATGCCGCGACCTATCCTCGACACGGGAGTTCTCGTGGAGCTCGCGCAGAGGAACGCATTCGCGATCCTCTCCGCGCTGGCTTCGGATCTGCCGTGCCTCGTGCCGGACGAGGTCGATGCGGAGCTGTGCAAGGGCAGGGACCGGTATCCCTCGCAGTTCGAGCTCTATCAGGCCGCGATCCGCAACGGCCTCCTGGCTGTCGTCGCCTTCGAGCTGGGAAGCGTGGAGCACGGGCACTTCCTGAGCCTACGTAACCAGCGCACCAGCCCGCACCGGAATCGCGGGGAGGACGCATGCATCGCCCTAGCGCTTGCGATGGCCGACAGCCACGTGTACTTGATCGATCACCGAGCGCAGCGACGCGCCAGCTCTCTGCTGCCAGCACGAGTGCGAACCCTGTCGGACCTCCCCGGCTGGCCGCCTTCAGGGGCGGCAACTTCGTGACGTTGGAGTGTCCGGCTAGGGACAGCGTGCCGTCGAGCTAGACGATCGCCTCGGGAACCGTCGTGAAGGTGCGCTCGCGCTCCTGCAGGTCCCTGCGGATATCCCCGTTGAGCTCCGAGCCGGGGGAGCGATCTAGCTTTCGCAGCGCTTCCGCGGAAGCGGCAAGAACTGCCCACGGCTGTGGATCTGCGCGGTCTGGGAGATCCGCCCGAGGGTGGCAATGCGCACGCGATGCGAGCTAGCCCCGATATCCAAGCTGGTTCTGTCCCAGAGTCGGCGCTATCAATCGCATCTCGCGGCGTGACCAAGTTGTCCTCGTGGTCGAGGTCCTTGCAGCACCTGCGCCCCCTCGACACAGTAGGGCGCCTAGCCATGGTCAGCCCCCAACGACGCGCAGAGATCCTCGACGCCCTCCGCCGCGGCACCGTTCCCGCGCACAGCCTCGACGCATTCGCCGTCGGGCTGGAGCGCTTCGAGCGCGCGCTCGACGAGGAGTTGAAGGCCGCCGCCGCCCGCCGAGGTCAGTTCAAAGCCGTGCGCGGCGACTACGGCTGCGGGAAGACTTTCCTCGCGCGCTGGCTCGAGGAGCGCGCGCGGAAGGCGGGCTTCGCCAGCGCGGAGGTGCAGATCTCGGAGACCGAGACGCCGCTGCACCGGATAGAGACGGTGTATCGGCGGCTGATGGAGAGCTTGGCGACCTCCGAGGAGCCGCGCGGGGCGTTCCGCGCGATCGTCGATGGATGGTTCTATCGGCTCGAAGAGGACGTGCTCGCGTCGGGTGAGGTGGAAGGGAACGATGCGGACGCGCTGCTCCGGCGCACCGGCGAGCTCATGGAGCAGCGCCTGCAGCCGATCGCCGCGCGGGCGCCGCTCTTCGCTGCGGCGCTGCGCACGTACCGCGAGGCCCTCGCGTCGAACGACACGCCGGTGGCCGAGGGCTTAATCGCCTGGATCTCCGGCCAGCCGAACGTCGCTGCGCATGCGAAGCGGCAGGCGGGGATCAAAGGCGAGATCGATCACTTCGGCGCGGCGAGCTTCTTGGAAGGGCTCTTGCTCGTGCTGCGCGACGCGGGGTTCCCCGGACTGCTGCTCGTGCTCGACGAGGTGGAGACGCTGCAGCGCGTGCGCAGCGATGTGCGCGACAAGGGGCTGAACGCGCTGCGCCAGCTCCTCGACGACATCGACGCAGGTCGTTTCCCCGGGCTCTATCTGGTGATCACCGGGACGCCGGCTTTCTTCGACGGGCCGCAAGGGATCCAGCGCCTGGCACCTCTCGCGCAGCGCTTGCACACCGACTTCGACACCGACCCCAAGTTCGACAACCCGCGGAGTCCCCAGATCCGCCTGCGGCCCTTCGACTTCGACTCGCTGGTTGCAGTGGGGCGGCGCGTGCGCGAGCTCTACGCCGCGGGCTCCTCCGCCGGGGAGCGCGTGTTGCGCCTGGTCGACGACTCCTACCTCGAAGAGCTCGCGCGTGCGGTGAGCGGCAAGCTCGGCGGCAAGGTCGGCGTGGCGCCCCGGATCTTCTTGAAGAAGCTAGTCGGCGACGTGCTGGACCGCGTGGATCAGTTCGAGGACTTCGATCCGCGGCGCGACTATCGCCTGACGCTCCGGCGTGAAGAGCTCTCCGAGGTCGAGCGCAATCTGTCTCCCGCCGAGAACGTGGACCAGATCGAGCTCGACCTGTGAGCGCTTTCGATCGGCTGCATCCCGCACTCCGCTACCACATCGTCAACTCGCTCGGCTGGCGCGAGCTCCGCCCGCTGCAGGAGCTCTCGATCGAGCCGTTGCTCGCCGGCGAGCATGCGTTGCTCTTGGCCCCTACGGCGGGCGGGAAGACCGAGTCGGCGATCTTCCCGCTCTTCTCGCGCGTGCTCGAGGAGCGCTGGTCGCCGCTCAGCATCCTCTACCTCTGCCCGCTGAAGGCGCTGCTCAACAACCTGGAGGAACGCCTCGGCTCCTACGGCCGCCTGCTCGGATTGCGCGTCGGGCTCTGGCACGGCGACATCGGCGCGGGCGAGAAGAAGCGCTTCCTCGCGGAACCCCCCGATCTCCTGCTGACGACTCCCGAGTCGCTCGAGGTGCTCTTGCTCTCGGTGCGTGCGCAGAAGAGCGACTTCCTCCGCTCCCTCCGCGCCGTCGTGGTCGACGAGATCCACGCCTTCGCCGGCGACGACCGCGGCTGGCACGTGCTCTCGCTCCTGGACCGCGTCTGCGCGAAGAACGATCGCGAGATCCAGCGCATCGGCCTCTCCGCGACGCTGGGGAACCCCGTGGAGCTGCTGCGCTGGTTCGTGCCCGCGTCCGACCGAGGTCGCCGCGTGATCGCGCCGCCCGCTCCGCCGCGGGGCGACGCCGACGTGCAGCTCGACTACGTGGGTTCGCTCGAGAATGCTTCCCTCGTTCTCTCGCGCCTCCACCGCGGCGAGAAGCGCCTCGTCTTCGTCGACAGTCGCTCCAAGGTCGAGTCGCTCGCCGCGTTGCTCCGCGCGCGCGAGATCGACAACTACGTCTCGCACTCCTCGCTCGGCCTCGACGAGCGCCGACGCGCCGAGGAGGCCTTCGCGAACGCGACCGACGCGGTCATCGTCGCCACCAGCACGCTCGAGCTCGGCATCGATGTTGGCAACCTGGATCGCGTCGTGCAGATCGACGCTCCCTCCACGGTGGCCTCGTTCCTCCAACGCCTCGGCCGCACTGGGCGCCGCGATGGCGCGCGTCGCAACTGCCTCTTCCTCGCCACGGAAGAGGAGAAGCTGCTGCAGGCCGCGGCGCTGCTCCATCTCTGGGAGCAGGGCTTCGTCGAGCCAATCGTCCCGCCGGCCGAGCCTTGGCACGTCTTCGCCCAGCAGCTCCTTGCGCTCGTGCTGCAGGAGCGTTCCCTCCCGCGCCACGAGTGGAAGCGCTGGATCGGTCGTGTCCCCGCCTTCGCTGCGTTCCCCGACGAGGAGATAGAGGCCCTCCTCGCACATCTCATCGCGGAGGCTTACCTCGTCGAGGACGATCGCGGCCTCGCGATCGGACCCGCTAGCGAGGCGCGCTTCGGGAAGCGCAACTACTTGGACCTCTACTCCGTCTTCGACAGCCCGCCGCTCTTCACCGTGTTCCACGGCCGCCAGGAACTCGGTCTGGTCCACGAGTCGACCTTCGCCGCCGGCGCCTCGACGGAAGCGCGCGTCCTGTTGCTCGCCGGCAAGAGCTGGCAGGTGAATCACTTGGACTTCGCGCGCCGCCTCGCTTACGTCGAGCCCTGCCAGCTCCCGGGCAAGTCGAAGTGGCGCGGAACACCGGCGCCGCTCTCCTTCGCGCTCTGCCAGGGGATGCTCACCGTCCTCGCGGGAGATGAGATCTCGCCGCGTTGGTCGCAACGCGCGCGCGAAGCGCTTGCACGTCTGCGGACCGAGTACCCGCACGCAGCCGTGGGGCGTACGACGTGGTTCCCGAGCGCCGACGACGGGCGCTGGGAGACGTGGGCCGGCGGTCGCGCGAATCAGCAGCTCGCCGCTTGGGTCGAGCGCGAGACGGGGGCCAAGTGTCGCGCGGACAACACCGCGGTCCTCGTGGCGCGGCCCGTACCGCTCGTGGAGCTGCTGCGCGCGAATCGCGGGGCTACCCTCGTGCTCGAACCGCCTCCTGTCGGCCCGCTCGAGCGCGAGCAACTCAAGTTCGGGGAGCTGCTCGGCGAGGGGGTGCTGCGGCGGGAACTCGGGGCGCGGGCGTGTGATGCGGTGGGAGTGGAGTGGGTGCTCGGTGCGGAGACGCGGGTCGTTGGCCCCGGAGCCTAGGAGCTCGAGCAAGCCCTGCGACCGACCAAGCGGAGCGCCTTCCGCGCATGGACCACAAGAAGCAGCGCGAACTTGATTGGGCAGGGTTCCTCGTGCGCGACGAGCGCACGGGACCAATCGAGATCCTCGCCGCTACCGAGCGACCCGACATCCTGTTGCGCGATCAGGTCTCGGGGGAGGAGATCGGCCTCGAAGTCACGGAGGTCTTGCAGGAGAACGATGGCGAGGATCGCTGGTTGTTGTACCGGCTAGGGTTGGGGCTCCAAGACGTGCTGAGGAGGTCCGTTGGACCTTCTGGCGAGATTGACATCTGCCCCGAGCGCATTCCTGGCGATCTACTCGAGATCAAAGCCTGGCTCCGGGGGTTCGCCCGGTGGCTCGATGGCGTTCTCCGTGATCGCCCGACAAGGAGGCTCGAGAAGCAGTTTCCGGATCCGGATGACGCTGTCTGGGCCCGCTGCAGCTTGAAGACGTATTCCTTCCTCGGCGCCGGACTGGATCGCATGCGCCGAGCTCAAGAACGGATCGAATGGCACGAGCGCTATCGTTGGCTACGCATCACCCACCTCGAAGCGCACGACAAGTTCGAAGACTGGCGCATCTTCTCGACCTGGCGTTCCGTGGTTTTCGATGCGCGCTACTCGGCAGGCATCGACGCCGTGATCGAAGAGCGCATCCGCGCGAAGATCGACAAGGAGTACGACTATCCCGGGCGCCTCTGGCTACTTCTGCACAGCCCCTTCCGCGACGGTCCCAGTGAGCAGTTGAATGCGCGCATCTCCGCTCTCGAGGGTATCGAACGTTTCGAGCAGATCTGGCTCCTCCAGATCCCCCTGAATACCCTCGACATCGCTCGCCCGCCCTTTGAGCTACGACTCCTCTACGGCGGAGAGATGCGTTGACACGCTCACCCCTACCGCAGAACCACCGCGGGCACGAGCGCCACGAACCAGCTCGCGAGCGAGCCGAGGAGGAAGTACTCGGTCACGTGATCGATCTCCTGAGCTCCTTCCTCGGCGGTGGCTGTGCGCGCGGCTTGGAGCTCGGGGAAGCGGACGAGGCTCTTCGCGGAGACGACGAGGGCGGCGGCGGTGGGCTCGCCCGCGAGGGCGAAGCCGAAGATGAGCCAGCGCTCGAGCATGCCGATGGTGCGGCCGCCGCGGAGGCGCTTCGCGGAGCGGTCGATCTGGGTGCCGCTCGCGCGGAGGATGGCGCGGATGAGCGCGTTCGCGGGAGCGGCGAGGAGAGCGAGGATGCCGAGGACGGCGATGAGGGCTTCGGCGTTCGTCGCTTGGAAGAGGGGCAGGGGATGTCCTTCGAGCGCGCGCAGGAGCCAGCGCGGGGGACGGCACGGAGCGAGAGGAGCGAGCAGCGCGAGGGCGAGGAGGAGTAAGAGGAAGACGGCGATGGCGCGCGAGGCGCGGCGCTCCTCGTTCCGCACGTCGGAGGGCGGGGCGCTCTCCCGGCGCACGAAGAGCCAGGTCGCGATGCCCGCGAGGGCGAGCAGGGCGTAGGCGCAGGCGCTCCAGCGACCCCCGGAGAGGGTGACGAGAGCGAGGAGCGGTAGGCCGCTCGCGAGGAGGCCGCGGGCGATGTGGCGTCGGTCGCGCGGTGTGCCCGAGAGGCCCCCTGCGATGAAGTCCGCGCTGCCGAGAGCGAGGAGTGCCAGGCCGAGGGCGATCATCGGCGTTTCCCTTGCTTGCGTGCGCTCGATGCCGACGTCGGCGCCGTCGGCGCCGGTGCCTTCTCCTGGGCCGTCGCCGCCGTGTTCGCGAGACCATCGAATGCCCGATACGCCGCGCGCAGCGCATCGATGCCGCGCCGGTACTTCCGCCGCGTGATCGCCGCGGGATCGAGGTCGAGCTGTTGGGCGATCTCGGTCTGGGTGAGGCCTTCCTCCAAGCCGCGCAGGATGGCGAGGTCGGTCGCGTCGAGCGCGGCGACGAGGCGGTCGCGCAGGCAGAGCCAGGCTTCCATGGCCGCGGAGAGCACGGGTTCGTCGGAGGCGAAGGCGAGGCGGCGGAAGGGGCGCTTCTCCTGCTCGAGCTCGGCGACGCGCTCGATGGCGGCGCGCGCGGTCCACCAGGCGCTCCCGCTCTGGGCGAGGGGGCCGCGCTCGGGGGCGTAGCCCTCGATCTCGCCGTGGCCGAGGCCGAGGCGCACGGGCAGCGAGCCGGCGAGGCGAAGCTCGACGCGGAGGGCGACGCGCAGCGCGGTGCCGAGGTCGCGGAAGGCGCCCTGGAACTCGTCGCCGATGGTGACCTGGAGGGGCTGGTAGGTGCTCTCCGGCGAGGCGGCGGAGCCGGCCCAGTTCAGGGCGGCGTCCAGGTCGCGGAGCAGCTTGGGCTGGTTCTTCCGGAGGCGCGAGGCGATCACGTCGCCGAGGACGGTGAAGTAGGGCATGGGGGCTCGCATTGCCGCTAAGGATCAATCGGAGGTTGGATTGATCTCTGGAGGCAATATTGCGGCGGATTGTTGATCGGCGTCAATCTCGGGCGCGAAGACGGCGCTCGCCGCGCCTTTGCCCTCCCGCCCCGCGCTGGGTATACAGAGCCGTTCGTGTGCCGCGGAGCCCCGCGGCGCCGCGCTTCGCGTCGCACCGCGCCGATCCGCATCGCGTCGCGCCCGACTCGACCGTTCGCCCCTCCTCCGCCCGCCCCCGGAGCTCCGCCTTGACCGCCTACGACCAAGCCGCCGCCGCCGCCGCCCACCTCCGTTCTCGCGGCGTCGAGGGCGCGACCCTCGGCGTGATCCTCGGCAGCGGGCTCGGGATGTTCGCCGAGCGGGTGCAGGACCCGGTCGTCGTGAGCTACAGGGAGATCCCGCACTGGCCGGTGCCGACCGTGGTCGGGCACGAGGGGCAGCTGCTCTGCGGCACGGTGGGTGGGGTGCGGGTGATCTGCCTGCAGGGGCGCGCGCACTACTACGAAGGGCATCCGATGGAGCGCGTGGTGTTCCCGACGCGCGTGCTCGGCTTGCTCGGGGTGAAGACGCTGCTCGTGACGAACGCGGCGGGCGGGATGAACCCGGGGTTCGCACCGGGCGATCTCATGATCGTGACGGACCACGTCAACCTGATGGGTGTCAACCCGCTGCGCGGCGAGCACGACGAGCGCTTCGGGCCGCGCTTCGCGGACATGACGCACGCCTACGACCGCCAGGTGCAGGAGCTCATCATCCAGACGAGCTTCCAGCTCGCGGTGAGCGCCGTGCGCGGCGTCTACGCGGCGGTGGCGGGGCCGAGCTACGAGACGCCGGCGGAGATCCGCATGCTGCGCACCATCGGCGCCGACGCGGTGGGGATGTCCACCGTGCCCGAGGTGATCGCGGCGCGGCAGATGAAGATCCGCATCGGCGCGATCTCGGTGATCACGAACGCGGCCGCGGGGGTGACCGGCGAGCCGCTGAGCCACGACGAGGTGACCGCGACCTCGAAGCGGGTGGGGAAGAAGTTCTCGGATCTGATCGAAGCCGTGATCCCGAAGCTCTGAGCGGCGCGGCGCGGCGCGGCGCGGTGCCAATCGGCGTCGATCGGCTCGGACGGGCACTGCGGCGGAGCGAAGGGGAGGAGAAGCGAGATGGCGAAGGCGAGGTCGAGCGTCGCGCGCGTCGCGATGTTGGTGCTGGGGTCCGTGCTCTCCCCGGCGGCGTACGCGCAGGACTGGCTGCAATGGCGCGGGCCGCGATGGGATGGCTCGAGCGACGTTCAGGGCCTGCCCGAGAAGCTCGATGCGTCGGCGATCCGCTGGCGCGCGCCGCTGCCGGGGCCTGGTGCCGGCGCGCCGATCATCTGCGGCACGCGCGTCTTCGTGACCGCGGCGGACGAGGATGCGGAGAAGCTGGTCGCGCTCTGCTTCGATCGCGAGAGCGGCAAGGAGCTCTGGGCGAAGGAGCTCGGGCCCTCGTACACGCCCGCGGGCCGCGGCAAGCCCACCGCGATCGACAACCGCAGCACCTACGCCACGCCTTCGGCCGCATGCGATGGCGAGCGCGTCGTCTTCTTCTTCGGCAACGGCGATCTCGCGGGCACCTCGCTGGAAGGTGAGCTGCTCTGGAAGCGGAACCTCCAGCAGGACTACGGCGACTTCGCGTTCCAGTGGACCTTCTCGGCGACGCCGACGCTGCACGGCGGGAAGCTCTACCTCGCGATCTTGCAGCGCGACCAGCCGACCGGGCGCGGTGCGAAGAAGCCCGAGCAGCCGATCCCATCGTTCGTGCTCTGCATGGACCCGCGGACCGGGAAGACCGACTGGAAGGTCGAGCGCCAGGCACCCGCGCAGATGGAGTCGCTCGAGTCCTACGCGACGATCGTCCCGCGCGTGCGGAAGGACGGTCGCACCGAGCTGCTCGTGCTCGGCGGCGACGTCATCACCGGCCATGACCCCGCCGACGGCAAGGAGCTCTGGCGTTGGGGGACGTGGAACGAGGGCCATCGCGAAGCCTGGTGGCGCATCGTGCCGACGCCGGTCGTGGCCGGCGGCGTCGTGCTCGTCTGCGCCCCGAAGCGCGCGCCGGTCTACGCCGTGAAGCTGGATGGCGAAGGCCTGCTTCCGGCCGAGGCGCTGTCGTGGAAGAGCGAGGGCCGTCCCAATCCGGTGAGCTCGGACGTCCCGACGCCCCTGGTCCACGACGGGCGCTTCTACGTCCTCAGCGACCTCGCGAACGCCCTCTCGCGCATCGACCCCGCGACGGGCAAGGTCGAGTGGAGCGTCGAGGTCGACCGCGAGTTCCTCTGGCGCGCCTCGCCGGTCGCGGCGGGCGGGCGGATCTGGGCGCAGAACCACCACGGGACGCTCTACGGCTTCGACCCGGCGGACGGGAAGGAAGTCGCAAGGCTCGCGCTCGGGCGGGACGACGACGACGGGATCTGCGCTTCGGTCGCCCCGGCGCACGGGCGGCTCTTCGTGCGGACGAATGCGGAGCTGGTCTGCCTCGGAAAGGAATGACCGGCGGAGCTTCGCGCTCTGGCGAGGGAACCTCGGCGCGGGGTAGCCTCGTCTACCCGAGTTCGATTCGGGCGGCGCGCTCCCTCGCGCCGCTTCTCTGATCCGCCTTCCCCCCTGACTCGAGGCTGCCCCATGACCTCCTCGGCCCGCGTTCTGTCCGCGCTCGCCGCGCTCGCCTGCCTCTCGGCGACCGCGTCCGCGCAGTGCAACCTGCAGACCCTCTACGCCACGGACAACGGCGGCTCCGTCGGTGGCGCCGTCTACTTCGACCTGAACGTCACGACCGGCGTGCGCATCACGGCGTTCAACGTGAACACGACCATCGCGGCGAGCACGCCGATCGGTCTCCAGGTGTACACGATCCCGGGCACCTGGGTGAACCAGACCGGCAACCCCGCCGCGTGGACCCAGGTGGGCCAGGACAACGGCACGGGCGTCGCCGCAGGCTCGAACCTGCCGTCGCTGATCCCGCTGCTGAACCCGGTCGTCCTGACGCCCGGTCAGTACGGTATCGCGCTGGTCGCAGGTGCCTTCAACCACAGCTACACGAACGGCACCGGCGCGAACCAGGTCTACTCCAACTCCTGCATGACGCTGACGGCCGGGGGCGCGACGAACGCTCCCTTCCAGGCGGGCCCCTTCACCCCGCGCGTATGGAACGGCGAGATCATCGCCTCGCCCGCCGCGGGCCTGTTCGCCGACTTCAGCGCGAGCACGACCTCCGGCGCGACGCCGCTCAACGTGAACTTCACGGACGCCTCGTTCACGAGCGCGCCGGGCGGCATCACGAGCTGGGCCTGGGACCTGAACGGCGACGGCATCGTCGACTCCAACGCGCCGGCCCCGAGCTTCACCTACTCGACCTGCGGCTACTACGACGTGACCCTCACCGTGAACGACGGGGTGAACCCCGCCAGCACGATCACGAAGTCGGACTACATCGCCGCTGATCCTCAGCTCCTGGTGGTCCCGAGCTTCACCGTCGCGAGCGGCGCCGTGCCGCTCTCCTACGTCTTCACGGACACCTCGACCGGCAGCCCCTCCTCGTGGAGCTGGGACCTCGACGGCGACAACGTTCCGGACTCGGCGCAGCAGAACCCGACCTGGACCTACAACGCGGCGGGCACCTACACGGTCACGCTGACGGCGAGCAACGCCTGCGGCGGCGGCACGGTGCGTCAGCAGCTCAACGTGATCGGCGGCGACGAGTGCGGCAGCGCGGTCGCGCTGGCCCTGGGCACGAGCCCGGTCTACAGCAACGCGCAGGCCACGACCTCGTTCGCCTGGCCGTGCGCGGCGGGTGGCAACGATCTCTGGTTCTACTACGACTCCACCTGCAGCGGCACGCTGGAGATCAACACCTGCGGCGTCGCCGCCTTCGACACCGCGCTCGAGGCGTTCAGCGGTCCCTGCGGAGCGCAGACCTCGCTCGTCTGCAACGACGACAACTGCGGTCTCCAGTCGCGCATCTCGTTCCCCGTGGCGCCGGCCCAGCGCTACTACATCCGCGCAGGCGGCTACAACGGCGCGCGTGGCACGTTCCAGCTCAACGTGATCTTGAGCTCGTCGGGCAACGGGAGCTTCACCTCGCTCTTCGCTGGCTGCGGCGGCTCGACGCTCGCGACGACCGGTCAGCCGAACCTTGGCGCGACGGTGAGCTTCACGATCAATCCGGTGCAGGGCCTGCCCTTCTTGATGATCGGCAGCGTGCCGCTCGGCGTGCCGCTCTGCGCGCAAGGTTGCTTGATCGGCCACAACATGGACGTCGTGCTGCCGGCGCCGAGCTTCACGGCGACGATCCCCTGCTGGTCGTTCCTGGTCGGCGGCTCGGTCTACTTCCAGGGCCTCGACCTCGGTGCGAACGGCGGCTGCACGGCCGGCAATCCGGTGCAGCTCGTCACCACCGACACGGTGCGCGCCACGATCGGCTGATCGCGTGCTACGCGTGACCTAGCAGCCTGTTGACGTCGTCATTCGGGCGGGCGAGGCGCTTCGTGCGTCGCCCGCCCGCGTCGCGTTTCCTCACGCGCTCGATACCTCTTCGCGCGTCGCTCTCGTCGCACGCTCCCGCCTCGTCTACGATCCCTCCATGCGCCTCCTCACCCGCCTCGCTGTCGCCCTCGGCTGTCTCGCCGCCGCAGCTCCTGCTCAAGTCTGCGACCTCACCACGAGCTATACCTCCAACGGCACGGGCGCCGTGGGCGGAGCGGTCTACTTCACGCTGACGGCGAATCAGGCGCTCGCGATCTCGAGCCTCGAGCTCAACGCGTCGAGCCCGGCGGGAACGCCGATCGGATTGCAGGTCTTCGTCGCGCCGAACGGGTTCACGGGGCAGGTCTTGAATCCAGGCGCGTGGACGCCCTTGGCACAGGACAACGGGAACGCCTTCGCCGCGGGACGCGGATTGCCGTCGCTGATCCCGCTCTCCAACGTGATCCTGCTGCAGCCGGGCATCCACGGCATCGCGCTGGTCGCGCGCGGGTTCGGGCATCGCTACGCGACGGGGAACCCCACGAACAACTTCTTCTCGAACTCCTGCATGCGCATCGATATGGGCGCTGCGACCGATGTGCCCTTCTCGGGCAGCATCCTGGGTTACCGTTCGTGGAACGGGACGATCCGCGCGCAAGCGGCCGTCGGCAACTTCGCCGACTTCACCTCGACCACGCCGAGCGGTCCGCTGCCGCTTCGTCTCAGCTTCACCGATCTCAGCTACACCTCGTCGCTCGGCGGCATCACGAGCTGGGCCTGGGACTTCGACGGCGACCAGATCATCGACTCGAACGCGCAGAGCCCGAGCTTCACCTACCAGAGCTGCGGTCGCTACTCGGTCACGCTGACGGCTTCGGACGGCCTCCATCCGCCGAGCACGATCACGAAGTCTCGCTACGTGAGCGCCGAGCCTTCGGTGCTGCCCGTCGCGGACTTCGACGCGAACGTCTACGGCGGTGCGCCGCCGCTCGTCGTGCAGTTCACCGACACCTCGACGGGGCAGCCGACGCAGTGGAGCTGGGACTTCGACGCCGACGGCATCGCGGACTCGACGCAGCAGAATCCGCTCTGGACCTTCAGCACGGGCGGCTTCCACACGATCGCGCTCCGCGCCTCCAACAACTGCAGCAGCGACACGGTCACGAAGCGCGACTTCGTGCACGTGATCCCGAACGAGGAGTGCGCCGCGGCGATCCCGCTCGGCCTCGGGCTCAGCGGGGGCTACTCGAATGCACGCGCCTCGACCTCGGCTCCCGCGTGGACGTGTGCCGCGGGTGGCGCGGACCTCTGGTTCTCCTTCCGCGCGCCTTGCCGCGGTTCCTACCAGATCGATACCTGCACGAGCACGAACTACGACAGCGCGCTCGAGGTGTTCACGGGCACGTGCGGGAACCTGCGCGCGATCGGCTGCAACGACGATAGCTGCGGCCTGTACTCGGTGGTCGCCTTCTCCGCCATGGCCGGGCAGAGCTTCCTCTTCCGCGTCGGCGGCTGGTCGAACAGCCAAGGATCGTTCCGCGTGCGCATCAGCTTGCGCGGCTCGGGCTCGATCACGGAGGTCTCGCCTTCTTGCGGCTCCATGCCGCTCGAGGTCGACGGCACGGCGAACCTGGGCTCGCCGCTCAACTTCAACGTCGGGGTGACCAGCGGAACGGGCCTCCTCTGGCTCGGCGCGGCGAACCTGGCGCTGCCCATCTGCTCGGGCTGCACCCTCGGCGCCTCCTTCGACACGCTCTTCGTCCAGAGCTCGCTCCAGAGCGCGGTGCCGTGCGATCCCACGCTCGCCGGCGCGACCTTCTTCATCCAGGGCGCCGAGGTCGGCGCCAACGGCGCGTGCCCGATCGGCGCGCCCTTCCCGTTCCCGATCTCCCTGACGCGCACGCTGCGCATCCAGATCGGCAGCTGACGCCTCACCGCACAGTGAAGTTGCCGGGCACCTTCACTGTGCAGTGAGGGGTCAGGGCTTCTTCGCGCCGGGGCCGCGGTAGTAGATGCGGCCGGCGAGGCTCGGCGGCAGGCAGGGCATGCGAGCGGCGGCGGCGGGGTCGTCGAAGACGTAGGCGTAGCCCTGGCCGTAGCCCTCGGCCTTCATCATCGAGGTGGGGGCATTCCGCAGGTGCAGCGGAACGGCTTCGGCGTAGCGCTCGAGCGCGTCCTTTGCAGCTTCGCCGTAGGCGACGTAGAGGTCGTTCGACTTCTTCACCAGCGCGAGGTAGGCCGTGGCCTGCGCGAGCGCGAGCTTGCCCTCGGGGAACCCGAGCAGCTCGAAGGCCTGGTGCGCCGCGATGGTCACCTCGAGCGCACGTGGCTCGGCGAGGCCGATGTCCTCGACGGCCATGCGCACGAGCCGGCGCGCGACGTAGCGGCCGTCCTCGCCGGCCTCCAAGATCCGCGCGAGCCAGTAGAGCGCGGCGTCGACGTCGGAGTTGCGCACCGACTTGTGCAGCGCGGAGATGAGATTGAAGTGCTCTTCGCCGCCCTTGTCGTAGAGCAGCGTCTTCTGCGCGACCTCCTCCAGCAGCGCGCGATCGAGGCGCGCGGTCGCGCGACCTCGCGCGGCGCGCGCGAGGGATTCCAGGAGGCCGAGGGAGGCGCGCGCGTCGCCCGAGGCGAGATCGGCCACGCGCTCCAGGAGCTCCGGCTCCACTTCGAGAGCCTCCGCGCCGAGCCCGCGCTCGCGATCGCGCAGCGCCTCCTCCAGGATCGAGACGAGCATCTCGCGCGAGAGCGCCTCCAAGCGGATCACGCGCGCACGGGAGAGCAGCGCGGCGTTCAGCTCGAAGCTCGGATTCTCCGTCGTCGCGCCGACGAGCACGATGTCGCCGCGCTCCACGTAGGGCAAGAAGGCGTCTTGCTGCGCCTTGTTGAAGCGGTGGATCTCGTCGACGAAGAGCACGGTGCGGCGCCCTTCGCGCTTGCGGAGCTGCTCCGCGCGGACCATGACCTCGCGGATCTCCTTCACGCCCGAGAGCACCGCCGAGTAGGCCTCGAAGCGCGCGCGCGTGCGCTCGGCGATGAGGCGCGCGAGCGTCGTCTTCCCGCAGCCTGGCGGCCCCCAGAAGATCATCGAGGAGAGCTCGTCGCGCTCGAGCATCGTGCGCAGGAGCCCGCTGGGAGCGAGCCAGCGCTCCTGCCCGCGCACCTCGTCCAACGTGCGCGGGCGCATGCGCTCGGCCAACGGGGTCGAGGCGAGCATGAGCTCCTCTCCCGAGCCCTTCTCGCTCGGGTCCTCCGCTTCCAGCGCATCGAACAAGCCGCCGCTCATGCGCGGCAGGATAACCCGCCGATCGTCGCGAGCCGACTGGGCGCCTCGCTCGAGGCGCCATAGGATCGCTCCTCGCCCAGCTTCGAATCCGCTTCCGCTTCCTCTTCCCGCCCCGGAGGTCCCATGCGTTCAGCTTCCACCCTCTTGCTCTCCTCCACCGTGGCGCTCGCCCTCGCTGCGCTGGCCCCCGCCCAAGTCTCCCAGGTGATCCCGCCGGATCTCGCCTCCGCCTACGGCAGCTCCTCGAGCGCCTATCCGTGGGGCGGCTCCGGAGGGAACAAGCGCGCGATGTACTGCTACGACGCGAGCTATTTCGCCGGCTTGCCCGGGCCGATCACCATCCAGCAGATCGCGTGGCGCGCGCCGAGCGGCACCGTGGGCACGACGATCGGGCCGCTGGTCTATCAGATGGCTTGCGACCTCTCCTCGACGGCCTCGGCGCCGATGGCGCTCAACAACACCTTCGACCAGAACCACGGTCCCGATCGAACGCGGGTCTTCGGCGGTGCGCTGAGCGTCGGCCCGCTCAGCGTGCAGAACCTCCAGTTCACGCACGTGATGCCGCTCGCGACGCCGTTCCGCTACGACCCTTCGCAGGGGAACTTCCTGATCGATCTGGTCTGCACTTCGGTGAGCGGCACGCTGGCGGGTGCGCAAGGCCCCTTCAACACCCACCCCGGCGTCGGGCGCATCGCGAACACCACGAGCGCCGCCGCGACCACCGCCAACTTCCCCTCGGCGTCGACCACGCAGAACTTCGCCTACGAGATCGAGATCACCGGCACGACCTGCAACGGCCGCGTCGTGCTGCGCGGCGTCGGCTGCAACGACGCCGGTGGCGTGCCGCTCGCGATCTCGTATCGCGGCTGCCCCGATCGCCTCTCCACCTTGAGCACGACCGTCGCGCTCAGCGCGGGCAATCAAGGCCCGTCGTTCCTGATGATCGGGCTCTCCGATCTGCAGTGGCTCGGCATCCAGCTCCCGCTCGACCTCGGCTTGCTCGGCGCGACGGGCTGCTCGCTGTATGTGTCCCAGGAGGTGCTCGTCGGTCCGCTCGCGACGGGGGGCGGCTCGTCGAGCTTCGCGCTCCCGATCCCCGCGGGCGCGTTCCTCGTCGGCGCGCGCGCGTACCTGCAGTACGCCAACCTCTCGCCGGGCGCGAACCCGCTCTCGCTGGTGACCTCGAGCTACCTCGATCTCACGATCGGCTGAGCGCCCGTCGCCGCGCGGCCTCGTAGAGCGCGATGGCCGAGGCCGCCGCGACGCCGAGCGAGTCGACGGTCGAGGCGATGGGGATGCGCACGCGGAGATCGGCAGCGCGCGCGAGCTCGTCGGGAACGCCGTGCGCTTCCGAGCCGAGCAGCAGCGCGCAAGGCTGCTCCAGCGGCGCGTCGTGCAGGTCGACGGCGCCCTCGACCTCGAACGCGAGCAGCCGCACCCCGCGCGCGCGGAGCAGCGCGAGCGCCTCGCCCTCGGTCAGGCCCTCGCGCGCGGGCAAGCGGAAGAGCGAGCCCATCGCGCCGCGGAGCACGGCGGGCCGATGCAGGCGCGCCGAGCCGCGCAGCGCGAGGAGGCCCGTCGCGCCGAAGGCCTCGCCGTGGCGCAGGATCGCGCCGAGGTTCCCGGGCTGCTGAATGCCGCAGGCGACGAGCAGGAGGGCCGCCGAGCTGTTCGGGAAGAGCTGCTCCTCCTTCCACTCGGGGGTCGCGACGAGCGCGGCGATCGCTTGCGGCGTCTTCACCTCGGTGGCCGCTTCGAGCACTTCCGCGCTCACCTCGGCAACGGCTGCCCCGCGCGCGGCGAGCTCCTGCGCGAGCCGGATCGAAATCTCGTCGCTCCCCTCGCGCACGAGGACGAGCTCCGGCGCGAGGCGGGAGTGCAGCGCTTCCTCGACGAGACGCGGCCCTTCGACGACCATCCTGCTCGCGACGTCGCCGCGGGCGGCGGCGCGGAAAGTGGCGACGTGCGGGTGTCGGCGCGAAGTGATGCGAGCGAACATGACGAAGAGCGGTCTCGTGGGACGGAATCATCGCGGCTCGAGGGGGGCGGAGTCCACCGCGCTCCGCGGCCGATGAGCGCACAGCCCATCGGCCGCGTCGTGCGCCTCGACGCCAAGGTCGCCCACGTGGAGGTCGACGGCGTCGTCCACCAGTGCGCGCTGCGCGGCCAGCTCTTCGAGGGCCTCGAGGATCAGCGCGCGCCGGTCTGCGTCGGCGACTGGGTGGAGGTCGAGCTCTCCACGACCCCCGGCGCGGTGGAGCGCGTCCTGCCGCGCAAGTCGAAGCTCTCCCGCGCGTGGATGCGGGAGGGCGCGCCGCTCGAGCAGGTGCTCGTGGCGAATGTCGATCAAGTGCTCCTGGTCGCGGCTTGCGCGGAGCCGCGGCTCTCGCTGCACTTCGTCGATCGCGTGCTCTGCGCCGCCGAGCTGAACCACCTGCCCGCCGTGATCGTCTGCACCAAGGCCGACCTCGCGCCGCGCGGGTTGGTTCAGGAGATGCAGAAGATCTACGCGGTGCCCGGCTACGAGGTGGTGGCGGTCGCGAAGGGCAAGGAGGAGGGCGTCGAGCGCGTGCGCGAGCTGCTCCGCGGCAAGCTCAGCGTCGTGACCGGTCTCTCGGGCGCGGGCAAGTCGACGTTGCTGAACCGCGTCGATCCCGCGCTGAGCTTGAAGACCGGCCAGGTCTCGAAGAAGTGGGAGACCGGTCGCCACACGACGACGCATTCGCAGCTCCTGCGTCTCGCGGCGCTCGAGGGCTATGTGATCGACACGCCGGGCCTGCGGAACTTCGTCGTGCTGCGCGACGATCGGACGCCGCTGTCGCATCTGTTCCCCGAGTTCCATCGCCATCTCGATGCGTGCGGCTTCGCGGACTGCACGCACTCGCACGAGCCCGACTGCGCCGTGCTGCGCGCCGTCGAAGCGGAGCAGATCCCAGCCAGCCGCTTCGGCTCGTACCAGGCGATGGTGGAGGAAGGCATCTGAGTTCTCTGCACTCGCGCGACGCGCGCGATGCGCGACGCGGGGCGGCGCTCGCGGGCGGGCTGCTGCTCGCCGGAGCGACGCTAGCGATCTTCGGCGGGCAAGCGCTGATCGCCGGCCTCGCGAAGCTGCGCCCGGCGCTCCCCGAGGGCTGGAGCGGCAACCCGTGCATCGAGGTCGAAGCGTCCTTTCCGCTCGATCTGCCGGTGGGCACGCCGTTGCTCGCGACCGCGCCCGCGCTCGAGCGCTGGGGCGAAGTGTATGGTCCGAGCGCGAGCGGCAGGGTGCGCGTCGGCGTGAAGCCCGCGCACTTCGACGCGCTGCGCGAGGACGCGCGCCTCGTCGTCGTCGCGCGCAGCTTGGGCGAGCTCGAGCTGCTCGCGAGCTTCTTCCGCAGCGCGGCGTGGAAGCGCGGCAGCGTGCGACTGCGCGCTTGGGTCGAGAGCGAGCGAGCGGAGCTCGAGACGCTGCGCTCGCTCGCGCTCGATTCTCTCGCCGCGCGCTTCGGCTCCGAGGACGCCGAGCGCGTGCTCCTGGATCCGGCGCTGCGGCGCGCCATGTTCGAGTCGTTGCAGCGCGAGGTGTTGGCACCGATCGACTGGCCTTCCGTCGCGCGCGAGGCGAGCGGAGATCCCGCGGTGCGAGAGCTCGGCGCGTGGCTCGGAGAGAGCGCAGAGCTCGAGCAGGTGCTCGCTCGTGCGAGCGGGAGCTTCCTGGAGCTCCTGCTCGGCGAGCTCGGCTCCGTGCCGCGCGCGCTGTGGGACGATCCGCTCGGCGCCGTGCTCGAGGCGCGCGAGCGGAGCGCGCGCGGCCTGGAGCGCGCGACGCGCGGCACCGCCGAGCAAGTGCTCCTGCGCTCGCTCGGCGCGCTCGGCGAGGCCGTCTCGTCCGATCCCGAGGCCGCGCTGCGTCGTTCCCTCGCGGCCGGCTCGGCCTTCGCCGAGGAGGCCGAGCTCCAGCGGCACCTGCGCAATGCCTGGAGCGCGTTTCTCGCCGATCCGCGCACGGGGGCGCGGCTGCGCCAGCTCGGCGACGAAGGCCTCGCCGAGCTCGAAGCTGCGCTGCGGGCCTGCGCCGCCGATCCGCGCGTGCGCACCCGCCTCGAGGGGCTCGCTCGGCGCGCCGCGACGCCGCTCGGCGCGCTGCTGCGCGAGCTCCTGCTCGACGAGCGCGGCAGCGGATGGAACCCGCTCCTGCTCGCGCTGCTCCGCGAGCGGCTGCTCGGTCGGCGCACGCCGATGATCGTGATCGCCTCGCCGGGGAGCGGCAGCCGCGTCGCGCCGGGCACCGTCTTCAGCGCCGGCGGCGCCGCGGAGGAGCTCTGGTGAGCGGCGTCGTGCTGCGCGTGCGCGCGTTCGGCGTGCGCTCGATGCGCCGGGTCGCGAGCGGGCTCTTCGCCGCGCGTCGCGCGGAGTCGGTGCTGCTCTTGCGCCAGGTCTCCTTCGAGCTCCGCGAAGGCGAGGTGGTCTTGCTGCTCGGGCCCTCGGGCAGCGGGAAGTCGCTGCTCTCGCGCACCCTGGTGGGGCTGGAGGGGCTCGCTTCGCCGACGCTCGCGTTCGCCGCGGAGGCCTCGCTCGCGCTCGTGACGCGCGAGGGCGAGGAGATCGAAGCGCTGCGCGCGGCCTATCCGCGCGAGCTGCGCGGACGCATCGGCTACATGTTCCAGTACCACGCGCTCTTCGAGTCGCTCTCGGTGCGCGAGAACATCGAGCTCGGGCGCGACCAGGCGCGCCTGCGCTGGCGCGCGGAGGAGTTCCGCGCGTGGTATGCGGAGGCCGCGCAGCGCCTCGGCGTCGCGGGCTACGAGCAGCGCGCGGTGGCGCAGCTCTCCGGGGGACAGCGCCAGCGCGTGGCGCTCCTGCGCGCGCTGGCCGCGCGCCCCGAGCTGCTGATCTACGACGAGCCGACGAGCGGCCTCGATCCGCGCTCGGCGAGCGAGGCCGCCGCGCTGATCAAGGAGGCGCTGCGCGATCCGCGCGTCGCGCCGCGCGCGAGCCTCGTCGTCACGCACGACCTCGCGAACCTGCTCGCGATCGCCGATCGCGCCCTGCTCGTGCGCAGCGATGCGAGCGTCGGGATCTTCGCGCTGCCCGACGACGCGGCGCGCGACGCGCTGCGCGAGGAGGCGAGGGCGGAGATGGAGCGCTTCCGTCCGCGCCAAGGCGAAGTGCTCGCGCGCTCCGAGTGGAAGGAGCACGTGCGCGCGGTGCGCTGGCGGCGCTTCTGCGGCGTGCTGCGCTCGAGCGTCTCGCTCGTGCGAGGAGCTCCGGCACACTTCGCGCGGAACGCTCGCTGGCATCTCCGCTTCGGCCGCAGCCTCTTCCGCGACCTGCTCGTCGATGCGCTCCTCTTCCTCGCCTTGGGCGGTCTCTGCTTGGGCCTCGTGATGACGCACTTCGCGCTGCACGCCGAGCTCGGCCCGCTCACGGGCTTCGTGGAGCCGCTGCTCCTCGATGGCGTCATCGAGGGCCTCGGGCTCGCGTTCTTCGCGGTGATCTGCCCGCTCTTCGCCTCGATCCTGCTCGCCGCGCGCTCGGGCGCCTCCGCGGCGGGGCGTTTCGCGCAGATGCGTCTCTCCTCCGAGCTCGATGCGCTCGCCGTGCTCGGGCTCGATCGCGCGCTGCTGCTGGGGCTCCCCGCGATGGCGATCCTGGCCTTGGCCTTCGTGCTGCTCGATCTCGTCGCCTTCGCGTGCGGGACCGCGGGCAGCGCCGTCGCCGCGCTCTTTGCGAAGCCGCTGCTCGGCTTCCACACCTGGCAGAGCGCCTACTTTCAGAACCTCGGCAGCTTCCCGTTCCGCGGCACGGGCGAGCTGCTCTCGAAGCTCCTGCCCGCCGGGCTCGGCTGCGGGTTCTTCGCGTATCGCTTCGGGACGCGCGAGCTGCGCTCGGCCTCGGAGGCGAATCGCGCCATCACGCGCACCTTGTTCGCCGCGATCCTCTGGATCCTGGTCGTGTTCTTCGCCATGCTCGCGCGCTGAGCTCATGAGCGACTCCTCGATGCGATCGACCGTCGTCGTGCTCGGCGAGACCGGGCACGGCAAGACCGTGCTGCTCGCGCACCTGATCCAGCTGTGGCTGGAGGGCGTCGCGGGCGGTGGTCGCGCGGAGCTCCTACCCGACGCGGAGGAGAAGCGGCGGCGCTCCCTCGCTGCGATCGAGGCCTTCGCCGGTCCGGGGCGGCGCACGACCTCGCAGGCGATCGCGGCGATCACGCAGAGCTTCTCCGAAGGGCGCAGCGTCGAGGGGACGGCGGAGCCCGAGGACTTCTTCGTGCAGTGGCACGCGGCCGAGCTCTCTCCGGGGCGCTCCTCGGTCGTGCGGCTCCGCGATGTCCCGGGCTACGTCTTCGAGGAGGGCGAGCGCTGGGAGCAGCGCGGTGGGCGCTGGGGCGAGCTCTTGCTCCGCTGCGCGGGGCTCGTGCTGGTCCTCGATCTCGCCTCCGCTCTCGAGGCGACCGAGTCCTCGCGCTTTGCAGCGCGCGTGCAGCGCTACGTGCACGCGCTCAGCGCCGCGGAAGCCTCAGCCCGCCGCGCCGGCGTGCGCGGGTTGCCCGTCGCGCTCTACTTCGCGCGCGCGGATCTCGAGAGGCGCGAGGTCGCGCTGGCGGAGCTGCGCGCGCGACCGGCATTGCGCCCGCTCTTCGCGGCGCTCGAGGATCGCACGAGGAGCCTCGTGTCCAGCGTGCACGTCGTCTCGTGCCTGCGCTACGCGCGCGACGAGGCGAGCGCGGATCGCGCGGCGCTCGCTGCCGGCGCGGCGCAGCTCGGCGCGGGGCTCGCGCGCGGGCTGGTGGAGCAGGCCGCGCTGCGGAAGCGGCGGCGCATCGTCGCCGCTGTCGGTGCTCTGCTGCTCCTCTACGCGGGATGGGCGGCGCTGGCGCTGCTCGCGCTGCGCCCTTCCGTCGAGCCGCAGGGCGTGGTCGAGCTGCAGGTCGCGCTGGACGAGCTCGCCGCGAGCGAGCGCGCCGAGGAGCGCTTCGGCGCGTTCCCGTGGTGGCCGGGCAAGGACCGCGCAGAGCTCGAGCGGCACCGCGAAGCGCTCGAGGAGCGCGCGATCGCGCTGCTCCGCGATCATCCCGCGCTGCGCGAGGAGGAAGGGCGCTGCGAGCGCACGCGCGCCGAGTACGCGACGGCGCGGCGCGCGCTCGAGCGCCTGCGCCCGCTTCTCGCGGGGCGCTCTTCGTTCGCGGCGGGAGTCGCGCCGAGCGAGGAGCTGCTGCTCGCGAAAGAGGAGCTCGCGCGCCTGGAGTCGCCCTCCGCACGGAACCTGCACGAGTGGGAGGCCGCGCTGCGCGCGCTCGCGTTCCCGGCGTTGCGCGCGCGCTTCGCGGAGAGCGTGCAGGAGCTGATCGCGCTCGAGCTGCAGCGCCTCGATCTCGTCTCGCGGAAGCTGGTGCTCGACGAAGAGCTCGGCGATCTCTCGAAGCTGCGCGCGTTCCGCGCGGCGCACGCGGAGATCGGCGATGCCTTGGTCGATGCGCGCCTTGCGCGCGAGTGGGAGCACGTGCGCTTCGTGCTGGAGCAAGCGCGGACGAGCGGAGAGGGGCTCGCGTTCTCGGAGTGCTTCGAGCCGCTCGCGTCCGTGCATGCCGCGGAGCTCGCCGAGGCGTCGAGCGCGAGCGAGATGCTGCGCGGCGAGATCGCGTTCGAGCTCGGGCGTTGCGTCGCGGTGGGGCTGCCGCTCGCGGAGCGCGAGCGCTGCGCGACGCGGCTCTCCGCGGATCCCGCGGGGGCCGCGCTGGCGCTCGACCTCGCGCGCGCGTTCCCGCGCGTCTACGAGGTCGAGCTCCTGCGCTGGAACGGAGCGGAAGGGCGCGCCTATCTCACGCGCCGCGTCGCGGGCCTCCGCGAGCTCGCGGCCTTGCTGCGTCCGCACGCGCCGAGCCCGCAGGCGAGCGCGGCGCTGAGGCAGCTCGAGGAGCATCTCGAGCGCCTCGCCGAAGCCAAGATCGGACCGTACCGCATCTGGCTGCGGCGTCTCGTGGCCGACGCCGGTGACGAGCCGTTCTGGATGCGCTTGCCAGTCTTCGACGACCACGGGCGCTTCCAGCGCTGGAACGAGCTCGGCGGTCTGGCGCAGCCCGTGCTGCGCCTCGTGCACCCAGGAGAGGCGAGCGGGCCGTTCGCCGAAGGCGCGCTCGTTCCCGGTGCCGATGGTTGGTCGGCGCTGGCGAGGCGCTGGGAAGGGCGCGTGCCGCTGGGAGCGGCGTTCGAGCACGAGGCCGGCCGCCCGCTGGGCCTCGAGATCGCGGACCGCGGTTCCGCCGAGCAACCGCGCCCTCCGTGGTTGGCGTGGGTCGTCGTCGACGTCGAGGGCGCCTTCGCCCCCGAGCGCCTCGACGCGCGCACCTTCGAGCTCGCGATCCCGCGCCCCGAAGGCGGAACGAAAGACGCGAAGAAGCCCGAGCAGCGCTACCATCCCGCCGCGCGCCAAGTGCTGCGCCTCGAGCTCGAGGTCGAGCTCGACGGCCGCCCCCTCCGCGACGCGAGCTCCTCCTTCTCCTTCTCCGCGTGGACCCTCTCCTGGTGAAACCGAACGTACGGTGCCAGAGCAAATTTCTCCGGTTAGCAACCGGAGGCCGATACTTGCTGGTTCAACGGCTGACTCCGTTGAGACCGTGCTCTGGCACCGTACGTTCGGTTGCGGAGGGTGGGGGGTGGTGAGGGAGCGGTCGCGGAAGCTCTGGGGGTATGTGCTGTTCGCGGCGGCGATAGGGGTCGCGCTGCTCGTCGTGCTGCGGCTCTTCGGGAGGAGCAGCGGGGACGAGGTGAGCTTGCGCGATCGACCGGGAGCGCAGCCGGTCTACCTCGAGCGAACGGTCGCGCAGCAGGCGCTCGCGGTGTCGAAGCGCGCGGGCGAGCTCTTGCTGCGCGAAGGCGAAGGATCGCGCGTCGAGGGCACGGCGCTCTTCAAGATCGGCAACGAGGACTGGCTCGCGGCGTGCGCGCTCTTGCGCGCGAACGAGCCGGCGCTGCGCACGGCGGCGCTCGATGGGCAAGCCGGCGCGCGTCCAGCGAGCGCGCTGGAGAAGCTGCGCCTCGCGGCACCCGAGGTCGAGCGCTTGCGCGCACGCTTCGCGGCGGTGGAGATGCTGCAGCGCGGACGCGTGCCCGAGGAGCTGCGCGCGTTCCTCGACGATCTCGCGCGCTTGATCGCGGCCTTGCCCGCGGAGCCCGCCCGATGACGCGGAGCTTCCTCTTCGCCTCCGGTTTCCTCGGCTCCTCGCGCACGCGCGACCAGGCGATCAAGCATGCGCATGGGCTCTCCGCCGAGGAGATCGCGACCTTGGACGAGGTGCTGCGCGCGCTGCTCGCGCGGCGCGCGCCGGAGAGCGAGGAGCTTCGCGCCGTGCTCGTGCAGCCGGGCGGCGTCGTGCTCTCGCTGCGCGGTCGCCGCGGTCGCGATGCCGAAGCTCGGCCGACCTGGGTGATCTTCGGTCGCGTGGAAGGCTCGATCGACCCGCGCGCGCCCTGGAGCGCGCGCAGCGTCGTCGAGGACGAAGCGAGCGAGGCGCTGCCGGCGCCGCCGCCGCCGCAGGCCTCCGATCCCGAGTACGCGGCGTTCTTCGCTCGCGAGCGAGAGCGCGGACGAGCATGGCGCTACGACGAGCGCGCGCCGCAGGAGCGCAGCGCCAAAGCGCCTTGGCTCGCGGGGGTGCTCGCGCTCGCGCTCGTGCTCGCGATGATCTCGCCCTGGCCCGCGCCGGCGCCGACGCGACTCGATCCACGCGGCGCTCCCGGCGTGCTGGAAGAACCCCTGACGACGCGGCTCGCGCGCGCGATCGCGAGCCAGCGAGCGGCGCTCCTTTCCGAGCTGCGCTGGCTGGAAGAGCGCGGGATCTGGCGCTTTGGCCGCCTGGGCGAGCCCGAGGTCCCCGATGCCGCCGCCGCGGGCCTGCAGCGCGCCGTGCGTGCCTTGCGCGCGGCGGTCGAAGCAGGAGGCGAGCTCTCCGCGTTCGCGTGGGAAGAGCGCTTCTGGCCGCGCGACGCGCGAGGTGTGCGCATCGAGCCGGCTCTCGTGCTCCTCGGGCCCCGCAGCCTCAGCGACGAGGAGCTGCGCGCGCTGCGCGGCTGGCTCGCGCTCTTGCACGAGCTCTATGTCCGCGGCGGTGCGGGCGGGTAGCATCGCGCGCACCCATCCTCCGGAGCCTCCCATGTCCGCACCGAAGTCCCTGCAGCTCGGCGACATCGCCCCCGATTTCTCCACGGACACCTCGACGGGTCCGATCCGCTTCCACGAGTGGGCCGGCGACTCCTGGGTGGTGTTCTTCTCGCACCCGAAGGACTACACGCCGGTCTGCACGACCGAGCTCGGGGAAGCCGCGCGTCGCTCGAAGGACTTCGCCGCGCGCAACGTGAAGATCCTGGCCCTCAGCGTCGACAGCGCGGAGTCGCACCGCGGCTGGCTGAAGGACATCGAAGAGACGCAGAAGGCGAAGATCGAGTACCCGATCGTCGCCGACGAATCGAAGCAGGTCTCGGCGCTCTACGGGATGATCCACCCCGCGCTCTCCGACACCTTCACGGTGCGCAGCGTCTTCTTGATCGACCCGCAGAAGAAGGTGCGCTTGATCCTCACCTACCCGATGACGACGGGCAGGAACTTCGACGAGATCCTGCGCTGCATCGACTCGATCCAGCTCACCGACAAGTACGCCGTGGCGACGCCAGTGAACTGGAAGGACGGCGGCGAGTGCGTGATCCCGCCGGCGATCAAGGACCCCGCCGAGATGAAGACGAAGTATCCGAAGGGCTGGCGCGAGCTGAAGCCCTACCTGCGCATGACTCCGCAGCCCAACAAGTGAGCCGAGGAGAGCTGCGATGAGCCGCCGGCGCGTCGACGCGAGAACCACCTTCTTCGCGCTCGGCTGCGCCGGCGCGCTGCTTCCGGCCCTGCTCTCCGCGCAGGCTGATCCGGAAGTCGATCCCGGTACGCGGATCGAGCTCGAGAGCGGGCTGCTCTGGCTGCCGCCCGGGTTCGCGCGCGAGACGCAGCCTTACGCGCTGCAGATCCACTTCCACGGCGGACCCAAGCTCGCCGTCGAGGGCTTCGCGAAGGCGGAGCGGGGACCGCACGAGGTGCTGCTCGCGCTGCACCGCGACGGCTTCTCCAAGGTCTACGAGCAGTGGCTCGCCGACGAAGGCTGGCTCGAGGTGACGCTCGCGCGCGTCGATGCGGAGGTCGCGAAGATCGCGCCGCGCGAGAGAGCCGCGCAGATCTCGCTGAGCGCGTTCAGCGCGGGCTACGCCGCGGTGCGTTGCTTGCTGCGCCGCGAAGCGGATCGCGCGCGCATCCGCTCCGTCGAGCTCGCCGACGCGCTGCACGCAGGCTACGACGAACAGAAGCATCCGCTTGCGGAACAGATGGCGCCGTTCGTCGCGTTCGCGAAGGACGCCGCGGCAGGGAAAGGGCGCTTCCTGCTCACGCACTCGGCCATCGTGCCGCCGGGCTACGCGAGCGTCGCGGAGTGCGCCGATGCGTTGATCGAAGCGCTGGGCCAGCGGCGCGTGCCGGACGAGGCCGAGGAAGGCGACGGGCTCCGGCGTCTCTCGCGTGCGACGCAGGGCGGCTTCGAAGTGCTCGGCTACGCGGGCGATCAAGCCGCGGATCACGTGCGGCATTTCCGGCGTCTCTGGCGCCCGCGTCCCGCGGCACTTCCGTCGCCGACGCCGGACGAGGTGCTCGCAGCGAACGCGGCGCTCGTCGCGCGCTGCACGCGCCTCGCGCGGCGTCACGCGCACGCGTGGCTCGCGCATGCGGATCCGAAGAGCGGGCTCCTGCCGCGGACGCTCCGCGGCGATGCGTACTGGAACGCGCGCGACTGCGCCGCCGACAACCTGCCGTTCCTGGCGCTCACCGGCGAGATCCTGGGCGACGTGCATCTCCGCCGTTCCGCGCTCTTCCTCCTCGCGCAGGAGCAGAAGCTGACGAGTCGCGTCGGAGCCTTGCCCGACGACTTCGACTTCGCGACGCAGCGCTTCCGCCGGAAGGACCCGGTGCGCGCCGAGCTCGTCTTCGGCGCCGCCGAGTACGCGAAGGACGGGCTCGCGCCGTGGTTCGAGTGGGCCGGGCCCGGGCCGTGGCTGGAGCGCATGCAAGCGCTCGTGCGCGGCGTCTGGGATGGCGTCGAGACGGGCTTGCCCAGCGAGGACGTCGAGGTGCTCGGCGATCTGCTGCAGGTCTGCGCGCGTCTGCATTGGTGGACCGGCGATGAGCGCTACGCGGAATGGACGCTGCGCCTCGCGGACGCGTTCCTCGTCGGCGAGCGCGACCTCCTGCATGGGGAGAAGCTCGCGCTGCGCGATCACGGCTGCGAGGTGATCGGAGGGCTCGCCGAGGCCTACGTGCTCGCGGCGCATCGCGATCCCGCGCGCCGCGAGGCGTATCGGCCGCGGCTCCACGCGCTGCTCGATCGCATCCTCGAAGCTGGGCGCGACGAGCGCGGGCTCCTCTTCGATGCCTTCGAGCCGCGGAGCGGCGCGCGCATAGGCACCGGCTGGAGCGATGGCTACGGCTACGTCTACGACGCATTCCTCTGCGTCGCGGAGCTGGATGGCGTCGCGCGCTACCGCGAGGCCGTGGCGCACGTGCTCGCGCATCTCGGCGACGTGTCTTGTGCCAAGACGCCCGGCTTCGGCGGCGCCGACGGCCACGCCGATGCGATCGAGAGCGCATTGAATCTCCTCGCGCGCGTGCCCGAGCCGCGCGCCGCGGCCTGGATCGAACGCGAGATGGGGGAACTCTGCGCGCTGCAGCGCGAGGACGGCGTCATCGAAGGCTGGTACGGCGACGGGAACTCCGCCCGCACGGCCCTGATGGTGGCGCTCTGGAAGACGCAAGGAGTCGCTCCCGAGCCTTGGCCCGAGGACCTCACCTCTGCCGCCGTGCGCGCCGAGGATGGCTCGTTGATCCTCGAGCTGCGCTCGACTTGGGCGTGGCGCGGTGTCTTGCGCTTCGATCGCCCACGGCATCGCGACGTGCAGCACCTGCCCTTCGATCTCGCGCGCATCAACCAGTTCCCCGAGTGGTTCACCGCCGAGCGGCACCTGCGCTACGCGGTGCGCGGCATGGACGAGGGCGGAGGCGAGCGCGAGCTCAGCGGAGCGGCGCTCTGGCGCCTGCCGCTGGCATTGAAGCCGGGCGAGACGCGGCGGCTCCAAGTGCGCGAGGTCGGGAGAACGGCGCTGCGCGCGGCGGCCTATCGCGCGAGCGATGCTGCGGGCGCGCGCGCATGGCAGGAGGACGTACGCGCGGAGATGCGCGCCCTGCTGCGCTTGCCCGGCAGCGCGGATTCATTCGCCCGGCAAGAACTCTCGATCGAGACGCACGAGGGCTATGTGCTGCGCGAGCTCGAGGTCCAGAGCACGCCGATGCGGCGGATGAAGGTGCTGCTCACGACGCCGAGTACCGGAGAGGCTCCCTTCCCGGCCGTGGTGTGCATCCACGGCCACGGCGGCAATCGGCGCTCACCCTACGACGCGCGCACGGTGTATCGCGGCTTCGCCGATGCGCTGGCGCGCGCGGGCTTCGTCACGATTGCCGTCGACGTCGGCCAGCACGAGATCTACGCAGCGGGCGGCACGCTGCTGGGCGAGCGCCTGCACGATCTCGTGCGCTGCGTCGACTATCTGGCGGAGCAGGAGAACGTCGATGCGCGCCGCATCGGTTGCGCCGGCCTCTCGCTCGGCGGTGAGATGGCGATGTGGCTCGGCGCGCTCGACGAGCGCGTCGAGGCCACCGTGAGTTCGGGATTCCTGACGACGATGGACCAGCTCGAGCAAGGGCACTGCCTCTGCTGGAAGCTGGAGGGGCTCCGCGAGCGCGTCGACTTCGCCGACCTCTATGCGCTCACGGCACCCCGGGCGCTGCAATGCCAGAACGGGCTCGCCGAGCCGCCGCAGGACTTCTGCGTGCCGCTCGCGCGTGAGGCGCTGGCCGAGATCCGGCAGACCTATGCCGATCTCGGTGCGCGCGAGCGCTGTGAGCTGCACGTGCACGACGGCGGGCACGTGGTCGATGTCGAGGCTACGCTCGCGTTCCTCCGGCGCGAGCTCGGCACCGCGGGGCGCTGAGCTCGCGGCTCAGGCGTTCCCGAGCAGCACGGCCAGATAGGCCACGTACATGCCGAGCAGCAGCGCGCCTTCGCCGCGCGAGACGCGCGAGCCGATGTAGCAGATGGGCACGCAGACGATCGCCGAGAAGACCATCACCGGCAGATCGAAGTGCAGCGCGGCGGGGGCGACCGGGACGCCGCTCGGCGCGACGACGCTCGCGATGCCGAGCACGCCGAGCAGGTTGAAGAGGTTGCTGCCGATCACGTTGCCGACGGCGATGTCGCGCTCGCCCTTCAGCGCGGCGATCACCGAGGTCGCGACCTCGGGCAGCGAGGTTCCGGCGGCGACGATGGTGAGGCCGATCACGAGCTCGCTCGCCCCGAGCGCGGCGGCGAGGGCGCTCGCACCATCGACGAGCCAGCGCGATCCGAGCACGAGCACGGCCAGGCCGGCTGCGATGAGCAGCAGCTCTCGCGCGAGCGGAGGTTGGCGCGCGACGGGGGCGGCGTACTCGGCGGCGTATTGCTGCTGCACGGCGCGAGGCTCTCGCTTCGCGGTCGCGACGCAGAGGATGAGATAGGCGACGAGCCCCGCGCAGAGGAAGAGGCCTTCGGCGCGGTCGATGGTCCCGTCCTGGGCGAGGAACCAAGCGACGAGCGAGACCGCGGCCATCAGCGGCACATCGATCACGATCAGCTTCTGCTGCACGGCGAGCGGGGTGATCAATGCCGTCCCGCCGAGGATGAACAGGATGTTGAACAGATTGCTGCCGACGACGTTGCCGAGCGCGATGTCCCCGCGGCCCGAGAGAGCGGCGGCGACGCTGGTCGCGATCTCGGGCGCGCTGGTGCCGAGGGCCACGAGGGTCAGTCCGACGACGAGCGGGGAGATCCCGAAGCGAGCGGCGATGCTCGAGGAGCCGCGCACGAGCGCATCGCCGCCCACGGTGAGGAGCGCGAAGCCCGCCAGGAGCTGAACCAAAGTCAGGAGATCCATCTTCGGAGCGGAGGCTCAGGCGTGCGCGATGAGCCAGCCCAGATACGCGGCATAGCCCGCGAGGAGCACGAAGCCTTCGGAGCGCGAGATGCGGCTGCCGGTGAGGAAGATCGGCAAGCACAGCGCCGCGGCCGCGAACATGACCGGGATGTCGAAGGAGAGAGCCGCCGCGGCGACGGGAACCCCGCTCGGTGCGACGGCCCCGGAGATCCCGAGCACTCCGAGCAGATTGAAGAGGTTGCTCCCGACGACGTTCCCGACGGCGATGTCCCGCTCGCCGCGGTAGGCCGCGATGAGCGAGGTCGCGACCTCGGGTAGCGAGGTTCCGGCCGCCACGATGGTGAGGCCGATCACGAGCTCGCTCGCTCCGAGCGCCTTGGCCATGACGACGGCTCCATCGACGAACCAGCGCGAGCCGAGCACCAGCAAGCCGAGACCGGCGACGATGAAGACGAAGTCCTTCCAGAGGGGCACCCGCTTCTGCTTCTCGGTGCCGAACTCCTGCGCGTACTCCGCCTGAACCGCCGCGGGCTCCTTCTTGGCGGTGGCGATGCAGAGGACGACGTAGACGAGCAATCCGCCGGCCAGCAGCAGGCCCTCGATGCGGTCGATCGAGCCATCGCGCGCCATCCACCAAGCGAGGCCCGACACCGCGACCATGAGCGGCACGTCGATCTTGATCAGCTGCTGCTGGACCACGAGCGGCGTGATCAGCGCGGAAGCGCCCAGGATGAACAGCACGTTGAAGCTGTTGCTCCCGACGACGTTGCCGAGGGCGATGTCACCGTTCCCGGCGAGCGCCGCGGAGACGCTGGTGGCCATCTCCGGAGCACTGGTGCCGAAGGCGACGATCGTGAGGCCGATCACGAGGGGCGAGAGACCGGCGGTCGCGGCGAGGCGAGAGGCGCCGCGGACGAGCCACTCGCCGCCGAAGGTCAGCAAGGCGAGGCCGGCGACGAGCAGGCCAAGGGAAGTGAGATCCATGAGCGGAAGGGATCCTCGCTGGTGGGGGCCGAGACCTTATCCGCGCACCGGAGCTCGCGGAAGCGCTCGATGCTGGGCCAAGAGCGACGGGTATCCCCTTCGCGACCGAGCGCGCTGGTCCGTCGGTGATTTCCGGTTTCCCCGAGGGAAGCTCCCGCTGCGGCGTGATGTGCGGGCCTCACCGCCTCCGTAGCTCCGTCGCTGCGTGCAGGTCGCTTCGTCTCGCCCCTCTCTCGGCTCACCGGAGGAGACCATGCGTCTCGATTGTCGTGCGCTCTTGTTGACCTGCGCCCTCGCGTTGCCCGGCTTCGCGCAGGAGTCGATCTTCGTTCCCCTGAGCGGCGTGATCGATCCGCTGCGCGGGCGCCTCTTCTCGGGGACGCTGACGAGCTGGCAGATCGAGGATGCCGGCGGGACGCCGGTCCATCCGGTGGGGAGCCCCGCTCTCTTCGCTCCCGGCGTGAAGGTCTCGAAGGGCTCGGCGAGCTTGCTGCTCTCCGGCGTGCCGTTGCAGGTGTTCCAGCAGTCGGGCCTGCGGCTGCGCCTCGGCCACCAGCAAGGCCAGGTGGTCACGAGCTTCCCCTTCGCCGCGTATTCGGCGGGAGGGACGCCGGGGCCCGTGGGGCCCGCAGGGCCGGCGGGACCGGTCGGGCCCGCGGGACCGCAAGGCGCCACGGGACCTCAAGGCGACCGCGGGCCCGTCGGGCCGGCGGGGCCGCAGGGGGCCGCGGGGCCCGCAGGTCCTACGGGGCCGGCGGGAGCGACCGGGCCCGCGGGCCCACAAGGGCCGCAGGGACCGCAAGGTCCGCAGGGGCCGGCGGGGCCGACGTTCAACGGCGGAACCATCACCAACGACTTGATCGTGCGCAAACCGAATCCGACGTTCGTCATCGGGACGACGACGGACGAGGAGGGCACCATCTGGCTCGGCAACAGTGCCCATGGGATGAACCGGCGCTATCTCGGACAGAACAACGCCGTGGGCCTGTTCACCACGGCGGGCAGGCTCTTCCTTTCCTCGCGAGGCTCGGCCAACTACGACATCGCGATCAACAACGGCAGCGTCGGTATCGGCGAACAAAACCCCGCCGGCAAGCTCGACGTTCGTGGCGCCGTCCACATGGGCGACACGCAGGGCTTTGGGAATGTGATGGTCAACGCGCGCGTTGATGCAGCGAACACGGCCGTGAGCTATGCGTTGATCGCGAGGAACGAAGCGACCAGCGGACCCGAGCACGGGATCGTCGCGACGACCCTCTCTTCGAGCGGCACGGCGATGCTCGCGGAAGGCAATTCCGCTGCCACCGGCACCAAGAGCTTCGTGCAGCCTCATCCCGCGGACGCTGCGAAGGAGATCCGCTTCGTCTGCTTGGAAGGCAACGAGTCCGGCACCTACTTCCGCGGCACCGGCCGCTTGACCGGCGGCTACGCCGTCATCGAGGTGCCCGCGGACTTTCGCATGGTGAGCGAGTCGACCGGACTCACCGCGCAGGTCACGGCGATCGGCCAGCCGGCGGCACTGTGGCTGGAGTCCCTCTCACTCGAGCGCATCGTCGTTCGCGGGACTGCCGATGCGGAGTTCCACTACTTCGTGAACGGCGTTCGTCGCGGCTACGCGAAGTACGAGACGATCCAGGAGAACTCGGGCTATCGGCCCCGCGTGCGCGGCGTTCCGTTCGGCACGCAGTACCCGCAGGAGATCCGCGACCTGCTCGTGGCGAACGGCATCTTGAACCCCGACTACACGCCGAACGAAGCAACGGCGGCGCGGCTGGGTTGGAAGCTCGAGGATCCTGCGCCGGCTCAGCCGGCCGTAGTCGAGCGACGCTGAGCGGCCTGCTCGGCTCCGCACGCGCTCCGCTCGGCCGATCGAGCGGACGAGGAGGGAAGCGCGCTCAGCGCTTCCCTCCGGCGTTCCGAGCCAGCGACGCGTCCCAGACCAGGATGCGACCCTGCTCCGAGAGCGCCGCGAGGGCGTCGCCATTCCAGCTCCAGCGCACCTTCATCAACGCCTCGGCGGCCTGCAGCGTCAGGAGCAACGCGCCTCCATCGACGTCCCACAGCCGCAGCGTCCGGTCGTGCGCTACCGAGGCGAGGCGCGTTCCGTCCGGAGACCAGGCGAGGTCGGTGACCTGCGTTCCATGGCCCGAGAGGCGCTCGGTGAAGGCGCGCACGCGGAGATCGAAGAGCTGGATCGCGCCGCTCTGCGTTCCCAACGCGATCACGCCGTCCCGGGAGCGGATCCCCAAGGCGCTCGCTCCGAGGAGCTCCGCAGGCACCGTGTAATGCGCCTTCCGCTCGGGCTCCGATGCGTCGGTCGATAGCCCGCGCTCCACGAGCTCGCCCCCGATCAGCTGCCAGAGCGCGAGCCCGTCGGGAGCGAACGCGACGGGGCCGCAGCGCTCCTCGGTGCGCCAGGTGCGCAGGCACCGCGTCGGCCCCGCGGTGTCCCAGAGGCCGAGCTCGTAATCGCCGACGGTGACGAGGTGTGGCGCGTTGGGATGCCACGCGAGCTGCAGGCTCGCCATCGGGATCTTGCCGAGGCTCGCGCCGGAGTCGACCTCCACTAGCTCGACATGCTGTTCGCGGGCGAAGGCGAGGACGCATCCGTCGCTCCTCGGCGCGGGGATCGACGCACGAGCGATGGTCGCGCCCTGCGGCTCTCCCTCCGAGCTCCAGCGCTGCACGCCTTCGCGCGTCGAGACCCAGAGCTGCTCGAGCTGCGGCTGCCAGGCCAGTCCGAGGGAACGATAGGGACCCGGGCGGGTGCGTCGGCCGTACTGTCGAAACGAAGGAGGCGAGCCGAGATCCCAGAGGTGCAGGACGCCGCGCGAGCTCGAGGCGTAGACGCGAGATCCGCTCGGATCGATACGGGCGCCGGTGGTGTTCCCGTCGATCCCGCGCAGCACGCGCTTCGGCGGCGCATCGAGCATCGCGGAGGAGGCGAGCAAGGTCTCGACCTCCCAAACCAGAATGGTTCCGCCGTTGCACGTCAACGCTAGCTTCCGCCCCTCCGCGTCGAAGTCGAGCTCCAGCGGCTCACGTCCCTGCAGGTCCACCTCGGCGACCATCTCTCCGCGCTCGACGTCGAAGAGGCGCAAGCGCTTCTCCGCGGCCATCGCCAACATCCGCCCCGCGGGATGCCAGGCCAGCGCTTGGACCCACCGCGAAGCGCCGCGGGAGAAGCTGCGCGAGCTGCGGTCGGCGAGCTCGAGGACGCGTGCTTGGCCCTCGCGATCCTCGAAGGCGAGGCGCGATCCGTCCGGAGAGAAGGAGAAGCGACACAGCGTCCGCAGCATGCTCGGTGCGCGCCACAGCACTTCGCTCGTGCGCCAGGAGAAGAGCACGAGCTCACCGGAGTGCATGGCGATCGCGGCGACCTCCTGCGTGGGATGCAGCGCTAAGCCGGCGACGTCCGGCTCCTCGAAGCGAGCGGAGATCTGCCAGGTGCTCGCGTCGAGGAAGTGCGCACCCCAGGAGACCAGCCCCAAGAAGCGGCCGTCGGCGCGCCAGCTGAGCTGGGCGCACTTGATGTCCACCGCGCGCGCCGGATCCCAGCGCTCCTCCTCGCGATCGAAGAACTGGACTCGTCGCCCTCCCGCCGCGATCCACTTGCCTCCGGGTTGCACCGAGATCTGGTCGAGCGAGGCATCGGCCCCGGGAAAGCCGCGAGCCACGTCGAGCGCGGCGCTGCGTAGGAAATCCCATTCCCAGCTCTGCGGTGGGCCGAGATCCGTGTTCCGCTCGCGTCGCTCCACGAGATGCTGGAGCTCGGCGAAGCTTCCGGAGTCCTCATGCGCTCGAAAGGCTGCTTGCAGCTCCGCGCGATCGAGCTGCCGCGCGAGCTCGAGCCAACGCTCCTTCAGATCGAGCTGCAGCGCCGACTCGATCCTCGCGCGCTGCTCGAGCTCCGCGCCCTGGCGGCGGAAGATCTCGGCAGCGATGGTCGAGCCGATCGCGAGCGCGAGCACGCAGAGGACCAGAGCCGACGTGATCGCGCCGAGCACGGGATTGCGGCGCTGCCAGCGCCACCAGCGCTCGAGGACCGAGGGGCGCCGCGAGTGGATCGGCCGATCGGCGAGGAAGGCCTCGAGATCGGCGGCGAGCTCGGCGGCCGTCGTGAAGCGCAGGCGGGGATCGAGCTCCATCGCGCGTCGGACGATGGTGTCGAAGTCGCGCGGCACTCCTGGGCGGCGCTCGCGCAGCGTGGGAAGGCGTTCCCCGCCCGTGCGCGTCTTCCGCTCGCGCGGCTCCGACGGCGGCAGCCGCGCCGCCCAGTCGTAGAGCGTCGCGCCGAGCGCGTAGAGGTCCGCCGACGCAGCGCCCGCGCCGCGGAAGCACTCAGGGGCCATGTAGCGCAGCGTCCCCAGAACGCCGCTCGAGAGGCTGCGCTCGTCGTCCTCGATGCGCGCCAAGCCGAAGTCGCTGAGGTAGGCCGTACCGCTCTCGTCGATCAGGATGTTGCCGGGCTTCACGTCGCGATGCAGGACGCTCTGCGCATGCGCGTAAGCGAGCGCCGAGGCGATCTCGAAGCCGACTCGGGCGATCGCGCGGCATTCCTCGGGCGTCGCCGGTTCTCCCGGTCCGCGGCGTGCGAGCTCCTCGATGCGCTTCGAGAGCGGCTCGCCGACGACGAGCTGGAGCGCCATGTAGGGCACGGCGTCCTGCTGCCCGAACTCATAGAGCTGCACGATATGGCTGTGGTGCAGTCGCGCCGCGGCGCGCGCCTCGCGGCGGAAGCGGCGCAGATGCTCCGCGCTCGAGATCAGGGCGGGCGAGACGAGCTTCAGCGCCACCGTGCGATCGAGCTCCGGCTGCCGCGCTTCGTAGACGACGCCCATGCCGCCGCGCCCCAGCTCTCGCAAGAGCTCGAACGCGCCGAAGCGCGTGCTCGCGCGAGGGGCGCGAGACGCGGCGGTCGGCGCGGGGGCGGGGTCCGCTCCGACCGGAGGATCCGCTGGGGCTGACGCCGCGTGCGCTAGGGCGCCGCGCTGCGAATCCCGGTCGCGATTCGCGTAGTCGAGCTGCAGCTCGAGGAGGTGGGTGAGCAGCGCCGGACGCGCTTCCTCTCGCACGAGCCCCAGATAATCTTCGATGCGGGGAGCCGAGCCTTCGCGGACCGCGGCCTCGAAGCGATCGCAGACCGGATCGATCTCGCGCAGGTGGCCGGCTCCGGGCTTCGCAACCACGCGCGGCTCACTCGCTCCACTCGAGGCGGATCAGGCCGAGATAGCGCTCGATCGTCTTCACCGAGCGCTCCAAGCGCTCGGCGATCTCCGGATTGGTGAAGCCCTGGAGGCGCAGCAAAGCCACTTCCTTCAGCTTGGGCTCCAGCTTCTCGATCATCTCGTCGCAGATCGCGGACCACTCGCCGAGGACGCGCTGGTCGGAGAGCTCCTGGAACGGCAGGGCGCCGGTGGCGTCGCCGCCGAGCGCGGACTCGCCGACCTCGGGCCGACCCAGGCGATGGCGCGCGGCGTTGCTCGCCTTGCGGATCGTGATCGTCGCGAGGAGGCGCCACAAGTCGTTGCGGCTCTCCAATCGATCGAAGCGGCCCGCTTCGACTCCAGCGCAGAGTGCGCGGAGCGCGCTGGACGCGACGTCCTCGGCGTCATGCTCGCGCCGGAGAGGTGCGGCGAAGCGCGCTCGCGCGAGCCGGCAGCATTGCTCGAAGTACTGCCTCCAGATGCGCTCCGCAGCTTCGCCCTCTCCACGCTCGAGGTGGATCAGCCAGCTGGTGATGGCTTGATCTAGCGGCATGCGCGCTCGCGGGGGGGAGGACGGACGCGGTCGGCGCCGCGGGCCGCCCCAGAGCGCCGGATCCGTGGCGAATCCGTTGCACTGCTGCCACGGCGAGACCGATGCGGATCGCTCGATCCATCCGTCGCGAGGGGCCGCCCGACGCGGGGCCGAGGATACTCGCGGCGCCCGGGGCCGGGAAGTGAGCTGAGATCTGCAGCGACGGTGGCGGACCCGCGAAGACGCGGGGCGTCACGGCCTCTACGTCGAGCCGGGGAGCGGCGCTCGCGCGCGGCTCCCCGGCTTCGAAGGCTGCTCAGGCCGCGGAGCTCCGGGCCGGCCGCACACGGTTCTCGCTCAGCGGGCCACGGCGCCGCGCTTCACCAGGCGCTCGCAGAGCGTCTCGATCAGTGCTTCCACGCCGAGACCCGAGCCGATCGTGATCCAGGCCACGTTGCCCTGCGCATCGACGATGACGAGGGTCGGGATGCCCTGCACCTTGTAGGCCTCGCTGTTGGCGCGCGTCTCGGCGATGCCGCAGACGTACGCGAGGCCCATGTCGGCGGAGAACTTCGCGACGTGCGCGGGGTACTTGTCGCCTTCGATCTCCTCCTTGGCCACGGGGGCTTGCTTCGCCCAGTCGTAGCCCGGACGGCCGTCCTTCCAGCAGAGCCCGAGGAGCTGCACGCCGTGCCGCTCGAGGCGCTCTTGCGCCTTCGACAGCCCCGGCATCACGGCGCGGCAAGGGCCGCACCAGGTCTGCCAGAAGTCGAGCACCGCGACCTTGCCCTTCAACGCGGCGAGGCCTTCGAAGCCCTTGTGTTCGGCGCCCTTCGGACCGATCCAGGTCTGGATCGCGATCTCCGGCGCCGGCGTGCCGAGCATCGTGCGCTTCGACTCGTACTGGTACGCGCTGCGCTCGTCGCCGCCGTGCGCCTTCGCGTAGCCTTCGTACAGCGCGCGCGCTTCCTCGTAGGCGCCGCGCGCGGCGAGGATCGCCGCGGCGATGTCGAGCGACTTCAACCCGCCCTTGCCAGCGGCCTCGGCCGCGTCCTTGGCGAGCTTCAGCGCTGCGTCGTCCTTGCCGAGCGCGAAGAGCGCGATGGCCCGCGCGCCGCCCAGGCGCTTCTGGCTGTCCGCGGAGAGCCCGGCTTGCACGAGCGCGTCGATCGACGCGAGCGCCGCTTCCGCGTGTCCGCTCTCGAAGCCGTGTTCGACGGCCTTGTCGATCAGGCTGCGCAGCATGGGCGAGCCATCGGCTTCTACGAGGAGCTTCGCGAGCTCGTTATTCAGCGCGCCGGAGAGGTGCTTCTCGGCGAACTGATTCGTCTGGTTCATCAGCTCGCGCGAGAGCTTCTGCAGCTCGGCGCGCTTCTCGGGCTCGGCCGGTGGGGCTTGGCGCATCCCGCCGAGCTGGCCGGCGAGATCCTTCAGCTTGGCGAAGTCCTCGGCGGGCGTTTGAGCACCCAAGCCGATTCCGAGCGACGCCAGAGCCAGCGCCGCGAAACACATCTTCCGCATCATGTCGACCTCCGTTTCTCCGGGCGTGGAGGGGCAGTTCGCACGCACGGGAGACGGGGACGCTACTCCTCGCGAGGAGGCTGCACCACCGATCGGAGAGCGCGATTGCTCGGGAGGGCAGAGAGGCGCGGGGCTCGACCTCCGCAGAAGTGCGCATGGCGCCGCCGTCTCGTGGGCGGCAGAAGGGCCGCTCTACTCTCTTCGCCGTACCCCTTCGCGCGCGTGGAGCGCGCCGCTCGCGAGCCGCCATGTCGTTCCGCACCATCATCGAGCCCTTCCGCATCCACAGCGTGCAGAGCCTGCGCATGCCGAGCGAGGAGGAGCGCGAGGCCGCGCTGCAGCGCGCGGGGCTCAATCTCTTCGGCCTGCACGCGGAGGAGGTGGTGATCGATCTCCTCACCGATTCGGGCACCGGGGCCATGTCGGCGAAGCAGTGGGCCGGCATGCTCGATGGCGACGAGTCCTATGCCGGCGCGCGCTCGTTCTACCGCTTCCAGGACGCCGTTCAGGATCTCACGGGCTATGCCGAGGTGATCCCGACGCATCAGGGCCGCGCGGCCGAGCGCATCTTGTTCCAGACGCTGCTGCAGCCCGGGCAGTGCGTACCGAACAACACGCACTTCGACACGACGCGCGCGAACATCGAGGTCACACGCGCGGAGGCGCTCGACCTCGGCATCGCCGAGGGGCGCGATCCCGCGCTGCTGCATCCATTCAAGGGCAACGTCGATCTCGCGGCCTTGGAGCGCGTGCTCGAGCAGCGCGGCCGCGCGCGCGTGCCGCTGGTGATGACGACGGTGACGAACAACTCCGGCGGCGGCCAGCCCGTCTCGCTGGAGAACCTGCGCGGCGTCTCCGCGCTCTGCAAGCGCTACGGCGTGCCGTTCTTCCTCGACGCGTGCCGCTTCGCCGAGAACGCGTGGTTCGTGAAGCAGCGCGAGCCCGGCCAAGCGCAGCGCAGCGTGAAGGAGATCGCGCAGGAGATGTTCTCGCTGGCCGACGGCTGCACGATGTCGGCGAAGAAGGACGGCCTCGCCAACATGGGCGGCTTCCTCGCGATGAACGACGGCGAGCTCGCGCAGCGCTGCCGCAACCTGCTCATCTTGACGGAGGGCTTCCCGACCTACGGCGGACTCGCGGGCTACGATCTCGAGGCGATCGCGCAGGGGCTGAAGGAGGTCGTCGACGAGGACTACCTCCGCTATCGCATCCGCTCGGTCGCCTACCTCGCCGAGAAGGTGAATGCCGCCGGGGTTCCGACCCTCCAGCCGCCGGGGGGGCACGCGGTCTATCTCGACGGCAAGGCGTTGCTCTCGCACCTTCCACCGAGCCGATATCCCGCGCAGGCGCTCGCGATCGCGCTCTATCGCAGCGGAGGTGTCCGCGGCTGCGAGATCGGCTCGGTGATGTTCGGCAAGGCGCTGCCGGATGGGGGCGAGCAGCCCGCGGCGATGGAGCTCGTGCGGCTCGCGTTCCCGCGCCGCACCTACACGCAGAGCCACGTCGACTACGTGGCCGAGGTGGTCATCGAAGTCGCTGCTCGCGCGCGGGAGTTGCGGGGGCTCCGCATCGCGAGCGCGCCGCCGTGGCTGCGGCACTTCACGGCGCGCTTCGAGGAGCTGTGAGAGCGGCGTTGCTCACGCCGCGCTCACTCGTTCACTGCCGCACGCGCCGCAGCGCCTCCAGCGTCTCGCGCACGAGGAGCTGGTTCTGCTGCTTCTGGCGCACGACGAGCAGATCGCCCCAGAACCCGATCGCGGTCTGCAGCTCGTCCCACGAGCTCGGGCTCACCGCTTGGCGCAGCATGTCGATGAGCTGAACGCCGCGCTCTTCGCGTTGCGCCGGATCGTCGGCGGTGATGAAGTCCTCGACCTCGAAGACCTCCACGCGGAGCTCGGGCTTGGTGGTGAAGTACAGCTCGCCGGAGCGGAGCTCCAGATGTGCACCCGCGGCTTGCGCGAGGCGCATCACGGCCTCGCGCAGCGGCGCTCCTTGGACGACGAGGCTGATTTCCGGGCTCGACTCCAGAACCTCCGAGTCGAAGTGCACCGCGAGCCCTTGCTTCGCGAGAGCATCGCGCGCTTCCTCGAGGTTCTGGCCTTCGAAGCAGAACGAGCACGGCTCCTCGAGGCGTGCTTCCAGCGCGAGCTCGGCAGGCGCACGCGCGACTTGCGGACGCGCGCCGCGCGCGGCGAGGAGGTCCAGGAACGCTTGGATCCGGCGGTGCTGTCGATCCGTCTGGCGCACCACGAGCGCCTCGCGCCACGCCGAGAGCGAGACGCGCTCGCTCTCGTTCCAGGACGAATCGGTGGCACCGACTTGGGTCACGAGCTCTTGGAGCTGCATCAGGCGCTCGTTGAGCTGCTCCTCGCCCTCCGTGGCTCCGATCAGCGGCCCGACCTTGTAGAAGCGGAGATCCGTGCTGAACGCACTCGAGCCGCGGGGCGCGATCAGGACCGCGCCGCCCTCGAGCTCCCAATGCAGGTCGTGCTCCTTCGTCAGGCGGTCGAGCAGATGCTCGAGCGTGTCCTCGCCGCGCAGCGTGAGCTCCAACGCGCCGTAGTCGTTCTCGACCTGCGGATGGACGGCGATGGGGCAGCCGGAGAGCTTCGCGAGCGTCTGCGCGATTTCGGCGAGTGGCGCGTTCTCGAACGCCGCGCTCGCGCGCGTCACGCGCACCTTCTCCGCGAGCGGTGCCTGCCACGCCGGCGCCGGGAGCTGGCGCACGACTTGGATCGCGGGTGCAGGTTCCTGCGGTGCGGCGGAGAGAAGCTCGGCGGGGAGCACGAGCTGCGCTTGCTCGGCGGCCTGCGTCAAGCCGAGCCAGGAGAACGCGCTCAGCGCGGCGAGCGCGGGGAGCCAGATGAGAGGACGAGTGGGTTGGCGATGCATCACGGTGCGAATCCTCCGTTGAAGCTCCCGAGCACCGGAGAGGGCGCCGGCCGTGGGAGAAGTGCGCGAGACGTGGGGGTGCGAGATCGAGAGGCGCAGCAGCGTCGCGGCGTAGCGCGTCGAGGCGGTGCGCGTGCCGCGCGGCAGCGCGGCGAGATCGCAGAGCTCCTCCTGCGTGCTGCGGAGCTGCCGCAGCGCGAGGAGGAGCACCGGATGGAACCAGAACGCGCAGCCGATCGCGTGTAGCGCCCACTGGCGCGGCACATCGCGGCGGCGCACGTGCGCGAGCTCGTGCGCGAGCACGGTGCGGAGCGCGTTCCTCCCGAGCGTGCGCCAGGTCGGGTCCGGCAGCGCGATGCGCGGCGCGATCCAGCCGCTGAGGCACGGCGCCTGCGTCGCGCGCGTCGCGACGAGGCGCGGCGGCGCGGCGACGCCGAGCGTGCGCGCGGTCGCGGCGTAGAGTGCCAAGATGCGCGGGTCCTCGATCGGTACGGACGCGCGCAGCGCGCGGCGGAAGCGCGCCTCGCGCAAGCAGCCGATCGTCCAGAGCAGAGCCGCGATGCCGAGCCAGAGCGCGAGGCAAAGCTCGAGGATCGCTGCGCTCGAGCTCGTCGTCGCTGGCGCGGGCGCGGGCGCTGCCGGTGTCGCCGCGGGCACTGCGGTTCTCGGCGCGGCGAGGGGTGGCTCGCTCGCGGGAGTGGGAGCGACGGTCGATGGGCCTGCGTCGGACGCGAGGCTCGCGATCTCCACCGTGCTCGCGCTGCCGCGCTCGGCGGGTCTCCAGATCGTCGTGAGCCACTGCGATGCGGCGCTTTGCTCGAGACGCGGCGCGCTCGGCAGCACTTGCTGCGGCAGCGGCTGCGGCACGAAGAGGCGCAGCACGACGAGCAGCCAGAGGCAGTAGCGCCAGCGCGGACCCAGGTTCTTGCCGAGGGCGGTGGTGACGAGCAGTACGCCCACGCCGAGCCAGGCGAGATCGAGCGAGGTGCGGACGAGCCAGTCGATCAGCGCGGCGGAGAGCTCGGGGGAGAGGATCATCGCCCGCCCTCCTCGCTCTGCTTCTCCTGCAGCAGGCGCCGGAGCTCCTTGATCTCGTCGGGCGAGAGCTTGGTGCTCTTCACGAAGTGCGCGAGCATCGGGCTCGCCGAGCCGCGGAAGACGCGCTGCAGGAAAGAATCCGCCTCCGCGCGCACGACGCGCTCGCGCGTCAGGCGCGCCGAGTAGAGGTAGCGCTTCCCTTCGAGCTCGTAGCGCACGGCGCCCTTCTGCAGCAGCCGGCGCAGCAGCGTCTTCACGGTGCCCTCGGTCCACGAGCGATGGGAGGCGAGGGCTGCGTGGACCTCCTGCGCCGAGACCTTGGCGCGGGCCCAAACGACCTCCATCACCTCCCACTCGGCCTCCGAGATCGTCGGCAGCTCCGGCATGGCGCGAACCTCCGTGCGCGTCCCGGCCGGCGGCGCGCCCCGAGCGCACGCCGACCGAAGACAAGTGTGTTCGAGAATACATCTGTCTTCGGTTCTGGTAACCCCACGCGCACTTTTTCTGCGGCGACCGGGTGTGCTCGAGCGGCTGGGCCGGCGCGCGCTGTCCCTCGGGAGGCTCTTTGGCTAGCCTTCCGCGCCTCCTCGCCGGAGCTCCCGCCGCACCATGAACCGCCTGCTCGCTCTCTCGATCGTCCTCGCCATGCTCGGCGGCATCGCCGTCGGCTGGGGCTGCCACAGCTATCTCGACGCGTGGTTCGGCGACGGCTCCGCGAAGGAGGTCGCGGGCTGGTTCAAGCTGGTGACCGATGTGTTCCTGCGCATGATCAAGATGATCATCGCGCCGCTCGTCTTCTCGACGCTGGTCGCCGGCATCGCGCACATGGAAGGCGCGGGCGCGGTCGGGCGCATAGGGGTGAAGACGCTGCTCTGGTTCGTGATGGCCTCCATCCTCTCGCTGACGATGGGGCTCCTGCTCGTGCACCTGCTGCAGCCGGGCGTCGGGCTGGGGCTCACGCTCCCGACCGCCGCGGACGTCGCCGCGGCCGGTGCCAAGATCGACGGCGGGAAGCTCACGATCCGCGAGTTCCTGATGCACGTCTTCCCCTCGTCGATCATCGACGCGATGGCGCGGAACGAGATCCTGCAGATCGTGGTGTTCTCGATCTTCGTCGGCGTCGCGGTGGCCTCGCTCGACGACGCCGCGCACCACGTCGTGCACCTCGCCGACCAGGTCGCCTCGATCATGCTGAAGGTGACCGGCTACGTGATGCTCTTCGCGCCGGTCGCGATCTTCGCCGCGCTCGCGCAGGCGGTGACCGAGCACGGCCTCGGCATCCTCGGCACCTACGCGCAGTTCGTGGGCGGCTTCTACTTCTCGCTCGCGCTGCTCTGGGTGGTGCTGATCGGCGCCGCGTCGCTCTTCGTCGGCAAGCGCGCGCTCGAGCTCCTGGGCTTGATCCGCGGGCCGCTCCTGCTCGCGTTCTCGACCGCGAGCTCGGAGGCGGCGTATCCGCGGACCCTCTCGCAGCTCCAGGTCTTCGGCGTCTCGAAGAAGGTCTCCAGCTTCGTCCTGCCGCTCGGCTACTCGTTCAACCTCGACGGCTCGATGATGTACTGCACCTTCGCGACGCTCTTCATCGCGCAGGCGTACGGTCTCTCGATGTCGATCGGCGAGCAGCTCACGATGCTCTTCTTGCTGATGATCACGTCGAAGGGCATGGCGGGCGTCCCCCGAGCCTCTCTCGTCGTGATCGCCGCGACGCTGAGCTACTTCCAGCTCCCCGAGCAGGGGCTGCTGCTCATCCTCGCGGTGGACTTCCTGCTCGACATGGGGCGCTCGGCGACCAACGTCGTCGGGAACTCGGTGGCCTCCGTGGTCGTGGCGCGCTGGGAAGGCGAGCGGGTGGATCTCGCGCCGGAGCAGCGGGCGGCGGCTGGGTAGTGACGGGTGACGGGTGCGAGCGGTCGTCGCGGTACTCGCGTCCAGATGTTGCTCGAGCGTCTCGGGTTCGGGTACCGATCTCGCGTCGATCCGTTCGCCAACCCCTGCGGTGCCGTGGGGTTCAGGACCCAAGCCTGCGCGTAGATAACGAAGCGTTGTCGCGCGTAGCCAGGGAACGGGAACGCGAGCTCGTACGCCGGGACCATGGCGCCGCCAGCGAAGGGCACGTTCCAACGCGTGGAGCCGATCACGAGGTGCGCTGGGCTCGCGGGGCGCCCGAGCCAGAGCTGGAGGCGCGAGGGGCGCGGCGCCTCGAAGTGTGGGAGGCCTTCTAGATCGGGAACGCCGAGGGAGCCCGGGAGGCCGAAGCCCAGCGTGAACCGGGGCTGGCCGCCATTGCCGCGGAGATGGACGGTGTGTGTGATGCCGAAGGGCGTCCGCGAGGTGTCGACTCCGACGACGAGGTCACCATCGACGTCGAAGTCGTGCGCGGCGATGCCGCCGATGCGCGAGCCGAAGCCGGGGAAGGAGAGCGACATCGCGAAGGTGCCGCCGCCGACGATGCGCGCGCAGTTCCACGGGTAGGGCGCGCGCTCGTCGGCGAATAGGCAGCGCGAGGTCGAGGCGCCTCCGGGTACCGGCGACCCCGCGCTGCAGTCCGTCCGTCGCGGTCCTCGTAGGCAAATGGAGAACCAGGGCGAGAGAAACCTCCGAGCCCAGGCGCCGCGGGCCTTCGGTCACGGCAGCGAGTGTCCGCGGCGATCGAGAGCTGGATCTGCGATCCAGACCTTGGACTCGATGCGCGGTTGCGCGGGCTCGGCTCGCGACATGGGGGCGCCGAGCCGCGCCAGGAAGCGGCTCCCTGAACAGGAACCCGCCATGCTGCTCCGCTCGCTGCTCTGCTCCTCCGTTGCGCTGCTCGCCAGCGCCTTCGGCTTCGCTCAGGACCTACCCGCGCCGACCTCGCAGCAGCTCTCGGAGCTCGGGACCACCGCCGCATGGATGCGCGCCGGAGGCACGGAGCCGGGTAGCAGCGAGACGTTGCAGGTCTCTCGCCCTGGCTTCAAGGCCGAGCTCTCCGTGCGGGGCTTCGAGATGACGCCGTTCCGCGGCGTCGAGGCGGCTCGCTCGCTGCCCTGGGCCTGGTCGGAGACCGAGGTGCGGCGCGGGGACCACGCGTTCGACTCGACCGTGCCAGCCAAGCTCGGCGCGCAGCACGAGCTGGCGTGGCTCGACCGCGGCGATTGGAGCGAGCGCTATGAGCTCCGCGCCGACGGCCTCGAGCAGAGCTTCCTCTTCCACGCGCTGCCGGGCGACGGCGGCGATCTCGTCGTGCGCGGCGCGATCCGCAGCGAGCTGCGCGCAGAGAAGCGCGCGGCGCAGCATGCGGAGCTCCGCTTCGCCGACGAGCGCGGCGAAACGGCGCTCAGCTACGGCCGCGCCATCGCGATCGACGCGCGCGGTCGCCGCCTCGAGCTCGCGAGCTCTTTCGATGGAACGCATCTCGAGATCCGCGTCGATGCAGCGTGGCTCGCCGAGGCGGCGCTGCCGCTGCTGGTCGATCCGCTGGTCGCGGGCGGCGCCGTTCCCGGAGCGTTCAGCGGCTCGGCGCTACGCTCGACCTGCGTCGCGCTCGATGGCGAATCGAGCAGCGCGCAGTGGCTCGTCGGCGTCGTGCGCGCGTTCAGCGCGACGGACAGCGACCTTGCGGCGTACCTCTGCGATGCCGGCTTCGCGAACCCGCGCCTCGTCTATCTCGACGCCACGACGGCGACCAGCGATCACAGCTTCTGCGCCGCGTACCTGCCGGGCGCCGATCGCTGGCTCTTCGCCCATCAACGCGACTTCGCCGCAGCTGGTGGCGTCTTCTCCAGCGTGCGTGTCGTGTTCCACGATCGCCAGAGCACGACGACGGGCTCGGGCACCGTGATCAGCCTCGCGGGGAACCCCACCCATTCCTACTCGGCGCCTCAGCTCGCGGGTGGCTCGCTGCAGAGCTCCGATCTCTACGCCTTGCTCACCTTCCAGAGCGACGCGACGACGACGCGCGAGAACACGGCTGCTTCGCTCGTGCGCGCGGCGTTCCTGAACGGCGTGAATCGCACGGCCGCGGCGCCCATCGATCTCGCGCCGGGACGCCCCGGCGCCGGCTTCGATCGCGAGCGCCCCTCGGTGATCGCGGCGCGCTTCTTCCAGGGCGAGCAGTGGGTCTGTGTCTGGACCGAACGTCCGACGCAGGCCGGCGGCAAGGCGAAGCTCGTGGCGACGCACGTGAGCCCAGTGGGCGCCGCGCAGAGCGTGGTCGATCTCTACACCTTTCCCGGCGCGCGCCACGTCACGCGACCGCTCGTCAGCGGCATGCTCAACCACTACACCGTAGCCTTCGGAGGAAGCTTCGACCTCGCGCAGGCGGAGGCGAACGAGCTCTTCGCGTTCGCGATGGACTGGGATGGACCGAACCAGGCGCCCGTGCTGCTCAGCGCTCCGCGCTCCATCGCCGGGCCTCTTTCCTCCGGCGCGACCCTGCAGCCGATCGAGCTAGATCACGACGAGTACACCTTCTCGCATGCGGCGGTCGTCTATCTCGAGCGCTCGAGCGTCGGCGGCACGCAGCGCCTGCGCTCGCGCGTTGCGCGCCTCGGCGGCACGGGTGGTCTGCTCGAGACAGCGACGCTCTTCGATACCGCAGGACAGGACGCGGCGGCCCCGAGCGTGGTCTACAGCTACGCCGCGCGACGATTCACGGTCGCGAGCGGAGCCGCGATCGGATCCGCCCCCGTCCATCTCGGCACGCTGCAGCACCCCGGCGATGCGCTGGTCAGCAACATCGGCGGCGGCTGCGGGGCAGCGAGGATCCTCTCCTCCACTCCGCTCGCGGGGAGTCGGCTCTTCGAGGTCGCGCTGGATCACTTGCCGCCGAACGCGCCGGTCCTGCTCTGGTTCTCCCTCGGCGAAGCCTCCTTCTCGCTCGCCGGGATCGGCTTGCAGGGCTGCACGCTGCGCGTCGATCCGGCTTCGCCCTTCTTCGTGAGCGTGCCGCTCCTGGGGGACGCGAGCGGCGAGGCGACACTTCCGATCCCGCTGCCGGACGCCCCGCCCTTCGTCGGCAACGTCTTCGTCCAGGGCATCTATGGCGCCCCCGGCGCGAACGCCCTGAACCTCTTGCTCACCGATGCCGGCGAGGTCGCGGTGCGCTGACGCCTCACGGCACAGGGAAGGTGCTTGGCACCTTCCCTGTGCCGTGGGCGAGCGGATCAGAAGATGGCGGAAACGAGGCGGGTCAGCAGCTCTTCGAAGGGGATCATGGTGAGGAGCAGCGGAGCGATCGGAGCGACGGTCGCGAATACGAGCACCAGGATCGTGTCGCGTCCGAAGGGGATCCCGCGGACCTCGCGGATCACCGTGTAGGCGTTGCCTAAGTCTGCCAGCGATTGGATGTCGGCGGTGCCGAGCATCGTCTCGCCATCGTGATCCGCGGTTCGCAGCCAGCGCCGATCGAAGTCGCGGAGGTACTGAGTGGCGAAGAGCCCGTACTCGCGCAGGCCGCGGCGCTTCGCCTCGAGGATCTTCGGGGCGAATACGCAAAGAGGCGCGATCACGACGAGCGTCAACACCGCGACGAGGCAGAGGACCTCGAGCTGGTACTGAGGGAGAGCTGCGCCTTCGTGGAAGATGCGATTCGCGACGTAACCCGCCAGGGCCGCTCCGTGAGCCGTGAGCAGCGGGGCGATCGCGAACGCGCTCGCGCCCAGGAATCCCAGGCCCGCGTTCCGATCGGGGTGGGTGGGGACGAGATCCAGCTCGATGCGCGAGACCTGCCAGAGAAAGCGCATCCACACGAAGATGCGGAAGTACCATCGCAGCGCCAGGAACTGGAGCAGCGGATTGCTGATCAGCCAGTACCAGCTGCCCGCCAGGTTGGTGTCACCCGCGTCGTCGCTCGCGACCGCGTACCAGGTCGAGGCATCGAGAGCCAGGAGGTCGCCTCGTACGAAGATCGCCACCGGCACGATCGCGAGGACCAGCAGGACCTCCGCGATCGTCGAGTTGCGCAGCGCCATCGCGCGCTTGAGGGCTTGCTGGAAGCGCTCCATCGAGCCCGCGGCGATCAGCCGGCGCTCGAGGAACTGCGCCACGATCCCGCGCATCCGCAGATGCACGAGGAGCTCGGCGATCACGAGCAGCGGCACGGCGACCAGGAAGCGCACGTGCGTCTCGATGTCCGCCAGGAACGGAATCGCGACGCCGCCGATCAGCGTGCCTTCGATCCAGGCGAGCACGAGCAGCGGCAGCCAGGCGAGCCCGCAGATCACCAGCGCGCGGCGCAGGAGGTGATCGTCGACGTGCTCGCCGAGGCGGGCCCGGCGGAGGAGCTGGTAGAGCGGTCCGCCAAGTACGAGAGAGAAGTCGCGGACCTCGGGGATGCCCTCCGGATCGACGCTCGGCTGCTGGTTCTCCTGCATGTGGCGCTTCGGTGCGGAGCTCAGCGAGCGGGAAGGCGCAGGCAGAACCCGAAGCCGCCGCCGCCTTGCACGATCTTCACGACGATTCGATTGCTGCCCTGCTTCATCTCGGCGGTGCAGCGATCCTCGTCGGTGCGCAGGCCGCGGCTCGTATCGTTCTGGTGGACGAGCTTGCCGTTCACCCACACCACGACGCCGTCGTCGCTGCCGAGCTTCAGCTCCACCGTCTCGTCCTTCGGCCAATCGATGTCGACCGCGGCGAAGGCGTAGCAGTTCAGCTTCGGCTCGAGGAACAAGAGGTCGAAGTGCCCTTCGAAGTCCTCGGTGACGATGTCGCGCCAGGCGTAGTTGACGTCGTCGATGGTGATCGTCTCGTTCAGCGTCGGGCCGCTCTCGGCGAAGGGCCACCACGCGAAGGGCTTGCCGTCGCTGCGCGCGAACGAGCCCATCAGCTTCCAGCGCGTGACGAAGCCCTTCTTCGCCGCGATCCCATCGACCGCGGCGCCGCGCGCCTTCAGGGCCGTGGCGATGGCGCGCAGCTTCTCGCGGTCCTTCGTCGCGTCGACGATTTGCCAGAGCAGCGCTTGCGCTTTCTCGCTCGCCTCCGCGGGTAGGCGCTCGGCCACGCCGAGGCGCACCGCGGCCAGCTCTTCCCGCAGCGCGTCGTTCGCGAGCAGCGGCTCGAGGCGCGCGAGGTCGCTCTCGTCGGCGAGAGGCGCCAGCGCGAGCAACGCGCGGCCCAGGCGCTCCAAGTCGAGCGGCTTCGCGAGCAGCGGGCGGAGGAGCGCGCGCGCGGCGTCGCCCTCTCCAGCCGTCGCGCGCGCGCTGCCGCGCTCGAGCAACGCGTCGGCCGCGGAGGCGAGCAGCTCGGGCTGCTCCAGCGCGGCGAGGATCAGCGCTTCGTCGGACGGATCCCCCGCTTCCGCCAGCAAGGTGATCGCCGCGCTGCGCACGGAAGCATCGCCTTCGGTCGCCGCGCCGACGATCAGCGGTCGCGCCTTGGCCGGGTCGCGCTCGAAGAGCGCGCGCAGGGCCCCCGAGCGGATCGCGGGAGTGCCCTGTGTGGCGGCCTCGGAGAGCGTCGCGTCGAGCTCCGGAGCAGAGCTCGCGACGAGCAAGGCTCGCACGCGCGAACGCACGCTCTCGGCGGGATCGCCAAGGAGCCCGATCCACGTCCCGAGCGGAGCGTCGAATCCGTACGCCTGGAGCTGGTCGATCGCCGCGAGGCGAGTGCCGGCCTGCGGGGCGCTGAGCAAGAGAGGCAGCGAATCGCCGCCTTCGCGGAGTGAATTGGTCGCGTGCTGCAAGCGCTGCTCGAGCAAGCGCAGATAGGCGTCAGCGGCCCCGGCTTCGCCGCGCAGCACCGCCGCGCGCAGCACCGTCGCTGCGGCGGGATCGCCGATGCGCGCGAGGGCCTCTCGCGCGCTCGCGGCGAGCGGGTTTCCTTCCTGGGCGGCGAGCTCGACGAGCTGAGGAACCGCGGCGCGCGAGCGCCGCGCACCGAGCGACGCGATGAGCGCGGCGCGCGGCGGTTGCGCCAGATCGGCGCGGGCGAGCCGCTCGAGCAGCAGCGCATCGGCGATGGGGCTCGTGATGCGCTCCAGCGCGAAGAGCGCGGCTTCGGAGAGCGCGGGATCGTCGAGATGGCGCGCGATCTCGAGCGTCTCGCTCGTGCCGCGCACGACGATGGCCAGCTGGCGCAGCACGAACGCGCGCCGGAGCGGCGGCAGCGGCATCTCGAGGCGCAGGAGGTCGAGCAGCGCGCGAGCGGTCGCCGCGCGCTCTCCCTCTGCCGTCCCCGGCGCGGTGGCGCGGCTCGCGATGCCGATCAGCGCGCGCCGCGCCGCATCGACGACGTCCAGGTCTTCCAGCGCGAGCAGGCCGCCGATGGGGGCGATCGCGGTGGAGCCGAGCGCGGACGCGGCCGCCGCGGCGGCGTCGCGCGCGGCGACGTCTGCTCCGCGCAGGCGAGCGACCAGTGCCGCCAAGTCGTCGTTCTGCGCGAGCAGCGCCGGAGCGAGGGAGAGGACGAGTGCCGCGCAGCCGATGCGCGCGCGGAGCTGCTTCAGGTTCACGTTCAGAGGCTCCGGTTCAAAGGCTCCACGGATGGCGCATGGGCTTCGAGATCAGGCGGTTCGCCGCGTCGTCGCCGACGAAGCGCTCGACGACGGGGTCCCACTGCAGGCGCCGGCCGAGGCGGATCGCGAGATTGCCGAGGTGGCCGACCGTGGCGGAGCGGTGGGCGACTTCGATGTCGCTCGCCGTTCGGCCGCGCTCGCGCACGGCGCGCACGAAGTCCGCGTGGTGGTCCGCGCTCGCGTGGAGCACGACCGGCCCCACGGCTCCCGGCTCGAGCTTCAGGAGCTCGGGGTTCGTCGCCGTGATCTTGCCGCGCGAGACGAAGATCTCGCCGTCGCTGCCCGTGAAGGTGACGCCGTTCTCGCCGGCGCCCGTCGCGATCAGCTCGGCGCCGTCGGCGTAGGTCGCGCGCACTTCGAAGTCGACGGGCGTCTCGAAGAAGTTGTCGGAGGGGAAGGTGCCCGTGCCCTCGACGGCGACCGGACCGGAATCCTCGTGGCCGAGGCCCCACTGCGCGATATCGAGGTGGTGCGCACCCCAGTCGGTGAGCTTCCCGCCCGAGTAGTCGAAGAACCAGCGGAACTGGTAGTGGCAGCGGCGCTCGTTGAACGGGACGCTCGGCGCGGGGCCGAGCCAGAGCTGCCAGTCGAGCTCCGGCGGCGGGGCCGCATCCGCCGTGCGCTTCTCGGTGGGACCGCGGCCGAGCACGCAGCGGACACTCTTCAGCTTGCCGATCTTGCCGTTCCGCACGAGCTCGCAGGCTTGGCGGAAGCGCCGATCAGAGCGCTGCTGCGTGCCGACCTGCACGACGCGCCCCGCGCGACGCGCGGCCTCGACCATCGCGCGGCCTTCGCCGATGGTGAGCGAGAGCGGCTTCTCGCAGTAGACATCCTTGCCGGCCTGGCAAGCGTGGATCAGGTTCAGCGCATGCCAGTGATCCGGCGTCGAGATCAGCACCGCATCGAGGTCGTTGCGGTCGAGCAGCTCGCGGTAGTCGACGTAGGCGGTTGCATTGGCGCCGCCCTTCTTGCTGCCCGCGATGCGCTCCAACGCGCTCGCGGTATGGCGACGATCCGGGTCGGCCACCGCGAGGACCTCGAAGTCCGGCATGCCGAGGACGCGCGGGAGGTGATGCCCTCCGCCCAGCGAGCCGACGCCGATGAAGCCGATGGCGATGCGATCGTTCGCCGCGACGCGTCGACGAGCGCCCGCTCGCGCCTGCGGCCCGAGACCAGAAACCGCGGCAGCGACGCCGCCGGCGAGAAAGCCGCGGCGTGAGATCGAAAAGGACATCGGTGACCAGTGCTCCGCTGTGAGCGACGATGCTGGGCCGCATTGTAGGGGTTCACCCGCGCGAAAGCATGTTCGGCCTTCCAGCCATCGTTTGCGGTCTCGCCGCGCTCGTCCTCGCCGCGCCGGGTGACGAGGTGCAGGCGGAGCTGCGCCATCCCCGGCGCCCGATCGCCAGCTCGCCTCCTGGCGAGCTCTGGCTGCCGCTCCCCGGTTCGCCGTGCGATCCGAGCGGTCGCTATCTACGGCTCGCGAAGCGCCCCTCGGACGCTCCGCCGACGACCGCACCCGAGGAACCCTGGGCGCTCGACCTGGAGCAGCCCGGCGCGCTGCTCCGCGGCGAGCCCTGGCTCCCGGCCGAGCTGCCGCCGCTCGACCCGCCTCCGCTCTTCCCTCCGCCGGCGACGCCGCAGCCGCCGGCCGCCGCGGCCGCCGTCGCCGCCGAGCTCGGCGTCGAGCTCGAGCTCTGGCCGGGCTCGGCGTGGCAGCTCGCGCTGGCGCGCGAGCCCCGGCCTTCCGGCGAGCGCGCCCTCTTCCTGCTCGACCCGCGGACGCGCGCCTCGCGCCCGCTCGGCGCCGTGCGCGGCCCGCGCTCCCTCGTGCGTCTCGACGTCCCGCGTCGACGCGTGCTCCTCTGCGAGATCGGGGAGAAGGGGGGCAGCACGCTCGCGTGGCTCCCGATCGACGCCGAGCCCGCGACGGGCGAGCCGCGCTGGATCGACGGCGACGAAGCCTTGGCGCAAGCGCGGTCGGCCGAGGAAGGCCGGCCGATCTTCGTCGCGCTGCGCATCCCGCAGCGCGCGCTCGGCGAGTTCTTGGAGTCGCGTACCCTCGTCGACCCGCGCGTGCGCGCGGAGCTCCAGCGCGCCTACGTACCGCTCAAGCTCGACGCTCAAGCGCGGCGCGAGCGCTTCGAGCAGCTCTTCGGCGAGCGCGGCGCGCTCGGCTGCGCCGTGCTCGCCGAGGACGGCGAGGCGATCGCCGTGAGGAAGGGCTTCCTCGAGCCCGAGCTCCTGCTCGAGCTGCTCGCGCAAGCGGAGGAACTCTTGCCGCGCTGGCGTGAAGCTCGCGCGCGCTGGCGCGAGTGCCCGCGCGATGCCGCCGCGCAGCTCGCGTTCGCGCTCGTGCGCTTCGAGGGCGACGACGCGATGGGGGCCGAGCCCCTGCTCTGGTCCGTGCTCTGCGACGGCGACGAGCTCCAACGCGCCCGCGCGCACGCCGAGCTCGCGCGCCTCGAGATCGATCGCGGCCGCGTGCAGGAAGCGCTGCAACACCTCGCGCGCTATCGCGCGCTCGATCCGCTCGATCGCGCCGGCGCCCGCGCGCGCGCCGATCTCACCGCGGCGATCCTCGCGCGCGCTCGTCGTCGGCCGGCGCAAGCGGCGCGCCTGCTCGAGGAGACCTTCGTCTACGCCCCGAGCGACTTCGCGCTACCTCTGCGCCTGATCGAGCTCTCGCTCGCGTGGCACGAGGAGGGGAATCAGCCGCTCGGGAAGCGCGGGCTCGAGACGGTGGCGCGGCGCTATGCGGGGACGGTCTATGGGGGGCAGGCGGAGGCTTGCTTGCAGCACATGACGGTGCCGCACGGGCATTGAGGGCGAGGCTTCGCGCCGCGTTCGGTTGGTCAGCTCTCCCCCCAGATCTCCGGCGCGCGGAACCCCTCGGGCGCCACGTTGGGCGAGAGCACGGGCGGGGCCGCTTCGCGGCGCAGCGCTTCGAGGCGCTCGCGCATCGCGCGCATGCGCTCCGGCTCGTCCCGACTGCGATCGTTGCGCTCGCCGGGATCCTCGCCGAGATGGAAGAGCTCCCACGTATCCCGCGGCGGTCCTTCGATCGCGTTGGCCGGCACGGCGCCGTTCTGGACGAGCTTCCAATTGCCGCTGCGGAGGGCGCCCGACCATGGCGTGAGGTTGTGCACGAGGAGCTCGTGTGGCGTCTTCGCTCCAGCCGTGAGCACGGGCCAGCAGTCCTCGCCATCGACGGGTTTCGCTTGCTCCGCGGAGGCGCCCGCGAGACGTAGCAGGGTCGGGTAGAGATCGACGGCGTGGAGCGGCTCGTTCACGATGCCTCCGGCCTCGAGATGACCGGGCCAGGCGATCACGGCCGGCACGCGGAGGCCCCCTTCGTAGAGCTGGCCCTTGCCGCCGCGCAGCTCGCCGTTCGAGCCGAACTGGCGGAGCCCGCCGTTGTCCGAGCAGAAGAAGACGAGGGTCTCTTCCGCCGCGAAGCCGTGCTCGGGGAGGGCGCGGAGGATGCGGCCGATGGCGCCGTCGAGCGACGCGACCATCGCGGCATAGATGCGCCGCTGCTTGTCGGCGATGTGCGCGTAGGCCGCGATCGACTCCTCGGGAGCCTGCAGCGGGGAATGCGGCGCGTTGAACGGAAGGTAGAGGAACAGGGGCCGCGCGTGGTCGTGCGCCGCCAGCATGTCGATCGCCGCGTTCGCGAGGAGCTCGGTCGCGTAGCCTTCCTCTCGGAGAGCGCGGTCGTTCGCGTGCCAATCGAGGCCACCGTCGCGCCGATGCGTCCAGTAGTCGATCGCGCCGTTGTAGAGCCCGTACTGCTGCTCGAAGCCGCGCCGCGTCGGCAGGTACTCCGGGCGCGCGTGCCCGAGATGCCATTTGCCGCAGAGCGCCGTCGCGTAGCCGGCTTCGGAGAGGGCGTTCGCGAGCGTGCGCTCGTCGAGCGGCAGGCCATGCGACGACCACGGCCGGACGACGCCGCACTGGAGCCCGAGCCGCAGCGGGTAGCGACCGGTGAGCAGCGCCCCTCGCGTCGGCGAGCACACGGGCTGCACGTAGAACTGCTCCAAGCGCACGCCGCGTGAGGCGAGCGCGTCGAGATGCGGTGTCTCGATCTCGCTGCCGTGAAAGCCCACGTCGCCCCAGCCGAGGTCGTCGGCCACGATCATCACGATGTGAGGACGCGCGGGAGCCGTCTCGATCGTGGGGAGCGGCACCGAAGCGCAAGAGCCGAGGAAGAGGGCGAGCAAGTGCCGGGCGCCGGAGAGCGAGGAGGCGCGATGCCTGGTGGCGATGCGGGTTCGTCCGAGAGGCGATCTCATGAGCGGGCGTCGCGTGGTTCGGGGCCTTGCGGGAGCGCTGCTTCGAGCTCCTGGAGCAGGGAAGCAGGTGCGAGCGGCTGGCGCCGAGCAACGCAGGGGTCTCGGCGGCGCTCGCTTCGTCTGCCCGAGATGGCCGCGAGCGCTTCTCGGTCGCGCGAGATCCTAGTGGGATCCCAGAGACCCGAGGCGAAGGACCCTGCAGATTCTCCGGATGCTGCATTGCGCATCGGGCGCGCAGTCGGCAGATGGAAGAGCCGCGGCCGAGGCGCGAGGAGGCTACCGATGAACGACCCGAGTTCGCGAGAGCAAGACGAGCTCCTGGTCACTCTGGAAGCGCGCTTCGCCGCGCACGGCTCTCGCCACCCCGGCCTGCGCTGGGCCGAGCTGCGATCGTGTCTCGCGCGGAGCGAGACCGCGCTGCGCAGCCTGCACGCGATGGAGCAGACCGGCGGCGAGCCCGACGTCATCGGCCGGGACGAAGCCACGGGCCGCATCCTCTTCTGCGACTGCTCCGCGGAGAGCCCGGCGGGTCGGCGCAGCCTCTGCTTCGATCGAGAGGCGCTCGACGCGCGGAAGCAGAGCAAGCCGGTCGGCAGCGCGGAGGAGCTGGCCGCGGCGATCGGGATCGAGCTCCTCGACGAAGCGCAGTACCGCGCGCTGCAGGAGCTCGGCGAGTTCGACCGGAAGACCTCGAGCTGGCTGCGGACGCCGAGCGCGGTGCGCGAGCTCGGCGGGGCGCTCTTCGGCGATCGGCGCTACGGGCGCGTCTTCGTGTACCACAACGGCGCGGAGTCGTACTTCGCCGCGCGCGGGTTCCGCGGTCTGCTGCGCGTGTGAGATCTCCGCGCCGCCGAGCGCTATCATGGCGCCCCAGCTCGGCGGTCGCCGCCGCCCGAGCTCTCACGCGAGCACGTCACGGAGACGACGCATGGATGCCGAGATCGCGAAGTTCAACGCCGCGCAGGAACCGCACGATCGCGAGATCTGCGAGAAGCTCGCGCGCGAGATCGATCGCGGGCTCGCCGGAGCGGAGAGCAAGATCTGGCACCGGCATCCCGTGTGGTTCCTCGACGGCAATCCGATCGTGGGCTACAGCAAGCAGAAGCCGGGCATCCGGCTGATGTTCTGGAGCGGCGCGGACTTCGAGGAGAAGGGCCTCGATGTGCGCGGCGAGAAGTTCAAGGACGCTTCGGTCTTCTACGGCGCGGTCGAGGAGATCGACGCGAAGGCGCTCCGGCGCTGGCTCAAGAAATCGAAGGCGATCCAGTGGGACTACAAGAACATCGTGAAGCGGAAGGGCAAGCTCGTGCGCCTCGATCCTGAGGCCTGAGCGCGCGGCGCTGGCTTCCACCTCGCAGCTGGGCTACGCTGCGCGCGCGTCGAGGGCTCAGAGCCACCGCGGCGCTCGACCCCGTGGACCTCCTCGCCATCCCGATCACCATCGCCGCCGGCGTCGCGATGGGTGCCATCAACAACGTCGCCGGGGGCGCCGGTATCTTCGCGCTCTGGGCGTTCCAGTACGCCTGCGGCTTGCCGCTCGCGGTGGCGAACCCGAGCTCGCGCCTCGGCGCGATCGGAGTCGGCCTCTTCGCCTGGCTCGGCTTCCTGCGCGCGGGCATCCGTCCCACGCGCGAAGTGTGGGTTCTCGCGCTCTACGCGATCCCCGGCGCTCTCGTCGGGAACCTGCTGGCGCTCCGCGCGAACGACCTCGCCTTCCGCGTCTATCTCGCCGCGGCGCTGCTCCTGCTCCTCGTGCAGCAGCTCCGCGGCAAGGGACCGGGCGCCATCTCGCGTCGCTCTCCGATTCTCGGGCCCTTGGGCTGCGTGCTGGTCGGCTTGCACATGGGCTTCGCGCAGGTCGGCACCGGCTTCGTCGCGGCGCTCGTGCTCGTCGCGACCTATCACCGCGACCTCTTGCAGGTGAATGCGGCGAAGAGCGTGATCGTGATCAGCGCCTCGATCGCGAGCTTGATCGGCTTCGTGCTGGCGCCGCACGTGCTCGCGAACCAGAGCCCGGTCATCGCGTGGGGGCCGGCGGCGTGCTTGCTCGTCGGCACCGCGACGGGGAGCTTCTTCGCGAGCAAGTGGAGCGTCTCCAAGGGCTCGGCGACGGTTCGTCGCGTGGTGCTGGTGATCGCCTCGCTGTCGTTGCTGGAGCAGGTCTGGCAGATCGGGATGCTGGCCTCCGGATGAACGTCTCGGAGAGCGCGTCCCGGGTCGATCCGCCGCACTAGCCGGCGGCGATCGCCGCCGCCACGATCAGCAGCTGGAGCTGTTCGCGGCGCTTGGCATCGCAGAAGAAGGCGGCGAGCTGCCTGGGGTCCTCCTCTTGCTTCAGGGACTGCAGCTCCGCGTAGGTCGCTCCGGCGTGGCGACGCAGGAAGGTCGCGAACTCGGATCGATCCATGGCGCGGAGGCGCTTCTGCTCGGCGTAGCCGAACGGCTGGGTGCCGAGGTTCCGCTCGACCTCGTCGAGGAACTGCTGACCGAAGGCTGCCGTGTCGCCCATTTCGGCCAGGCTATGCTCCACGCCAGGGCCGGGGAAAGTCGGACCCGAGCGAGGCGCTCTGGCCGCGATGCACCGGCCCGTTCGCGATGTGGCGGACACTCGCTCGAGCCCCGGCGCTCGCGCGTTCGTGAGGCGGAGCTGTGATCCGAGCCCGCTCGACTCGCGCACGTCGGATCGTCGGGCGGCGCCTCTCCATCGACACGGGTGCAGCCGCGCTCTACTCTCGCGCGCGCCTCCGCCGCAGCGCGGATCGCCTCAGCTTCCCTCCTCGCGTTCCCCGAGGTCGCCCTCGATGAGCAGCTCTCCCTCGCCCGCCCCGTTCTCCCGTCGCTCGTTCCTCGCCAGCCTCGGCGCCGCCGGCGCCGCTTCGCTCGGGGCGGCGGGTGGTCTCGCGACCTCCGCTCCGGCTGCGGTTGGCTCTCGCCGACGCGGAATGGAGCCCGTGATCCTCGGCAGCGGTCGCCATCGCTACGAGTGGGTGGAAGGGTGGGCGAAGCTGCCCGAGAAGCTCTCGTTCGGCAACACGCACGGCACGATCGCGACCGACTCCAAGGATCGCGTGTACGTGAACACCGACACGGCCAACGCGGTGATGGTGTTCGAGCGCGATGGCAGCTACGTCGGCTCGTGGGGCAAGGACTGGGCCGGCGGCTTGCACGGCATGGTGCTGCGGAAGGAGGCCGACGGCGAGTTCCTGTATCTCAGCCACATCGGGCGCAGCGAGTTCCTGAAGGCGACGACCGCGGGCGAGGTCGTGTGGGTGAAGGGCTGGCCGCAGAGCTCGGGGCTCTACAAGGAGCAGGGGCAGTTCCGCCCGACGAGCATCGCGGTGGCGCCCGATGGCCGCATCTTCGTCGCCGACGGCTACGGCCTCTCCTACGTGCATCGCTATGACGCGAAGGGCGAGTACCTGGGCTCGTTCGGCGGGCGCGGGGGCGAGCCCGGCAAGATGCAGACGCCGCACGGGCTCTGGATCGACACGCGCGGCGGCGAGCCGCGGCTCATCGTCTGCGATCGCGAGAACCACCGCCTGCAGATCTTCTCTCTGGAGGGCGAGCTGCTCGAGGTACGAAAGGAAGAGCTGCGCCGCCCGTGCAACGCGCACGAGCGGAACGGCGATCTCGTCGTCGCCGACTTGACCGGTCGCATCACGATCCTCGACCGCTGGAACCTGCTCGTCGCGCATCTCGGCGAGCAGCCCGAGGAAGGGCTCCGCGCGCAGAACGGCGTGCCCGCCGAGAAGTGGCAGCCGGGGATCTTCCTCTCTCCGCACGGCGCGCATTGGGACCAGCACGGCGACCTCTACGTCATGGATTGGAACTTCCTCGGCCGCGTGAACAAGCTGCGTCACGTGCAGGGCTGATCCGATGCGCGGCACTCGAGCTTCGCAGCGGCTCTCGCGTGCGCTCGCGAGCGCGATCTCCATCGCGCTCGCCTCGCTCGCCTTCGCGCCGCGATCGTCTGCACAAGACGCACCGCTGCAGGGCTTCGACGCCTATGTGGCGGAAGCCTTGAAGGCCTGGCAGGTGCCGGGCTGCGCGGTCGCGGTCGTGAAGGACGATCGGGTCGTGCTCGCGCAGGGCTACGGCGTCAGGACCGCGGGCAAGAGCGATCCGGTGGGGCCCGAGACGCTCTTCGCCATCGCCTCGAACTCGAAGGCGTTCACCGCCACCGCGATCGCGATGCTGGTCGCCGAAGGGAAGCTCGGCTGGAACGACCTCGTCACGGAGCGCTGGCCCGGCTTCCGTATGATGGACTGGGAAGCGACGCGGCGGATGAAGGTCATCGACCTCCTCTGCCATCGCTCCGGGCTCGGCACGTGGGCCGGCGATCTCATGTGGTTCGGCTCGAAGCTCACGCGCGCCGAGGTGGTGGAGCGCATTCGCTACGTGCCGCCCGCGTTCGACTACGGAACCGGCTACGGCTACTCGAACTTGATGTTCGTGGTCGCCGGCGAGCTGATCCCGCGCGTCGATGGGCGGAGCTGGGAGCAGTTCCTCTTGGAGCGCCTGTTCCAGCCGCTCGGCATGACGCGCACGAATACGAGCGTCGCTTCGCTCGCGGGCGATCCCGATGTCGCGACACCGCACACGCTCGTGCGCGGTCCGCTCGAACAGGTGCCCTACCTCGACGTCTCGAACTCGGGACCCGCGGGCGCGATCAACTCCTGCGCGAAGGACCTCGCGAGCTGGCTGCGTTTCCAGCTCGCGGAGGGGCGCGTCGACGGCCAGAAGCTCGTGCCCGCTTCGGCGATCGAGATGCTGCGCATCCCGCAGAACCTCCGGGTCGTCTCGCCCTTCGCCCGCTCGCTCAATCCCTCGACGCATCTCGCCGCATACGCGCTGGGCTTCGAGGTCGCGGACTATCAAGGGCGCTTGAAGGTCGAGCACACCGGCGGCTTGAACGGCATGTACTCGATCGTCGCGTTGATCCCCGAGGCCGAGCTCGGCGTCGCGGTGGTCACCAACCTCGACGAGCATGACCTCACGCACGCGCTGGCGCTCCATGTGATCGACGCCTATCTCGGCGTCCCCGCGCAGGACTGGAGCCAGCGCTACCTGAAGGCGAAGCGGGGCCAGAACGCCGAGCGCGCGGCCGCCGCGCGCCGCGGCGTCTCGAAGCGCGTTCCGAACACGCGCCCGTCGCACGAGCCCAAGGACTACACCGGCACCTTCGCGAACCAGCTCTACGGCGAGGCCGTCGTCGCGATCGAGGGCGACAAGATGACCCTCCGCCTCTCGCAGCACGCGAACACGGGCGTCCTCTCGCACTGGCATTACGACGTCTTCCTCGCGACCTGGGACGACGTCGTGTGGCACGAGAGCGCGGTGCGCTTCGAGACCGACATCGAGGGGCGCATCGGCGCGCTGAGCCTGAAGATCCGGCCGGAGTGGATCGACCCGCTGGAGTATCGCTTCGAGCGGAACTGAGCCGGCGAGGCTCGGCCTTGTTGGCTTTCTCGCCTAGGTAGCGGCGAAGCTCGCTGCGAGCGGGATCGGCTTCGATCCCGCCATCGAGCGCTCCGTGGCGACGCTCACCGCGACCGAGCTCGAAGACGAGTAGGCGAGGACACGCGATGGAACTCGATCGAGAGCAGCAGAAGGAGCTCGCGTCCTTCCCTCCGGCGCTGCGCGCGCTGATCGACGCCGAGCTCGCGGCGGGGAACCGCATCGTCGAGCTCTCGCATGGCTTTCCTGCGCCACCGATCGGCGCGTACGTGATGCTCGAGAAGAAGGTCACGACGCGACCGCGCGCCTCGGGCGATGGGCTCGACCATCGCGCGCGGAGCAGCTCGCTCTCCTCGGGCGAGTTCACCGATGCCGCGCGCGTCTACTTCGTGGTCGAGCCACCGGATGCGCCACCGCCGGAGCCCGACATGGACGCGATCCGTCGGGCGCACGAGCCGAAGCCGGATCCGCTGGCCGTGCTGGCGCATCGCCGCTCCGCCGCGGTTCCGATCGCCTGGACGCGCGCTGTCGCCGAGGCTCCACCGGCGGTCGTTGCCGGCTCGCCGGGGGCGACGGCGAGCTTCGTGGAGCTGCCCTTCGGCTGCCGCGCCGCGCTGTCGTTCCTCGACGCGCGCTCGCCGCACGAGCTGCGATGCCTGCTCGAGCGGGAGATCGGCGTGCTCTTCGTGGAGGCGAGCGCCGGCGAGGAGCTCGCGTGGCAGGCGGAAGCGCACGTGGTCGGCGCGGTGTATCGCTGCGAGCTGCGCTTCGTGACGGCGTTCCGGGACGCCCATCACTTCGAGCTGCGTATCGATGCTTCGTGGGCCGGCCGGAGTGAGGCGAGCGACGAGTACTACCGCAAGACCTCGCGCAGCTGGATCGAGCTGTGGACCCGCGAGCTCGTGCCGGCCGCGGCTCCGAGCGCGGGCTCCGGATCGCCGGAGCGCACGCGAGCGCTCGCCGCGGAGTCGCGGCAAGCGGAAGCCGCGCTCGATTCGATCGCCGCCGTCCAGCGCGCGATCGTGGCTGGCATGCAGCGCGGCGGTCGTTACTCCAACTCGCACAAGGAAGGCGGAACGAACATCGTCTGGCGCGACGGCAAGTACGTGCGCGAGGACTACGGGGACTACCCGGGTCACGAGACCTACGCGGACGAGGCGGCGTTCCTCGCGGCGCTGCGCCGCTTCTGCGACAGCGAGGTGACGCGCCATGCCGGTCCGAACGGCGTGACGGAGTTCGCGGCGTGGAAGCTGATCCTGCGGCGGATGCTAACGCGCTGAGCTGCCACCGGTCGTAGATGACGTGGCCTCGCACGCTCGCACGAGGCGCACGGACACCACCCAATCGCGCACGAACTCGGCAGCGACCGCGCCGCGCGGAACCTGTCGAGCATAGTGCTCGGCGAGCCAGCGTACGCCGCCGCAGGGGCCGAGCTTGGAGAGGCGCTCGCGCTCCGCGGCCGGCAGGCGCAGCGGCTCGCTCAAGCGCAGCCACACCGAGGGATGCGCGTCGAGCGGCATGCAGGTGATGCCGGGGAGCAGGCTCGCGAGATAGCCGAAGGGGCCGGCGGCGATGCGCGCGTCTTCCCGACCCAAGGCTCCACAGGCGAAGAAGGTCTCGTTCACGACGAGCACCGGCGTCGCGACGACGTCGATGAGGAAGAACCAGGGCTGACCGAGCATGCTCGAGCCCTGGCTCAGCCAAACCTCGATCTTGGCCGGGTCGCCGTCCTCCCAGACCACGGCTTGCTCGTCTCGCTGCTGCCAGAGGCTGGTGCAGGAGGAGAGGAACAGCAGCAGGCCGATGGCCGCTCGATGCCGGAGCGCGAGTTGGAGGTTCACGAATCCATCCTGGGCGTGAGCTCGGCGCTCCGACAAGGCCCGAGCTGCGGGCTGTTCCGGCGCGCCGTCATTTGCGCCCGAGCGCGGCGCGCAGCGCGGCCTCCGAGATCACGCACGCCGGCAGGAGCGTCGGACCGCCTTCGGTGATCTCGAGGAGCGGGGGCGGCTCGAGATCGAGCTCGCTCACCATCGTCGTGCGCTGCTCTTGGATGACGATCGCCGCCGACATCGTGTAGCGCCCGGGCTCGGCGAGGACGAGCTCGGCGCGTCCATCGAGCACGTCGACCCAGCCAGTGCTCACGCGCTCGCTTGCTCCGAGCTGCACGCGCAAGCGCGTGATCGGCGGGACGAGCGTCGCTTGCACGGGCAGCGTGACGCGGATCCCTGGGAGCAAGCGCAGGTCCTGGCGCGCCGCGGTCCACTCGAAGGAGCGCGGACGACGGCCGGGCGCTGCGAGGCGGAAGCTCTGCTCCTCGGGAGCGATCCAGATCGAGCAGGCGCCTTCGGCGTCGCTCTGCAGCGCGCGTCGCGACGACGAGGCGAGGGAGAGCAGCTCGAAGCTCGTGCTCGCGAGGGGCAGGTCGCGCTCGTCGAGGAGCCGCAGCGCGAGCTCGCGCCAGCCCCGGCAGAGCTCGACCTCCTGGGCACGCGGGTCGCGATTCTCCTCGCCGGCTGCGAAGCGCAGGTCGCGGATCGTCGCGAGCGGCGTGCGCTCCGGCGTCAGGAAGACCGCATCATGAGGCTCCGGCACGATGCCCTCGATGACGAAGGTGCCGTCCGCGCGGAGCGCTGCGCTCGGCGTCAGCTGCGGCATCGACCGTCGAGCGATCGACCTCAGCTCCACGCGGAGGCGCGTGGCATCCATGCCCGACGGGAGGCGCGCCGAGCCGCGCAGCGCGGCGGCTTTCTCGAGCTCGATCACGACATCCCGCGCGCCCGGGGGAACCTCGAGGCCCTCGACCGCGAGGTAGCCGGCATGCCGCACCTCGAGATGCAGGTGCTTGGTGCGGCGCGAGTCACGGAACGCGAAGCGGCCGGCTGCATCCGTGGAGGTGGTCAAGCGCTGCTCGGGCGATCCGCTCGCCTCGCCGACGATCCAAGCCCCGACTTGCACCTCGACGATCGGCGCTCCCGCGCCGTCGACGACGCGTCCGGCGGCGAGGAGCGGCTCCTCTTGCAGCACGAGCTCGCCGAGCGAGGACTCGCCCGGAGGGAGCTCTTGCGAGAGATCGAGAGCACCGGCCAAGGGACCGCGCGTCGCATGCACGTGCTGGAGCTGGATCGTGCGCCGGCGCCCTTCGGCGGCGAGGCGATCCTCCACCGTGAAGCGCAGCCAACCCTCGGGATCGGTGCGTTGGCGCGCGTGCTTGCTCTGCGACATCGCGCTGCTGGCGATGGTGCGAGCGGACTCTTGGCGCAGCTCGATCTCGGCTTCCCTCAGAGGCTCGTGGGCGTCGAGCATCACGCGTACGCGGAGCACGGCAGGGCGCGGAGGAAGATCGAGCGCGATCTCCACCGTCTCGCCGGATGCTTGCGGTCCGCGCGCGACGAGCGGCGGGATCTTTCCGCGCTCGCCGTAGAGCTCGGCATCGACCTTCAGCACGAGGCCCACACCGCACGGAACGCTCGGGGACTCTCCGCGGAAGACGGGCACTCGACCATCCAGCGTCGAGCTTACCCCGGGCTCGCTGCGGAACTCGACGCGTCCGTGCACGTCGGCGGTGCCTCCGAGCTCGTCTCTCACGCGGCAGCGAACCCAGCCATACGCGGGCACGACGAGCTCGATGGGCTCGGTCGGCCACGGCTCGAGCGGAACGCGCGTCTCCGTCAAGGGCGCGAAGACGCCGACGACGGCGGCGATCAGCCAGGCGCCTTCCTTCCGCCGCGCGAACTCGAAGACCCTCTCGCGCGAGATGCGCCGCTCGACCTCGGCGCCGACAGGTCGCTCCTTGCCGAGATCGTGCAGTTCACCCAGCCGCGCTCCGTTCTGTTCGACGACGAGGTAGCGCGCGAGGTGGATCTCGAGCTCGTCGAGGCGTCGACCGCTCGCTTGGTCGATCACGCGCACGCGCAGGTCGTCCGGCTTCGATCCCGCCGCGCTCGACGAAGGGAGCGCGGCGCTCGGCACCGCGCTCGAAGGCGCGGTCGCCGGCTCCGTCGTCGGCGCGGCCTCGCGTTGCACGCGGCGCGTTTCGGCCACGAGCTCGTCCCGTGCTCGCGTCGGCTCGTTCTCGACGGCCGCGAGCGGTGTCGAAGCGGCGTCCTCTCCCGATCGAGCGAGCTCGAGGCCGAGCCAGAGGCCGACGAGGACGAGCACCAGGACGATCGCGAGTACGTAGCTCTTCATACGCCGGTCCGGCTCCGGTGCGGAACTGGCTCTCCGCGCCGCCGCGGGATCGGGCCGCGGCGGCGAGAGGTCCGGGGCATGCTGCCCGAAGGGCCGCTCCGCGTCTCGCCTCGGGCAAGGGCGGCGCGCGGCAGCGCCCGCGGAGGCTGGAGACCCGAGAGCGATCAAAGGTGATCGCTATCGTGCGATCTCGGAGATTTTTCGCTCACTCTTGATCGATCTAGGGTTCCAGGGCGAGAATCGTCGATCCTCGATCAGAAGTGATCGATTCCGGATCCTTTGCGCCACTTTTCGACCAGCTGTGATCGCATGAAGATCGAACCCTTGCTGTCGACCGCCGAGGTCCTCCGCGAGCTCGGCCGGCGCCTCGCCCACGTGCGGAAGCAGCGGGAGCTCTCGCAAGAGGACCTGGCGCAGGCGGCGGGCCTCGGCGTCGCGACGCTCCGGCGCCTCGAGGACGGCAAGGACGGCAAGCTCGGCTCGTGGCTCCGGCTCCTGATGGCGCTGGGGATGGCGGAGGCGATCGAGGCGCTGCTGCCCGCGGAGCTCCGCTCGCCGCTCGCCGAGGTGAAGGGGCGGCGAGCTCGTCGTGCGCGAGCGAAGGAGGCGCCCGCAGCGCGCCCGGAGCTCCCGCCGAGCGCCGGCTTCGTCTGGGGGGACGAGCAGCGATGACCACCGCGACCGTGAAGCTCTGGGGGACGCCGATCGGCTACGTGTCGATGGACCCAGGCGAGCGCTTCGCGCGCTTCGAGTACGACCCCGCGTTCGCCGACGCCGGCATCGAGGTGGCGCCGCTGCACATGCCTGTCGTCGCGCGGCGCATCTATCAGTTCCGCGAGCTCGATCCGCGCGCGTTCCACGGCTTGCCGGGGCTGCTCGCCGACAGCTTGCCCGACAAGTACGGGAACCGTCTCATCGACGTGTGGCTCGCGCGGACGGGCCGCACGCCCGAGAGCTTCCACGCCGTCGATCGCCTCTGCTACACGGGGACGCGCGGCATGGGCGCGCTCGAGTTCGAGCCTTCGACGGGGCTCGCCGAGCGCGCCGACCGCAAGCTCGAGGTGGCCGAACTCGTCGAGCTCGCGTCGATGGCCTTCGCCGCCGCGGAGCATCTGCAGACGAAGCTCGACGGTGAGCGCGGCGAGCGCGCGCTGCTCGACATCCTGAGCGTCGGAACCTCCGCCGGCGGCGCGCGCGCGAAGGCCGTGATCGCGTTCGATCCGCGTACGAAGGAAGTGCGCTCCGGGCAGACGCGCTTGCCGCCGGGCTTCGAGCACTGGCTCCTCAAGTTCGATGGCGTGGCGTTCAACGGCGATTGGGGCGTCGCCGATCCCAAGGGCTACGGGCTGCTCGAGTACGCCTACTCGCGGATCGCCGCGCAATGCGGGATCGCGATGTCCGAGTGTCGCTTGCTGCAGGAGAACGGGCGCTCGCACTTCCTGACGCGGCGCTTCGATCGCGATGCGAGCGGCGGCAAGCGCTTCGTCCAGACCTTCGCCGCGCTCGCGCACTTCGACTACTTCGCCTCGGGACAGTACTCGTACGAGCAGCTCTTCCTGACGATGAAGCGGCTCAGCGTGCCGCCCGCATCGATGGAGCAGCAGCTCCGTCGCGTCTTGTTCAACCTCGTCGGCTGCAACCAGGACGACCACGTGAAGAACTTCGCCTTCGAGATGGATCGCCGCGGTCGCTGGGATCTCGCGCCGGCCTACGATCTCTGCCATGCCGAGGGAAGCGCCTTCACGAGCCGCCATCAGCTCAGCCTGAACGGCAAGACGAGCGACTTCACGAAGGCGGATCTCGCGCACCTCGCCGACTACGCGGGGCTGCCGCGCCGCCGTGAGCTCGCACTTCTCGAAGAGGTGCTCACCGCGTTCTCGAGCTGGCCGGCCCTCGCTGCGGAGCTGGGCATCCCCGCGCCGCTCGCCGAGCATGTCTCGCGCACGTTGCGGATGAAGTGGTAGCTTCGCCTCGGAGCAGAGCCTCGTTGAGCTCTTAGCGGTCGCTCCCATGAAGCTCTCGGATCTCCATCTCCCGATGGCCTTCGCCGGCGCTGCGCAGCTCCTGCTCTGCCTCGGCACGTTGGCGTTGCCGCGCGTCCTCGGCTGGCGGGAGAAGCTCGCCCTCCTGCCGACGCTCGAGCGCCAGATGTTCTACGTCTACGCCGCGTACATCTGGGGCACGAACCTCGCCTTCGGGCTCGTCTCGCTCGCCGCGCCCGGCTGGATGCTCGATGGATCGGGGCTCGCGAGCGCGGTGTTGGGCTTCATCGCGCTGTATTGGGGCGCGCGCGTCGCGCTACAGTTCCTCTACTTCGATTTGCGGTCGGCGCGGCCTCCCGGCGTGCATTTCGTCGTCGCCGAGCGCGCGCTGGATCTCTTGTTCGTCGGTCTCACGTTGCTGTACGGCGCTGCATGCGCTTGCTCGATCGCGGGGCTCCGTTGATCGCGCCGGGCTATGCGCCGACCTCGAGCGCGGCGCTGCTCTCGCTCGGGGTCCTGCTCGGCGGGCTCGTCGTCGCCGTCGCGCTCTTGGCTCGCGTGCGGAACGAGAGGCTCACGCGTGCCTCGGCCTGGGGGCTCGCCCTCGCGTCGATCGCCGCGATGGATGTGCTCGCGGCCGAGCAGCCCGCGGGACTGCGCATGCTGGCGCTCTGCGGCGCGACGCTCTATGCGATGAAGGGCATCGTGCTCACCGAGCATCGATTGCAGGGAGGGCGCGCTCTCTCGCGCTCGCGCTGGCTCGGGTTCACGCTGCTCTGGCCCGGCATGCGACCGGCGGAGTTCGCGAACGCCGAGAACGAAGTGGGGGAGCGAACCGCACGTCTCGCGCGTCGGGGCGCGCACCAGCTCGGCTTGGGTTTTCTCTTCGTGCTTGGCGCTCGCGCGCTCGAGGCAAACGTGGCGCGCTCTCCATTCGCGGTGCCGCTACTCGCCTGCGGGCTCAGCCTCGCGGTCCACTTCGGGCTCTTCAACCTGGCCGCTGCGGCGTGGCGATCGCGCGGCGTGATGGTCGGGCCGCTGTTCCGTTCGCCGCTCGCCGCGACTTCTCTCGGGAGCTTCTGGAGCCGGCGCTGGAACCTCGCGTTCTCCGAGATGATCCAGCTCAGCGTCGCGCGTCCGCTGCGGCAGCGGCTCGGCGCGCGGGGCGCAGCCGCCGTTGGATTCCTCGTCTCCGGTGTCTTGCACGAGCTCGCGATCAGCGTGCCCGTGCATGCCGGCTACGGCGGGCCGATGCTCTACTTCGCGTTGCACGGGGTACTCGTGCAGCTCGAACCGCGGATCGCGCGGCGTCAGCGTTGGCTGCGCGAGGGGACCTGGATCGCCCATGTCTGGGTGATCGCTTGGATCGCTCTGCCGCTGCCGATCCTCTTCCACGCTCCCTTCGTCGAGGGCGTGCTCGTCCCGCTCCTGCGCTGAGGTCGCGCGTCCCAGCCTCGGGTCGCGGCTTCAGCCGCGACCCGAGTTTCGATGTGACGCGGAAGTGCGGTCCGGCTCAGAGAGTGAGCAAGAGTTGCTCACGAACGGGCTGCAGCGCCGCCAGGCGCTGCGCCAGCAAAGATCTGAGAGGCCGTCGGCTCGATTTCTGCTCAGGCTCTCAGCTCCCGAGCACGAGCTCGAGGCCGTTCGAGGCCGTGGCGCCACCCGCGTTCGCGCCGAGGTCGATCACGACCCACTGGCAAGCGACGGCCGCGCCGACGAGATACGGCGCCGCGGGGACCGGGATGCCGTTCAGCGCGGCCATGCCGTTCGCGTTCGTGGCGCTGGAGAGGAAGGTGCCGCCGATCAAGGCCAACGAGCGGCAGCCGGTGAAGCCCAGGCCGTCGAGCGGGAAGTCCTGCCGCATCCCGAGGCTCAGCAACGCGGGGCTGCTCGCGCGTGCGCCGCGGAGCAGGAGATCCATGCTCCGACCCAGCACGGGGCGACCGCGGTGGTCGATGCGCGGCAGATGGCCGTTGCTGCCGGCGCAGGCGTTGCCGAAGAACTCGACGCGCGCAGGAACGCCGGTTCGCCCGAGGTCGTAGACCGAGACGCGCCCCGACTCGGGACCGCCGACATCGGAGAACGGGACACCCGCGACGATGTCCGCGAAGCCGTCGTCGTCGACGTCCACGCCCGCGACATCGAAGCCGAACTGATCGTCGGCGGCGGCGCCGTTCCACGTGCGCAGCTCGAGGCCGAGGCGACCCGAGAAGACGCGCACGGAGCCGGACTGCGCGCCGTTGTTGTCATCCTCGGGAGCGCCGACCACGTAGTCGGCGTAGCCGTCGAGGTCGAGATCGCCGAGGGCAGAGACGGCGTGGCCGAAGCGATCGCCGAGGTCGTCGCCCGTGAGGCGCCGCAGGACGGCGCCCGTGCGACCGGCGAGCAGATACACCGTGCCTACGCCGAACTCGATCGGCGCGCCGACGATGAGATCGGGGATGCCGTCGCGATCGACATCGCCGGCCGCTCGCACGCAGAAGCCGAAGCGGTCATCGAAGGTCGAGCCATCGACGGTGTAGAGCTCGCTTCCCGTGCGGCCGGAGAAGACGCGCACGCGACCGGAGTCGGTGCCGCCGCTGTCGTTCAAGTGCGCGCCGATCGCCGCGTCGGCATAGCCGTCGCCGTCGACATCGCCGGCGAACGCGACGCTGCCGCCGAACTCGTCGCCGATGGCATCGCCGTTCCAGCGCCAGATCGTAGCGCCGTCCCGGCCCGAGATCGCGTACGCCGTGCCCGTGCCAAACTCGCCTGGCGCGCCGACCAAGAGATCGTCGAAGCCGTCGCCGTTCGCGTCGTGTCCACCGTCCACCGCGCGACCGAAGAAGTCGTTCGGCGTCTGTCCGTCGATGGTGCGGATCTCCGCGTAGCTGCGACCCGAGAACACGCGGATCAACCCGCTCTCCGTCCCGCCGCTGTCGGCGTCCGGTGCCCCGACGACGATGTCGGGGACGCCGTCGCCGTCGACGTCACCGGCTCCCGCGACGGCGTGGCCGAAGCGATCGTCGATGTTGCTGCCGGTGAAGCGCTGGAGCTCGGCGCCGCCGATGCCGGAGAGCAGCCTGGCGGTACCGGCGCCGAACTCGCGCGGCGCGCCGACCAGGAAGTCGAGGCGGCCGTCGCCGTTCACGTCGCCGACCGGCGCGACGCTGGTGCCGAAGTCGTCGCTGGCCGAGTACCCATCGACGTGGAAGAGGAGGCTCTGCGCCGAAAGCAGCGAGGAGGGGGCGAGGACGGCGAGGAGTGCCAGGTAGCTGCGCATCGAGAACACCGTGAGCGAGCGCGGCGGCGAGCGGGGCGAGCTCGATCACCGCGGAGAGGACTCCCGATCCGGAGCGCTCCGCGATGGAGTCAGCTTCGCGATCTCGCACGTCGAGTCGCCCGCTCCACCCGCGAGCGGTGGCGGCGATACCTCGAGCGGCGCCTCGGGTCCGCGGTCGGACGCGAGTGCATCGGGGGGAATGCGCGCTCACCATAGCCATCGGAGTTCGGCACACGCAAGGAGAGCTCCGTGGTGCGCCGATGAAGATCGATGGCCAGGGGCGCTCTCAGCGCGCTACGGTTCGCAAGCGACTCGTGAGCGTCGGCTGTCCGCACAGGGGGTCGAGCTGCAGCCACGGCCCGTAGAGGTCTTACTCGAAGAATGGCGTCGTGGGCAGCGGCAGATGCCGATGGAGCTTGCCGGCCGCCGCGCCGAGGGAAGAACGCGTCGCTGCGGCCGAAGGAAACCTTGCCGTCGGGACCGCTGGCCCAGAGGCCGTACTCGGCGGCGAGGGGATCCTTGCCGAGCCCGTGGATCGGCGTTCGCCGATCGGCATCGACGAGCTGCGGTGGAGTGAGAGGCACTTCCGCTCGCCCGCCGAGGGCGAGGAGAGAGAGGTAGGAGCGGAGCGCGCCGTCTTCGGCGCGGCGTGGCGAAGGGCGGATGGAGCATGGCGGTCCTCCGCTTCGAGTGCAGAAGCGCTCGCGAGTCGCGCGACCCGCGTCGCTCTTGCACTCCCGAGAACCGCGCTCGCTCCGCCCTACGCGGTGCGATCTCCTCGCCATGATCCGTGTCAACGCGCACGGGAGGTCCACCGCTCGTGGCGGTGAAGCTCCCGTGCTCGATGCGCCACACGCTCGATCCGTGCGCGCCGGATCCCTGCGGTCCGGATCAGTGCGAGCCTGCGGTCGCGAGCACCTGGTCGCCGACGGCGGCGCTCATCGGCGCGCCTTCGACGGGCTTCGCCGAGACCTTGGTTTCCTCGAAGATCGAGGCGACCTCGACCAAGCCCTTGAAGCCGGCGGAGCCGACGATGGCGAAGCGCGTTCCCACGACGGCGCTGTTGCCCGGGCGGAGGCGCAGCATGAGCTGGCCGCCGGAGGCCGAGACGTCGGTCACTTCGCCAAGCGCGCCCTCGGCGATCTTCTGGGCCGGGGAGCCCGGCGTCGCGTGGGCCTCGAGGCGCGCCTCGAGGCGGCTCACGCGCTCCTTCATCGTGCGCTGGTTGGGCTCTTCCTCGGGCTCGCGGATCGTCTCTTTCACGATGATGCAGCCGGCGGCGAAGAGGCCGAGGAGAGCGGCGGTGGTCAGGGACAGAGCGGTTCTCATGGGATGCTGGTCCTTCAACGAGTTCTCGTGCGCGGAGCTCGGGCGGATCGGGCGCACGGACTGAGTACGGGCTCCTACATGCGCTCGACGGTACGAATGCCGAGCAGGCCGAGCACCAGACGCAGGCGCTCGGCTGCCAGATAGGAGAGCTCGAGGCGCGCGGCGCGCACCCCTTCCTCCTCGGCCTTCAGGATCGGGCAGTCGTGGTAGAAGCGATTGAAGAGCGTCGCCAAGTCGTAGGCGTAACGGCAGAGCGGGGTAGCGGCGAGCTCGCGCTCGTATTCGGAGAAGACGTCCTCGCATTTCGCGAGGTGGAGGGCGAGCTCGCGCTCGGCCGGGTGCGTGAAGCGGAGCTCCCCGAGCAGGACCTTCGAGGCGGCGTCCGCGCCGGCCTTCTCGAAGACGCTGCGGATGCGGACGTAGGCGTAGAGCAGGTAGACCCCGGTGTCGCCCTGGACCGCCAGCATCTGGTCCCAGTCGAAGACGTAGTCGGTGTCGGGGCGCTGCTTGAGATCGGTGTACTTGAGCCCGGCCACCGTGAGGCGCAGGGCAATCTCGGTGCGCTCGGAGGGCGCGAGCTCCGCGTTCTTCTCGAGGGCGATCTTCTCGCAGCGCTCGACGCCTTCGGCGAGGAGCTCGCGGATCTTCACCGTGCCGCCCGCGCGGGTCTTGAAGCGGACCTTCTTCTTCTTGCCGTCCTCTTCGATCTCGCGCTGGATGACGCCGTAGCCGACGTGCGTGAACACCGTGCTCTCGGGCAGCCAGCCCGCCTTCCGCGCGACCGCCGCCATCATCTCGAAGTGCAGGCTCTGGCCGCGGTCGGTGACGATCACGATGCGATCGGCGCGCAGGTTCCGCACGCGGTGGCGCATCGCGGCGAGATCGGTGGTCGTGTAGTTGTAGCCCCCGTCGGCCTTCTGCACGATCGCGGGCAGCGGCTCGCCCTCGCGGTTCACGAAGCCGTCGACGAAGACGACCTTCGCGCCCTCCGAGGTCGTGAGCAGGCCCAAGCGCTGCAAGTCGTCGAGCACGACCGACAGGTCTGCGTTGTACGAGCTCTCGGGCCGGTCGTGCTCCGGCTTCATCGTGACGTCGAGGCGCTGGTAGATCTCGGCGCAGTTCGCGAGCGTCACATCCATCAAGCGCCGCCACGCCGCGCGCGAGCTCGGCTCGCCTTGCTGGAGCTTCAGCGCTTCCTCGGCGGCGTCGCGCGCGAAGGCCGGGTCGTCCTTTCGCAGGGAAGATCCCTGCGTGTAGAGCGCCTCGATCTGCGGGAGATCGAGCCGCTCCAGCGCCGCGAGGTCGGGGCCGAACTCGCGCTTCAGCACCGCGACCAGCGTGCCGAAGTTGGTGCCCCAGTCGCCGTAGTGGTTCTGCCGCAGCACCGTGTGGCCGAGGAACTCGAGCGTGCGCGCGATCGAGTCGCCGATCACGGTCGTGCGGAAGGTGCCGACGTGCAGGTCCTTCGCGAGGTTCGGGCTCGAGTAGTCGACGACGACGCGCTGGGGGGCGGAGCGCGGAGCGACGCCGCAGCGCGGGTCGCCGTGCGTCGCCATGAGCGCGCTCGCCAGCGCGCGATCCTCGATGCGCAGGTTCACGAAGCCGGGGCCGGCGATCTCGGGCGCGGCGCAGAGCCCGGCGAGGTCGAGCTTCTCGACGATCTTCAGCGCCAGGTCGCGGGGCTTCGAGCCGAGCGCCTTCGCCGCGGGCAGCGCCGCGTTGCACTGGAAGTCGCCGAAGCGCGGGTCGCGCGAGGGCTGCAGCAGGCTCTCGCCTTGCGCATGCTCGGGGCCGAGGGCGGCGACGACGGCCGCTTCGACGCGGCGGCGGATCTCCTGGTGGAGGCTCATCGAGAGGGGGGTGCGGGAACGCGGCGGGATGGGAAGAGCCCCGCAACATAGAGGAGCGAGTGGGGCGGTCAAGGGGGCCGCGGCGGGGGGCGTGGAGGAAATTCGCCTTCGGCGGTCACACGCCGCGCGGCGTTTCGCTGGGAGGGGGCGTCGCTCCCCGCATTGGAGGTTCCTCGATGTCTCTCTCTGTCTCGCTCCGCGCCTTCGACTCCCTGGCGCTCACCGCGCTCGTCGGCGCCGCACTCTGCTCCCTCGGTTCGGCGCAGTCCTCGCAGCGCATCATCGGCTTGACGCGGAACGCCCCCTTCGTCGTCTCGCAGGACGTGAACACCTGCAACGTCGGCATCTGCCCGGTGGCGCTCCCGCCGTCTTCGACCCTCGCCGGCTTCGTCGGCGGCACCGCGCACGACCCGCGCGACCGCGGCACCTTCGTCTCGAACGGCTTGCAGATGGCGAAGATCGATGTGCGCTCGACCGCGTGCATGCCGCTCTGTCCGGTCCTACCCGTGCCGAACACGACGCCGAACAACCCGGTCACGGGCATGGCGTACAACGAGACCACAAATACGCTGTTCATCACCGATGCGTCGAACATCATCCGCTGGTACTCGGTAGCGGGCGGATGTCAGCTCACCCTGATCAACCGCTGCATCGCCCCGATCTCCGCGGTCGAGATCCTCACCGGCTGCGCGACCGATGACTTGAACGGCCTCATCTTCTACTCGGCGGTGGTGCCCGGCGTGGTGGGTGGACGCGTCTATGTCGCGCCGCAGACGAACCCCTGCGCCATCCTCTGCGCGCACCCCATCCTGCAGTGCGGCGCGAACCCGATGGCGCCGCTCACGGGCCTCGCGTTCGACACCTGCACGCGGACACTCTGGGCCACCGACGGCCGCATGTCCGTGGCGCACAACTTCGATTCGACGACCTGCACGCTGTTTCCCCAAGTCCAGTGCTGCATCAACACCTCGGGCGACCCCTATGTCGGCCTCTGCATCCTGCCGCCCACCGAGGCGAGCGCGGGCCCGAGCTGCACCAGCCTGCCCTGCCCCTCCTGCCCGACGATGCGCCACGCGCTCCGCGGCGATCCCAGCATCGGGAACCCGGCCTTCGCGCTCGAGCTGAACAACGCTCCGGGCGGCACCGCGGCTTGGCTGGTCCTGAACCTCGGTCCGTGCGCCGGCCCCGGGGTCCTCGCTCCGCCGCTCTGCGCGCCGATCCTGGTGCCTTTCGCCCCGCCCTGGCTCACGGTCGGCCCGATCGGAACTGGCGGCGCCGTCGGCACCTGCTCCGGCAACCTGAGCCTCTCCTTCCCGATCCCGCTGAGCCCCATGTTCTGCGGGCTCACGGTGAGCACGCAGTACATCGGCCTCTGCGGCGGGCCCGGGACCTTCGTGTCGAACTGCCTCTCCTGGACCATCGGGTCGACCTAGGACCGCTTCCTCGCGCGGCACGCCGCGCGATGGAAATCGGAAATCGGGGTCACGGGAAACCGGCGGCTCCGGTGTGATGGCTTGGCGGTGCCCCTACCGCCGGAGCTCGGCGCGACTCGATCCGCCGAGCTCTCGCCCCCGTCGGAGGATTCGCGATGTCTGACACCCCCTCGTTCCGCCGCCTCTCGCAGATCGCCCTCGCGGCGCTCGGCGCGACCGCGCTCTCGACCGTTGCCATGGCCCAATCCGCACCTCGCGTGATCGGCCTCACCCGCAACACGCCCGCCGTTCTCTCGCAGGACGTCGGCACCTGCAACACCTCGGTGTGCCCGGTCGGGTTGCCGGCGCCGTCCACGATCCCCGGCTTCGTGGGCGGGACCTGCGTCGATCCGCGCGACCGTGGCGTCTTCGTGTCGAACGGATTGCAGATGGCGAAGATCGATCCGCGCTCGACGGCGTGCATGCCGCTCTGCCCGGTGCTGCCGGTGCCGAACACGACGCCGAGCAACCCGGTGACGGGCCTCGCCTACAACGAGAGCACGAACATCCTCTACATCACCGACGGATCGAACGTGATCCGCTGGTACTCGGTGGGCGGCGGCTGCCAGCTCTCGCTGATCTTCCGCTGCATCCCTCCGATCGGCGCAGGGGAAGTGCTCACCGGCTGCGCGACCGATGACCTGAACGGCCTCATCTTCTATTCGACCGCGCTGCCCGGGACGCCCGGCGGTCGCGTCTACGTCGCGCCGCAGACCAACCCCTGCGCGGTGATCTGCGTGCACTTCATCGCCAACTGCGGCACGATCACGATGGGCCCGTTGGTCGGCCTCGCGTTCGACTCCTGTGCGCGCGTGCTCTGGGCGACGGACGGCCGCGTCGTCGTCGGCCATTCGTTCAACTCGATCACCTGCACGATGGGGGCGCAGGTGCAGTGCTGCATCAATACCCTCGGCGATCCCTACGTCGGCCTCTGCCTCCTCCCGAGCACGGAGACGAGCAACGGTCCGAACTGCACCGCGGCGCCCTGCCCGGCGTGCCCGAGCATGACGCACGACTTCACCGGTGACCCCACGCTCGGCAATCCCACCTTCTCGCTCGACTTGAGCAACGCGCCGGGCGGCACGGTTGCCTGGCTCGTGTTGAACGTCGGCCCCTGCGCCGGGCCCGGCGTCCTCGCACCCCCGCTCTGCGCGCCGCTGCTCGTGCCCTTCGCCCCGCCGTGGCTCACGATCGGCCCGATCGGAACCGGCGGCGCCGTCGGCACCTGCACCGGCAACGTCAACCTCAACATCGCCATCCCGATGAACCCGCTGCTCTGCGGCTTCACCCTGAGCACGCAGTATCTCGGCTTCTGCGGTGGCACCGGCTTCTTCGTCTCGAACTGCCTCTCCTGGACGATCGGCGCGAGCTAGCTCGCGACGTCTCCTTTGGTACGACGAGGCCCGGTGCTCCCCGCAGGGGGGTACCGGGCCTCGTCGTTTCCCTCCGCACCCATTGCCATTGCCACCGTGCAGTGACAGTGCGGCTGTCGATCAAAAAGGGGTCTGACCCCCACTTGATCGACGACGCCGTCGATCAAGTGGGGGTCAGACCCCTTTTTGATCGACGGGTCAGCGGGAGGTGCCGAGCGCGGCTTTCGCGCGGTGGATCTGGGCTTCGTCTTCCTCGCTGAGCTGGCCTTCGCCGAGGCGGATCAGCACGCGCTTCAGCGTGCCGGTGAAGCGGTAGGGCACCTGGTAGTCCTCGCTGATCGGGGTCCCGGTGTCCTCGCCGATGTCGAGCGTCTCGTCGATCGAGGTCCGGATCGCGATCGAGTGCTCGAGGCGTCCCTTCGCGACGAGCTCCTGATCGACGTGCAGCTCGAGGGCGCCGCCCTTGCCGAGGCCGCCGTCGTAGTGGAAGACGACCTGCACCACGTGCTCACCGGGTGTCAGCGCCGCGGGGGAGACCACGCTCGTGCGGAGGACGCCGCAGAGGTTGTAGTGGAAGACGAGCTTCCCGCCGTGGACGTAGAGGCCCCAGCCGTTGAAGCGGCCGCCCTGCGTGGCGAGGACGCCTTCGGCTCCCGCGGCGGGGATCACGACGTCGGCCGCGATCTGCCAGGACTTGTTCTTGAGATCCGGCGCCGCGCCTTCGGGGATGCGCGTCTGGCCCGCGAAGTAGCTGAACACCGAGCGACCGCGCGTGAGACTCGGCCGGTTGGCGACATCCATGCGCTCCGCGCGGCTGTTGTCGATCGGTAGCACTTGGTACTTCGCGGCCTCGATCCAGAAGATGTCCTGGAGCTCGCGCAGTTTCGCCGGCTCGCGCTCCGCCAGGTTCTCCGCTTGCGTGAAGTCGCTCCGGACGTCGTAGAGCTCCCACGCGTAGGCGTCGATCGGCGGCACCTTGCCCGCCAGATCCCAGGGCGCGACCGGCGGCGTCGTCGCCGCGACCCAGCCGTCGTGGTAGACGGCGCGCGTGCCGAACATCTCGAAGTACTGCGTCGTGCGACGCGACGGCGCCTTCGCGTCGTCGAAGCTATAGAGCATGCTGACGCCTTCGAGCGGGCGCTGCGGCACTCCGTTCAGCATCGCGGGCGCTTCCACGCCGGCGGCCTCGAGGATCGTCGGCGCGATGTCGATCACGTGGTGGAACTGCGTGCGGATCTCGCCGCGGGCCTTGATGCGCGCGGGCCAGGAGATCGCCAGTCCGTTCCGCGTGCCGCCGAAGTGCGACGCGATCTGCTTCGTCCACTGGAACGGCGTGCACATCGCATGCGCCCAGCCGATCGGGTAGTGGTTGTACGTGAGCGGGCCGCCGAGCTGCTCCATGCGCGCGCTGAGCATCTCGAAGCTCTCGGGCACGCCGTTGAAGTAGCTGATCTCGTTCGCCATCCCGTGCACGCCGCCTTCGGCGCTCGCGCCGTTGTCGCCCATGATGTAGATGACGAGCGTGTTCTCGAGCTGACCCAGGTCCTCGATGGCGCCGAGGATGCGGCCGATCTGATGGTCGCAGTGCGCGAGCGCCGCCGCGTAGACCTCCATCATGTGCGCGTAGAGGCGCTTCTCCTCGGGCTTCAGGCTGTCCCAAGCCGGGATGCCCGGCGCGCGCGGCGTGAGCTTCGCGTCGGCAGGGACGATTCCGAGCGACTTCTGCCGCGCGAAGGTCTCCTCGCGCATCGCATCCCAGCCCTGGTCGAAGCGTCCCTCGAACTTCGCGATCCACTCCTTCGGCGCGTGGTGCGGCGCGTGCGAGGTACCGGGAGAGTAGTACTGCAGCCACGGGCGCTCGGGCGCCAGCGAGCTCAGCAGGCGGATGCGATGGATGCAGCGATCGGCGAGATCGGGATCGAGGTGGTAGTCGGGGTCATTCTCCGGCGGCTCGATCGGCTGCGTACCTTCGAAGAGCGCCGGCGCCCACTGGTTCGCGTCGCCGCCGATGAAGCCGTAGAAGTACTCGAAGCCGAGACCCGTGGGCCAGAGGTCATAGGGCCCGGCCTGGCTGCCCTGCCAGTCGGGCACGTTGTGGTTCTTGCCGTACCACGCCGTGCCGTAGCCGTTCTGCTTCAGCACCTCGGCGAAGGTGCCGCAGCTCTTCGGCATCAGCGAGTTGTAGCCGGGGAACCCGCTGCCGAGCTCCATGATCACGCCGGTCGCGGCGCTGTGGTGGTTTCGTCCGGCGAGCAGCGCCGCGCGCGTCGGCGAGCAGAGCGCGGTCGTGTGGAAGTGCGTGTAGCGCAGACCGCTCTGCGCGACGCGATCCAGCGTCGCCGTCGGCACGGGGCCGCCGAACGCCGAGGAGGCGCCGAAGCCCACGTCGTCGATGAGCACGAGCAGGACATTCGGAGCGCCGGCGGGAGCCTTCACCTCGACAGGGAAGGACTTCACGGAGTCGGCGGCCGTGCGGCCGATCTTGCCGCGGAACGGCGGCTCGGGGCGCGGCAGCACGTCCTGCGCTTGCGCGGCGAACCCGCTCAGCGCGAGCGACGCGCCGAGGGTGGAAAGGAAACGTTGCGAGCGATGCATGAGATGGATGTTTCCGTTAGGCGGAGACGGTGCCAGGTGCTCAGGACCCGAAGGGCCAGAGGCGGTAGGAGAGCGTCGGCGTCGCGTACAGCGACGTCACGGAGATCACGCGGTCGGACTTGTCTAGGCGGAACTCGATCGTGTCGATCGCGTTGTGATCATGAGATAGGCGCACCAGCATCAAGCTCGCGACGCCGAGACCGAGCCCCAGGCCCTTCGATATCTTGAGCTGATAGCGAATGATGCGGCCGTCCTGCTCGTCGCGGATCGAGTTCGGCAGGCCGAGCGTGCGGTAGATGTCCGCCTTCGTCCGCAGCGAGGCGGAGAGGGGGAACTCCTCGGGTGGGAACTTCCCGTCGCGTGAGGTCTGGCACGCGGTCGTCGCGAGCAGGAGAGCGCTCGCGAGCGCGATCGTTCGGAGCAGGTGCATCATGGCGCGCTCGGGGGCAGGACGCGCTCCACGTGGAGCTCCGTCGGATCAGAGAACACCGGGCGCCAGCTCGTCTCGGCTGTGCCGCGCCAGACTTCCTTCACCAGGCCGTCGTCGTCGAACTCGACGAGGATGTCGTAGACCGAGCGCGCATCGCCCCACTCGAACGGCAGACCGACGAAGTAGCGCAGCGAGAGCTCCGCGTTCTTGTCGACCCAGACCGAGTAGCGCAGCGAGTTCTGGTTGATCTCGGGGCGGAAGAGCTCCTGCGTGTTCGTGGCCGACATCGGCGGCCCGAAGCGCTTCAGCACGTCCATCCACGAAGTGCGACCGACCTCGATCCAGCTGAGGTCCAAGTCGCGGTTCTGCGGGTTCCACACCGTGGTGTGGAAAGTGCAGCCGCCGGAGAGGAAGACCGCGAGGGCGCAGCCGGTGAGCGCGGCGCGGCGTAACGCGACGTTACTCACTGAAGGCCCACCACTGCCACGGCAGCTCTTCGGAGTTCGTCGACAGCACGTAGTCTCGGAGCTTGCCGTCGGTACCGAAGAAGAAGAGCGCGGTGTCGATGGCGAGGTTGGTCTTCAGGATGTTGACGAGGATCAAGGTCAGGCCCGCGGTCTTCGCTTGCCCGAAGTTGTAGATGTAGACGCGCTGGTCGTTCCGCAGCAGCAGGATCGAGGTCGGCGGGGAGCTGGTGAGGCGCACCAGGTCCGCTTCGGTGGTGACCCCCTTCACGAGGGTCTTCTCCAGCTCGGCGGCGCGGATCTTGTCGCCGAGCTCGGAGTCGTTGATGCGCTGGCGATTGAAGGTGCAGGCAGGCAGCGCGGCGAGCAGCGTCGCTGCGAGCGCGATGTGCCGGAGGATCACGGGCTTCACTTGAGGTGCTCCCTTGGGAAGCGGGGACGTCGGAGAGCTCAGAAGCGCAGAGTCAGCCCGAGGAAGGGGCCGAGCTGCAATACGTTGTATGCCGTGCGGTCGCTGCCCGAGCCCGACGCGTAGTCGATCGAGAGCCATCGATAGCCAGCGCTGAGGGCCAGCCAATCGGCGATGCTCCAGTCGATGCCGGCGAGCGCGTTCCAGGCCGCGTCCGAGCCGCCGCCACCCGCATCGAAGCGACCGATGATGCCGAGGCCGCGTTCCTCGCCCAGGCGAAAGCGCAGGCCACCGAAGGCATCGACCCAGAACTCATCGCCCGAGCCTTGGCGACCGGAGCCCTGCAGGTCGATCTCCAGCTCGAGGTACTGAAAGCGAGCGCCGGCCAGCGGCTCCGCGGTGAGCTGCCAGCCTCCACCGAGCTTCTCGTCCACGAGCTGGTAGGCCACGCCGACCTCGGTGAAGGCCTGCACCAGCTCGACGTCGAGCTCACCGACGCGCGTGCTCTGGCTCGACTCGAGCTCGAGGTAGTTGAGATCGCCGAAGAGACGCCAGCGATCGAAGCCGAGCTCGCCGTGCAGCACGAAGGCGCTGTTCAGGTCTTTCAGGAGCTCGAAGGCCTCGCTCGTGTTCACCGAGACGGGCGCGCGGAAGCCTCGTGCGCTGACCTCGCCGTGCATCGCCGCGACCCACAGGTAGGGGCGGAGCTCGATGCTCCAACGCGAGGGGGCGCGTCGGTCGCTCGGCTCCTCCGCGGTGGTCGCGCGCGGCTCGGGCTCTTGCGCGAGGGGCGCCTCCGCAGCTGTGAGTGCCACGGGCTCCTCGAGTGTTTCCGATCCTCGGCGTTCGCGCGGCGCCGTCGTCGCGCAGGAGATCGAGAGGACGAGCGAGAAGGCGAGACAGAGCAGGAGCGCGCCGCGCGCGGCAAGGCCCGCGCACGAGGTGGCGACCCAGACTCGGGGCATCGATTCGACTCGCGAGGAACGGCGGCCTTGAGGATGGACGCGCCGGACGAGAACGCGCTCATCGTCCCCGCGGCCGCGCAGCCTCTCTGCGGGCCAGCGTGGCGGCGCTCTCGGCGCGCGGGGAAGCAACGCGCAGAGTGCCGCCCGCCGGAGCGATCGGTCAAGCGCAGGAGCGCGTGAAAAAGCTGCGGAACTCTCGCCGCGGCTGTGCCAGAGTCTCGCCCCCGTCCTGCCCGGAAGGTCCCGAGTCCCCGCATGAGCACCGAGAGTCCGCGCGCGCCGCGCCTGAACCGCACGCAGTGGCTGATCTGCACGATGGCTGCGATCGGCTTCGCGTTCGACATCTTCGAGCTCTTGATGGCGCCGCTCATCATGCGGCCAGCGCTCCTCGAGCTCACCGGCGCGCAGCCCGGCTCGCCGGAGTTCCAGGCGTGGGTGGGCCGGCTCTTCTACATCCCGGCCCTCGCCGGCGGCGCGTTCGGCCTGCTCGGAGGCTATCTCACCGATCGCCTCGGGCGCCGCCGCGTGCTCACCGGCAGCATCCTGCTCTACGCCTTCTCCGCGTTCTTCGCGGGCTTCTCGACCTCGATCGAGATGCTGCTCTTCTTCCGCTGCACGACGTTCATCGGCGTCTGCGTCGAGTTCGTGGCGGCCGTCGCGTGGCTCGCGGAGCTCTTCCCCGATCCGCGCCAACGCGAGAAGGTGCTCGGCATCACGCAGGCCTTCTCCTCGATCGGCGGCTTGCTGGTCGCCGTGGCGAACGGGCTCTGCATCGCCTATGCCGCATCGCTCCCTGCGATCGGTCTGCCGGGATTCCTGCAGGATCTGCTCGGCGGGGGCGTGAAGGACGCGCATGCCGCGTGGCGCTACACCTTGATGTCGGGCCTGATCCCAGCGCTGCCGTTGATCGTGATCCGCCCCTTCTTGCCGGAGTCGCCGGTCTGGAAACAGAAGCGCGACGCGGGGACCCTGAAGCGCCCGAGCTTGGCCGCCATCTTCGCCCCCGAGCTCCGGCGCACCACGATCATCACCACGCTGCTCTTCGCGTGCAGCTACGGCGCCGCGTTCGGCGCGATCCAGCAAGTGCCGCAGATCGTGCCCGGGCTCGCCGAGGTGCAAGCCATGGGCGAAGGGATGAACGTCCCTCAGAAGCGCAGCCTGGAGCAAGCGGAGGCCGCGAGCGTCACCAAGGTGCAGGAGGTCGGCGGGCTCGTCGGTCGCGTGCTCCTCGCGTTCCTGGCCTTGCGCATCCTCTCGCGCCGGAAGCTGCTACGCAGCTTCCAGATCCCCGGCCTGATCCTGATGCCGATCGTGTTCGTGTACCTGGCGACGAGCTCGCTCGACGGGCTCTACGTGGGCATGTTCCTGATCGGCATGGTCACCGTGGCGCAGTTCAGCTTCTGGGGCAACTACCTGCCGCTCGTCTACCCCGTGCATCTCCGCGGCACGGGCGAAGGCTTTGCCGCGAACATCGGCGGCCGCATGATCGGCACCTCGTTCGCGTGGGTGACGAGCTCGCTCGCGACGACCGGCCTCTTCGCCAGCTCGCCGCCGGCGCATCGCGTCGCGTTCTCCGCCGCGATCGTCGGCACCTTCGTCTACTTGATGGGGCTCATCCTCTCTGCGTGGCTGCCCGAGCCGCGCCCCGAGCAAATGGCCGATTGAGAGAGTTCCAAGTCTCCGAGCTCCGCATCCCATGCAGCAGAACGTCCGCCGTTTCTGGACCCTCGACGAGCGGGTCACGTTCCTGAACCACGGCTCCTTCGGCGCCTGCCCGATCCCGGTGCAGGAGGAGCAGACGCGCTATCGCATGCAGATGGAGCGCGAGCCCGTGCGTTTCATGGTGCGCGAGCTCCCGCCGTTGCTCGACGCCGTGCGCACACGTTTGGCGGAGTTCCTGCGCTGCGATGCCGAGGGGCTCGCGCTGATCCCCAACGCGACGACGGGCGTGAACACCGTGTTGCGCTCGCTCCAGCTCCAGCGCGGCGACGAGCTGCTCGTCACCGACCACGAGTACAACGCCTGCCGGAACGCCTTGAACGCGGTCGCGAAGGAGAAGGGCGCCACGGTCGTCGTGGCGTACATGCCCTTCCCGGTGCTCTCCGACGACGAGATCGTCGCCGCGATCCTGGAGCGCGTGAGCGCGCGCACGAAGTTCGCCCTGGTCGATCACGTGACGAGCCCGACGGGGATCGTGCTCCCGGTGGAACGCTTGGCGCGCGAGCTCGCGCGCCGCGGCGTCCCGCTGCTCGTCGACGGCGCGCACGCGCCGGGCATGCTCGATCTCGATCTCGCGAAGCTCGCCGAAGCCGGCGTGCATTGGTACACCGGCAACTGCCACAAGTGGATGTGCACGCCGAAGGGCTCGGCGCTGCTCTACGTGCGCGCCGATCGCCGCGAGGGCTTCCGTCCGCTCGTGATCTCCCACGGCGCCAACGCCTCGACCGCCAGGCACTCGCGCTTCCGCCTCGAGTTCGATTGGGGCGGAACGCTGGATCCCACCTCCTGGCTCGCGATCCCGAAGGCGATCGACTTCCTGGGCTCGCTGCTCCCCGGCGGCTGGCCGGAGCTCCGGGAGAAGAACCACGCTCTCGCCATCGAAGCCCGCGAGCTCATCGCGAAGGCGATCGACGCTTCCCTGCCGGCGCCCGCGGAGATGCTGGGCTCGCTCGCCTCGATCCCGCTGCCGCCCGGCAAGCCCGGACCGACCACGAGCCCCAACTACATCGACCCGCTCGGCGATCGCCTGCTGCTCGAGCACGGCATCGAGGTGCCGATCTTCCCCTTCCCGGCCCCGCCCTCGCGGCTGCTCCGCGTCTCGGCGCAGATCTACAATCGGCGCGAGGACTACGAGCGCTTGGCCGCGGTGCTGCCGGGCCTCCTGAAGGTCTGACGCGGAGCCGCGCGATGCTGGACCCGCATGACACGCCGCGTTTCGGCCTCTGGGACGGGCACACGCACAGCGAGCTCTGCCCGCACGGATCGTTCGAGCCTACGAGCGCCTTCGTGGAGCGCGCGATCGCGCTCGGCTTCGAACGTTACTCGCTCACCGAGCACCCGCCGCTGCCGGAGGGCTTCGTCGATCCCGCGCCGCAGCAGGACTGCGCGCTGCCGCGCGGCTCACTCGAGCGCTACCTCGAGCACGCGCGAGCGCTCCGCTCCCGTTACGCGGACCGCATCGAGGTCTGCGTAGGCCTGGAGGTCGACTTCATCCCCGGCCGCGAGCGCGACTGCCGAGCTCTCCTCGATGCGGTGGGCCGGGCACTCGACGATGCCCTGCTCTCGATCCACTTCCTCCCGCTCGCGAGCGGCTACGCCTGCATCGACTTCTCCGCCGAGCACACGCAGCGTTTGCTGATCCCTTACTACGGCTCGCTGCAAGCCGTGCACGCCGCCTACTGGCGCACCGTGCGAAGCGCGGTCGAGATGGACTTGGGTCCTTGGAAGCCGAAGCGCATCGGCCATCTCACGCTGACGCAGAAGTTCCGCTTGGAGCTCGGCGAGCCGCCGCTGGAGTGGACGCTCGAGCAGGTGGAGCCGATCCTGCGCGCGATGGCGGAACGCGGCATGGCGCTCGACGTGAATGCCGCCGGCTTGAAGAAGCCCGGTTGTCGGCAGCTCTATCCGCCGGAGGAGATCCTCGTCCTCGCCGTGCGCTGCGGCGTGCCGCTGATCTATGGCTCGGATGCGCACGCGGTGGCGGGGGTGGGGCAACTGCGCGACGAAGTGGCGCAGATCGTCACGCGCGCGCGCGGTGCCGGAGCTTCGGCGCTGCCTTGACCGCCAGTGGCCACGCACATAGCGTCTGCCCTCTCCTCCCCTGCTCCGCTTCGGTTCGTATGCGGAGAGCTGCCATGGTGAAGACATTGGTGATCGCAGCGTTCGCGATGGGGCTCCCCGAGCTCGACCTGGCGCGCGAGAAGGCGCACGCGTTCGCGCGGCGGTACCTCAAGCGTGCGCGCGGGCTGATCTTCGAGGTCGCTGCGCTTCTACGGTCAATCTCTCGCTCGTCCGTCCTCTTGGTGATCTGCTTGCTCTTTGGATGCGGTGGCTATGGAAATAAGGACGAAACGGAGAAGCGACTGCTGGCTGAGAACGCGCTCGCGCGCGAGTACCGCGAGTCGTTTCCCACGTGCGAGTATGGCATTTCTCATTTTACTGGAGAATTTGGACCTTCTGATTTTCATGCAACATATGTATGGCCGGACGGATGGCGAATCGAGCTTCGGTTTACGGTTCGAATCGATCATCGCCGGAATCGGGCCGAAGCGATCAGTCCAGAGAGGCTCAACGTGCACCCTCCCATTGGGCTCTCTCCTTGGTGGAACCCTCCGCCAGATAGCCGCGTTACGATCGAGGACTTGAAGCGCTTCCGTGAGACGAAAGATCGAACGGTGCTGGGGATACCGACAAAGTTATGCCGTTAGGCTCGAGTTGCTCGTCTCGACAGCCCTCATTGCGGCGAATCGACACTGCGCTATGCATGGCTACCGTCATCTCTTTGGGCGCTTTCCTTCTGGTCATGATGGCATGCCCTCGCAGGGTCCCCGAGATGCAGGCCCACCCTTGGGTCGGCCGTGCGATCACCGAGGTTCTCGCTGAGCTCGATGTGCAGCCGGCATCTATCGAGCCAGTGGGAGGGGAGGGTGTCGAGCTCGTCTATTCGGTGTGGCTCGAGGAGTCTCTCCATGAGATCCGCGTGATCCAGGACTTCGTCGTGGACGTGAAGACCCTATCGCGATGATGCGGCATCGAGGCGATCCGGAGATCCGTCGCCTGTCTCCGGCTCGCTGAGAGGCTGCCGCTTCGCGCGTCTGAGCACGGCTCTCCCCCTGATCGAGGACGGACTCGGCTCGGCGCCATGAGGCGAGCTCCGAGGACGGATCGCAGCTCCCCGCGAGTGGTGCGGGCAGGAGGGGGGAGTGCGCGCGTTGCCGGGAGTGTCAGGGGAACGGTGTAAGCGCCGCGTGATCGGTGGTCGTCGGTCACGGTTCTACAGCGCCGGGATCCGACCTTGGAAGTAGATGGCGACTGTCCGAGCACGGCGCTCCAGTTCCAGAGCGTGCGCTCCCACTTTTTCTCGAGCCTTCGCAGGGCGAGGAAGAGGATCTTGGTGACGGACTCGTCGTTCGGGAAGCTGCCTCGGTACTGAAGGAGCTTGCGCAGGCTGGAGTTGAGCGCCTCGATTTGGTTGGTGGTGTAGATCACCCGGCGGATCTCCTCCGGGAAGTCCAGGAACGGCACGACGCGCTCCCAGTTCGTGCGCCACGAGCTCGTGATCATCTCGAAGCGTCGTCCCCACTTCGCCTCGAACGCCAAGAGAGCGGCTTCGGCTTCCTCTCGGTTGACCGCCTGGTAGATCGGCTTCAAGTCCTTCACGACCGCCTTGCGATCCTTGAAGCTCACGTAGCGCAGCGAGTTGCGGATCATGTGGACGATGCAGGTCTGTACAGTCGCTTGGGGATAGACCGTTTCGATCGCTTCGGGGGAAGCCCTTCAGTCCATCGCAGCAGACGATCAGGATGTCATGGACGCCGCGTTGCTTCAGCTCGTTCATGACCTTGAGCCAGAACTTCGCGCCTTCCGATTGCTCGATCCAGATGCCCAGCACGTCGCGCGTTCCGTGAACGGTGACGCCGATCGCCAGGTAGATGGACTTGTTGCGCACGGAGCCCTGATCGCGGACCTTCACGACGAGGGCGTCGAGGTAGACGATCGTGTACACGGCATCGAGAGAGCGATTCTGCCAGGCCAGGACATCTTCGTGGACTGCCGAGGTCGCGCGAGAGATCAGGTCCGGCGAAACCTCGACGCCGTAGAGCTCTTCGAGATGCCCTTGGATGTCGCGCACGGTCATTCCGCGCGCGTACAGAGCCAGGATCTTCTCGTCGAAGCCCGTGAAGCTCGTCTGGCGCTTCTTGACGATCTGTGGCTCGAAGCTGCTCGCCCGGTCGCGCGGCACTTCGATCTCGAGCTCGCCGTGATCCGTGCGCAGAGTCTTTGCCCGTGTGCCGTTGCGCGAGTTGGGAGCGCCGCGACCTTCGGGAGCGTGCTTCTCGTAGCCGAGGTGCTCGGTCATCTCGGCCTGCATCGCGCGCTCGATCAGCCGAGCCGTGAGCTGCTTCAGAATGTCGGACTCACCGGTCAGATCCTCAGGCTTCTTGTAGCCGGAGAGCAGCTGGTCGATCAGCTCGTCGGGAATCCGGTCCTTGTCTTTCGGGGCGGTCATCGGAGAGTCTCCTCGATGGGTCAGAGGATCCCACCGACCGAACGGCATTTACACCACTCGTCTGACACTCCCGCGTTGCCCCATAGGAGCGGCGTCGTTGCCACGAGGATCGGCCTCCGCGTCGCGATCAGCGTCGAGGAAATGCGGTGGGATCTCGCGTCCCGAACACGGCGCTGAATCGCCAGGTACGCGCAGCTCAAGCCTTCGCCGCCGCGAGCCCCTCCATCACCACCAACCGCCAAGCCCTCGCCCGCGCCTCACTCCTCTTCCACCGCGCCGCCTTCAACTCCTCCGTCGTCGCGCGGAGCTTCTTCTCGGCGAAGCGTTGCCCGAAGTAGAAGACCGGATCGGACTCGGCGGACCAGAGCGGATCGGGGAGGGGATGCCCGCGGAGGATCTCCTGCGCGAGCTGCACGATCGCGAGCGGGTCGCCGTGCGCGTCCTCGAGCAGGATGTCGATCTGGTGGCGCAGCGAGTAGTCGCGGCCGGCGGGGAGGCCTTTCGTCGAGCTGTAGTCGTAGCGGCGCAGGCGATGCGGGAGCGGCTCGTCGTGCGGGAGAAGTAGCGCGTGCGCGACGGCTTCGCAGAAGCCGCGGTATTGGCGGTAGGTGAGGAAGGCGGTGTGCAGGTGGTCGTGCGCGACCTTCAGGCTCTTGCTGCCCTCGACGTCGGCGAAGCCCTTGGTGAACTCCGCCAACATGATGTCGTAGAAGAAGACCGAGGCCTCGGTGCCGGAGGTGCGGTCGAGGGCTTGATAGAAGGTCTCCTCGCCATCGGGGCCGGGGTTCCGCCAGGAGTCGAGGAAGCGCGCGTAGCGCTCGGGTCCGCGGTCGACGTCGAGAGAGCGGAGGAGGCCGGCCAGGATGAGCTCGCGTTCGGGAAAAGTGCCGCGCGCGAGGTCGGCGGCGCGGAGGCCGAGGGGGAGGATCTGCGGGGTGAGCGCGAGCTTGCCGGCGGCTAGCGCGGTCGCGGGCTTGGTGGCGAGTTCGCTCTGCGCGGCGAGCTCGCGCGTGCCGAAGGCGTAGGCCAAGAACTCGACCTCCGGCCAGGTCTCGGTCGGTGGTGCCACCTTGGCGACCTTCTTCCGCACGAGCTTCCACTCGCTCGGCTTCCGCTCGGCGGGCACGTGCGCTTGCGCGGCGAAGGTGCGGAGGGCGGCGAGCTCCTTGCGGTAGAGCTCCGGTGCGTCGTCGGCGGCGAGGGCCGCGTCGGCGGCGCGCGTCTCGAGGTCGCTGAGGAAGGCCTCGCCGGCTTCGTGCTTCTTCGTCCCCGCGAAGCTCTTCTCGAGCTGCTTCACGAGCGGGGCGAGCTGCGCCGCGTCGGGCGGCGCACCGGCGGCAGGGGACTGTGCAGAAGTCGTCGTCGCGCAGAACGCGGCGAGGAGGACCGATAGGGACGATAGAGACAGAGTCTGGGCGGAGAGCGAGCGGAGTGCGACCACGGGAATCTCCCGGACCTTGCGGGCGCGTATCGGGCAGGACGGACGCGCCCTGGTACTGAGCGAGCGGAAGGAAAGCGGTCCAGAAACTCGGAAACCGAGGTCTGGTTCCTCCGTCGAGCCCCGGACGCGCTGGTCGCGCCGAAGTTGCGCAGAACTTCGCGCGCCTGGGCGCGGCGAGCGGCGCTGGCTACCATGCGCACCGTTCGGTGCATCGGAGGATTCGTGGCGGCGGGGTCGGGGCAGAGATCCACGGCGGAGGTGTTGCGCGAGGTTTTCGGCCACGCGGAGCTCCGGCCGGCGCAGCAGCACGCGCTGGAGCCGATCCTCGCGGGCCGCGACACGGCGGTGGTGCTGCCGACCGGCAGCGGGAAGTCGCTGCTCTATCAGCTCACCGGGATGCTCCGCGGCGGCACGACGCTCGTGATCTCGCCGCTGATCGCCCTGATGAAGGACCAGGTCGATGCCCTGCGCGCGCGCGGCATCGCGGCGGCGGCGTTACACTCGGCGCAGAGCGCTGACGAGCTCCGCGAGGCGTTGAATGCGCTGCGCGCGGGGGAGCTCCGCTTCGTGTACGCCGCCCCCGAGCGCATCCTGACGCAGGGCTTCCTCTCCGCGCTTCCGCCGGAGAAGCTCGCCCTCGTCGCGGTGGACGAAGCGCACTGCGCGTCGCAGTGGGGCCACGACTTCCGCCCCGAGTATCTGCGCATCGGCGCTTTCCTGGAGCGTGTCGGCCGACCGCAGACCCTGGCCCTCACCGCGACGGCGACGCCGACGGTGCGCGCGGACCTCTGCGCGATCCTGGGCCTCCGCGATCCCGCGGTGATCGTGACCGGCTTCGATCGCCCGAACCTCGCCTGCCGCGTGCAGAAGGTGCGCGGCGGGGCTGAGCGCGAGCAGGCGCTGGTCGAGCTGGTGAAGCAGAGCGCCGTCCGGCGCGGCGCGGCGCTCGTCTACGCCGGGAGCCGGAAGAACGCCGAGGCCGCGCACGAGGCGCTCGAGCGCGCGGGGCTCCGCTGCGGCGTCTATCACGGCGGGCTGGATGCCGCCGCGCGGAACGCCGTGCAGGAGCGCTTCGCGAAGAAGGAGCTCGATCTCATCGCCGCGACGAATGCGTTCGGCATGGGCATCGATCGCGCCGACGTGCGCCTCGTCGCGCACGTGGATCTCCCGGGCTCGCTCGAGGCGTACTACCAGGAGATCGGACGCGCGGGGCGCGATGGGCAGCCGGCCGAAGCGGTGCTGCTCTTCTCCGAGCAGAGCGTGCGCCTGCAGGAGTTCCTGATCGATCTCTCGCACCCCGATCCCGCGCTGGTGCGGCGCGTCTACGATCTCCTCTGCAGCGCCGACGAGGAGAGCTTCGCTCCCACACCGCACGAGCTCTCCGCAGCGCTCACCGAGCCGTCGCATCGCGTGGATGCCGCCGCGAATCGCCTGATCGGCGCCGGCCTCGCGCGGCGCGTGCAGGAAGGTCGCATCGCGCTCGACGAGCAAGCGACCGTGCGCTACGAGGACGTGCTCGACGAGCGCACGCTCCGCGCGCGCCGCACCGCCGACGAGCGGAAGCTCGACACGATGGTCCGCTACGCGCGGGGCCGCCGCTGTCGGCGCGATGCGATCTTGGGCTACTTCGAGTCCGACGAGTTCGCGGGCGAGGTCGGCAGCGAAGGCTGCGGGCGCTGCGACGTGTGTCGCGGCGAAGGGCAAGGTGTACCTCGCGCGCTCACCGAGCCGGAGATCGTGGAGCTGCAGAAGATCCTCTCCGGCGTCGTGCGCGCGCGCGGCCGCGCCGGCAAGGCGAAGATCGCGGCGATGCTGATCGGCGCGAAGACGAAGGAGATCGTGGGTACCTGGCTGCAGGAGCTCTCGACCTACGGGATCCTCCCGCAGCTCACGCGCGAAGAGGTCTACGCGCGGATCGATGTGCTGGTCGATGCGGGTCTGCTCGAGAGCGTGGGCGAGCGCTACCCGGTGCTCGGCGCGACGGGGGAGGGGCTCGCTGCGATGCGTCGCGAGATCGCGGTCGAGCTGCCGTGGCCGCAGGCGGAGCCCGAGATGCCGCGCGCGAGCGTCACGCGCGAGCGCCGGAGCGAGAAGAGCGGCGCGCGCGCGGAGCGCGCGGCGGCTGCGAGTGCCGCAGAAGAGACGTGGTCGCGCGAGCAGCAGGCCCTCGCCGAAGCGCTGCGCGTCTTCCGCTTGCAGCGCGCGCGCGACGAGGCACTGCCGGCGTACATGGTGTTCTCCAATCGCACGTTGGAGGACCTGGTCGAGCGCCGACCGACGAGCCTCGCCGAGCTCGGCGCGGTCTACGGCCTCGGTCCGACGAAGCTCGCGAGCTTCGGCGACGAGCTGCTCGCGTTGCTGCGCGCGCAGCTCGCCGCGCCGCGATGAGCGCCGGCTCGCGCGCTCGCCTCGCCGCGGCGCTTGTACTAGGCGCGCTCGTCGGGCTCTGCGCGTGGTCGTACTTCTCCGGTGGCTTGGCGGCGGCGCTCCTCGATCCCGCGCTCTCGGGCGCCGAGAAGGTCGAACGCTTGCGCGCGGTGTTCGCGAGCGCGGGGCCGCTGGCGCCGCTGCTCTACGTCGGCTTCGTGACGCTCGAGGTGATCCTCGCACCCATTCCCGGCACGCTGCTCTATCTGCCGGGGGGTGCCATCTTCGGCGGGTGGTGGGGCGGCACGCTCTCGCTCCTCGGCAATACGCTCGGCGCGGGGGGCGCTTGCCTCCTCGCGCGCGGCCTCGTCGGTCGTCGCGCGATCGACGGCTTCTTCGAGCGGCGCTCGCTCCGCCGCATGCGCGCGCTGCTCCGCCGCCGCGGCTGGATCCTCGTCGCGCTGCTGCGCGCGAACCCGCTCAGCTCCTCCGATCTCGTCTCCTACGCCGCTGGTGCCGCCGGGCTCAGCGCGCCGCGCGTGATGTTCGGCACGCTGCTCGGCATGGCGCCGCTCTGCTACGTGCAGGCGCATCTCGCCGAGACCTTGCTCGAGGCGGCGCCGTGGCTGCTCTGGCCGCTGCTCGTCTGCGGCGTGCTCTATCTCGCGGCGGTGGCGTTCTTCGTCGCGCGCGCGATCCAGCGCGGCCGCGCGAGCGACGCGGAGAGCGGAGCGCGCGCCGCGGAGCTCAGCGCGGGAGCTGGAGCTCCACCGCGAGCCCGCGATGATCGGAGCCGTAGGGCTCCGTGACGCGGAACGCGTCGACTGCGAGCGAGCTTTCGTGCAGCACGTGGTCGATCGGCCGCAGGCAGAGCGAGGGGAGGAAGGTGGGCCAGGTCCCGCACCAACCGCGGCCCGCGCGCGCATCGACGAGCTCGGTCCGCGCCGCGAGGGAATGCATCTCGCCCGACCACGGCGTCGCGTTGCTGTCGATCGCGAGCACGCGCGGTGCGGGGGCTGCGCGCAGCGCCTCCGCCACGGCGCCGAGATAGTCGTTCCGCCCGTACCAGCCGCGCGGGTGCTGCGGCGCGCGCGGGTGCGCGACGGCGCAGGTGAACGCACCTTCGGGATGCCGCACGCGCGCGAGGGCGAACGCGTAGCCCTCCGCTCCGAGCGGCCCCAAGTGCAGCTGCTCCAGCGGCCAGCGGGAGTAGAGCGCGAGACCGAAGGGATCGTCGCGCACCTGTACCAAGCGATGCGGCCAGCGCTCGCGGAAGCGCTCGAGCTCGGTGTGCCAGGACGGAGTGAACTCGATCAGCGCGAGCAGGTCGGGTTGCTCGCGCTCGAGCAGCGCCGCGAACGCGGGAGTGGGCTCGCGCTCGCACCAGAGGTTCGCGACGAGGAGGCGCACGCGGGCGCGCCCTTCGGTCGACGACGGCGGATCATGCGGCGGGCCGATGTACGGAGCGAGACGCAGCGCGCCGGCCGCGAGCAGCGCGACGCAGAGCAGCGCGCGCCGGGGCTCGCGACGAGCGGCGGCGCGTCCTCCGACGAAGAGGAGCCAGCCCATCCAGAGCTCGGGCCAATGCACGAGGAGCTCGATGGGCCACGGCCACCACGAGATGCGCGTCCCCAGCACTGCCGTCGCCCCGCAGACGAGGAGCGCGCCGTGCGCGAGGAGCCGCGCGCCGCGACGCGTGCGCAGGCTCATGTCTCGGGCTCGGCGAACTCGTTCGCGGAGAGGGCTGCGCTCGTCGCCCCTTCGACGAGGCCGCGGAAGATCGCTCCGTGGAGCAGGACGGGCAGCGGACCGCGCGGGTCGATTGCCAGGGCTTCGAAACCCTGCGCCGCGACGAGGCGCAGCGCATCTGCGCCGCGCAGCACGGCGAAGGGCAGCCCGCGCGGAGCGGCGAGCCGGAGCGCCGACGTGCTGGTGAACGCCGCCGCCGCCAGGCGACCCTCTGGTCCTTGCAGCGCGCGGACGCGCGGCGGTCCTGCACTCGGGCCGAGAGCCGGCTCCACGGCGAGCTCGAGCTCGGCCAAGAGCAACGCCGCGCAGAGCTCGTCCCAGCCGTTCGGCGAGGGGGATTCGCGGTAGCGCTGAATCGCGTTCGCGGCGCGCGCGGCGCTCGGACGCTCGCAACCCGAGGTGCTGGTGAAGTGCCGGAGCTCTGCGCTGCGCGGCGCGTCGTAGACCTCCGTGAGCAAGCGCGCGAGCGCCTGCACCTCCGCGAGCTCCGCTCCGCTCTCGAGGTCGATCGTGCGCGCGAAGAAGCGCTCGTCGCTCTTCGGGAGCGCGTAGCCTGCTTCGCGCAGCAGATCGACGCCTCGCGCGTCGATCCAGCGCTCGGGCGGAGTGAGCTCGTTGGTCGGTAGCTCGAAACGCAGGCCGCCGTCCGCGAGGCGACGCACGCGCGCGAAGCTCTCCCCGCAGCAGAGGAAGAGCGCGCCATCGCTCTCGGCGAGTGTCGTGAGCGCGTGCGCGACGCGTTGCGCGGTTTCCAGACTCTTGCTTTCTGTCATCGCGTGCTCTTTGCTGTTGTCGCGATGCGCGTCAATGCATCGCGCCGCGCGACGCCGTGTCGCGTATCCAACACGATGAGCGAAGCGTCGATCGTAGCCGAAGCGAAGCGCGCGCGCGCGCCCGGCGCTGCCCTGCGCAGCCGAGCGCGCGAAGCCGCGACGCCGTCGGCGCGCCGCGGTAGCGCAGCCGTCGTGCGCGGTGCCGCCATCGCCTTCGAGATCGTGCTGCGCGATGAGAGCGGTGCGATCCTCGAGCATTCGGCCTCCGATGCTCCGTTCCGCTGCGTGGTCGGAGAGGACGTGCTGCTCGCAGGGCTCGAGCGCGCGCTGCTCGGCGCGCGCGAGGGCGATACGCTGCGCGTTCGACTCGCGCCGGAGGACGCGCACGGCGTCCGGCAGGATCTGCCGCTGCTCCGCGTCCCCCTCGCGCGACTGCCCGGCGGCCCGACGCTCCGCATCGGTTCGGCTCTCGAGGTGCTCGATCCGATCGTCGGCGTGCGCTCCTGCGTCTGGCTGCATTCGATCGAAGGCGAGTACGCGTTGGTGCAGCGCGAGCATCCGCTCGCGGGACGCTCTCTCGAGGCCGAGCTCACGCTGCTCTCGGTCGAGCTCCCCGCTCCCGCGACTGCGCCTGCTCCCGCGACTGCGCCTGCTGCCGCGACCGCGCGGGAGGCTTCCGATCTCGCGGCGTCGAAGCGCCGTTCCACGGTACGCGGGGCGACGGTCCGCGCCGCTCGAGACGAGGGTTCCTGAAGTGATGCGCTCTATCGCCGAGGTCGCCGCCGACCTCGGCCTCTCTGCCGAGGATTGGTCGCCGTACGGCCGCACGATCGCCAAGGTGGATCCGAGGGTGCTGCAGCGCCCGCGCGCGCGGAAGTCCCCGGCGCGGCTCGTGCTCGTCACCGCGATCACGCCGACGCCGGCGGGCGAGGGGAAGACGACGACTACGATCGGCCTGGGGCAGGGGCTGCGCCGCATCGGCGAGTCGGTGTGCGTCGCGCTGCGCGAGCCCTCGCTCGGGCCGTGCTTCGGGATGAAGGGCGGCGGCACCGGCGGCGGCAAGAGCCGGATCGAGCCCAGTGACCGCATCGATCTCCACTTCACCGGTGACTTCCACGCGGTGACCTCGGCGCACAACCTGCTCGCTGCGATCGTCGATAATCATTTGCACCACGGCAACGCCCTCGGCCTCGATCCGCGGCGCGTCTCCTGGAAGCGCGTGCTCGACATGAACGATCGCGCGCTGCGGAACGTGGTGCTCGGCCTCGGCGGCGCGAGCGAAGGCGTGCCGCGCGAGAGCGGGTTCGACATCACCGCGGCCTCGGAGGTGATGGCGGCGCTCTGCCTCGCCGAGGGCGAGGACGATCTCCGGCAGCGCCTCGAGCGCCTGATCGTGGGTCTGACTCGGACCGGCGAGCCGGTGACGGCGGCGCAGCTCCAGGCGGTCGGCGGGATGCTGGTGCTGCTGCGCGATGCGCTCCAGCCGAACCTCGTGCAGACCACCGAGGGCTGCCCGGCCTACGTGCACGGCGGCCCCTTCGCGAACATCGCCCACGGCTGCTCGTCGGTGCTCGCGACGCGCCTCGCGCTGCACGGCGCGGACTGGGTACTCACCGAGGCGGGCTTCGGCGCCGACCTCGGCATGGAGAAGTTCTTCGACATCAAGTGCCGCAGCGCCGGCCTCGACGTCGCTGCCGTGGTCGTCGTCGCGACGGCGCGCGCGATGAAGATGCACGGCGGCGTCGGCAAGAAGGAGCTCGACTCGCAAGACGCTGCCGCGGTCGAGCGCGGTCTGCCCAACCTCGAGAAGCACTTGGAGAACGTGCGCGCCTTCGGCAAACGCCCGATCGTCGCGCTGAATCGCTTCGCCAGCGATCACGCCGACGAGCTCGCCGTGATCGCGCGCCGCTGCGAGGAGCTCGGTGTCCCGTGCGCGGAGAGCCGCCACTTCGCCGAGGGCGGCGCCGGCGCCGAGGACCTCGCGCGCTTGCTGCTCGAGCACGCGGAGAGCGCTCCGACTCCGTTCGCGCCGGTCTATCCGCTCGAAGCCGCTCCCGCGGAGAAGATCCGCGCGATCGCGCGCACGATCTACGGCGCGCGCGACGTGAGCTTCGGCAAGGACGCGCAGCGCACCCTTGCCGACGTCGAGAAGCTCGGCCTCGGCCGCCTGCCGATCTGCATGGCGAAGACGCAGTACTCCTTTAGCGACGACCCGACGAAGCTCGGCCGCCCGCGCGACTTCGTGCTCGAGGTCCGCGCGATCGAGATCGCCGCGGGGGCCGGGTTCCTCGTAGCGCTCACCGGCGAGATGATGCGCATGCCCGGCCTGCCGAAGGAGCCGCGCGCCAAGGACCTAGATCTGAAGGACGGGCGGATCGTCGGCTGGTAGCTGCGTCCGCCACCAACCGAACGTACGGTGCCAGAGCAAATTCCTCCGGTTACTAACCGGAGGAATTTGCTCTGGCACCGTACGTTCGGTTAGTCGTTCGGCTGCGCCCAGAGAAGCATGGATCCGTTGGGTTGGATCCGCGCGCGCGATGCGCGTGCTCGCGGAGCCCGTTCGCGAGCCGCGGAAGGAAGCCCGAGCGATCGAGCCCTCGACTTCGTTCCGCTCGAGGACGCCGCCGCGATAGGCAGGGCGGTAGCTCTGTCCGTGCAGGGGATGCCCCAGCATGTAATAGGGCTCGGCCGCTTAGATGCACTTCCGGCGAGTGGTCTGGGGATGCACACCGGCGCTGCCCTTGGTTGCAGGTAGACCTTCGCCGGTCGGGGTCAGGAAGTGCTCCGGCGGCAGGCCCGCTTCTTCGATCGTGCCCCAGGTCCGCACGCCGCCGGCATCGACGAAGAGAAAGAAAGCCCCGTCGGGGGGCGTGAGGCTCTCCGCCGTGGATGGGACGGCACCACGCAGAAGCGCGTGTCGCTGCTCGAGATCCCAACGCAGGCGATCTTCGGAGGGCTCCCTCGTCCGCAGCGCTGACTCGCACGTGCGCGCTTCGCGCGGTAGAAGCAGCGCGCCATGAAGATCGCCGTCTGGAACGTGAACGGGCTCCGCGCCTGCCTGGGCAAGGGCTTCACCGCGTGGCTCGAGCGCACGAAGCCGGGGTTGCTCGGCTTGCAGGAGGTACGCGCTCTGCCCGAGGACTTCGAGTCCGGCGTCATGGCGCCGAAGGGCTGGAAGATGGCGTGGAACCCCGCGGAGAAGAAGGGCTACAGCGGGACCGCGCTGCTCTACAAGAAAGCGCCGGCGAAGATCGTGACGGGGCTCGGCATCCCCGAGTTCGATCGCGAAGGCCGTCTCGTGATCGCCGAGCTCGACGGCTGGGTGTTCCTGAACGGCTACTTCCCGAAAGGCAGCGGGAGCGAGCGCGACAACTCGCGCGTGCCGTACAAGCTCGCGTTCTACGAAGCCGTGCTCGCGCGCGCGGAGCAGTACCGTGCGCAGGGCTTCGGCGTCGCGATCGCCGGTGACTTCAACACCGCCCACACGCCGCTCGATCTCGCCAACTGGAAGTCGAACCAGAAGACCTCGGGCTTCCTGCCCGAGGAGCGCGCGATGATCGACCGCTATCTCGCCGCGGGCTACGTCGACGTCTTCCGTGCGCAGCATCCCGAAGCGAACGGCCACTACACCTGGTGGAGCCAGCGCATGGGCGCCCGCGCGCGAAACGTGGGCTGGCGCATCGACTACTTCCTGGTCTCGCAGGAGCTCGCGCCGCGCGTGAAGAAGGCCTGGATCGAGCCCGAGGTGCTGGGCTCGGATCATTGCCCGGTGTGGATCGAGCTCGAGGCGCCCCCGCGGACATAGGCCCACGTCCCTCACGCGCGCCGGGAAAGACATCACGGCGCAAGATTCTCGCCGTCCAGGAGAGCTCGTCGAGGCGACCGCTGCGCTCGGGTCATAGGGGAGTTCACCGCGCCGCGCGAGGTCTTGCGTGACGCGCAGTGGACCGACGGCGCCTTCGGTGGGCAGGGGCTGCGGGAGTCCCGTGGGCGCGAAGGGCGAGCGGCAGCATGCGGTGGAGGAGGAATCGGGGCGAGATCCGCGCTCGTTCCCGCGAAGGCTGCCACTCGCGCGGCGCGCTCGGGCACCTGGCGTCGCCCAGGCGGCTCGCTATCCTGGCGCGCCGCCCGTCGGCCCTCCGTCACCGTCGTTCGAGCTCTCACGCACCATGGCCAAGACGCTCTCTCCGCTCCTCGCCCTCACACTCCTCTTCTCTCTCGCGCCGCACGCGGGAGCACAGCGCGGCCGCGCACGCGCCGAGGGCGGCGCGACTTGGGCCTCCGACGGCGTGCACCTGATCGTCGACGGCAAGTGGATCGAAGCCGAGACCGGCAAGGAGGTCGAGGCGCCGAAGCGCACCGAGACGCCGCCGGATCCGAACGATGCCGGCGCGCGCCGGAAGCGCTGCGAGGAAGCCCTGGTCGCTGCGTACGGCAAGGCCGTTCCGGCGAACGTGCTGCGCGGCGAGCGTCCGGGCTCGACTTTGCCGCGCGCGCCCGAGAAACACACGGGCTTGCAGATGACCGCCGACGGCTCGCGGGCCGCGATCGTGATCGATGGCGCGCTCTACACCTGGAAGGACGGCGAGGCCGCGAAGAAGGTCGTCGCGAGCGGACTCGAAGGCGTGCGGCACTTCGCTCTGGCGCCCGATGGCTCCGCGACGGTCGGCATCGAGGGCTTCGATCTCTGGCTCACGCACTCTACCGACGGCAAGCGCCTGCGCCTCAGCGACGACGGCGGTGAGAACCTCTTCTACGGCGAGCTCGACTGGGTCTATCAGGAGGAGGTCTACGGCCGCGGGAACTTCCAGGGGGCGTGGTTCGCGCCGAGCTCGAAGCACTTGGCGTTCCTGCGCACCGACGAGAACGGCGTCGATACCTTCACCGTCGTCGACCACATCCCGAACCAGCTCGGCTTGGAGCATCTGAAGTACCCGAAGGCGGGTCGCATCAATCCGCGCGCGACGCTGCACTTCGCCTCGGTCGCCGACGGCCAGCGCGTCGCCGCCGACCTCTCCGCCTACAAGGCCGAGGACGAGATCCTGCTCGTGCGCGTCGACTGGACGCCCGACGGCAAGGAGTGCCTGCTCATGGTGCAGAACCGCGAGCAGACCTGGCTCGATCTCGTCGCTATCGATCCGGCCACGGGGAAGGCGCGCAAGCTCATCTCCGAGCGCTGCGAGGACGGCTGGGTGAATCGCCTCGAGCCCGCGAGCTTCCTCGCCGACGGCAGCTTCCTCTGGGAGAGCGAGCGCACCGGCTTCAAGCACCTCTATCGCTACACGCTCGACGGGAAGCAGGTCGCGGCGGTGACGAGCGGCGAGTGGGAGGTGCGCGGTGTGCTGCGCCTCGACGAGAAGGAGGGCTGGATCGTCGTGACCGGCGGCGCCAAGGACTACGCGATCGGTCTCCACGCCTATCGCGCGACGCTGGATGGCAAGTCGCAGGTCCAGCTCACCGAGGGCCGCGGCTCGCATCGCATCTCACTCAACGCGGCCGGAACGCTGCTCGTCGATTCGTTCAGCCACCTAGAGAACCCGGGCGAGACCTGGCTGCGTCGTTCGGACGGTACGACGGTGCGCTCCATCGCGAAGAAGGAGGCGCCCGCGAACGCGTCGTTCCCGAAGTGGCACCAGATCAATGCGCGCGACGGCGAGCTCCTGGACGTCACGGTGACGCTGCCGAAGGACTTCGACGAGCAGAAGAAGTACCCGGTCTGGATCGACACCTACTCCGGGCCGGATTCGGCGACGGTGCGCGACTCGTATCGCGGGCCCGCGGCGGGGACTTGGTACGTGGGGCTCCAATGCAACGTGCGCTCGGCGAGCGGCCGCGGCATGAAGTACACCAAGGCCTGCTACAAGCAGTTCGGCGTGCAGGAGCTGAAGGACTTGGAGGACGCCGTCGATTGGCTCTGCAAGACCTTCCCCTGGGCGGATGCGAGCCGCGTCGGCATCACCGGCTGGAGCTACGGCGGCTTCATGACCGCGTTCGCGCTGACGCACAGCAAGAAGTTCAAGTGCGGCATCGCGGGGGCCGGCGTCTACGACTGGGAGCTCTACGACACGATCTACACCGAGCGCTACATGGCCACGCCGCAGCGGAACCCGCAGGGCTACGCGGCTTCGTCGGTCGTGAAGGCCGCGAAGGATCTCCACGGCCAGCTCCTGATCGTCCACGGCACGATGGACGACAACGTGCACCTGCAGAACGCGATCCAGCTCGTCCACGAGCTGCAGAAGGCCGGTAAGTCGAGCTTCGAACTCATGCTCTATCCCAAAGCGCGCCACGGCGTCGGCAGCCCGCACTTGGGCGAGCTGCGGAAGCGCTTCATGGAGCGCTACCTCTAGAGCTCACTCCCATGCTGCTACGCGCTCTCCCGTGGCTCGTGCTGTGCGGCGGCGTCGTCGCGCAGGAGCCCTCCGCCGATCCCGCGAGCGCCCTGCGTCGCGGCTTGGCTTCGATCTCGGAGACCGAGCTGCGCGCGACGGTGGAGGCGCTGGTCGTTTGCGGCACGCGCAACACCTACTCCGAAGCAGAGGAAGGCCCGCGCGGCGTCGGTGCCGCGCGGCGCTGGCTGCGCGCGAAGCTCGAGGCCTGCGCGGCGACCTCCGGCGGGCGGATGCAGGTCGAGGAGCAGTGGCTCGAGCTGGCGCGTCCGCGGGCACGTCGCCGCGGCGGAGACGGTGGCGGCGCGGATGCGTCCTCTCGCGAGATGCCCGCTCCGCGCGGCGCGAACGTGATCGCGACGCTGCGCGGCACGCGCGAGCCCGAGCGCCTCTACGTCGTCGGCGGACACTACGACTCGCGGGCCAGCGACACCTACGATGCCACGAGCGACGCGCCGGGGGCGAACGACGACGCGAGCGGCACCGCGGTGGTCGTCGAGCTCGCGCGCGTGCTCGCCGCGGTTCCGCTCGACGCGACGATCGTCTTCGCCTGCTATACCGGCGAAGAGCAGGGGCTCCTCGGCAGCATTCACCACGCGCAGCTCCTCTCCGAGCAGAAGGCGCAGGTCGCCGGCATGATCACGAACGACATCGTCGGCAATACGCGCGGCGACGACGGGCAGAGCGAGCCGGGCGTGCTGCGCGTCTTCTCCCGCTCGACGCCGGGGAGCGATGCGCCCTCGCGGCAATGGGCGCGCTTCGCGGCGGAGTCGATGCGCGCTCACGTGCCCGAGCTCGCGCCGCGCCTCGTCTTCCGGCTCGATCGCCTCGGGCGCGGTGGCGATCATCGCCCCTTCGACGAGCGCGGCTATCCCGCGCTGCGCTTCAGCGAGCCGCACGAGGCGTACACGCGCCAGCACCAGGACCTCCGCGAGGAGGGCGGCGTGCGCTACGGCGACGTGCTGGAGGGTGTCGACTTCGCCTATCTGCAGCGCGTCGCCCGCGCGAACCTCGCCACGCTCGGCGTCGCCGCTCTCGCCCCGGCCCCGCCGCGCGACGTGCGCGTACGCGGCAGCGGCCTCCTCGTGGATCTGCGCTGGGAAGCGTCGCTCTCGGGGGACCTCGCCGGCTACGAGGTGGTGCGGCGCGCGACGAGCGCGCCCGAATGGGAGGAGACCGTCTGGCGCGGCGCGGGGACACGGGTCGAGCTCCCGCAGAGCGCCGATGACTTCGTCTACGGGGTGCGTGCGATCGACCGCGACGGCTGGAAGAGCCCGGTCGCTGCTCCGCGCGACTGATCTCGCACCGCACTTCTCTCTCCCCTGGTGAGCCTTCCGACCCCGCGCCGGGCTACGCTCGAGCGCGCTCCTTCGCTCGATGCACCCCTCCATGAGCCCCAAGGCGTCGTTCTGGCAGCGCCACCGCACGGCCTGCCTCGTCGTAGGCGTCGCGCTGCTCCTCGCGTTCGCTTTGCTGGTCGCGTTGCTGCTCTTGCGCGGCGACGATGCCAATCCGATGGTGTACGCCCCTTTCTAGAGCACCGTCGAACGCCTTCGGGAGCCTTCTTCTCATGACCTCGGAACCCACCGCGGCGAGCGGCGCCGCTGCGGCACCGCCTAGCCGCCTGCGCCGATGGGCGCGCCGCTTGGGCGTGCTGCTCCTCGTCCTCGGGCTCACCGCGCTGCTCGTGGAAGGCGTCGTTCTGCTCGCTCTCGGAGAGCAGCCGAAGTTCCCGCGGCGCGTCGTGTCGGCTCCGTGGGGGCTGCGCACCAACGAGCCCGGCGCGCGGTACCGCCACAAGTCGGCGGACGTCACCGTGAGCTTCGAGATCAACGCTCAAGGCATGCGCGCGAGCCGCGACTTCGCGCACGCGAAGCCCGCGGGGACGAAGCGCATCGTCTCGCTCGGCGATTCGTTCACCATCGGCTACGAGGTGGCCGCCGAGGACACCTTCTCGAGCGTGCTCGAGCGCGAGCTCCGCCGCGACGGCGTTCAAGTCGAGGTGCTGAACTGCGGGGTGTCGGGCTTCAGCACCGCGGAGGAGTGCCTCTATCTCGAGCGCGAGCTGCTGCGTTACGAGCCCGATCTGGTCCTCGTCTCGTTCTTCCCGAACGACTTCGACGACAACTTGCGCACCGGGCTCTTCCGCTTGGAAGGCGACAAGCTGGTCGGCGGCGAAGGCGACTACGTCCCGGCTGGCGGCCTCGGCGACTTCCTCAATCGCAACGCGTTCTTCAACGTGCTCTCCGAGCGCTCGAATGCGTTTTGCGCGCTGAAGGAAGCAGCGACCAGCTTCTTCAAGCGGCAGATGGTGGAGGAAGGGACGGAGCGCGCGGCGGCGGCAGAGGCGCCGCAGGGGGACGAGCTCACCAAGCTGCGTCGGCGCTTGGGCGCGGCGATCTTCGAGCGCCTCTACGGCGTCACGCGTCGCGCCGGGATCCCGCTCGTGATCCACAGCATTCCTTCGCGCCGCGAGGTTCCCGAGCGGACGCTCGAGGAGCTCTTCCCGAGCGAGTACTTCGACGTGGATCGCGGCGGGCTGCTCTTCGTCTCGGCGAAGAAGGTCCTCGAGCCCGAGGTGGGGCAGCGCCCGCTGTACTTCAATCGCAGCCACGGCCACTGGACGCCGCTGAGCCACGAGCTCGCCGGCAAGGAGCTCGCGCGGCGCATCACCGCCGCGGTGCTGCTGCGCTGAGGGTGCGACGAGAGTCGCCCGCAGATCGGGCGCCCGCGTGAAGATCCGGTGAGCGCGCGCGGAAGAGCGCGGGAGAAGGGAGAGCGCGCGCTCGCTCGGGCCCTCTGAGTCGGAGAATCCGTCCCATCGCGGCTCCTACCTCCGCCGCGATGGAGCGAACTCCGTCCATGTCCAAGCGCAAGATCCTGGTGATCGAAGACGAGCCCGATATCCGCGAGCTCCTCGTCCACCATCTGCACCGCGAAGGGCATCGCGTGCTCGCCGCGGGCGATGGGTTCTCTGGCCTCGAGAAGGCGCGGAAGGAGAACCCCGATGTCGTGCTGCTCGACCTCATGCTGCCCGGAATGGATGGCATCGAGGTTTGTCGGCGCCTGAAGGCCGACCCCGTCACGCGCGGCGTCTCGGTCGTGATGCTCACGGCGAAGGCCGAAGAGACCGATGTCGTGCTCGGCCTCGGCCTCGGTGCCGACGACTACGTCCCGAAGCCCTTCCGCGTGAAGGAGCTGATGGCGCGCCTGCAGGCCGTGCTGCGCCGCGGCGCGATCGTCTCCGAAGAGGCCGCAGCGGATGCGATCGTCCGCGGCCGCATCGTGATCGACCCCTCGCGCCACCAAGTCCGCGTCGACGGCGTCGACGTGCTCTTCACCGCGACCGAGTTTCGTCTGCTGGCGTTCCTCGCGCAGCATCCCGGACGCGTTTTCTCCCGCGACCAGCTCATCAATCGCGTGCTCGGCCACATGGCCATCGTCACGCCTCGCAACATCGACGTGCACGTTCGCGCGCTGCGCGCGAAGCTCGGCGAGGAGCGCGAAGCGATCGAGACCGTGCGCGGCGTGGGCTATCGCTTCCGGGTCGAGGAGCGCTGAGCCGCCGGGTCGGAATCCGATCCGAGCGGAGGGAGCACCGCGCCGCCGATGTCAGGCGCGCATGCGTTCCTTCCGCCGTGTGGCGCTCGTTCTGGGAAGCGCGGCGCTCGGAATCCTCGCGTTCCCTCCCTTCGGGTGGACCGCGCTCGCGCTCGTCGCGTGGGTCCCTTGGCTCGCGGCGCTCCGCGGTGTCCGTCCCGATCGCGCGCTCTGGCTCGGCTATGGCCACGGGCTGCTGCTTTTCGGGGGCACGCTCTCCTGGCTCCACGGCATCTTCGGTCTGCTCGCCTGGCCGATGCTCGGCGTCCTCGCCGCGTTTCCGGCGGCGTTCGCATGCTTGTGGGCCGCGCTCGGCGCGAGCCTGAAGTCCTGGGGCGGGAGGAGCTGCGGCGCGGCGATCGCGTGGATCGGCCTGGAGCACTTCCGCGCGGAGTGGTTCACGCTGGCCTTCCCGTGGATCACGCCCGGCACGGCGCTGCCTCCTGGCTTGCTGACGCCCTGGATCGGCTGCTGCGGCATCTCCGGCCTCGTGATCGCCTGCGGCTGCTCCCTGCTCGAGACCGCGCGCGCGCCACGCGTCGTCGGAGCGCTGCTGCTCGCGGCGCTCGGGGCCTCGATCGCGTGGCCTTGGCGTGCTCCGGACGCCGCGCCACATCTCCGCCATCGCGTGGCGCTGGTCCAAGGCGAGGGCCTCGGTCTCGAGCGCCTCCTCGCGCTCACGCGCTCGATCGCCGAGCCGGTCGATGCGATCGTCTGGCCCGAGCTCGCATTGAGCTACGACCCGAGGGAGCATCCGCGCGTCGAGGCGGCGCTGCGCTTACTTCTCTCCGAGGTCGGCGCCGAGCTCCTCGTCATCGGCGCTCGCGCTCGCGCGCGCGACGGCGACGGCGCGAGCTGCAACGCCGCGCTGCTCCTCGCATCCGAGGGTTGGATCGGACCGCAGCCGAAGCAACGGCTGGTGCCGTTCGTGGAGCCTCGCCGCGCGCCTCGCGCTGACGATCGCCTGGCGCATGCGACGGCGCTCGGGCGCGTCGCCACTCCGATCTGCTTCGACCTCGATGCCAGCGGCGTCGCGCTCGCGGCGGTCGATGCCGGCGCGGAGCTGCTGCTCGTGCCGAGCCTCGACCCGGCGAGCTGGGGACGCGTGGAGCGCCTGCAGCACGCCGAGCTCGCGCGCCACCGCGCGGCCGAGCTCGGCCTCTGGGTCGCGGTGGCGTCCGGGGCCGGGCGAACGCAGGTGCTCGATCCGACGGGTTCACGTCGCGCCGAGCTGCCGCTCGATGTGCCCGGCGTGCTCGTGGCCGAGATCGCGAGCGTTCGGGAGCGCACGCCGTTCTCGCGCTTCGGCCGCGCGCTCGGGCCAGTTTGCGCTTTCCTATCGCTGGCTCTCGCGGTGGGGCTCCTCCTCGAGCGACGGAAAAGGAGGCCCGGGGCCTGACCGTGGGCGAGGGGCAGGGGGTATGCTTCGGGGCCCCTCATCGCTCCCGGCTCACCCCATGCCCCGTCGTCCGCTCATCGCGGCGCTGGCGCTCCTTTGCGCCTCGTCCGCCCTCTCCGCCCAGACCACCTGGTTCGTCGACGCTGCGGCGAGCGGTCCGGGCTCGGGCAGCTCGGGCGATCCGTTCCCGACGATCCAGCAGGGTGTCACCGCCGCGCAGAGCGGGGATACGGTGCAGGTCGCGGCCGGGCTCTACAGCGGTACGGTGAACGTGCTCGTCGACGACCTCGAGATCGTCGGAGCGGGCGCGGGTCTCTCCGTCCTCGATGCCAGCGGGAATGACGCGGGCTTCTCCGCCGCCGTCGCGTCGCCCGCGCCGCGGCTCCAGGATCTGCGTATCGCGGGATTCACCGTACGCCAGGCGTCGCGCTGGCAGGTGATCCTCTGGCGCTGCGATCGACCCGTGCTCGAAGACCTGGAGCTCGTGGGCCTCGGGCGCAATGTGCCGAGCCCGAGCCCTGGGACGACCTCGGTGACCGGCCTCAACCTGGCCGAGGTGGTCGACGCGAACGTCGCGCGCGTGCAAGTGCGTGATTGCTTTGCCGGCGGTGTCGCGATCACGGGCGGGAGCAGCGGCAACGTGCTGCGCGACCTCGTCCTCAGCGACAACGTCGGCGATCTCGCCGGCTTCGCCTCGATCAATCTCTGGACCACCCCGGGAGCGAGCGTGGGCGGCGGCTCGAACGCGCTGAGCTTTGCCGGCGCCTGCTCGATCTCTGCGTCGCCGCGGGGGCTGCTGCTCGAGGACACTCCCGCCGGCGCGATCGACCTCAGCGGTGGCGCGAGCCTCTCGTTCTTCGGCGTAGTCGTTCCCTGCCTGCGCTACGGTCTCGGCGTGGTGCAAGGGCTCGACCTCTTCCTCGACGACGCGGGCCTGGACTTCCGCGCGACGGGCGGCGAGCCCTTCGCGACGAGCGGGGAGGCGTTCTTCGCCGACTTCGTCAACGCGCGTGCGGCGGCGCTGCAGACCAGCGCGCCGCAGACGGTGTTGCTCTACGATCGAGCGGACGACGAGTACGAAGTCGATCCCTCGCTCTCGCTCGCGCATGCGCTCTCCAGCGCGCCGAGCGGGAGCTGCGTCTACGCCCATCCCGGGCGCTACCTCGGTCCCTTCGTGCTCGAGCGCTTGGTGCATCTCGAGGGCGCGCAGCGCGGCGTCGATGCGCGCACACGCGCTACGGGCGTCCCGAACACGAGCGCGGAGTCCGTGCTCGCTGCGCCGGGAGAGCTCACGCTGCAGATCCGCGGCGGAGCGACGGGCGCCCGAATCGTCGGGCTCGCGTTCGAAGCGGGCTGCGCGCTCGCGCTCGAGACGATCGCGGGACCGATCCATGGGCTCGCGATCCGCGAGTGCTGGTTCGAGCCCGGTCTCTCCGGTCCCGTGCGCTTCAGCGCGGTGTCCGACGACCTCGACTTCGAGCGCAACCTCGTGCGCTCCGCGTCCGGGACGGGGCCGGCGATCGCGCTCTCGCCGAGCGCGTTCCTACGCGGTCTGCGCCTGCGCGAGAACCACGTCCTGCGCTTGGGTTCGGCCAGCCTCTTCGACAACGGGCTCTTCGCCGATCGCCGCGGACAGATCGAAGCCAGCGCGACGCGGACGCCGGAGCTGGCGCGCAACCGCTTCGAAGGCCACGCAACAGGCCTCTTCGCCGGACAAGCCGGGATCCATGATGCGCTGATCGCCGACAACGCGTTCCTCGCGCAGCGCATCGACGGGGCCGCCGGTGGATTCCAGGACTGCGTGTTCCGCGGCAACCTCTTCGACGGCAACGGCGAGAGCGGGCTCTATCTCACGGGCTTCGGCGGCAGCGGCGATGCGACGCGCGGCGCGCAGCGCTGCGTCGTGAGCGGCAACACCTTCCAAGGCAACGCCGGCGAAGCGCTCTTCTTCTCGTCGCTGCAGTTCCCCGGCACGATCTCGACGAGCTCGGCCCACGGGAACTCCTTCGTCGGCAACGGGGCTGGCGCGGCCTACTTCGGCACGGAGACGATCGACGCCACGCTGTGCTGGTGGGGCGCTCCGAACGGCCCGAGCGGCGTCGGCGGCGGTAGCGGCGACGCCGCCTACGGCGTCGTCTTCGATCCGTGGCTCTCCTGCCCGCCGGAGGCAGGGCGTCTCGCGACGGGCGACGCGGTGGCGCTGGCCTTGGGCGACCTCGTCGGTGACCCGACTCTCGATCTCGCTCTCGCCGATCGCGATGGAGATTCCGTGCGGGTGCGCGAGAACAACGGCAGCGGATCGTTCCCGAGCGAGACGCAGATCGCGCTCGATGCGGGGGACGCGCCGGCGGCTCTGGACATCGGCGACGTGCTGCCGGGAGCCGCCCGAGGCATCGCCGTCGCTTGCGCGGGCAGCGCGCGCGTGCGGCTCATCGATGCGACCCTCGGTCTACCGGTCTCTGATCGCTCGCTGCCGGGGATCGCTCCGGTCGCGCTGCGCGCGCTGGCGCTCGACGGAGGAGCGAGCGACGACCTCGTCGTCGCCCTCGCCGGCGATGCGAACGGCAACGCGGGGCTCGCGGTGGCCCTCGGCGGCGGCGGCTTCGCGCTGCTCCCCGCTCCCGCGAGCGGAGCGTGGCCGAGCGCGATCGGCTTCGCGGCTCTCGATCTCGACGGCGATCTCGATCTCGATCTCGCCGTGCTGCTCCGCGAGAACCTGTCCCAGGCGGTCCTGGCGGGAGAGGTCGCGCTCTACGCGAACGACGGCCTGGGTGGATTCAGCTATCTCGCGTCGCTCGCGCTCGCTCTGCAGCTGGGCGAGGAAGTGCGCGGCATCGCGAGCGGCGATCTCGATCGAGATGGCCAATCCGACCTGCTGGTCACCGTGGCGCAGAGCTCCAGTGGGCGCCTCGCGATCTTGCGCGGACTCGGCGCGGGCGCGTTCGCTCCGGTGCTCGATGAGCCGCTCGCCTATGCACCGACCGCGCTCGTGGTCGGCGACCTGCGCGAGGACTCGCTGCCGGGATTCACGGTCGACACCGAGGTCGCGATCCTCGCTCCAGCGCTGGGCATCGTCGCCGTGCATGCGGGCTTCGATGGCGTGGACTTCCGGCGCTTCGAGGCCTGCCCGGCAGGGCTGCACGCGAGCGCGCTCGCGCTGATCAACGTCGAGCCCGTCGACTGCTTGCCCGATCTGCTCGTCGCCGACAGCGGCGGTGATGCGCTCTTCGTCCATCTCACCGGCGCGAGCGCGCTCGCGCGCCCCTACGGCGTCGGCTGCGCCGGCTCCGTCGGCGTGCCCGCGATCGGCGCGGTCGGACGGCCTCTCTTCGGCAACACCGGCTTCGCGGTGACGCTCTCGAACGCCGCTCCTGCGGCGCCCATCGCCCTCATGGCCGCGGGAGGCACTGGAGCCGGCGGCTGCGCGTGGTTCCTGCTCGACCTGCCGTTCCTGTTCTTCCCCGGCTCCGCCGACGCGAACGGCAGCGCAGCTCTCCTCCTACCGATCCCCTCCGATCCCTTCGTCGAGTGCGCGCAGCTCTTCGCGCAGTGGATCGTGATCGACCCCGCCGGAACCTTCCTCGGCGGCCCCTTCGCTCTCTCCGACGCCCTCCGCATCCGCGTCGGCGACTGACCAAACCGAACGTACGGTGCCAGAGCAAATTCCTCCGGTTACTAACCGGAGGAATTTGCTCTGGCACCGTACCTTCGGTTTCGAGGAGCGCTCAGCCGCGGTAGGGGGCGGCGGCGTGCTTGCTCCAGAGTGCGGCACGCTCGGCGGCCTTGGTGCCCTGGTTCTTCTCGGCGAACTTCGCGAGCTGGGCGGCGATCGCTTCGCTCGGCCCTTCCTCGAAGAGCGAGCGCTCGAGCTTCTGCAGCTTCTTCTCCGCGTCGATTTCGGCGGCGAGCTCGGGGGAGGCGAGCTGAGTCGCGACGGCGTCGAGGCGCTTCTGCGCATCGGCGAGGCCTTCGAAGGCCTTCCGCGCTAGCTTCACCTGCTCTCCCGCGCCGAGGTACTCACCGTTCGCTGCGGACCACTCGATGCGCGCCAAGCGCGAGTCGATGCGGGCCTTCGCCTGATCGAGCGCGGAGCTCGCCGCAGCCGCGAGCTCTGGGTCGTTCTCCGTCGCGAGCTTCTCCAACGCCGCGATCGCCGCTCCGTTCTTGCCCTTCGCGAAGTCCTTCATGGCCTTAGCGACCGCCTTCGGCGTCGTGTCGTCCGCGGCCTTCTTGCCTTCGATCTGCGCCGCGATGATCTCGTGGAGCATCTTCTCGTCGGCGAGCGGGTTGCCCTTCGCGAGCACCTTGCCGTTCACGTCGAGCAGGACGTAGTTCGGGATCCCGTTCGAGCCGGTCTGGAACGGAGCTTCCGTCGTCCAGCGTCCGCCGCGGCCGAACCACTTCATCGTGAGACCGAACGCGGTGAGCTGCTCGCGAGTGTGCCCTTGGCTCTCGATGAAGATCACTTCGAGATCGCTGCCGAACTCCTCGAGCTTCTTCAGCGCACCGGGAACCGCGGCCCCGACGCACGGCGGGCAGTTGATGCCCCAGAACTCGACCAACACCGGCTTCCCGCGCAGGTCGGAGAGGCTCTTCACGCCTTGGCCCTGGATCATGCCCTCGCGGAAGCTGTGGCTCGGCGTGTGGCCAACTTCGACGACGCCCTGGGCGCCGAGAGGCGCTGCAATCGCAGCGCAGAAGAGCAGCGGGGAAACGAACGATCTCGATCTCATGGGACGGACCTCGGGATGGAGTGATGCGGCGTTACTCGCCGCACGGCAGACGAGCAGGTTCTACGTCCTGCTCGTGCTGCCGATCCCCACGCCGCGCCCCACACCGCGAAATAGCTCGAAATACCCCTCTGGCGATCCGCCCTCTCGTTCCAGCCATCTCCGCGCACGCTGGCTCCCCTCAAACCGAAGGTTTCGCGAGGGGTGGCGGCGGCTAGTCGGGGAGGTGGCGCGAGCAGTCGTAGGGGAAGGCGGGCCAGCTCTTCTTCTTGCCGCGCTCGTCGACGATCAGGCCCTTCGCCTTCTCGGGCAGGACCTGCAGCGTCTTCAGGAACTCGATGATCGCGTCCTGCTCGGCCTGCGGCAGCGCGCGGTAGCTGGTCATCACGGTCGCGGCTTCGCCCGCGTGGGCTTCGACCGATTCGCGCAGCGTCGTGTACTGCCCGTGATGGAAGTAGGGGGGCTCGTTCGCCGTGCCCCAGAGCTTCCGCGTCAGGAACTTGCGGTTGCCGGCGAAGAAGTTCGGCGAGCCCGCGGCTTCCTGCATGTCGAGCGGCTCGACGTTGGGATCGTTCGGCCCTTCACAGATGTCATGCAGCTTGAAGTCGGTGAAGCAGGGCACCCAGGTGATGCCGTCGCGATCCGCGGCGAGCCGACGGCCGGGGAGGCGCTTGTCGTTGAGGTCGAATGCGTAGTCGTTTCCTTGGCCGGGCTGCAGGTTGCCCGCGGGGTTGTAAGGATTCGGCTCGCTGAAGACGTTGCCGTCACCGGTGAGAGGCAGGCACGGGACGTGGCAGCTCGCGCAACCGACATCGACGAAGCGCTGCTCGCCGAGCAGCACGGCTTGCTCCGCCGCGGGATCGCGCGGGATCACGCGGCCCGGAGGCTGGAGGGCCGCCTGGTAGACCGAGACCGCGGTGACGTCCGCCGTGGTCATCTCGTTCGTGAAGTTGTCGCCATCGGCATCGGCGCCGACGCCGAAGCGCTCGGTGGTCTGGATGCCGTGATGGTGATTGAACGCGTTGTTCGAGAACTCGCGCAGCGAAACCACCGCACCGGCCTGATGGAACGGACGGATGACGAGGCTCGGCGGCGTCTGCCCGCTGGTCTGCAGGCTCTTCGCCGGCAGTCCTTCCACGGCGGAGATGTCCCACGTGCCGTCGCCGTTCCGCGTCAGCGTGCCGAAGGAGATCCCCTTCGAGCTCAGCGCGGCGCTCGTCCCGTTGCTCATCCCATCGCGGATCGCCTGCAGATCGGAGGTGATCTGGCGCGCGAGCATCTCGATGTAGCCCGCGCCGAACATGCCGAGCGTGTTGCGCGAGTTGGCGATGTTCTGCAGGTTCGCGTGCGCGCCGTTCTCGAGCGTGGTGCCCTTCGTGAGGAGCCCGTCGAGCACGTTGGAGAAGGTCGCGAAGTCGAAGCGCTGACCGAGAACGAACACATTCGCGACGAAGTCGCCGCCGCCGCCCGTGAAGGGAACGTTGTGGCAGCCCGCGCACGAGTTCGCGTCCGGTGCGGAGATGCGGTTCATGTTGCGCGGGAAGACGAGCGGCGCGTTCGGATCGCTGAGTGCCGCTCCTGTGCCCTTGGTGAAGGGGCGATGCCCGCCTTCTTGCACGGTCCAGCGCGCCTCGAAGAGGAGCTTCCCCTGCTGGAACAGCTCGTCGAGCCGCAGCGTGACGAGATCGGCATCGGACAAGTGGCGGCTCACCGCCTTCTCGGAGCCGATCTGGGCGCCAGCTTCACTCGCGCCGAGGGCGAAAGCCCCCAGGGCCAGCGCGATCGTTCTGGACGGAGTCATCAATGGAGTCCTCGTCCACCTCGAGGTGGACTCAAGGGAAGGGAACACGCGCGTCCTCCGGCCGAGGCTGACGGGCGCCGGCCGAGAAGGGCGGACGGGGGATCATCGGTTGGGCGAGACCCCGCGGCTTAGAACGATCCCGCAGCCGCTCAGGTTCCGCAGCGGTCATTGCAGAAAGCGCTCCCTCGGTCGCCGGAGCCCCTCTCCGGTTCGCCAGAGCTCGCGGTCGCTCAGACCCCGAACTGCCGCAGGTGGTGGTCCAAGTGCTTCCACTGCAGCCGATCCCATTCGTCAGGAGCGAGTTGCCCGAAGAAGGGGTGTGGATCCTTCGTCAGGCCGGCGACCCCGCCGGCGTGGAAGCGACGCAGCTCGTCGATCAGCGCCGCGAGCTCTTTCTGCGCATCGTTCGCATTCGCGAAGAGGAACGAAGGATCGGTGGGCAGGTTCCGCCCGAACTCCCGCGAGCGGAGTACATAGCGCTTGGCGAGGCGCCCGAAGAGCCAGCCGGCCAGGCTGCGCTTCAGCTTCTGCTGCCCCGTGGCGACGCGGAGCGGGGCGCGGCAATGAGCGAACATCTGGGCCGCGTTCATCTTGCCCCAGAGCGGGCGCTGATCCGCGGGGATGCGCTCGAGGCGAGTGATCAACAGGTCGAGTTCGGGGCGCGAGAAGAGCGAGGGCATGGCGAAGCTCGGGGGCGGTGGAGCAGGAAGTGACGCCGAGCTAACACGCCGCGGCGCCGCTCGTCGAGCCGCGCTCCTGGCCCTGGAAGGTGCCGATGCCGGTGATGGCGCTGCCGTCCTCCGAGGTCCCGCTCACGACGGTGAACTCCCAGCCGCGTGCCTCCAAGCCCGCTGCGGTGCCGCCAGGCCTTCGAAGGCGGAGTTCACGGATCGAGCGCCCCGCGCGAGATCGGCCTAACCCTCGAGGGCCTTCCGCACCAGCTCGTCGAGCATCCGCCCGAGCGGCCGTTTCAGCTTTGCGAACTCGCTCGTGTTCACCTGCACCGCGGCGCCGATCCCGTGCTCCGCGTAGTACGCCATCTCGCTGAGGTAGCCGGGGAAGTAGCCCGAGTGCCCGCGCACCGCGCCGAGCTCCTTCGACTCGCGGAGGATCGCGCCGAGGCCGTAGCGCACGTTGCGGCCGAGCATCGGCGCGAGCGGCCCCTCGACGACCTCTGGCAAGAGCGCGTTGGCGAACGCGCGCCCTTCGAAGTACGCGCGTACCCAACGCGCGAGATCCGGCGCGCAGGAGACATAGCCGCCGCCCGCGCCCTCGAACGAAGGGTCGAAGCAGAGCTTCCCTCGCTCGTCGAGCACCGCGTCGAACGCGCCGAACGGCTGCTCGGGACCGGCGTAGCCCTGCGTGAGGCCGGGCAGCGTGGGTGAGCTCTGCGCGAAGGTCTTGCCGAGGCCGAGCGGCTTCAGCAAGCGCTCTTCGATCGCACGCTCGCGCGGGACGTCGAGCAGGCGATCGACGACGAGGCCGAGCACCAAGTAGTTCGTATCGGAATAATCCCAGCCCGCCCCGGCCCCGAAGGGCGCCTGCGTATCGAAGAGGAACCCGAGCTGCTCCTCGACCTTCCACTTCCGGAAGGGCTCGGCGCGGAATGCGGTGAGGAAGCCCTCGCCGAGCTCGTAGCGCACGAGGCCGCTCGTGTGGTTCATCAGTTGGCGCACGATCATCGACCTCGCGTTGGGCAAGCGCGCGAACCACGCGTGCTCGCCGAGATGCGTGCTAACGAGCGAGTCGAGCTCGAGCTTCTTCTCGGCGACGAGCTGCAGCGCGAGCGCCGCGACGAAGGTCTTGCCGATGCTGCCCGCGAGCATGCGCGCATCCGCTGGCATCGGAGTCTTGCCTGCGCGCTCGGTCGTGCCGACCGCGAGCTCGAGCGAGCTCCCGTCGCGGAGGACGAGGCAGGCGGTGGCCCCGGGGAAGCCCGCGTCCTTCTGCCAAGCCGCGAGGACGGGGAGGAGCTTCTCGCGCAGCGCCTCGCTCGCGCTGGGCGCGGACACGGCGGCGGGCGGGGGCGTGGGCTCTTGCGCGACCAGCGCGTGCGAGAGGCCGCCGAGCGCGAGGCAAAGGAACGCGGGTCCGAAGAGCGAGTCGAGCGTCATGGCGGAGCGAGGGCAAGGGACGAGCGGGAGCGCAGTGTACGTGCCGCGGTGGGTCCGTGATTGATCCCGATCGAGAACGCGGCGATCCTCGGCGCTCCTCCGGAGGTCGCGCATGTCGTTCCGCTTGCTTCGCGCCGCTCGTGGCTCTGCTCTCCTGCTCGTGCTCCCCTGCGCGGCTCTGGCGCAGGAGCGCGAGCTGCTCCGCGATCACATCGCGCGCTACGAGGCCGACCGCGGCGCGCTGCGCCGGCGCTACGAGCTGCCGCTCTCCGCGCGCTACGGCGAGCGGATGCGCGCGTTCCACGCGGAGCTGATCGCGGCGCTCGACGCGCTGCCGTTCGAAGACCTCCCGCCGAGCGAGCAGCTCGACTGGCTCCTGCTCCGCCGCCACGTGCAGAACGCGGAGGCCGAGCGCGTGCGCGATGCACTCGTCGACGAAGAGCTGCGCTCGCTCCTGCCGTTCGCGGCCGAGGTGCTCGCGCTGGAGGAGAGGCGGCGGGAGTTCGAGCCGTTGAATCCCGAGCGCGCGGCGGAGGCCTGCGTGCGCATCGCGGAAGTGGCGGCCGGCGTGCAGCGCGAGCTGGACGGCGGGAAGCACGCGGGCACGGCGCCGAAGCTCGGCGCGCGCGCCGCGGAGCGCAGCGGCGAGCTCCGCCGCGCGCTGCGGCAGTGGTTCCGCTTCTACGACGGCTACGACCCGCTCTTCACCTGGTGGGTGGCGAAGCCCTACGAGGCCGCCGATCAAGCGCTCGAGAAGCACGAGCGCGCCGTGCGCGCGAAGCTGGTCGATGTCGCCGGCGACGCGAGCTTGATCGGCGATCCGATCGGCGAGGCGGCGCTGCGAGTAGCACTCGATCACGAGCTGATCCCGTACAGCTCCGCGGAGCTGGTGGCGATCGCGGAGCGCGAGTTCGCGTGGTGCGACGCGGAGATGGAGAAGGCCGCGAGCGAGCTGGGATATCCCGGCGAGTGGCGGAAGGCGCAGGAGGCGGTGAAGCGCCTGCACGTCGCTCCGGGCGAGCAGCCGCGCATGATCCGCGACCTCGCGCGCGAGGCGATCGCGTTCGTGAAGGAGCGCGATCTGCTGACCATCCCGCCGCTCGCGGAGGAGACCTGGCGCATGTCGATGATGTCGCCGGAGGCCCAGCGCACGAACCCCTACTTCCTCGGCGGCGAGGTGATCCAGGTCTCGTTCCCGACGGCGTCGATGACGCACGCGGAGAAGCTGCAGAGCCTGCGCTCGAACAACGAGCATCAAGCGCGCGCGACGGTGCACCACGAGCTGATCCCGGGGCATCACCTGCAGCAGTTCATGACCGCGCGCCATCGCCCGTGGCGCCAGCTCTTCGACACGCCGTTCTGGGTCGAGGGCTGGGCGCTCTACTGGGAGTTCCGGCTCTGGGAGCTCGGCCTCGCGAAGAGCCCCGCCGATCGCATCGGCTTCCTCTTCTGGAGGAAGCACCGCTGCGCGCGCATCGTGTTCTCGCTCGCCTTCCACTCCGGCAAGTGGAACGCGCGCCAGTGCGTCGAATACCTGGTCGAGCGCGTGGGCCACGAGCCCGCCGCGGCGGAAGCCGAGGTGCGCCGTTCGGTGGCCGGCGCCTACGGCCCGCTCTATCAGGCGGCGTACATGCTCGGCGGTCTGCAGATCCGCTCGCTGCACCGCGAGCTCGTCGAGCGTGGCGGCTGGAGCGAGAAGCGCTTCCACGACGCCGTGCTGCGCGAGAACGCGATCCCGATCGCGCTGCTGCGAGCGACGCTGCGCGGAGATGCGCTCACGCGCGACTTCGATCCGCGCTGGCGCTTTGCGGACTGAGATATGGACCGCACTCGCCGGCTCGCGTGGCTCGGGTGTGGCGTTGCGCTCGCGGTCTTGCTGCTCCTGCTGTGGTGGGCCGGCGAGCTCGGGCGGAGTGAGGGTGTTCTCGAGCGCACGCAGGAGCTCGAGCTCACGCGCGAGAACGACGCCAAGCTCGCGACGAGCGCGCGCGCGCAGCGCGCCGAGGTCGCGCGCGAAGAGGACGCCGCCGCGCCGCGTGCGACGGTACCGCAGCCCGCAGCGCTCCGCGCCGCGGAGCCGCGCGGGCGCGGAGCGCTCGAGGTGCGGCTCGTGGATGCAGAGGGGTTCCCCGTCCCGGGCGCGCGAGTGCGCGCGAGCCCCGACCCCGGCACCTCCGCCGATGAGCTGCTGCGCGTGGACGATCGCGCGGGAGAGCGCGAGCTCGCGACGGACGCGCGAGGCATCGCGCGCTTCGAGGATCTCGAGAGCGGACCTTGGAGGCTCGAGGCGGAAGGCGACTCCCGGACGTCGCGCGGACCGCTGCGCGCCGCGGAGCGCGCGGTGGTCGCGGCGCATCGGCTCGAGCTCTGCTGGCTCCAGTTCTCGGAGGGGCCTGGCCTCGTCGCCGTGCACGTGCGCGACCAGGACGGCCAGCCATGTGCCGGCGTCGCCGTCGAGCTTCGCGGAGCCGGGGCGCGCATCCCTTCCGAGCAGAGCTTGCGCGCGCAGGCGCAGACCGATGCGCGCGGGATCGCGGAGGTCGATCTCCACGGCCTCGAGCGCGCGCTCCTCATCGCGCGCGATGCGGAGGGCCGCGTCGGATGCACCTCGCTCCCCGAGCGTCCGCATCTCGCACTGGCGCAAGAGCTCGGCTATGCCGCCATCGCGCTCGGTCCCGCGTGTCGCCTCTCCGGACGCGTCATCACCAGCGGCAGCCCGGTGCGCGGCGGCTTCGTCGTGGCGCAGCTCGTGACGCGCGGCGAGCCCTATTACGCGCGCTTCGCTCTGGAGCAGCGCTGCGCGATCGAAGAGGGCGGCTATCGCTTCGAAGGTCTGCCTCCCGGCACCTATCACCTCGACGTGCACGCGGTGGGACCGTGGCGCTGCGATTGGCCGCGCGCCTCCGGTGTCCAGGATTCGCTGGCGCCCGAGCCCCTCGTGTTGAGCGCCGGAGAAGCGCGCTCGTTCGACGTGCAGCTCGCCTCAGCGGCGACGCTCACCGGCATCGTGCGCGACGAAGCGGGGGAGCCGCTCGCCGGCGTCCACGTGCGCGCGACCCTGGTTCCGCGCACGACGAATTTCGTCGAGGGCGTCGAGATCGACGGCGCTCCGCTCTGGCGCTTGGAAGATGGCGATGGGCGCGCGTGCACGGCGAACGCGGCGGCGCAGCGCACGACCACGACGGACGCGAGCGGAACCTGGCGCCTCGAGGGCCTGGCTCCGGGGAGGCAACGCCTCGAGCTTTTCGCCGCGGGCTGGGAGCGCATGCTCGTGCCCAGCGTGGAGATTCTCGGCGGCGCGTCGCAGCGCTTCGAGCACCAGCTCCGCCGCGCGGGAGTGATCCAGGGCACGATCGGCGATCGGGGAACCGTGAGCGTGCGCGCCGTGGGTGGCGAGCGCGCGCTGCAGTCATCACTCGTCGGCGCGCCCGGCGCGTTCGTCTTCGATGGTCTCGCTCCCGGGCGCTATCTCGTGCAGGCCGCGGTCGAGCGCCCGCTGCAAGTGGAGGCCCTAGTCCAAGCAGGTGCCGTGAGCTGGGTGGATCTCCGGCCCGAAGCGACGCTCGCGGTGCGCGGTCAGCTGCGCCGCGAGGGTGTCGGCGTGCCCGAGCTCGATGTCGAGCTGCTCGGGCGACACGCGACGAGCGACGCGGAGGGCCGCTTCGAGCTCGCCGTACTGTGGAGCGGCGCCGTCGCGTTTGCGGACGTGAGCTTGGTGGTGCGCGATGGCGCGCTCGCGCTCCATCATGTGGTGCAGCTCCAGGATCGCGGACTGGCCTGCGAGCTGGCACCGCTCGATCTACCGACCGGGCTACTGATCTTGCGTGCGCGCGAACCGAACGGAGCGCCGACGCGCGCGCGCATCACCTACGCGAGCGCCGAGCAGCGCCTGCCCGGTTTCACGCTGCGAGCGGAGTGCTCGCCCGCCGAGGATCTCGTCCTGCGCGGCCTCCCTTCCGGCGCACGCCTCGAGGCGCAATTCGAGAGCGGCGCGAGGCTGGTGATCGATCCGCTCGAGATCCCGCCCGGGCCGCTGGTGCTCGAAGAGCCGCCGTCGGGACGCGTGCGGCTGCGCTGCGTCGATGCGCAGGATCGGCCGCTGCCGGCCCGACGCGTCGCGCTCTTCCCGGATCAGGCCATCACCGCGAGCCGGCACCGCGGGATCGGCGATGCCGAAGGGGTTTGTGAGCTCCGCGGCGTGCCGCTCGGGACCTGGCGAGCAGGGTTCGAGACCGGCGGATGGAACCCGCTGCCGTCGGAGGAGCAGCTCGTGCGCCTGGAAGTGCGCGCGGGCGAGCGGACCGAGGTCCTGCTGCGCTACGCGCGCTGAGCAGCCGCCGCGGCCCCGCCGCGTTCGTGCGATCGGCGAGATCCGCCCCTCGAGCACGAAGATCGTTCCGGAATTCTTGTCCTGCGCTCACGGCGACCTTCGCACTGGGTTCGAGCCGTCGTCTGGAACGACCTCTGCTTGGACCCAAGGCCCTGGATCTCGTCGCGAGGCACCCATGCATCGTCCCTTCCGAACTATCATTCCGTTCGCTGCTGCCGTCGCCTGCGCCGCGCCGCTCGTGGCGCAGACGACGGCGATCTCCTACCAGGGCCGGCTGCAGATCGCCGGGCAGCCGGTGAACGGGTCTGCCGATCTGCGCTTCTCGCTCTTCACCAATCAGGTCCTGCCGGGGCAGGTCGGCAGCACGCTGACCTTCACCAACCAGACCGTGGTCGATGGCCTGGTCGCCTTGGAGCTCGACTTCGGGGCGGACGCTTGGACTAGCGGGCTCGTCTCTGAGCGCTTCCTGCAAGTCGAGGTGCGCACGCCCGCGGGGGCGGGTAGCTACGTCGCGCTCTCGCCACGCCAGCGCGTCACGGCGGCGCCGTTCTCGATCGCGACGCGGGGGATCCGCGTCGGCACGACCTCGAGCCGCATCGGCATCGGAGTTCCTAGCGGCGTGCAGCCGATTGCGAAGCTCCACGTGAGCGACAACGCCGCCACTGCGTTCGGGAATCACGCGATGGTCGTCGAGAGCTCCGGCAACAACGGCGCCGATGGCATCGCGATCAAGATCAGCGACCCGCGTGGCTTCATCGACAAGGAGAACAACTATGTCACCTTCCTCGACGCGGCGGATCGCGTCGCGGGGCGCATCGAGGGCTTCTCGAGACTTCAGAACAACTTCGTTCCTCCGCCGCCCATCCCTAACGTGATCTCCATCGACTGGGATCCGGGGCGTGCGCCGAGCTGGACCTTCGACGCGGGGCGTCTCCCGAACGCGACGTTCTCGGGTGGCTCGGCACCGAGCTTGATCTGCTCTAATGGCGCGTTGCCTTCGCTGACCTTCAGCCAAGGAACCGCGCCATCGCAGAGCTTCTCTCCTGGAACCTCGCCGTCTCTGAACATGTCGACGACGAATCTCCTCGGTGTCAATGTCTTCACGGGCTTCACCTTCAATCCGGGCACGCTCCCGAGCTCCAACTTCAATCCGGGGTCTCTGCCCACCGCGACCTTCAATCCCGGACAGCTCCCGACGTGCACGCTGAGTCCAGGGAGCTTCCCCTCGCTGATCTTCGATGCCGGCACTCTTCCGCGGGGTTCTTTCGATCCTGGTCAACTCCCGTTCCCGCGCGGCTTCGCCGTCACGCCCCCGACGCAAGCGGAGATGCTCGCTCTGATCTGCTGGGCGCAGGAGAACGGGATGTCCGCGCTGCTCGGGAAGCTGATGCTGCTCGCGGCGGGCGGGCCCACCATCCTCCAGACGGCTCTCACCCGCATGCGCGGCGCAGCGGAGACCTGCCTGGACCAAGGCGTGGTCTATGCATCGAAGGGCGCCGACTACGCCGAGTGGCTACCGAAGGCCCACGATCGGCAGGAGTTCTTCTTGGGGCAAGTCGTCGGCATCAAGAGCGGCCGCGTCAACATCGGCACGGAGGACGCGGAGCAGCTCCTCGTGATCTCCGCGCAGCCCATCGTGCTCGGCAACGAGCCGCCGGCTGGCGAGCGGGACCGCTTCGCGAAGGTCGCGATGATGGGGCAAGTGCCCGTCCTGACGCGCGGCAAGGTGCTGCCCGGTGACTACCTCGTGCCCTCGGGCTTGAGCGACGGAACGGCGATCGCCGTCGCGCCGGAGAACCTCGCCGCTCGCCATCTCCCCTTCGTCATCGGCCGCGCTTGGGGCGCCTCGACTGACGAGGAGCTGAGCTTGGTGAACACCGCGATCGGCCTCGAGGACTTCGGCGCGGCCAAGGTGCTCGTCGCGCAGGAGAAGCTGCATGCCGAGCAACACGCCGAGCTCCGCACCGACAACGAGCAGCTTCGTACCCGCGTCGCCGAGCTCGAGTCAACGCAGCAGGATCTCCTCACGCGTCTCGCCGCTCTCGAAGCGCTGACCGCATCCCTCGATCCCAAGAGCCCTCGCTGAGCGATCGATCCCAGAGGAGGCTCGACCATGCATCGCACCTGCTTCCGTGCCTTCGCGGCACTGCTCCTACCTCTCGCTGCGCTCAGCGCGCTTTCGGCGCAAACGGAGATCCGGCAAGGCTCGCTCTCGAGCGGGACGAACACTTCCTCGGGCGGTGGAGGGATCGAGCTGGGTAGCTCGCTCGGGCTCACCACATACCAGCCGGTCAGCTCCGGCGCGTACGAGCTGAAGGGTGGCTTCTGGCCGGCGCTCCTGCGCTCGAACCTCTCGACCGCGAGGAACTTCGACGCCATCCCGGGTTCGAGTCGCGTACTGCTGCGCTGGGACGCTTCCGGAACCGGCCCGTTGTCGTTCTACGTGTCGCGCTCGAGCTCGCGGAGCGGGCCGTTCAACCTCTTGGGTGTCCGTAGCTTCACGGGGGCGCCGACCTATAGCTTCCTCGACACCACGGCGATCGCCGGCACGCGCTACTTCTATCTGCTGTCGGAGGTCTATTCGACCGCGGGGATCGCCGTGCCGCGCGCGTTGGCGGAGTCGGCCGCGTACGGCACGGTGCTCCCGCCCGGTGTCGTACGCGTCGGTCCCGGGGCCTTCGCGAGCATCGACGCCGCGATCGCTGCAGCACCTCTGGGGACAGCGATCTGGACGGTGCTCGTCGATCCCGGGAGCTATCCCAGCTTCCGCGTCACGGGATCGGCCCCGCCCGTGCTGCAGATCGTCGGCGACGGAACCGGGAGCGCGACCATCGATAGCAGCACGGGGCCCATCGAGGTTCTCACCCGTGCTCTGCACCAGCAGACCTATCTGGCGAACCTCGTGCTCGGCAATCAGACCGCCGCTCGGCCGGGCCTCCGCATCCTGAACTGCAACGGTCCCGTGATCGTGGATCGCTGCACGATCCTCTCCGCGACGACGAGCCCGGCGCTCAGCATCCAGACCGCGGTCGCCGTCGCCGTGCAGCGCTGCGTGATCACGGGCAATCCCGGGGTCCTCTTCGATCAAGCCCGCGCTTCCCTGATCAAGAGCCGAACGACCGGGCTCTCGCTGCGGCAGGGCTCGCGCGTCGAGATCGGCGAGCTCACGAACCTTGGCGGCCGCGCGGTCGAAGCGGGCTCGACGCTGATCGACGTGCCAGGGACGATCCCCGACATGGACACGCCGGTCTTCGTCGGCGCGGATCAGCTCTTCGAGCTCCGCTTGCGCGCGGATCCTTTGCAGCCCTACCAGATGCTCTTCTCGTTCGGCCATGGCTACGTCGGATTCTTCCCGCACGAGCTGCCGCTGCTGGCGGACTTGCTCTATCTCTCCCCCGTGTTGAACGGGGTCGCGGATGCGCGGGGCGAAGCGCGCTTCCAGCTCCTCTTCCCCTCGAGCGCGGCCGCGCTCTACGGGGCGCCCTTCACGCTCCAGAGCTTCGTGATGCTCACGAATCCCCTGCGCGCCAGATTCTCCAACGTCGTGACCAAGATCGGCTTGCCCTGACGAGGGACGGCGCCGGCCCATCCGCGAGCGTTCGCGCGGAGCGCGGCTCGAGGAACTCGCGCCCGCGCGAGCTGGCGTCGGGAATCTCGGAGCTCGCTGCGACGAACGCGCAGCTCGGGCATCGTCCCGTGGAGCACCTCTACGAAGCGGGCGAAGGCGTCGGCGCTCCGTCGCCTGCGCCTTCGCGCGCGAGCGGCAACGCCGTCAACGTCGCGAGCACCACGCACCCGAGCGACACCGCGATGCACGCCCCGAGCCCGCTGGCTCCCAGCCCCGCGGCCTGGAACACCGCCCCCGAGGCCAGCGTGCCGAGGAAGCGCCCCGTCGCGTTCGCCGCGTAGTAGAAGCCGACGTTCATCGCGACTTTGTCCCCGGCGGCGAAGTGCACGATGAGGAAGCTATGCAACGCGCTGTCGCTCGCGAAGACGAAGCCGAAGAGGGCGAGCGAGAGGACGAGCGAGAGCGCGGGGGGAGCGCCGAGCGCGAGGGAGGCGAGGAGTGCGCCGAGCGGCAGGACCAGCGCCGCGGTCCAGAGCACGACGCCGCGGCCGCGCGTCGTGCGCGTGCCGAGCCAGCGCGGGGCGAGCGCTTGCACGATGCCGTAGCCGATCACCCAGGCGGCGAGGAAGCCGCTCGCGAGCGCGCTGCTCCAGCCGAGCGAGCTCGCGGCGTAGATCGGCAGCGCGAAGGCGAACCACGCGTCGCGCGACGCGAAGAGGAAGAGCCGGGAGGCCGCGAGCCAGTGGATGCGCCGGTCGTTGGCGAAGAGCTGCGTGAACTTCGCCTTCGCCTTCGACTTGCCGGCGGCGGCAGGGAGCGCGCGCAGCGCAGCGAGCAGCGCCACGCCGAGCAAGGCGAGGAGGAGGAGGTTCGCGGCGCGGAAGCCGACCGCGGTCAAGAGCGCGCCGCCGACGAAGAAGCCGAGACCCTTCAGCGCGTTCTTGGAGCCCGTGAGCAACGCGACCCAGCGGAGCAGTGCGCCCTCGCCCGCGTGCGGCAGGATCACCTTGAGATAGCTCTTCGCGCTCATCTTGGTGAGGTCCTTCGCGATCCCGCTCACCGCCTGCGCGAGCAGCGCGAGCGGGACGCTCAGCGCCTCCGCGCATGCGGCGAGCAGGCCGCAGGCGGCGATCTGGAGGGCGAGGCCGAGCGAGAGCGTCAGCTTCAGGCCCGTCCGCGCGCCGACGTAGCCGCCGATCGCGTTGGTGACGATCCCGAAGAGCTCGTAGAAGAGGAAGAGCGAGATCACCTCGAGCGGCGCGTAGCCGAGCCCGTGCAGGTGGAAGAGCACGAGCATGCGCAGCGCGCCGTCGCTCAGCGTGAAGGCCCAGTAGCTCGCCGTGACGATGGCGTAGTGTCGAAGCTCGTCGCGCATCGCGGCTCAGGCTCGCGGCGCGTCGAGGACCGCGGCATAGCGCGCGAGGAGATCGACCAGGCGGTTCGCGTAGCCCCACTCGTTGTCGTACCAGGCGAGCACCTTCAGGAGGACGCCGTCCGTCACGTGGGTGCAGCCGGCGTCGACGATGGCGCTCCGTGGATCGCCGGCGAAGTCGCTGGAGACCAAGGGCCGCGTCTCGTAGCCGAGGATGCCCTGGAGCGGGGTCGTACGCGCGGCGCGCTCGAAGAGGGCATTCACTTCCTCGCGCGTCGTCGGGCGCTGCACCTGCACGACCGCGTCGACGAGCGAGGCGTTCATCACGGGAGCGCGCACCGCGAGGCTGTGCAGCTTGCCGGCCAGCTCGGGCAGGATCAGCGCGACCGCGGTGGCCGAGCCGGTCGAGGTGGGGATCAGGTTCAGCTGCGTCGCGCGCGCGCGGCGCGGGTCCTCGTGCGGCGCATCGAGCACGCGCTGCGTGTTCGTCGGGTCGTGGATCGTGGTGACGCTCGCGCGCACGATGCCGAGGCCGCCCAGCAGCACGCGCAGCACGGGTGCGAGGCAATTCGTCGTGCAGGAGGCCGCGGTGACGATCGGCTCCGCGGCGAAGTCGACGCCCTGATCGTTCACGCCGACGACGAGGTTCGGCACGCCGTCCTTCACCGGAGCGGAGACGACGATCTTCCGCGCGCCCTGCGCGAGGTGGGGGAGCAGCTTCTCCTTCGTCTTCCACTTGCCGCTGCACTCGAGCACGCAGTCGACGCCGAGCTCGCGCCAGGGGATCGCGCTCGGCGCAGCGTGCCGAGTGAGCTGCAGCGGTCGACCGCCGACGAGCAGGTGCTCCTCGCGCGCTTCGACCGGCTGCGCGAAGCGCCGATGGATCGAGTCGAACTCGAGGATCGTGGCCAGCGCCTCGCTCGTCCCGTGCGGCTCGTTCACCGCGACGAACTCGAGGCCCGCTCGTCCCCAGCCCGCGCGCAGCGCGAGCCGGCCCATGCGGCCGAAGCCGTTGATGCCGATCCTCATCGCGTCAGTTCTCCTCGATCCAGGTGTGCAGGCGGGTGCGGAGCTCGTCGCGGGTCGCGCGGAACGCGGCGAGCTGCGTCTCCTTGGAGCCCCGCACCGCGGCGGGGTCCGCGAGCGGCCAGAGCTCGAGCCGCCCTGCAGAAGGCGCGAGCTCCTCCGCGCGCTCGGCAGCGCTCGGGCAGACGACGATCACGCGATGCAGCGCGCGCTTGCCGAGCAGCTCGGAGAGGTCCTTCGAGCGGAGACCGCGCGCGTCGATGCCTTCTTCGCGCAAGACCGCGCGCGTCAGCGGATGCAAGGTGCCCGGACGCAGCCCTGCGCTCTGCGCTTCGAAGCGCTCGCCGCCGAGGTGACGGAGCAGGGCCTCGGCGAGCGGCGAGCGCGCGCGGTTCTCGGTGCAGACGAAGAGGACCAGCTCGCGCGCCGCGCTCGTCGCGGCGACCGCTGCTTGCTGCGCGGCCACCCGCTCCAGAGGATCGGGGGCGAGCGCGCGGCGCCCCTGCGCGCACTCCTCGCCGAGGAACCAGTGCAGCGCGCGCCAGGTGTCGGTTCGCAGCGCATAGCGGAGCTCGCGGCCGTGGCGCTCGACCGAGACCAGCTGGGCGACGAGCAGGCGCTGGAGGTGAAAGCTCAGCGTGGGCGCCGGGATGCCCAGGGCCTCGGCCAGCTCGCCGGCCCGGAGCGCCCGGGGGGCGAGCCGCGCGAGCAGGCGCACGAGCTCCAGTCGCGCGGGCTGGGCCAGGGCGCCGAGCACGGTCACGGCGGCGAATGTTTCCATCGCCATCGAAATATCATGGCGCCCGGGGAGCGCGCACCCGCCGCGGCGGAACTCTCGGATGCTTCACGCGGGAGCGGGGAGGGACGGAGGGCCGTCTCCCCAGAATCTCCGTCACACGCGCCGCGAGTTCCGGCTTCAGAGGGCGCCCGCGACTCCGCGGGGCATCGACGATCCCTCCGGAAACCGACTACCGCCATGAAGCAGCTCCTCCTCCGCGCCCTCCTGGGCCTCCTCGCGCTACCTGCCGTCGCCGCGGCTCAGGTCGAGGACGACCGCGAGAACGACACTCCGACCGGGACCTACTGGAACCGCGGGGTCACCGAAGCCCAGATCAACACCCTGGTCGGCCAGGGCTGGCGCCTGACGAACATCGCCATCGACAGCACGAGCCCGTCCTACACCTTCACCGTGACCATGGTGCCGAACTCGGGCGCCTACGCGATCTCAACCTGGTGGTACTACGGCATCACCTCGACGACGCTCGGCAACCTGCTCACGCAGAACGGCGCGCGCTTGACCGACCTCGAGGTCGTCGACAACGGCTCGGGCTCGGCGCGCTTCACCTGCATCATGGTCTCGAACACGGGGGTCAACGCGAAGAGCTGGGGCTACGTGTTCAACACCACGACGACGGCGATCACCAACTTCACCAACGCGGGGAACCGCATCGTCGACCTCGAGCAGTACACGCTGAACGGCAACACCTACTACGCCGCGGTCGGCATCGCCAACACCGGGCGCGATGCTCGCGGCTGGTGGTACTACTACGGCATCAGCCAGGGCACGCTGAACTCGCTCCTGAGCTCCAACAATGGGCGCATCTACGATCTCGATCGCGTGTCGGGGGGCTACAACGTGGTGATGCTGGCGCAGGGCTCGCAGAAGAACTGGCGCTTCTACGGCATCGACGAGCAAGCGGTCACCGACCAGCTCTCCCAGATCGGCGCGCGCGCGATCGACATCGAGCGCTACTTCACGCTGAGCGGTTACCGCTACGACGTGGTGATGATCAACAACAGCAACGCGCTCTCGACGCGGATCAGCGAGATCATCCGCGGCGGAACCACCGGCTGGGGCGGCGTGTACTTCAAGCGCGCAAACGGATCGGTCCTCGGCTACATCAACGGCGATCGCCCGCACGAGCCCGCCAGCACGCTGAAGACGCTGCACCTCTTGCAAGCGATGCGCTCCGTACAGCTCAACACCGTCGAGCTCAGCGACATCTACCGCACGTACACCGTCGGCGGACCGGATAGCTGCCCGAGCGGCTCGGGCTCCTACACCGACGAGAGCCTGGAGTCCGCTCTCGCCCAGATGATGGATCGCTCGGACAACACCCGCACTCGCACCATCACCGACAACTTCGGCGGCTTCTCCGGGCTCAACAGCCGCGCCGCGGCGCTGGGAATGACGTCGACCGATGTCAATCACCACATCGGCTGCGGCACGCCGGCGAATGTCACCACGCTGCGCGACATCGCGCATCTGCACGAGCAGGTCGTGAACGGCTACCTCGGCGCCGAGCGCGACAACTTCTACCGCTTGATGCGCCAGGACTACGTGAACGGCGGCTACGCCTTCGGCGAGCTGTGGCCGGTGATGCAGGCCGAAGCGACCGCGGCGGGACTGAACTCCACGCAGTTCAGCGCTTTCCGCAACGACTTCCTGATCGCCTTCAAGAAGGGCGGCTACGGGGTGAACGGCCTCTTCTATCGCTGCTGGGGTGGCTATGTGCGCATCCCCTTCTACGCGAACGGCGGCATCGATCTGCGCGAGTACATGGTCGGCTCCTTCGTCTCCGACGCGACCAACGAGACCAACGCGGTCAACACCTGCAACCTCGCCGCGGCCGAAGTGCTGCGCGATGAGCTCCGAACGGCGCTGCGCACCTACCGCGGGTACGTCCCGGGCGAGTTCACCCGCTTCGGCTCCGCCTGCGCCGGATCGAACGGCACGCCGGACCTCGATGCCACGGGCACGCCCGAGATCGGTCAGCGCTTCGTCTACCGCATCACCAGCGTCCCGCGCAGCACCCCGGTCGTGTTGCACCTGGGGGTCTCGACCACGAGCTGGAGCGGGATTCCGCTGCCCTTCCACCTCAGCGCGCTCGGCGCTACCGGCTGCTACCTCCGCACGGATGTGGTCGTCAGCGCCACGCTGAGCTCGGGGATCCTCGGCAGCACGAGCTTCGGCATCGACATCCCGATCGATCCGCTGCTCATCGGCAACCAAGTGGTCGCGCAGGCGCTGGCCTTCGATCCGGCGGCGAATCGCCTGGGCCTCACGACGACCAACGGTCTGGTGGTGGGGATCGGCGGACGGCCCTGAGCTCCCGCCGAGCGCAGGACGAGAGCAGCGGGGCGAGCGCGTGCGCTCGCCCCGCGCCCTTTTCCCACGCTCCTTCGATGCTCGCGGCGGCTACGGCAACCGGAGCTGCTGCACGCCGTTCGCGGGAGCGAGCTCGAGCGCGCGCTCGAGCTCGCCGCAGCGCACGCGATAGCTGCCCGCGGCGAGCTCGCGCGCTTCGATCGCGGGCAGCGTCCAGCTCGCGAGGATCTGCGAACCGCTCGCGCCCTCGAGCAGCAGCACCGGCTGCGTCGGATAGGCGAGGACGTGCAGCTCGCAGCGCACGCGCGGGCGCGCAGGCGCCGCCTCGGCGGCGGCCGCAGGCTCGAGCGCGATCGCGTCGAGCTCGAGCTCGACGCCGGGCTGGAGCTGCAGGGTGCGCGTGGCGGCGACGTAGCCCGGCGCTTCGACGCGCAGCGCGAGCGCGCCGGCGGGGAGCTCGTTCGCGGCGAAGCTCCCTTGCGCGTCCTTCGCGGAGATGCGCCGGATGCCGAAATCGTGCTGCAGGAGGAGCTCCGCGCGGGCGAGCCCTTTCTGCGTCCGCGCATCGACGACGCGCAGGACGAGGCGCGCGGCCTCTCCGCGATCGAAGAGCGCGGGATCGACGGCGAACGCGAGCTTTTGCCCCGCGCGGGCGACGGGCTGCTCGCCGAGGCCGAGCTCGCCCCAGAAGAGCTTCGCCGTCGTGGGCAAGGGGACGCGTACCACGCATTCCGCGCGCAGCGCGAGCGGCGTCTTCGTCCCGCCGCAGTCGAGCGCGAGGCCGAGCCCGCCCAAGCCTTCGCTCGCGCGCCAGCCGTACCGCGAAGGGCCGAGAGCGCCGAGCAGAGGCGCGCCGGCCGTCGTCAGCACCTCGATCGGCAGCACGGGCAAGAAGCTCGGCTCGAGATCGAGCACCTGCTCGCGCTCGCCCTCGCGGAGGCGCAGCAGCTCCTCGTAGGGCGCGGCCCACGGCGAGGCGAAGCAGGCGCGATACTCGCCGGGCGCGAGCTCCAGGCGATAGCTCGCGTCGGAGGGATCGAGCGCCGCGAGATGCAGCGTTCCGTCCGGCGCGCGAAAGGCGAGCACGGCGTCGCGAAGCTCGCCGCCCGCGATCGCGCCGCGCACCGTGCAGAGCCCGCTCCGCGCGGACTCGGCGCGGCGCTCCGGCTCCGGGCTCGGCGCGCGCTCGCGTTCGCGCTGCGTCGTGAGCGCTTCGGTCGCCGGCGTCGCGAGCGGTGCGGGGGGTGCCAGCTCGCGCGAGGACGGGGCGAGCTCGCTCGGCCCGGCGCCTGCGCCATCGAGCAGCACCCAGGCGAGCGCGGCGAGCAAGGTCAGTGCGGCGAGCAGAGCAGCGAAGGGCTTCATCGCGGGAGGGCGGTGATCTCGTCGGGGAAGCGCACGCGGATCGCGCGACCTTGCAGAGCCGCTTCGCAGCGCAGCAGCGCGAGCCCGATGCCCGCAGCGCCTTGCATCAACCCGACCTGGGCGCGGAGCTCCTGCGGCCGCGCGCGATGCTCGGCCTGCTTCCAGCGCATCCCGGCCTCGTCGCGGGTCGCACGGGCGAGGAGATCCGCGAGCACGCGCTCGGCCAGCGCGCGATCGCTCGCCTCGGGCGCTCGCTCCGCGCGCGCGAGCAGGAACTCGAGCACGCCCGCGTGGCCGCAGCAGCGCGAGACGTTGCCCCAGAAGCCCGCGCTCGTCTGCGGCGGAGCGAGCTCGCGCAGCCCGCAGGCCAAGCGCTGCTCGCTAGCGGCCCAGTGCTCTGCTCCCCGCAGCAGGGCTAGGCGCGCGAAGAACGGCGCCGTGCCCGTCGGTCCGTGGCACCAGCCGACGTAGAGCAGCTTCTCGTTGCCGGGGGAGCTGTGATGCACGGCGAGGCCGTGCTCGCCGATCGGCTGCGCGATCGCGGCGAGATAGCGCGCGCCGCGCTCGGCGGCCTGCGTGAAGCGCTCCTCCTCGCACACGCGTCCGAGCTCGAGCAGGAACGCCGCGATGCCCGCCGTGCCGTGCGAGAAGTTCGGATACTCGCGCGGCGAGCCGAGGGCAGGTCGCCAACGCAGCCCCGCTTCCTGCTCCTCCGCCGCGTCGAGCAGCGTCTCGCCCGCGCCGCGCGCGCCGCGCAGCGCTTGCTCTATCCCGAGCTCGCGGTGCAGCGCGAGCAGCGCGAAGCCGATGCCCGCCGCGCCGTCGATCACGTCGAGGCTCGCGCTCCAGGAGAGCTGAGCGTCCTTCGTCTGCGCGCGCCCCAGCAGCGTCTGTACATCCGCGCGCGCGAGTTCCGCCTCCCCCGCGAGGGCGCGCGTCCAGGCGACACCGGCGAGCCCGGTATAGAGGCCCGACGATTCCCCCGCGCGGAGCCCCCGCGCGATCGCGCGCGCGCGCTCCTCCGCGGCGGCGTCCTTCCGCGCCGCGGCGAGCTCGATCCAGAACGGCACCAAGCCCGCGGCACCCGCGTAGAGCTCGCTCGTCTGCGGTAGCTCTTCCGACGCGATCCAACGGCTGGTCTCGTCGATGGCGCGCGTGAGCGCCTCGAGTTGGGAGGCGAAGGGCGCTTCCGCCGTAGAGGCCGGCGGAGGATCCGCGATCTGCGCGCGAGCCCCGGCCGGCACCGTCAGCAGCGCGGCGATCGCGATCGCGCTGAGGTGAAGCTCGGGCCACGAGGTGCAGGCTGCGCGAAGCATGCGGCGATCATCTTCGCGCGCTGCCGCACCGAGAAGAGCGGGTTGGCGTTCGCTGCCGATTCGCCGCTCGAGCCCCGCGCTCCGCATGGCCGAGATCCCCTTCGAGAGCGCACCTGCGCGAGCCCCCTCTGCCCGATGGCGGCGCGATGTCGGTGCCAGGAGTGCGGTGAAGAGGGCGGCGAACGCGGACGGGGCGAGCGGCCTGCCGAGAGCGGAATCGCTCGCCAGCCGCAGGCATCGGGGTGCGCGTGGGCGCGCTTCCTCGTTCCCGAGGCAAGATGTGGATCGTTCCGCCCTGCCCGCCTCCGGCCTTGGTCCCGCGCAGCTACGCTCTAGGGCCCAGCGCGCCTCCTCTCCGCCGCAGGCATCTTTCTGCTCCGTCCTGTCCCCGGCTCCCGGAGCACCCCATGCCCACCACCACACCGATGCTCGTCCGCGCGCGAGAGATCATGACGCGCAGCCCCGTGACGGTGCCCCATACCGCCACCGTCGCCGAAGCGGCGGCGCTGCTCGAGGAGGAGTCGATCCACGGCGCTCCGGTGGTGAATACCTACGGCAAGGTCATCGGGGTGGTGAGCCGCACCGATGTCGCGCGCCATCTGCGGGAGTCCTTGGACGATGCTGCGGAGGGGCCGGCGAGCTCCGTCCTCGAGGCGCTGATCTCGCGCCGTCTGGCCGAGGGTAATGAAGCCGTGGAAGGGCTCTCGGCTCCGGTCCAGGAGGCGATGAGCGAGCGGCCGGTGACGGCGGATCCGGAGTCGACCGCAGGCGCCCTCGCGGAGCTGATGCACCGCGAGGGGATCCAGCGCGTGTTCATCGTGAGCGAAGAGCGTTTGGTCGGCGTGGTCAGCGCCTCCGACTTGATGCCCGTGCTCGTCCGCTACGAGCGGGAGAGGCGGGGGTGATCCGCATGAGCCGAATCGTCGTGATCGACGATGAGCCCCGCTTGCTGAAGACGCTGGGCCGCTTCCTCTCGGCAGAGGGGCACGAGGTGACGACCGCGGAGAGCTTCCGCGAGGTCGAGGCGCAGCTGCGTCCCGAGCGCTTCGATGTGCTGATCAGCGACATCCTGCTGCCCGACATGAAGGGCACGGAGATCCTGGAGCGCGTGAAGGAGCGGGGCTGCGAAGAGCCGGTGATCTTGATCACCGGGGAGCCGAACTTCGAGACCGCGACGGCCGCCGTGCGCCTCGGCGCCTTCGATTACCTCGCCAAGCCGGTGACCAAGGTCGACCTGCTCGCGGCGGTCGATCGCGCGCTGCGCCAGCTGCAGCTCCTGCGGGAGCGCGACCGCGCGCGGCGCAGCGAGATGGCGATGCTGCGCTCGCTGGCGCGCATCGGCGAGAGCGCCGCAGCCCTGGCCCACGAGATCCGGAGCCCCATCACTGCGGTGAACTTGGCGCTGCAAGTCGTCGCCGACAAGCTCGACCAGGACGCGAAGGTCGTGATCGAGGATCTCACCGCCAGCATGGAGCGCGTCGAGCGCCTCATGCGGAAGACGCTCTCGTTCGCGCGCCCGTACCTTCCGGACATGCAGCGCGGGAAGCTGGAGGACGTGGCGCGCGGCGCCGTGCGCGAGCTGGAGGTCGCGGGCATCCGCGGCGAGAGCACCGTCGAGATCGAAGCCGAGCCTGGCCTGCCCGAGCTCGAGATCGACGCGCACGGCCTGCACGAGGTGGTGAGCAACCTGGTGCGCAACGCGATCGAAGCCGGCGGAGGGCGCAAGATGCGCGTGCGCATCCGCATCCGGCGCTCGAAGCAGCCGCAGGGCCAGGAGGTCCTCGTCGACGACGACGGACCCGGCATCCCCGAGAGCACGCGCCGCACGCTCTTCGATCCCTTCGTCACATCCAAGAAGGATGGCACCGGCCTCGGCCTCGCGGTCTCGCGTAAGATCGTCGAGGCTCACGACGGGGCCATCGAAGCGGGTCCCGGCGAGCTCGGCGGCGCTTGCTTCCGCGTGTTCCTGCCCGAGCAGCACGAGCGCTGAGCTGCCTTTGCTCAGCGTCGTCCGAGTCCGTGGTCCTCTGCCTTCCTGCCCCCCGGAGGAGACCTAACGATGCCCAACGCGCGACGACCGGTTCAGCTCTATCTGGTGGATGACCAAGCGATCATGCGTGCCGCGCTGCGCAGCCGCCTGAAGGAGTACGACGGCTTCACGGTCGTCGGCGATCACGGCGACCCGCGTGAGGCGATCAACCAGATCGCCAACCTGAAGCCCGATGTGGTCCTCCTCGACATCGCGATGCGCGGGCTCTCCGGCATCGACGCGATCGCCCAGATCCTGAAGGTGCATCCCAAGGGGCGCATCCTCATGCTCACCCAACACGAGGGCGAGTCCTTCGTGCAGCAAGCGCTCGACGCCGGCGCGCACGGCTATCTCTCCAAGAACTCCGATCCCGAGGAGCTGCGCCTCGGCATCGAAGCGCTCGCGCGCGGCGAGTCCTACGTCTCCTCCAAGGTCGTCGGCGCGCTCGTCCGCGGCGAAGGCGACGGTCCCGCGAAGACGCGTCTCGCGGCGCTCACCCCGCGCGAGCGCGAGGTGTTCCAGCTCCTGGCGCTCGGGCGCTCCAACAAGGAAGTCGCCTTCAAGCTCGGGATCAGCCCCGGCACGGTGAAGAAGCACCGCGAGAACCTGCAGGCGAAGCTCGATTGCCACTCGGCGGCGGAGCTGGCGCGGATGGCGATGCGCGAGGGGTTGATGGAGGGCTGAGGCGACGGCTGGGCCGCAGCTCTCACCAGAGGCTGAGCTCGAGCGCGTTCGCCACCGCGAGCGCGCTCGCGGCATCTACGGCGAAGCCCTGCAACGCCACGCTCTGCCCGCGCAGGGTCCCGTCGTTCGGCAGCGGGAACGGAAAGCGCGCGAAGCGCGTGGCATCGAAGCTCGCGGCGCCGAGCGAGAACGAGGCGCTCGAGAGCTCGAGGTAGAGCTCGCAGCTCCCGAGGAGCGGGAGCGGGGTCGTGAGCAGGGCGGGGGCGAGGAGCACGGTGCCGAGCGTGCCCTCGGGCGCACCGAAGAGCTGGAGCTCGAAGCTCGCCGTGCCGAGGAAGGGGGCGCCGCTCGCGCCGAGCTCGGGAGCACGCGTCGCGCTGGTGGAGCAGCTCTCGCCGCTGCACCTGACGTCGGGCTCGTCGGTGTCGGGGAGATGGGTCTTCAGCGCGAGGTTGTAGACCGCATAGTCGTTCGAGCTGGTCGCGATGCTCGCCGGCAGCGGATGGACGCCGAGCGCGTAGCCGAAGGTGTGCTCGCCGAAGGAGAGCGTCTGCGCCTCGGCCGTGTCATAGAAGTAGGTCGCGCTGCCGGGCCAGGAGACCGCGAGCAGGTAGTGGCTACCGCAGAGCAGGAAGAGGTCGAGCGTGCCCGAGGAGTACCAGCGCCGGCCCTGGCCGTTCGTCGGCACGACGACGCGCGCGACTGGCGCATAGCTCCCGGCCTCGTCGTAGCAGCGGAAGACGCTGAACTCGAGGTCCTGCTCGCCGCGGAAGTCGAGGTAGATCTCGAAGTACTCGAGCACGACGGTCTGGTCGACGCGGATCGAGCTGCCCTTCGCGACGGCGCTGCGCGTCGCGGCGTTCGCGGTGCTGCCGAGGATCTCGCGGCGGCTCTGCGCGGCGAGCTCAGGCGCGAGAGCGCAGGTGAAGAGCAGCGCGAGGAGGAAGGTGGGGTGCATTGCTATCGGCTCGCGCGCTGCTATTGGCTCGCGCTCTCGGTGCTACGCTCGGCCGGCAGAAGGATGCGGAACTCGGTCCAGGCGCCGGGCTCGCTCTCGACGGAGAGATGTCCGCCGTGGGCCTCGACGATCTCGCGGGAGACCGAGAGGCCGAGGCCCGTGCCGCCGCGGTTCTTCTTGGTGGTGAAGAAGGCGTCGAAGATGCGTGCGCGGAGCGCCTCGGGGATGCCGGGCCCGTTGTCGCGGACGCGGATCTCGACCTGCTCCGCGTCGGGCGAGCCCAAGGCGGCGATGCGGATCGCGATCATCTTCTCCGGCTGCGTCGAGCGCTCGAGCAGCGCGTCGCGCGCGTTCACGATGAGGTTCAGGATCACCTGCTGGAGCTGCTGGGTGCGCACGAGGGCCTTCGGGACCTCGCCGACCTCCTCGACCAGCACCTCGACGCCCTGCTTCTGGAAGCGGCGGCCGAGGAGTGCCAAGCTCCGGTCGATGACCTCGACGACCCGCGTCGGGCGCACTTGCTCGGCGTGATCGCGCGCGAAGTTGAGCAGGTTGCTCACGATCGAGGCGATGCGGTTCCCCTCCGAGATGATGTCCTCGCAGAGGGTCTTGTCGGTGTCGCCGTCGAGGATGAGCTGGGCGCAGTTGATCATCGCGTTCACGGGGTTGTTCACCTCGTGGGCGATGCCGGCGGCGAGCTCGCCGATCGCGGCCAGGCGCTCGGCGAGGGTGAGCCGAGCCATCAGCGCGCGTTGCTCGGTGAGATCGCGGACGATGCCGGTGAAGACGCGCTCCTCGCCGATCAGCGCTTCCGAGACGGCGAGGTCGATCGGGAAGATCGTGCCGTCCTTCTTGAGCGCGTCGACCTTGCGTCCGATGCCGATGATCCTCCGCTCGCCCGTCTCGAAATAGCGCCGCATGTAGCCCGCGTGCTCGGCGCTGTAAGGCTCTGGCATCAACATGTGGATGTTGCGCCCCTGCACCTCCTCGAACGAGTAGCCGAAGAGCCTCTCGGCGGCGTGGTTGAAGCCGGTGATGACCCCGTTGCAGTCGATCGAGATGATGGCGTCGACGGCGTGGTCGACAACCCCTCGGAGGCGCGAGACCTCGGCCTCGAGCTCGCGCAGGCGCTGCTCGATCGGAAGCTGTTCCCAGTGGGATGAGGGGCGGTCGATGAACGGTGAGGGGGAGCTCAAGAGGAGCGGCGCGCCAATCGGAGGCGAAGGGGGCCAAACGCGAGAGCGGCGCAGTCTACGCCGCTCGGCAGCGCCCAGCTACGCCAAGGAGCCCAGAACTCGGAGCGGGACGAGGGGGATCTCGTGGGTAGAATCCCGGCCCGCTCCCCGCGATCTGCGGCGAGCCTGCTCTGGAGGATGCCCCGATGGCCGAGTTCAAGAAGATCGTGCTTACGACCGACCTGTCGCAGGAGTCCTGGCGCGCCCTGGACGTGGCGACGTCCCTGGCGAGCAAGTGCGGAGCGGCGCTGACGATTCTCTCCGTGGTGCAGGACCCGGCCTACTTCACGATGTCCGAGCTCTATGGCGCGGGGAACGCCTTCGCCGACATCGACCGCATTCACGCCGAGGCCGTGAAGCGCGCGAAGGAGCTGGTGGGCAAGCACCTCGAGAGCTCGGGCGTGAAGGCCGAGATCCGCATCATCTCGGGCATCAACATCCCAAAGATGATCGTCGAGGAGGCGGAGAAGATCGGCGCCGACCTCCTGGTGCTGACGACCCACGGCCGCTCCGGCCTCTCTCACATGCTGATGGGCAGCACGGCGGAGCGGGTCGTGCGCACCTCGTCCGTGCCGGTGCTGGTCGTTCGCTCGCAGAGCGCTTGAGATCCTCGCGAGCGGAGAGAGGGGAGCGCCGCGGGGTTCGCGAATCGAGCGCAACGCCCGCGGCTTCTCGGTGAACCTGCGTCGGCGGAGCTGCGGCCGGCTGCCGCCGGCCTCCGCGCTGGCGCGCTCGTAGGAAGCCGCCCTACAATCCGGGCGATTGCGCCCTAGGGCGATGGGGGCCCGAACGGTGGCTGCGCGGTACCGCGCGGCGGGTGCCGGTCGATTGGCCCGTGGCGGGAGGTTTTCCGATGGCTCGCGCTTCCGTGTCGTTGCTTCTTCCGGCTCTGTCCCTCGCCGCGCTCGCGGTGTTCCCGCACGTCTCCGCTGTTTCGGCTGCGGCGGTTCCTAACGACTTCGCCGTTTCAGCTGCGGCGGTTCCTTACGTCTCCGCCGGTGCCCGCGAGGGTGCGGACGAGAAGTCCTGGCCCCAGTGGCGCGGGCCGGCGCGCACCGGCGCGACCGCCGAGGCCGGCTGGGCGGTCGAGGGCGCCGAGCTCTGGAAGAAGGAGATCGGCCTCGGCTACTCCTCGGTCTCCATCGCCGACGGCCGCCTCTACACCCAGGGCTTCGTTCCGGCTTCGGCCGAATCCGAGGACGGCGAGGACGTGATCTGGTGCCTCGACGCCGCGACGGGGAAGGAGCTCTGGAGCCATCGCTACCCGGCGAAGCGCTGGGCGAAGGCGCACCGCGGCGGCACGAACGTGACGCCGTCGATCGACGGCGGTCGCGTCTACACCTGCGAGCGCGAAGGCGAGTTCTTCTGCTTGGACGCGCAGAGTGGGAAGGTGCTCTGGAAGCGCGACGCGAAGGCCGACGCCGGGGTCGAGCTGCCGACCTGGGGCTTCGCGGCAGCGCCGCTCGTCTTGGAGGACGCGATCTACCTGAACGCCGGCTGCGTCGTCGCCTACGAGAAGAAGAGCGGTGACGTGCGCTGGAAGAGCGACGACCTGGGCCACGCGTACGCGACCCCGGCCGACTTCACCTGGAACGGCAAGAAGTGCCTGGCGGTGTTCAACGGCGGGGGCCTCAGCATCATCGACCGCTCGAACGGCAAGCGGTACCTGAACCACGCCTGGAAGACCAACTACGACGTGAACGCCGCGACGCCGATCGTGATCGGCGAGAAGGGCGATCAGGTCTTCATCTCCTCCGGCTACAACCACGGCTGCGCGCTGTTGAAGCTGGGCGCCGAGGCGGTCGAGCCGGTGTGGGAGAGCAAGGTCATGCGCAACCACATGTCCGGCTGCGTGCTCTTCGAGGGCCACCTCTACGGCTTCGACGAGAAGAAGCTGAAGTGCATCGACCTCGCGGGCAAGGAGCTCTGGGCCCAGGACGGGCTCGGCAAGGGAGCGCTGATCATCGCCGGCGGCAAGCTCGTGATCATCTCGGAGAAGGGCGAGCTCGCGATCGCCGAGGCAAGCTCGAAGGGCTACTCCGAGCTCTCGCGCACGAAGGTGCTGGACGGCTCGGTGTGCTGGACCACGCCGACGCTGCTGAACGGCCTCATCTACGCGCGAAACCAGGGCGGCACGCTCGTCTGCCGCGACCACCGCAAGAAGGCTTCGAAGTGAGCGCTGCGCGCAGCGCTCACTCCGCTGCGCCAAGGAAAGACGCCGAGGAATGATGAACCGTTTCACTCTCGCGCTCGCGCTCTGCGCGAGCCTCTCTCCGCTCGTGCGCGCGGCGCACGACGAGCACGACGCGCCTTTCCGGGGCTGGCTCTCCTGGCGCGGTCCGCATCAGAACGGCCACTCCGACGAGAAGGGCCTGGTCGAGCAGCTCGGCCTCGACAACGGTTCCTTGCTCTGGAGCTGGGAGGCCTCGGGGCGCGGCGGCCCGGTCGTCGCGAACGGGCGCGTGTTCGTGATGGCCTACCGCGGGGAGCGCGGGGCGCTGCGCGAGCTGATCGCGTGCCTCGATCTCCGCGACGGCAGCCTGCTGTGGGAGCGGGAGTACAACGACTTCCTCTCCGATCACATCTATGATCGCTACTCGATCTCGGCGCCGGCGATCGATCCGCAGACGGGCAACGTCTTCTACTCGACCTCGAGCGGGATGCTGTCCTCGGTCTCGCGCGACGGAGTCCTGCTCTGGGAGCACTCGCTCACCGAGGAGTACGGTCGCCTCACCTTCCCGAACGGCCGCATCGGCGCGCCGATCGTGGTCGATGATCTCGTCATCTTCCACATCGTGAACTCGGCGTGGGGGCCGCTCGGCCCCGCGCTCTCGCGCATCTTCGCGTTCGACAAGACCACCGGCCAGGTGGCGTGGATCTCCTCGCCCGGCAAGCCCCCGAAGGACTCGCCGTACTCGCACCCCGTCGTCGGGATGGCGAACGGTCGCCGCGTGCTCTACTGCGGCACCGGCTGCGGCCACATCGTCTGCCTCGACCTCGGCACCGGCGCGCCGATCTGGCGCTTCGAGATCTCACAGGGCGGCATCGGCGCGGCGGTGATCGTCGAAGGCGAGCGCCTCTACGCGGTGCACGGCAAGGAGAACGTCGACAGCTCCACGATGGGGCGCATGGCCTGCTTGAAGCTCGGCGCCGAGCCCGCGGCCGGCCAGCCCGGTCCGCTCGAGCTCAAGGCGAAGGAGTGGGAGCTCTGGAGGAACGACGACCTGGTCTCGTTCACCAGCTCGCCGTTGCTGATCGACGGCAATCTCTACTGCACGGCGGAGAACGGCGATCTCTTCTGCCTGAACGCCGCGGACGGCGTGGAGCGCTGGCGGAAGAAGCTCGGCGCCGACCAGGTGCACGCCTCTCCGATGTTCGCCGACGGCCGCATGTGGATCCCGATGAACGACGGCGGGTTCCACATCGTGAAGCCGAGCTCGACGGGTCTCGAGGTGCTGAGCTCGGTGCAGCTCGACGGGAACCTGCTCGGCGCGCCGGCGATCTGCGATGGCCGCGTGCTGATCTTCTCGACGAAGCGGCTCTACTGCTTCGGCAAGCCCGCGCTGAAGGACGACGGCAAGCCCCGAGCCGAGCTCGCCTCACTGCGCGTGGCCCCCATGGACGCGCTGCTGCGCCCCGGTGAGCAGGTGTTCCTGCGCATCGACGGGCTCGACGCGAAGAGCAAGCTCGTCGATGCCGAGCCGCGCGCGCTCGCCTTCCAGATCCCGCCGACGCTCGGCGTCGTGGCCCAGGGCCACATGCTGCGCGTGAAGCCCGATGCGAAGCCGGGCGCGGGCATGGTCGCCGTGAGCTCGGGCGCCGCGAAGGGCACGATCCGCGTGCGCATCGTGCCGAACGCGCCCTTCACCGAGGACTTCAACGCCTACGAGCTGAAGGAGAACCACGCGATCGACAAGGTGCCGTTCGCGCAGGCGCCTTCGTACTGGCTCGCCGCGGCGCGCAAGTGGGAAGTGCGCGAGCTCAAGGGCGAGAAGGTGCTCGCGAAGACGCTCGACAACCAGCTCTTCCAGCGCAACCAGTGCTTCTTCGGCTTCCCCGAGCTCTCGAACCACATCGTCGAAGCCGATGTGCTCACCGAAGGTACGCGCCGCATGCGCTCGGCCGTGGGCGTCATCAACCAGCGCTATGTGGTCTGGCTGAAGGGCAACCACGGGACCATCGAGGTCACCTCCAACAACGAGCGCATCCAAGAGTCGAAGCCGTTCGACTTCCAGCCCGACACCTGGTACCGCTTGAAGACCCGCGTGGACGTCGGCGCCGATGGCGTCGGGATGATCCGCGCAAAGGCCTGGCCGCGCGATCAAGCCGAGCCCGCCGAGTGGACCTTCGAGGTCCGACACGAGGGCGCGCACACGCATGGCTCGCCCGGCCTCTACGCCATGACCCCCGGCAATCGCTACCGCGTCTACGTCGACAACATCCGCGTCTACCCCCATGACTGAGCCCACGATGCTCTCGAAGCGAATCCTGCGTTCCCCGTTCCTCGCCGCTGCATCCCTCGTCGCGTGCGGCGCAGTCGCGCGCTCGGGCGATGGTGACGGCGCGGAGCCGAAGGCGGCGCTGCGTGGAACCGGAGCCGGTGCCGCTGCGGCGAGAGCCGGCAGCGATTGGCCCCAGTGGGGGCGCGACGCCACGCGCAACATGGCGGCCCCCGATGCGAAGGGCCTGCCCGGCAGCTTCGATGCGGGCAAGTTCGTCGGCGCGAGCGATCAGATCGACTTCGCGACGACGAAGAACGTGCTCTGGATCGGCAAGCTCGGCTCACAGGCCTACGGCAATCCGACCGTCGCCGGCGGGCGCGTCTACGTCGGCACGAACAACGACGTGCCGCGAAGCGGAACGCGCTTCAAGGACGACCGCTGCACGATCTATTGCTTCGACGAGAAGAGCGGGGAGTTCCTCTGGGAGTTCAGCGCGCCGAAGCTCGGCACCGGCAAGGTGAGCGACTGGGAGTACCTCGGCATGTGCTCGTCGCCGGCCGTCGCCGACGACAAGGTCTATGTCGTCACCAATCGCTGCGAGGTCGTGTGCCTCGACGCGAAGGGGATGAAGGACGGCAACGACGGTCCCTACCAGGACGAGGCGCAGTACACGGCGGGGCCGAACCAGACGCCGATCCCGACGGCCGAGGGCGACGCGGACATCCTCTGGGTGTTCAACATGATCGACGAGTGCGGGGTGTTCCCGCACAACATCACGAGCTCCTCGCCGCTCGTCGTCGGCGACCGCCTCTGGATCTCGACGTCGAATGGCGTCGACTACGGGCACAAGGACATGCCGTCGCCGAATGCGCCGTGCCTGATCCTGCTCGATCGCCACAGCGGCGAGCTGCTCGGTGAAGAAGCCATTGGACTCGGCACGCGCACCTTCCACGGCAACTGGAGCTCGCCGGCCTACTTGAAGGCCGAGAAGCTGGAGCAGGGCATCTTCGGTGGGCCGGACGGCTTCGTGTATGGCTTCGCCGCGACGCCCGAGGCGCACGCCGAGGGCTTCCCGATGCTGAAGGAGCTCTGGCGCTTCGATGTGAACAAGCCCGAATACCGCGTCGATGCCGAAGGCAAGCCGCGCCGCTACGCGACGCGGAACGGACCGAGCGAATGCCTCGGCACTCCGATCACCTGGGACGGCAAGGTCTACGCTTCGATCGGCCAGGACCCTGAGCACGGCGACGGCGTCGGCCGCCTGGTCTGCATCGATCCCTCGGGCAGCGGCGACGTCACGAAGACGCACCAGGTCTGGGCCTACGACAAGATCCGCCGCGCCATCTCCACCGCCGCGATCCTCGACGGAATGCTGGTGATGGCCGACTACGCGGGCTTCGTCTACTGCCTCGACGCGAAGACCGGCAAGGAGCACTGGGTGCACGACACGAAGGCGCACATCTGGGGTTCGCCGCTGCTCGCCGATGGCAAGGTCTTCATCGGCAACGAGGACGGCATCCTCACCATCCTGCCGCTCGCGGCGACCCTCGATCCGGCCAAGGTGGTCGAGGTCGACATGCACTCGCCGATCTACTCCTCGGCGATCGCGGCGAACGGCGTGCTCTACGTCGGCACGCACACGCACCTCTACGCCGTCGGCACGAAGTAGCCCGCGGCGGCATCCAGCAGCCCGCATCGGCACGCAGCAGTCCTCGGACCTCCCTCAGCATGAGCGCGACGAACCCCGCCCTCCCTCCCGCGCTGGAAGCCGCCTCGAAGGCGGCCCAGCAGGCGCTCGACCAGCACTTCGTCGAGACCGTGCGCTGGCACTTCTCGCCCGAGACCGGGACGCCGTTCTGGTTGAACTGGGCGAAGCAGGCCGGCTGGGATCCCGCGCGCGAGGTGCGGAGCTTCGCCGATGTGGTGCGCTTCCCGCACTTCGACGGCGAAGCGCTGCGCACGGAGCCGCACGAGAGCTTCGTGCCGGCGCGCTACAAGGGCCGCCCGTTCACGATCTTCGAGACGAGCGGCACCACGGGCATGCCGAAGCAGCGCATCGGCTGGGACGACTACAAGATCGACTACGAGCAGTTCTCGGCGACGCTCGACGATCGCGCGTTCCCGCGGGGCTCCTACTGGCTGATGATCGGCCCGACGGGCCCGCGGCGCCTGCGCTTGGCGATCGAGCATCTCGCGAACTACCGCGGCAGCTCGGTCTACTTCATCGACCTCGACCCGCGCTGGGTGAAGAAGCTCCTGCGCGAGAAGCTGCACGACCAGGCCAAGGCCTACATGTCCCACGTCATCGACCAAGCGGTGACGATCCTGAAGGGACGCAAGGTCGAAGTGCTCTTCTGCACGCCGAAGCTGCTCGAGGCGCTGGCCGAGAAGATCTCGATCCCGGGTTCCGGCATCAAGGGCGTCTTCTGCGGCGGGACCTCGATGTCCCCGCAGCAGCTCCGCTTCCTCGTCGAAGAGGTGCTCGAAGGCGAGACGCAGCTCGTGCCGACCTACGGCAACACGCTGATGGGCCTCGCCGCGCACAAGCCGCTCACGCCGGCGGACGCCTACTCGATCACCTACCACGCGCCGCAGCCGCGAGCGGTGCTGCGCGTCGTCGATCCCGAGAAGACGGAGAACGTCGTCGCCTACGGAGGATGGGGCCGCGTCGAGCTCACGGCTCTGACGCCGGAGTTCTTCATGCCGCGCTTCTTGGAGCGCGACGAGGCCGTGCGGCGGCTGCCCTGCGAGCGCTATCCGTGGGATGGCGTCGGCGAGGTGCGTCCGTTCCAGGCGGAGCAGCAGAAGATCATCGAAGGCGTTTACTGATTCTGCTGGCCCAACACCTGACGGTGTTGGAGCGCGATGCACACTTCTGGCCCAACACCAGGCGGTGTTGGAGCGCGAGCTTCGATGACTGACCAACCGATCCGCATCCCCGTCCTTCGCGCCGGCAAGCCGTACGAGAGTCTGGAGCAGAACGAGGTGAAGGACCTGCGCACGGGCGCGGTCCTCGCCGTCGTCGATCAGGCCAACGCCGGCATCGTGCGGCGCGACCTGAAGAAGCAGGACGAGCACTTCGCCGCGCTGCGCGCCATCCCGATCGCCGAGCGCCTGCGCATCTGCAAGCGGGCGGGCGAGCTCTTCCTCCGCGGGCGATTGCCCGTCGGCCCGGGCTGCGAGCAGGGACCGGACGAGTACGTGCAGACGCTCTCGCGCACCTCGGGCCTCTCGCACGCCATGGTGCGCGCGAACATGGCCAAAGTGCACACCGTGCTCGACGGCATGGATGTCATCCTGCGCGGGCTCACTCGCGCGATGGACCTCTCCGTGCTCGACGGCGGCTTCGGCGCGCAGCACGGCGTGCCGCTCGGGTTCTTTCCGACGACGCGCTCGCTCGGCATCGTGCTGCCCTCGAACTCGCCCGGTGTGAACTCGATCTGGATCCCCTCCCTCGCGCTGGGGGTTCCGGTGGTGCTGAAGCCCGGTCGCGAGGAGCCCTGGACGCCGCTGCGCATCGTGCAAGCGCTGATCGCGGCGGGCATGCCGGCGCAGGCGTTCTCCTTCTATCCGACGAATCACGAAGGCTCCGCGGCGATCCTCGAGCTCTGCGGGCGCTCGCTGCTCTTCGGCGATGTCGCGGTGACGCAGGCCTATGCGCGCGATCCGCGCGTCCAGATCCACGGCCCGGGTCGATCCAAGGTCGTGATCGGCGAGGACGCGATCGACGCGTGGCCGGACTACCTCGACCTCCTCGTCGACTCGATCGCGAAGAACGGCGGGCGCTCCTGCGTGAACGCCTCGGCGATCCTCGTGCCGCGCCACGCCGAGGCGCTCGCGGACGCCCTCGCGCAGCGCTTGGCGGCGATCGAGCCGCTGCCGCCGGAGGATCCGCGCGCCACGCTCTCCGCGTTCGCGAACCCGCGCTTCGCCGAGAGCATCGACGCCGGCATCGAAGGCGCGCTGAAGCAACCGGGCGCGGTCGAGGTCACGGCGAAGCATCGCAAGGGCGCGCGGCACGTGGTCGTCGAGGGCGCGCACTACCTGCGCCCGACCCTCGTGCGCTGCCAGTCGTTGCAGCACCCGCTCGCCAACACCGAGTACCTCTTCCCGTACGCCTCGGTCGTCGAGCTGCCGAGCTCGCGGTGGCTGGAGGAGATGGGGCCGAGCCTCGTCGTCACCGCCATCACGCGCGACAAGAGCCTGCAGCGCTCGATCATCGAGTCGCCGCTCGTCGAGCGCTTGAACTTGGGCCCCGCGCCGACGACGCGCGTCGACTGGGATCAGCCGCACGAAGGGAACCTCTTCGAGTTCCTCTACGCGCGCCGCGCGATCCACGCCGAAGCGGGATGGTGAACCACCCGCCGAGCGAGAGCCCGCACTCCTTTGATGCGCCGCGTCCACCGCGCCTCGTCTACGGCTGCGGGGCGGTCGAGCGTCTGGGTGAGCTCGCGCGCGAGCTCGGCGGCACGCGCGTGCTCCTCGTCACGGATCCCGGGCTCGTCGCCGCGGGTCACGTCGCGCGCGCCGAGGTAAACCTCGCGCGCGCGGGCTGCGAGGTCGCCCGCTTCGCCGACGCTCGCGAGAACCCGACGCCGAGCGACATCGAGCGCTGCCGTGCGGCGGCCGCCGCACATCGCACGGAGCTCTTCGTGGGCCTCGGTGGCGGCTCTTCGCTCGATACGGCGAAGGGCGCCAACTTCGTGCTGAGCAACGGCGGCTCCATGCAGGACTACTGGGGCGTCGGCAAGGCACGGCTCCCGATGCTGCCCCTGATCGCGGTGCCGACGACGGCGGGAACGGGCTCGGAGACGCAGTCCTTCGCGCTGATCTCGCAGGAGGGCTCGCATCGCAAGATGGCCTGCGGGGATCCGAAGGCGATGCCGGCGATCGCGCTGCTCGACCCCGAGCTCACGTGCAGCATGCCGCCGCTTGTCACGGCGCTCACCGCGCTCGATACGCTCGCGCATGCGGTGGAGACGCGGGTGACGCGTGTGGGCAATGCGCTCTCCGCGCTGCTCGCGCGCGACGCGTTCCGCCTCGCATACCCAGCGCTTCCGAAGGTGCTGCGCGATCCGAACGACCTCGACGCGCGCGGCGATCTGCTCCTCGCCTCCGCGTTCGCGGGCTCGGCCATCGAGGCCTCGATGCTCGGCGGCGCGCATGCGCTGGCGAACCCGCTCACCGCTAGCTTCGGCGTCGTGCATGGCCAGGCCGTCGGCACGATGCTGCCGCACATCGTGCGTTGGAACGCCGAGCACACTCCTTCCGCCGCGGCCTATCGCGAGCTCGCGTGCAGCTTGGGATGCCCCTCTAGCGCGAGCGATCGCGAGGGGGCGCAGTTCCTCGCGGAGCGCTTGGAGGAGCTGCTCGCACTCGCTGGCCTTCCTCGCACGCTGAAGGAGCTCGGCGTGCGCGAGGGCGATCTCGACCAGCTCGCTGCGGACGCCGCCGCGCAGTGGACCGCGGGATTCAATCCCCGTCCGCTCGGCCTCCCGGAGCTGCGCGCGCTGTATGCCGCGGCCTGGACTCTCTGAGGCCGAGGACGGCGCGTCGTTCGCGTTCGTGCGCGCCGCCTTCGGCGCGGTCATCGCCTATCACGCGCTGCACTACCTCGCGACGGGACGTATCGAGCGGCTCTATCTCGAGCCGCCGATCCACTTCCGCTACCTCTTCTTCGAGTGGGTGGTGCCGCTGCCGGGGATCGGCGTCCATCTCGCGCATGTCGCGATGGGGTTCGCCGGGCTAGCCCTCGCGTTCGGCCTACGGGCGCGGCTCGCCGCGGCGATCGTGTGCGTGCTCTGGGCGTACGCGTTTCTGCTCGAGCAGGCGCGCTACCTGAATCACGCGTACCTCATCGGGTTGCTCGCGTTCGTGTTCGCGCTCGTACCGACACGCCCTGGCGCTGTGCCGCGCTGGGGGCTGCGCCTCTTGCAGCTCCAGCTTGCGATCCCGTACTTCTACGGCGGCCTCGCCAAGCTCGAGCCCGATTGGCTCGCGGCGCGACCGGCGCGGCTTTGGCTCGCGGAGCGCGGAGAGCTCTTCCTCGTGGGCTGGATGCACGAGGCGTGGTGGGGACCGTATGTGCTCGCGTGGGGCGGGCTCGCGTTCGATCTCCTCGTGGTGCCGCTGCTCTGCTGGCAGCGCACGCGCGCGGCGGCGTTCAGCTTCGCTCTCTTCTTCCACCTCGCGAACGCGCAGCTCTTCGACATCGGCGTCTTCCCGTGGCTGATGATCGCGGCGACGACGATCTTCTTCGCGCCGAGCTGGCCGCGGCGCTTCGCAGGGCGCGCGTTCGCGCCGTTCCGAAACGATCTCGCGCCAGCACCAAGGGGCGCGCTGCTGCGCTGGGTGGTGACGCTGCACGTCGCCGTGCAGCTCCTCTTCCCGTTCCGCCACCTCCTCTATCCCGGGCGCACCGCCTGGACCGAGCAGGCGCACTCCTTCGCCTGGCGCATGATGCTGCGCTCGAAGGAAGGCGAGGCGCTCTTCCGCGTGTACGACCCCACGCGCGGCACCGTCGAGCTCGTCGATCCCGCGGCCGTGCTCCCCGAGTGGCAGGCCCGCAAGATGGCCTGTCGCCCCGACCTCCTCCACCAATTCGCCCTCTGGCTCGCCGCCCAGCACGGCCCCGGCACCCAGGTCCGCGTCGACTCCCTCTGCTCCCTGAACGGCCGCCCCGCAGAGCCCCTCCTCTCCCCCGACCTCGATCTCGCCGCCGAGCCCCGCCGCCTCGGCCCCTCCCCCTGGATCCTCCCCCTCTCCCCGTGAAACCGAACGTACGGTGCCAGAGCAATTTTCTCCGGTTAGCAACCGGAGAAAATTGCTCTGGCACCGTACGTTCGGTTTCGAGCGGGGGACAACGGAGAAGTGGAGCGATACGCTGCTGTGCACCATGCTTCGGCTCTCTAGCTTCGCCCGACTGCTCGTCGACCCACGCCTCTACACCGCCCTCGGCCTCGCTCTCGCGGCGACGGCCGCGGGAGGGCTCGTCTCCAGCGGCTCCTGCGTCTGGTACGTCTCGACCGATTGCGACGACGAGTACGACGACGACTGTGACGACGACGACGATTACGACAGCGCGGATGTACCGACGCTCGAGCTTCCTCGCCCCGCAGAAGGGTGGAGGCTCGCGCGCTACCGCAGCGAGATGAGGGTCGATGAGGGCCGGCCGCGCCTCGCGCGCTTGACCGACATCGAGGGGCCCTCGCTCCGCGAGCTGAAGCCCGTCGGTCGCTTCGGCGAAGAGGAGCTGCGCGCGTTCTGCCGCTCCGTGCTGCGCGCGAACGAGCTCCTTCTCGGTCTGCCGGAGTCTCGCGGCTTCCTGGTAGCGCAGGACGTCGTGTTCCACTCCGATTGCATCCTCGTGCACTTCCAACAGTACGAGGAACCCGAAGAGGGCCATGCCTTCGCTCTCGAAGGCCGCGGCCTCGTCTTCGCGCTCGATCCGCGCGGCAAGCTGCTCGAGGTCGAGATCGCGACCTGGCTCGGGCCGCGTTGAGCCTCGAAGCTTCGCGCGCGCAGGATTCTCAAGAGGAACCGGAACGACGCGCTCGGCTACGGGTTGAGACGCCCCGCGATGCTCCCTGATCCCTCGCTCGCGCGTCCGCGCATTCCCTCGATCGCCGTCCTCGGCGGCGGCCCTGGAGGCCTCTTCACCGCCTGGTCGCTGCAGCGCGCGCTCGATCGCCCCGTGCACCTCGAGCTCTACGAGGCGAGCGCGCGCCTCGGCGGCAAGGTGCGCACCGCGCGCCTCGGCCCGCGCGGAGTGCCCTACGAAGCGGGAGCTGCCGAGCTCTACGACTACAGCGCGCTCGGCGAGGATCCGCTGCGCGAGCTCGTCGCCGAGCTCGGCCTCGCGACGCGCCCGATGGAAGGTCACGCGGTCGTCGTCGGCGGGCGCTTCCTCGCGAACTTGGACGATCTGGAGAGCGCGCTCGGCGCGGAGGCCGCGAGCGCTCTCCGCCGCTTCGATGCCTGCGCGCAGGATCGCCTGAGCCCTGCGGAGTTCTTCGCGGCCGATCTCGAGGGAGGTTCCGCGAGCGAGGCGCCCGGCCACCGCTTCTCCGCCTTCCTCGACCGGGTACCGAGCCGCGGAGCGCGCCGCTTCGTCGAGACGCTGATCCACAGCGACCTCGCCACCGAGCCCGAGCGGACCAGCGTGGGCTACGGCCTCCAGAACTACCTGATGAACGACCCGCGCTACTTGAAGCTCTACAGCATCGAGGGCGGGAACGAGCGCCTGATCGAAGCCCTCGCGCAGCGCGTGCGCGCCGAGCTGCGTCTCGAGCACGAGGTGCTCCGCGTCTCGCGCGCGCCGAGCGGGCGCCTCCGTATCGCCTGGCGCTCGCCGCGCAGCAGCGGAGAGCGCGAGCACGATCTCGTCGTCTTGGCGCTGCCGCTCGAGGCGCTGCGGCGCGTCGCCTTCGAGGGCGAGCTTCTGCGCGCCGCGCTGGCGCGTCACATCGCTGACTACGATCATCCCGCGCACTACCTGCGCTTGACGCTGCTCTTCGAGCGCCCCTTCTGGCGCGCTCGACTCCAGGATTCCTACGCCATGCTCGAGGCCTTCGGAGGCGCCTGCCTCTACGACGAATCTTCCCGCACGCCCGGTGCGGGCTACGGGCTGCTGGGCTGGCTCCTCGGCGGTGAAGCGGCGCGCGCGCACGCGAAGCTCGACGACGCGACGCTGCTCTCGCGCGCGCTGGAGGAGCTGCCCTTCGAGGGCGCGCTGGCCCGCGAGCTCTTCGTCGCCGGCGCCGTTCATCGCTGGAGCGACGCGGTGAACGCGATCCCCGGCGGAGAGGTGCCGCGCTCCCACGCGCGCCGCCATCAGCCCGAACCGCACGCGCATCCCGAGCTCTTCGTCGTCGGTGACTACCTCTTCGACTCGACCTTGAACGGCGTCCTCGACTCGGCGGATCACGTAGCGCACGCGATCGCCGCCCGTCTCGCGGAGTCGAGCGAGGAGGCCGCGTGAGCGACCTGCCGAATCTTCCGGCCGGCTCCGAGCGCGTCGCGATCGGGTTCACGGCGGAGGAGGCTCCGAGCGGGGCGGTGCTGCTGCTCGTCGATGCGGCGACGAAGCGCCGCGCGGTCGCGCGCGCGACCGAGCCGCGCGAGAGCTTCACGCCTGGAGCCGGTGCCGGCGTCGATCTCGAGCTCTGGCTCGTGCCGACGAGCGGCGAGTCCCGCGAAGAGGAGGAGCTGCTCGTCGAAGCGCTGCGTGCGGAGCTCGCCGCGGCGGGGGAACGCGACAGAGCGGCCCCGCCTCCCCCGGTGGTCGTCGCGCTGCAGAGCGCGTACGTGCTGTGGTCTCCCGGCGTGCTGGTTCTCCTCTCGCCGCGCGAGCGCTGGCTCGCGCTCCGTCGCGCGGCGATCGACGCCGCGTTCGTGATCGGCGAGCTGCGCGCGATCGAGGAGGCCGTCGAAGCGACTTGGCCCGAGCTCGAAGCCGATGCGTCGCTCGCGTTCGAGAGCAGCGAGCGCGCGTTGCCGCGCCGCGACGAGCTGCGCGCGCGCTTCTCCCGCGTGCTCGCGCTGCGCATGCGGCTCTCCCGGCTCGCGCCGAGGGCACTCCTGCCCCACGTTCATCCTCCGACGCTGGCGAGTCAGCTCGCCGAACGCCTGCGCGAGCGCGCGCGCCTGCCCGAGCGTCTGGAGCACCTGCGCGAGAAGCTCGAGCTCCAGTTCCAAGCCGTCGAGCTCGCGAGCCAGCGCTTCAGCGACTACGCGCTCGCGCGAACCGGGCACTCACTGGAGTGGGTGATCATCGTCTTGCTCGCAGGCCAGACGATCCTGCTCCTGGTCGAGCTCCTCGCGGGCTACGGCGCGGCATGAACTCGGGCTCGTCGCGCTACCTCGAGATCGACGTGCTGCGCACGCTGGCCATCTTCTCGATGGTCTTCGTGCACTTCTGCGAGAACCTCGCCGGAGTCACGCCGCCCTTCACCGGCTTCGGGGCGCCGCTCTTCGCGTTCCTCTCGGGTGCTAGCTATCACCTCTGGCGCAGCGCGCAAGAACGGCGCGGGCGCGCGGAGAGCGAGATCGCGAAGGCCACGATCCGGCGCGGCCTCTTCCTGCTCGGGCTCGGCTTCGCGTTCAACATCTTCGTCTGGCTGCCCGAGGATACGTTCAACTGGGACGTGCTGAGCTTCCTCGGTGTGGCCTGGATGAGCTTGGAGCTCGTGCGCCGCTGGCCGTTGCCGGTCCTCGCGTTCGCGGCCCTCGTGATCTACGCGCTGAGCCCCGTCGCGCGCGGCATCGCCGACTATCCCGCGTATTGGACCGCGGGCTACTTCGATCCCGACCTCTGCCTCTCCGACGTGCTCCTCGGCGCGCTCGTCACGGGCTACTTCCCGCTCCTCCCGTGGATCGTCTATCCGTGGGTCGGCTACGCCATTGGCTCGACCCTCTTCGGAACGGCGGAACGCGCGGGCTCGGCGCGTCTCGCGCAGCGCTCGGGGACCGCGCTCGTGGTCGTCGCCGGCACGCTGCTCTTCCTGCAGCAGCGCTGGCCCGCGCTCTTGCCGCGCGGCGCGCGAGACGCCTGGACGATGTTCCCACCCTCGCTCGCCTATGTCGCCGGATCGCTCGGCCTCGCGATGCTGGTCCTCGCGTGGCTCCCGCGCGTCCTCCCGAACGGGGATCACCGCACGGCGCGGACGCTGCAGCTCGTCGCGCGCACCTTCAGCCGTCACGCGCTGACGCTCTATCTCCTGCACCACGTCGTTCATCTCTGGCCGCTCTGGATCGCCGCCGGCTTGGACGGCGAGGAGCCCACGGCCTATTGGCGCGCGGCATCGTCGACCCCTGCGGCCGGTCTGCTCGCAGCGTGCTTCTTGATCGCGAGCTACGCCGGCCTGCGCTGGATGGACCGCCATGGGCGGCGCGGCATCGAGGATCTCATGCGCTGGCTCTGCGACTGACCGGCTCTCCGCTCCGGCGAAGCGCCTCCATGAAGTTCTGATGAAGGGCGCGCCGAGTCGTGCGCCGAGCGCCAACATGTTCGCCCTCCGATGGCTTCCCCCGACTTCGATCGCACCACCTTCTCCGCCGCGGCGCACCTGGCGCCGAAGAACGCCGCGCATTTCCTGACCGTCGTCGAGGGCGTCGAGCCCGAGCGTTCGGTCCGGCTCGGCGCCGAGGCGCTGATCCTCGGGCGCGAGGGCTCGCGGCCGTTCCATCTGCCGGACCCCGAGATCTCGCGTTCGCATTGCGAGCTGAAGCTCGTGGGGGAGAGTCTGCGGGTCCGCGATCTCGGCTCGACGAACGGAACCTACATCGACGGCGAGCGCGTGGAGGGCGAGCGCGAGCTGCCCGTGGCGAGCCTCCTGCAGATCGGGAAGCACACGCTGAGGCATGAGCTCCTCTCTCCGGAGGAGGTCGCGCGCCACGAGCAACTGAGCGGCGAGCTCGAGCGCGCGCGGCGCTACATCGAGGACCTGATCCCGCTGCCTTGGTCCGACGGTCCGGTGCGCGTCGATTGGTGCTTGGTGCCCACCGCGAGGCTCGGCGGCGACTGTCTGGGCTATCACGCGCTGGCCGATGGTCGCATCGCGATCTACTTGCTCGATGTGTGTGGGCACGGCGTCGGCTCGGCCCTGCATTCCGCGTCCGCCCTCAACATGCTCCGGCGCAGCACGCTGCCGGCCTGCGACTTCGGCGCGCCGGAGATCGTGCTGCAGCGCTTGAACGAGACCTTCGCGATGGAGGACCACGGGGGCATGTACTTCACGCTGTGGTATGGCGTGCTCGATCCGCGGAGCGGGGAGCTGCGCTACTCTTCGGCGGGTCATCCACCGGCCCTCGTGCTGGAGCCGAGCGGTGCGATCGTCGCGCGCTTGCGCTGTCCCAATCCTCCGATCGGAGTCCTGGCGGGAAAGCGCTTCACGGCGGCGGCGACGCAGCTCGAGCGGGGGCAGCGCTTGTTCGTCTTCAGCGACGGCGTCTACGAGCTCGGCGCGGCTGGCAGCGGTGGCGATGGAATCGCCGCACTCGAAGCCCTGCTCTCCTCGCTCGGCGACTCGCCCTTGGCGGAGCCGCGACGCCTGTACGATCGCGCGCGCGTCGCGGTCGGCGGAGAGCTCGGCGACGATTACACCTTGCTCGTGCTCTCGCGCGAGCGCACGTAGAGGTCTCGGAAGATGGAGCTCGAAGTCGTTGCGAAGACCGACGAGTGGACGCTGCTGGCGCTCCGGGGGCGCCTGGACACGGCCGGCGTCGATCAGATCGAGGCCCGCTTCAGCTCCGCGCTAGCCCGTGCGCGCCACGGCGTGATCGACCTCTCGGGGGTGAGCTTCCTCGCTTCCCTCGGCGTGCGCATGCTCCTCACCGCTGCGAAGATGCTCGCGCGGCGCGGGGCCACGCTCACGCTGGTAGCTCCGCAGGAGCTCGTCCACGAAGCGCTGCGTTTCTCCTCGATCGACGAGATCCTGCCCGTGGTGCCGGATCTTGCCGCGGCGCGCCGGCATCTCGGCTTGACCCCATGACCGCCCACGAGCGATCCACGGCGATCGCGCGCTTCGAGCTCGAGCTCTCGAGCACCTACGGACAGATGGCCGAGCGCTGCGCGGAGCTCGAGCAGCGCCTCCTCGCGCTCGGCGTGGAGCCGGCGGCGCGCTATCGCGCTCAGCTGGTCTACGAGGAGCTGGTAGGGAACGTCCTTCGCTATGGAGGGGCGCCGGCGGGTGGCATCCAGCTGCGCCTCGAGGTCGTCGTCGAGCGAGAACGGCTGGTCCTGGTGATCCTGGACGACGGCCTGCCGTTCGATCCCACCGCCGAGCCGGACCCGCCGAACGCGCGGAGCGTGGCCGAGGCGAGAGTTGGCGGGCGGGGGATCGCGATGGTGCGCCGCGTGGCACGGCGCTTCGTCTACCGCCGGGAAGGACGGCGCAATCGAGTCGAGCTAGAGATCACGCGCGACGCGAGCTGAAGCGGACTCCGGATCGGATCTCCCGTGTCCGCGCTCGATCCGCTAAGTTCTGCGGCCTCGGTCACGCCTGCGCTCTCCATGCGCCCTGGGAGCGCGTGGGACCGCGATCACCCCGGATGCCACCCGAACCGCACCCCTCGCTCGAAGAGCTGTTCGCCAAGCTGAGCCCGCTCTCCGCCGCCGAGCGAGCGGCTCGGCTCGCGGCGCTCCGGCTCCCGGCCGACTTGCGTGAAGAGCTGGAGTCGCTCCTCGACGCGATGGCTCCGGCATCGGGAGTGCCTCTGAGCGACCGCACGACCGTGGGCGATCCGCCGCCCGCGCGCAACGCCTCGAGAGCGCCGTTGCCGGAGGCGCTGCAGGAGTTCGGCTCCTACAAGCTGATCCGCGAGCTGGGTCGCGGCGCGCAAGGCGTCGTCTTCCTCGCCGAGCACAAGGTGATCCACCGTCGCGTGGCGCTGAAGATGCTCTCTTCGGCGGCGACGCAGTCCGACGCGATCCGCGAGCGCTTCCGACGCGAAGCGGAGATCACTTCTCGGCTGAGCCACGCGGGGATCTGCGGGATCTACGAAGTCGGCGAGGAGCAGGGCGTCCCGTTCATCGCGATGCAGCTCATCGACGGCGTGCCGCTCGAGAAGGCGCTGCACGCGCGGAAGGTCGGGGGCGACGAAGGTGGCCTCGCGGAGGCGAACGCGATCGGGCTCGGCGGACGGAGCTGGCCCGAGATCCAGACGCTGCTGCGCTTCTTCGAGCGCGCCGCGCGCGCGCTGCACGTCGCGCACGAAGCGGGTTTGGTCCACCGCGACATCAAGCCCGGCAACATCATGGTGACGAAGAGCGGCGAGCCGATCGTCGTCGACTTCGGCGCCGCGCGCGACCTCGACGCGATCGGCCACACGCTGACGCAGGAGGGCACGCTCGTCGGGACGCCGGCCTACATGGCGCCCGAGCAGATCCGCGGGAACCGCGGCGGCGTCGATCGAAGAGCGGACATCTACGGGCTCACCGCGTCGCTCTACGAGTGCCTGACGCTGCAGCGGCCCTTCGATGCGGAGTCGCTGGACGAGCTCTTCCACAAGATCCAGACCAAGGTCGCCGCGAGCCCGCGGAAGTTGAACCCGATCGTGACGCGCGACCTCGAGGTCGTGATCGAGGTCGGTCTCGAGCGCGAGGTCGACCGGCGCTATCCGACCGCCGAGGCGCTGGCCGAGGATCTCCAGCGCGTCGCGACGCAGCAAAAGGTGAGCGCGCGTGCGGCCGGTCTCGTGCGGCGCCTCAAGAAGTGGGCGCGCGCGAATCCGGTGCAGGCGATCGCCGCCGCGGCGTTGCTGCTCTTCGTGCTGTCGGGGCTCGGCGTCTGGGCCGCGCGCGTGCGCGAGCGCGTGCTCGCGGTGCGCGGGCACGTGGCGGAAGCGGAGCAGCTGATCGAGCAGGGGAACTTCCCCGCGGCGTTCGAGGCGATCGCGAAGGCCCTCGAGCGCGACCCCGAGAATCCCGAGCCACGTGAGCTGCGCTCGCGCGCGGAGCTCGCGCAGGAGCGCGCGGCGCGCGAGGCACGCCGCCGCACCGATCTCGCCGCCGCAGAGGCCGCGCTGGAGGAGGCCGCCGCGGTGCTCGCGCGCTACGAGAGCGCGCGCGAGGAGCACGCGTCGCTCGGTCTTTCGATCGCCGCGCAGCGCCAAGAGGTGATGAGCGCGTATGCGAGCGACGAACGGCGGGCCGCTTTCGCAGCGGAGGAGCAGAAGGTCAAGGATCTCGCGCTCGCGCAGGAGACCTTGCTCGCCACCGCGCGCGAGGCGCTGGATCGCGGCGTGCGCTTGGAGTCGCCCTGGCTGGAAGCGCGCAGCGCGGCCAGCGATGCCGCGCTCGCCGACTACGCGATGCGTCTCTGGAGGCGCGCCAAGGCCGCGGGTGACGAAGCCGAAGCAGCGTCGCTGCGGGCCGAGGTCGAGAGTTTCGATCGCGAGCAGCGCCACGCGCGCGAGCTCCTCGGCCGCGGCACGCTCGCGATCGAGCTCGCTCCGTCCGACGCCGAGCTCTTCCTCTTCCGCTGCGAGTCGCGCGAGCGCTTGCGCGGCTCGCTCGTCGTGCCGCGCTTGGTGCCGGTGCCGACCCGCGGCGTCGGCCGCAGCCGCGAGGCCGCGTGGTGCGAAGGGTTCTTCCCCGGCGATCCCTGCCTCGTCGTGCTCGAGGTCGACGCCGATTCGCATGCCGCGCGTGCGGGGCTCCGCCCCGGTGACCTCGTGATCGCGTTGAACGGCCAGCCCTGCGGCGACGGCCTCTTCCTGCGCGCGCTGGGCAAGGATCCCGAGCTCGCACGCACGCTCGTGCCGTGGGATCGCCTCGTCGCCGTGAACGGCCTCCCGATCGCGGACGCGTTTGACTGGGGCTACAGCGAGATCGCGCGCGATCCCGCGCGGCTCGACTTGGATCGACTGCAGCTCGCCTCGCGCGCGGAGCCGCTCCTCCTCGAGAAGTCGAGCCTCGAGTGGGTGCGCCCCGCGGTTGCTGCTCGCGGCAAGGGTCCGGCCGAGCTGCGCCTGCGTTGCTTGCGCAATGGCGAGGAGCTCGAGCTGGTCGTACCGGCGAACGAGCCGTCGGGGCTGCGCACCGAAGCAACCGCCTATCCCTTGATCTTCTCCGCGGCGAATCGCATCGAGCCCAGCGCCGCGCTCGAAGTCGATCCCGGCGCGTATCTCCTGGTCGCGCGGAAGCAGGACTGCGCCACGTTGCGCTTCTCCTGCAGCGTGCCGGCGCTCGGCGCCGCGCGTGCGCAGCTGATGCTGCTGCCGAGTGCCGCCGTGCCGCCGGGCTTCGTGCACGTGCCCGCGGGAGCCGTGCTCCTCGGCGGCGATCTCGAAGCGCGGAACTCGCCGCCCGAGCAGCTGGTCGAGGTCGGCGATTTCTTCGTCGCGCGGCTCGAGGTCACCAACGCCGAGTGGTACGCGTTCGTGAACGATCCCGCGACGCTCGCGCTCATCGCCGCGCGAGGCGAGCGCAGCTTCGTGCCGCGCGAGCCGAGCAAGCTGATGGCGAAGAAGCGCGAGGACGGCGCAGGCTACGAGCCCGCGCGCGGACGACCGGACACCGCGGTCTACGGCATCTCGCACGCCGATGCGCGCGCGTTCGTCGCGTGGAAGAACGCCGAAGCCGAGCGCGCGCTCTCGCCTTGGGTCTTCGATCTACCCAGCAGTGCCGAATGGGAGAAGGCCGCGCGCGGCGGCGACGGCCGCACCTATCCCTGGGGCTCGCGCTTCGATCCCTCGCTCACCGTCGGGCGCCATCGCAAGGCCACCTGGCTGCTCGACGAGCCGGCCGGTGCGGAGCTCGGCGACGAATCGCCGTACGGCATCCGCGATCTCGGCGGCTCGCGCTTCGAGTGGACCTCCGAGGAGGTCGGTAAGGCCGCGAGCGAGGAGCAGCGCGAGTTCTACTACCGCAGCGGATCGTGGTTCGTGGACACGCCGGCGGTCTTCCGCGCGGCGGCGCGCTTCAGCGGGAACGCGAACGCCGCGAACGGATCGACGGGCCTGCGCCTCGTCGCCCGCCCGCGGCGTTCCTGATGCGCGCGATGCGCGTCGGCCGGGGTCACTCGATGCCGGTGTAGGGCGACGAGAAGGACTTCGGCCGCGTCGTCGGCGTGTGCGTGGCGCCGGACTCGCTGTTCAGCTGCTCGAACTCGTTCAAGCAGCCGAACATGAGCGCGCGCAGGTCCTCGTTCTCCCCCGGGCCCGTGCGCCCGGCGCGCGGATCGCAGAGCAGCATGCGCACGTTCTGCAGCAGGTCATCGACGAGCGTGAGGCGACCGTCGCCGCGCACGTCGACCGCGATCAAGCTGTACTGGCTGAACGGGCCGCACGCGCGGTTCAGCGCGGTCGCGCAGACCTGGACCGAGAGGATGTAGCCGGCGTGGCCGCGCGCTCGACTCGTCAGGTAGTTGGAGAGATGGAAGTACGCCGTCGTGAACGAGGCCGGCGGCAGCGCCACCGTGAAGATCGAGACCGACGGATCGTCGGTCGAGATCGGGCGGCGCAGGCAGAGCGGATTGCCGGCCGGACCGTTCACGGCCTCGCGCCAGAGCGGATCGCAGAGCGCGAGCACGGGCATCCCCGCGTAGTGCCAGTAGCCCTTGCTGGTCGAGATGCCGGTTGCGGGCTCCTCCTCGAAGCTGATCGCGCCGAAGTCGCCGACATCGACGAGGCTCGCGTTCGCTATCGCGCCGCGGGTGATGGTGGTCGTCTTGTGCCAGAACGCCTCCGGATTCGGGAGGTATCCCGGGGGCGGCGGGATGTCGCGCACTTCGTAGCTAGCGCCGTCCTGCGGCTGGAGGAACTCGAAGCCGCCCGCGGCATCGGTGAAGGTGAACGCGACGCGGACGCCGTTCCGCCAGAGCTCGAAGCGCCAGCCCGCGATGGCTACTTCCTCGGGAACCCCGGTGTCCCAGGATCCATTGGCGTTGAAGTCGAAGAACTTCTCCCCGCGGATCAGGGTGTCCTGCGGAGCATTGCGCACCTTGAACACGACCGTGCGCGAGTGCTCCGGCAGGAAGCCGAAGACGCCGCCGAGGCCGGGGTCGTAGTTCGCGACGGGCGTCGCCCAGACGCGGTAGTCGAGGTTCGTACCGGGCAGGGTCGTGAACGGCATGAGCTGCAGGAGCAGCGAGCTGCACGGCCCGGGGGCTATCGCGTGCGTCCCGAGGTAGCTCGCGAAGACACCGTTCTGCACGGTGACGCGCCGATTCTCGAGCGCATCCGTAGTGAGGAGTTGGTCGTTCGCGAAGGTCGTGACCTGGAAGTACCAGTCGCCGTTCGCGATGCCGAGCCCGTTGCAGGGCTGGCCCGGTCCGGGGCCGGCGGCGAGGTAGACCTCGGGGGCCGTATCGAACGACGTGAACGGGACCGTCTGGCCCAAGGCGTTCGTGACATAGACCACGCCGTCGGCGAGCAGCGGTCCCGAGAGGCAGAGCGCGGCCACGAGGCCGGCGAAGCGGCGAGCAGTGCGAGTCATGGCGGGATTTCGGGGGGTCATGAAGCTTGAGCGGAGATCTTGGGAGTCGATCACCAAGTACACCAATGCGCTATCGAAGGGTCGCTTCCCTCTCGATTCTTGGAGAACTTCGCGGTGCAACCGGTCGGGGGCTCATAGGCCGAGGCGCGCGCGCAGGACGTTCGAGCTGCGCACGGTCGTCGGGGACGGGTCGAGGACGAAGGCCTGATACTCGAAGCGTACCCCGGCGAGCAGCGCGTGGAACGGCAGCGCCACCGAATGGTTGGCGACTCCGCCCGTGACGAAGGCAGGTCCGTAGGGAGAGAGGCCGATTCCGGCGAAGAACTGCGACGAGGCCAGATCGAGCAGGATCGAGCACCCGTTGCCGATCGAGATGGGGGTGGTCTCGAGACCCACGGAGTAGAAGAGGAAGCTCGGGGCGCCGTTGGGGGCGCCTTGGAGCTGCGCCTGGAAGCTCGTGCCGAGGCGCGGCAGCCCGAGGCCGCTCAGAACCAGAGGAGCGCTGCCGCTGGAGCTGCAGCCGGCGCCGAAGCTCGCCAGCTCCGCACGCGGCCCGTAGCGCAGACGCAGCTTCGGTCGCAGCGCTGCCGACGCTTCCCGCGAGTCGAGGCGCAGCGCGCTCGTGTTCTCGTCGCCGCGGAGCAGCCAGCCGAAGTTCGTCGCGGGATGATCCAACATGGTCTGGGCATCGGCGACGAGGGCGGCGCTCGTCGGCCAGATCACCGGGCCGAAGGAGCCCGCCGCCGCCATCGCGGTCGCCACGACCGCGAAGTCGCCGCCCGGCGTGGCCCAGAGCTGGCTCGGGAAGAAGCGGTGGAGCCAAGTCGCGTCGCCCGTCGTCGCTGGCGCGCCGCCGCCGCCGCCGCGCGCCGCGTTCGAGCTGCCTTCGCCCCAGCTCTGATTCAAGCGGTGCACGCTGATCACCATCCCGCTCGAGCGCGTGCGGCTCACCTGGAGCTCGAGCTCCGCGCGGGTGATCACCATGCCCGCGGGAACGGCGGCGGCGACATCGAAGAAGAGCAGTGCGCGCACCGCCCGTCCTTGGCCCGTCCTCCCGACGAAGAGGCCGGAGCCCGCGCCGTTCGCGAGCGAGCCCGTGGCGTCGAAGTAGAGCGTCGTGTCGCGCGTCGGCTCGAGCTCGACGATCTGGATCTGGGCGGGTGCGGAGACGGAGGCGAGCGCCAGGGCCAGAGCGGCGCGACGAAGGACGAGCATCGACGGTGCCTCGGCAGTTAGGAAGGCGCTTCCTTGGTAGCCGAGGAGCGCGATTCGCGCCAGGGCTCGCGGGCGATCAGAACCCGAGCGCGAGCTCGAGCCCGTTCGTGAGCTCGGCGACGCCGAAGAGCGGGCCGCCGGCGGAGGCGATCAGGGCTTGCGCGACGAGCGCGACGCCCACGTTCTCCGGACCGCTCGGGATGGCGAGGTTCGCGACTAGGCCGCCGCTGCCGTTCGTCGTGCCGATGGGCACGCTCAGGAAGGGCAACGCGACCTGCAAGACGCAGGAACCCAGCGCGAGCGGGCTCGCGGGGCCGCCGGCGACGAGCAAGCTCACGGGTGCGTTCGGCGTCGCTCCGGCGAGGGTCAGCGCCAAGTTCGAACCGAGGACCGGCGCGTTCGAAGCGAGCGTCGGCGTCGAGAGCACGCCGCAGCCGCTGCCCACGCTCGTCGAGCTCGCGGGCTCGATGTCGCAGGTCCAGAGGCTTCGCCCGTGCGTCGCCACGAGCAAGGTGCGGTCGTTCTTCCAGACGAGCTCGTCGATGCTGACGATGGAAGGACCACCCGGCACCGGGCTCCAGCTCGCTCCGTTGTCCTCGGAGTGATAGAGGCCGAGGTCGGTCGCGGCGTAGTAGCGCTCGCGCAGCACGCGATGCTGCGCGATGCACAGACGGGCACCGCCGGCAGCGCACCACCGCCACTACCCGCGCGCGGAGCCCAGGTGGCGCCGTTATCCGTCGTGCGCCAGACGTTCGGCGAGGTGAAGCCCATCAGGCTCACGGTGACGACATTCGGATCGACGTGATCGATTGCGATGCGCGAGATCCAGCGATTGGGCAGCCCGGGTGAACCCGTGTCGACGCGCGTCCAGGTCGGGCTCGCCGCGAGCGCATTGCTCGTGCGATAGACCTCGCCGCTGTTGTGCCCGACCCACATCACGTTCGAGTTCCCGCGCGCGATGGCGAAGGTCGAGATGTTGCAGGGCGGGTTGTCCTCGAAGTGATCGGGACGCGGCCCGGTGAGGCCGGTGCAGGTCAGGACCGCGGGCTTCACCGAGGCCCAGGAGAGCGGAGTCGCTCCCTTCACGTTGTTGGTGCGCCAGAGCTGCGCTCCACCGGCGTAGAAGCGATTGCTGTCGTTGGGATCGAGCAGGATGAACGACGCGAAGTTGTTCGTGGGATCGTTGATGCCCGTGGCGATGCCGGTCGAGCTCGTCCCACCGTTCGAGCTCCGCCGGAGCCCGAGATGCTGCGTCTGGAAGTAGAAGTAGTTCGGGTCCACGGGGTCGACCGCGCAGAAGCCGCCGTCGCCGCCGCCGGGCTGGGTCCAACCGTTCAAGCCGCTGATCGTGGTCCCGCGGGAGGTGCCGTTGTCCTGCGCGCCGCCCATCACGACGCTCGAGACCGGGCTCATCGCGGCGCCGTAGAACTGCGTGATCGCGAGCCCGTTCGCGAGGTTCGTCCAGCCCGAGCTCGTCGTCACCGTGAACACGTTCGTCGCGCGCTGCACGCCGCCGTCGTTCACGAAGTAGACGGTGTTGTTGCTCGAGCCGTCGAACGCGGGGTGCTCGACGAAGCGGTGCTGATCGGCGTGCGCGCTGTTCGGGTAGCTCGCCCAGTTCGAGATGCGCGTCCAGTTGGCTCCCGAGTTCGTGCTGCGATAGGCGTCGAGGCCGCCGATCACGAGGCGCGCCGCGTTCGTCGGATCGACCCAGATCGCGCCGCTGTAGTTGGAGAGGATCGAGACCACGCCGCCCGCGGTCTGCTGCACGTAGCTTTGGCCGCCGTTCGCCGAGCGCCAGACGCGGAGCTGATTCGACGTGCTCGTCGCCGCGTACACGACGCCGGGGGCGCTCCGCGCATACGCGAGCTCGACGCGGGTCGTGCTGGCGAACGCCGGCGCGTTGCTCCACGTGACGCCGCCATCGAGCGAGTACTGCGCGATGCCGTCGGTGCGCCCGGCGACGAGCTTGCTCGCGTCATTGGGATCGAACTTGAGATCGAGCGTCTTCACCGTCGTGCGCCGCGACCAGGTCTGCCCGCCGTCGCTGCTGCGCCAGATCCCGCTCACCGTCGCGGCGAGCAGCACCTGCGGGTTCGTGCGGTCGATCGCGAGGCGCGCGACCGAGAGCCACTCCGCGCTGCTCGTGCCGGGGACCTGCACCCAGGTGTCGCCTCCGTCCACCGTCTTGAAGACGCCGGCGCCCTGCATCACGGCGCTGTTCGAAGTTCCTTCGGGCTGATTGAAGAAGGCCCCTTCGCCCGTGCCGGCCCAGATCGTGTCCGGCTGCGAGGGGTGCTGCACCATGCAGGTGATCGCCAGCACCGCCGGCAGATCGGGTGCCACGGTCCAGGACGCCCCGGCGTTGGTGGAGCGCCAGAGTCCGCCGCCTACCGAGCCCAACCATATCCGCGAGGGATTCCCCGGGTCGATCAGGAGCGAGCGCGCGCGCCCGCCGATGTTCCCCGGCCCGAGCAGGGTCCAGTTGGTCGGGGTCGCGTTCTCCGGCAGCGCCGCGACGCGGGCCTGGTGGGCGAGCACCTCGGCGTAGAGCGTCCCCGCCGGCAGCTCGCTCTGGCCGCCGAGGTGTTGGCGCCAGCGGACCCAGGCGCCGTGGGGGTGCGGCGCGGCGCTCGCGTTTTCGGCGTTTGCGACTTCGTTCGGCGTGAACGGCGGGAGCGGCGGGGCGCCGGTGCAGGCGGCGAGGGCGAGGAGGAGCAGGGCAGAGCTGGAGCGCATCGGGGCCTCGCGGTGGGGCGGGGGCGGGGGCGGGGAGGGGGCGTGTAGTGTGCGGCGCGGGCCGGCGCGCGGGCGCCGCAGGGGGGCGCCGTGGTGAAGACTACCGGATGGCTCGGGATCGTGGGGAGACTGCGGAGCCTCGTCGGCTCTCACGCCTGCTGATCCATGCGGGCGCGACGACGGATGCTCTCGCGGCGCTCCGGGGCGGGGCCAGCACCGCCACAAACGACCGGAGCCGGCACCCATGCTGTCGATCAGTAGGGGTCAGACCCCTGTTGATCGACAAACGACCGGAGCCGGGAACCGCGGTCTCGCGGCCTCCCGGCTCCTGGATCGTCGCGTCGTGTGCGTTGATGTTCACAGCCCGAAGAATTGGAACGCAGCGCGGAACAGGTCGGGAATGTGCCAGATCATGGCGTGAAACCTCGTGGCGATTCTGGTCGATGCGGTCCCCTTGGTTCGCCTGCCTTCGGGGACTGTCGAGCTCGAGCGAGCTCTGCGGTCAAAGCACCGCGGCGCGCGGGCTGTCACAGATGTCAGTCGAGTTTCTTGCTCTCGCTCGCGCGCTTCCGTGGGGCGTCGCGCTCGGACCTGGGCACCGCGCGCGCTGTCGATCAGTAGGGGTCAGACCCCTTGTTGATCGATGAACGACCGGAGCCGGGAACCGCGGTCTCGCGGTTTCCCGGCTCCTGGATCGTCGCGCCGAGCGCGGGGGCCTTCACAGCCCGAAGAGATGGAGCGCAGCGCGGAAGAACTCGAAGGGGATGTCCCAGATCATGGCTCTAGACCTCGTGGCGATTCTGGTCGAACCGGCTCCCGAGATTCGCCTACCGTCGGGGGCCGTCGAGCTCGAGCGAGCTCTGTGGTCAAAGCACCGCGGCGCGCGGGCTGTCACACCTAAGGCTCGAGGTTCTCGTGCGCTCTCGATCTCTTGTCGCCGAACTCAGACCAGCGGCCCCCCATAAGCCAACGCCTCCGGCACCCCCGCCCACCGCCCCATCGCATCGAACAGCGGCTGCAAGTCCGCCTCGACGTTCCCGATCAGGCAATCCGTCAGCTTCGCGCGCAGCTCCGGATGCGCCCGCACGAACTCCCCGAAGTTGAACTTGGGGTCGTAGAAGGCGTAGACGATGCGCCGCATCGCCTCCATGCCCTCGCAGAAGCGCTCGCCGTACTCGCGGAAGCGCTCGGCGGAGACGTCGCCCGCGTCGAGCGCATCGGCCGCGGCTTCGCCCGCGAGCACGCCGCCGGTGAGCGCGAGGAAGACCCCCGAGGAGAAGACGGGATCCAAGAACGCGAAGGCGTCGCCGGTGAGCACGAGCCCCGCGCGCGCGCAGTGCTGCGAGCGGTAGGAGTAGTCGCTCGCGGCGCGCACCGGAGCGATCTTCCGCCCGTGCGAGAGATGCTCGCGGACCCAGGGCTGGCGCGCGACGCAGCGCGCGAAGACGGACTCGAGATCCCGCGGCTGCTCGCGATAGAGATAGTCGTGGTTGTGCACGATGCCGACGCTCACCTTGTCGTCGGGCAGCGGGATGTACCAGAACCAGCCTTCCTCGGGCAGCGAGGCGACCGTCGTGGCGCCGGCGTCGAGGCCGTGGTCGCGCTGCGCGCCCTCGTAGTAGGTCCAGATCGCCATCTTCTTCAGCGACGGATCGTTCCGGCGCCAGCCGTACTGCGTCTGCGCGAGGGCGTTCCGGCCGGTGGCGTCGACGACGAGTGGGGCGCGGAGCTCGCGCCGCACGCCACCGGGATACTCGGCCTCGACGCCGATCACCTTCCCGTTCTCGTCCTCGAGCAGGCGGCGCACGTTCACCTCTTCGTGGACCTCGGCGCCGCGGCTCCGCGCGTGCTCGAGCAGCAGGCGATCGAAGTCGGCGCGCAGGACCTGCCAGGTGCGCGCGGCGGGGTGGTCGACGTGGTCGAAGAAGTAGAAGGGCTTGGAGACCGCGCCATCGACGCTCGCGAACTGCACCGAGAGCTTCCGCACCGCGAAGGCGCTGCGGTCCAGCGCCTCGGTGAGCCCGAGCTTCTGCAGCGGGAACCAGCAGTAGGGGATCAGCGACTCGCCGATGTGGTAGCGGGGGAAGCGCTCGCGCTCGAGCACGAGGACGCGCTTCTTGCGCGCCGCGAGGATCGCGGCGGCCGCCGTGCCGGCCGGGCCGGCGCCGAGAACGAGGGCGTCGTAGCTCTTCGTGTGCGGGGCGACCATCGCTTGGGGCTGTCCTGTGCTGGGGGAACGGAGGGGGCACGCCGCGCGGCGCGCGGCGGCGCTTCGCCGGTGGGGCGGTGCGCGGATGAGCTAGTGATCGGTCGGGGGCGAGTGTTGCGCGTAGCCGAGAAGCGCCAGAGGTCGGGACTTCGCGGGAGGGAGCACGCGTGCGATCCTCCAGGAGACGTCGGTCTCCGTCGAGCAGAGGATCGCCACCCTGCGGCAGAGGGCCGCGGCGAACGAAGCGCGCCATGCCGCGCGAGCGGGTTTGCGCGATCGAGACCGCGTGGATCTTCGCCTTGCGTGAGCAGGTCGAGCTCCTGCGCTTCGAGGAGCTCCAACCCTCGTTCCAGGAGCGCGTGCTGCGCGAAGGCGTCCTCCTGTCCGCGCGATGAAGGGCCTCGCTCGCGCTGTGGGTCGCGCCTGCGCTGCGCCTCGCCCTTGGGATCGCCAACGCCTGGCGGTTCCAGCTCAGCTACGCGAGCGAGGCGTCCAGCGCGAGGGGCGCTCCGGAGTCGGCTGGGTCTCCGCGCTGGTCTCGATGGAGAGCAGAGGCCAGGGCTCTTCCTCACCGAACTCCCGGTCGAAGGCCCGCATCCCGCGCTCGTTCAGCTCCCAGGTGCTCAGCGTGCACGGGCCGGTGACGATGACGGCGAGCTCCGGCGTTTCCATCTCGCCGTAGATCCACCGCTCGGTACGCACCGAGAGTCCGGGGATCGCGAGCGCGGCTTCGATGCACTTCTGGGCCCGATGCTCGTCGGGCTGGTTCACGGGCGTGGGTTCCGTCGTCCGAGGCGCGTTGCAGGACCGGCACTCAGGTTGCGAGGTTCCACGGTCTCTGCCTCCACCCAACCCCCGCCCCGCGAAGCGCCGCCGTCCCCGCGACGTGCGGCAAACCCGCCCTGCGCCTAAGATGCCGCCGCGAATCCGCGCCGCACTCCCGGCCTCTCGGGGAACCCCGGCGACCCGTCCTCCGCCATGAGCCACGCCCACTCCATCTTCGTCGCCTATGCGGCCCTGCTCGCCACGACTGCGGTCGCGTGTGAGCCCCAGGCGCCGTCCGCGCCGTCGAAGGCTGGCGCGCCCGCGGCCGAGCCCGCAGCGGCGGGGGAGCGAGCGCCGTGGCCGATCTTCCGCGGCGACGCCGCGCTGAAGGGGGTCTCCCCGGGGACGATCGGGACCGAGCTCGAGCTGCTCTGGTCCTATCCGACCGCGGGGGCCGTCGCGTCCTCGCCGGTGGTCGCGGGCGAGGTGGTGTACGTCGGCTCCGACGACCAGAAGCTGCACGCGGTGCGCGCGAAGGACGGGGCACCGCTTTGGTCGCAGCCGACCGGCGACATCGTCGAGGCGCCACCGCTCATCGTCGACGGCGTGGTCGTGGTCGGCGCGCACGATGGGATCGTCTACGCCTTCGACGCGCGGAGCGGCGAACCGCGTTGGAAGCTCGAGACCGGCGACAAGATCGTGGGCTCCGCGAACTCGCTGCGCTCGCCCGACGGCAAGAGCTGGTGGGTGGTCGTCGGCAGCTACGACGCGACGGTCTACTGCGTCGAGGCGCGGACCGGCGCGAAGCAGTGGAGTTACACCACCGCGAACTACATCAACGGCGCGCCGGCGATCGACGGCGATCTCGTCGTGTTCGGCGGCTGCGACGCGGTGCTGCACGCGGTGGACGGCAAGACCGGCGAGAAGCGCCTCGGGCTCGAGCTCGGGCAGGAGTGCTTCGTCACCGGCTCGGTCGCCCTCGACGCGGGACGCGCCTACTTCGGCCACTACGGCAACGAGCTCGTCGCCGTCGATCTCGCGAAGGGCGAGATCGTCTGGCGTTATCCCTCGAGCAACGATCAACCCTACGTCTCTTCACCCGCGATCGGCGTCGATCGCCTCGTGGTCGGCGGGCGCGACAAGCACCTGCACTGCCTCGCGAAGGCCGACGGCAAGCTGCTCTGGAAGGTGCCGACGCGGAGGAAGATCGACGGCTGCCCGGTGATCTGCGGAGAGCACGTGGTGTTCGGCTCCGGCGACGGCCGGCTCTTCGTCGTGCGCCTCGCCGACGGCGAGGTGCTCTGGAGCTACGACCTGGGCTCGTCGATCTTCTCGTCGCCCGCCGTCGCCGACGGGCGTATCTACGTGGGTGCGGCCGACAAGCGCTTGCACTGCTTCGGCAAGCGCTGAACCGAGCGCACACGGAACCGAGATGAGCATCGTCGATCCGCAACATTCCACGACGACCACCGCCGCTCCCACCACGGCGGGGAACTACTTCGTCGCGAACTACCCGCCCTTCTCCTGCTGGACGGGCGAGCAAGTGAGCGCGGTGCAGGAGCGCTTGGCCCACGCGGCCGAGACGCCGCCGCCGCTCGGGATCTACGTGCACCTGCCGTTCTGCCGGCAGCGCTGCGACTTCTGCTACTACAAGGTCTACACCGACAAGAACGCGCGCGAGATCGCGCGCTATCTCGACTGCGTCGCCGCGGAGCTCAAGCGCTACGCGGAGCAACCCTATCTCGCCGGGCGGAAGCCGAGCTTCGTCTACTACGGCGGCGGGACACCTTCCTATCTCTCGAGCGACCAGATCGAGAAGCTCTTCGCCGCCGTGCGCGCCGCGTTCCCGTGCGACGCGGTGGAGGAGATCACCTTCGAGTGCGAGCCCGGGACGCTCACCGAGAAGAAGGTCGCGGTGCTGCGCTCGCTCGGCGTCACGCGCGTGAGCTTGGGCGTCGAGCACTTCGATCCGGAGATCCTGGCGCTCAACAACCGCGCGCATCGCGCCGTCGAGATCGATCGCGCGTGGGGCATGCTGCGCGCGGCGGGCTTTCCGCAGATCAATCTCGATCTCATCTCCGGCATGGTCGGCGAGACCGACGAGCGCTGGCGCCGCACGATCGAGCGCACGCTCGAGCTGCATCCCGATCAGATCACCATCTATCAGATGGAGATCCCGTACAACACGACCATCTACCAGCGCATGAAGGCCGGCGAGGCCGAGGTCGCGCCCGTCGCCGATTGGGAGACGAAGCGGCGCTGGTCGGAAGAGGCGTTCCAAGCCCTCGGCCGCGCGGGCTATCTCCGCGGGAGCGCGTACACCGCGCTGGCGAGCTCGGAGGCGCGCTTCCTCTACCGCGACGCGCTCTGGCACGGCTCGGACCTCGTGCCGATCGGCGTCTCGTCGTTCGGACACTTGGGCGGCGTGCACCTCCAGAACGAGCATCGCTTCGAGCCCTACATCGAGCGCGTCGAGAAGGGCGAGCTGCCGATCCACCGCGCCTACCAGCTCTCCGCCGACGAGCGCTTGATCCGCGAGCTCGTGCTGCAGTTGAAGCTCGGGCGCGTGCGCGCGACGGCGTTCCAGGAGAAGTTCGGCGTCGATCCCGCGCGTGCGCTTCGCCGAGGCCCTGCGCGCGCATGAAGCAGCCGGATGGCTCCATGTGCGCGGCGAGGGTATCGAGCTCACGCCGGCCGGTCTCGCGCGCGTCGAGACCTTGCTCCCGCCGTTCTTCCTGCCGCAGCACCGCGACGTGCGCTACGCGTAGCCGCGAGCCCACGACGAACCACGATGCGCATCGCGTTGCTCGTCCCCGGCACGGGGAACTGGTACTGCGGGAGCTGCCTCCGCGACAACACCTTGGCGCGCGCGCTGCGCGAGCAGGGCCACGACGCGCAGGTGATCCCGCTCTACCTGCCCTTCCAGCTCGAGGATGCGCGCGAGGGCGATCCCGGCTCGCGCGTGCTGCTCGGCGGGCTGAACGTGTATCTGCAAGGGCGCTTCGCGCCGGCGCGCTGGCTGCCGCGCTTCGCGAAGAACTGGCTCGATCGCCCGGGGCTCTTGCGCTGGCTCGCGCGCTTCCAGGATGTCACTTCGCCCTCCGAGCTCGGGCGCGCGACGATCGAAGCGCTGCGCGGCAGCGACGGCAAGACGCGCGGGGAGATCGCGCACCTCGCCGAGGCGCTGACCGAGGAAGAGCGCCCGCAGCTCTTCTTGCTCTCGAACGCGCTGCTGCTCGGGCTCGCGCACGCCCTGCGCGAGCGCTTCCGCTTACCCGTGCTCTGCACGCTGCAAGGCGAGGCGCCGTTCCTCGATGCGCTGCCCGCGCGCTACCGCGACGCGGCGTGGGCGCTGCTGCGCGAGCGGGCGCGCGACGCCCAGGGGTTCATCTCGGTCAGCCACGATTACGCCGCGCACATGGCGCAGCGCATGCAGCTCGCGCCCGAGCAGATCGAGGTCGCATGGAACGGCATCGAGCTCGACGGGCTGCTCGAGCTTCCGGGACCGGCACCGCAAGGGCCGCCGGTCGTCGGCTTCCTCTCGCGGCTCCGCGAGGACAAGGGGCTCCCGCTCTTCGTCGAGGCCTTCGTGCGGCTCCGTGCGCGCGGTCGCGTGCCGGAGGCGCGCATGATCGCGGGCGGCGCCTCTCTGCGCAGCGACGCGAAGCTGGTCGAGCGCCTGAAGCAACGGCTCGCGAAGGCCGGCCTCGCGCACGCCTCAGAGTTCCGCCCGAACCTGGAGAAGGAGCAGAAGCAGGCACTCCTGCGCGAGATCACGCTGCTCTCCGTGCCGACCACCTACGGCGAGTCCTTCGGGCTCTACTTGCTCGAGGCCTGGGCCGCGAGCGTCCCCGTGGTGCAACCGAAGCACGCGGCCTTCGAGGAGCTGCTCCAGGCGAGCGGCGGCGGCCTGCTCGTCGAGCGCCACGACGCCGAGAGCCTCGCCGCCGCGTGGGAGGAGCTCCTGCTCGACCGCGCGAAGGCGCGCGCCCTCGGGCGCGCGGGGCGCGCGGCGACGCTCGAGAAGTTCAGCGCGGGGGCGATGGCGCGCCGCGTGGCGCGCATCGCCGAGCAGGCGTTGGAGCGAGCGAGATGAGTCCGAAGATCCACGCGCATCGGGTGCGCCGCATGGTCGAGTTCGCCGAGACCGACATGGCCGGTATCGCGCACTTCTCGAACTTCTATCGCTGGATGGAGGCCGCCGAGCACGCGCTCTTCCGCGCGGCGGGGCTCTCCGTCCATCGCACCAGCGCCGAGCTGGACAGCGGCTTCGCGCGCGTCGACGCGCGCTGCTCGTTCCGCTCTCCCCTGCGCTACCAGGAGTGGTTCGAGCTCGAGGTGCTGGTCGCGAAGATGGGGCGGAGCTCGATGCGCTACGCCTTCGTGTTCCGGCGCTGCGACGGCGAGCACGGTAGGGCGGCGGAGCCGCCGATCGCGCTCGGCTCGATCACCGCGGTGCACATCCCGAAGAAGCCGGGGAGCACGGAGATGCGCTCCTCGCCCATCCCAGAAGACATCCGCGAGCATCTGGAGGAAGCCCCTCCGGAGAAGCTCGCGCAGCTCGAAGTGGAGAACTCATGACGGCAATGCAGGATTCGGTGTCGAGCAGCGGGCAGAACCTCTGGCTCGCGTTCGCGATGATCTCGGTGTTCTGCTGGGGCCTCTACGGCATCCTGCTGCACTCGGGCCAGCTCGCGATGGGCGACCCGGCGAACGGCCGCATGAAGGCCTTCCTCTGGGTCGGCATCGCGTACCTGCTCGTCGCGGTGATCGGGCCGGCGGTGATGCTGCTGCTGAACGGTGCCAACTGGTCGATGCCCGGACAGGGCGTGCTCTGGTCGCTCGTCGCGGGCGCGGCCGGAGCCGCGGGCGCGTTCGGCGTGCTGCTCGCCTTCGGCGCGAAGGGCCATCCCGCCGTGGTGATGTCGATCATCTTCGCCGGCGCGCCCATGGTGAACGCGCTCGTATCGCTCTGGCTGCACCCGCCGAAGGACGGCATCGGCTCGATCAGCCCGCTCTTCTTCCTCGGCATCGTGCTCGCCGCGGTCGGCGGGCTCTTGGTCACCCTCTACAAGCCCGGTCCGCCGCCGCCGCAGAAGCCGGCGGCGCAGGCCAATGCCACGTCCGCGCGCTGAGCGCGTTCGTAACAAGAGCCTCTCGAACCCAAGGACTGCAGCAGAAATGAACACTCTCGAAGCCATCCGCGCGCGCCGCTCGGTCAAGCACTACGATCCCGACCACGTGATGCCCGAGCAGGACCTCCAGCTCTTGCTCGAGCATGCGGTGCTCTCGCCGACCTCGTTCAACATCCAGAACTGGCGCTTCCTCGTCGTGCGCGACAAGGCCCTGCGGCAGCAGATCCGCGCCGCGGCGTGGAACCAGGCGCAGGTCACCGACGCCTCGGTGCTGATCGTGATGTGCGCCGATCTCCAGGCCTGGAAGCACGATCCCGTGCGCTACTGGCGCGACGCGCCGGCGCCGCTGAGAGAGATGCTGGCGCCGATGATCGAGCCTTTCTACGCGGGGAAGCCCGAGCTCCAGCGCGACGAGGCGATGCGCTCGATGGGCTTCGCGGGCCAGACGCTGATGCTCGCGGCTAAGGCGCTGGGCTACGACTCGAACCCCATGATCGGCTTCGATCCCCAGAAGGTCGCCGAGCTCATTCGGCTGCCGAAGGACCACGTGATCGGCTTCCTGCTCCCGATCGGCAAGGCGCTGAAGCCCGCGAACCCGCGCGGCGGCCAGCTCGCGCTGCAGGACGTCGTCGTGCACGATCGTTTCCCCGCATGATCCGCGGCGAGGTGCAGCGATGAGCCTGCTCGAGCTCGACGGCGTCGCGAAGAGCTTCCCCGGCGCCGAGGTGCTGCGCGGTATCGACCTCCGCTTGGAGCTCGCTCGTTCGGCCGCGCTCGTCGGTCCCTCGGGGTCGGGGAAGAGCACGATCCTGCACTTGATCGCGGGCTTCCTGCGCCCCGATCGCGGGGAGATCCGCGTCGCCGGCGTCGATGTCGTGAAGGCCGGCGAAGACGAGCTCGCGGAGCTGCGGAACGCGAGAATGGGCTTCGTCTTCCAGGAGCATCACCTCCTGCCGCAGCTCAGCGCTCTCGACAACGCGCTGCTGCCGACGCTCGTCGGCGCGGCCCAGCCGGAGGCGCGCGATCGAGCGGAGCACCTGCTCGCGCGCGTCGGCCTGAAGGAGCGCCTGCGCCATCGCCCGGGCACGCTCTCCGGCGGCGAGCGGCAGCGCGTAGCGCTCGTCCGCGCGCTGGTCCGCAAGCCCGCGCTGCTTCTCGCCGACGAGCCGACCGGCGCGCTGGACGGGAAGAGCGCTGCGGCGCTCGCCGAGCTGCTCGCGGAGCTGAACGCCGAGGAAGGCGTGGCGCTCCTCGTCGTGACGCACAGCCTACCGCTCGCGCGTCGCATGCAGCAGCGCTTCGAGCTCGTCGATGGCTCGCTGAAGGAGCTGGTCCCCGCGTGAGCCGCGCGTTGCGCCTCGTCCTCGCTGGTGCTTGGCATCATCGACGCACGCATGCGGGTGTCGTGCTCGCGACCGCGATCGCGACGGCGGTGCTGACGGGCGCGCTGCTCGTCGGCGACGCCGTGCGCGAGACGCTGCGCGCGCGCGCCGCGGAGCGCATCGGGGGCGTCCATCTCGCCCTCGCGTCGGGCGATCGCTTCTTCCGCGCGTCCCTGGGCGCGGAGCTCGCTCGCGAGCTGCAGTGCCCGACCGCGAGCGCGTTGCTGCTCGACGGCGTCGCGAACACGCCCGACGGCAAGCGCCGCATCGGCGGGGTGCGCGTGCTCGGCGTCGATCGGGAGTTCTTCTCGCTCGCGCCGCGGCCCTTCGATGGGGCACCTGCGGAGGGCGAGGCATGGTTGAACGCGACCTTCGCCGCTCGACTCGGTCTCGCGCAGGGCCAGAGCTTCGCGCTGCGCATCGCGAAGCCTAGCCCCATGCCGCGCGACCTCGTGCTCGCGCAAGCGGAGGAGGTGAGCTTCGGTTTGCGCCTGCAGGTCGGGCGCGTGCTGAAAGCCGACGAGTTCGGCGCCTTCGATCTCGGCGCCAAGCCCGAGGAGGCGCCGCTCGTCTGCGTTCCGCGCGCCTGGCTCGAGCGCGAGCTCGAGCTGCCGAGCCGCGCGAACCTCCTGCTCGTCGGTGCCTCCGCGAACGGAGACGCTCCGGCGTTGGAGCGTGCGCGCGCCGCGCTGCGCGCGCGCTGGACGCTGGAGGACGGCGAGCTCCGCACCCGCGGAGTGCACGGTGGGCTCCGCGAGCTCTACTCGCCGCGCGTGTTCCTCGATACACCCGTCGGCGCCGCCGCGGAAGAGCTCGGGACACCATTGCTTGGCGTGCTCACCTACTTCGTGAACGAGCTCCGCTCGGGCGAGCGCGCGACGCCGTACTCGATGGTCAGCGCGCTCGGCCGCGTGGGCCGCTCTCCTTCGAGCGCCGATGCGCTCGACGCCGAGCTCGCGCGCATCGTCCCCGCGGGCGCGGGTGAGCTCGCGATCCAGCAGTGGCTCGCCGACGATCTGCGCGCTGGCGCCGGAGCGGAGATCGCCCTGCGTTTCTGGGCGATCGGCGTCGATCGAAAGCTCCGCGAGGAGACGGCCTCGTTCCGCATCGGCAAGGTGATCGACCTCGAGGGCCTCTCGGCGGATCCGCTGCTCATGCCGGAGTTCCCCGGGCTCCACGACAGCGAGCACTGCCGCGACTGGGAGCCGGGAGCACCGGTGGACCTCGAGCGGATCCGCGACGAGGACGAGCTCTGGTGGGAGCAGCGCAAGGGGACGCCCAAGGCCTTCCTCGCGCTGCCGGCCGGCCGAGCGCTCTGGGCCTCGCGCTTCGGCGATCTCACCGCGCTGCGCTGGGATCCCGCGGCGCACCCCGGTTTCGAAAGCGCGCTGCGCGAGCGGCTCGATCCGGGCTCGCTCGGGCTCGTGCTCCGCGACGCGCGCGAAGCCGTGCTCGCCTCGGGCGTCGCCACCACCGATCTCGGTGGGCTCTTCCTCGGGCTCTCCTTCTTCCTCATCGCCTCAGCGCTCCTGCTCGTCGCGATGCTCTTCTCCTTCGGCATCGAGCAGCGCGCGAGCGAGCTCGGGATCTATCGCGCCCTCGGCTTCTCGCCGCGCGCGATCGCGCGGCTCTTCCTCGGCGAAGGTGCGCTGCTGGCGCTGCTAGGCGTCCTGCTCGGCAGCGCGGGCGCATTGCTCTACGGCGAGGCCGTGCTCCTCGCGTTGCAAGGCGCTTGGAGCGGCGCGGTGGGGGATCTGCAGCTGCGCGCGAGCGCGCGCGCTTCGACGCTCGCGCTCGGCGCGGCGGCGAGCTTCTGCGCCGCGCTGCTGCCGATCGGTCGTGTGCTGCGGAAGATGGCGCAGCGCGAGCCGCTGGCGCTGCTGCGCGCTGAGGTGGGTGCTCCGCCCGCGCGCGAGCTCGCGCGCAGCGCGCGGCGGAGCCGTGCAGCGGCGGCGCTCGTGGGAGCGCTCGTGCCGCTCGTGCTCGCGTACGCGCTCCTCGCGCTGGAGGGGGCTGCGCGCGCGGGGGCGCTCTTCGGCGCGGGCTTCGCGTTCCTGATCGCCTGCCTCGCGGCGCTGCGCGCGCGCTTGCTGGGCGCCGCCGAGCAAGCGCGGCCGGGTGAGCTCGATCGCGTCGCGCGCTTGGCGCGCCTCAACACGACGCGCCGTCCGGGGCGCAGCCTCGGCGTCGTCGCGCTGCTCGCGAGCGGTGCCTTCCTCGTGCTCTCGATCGAAGCGCATCGGCTCGCACCACCGCGCGATCCCGGCGCGCGTGCGAGCGGCACCGGCGGGTTCCGCCTCGTCGCGGAGAGCACGTTGCCGCTCTTCGCCGATCTCGAGTCGCCCTCGGGGCGTGCGCGGGCACAGCTCGATGAGGCGCTCTTCGCCGGCGTCGAGCTCGTGCCGCTGCGCGTGCGCGACGGCGACGAGGCGAGCTGCCTCTCGCTCGCGGCACCCAAGGAGCCGCGGCTCCTCGGCGTCGAGAGCGCGCGTCTCGCCGCACGCGCTTCGTTCGAGCTCGCCGCCGCGCTCGAGCTTCCGGACGGCGCCTCGCCGTGGAGCTTGCTCACCCGCGACCACGGCGCGGACATCGTGCCGGCGATCGGCGATGCCGCGAGCGTCGCATGGTCGCTGCACAGAGCGCTCGGCGACGGCGTCGCCTACGTCGACGAGCGCGGGCGGCCGTTCGAGGTGCGCATCGTCGCGACGCTGCGCGATTCGCTGCTCCAGGGCGCGCTGGTGATCGATGCGGCGCGCTTCCGCGAGCGCTTCCCCTCGATCGCCGGCGCGCGGCAGCTCCTGGTCGATGTGCCGGCAGAGCGCGCCGAGTCCCTCGCGCGCGCATTGGAGCGCGGCTTCGCCGATCTCGGTCTGCAGGTGACGGAGAGCGTGGCGAGGCTCGCCGCGTTCCAGCGCGTGCAGAACACCTACCTGCAGGTATTCCAGCTCCTGGGCTTCCTCGGCCTCTTGCTCGGCAGCGCGGGCTTGGGCCTCGTGGTGCTGCGGAACGTCCTCGAGCGCCGCGGCGAGCTGGCGCTCTTGCGGGCCGTGGGCTGGCGTCCGCGCGATATCCGCGCGCTCCTGCTGCACGAGCACGTCTTCCTCGTCGGCGTGGGGCTGGCCATCGGCGGTCTCGCCGCCTTGGCGCCCGCCTTGGCATCGTTGGGGCAGGGCGCCTCGCTCGGCGCGGTAGGAATCCTCTTTGCGCTCGGGGCGGCGAACGCGTTCCTGTGGGTGCTGTTGGGGGCGCTGCTCGCGACCCGCGCGCCGCTGCTCTCGGCCCTGCGCGGCTGAGCTCGGCGGGATCCCGCCACGTCCCTCGTCGGAGGGCGCGGCGATCCGTGGTAGCTTTTCCCGACGGCCCCGCTTCCCCACCTCTAGGTCTTTCCACGATGCAAGCCTGCGTTTCCTCGGCCTTCCTGGTCCTAGGCCTCGCGTCGGCGGCGCTCGCTCAGCGCCCCTCTGCCGAGCCCGCCGATCCCCGCCTTGCCTGGAGCGCCTTCGAGGCGCAGCACGGCGCCGGTGCTTTTCAATCCGAGATCAATCCCGCCACCGGCACGCCGGAGGCCATCTACGGCGAAGGCCTGCGCGTCGCTTCGCGCGTCGAAGGCCTCGAGCACGCGCGCGCGCTCGCGAGCCAAGTGCTCGAGCAGCACGCGGCCCTCCTCGGGCGCGGTGAATCGACCTTCCACGAGCAGATCGCGCAGCGCGTGAGCCGCCTGTACATGCTGGTCTACGACCAGCGCTTCGGCGGTCTCGAGGTCGTGAGCGGGCGCGCCGACGTGCGCCTCCACGAGAGCGGCGTCGTCTCGATGTTCGGCTCGAAGGCCGTTCCGATCCCGGTGGGGTTCTCCCTCGTCGCCGACATCCCGCAGGAGCTCGCGTGGGCCGTCGCGCACGCGCATCTCGCCGTCGTGGCTCCGAGTGATCGAGTGGCGCAGGCCGAGCTCGTGATCCACGCCGATGTCGAGTCCAAGGAGCGGACGACGCCGCGTCTCGCGTGGCGCGTGAAGGTCGATGTCCGCGAAGGCGAGAAGCTCAGCGTGGGCCGCGTCTACGTCGACGCGCGAACCAGCGAGGTGATCGCGTTCCAGGACGACGTGCATCGCTGCTGGGCCGGACACACGCACGTGCGCGGCGAGTGCAACCACGCCGAAGCCGGGCTCGAGGGCGAGTCCGAGAGCGCGGGTCCGGGCACGCTGAGCGGGAACGTGATGGCGTGGATGAACCTGGGCGATCCGCTGACGGCGCGCACCAATCAGCCGGTGCAGGGTGTCCGCGTGAACGCCGCCGGGGTCGGCTCCGCGTTCACCGATGCGAACGGCGACTTCTCCATCCCGTACGCGGGCGTGACCCCGGTGAACCTCACGGTGAACTTCGCCGCGGGGAACAGCGAGTACGTCAACGGCGGCATCGACGCGCTGCAAGGCGTGCCCGTGTCGACCTCGACGCTCGCGACGCCGGGCGTCCCGGCGCAGCTCCAGCTCCTCGCGGCGAACCCGGTGGAGTTCGACTGGTCGCAGACGACGGTGTTCTGGCACACCGATGACGTGCAGCGTTGGGTGCGCTCGATCACCGGCCCCATCTCGACGAGCCGCATCAACATCGCCAACGTGCGCGCGACCGTGAATCGCGCGTCGACGTGCAACGCGTTCTACACCGGCAACACGATCAACTTCTACGCGACCGGCGGCACCTGCAACATGACCGGGTTCAACTCGGTCGTCTACCACGAGTGGGGCCACGGTGCGGATGACGCCTTCGGCGGCATCTCGCAGACCGACGGTCTCAGCGAAGGCTGGGGCGACATCCTCTCGACCTTCCGCCTCGGCGACCCGATCGTCGGCCGGAACTTCACCACCTCGGGTGGCATCGTGCGCGACGCGCGCAACACCTTCACCTATCCCGCTGGCGGCGGGGTGCACCAGCAGGGCCAGACCTGGATGGGCTTCGCCTGGACCCTGCGCAACAACCTGATCGCGCTCTACGGGGCCGCGGGTGGAGCGGCGATCGCGGATGCGATCGTGGTCGGCACCCTGCCGGCGAATGCCACCAATCAGCCGAACGCCGTGCGCGAGGTCTTCCTCCTCGACGACAACGACGGCAACCTGAACAACGGCACGCCGAACTGCGCTTCGATCCTCGCCGCCGCGCAGAGCCGCGCTCTGCCGACGCCGATCGCGCGCTGCTCGGGCCTGGGCTCGTTCACCGCGTACGGCAACGCGTGCCCCGGCTCCGGCTCGCTGCCGGGCAACTGCGCCTCGCTGAACGGCAACGGCGGAGCCTTCGGAACGGCGACCTTCGCGAACGAGTACGCGTATGGTCACCAAGCCGCGAGCGCGGGAGTCCTGGTCGGCTTCGAGCTCTACACGCGCTCGACCACGGGCCTCACGGAGACCGTCGAAGTGCGCGTCTATCCCGCGGCGACGCCGGGAGGGACGACGCCGTCCACGACGGCGCTGGCCACGGGGACGATCACGGTGGGCACGACGCTCGCGTTCTATCCGGCGACGCTCGCGGTGCCGATCAGCTTCGCCGCTGGTGATCGCCTCTGGATCGCGCAGCGCGAGTCGACGCGCATCCTGCGTTCGGCGTTGTCGAGCGGCGGGACGGCGCAGACGCTGCCGACCTACTTCCGTCTCACCGCGACGGGGACGACCTGGGCCGCCTCCTCGGTCACCACGCCGGCGTGGCGTTGGACCTGCCAAGCCGGACCTGGGGCGCAGCCCGCGCTCAGCACGAGCGTCGAGCCTCTGATCAGCCAGCTCTTCACGCTCCAGCTGAATCAGGCGCGTGCGAGCAGTGGCGTCTTCCTCGCGATCGGCGTCTCGGATCAGCTCTGGGGTGCGCTGCCGCTGCCCTTCGATCTCCAGCCGCTCGGAGCCTCGAGCTGCTTCGTGAACGCCTCGCTCGACATCCTCGTGCCCGGCACGAGCAACAGCAGCGGGAGCGCGAGCTGGCCGATCTCGATCCCCAACGACAGCACGCTGGTCGGCGGGCGCATCTACACGCAGGCGCTCGTCCTCGATCCCGTGAATGCCCTCGGGCTCGTGACCAGCAACGGTGGGGCCGTCCTGATCGGACATCCCTGAGCTTCGCGCGTCCTACGCGAGGAAGTTGCGGCGCGCGGCATCGAGGGATGTCGCGCGCCGCGGCGTTTCCGGGGCTGCGCGCAGGCACGCGTGGCGATGAAACCGATCGCGAAGTAGCTGCGAGGCCGCTCCTGGCTTTCCGCGCCCGCGACCCTTATTGCGTTCGGTACTGGAACGGTGTGGCGGATGCGGGGTTGCGATGGATCACGCGCGCATAGAGCAGCGCCGCGACGAAGAGGAGGATGACCAAGAAGGCGGGCAGGAGGAGATAAGGCCAGTGCTCGCGCACGAAGCTCGAGACCTTGCTCCGCGAGGAGGCGGGAGCTCGCTCGGGCGCGTGGGCGTTGGGGATGGCGGACTCCTCCAAGCTCGATCGCCGAACGCGACAGCCTCCTCTGCTCGGGTTTGGGGCTCTTCTCTCATGTTCCGCTCTCGACTACGGCGAAGCTGCGGCGAGTCGCTCGCGCATCCACGGGATCAGCACCTCCGCGGCGACCGCGTGTCCACGAGCCGTCCAGTGGATGTCGCGAGCGAAGTACGGTCCTTCCTTGGCCTCCATGGAGCGACGCAGCGGCTCGAGTAGGGAGAGGCAAGGGGCGGCGTGCTGCAGGCTCAGCGCCTCGATCAGCTCGAGCGGAGCATCCGGACGTCCCATCGCGGCATCGCGCGAGGGGATCAGCGCGACGCAGAGCTTCGCGTCGGCGCCCCGGCACGCCGCCTGCAATCGACCGAGCACCTGGCTGAAGATCTCGTGTCGTTCCTCCGGGGTCTGGCGTCCCATCCACTCGATCTCGCGCTCGCGCAGCTCTTCGGTGTTGAGCGGCTGGTAGATGTACTCGCGCGTGACCAGGTAGAGGAGGCTGTGGCGCGAAGCCGCCGCGGCGAAAGGGATCTTCGGACCGAAGCTCAGGAACGGCTCGGGATCGGGCCGCTCGACGATCTCGAGCCGACCGTCCGCGAGCCGCGCGTAGGGGCGCGGCGCGATGCCGGCAGAGAAGGGCATCGTGTTGTCGATGAGGTCGTTGCCGAAGAACATCAGCAGCACGAGGTCCGGCTCGAGCTCGCGGCCGATCTGCTCGAAGTAGAGGAGCTGCTGCACGGTGCCCCAGCCGCCGACGCCGGAGTTCAGCACCTCGACGTTGGGAAGCGCTCGCTCGAGCAGCGCGGGAAACGACTCGGCCTCCTCGACCTGGACCGCTTCGGTGAACGAGTCGCCGAGGACGAGGATGCGCTTCCGCCCTGGCGTGCGCTCCTTCGCGAGGCTCGCATTGCGATGTCCATACTCGTTCGTGCGGAAGTGCGGCTTCGCACCATGCTCGTTGGGATAGCGCTTCTCCTGGCCGGGCCGATGCACCCAACCGAAGCTGTCGTCCGCCGCCATCACCTTCACTTCGATGAAGCGAGCGTAGAGCTGGAGTCCCACCTCGAGAGCGAGCACGCCACCGCAGGTCGACAGCGTGACGAGAGCGGAACGCAGCAGGAGACGGCGCATCGCGGGCGGGGATAAGGCGGAGGCGGAGAACGGCGCGGACCGACGCGCCGCCTGTCAGAGCCTATCCCCGGAGGTCGGAGCGCGCGACGGGCTTTTCCCACAGGCTTCGGGCTGCGGTGCTGCTCCCCGATGGACGCGCGCGCGCTCGCGTGGCTATCGTCTGGGCCGGCTGCTCTTTCGGAGGTCCGTATGCGCGCCTTGCTCGCTCTCGTGCTGCTCCTCTTGTGTGCGGTTCCGCTGCGTGCCGCGGTCTGGATCGTGGATGCGGCGGGTGGAGGGACCTTCACCGATCTGCCGGCGGCGGTCGCGGCGGCGGCGCCGGGGGATACCTTGCTCGTGCGCGATGGGCGCTATCGCGGAGCGAACATCACGCGCGGGTTGCGGGTGATCGCGAGTGCCGCCCCGCCGGTCGTGGAGCTCGAGTCTCCCTTGGTGATACGGGACCTGCCGGCCAATGAGCGGGTGCTCGTGAGAGGGGTCGGCTTTCGCTCGTGCTCCTTCGGACTCACGGTGCTGCGCTGCGCGGGTGTCGTCACCATCGAGGAGATGCGCATGAGCTTGTTCTGCGCGATCTTCTCCCAGCCGAGCGGCTGGACCAGCGTCGCGCCCAATCTGCAGATCGTCGACAGCGCCCAGGTCGTCCTTCGCGAGTGCACGTTCCCGGGCAGCCGCACGAGTTCGGGGATGGAGGTGCCTGGCGCGGAGCTGCTGCGCTCGGCGGTGTGGATGTACGACGTGCAGATCTCCGGTGTCTGGGGATACACCTGCGGGCGGCAAGCCGGCGGTCTGGCGCTGCGCGCGACGCAGTCGAGACTGCTGCTCTCGGGTTGCAGGATCACGGGTGGCTACGGCAGCGGCGGTGGGGCGTGTTTCCAGCTCGACCCTCCCTGCTACCATGGCCCAGGTACCGAGGCGTTCGATGCGCCTGGCACGGATCTCTGGGACTTCGGCTCGATCATCCAGGGTGGAGCGAACGGGACGTGGCATGCCTGTATCGCGATTCCGCCTCCGGTCTATGCGAACGCCTGGCGCACGTCGCCTCGAACCCATCTGCGCGAGCTCGAAGCTCTGCCGCGTCTCGCGGGGAGTGCGTTGCTGCCGATGGGTAGGACGGCGAGCTTCACGGTCGAGCTCGCGAGCGCGCATCCCCAGGTGCTCTTCGTCGGCTTCACTCCCGCGCGCCTCGAGCTCCCTGGTCTCGCGGGAACGCTCTGGTTGGACCCGTTCCATGCGTTCCCGATCGGCATCACCAGCGCGAACCTCGGCACGGCGACGATCAGCTTCCCCGTCGAGAACGATCCGCTCGCACTGGGCTGGGAGCTCTACTTCCAAGCCGTCGACATCCGCGGTCGCTTCGGCGCACCGACCTCGGGCGTGCTGCAGTAGCGCAACGTTCGCGCGAGCGCGTCAGCCTCTGCTCGGCGGCCTGAAGTAGAGCCACACCGTCGCCGCGACGCTGATCTCGGGCCGCATCGGCAGCGTCCCGCCCCGGCGATCGACGTCGCGATCGAAGCCGTGGTAATAGGTCTCCGGGTCGCGCTCCGCCGCGATCTGCGGCAGCTCGCGTTGGTGAAAGCGCCAGGCGCCGGAAGACGTGTTCCCCGGCGTCGGCAGCGTGCGATAGAGCGCGTGCGGCGCATGCACCTGCACGAGCTCGCGCACGTTGAGCGGCGCGGGACGGCGCTCGCCGAAGGCGCCGCCGCAGAGCAGCTCGGCCTTCGCTTGCGCCGCGGCGAGTGCCTGGCGCAGCGCTGCGGTCTTCGCCTCGTCGAGCTGCGGTGTGTCGTAGTCGAACGCGACCCAGCTCGTGGCGCCGGCTTCGAGCGCCGCGCTGCGGATCGCGGGCACGAGCTCGAAGCGCTGGACGCGCACGTGCAGGTTCTCGCGCACGCGCCAGCCGATCGGTCGCTCGATGACGGCCTTGCCGCCGCTTCCCTCTTCGAGCTGCCACTCGTGCACGGGCTCGAGGGCGAGGAAGTCGAGATGCAGATCGGTCTCGGCGACACCGATCGCGAGCAAGGCCGCGCGCACGGCATCGACGCGCTGGCGCTGCGCGGAGGTGCAGTGCGCGACGCTCTCACCGCTGCTCGCGAGGCGCGCGACGAGCCGCGCTTCGGTGGGAGGCAGACGCAGCTCCGCGCTGCCGCGGATCTCGATGAAGCCGCCAATGGTCTCGGCTTCCGGCGGCTCGGGTGTTCCGAGCAGCGGTCCCGCGGCGCCGCGCGAGCCCAGGTCCTGCGCGGCGAGCCAGGTGGCGAGGAGGAGGACGATCAGCACGGCGGTCGAGCGCATCGGGAGCTCCGAGTGAGGGTTCGCTCCGCGAGACGCGGCTCTCCCCGCTTTGCTTACAACGGAGCGTTCGCGGAATCGGGGCGCGCGAGTCGACCCGGCGCCCAAGCGCGCACCTCCAAGCGCTCCGCGTAGAGCGCGTGAGGCGTACCTGCGAGCTCGAGATCGAGGAGCCGCGTCATATCGCAGCGCTCGAGCTCGACCTCGGCCGGCTGCAGCGGCCACGGCGGATGGTCGATCTCGCCGCGGAGCAGGGTCCCGCGGCGCTGCGCGTAGAGCGCGTAGCGCGAGCTGAGGAAGCGCTCGAGCGAGCCCGGGCGCGATGTCTGCGCGGGGCCGTTCGGCGCGTAGCGCGCGGCGAAGTGCGCCGGCAGCGCGCGGCGATGCGTGCGTTCGCTGCGGTAGCGAACGGTCGCGCCCTCGCGTTCGATCGACATCCGCGCATCGAAGTAGGGCAAGCCGAACCACGCGCGCGCGCCGCGCACCGAGAGCCAGCTCGCCGCGTCGAGCGAGAAGAACCAGACGCCGCGCTGCTCGCCGTGGCGCACGTAGGTGCGCACGTTGAGCTCGGGAAACTCCGCCGTACCGGGCCACTTGGGACAGCCGCGGAGTCGCACGTCGCTCATGCGGAACGGGACGACACCGAGCCAAGCACTCCCGTCGTGCTCGTCGATGTCGAGCCCGCGCGGGATCGCGTCGCGGAGCGCCGCGGCGGGTACGCGCCAATGCAGGAAGAGCAGCTCGCTCCAGGTCATGTGCAGCGCGGGGGCCGAGCTCGGTGGCGGAGTCGCGCGGCGATCCACGGGCTCGTTCATGGGCAGCTCCTCAGAAGACCGAGAGCCCGCTGCGCGTCGTGAAGCGCTCGAGCGCCGCGGTTCCGGCGAGCGAGTTCCCCTTCGCGTTCAGCGCGGGCGACCAGACCGCGATCGCCAGGCGATCGGGGATGATGCCGACGATGCCGCCGCCGACGCCGCTCTTCGCCGGGATCCCGACCTCGTAGGCGAAGTCGCCCGCGGCGTCGTAGGTGCCGCAGGTGAGGAGCAGCGCGTTGATGCGCTTCGTCTGCGACGGCGTCAGCAGGCGCTCGCGCGTCCACGGACAGATGCCGCGATGCGCGAGGAAGGCGAACGAGCGCGCGAGATCGACGCAGCTCATCGCGAGCGAGCAGTGGAAGAAGTAGTAGGCGAGCACCTCGTCGACGGTGCGCTCGAGGTTGCCGAAGCTCTTCAGGAAGTTCGCCAGCGCGGCGTTGCGGAAACCGGTCTCGCGCTCGGCCTCCGCGACGGCGGCGACATCGGCGATCGCTCCGTTCGCCGCGCGGCAGCGCACGAAGTCGAGCAGCGCCGTTCGAGGCTCGGCGTAGCGGCTGAGCACGATGTCGTCGACGACGTGAGCGCCGGCGTTGATGAACGGGTTCCGCGGGATGCCGCGCTCGCTCTCGAGCTGCACGAGCGAGTTGAACGCCGTGCCCGAAGGCTCGCGTCCCACGCGTTGCCAGAGCTCTTCGCCGAGCTGCTGGAACGCGAGCGTCAGCGTGAAGACCTTCGAGATGCTCTGGGTCGAGAAGGGCTCTTCGGCGTCGCCGACGGCGTGGACCTCGCCGTCGAGGGTCACCACCGCGAGGCCGAGCTTCGAGCGTGGGACGAGCGCGAGCGGGGGGATGTACTGCGCGACTTGCCCCTGCTGCTGCAAGGGGCGCACTTCCTCGAGGATCTCGTGTAGCAGCGTGCGGAGCTCCATGGCCGAACGCTACGCAGCGCGCACGGTGATCGCAAGGAGCCGCGCGGACGCACTTTCTCCGCGACCTGTGAGCCTGCGGAGGCGTAGGCTCTGCTCGCCCGCCGCGGCCCTCGCGCCGCTGGAATCGAGGAGGAGCTCCGATGTCGACATCGATCGCGTTCGTACCGTGCTTGCTCGCCTTGGCCTTGCCCCACGGGGAAGGCGATTGGCCGATGTGGCGCGGACCCCAGGGACACGGCGTCGGCGCGGGCAAGCCGCCGACCTCGTGGAGCGAGACGGAGAACCTGCGCTGGAAGATCGAGGTGCCCGGGCGCGGGCTCTCGAGCCCGGTGGTCTGCGGCGGCAAGATCTTCCTCACCTCGGCCGTGAGCAAGGGCGCTCCATCGACTGCGCCGGCGGCCGCGCCGGCAGAGCCCGCGCCGCCGGCCGGGGAAGGCGAAGGCGAGCGCGGAGGACGAGGCGGGCGCGGCGGTCGCGGTGGGCGCGGCGGGCGATCGGCGCCTCTCGTCGAGCACGAGTTCTTGGTCCTCGCGTACGACTTCGAGAACGGGAAAGAGCTCTGGCGCAGCGTCGCGCATGTGCAGAAGCCGCATCAAGGCACGCACCCGGATGGTTCCTATGCGACGCCGACGCCGGCGACCGATGGCCAAGTCCTGATCGCGTCGTTCGGCTCGTTCGGTATCTACGCCTACGACCTCGCGGGCAAGGCGCTCTGGAACGTCGATCTCGGCGACATGGATGTGCAGGGCGGCTTCGGCGAAGGCAGCTCGCCCGTGATCCACGGTGAAAACGTCGTGATCGCCTGGGATCACAACGGCGAGAGCTTCGTCGTGGCGCTCGACAAGGCGACGGGCAAGGAGCGCTGGCGCAAGAAGCGCGAGAGCATCACCAACTGGACGACGCCGGTGCTCGTCGAAGGCGCGGGCGGTGTCCAAGTCGTCATCGGCTCGAGCACCACCATCGCGTACGACCTCGCGACCGGCGCAGAGCGCTGGAGCTTCGGCACCGTCGTGGCGGAAGCACCGGCTCAGGAACCCGCGCGCGGGGAAGGCGAGGATCGCGGGGAAGGCGGAGAGCGCGGTGGACGCGCGGGACGCGGGCCGGGTGGACCCGGTGGCGGGCGCAGCGGCCTCATCGCGACGCCGGTCGAGAGCGAGGGCGTCCTCTTCTTCCCTGCGGGTGGTCGACGCGGCAGCTTCCACGCCGTGGACCTCGCGAAGGCGAAGGGCGTCGTCGAGCAAGGCGACGCGCTGCTCTGGAAAGGCGCGAACGATCTTCCGCACGTGCCTTCGCCGATCGCGTACGACGGCATCCTCTACACGCTGAAGCAGAACGCGGGGATGCTCTCGGCCTTCGATGCGAAGACGGGCGAGCGCCTCTACGGCCCCGAGCGCATGAGCGGCTTCGCGGATGCGTACGCTTCACCGGTCGCCGCCGGCGGGCACCTCTACTTCAGCGGGCGCGACGGCACCTTCGCGGTCGTGGAAGCCGGCAAGAGCTTCCGCCTCGCCGCGATCAACGAGCTGAAGGACCAGTTCGATGCCTCGCCCGCCGTCGTCGGCGATCGGCTGCTACTGCGCGGATGGAAGCACCTCTACTGCGTCGGTGCCGCGCAGTGAGCCTCCTCCGGCGTCAGCGCCGCGCGGGCAACGCGCTGCAGCGCTGACGCCGGATCTGCGGCAGCTCCTCGGCTGTGAACCCGCAGCGCTCCGCGAGGAAGCGCAGGTGCTCGCTGCAGGCGACGAGCGAGAGCCGCGCCGTGCCAGTGGCGCGGCGAAGGCCGCGGGCGAGCGAGCGAAGATGCACCGCGCGCTCAGCTCTGGATGGTTCCGGTGACGAGCGCACTCGTGCAGAGCGGGAGGGGCGTCGCGAGCGCGGGATCTACGAGCAGACCCTGCCAGTGGGAGATCGAGCCGACGAGGAAGGGCGAGTTCGGCACGCTCGCTTGCAAGCTCGTCGCCGCGGCGAAGGGACCGAGGAGCACTTCCTGCGAGCAGTAGAGCGAGCAGCCCGTCGCTCGAAGAGCCCCAGGTCGAGCGGCAAGGCGATGCCGAGCCATTGGCTGTTCGAGATGCCGCCCATCAAGAAGTAGGGCAGCGGGGTTCCGCTGGTCAGGCCGAGCGTGATGGGTTGACCGACGGAGAGGTTCCCCGCGTACACGAGGCCGACGACGGTGCTGGTCGAATCCGCGCAGCCGACGCCACTGCGCACCCAGCCCTGATCGTCGAAGACGATGCGGATCTTGATGCCCCCGCTGGTGATGACCGAGCCGGTGGCTTGGCCGGTGTAGGCCGTGTTGAGGCAGCGTCCGACGCCGGTGCCGATCGCGGTGCGGCAGTAGACGCCGGCCACGGCCGAGCGCGCGGTGATGTCGACGACGATGCTCTCGCCGGGGGTCCACTGGAAGGGATTCGCGAGCGGGAACTCGACCCACTGGTTCACCGCGGTCGTCCCGTTGAGTCCCCCCTGCAGCACGGTGTTGGAGAGATCGAGCTGTACGCGCTGGTCGGGCAGATTCGTCGCCCACGTCGGAGTGAGCGATGGCTGCGTCGAGCTACCGGCGCGCACCACGAACTCCGCGTAGAGCTCCTGGCCCGCGATCTGGACGCCGACGCGCGTGACCTGGCGCGGCGTCGTCGGCAGGCCGGCGAAGGAAGGAGGACAGAGGATCTGGCCGCGCACCGTGCCGCCGGCCGGAGGTGTGTAGACGGGATACTGCCCCTGCGGCGCGTTGAGCACCGAATCGGGGTAATCGACCGTGAGCTGCTGGGCGCTCAGTAGCGGAGCGCAAAGGGCGATGGCCGCCAGAGCGAAGGGACGAGGGAGAGCGAACGCATGCATCGGGGAGGCCTCCGAGGGAAACGGGGATGGCGCGCCGACGCGGAGCGGGGAGGCGCGGGGCGACCCGCCCAATCTGAACCTTCGCGCCGTTCCGGTAAACTCCCGGCCGCGACAACAGGAAGGAAGGTCTGCCGTGATTCGATCCCTGGTTCTCTTGCTCTGGTCTGCTTCGGGGCTCCTCGCCGCTCAGGAGGGAGCTCCGCCGCCGACTCCGTCCTCGAACGAGCTCGTGCCGCGCGAGCTCGCGTTCCAGAAGCTCCTCGCGCACGCCGTGCTCGAAGGGCGCTTCACCGTGCACGGTCGCCCGGATCAGGCCGAGGTGCAGAAGGAGCGCTACACGATCGGCAACGTGACCAAGATCGAGGGCGAGAAGTGGCGAGTCGAGTCGCGCATGGAGTTCATGGGGCGCGATGTCACCTTCCCGGTGCCGGTGCGCGTGCGCTTCATCGACGACGAGACGCCGGTGATCGTGGTCGATGATTTCGGCTTGCCGGGGATCGGCAAGTACGGTGCGCGCGTCGTGTTCGCCCATGGCGAGTACGCGGGCATCTGGTGGGGGAAGGACTACGGCGGTCAGCTCTTCGGCAAGGTGCTCTCGGGCGCTGCGCAGCCGGGGGCGGTCGGGGTGCTCGGAGATCACAAGAGCGTCCCGGCTCGCGGCGCCGACTGGCCGCAGTTCCGCGGACCGCAGGCACGGGGAATGATGGAGGGGCACGCGCTGCCCGCGAGCTTCGACCTCGCGACGAAGGAGAACCTGCGTTGGCGCATCGAGGTGCCGGGGATGTCGCATGCTTCGCCCGTGATCGTGGGCGAGAAGCTCTTCCTCGTGACGTCGATCCCCGCGGAGGGCGAAGCGAAGCTGAAGGTCGGACTCTACGGTTCGATCGAGCCCGTCGAGGACGATGGTCCGCAGAAGCTCACGCTGCTCTGCTACGACAAGAAGAGCGGAGAGAAGCTCTGGGAGCGCGTGGCCTTCGAGGGCGAGCCGGAGATCAAGCGGCATCCGAAGGGCAGCCATGCGCAGTCGACTCCCGCGGCCGACGGCGAGCGCGTCCTCGCGTTCTTCGGCTCCGAGGGCCTCTACTGCTACTCGCATGCGGGCGAGCTGCTCTGGAAGAAGGACCTCGGGCGCTTGGACGGCGGCTACTTCATGGTGAAGGACGCGCAGTGGGGCTACGGCTCCTCGCCCGTGCTGCACGAAGGCGTCGTCTATGTCATCTGCGACGTGCAGGAGAACTCGTTCCTCGCGGCGCTCGACGCGAAGACCGGTGAGGAGATCTGGCGCACCGCGCGCGCCGATGTCCCCGGCTGGTGCACGCCGACGATCGACGTGCGCGAAGGCCGCAGCCAAGTCATCGTGAACGGCTGGAAGCACATCGGCGGCTACGACCTCGCCACGGGCGCACCGCTCTGGTGGATGGCCGGCAAGGCCGATATCCCGGTGCCGACGCCGGTTGTCGCGCATGACACGATCTTCCTCACCAACGCGCACGGCGGACCGCCCCCGATCTTCGCCATCGATCCGCTCCACGAGGGCCAGATCGAATTCACCTCGGAGCCGCCGAAGGGCATGCGCTGGTGGAAACCGACCGGCGGCAGCTACATGCCGACGCCGATCGTGGTCGGCGATCAGCTCTTCCTCTCGGGAGACGCCGGTGTCCTCTCCTGCTACGACGCGAAGACTGGCGAGCTGCGCTTCAAGGAGCGGCTCGACACGGGCGGTTTCACCGCTTCGCCCGTTGCCGGCGACGGCAAGCTCTACATCCCGAGCGAAGTCGGCGACATCCACATCGTGAAGGCCGCCCCGACCTTCGAGCGCCTCTCCGTGAGCACTCTCGGCGAAGAGTGCATGGCCTCACCCGCCATCTCCGAAGGCGTCCTCTACTTCCGCTCCCGCCGCCACCTCACCGCCATCTCCTCGACCCCTCCCCGCTGAAACCGAACGTACGGTGCCAGAGCAATTTTCTCCGGTTGCTAACCGGAGAAATTTGCTCTGGCACCGTACGTTCGGTTTCTCGAGAGCTCCTGCGTGACCGCTCGAGTTCGAGGGCGTCTCCTCCGCAAACGAAAGGAGACGCCCATGACCCGATTCCCGAGATTCGACGTCGCCGGTGGATGGCTGCATGTGATGGGGCGAGCCCTCGCCCGGCGTACCCTATTCGAGACCGAGCAGGATATCCGGAAGTTCATCTCACTCCTGGTTCGCAATGTCCGCGCCAAGAGAATCAAGATCCACGCCCTGGTGATCCTGCTCACGCATTTTCACCTGCTCGTCGAGAGCTTGACGGGCGAGATCGCGGGGGTGATGCAGGACGTGCTAAATCAGTACGTGCGTTGGTTCAATCGAGGGCGCAAGCGAGATGGACCCCTCATGCGCGGGCGCTTCGAATCGAAGCCCGTGGACTCGATAAGTTATCGCGTGAACCTGGTGCGCTACATCGACTTCAACGCCGTCCAGGCGAGATTGGCGAACGAGCCTCAGGCCTATCCGCATGGGAGCGCCCGCCATCATGCCTCGGACCGCGGGCCGCGATGGCTCAGCCGCGAGTGGATCGACGAGGTGTTGAGGACTTCGCCGCTTCGCCAGGGCTCCCGTGCTGAGTTGTACGCGGCGATCTTCGGTGCTCCGCTGACCGAGGAGCAGCACGAACTCGTGGAGCGCAGGTTGCGTCACTCGCGGCCTAGCATGGACCCAACCGACGATCTGCTCCTCACCGGGGCACCTGCCGTCCTGCGCTGGATGCAGCGGAAGTCCTTGCTCGCCGATGGGAGCTGCGTAGGGCATCCCGTGTGCGTTCCTGGCGCGATCCTTGCCGCCATTGCTGAGGAGGAAGCGCGAAGGGGCCCCTGGGCGCTGTTCCATGGGTCGCGAAATGCCGACGCATGGACGGCTCTTCGCGTCGGTCTGCTTCGCGATCTCAGCGCCTCCACTCTCAGCGACATCGCTCGCCGCCTCGATCTCTCCGGGAGTGCCGCGTTTCGTGCCAGCGAGCGACACGCTGCCTGGATAGCTTCTCGCGAAGATTACGCGCTGCTCGCTGGCGAGCTGGGCTATCGCGCGATCGATCTCTGCTACGACGCACGCCGCCAGGTCGCGCTCCTGAACGCCCTCTCCGGCTAACCGAACGTACGGTGCCGGAGCAAATTCCTCCGGTTGCTAACCGGAGAAATTTGCTCTGGCACCGTACGTTCGGTTGCGGAGGAAGAGGGTCTGGAACAGGAGCGCCAGGCTGAGGACGGCGAGGGTCGCTTGGATGCCGGTCCAGCGCGCGAGCTGGACGGAGAGCGCGAGCCCGGCGATGGAGAGGAGGAGATAGAGGGCGTGTGATGCGGTGATCGTCTTCGAACGCCCGCTGCTGACGAGCGCGCCTTGGTAGAGGCTCTGATAGACCTGCAGGGCGGGCATCGCGAGGCCCAAGAGAATGGCGGCGTGGGAGAACGCGGCGAGCTCGGGGCTGAGGCCCGCGAGCGTGGCGTACCAGACGCCGCCGAGCGGCGACAGCGCGAGGAGCGCCAAGATTGCGGAGCTCGCGAGGGCGAAGAGCAGGGCGAAGCGGCGCAGCGCGGCGGGACCGCCCGGGCGCTTCCAGAGCGTCACCACGACTTCGTTGAAGGCGAAGCCACCGGAGCGCAGCAGGAAGAGCAGCCCATGCACGCCCGGCCATGCGGCGAGGGATAGATCACGTGCGGGCATCCGGCTCATCGCGGCGGCGCCGAGCGGCTGGAGCAGGAGGGTCAGCAGCGGCGTCAGCGCGAGCGGGATGTAGAAGTGGAGGAAGCGCGGCCAGGAGAGCGCTTCTTCGCCGCGCGGGATCGAGAGGACGCGCTCGCGCACGAGTGGCCGCGAGCAGAGTCCGATGAAGAGCGCTTCGGCGAGCACGCCGGCCGAGACCGCGGCCGCCCCGACGACGATGCCTGGGATCGTCCCGATGGCGATGCCGATCACACCGACGGTCGCGTTGGCGGCGAGGCGCAGTGCCGTGCCGATGCTGACGGGCCGCGTGCGCTCGCAGCGGATGAGTATCCCTTGATAGAAGCGGCGGAACCCGATCGCGTAGGTCCACGGCGTCAGCCACTGCAGACCGGCGCGCCCCGTCTCGCGCACGTCGTCCGCGAGGCCCATCCAGCTCCCTGTCACCACGTCGTAGAGCGGCGTGAACGCGACCGCGATGTGCAGCAGGGTGAGCCCCGCGCAGAGCGCGTGCATGAACGCGCGCACGCGCCGATAGGCTTCGCGATCGCCGACCAGCGCGGTCGAGGCGGCGAGCAGCATGATCACCGGAGCTTCGATCACGAGCGCCACGGGGAACACCGCCGCGCCGTACGCCGCGAGGTGCAGCGGCGCCTCGGGCAGGCGTGCCACGATCGCCGCGACCAAGGGCAGCTCGAGCGCCATGAAGGCCCAGCTCGCCGCGAGCGGCAGCCAGAGGCGCGCCACGTAGCGCGCGTCGAGAGGAGCTTGGACCAAAGCGGGAGCGGAGTTGGGCGAAGTGGAGCAGAGCTTGCGGCGGAGCGACGCTGCGCATAAGAAACCCTGCCGCGCCCGCGAACGGGAGCGAATCTCCGCTTCTCGCGCGGCAAGGAGCTCCCCATGCGCTGCATCCTCGCGCTCGATCAAGGCACCACGAGCTCACGTGCGCTGCTCTTCGATCGCGAGGGTGCCGTGCTCGCCGTCGCGCAACGCGAGTTCGCGCAGCACTACCCTCAACCCGGCTGGGTCGAGCACGACGCCGAGGAGATCTGGCGCACGCAGTCTCTGGTCGCCGTGGAGGTCCTCGAGAAGGCCGGCGTGCGCGCCGCCGAGGTCGCCGCGGTCGGCCTCACGAACCAGCGCGAGACCTGCGTGATCTGGGACCGCCGCACGGGCGAGCCGCTGCATCGCGCGATCGTCTGGCAGGACCGCCGCACCGCCGATCGCTGCCGCGAGCTCGAGGCGCGCGGCGCGCTGCCGTTGGTGCAGGAGCGCGCGGGTCTCGTCCTCGATCCCTACTTCTCCGCGACGAAGATCGCCTGGATGCTGGACCGCATCCCGCAGGGGCGCGAGCGCGCCGCGCGCGGCGAGCTCGCCGCCGGCACCATCGACACCTGGCTCGCGTGGAAGCTCAGCGCCGGCGCGCTGCACGTCACCGATGCGTCGAACGCTTCTCGTACCTCGCTCTTCGATCTCGCGCGCGGCGCGTGGGACGCGGAGCTGCTGGCACTCTTCGACGTGCCGCGCGAGATCCTGCCCGAGGTGCGCGCCACGAGCGGCGTGCTCGGCGAGCTGCGCGCTCCCGGAGAGCTCTCGGGCATCCCGCTCGCGGCACTCGTCGGCGATCAGCAAGCCGCGCTGCACGGCCAGGCCTGCTTCGCGCCGGGCCTCGCGAAGAACACTTACGGGACCGGCTGCTTTCTCCTGATGCAGACGGGTGCTGCACCACGGCGCTCGACGCATCGCTTGCTCAGCACGGTCGGCTGGGTCGATGGTGGAGGTGCCTGCTTCGCCCTCGAGGGCGGCGTCTTCGCCGGCGGCGCCGTGCTGCAGTGGCTGCGCGATGGACTGGGCTTGCTCGCGAGCGCCGCGGAGAGCGAAGGGCTCGCGCGCAGCGTCCCCGATAGCGCGGGTGTCTTCCTCGTGCCCGCGTTCGCCGGTCTCGGCGCGCCGCATTGGGATCCGTATGCCCGCGGCGCGTTGCTGGGGCTCACGCGCGGCGTCACGCGAGCGCACGTCGTGCGCGCGGCGCTCGAGGGCATCGCGCACTCCGTCGCCGATCTCGTGGCCGCGATGGTCGAAGATGCCGGTTCACCGCTCGCGGAGCTGCGCGTCGATGGCGGTGCTGCGGCGAACGATCTGCTGCTCGAGTTGCAGGCGGACATCCTCGGCGTGCCCGTGGTGCGCCCGAAGAACTTGGAGACCACCGCGTTTGGCGCGGCATCGCTGGCCGGTCTCGCGGTCGGGTTCTGGAAGGATCGCGAGGAGCTCGCGCGACTCTGGCGGGTCGATCGACGCTTCGAGCCGCGCATGGATCGCGCCACGCGCTCCGCGCTGCGCGCGCGCTGGGCCGATGCCGTCGCGCGCACGCTCAGCACGGAAGTGCAGGAGCACGCGTGAGCGGAACCACGCCGCGCGGCGCTCCCGCGGTCGTCGCGCTGCTCTGTCTCATCTGGGGCAGCACGTGGCTCGTGATCCAGGAGGGCCTGCACGACCTGCCTCCGCTCACCGCGCTCGCGGGGCGCTTCGGTATCGCGGCGGTCGTGCTGCTCGCGCTCGCGCCGCTCCTGCATCGGCAGGAGCGCGGAGCGCGGCCGACGCTGCGCGAGGTGCTCTGCCACGGCTGGCTCTGCAGCGCGTTCCCGCTCGGCATCGTGTACGTGTGCGAGCTCGTGATCCCGTCCGGGCTCACGAGCTTGATCTGGGGCATCTACCCGCTGCTCGTGGCGTTCCTCTCGCGTGTGCTCCTGCCCGAGGAGAAGCTGCGCGCGTCGCAGTGGCTCGGGTTCGCCGGCGCGTTCGGCGGCCTCTGCGTGCTCTTCGCGACCGATCTTCGCGATCTCGGGGCGAACGCGATCGCGATGGCCGCGCTGCTGCTCCTCTCGCCGCTCTCCTCGGCGACGGGCACGCTGCTCATCAAGCGCCGCTCGCACGGCACCTCCTCGATCCTGCTGAACCGCGACGGCCTCTGCCTCGCGGCGGCGACCGTGGGGCTCGCGGCGTTCCTCTTCGAGCGCGACGCACGCGTCGAATGGACCGCGTGGGCGATGGCGAGCGTCCTCTACATGGGCCTCGTCGCCACGGTGCTCGCGTTCACCCTCTACTACTGGCTGCTCCGCACCGTGCCCGCGAATCAGCTCGCGCTCATCTCGTACGTGACCCCGTTGATCGCCCTCGGCCTCGGCGCCCTCTTCGCAGGCGAGCCCCTGCACCTCCACACCCTCGTGGGCGCGGCCCTGATCCTGGGCGGCATCCTCGCTGCCCGCCGCCGCTGAAACCGAACGTACGGTGCCAGAGCAAATTCCTCCGGTTAGTAACCGGAGGAATTTGCTCTGGCACCGTACGTTCGGTTAGCGCAGGCGGCGGAGGGGATGGGGATCGGAACCGGGGCCGGCGCGGGGCGCAGCGCTTCGAGCGCGCGGCGCAGGGTTTCGCGGAGGGCGTCGAGGAGTCCGTTCATGGGAGGGGAGCGATGTTCGAGAGAAGCATCGGCCAGAAGTGGCGCCGCTCTCGAAGGAAATCGCTGCTCCGGATCTCCTCGACCAGCTCTTTGCGGACGCGCGAGCTCAGCCCTGAACGGTCTTGCTGTCCGGATTGGTGGAGAGGATCACCGCGGCGCCACGTGTCGGCTCTGGACCGCTGGTGCAGAGCTTGGGCTCGCACGCTCTAGAAGCGCACGGTGTGGAGATTCCCCAGCGCGCCGAGGAACGACGGCTGACCGAAGTCGAGCACGACGGTCTGCACGTGCAGCACGGCTCCAGCGGGGATGGGGACGCTCGGGATCGCGAGGGTCGGATTCGCACGCCCGCTGGCGTCGAGGTTGCCGACGAAACTCTGCAGCACCGGCGTGTTCACGCCGACGAACGAGAGGAAGACCGGATCCGGGTTCACCGGGCTCTCGCCGATCGCGAGCGGCAAGCCGGGATAGAGCGACGCGGAGACGAAGTGCAGGTAGGGATTGCCGGCCTGCGTGGGGAACTCGGCGGTCCAGGCCAGCGAGACCCCCGACGCTCCGTTCACCGTGCCCTGCAAATGCGGCACGCGAGCGAGCGCTTCCAGATTCGAGAACGCTCCACCCGCGGCGACGATCGACGTGCTGCCATCGGGACGCAGCACGACGATGCGATTGCCGTTCGGCGCGCCGGACTCCGAGAGCGCCACGTAGCCGTCGAAGTTCTCGACCATACCGTCGGGATTGCCGAGAGTCGGGACGCTCTGCACCAGCGTCGCGGAGCCGCCGGCGCGCGGCACGCGGAAGACGCCATCCACCAACGCATCGGCGACGGCGTAATCGCCGTTCGCCCAGAGTGCCACGGCCATCGGCAGGCGGAACGGCGCGCCGGAGAAGAGCGGGAGCACACCGCTCGCATTCACGCGATAGAGCGCGCGCGTGCGGTCATCCACGACGAGCACGTCGCCGTTCGCGGGATCGACGGCGAGATCGAACGGACGCACGAACGGCGCGCCCGCATGCACGGTCGAGATCGCGCCTTGCGGCGTGATGCGCGAGACGCGCGCCGCCGTGAGGTCCGCGACGAGATAGTCTCCGTTGCGATCGACGGCGACGCGAATCGGTCCCGCGAGCCCGCTCCGCACGGGCACGACGACGCCGGGCGCATCGATGCGATAGAGCGTGCCGCTGAAGTCCGCGACGAGCACGCGCCCATCGTTCGTCGCGGCGATGCCACTCGGCTGTGCGAGTGGTGGCCCCTGATGCAGCGTCGTCACCACGCCACTCGGCGTCACGACCACGACGCGCGGCACCAGGGCCGAGTCCACGGCGACGTAGTCGCCGCCGCGCGGCATCTGCGCGACGGCGAGCGAGGAGCAAAGGGCGACGATCGACCAGGGGGCGAAGCGGTGCATGGGGAACCTCGCGCTCACGTTCGCCCTCTTTCCTACCCACTGCACCGCTAAGGTGCCAGGCACCTTTTCTGTGCAGTGAGTCGGGTGTTGGCGCATCGGCTAGATTAGCCCTCCCCAGCTACCGGCCCGAGCCGCGACCCGAGGTTCATCGTGCGCACGCGTCCGCTCCCCTTCGCCTTCGCCCTCGTGCTCGGCACGAGCGGCGCTCCCGTCTGCGGCCAGACCTTCAGCGATGTCGCTTCCAGCATGGGGTTCCCGAGCTCGGGGGACAGCACGCGCGGGATGGGGTGGGCTGACTACGACGGGAAGGTCGATCTCTATCTCGGGCACTTCTCGGGCAGCAATCACTTCCGAAATCGCTTCCCGCAGCCGTTCGTCGATGTCGCGGTGAGCACGGGCACGGCCGATGCGTCGTTCGCGCAGGGCGTGGTGCTCGATCCGCAGGGCGCGCCGTTGCCGGGCGGCGGACCTCGCCTCACGCTCAGCAACGCGCTCGCGCAGCGGCTCGGCGTCGCTGCGCGCTGAGGGACTTCAGCGCTCTCGTGCTCTCGATTCTCGGATTCCTGTGCTCCATTCCTCCGCGAGCTTGGCTCTGATGCAAGAAGCCTCGACACCCAAGGAGACGCCGATGAAGGCCGTGATGTGGGAGGTGCCGCCCGAGATCGTCGAGCTCCGGCGGCGGACCGGCGCCGACGAGCGGGACGAGGTCTGGGATGGGGTGCTGCACATGGGCCCGAGCCCGAACGTCGAACACCAGCGCATCGAGAGCGATGTCGAGCGCCAGGTCAGGACTCTCTGGAGCTCACGGACCGGCGGCGAAGTCCTTCACCGGATCAACGTCTCGCCCGGCGGCGACTGGAAGAAGAACTACCGCATCCCCGATCTCATCCTGCTCTCGCCGGGAGGTCGGGCGATCGATCGCGGCGAGTACATGGGGGGCGGACCCGAGGTCGTGGTGGAGATCCTCAGTCCCAACGACGAGACCTACGAGAAGCTGCCCTTCTATGTCTCGATCGGCGTGCGCGAGGTCTGGGTGGTCGATCGCGACACGAAGGCCGTCGAGGTCTACTCGCTCGCCGAGGGCGCGTATCGCCTCGTCGCGCCGGATGGAGAAGGTTGGTGCGCGAGCGCGGTCACGGGGCTCGAGCTCCGCTGTGCGCTCACTCGCGTGGAGCTGCGTTGGCCGAACGCGAGCTGAGCCGACGCGCGCCTCAGCGCTCGTAGGCGCCGAAGATCGTCGTCCCCGCGACTGCGCGCTCGAAGAAGCGCGCCTTGATCGCGCGATACTCCGGATTCGCGAAGAACTCCTGCATCCGCGGCGCGCTCTCGAAGTAGATGGCGAACACGCGGTTGATCGGGTGATCGCTCGCCGACTTCAGCACCTCGCTCACGCGGAAGTCGTAGCGGAACCCGCCGCCGTGCGCGGCAAGCAGGGGCGCCATCGCCTCGCGGTACTGCTGGTAGACCTGGTCGTCGGTCACCGTGAGACCGACCATCATCTCGTGAGGCATGGCTGCACCTAGGCTAGAGGCTCAGTGATGCACGCCCGGCGCTTCCTGACCCGTCATCTCGACCCACTTCTCGTAGCTGCCCTCGAAGGGCTTCGGGTCCTTCCGCTTCTCGAGGCGGGAGACGTCGAGGACGCGGTTCGCGAGGCCCTTCAGGAAGGTGCGGTCGTGCGAGACGAAGATCATCGAGCCTTCGAACTTGGCGAGGGTCTTCACCAGCATCTCCTTGGTGAAGAGGTCCAGGTGGTTCGTGGGCTCGTCGAGCACGAGGAAGTTCGGCGGGTCGAAGAGCATCAGCGCGAGCACGAGGCGCGAGCGCTCGCCGCCGGAGAGGATGCGCACCGGCTTCTCGATCGTGTCGCCGGGGAACTGGAAGGCGCCCAGCAGATTGCGCTTCGCGCCGATGTTCTCGAGCGGGAACTTGTGATCGAGGGTCTCCCAGACGGTCTCGTCGGGGTTCAGGACCTCCAGCGCTTCTTGGGCGAAGTAGCCCATCTTCACGCTGGCGCCGATCTTCACCTCGCCGGAGTCGGGCTTCGTGACGCCGGCGATCATCTTCAGCAGGGTGGTCTTGCCGGAGCCGTTCTCGCCCATCACGCACCAGCGCTCGCCGCGGCCCAGGCGAAAGTCGAAGCCGTCGTAGAGCACGTGCGAGCCGTAGGCCTTCGAGGCCTTGCGCAGGACGGCGACGTCCTCGCCCGAGCGCGGCGGTGACTTGATCGCGAACGAGACCGCCTCGCGGCGCTTCGGCGGCTCCAGCTTCTCGATCTTCTCGATCTTCCGAGCCTTGGCCTGCGCCTGCGCGGCCTTCGCGACGTGCGTGCCGAAGCGGTCGATGAAGCGCTGCATCTTCGCGAGCATGGCCTGCTGGCGCTCGTAGGCCGCTTCGCGCTGTACGGCGCGAATCTCGCGCTCGCGCTCGTAGTAGTCGTAGTTGCCGCCGTAGCTCGTGAGCTCGCCGCCGTCGATCTCGACGATGCGCTTCACGACGCGGTTCATGAAGTCCTTGTCGTGGCAGGTCATCAGCACCGCGGAGGGCGTATCGCGGATGTACTCCTCGAGCCAGAGGATCGACTCGATGTCGAGGTGGTTCGTGGGCTCGTCGAGGAGCAGCACCTCGGGCTTGCCGATCAGCACCTTGGCCATGCCGACGCGCATCTTCCAACCACCCGAGAGCGCGCGCACCTCGCCGTCGATCCACTCGTCGCGGAAGCCGAGCCCGTGGAGGACCTCCTTCGCCCGCGCCTCGAGCTCGTAGCCGCCGAGCTGCTGGTACTGCTCCTGCACCTCGCCGAAGCGCTCCAGGATCTGGTCCATCTCGTCCACGCGCTCGGGGTCGGCCATCGCCGCCTCGAGATCGGCGAGCTCGTGGTGCAGGTCGCCGAGCCGGCCCGAGCCGGCGATCGCCTCGTCGAGCACCGTGCGCCCCTCGACGATGTCCATCTCCTGGCGGAAGTGCCCGATGGTGAGGCGCTTCGGGATCGAAACCGCGCCCTCCTCGGGGGTCTCTTCGCCCACGATCACGCGGAAGAGCGTCGACTTGCCCGAGCCGTTCGGGCCGACCAGGCCGACCTTCTCGCCCGGATCGAGCTGGAAGCTGGCATCGACGAAGAGGACCTGGCGGCCGTGGCGTACGGAGACGTTGGAGAGGGAGATCATCGCTTCGCTTAGAGAGGATCGAAGCGGCGCAATGTACCATCTCGGCGTTCCCCGCCGAGAAGCCCCCTTCCCTGTCCTCCCCGCGCGTTCCCCGATGTCCGACTCGAAGATCCAGCTCGCCGTCGCCGCCTTCCTCGACTCCCCGCAGGCTGAGGCTCTCTCGGCCGTGCCGAGGAAGAACCAAGCCACCATCGTCGAGCGCTTCCTGCGCTCCGCGTTCGAGGACCTCGGCAAGGCGCCGAAGCTGCTCGACGGCCACGACCTCCACGAGCTCTTAGGCCACGTGTTGCCCGGGCGCTTTCCGAAGAAGGACCCGCTCGCGGAGCACGCGATGGACGTCGTCGCGGCCTACCTGGACCACCTGAACGAGGTCGAGGTGGTGAGCAATCTCTGGGAGATGAAGACCGCGCTGGAAGGCACGCGCGCCGAGTTCGAGGAGTCCGTGCGCACCGGGCGCATCGTGCACCACGGCCACGCACCGCAGAAGCCGAAGGTGAACGCGGCTCCCAAGGTCGGGCGCAACGATCCCTGCCCCTGCGGCAGCGGCAAGAAGTTCAAGAAGTGCTGCGAGACGCTCGGCGGCTGATCGGCCGAGCCCTCTGGCTCGAGCGCAGCGCCTCCGCGGCGTAGCCCGTCGCGAAGCGCGCGGCTTCGTCGGGCGTGGCACCGCTCGCGAGAGCGGCGCCGAGCGCCGCCGTCACCGCATCGCCCGCGCCGCAGGCTTCCGCGTGCTCGACGACGAAGGGCGGCGCGACGAGTGACGCGGCATCGGGGGTGGCCCACGCCAGGCCGCGCTCTCCATCCGTGACGAACACGAGCGCGGCGCGCTGCTGCGCCAGCGCGCGCGCGAGGACCAGCGCCTCGCGCTCCTCGCTCGCGAGGAGCGCGCGCGCTTCGCGCGCGTTGCACTTCGCGACGACACCGCGCAGCTCGCCCAGGCGCTCGCGGCAATCGGCGAGGAAGCGGCGCTCGGGATGCGCGGCCACGAGCGCGTTCAGCGCGTCGACCAGCGCGGGACCGAGCAGCCCCGGGGCGACCTGCTGGTTCAGGATCACGAGGTCGCTGCGCCGCGCGGCAGCGCCGAGGTGCTGCAGGAGCAGCGCGCGCAGCGCGGCGCTCGGCTCGTCCCAGGATCCGAAGTCGAGGCGCTCCTGCTCGACGCCGCTCCGCTGCGGCTTGCCGTAGACGAGGGTGCTCCAGTCGTTGCGGTGTATCAGCGCGCCGGTGCGCAGGCTCGGGAGCTCGAGCCTGGACCGCAGCTCCGCGCCGAAGGGATCGCGTCCGATCGCTCCGACCAGCACCGCGCGCTGCACGCGCAGCGCCGAGAGGTGGGCCGCGACGCGGGCCGCGCCTCCGAGCTCGTAGCGCTGCAGGGAGACGCGCCGCACCGCGAGCCCGGTCTCGAGCGATGGGGCGCCGGCCTCTTCCGCGAGCTCCCAGTGGGCATCGAGGGCGAAGTCGCCGCAGACGGCGAGGCGCGCGCGGAGGAGGCTGCGGGGGAACGAGAGCGGAACGGTCATCCTTAGGGGATCTCGCGAGGGCGGCGGCGCGTGAGCTTACTACGCGCTCCGCGCGCTCTCGCGGCGTTCTCCGTAGCGCCGCCGCAAATTCATGCGCCGCAGCGCGCGCGCGCCCGGATACTCGATCCCATGCAAGCGCACCTCCTCCGCATCGCGCTCGGCGCCGCGCTGAGCTCGCTCGCCACGGCCCAGCACGCGCCGCGCCACCTCCTCTGCACCTGGCAGGGAGATCCCGGAACCACGCTCACGCTGAGCTACCAGAGCACGGGCTCGAAGCCGCTGCCCGCGCGCCTCTACTGGGATACCGAGCCGCGCGACGGCGAGGTCGCCGCCTATCGCCAGCGCGCGGAGGGCGAGACGACGACCATCCCCGGCCTCGCGGGACGCTGGATCCACAAGGTCGAGCTGCGCGGGCTCGAGCCCGGTCGCGCGATCTATCTCTGCGCGGGCGACCCCGCGAGCGGGATCTCGCGCGAGCTCCGCGTGCGCACGATCGCGCGCGACGAGCGCGCGCTGCGCTTCGTCACGGGTGGAGACATGGGCACGGAGGCTCCGGTGCGCGCGATGCTGCGCCGCGCGGCGGCGACGAGCCCGGACTTCGCGCTGATCGGCGGCGACATCGCCTACGCCAACGGCAAGCTCGAGAACGTCGATCGCTGGGACACCTGGCTCGCGTACTACAGCGAGGAGATGGTGCGCCCCGACGGCTTCGCGATCCCGCTCGTGCTCGCGATCGGGAACCACGAGGTCGACGGCAGCTTCCTGCGCCCGAAGGAGCAAGCACCCTTCTGGTTCGGCTTCTTCCCGCAAGGGGGGCAGAGCTACTTCGCGCGGCGCTTCGGCGCGCACTTCGCATGCCTCGTCCTGGACTCGAGCCACATCGCTCCGCACGGCGGCGAGCAGGCCGCTTGGATCGATCGAACGCTCGAGGAGCTGCGCGAGGTGCCGCATCGCGCGGCGATCTACCACGTGCCGCTCTTCCCTTCGCATCGCGAGCTCGAAGGCGCCTACAGCGCGCTCGGTCGCCAGCATTGGATGCCGCTCTTCGAGCGCCATGGCCTCGAGGTCGCGTTCGAGAACCACGACCACAGCTACAAGCGCACGCCACCGCTCCGCGGCGGCGCGCCTGCAGAGCGCGGCGTCGTCTATCTCGGCGACGGCTGCTTCGGGCAGCGGCCGCGCACGGTGGCCTTCGGCTCGCGGAGCTATCTCCGCGAGCAAGGTGCGTGGCGCCACTTCTGGCAGGTCGAGGTGACGCGCGAGCGGATGGTCTGCCGCGCCATCGATGAGCAGGGCCGCGTCTTCGACGTCTGGCCGGAGGACGCCGAAGGCGCCGGCGAAGCCGCCGCGCTGCGCCGCACGCTGGAGATGCGCTACGGCGTGCCGCGCGCCTGGGTCGAGGTCGATCCGCTGCCCACGTCCTCCGGCGGCGCGCTGCGCTTGCGCTTCGAGAATCGGGCCGAGGTTCCGCTCGAGCTCCGCGTCGCGCTGAGGAAGGCGCCGCGGGGAGCGCGCTTCGAGGCTCCTCCTCCGCAGCGCGTCGCGGCCGATCAGCGCGTGGAGCTTGCCCTTGCGCTCGAGCTCCCTTCGCCCGTCGACGTCGAGAAGCCCGAGCTCGAGCTCGAGCTCGAGGCGCGCGGGGTCGAGAAGACCGGCCGCGCGCTCTACTTCACCAGCATCCTCGCGCTGAAAGTCGCGCGCTGAGAGAGCAGGCGCGATCGCGGGTGCTCAGAGCCGACCGCGCAGGAGCACCCCGCCGTTCTCGCCGCGGATCTCGAGTTCGCGTCCGAAGAGCGCGCTCGGATCGGTGACGCCGAGAGGGAGGGGCTGCGAGCGATCGCTGCGCCATTCCCAGCGCACGCGCTTCGAGCCCTTGCCGCTCCAGCTCTGGCGCGCGACCTCGCGCATCTGCTGCGTCGCGGGATCGCGCATCCACAGCGTCACTTGCTCCTCGGTCGTGCGGGCCGTCGCGTCGACGCGCAGGCGGAAGCTCCCGCGCCGCGCTTCGAAGCCGGCCTTCGCGCTGCCGCGGGCGCGAGCGGCGACCCCGACACCCTCGGGCACGAGCCGCTCGTTCGCACGTAGGGTCGTCGCGCCGCTGCCGAGCACCGGCACGCTGCCTTCGAGCACGACCGTGCCCTGTGCATTGCGGATCTCGATGCGGCGTCCGCCGAGCTCGTAGATGTCGACGGCGCCGAAGGGCAGCGGGCGCCCACTGTCGTCGCCGAAGTCGAGCTCGCCTTCGTCTTCGTCGTCGCCGACCTGGAGCTGGCCCACGTTCTGTAGCACCGCGCTCGCGTCGGCCATCCACACGGTAAAGCTCTGCGCGCTCACCTCGAATCCATCGGTGTCGATGTCGAGCTCCGAGTCCTCGTCGTCGATCTCGGCCTCGACCTCGCCCGTGGCGCTCGGGATCGGCTCCGCCGCGGGTCGGAGCAGCGGGAGCGTGCGCTCTTCTTCCACGCCGCCGCCTCCGCCGCCGAAGCGCGGGATGCGGCCGACCAGGATCGCGAGGCCCGCGGGATCGCGCACCTCGAGGGAACGATCCTCGAGCTCGCGAAGATCGCCGACGCCGAGCGGCAACTCCTCCTCCTCGCCCTCTTCGTCGTCCAGCTCGCGCTCGTACTTGGCTTCGTCTTCGTCCTCCGCTTCGAAGGCGCCGGCGTCCGCGAGGATGCCGGAGCCGGCGCTCGTCTCGATCCACAGCGTGTAGGTCCCCGCCGTGGTGTCGATGAAGTCGATCTCGACTTGGAACTCCTGCTCGCTCCGGCTCTCGCGCTCCATCTCGAGGCGACCGGTCGCGTCGGGGTCGATGGCCGGGATGGGGCGAGAGAGGCGCGCGGTGGCTTCGGATGCGTCGCCGCGCGCGAGCGGCGCGCTCACGAGGAGCAGCAGCAGGGCCGAGGAGGTGCGAGCGATGGCGTTCATGGAAGGCGATGGGGCTCTAGGGTGCGGACTTGGGGGGCATCCCGGTCCGGCGCCGGAGCGCCGACGCACCGCCTAGTGGTTCGGACGAACGCCGACTTGCAGGGAAAACTCTTCGCGCCCGGGCTGGTCGCGTGGAGGGGCCAGCGCGAGACTCCGCTCCTCGCACCGGAGGAATCGATGAACGTCCGTCGCCGCTCGCTCGCCCTGCTCGCCGCCGTCAGCTGCCTCGCGCTCGGGGCGACCGGCGCCCTCGCCCTGCGCTCGCGCTTCGCGGACCCCGAAGCGTTCGAGCCGCAGGGCTTCCGCTTCGAGATGGCGGTCGCCCTGCCCGGCTCGCCGTTCGAGGTCTTCGACGCCTTCACCGGCGACGTGAAGCCGTGGTGGGACCACAGCTTCTCGGGCAATCCCGCGGAGCTCGTGATCGAGCCCAAGATCGGCGGCTCCTTCCGCGAGGTCTATGACGAGAAGGGCAACGGCTGCGAGCACGCGCGCATCACGCACGTGCAGCGCGGGACGATGCTGCGCATGGTCGGACCGCTCGGGCTCGCCGGTAAGGGCATCGAGCTCGAGATGGTCTTCCGCTTCGACCAGGACGGCGAGACGACGAACCTGAAGCTCGAGGTGCACGCGCTCGGCAAGCTCACGCCGGAGCTCGCCAAGATCGTGCAGAAGGTGTGGCACCACTTCCTCGTCGAGCGCTTCGAGCCCTACCTGAAGTCGGGGAAGCACCGCGAGAAGAAGGGCTGAGCTTTCGAGTGCGCGCTCAACGCGCGGAGAGATCGATCGCGAAGCTCTGCGCTCGGCGCGTGCTCTCGACCAGGAACTCCGCGGAGCCGTTGCGCGCCGGCGTGCGCTCCGTCGCTGGCATCGTCCAGAGCAGGCTCACCGGTCCGCCACCCGGAAGGCGCAAGCGGTAGCGCTGGTCGCCCAAGGGGACGATGACTCCCGCGGGCAGCGGATGCTCGCGCCAATGCAGGCGCAGGGAGCGGAGCAGCGCGCGTAGGTCCGCGGGCTTCTCGAGACCGTGCGCGATCTCGATCCGCACGTCGAGGCGATCGGGATAGGTGCTCGGATCCTCGAGGTCCACTCGTTCCTCGTCGTTCTCGGGAGCAAGTAGGTCGATGCTGCCGCCGCTCTCGCGCTCGGAGGCGATCTGCGCGCGATAGTGGGGATGGCGGAATCGAAAGTCGTAGCGGCCCGCGGGCAAGGTCGCGACGAGGAGCCCTCCGCGGATCGACTTCGTCCTCACGTGGTCCCAGCCTCGGGACGCGGGAAGGCTCCGAGCGTCGAGTCGACATTCCGTGGCATCGACGGGGAGCTTCCCCGAGCGCAGCTCGAAGACGAATTCGCTGAACCGCGCGCGCACGTCGAGCTCGCGCACGCGCGGATCCTCGCAGCGCTCGCCGCTCGCGATGTCGATGCGCTCGAGCTCGATCGGCGCCAGCGCTTCGATCCAGGGCTGCGGCTCGTCGAGCACGACGCGCAGCGTGTAGGTGCCCGGGGCCAGGTTCGCGAAGCCGAAGTCGCCCTGGTCATCGACCGCCGAGGCGTAGCTCCATTCGTGCGCGAGCTCACTACCGCTCGGCAGCGCGAGGTGTACCGCGGCGAAGGGCGCGAGCTCTTTGGGGAGTCGCAACCGACCACCGAGCGTCCCCGCGGGCTGCAGCGCGAAGCTCTCGAGCTGCGATCCCGCCGGGACGACGTGCGGACGCGAGCTGCGTTGCGCGTCGCGCGCGAGAACGGCATACGCGGAGCGGAGCTGGCTCAGGTCCTCGGCTTGCCACGTGAACCAGCCCTGCGGGTCGCAGGTGAGGAGCAACGGTGGCTGGCGCGCGGAGCCCGCGATCCTCTGATCGGCGAGCGCGAGAGGCGTGAGCGCGATCTCGGCATGCGCAACTCCGCGTCCCTCCGTATCCACCACGCGTCCGGCGACGCGCGGCTGGATCGGCTGCAGCTCGCAGGCGCCCAGGTCGAGCGCGCCATTGCCGGGGAGCTGCACCGCGAGCACGGCGGCGTGGAGCCCGTCGGAAGCTTCGAATACGAGCCGGCCGCGGCGCGCGGCATCGCGCGGCAGATCGAGCGAGAAGCACGCGAGAGCGGAGCTGCGCGTCCGCAGCACGCGACGTCGATGCACGCCGTCGTCGCCGATCCAGAGCGCGCGCACTTCCTCCCCGCGGACGGGCGCGTCCTCCGCATCCCTGAGCTCCGCGAAGAGCAACGGCGCGTTCTCTCCGAACCCGAGCTCGACCGCGCGTTCCTCTCCCGCGCGCTGCGGCCCCTCGATCGCGACGCGCTCGATCAGCTCGCCGCGCAGCGCGCGGAGCTCGAGCTCGAAGCGCTGACCGACCAAGATCTCCGGCAAGCGCCGCGTCTCGCCGGGCACCAAGCGAAAGCGCAGCGCATCGTCGGGGCGATGGGGCGCATCGAGCGCGCGCACGACGATGTCGACCTGCGCATCGAAGGCCGCCGGGCCGGTGAGCGGCCAGAGCTTCAAGACCAGCGCGCCGGCGGCGGGCAACGCGACCTCGCGCGGCACGGCGCGGCCCTCGGGATCGAGCGGCACCTCGATCGGCGCCGGCGTGGGGAAGAACTCGTCCATCGCGAGCACCCAGCGGCCGCCGGGCTGCAGCGCGTCGAGCGCGGGTAGCGCGCTTTGCTTCCAGAGCTGCTCGGCGCGGCCGCAGAAGCAGGGCAGCAGCCCGTCCTTGCTCACGATCAGATGCGCGCGCGCTGCCGTCGGCGACGCCTCGGCACCGGGGCTCCGGCGCTCGAGGCGGTGGGTCTCCTTGCCCAGGCGGACGGCCGGCGTGAAGTCCGCGCTCTCCGCGCCTTCGACCCAGCGCACCCAGAGGTCGCCCTTCTCGTGCTGCGCCGGGCAGCTCCCGGCGTCGTCGGGCGGCGCCTTCGGGCCCGCCAGCACCACCAGGCCGATCGAAGCCAGGAAGAGCAGGGCGGCGGTGCCCAGCAGGGCGCGCGTGAGCGAGCGGAGATTCATGGCGTCTCGACTCGGGAGCAGGCAGATCGGGGACGAGCCTCCGGACTCTAGGGCGCCGCCTCGATCCTCGCCACGACCCGGCCGAGTAGGATCCCCGGCATGCTTCGTCCGAAGCCCAGGAAATGCGAGCGGCTCGTAGACCGCGCGAGCCGGTGGGCTACTCAGAGCGAGCCCGGCTCCTCGCCGGACTCGACGGTTCTCCCTTACGACCTCGAGATCGATACGTGTCCCAAGCTTCTCCGTTGCCGCACATGATGCCCCGCGAGGATCGCGGGTTGGTGCGTGCGGCGCTGCGGGCCGAGCCCGCGGCGCGCGCCGCGCTGGCGGAGCGGATGGAGTGCATCCCGCGCTTCCTGTTCAAGATCCACGTCCAGCGCGGCCGGCGCGTGCCGGCCTCCATGCTGGAAGACCTCGCGCAGACCACCAGCGCCGTCGTGCTGGAGAAGCTCGAGGAGTTCCGCGGCGACTCGCGCCTCGAGACCTGGATCTACCGGACGTGCTGGTTCCAGTACTTGGCCCACGAGAAGATCGCGCGGCGCCGCCGCCCGGCGTTGCTGGAGACCGAGAGCCTGGAAGCGCAGCCGAGCAACACGCCGGTGCCGATCGATGAGCTCACCCGCTCCGAGGTCGAGGAGGCGTTGGCGGAAGCCATCGCGCACCTCGAGCCGGAGCAGCGCGAGCTGCTCGAGCAGCGCCACTTCGATGGACTCGGATTCCAGGAGATCGCCGTACGGCTCTGTCTCCCCGTCGGCACGCTGAAGAACCGTTACTACCGGGTCTTGAGCCTGCTGCGCGAGGAGCTCGAGCGCGGGGCGCGAGGTTGATCAGATGAACCAAGGCAGCGACGGCCAGAGCCCGCGGGATGAGTTCCCCGCGGACGCGGCGCTGGAAGGCGTCCTCGATGCGCTCGGGCAAGGCCTGCGCGAAGGCGAGAGCGATTCTCTGCCCGAGGAGGCCTTCGACGATCGCGACTACCACGCGCTCGCGCAGGGTTTCCACGCCGCGCGCCGCGACATGCTCGATGCCGAGCGCGTCGCCGCCGCCGTCCATCGCTTCCCGCGCGCGGAGGAAGCCGCTCCCGTGCGCAGCCTCTCCTCGCCCTCGCCGCGTTGGACGCTGTGGGGCGGGCTCGCGGCGATCGCCGCGGGGCTCGCGCTCTTCACCTGGTCCGCGTTCGGCTCCGGGAACCGCGAGGGCGCGGGCACGAGCGGCGTCGGTGACGCGTACGAGCTCGGGAACCTCCGCGGCGGCGACGAGGCGCTCGCGCTGCGCTGCGAGCGCGCAGGCGACGTCTTGCGCTGCACCTGGAGCGGGAAGCGCGTCGATGTCGCCGCGCGGCTGACGCTGCGCATCTATCCCGCGGGCTCGCTGCGCGCGGCGCTCGTGCGCTCGGGGCTCTCGGGCGAGAGCGCCGCGATCGAGCTCGGCGAGCTCCGCGAGGGCGAATACGAAGTCGAGGTCGAGCTCGAGACGGCGACCGGCGTCGCGCCGGCCTCGCCGCGCGTCGCGTTCCGCCGCTGATCGCGCCCCTCGGGGGATCCGCGCGCGGACTCTTCGACGAGCGCCGCGCGGCTCCGCGAGCAGGGAGCGACGCGCACCAGCCCTGTTGTTGCCGGAGCAGAGCGGCGGCAGACTGAGCCCTCGTCCCGCTGGTCGAGGTCGCTTGCCGCGCGTGCTCCGCTCCGCTCCGCTCCGCCGCGCGCTCGCCTTCGCGCTGCACGCCTGCCTCGCGTCGGCCGCTCTGCACGCACAGGATGTCGACCACGCGGACGAGACGCCGCTCGACCGCATCCTCGCGCTGCTGCGCGCGCCCGAGCTCGCGCGCGAGCGAATGCCCGCGTTGCTCCAGCGCTTCGGCGCGAGCCCGAGCTTCCTCCTCGGCACCGAGGTCCTCGCCGCGTGTGAAGCGGCCGGCGAGCGCGCGCGCGTGCTCGAGCTCCTGCCGCGAGTGCTCGCGCTGCCGCACGATTTCGGCGGCGAGGACGGCATGCTGGTGCTCGACGCGGCGGCGATGGCGCGCGCGTTCGGCGCGAGCGCCCATCTCGAGAGCGCGCGCGAGCACGAGGGGCGCTTCGCGTGGAGCGAGGCGTTGCGCGCGGTGGCCCGCGGCGAGGCCTGCCTCTCCGGGCTCGCCGTGCCGAGCGGCGAGGAGCTCTTGCCGCTCGTCGAGATGAACTTCCTGCGCGTGCGCTCCGCGCTGCTGCAGCTCGAGGTCGCGCTGCTCTTCGGCTGCGGCGGCCATCGCCTCGCGCTCGGAGCGCTGCGCGAGCGCGAGGAGGTCCTGCGCCGACAGATGCAGCTCGTCGCCGCCGACGACGAGGCGCGGCGAACGCCGCTTTGCGAGAAGCTCGCCGAGTGCGCCGCGCTGCGCGCCGAGATCGAGCGCTTGGAAGGGCGCCGCGATCGCGCACACGAAGTGCTCGAGGAAGCGCGCGGGATCCTCCTGGCGATCGAGGCGCCGAGCGGCGAGACGATCGCGCTGGTGGCGGAGATCGAAGGAGCCGTCGCGGAGGATCGCGGCGCGGTCGGCGTGGCCGCAGAGCACTATTCCCTGCAGCTCCGCGCGCTGGAGAACCTCGGTCGCTCAGCTCCGGCCGGAGAGAAGGCCGATGCCCTGCGCGGGCTCGGCGATCTCGCGCGTCGCCGCGGCGAGACCGCCGAAGCGCTCGGCTACTACGAGCGCGCCTCGAGCGCCGTCTCGGGGGAGCCCGACGCGCTGCGCTTCCGCCACGAGACGCAGCTCGCGTATCGGCGCTCGCTCTGCTTCGCGCGCGACGGGCGAGGCGCCGAAGCGCAGGCCGAGCTCGCGCGTTGCCTGGATCTGCTGGAGGCGCTGCATCGCGCGGCGCCGCAGCTCGGCTCGGGCGGGGTCTTCGGACTCGCGGAGACGCGCCTCGTCGCCGAGGAGTGGCTGCGCCAGAACCTCGCCCACGGCGAGCCGGACGCGAACGGTCGCGCGCTCTCCGCCTTGGAGCGCGTGCGCGCGCGCGGTTTGCTGGGAACGCTCGAGGCGCCGACCCCCCGCGAAGACGGCGCGCGCGGGGATGCGCGCGTCACCGCGCTGCGCACCGCGGCGCTGCTCGGCGCCGACGCCGGCGCGGGGGCGGTGCGCGACGATCTCGCCATCGCGCTCGCGCGACTCGAGCGCGGACGCGCGGCCGCGGCGGGGACCGGCAGCGCCGGGCGCGCGCGGTGGTTCGAGGAGACGCAGCAGATGCTGCGCGCCGAAGACGGGCGCGCGCTGGTCTACTTTCTCGGACAGGACGGGCTCTGGATCTGGTGGCTCGACGGGCAGAGCGCGCGCCATCGGAGGATCGCGATCGGTCGCGCCGCGTTCGAAGAGGAGCTGCGCGCGCTGCAGCGCGCGCTCGCCGCGCCGCCGGCGCAAGGACAAGGCGGCGAGCGCCTCGCGCGCGCGCTGGAGGAGCTGCGCGCGACCTTGCTGCCCGAGCCCTTCGAGCGCGAGCTGCGCGGCGCGCTGACCATCGTGCCCGACGGCGCGCTGCATCAGCTCCCCTGGGGGCTACTGCTCGCCGATCGCGCGCGCTCGCTCTGCGTCGTGCCGTCGCTGCACGCGCGCCTCGGCATCCGCGAGCGCGAGGCCGAGCTCGCGTCGGAGCTAGAGGCGAGTTCCGCAACGAGCCTGCTGGTCGCCTCGGCGGCTCCGGTCCCCGGCATGCGCGCGCCGCTCGCGCTCACCGAGGTCGAGCGCTTGGCCGTGGGCTACGGCGCGCGTGCGCGGATGCTGCGCGGCGCGGAGGCGAGCGCCGCGAAGGTGCGCGCGGCGCTCGCGGAGGAGCGCTGTTCCCTCGCGCACTTCGCCGTGCACGGCGTCGTCGATCCGCTCTTCCCCTCGAGCTCGGGGCTCGCGCTCGAAGATGGCTTCCTCTGGCCCGAGGACGTGCTCGCGCTGCCGCGCGTGCCGCCGCTGGTCGTGCTGAATGCGTGCTCGAGCGGCGGCGGCGAGCGCTCGAGCGCGGAAGGGGTGATCGGCGTCGCGCGCGCGTTCCTACAGCGCGGCGCGAGCGCCGTGGTGGCGACGCTCTGGGACGTCGACGATGCCGCGGCGCTCGTCTTCGCCGAGCACTTCCACGAGCGCCTGCGCGCGGGGGACGCCCCCGGCTTCGCGTTGCTCGAAGCGCAGCGCGCGGTGCGCGCGCGCTATCCCGATCCGAGCGCCTGGGGCGCGTTCACGCTGCTCGGCGACGGGACGCGATCTCGCGCGATCGCGGACGATGCCACGCACCGCGCTTCGCGCACGTGGATCGCCTTGCTAGCGGTTGCGCTTTTCCTCGCCGGGCTCGCGCTCGCGCGGCGCGCGCTGCGTCCCGCGCGCTGAGCCCGCGGCGGCGCGGGCGGCGCTCAACGCGCGCCCGGCGGCGTGCCCGGCGGCGGGCCGTTTCGCCGCGTGCGGCGCGTGTTGGTTGCCTCGCGGCAGCCGACGGTGTACTCCGTCTCCCACACGACCTGCTCGTGCTTCTGCGGGCAGGAGGTCGTGCCGTTGCCGTTCTGCTGACCGCCGCGGTCGAGCGCGCCGCTGATCCAGAACACCGAGGCCATGCGCTCGAACGGCGGCTCGAAGGTCGAGACCAGCAGCGCCAAGCGCTCGCTCTCGCTCCACCAACGGCGCTGCAAGGGGAAGCTCTCGAGATTGGGCTGCGCCGGGAGAGCGGAGCCGGCCCAAACGCGCAGGGGCACAGGGTCGAATCCCTGGGGCGTCTGGCGGAAGAGGCGGTACATCATCATCGCCTGCCCAGGTCGGTAGCTCGGGTTCGGGCGATACTCGAAGGTCACGCTTACCGCGCCGAACGGCGGACCACCGGCGCGCAGCGCGGCGTAGGGCACGTCGATCGAAAGCAGCTCGGGCGCGTCGTTTCGCTTGCGATTGGTGAGGCGCATCAGCTGGGACGCGGTCGGCTGCAAGAGGAACGCGTCGGAGTCGCCGTCGAGATCGAGGTCGCCGAGGACCAGCTTGCCCTTCGGATTCGGGCGCAGCCACGTCGAGCCGCTCGGGTACTCGCGATCGCTCATGTACCCGTGGAAGCGGCGGCCGTTCGTGGCGCCGCTCAAGCGCCCGCCGCGGTCCATGCGCCAAGCGACGACGCACGCGCGCGCTTCGAGCGAGAGCAGCCAGTCGCTCGCGCGATCGCCGTCGAGGTCGGTCAGCGCGAAGTCGGTGAGCGCCGGCGCCAGGCCGTTCGCGCCGGAGATCCAGCTCGCGAAGTGGGTGTCGAAGGCGAGGTCGGGCGCAGGGAAGCGCGCGGAGCCGGAGAGATACGCGCGAACGTCGCGCGCGCCGCGGACCGCGACGTCGAGCACTCCGTTCGCATCGAGGTCGCCGAGCGCGAGCTGCTCGATCGCGAAGGGCTGCACCGCAGAGCTCTGCGACGGGACCAGCGTTCCAGAGGCGTCCTGCAGCCAGACGTGGAAGCGCTGCGGCTCGGCCAGCACGAGATCGCAGTCGCCGTCGCCTTCGAGGTCGCGCAAGCGGAGATCGACGATCGGACTCGCAGCCGCGCCGAGCTCGAAGGCCTCGGCCAGGCCCTGGCCGGTGGAGTCGAAGATGTACGCGAAGCCGAGGAAGCGCAGCCACAGCGGCTGCGCCTCGAAGCGATGGCTCTGCGCGAAGAAGAGCTCGTCCTTGCCGTCGTGGTCGAGGTCGATCGCCTGCAGCGCGCGCGGGACGATCGGCAGCACCGGATACGGCACGACGCGTGGCGACACGGCTGGATCGACGACGAGGAAGAGCTGCGGCGGCGTCTGCGTGAGCACCGCGAGGGCTTGGCGCGGAGAGCCCGCGCCGAGGCGCACCGGCGTCACGAGTACGCCGCAGTCGGCGCAGCTCGGATCCCAGAAGAAGGGCGGCAGCGCGACGGGCAGCGGCGTCGGCGGCACCGGCTCGCCGAGGTTCATCTCCCAGTTGCGCGACAGCATCAGCGTGCCGTCGTCCTGCACGGAGATGAGATCGGGGCCAGGTGCGCTGTCGAACTCGCCCAGCGCGAGCGCCACCGTGCGTGTGTTCTGCCCCGACCCCGGTCCCGGCTTGCGCCAGAGGAACGCGTGCGGATGCAGCAGCGGCAAGCGCTCATGCGTGCTGACCGATGGCGTGATCTCGGGCGGGCTCCAACCCGAAGAGGTCGGAGCCTGGGCCGCGAGCGACGCGCCGAGCAGCGCGGCCGCGCTGAGCGCGAGCAAGTTCTTGGCGCCGAAGCGCCCGGGGAGAGGTTGGCCCTTCGAGGTCATGGTGAGCTCCAGACCGTTCCCGCCTCGAAGCGTGGAAGATCAGATTGTTGCCTAGTTGCCGCGATCGCCCAAGTCGCGCCGCAAAAAACGCGTCGCCGCCCGGAACCCCGTGTTCCGGTCGAAGGCCTGACGCGGCGAGCGCTCACTCCTCGGCGCGCAGACCAGCGCAGAAGACCTCGCCGGTCCGCGGCGCCGAGCCGCGCACTCGAAGGCCCCAGCAGCGCACCGGCGCGAACACCGCGCGCCGCTCGAAGCCATGCGGCGGGGATACGCGCAGCGCGGGCTCCCAGCCGGCGGGGAGTGCCGGCAGCTCGCTGACGCTCGTCCATGGGCCGCCTTGGTTCAAGAGGACTTCGATCGCGGCTCGCCCGGCATCGGCGAAGCTCGGCGCGTCCCAGCGCGGCATCGCGTGACGGAACACGGCCGCCCGCACGAGGCGCGCCGGGGCGAAGCGCAGCTCGAAGGCCACCGGCTGGCCCGCCGGAGCGCACGCGCTCCAGAGCACGTCCGCCGCCGAGCTGTCGAGCGCGCCCTGGCGCACGCCGTTCCCCGTGGCCTCGGCCTCGGCCGGCTCTGGGGGCAGGGGGACGAGCGGCCAGGTCGAGCGATAGCGCGAGCCCGAGCGACCGGCCTCGGCGAACGCGACGAGCAGGCGCTCCTGTCCTTCGGCGCTGCGGCTCGCGCAGCATTCGTGGTCGAGCAGCGGGGTGCGGCGCCAGGCGCCCGCGCGCTCCGGCGGGGCGTCGTCCGCGAGCGCGCCGTGCGCGTCGTCGGCGCAGAGGAGCCACGGCGCGCGCCAGAGCCAGACGCGTCCCGCTTGCATGCCGCGGCCCGGCACCAGCTCGAGCGGCGCTTCCCAACGGAGGACGGCCTCGATCTCGCTGCGCCCGCCGAGCGGGATCGCGAAGCGCCCGTCCTCCTCGCGCGCGGCGACGCCGGGCGTCACGACCTTCAGCGACGCGCCAGGCCCGGGCTTGCGCACGTAGAGGATCTGCGGCTCGCGCGCGGTTCCGACGACGCGGATGCGGCAAGCTTCGCCGAAGAGGAAGTCACCGCGCGCTTCGAGGCGAACGACGCCTTCGCCGCGGACGAAGCTGGCTTCGCCCGGCGCGAACGCGAGGAGCTCGAGCGCCGTCCCGCTCCAGCGCGCGAACCAGCGCGGCGCGAGCGCGATGCCGCGCGGCCCGCTCGACGAGCAGCAGCTGAGGAGCGGGTCGTAGGGCTTGCGGCCCGCGAGCGGAGTGAAGTAGCAGAACGCGGCGCCGTCGGGCCGCTGAGCGGCGAGCAGCGCATTCAGCCACGTGCGTTGGATCTCGCGCAGGTACTCATCGCGCCCGGTGCGGCGCCAGAGGAGATCCAGCAGCTCGAGCCAGGTCACGACGACGCAGGTCTCGGAGACCGCGCCGGCCTCCGACCAGTGCGCGCGATGCGTGAAGTACTCGTGATGCGAGAGTCCGCCGCTCGGATACGCGTGGTGCGCGAGCACGTCGCGTGCGGCGATCTCGGCGGCTTCGAGACGGCGCGGATCGGGGGCGAGCTCGTCGAGCTCGAGGAGTGCCACGAGGCACGAGAGCAGCTCGTAGGCCTTGCCGTTCGCGACGCGCGTGACGTCGCCGTGCTCGCGCAGCGAGCTCACGATGCGCGGACCCGCGCCGGTCTCGAAGCCCGCGGCGATCGCGTTCGCCAGCTCCAGGCTCTGCGCGTCGCGCGTCAGCGCGTGGACGCGCACGAGCCCGCGCAGCACGCTGCCCGCCGCCATGCCGCGATGCGTGGAGACGCGCTCGGAGAAGAGCTCGTCCACGTTCGCGCCGAAGCGCCGCCACAGCAGCTCGGAGATGCGCGAGGCCCCGGCGAGCGAGGCCTCGCAGCCGCGCGAGCGCGCCTGCGCCGTGAGGCCGAGCAACGCGTACTTGTGGACCCAGACGTCCCACTCGGTCCAGCGATCGGCGGGGAGATAGGTGCCGAGATAGCCGTCGCGCTCCTGCGTCGCGAGCAGCTCCGCGACGACGCGCGCGATCTTGCTCTCGAGCAGCGGGTCTTCTTCGAGATCGCCGATCCGCCGCGCGGCGTCGATCCACTTGCCGACGTGCTCGCCGACCCAGGCCTGTGCGCCCGGGCGGGAGCGAAAGCCAGCGAGCAGCGCGGCCTCGTCCTTCGTGCTCACGAGGCCGCGCGCGTTGGCGCGCAGGCGCTCGCCGACGTAGCCGCTCAAGTGGATGCCGCGGGGGTTCGCGAAGAGGTCCATCACGGGCGCAGCGTAGGCGCGCGCGGGCTCGGCTTCCAGCGCGGGCTCGCTCGCGTGAGCGCGGAGGCCGTTTGGCCCTCGTCGCCCGCGCTTTGCGTCTTTCGGGGCTCTCGCCGCGCGCCCCGTGGTCGCGCGGCATCCCCTCCTGCCCCGCGCCTCCCGCGCTTCGACCCATGCTCCGACGCACTCTGCTGTCCGCGGCCCTCGCCTGCGCCTCGTGCTCTTCGCTCCTGGCCCAAGTCCACCCCCAGGACATGATCGGCGCGAGCTTCGCCGGCAGCGCCGCGGTGTTCAGCTCGCGGAATGGCGCGGGCTTCTCGCTCGGTGCGACGGGACGAGCGGGGCACAACGGCATGGCGCGCGTCGGCGATGACCTCTACACGACGGAGCAGGTCGGAACGGGCGCCTCGGCGCAGTTCTTCCTCAATCGCCTCGACGACGCGACCGGAGCCGCCACGCGCTCCTTCGCGCTCACGCGCGATTTGCGCGCTCTGGCTCCCGGCGGCACCTTCGCCCTCAGCGCCATCGCCGAGAACAGCGGCAACGATCAGTTCGTGTCGATCAGCACGCTGTCGGGCGCGATCACGGTCGTGGGCGCGACGGGCTTCGCTGCGATCCAGGGACTCACCCTCGCGGGCAATGTCTTCTACGGCTGGGATCTCAGCGCCGGCCTCGTGCGCATCGATCACCTCACCGGCCAGGCCACCGACGTGAACCCGAGCGTCGGCACGAACGGTGTCGCGATCCAGTTCCTCTGCACCACGCCCGACGGGCGCGTCTTGGGCGGGCAGAACTCGATCTACCGCATCGATCTCGCGACCGGCATCCCCTCGCTCCTCGGCGCCGGCGCGTACAACGATCTCCGCGGAGCGGAAGCGCGCTTCGGCGTCGCCTACACCTTCGGTCAGAGCTGCGGCGGCATCGCGCAGACCATCTCGGGGAGCGCGCGCGCCGGGGGCACGATCACGACCGCCTGCACGGGGCTCGGGGGCTTCGGCGCCTCCACGCTGATGATCGGGTTCTCGGAGACGAGCTTCCAGGGGCTGCCGATCCCGCTGAGTCTCGACTTCCTGCTGGGGACCACGGGCTGCTTCCTTTACGCCGGCCCGGAGATCACGATCTCGATGCGGGCGAACCGCTTCGGCGTGGCGACGCTCGACCTGCCCATCCCCGGGCTCAGCGAAGGGCTGATCGTCAGGCTGCAGCACGTCAGCCTCAGCGTGCCGGGTGGGGGCTTCGGCTTCAGCAACGGAGCGGAAGTGCGCATCGAGCTCTGAGGCCTGAGCGCCGCTGCGATCCACAGCGCTTCCCTGCGCGCCAGCCGATCGGTGATAGCCTGGGCGGAGCGGCGGCTCCGCCGATCGAACGCCCGGCGTGTACGGGCGAGCGGTGCCGTCGGGCTCGCGCCCACGAGAACCGTCATGCTGCCGATCGCTCGCTCTGCATCCTTATCCATCGCCGCGCTCAGCCTGGCCCTCGGCGCTGGTGCGCTCTGCGCGCAGGAGCCGCTCGCTCCCGTGCGGCCGTTCCCGTACACCCCGGTGCGCGTGGATGCGGGCGAGGTCGTGCTCGAGCCGGAGCTGCAGCTGCTCCGCGCGCTCGAGGCCGAGGACGCGGTGATCCTCGATGGCGTGGTCGATGCGCACGGGCGCATGGTGCGGCTCGAGCTCGAGCGGGCCGATCCGCGCTTCGAGCCCGGTGCGGTGCACATCGACCGCGTGGCGCAGGCGGGCGCGCTGCCCGAGGGCACGACCTGCTGGAGCGGGCGCGTGCTCGGCGTCCCCGAGAGCTCGGCGTTCCTCGCGCTCTCGCCGTTCGGCACGCGCGGCTGGTTCGGCACGCGTGAAGAGCGGCATCACCTGCTCGCCGAGCCCGGCAGCCAGGGTTGGTCGAACGCGCGTCTCCGCGTGCTCAGCGAAGAGCGCATCGATTCACTCGGGGAGCCGCAGATGCCATGGAGCTGCGAGATGCTGCCGACGCGGGTCGGCGGACGCCGCAGCTCGCGTGGCGGCAATGCCGAAGGCGGCACGCCGACCCCGATCTACACCGCGCCGATCGTCTTCGAGACGACCTACGAGTTCACCGCGGGCTTCGGCAACGTCGATGCGGCGCGGACCTACATCGCCGCGCTGATCGGCGCGGTCGGCGATCTCTACCGCCGCGAGCTCGGGGTCGTGTTCACGATCCCGTATCTCGGCTTCCACACGACGAACACGGATCCTTGGGAGCCGGCGGGTTGCCTCGACCTCAACCTGCAGTTCCAGGCCGCTTGGGGCGGCGGGCGCGCGCCCGCGCGCGGCGTGCTCTACCACTTGATCACGCGACTGAACTGCGGCGGGGGCATCGCCTATCTCGACGCGCTCTGCAGCCGCGATTTCGGCTTCGGCGTGAGCGGCGCGGTGATCGGGCAGACGCCCATCCCGCCGGGGCAGGGGCCGCTCAGTTGGGACTTCGTGGTGATCGCGCACGAGCTCGGCCATGGCTTCGGCGCGATCCACACGCACGAGTACGATCCGCCGGTCGACAACTGCGGCAACGGCAACTGCGCGAGCCCCGCGGGCACGCTCATGAGCTACTGCCACAGCTGCCCGGGGGGGATGAGCAACATCGCGCTCTCGTTCCATCCGGCGAGCGTCGCGGAGATCCGCGAGCTCGTGGAGGCGAGCTGCCTGCGCGTCGCGATCGCGCCGAACGACGAGTGCGCCACCGCGCTCGTGCTGCGCGACGGCGCGAACGGTCCATTCCACAACGGGGTCGCGACCGACTCGCAGCCGGCGTGGGCCTGCGGCGGCAGCGCGAGCCGCGACCTCTGGTTCCGCTACACGGCGTACTGCACGGGCACGCTGACGATCGATACCTGCGTGCCAGGCACCGACTTCGACACCAAGCTCGAGCTCTTCTCGGGCACCTGTGGCGCGCTGATCTCCCTCGGCTGCAGCGACACTGCCTGCGGCCAGGGCAATCGCTACGCGCGGCTCCAAGCCAACGTGAGCCAGGACGAGGTGTACTACGTGCGCCTCGGCGGCGCGAGCGGCGCCACGGGGAACGCGGCCCTGAACCTCAGCTGCGACGGCATCCGCGAGCACGACTACGCGGTGACCTGGAAGTACTCGACCAAGCCCGACAAGACGAGCAGCATCCTCCCGCTGAAGGGCACCACGACCGGCACCTGCAACATCAACGCCGCCGGCACCTACGCCGCTCCTCCGATCACCGGCGGCACCTTCGCCCGCGACAGCCGCGGCAAGATCCTGCCCAACGTCTCCCAGGCCGATCTCCAACAGGTCCTGGACGGGCTCTACGGCACGGGCAACGTCCCGATCGAGCTCGTCGTCTCCGCCATCGCGAAGCTCACCCAGACCTTCGGCAAGAACGGCCTGCCGGGGAAGGTGAAGTACTCGCTGAGCGCGGTGGTGCTCGTCGATGGAGGGAAGCCGCTGAAGTTCAAGGTGAGCTTCGCGGGGGTGGAGGACTGATCCTGGTCGACTCGCGGATACTGTTATGCTGCGCCGGCCGCGACCGGCGCAGCGTGGATTCGAGCCGCGGCTTCAGCGCAGGTCCAGGCGGAAGCTCTCCAGGTACTCGCCGGAAGCGAATGCCCATCAATTCGGAATCAGACCACTAACTCTTGATCATGGGAGGGACCCCGGGCGGTAAACGCCAGAGCCCCTCCCGTCTCGTACCTCCAGAACCGGGAGCGAGAATCCCAGCCCGTCAGCGCAGCTCCAAACGATGGATCTCGAGCCCGTGCGGGATATGGGCCTGCGCAGCGATCAGGTAAGGGCCTGTGCCCTGAGGCCCCAATCCCACGCAGAACTCACCTGCCGCCCCAAAGGTCGCTGGGGTGAATGCCCCGCCAGCGACATACTGCCACTCGCTCCAGGATGCGGTGCCCTTGGCTCCGGCGACGTAGACGGAGGTCGGAGCATGAACCCCTGCCTGCAGAATGAACTCTCCCCCTGGGGCGGCGTGAACCCGAAACCCCGCTGCCCAAGTCAGAGGCAGGAGATCCCAAGTCCATGAGCCTCCGGAGATCGACCTCGCTACGAGGAAGTTCAGGCCCAATCTGAGATCATCTAAGCCAGCGCAGATCACGGCGGTTCCGTCTTCCGCCAGGCTGAGTGCAACATGGAGTCCGCCTTGATTTATAACGCGCAACGAGGTCAGCGGACTCCACCCAAGCGCCGGATCGTAGCTCGACGAGAGGAGCTCAGTCCCGAGGGGATGCGGATTCGCCACGATCAGCATCGCGTGACCGCGCCCGTCGTAGGTGACGAAAGGCTGTCCGGAGGGAGTCTGCGGGAAGACATGGTCTTGCAGCTCCGAACCATCGAAAGCCCGGCGGGACACCCGCAGATCGGCCGTGTAGTAAGGCCGGTAGATCACCTGGAACGACTCTGCGCCGCCCGGTAGGTAGGCGAGCGGCTCGTGTGAGAACTGCTGGCGAGCACTCGTACTGGTCCAGCTGCGCTGCGCCGGATCGTAGAGGTACGCGGCAGGCATGCCGAGGGCCAGGATGGCGTTCACCGCAGCGACGCGACCTCCCGGTAGACGCAGCAGGCGACTGGCCCTGATGTCCGGGGACGCGACGACGCCAGCAGTCTCGTGAAAGTCGAAAGCTCGTTCGCTTCTGTCATTGTGAGATCTGCTCTGACTGAGAACCAGCAAGCTCCCTTCTTCGCCAGCGACCAGCGAGCGAACTCCAGTCTCGCGATAATCCAACGCCTGCGCCACCGGACCACTCCAGGTATTGCTGGAGATGCGATGGTAGAACGCGCTCGCGAAGCCGTTCCCCGTGGCGAGGACGCCGATGCTGTCCGGACCGGTCCGACAGAATCCATGAAGGCTGTTATTGGGAATCGTTGTCGAGCGCGAGAGAATGAGGGTGGTGGCTCGACCTTGCCCCGGATCCGCGATCACGCGCTGCGACTTGGGGGACTTCAATGCGCCCTTCACCGTGAAGTCGCCGGAGCTGCCGTCTCGCGACTCCAGGACCAGCAGGTACTCTCCCGTTTCCGCGGGAGTGGTCCACGCCGAGAGTCGCGCTCGGCCTCGGCTTTCGCGCACGTGCGCGGACACGTCCAGATGCTGACCGGTCGGGCTCTCGACGCGCCGGATCGAGGGGTTCCAGCGCGTGGCGCGGCCGTTCTTCACGTCGAGGCTCACGATGGTTCCGCCCAGTGCCGCGAAGCGCACCGTCTCGACCGTAGCTCCATTCGGAAGGACGCCCGCAAGAACGAAGCGCAGATTCTCTCGGGAATCCGTACGTCGCGTGGCACAGCGGTAGGAAGCAGGGAAAACTCCGCCGCCCGAGACACGCAGCTCGTAGCCCCCCGTCGATGGCAGCGGGAACGCGCGGATCGAGAGCCGTTCGCTACCCGCGCCCTCCAGGTGTCCCGTCAGATCCACCTGCGTGCTCGAGCCGGTGTCATAGAGGCTCACCGTCGGCCGCAGCCCGTTCGAGCCCGTGATCACGGCATCGAGCAGAGTTCCCTCGAGGTCCTCGAAGGGCAGCGCGTCGACCTCACTGGAGGAGCCGAGTCGCCCTTCATAGGTGTCGCCGAGGATCAGAGGCTCGATCTGGGCACGAGCCGAATCGATGAGGATGCAGCCGCACAACGCGGCGAAGAGGAAGCGAAGGCAATGCATGTGAACCTCCCTGGAGCGCCCTCCGAATCGCTCGGATCGACGCTCCCAACGTAGTACCGTTGCTAGCCGCGAGATGAACGATTCCCACGCGGCCATGACTGCGGATCGAACCTGAGGGATCAAGGAGCGCGACGCAGAAGGCAGGCGTTGGCGTGACGCGCGCCATGCCTCGCAATCGAAGCGCTTGCCCCTCCTCGATGTGCGTCTGCAGCTGCCGAACCGCGTCGCAGCCGCAGACCTCTCCATGCGTGTCAGCCTCTGAGCTCTGTCGTAGCACCGGGCTGAGCTACCGATCCTGAACGCCCGAGTATCAAGGAGCCGCTGCTCCGCGCCTCGGCGTTCTAAGCGGTTCCAGCTCTAGTTGATGACGACGTCGGCGGCGTTGGAGGCCACGAAGTGGTTGCTGCCAGGCGCGGTCTCCGCGACCCACTGAGCGAAGAATCGGAATCCCTCCGGAGCGTTTGCACTGTAGCCCAAGGCCGTTCTCGCGACGCCGCTCGCATCGGCGAGGACGGGCCAGGCGAGCCCTTCGTACGAGATCCATTGCAGCGCCCCGCGTACGAAGGGAGGGCCCATGAGCTGAGGCAAGGCGCCACCGAGGCCAACGGTGTCCGAGAGCCCGAGGAAGAGAATGCTGTACGCGTTCGGCTGCAGGCCGCTGCAAGTCAAGGGAGCCCACTGGCCGCGAAACGCGGTCTGTGTCGTGATCTCCGGGATCTCTCCATCCGCGTTGACCTTGTACATCAGCGGAGCGAAGTTCACGGCGCCGGTCCGAGAGGTGAAGTAGGCGACGGAGGCGGCGCCGCCCGAGCTCGAACGCCCCATCTCCACGGCGGTCCCCGCGGGCAGGTCGAAGGCCAGGAAGTAGAGCTGCGCCCCGGAGATGCGATGCCGTTGCTGGAAGCTCGCCCGATGCCACTCGAAGCGCGTCATCAGACCGAGGTGCCCCGTGGCGAGCTCCGTCCCCGGAGCGTCGCCGCTCGTCGCGCTCCAAAGCGAGGCGCGCAAGACGGTCGAGCCGATGTTCGATCGCATCCACAGGTCGTAGCCCGTGACGTTGCGGCCCGTGTCCGCGAGGAAGCGGATGTAGATCCGGCGCAGCGAGCTGCCGGCGGAGAGCACGAGCCCTCCGGAGGGCGTCGCGGTGGAGTTCCGGCTGATGGCACCTCCCTGCTGTTGGTAGCGGGATCCGGTGCCGAAGTAGCGAGGCTGGATCTGGGCGTCGGCCGTGGCGTGGAGGACGCCGGCGGCGGCGAGAGCTGCGCAGCCGAGCCGGCGGAGGAAGCGAAGGGGCGAAGGGGTGAACATGGGGTAGGTCTCCTCGGGAGGGATGGGAACGCGAAGCAGCGGGCTCGCGGGGCGCTTCGTCGCGGCGAGGCCCTTCCAGGGCTCGCGCGCGCTTCGGCCCCAGGGCCGAGCTGCACACCCCTCCTTGCGCCCCGAGGGCGCAGCCTTAGGGAGGTGCGCCGACAGAAACGCGGATCTAAGCTGCTGGCCGATCCCGAGCCCGCCATGAACGAGATCCGTCTCCCCCTGCCCATCGCCTGCCTCCGCCGCCGGAGCCAGAACTCCCGCAGCAAGAACCCGAAGGACGCGCACGACAGCGCCCTCTTCGCGTGGGAGGCCTCCCTGCGCTTGGCCGTTGCGCTGCGTCCGCCCGCGGAGCTCGCGGCGCTGAAGCGCGCGAGCTTCGGCGAGTGGGCTCGCGCGTTGAGCCTCCCCGATCTCGCCCTCGACGATGCGCGCCTGCTCGAGCTCTTCGAGCTCGGCGCGCGTGTCGGCCGCGGCGAGGCGGGCTCGCGCCGGAGCATCCGCCCGCGCGAGCTGCTCGACGTTCTGGCCGCCTACCGCAACAAGGCCCACGGCCACGCGCTCCAGCAGACGAGCTTCTATCGCGACGCGGGCCCGGTGCTGCTCGAGGCCCTCGAGGCCGCGTGGCAGACCGAGCTCTTCCTCCCGCGGGCGGGCGTCCTCGTCTATGTCGAGAAGGTCGAGCGCGAAGCGCAGGGCGCCTTCCGCGGTCACGTGCTCGAACTCGAAGGCGAGCATCCCTTCAAGTCCGCTCCGCTCGGCCTCGCGGTCCCCGCGAACGTACTGCCGCACCAGATCTACTGGCGCGAGGGCGAACGCTGGCGCTCGCTGCACCCCTGGCTTGCCTACGACGAAGACACTCTGCGCGTTGCCTTCTTCGACAAGCTCGATCGCCGCGCGCACTTCCTCGACTTCGTCTCCGGCTCGCCGCCGCGGGAAGAGCTCCTCGCCCTCTGGGAGCCCGCCGTGTTCGCGCTCTTCGAGGAGCACGCGGCGCGCGGCGCGACCCGCACGGCGGAGGACGAAGTCGAGCGCGCCGTCGATCCGCGCGCCTTCGGTGAGTTCTCGATCTTGGGTCGGCTGGGCGCCGGCGGCATGGGCGAGGTCTTCCTGGCCAGGCAAGCGAGCTTGGATCGGCTCGTGGCGCTGAAGATGCTTCCCCCGAGCGTCGCCACCGATCCGCTCGCCCGCGCGCGCTTCGCACGCGAGATCGATGCCCTCTCGCGCTGCGAGCACCCGCACGTGGTGAAGATCCTGACCTCGGGCACCACGCGCGGGACGCCGTGGTACGCCATGGAGTACGTGGAGGGCGCCGATCTCGCGCTCGTCGCGCGGGCTCTCTCGGAATCGAAGGACTTCGATACGGCCGTCTCGACCGCTTGCGCCACCGTGCGGAAGGAGCGTTCCGAGCTCTTCCCCGACGCTCCGCTGGTCGAACGAGCGCCCCTCGCCTCTACGAAGTCTCGCCCGCGTTGGCCCGAGCTCGCGCGCTTCTTCCGCGACGCCGCGCTCGGCGTACAGCACCTCCACGAGCGCGGCGTCCTCCACCGCGATCTGAAGCCGGGGAACCTGATGGTCACCACCGTCGATCACCGCGCGGTGGTGATGGACTTGGGGCTCGCGGCGGTCGAGAGCGCCACGGTCTCGCTCTCGCACGACCGCGGCAAGCTCCTCGGCACGCTGCGCTACATGGCGCCGGAGCAGCTCCAGCGGAGCCTGCGCCAAGTCGATGCTCGTGCCGATGTCTATGGCTTGGGCGCGACACTCTACGAGCTGCTCACCGATCGCCCGCTCTTCGACGGCGAGAGCGAGCAGCGCTTGATCAAGCAGGTGCTCGACGAAGAGCCCGCGGCGCCGCGGAGCTACGCACCCGACCTGCCGCGCGACCTGGAGCTCGTCGTGCGGACCGCGATCGCGAAGGACCCGGCCGAGCGCTACGCGAGTGCCGCGGCGTTCGCTGCGGATCTCGATGCCGTGCTCGACGGTCGGCCGGTCGCGGCCCGCGGCCGGAGCTTCGGCTATCTGCTGTGGAAGCAGATCCGGCGGCGGAAGGAACTCAGCGCGGCGATCGCGTTCCTGATTCTCGGGGCCGTGGGTTTCGCAGTGGTTCACACGCAGCGTCTGCGAGAAGAGGTGGCGGCCAAAGCGATCGAGATCGAGGCGCTGCGTGCAGGGAGTACGATCGACAGCCTGCGCTTGGAGGCCGAGCAGCGGCTCTGGCCGATGCGCTCGGAGACGATCCCTGCGCTGCGGGCGTGGTTGGCGAAGGCCGAGGAGCTACGCCTCCAGATCGACGCGGCCCGGCGGCGAGGCGTGGAGCTCGCCGTCGAGGTGGAGACGCTGCGCTCCTTCTTCGAGGGACCCTCCGAGATGGCACCCGAGATCGGCGGAGCGCTCGGGACGAGCGTTCCTGAGGTGCGTCGACGCCTCGAGCTCACGGAGCGCTGGCTCGCGATGACGAAGACGAGCGAAGAGGCACAGCGCGAGTGGCGCGAGGCGGGGATGGAGCCGATCGAGCATCTATTGCCGCTCTCGAGGAACCCGCAGGGGCTCTGGGAGTTCTGGCATGTGCCGAGTGGGGAGCGGCCGAAGCTGATCGAGCCGCAGCCGGAGCGCGAGGATGCGAACCGCTGGCAGATCACGCGGGAGATGGGGATGGTGTACGTGCTTCTGCCGGGAGGGACGCATTGGCATGGGGCGCAGAAGGGCGATCCGTCGAAGCCGAACTACTATCCCAAGGCGAGTTCAGATGAAGGGCCGGTACTCAAGTTCCCGATGAGTCCATTCCTGATCTCAAAGTACGAGATCACCGTGGCTCAGTGGGCACGATTAGCGGGTGAAGATCGGGATTGGCCCGCGACGAACTTGCCCCGGCACCATTTATCTTGGTTCCATTGCGCACTCACCGAGCGAAGGATCGGAAGCGCATGCATGCCAACAGAGATCGAATGGGAGTACGCGTGCCGAGCCGGAACAACGACGCCCTGGTGGACAGGGGCGGACGAGTCGGATCTTGGTAGCGCGGCCCGCTTCAATGGCAGCAAGCGCAATCCCTCCGCCGGTACGCTACGAGCCAATGATTGGGGTCTCCACGACGTTCATGGAAGCCTCTTCGAGTGGTGCTTGGACGATGCCGAAAGTCGTTATGGCTACGTAGTTGAGGATCGAGGTCGAGCTGGAGCGCAGATCCAATCGTTGGAGGCGCCGATGACGAGGGTGGAAAGACGGACGGTCAGGGGCGGCTGCTCCGCGTCCTCAGCTTCGGAATGCCGCTCCGCGCACCGATTTAGTTATCCGCCGGCCGGAGTCTTCGAGTACGTCGGTTTGCGTCCCGTGTTGCCTGCGCAATTACACCAATAGGTATTCGTCAGGCGAGAGGGCGCGGAGCGTCTGACGCGGTAGCGAGCTCATCGAAGGGGAGCGCGACTGGAGCGCCACCGGCAAGATGTCCGAAAATTGTGAGCATCGATCCACGCCTGTGCATTCGGCGCTTCCTCCAATTCCTCTGCGCGATGCGCGTGGGCCGATCCTCCCGGCGAGGATCGCCATGTCGATGCAAGGCGAATCCATCGGCCCCGAAAAATGTACATCGCGAACCACCTCCCGGAGCTGTGCACAATCGTCGGTGCTAGCAATACGGATGCCGAGATCGCAGCTCATGCGTAGCCCTGGAGCATGTCGCACGTCGCGCCAGGATTGCAGCTCACCTGCTTGTCCAAGCGCCAACGACGCCACATCTACAGATCGCGGCTCAGCTTCCCCCCGTTCTGTCGCAAGATGCTAACGGTCTCCTGAGCTTCCTGGTTCAAGAGCGCCATGTCCAGAGGCGTTCCCCACGCCTCGCTACAGGCATTCACCTCCGCGCCCGAGCGCAAGAGCAGAGCCACGACGGCGGAGCGCCCCGATCCCGCTGCAGCATGCAGAGGGGTCAGACCTTGGTTGCTGCGCGCGCCATGTGACAGTCCGAGCTTGAGCAGCATCTCCACAACGGATCCATGCCCGCGTCCCGCGGCGTGATGGAGCGCGGTGTGATGGAACGCGTCTCGGGCTTCGAGGCTCGCCCCGAGCTCCCGCAGCGCCTGCAACGCTTTCCCTTGTCCGTTCTGCGCCGCCGACAGAAGCGCGGTACATCCGTCGACAGCGCGTGCATCCACCTGCGCGCCCTTCGCGACCAGAAGCTCGATCGACAGAAGCTGTCCGTTCGACGCGGCGCGATGCAAGGGTGTCGCCTGCATTGCATCCCATTCATCGACCAGGCAACCGCGATCGAGGAGCAGGGACGCGACCGAGACGGATCCGAGCTCGGCGGCGAGATGCAGCGGAGTCGTGCGCTCGCTATCCTTGGCCGGCAGGTGCTTGGGGATTCCAGCCGCATCCATCAGCCACTCAGCGATGGCCCTGTTCTGCGTCGCGGCGGCGTGATGAAGCAGGTTGAATCCTTCGGAGTCGACCACGTCGAATCGGGCCCCCTTCTTCCGGAGCCACTCCAGCTCTTGGAGCCGATTGCCGTCGACGGCCACGAGAACGGTCGGAACATCGGCTCCGAAGTCGAGGAGGCTCGCGGGGGCGTCCGTTCGGCCACGCGGCAAAAAGGGCTCCAGCACCCCCGGGTCTTTCGTACCGGATGCGGCTTGGTACTTCAGGAGGTGCTCGGCGACATCCAAGCGGCAGAACAGCACCGCATAATGGAAAGCCGTCAGCCCGTCCTTGTCCCGCAACGTGCTGTCAGCGCGACGCGTATCCTCGGGGATGCGATCCAGAGAGAACGGGTTGTGAGTTCGAGAATCGATCGGACCAGACGGCTGACCGGAGCCTCTCTTCGTCGAGGCGAGCGGCGCGAAGAGTCGCACGACGTCGAGGTGCCCCTCCATGGCGGCGAGGTGGAGCGCCGTCACTCCTCGATCGCTCTCGTGGGCGGGCTTGAACTCGCGCGGATTGAGAGCCGGCCTTCCGGTTGGCCAATCTGGCGAGAGCACCTTCAATCCGTGGAGCGCTCTTAGCACATCCATGCGGCCGGAGAATGCCGCATGGTGCAGCGCGGTCCAGCCATGGGAGTCGCGCTGCTGGAAAGCATCTTGGAACGTAGGGTAGTCGCGTCGAAACTGGCTCTCGCTGTCCTTGCGCGAGATGATGCCTCGAATCTCCTTGGCATCGCCACGCATGGCGGCATCGAGCACCTCGTCCAGGATCAGATGCGAGCTCGGATCGAGCGTCGAACGCCACGCGAGCACTTTCGACGCGATGCCGATCGATCTGGGCGCGGCGTCGAGTGCTGGAACCTGCGCCTGCCGCGCAGGCGCGGTTGCGGCTTTGACGATCGGCTGGGGCGCCGCCGGATCCTGCGGCGAAGTCGTTGGAGTGGCGTTGCCAAGTCGCGAGTGCGACGAGGCAGGATGCGCAGATTCGTTGCAGGATGCCGCAAGCAAGAGGAACGGCATCCGCGTGAGAAGACGGCGAGAGACGCTCATGGGGTTCACCGAAGGTTCATGTGGGTATTGAATGAGGGAGGCTGCCGAGCGTGGGAAGGATGGCAAGGCGATCCCATCTCGGGTATACGACGCTGCTTACCCGGCGCACGGAGGCGGAGGTCCCTCACGACGAGGCGATGTCGCGCGTAGGCTCGGAGGAGCGCCCCGCTCCAGCAACAGCTCTGCACCAGTAGGATGGGTCGTCTCGCCCTCTTGCCATCCTGAGAGGGCGAGTTCCGCCTGAGTGGAAGATCTAGTTGATCGTGACTTCGACCGCGTTCGAGACCGCCAAGCTTCCGCTCGAGGTCACGGCCAGCCACTGTCCGAAGAAGCGGAATCCAGGCAGTACACTCGGGCCATAGTGCGCCACCAGGCGTGCGACGCCAGAGGCGTCAGCGAGGACGAGTGAGGACTCGACATCGCAGGAGATCCAAGCCAGCGCTCCACGCACGAAGGGGGGCCCGAGTAGCTGAGGCAACGCACCACCGAAACCAACGGAGTCCGAAAGCCCGAGGACGAGAAAGCTCACCGCGCCAGGCTGTAGGCCTCTGCAGGTCCAAGGAGCCGACTGGCCGCGAAACGCGGTCTGGGTTGCGATCTCCGGGATCTCTCCATCCGCGTTCACCTTGTACATCAGCGGAGCGAAGTTCACGGTGCCGGTCCGAGAGGTGTAGTAGGCGACCGATGCGGAGCCGCTGGTGGGCGCTCGTCCCATCTCCACGGCGCTTCCAGCCGGCAGGTCGAAGGCCAGGAAGTAGAGCTGCGACGCGGCGATGCGGTACGGGCTCTGGAAATGCGCTCGATGCCATTCGAAGCGCGTCATCAGTCCGAGGTGCCCCGACGCGAGCTCGGTCCCGGGATTGCTGTTGCTCGTCGCGCTCCAGAGCGAGGCCCGCAGGACGGCTGGGCCGCTGTTCGATCGCATCCACAGGTCGTAGCCCGTCACGTTGCGACCTGTGTTCCCGAGGAAGCGGACGTAGATCCGGCGCAGCGAGCCGCCCGCGGAGAGCACGAGTCCGCCCGAAGGCGTCGCCGTGGAGTTCCGGCTGATCGCGCCGATCTGCTGCTGGTGGCGGGAACCGGTGCCGAAGTACTTGGGCGGAACCTGGGCATCGGCCGCGGCGTGCAGGAGGCCGACGGCGGCGAGAGCCGCGCAGCCGAGCCGGCGAAGGATGCTAAGGGGCGAAGGGGTGATCATCGGGTAGGTCTCCTCGGGAGGAATCCCCGGAAGGGGAACGCGAAGCGGCGGACTTGCGGGGAGCTTCGTCGCGACGAGGCCCTTCCAGGACTCGCTCGCGCTTCGGCCCAGGCCCGAGCCGCACACCCTCCTTGCGTCCCGAGGGCTCAGCCTTAGGGCGTGCGCCGAAAGGAAGGCCGATCTAAGCTGGCGGCCGATCCCGAATCGGCCATGACCGAGATCCGCCTCCCCCTTCCCATCGCCTGCCTGCGCCGCCGGAGCCAGAACTCCCGCAGCAAGAACCCGAAGGACGCGCACGACAGCGCCCTCTTCGCGTGGGAGGCCTCCCTGCGCTTGGCGGTCGCGCTGCGCCCGCCCACGGAGCTCGCGGCGCTGAAGCGCCCGAGCTTCGGCGCCTGGGCGCGCGCGGCGAGTCTCCCCGAGCTCGCGCTGGAGGAGGCGAGTCTGGTCGAGCTCTTCGAGCTCGCCTCGCGCGTGGGCAAGGGCGAGGGCGCGCAGCGGAGGTCCGTGCGCCCGCGGGAGCTGGTCGACGCGCTCGCGGCGTATCGCAACCATGCGCACGGCCACGCGCTACAAGACGCCAGCTTCTACCGCGAGGCCGGCCCGCTGCTGCTCCGCGCCCTGGAGGCGGCTTGGCAGGCCGAGCTCTTCCTGCCGCGCGCCGGGATGCTGGTCTACGTCGAGGGCGTGGCGCTCGAAGCGGGCGGCGCGCGGAAGGGCCACGTGCTGGAACTCGAGGGCGAGACGGCCTGGAAGTCCGCTCCGCTCGGCCTCGCAGTGCCGGCGAGCGTGCTGCCGCACCGCGTCTACTGGCGCGAGGGCGAGCGCTGGAGGCCGCTGCATCCCTGGCTCGGCTACGACGACGAGCGCGGGCAGTGCTTCTTCTTCGACAAGCTCGACCGCAAGGCGCACTACCTCGACTTCGTCTCGGGCTCGGGGCCGCGCGAGGAGCTGCTCGCGACCCTGGCTCCGGAGCTCACCGAGCTCTTCGCGCGCAACGCGCCGGCTTCCTCGGCATCGGCTGCAGAGCGCGAGAGCGAAGTCGCGCCGCGGGCGGAGGATCCGAGCGCGTTCGGCGAGTTCGCGATCGTGGGGCGCCTGGGCGCGGGGAAGATGGGCGAGGTCTTCCTCGCGCGGCAGACGAGCCTCGATCGCTTGGTGGCGCTGAAGATGCTGCCACCGAGTCTCGCGCAGGACGGGATCGCCCGCGCGCGCTTCCAGCGCGAGATCGAAGCCCTCGCGCGCTGCGAGCACCCAAACGTTGTGAAGATCTTGGCGTCCGGGACGACCCGCGGGACGCCCTGGTTCGCGATGGAGTACGTCGAGGGCGCGGACCTGCTCGCGGTCCGGCGCGCGCTGTCGGATTCGAAGGACTTCGACACGGCCGTCTCGACCGCGTGCACGGCGACGCGCGCCGAGCGGGCGGAGCTCTTCCCGCAGGCCCCCGCGGTCGCGCCGAGCACGCCGCGGCCCGGAGCCGGAGTGGAGCGCTGGCGCGCGCTCGCGCGCACCTTCCGAGACGCGGCGCTCGGGCTGCAGCACCTGCACGAGCGCGGTGTGCTGCATCGCGACGTCAAGCCTGCGAACGTGATGGTGACCGCCGCCGATCATCGCGCGGTGGTGATGGACCTGGGCCTCGCCGCGATCGAGAGCCAGACCCTCTCGCTCTCGCACGACAAGAGCAAGGTCCTGGGCACGCTGCGCTACATGGCACCGGAGCAGCTTCAGCGAAGCCTGCGCGAAGTCGACGCGCGCGCGGATATCTACGGCCTCGGGGCCACGCTCTACGAGCTGCTCACGGATCGGCTCTTCTTCGACGGCGAGAGTGAGCAGCGCCTGATCAAGCAGGTGCTTGACGAGGAACCGCTGCCGCCGCGCCGCGTCGACCCCGCGATCCCCAGCGATCTCGCGCTGATCGTCGGGAAGGCGACGGCGAAGGATCCCGCGGAGCGCTACGTGAGCGCGAGCGCTTTCGCCGCGGATCTCGACGCCTTCCTCGATGGACGCGCGATCCAAGCGCGGGCCAAGAGCCTGGGCTATCACCTGCGCGTCTGGATCCGGAGGCACCGCGAGCTCAGCGCGGCGATTGCCCTGCTCGTGCTCGGGAGCGTTGGCGTCACGCTCTTCTACGTGCAGCATCTGCAACGCGCGGTCGCCGAGAAGAGCGCGGAGAACGAGGCGCTGCGCGCGAGCGAGACGATCGCTGAGCTACGCAGGGCGGCCGAGCGCGATCTTTGGCCGATGCGCTCGGAGGAGATTCCTGCGCTGCGCGAATGGCTGCGCAAGGCGGAAGCTCTGCGAGCGGCCGTGAGCGAGGCTCGCGCGCGGCAGGTCGAGCTTCCAATCGCGGAGGAGTCGCTGCGGTCGTTCTTCGAGGGGCCGTCGGAACTCGCGCCAGAGATTGGGGGTGCGCTCGGGACCAGCGTACCGGAGGTGCGCCGACGGCTCGAGCTCACGGAGCGCTGGCTCGCCGCGACGGTGACGAGCGAGGAGGCACAGCGCGAATGGCGTGCGGCAGGGATGGAGCCCATCGAGCATCTCTTGCCGCTCTCGAAGAATCCGCAGGGGCTCTGGGAGTTCTGGCACGTGCCGAGCGGCGATCGACCGAAGCTGATCGAGCCGAAGCCGGAGCGGGACGATGCGAACCGCTGGCAGATCACGCCCGAGATGGGAATGGTGTATGTTCTGGTGCCGGGAGGAAAGTTCTGGCAGGGAGCGCAGAAAGAGGATCCGGCGAAGCCAAACTATGTCCCTGATTCTCATCCTCTGCAACTTATAGAAGTACTGTCTCCACAACAGGTCACACTGGAAGCCATCCAGATCTCGAAGTACGAAATCACGAAGGCGCAATGGATGCGGCTGATGGGTACGAGCGAGTCAGAGTCGCCACCGATCGTCGCGCCCAAGGCTGACATATCCTGGCTTGAATGCCGCCGATTGTGCTGGCGATTGGGGAGTGTGAGCTTGCCCCTCGAATCCGAGTGGGAGTATGCGTGTCGGGCGGGCACGACGACGACTTGGTGGACGGGATCGGATCTCACTGCCTTGCGCAATGCGGCTAGGTTTGACGAGGAGATCGCACCTGAATCGATCGGGACACGGCGCGCGAATCCCTGGGGGTTGCACGATGTCCATGGCAGCCTTTGGGAATGGTGCGCCAACTCGTACTCGGTCTCTCGATCTGAGGCACAGCAAGTAGATCGCGAAGCCGAGGACTTGTCGGATGAGCAACTACTTCGAGACTCCGACCGGATGATCCGGGGTGGCGGCTGGCGATACCCTGCTTATCATTTCAGCTCCGCGACGCGGGGCGCTTGGCGCGTTGGCGATGGACGCATCGACCTCGGATTCCGTCCCGTGATCGACGCGAGGTCTGCGAGGTAGAGCCGATCCGATTTCAGCAAGTAGGACGAGGGGGCGAGCGAGGACTCCACGGCGGTTACGAGGAGGTCGGGGCGGAGCCCGACCGGAAAGCCACCGCCGAGGAGCCCGAGCGAGCGACCTGCGTCACCTGAATCACCGTCTCGCCTTGCCTCATCGCGCGGAGAGCCCCTCCGCCAACAAAGCCCCCGCCGCCCCCCGCACAGCCTCATCCGGATCCTCCGCCGCGAGGCGCCGCGCCAGACTCTCCCAACGCGGATCTCCGTGCCGCTGCGCCGCGAGCTCCTCCAGCGCGGCGCGCCGCACCGAGGGATCTGTCTCGCGCAGCAGCACGTGCTCCAGCGCTTCGTCGGCGGCGGCTAGGTTCTGCCGCGCCAACGCGCGCGCCGCCGTCGCGCGCACCCACTCGTCGGCATCCGCGAGCGCCGCCTCGCGCAGCGCCTCCGTGGCTCGCGGGTCGCGCGTGGCGCCCAAGGCCTCCATGGCGCGTGCACGCAGATCTGCGTCGCGGGCTTCGCGGCGCGGTAGCGCCGCCGCGAGGATCGCGGCCTCGCTCGCGTTCTCTGCGACGGTGACCAGTACGGCGCCCCAGGCGTCAGCTCGGTCCGCGTGCTCGTTGAGACGCGCGAGGAGCGCTTCGGCGCCGGCGCGGTCGGCGGCCTCCGCCTGCCGCAGCAGCGAGCCCAGGCCGAGCACCAGCTCGTCGCCGTAGTCACTGCGGCTCCCGTCGAGCTTCGCAAGAGCCGGCGCGAGCAACGGCTGGAGCTCGGCCCAGGGCAGATCGCGGAGCTGATGCAGCGAGCGCGCAAGTGAGCCGAGGCAGCTCGGCTCGGCGATCGAAGCGAGGAGCTCGCTCATGGCCGCGACGCAGTGCGCTCCGCCGGCAGCGCCTGCATCGGCGAGCGCCGAGCACAGAACGCTGCAGAGATCCTCCGAGACGCGCGGGGGGAGCCACGCTCCTCCGCGCATCTGCTCGACGAGCTCCCGCGCGGCCTTGGGATCGCTCGCGAGGCGGCGCACCAGGGCGTCGAAGGCGCGCTGCATCGCGAGGCTGCCGTAGTCCTGCGCCGCGTCGATCGCGCGGAGGGCTTCCAGGCACTCCTCGAAGCTCGGAGGCGGTGCGTCCTCTTCGTCCTGTGCGCGCTCGCGCGGCCAGGGCCGCCACTGCGGCGCGGGACGCGCTTCGGTGGGCTGAGGGAGTACTTCCCGCGAGTCGATGCGCAAGCGCAGAGTCGAGCGCAGGACGAAGCCGCCGATCGTCGTGTCGAGGCGCTCCTCGCAGGTCGCGGTGAGCGGCCAGCCGTCCGCGAGCGCGAGGCGGTCCTCCGAGTGCGCGACCGCGACATCTCCCACGATGGGCCCCCGCGCCTCGAGCTCGACGCGGCTCTTCTTGCGGAGCCAGCGCGAGCTGCCGTCTGGCGCGAGCTCCTCGCGTTCGATCTCGAACGTGCAGCGGCCGGTCTCGTCCTCCAGAGCGCCGGTCCAGCGCGGTGTCGCCGTCGGCAAGAGGTGCAGCCGGAGGCAGAGCAAGCGTTGGAGGCGCGCCGCCGGGCTCGGAGCGCCGAGCGGCAGGTCGTAGCCGCTCACGAGACCCTCGCGACCGAGGAGCACGCGCAGCGCGGCGCCGTCGATCCTCTCGGGAACGCCGGGAGCGGTGCCGCGCACCTTCACGTCCTCGAGGCCCAGCGCGAGATCGAGACCGTCGGGCGTACGCTCGAGCACGGTCTCGGTGAAGACGCCCGCGATCGTCGCGCCGAAGCTCATCGGCGCGCTCTCCTCGCCGCCTTCGATCGCTCCGCTCTGCTCGAGCTCGAAGCGGAAGCGGTAGGTGTTGGGCTCCTGCGCGACGTCGAGCGAGGCGCGACGCTGGGTGCCGAGGGCGAGCTCGGGCCGGCCGAGCTGGTCGGCCCGCGGGAGCTCGGAGAGGCTAGACGAAAGGGCTTCCGAGCGCGGTGCTCGCGCTGCCCCGAGGGACAGCACGAGCACCAGGCCGAGGAAGCCCGCCGTCGACACGAGAGCGGCGGTGGACTTCTTCATGGCTCATCGACCTCAGCGATTCAGGATGTCGACGACCGAGCGCGGGCCCTCGACGCGGACGAAGGTCCGCGAGCCCAGCGAGATGCCGAACGGACCGCGCAGCCTGCCGCTGACCTCGAAGGCCCACGCCAGGGTCTCGACCGGCATGGTCATGCCGCGCGAGGAGATGGCGTTGCGCTCGGTCGGCAAGGTCATGCTGAAGGTCGTGTTCAGGCCTTCGAGACGAACGGTCGCGCTGGCGGAGCCGGCCACCCCGCCGAGGAAGCGCACGCGGATACCGCCTTCGCCGGCGAGGTAGCTCTGGCAGGGGCCGCTCAAGTGCGCGGCAGGATTGCTGCCGCTGCGGTGACGAGCGACCGCGGTGTACTGCGTGCCCGCGCCCGCCGATGCATGGACCCCGATCGTCGCGATGCCGATGTCGAGGATGTCGTACTGCAGGTTGAAGACCGTGCGGTAGGCCATCGGCATGTTGCGCACGACGCCATTGACCAGCGCCTCATCGCGCACGGTCGACGAGAGGAGGCGAATGCGCGCGCGGTTGGCGCTGCCGCTCTGGTTCGCCGTGAAGGAGCGACTGCTCACCTCGCGAGAGGCGCCCAGCAGGTGCCCTCGCGTCGTACCGGTGACCGCGGAGCTGGCCGTGGTGCTACCCACGGTCGCGGCGACCGAAGTGGTCTGCGAGACACCGGCCCAGCGGGGATTGCCGAGGTTGCGCTGGTCGCTGCCCGAACGCGACTGGGCCGCGAGGGGCGAGCCGAGTACCAGGAGCGCGAGCGCACCGACGATCGGCAGGGAGATGCAGGAGGAACGCATGATGAGGATGCTCCAGAACTGGTTGAGGTAGAGGGGTTCAGACGAGCCGCGAGAGCCACCGTTGGCCGCCGCGCCTCGACACCTCGATTGCCGTCAGAGCTCCTCGCCTTAGATCCTCTCGCGCTCGAATCTCCGCGCCGCGTGCGCGGCCGGGGCGCTAAATGCCAGGAGCTCCGCCCGAGTCGTTGCGACTCGGGCGGAGCTCCTGGCGTTCTCTCGCGAGCGCGACGCTCGGATCAGCTCGAGCCGAACATCGCGGCATTGGTGGAGCGCAGCCGGGCGGCCAGCAAAGCGAACTCCTCCGCGAAGGCCTCCGGATCGCCGTTCGTCGTCTCGCGCACTTCCTTCTCGATCAGCTCGCGCAGCTTCTTGCGCGCGGCGAAGCGCGCTTGATCGAGGGCGTTGCGGTTGAGCCCGAACTCATCGCAGATCTCGTCCACTTCGGCGTGAGCGAAGGGCTTGATGCCGTAGTAACGCAGAAGGATCTCCCCGTCGCGCGGCTTCTGCCGGAGCAGCTCCTTGCACGCATTGTGCAGCACGCGTCGGGCCCAGTCGGCTTCCTCCGCTTCCGCGATCGCGTCCTCCGGCTCGATCGCGCGATCGAGCGCGGCCTCGTCGAAGCCCGAGGCGATGAGCGCGGGCCGCATGCGCATGCGGAGGAAGTTCTTGAGGACTCCCTGCAGGAAGAAGCGAAAGCGACCGCGCGCAGGATCGGCTTTGGCGAGCAGCTTCTGGCTGTAGAGATAGCTGAAGAAGTCGAGCGCGATGTCGTTCGCCTCGGGATGGCCCTTCAGGCGCCGGCGCACCCAGGCGATCACCGCGCCGCGATAGCGCTCGAGCAGGTGCTTCCAGGTGGCGCCCGAGTCCTGGCCGTTCAGGATCATGCTCCAGCGGGTCGGGATCTCGGAGAAGCTCTTGGGATCGGCGCTCGGTTCGAGGTTCATGTGCGGACCTCCATGGGGGAGTGGCGGCGGGCCCGTTCGGGTCAGCCCCTTCTCCTTGTCGCGAGGAGCGAACACCTTAGTGGCCGGCGCCGTGCTTCCAAGTCCGGAGCCGTGGGAACGATCCGTCGTCCAGGAGCGCGGGATGATCCGGCTGCCAGAACCCTTCGCCGCGGCGCTCGCCGGGGCCCGCCCGCGAGATGTCGTAGATACCCCAGCCCCCGACGCCCTCGCGGCCTACGCGCGGGCCTTGGCGTGCCTCCAGGTAGGTCGCGAGGACCAGGCGCGGGAGGATCTCTCCAGGGCTCTCCGGAACGAGCCACCCCCCGAGCTCCAACTGGCGCTCGAGGTCGAGCTCGCTTACTTGGACCTGCGGCAGCGCAGCGCAGTGGCGGGCGCGGCCGAGCGCCTCGCGGCGCTGCACCTTCGCGCGAGAGCCCATCCGTGGGTGAAGGCGCGGGCGCAGCACTACCTCGGCTTGGCGCTCGGGAAGCTCAGGAAGGGTGCGGAGGCCTGCGCCGCTCTGCTCGACGCGCGCGAGTTCTATCGCCTCGCCGGCGATCCCGCGGGCCGGGCCCAGGCCACCGATACTCTGGGCTCGCTCTACGCTGCCGAGGGCCGTCTCGACCGTGCGGCGACCCTCTACGCGCTCTCGCTGGTGGAGAAGCTGAGTCACGGGGATCGCTACGGCATGGCGCTCAGCCTGGGCAATCTCGGACGCGCGCAGCTCCGCGCGGGGCGGCCCCGCGAGGCGCTCGAGTGCTTCGAGCAGAGTCGACGCATCGCCGTGGGAGAAGGGCTCGGCGACGAGCGCGGTCGGCTGCGCCTGCTGGAGGACGAGGCCCGCGCCCGGCTCGAGCTCGGGGATCCCGCCGAGGCCCGTTCCGCCGAAGCCCTGCTCCACGAGGTCGTCGACGGCGCGCGCCGCGCGGGCTATCGCGACCTCGAGTTCTTCGCCTGGAAGGACTTGGCGCTCGCCGCGCTCGCCGCGCGGCGCTGGGACGATGCCGCGAAGGCCCTGGAGGCGGCGCGCTCGGCCCGTCCGCTCGGCGGCGAGGAGTACCACGAGCTGCTCCTGCTGCACGTCCAGGCGCTGCTCGAGCTCGGTCGCGGCGATGACGTGGCGCTGGAGCGGCTCGCGCAGGTGGCGCGCGGCTTCCGGCGCGCGGCCCTGCCGGACCTCGAGATCTCGGTGCGCGCGGCGCTCGCGCGCGCGCTGCGCGAGCGCGAACGTTGCTCCGAGGCGGCGGCGGTGCTGGAAGAAGCCATCGGGCTCGCGCGCGGAGATGGCTTCGAGCGCTTGCGCGTTCGGCTCGTCGAGCTCTTCACGGAGCTCGAGCTGCACCGCGGGATGCCCGAGGAGCAAGGGCGCTTGGTGGTCGCGGGCAAGAAGACGAGCGCGCTCGGCTACGACCTGCTCCAGCCCGTGGGCAAGGGCGCCTTCGGCGAGGTGTGGAAGGCCTTCGATCCCGAGCGCCTGCAGGTCGTCGCACTGAAGCGCCTGAAGCTCGCGCAGCTCTACGAGGAGGAGGAGCGCGCGCGTCTCGTGGATTCGGCGAAGCTCGAGCTCGCCGCGACGCGCTCGCTCTTCCATCCGGGGATCGCCCGCGTGCATGCCGTCGGGCGCGACGACGAGGGCGAGCTCTACATCGTGCAGGACTTCGTCCCCGGGTTGCCCCTCGCGGCGCTCCTCGAGACGCGCGAGCCAGCCGAGCCCGGGCTCGCGCTGCCTATCCTGGTCGACATCGCGCGGGCCCTCGACGCGATCCATGGCGCCGCGACGCGCGTGATCCATCGCGACCTGAAACCCGCCAACGTGATCCTCGTGCAGCGGGAGCGGCTGCGGCCGGTGCTGGTCGACTTCGGCCTCGCCTGCCTGCCCGATGATCCCGCGAGGATGGAACGATTGCTCCGCGCCGGGACGCCGCACTATGCGGCGCCCGAGCAGTTGAGCGGCAAGCACCTCAACGAGGCGGTCGACCTCTATGCCCTCGGCGTGATCGCGTACGAGTGGCTCGCAGGCTGCTTGCCCTTCGAGTGGCCCGAGCGAGAGAGCCTGGAGTCGTTCTGCGATCGCGTGCAGCGAGAGCGGCCGATACCTCTCGCGAAGCGGCGCCCCGATCTCGACCCCGAGCTCTGCGCCGTCATCGATCGCTTGCTGTCGAAAGTCGCGCGCAATCGGGGCCGCTCGGCGGCGGACGTCGCCGATGCGCTGGAGCGCTGGGCGCGGTCGTAGGGACGAACACGCGGGGCGAGTCCTGCGCGGACAAAGCTAAGGCGCTTGTCGCGACGAGAGATCGAGGGCTGATGCGCCGATCGTGACGACCGAGCTCTCCGCCTCGAGACCCGGAGCGGCGGAGACGCTGCGCAAGGAGCGCGGATCGCTGTGGAATCGGCGCTTGGTCTCTTGTGAGATGCCGAGGTGGATGCCCGGCAGACGCGAGGCGACGGTGTCGAGGATCCGCCCAGCGTCCGCGATCGGCACCGGGAGCCTGATGAGTCGACCTTTGCCTTGCGGCGAAACCTCTCCCAGCGTGAGCCAGGCAAAGGTGAAGCCGTAAGTATCGATCAGCTCCAGGTACGCCCAGACCAGAGCAGACGATCGTTGCCGGAGCAGGGCGATGGCGCGTTCGGACTCACGGCGCATTCGGCGTGCACTCCACCAGCTCGCCAAGGCCAACGGGATCGTCGCGACGCCGACGAGGCTGATCAGCGCCACCCAGCGCAGGAGACAAATCCGAGACTCATACGCTTGTCGCAGAGCCAGCTCGATCCAGTCTTGCGGCGCGTTCGTAGCGGCCTCGACTATGCCTGCAGTCGAGGCCTCCAGCTCTCGAGCCAACCGCTGGGCGCCTCCGGGACCACCGGCGCGGAGCAGGCGCAGCGCTCCTCCGCCGATCTGAATGGCGCTGATGACGAGGAGCAGGATGCCGGCTCGCTCGAAGCGCAGCTCGACGATCAGGAAGACGCCGAAGGCGATCAACATGGCTCCGAAGATGAGCTGGCGCACGCCGTTGGAGAGCAAGGCCCGCTGCTGGAGGCGCGCCACTCGCGCGGCGGCCAGCTCGAGGGGCAACCCGTGCCCGAGGAGCTCCAGGGTGATCAAGCTTGCGCCGACACCGCCCGAGAGGCGCCGCCGGATCTCGGCGTCCTCTTCCGTTCGGCGGGCTTGGTCTTCGGTCGTGAGGATTGCATCGTGTTCGTGGGAGGGCATGGTCCTTGACTCGCGTTCGAGGTACTTAGAGACGGCCGGATCTCGGCGTGCGACGAGTGGGATCGAGGGTGCGTTGAATCCTCGTCTTGGCGTGGCGATCGCGCCTTCTCATGCGAGAGGCGATCCCCTGGAGCTGCGGGACCTGGTTGGCCGCGCGCTAGGCCTCAAACAAGCGAATGCGGATCGCGGGCGACCGCAGGTGAGTGTGGCGTAGAGCGGGCACGAGCTCGTCTTCTGCCGCCAGGCGGCAGGGTCGAATCGTCCAATCCACTTCGCTTCGTCTCGTCCTCCGTGTCCGTCGTGGCTCGTCAGTCCGTTCGCGCAAGGCCTCGGCTCTATCGTCGTCAGCAGCGCATCGCGCGCACGGCGTCCGAACCGCGAAGCAGCGCTGCGAGCAGTGGCGTCCAGCCAGAAAGCGCACGACGGTGCGCCTCCCCGTTCGAAGCACTTGTGCAGGAATGCGGATCATCCAGTTGAGGAAGGTCCGGAACTCCATCTTCAGGACTCGGTCGCGCTCTTCTTCGCGGCGTTCGCTCCACCGCCCCTTGGTCGGCAAGACAAGTGCGAGCCATGCCTTCAGAGACCAGGCGATCGCCGTCATCACCATGTATGCCCAGTTCGCGACGAGCGTATCGACAGGTGCTCGCAGCGAGTGCACTCCGCCCTTCAGCTGCGCGAGGAGGTTCTCCTGGTTGCAGCGCTGATTCGCCTGAAGCACGACCGCGCTGGGCGAATCCGCATCACGGTTCGTGATGTAGAAGAAGAACACCGTCTCGGGCTCGAGCTCCAACTGCCCGCGTCGCACTTCGATCGTCTTCTTCAGGACCACCATCCGGAACTCGCGAGAGCACGCGCTTGGTTGGTAGCGCATCTCCGCGACATCTTCGCGCTCGAGCCGGAGGTTCTTGTATCCGCGCTCCTCGACGATGGCTTTGCGATGATTCTCGCGAGGGCTCCTCTGCAGCTCCGATCCAGATCCTCGCTTCTTCCGCTTCAGGGGCGTCCAGGACGCGTTGGGGAGATTCGCGGCCTGCATCACGAGCGGCGTATTCGCAGCGTAGCCGAAGATGAACTCGACCCCATCTTCGTGCCAGCGATCCAGATGCTGCGACTGGGAGAAGGCGGTATCACCACGTAGCAGGACGGAGCGGAAGCCGGCCTTGCGGACCAATGCAATCGTCCGATCCGCCATCTCGGCTGCGCCTTCGTGTGACGGACGATTCCCGCGGCGATTCTCGATCTCCAGCGGTTCCCTGGTATTGGCGAGCGACGCGACGAGCGGATGATAGCTCCACTCGCCCTTGTAGTTGATGTCGACGCCCTCTCTGCGCTCGCCATCGGTCGCCACGTACGTACCGTCGAAGTCGATCGTTGCCTTGGCGAAGAAGGCCTCGGGTTGCCGTGCCCACACGCGCAGGCGGCTCTCGTTGATCGCCGCCTGCAGCTCTGCCACCGCGTCGATCGTGAATCGGCGACAGAAGTCGCCGGCCGTTGTCGGATCGGGATACGCTGCGCGCCCAACAGGTCGAGGTAGGCCTCGTTTTTTCTGAGCAGCTCGAGATCCTCGATGGTCTGCCCACCACACAGCGCGCTGTAGGCGAAGTTCAGCGCATGATCGGACTCGTGGTAGGGCTTGTGCGCTTTGAGCACGTGCACGCGACGATCAATGCTCTCGAAGAGGCCGACCTGCTTCGCAAGCTCGTGAACGACACCTATTCCGCCCGTCGCCAAGGCGCGATCGCGTTGCGCCAGATCGAAGTGCAGGGGAGTCCTGGTGAACATCGGCAGCGCCTGTCCCTCCCATTCGCGATCTCGGAGGCGATCGTCGATTCGGCACTTGCGGCGGCGCAGCTCTCGGGATCTATTGCTGGTCACTCGAAACGCTCCTTCAGCTCGTACGCGTTGGATTTCAGCAACCGCGTTGTACGAGCCCGAAGCGGGCGTTTCGAGCGTTTCTCAGTTCCTTGATTGGGCGCGATGCGCTGGTCCTAGGGCTAGGGGGTTTCTACTTGCCTGGCTCCACAGGGTGCAGGCGGAAGGTCTTCATGCTGGCCGCAAGAAGTTCGTCGAGCTTCTCGCCGCCTTGTGCCGGGGCGCTGCAGGTAACGACGATCTTCCGGTCACCCGATTCGAAGAAGAACTGGACCTGTCGAACCGCAGCCTCGACGTAAGCGAACTTCGAAATCACTCGATAGCCAGCCAAGCCGTCCGAGGTTTCGAACGGCGTGATCGAGATCAGGATCAGGTCAGATTCGATGGCGCGGACTCTCTCGAATTCGCTCATCATGTACACGCCCAAGGAGAGTTCGGATCTCGCATCCACGGATACGATGTTGCAGCGGAAGTCCTGGAGCAATGGACCCATCGAGGTCGGGTGAGAGAGCCCGGGTCCAGGTCTGGAGGTCCAACCCGTGGGCGGGTCGTAGGAGAAACCCGCAGAGGGGACATGGACCTTCCGGGGCGTCCGATCGATCTCCGCCTCCGCGACTGCGGGCCGAAGCGCGAGATATGACTCGGCGAGGGCGCAGGCCTCGAGGAGGGCCTTCTTCATGCCATCCTGCGTGCCGGCCTGCCCGAGCTCCCTCACGATGGGCTCCCATAGCGCGGTGGGCAGCCCGGATTCCCCTCCGGCCTTGGTGATGGCGCTCGCTGCCGCGTCGCGCATCCCGTCAAGGTTGTAGAGCTCGAGAGCGATGGTCGCCTTGATGCCGATGTCGAAGGATCGCTGCGGTCCAAGGCCGAGTTTCTCGTTGATGGCGCGGGAAATGCGAGGACCGCCCGAGCGGAGCAGGTAGTTCAGCGCTCGGGCCTTGGCGGTGATCCGGTCCTCTCCGGCGATCGGGTCGCCGTTCTCGGCCTGGAACGGCGGTAGCTCGATCGCGACGATCTTGCACGTCGAGCGACACTTCTCGACGAGCTTGCCGTTGTCCGGGTTGGATTCGGCTTCGAGGAGCGCGGCAACCGCGAGATTCGAGCCGAAGTCCCACATTCCCGTCGAAACGTAAGCTCGTGCATCGAGTGGTTTCAGACCTGAGGTCTGCAGGCTCTCCTCTCGCGCAGGGACGACGCGCGACGCTTCACCGCTCGGCTCCTGCATGGCGAACACGCAGGGAGTGATGACCACGGCGGAGGTGAAGAGGAGTACGGAGGGGTGCTGGAACAGACGCATGGCGAGCTCCATCAGGTCGCAAGTGGTGTGTAGCTCCTTCCGGAGCCAAGGGCGGCGAGGTCTGGTGGACTTCGAGACCAGGGTTCTAGCGATCTCGGTCGAGAGGCGCCGGGTGGTCTCGCCCCGCATCTCCTTGAGCTGACGCGGCGTGCCCTTAGCTGCCTAGTGTGGCTGGGGCCGCGTGCGGCGCTCGTCCTCGGAGGACGCGTGCGCTCGCGCCTTCAGAGCTCGTGCGTCGGCGGCGCCTGATAGGAGCGCAGCAAGCGCATCACTCCGGCGCTGACGACGCCGAAGGCGAAGTGCGGGAGGAGCTGAATCCGAGGGAGGCCTACACCGTCGAGCAGCAGCGTGATCTCCATCGCGATCGACGCGAGGAAGAGCAGGGCGAGCAAGCGCTGGTGGGTGCTCTCGCTCGGATTGAGCAACACGAGGGGCGCGAAGCACATGGCCCACGGCCAGGACCCGCAGATCGGAGCCTCGACCGCGGCCTGGGGGAGCAACGCTGCTTGGAGCAGGGGCGGCATCAGGAGCACGAGCAGCTTCCCGCGCCGAAGACCGAGCAGGGCGCGGAGTCCGAACCAACCGAACGCGCCGAGCGCCAAGAGGCCGCTGCGCCAAGTCGTATGCAGGAAGAGCGAGGTCGCGACCTGGTAGCGGTCCCCGGGAGCGAAGAGGAAGTGCTCGACGATCCATTGCCGACGCTCCGCACACCACATGGCGAACCGGTACTCCGTCTCGGTTCTCGCCACAAGCTCGTTCCAGGTCGCGGGCGCCGGCGCGAGCCAACCCGTGAGAAAGAGCTTCTCTCCCAGGAGCAACCAGGTGGCACTCACGAAGATCGCGGTCAGGACGGCCAGGCCGAAGAGCTTGATGGCGAAACCGGTGGCGTCATCGCCGGCCGGCCCTCCGAGGAAGCGGTATCGGCCCCGATGCATCGTGCTGGAGGCGCGCAGGCTCATCGTGGGACTCTCGAGGTGCAGCGGGGTCGAAGGTTGCCCGCGCCTCGGCTCCGAGCCGCGGGCGTTCGCTCTGCACGTCGAGGAGGTCGGCATGCCGGGCGCGTCTCGCTCCAGACAGGCACCGAGCTGTCCGGAGGCCATGCGCACCTCCTCGTTGTTGCCGCGCGGGCGTGAGTCCTTAGCGGGACCGAGGCGATCCCGCCCCTGCGATCACGCGGGGCGACGCATCGCATCCCCGAGCTCGTCCTGCGGGGCTCTTCTTTCTGCAGAGCCCCGCGTCCTGCGGCGCCTAAGGATCGGCGAGCCGAGCGCAAGAGTGGTCGGCAGCGCTCCCACGCAGTTGGCCGCCGAAGTCGGCACGAACATCGTCATGGTGCGAGGCATCGCACCACCCTGCGTTGCCGCCTGCCCGCGGCTACCACGCGAGGCCAACCGCCGATGAGCTCCACTTCTCACGCAGCGCGCAAGATCAACGCCGTCTCCGTCGAGACGCCGCAGGGGCTCCGTACCTTCGAGCTCTACGCGGGCGACATCTTCGCCGATGCCTCGGACCTGCTGGTGATCTCCGCCTCTCCGCGGGAGGAGCGGGCCCCTGCTGGTTCGCTCGTGGAGCAGCTTCGAGACCAGTACGGACTGGAGCCGGATCTCTCGCACTCGCTCGTCAGCTTCGGCGATCTGGCGGCCTTCGTACAGAAGGGGAACGAGTCCACGCCGTTCGGCGATCTGCTCACCATGCGGATCCCGCCTCCTCGCTCGCAACTCGACCCCGTCGAGTTCTACGACCGGGCCATTCGCCTCACCTTCGCAGCCGTCGCCTCGCTCGAGTTCCTCGGCAAGCGGTACCCGCGGGTCTCGCTGCCGATCCTCGTCCGGCAGGGCATCGACGCTTACGCGCCTGCCGTGCACTCCTTGCTCCGGCACGCCATCGCCTGGCTGCGGCAGTCTCGCCACACCTGCGCCATCGGCTACTACGTCTATCACCCCGAGGAGCTGGACGCCTGGGACGGGGCCATGAACGCCTGTTTGGGGCGCACCTTCGTCGATGCCCATGGTGACTCGGTGTTGAACGGGCTCTGCCGAGGGATCGTCGGCGCGCTGGATGGTGGAGCGCTTACGGGGGGCTTGGCGGATCTGTCTGCCTCGCTGCGCCGAGCGCTAGCCGACCCCGAGCGGCTCTGCGTGCAGACCATTGCGGCCTTCGGGCGCAAGCTCGCCGAGCTCCTGACCGAGCAGCTCTGCCGCGAGTTCGAACTGTCCCCAGGTCGCGATCTCATGGCGAACATCGAGGCCCTGCGCACGTCGGGCGCGCTGGCGCCGTGGATCAGCTCCTACCTCCACCTCTTGCGGGTCTTCGGGAACGAGGCCGTTCATGCTCAGGCATCTCGCCGCCGTATCGTGCCATCGCAGCTCGCGCCCGAGGATCTGCTGAGCCTGGTGAGCGCGGTCGCAGCGCTGCTGCGCTTCTGGAGGACCGAATGTCAGGGAGGGAGCTTTTCCGCGGGCGGTGCTGAGTTCGGCGGATCCGCTGCCGAAGCGCGACAGGAGGCACTGGCTGGGGTCAGGGTTTCGAGCTAGCGGCCCGAGGCGTGCTCAGCGGGGTGGCGGTCGTCCAAGGGGAGTGATCGGGGAGGGCCACCCAGCTCAGCGTGCTGCCTGGCTTGCCGGAGAGCCTGGTCATCGAGGCTCTTCCGCTTCCACTTCTCGATGAGGAGGATGGGCCGACTTGATTTCGCGACGTTCGGTCCCCCGATGCCAGTTGACCCCTCCAGCGAGTTGCTGGATTGCTTCTTTTGGCCCCCGGCGTATCCGACGGGCGTCGCAGTGATCATCATTTCAGTCTGTTGCTCAGGGATGCGGTCGCGTCGGCTTCTTCCGCAGTCATTCAAGGGGGCGATCCTGCTGGAGCTTTCTTCAGTCTCGTTCTATTTGGGCGCGAATTCGATCTCTCCAGTTGCCATGAATGAACTGTCGAATGTGACGACATCATAGATGCCGATCTGAAGCCTGTAATTGCGTGAGTCATCTGCTTGGAGGATCCCTCCGATGGGGATGAGGTCAAAGATCATCAGGCACTCCAATACAAAGCCCTGCATCTCCAATGCGCTGTTTACCTTGCGCCGATTCTCAGGCAGAACGAGATCGGACCCCTCGATCCCTAGCGATGAGAGTATAGGGGCTATCATTTTCCAGGAGAATAGTCTCCAGCGCGCAGCGCTAAAAATGGCGCTCTCCATGGCATGTATCACCTGCTCCGTCTCGCGATCGTCCTCCGAGCCTCTTCTCGGGTATACCGAAAGTCGCACTTTTGGCAAATCAGTGCCGACCCATTCGTCCCACTTAGATGCAATCTGGTCGACCAGAGCCTGAATGGTGCGTTCGGAATCAGGCGAGAGTCGCAAGGCGACGGGCGATACACGTGGGCTATCGGACAGGTCTTCGCTCTCGGCTTTGATCTTGCGCCCGGCGCTCCGCATCTGTACTGCGTAGATCGCCGCTCCGACGAGCGTGACGAGGATCGCCGCCGTCGCCAATCTCTGGTAGCGGCGGAGTGCGACAAGCAGAAGATAGGCAAAACTCTGTGGCCGCGCGCTCACCGCGCGCCCTTCGGCGAAGGCGTCGAGGTCGCTCGCGAAGGAGGCCGCGCTCTCGTAGCGAAGGGCGACCTCGCGCTCGGTCGCCTTGCGGAGGATGAGCTCGAGATCCACGGGGAGCTCTCGCGCGAGCTCGCGCGCAGGGCGCGGATCGACGTGGAGGATCTGGTGGAGGAGCGCTTCCTCGCTCTCGCCGTCGCGGAAGGCGTGGCCCGTGGCGAGCTCGTAGAGGGTGGCACCCAAGGCGTAGACGTCGGCGCGCGGGGTCAGGTCCGCGCGGCGGCGCTCGAGCTGCTCGGGCGGCATGTAGCGCAGCGTGCCCAGCGGGCGCGCGCGATCCTTCGTGAGCGCGAGGGAGCGGTTCTCGACGACGGCGAGGCCGAGGTCCATCACGACGGCGCGATGGCCGTGCGCGGTGACCATCAGGTTCGAAGGCTTGAGATCGCGGTGGACGATGCCGCGATCGTGGAGGTGCTGTACGCCGCGCGCGGCTTCGGCGAAGAAGCGCGCGAGCTCTTGGAAACGCTTGCGACGGGAAGCGGCCGGCGGCGGTTCGGCACTCGGGCGGCAGGCGCGCGATACCGCGGCAGCGAAGTCGCGCGTCTCGGCGAGCTGCTTGCCCACCTCCACGAGGTCCGCGCCCTCGACGTACTCCATCGCGTACCACGGACGGCCCTGCGTCGTGCCGTGCGCGAGGATCTTCACGACGTTGGGATGCTCGCAGCGCGAGAGCGCCTCGACTTCGCGCCGAAAGCGCGCGAGAGCGACGGGGTCGCGCTCCAGGCTGGTCGAGAGCAGCTTGAGAGCGACGCGCCGCCCGAGGCTGCGCTGCTGCGCGAGGTGGACCTCGCCCATCGCGCCCTGTCCGAGCAAGCGCTCGAGCTCGAAGTCACCGAAGCTCGTCCGTCCTTCCGCGAGCCTGGGCGCCTCGGGCTCCGCCGTCACGGCGGTCGCTCCACGGAAGAGCTCGCGCAGCTCGCCTTCCAGTCCGGGGCGCAGCTCCTCGAGCGGCGCTCCCTCCAGGAACAGCCCCGAGGCGTAGTCCAGATATTGCGCCCGTCGCGCGAACTTGTTGAAGCAGTAGAGCTGCTCGCGCTCTTCGTCGAAGAGCAGCCAAGGATGGAGATCGCTCCAGACGGCGGCGTGCCGAGCGTAGGGGTGATGCGCCCAGAGATCGGCCGGCGTAGTCTCGCCGCGGGGATCTACGGCCTCGATCTCCTCTCCCTGCAAGCGCAGCAGCTCGGCAGGTGCTCCCCGGCGTTCGCTCCCGACGACGGCGCCCACATAGAGCAGCTCGCTCCCCGCCGGGGCGAAGAGCTCCGCCTCCCACGCCGCGCTCAGCCCTTCGCGCAGCAAGATCGCGCCGCGCGCATAGAACTCCATCTCGCGCGTGGAGCCATGCCCGATCACGCGGTTCCGGTACGCGACGAGGTTCGCGAAGAAGGTGCGGGCGAGCAGCTTTCGCTCCGGTGCATCGCCCTTGTCGCGCAGCCAGGCGTCCAGCTCAAGCAGCGCGGGTGAGCCCAGCGGCCGATCGCCGAGCTCGAAGGCGCGCACCCAATCGCCGAGGCTCGCGCGGGCGAGCTGGCGCAGCGCGTCGGGATGGTGCAGGACCACCGCGAGCTTGAGGGAGACCTCCCAGGCGTGGAACGCCGTGTGGTGCTCTTCCATCGCGCTCTTGGCGTTCTGGCTGCGGCGGCGGAGACGGGCGATCGGGAGGGGGAGGCGGAGGTCGGGCATAGGGTCGCCGGGCCGGGGGGCGGGCGGCAGTCTAGCGAAGCGGTGGTGCCGGAGAAGCACCTTCTGTGCAGCACCGGCGGGACCTCCGACGCCTGCTGCGGCCTTGAAGCGGGCACTTCGCAGGCGTAGGGAATGCGCTCGTCACGAACCACCCCCGTCCACCCGCTCCGGCGTTCCACTCCATGGCTCCGTCCACCACCACCCCGCCCATCCATCCCGAGACCCCGATGGGCGAGATCCTCCAGGCCTACCCGAGCGCCCGCCGCGCGCTCTTCATGCGCTATCACGTCGGCGGTTGTAGCTCTTGCGGCTACGACCCGAGCGACACGCTCGCGGACGTGTGCAAGAGCCACAACATCCTCGACGTGGACGAGGTGATCCGGCACATCCACGCCAGCCACGAGGCGGATATCCGCCTGCAGGTCGACGTCCATGAGACGCAGCGGCTGATGCAGGCGAACGAGGGCTGGCGGCTCATCGACGTGCGCGAGGACTTCGAGCGCGACATCGCCGCGCTCGAAGGCGCCGAGGCGATCTCTCAAGAGCTCGTGCAGAGCCTGATGGGCGGGCCGAAGGACACGAAGATCATCTTCTTCTGCCACCACGGTATCCGCAGCCTCGACGCCGCGAGCTACTTCGTCGGCCACGGCTTCGAGCACGTCCGCTCGATGTCCGGCGGCATCGACGCCTGGTCCCAGCAGATCGACAGCGCCATCGCCCGCTACTGATCTCCCGCTACGACTCCCCGCAACCGAACGTACGGTGCCAGAGCAAATTTCTCCGGTTAGCAACCGGAGAAATTTGCTCTGGCACCGTACGTTCGGTTTCAGTTCGCGGCGGCGAGGACGCGTTCGACGACGGCGCCGAAGATCGTGTCGGGCGTCGAGGCGCCGGCGGTCATGCCGATCTGCACGGTGCCTGCGGGCAGCCAGTTCTCGTCGACGACGATCTCGCCGGTCTTGCGGCGGCGGTGGCGGATCGTCGTGGCGGTGAGATCCTCGGGGCGCTCGATGTGATACGAGGGGATGCCCGCGTCGTCGCCGATGCGCGCCAGGTTCTTCGTGTTCGAGGAATCGAAGCCGCCGACCACGATGAGCAGATCGAGCTCCGTGCGCGCGAGCACGGCGAGGAACGAGTCCTGGTTGTCCTGCGTCGCGCGGCAGATCGTGTCGAAGTCGCGGAAGCTCTCCGCGACCTGCTCGCCGTCGCGCTCGCGCATCGCCGCGGCGACGCGCGCGGCGACCTCGCGCGACTCGGTCGCGAGCATCGTGGTCTGGTTGATCATGCCGATGCGCTGCAGGTGCTGCGCGGGATCGAAGCCCGGCGAGCACTTGCCCGCGAAGTCCTCGGCGAAGTGCGCGAGGGAACGCTCGCCGCGGAGGTGCGCGCAGAGCAGCTCCGTCTCGACCAAGTCGTGCACGATGAGGTAATGCCCGCCGAGGTGCCGGATCAGCGAGCAGCTCGCGAGGGTCTCATCGTGGCCGGCCGTCCCGTGGATCACCGTGGTGTAGCCGTCCTTCACGTAGCGCTCGGTGCGCCGGTGCGGCTTGATCACCCACGGGCAAGTCGTGTCGACGACCGGGATCGCGCGCCGCTCGAGCTCCTGCAGGTCTTCCACCTCGGCGGAGAACGCGGGCACCACCGCGACATCCGTCGCGTTCAGCTGATCGAACGAGCCATCCCCGTCCGCGAACGGTCCGCGCAGGAAGTGCACGCCGCGCGCCTTCAGGTCGCGATTCACGATCGGATTGTGGATGATCTGGTTCAGCAGCCACACGCGGCGGCCGGGGATCTCCCGCAGGGCGTCGTCGATCATCGCGAGCGCGCGATCGACGCCCCAGCAGAACCCCGACTGCTCCGGCACGTGGATCGTGACGCGTCCGCGCTCGAGCCGCCCGCCGCTCGCCTTCAGATCCTTGATGAGGGCGCTCGTGTAGGCGTAGCGTTCGGAAGTGTCGTCGTACTTGCCCATGCTTCGTCGGGCTCACATGCGTCGTCGGAAGGTGCAGCGCGCGCACGAGCGCGACGGCGCGGCGAGCTATAGCACGCTCGCGCGCACAGCGTCCACGTCGGCGCGGCTCGCGCTCGCGCTGGCGGTCGCCGGCGCCCTGCCGCTCGGCGGGGCGAACGCGAGCGATCCGATGGGACGGGTCGTGGCGGAGTTCCAGGAGGCGGAGCGTCAGGAAGCGGTGGACGCGAAGCGTCTCGCCGCGCTCCGCCGCCGCGAATGGGACTGCCTTCAGCGCCGGGACTCCGGCCAGGCCGCGCCGGGGGAGCTCGCCGCCGTCCGGCGCGAGCTGATCGCCGCGCTGGCCGCCTCCGGCCGTCGCGCTGCCGCCGCGAGGCTAGCTGTCGAGCTCCTGCGTGAGGAGTCGCCCGCGGAGGTCGAGGCGCGGCTGGCCCTGCTCGAGCTGGCGCTCGCCGAGGGCGAGAGCTCGGAGCTCGACGAGCGCGCGAAGCTCTTCGAACGCGTGGGTCTGCTCGAGGAAGGGCCGCGCCTCGCGCTGGTCGAGCGCTTCCTCCAGCGCGGCGCGATCGCGCCGGCGGAGCGCCTGCTCGAGCCGTTCCGCCGCGGAGCGCCCGACGCGAGCGGCGCCGCCGCGGCGCTGCGCGCGCGCGTCGCCATGGCGCACGGGCGACGCGTCGCGGCCGCGGCGCTGCTGGAAGCGGTGCTGGAAGCGCCCGGCCGCGCCGGTGCGATCGGCGCGCAGGCGCTGCTCGCCGGAGCGCTGGACGCGCGCGCGCGCGGCGAGCTCGCGCGCGCCGAGTCCCTCGCCGCGGTCGTCGATACGGCTTCCCTTGCGGAGCCCGCCGAGCGCTGCAGCCTCGCGCTCCTGCGCTCCGCCCTCGCGCGTCGGCGCGGCGATCTCGACGGCGCCGCGCAAGCGCTCGAGGCGCTCGCGAGCCTGCCGCTGCGCGCCGGGGATCAGCGCGCGCGTGCGATCGAAGCGGCGCGCGTGGAGCTCGCGCGCGGTGCTCTCGACGCGGCGGCGCAGCTCGCCGCGGGCGCCGACGACGAGGTCGAAGGGGAAGCGCGGGCCTCGCTCGGCGTCCTCCGCGCGGAGCTCGCGCTCGCGCGTGGCGACGCGGTCGCCGCGCGCGCCGCCTACGAAGGCGCATTGCCTCGCGCGTGCTGGAGCTCGGGCGACGCCGCGGGCGAGGCGCTCGAAGGCTGGGCCGCGTTGCTCGCGAGCACCGGCGAGGAGCTCTCTCCCGCGCTCGGCGCGCGGCTCGGCATTCCGGAGCTCGGTGCGGAGAAGCTCTTGCTCGAGATCGCGCTGCACGGACCACAGCGGAGCTTCCTGGCGCGCTGGAGCTTTGCGGGGCTCTCGCTCGCGCCGCTCGCGCCGGAGGCGGCCGCCTCTCGCGGGGGCGGAGCACGCGCGTTCGACGCCTCGTCCGCGCCTGCCGCGGAGCGCCTCGAAGACGCTCCGCATGCGATCTGGCTCGATGCCGAGCTCCTCGCCTTGCATCTCGCCCGCGCGGAGCTCGCGCTCGAGGACGGGCGCGAGTTCTTGGGCTTCGCGGGCCCACTCGCGCCCGGCCGCGACGACGCGGCCCCCGTCGTGGAAGAGGAGCTGCGCGCCGTCGCGCAGTGCTTCCAGGCCGCGGAGCAGCGGCTGCATCTCGCCGAAGAAGCCACCGTCGAGCGCCTGCGCGCGGCGGCCGGACGAGGTGGCGCGGATGGCGAAGCGCAGCGCTATCGCGTGCTGCATCTCGTCGCGCGCGCCACCGCGAGCGCCGGGGCGGCGCGCCTCTCGCTGCAGGACGCCGAGGAGCGCGCGATCGACCTCGACCTCGCTCGCTGCGACGAGGAAGGACGCTCGCCGTTGCCGCTTGCCGATCTCTGCGTGCTCTCGCTCTACGCCGACCAGCCGCTCGAGCGCGCGCAGCTCGAGCCGTGGGCGCGCAGCTTGCTCGCCCACGGTGCGCGCGCGGTGCTGATCGGCGCGCGCGGCTATGCGCGTGACGAGGATGCGCGTCGCGAGCTAGGCCTCTTCTACGCCGCGCTGGCCGAGGGGGAGAGCGCCGCCGCGGCGCTGGCGCGCACGCGCCCGCAAGTGAGCGAGCTCGAGGAGCGCGTGCGATTCGAGCCGATCTTTCGCCTCTATGGCGACGGCTCGCTGCGCGCGCGCGGTTGGTCTCCGCCGAACCTCGCGGTCTTGGCGCCCGAGGCCGTGCGTCGACCGTGGTGGATCTACTTCGTCACCGCGCTGGTGCTGCCCGCGGTCGTCTTCCTTCTCTTCCGGCGCTTGAGCACCGGACGCGTGCGCGCGCGCGTATAGAGAGACGCTCGCGCGTTCAGGGATTGCAGCTCGCGCACGCCCCGGGATCCTCGTGCGCGCGCCCATCCGGGCGAGGCTCCTCCGAGCTCGCGCCGCAGCGCGCGCAGGCGCGCACCAGCGCGCGGATTCCCAGGGTCGGCTCGCCGCAGTCGGCGCAGGGAAGACCGCGCAGCGCGCGCGCGACCGCGTAGTGCACCGCTCCGCAGCGCGGGCAGAGCTGCGCGAGCTCGTTCGCGAACTCGCGCGCCGCGCGCTCGATCACGCGTCGACGTGTTGCGTTGCGATGCGCGCGGAGATCCACCTCGACCCAGAGGCGGCCGTGTGCGCGCAGCATCGCGCGCGCGGCATCCTCGAGCGCCGCGCGCTCCAGGAGGTCCTTCGCGATCGGATCGCCGGGTTCCCACGCGGAGCGGTGCTTCAGCACGAGAGCGTGCTCGGGGAACGAGAAGCGCTCGGCGCAGCGCGCCACTTCCTCCCACGTGGAGCACTCCACTCCACCGCAGATCGCCTCGACGGAGAGGTGGCGATGCGCGTACGTGGTCTCGCGCGCGCGGTCCCACAGCACGAGCCATTCCTCGTCGCAGCTCAGGAAGGGCGAGGCGGGATGCGGACCGAAGCTGCCTTCGCTCGCGAGCACGAGCTCGGCACCCGCGAGCTCCGCACCCGCGCGCGCCTTCGCCTCGGCGGTCGCGCGCGGATCGAGCTCGCGCCGCCGCTCGCCGCTGAACGCGCCGAAGCGATCGGTGTCGAGGCCGGTGATCGCGCGGCAGCCCGCGAGCGGGAAGCGCGCGAGGAACGCGGGCCCGAGGACGCGCTCCTTCTCGTGCATCGTGGCGACGAGGAGCTCGCGCCCGGCGAAGAGCTGCTGCAGCGCGTCGCTCACGCGATCGGTCCCGAGCTTCCTTCGCGCTCGCGGCGCGCGGCGGCGGCGCGGCGCAGCCGATCGTTGATCGCGCGGCCGAGGCCGCGCTCCGGAAGGCACTCCGCGACGATGAGCTCGGCGCCGCTCGCGTCGAGCGCGCGCAGCGCGGCGAAGAGAGCGCGCGCGGCCTCGGCGAGCTCGCCGCGCGGCGAGAGGACGCGCAGCGCGTGCGCTTCGCGCGGGCGCTCGAACGCGAGCACGGCGAGGCGCTTCCCGCGCTGCGCAGCGAGGAGCGCATCGACGTCGCCGAGCACGAGCGGAGTTCGCGGCGCGTAGTGGCTCTCGAGCATGCCGGGAGCGACGGGGAGCACGCGACGCTGGGCAGGATCGATACGGCCCGCGATCTCCTCCAGCGCTTCCTGCGGGATGCCGCCCGGGCGATAGAGCACGCAGCGGCCGTCTTCCCAGCCGACGATCGTGCTCTCGACGCCGACCGCGCAAGGTCCGCCGTCGAGCACATAAGGCACTTCCGCGCCGAGCTGATCGACGACGTGCTGCGCGGTGGTCGGGCTCACCTGGCCAAAGAGGTTCGCGCTGGGGGCCGCGAGCGGGAACTCGAGCGCCTCGAGCAAGCGCTGCGCGAGCGGATGTGCGGGATGGCGCACACCCACGGTGTCGAGCCCGCTGGTCACGAGGTCGGGAACGATGGCGCACTTCGGCAGCACGAGCGTCAGCGGCCCGGGCCAGAACGCGCGCATGAGCTCGTCCGCGATGCGCGGCACCTCCGCGCAGAGCTCGTCCACCTGCGCGCGACCGCGCACATGCACGATCAACGGATCGAACGCCGGGCGCCGCTTCACCTCGAAGATGCGGAGGCACGCGCGCTCGTCGAAGGCGTTCGCCGCGAGCCCGTACACAGTCTCCGTCGGAATGGCGACGAGCTCACCCGCGCGCAGCTTCTGCGCGGCGACCTCGACGTCGGTTCCGATGCGCACACTCATCGCCCGGCCAAGGTGCGGCAACCGAACGTACGGTGCCAGAGCAAATTTCTCCGGTTGCTAACCGGAGAAGCGTTTGCTGGTTCAACGGCTGACGCCGTCGAAACCGTGCTCTGGCACCGTACGTTCGGTTAGCGGCGGCGGCGCTGGCGATCGGGGGGGGTGTCGGTCGGGGGCTCGGGGAGCTCGAGCTGGTGGCGGAGGTGGAGAGAGGGCTTCGCGGCGCGGAGCTTCGCGATGCCGGCTTCGGTCACCTTGGTGCGCCAGAGGTAGAGGTCCTCGAGGACAGGTAGGCCGGCGAGCCAGACCAGCGCGGCGTCATCGACGTTGTTGCCGTTCAGGTTGAGCTCGCGTGTCGCGCGGAGCCCGGTCGAACAGGCCTCGAGATCGCGCGTGGCGAGGCCCGTGTCCGACAGATCGAGCTTCGCCAAGCGAGGCAGTCCGGCGAGGAAGGCGACGCTCTTCGCGCCGAGCTTCGTCCGCGCGAGATCGACGATCGCCAGGTGCTCGGAGAGCGGCGCGAGCGCGAGCACGTCCGCGTCGGTGATCTCGCTGCGATGGGCGGGGAAGCTCGCGCGCAGGAGCGCGCTGCCGGGCAGCGCGGGCTCGAGGCGGAGCTTCTCGCTCCGCAGCTTCGCGAGCGTCGCTTCCGGCAGCGGTGACAGCCCTTCGCCGAGCTCGCGCAGCGCGAGCTGGCGCGCGTTCACGGCGTTCGCGGGTCGAGCGCTCGGTGCGGGGGCGTCACTCGCTCCCGCGGGAGCGGGAGCTCCGACCCATGCACCTATCTCGGCTCCGCCCGCGATCCACGCGCGCAGCGTGGCGATCTGCTCCGCGCTCAGCGCGCCGTCCTTAGGCGGCATGAGGTCGGGATCGTCCTCGGGGAGCTCGACGCGGCGCAGGAGCTCGCTCTTCTCGGGCTGGTTCGCGACGACCACGCGACCGGTGTCGCCGCCTTTCCGCAGCCAGTGCGCGCCATCGAGCCGGAGCCCGCCCTTCGGCTTCTGCACGCGTCCGCGCGCATCGGCCTTGGGTGCTTGATGGCAGGAGAAGCAGCGCGCCTCCAGGATCGGCAGCACCTCTTTCGCGAAGTCCACCGCGCGCGGCGGATCGCTCTGCGCGCGCAGCGCCGGAGTGAATGCGAGCGCGGCGCCCGAGAGCGCGAGCGCGAGGACGAAGCGCGAGGCGCTCATGCGAAGAGCCCGAGCACGGGCTGCCCCTTGTCGGCGACGGTGAACGGACGGCCCGACGCGGAGGTCGTGATGTGGTCGAGCGGCAAGCCGAGCGCGTGCGCGAGCGTCGCGTTGAAGTCGGGGATGCTCACCTTGTCGGCGATCACCTCTTCGCCTTCGGCATCGGTGGCACCCCACACCTGGCCGCCGCGGATGCCGCCGCCGGCGAGCAGCGCGGAGAAGGCCTTCGGGTGGTGATTGCGCCCGTTCCGCCCGGAGACGATCTGCGGCGTGCGGCCGAACTCCGTCGCCAGCACCACCAGCGTCTCGGACAGCAAGCCGCGCGCGTCGAGATCGGCGAGCAGGGCGGCGAGGCCGCGGTCGATCGCGGGGCACTGGTCCTCCAGGCGATCGAAGTTGTCGATGTGCGTGTCCCAGCCATCGGAGACGATCTCGACGAAGCGGACGCCGTGCTCCACGAGGCGTCGCGCGAGCAGGCAGCCCTGGCCGAAGCGTTGATCGCCGTAGGCCTCGCGCACCCACTCGGGCTCCTGCGTGATGTCGAACGCGGCCAAGTCCTTCGAGCGCATGAGCCGCACGGCCTGCTCGTACATGTCGCCGTACGCGCGCACCGGCTTCTGATCGAAGCCCTGCTCGAACTCCTGGTTCATCTTCGCGAGGCGCGCCAAGCGCTCGTCGAAGCGCGATTCCGTGACGCCCTTCGCGGGCTTCCCGTGCTGCAGTCCCGCGAGCGGATCGCCGATCGGCAGCGGCGCGTGGATCGACTCCAGGAACCCCGACTGCGCGGTGAACGCATCGCCGCCGACGGAGACGTGGGCGGGCAGATTCGGATGGATCGGTCCGGCCATCTGCGAGAGCCAAGCACCCAGGCTCGGGTGGCGGATCGTGCCGCGGAGCTCGTAGCCCGTGTGCAGGAAGTAGCGGCCCTGCGTGTGCGCGCCTTGCGTCGAGCTCATCGAGCGGATGAGAGCGACCTTCTCCATCTGCTGCGCGAGCAGTGGGAAGTGCTGGCTCACGCGAATGCCCGCGACCTTGGTGTCGATCGCTTCGACGGGCCCTTGGTTCTCGTGGCCCGGCTTCGGATCGAAGCTGTCGAGGTGCGAGAGACCGCCGCTCAGGTAGAGGTAGATCACATGGCGCGCCGACGCGGGGCGGAGCTTCACTCCGTCCTCGGCGAACGCGAGCGGCACGGCACCCGAAGCGCGCGCGAAGAGCGGCAGCGTCGAGAGGCCGAAGAGGCTGCGGGCGGCGCTGCCGAGGAAGGCGCGGCGCGAGGCGAGCTCGGGACCCTGGTTCTGTTCGTGGGATCGCATGGTGCGTTACCTCCTCGTTCAGCGCGCGAAGCGGAACTCGTGGGTGTTGAGCAGGGTCCAGACCAGGTCCTGCTCGCCTTGCACACCGTCCTTCGCGACCTCCGCGCGCCAGAGCGCGAGCTCGGGCGCGGTAGGCTGGCGCGAGAGGATCGCGAGATACGCGGCGCGGATCTTCTCGTCGGGGACCTTCGCGGCCTCGAGCGTGCGCATGAGCACTCCGCCCTTCTGCGCGAGGATCTTCTCCTCGACGAAGCCGTTCAGCAGCGAGAGCACTTGCGGGACGGACGGCGCGTCGAAAGCTGCCTCGATCGTCTCGCGATCACTCTGCCCGAACTCGCGCAGCAGGTGCCCTTCGGGCGCGGGGGACGGCAAGTCGCTCGCGCGCCGGAGGTCGCGCGCGAAGTCGCCGCGGCGCTGCAGACCCTCGCCGAGCAAGCCGCGTTGCTTGAGCTCTGCTTCGAGCTCTGCAACGCGCTTCGCATCTCCCTTGCGTCGTGCGCGGCCGAGCTCGGCCAGCAGCGGGCGCGCCTCCGCGAGCGCGGCACGGCGCTTCTCGCCTTCGGCTCGCGCTCGCGCAGCCGCTTCCTCGCGCATCTTCGCGCGGAAGGCCTCGGGGTCCTTCACGCGCTGCTCGTACTCCTCCATCTGCGAGGCGAGCTCGTCGCCTTGCGCGGAGACGACGCTCTCGTAGCGCGCGTAGACCTCTTCGGCGCGCGCCCCTGGCGGAGCCAGCGTCGCGTCGAGGTCCGGGACGATCAGCGTCAGCAGCGAATCCCAGAGCTGCTCGGCCGAGAGCCGCCGCAGCAGCGGGCCCGGGAAGTGATAGGCCTCGCCTTCGCGGAGCTCCGAGCGCGTCGCTTGGCGCTGCCAAGCCTGCGTGCGGTAGAGCACGCGCTCCATCTCGCGGAGATCGAAGCCGAGCTGCACGACGAGGGCGGTGAGATGCGCCATGAGCTCGGGGTTCACCGGCTTCGTGTCGTCGCGCCAGTCATCGACGGGCTCGACGAGCCCCAAGCCGAACGCGCGCTTCCACAGGCGATTGGCGAGCACGGGCGCGAAGCGCGGGTTCTCCGGCGAGGTCATCCAGTCGGCGTAAGCTTCACGCGAGTCGATGGCCGAGTGCGGATCGCGCCGACGGCCGTCCTCGTTCTGCCGGCGCGGGCGCGTGCGGGCGCGCGCGGTCTGCTCCTTCGCCGGGTACTCGAGCGTCGGCATCTCGCCGAAGGGCACGGCCGCGCGGATCCACTGATTGCCGCGCGCGTCGTCGTACTTGTAGTCCTTCGGGAGCTGCGCGTAGCCGGTGCCGCTGCCGCTGACGCCCTGCAGCACGGGCCGCAGGAAGCGGTTGATCATCTGCTGCGCCTGCTGGTTGCCTTCGCGGCGCAGCGTGGCCATCTGCTCGCGCAGCGCGCGGCCCTGCTCGCTCTGCAGCAGCTCTTGATCCGTGTACTCGAGCCCTCCGGTGAACGCGGCGAGCTCGAAGAAGTCCTTCTGCGTCCACTTGTCGAACGGGTGGTTGTGGCACTGCGCGCACTCGAGGCGCGTCCCGAGGAACAAGCGGGCGGTGTTCGCCATGTTGTCCTCGGGCATGCCGCGATCGCGGAGGTAGTAGCCGGTCTCGCCGTTCTCGCGCGCGTGCGCGGCCCCCGAGGCGGTGAGCAGGTCGCGCGCGATCTGGTCGTAGGGCTCGTTCGCCGCGACGGCGCTCTTGATCCAGTGCAGATAGGGCTCGCCGCTGATCTGATTCGCGAGGCGCGACTTCGCGCGCAGGAGATCCGCGTACCAAGTGAAGAGGTGGCTCTCGTGGCCCGGCGAGACGAGCAGGCGATCGATGAGCTGCGTGCGCTTCTCGGCGGAGCGATCGGCGAGGAACGCGCGGGCCTCGTCGGCGGTGGGGATGCGCCCCACGATCTGCAGATATGCGCGCCGGACGAAGGTCGCGTCGTCGCTCGGCAGGTTCGCCGGCACTCCGGCGCGCGCGAGATCGGCGTCGACCAGGCGATCGATCGCGGCGGCGAGCTTGGCGTGGTCTCGCGCGCTCGGATGGGGGTCTTCGGGCTCGCCTTCGGCTCGGGCCACTCCGGGCACGAGGAGGCAGGCGAGGGCGCAAAGGTTCCGGATCATCGACGAGCTCCTGGCAGCGGGGCGCTCGCTCGACCCTTCGCGCGAGCGCAGGGAACGGGGCGAGCGCCGGCTTCGAACCTGGATCGGTCCGCGAGGACCCGCGCTCGTCGAGATTCGCGATCCGCCTCAGCGACGCATCCGGAACGCGGCAGCTTCGCGCCTGCAATGCGGCAGCGGAACGCCGGTGGGTGGCAGTGCCTTCCTCTGGGCCTTCCTCTGGGCCTGCTCCTGGGCGTGCCTCCGAGCCTACTTCCGGATCAGGACCCCGGTCGAGCGCTGCGGGATCGCGTTCGCCAGCACGAAGATCGTCCCCGTGACGATGGGGCGCTTCGTCTTCTTGTCCATCGGGTAGAGGAAGATGTCGTTCGCGCTGATCACGTAGAGGAAGGACTGCTGCTTGTCGAACGCGCCGTCATCGACGGGACCCGAGGTCGGCAGGAACTCGATGCCCTGCCCCGGGCCGAAGGCGATGTCGATTCCGTTCTGCCCGCCGCCGTAGATGTCCTTGAAAGGCTTGTTGCTGGTAAAGACGTGCGTGCAGGAAGAGCTCGAGTTGGAGAAGCCCGATTCCTGCGGTACGCCGCTCTGGGGGTCGAGCCTGGCGAAGCCGTAGCGGCCCTGCGTGCAGTCGTTGGTGACGAGCTTCTTGCCCGACTTGTCGAGCAGGAGATTGCTCGGCGACGAGATGCCGTTCACCTGGAACGGCGAGCCCGCGACCAGCGCCAAGCGCCCGGTCTTCTTGTCGAGCGCGAAGGTGTGGATCGTCCCGTCGGTGGTGTTGGTCGCGTAGACGAACTTCTTCGCCGCGAGCACGCCGTTCTGGCCGCCCACCGTGCCGATCGTGAGCCCGGTGCTGATCAGCTCCGTGGCGCCCGTCTTGGCGTCGATCTCGAAGATGCGCATCAGGCCCTGGCCGCGATCCGCGGCGTAGATCCAGATCATGCGGCCCTTCTCATAGAGCGCCAGCCCCGCGAGCTCGCCCGTCGGGCCGATCGGCCCGCTGCCGAGCAGGATGAGCTTCCCCTTGTTGTCGCGGCGGAAGAGCGCCAACCCGCTGCCCGTGGAGGCGAAGAGCCAGTCGCCGCGCTTGTCGCAGACGATCGTCCGCGAGCCGCTGTCGCAGCTGAGCGCTCCGCCCGGGACAGAGAACGGCGAGCCCTGGATCTCCGTCGGCTCGCCGTCGTTCCCGGCGAGCTCGAACGCGTGGATCACCTGGTTCGGGCCGTCGTGGATGTAGAGCACCTCCTTGCCGGCGCGCGCGAGTGGGGCGAGGCAGGCGAGGCAGAGGAGGGTGAGGAGGTGGTGGAGGGAACGGGGCATGCGGAGCGGGGTGCGAGAGGGGGGAGGAGTTGCGGGGCGCGGGACGGCGGCGCGAGAAGGGGGGGGCGAGTCTATCAGCTCGGGCGGGGATGGGGGTGGGAGGCCGCGGCGAGGTGTCGTCCCCGGGAGCGCCTTGCGAGGACGGGAGGCTCTCCCGCGTCCGAGCGGCTCCGGCTCCCGAACGCGCGATACGATCGCGGGGCGAACCCAATCGCGGCAGAGGACGTGCGCTCATGGCGGATGACGAACGAGTTCAGCTCACGATCTCGAAGGATGAAGTCCTCGTGCTCTTCGACTGGCTCTCGCGAGAGGAAGGCGGAGGGGAGCTGCCGGCGCGAGATGCTGCGGAGGTGATCGCGCTGTGGAGGCTGCATGGGGCGCTCGAGAAGGGGCTGACGGAGCCGTTTCTGTCGAGCTATGCCGAGCGGCTCGCCATGGTTCGGAATCGACTCACCGCTCTTCATGGCTCGAGCGATGGTGGATCCGCGAGCCCTTGAAGATGCGGGCATGTCCGCGTCAGGAGCGTGCCTGCTCCAATCGTGCCCGGAAGTCCACCAGCGCGACGCGCAACCGCGCGGCGAGCCGAGCGCGCCGCGACCAGCGCTTCCACCGCGCAGGCAGACGGCTCAGCCAATGCGCATGCGGCCCCTTCTGGACGCCGCTCGATCGCACCAGGTCGAGCGAGCGCGGCAGGAGCTTGCGACCGAGGACGTTGGCGCACGCTTCGATCTCGGCGAGCGAGGCGAAGTCCAGTGAGAGGTCGCCGCAGCTCACGTGGAAGAGCGGATAGCCTCGGCCCGGTATGGCGCGCTCGCGCGGTGGCTCGTAGCTCTGGGCGTCTTCCCAGCGTTGGCCGCGGCGCGTATCGATGGGGCGATGCACCCAGAAGCTCATCGGGCTGATGGGTGGCGTGGTCCGGAACTCGATGTGCCAGGAGCTCATGATCTGTGCGAAGCACGCACGTGCTCGAAGGCCGCCGTGTCGAGTACGGCGCGCAGATTGTCTCCACGGCGTCGAAGCAATTGTCAGAGCGCTACGGGGGCGGCTTCAACGAGAAGTCGCTGCGCACATGGTCCAGTTCGCGTCCGCCTTTCCGGATCGAGAGATTGTCTCCACGGCGTGGAGACTGAGGTTCTGATTCCACTGCTCGAGGCACCGGCGGCGGATCGGCGAGGCGTGAACCGGGGAGGCAGCGTGGACGAATCCAGTTTCTGGCCGGCTCTTGAGTTCCGAGTGTGCCGGGAGATGTACGGCGACGAGGATTGCTCCCGAGAGGGGCTGTGGTGCGATGGCTTCCTTGCGCACCCTGATGCTCTTGATCCTCGACGTGACCGGATTCGTGGGGACGCCTGGGTTTGCTTCGGGAGCATGCAGGAGCGCCGGACCTTCGAACTGCGGCTGCCCCGCAAGGTGCGCACGTACGAGCAAATCCCGTGGGCTGAGTTGCTGCCGCCGGAAGATGTGACCGCCTGGCTCACCGTGGATCGCGAGGGCAAGCGCCTGGTTGTGGCGCCCGCCGACGCGGTTCCCGACGATGCCGTGAACGACGCAGAAGCTAACGATCGCCAGTCAGCAGACGATCGCGGCCATGTTGTGAGGACAGGCGCCCGGCAGACGATCGCAGCGCAAATTCGCGCCGACATCGGACCGCTCCTCCAGGAACTCGCGGGGCTTGGGTATCAGGTCGTCGCCTCGGCGTACACGCCCAAGCGCTTCGGGAACTGGGTCGTCGACCTCCGCGGTCCTTCGGCGTTTCGAATGTGCAAGGACCGCAGCCAGTTCCTGGTCATCGCCGATCGGCGGGTCATGGAGCAGGCCGGCCTTTGGAGGTCGTTCGATGATCCTGAGGAGTTCGCACACTCCGTGCTCGCTTGGGTGGCAGGCTGAACAGCCGCTGTAGCCGAGGATTGGCGAGCGCCTTCACTTCTTCACCCCGCCCCGCTCATGCCAAGGCAACCGCGGCGTCGCCTCCTTCGGCACCGGCGGCCCATAATCGAAGCGCTCTCGCGCGCGCTGCAACTCCTCGCGCATCTCGCGCAGCGCATCGGGATCCTCGAGCAGATCCGCGGCCGTGAGTGCCAGCACCTGCGCCGCGGTGTGCATCGCGCGATAGCCGCCCGGCGCACCTGACGCAGCCGTGGAAGCCCACGAGTGCGCGGGGACGCCGAAGGGCCACGTCGCGACGCTGACGTCGGCGGTGGGCGTCACCCACGAGACGTTCGCGACGTCGGTGGAGCCGCCGGGGATCGGCGGGGCCTGCGGATCGAAGGGCAGGACGTCGGTGGGATAGCCCTTCGGCGAGAGGCCGAAAGCGCGTTGCAAGTTCCTGCCGAACTCCTGCTCGCTTTCGCTGTAGGCGGGTGCGCCCACGAGTTCGAAGGCGCGGTGCATGCGCGCGGCGAGGGCGCGGTTCACGTTGTATTCGTAGAGGCCGGAGAGGACGTCGATCTCGCAGGCGCGAAAGCCGCGTTGGGTGTCGCCGTACTCCTCGCCCCAGGCCATGCGGTCGGCGCCTTCGGCGATGGCGACGACGTGGCGGAAGACCTTGTCTTGTTGCTTCCAATCGTCGGCGCGGACGAAGCCCCAAAGGCGGGCGCGGGCGGGGACGATGTTGGGGGCGGCGCCGCCTTCCGTGATCACGTAGTGAACGCGCGCCGTCTCGGGGAAGTGCTCGCGCAGGAGGTTCACCCCGGCGCAGAAGGCCTCGAGGCCGTCGAGCGCGGAGACGCCTTCCCACGGAGCCGCGGAGGCGTGCGCCGCGCGGCCGTGGAAGGTGATCTCGAAGGAACGGAGGGCCTTCGAGGCTTGCACGAGGACGGCGTTGCGATGCGCGGGGTGCCAGGAGAGGCAGGCATCGACATCGTCGAAGCGGCCGTCGCGGACGAGGAAGGTCTTGCCGATGCCCTGCTCCTCGGCCGGCGTGCCGTAGATGCGCACGGTGCCGCCGAGACGCTGCGCTTCCATCGCGGCCTTCAGCGCGACCCCGGCCGCAGCGCTCGCGACGCCGAAGAGGTTGTGGCCGCAGCCGTGACCGCCGGCGCCCGCAACGCGTGGCTCGAGGCGCGGCTCGGCGAGCTGCGAGAGCTCGGGCAGCGCGTCGTACTCGCTGAGGAACGCGAGCACCGGTGCGCCGCTGCCCCAGCTCGCGAGGAAGGCGGTCGGCATGCCCGAGGGGCCGCGTTCGATGGTGAAGCCCTCGGCTTCGAGGAAGGCGATCAGCGCGAGCGAGGAGCGCTCCTCGCGGAGGCCGAGCTCGGCCCACTCCCAGAGGCGCGTCGCGAGTGCCTGCTGCTTCACGCGCGTCGCTTCGAGGGACGCGAGGGCAGATCGCTGCGCGGCGCTCGGCGTGCGAGCGGGCGCTCCTTCTTGCGCCTTGGCGAGCGGGACGAGAACGGCGAGAGCGAGCGCGGTGCGCGCGAGCGACGAGAGGATCACGAAGGGGGCTCCGCTTCTTTGGAACCGAACGCGCGCGGAGGCGGCGAGGGTTGACCTCGCTGCTTCCGCTGGCGAGATGATCTGTCGCGCGCGCGGCGCGCACCAGCTTCTCGTGCTGCCAGCCGAGGTCAAGGTTCTCCGCTTTCGGCTTCCACCGCGCGGTGCGTTCCTGCTCGAGCTTCTCGAGCTGCACCGCGAACTCGGGGGCATCGCGTTGCCCGCAAACCGCGCGCTCCGCCGGGGCAGGCGTGAGGCCGCAGCATTGATCTGATTGCGATCGGCGACCGCACGACTTCCTCGTACGTCATGCGAAGAGCGCGTGATTGACCTCCAGCCTCGCGACGCGAACTCGCCCGAGCCAGCTACCTCGAACTCCTCTCCGAGCCGACGACACACATCGCGCTCAGCGTGCAACCAGGAAGCAACGACCAACGGCTGCAGGGTGCCCAGAGGCGAGTCGAGTGCGAGCGCGATCGCGGCGTTCTGCGGACGAATCGGCGCTGGAGGGTCGCATCGAGGAGCGGATGGCGACTTCCGCTTCCAGTGGTACGGGGGGCGGCGGGACGCGCGCCCGAGCGCCGGCGGCGTTCCGAAACGTCGGGGATTGTTCGCGATCCCCGACGTTGCGTATTCTGCTCGAGCCATGTCGACCACCACCAAACGTCAGGCACTGCGGACCATCGCGAAGCTGGGGCTGGCGCGACCGCGCGAGCTGGAAGCGCACGGGATCTCCCGCGCGCAGCTCGCGCGGCTCGTCGCCGACGGACTCGTCCTGCGCCAGGCACGAGGGATCTACGTCGCGGTCGATCATGCCCCGACGGAGCTGCACACACTGGCCCAGGTGGCGAAGCGGGTGCCCGAGGCCGTGTTCTGCCTCCTCACGGCACTGCGCTTCCACGAGCTGACGACCCAATCACCCGCGGAGGTTTGGATCGCGTTGCCCGAGAAAGCGCGGAAGCCGCGTCTCGATTCGCTCCGCTTGGCCGTGGCGCGATTTTCGGGAGCAGCGCTGACCGAGGGCATCATGGAACGTCGAGTCGAAGGAGTCACGATTCGCGTGACCTCGGCCGCGAAGACCGTCGCGGACTGCTTCAAGTACCGCAACAAGATCGGCATCGACGTCGCGATCGAGGCGCTGCGCGATTTCACCCGCCAGTACCGCGGAGGTGCGACCGAGCTCGCCCGCTTCGCGCGGCTGTGCCGGGTCTCGCGGGTGATGCAGCCCTACCTGGATTCCGTCTCATGAACGAAAGGGCGAACCTCGCCGCTTCGGTCGCCGGCCGCTTGCTCCACCGCGCGAAGCGCACCGGGGACGACTACCAAACGCTGCTGCTCAGCTACTGCCTGGAGCGCTTCCTCTATCGGCTGGGCCTGTCCAGCTGCCGCGATCGCTTCGTGCTGAAGGGGGCCATGCTGCTCCGACTCTGGTCGGAGAACCCCTACCGCGCGACACGCGATCTCGACCTTCTGCGCCTCGGGGACGGAGCCTTCGATGCGATCCGCAAGGATCTGCGCGAGATCATCGAGGCTCCGGCTCCAGAGGACGCCGTGACCTTCGAGTGCGACCAGCTGCGCCTCGAAGCCATTCGGGCCGAGGAAGAATACGTTGGCACGCGTGCGCTCATGCCGGCGCGCTGCGGAAAGGCCCGGCTCACCCTGCAGATCGACATGGGACTTGGTGATGCGGTCTAGCCGACGCCGCAATCATGCACCTATCCCACGCTGCTCGACTTCCCAGCTCCCGAGCTGCTCGTCTATCCGCGCGATGCCGTCGTCGCAGAGAAGCTCGAGGCCATGGTCGTGCTCGGAGACCGCAACAGTCGCATCAAGGATTTCTTCGATCTGCACTATCTCGCGAGCCACTTCGAGTTCGACCGCGAGGTGCTCGTCGAGGCCGTGCGCAAGACCTTCGAGCGGCGCCGTACGGCAATTCCCGCCGAGCTGCCGATCGGCCTGAGCTCTGCGTATTGGGAGAACCCGTCTCGGCCCACACAGGTGCGCGCGTTCGCGCGTCGCGCAGGTCTCGCCGCGCCGACGCAACTAGGCGGCGCATTCGCAGCGCTGCTGCGCGAGTTCTTGGCTCCGCTGCTGGAAGAGCTTCACTCGGGACGATGCCGTGCGGGCCGCTGGTTGCCTGGTGGTCCCTGGGAGTGCGAGTCGGCGGCAAGAGAGGCGGGGCCCACGAGATGATGCGCAGGCTTGGTGACGCAGCGCGGCGCGTGTTCCCTTGGCTCGAGTTGTTGGTGGTTCAACTGAGCAAGCGAGAGCGGGTGGAGAACGCGGTTCTCGTGACGCCGGACCATGTCATCGCGCATGCTCCGGCCATCGCAGGAAGCGATGCATCGGTGGCATGCACGAAGTTCCCGAGATCACGCCGCTGGTAAGCGACGTCGACGCCGCGGCCCGCCTCTCAGTCTCGCTGCCGCAAGATCGGCGGCGCCGCGGAGGGCGGCGTCGCCTGCAAGCTCACTGGGCGGAAGATGCCGCCCGCGCCTTGCCAGTCGTACACCGCGACCGCGATCGCCAGCCGCTCGCCGGGACGCGCGAAGCGGCCGAGGTCGTGGCTCTTGCGCTCTTCGAACGCGGTGCGGCGCGCGGCGATGTCGCCGCCGCTGCCGACTTCCTCGCCGTCGACGTAGAGCACGTACGCGTCGTCGACGCCCGTGAACTCGAGGTACGCCTTGCCGACGGGCCAGTCGGCGGGCAAGTCGAGGTGCAGGCGATACCAGGCCCAGCCATCGAGCGCCGCATGGCCCTGCGCGTCCCAATGGCGATCGATGCCGATCTCGGGCCACGCCGCATCGTCGTGCTCGGAGCGCTGCCAGCCTTGCTCGGCGCCGCGCGCTTCGGGGTCGGGCTGGAACTTCCAACGCCGCGCCGTGAGGTCGATGGCGCGATGGGCGAGCTCGGCGCGGAGCGCCGAGAGGAGGACTTCGGCGGAATGCTGCTCGGTCGCCGAGCTCGGTGCGGCGGTCTGCGCGAGGTGGGCGAGCAGCTCCGTCAGCAGCCATTCGCCGGCGGCGCTGCGATGGTCGAGCGCGGAGACGGCGAGCCAGCCGCGGCCGACGGGCATCTCGTAGACGAGGCCGTGCGTCTTCACGCGATCCAAGTCGTGCGCATCCCACAAGAGCAGCAGCGGTCGCGTGTGCTCGAGGTAGGCGTCGATCTCCGGCACCACGGGCCCGGCGAGATCGAAGTGCTGCAGCTCGACCAGCAGCTCGTGCGCCGCCTGTCCTAGCGGATGGCGTCGATTGACGAGCGGGGCGCCGCGCAGGAACCAGTGCTCGCGCAGCGGAAAGCTATGGCGTTCGGCGCGCGGCAGGAGCAGGACGCGCGCGCCGGCGTCGAGACGTTCGAGGAGCGCGTCGTCGAGGTGACGCGCGACGAGCAGCTCTTTCTGCGCTCCGGCTGCGGCTGCGGGTGCGGGCGGCTGCGAGAGCTCGGCTCGAGGAAGGGCCAGCAGCTGCGGGGGAAGGTCGTCGCCGCGCAGCGAAGAGTGGGCGCGCGCGGCGGAGAGTGCCTTCTGATCCGCGGCGGGCACGACCCACAAGTTCCACTCGTTGGTCGTTGCACCGCGCTCGTCCTCGCAGTGCGCGCGCAAGCGATGACGCGTCGGTCGCTCCACGTCGAGTGCCGGCAACTCGAAGGCGTAGTCGCCGCGCTGTTCCGAGGTGCGCTCGTCGCGCGTGCGCTCCCAGCGCCCGGAGATCACGCCGCGGATGGTGGTCTCGGATTCGTCGGCGCGCGACTCCGCGTGGAGCGCGAGGATCGTCTTCAGCGCGAAGGGCTCGGTCGGATCCGCCGTGGCGTAGTGCAGCGCGAGAGAGAGCGGCGCACCGGAGCGGAAGCTGCGGCGATCGCCTTCGCTCACGAGCGCGAGCTGGCGCTCGCCGTGCCAGGCCCAGCTCTCCGCGGGCCATTTGAGTTGGTCGTAGGGATCGATCAACCCCATGGCCGCGAGGCGGAAGTCGCGGATCACGCTGACGACGTAGCCGCCGGCGGGCACGCGGCGACGGTAGGTCTCGATCTGGAACTTGCGCATGGCGAGCGCGTAGCGCAGCGAGTCCGCCGTGAGATGCGCCAGCGACTCCGCTCCGACCAGCGGTTCGAGGCGCTTCAGCCACGCGCGCGCGTCGCTCGCCGAGAGCGGTCGCCAGAGCGGAGCGGTCGGCTCTTCCGCGGCAAGGGGATCGGTGGGGCCGTACCAGGTGTCGGCGGCGATGGCCTCGCCCAGGAGCAGCGGTTTCGCGGCGCGTTCGGCGATGTGGCGATCGAGGCGCTCCAGCGTCGCCAGCCACGTGTGGTTGTTGCCGTAGGGGTGATCGTCGTAGGCGTCGTGGATGCGGTTCCACTGGATCCAAGAGCTGTCGTCGATGACCAGCGTGCTCGGCACGCGGCGGTGCGCGAGCTCGTAGAGCTCGCGGAGTAGCTCGAGGTCGGCGCTCGGGCCGGTCTCACAGGTCAGGCTCCGCAAGATCACCGCGGGATGGCGGCGGTCGCGATGGAAGAACTCGTCGTACTCGCGCACGAGCTCCTCGCGGTTCGCGGGGATGAGCGACGCGTGCCACGTCGGGTATTCGATCCACGCCAGCATGCCAAGCTCATCGCAGAGCTCGAGTGTCCGCCGCGGCGGCATCCAGAGGCAGAACTTCATCAGGTTGAAGCCCAACGCCTGCGCTCGTTCGATCTCCGCGCGGGCAAGTGTCTCAGTGCGCAGCGGGCCGTGGTCCGACGGGTGGAGGCCCCAGTTCAGGACTCCACGCACGTTGAGCGGGCGGCCGTTCAGAAGCAGGGTGCGTCCTTGCGCGGCGATCGTGCGGAAGCCGGCGCTCAGACGATGGCGATCCAGCACGCGCGCGCCTCGTCGCAGCACGAGCTCCACGTCGTAGAGCTTGGGCGCGAGCGGTTCCCATGCTTCGGGCGAGACGATCGCACCCGCGGGATCGCGCAGCGCGTAACCCAGGCGCTGGGGCTCGGTCGCTCGTGAGATGGGATAGCGCTGCGTCGCGAAGCTCTGCGCGCTGCCGCGCAGCCGCGCGCTCACTTCGACCTCGAGCTCTGCTTCGGGCTCATCGCTCGATGCGTTCGCCGCGGAACTCCCACCGAGCGGGACCTCGAGATGCAGGCAGCCGTCCTCGAGCGAACCCGTGGCGAGCGCGCGAAGATCGTCGATCCAGAGATCGGAAACCCGCAGCACCTCGACGCTCTGCCAGATCCCGCCGAAGTGCGGCGCGATGATCGGCAGGAAGCCCTGCGTGTGATGGCCGACCTTCTCGTCGACGCGCACGCGCAGCTCCCAGGGGCCTTCCGGCATCTCGCGCGCAACGGCGCTGAGATCGACGCGGAACGGCGTCCAGCCGCCGAGGTGGCGACCGAGCTCGCGACCGTTCAGCCACACCGCAGCCTCGGTGGCTACGGCTTCGAAGTGCAGCAGGAGTCGCTCGTTGGCGCCGAGCGCGCGCGGCTCGAGCTGCCGCCGGAACCACGCCACGCCGTCGAACTCAGGATCGATCTCCGCCTCGAAGGTCCCCGGCACCTGCACCTCGCGCCAGCTCTGGCCCTCGTCGAGCGAGAGCTCCCAACGGCCGTCGAGCGGGTACGCGGTGCGCGGAACGGGTTCCTGCGCGGCGGCCCCGGTCGCGAAAGCGATGGCCGCGAAGGCACAAGTGTTCCGGAGCACGGCCTGCGTCGCGCGGCCGGCGCGGAGGATCGAAGCGCGGAGGTTCGAAGCGCGGAGGTCACCGACGGCGTTCGGCATGGGCAGTTCCTGATGGCTCCAGACGGAGACGCGATTCTGTGCTCTTCGCCGCCCGTCGCGCGAGACCGTTCGCTCTGGCACCGGCAGTTCGGTGACCTCGAGCTCGATGCGCTGCCACCTGCGGATGGCGAAGCACAGCGAGAGGAGGCACTCGAACGCGACATGGATCCGCGGGCGAAGCATCCATCGCTGAGGTCCCGAGCGGCTCGGATCGCCAGGAGGGCCTTGCTCTTCTCGGTCTGACGTCCGGCGGAGCGGCCTGCGCGGAACTCGGGTTCGAAGGCTTGAGCTCGTACCGGAATGGAGAGCCGTTCGCGCGTCGACGCGTCGATCTGAGGCGCGAGCGCGTGAACGCGAGAGCGAGAAGCGAGAGGCGTTCGAACGCAAGACCTCGCATGCGCTACGCCCGGCCCTACGGCGAAGCAAGCGCCGCGCCCGACGCGCGCGCAACGGGTCGATGGTGTTCGAGGTTCGGCGCGCGTTCGGAACGAGAGAGCGATACGGAGCGTCGCGCGACGTTCACGTCGCTTGCTACGCCTCCGGGCGCGGCTTCGCTTCGTCGATCGACTTCGTGCCCCGTTTCGGAGCCCGCGAAGGCGGGGGCTCCGAAGCTCATGTTTGCGAGAGCGATTGGACCTCGACGCGAGAACCGCCTCGATGGACACGCGGTTCCGCGCCCGCGCGGCGGCAGGGCGGAGTGCGTCAGCGCGAGGCGGCCCGGCCTGTTGATTGGGCGAGGTTCGCTCGTGGTCGGTCGGCGTGTTTGGTGTGCGGCAGCTCGCGGATGTCGAGCAGGCCGTGGCGGCGCCAGCCGGTGGTGAGCAGCCAGGTCGAGGCGGGCGCTACGGTGGCCACCACCGGCGCGGCTGGGATCGCGGGGATCGATGGGCGCTCCCTCCAGCCATCGAAGGTGGGCGCGCTCGAGCAGAGGTCGATCGAGTTGAGCCGCACGACGCCGCGCGTCTTGCCGTTCTGCAGCACGTAGCGCAGCGCATGGCGCGCCTGCGTCGGCGTCGAGATCACCTCGTCGTGATATCGATCGGGAAACACCTTGCCGCGGCGGACCCAGTGCTTGTTCAACGCGCGGGCGAGTGGACTCAACAACGCGTTCATGCCGCGGGCGACGCACTCGCGATCCTCGGCCTCGACGAGGAGGTGCAGGTGGTTCCTCTGAATCGAGTAGTGGATGATCCGCATTCCGTGGCGGTTGCTGCTCGCACTGAGTGCCGCGAGCACGAGCTTCAGCGTGCCACCGCGGCGCAGCGACGGCTGGCCTTCGGCGAGTCGCACGGTGATGTGCAGCGGCTCGCCCCGCTTCTTCGCCGATCGCTGACGGTGCGGCATGCCAGGCTCGGCGTTCTTCGGCTTCCGTCCCGCGCCCTTCCGCTTGCCACCATGCTGAGGGAAGTCGAACTCGAGCTGTTGAAGCTTGCGGCGCATGGGTCTTCTCTGTCTCGTTCTGCGTCGCATTCCCCGTTGTCGTTCAACATGCAGAGCGCAGAAGAATCGATCTTGGTTTCATATGAAGTTGCAAGCTTGAAACAGCGAGGTTGCCCGCTGCGCCGCGCGGGCGACGAACCCGTGTCTATCGAGGTGGTTCTCGCATCGAAATGCGTTCGCACCCCGTAGCATGAGTTTCGGAGCCCCCGCCTTCGCGGGCTCCGAAACGGCGCACGACGTCTATCGAGGTAGCGGAGCCGCATCCGGAGGCGACGCAGGCGACGTGACCGCCGCGCTCGCTCTCGCATCGCCTTCGAGGTCGAACGCGCGTCGACATGCGATGGCGTTCAACGTCGCTCACGCGCGGCGGGCGCGGCGCTTGCTTCGCCGGAGGGCTGGCGGAGCGGTCGTCGCGGACCTCGCGTTCGAAGTTTCGGGCTCGTATCGGATGCGAGGGTCGTTCTCGCATCGACGCCTCGATCGGATGCGTGAACGCATCAACGCGAGCGGCGACCGAGAGTGTGAGCGCGTACGGGAGCTACGCACCTGGTTCACCGAACGTGCGCGGAGGCGGCGCGGGTTCACCGCGTCGCCTCCGATTGCACCTGCGATTCAGCGCGTTCGGCGCTTCACAGCTTCTCGCGCTTCAGCCCCAGATCGAGGATCTCCGCCTCCTGCTTCCGCAGCGCCGCGAGCTTCTGCTCGACCTTCTCGAGCTTCGCCGCCAGCGTCCGCGCGCGGTTCGAGCGCGGGCCGTCCTTCTCGATCTCGGCTTCGAGCTCCTCGCGGAGCGCCTTCTTGTCGAGGTCGAGGACGTCGTAGCGCGTCATCAGCTTCAACGTCTCGGTGATCGCCTCGTCGGCCGAGCGCTCGTACTCCGCCGCGAGCAGGCTCTGCATCGCCTTCACCAGGTCGCGCTGCTCCTGCTTGCCGTCGAAGGCGAAGCTCTGCTTCCCGTCGGCCGAGAGCAGCATCAAGTGCGCCGGCGCCTTCTCGTCGAAGAGGCGGCGGAAGCTGTGGTTCGGCTCCATCACGTTGGGCCGGAACTTCACGCAGTGGAAGAAGCGCAGCAGGAGCTGGATGCGCTCGTTGTCGAGGGTCCGCGAGAGGAGCGCGTGCTCCGTGCCCTTGCAGTGCTCGCACTCGCGGAGGATCACCAGCGGGCGCTGGTCTTTCTCGGTGAGCTTCGCCAAGGCCGCTTCGCGATCGAGCGCGAACATGCGCGTCTCGCTGCTCGTCGGGCCTTCCGCCGCCTTCCGCTCGAGGACGGCGGGGTGCGTCCAGTCGACCTTCAGGAGGCGCTTGCTCTCCTCGTGGCGCCGCAGGTCGAGGCCGATCCCGCCGCGCCGGCCGAAGCCGGGCGTCGAGGTGGGGCCAGCCGCTCCGCCGCTACCGCCAGAGCCACCCGTGCCCGCGGAGGGCGCGCTCGGCGCGGCGGGACCCGAAGCGTCGGAGACCAGACCGGTGAGCCCGGAACTCGGGCCCGAAGAGGGACATCACTGGGGAGCTGCTTGGCGCGCGCCGAAGCCGAGGGCGGCGGCGCAGCCGAAGGCCAGCCAGAGCTGCGAGAGCTTCATCGGAGACCTCTTCCGACCGCGGGAGTCGGAGAACGGGACGAAGGTGGCCGTGAAGCCGAAGACTAGCGCGCCCGATCGCCGAGGTCACTCGTGCGTTCAGCGTTTCGGATAGGTCTCGAGCACCCAGCTCCGCCACTTCTGGTCGAAGCCCGCGGGATCGAAGCCGAACGAGGCCTCCAGCGCCGTGGCCTGCTTCGCCACGCGCTCGCTCTCCTCCAGCCGCAGCGCGTCGATCTTCTGCAAGGCGTCCAGGAACTTCCGCGCCGCGTCCCCCGGTTGAGCCAAGAGGAACTCGACCCGCGACCAGGAGTCCATGGTCGAGGCGAAGTCCAGGTCCTGCGACTTCTGCACGGCGAAGAGCGCGTTGGCGCTCTTCGCGATGTTGTGCCGCGCTCGGCCGGAGACGCGCGGCGCCCATTCCCAGGCCTGCTTCTGGTCGTTCTCGTACATGCGCGGGTCGAACATCGGCGCGTACTGCCCGTTCACGCCGCGCGCGACGACCTGCGCGAAGCCCTCCCGCCACCAGGGCGGGGTGTGCGTGAAGAAGCCGCCGTAGCCGTCGACCAGATTCGACGCGACGTTGTAGGCGAGGCGCGCGCGGACGCCTAGGTCCAAGCGGTGCTCCGGCTTGTGCACCTCCAGCGCGTCGACGTAGAGCATGCAGTCGCTGTCCAAATAGTGCTGCAGCGCGGCCTTCACGTCGCGCTTCAAGAAGGTCTGCGCGAAGGTGCCGAGAGAGCTCTCCTTGGTGAAGAGCAGGATCGCGTACTTGCTCTTCATGCCGAGGTAGCGCGCGTCGGGCTTCAGCGCGTTCTCGTCGATCGCGAAGCGCTTCACGAAGTCGGCGTAGTGGTCCTCGGCGCGCATCGCGCAGAGATGCGCGCGGGTCCAGCCGTCCACCACGCCGCTCGTTCGCACGCGCGGCAGGCGCTTCTTCAGGCGCACGAGCTCTTCCTCGAGACCCTTCTTCTCCTGCAGCGCGGCCTTCGTCGCGGGCAGCTCGATGCCGAGCTTGAAGTGCGCCGTCTCGATCCAGCAGATGCGCTGCTCGAGCGCCAGCGCGTGCTCGATCTGGCTGGAGGTGATGCCGGGGGCCAGCTCGGCGGAGCCGATCTTCACGTAGCCCGCCTGCCCCAGCGCCTTCGCGTCGCCGAGCGTGTACGGGTCGTCGTACTTCGAGGCACCGCCTTCTTGGGGGGCCGCGATGGCGACGGAGGCCGGACCGACCAGAGCGCAGAACACCAACCGTGCGGCGGCGGATCGGATCGAAGCTGAGGTCATCGCGCGGCTCCGCGAGGGAAGGGAGGTGGGTTCGCGAGGCGGGGGGAATCCACGGGCGGCGGTCACCGCGGCCTAGCGATGACGTCGAGGCAATGTAGCCGCGTGTGCTTGCGGAGGAAACGCAGCGGCGCGCAGCATCGCGCGATGGAGATCGAAGACGGCGGACGCTTCGCCGCGGAGACCACCGCGAAGGCGCGCGCTCTGCAAGAGCGCCTGCGCGCGGAGCTCGTGTCGCGGGGGAGCGTGCGCGCGCCGCGCGTGCTCGCCGGCGTGGACGTCGCCATCGAAGCCTCGGGCCACGCGTTGGCTGCGGCCGTCGCGTGGGAGGTCGCGAGCGGCGAGCTGCGGGAGCTGCGCTGCGCGCGCCTACCGCTGCGCTTTCCCTACGTGCCTGGGCTGCTCGCGTTCCGCGAAGGGCCCGCGGTGCTCGCGGCGCTCGCGCTGCTCGAGACGCCCGTCGATGCGGTCCTGATCGATGGCGCGGGCGTCGCGCATCCCCGCGGGCTCGGGCTCGCGGCGCACGTGGGGCTCTGTCTGCCCGTGCCCTGCGTGGGCGTCGCGAAGTCGAGACTCTGCGGGAGTGCGGCCGAGCCCGCGCCCGAGCCGGGCGCGTGGACGCCGCTCCTCGACGCGGAGGGGCGGCGCATGGGCACGGCGCTCCGCTCGCGAGCGCGCGCCGGCCCGCTCTTCCTCTCGCCGGGGAACCGCATCTCGCAGGACGGGGCGCTCGCCCTGGTGCTCGCCGCGCTGCGCGGCCATCGCCTGCCGGAGCCGATCTGGCACGCCGATCGTCTGGGCCGCGCGGCGAAAGGGCGCGCCCTCGACGCGAAAGCTACGCCCTCCGGCGGTCTGGCCAGCATCGCGGGGGAGGGCTAGCATCTTCGGCCCTCCATTCCGTCCGAGCCCCTCGCTCGACTCCGCACCCGTCATGAAACAGCGCAACGTAGTCGTCCTCGGCGCCGGCAAAGTCGGTCGCCTCGTCTCCCGCTGGCTCGCCGAGAGCGGCGACTACTTCGTCACGGTCGTGGACCGCACGCAGGAGCTCGCCGCGTTCGCGACGAAGCGCCAGGACGGCAGCCCGGTGCCCGGGATCGTCGCGGCGGCCGCGGATCTCGGCGACGAGTCGGTGCTCGCGAAGCTGCTCGCCGGCAAGGACTACGTCGTCTCCTGCGCGCCGTTCCATCTCACGAGGGGCATCGCGCGCACGGCGCTCGCGCAGGGCGTCCACTACCTCGATCCCACCGAGGACGTCGCGACGACGAAGCTGGTGAAGGATCTCTCCGAGGGCGCGGATCGCGCGTTCATCCCGCAGTGTGGCTTGGCCCCCGGCTTCATCACGATCGTCGCGAACCACGTCGCGGCGCCGTTCGAGAAGCTCGACACGGTGAAGATGCGCGTCGGCGCCTTGCCGGTCTATCCGCACAACTGGCTGAAGTACAACCTGACCTGGTCCACCGAGGGCCTGATCAACGAGTACATCCAGCCCTGCGAGGCGATCGTCGACGGGCAGCTCGTGACGGTGCCCGCGCTGCAGGACTCCGAGCGCCTGAACGTCGACGGCTTGGAGTACGAGGCCTTCAACACCTCGGGCGGCCTCGGCACGCTGGCCGACTCCTGGCGCGGCAAGGTGCGGAACCTGAACTACAAGTCGATCCGCTATCCCGGCCACCGCGACTTGATGGAGCTCCTGCTCCAGGACCTCAAGTTCCGCGACGAGCCGAACGAGCTGAAGCGCGTGCTCGAGCGCTCGCTGCCGCACACCTACCAAGACGTGGTGCTGCTCTTCGTCACCGTCACCGGCCACATCCAGGGCCGCTACACGCAGACCTCCTACGTGAAGAAGGTCTACGGCGACGAGGAGAGCGCGGACAAGTGGGGCGCGATCCAGCTCACGACCGCCTCCGGCATCTGCGGCGTGCTCGATCTCCATGCGCAGGGGCTGATCAAGCAGCGCGGGTTCGTGCGCCAGGAAGAGGTGCCCTTCGAGGCGTTCGTGAAGAACCGCTTCGGACGCACCTATGCGTGAGCGGCGGAGCAGGGACGGCGCGCGATGAGCGGCAGCTACGGGGAGGGCGACCCCGCGATCCCCGAGCTTGCGCGCCGAGCGCACGAGGCCGCCGAGCGCGACGGGCGCGGGAGCTACACCGACCCGGCGACCGGCTATCTCGTGCAGTGCGCGAGCGCGCTCCGGCAGCGCGGGCGCTGCTGCGGGCTCGGCTGCCGGCATTGCCCGTTTCCCCGCGAGGCCCAGCGCGCGGCGGGCCGTGCTATCCTCCGCCCGCTCCCCCCTGGGTTCTAGTGCCCACTCCACCGGCAAGGCGAGCCCGATGATGCTGTCTCGTTCCGCGCGCGCGTTCCGTTCCCTCCTTCTCGTCTGCGGAGTGCTGCCGCTCGCGGCCTGCTCCTCCGATCCCGAGGTCCGCGGCGAGACGGCCGAGGCCTACTTCGCGCGCTTCGAGACCGCGATGCTCTCGGCCGACGTGATGAAGATCGAGCATTCGCTCGTCGCGAGCGACGAGGAGGGCAGCGCTCGCGCGGTCTGGGAAGGTCGCTTCCTCGCGATCGACAAGCCGCTCGAGGTGCGCCTCGACGGACGCGGCTCCTTCGGCGCGCAGCCGATCCACCTCGAGATCGAAGCTCGCGGAGAGGCGATCCGCGCGACCGGCGGACCGAAGGCGATCGAGCAGCAGCTGACGGGGAACTCGATCGATCGCTGGGTCCGCGGGTTCACGCGACTCGGGCTCGCGCACGATCTCTGGCGTGTCGCGCGCGGCTTGCCGTTGCTCGCGCTGGAAGGCGGCGATCAGGAGATCTCGATGCAGGACCTGCGCTTCGAAGGGCGCGAGCGGATCGGCGGCGTGCCCGCGCGCGTGCTGGCGTATCGAGCGGTCGTCGGTGGGATGTACGAGGCGGACATGCGCCTCTGGCTCGACGAGCGCACGGGCCATCCCCTGCAGCGCCGAGCGACCGTGCGCACGCGCTCGCTGCGCCTGCGCACGACCGAGAGCTATCGCGTGCTGGAGCTCGCGGTGATCCCGCAAGGGCTCGCCGATCAGCCGTTGCCCGCGCGTCTCGAGCAAGAGCCGCGCTGAGCGGCTCTCGCTCGCGCGCGCGACGGAGCGCTCAGCCTCGGATCTCGAGCAGACCGCCGTTGCTGAGCTCGAAGCGCGCGTTGTCCTGGAGCAGCGCCTGCAGCGCGAGCTCGAGGCCCACGAGGCGCGGATCCAGCGGCACCCGAATGGGGATCCGCACCTCGCCGCGCTGCCCGGTCACCGTGCTCGCCACGAGGAAGCTCTGCGCCGGATCGATGTAGAGCGCGCATTCGGCGTCGAGCGGGAGCGGCAGGTCCGGGATCGGGCTCAGCAGCAAGCTCACCGGCTGGCGCGGCCGACGGGCGTCGAGGTCGACGTTGCAGGTGCCTCCCACGCGGGCGACGGACAGCTCGAGCTCGGGCTTCTGACGGCGCGTCGAGCAGCCGAGGCCGTAGGTCGAGACCGGGCGCGTCGAGAAGACATGCACCGCGCCCGCGCCGCCTTCCATCGGAGCCCCGAACGCGAGCTCCGCCCAGCCGTCGCCGTCGAGGTCGCCGACGCTGCGACCGTAGGCGCCGAAGCCTCCGCCGTTGCCGGCGATCTCGGAGAGCAGGGCGCCCGTGCGACCGGAGTAGATGCGCACGTAGCCCGTCGGCATCTCCATCGGCGCGCCGACCCAGATGTCGTCCGCTCCGTCTCCGTCGAAGTCGCCGACCGGCCCGACCCAGCGGCCGAACATGCTGCCGTTCGCGACGCCGGGGATGACGCGGATCAGGCTGCCATCGCGCCCCGAGTAGAGGCAGGCTTCGCCCGAGCGATTGGCGTAGATCATGTCGATCCCGCCGGTCAGGAGGTCGGCGTAGCCGTCGCCGTTCACGTCGCCGGCGCCGGAGACGCCGATGCCGAAGTGATCGCTGCCGCGCCGGCCCGTGAACAGGTGCAGGACGGCACCCGTCCGGCCCGAGAAGACGCGCACGCAGCCACCGCGATCTCCGAGGAAGGTCTCGAGAGGAGCACCGACGATGACGTCGTCGATGCCGTCCATGTCCACGTCGCCGCATCCCGCCACCGCGTTGCCGAATTCATCGCCCGAGTTCGACCCGGCCAGCCTGCGCAGCACGCGATCTTGGCGCGGGGAGATCAGGAGCGCATATCCGGCTTCGTAGCTGCCGACCGGGTTCCCGTTCTGCGGGGCGCCGGCGATGAGATCCGGGGCGCCGTCGAGATCGAGGTCGCCGGCCAAGTCGAGGGTCGAGCCGAGCCAGTCGTCGGAGCTCGTTCCGCCCCAGAGGCGCAGCACGGCCCCCGTGCGACCGGAGAACACCGTGACCGTGCCGGCTCTCTCGCGGCCCTGATAGTTCGCGGTGACCGAGCCCGCGGCGACATCCGGCACACCATCGCGATCGACATCGCCCGGGCCGGCGACCGACCACCCGAGGCTCGCGCCCGGAGCGCCGAACCAGCTGCGCAGGACCCGACCATCGCGTCCGGAACGGAGCTCCAAGCGCCCGGCGTAGCCTCCGTTCGTGCGGTCCGACGGCGCGCCGATCGCCAGATCGGCGATGCCGTCGCCATCGACGTCGCCGACACCGGCGGAGACGAAGGCGCTGCCGCCCGGGACGGTGCCCTGGATGCGGAGCAGGCGGAGCTGGGCCGAGGCCGGTGCCGCGCCGAGCGCGGCGGCGAGAACGGCTAGCGCCGCGAGCTGGGGGACGCGCGGGCGGCGCGACGGGAAGGCTTGGTCTTGCATGGCCTTGGCGGGGCTGGCGGACGTGGAGCGGCGGGGCATGAGCCGCGAAGGCGCGGAGAGGGCGCGCCGGGAGAAGAGTGCTCTGGCGACGTGGGAACGGCAACCCGGGTTCCCTTCTCCTCGGCGGAATGCGGTCCGACGCTCGGCGCTGCGCCTTCGCGAGGCGAAGCTGCTCGCGGGCAGCCCGAAGCGCGGTTGGCTCAGCCTCGATCGATCGTCGCGAGCGTGCGCTCGCGCAGCGCCTCGAGATAGCCACGCCACGCCTCGGCGTGGGCGCGGTCCGCGGCGGTCGCGCTCTCGGAGGCCGCGCGCTCTCCCGGGAACTGCTCGTCCAAGAGCTCTCCGAGCACGGCGGCGAGCTCGATCCGCTCCGGGGAGCGCGCGAGCACGAAGCGCTCCGCGCGCTCGCGGTCTTCGACGAGGTCGCCGATGCGCACCAGGCTCCGCGCGACGTCGAGCAGCTGCTCCATGGGCACGGCGAGCTCGCCGGCCTCCTCGTCGAAGCTCAGCTCCTCGTCGCGGCCGGCGAAGAGCTCGCGCCGGCGCACGAGCAAAGCCAGACCGAGGCGCATGCGCGAGTGCACCGGGAACTCCACGCCATGGCGCTCTTCGCGCATCAAGCCGAAGAGGTTCTGGTGGCAGAACGCGAGGTTCGCGCCGCCGAGCAGGATCAGCCAGCTCAGGTAGACCCAGATCAAGAAGAGCGGCACGGAGGCGAGCTGACCGTAGAAGCTGGTCAGGCTCGCCGACTGCACGATGTAGAGATAGAAGGCGCTCTTCGTGAGCTGCCAGGTCAGCGCCGCGATGAAGGCGCCGAGGGCCGCGGAGCGCCAGCGCACGTGCGTGTTGGGCAGCAGCGCGAAGAGGATCGCGAGGCCGAGGAAGGTCGCGCCGAGCGGGAGCGCGAAGCCGATCAGCGCCTGCATCCACGGCGAGTCGGCGCAGAGCTGGCCGAGCCAGCTGTCGCTCGCGAGCAGCACTTGCTCGAGCGCGAGCGAGCCCGAGATCACGAGCGGGCTCGTCGTCACGATCACCCAGAACGCGACCATGCGCTGCAGCCACGGGCGCTGGGTGCGCACGTGCCAGATGTGGTTGAAGACGCGCTCGGAGACGGTGAGCAGGAGGGCGGCGGCGCTGAGCAGCCCGAAGATGCTGAGCACGTTGACGAGCCCCGAGCCCGCGGCGCGGAAGGCGTCGCGCGAGAGGTTCTCGTGGAGCCAGCCCTGCACTTGTTGCTGGAACTCCGGTGTCGCCTTCGGCAGCAGCGATTGCTCCGCCCAGGCGATCACGCGATCCCCGCCGCCGAGCATGCCCGCGAAGCTCACGAAGAGCACACCCGCCGGGATCAGCGTGAGGATCGAGACGAAGGCGAGGGAGGCTGCGCGCTCGAAGACGAGCGAGCGGCGGAACTCGCGCACGCTGATCACGGCGAGCAGGAAGGTACGCAGCGCGATCCGGCGCAAGCCGCGCCAGCGGCGCTCGCGCTCGAGCAGCCAGGCGCGGAGCTTCCGGCGCAGCTCGGGGCGCCCCTCGAACCAGACCCAGCTCGGGTGCGGCGTCACAGCAAGACGCCGAGGAGCTCCATGTCCATCACCATCTTGCCTTCGTAGAAGGCCTGCGCGGGGTACTTCGCGAGGCGGTTCCCGCTGCGCTGCCCGACCTTCGAGACATAGTAGATGCGGCCCGGCGGCACGACTTGGCCGCGGAAGCGCACGCGATCCAGACCGCCCAAGCCGATGAATCGATCCAGACCCCAGCCTTCCTGGCGCTTCATCAGGATCGTCGCCGATTGCGCGGCCCCCTCGACGATCAGCACGCCCGGCATCAGCGGGCGACCCGGGATGTGCCCGCGGCCCCACCAGGGGTTCGCCTCCCAGTCCTTGTAGGCGACGCACAGGCCCTGAGCGAGATCGAGATGGCAGATGCCGTCGATCAGCTTGAACTCGTGGTCGTGCGGCAGCATCGAGCGGATCTCCGCATCGGCGAGCACGTCTTGGGTGAGATCGAGGGTCGCGAGATCGACGAGAGCTGCGGGCATGGCGGCGCGGGGGGATGCGGTAGGCGGCGCATTGTGGGCAGGTGCCCTAGCGCCGTCCAGCGCCTCAGCCAGTGCTGAGTCCCCAGCGCCGCAGACCCCGCGCGCTGCGCACCTCGATCGAGAGCTCCGCGCCGTGGGCGCGGAGCGACGCGACGCGCGCGCCGCTCTCGACCGGCAAACGCAGACGCGCTTCCGCTTGGAGCTTCCCGGCGCGAAACGCGAAGGAGTAGAGCCAGAGCGAAGCGCCTTCACCCGCGCCCGCGACCCAGATGCGCTCGCCGGCGAGGGTCGCCGCTTCGCCTTCCAGCGGCGGATCGACGAGCGTGCCGACGGGAGCGAAGCCGTCGGCGGTCGCGGCGATGAGGCTCCAGCTCGGGTGCGGAAGGGGGGCGGGAGGGGCCGCGTGAGCCACCAGCGCCGCTCGGCTGGAGAAGCGCAGCGTCACGCGCTCCGCTTGATCCGCGTCGCCGGCGCGCGCGATCCACTGGAAGCGCAGCTGTCCGAGCAGCGGATCGAGGAAGAGATGCGCACCGCCCGGAAGGTCGATCGGTGGAAGGGAGCGCGCGAGCGCCGAGCCCGCACCGAGCTCGAAGCTCTGCGGCAACAGCGCGGCCGGGCTCGCGAGCGGCAAGGGCAGTGCGCTTCCATCGACCTCTGCGGAGATCTCGATCGCTTCGTCGCCGACGATCCCCAAGCGCGTGTCGCCGCGCGGTGCCAGGCGGAGCAAGAGCTCGTTCGGTCGCGGCTGCTCGAGCTGCGCGCGCGAGCGCGCGCGCACGGTGAGGAACGCGGCCTCGCCCTTCCGGTGCGGACCGCCGGGGAGCGGCACGAGGGCCAAGTGCTCGCCTTCCTGCGGCAGCGCTTCGCGCGCTGCCTCGAGCTCCATCGACACGGCGGCTTCGCGCGCGCTGCCTTCGTCGCGCGAGCCTTCGTCCGCGGAGCGCTCGCGCAGCGCGCTCGGCTCGAGCTCGCGGATGGCGGAGCCGTCGCCGAAGCTGCGCGCGGGCAATCCGACTTCGGCGCCGGAGAGATAGCCGAGCGCGCGCAGGCTCTCGAGGGCCGCGCTGCTGGTCGGGCTCGCCGTCGAGGACTTGCGCTCGAACGCAAGTGGTCCGGCCACGCGAGCCTGCAGCGCGCTCGCACGCGCGCTCGCCGGCAGCGGCGCCTCCTCGCGCGGATCAGCGGGCAAGTCGTAGGTGAGCCGGGGATCGAGGCGATCGTCGCCCGAGATCGCCTTCCAGCCGCGCGCATCGACGAGGGCCGTGCGCTCGCGGCCCATGCCGATCCCCTCGAGAACGAGCTCGCGCGGCGCCAGCCGGCCGGCGCGAGCTTCCGCGAGGCTCGCGCCGCGCGTCGCGAAGTGCTCCGGCACCGGACAGTCGAGCCACTCGAGCAGGCTCGGCATGACGTCGACGATCGAGACCGGCGTCGCAGAGGAGCCGTCCTCGAGCTCCTTCGCCCACACGAAGAGCGGTATGCCGACGAGCTCCTGGAAGAGGCTCTGCCCGTGGCCCATCCCCGCGGTCGCGCCGCGGTCGTAGTGCCAGCGCTCGATGCGCTCGTGCTCCCACAGCGCTTCGCCGTGGTCCGCGGTGAACACCACGATCGCTTCGTCGAGCAGCCCGCGGCGCTCGAGATGCGCGAAGAGCTGCTCCAGCGCGCGGTCGATGCGCCGGATCGACGCGTCATAGACCCAGCCGCGCTCCTCGCGCGTGCCCGGCTCGTGCAAGCGCGGGAGCACGTCGCGCAGGTTCTGCGGACGCGCGGGGAGTGGGTGCGAGGGTTCCAGCGCGCGCAGGTCCGCATCGTCGGGGGAGAGCGGATCGTGCACGTCCATGAAGTGCAGATAGAGGAACCCGCCGGAATCGGGCCATTGCTCGAGCTGCTCGATGCCGCGCTTCACGACCTCCAGCGCGTCGATGCCGTAGCTCGCGTCGACGCGGTCGAAGCCGCGCTCCAGGCCGAAGCCGAAGAAGGGATTGGTGACGATCGCGGCCGTGGGATAGCCGCTGCCGCGCAGGCATTCCGCGAGCGTGGCCGGGCCTTCGGCGGGGAGCGGATCGGGGACCTGGTGGAGGAGGTTGCGCTCCTCGCCGTGGAGGCCCGCGCCGTGATCGCGCGGCCAGGTCGAGGTGAGCAACGACGCGAGCGCCGGCAGCGTCCACGGGGCCGCGGTGAACGCGCGCTCGAAGCGCGTGCCGCGTTCCGCGCGCCGGCGCAGCGCGGGCGAGGTCTCGCGCGCGTAGCCGTACGCGGAGAGACGGTCGGCGCGCAGCGTGTCGGCGACCACGAGGATCACGGGGCGGCGCCGCGGCTCGTCGTCCGCGCGGGCGTCCCGCGCGCAGCCCGCGAGCGAGACGAGCGCGAACGCGGCGGCCGCGAGGCAGCAAAGCCCCAGCGCGCCCGTGGGGGGCGCGGGTCTCGTTCCGGTGCGAGCGGGGCTCATCGAGCGGGAGGTGCGGACGGTCTCGTGCGTTGAGGACGTACGGTGATGTTACCCCGGTCTCGCGGTGCGGGTCGCCCGCGAGCGGATCAGCGCCGGCGCTTGGCGCTCCGCGCGGTCGAGGCACGGCGAACCTTCTTGCCTCCCGCCTTCTTCCGCTTCGCGCCGACGGAGGTCCGCGTCGCGCCCTTGCGGGCTCCGCGGGCCGGCGCCGCGCTCTGCTTCGCGGCGCGTTTCGGCGCCTTCTTGGCGCGCGCCTGCTGCGGGGCCTTCCTCGCCGCCTTCTTCGTCTTGGCCTTGGCCTTGGGCTGGGGCTTGCGCTTCGCTGCTTCCTTTGGCGCCGCGGGGAGCGGCGGTGTCGGACGCTTGCGGCGCGCGCGCTTCGGCGTCGGCGCCGGCGAGGTTTCCTCTTCGGGCTCCGGCGGGCGCTTCGCCGCGCGCTTCGCGCGGCGCTTCCGCGGCGGCGTCTCGCGTTCCTTCGCGGGGGCCTGGTCGGCCTCCGCGGCGTCGGTTTCGTCGTCTCCCGCCGTGCGCGCCTGCGCCTCCCGCGCCGCGGCGGCGCGAGCGCGCTGCCGCGCGAGCGCCGAGCGCAGCAGGCGCGCGGCGAGCTCGTCGGTGAGCTGGCCGGGCTTCGAGAAGCGCACGCAGGTCTTCCCGCAGTCGAAGCCGTGCAGCGCCTCGGCGTGATCGAGCAGCACCTCGGCGTCCATCACGTAGAACGCGAGATAGCGCCGCTGTGCGTTCAGCGCGCAGATGACGCCGCGCGAGTTCGCGTAAGTGGGCATGCCGTATTCGAGCGTCTCGCGCACGGCGGGGATCGTCTCCAGGATCACCGCGCGCAGCGCGCGCAGCTCCGCGCGCACGAGAGGCGGCAAGGCATCGAACCAGGCATCGGGCGATTCGGCGCGCGTGATCATGCGAGGGCTCCGGACAGAGGAGTCGCGCTATCTACCACGCCCCGCGCGAGCTGTCGCGCGGTCTCTACCGACAAGGTCGTACGCTGGCTACGCCGCTCGGCGGATGGGCGCGACCACCTGCTCCGGCGGAGACTGCGCAACGACGCGGCGCTCGCCTGCCCGCGCTCCGTTCTCCGCAATCGAAGCGAGTTCCATGATCCACGAAGTCACCGGCGACCTGCTGCTCAGCTCCTGCGACCTCATCGTGCACGGCGTCGCGCCGGACGATCACTTCCAGAGCGGTCTCGCCCTCGCTCTGCGCGAGCGCTTTCCCTCGCTCGCCAAGGACTTCCGGCACTGGTGCCACACCTACAGCCCGAAGACGGGCGAGTGCTGGGTCTGGAGCGGCGTCGGTCCCGACGGCAAGACCGTGCACGTCGCCAATCTGCTGACGCAGGAGCCCGCCGCGGAAGGTCGCGGTGGCCATCCCGGCAAAGCCACGACCCACAACCTGAACAAGGCGCTGCACGAGCTCGCACGCGTCGTGCAGAAGGACGCGTTCAAGTCGGTGGCGCTGCCGCGCCTCGCCACGGGCGTGGGCGGTCTCTCCTGGAACGAGGTGAAGCCGCTGATCGAGCGCACGCTCGGCGCGGTCGGCGTGCCGGTGAACGTGTACGCGAGCTTCGTCGCCGGGCAAAAGGCGGCCGAGAAGCTCGGCGCGGCGAAGCTCTGAGTTCCCCTCGTCGCGGCGCTGCTGTGGCAGCGCGCGGCGGCGAGGAGCTACGCTCTGCATCCGCATGAGCGACCTCCTCCGCTTCGCATCGTTCTCGCGCATCGAAGGCGTGCGCCACGGCTTCGCCGGGGCGGACGCCTTCGGTGCCTTCGATGGGCGCCGAGAAGCGGACCTGCTGCGTCTCGTCGAGGCCGTCGCCCCGAGCGCGCGCCTCGTGCGCACGCGCCAGACCCACTCGGCGCAGGTGCGCTGGGTCGAGGCCGGCGGGCCGTCGCCCAGCGAACGCGAGCTGGCCGCCGGCATCGACGGGCTCGCCACGGCCGACCGCTCTCTGGCGCTCACCGCGCTCGGCGCCGATTGCCCGATGCTCTTCCTCGCCGATCGCGCGCGAAGAGCGGTCGCCGTGGTGCACTGCGGCTGGCGCGGAGTGGCCGGGGGCATCGTCGATGCCGCGCTGGCACTCCTCGAGGAGCGCGCGGGCTGCGCCCCGAGCGCGCTGCTCGCCGCCGTGGCGCCAGGCGCGCGAGGCTGCTGCTACGAAGTCGGAAGCGAGGTCGTCGAGGCGCTCGAGCGCGCCGCGATCTCGGTCGCGACGATCGCGCGACCCTACCTGCGCCCGGACGGCTCGCTCTCGCGCGCGGTGGACCTCAGCACGGGGATCGCCGCTCGACTCGTCGCGCTCGGCGTCGACCCGCGGTCGATCGAGCTCGCCGAGGCCTGCACGATCTGCGGCGGGGCGAGCTTCCACTCGCATCGCCGTAGCGGGGAGGTCGCGGGGCGCATGGCCGGCGCGATCGCGCTCGCGGCGGAACGGCGCTGAGCCCGAACCGGAGTCCGGCCGGCGGAGCCGCTAAAAGGACAAAGCCCGCTGCACTTGCGCGGGCTACATCATCGGCGGTGCCGCTCGTCGCCGCCGGACGGCGCGCTCAGAGGCCGCCCGCGAGCTCGAGGCCCGGGGTGAAGGCCAGGCCGTGCGTCGCGCCGCCGTCGAGGTGCACCGCCTGGAGATAGAGCACCGCCCCGCAGAGCAGCGGATCGAGCGGCACGTAGAACGGCACCGCCGCTCCCGACGCCGGGAGCGCGAACGCGCTCGTGATCCAAGGCAGCGTCTGCAGCGTTCCGCCGAAGCCCGACGGGATCACCGCTCGCTCCACCCCGATCAGCAGCAGGCCCGGGACCGGCGCGCCGGCGGCGTTCGAGACCAGCAAGTCGACGCTCGCGCCGAGGATCGGTCGCTCCGAGGTGGTGAGCGTCGGGATGCCCAGCGTGCCGGGGTAGCCTTGGCCGTACACCGTGGACGAGGCTGCGCAGCGCTGCGTGAACGCGCGGTAAGTGACGGGGCCTTGCGAGAAGTTGTAGAACGCGACGCGTCCGACGGAGAACGCGCCGGCGACATCGAACTGCAGCACGTCGTTGAACCAGATCAGCACGCGCGAAGGGGTGAAGTCGATACGCACGCGATAGGTCGTGTTCCGCACCCAGCTCGTCGCGCCGAGCGTCGCGCCGCGCGCGAGCTCGGTCACGGAGTCGGCCGGCGTGGAGCAGGGCGCCGTGTTGAGATCGACGTGACCCCACAGCTCGTCCGCGGTGGGGATGCCGCGCACGCGCGAGAGCGCGAGCCCGCGCACGGCGGTCGTGCCCGGCGTGCAGGCCGGCGCCCCGAAGTCGTAGGTCTGCGAGCTGCCCTTCCAGTCGAGGAGCAGGTAGTCGGCGGCGGCGTTCGTGCTGTCGCCCGGGCGGAAGCCGATCGCGAAGCCCATGTAGTCGTCGTCGCTGCCGCCGACGAGGAGCTCGCCTTCGATCACGCCGCTCGGGAGGTCGCTCGGGGCGTAGAACAGCGTCGGCTGGCCGTTGGCGCTCTGCACGACCTCGGTGCCGGAGGCATTCACGGTCCAGACCCCGCTCGCGAAGCCGGAGACGGCGGCGTAGGACTCAGCGGTCCAGGAGTGAAGATCGACCGGCGTCTGCGCGCCGAGAGGAGCGGCAGAGGTCGCGGAGAGCGCAAGCAGGCCGGTGCGTAGCGTGCGGAGCATGGCGGGAGAACTCGCTGGGAACGATGGGAGATGGACTCGCGCACAATCTCCTCTCACGCGGCCTCGCCCGCCTTCCGCCGAGCGGCGTAGCCGCGCGGCGCTGATGGGGCAGTTGAAGATCTGACGAAGCGCGTAGCGCGTTCGCCGGAAAGCGCGCGAGGAGCGCCGAGCCTTGGCTCGGCGCTCCTCGCGCACGCGCGCCGCCGAGCGGCGCGCCGGAGCTGTCGTCGGCCTACATCACCGGCTTGATGCCCAGCGCGCCGAAGCCCTTCGCCTCGAAGTTCTTGCGGAAGAGCTCGCGGAGCTCCTGCGCCTTCTTGTCGTAGGCGGCCTTGTCGCTCCAGGTGTTGCGCGGGTTCAGCACCTCGGCGGGGACGCCGGGGCAGCTCTTCGGCATGCGCAGGCCGAAGACGGGGTGCTGCTCGTAGCTCACCTTGCTCTCGTCGAGGTCGCCGCGCAGCGCCGCGTTCAGAATCGCGCGCGTGTACTTGATCGACATGCGCTTGCCGACGCCGTAGGGGCCGCCGCTCCATCCGGTGTTGAGCAGGATGCAGCGCGCTTGGTTCTGCTCCATCTTCTCGCGCAGCAGCGTCGCGTACACGGAGGGCTTCCGCGACATGAACGGCGCGCCGAAGCAAGAGGAGAACGCTGCCTTCGGCTCGGTGACGCCGACCTCGGTGCCGGCCAGCTTCGCGGTGAAGCCCGAGACGAAGTGATACATCACTTCCTCCGGCGTCAGCATCGCCACCGGCGGCAGCACGCCGAAGGCGTCGGCCGTGAGCAGCACGATCGTCTTCGGATGTCCGCCACGCGCCTCCGGCATCACGTTCGGGTTCGCGTCGAGCGGGTAGGAGAAGCGCGTGTTCTCCGTGATCGAGCGATCGGCGAGATCGAGCTGCTGGGGATCGAGATCCTCCATGCGCTTCCCCGGGAGCGGAGGCACGTTCTCGATCAGCGTGCCGGGCTTCGAGAGCGCCGCGGCGATGACCGGCTCGGCTTCCTTGTCGAGGTCGATCAGCTTCGCGTAGCAGCCGTCTTCGAAGTTGGAGAGGCCCTGGCCCGTCCAGCCGGTCTCGTCGTCGCCGATCAGGCGGCGCTCGGGGTCGGCCGAGAGCGTGGTCTTACCGGTGCCGGAGAGCCCGAAGAGGATCGCGGCGTCGCCGTCCTGGCCCACGTTCGCGGAGCAGTGCATGGGCAGATAGCCCATGTCGGGGAGCAGGTAGTTCAGCACGGTGAAGATGGTCTTCTTCACCACGCCGCAGTAGTCCGCGCGCCCCGCCACCAGGCAGATCTTGCGGCGGAAGTCGATGACGATCGCCGCCTCCGCGCGGCAGCCGTCGCGCTCGGGCACGCAGACGAAGGACGGCGCGTTCAGCATCGTCCAGCGCCGCGCTTCGATGTCCTTCACGCCCTGCACGTTCTTCGGGAACATGTTGTGGGCGAACATCGCGTGCACGGCGTACTCGCCGACGAAGCGGTACGGCACCGAGTAGGCGGGATCCGTGCCGGCGAAGACGTCCTTCACGTAGAGGGTCGCCTTCTTCGCATTCAGATGGTCGACGACGCGCTTCAGCAGCGCCTCGTACTTCGCCGGGTCGTACTTCTGGAAGTCGTCCTTCCACCACACCTTGTCGGCGAGCTCGGGATACGCCACACCGTAGGTGTCCTTCACGCGGCGTCCGGTGCAGTCCGGGTCGGTGTAGTAGACGAGCGGTCCCTTCAGGCCGAGCTTCGTCGGATAGCACTTCTGCGCGTCGCTCGGGCCGTCCTTCTTCACGCGGCCGCGATCGTTCTTGATCGCGTGCTCGAAGAGCTGCTCCTTCGAGAGGTTGGCGTGGTAGCTGACATTCTTCAGCCCGAGCAGCTGCTCGAGGTGCTGGCGGAAGTCGTTCGAGCGAGAATCCATGGGTGCCTCGACGATCCGCGGCGGGAGCCCTCGCTCCGCGCGGATTCCTGCAGGTGACGGTGCGCTCGGCGTCCGCATGGTGTCGCGGAGTTCTACGGGTCGCGGAGTTCTACGAGTCGAGGAGTTCTGCTCGTCGCGGAGTTCTGCGGGCCGCGGAGGTTTGCGGGTCGCGGAGTTTGGCGGGTCGCGGAATTCCAAGCGGTCGCAGACCTCCGAGGATCGCGGACCTCCGAGGGGCGGGGATCTGCGACACTGCGGAGCGCTCCGGGCGCGAAATGAGAGGAAGAACGATACTCGCCGGCCTGGGGGCGGCGGAAGGGCGCCGCCAATTTCGAGGTGGTCCGCCCGAAGGCCCCCCGCCGCGGCGAAGCGGAGGCACGGCCCGCGATGCTCAAGGTGCGAGCGGGTCTGCCCGAAGGTACGATCGGCTCTCCTCCGATCGGCCCGCCGCGCGAACGCGGGCCGCCACCTGGTGCATGCGCGGATGACCGATCGTACTTCGCGGGGCCTCGCCCCCGGCTTGTTCCTCATCTCGGCGGCGACGCTCTGCCTGCAGATCCTGCAGACGCGGATCTTCTCGGTGCTGCTCTGGCACCACGTGACCTACATCGTGGTCACGCTGACGCTGCTGGGATTCACGATCGCGGGAGCGCTGCTCACCGTCTTCCCGGGTCTGCTGGCGCCGCAGCGCCTCGCGCGCACGCTGACGGCGAGCGCCCTGCTCTTCGCGGCGACCACGATCGGCGCCTTCCACCTGGTCGCGGGCCGGAGCTTCGACTCGAGCACGATGCTCACGGACAAGTGGACCTACTTCCTCGTGGGCGCCTACTACGCCTACCTGGTCGTGCCCTACTTCTTCGCGGGGCTCGCGATCACCGCGGCGCTCTCCGCGCGCGCCGCGGACGTCGGCCGGCTCTACTTCGTGAATCTGATCGGCTCCGCGGTCGGGTGCTGGCTGCTGGTCGGCTTGCTCACTCCGCTGCGCGGCGAAGGGATGATCTTCTTCTGCGCGGCCCTCGGCGCGCTGGCCGCGCTCGCGTTCGCTCCGGGAGCGTTCACGCGCGGTCTCGCGGCGGCGACGATCCTCGCTTGCGGCATCGGCACTTGGCAGGGCGAGAGCTGGATGCCGATCCCCACCGCGCCCGACAAGCTCGGGGCGAAGATCGCCGGCGCCCAGCTGCCGGGAGCGAAAGAGCCGCTGCGGCTGATGGCGAGCGAGTGGAGCCCGCTCTGCCGCGTCGACGTCTGGGGGGCGGACGGCAGCCCGCTTTACATCGTCGCGCAGGACGGCGATGCGCCAACCACGATGCGGCGCGCGGACCTCGCCGCGCAGGAAGAGCATCTGCTGACGCCGTATGCGCTCGGCTACCGCTTGTTCGATGGCCAGGCGAAGCGACCGGCGGTGCTGATCATCGGACCGGGCGGCGGTCCCGACATCGTGCAGGCGCTGCGCAACGACGCGGGCTCCATCACCGGCGTCGAGATCAACGGGGTGACGGCGGGCCTCATGCGCGGGCCGTTCGAGGAGTACACCGGCGGGCTCTACGAGAAGGAGAAGGTCGCGATCCACGTCGCGGAGGGGCGCTCGTTCCTCCGCCGCTCGGAGCGCAGCTACGACCTGATCCAGATGACGGGCACGGACACCTACACCGCGCTCTCGTCGGGAGCGTACGTGCTCTCGGAGTCCTACCTCTACACGCGCGAAGCGTTCCACGACTACTTCGATCATCTCTCCGACGACGGCGTCGTCGCCGTGCTGCGCTTCCGCTTCGACCCGCCGCGCGAGGATCTCCGACTCTTCGGGATCGGCCTCGAGGTGCTGAAGGAGCGCGGCGCGGAGAAGCCCTCGGATCACGCGCTAGTGATCGAGAACGAGGTGCTGTACCCCTACGCCGGCCTGCAGGGCTCCGGCGCGCAGGTCGTGAAGTACGCCGTGCTGCTCTTCAAGAAGCGCCCGTTCACGGCGGAGCAGATCGCGCTCTACTGCGACTACGTCGGTCAGCAGGGCCGGCGCTTCCTGGAGACGGGCGGCGCGGAGGGCGCCTACTTGATCGGCTATGCCCCCGATCGCCACCGTCGCGCTTGGGTGGAGAGCCACGTCGAGGTGGTGGAGGCTCTGCGGCAGGGATTCCGCGGCTTCCTCGATGCGGTGACGCAGAAGCTGCGGGAGCGGCTCTGGGATCCGCTGTCGCCGGAAGAGCAGCAGCTCATCGGGCACGTGCAGAAGGAAGCCCAGGCGTACGCGCAAGGCGGCGGTGATCTCGCGAAGCTCGACGAGTTCCTGCGCCGCGGCGAGCGCACCATGGTGTATCCCGACCGCCGCGACGAGGTCTTCGTGCCCACTCCCGAGTTCACGGAGCTCGCTGCCGCTATCGACGCGGGTGAGCAGCAGGCGTTCTACGACAGCTATCCCTACCTGGTGAGCCCGGTCACCGACGACCAGCCCTTCTTCTTCAAGTTCCATCGCTGGTCGAGCCTCTGGGGCGCCAACGTCTCGCGCCCCGGCTACGAGGCGATCTACGGCGGCGAGCCGATCGGGCTCTTCGTGCTGCTCGCGCTCCTGCTGGAGACCAGCGTCGTCGTGGCGCTGCTCGTGCTGCTGCCGCTGCTCTTCGTGCGCCGGAAAGAGCTGAAGGAGCGCGGCGCGCCGCGGCGCTTCCTCTACTTCGCCTCGCTCGGCGTCGGCTTCATCCTGGTCGAGGTCTCGTATCTCCAGGGCTTCGTGCTCTTCCTCGGCCACCCGATCTACTCGCTCACCGTGACGCTCTCCTGCTTCCTCTTCTTCGCGGGGCTGGGGGCGTGGTGCAGCGGGAAGCTCCGCGCGGGCCCCGCACTCGTGCGCTTCGCCGTGCTCGGCGTCGCCGCCTTCCTCGTGCTCTACTCGTTCCTGCTGCCGCAGGTCTTCCGCGCGTTCCTCGCGCTGCCGGATGCGCAGCGCATCCTGCTCTCGATCGTGCTGCTCGCCCCGCTCAACTTCCTGATGGGCATCCCGTTCCCGACAGGTATCCGCTTGGTCGAGGCGCGCGCGCCGCGCTTCATCCCGTGGGCCTTCGGAGTGAACGGCGGCGCCTCGGTGGTGGGCTCGATCCTCTGCATCATCCTGGCCATCTCGCTCGGCTTCCAAGCGGTGGCGCTGCTCGCGGCGGCGATCTACGTGGTGGGTGGGCTCGTGTTCGCGCACGGCGAAGCGCGCGAGGCGAGCTGAGGGCACGAGCGAGGCGCGCATCCCCGCGCCTCGCGGCTCCTTCCTATCCGCGCTTCGTCATCCGCCGCAGCCAGCTCATCGGCGCCCGCTCGAGCGGCCCCGCCACGAGCGGAGCGCTCTGCACGCGCTTCACGTCGCTGATGGTCCAGATCGCCTCGGGATCGATCGCGCGGATCGCGCCGAGGAGCGTCGCCATCTTGCGCCGCGTCTCGACGACGAGCAGCACCTCGATGGGTGAGCCGGTGTCGCCTTCCGCGGCGAGCTTGGTCACCGACCAGCCCTGCTCGCGCAAGCGCTCGGCGAGCCGATGGCTCGAGCTCTTCGAGAGCACGCGGACCATCTCGCTGCCGATCGCGAGCTTCGACTCGAGCCACACGCCGACGATGTTCCCGGTCGAGAAGCCGCAGGCGTAGCAGAGCAGCAGGTACCAGCGATCGAGGCGACCGAGCACCTGGCTCGCGGCGCTGACCCAGACGATCACCTCGAAGAACCCGATCAGCGCGGCGCGGAAGCGAGCGCCTCGCACGATGAGGATCGTGCGGAAGGTCGCCATCGACACGTCGGTGATGCGCGCGAAGAAGACGAAGATGCAGGCGTAGAGCGGATCGTCGAAGATGGCGGACATCGTTTCAGGCCGTTCGCCGGGCCGCGCATGCTACTCCGAGAGCGGCGCCGCTTCGATGCGCGTCTCGTCGCGGAGCTCGTCGACCGGTCCCTCGCCGAAGCGCAGCTCGAGGTGATAGCCCTCGGCCTCGCGGCGCGAGGACACGGCGAGGCCGAGGCGATGGAAGACCGTCAGCATCGGCTTGTCGAGCTGCAGCACGTCGGCGCGGAAGCCCTCGAGCCCTCGCTCGCGAGCGATGCGGCACATGGCGCGCATCATCTCGGCGCCGAGACCGCGGCTCTGCCAGCCCTCCAGCACGACGAAGGCGAGGTCGGCGAGCGAGCTGCCGGTTTCGAGCTCGAAATGAGCGAGCGCCACGAGCTGGTTCGGCGCCTCGGGCGGCACGGCGGCGACGAGGGCGTAGGAGGAGCGCTCGTCGACGTCGACGAGCCGCTGCACCTCGGCATGCGACCAGCTTGCGGCTCGGCCGCGGTAGCGACGGTACACGCTGCCGTGCGTCAGCGAATAGAAGAGATCCTGCAGAGCGCTCTCGTCGCTGAGCCGCGCTGGACGGATCGCGACGGGTGTGCCGTCGGCGAGCTCGATCCGGCGCTCCTCGAGCCACGGTCGCGCGAGCTTCGGCGCCACTTGGTCCAGGAAGACGTAGTGGCGGCGCTTCGCGCCCTCCAAGAGCTCGGCGCGGAAGTCGGGATGCGCGACCTCGATCAGCGCGAGCGCGCGCTGGCGGATGTTCTTGCCGAAGAGATCGGCGACGCCCCATTCGGTGACGACATAGCGGACGTCGCCGCGGCTCGTGACCACGCCCGCGCCTTCCTCGAAGGCGGCGACGATGCGGGAGAGCTTGCCACTCTTGGCGGTCGAGGGGATCGCGATGATCGACTTGCCGCCGCGGCTGCGCGAGGCGCCGCGCACGAAGTCGACTTGGCCGCCGATGCCGGAGAAGAACTTCCCCGCCAGCGTGTCGGCCGCGACCTGGCCGGTGAGATCGACGGCGAGCGCGCCGTTGATCGAGATCATGCGCTCGTTCTGCGCGATGCGCAGAGGGTCGTTCGTGAACTCGCTCGGGCGCATCTCGAGGGCCGGGTTGTCGTGCGCCCAATCGTAGAGCGCGCGCGTGCCCATGAGGAACGAGGTGACGGCCTTGCCCGGTAGCAAGGTCTTGCGGCTGCCGTTCGCGACGCCCGCCTCCATGAGGCGCATCAGCCCGTCGGAGAACATCTCGGTGTGGATGCCGAGGTCGCGATGGCCCATCAGCGCCGTCGTCACCGCGTCGGGGATCGAGCCGATCCCGGTCTGGATCGTAGCGCCATCCGGCACGAGCCGAGCGACGTGCTCGGCGATCTGGCGGGAGACCGCGTCCGGCTCCTCGCAGGGCAGCTCGGGCAGCTCGTCGTCGACTCGCACGCACGCGTCGAGCTCGTCGACGTGGACGAACGAGTCTCCGTGCGTGCGCGGCATGCGCGGATTGAGCTCCGCGATCACGAGCTCGGCGCTCTGCACCGCGGCGCGCACGACGTCGACGGCGACGCCCAGGCTGCAGAACCCATGCGCATCGGGCGGCGAGACCTGGACCATCGCCACGTCGATCGGCACGCGACGGCTGCGCAGCAGCTCCGGGATCTCGGAGAGGAACACCGGCATGAAGTCGGCGCGGCCCTCCTGCACCGCGGCGCGCACGTTGGCGCCGATGAAGAAGGCCGTGTGGCGGAATCTCCCCGCCATCTCGGGCGCGACGTAGGGGGCGGGCCCGAGCGTCAGGATGTGCACGATCTCGTTGTCGCGCAGATGCGCGCCGTGCTGCACCAGCGCCTCGACCAAGCGCTTCGGCTCGGCCGCACCGGAGCCGATCAAGATGCGGCGGCCGGGCGCGATCTTCGCGATCGCCCCGGCCGCATCGGTCTGCTTCGCCGCGAGGCGAGCCTGCCAGCCGTGCATGTTCAACCCTTCGTCGTGGTGCGGTTCCCGCGGGCGGGCGCGGATGCTACCGCACGGCGCTGGCGCTCGCGCGGATCCTCAGCCCTTCTTCACGTCGATCTTCTTGCCGCTGCTCGGCGCCGACTTCGGTATGCGGATCGTCAGCACGCCCTTCGCGAACTCGGCCTGCGCCTTCTCGCCCGCGGCGTTCGGCGGCAGCGGCACGCTGCGCTGGAACGAGCCGTAGGAGAGCTCGCGCCGGTGGTAGCTCTTCTTGTCCTCCTTGGTCTCCTGGCGCTTCTCGCCGGAGATCGTGAGGAATCCGTCGTGGGCCTCGACGTGCAGGTCCTTCTCTTCGACGCCGGGGATCTCGGCCTTCACCGTGAACTCCTTCTCGTCCTCCGCGAAGTCCAGCTTCGGCATCTCGGCCTTGGTGAAGATCTCCGGGAGCTGAGCCCCGAAGGGCTCTTCGAAGAAGCGCTGGAAGAGGTCGTCCATCTCGCGCCGGAACGAGCGCAACGAGCTGTCGTGCTTGCGCCAGGGAATGAGACTCATGGCGTTGCTCCTGAATGGGGTGATGGCGCGAGAAGCTAGTGCCTGCGCTCCAAGCGCTCCCAGCCGGCGAAAGGCGTAGAGGGCGCTCCGCCGACTGGCGTAGGCGAGCCTTGAACGCGACCGCCCCAGCGCCTAATCCCCGCCGCTTCTCACCGCCAGGAGGAGGTTTCGGTGGATTGGATCGAGGCTCTGCAGGCCAACGCGACGAGTCCGGCCGTGCTCTTCTTCGCGCTCGGATTCGCAGCCGCCGTCCTCCGTAGCGACCTCAAGATCCCGGACGCGCTCTACGTCACGCTGACGATCTACCTCCTCTGCGCGATCGGCCTGAAGGGCGGCGTCGCGCTCTCGAGCGCGCCGTTCGCGCGCCTCTGGCTGCCGCTGCTCGCGGCCATCGCGCTCGGGGCCGCCATTCCTCTCTGGTCCTATGCGCTGCTGCGGCGAGCCCTCGGGTTCTCGCAAGTCGATGCCGCGGCGATCGGCGCGCACTACGGATCCGTCAGCGCGTTCACCTTCGTGGCGGCCTCGAACTACTTGCAGTCGATCGACGTGCCCTTCCCCGGCGAGTCGGTGGCGCTCCTCGCCGTGATGGAGTCTCCGGCGATCCTCGTCGGCATCTGGCTCGGGCGGCCCGGCGCCGACGCGGGTCGCACCCGCGTCGGCGAGATCGTGCGCGAGGCTCTGCTCGGTCGCAGCGTGCTCCTGCTGCTGGGCTCGCTGCTGATCGGCGTGCTCGCGGGGAAGCGCGGCATGGCGCAGGTGGAGGGGTTCTTCGTCGTGCCGTTCCAGGGCGTGCTCTGCCTGTTCCTGCTCGAGCTCGGACTCGTCGCCGGACGACGCTGCGGGGACCTGCGCCACGTCGGTCCGCGACTTCTCCTCTTCGGGCTCGCGGCGCCGCTGGCGCACGGCGCGCTCGGGGCATGGATCGGAACCTCGATCGGATTCGATGTCGGCGGGGCGACGCTCTTCGGCGTCCTGGCGGCGAGCGCTTCGTACATCGCGGCTCCCGCCGCGATCCGCCAAGCTCTGCCCGACGCGAGCCCCACTCTCTACCTCACCGCGGCGCTGGTCGTGACCTTCCCTTTCAATCTCGCGGTGGGGATTCCGTACGTCTACGCTCTCGCGCGCGCCTGGGGCGCTTGAAGCGGAGCAAGGAGCCTGCGAGGCACCGCCGATGCAACGACATCCGATGCGCCGGGTCACCATCGTGATCGAGGCACTCGCGCGTGAAGCGCTGTGCCGCCTCCTCACCGAGGCGGGAGCCCAGGGCTTCACCATCTTCCCGGTCGAGAGCCACGGCGCGCACGCGGCCCAGCCCAGCGACATCGCCGAGTTCGGGACCTTGCAGTGCGAGGCCGTCGTGCGGCCCGCCGCTGCGGAGGAGCTGCTCCAGAGCCTCTTCCGCGACTTCTTTCCGCGCTACGCGGTGATCGTCTACGAGAGCGAGGTCTGGGTGCTGCGCCCCGAGAAGTTCTGATGAACCCGAGTGAGCCGGTCAAAGGTCGCACGAGCGCGGCGGCGTGGTCCGCGCTGCGAACGCAGGTCCGCGGCCTCCTCTTCCGGCGCGGCGAGCCCAGCTACGAGGACGCGCGACGCGCTCTCTCCTGGAACGCGCGCGTTCCCTCTCGCCATCCCGCCGCGATCCTCCGCGCCACCGACGCCGACGACATCGCCGTTGCGGTGCGCTGGGCGGCCGAGCAAGAGCTCCGCGTCGCGCTGCGCTCCGGCGGGCACTCCTGGTGCGGCGCCGCTCTCCGCGAAGACGCGCTGGTGCTGGATCTCGGCGCGTTGCGCACGCTCGAGATCGACGCGGCTGCGCGCGTGGCGCGCGCCGGGCCCGCGGTGGAGAATCTACGCCTCGCGACCTCGCTCGCTCGCGAGGGGCTCGCCTTCCCCGTCGGACATTGCCCGAGCGTCGCGCTCGGGGGCTATCTCCTGAGCGGCGGCTTCGGTTGGAACAGCGGCATCTTCGGTCCGGCCTGTGCGCGCGTACGCGCGCTCGAGATCGTCGATGCCCGAGGTGAGCGGCTTCGTCTCGACGCGCGCAGCTCACCCGAGCTCTTCTGGGCGGCGCGCGGTGCCGGGGCCGGCTTCTTCGGCGTCGCGACGAGCTTCGAGCTCGAGCTCGCGCCGCTGCCGCGCGCGATCCGCGTGCTCTCGCTCGAGTTCTCGCGCGCGCACGCCGAGGCGCTGGAGGCCGACCTCGCCGAACTCCTCGCGCGGCGCTCGGCAGCGCTCGAGCTCAGCTTGCTCGCCTTCCCCGCGAGCTCGGCGCACGAGCTGCAGCTCCTCGCGGTGGCCTTCGGGGATCGCGAGTCCGAGGCTCTCGAGCTCCTCGCGCCTCTCTCGCCGCTCGCTGCGCGAGCTCGACATGTCGAGGGACCGCATCCCGCGAGCTTCGCGGATCTGCTGCACCGCCTCGGCGCGTTCTTCCCGGAGGGGCGACGGCACGGCGTCGATGTCTTCTATGCCGAGCGCTCCGCCGCCGCGCTCTTCGGCAGCGTCGCCGCCGCGCTCCGCGACGCGCCGTCTCCACACTCGCTGGGCATGGTCGTCCCCGCGCCGCCGCTCGATCCGGCCGCGCCGCTCGCCGACATGGCGCTCTCGCTCTACGCCCCGAGCTTCGTCGGGCTCTACGCTCAGTGGGAGGACGCGCACGACGACGCGGCGAACCTCGCGTGGCTCGAGGTGCAGCGCACGCGCTTCCGCCCCCTCGCGTGCGGGCACTATGTCGGGGAGACCGACCTCTACGCGGAGGAGGGTCGCGCGCGGCGCTGCTTCGCGCCGCCAGCGTTCGAGCGCTTGTGCGAGCTGCGCGAGCGATGGGATCCGCGCGGCGTGTTCGCGGGCTTCCCGCTCAGCGGCGCAGCCAATCGCTGAGGCCGACCGCGCTCCATTCGCGCCGCGCGACCTCGAGCGCTCGCAGGCACGCGGCAGGGGCGAGTCCGAGCTCGGCAGCAAGCGCGGGCGCATGCGGGGCGAGCTCGCGCGGGGAGACGAGCTCGTCGGCGAGCTGCTCGGCCGCGCGCACGACGGCGGCGAAGGATGCGTGCGCCGGCGCGACGGGTCCGCCGTGATGCAGCTCGGCGGCCTCGGCCACGAAGACGGGCAGGTTCCACGCCTCGACGAGCGCGCGCCCGAGCGCGGCGTGGTCGACGCCGAAGCGCAGGCGCTCCAGCTCGCGCGGATCGCCGAGGCCGGCGCCTTGCTGCACCGCGCACCAGCGCGCGGCGTCGTGATCGAGGAGGACGAGCGAGCCGACGTCCATCAGCAGCGCCGCGGTGTAGAGCTCCTCGGGTCCGTAGGCCAGATCGGGAACGCGCAGCCGCGTCAGCGCGCGCGCGATGTGCGCCGCGGCGGTGCTGCGCATCCAGAAGCGCTCGACGCGCGCGGCGTCGCGGCGCTCCACGGTCTCGAAGCAGGTCAGCACGGCGCCCTGCAGCACCACGCGGCGGATCGTCGTGCGGCCGAGCGTCATCACCGCGCGCGGGACCTCGGTGACGGGCTCCGCAACGCCGTAGTGCGCCGAGCTGGCGAGGCGCAGCGCGCGCGCGCAGAGCCCCGGATCGCAGGCGAGGGCCGCGGCGATCTCCGCCGCTCCGTTCTCCTCGCGATCCACCGTCGCGAGGATCGCCGCCAATGCTCCGGGCAGCGAGGGGATCGCCACGCGCTGCGCGAGCAGCTCTTCGGTCGCCGTTTCCTCTGCGATCATCCTTGCTCTCGCCGCACCCTCGGGCGCTTGCGTCCGTGACTCTCTCCTTGCGCGCCCGCTGCATCGACCGCGGGCGCCGCGCGAGTGGAGGATCGTCCGCGGAACGCTGGCCTCTTCGGAGGCCGCGAAAGTTCTGCCCGAGCCTTCAGCCGCGCTTCGCCACGACGTAGCGGCGGCCCTTCCATACCACGCTGCGCCCCGTCAGCCCCTTCCACGTGGAGGCGAGGAAGATCGCCGCGACGACGAGCACGCCGAGCGGATGCGTGAGCGTGTGGCGCAGCGGGAAGCCGAAGAGCCAGGAAACCCAGGCGCGCAGCACGAGCACCGAGAGGCCGGCGGCGAGCGGGATCCAGAGAGCGAGGGGCGGGATCGCGGCACCGGCCAGCGCAGCGACGAGGACAGCGGCCGCGACCGCGAGCGGCGAGAGCGAGAAGAAGACGAGCAGCGCGATCGCGATCAGCGAGCGCAGCGCGGAGGTGCGCATCGCGGCGAAGAAGTTCTTGCCCCAGCCGTGCCAGATCTCGCCGAGCGTGGCGTACATGCGGCAGGTGAAGGCGTGCGGCGCGAGCAGCAGGCGATAGGGGCGGCCGTGCTCGAGCTTCACGGTGCGCGCGAGCTCGACGTCCTCCAGGATCGCGTCCTTGAGAGGCGCATGTCCGCCGATCGCGTCGTAGGTCGAGCGGCGGATCAGGATGAGCTGGCCGTTGCACATCGTGATGCGCGAGCCGGCGCTGTTCACGCGGTCGAGCGGGAAGAACGCAACGATCACGTAGCCGAGGATGGGCTGCACGACGCCTTCCCAGAAGCTCTCCACCGCGAGGTGTCCCATCAGCGAGAGCATGTCGAGGCGCTCGCGCTCGAGGCGCGCGACCGCCAGCCGCAGGCAAGCAGGGGCCAAGCGCACGTCGGCATCGACGAAGAGGAGCAACGGCGCGCGGGCGTGCTTCTGCGCGCAATGCAGCGCCCAGGTCTTGCCGAACCAGCCTTCCCCGCGCGGCTCGCCCGCTTCGATCCGAACGCGCGGATCGCCGGCGGCGGCCTCCACGGCGCGCGCGCGCGTCGCGTCGCTGCTGCCGTCGTCGAGGACCACCAGCTCGAAACGCGGCTCGTCCTGCGCGAGGATCGCGCGGATGCAGGGGCCGATGTTCGCCTCCTCGTCGCGCGCCGGGACGATCACCGAGACGAGCGGAGCGCCGTCCACGGAGGGCGTCGGAGCCGCCGCGAGCGGCGCCGCTCCGTCGCGCTCGAGGTTCTGCCAGCCGCAGAGCCCGTACAGCACGCCGAGCAGCGCGCTCACCAGGTGGTAGACCAGGATCGCGACGCCGTAGACGACGAGCCAATCCCAGCCGCTCATGTGCGGATGCAGGGCGCGAGACGCGCGTGCTGGACGGAGTCGGGAAGGAGCCAGACCAGGTCGTCGGAGAGCCCGGGGGCGGGAGCGGCGACCGCGTGCAGCGCGAGTGCGCGGCCGAGTCCGCGATGCCGAGTGCGCAGCGCGTACGCTCGATAGCCGTGCGCGCTCATCAGCTCGAAGAGCTCCCGCAGGCTCGAGCCCGCGTGCACGAGCTGCGGCTCGATCGCTTCGGTGAGCACGGCGGGGCGGCGCCGCTGCACCGTGTGCTCGAGCCCGCGCAGGGCGCGGCACTCGAATCCCTCGACATCGATCTTCATCGTCCAGGAGGCAGCGGAGGGAGCGACCAGGGGCTCGAGGATCTCGTCGCCGCGGCGCACGGCGATCCGCGCCGAGTAGCTGAGCTGCCCGCGCTGCTGCTCGTCGAGCGGGGCGAACGACCCTGCGCCGGAATGCGCGCCGACGACGTGGAGCTCCAGCTCCTCGTCGAGATCTCCGAGGCCCACGCGATGGAGCCGGAGGTTCTCGATCTTGTTCGCGAGGATGATCTCCGCGAGGCGCTCGGCGATGCTCGGGTTCGGCTCGAAGGCGATCACGAGCCCCGCGGCGCCGACGCGGTGCGCGCCGAGCAGGCTCAGCATCCCGAGGTTCGCGCCGACGTCCACGAAGACATCGCCCGGCTGCAGCAGGAGCTCGAGGCAGAGCTGGGTCTCGAGCTCGTAGTAGCGCCCGAGGAACCACGACTTCCTCTCGGACCAGTTCGAGAGGCGGATCGGGAAGCGATAGGGGTGGAAGCGGCTCGTGAAGAGGCGCTCGCCGGAGCTCGCCCAGCGCGCATCGTCCTCTCCGCCCAGCGCGCGGTAGAGCGGATACCAGCCCGGGAGCTCGGCGCGAAAGTAGGGGCGTGCGAGCCGCGCGAGCAAGGGCATCATGGGCGTGCGAGGGGAGATCGGAGCCGGGCAGGACAGAGCGGTAACGAGGCGGAGCGGGGGGCGCGCGGCGGGGAGGTTGAGTTCCCTCCGACCGGCTGAAATGATAGCCCGTTTCGCGCCCGACGATCCCGCCTCGTTCGGTGGGCTCCGGCGGAACACGCGTGTCGACCCCGGCGCAGGGCCACCTCTCCAAGATCCCCGATGCTGAGCTTCCAGGACATCATCCAGACCCTGCAGCGCTACTGGGCCGAGCAAGGCTGCCTGCTTTGGTACCCGTACCACGAGACCGTCGGGGCCGGCACCGCGAACCCCGCTACCACCTTGCGCGTGCTCGGTCCCGAGCCCTGGAAGGTCGCGTATCTCGAGCCTTCGTTCCGCCCCGACGACGGGCGCTACGGAGACAATCCGAACCGCCTGCAGATGCATCACCAGTTCCAGGTGATCCTGAAGCCCATCCCGGAGAATGCGCAGGAGCTCTATCTCGGCAGCCTCGTGGCGCTCGGCATCCGCCTCGAAGCGAACGACGTGCGCTTCGTCGAGGACAACTGGGAGAGCCCGGCGCTCGGCGCTTGGGGTCTCGGTTGGGAAGTCTGGCTGAACGGGATGGAGGTGTCGCAGTACACCTATTTCCAGCAGGCCGGCGGCCGTCCGCTCGACCCGACGGCGCTCGAGCTGACCTACGGCCTCGAGCGCATCGCGATGGCGCTGAACGGCGTGGAGAGCGTCTGGGATCTGCCCGTCGCCGCAGGCCTCACGTACCGCGAGGTCTACCACCGCGCCGAGGTCGAGCACTGCGTCTACAACTTCGAGGTCGCGGACGTCGATCGGCTGCGCGAGCTCTTCCGCATCGCCGAGGGCGAGGCGGACTCCTGCTTGCAGCGCGGGCTCGTCGTGCCGGCGCACGACCAAGTGCTGCGCTGCTCGCACGCGTTCAATCAGCTCGACTCGCGCGGCGCGATCGGCGTCACCGAGCGCGCGCAGTTCTTCGCGCGCATGCGCAACCTCTCGCGCCGCGTGGCCGATGCCTATCGCGCGCAGCGCGAGGAGGCCGGGCTGCCGCTGCTGAAGAACCTGCCCGCGCCGCGCACGGTCTGCTTGCCGCCGCTGCCGCAGATCTCCGCCCCGCGCGCGGATCTCCTGCTCGAGATCGGCGTCGAGGAGCTGCCCGCGGACGATGTCGACGCGGCGCTCGCGGCGCTCGGCATGGCGGTCGAGAAGCTGCTGCTGGACTCGCGCTTGGAGCATCGCGGCGTGCGCGTGCTCGGGACACCGCGCCGCCTCGCCGTGATCGCGAGCGAGCTCGCGACGTGCCAGTCCGATCACCTGGAGGAGCTGAAGGGACCGCCCCTCAAGGTCGCGCGGGACGCGGCCGGGGGCTGGACCAAGGCCGCGCTCGGCTTCGCCGCGCGCGCGGGCGTGGATCCTCAGGCGCTGCGCATCGAGAGCCGTGACGGCGCGGAGTACCTCTTCGCGGACGCGCGCCATGTGGGGCGCTCGGCGGCCGAAGTGCTGAGCGCCGCGCTGCCGAAGCTCGTCGATGCGCTGCCGTTCAAGAAGTCGATGCGCTGGCTCTGCACTGCCGTCGACGGCGAGCGCGCGAGCTTCGATTTCTCTCGCCCGCTTCGCTGGGTCGTGTGCTTGCTCGGCGAGCAGGTGCTGCCGCTCGAGATCGCGGGCGTCCTGAGCGGGCGCGAGACGCGCGGGCTCCGCGATCGCGGGACGCCGCGGCTCGCGATCGCGCGTCCCAGTGACTACGAGGGCGTGCTGCGCGAGGCGGGCATCGAGCCGGATCCCGCGGCGCGCGAGCGCGACATCCGCGCGCAGATCGCCGAGCTCGCGCGCGGCGCGGGCGGTGTCGTGCGCCCCGAGCACCTCGAGGCGCTGGTCGGCGAGGTGCGGCAGATGGTGGAGCGCCCAGTGGCGTTCCTCGGACGCTTCGAGGAGCGCTTCCTCTCCGTTCCCGATGCGGTGCTCGTCACGGTGATGAAGAGCCATCAGCGCTACTTCCCCGTCACCGGGCCCGACGGCAAGCTCCGGCCGTGCTTCCTCGGCGTGCGGAACGCCGCCTCGGGCTCGATGGAGCAGGTGGTGAAGGGGAACGAGGCCGTGCTGCGCGCGCGCTTCGCCGACGCGAGCTTCTTCTTCGAGAACGACTGCAAGCAGCGCCTCGAGGAGTGGAGCTCGCGGCTCTCGACCCTCGCGGTGCACGAGAAGCTCGGATCCTACGCGGAGAAGGTCCAGCGGCTGGAGCGCCTCTGCAGCGCGCTCGCGAGCGACCTCGGCGTGCTGCAAGGCGGTGAGGAGCGCGCGCTCCTCGCCCGTGCGGCGCAGCTCGCGAAGGCCGACATGGTGACGCGCGTCGTCACCGAGTTCTCGTATCTCGCCGGGACGATGGGGGCGGTGTACGCCGCTCGTCAAGGCGAGGCGCGCGAGGTCGTCGAGGCGATCGAGGACCAGTACAAGCCGCTGCCTGGCAGCGATGTCGGCCCGCGCAGCATGTACGGGCTCGTGCTGGGCCTCGCCGATCGCCTCGACAAGCTGATCGGCTTCTTCGCGCTCGGCATCCGTCCCACGGGGGCCGCGGATCCGTTCGCGCTGCGGCGCGATGCGCTCGGCATCCTCCTCGCGCTCGAGTCGCGCGGTGCACGGCTCTCGCTGCGCGCGGCGCTGCGCGCCGCGGGGCAGCTCCTGCCGGTGCCGTGCGCGGAGTCGGCGATCGAGGAGGCGGCGCAGTTCGTCGAGAAGCGCCTGGAAGTGCTCGCGCGCGAGCGTGGTTTGCGCGCGGATGCCGTCGACGCGGCGATCGCGGCGAGCGGCGACGATCCGGTGCGTTGCCTCGAGGCGATGCGCACGCTCGCGGAGCGCGTCGCGAGCCCGAGCTGGAGCTCGCTGCTCACCGCGTATGCGCGCTGCAAGCGCATCGCGCGCAAGGAGTCGGCGGCGCCGGCGCTCGCGAAGGGCGCACTGCGCGAGCCGGCCGAGCTCGCGCTCGCCGCGGCTTACGAGACCACGCGCGCGAAGCTCGGCGGCTCGGCTGCGTTCGCCGATGTGCTCGAGGCGCTCGCCGGGCTCACCGCGCCGATCGACGCCTTCTTCACCGCGGTGATGGTCATGGCCGACGACCCCTCACTGCGCGCCGCGCGCCTCGGCCTCGTCGCCAGCATCGCCGCCCTCCCGGACGGCCACGCCGACCTCTCGCGCCTCGAAGGCTTCTGATCCACCACTCCACTGCACAGGTAAGGTGCCCGGCACCTTAGCTGTTCTACGGTGCAGTGATCAGTGGTGGTGGCCTTCGTGGCCGTGGGGACCATGCGGGTGGCCGTGCTCCTGCTCCTCGGTCGTCGCGTCGCGCATCGAGACGATGTGGACGTCGAAGTGCAGGGTCTGGCCCGCGAGCGGGTGGTCGAGGGAGACCCAGACCTGGTCGTCGTCGAGATCGACGATGAAGAGCACGACGGTGTCGCCGTCGGGGGTCTGCGCCATCACCGGCTGATCCGGCTCGAGCTCCGCTTCGGGCGGAAAGGAGTCGCGCGGGATCGACTGCGGCTCCTCGCCGCTCAGCTCGCCGTAGCCGTCGTCGGGCTTCACGACGATCTGCAGGCGCTCGCCCTTCTTGCGGCCCTCGAGCGCGCGCTCGAGCCCGGGCACGATCTGCCCCATGCCGTGGAGGTAGAGCAGGGGTTCACCCGGCTCTGAGCGATCGAGGAGCTCGCCCTCGGGATTGGTGAGGGTGAACTCGATGCCGACGACCTTGCCGGCGCTGATGACGAAAGGGAGAGCGTGCGACATGCGAGAGGCTCGGGAACGCTGGGGGGAACGGGGGACGCGCGTCCCTCACAGCACGCGCACCGCGTCATCATCGCCGCGGCCGCTGGGGAAATGCCAGCGGCCGTCGCTTGACGTCGCGGGAGCTCCGACCGAGAAGGCGGGCATGTTCGTCATCGAGAAGGACTACCACCTGGAGTCGGCGCGGCGCTTGCCGCGCCTCCCCGAGGGGCATCCCTGCCGTCGCGTGCACGGGCACTCCTTCGGCGTCACCCTCGTCGTCGAAGGCGCGCTCGATCCCGAGATGGAGTGGGTCGTCGACTACGCCGTGATCGACGGCGCCTGGGACAAGGTCCGCGCGCAGATCGACCATTGCTACTTGAACGACGTGCCCGGCCTCGAGAACCCGACCAGCGAGGTGCTCGCCGTCTGGATCTTCGAGCGCCTGCTGCGCGATCTGCCGGGCTTGGTCGAGGTCGCGATCGCCGAGGAAGGCACCGCGCGCTGCCGCTATCGACCGCGGCGTTGAGGGCTACCTTCGAGGATCAATAGCTCGCGCGGATGGCTTCGCGGATCGCGGGGAACTTGGGCTCGATCAGCTCCGCCGGCCCCGCGGCCTCGATCACGTGCACGCGATTCTCGCCCCAGCGCGGCTCGAGGAAGAGCGCGAGCATGTAGCGCTGATCCCCGAGGCTCGCCGGCGTGCGCAGCACGAGCTCGTACCCCAGGGCCCCGCTCTTGGCGCGGAGGTCGCCCTCCATGACGATCGCGTAGCCGCGCCGCTCCGCGAGCTCGCGCTTCACCGCGATCTTCCAGAAGTCGAGCGTCGCCTCCTCCGGCGAGATGTGGCAGGTGGTCGTGTAGATCGCGCCGTCGGCCGAGAGCGCCTCGAGGTCGCGGCCGTAGCGATTCGGAACGGGCACGAAGCCCTCCGGCACGACCGAGGAGCAAGCGGTAGCGAGCACGGCGAGGAGCGTCAGGGCGGCGACGCGCAGGAGGAGCGCGATCATTCTGCACCTCCGCGGCCGAGCAGGTTCTCGACGCCGAGCGAGCCGATCCACGAGAAGGGCAGCGCCGCCGTGCTGCGCGGCGGCGCGTGCGCGATCTGCCGCAGCTCGACCTCCAGCGTGCCGAAGCTCGTGCGTTGGCCTAGCGAGCGGAGCTGCGCCTCGAGCTGCTCGATCTCGAGCCGCACGCGCGTGAGCTCGCGCTCGACCTCGAGCGCCGACTTCACGTCGTCGCACTTCTGCAGCAGCGCCTCCAAGCGATCGCGGAGCGCGCGCGCGTTCTTCACCCGCAGCTCGAGATCCACGTACTGCTCGGTCACGTCCTGCACGTCGATGCGGCGCGAGAGCTCTCGCCCGACCTTCGCGGCGCTCTCCAAGCCCTCGCGGAAGCGCGCCGAGGGGATGCGCAGCACGATCGCGGCGTCGCGCTCGCTCTGCACGTAGCCGCCGAGGCCGGTCGCGAGCTCGGCGAGCTGCGCTCGCGCGCCGCTGGCATCGGGGACCGCGAGTGCCAGGGCGCCCGTATGCACGAGGCGTCGTTCGATCTCGTTCCCCGCCGAAGCGGACGGCGTCTCGCCTTCGTCGAGATCGAAGCCCAAGGCCCGAGATTCGAGCGTGCTCACGGAGTTCGAGACGAGTCCGTCGGCGCGGCCTTCGGCGGAAACATCCCTGCTCTCGGCAGGAGCAGCGGAGCGGCCGTAGGAAGCGGCGCACGCGAGCAGGAGCGCGCTCGAAGCGAGGCAGAGACTGAAGGTCCAAGCGCGTGAAACGGCAGCGCGCCAACGACAGAGAGCGTTCACGAGAGAGATCCTCCGCGAGAGATGGTCGCGCTCGTCGCGAGCGATGGATAACTTGCTCGCGGCGACGCGGGGCGCCGCCGACGCGATCGACCCGCGATCATTGCTCACATGTCCAGATTGTCCATGGCCTCGATGGCAGCGGCCGTCGCCCTCGAGCTGCTCTTCCTGCGCCTCGGCCACTTCCGCCTCGTGCCGTGGGAGACCCTACCGCTGGTCGCGATCTCGCTCGCGCTGGCCCTCGCCGGCTGGCGACGTGGTCGCGGCGTGGCGCGCGGGAGCTGGCTCATCGCCACGGGCGCGCTCGCGGCCTTCTTCGTCTGGGCGAGCTTCGTGCTGCCGCGCTTGCCGGAGCGCGCGCCGGCTCCCGAGCGCTTGGCGTTCCAGGCGCTCGACCTCTCCGGAGCTTTCGTCGAGCTGCCCGCGGCGATGGCGCGGAAGTACGCGCTGGTCGTGCTCTTTCGCGGCGCGTGGTGAGTGGTCTGCGTGCGCGAGCTCGTGGAGCTCGAAGCGATCCGACCGGAGCTCGAGGCTCTCGAGGTCGAGCTGATCGTCCTCGCCGCGGAAGAGCCCGCCGCGCTGCGCGAGCTCGCCGCGAAGCGCGCTCTTCGCGCGCGCTTCCTCGCCGATCCCGAGGCGCGTGAGCTCACTCGCCTCGGCCTTGTTCACGAGGGCGCCGGACCCGGCGGGCGCGCGATCGCGCTGCCGACGCAGCTCCTGATCGACGCCCGCGGTGGCGTCCTCTGGAGCTTCCGCTCGACGGATGTACGCGAGCGCCATCCCGTGGCGGAGACCTTGGCCGCGGTGCGCCAGCGCGTCGCGCCCTGAGCGTTCAGGCCGAAGGGCGCGAGCGCAGCGCGGAGGTCGCGGACGCGCCGGCGACGCGGTAGACGCCGACCACTGGGAAGAGGCCCGTCGGGTCCTGGTTGGAGAGCGCGAGCGAGAGGCGATCGTCGAGCTCGAGGCGCGACGAGCGCACGCGCTGGAATGGGTCGCGCGGCAGGAGCGAGTAAGAGAGGAAGCGCGCGTCGCGGCGCGCGCAGCGCTCGATCTCGTTCCACAGCCACCCTTGCCAATCGGGGGCGAGGAAGTCGGCGAGGTTGCCGAGGAAGAGCCGATCGAAGCTATCGGTGCGCTCGCGGCGCAGCCCCGCCACGAGGTTCAGCGGCACGATCTCCAAGCGCGCGATGTGGCGCTTCACCTGCTCGTAGGACTCGGGCGAGTAGAGCTCGCGCTCCAGGTGCGCGGGCATGCGCCCACCCACATGGCGTTGCAACGCCGGGTTGCCGAAGATCCCGTCGGAGACCAGGCGCTCCATCAGATCGAAGGCCTCGCGCGTGAGCTGACGCACCACGCTCGAATCGAGAGCGCTGCCGGGCTCGAGGAAGTGCCGATCGATGAGGCCGGGGAAGTTCCGCAGCAGCGGCTCGACGGCGTAGCGCACCACGCGGGAGCTGCGCACGCGCTCGCGGAAGAGGCGCACGCGATCCGCGCGCGGCGCCGGGCGTCGGCCGAGCAGCAGCTCGTAGTCGGCCTCGGAGCCGAGGTGCGTGCGGAGCTGCTCCGCGATCAGCGCGACCCATTGGCGGAAGAGGCCGAACTCGAGCACGCCTTGGGCGCAGATCTCGGGACGCCGCGCGTAGAGCGACCGCGCGTCCGCCGAGAGCTCCGGCTCGAGGCGCGCGAAGAGAGCCTCTCGCTTCGCAGCGGGCATCTCCGTGTAGCCCAAGAGTCCGAGCGTCTCCTCGCGCTCGAGACGGCGGAAGGCCGCGGCCTTCAGCTCTCCGAGCGCCGCTTGGCGCGTGTCGGCGGCGAAAGCGACGGCGCGGCGCGGACCGCCCTTCAGCAGAGAGAGCATCGAATCGAGAGAGCCGCAGACGCCCGCGATGCTCTGGCCGCGCTCGACGGCCAAGCCGGCGGCGACGCGGTCCAGCGGGAACACCGCCTCGGCCACCGCGAACGGGCCGAGCTTGCGGCGCTGGAAGAGCAGGAATCCAAGCATGGCAGCCCCGGGAGCAACGGGGACCGGTGGACCAGGCGCGCCGTGGGGGTGGCGCGCGAGCCGGATGAGTAGCGCGCGGGACGGATTCGCGCGCTAGCATCTCGAGTTCTTGGCCGCGGCACCGAACGCCGCAACCACAGGATATGAGGCTCGTTCGAGGGATCCAACAGGCCAGGAGGAAATGAGCGTGAAGGCGGAAGCGGAGCAGTTGATGGCGTGGGCGGCGCGAGCTCGAGCCCTGGCGCCGGCTTGGCGAGAGGCGGCGCGGCGCGCGAGCGGAGCCGAGGCCGAGCTCGCGCGGGCCATGGCGGAGGAGTGGACGTCCGGCTGGCCGGCCGAGGTCGAGCGATGGGCCGGCGCCCACGGCTTCGAGCTCGGCGCGCTCACCCTCGACCCCGCGGGAGCTCCGGGTCTCGACCTCGAGCCCCGCTGGCTCGGTCTGGCGCTCCTCGCCGCTCGGTACTTCGATCGCTCCACCGCGGCGCTCCCGCCGGAAGCGCCCGAGGAAGGAGAGGCTGCCCGCGAGCTCCGCGCGCTCCACCAGCGCGCCTGCTCCATCGAAGGTCCGCGCGCCGCGTCCTGGGCGCAAGCCCTCGGGCGTCGGGCACGCGCCGGCGATGTGGCGCTGATCTCTCGAGCCACTCGAGAGATTGACTCTTCCGAGCTATGGAACCTCGGATCAGGTGCCGCCGTCGAAGCCGAGGACCTCGACGACTAACCCAGGGAGGCATCCCCCAAAGGGGTTGCCAGCTGGCGCCGGCGGGATAGTCTTGCTTGGTCCTCGGCCTGTCGCTGCCTACGGACCCGGCGACCCTGGTAGAGCGCGGGATCCGCCCCGCGCTCGGCTCCTCTCGTAGTTCCTTCGCGGTCTGCACTCCGCCCTTGTGCAGTCCGCTGTCCGCCACCGCACTCTCCCTCGAACCTGAGAACACGCGCTATGCGCACGCTTTCGTGGACGACTTTCGCCCTGACCTGCCTCGGCGCAGCAACGACCGGCTCCTCGCTGCGCGGACAGGACGTCGTGATCAACGAGTTCCTCTACGACGAGCTCGGAGTCGATGCGAATGAGTTCGTCGAGCTCTACAACCGCTCGGCGAGCGCCGTCGACATCAGCGGCTGGCGCGTCCAAGCGCTCGACGCCAGCGCGCAGAAGTCGCTCTTCGTCGTGCCTGCTTCGACCGTGATCGCGCCCGGCGCGTACTACGTGCTCGGCTCCGCGCTCGTACCGAACGTGAGCCAGGTCGTCGGGACCACCGACATCTGGGAGAACGACAACGAGGCGATCGTGCTCCGCGACGCGGGGGGCCAGGTGCAGGACTCCGTCGTCACCGAGGCGTTCCGCGGCATCGATGTGATCGGCGCCTTCGCCCAGGGCGAGGGCCTCTGGGGCGAATACGTCAGCGATCCTGCTCGGCCCACCAGCTTGCAGCGGGCGCGCGACGGCTACTACAACGCCGATCATCGCGACTTCATCCTGAGGCCCTGGACGCCGGGAGCGACGAACGACCTGCCGGTGATCACCGGCCTGCGCGAGCGCTTCGACGGCTTCAGCGTGGGCCAGGATGTCCCGGGCTGGAGCGGCTCGCGCATGAGCCCGAAGGTGATCGACCCCACCGTCGCCGATGCCCACAACCCGACCGCCATCCCGCTCTCGGGTCAGCGCGGCAAGGCCGCGGTCTTCTGGGACTCGACGCCGGGCGCGCGCGGCAACAACTGCATGATGCTCTCCGAAGGCGCGACCAGCGACGTGCTGGTCGAATGCAACGTCTACTTCGACGCGGCGAACGAGCCCGTCGGCGAGCGCGAGGCCTGGTCACTCGGCGTGCAGGGGTCCTCCGACTCCCTCGGTGCCTCGCCCGACCCGTTCCAGTACTGGTCGCTGATCGAGAACGGCCACACGGGCGTCGCGTGGATCTACCAGTCCACCGAGCAGGGCGCGGTGCTCTTCCTCGTCGACCACAACGACGGCGGCTGGGGTCTCGATCCCCGAACGCTGCCGTTCGTGCATGCGGCGATCCCGATCCGGCCCGGGTTCAACGATGGCTGGCAACGCCTGCGACTGCAGATCATCGGCAACCGCGTGGTCGGCATGTTCGGCGGCCTGCCCGGCTGCCGCGGGGGCACGATCGTGAACTTCACGATCTCGCGTCCCGCGCTCGGGGGCGTCTACGTGAGCTACGCCGAAGATCTCACCAACGACGCGACGCGCCGTCCCTTCACCTGCGACGACCTCTTGATCAACATCGGTACCGATGGCGGTCTGCACTACTTCGGCACCTCGTCGCCGAACTCCGTCACCACGACGCCGCGCATCGACATCAATCAGTTCCCGGCGCTCGGCAGCCCGAACTTCGCCCTGCTCGTGAGCGGCTTGAAGCCGAACGGCATCGGCCAGCTCTACATCGCGACCACGACCCTGCCCATCCCGCTCGACCTCGGGCTGATCGGCGGACAAGTGGGCGCCAACGTGTACATGTTCCCCGACCAGGCGGCGTCCTGTAACGCGAACGGCAGCGGCATCGATACGAAGCCAGCGCCGATCCCGTGCGAGGCGTTGCTGCGCGACGCGCGCTTCTATCTGCAGGTGCTCGAGGTCGATGCGAGCCTGCCCTTCACCCTGCCCGTCGCGACCTCGCAAGGGGTCCAGATGACGATCGGCTGAACCGCACCGAGAACGAACCACCTACTCCCATGATCCGCAACTCACTCCGCGCTCTCATCGCGCTCTTCGGCACGGCGGCCCTCGGCCAGCTCGCGTTCGCCCAAGGCGTCGTCATCAACGAGCTCCAATACGACGACAGCGGCACCGACGACCGCGAGTTCGTCGAGCTCTACAACGCGAGCGCCGCCCCCGTGGACATCTCGGGCTGGACGCTCGAGTCCCGCGACGTGAATGGCGCCAACCCGGCGTATGTCGTTCCGGGCTCGACCATCCTGGCGCCGGGGGCGTTCTACGTCTTCGGGCCGGCGTCCGTGCCGAACGTGAACCAAGTGATCGGCACGACGAACCTCTGGGAGAACGACAACGAGTCGCTGACGCTGCGCGACGCCGCGAGCCAGGTCATCGACACCTTGGTCTACGAGGCCAACAAGGGCCTCGGCGTCCTGGCTCCTTTCGCCGAGGGCGAGGGCCTCTGGGGCAACTTCACCAGCATCGACGCGAACCCGACCTCGTGGAGCCGCGTGCGCGACGGCCACGACACGAACGACAACCGCGACTTCGTGCTGCGGCCGATCACGCCGGGCGCTTCCAACAACGTCGCGCAGATCGAGAGGTACTACCAGACCTACGATGCGCTCGCGCCGGGCGGCTCGCTCACCGACATGGTGGGCTCGTTCGTGACCCCGCGCGTGATCGACCCCACGGCTTCCGGCGGCTCGAACACCGGCGCGATCATCCCTTCTCCGCAGGGCGGCAACGCCGCGGTGTGCTGGGACCCGGCCGGCGGCGGCAACGCCGCGACCGTCCTCATCGACGGGGAGAACAAGAACCTCTGCGTCGAGCTCTACGCGTACTTCGATGCGACTCCCGAGGTCCCGGGTGAACACGAGACCTGGTCGATCGGCTTCCAGGGCACGACGGACTCGTTCTTCAATACTCCGGATCCGAGCGAGAACCTCGGCGGCGGCTTGATCGCGAACGGCAACACGGGGATCTCCTGGACGTACCAGACCACGGACCAGGGCGGCACGCTCTTCCTGATCGACCACGGCAACGGCGCTTGGGGTCCGCTGGCGCAGAACGAGCCGCGCGTCCACGCGATGATTCCCGTGCGCACCGGCTTCAACGACGGCTGGCGCCGTCTGCGGCTCCAGATCAGCGGTGACTTCGTCGAAGGCTTCTTCGATGGCCTGCCCGGCTCCCGCGAGTTCTCGTGGAACTTCCAGCTCCGCACGCCGAACGCTGCGTGGGGCGGCGTGTATCTGGGCTATCGCGAGCTCGTCGCGAACAACGCGACGCTGCGCCCGCTCACCTTCGACGCGCTCGACATCCGCACGGGTGCCGCGACCGGCATGCACCTCTTCGGGCAGTCCTCGCCGAACTCCCTCGGCCACGCGCCGGTCCTGGAGCTCAACAAGTTCGGGCTCTTCGGCGACTCGAATGTCGCGCTGAGGATCCGCAACCTGAAGCCGGGTGCTCCCGCCCAGCTCTTCATCGGCTACGTCGCGCTGCCGTTCCCCGTACCGCTCGTCGGCCTCGGCGCGCAGCCGACGACCGAGCTGCTGATCCTCCCGGATCAGAACTTCACGATCGGGGGCGACATCAACGGGCGCGACGCGGTGATGGGCTACACCATCGCTGCGAACGTCCCCGGCGGCGTCGAGTTCTACGCTCAGGTCTTCGAGCTCGACCTCGACCTGCTGCCGACCTACTCGCTGCCGCTCGCGTCCTCGCAGGCGATGCGCATCGTGATCGGCTGAGCGCGAAGCGCGTCCGCGTCAGCTCGCGTGCGCCGAAAGCGGTGCGCGCGAGGAGCGAGCCCCGCTCTCGGCTTCGGCCGGCAGCGGGGCTGCTTCGTCTTCGGCGGGGACGATGTCCTCGCCGAGCGCGCGCGCGTAGGAGGCGAGATGTCGCGCGGCGCTGCTCCGCCAGGTGAACGCGGCCGCCCGCTGTCGCCCCCAGCGCGCGTAGCGCGTGTGCAGCGCGCGATCCTCGAGCAAGCGCACCATGGCTTCGGAGATCAGCTCCGGGTCCGGCGCGGGCAGGAGCTCGCCGGCATGACCGACGACCTCGGGGGTGGCGCCGCGATCGAGCGCGATCACGGGGCAGCCTTGGGCCATCGCCTCGACGACGGTGATCCCGAAGCCCTCGTAGCTCGAGGGCGAGACGAAGAGCGAGGCCGCGCCGTAGAGCGCGCGCAGATCGCGGTCGGGAAACTCGCGGAGCCAGCGCAGGTGGCGGCTCGCTCGCTGCGCGTACGCGCGCTCGAAGCTCTGGGTCTTCCAGCCCGCGCGACCGACGAAGAGGCAGGTCGTGTTCGCCGGCAGGCGCGGCTGCGCGCGCACGAAGGCCTCGAGCACGGCGAGCTGGTTCTTCCGCGGCTGGACGGTGCCGAGGCAGAGCACGAGCGGGCCGTGGAGGTCCAGCCGTTGCCGCAGCGCGCGCACCTCCTCGGGTTGCGCGGGGCTGAGCAGCGCTTCGGAGACTCCGTTGTAGACGACGTCGATGCGGTCCGCGGACACGCCGAGCACGTCGACGAGGTCGCGCGCCGTCGTGCGCGAGACGGCGATCAGGCGCTCCGCTCGCGTGCAGGCGGTCGCGATGGCGCGGCGCAGGTAACGCCCCGAGAGCTCCGAGAAGGTCTCCGGCTGCAGGAATGGCGCGAGGTCGTGGATCGTGCTCACCGCCGCGCAGGGCAGGCCGCTCGGCAGCGAGTTCTTCGTGCCGTGGTAGAGATCGCTGCGCGCGGCGCGCAGCGCTCGCGGGATCGCGAAGCGCTCGGCGAGCGGGCGGAGCACGGGGTGAGGGAGCGGCAGCGCGCGGCTCCGCATCCAGCCAGGTGCGCTCTCCGGCAGCAGCGCCTGGGGCCGATCGGAGAGGACGAGCAGCTCGGCCCAGGACGGGGGATGCGCGGCCCAGGCCCGCAGCAGCTCCAGCGCGTAGGTGCGCGGTCCGCCTTGGGCTCCGCCGATGGCGCCGAAGGCGATCCGGCGACCTGCGAGCAGCTCATGATGGGGAGTCATCGGGGGGGGGACCGACGAGCCCGCCGGTCACGACAGTGCCATCGGCTGCGAGGCGCCGCGCCTTGACCCTTCGTTCGTTCGGCGAGTTCAAGTCGCGCACCCTGAGCACCGATCCAGCGCTAGCTCGCATGCCCGGGAGGGCCGCAGCGGTGGAGAGTCCCTCGACGAAGCGTTGGTTCCTGCTCGTGCTCGCGCTCGCCCTCGGCGCGCACTTCCTCGGCCTGTTCGGCACGTGGCACTACGACGACTTCCACACCATCGTGCAGAACACGAACCTCGACGACCCGCGCAGCCTCGGCGGGTTCTTCGTCGACAAGCGGCTCTGCTCGCAGGATCCGGCGTCGGGGATGTACCGCCCGATGCTCTTCCTCAGCTTCGCGCTGAACAAGCACCTCTGCGGGCGCGAGGCGTGGGGGTTCCTGCTCGGGAACCTCGCGATCCACGTGGCCTGCGCGGGGCTCGCGTTCGCTCTCGCGCGCGAGCTCGCGCGGCGCGCCGGCGGTGATCGCGCACGGGCCTGCCTCGTCGCGACCTGCGTGGGTACGCTCTATGCGATTCATCCGCTCCTCAACGAAGGCGTGAGCTACGTGAGCGCGCGCTCCACGACGCTCGCGACCATGTTCGTGCTCGGCAGCATGCTCTGCGCCGTGCGCGCCGCGCTCGTCGAGAAGCCGCGCTGGGATCTCGCCGCGGCGGCCTGGCTGCTCGCGGCGGCGGGCTGCTTCACCAAGGAGATCGCGGTGATGGCGCCGCTGCTCTTCGCGTCGATCGCGCTCGCCCTGGCCTCGCGGGAGCAGCGCCGCGCCGCCGCGGTCCTCTGCTTAGGCCTCTTCGCGGCGGTGGCGATCTTCCTCGTCGTGCGCGGCGCCGTCGGCGGCGGAGAGCTGCCGCGCGTCTCTACCTCGGTGGAGGCCACGGACGCATTCCGCGGGAGCGGACGCTCCGCGTGGGTGAATCTGCTGACGCAGGTCGTCGTCGTCGCGCGCTACCTCGGGCTCTTCTTCTGGCCCGCCGGCCTCTCTCTCGATCACGAGGCACGGGTCATCACCTCGCTCGGCGATCCGATCTTCCTCGCCGCTCTCGCGCTGCTCGGCGGGCTCAGCGTCGCCGCGCTGCGTGCGCCGCGCCGCCGCCCGCTTGCGGCCGCCGGCTGGCTCTGGTTCGCCTTCGCGCTCGCGCCGACCTCCTCGATCCTGCCGCTCAACGTGCTCATGAACGAGCACCGGCTCTACCTGCCGGCGTTCGGGGTCTTCCTCTGGAGCTCCTGGGCGCTAGCGCCTTGGCTCGAGCGCGCCTTCGCGGGAGCGCGCGCGGGAGCGCTCGCGCCGCGCCTCGCGCTCTGCCTCCTCGTGCTCGTCTGCGCGGGGCTCGGCGCGCGCACGGTGGCGCGCAAGCTCGACTTCCATACCGCCGAGCGCCAGTGGGCTTCGGCGGTCGCCGTGAGCCCCGGCTCGCCGATCGCGCGCCTCGGGCTCGGCAACGAGCTCGCGCTGCGCGGCGACCTTCGCGGCGCCGCCGAGCACTTCGAAGCCGTCGTGGCGATCGACCCACGGCACGACGCGGGCCGTATCAACCTCGCCGAGTGCCTGCTGCGCCGCTACGAGGAGGAACGCGATCGCGTATCCCTCGAGCGCGGCATCGAGCTCCTCGACCAGCTCGTCGAGCAACGCAGCGACAGCAGCCTCATCGCACTGAAAGCCGCGCGCGCCTACCAGCTGCGCTTCCTCGCGACCGACGCGGAGAGCGATCGCGAGTCGGCCGACGGACACGTGCGCGCGGTGCTGCGCCGAGATCCCGCGCATGCCGGGGCACGCGACACCGAGAAGCGCTTCGCTCGCGAGCGCGCCGAGGCGCGGGGCACGGCGGAAGCGCGCTGAGCGCGCGCCGGCGCGTTGCTGCGAGCGGCGCCGAGGGATCGGCGCTACTCGTCCTCATGCGCGTCGCACGGCCCGCAGGGCAGAGCGGCCAGCGCTTCGAACGCCACCTCGCGCTCTTCCTCGGCGCTCGTCGCGAGCGCGGCGTCGAGCAGCTTCACCACGCGGCGCTCGCCGTGCTCGCGTGCGCCGAGATCGAGGCGCACGCGTTCGTCCGCGGGCAGCGCGCGGCCGGAGGCATCGCGCTGGAGCTCGATGCGCGGGCGATCGACGGCGCTCCCGGCCGCGATCACCAGGCCCTGCTCACCGGTGTCGAGCTCGACGTGGCTGCCGGGCGGATAGAAGCCCAGCGTACGCACGAGCGCCGCCAGCGCGCGCGGGTCGAGAGCGCCGCGATCCGCGAGCAGGATCTCGTAGGCGCGCTGCGGAGAGAGCGCGCGCTTGTACGGACGAGCCGCGGTCAGCGCTTCGAAGATGTCGCACACCTGGATCAGCGCCGTGAGCTGGCTCCGCACCGCCCACGGGCGATGCGCGGGATACCCACCGCCGTCGTGGCGCAGGTGGTGTCCCCAGGCCGCACCGATCGCCATCTGCCCGGCGCTCGCGCTCTCGAGCAAGAGCTCGGCCCCGAGCTGGGGGTGACGCTTCATGATCCGCCGCTCCTCGTCGTCGAGCGCCGCGGGCTTGAAGAGGATCTCCTCGGGGATCAGCGCCTTGCCGACATCGTGCAGCAGGCCCGCGGCGCCGAGCTCGGTGAGCGTCCGCTCGTCGAAGCCGTGCGCGTGGCCGACCAGCACCGCGAGCGTCGCGACGCGTACCGAGTGCCCCACGGTGAACGAGTCGTAGTCCGAGTAACGCACGAGCTGCAGCAAGTCGCGGAAGTCTCCGCGCACGGCGCGCTGGAGCTTCTCGCTCGCGCTGCGGGCGCTGTCGACGCCGACGTCGCTCCCGGAAGCGCCGCGCAGATGCGCTTCCTCGACGGTCCCGAAGAGCTGCTGGTAGACCGGCACGAGCGGCTCGTCGCTGGGTTCGCCCGTCGCGTCATCGGTCTCGACGCTGGAGAAGTACTTCTGTCCCAACCACTCCGGGGACGCATAGGGCGCGGAGAGCTCGAGGTGGAGCGCGTGGCAGCTGCGCAGGCGTTCGCGCGCTTCGCGCAGATCGCGCGCGGACTCGCCGCTGCCGCGCACGGGCTCGAGCAGCTCGAGCAGCTCTTCGGCGCGCGTGCCACGGCGGAAGAGCACACCGCCGCTGCCCAGCGCTTCGAGCTGCTCGATCAAGCGCTTCGCGACGATGGTGGAGCCGACGAGCGCGCGTCCGTCGTGGATGAGCTTCCCGCCGGCGAGCCCGAGGAAGAAGGTCGTGCGCTGCGGCGCTACGAGCAGCACCTCGAGCCGCCGGCAGAACTCCTCGGCCAGGGCCGCGACGCGCGGGTGCTCGCGGAAGTAGATGCGTCGATAGCTCGCGGCGTGACCGAGCACGCCGATCGCATCCTCGAACCCGGGGCTCGTGAGATCGCGGCGCTCATCCATGCGTCGCTCTCGTGAGCTGCTGCAGCGCCGCGCTCGCGCGTCGGCGCAGCTCCGGTGTCCAGGTGTAGCGGAGCAGGTGCTCGCGCTCCGAGCGGATGCGCTGCAGCAGCGCGCGGCTCTCGGGCGTCTCCTCGGTGCCGAGGGCATCGATCGCGGGGCCGACCCAGCCCTCCTCGCGGCGCGAGGAGGGCAAGCGCTCGAGCAGCGTGGTGAGGCAATGCACCGCGCAGCGTCGCAGCGCCGGCGAAGGCTCTGGCTGCGTTTCGGCGAGCAAGGTCGCGAGCAGGCGATCGGCGAGAGGCGAAGAGGGCGGCAGGGCCGATAGGGCCTCGGCGATCGGCGTGGGCTGAGCCGCACGCGCGAACGCCTTCAGCAGCGTGCTCGCGCAGGAGCCGCTGCGATCGCGTGCGCGCAGCCGCTGAAGGACGGGGAAGAGCGCGCGAGAAGGCGGCTGCAGCAAGGCGCTCTCCACATCGAGCGGGCTCTTCTCGAGGAGCTGCGCCGCGCGTGCCAACGCCGCTTCGGGGTCCTGCTGCGGCGGGCGCTTCGCGAGCGCCCTCGCGCGCTCGCCGAGCGCGGCTTCGGGCAGCGCGCGCTCCACGCCGAGCCAGCGCACGAGGTGCGGCCAGAGTGCGGCTTGCAGCGCGGGATCGCGGTCTTCCTCCAGGCTCTCGACGAGGAGCTTCCAGGGCGTCGCGGGCTGCGCGCCGCGCAGCACGTGGAGCACGGCGGGAAGCACGAGATCGAGCCGTTGCGTCGGGCCGCGCCTCGCCGCGTCGCGCAGCGCGGCTCCGAGCAGCGCGAGCTCCGGAGCCGAGGCTCGGGCGCGCAAGCTCGCCCGCAGCCGCGTCTCGATCGCGCCGCGGATCTGCGGCGCGGAGTCGGTGACCCAGAGGAGATGCAGCGCGAGACTCTGGGCCTCGAGACGCGTCTCCTGCTCTTCTGCTCGCAGTGGCGGCGCGCCCGCGATGGCGCTCTCGAGCTCGCGGCAGATCTCCGCCGGATCGACGAGCGGCTCGGGCTCCGCGACCGCCGCGAACTGGCTCGGGCGGGCCTCGCTCTTGCGTCCGAGGTCGGGCCAGGCCTCGTGAAGGACCTCGAGCAGAATCGCCATCGACTCCTCGTCCGCGGCGAGCGCCGCCGCGATCTCGGTCGCGCGCAGCGCGCCGCGCAGCTCCTCTTCGTGGAAGTCGCGCTGGAGAAGCACGCCGAGGTTCTCGCGCAGCGCGCTCGTGCAGAGCTCGAGCACGTCCAGGAGGCCTCGATCGGTCTCCCTCGTCGCCGCGCGTTCGATGCCGGGCCGCTCCTCGGCCGCGCGCACCAGAGCCTCCTTCAGCGCTTCGCGCGCGCGCAGCGTCCGATCCGAGTCCGCCGGCGCGCCGTCGTGCTGCAGCTTGCCGGCGGCTTCGCTCAGGAGCTCGCGCAGGCGCTTCGGAGAGAGCACGGCACCGTCCCGTCTCCCGAACGCGCGCCAGCGCAGGCGCAGGCTCGCGGGGAACGGCTCGGGAACCGCGCTAGCGCCCAGCGAGTGGCCTTGCTGTGCGCGGCGGGCGAGCTCGGCGAGGAAGCGCAGGAGCTCGTGCAGCTCGCGGTCCTCGGCTCCGCGCGCGATCGCGATCTCGGCGATGCCGAGCGGAGCCACGATCTCGTGCAATCGCCGGGCCTCGGGGTCCGCGAGCGCGATCGTGGCGCCGGCGAGGTGCAATGCGTCGTCGGCGAAGCCGATGCGGAGCCAGCCATCGCCATCGCAGAGGCGCAGGAAGCGCGGCCGCCATTCCGCGATCGCCGCGCCGAAGCGCGGGTGATCCGCAGCGTAGAGCGCACCCACGCGGGCCAGGCGGTGGAGTCCACCCACGAGAGCGCGCGCATCGACGGCGACCTGGCCGGGCCGTGGAATGCTCTCTGTCGTCGCCTCGAGGGCCAAGAACCTCTCCCTCCGCCCGCCGGCGATCACCGGCGAGCGCTCTATCTCTCTGCGCTCTCCTTCGGTCGAGGACGGAAGCGGACTTGAGGTGGCGCAGGCAGAGGGCGCCGCGCGCGCCGGCCTCGCCTTCCGGAGCTCGAAGCTCTTTTCTCAGCAGCTCCGCAGCTCAGCGGCGCCGCTCGCGCGCGGCCACTCCGCGCGCGGCGGCGCGCCAGCGCTGCGCTTCCTGCACGGCGCGCTCGAGGTCGAGCTGCCGCCAGCGCTCGAGCTGTGTCTCCGAGGCCCCGCCTCGCCGCGCCCAATCCTCGAGCCGCCGCCACACCTGGCGCCGCAGCTCCTCGCGCCGCGCATCGGGAGCGAGCGACGAGAGGGCGCGCAGCTCGGGCAGCGTCGGCAGCAGGTGCGCTGGGAACGCCGGGGGCAGATGGGCCAGCGCGCGCTGCACGCGCTCGCGCGCGGTGCGCAACGCGGTCAGCGCGGCGCGCTCGTCGAGCTCGTCCACGCGCTGCCACGAAGGCTCGGGGAAGAGCTCGGGCCGCTGCGCGACGAGCCCGCGGAGGCGCGTCACGGCGCTGCGCTTCGCCGCGCTGCGCAGCGCGGGGAGACGCTCCTCCAGCGGCAGCGCCGCGATCTCCTCGGCGGTCCGGCGATCGAGCAGGCCCTCGCGCGTCCAGCGGTCCAGGCTGCGTCGAGCGCTGACTTGCGCCTGCTCGCGCAGCGCCTGCGCCAAAGCGCGGCTGCGCTCGGCGCCCTTCAGCTCGCGCAGCCTCAGCCATTCGGCCTCGCTCAAGCGCTCGCGCAGCGCGCGCAGCTCGCTCTCGAGGCGCTGCTCGAGCAGCTTCCGCAGCTCGAGCTTGCGCTCGCTCTCCGGCAGGGCGCGCAAGGCGCGGAGCTTCTCGGGCTCGAAGGACTGCAGCTCTTCGATCATGCGCCGCGAGCGCAGGTCGAGCACCTCGGCGCGCGCGAGGACCCGATCGCGTTCGACCGGGCTGGCGCGGCGCAGCGCATCGAAGCGCCGCAGCAGCTCGCCGCGCTCTTCGCGCGAGAGGCGGTCCCACTCGCGGCGAGCCTCCGCGAGGCGCGTATCCGTCGCTTCGCGCGCCGGCTCCTGCGCGTGCAGCGCGGCCGTCGCGAACGCGAGGAGCGCCGCGGCGAGCAGCGCGAGCCAGCGGCAGCTCAGAGGCATCGGAGCGCTCATCTAGCCTCCTCCCTCGCCTTCTTCTTCCCAGAGGGCGCGCGCCTGATCGAGCAGCTCGAGATCGGAGAGGTCGAGCAGGATCGCGAGATCCCCGCCCGCCGAGTCGCCGCCGAGCAGGTCGAGGTCGCGCAGGAGCTCGAGATCGCGCAGCAGCTCGGCGGGCGGCGCATCGACGCGCGCGGCGAGCGCGGCTTCGTCGCTGCGCTCGGCTTCGCCGCGCTCCGTCGAGGCGCTCTCGCCGCCGTAGCGCATCCAGAGCAGGAGCAGCGCGGCGGCGCCGAGAAGGGCCGTGCCGCACGCGATCCAGAGACGGCGAGGGCCGCGCCGTGGAGCGCTGGCCGGCGCGCCGTCGCATGCGGCGCTCTCGTTCTCGAGCGCCCTGCGCACGCGCCGCGCGAAGCCGCGTTCGCTCGCGAGACGCGGATGGCGATCGAGCAGATCCCAGAGCGGAGCGTCGGGCTCTTCGTGGTGGGGGCGCTGGGGATCGGTCATGACGTGCCTCGCTCCAGGAAGGGCTGTAGAGATGCTCGCAGGCTCTCGCGTGCGCGAGAGAGGAGGGACTTGATCGCTTTCTCGGTGGAGCCCATGACCTCCGCGATCTCGCGTTGGGAGAGCTCCTCGTATTTGAAGAGGACGAGCGCCATGCGCTGGTTCTCGGGCAGGCGCGCGACGGCGTTGCGCACGACCAGGGCGAGCTCGCCGCGCTGGAGCTGCTCCAGCGGCGTCCTCTCGCTCGGATGCGCGCGTCCGTTCGCGTTGCTCGGGCTCGTTTCGTCCCAGCTCTCGAGCGACTCCGTACGGCGGAGCTTCTCGCGGGCCGCGCGGTTCACGCAGAGGTTGAAGACGATCTTGTAGAGCCAGGTGGTGAAACGCGCGTCGGGCTCATAGGTCTCGCGCGCGCGGAAGATGCGGAGGAAGACGTCCTGCGAAAGGTCCTCGGCCTCGCGCCGCGTGCCCGAGAACTTGAAGACCAGGTTCAGCACGACGTCCTGGAAGCGCTCCACCAGGCGCTCGAACGCCTCGTGGTCGCCCTGCTTCACGCGCAGCATCAAGGCGCGGCCAGGATCGGTCTCGGTGTCTTCGGTCATCGAGCGCGGGGGCATCGCGGCGGATCGAACCGCGGAGGGCGCCCAAGGTATCGCGGGGAATCGGAACCGAGGGAAGGGGGCGCGGGGGGCTGGATGGCGGGCGTCGAGCGCGGGAGGTGCCCCAGGTTGGCTTCGGTGGGACGGCTCTTGCCAGTGCAAACGGCTCGTGCACCTCGATGCCGCGGTGGTCTCGCGGCCAGCCCGCTAGGCGCTCCGATCCCCGGCACCTAGAGTGGAGACGTGCATCTTCCCGGACCGCCATCATGAAGTTCGCCGCGTCGTTCCTTCTTTGCTGCTCCGCGTTCGCCTCGGCCCTCGCCGCGCAAGACGATGCCTATTCCGTTTCCAGCGGGAGCGGCACCTCGTATCTCTACGGTGCAGAGCTCGGCAACCTGAGCGTTCGCTCCCTCGGCGAGATCCGCGGCTCGCACTACCTCGGGAACCCGGGCGGACTCGCATGGCGCGCCACGACGCGCGAGCTCTGGACCTATGACAACTCCGATCCGGAGGAGATCGGGGTCATCGATCCCGTGGCGATGACCTTCACCCGGCGATCGGCGGCGAGCACCGGCAACTCGGAGTACGTCTACGATTGCGCCTGGCATCCCGCGACCGATCGCTTCCTCTACCTCCGGGTCGATTCCTCGACGCGACGCCGGACCTTGAGCTCGTTCGCTCCCACGAGCGGCACCTTCGCGACGCTCGCGACTTGGGAGACGCCGCTCGGAGTCTCCGGGCTCGGCGATCTGGCCATCGATGGCGCGGGAAACCTCTGGTTCCTCGGCGGCGCACCGTATGGCTTGTACCTGCTCGAGCCCGGCGCGAGCGCGCCGCGATGGTTCGTGTCTCTGCGGCAGAGCGCGTGCCAACTGACGATCGATCGGAGCTCGGGGACCTTCTACGTGCACACGGGTCCCGGCAACGGAGACCTGGGCATCCTCGATCCCTCGACGGGCGGCGTGTCGATCCGCGGCCCGTTGCTCGGCTGCGACTATGGGTTCGTCGTGCTCGAAGGCTCTTGCCGTCCCTCGGTCGCGCGCTTCGGCACGGGGTGCGCCGGCAGCGGCGGCTTCACGCCGCAGCTCAACATCAGCGGCTGCTACAACCCGGGCGGCTTCGTGCAGCTCGGCGTCGGCGAGGCTCCGAGCGGCAGCGTCGCGCTGCTGCTCTTCGGTCTCGCTCCCGCGTCGTTCCCCGTGGGCCACGGCTGCGAGCTGCTCATCGCGCCCGTCTTCCAGGCGCCGCAGATCGCCTTGCCGCTCTTCGGAACCGGGGGGGCCGGGCGCGGCTTCACGAGCCTCGGGCTCTCCATCCCGGCTTCGGTGCTGACCGCTCCGCTGGTCGCGCAGGCCTTCGTGCTCGACGTGCAGGCCCCCGGTGGCTTCACCGTGACGAATGGCGTCCGCCTCGACTGAGAGGCTGAGCAGAGATCGACGATACAGCCTCTCAGATGTTTGCTGGCGCAGCGCCTGACGGCGCTGCAGCCGGTTTGCTGGCGCAGCGCCTGACGGCGCTGCAGCTCGTTCGTGAGCAATTCTTGCTCACTCTCTGAGCTCGAACGCCGCGCGCGCGGAACTAGAATCGTCGCTACTCGGCGCGGCCACGCCGGTTCGCTTGGCGCTCGATCGCGACGGCTCCACCCATGCTCAGCTCGCTGCTCGCTCTCTGCTTCGCTTCGTTCTCGCCGGTGCCCGCGGATCCGCCGCCCGGCGAAGCGCCGACCTGGGCACGCGACATCGCGCCCCTCGTCTACCGCTCCTGCGCCGCGTGCCACCGGCCCGGCGAGGTCGCGCCCTTCGCGCTGCTGAGCTACGAGGACGTGAAGAAGCGCGCGAAGACGATCGTGCGCGTCACGGAGAGCCGGCACATGCCGCCGTGGCATCCAGTGGAGGGGCACGGCGAGTTCGCGGGCTCGCTGCGGCTGAAGCCCGAGGAGATCGCGCTCTTCAAGGCGTGGCTGGACGCGGATTGCCCGAGCGGCGAGCTCGCGAGCGCGCCGCCGCTGCCGCAGTTCACCGCGGGCTGGCAGCTCGGTGAGCCGGATCTCGTCGTCGAGATGCCGCGCGCGTTCGAGGTGCCGGCCGGCGGCCCCGACATCTACCGCAACTTCGCGATCCCGCTCGGGCTCGACGAGGACCGCTGGGTCACGGCCATCGAAGTTCGACCGCAGTCGCGCGCCGTGCTGCACCACGTGCTCTTCGACTTCGATGCGAGCGCTCGCTCGCGTGCGCTCGATGGGCAGGACGGTCAGCCCGGCTGGAGCGGCGCGGGCGGCGAAGGCGCGATGGCGGACACCGCCGGGCTCGGCGGCTGGGCCGTGGGCGGCCAGCCGCGGCACTTGCCGATGGGGCTCGCACGGAAGCTCCCGAAGGGCGCCGATCTCGTGCTGCGCTCGCACTTCCATCCCACGGGCAAGGTCGAGGAGGAGCGCACGAAGCTCGGCCTCTACTTCGCGAAGGAGCCGCCCGAGCTCGAGATGCTGGGATTGCAGCTCCCGCCCGCGTTCGGCATCGCCGCAGGCCTCGACGTCCCCGCGGGCGAGCAGCGCTTCGTGCTGCGGGACGCGTTCGTGCTGCCGACCGAGGCGCTCGCGGTCGAGATCGGCGGCCACGCGCACATGATCTGCCGCGAGATGCAGATGTGGGTGACGCCGCCCGGCGGCGAGCGGCGCTCGATCTTCTGGATCGACGATTGGGACTTCGACTGGCAGAACCGCTATGCCTACGAGCAGCCCATGAAGCTCGCGGCGGGCACGAAGATCGAGGCCGAGATCGTCTACGACAACTCGAGCGAGAACCCGAGCAATCCCTTCGACCCGCCGCAGCGCATCCGCTGGGGGCTCCAGTCCACCGACGAGATGGGCAGCCTCTCGCTGCTGCTCGTGCCGTTGAACGGCGCCGATGCGCGCGCGCTGCAGCGTGCGATCCGCGCGCATGGTCGCGAGCAGCTCGCGAAGGGCAGCGAGAGCGTGCGCAGCAGCGTGATCTCGCGTTTGAAGATGCTCGACCAGGACGGCGACGGCGCGATCGCCGAGGACGAGCTGCCCGAGCGCTTCCGCAGGCAAGCGGCGCGCCTCGACACGAACGGCGACGGCAGGATCGACTTCCAGGAGCTCGAAGCCGCCGAGGCGTTCCTCGGCGGCTCGCGCCGCGGGCGCGGCGAGAGCAGCCAAGGACGTCGCGCGCCCGAGGCACCGCAGCCCAAGAAGAGAGGGCCGCTGCTCCTGGATCTGGACGGTCGCGAGCAGGCCCCTCTGGATGTGCGCGAAGCCAAGGCGCACGTGCTCGTCTTCGTCTTGCCCGACTGCCCGATCGCGAACGCGTATGCACCCGAGCTGCAAGCGCTGCAGCGCGACTATGCCGAGCGCGGCGTGCGCTTCTTCCTCGTCCACGTCGACCCCGACACGACGAAGGAACGGGCCGCGGAGCATGCGCGGAGCTTCGGCATCCCGTTCCCCGTCCTCCGCGATACGCAGCACGAGCTCGTGCGCGCCACGGGCGCCACGATCACACCGGAGGCCGCGGTGATCCTGCCGAGCGCTGAGCTCGCGTATCGCGGGCGCATCGACGATCTCTTCCGCGCGATCGGCAAGAAGCGCGAGCAACCGACGCAGCGCGAGCTGCGCGCCGCGCTCGACGCCGTGCTCGCCGGTCAGGCTCCCGCGGTGACGCGCACCATCGCCGTGGGCTGCGACATCCCGCCGGCGGCGGGGGAGAAGCGCGGATGAGCATGCGCTGCGCGCGAGCCTTGCTTGCGCTCGCGCTGCTCGCCTGCAGCGCGCACGCTCAGCTCGAGGCGACGCGCGTCGTCCTCGCCGATCAGGAAGGCGAGTGCTGGCTCGCGCGCCGCGCCAGCTTGGCGCTGGTCCATCTCGACGGCCCGCTGGAGGATCGCCGGCGCGAGCTCGGCGCGCTCTCCGCACACGGCGTCGCCGACAACTTGCTCTGCTTCGCGCCGCGCGAGCGCTCGACCGAGCAGCTCGCCGAGGCGTTCCGTACGCGCGCGACGGAAGCGGAGCGAGCGCGCTTGGCGGCGTTCGCCGCGGGTGGGGCGCTCGAGATGCGGATGATGGAGGCGCTCGCCGCGCTCGAGCTCGCGCCGCCGCAGCTCGAGCTCGGCCCCGAGCTGCGCTGGCGCGAGCTGCCGGAGGGCGCGGTGCCGTTGCTCGTGCTCGATGCAGAAGGGGCGTTGCGCAGCTGCTGGGCGGGTTCGTTCGCGTTCGGAACGATCGACGTCGAGGCGTTTCGCGCCGCGGGCGGTGCGGCATTGCTCGAGCGCGCGAAGCCCGCGCCCTTCGATGTCGACAACGGCTGGGACTGGCACGTCGCGACGCCGCTCGCGCTCGAGGCAGGTCGCTGCGCCGCGCGTCCCGTGCGCGGGCGCGCCCCGCGCGACGAGGCCGAGGAACGGGCGCTCGAACGCTTCCCACGCGAGTGCCAGCCCTTCGAGTGGCGTCTGAAGTGGCGCCAGCGCACGAAGCTCTGGTCCAGCGCCGATCTCGATCTCCCGAGCGGGCTGCCCAGCGGACACGCGGTGAATGATCTCGCGCGCGTGCGCTACTTCCGCGGCGAGCGTGCGGCGGAGGAGCGGCGCCCCGCATTCGTCCTCCTGCATCATCTGCAGGAGAACTTCGCGCTGGAGGAGGCCGTCGCGCGCGCCCTCGCCGCCCGCGGCGTCGATGTGGCTCTCGTGATCCTGCCCTATTACGGACCGCGTCATCCGCCGCGCCGCGCGCTCTCCCACTTGGTCTTCGGTGCCGGCGAAGCTGGGCTCGCCCAAGTCGCCGCGCAGGCACGGGCCGATATCGCGCGCGTGCGCGACTGGCTCGCCTCTCGACGCGACGTGTCCGCCGTGCATCTCGGCGGCATCTCGCTCGGCGGCATCTTCGCCGCGCTGATCGGCGGCGTGGACGGCGACTGGCCGAAGCTCGCGCCGATCCTCGCCGGGGGCGATCTCGCCGCGATCCTGCGCGCGGACTCCCGCGAGGCCCGCGGCATCCGACGCGAGCTCGGGCGCGTCGGTCTGGAGCTCGAGGACGTGCTGCGCGCGTGGAGCGCCCTCGATCCGCTGGCGTTCGCCGGGCGCATCGATCCTGCGGCGGTCCTGATGGTGAACGCCGAGTCGGACGAGGTGATTCCGCGAGCGAGCACGCTCGCGTTGGCGCGGGCGCTGGGCGGCGCGGAGATCGCGTGGTTCCCCGGTGGGCACAAGAGCGTCGCGAGCAAGCTCCCCGCGATCCTCGAGCGGCTCGGTGAGTTCCTGATCCGATCCTGAGCGAACGGCCGTCGCGGATCCTGATCCTCCGGCGCGGGGTGGCGCGTTGGCGAGCGCGGTGCAGACTCCCACTCGCGGCGGGTCGCGGCTCGCGCGCCAGAGCTCTCGCGCCGCCGAACCGCAGCCGGCTCTTGGCTGCCGAGGGGAAAACTTCTCCCAGCCACTCGGTCGCTCGGCTTGGCGTCGGCTACAGTCGGCCGCGCGACGGGGTCGATGGGCCGACGGAGGCCTTCCATCCTTCAGGCCTCTTCTCCTCGCTCCCGCTCGAGCCAAGGCGGACGGCCGAGCCGCGGATGCGGGTGGATCGTTCTCCGCGCATGGGATCACTTCGAGGATCGATGATGGCTCCGGGTAGTCGGTGGATTTCGTGTTTCCCCGCAACGACGGCCTCCTCGACTAGAGCCCGAGCAGACCGCCACAGGCGAAGTCGCGGGCGGGCCAGTGTCTCCGCCGTGCTTGCCCTCGTCGGGATCTGCCTCTTCTCCGGGTGTACGGAGGAGCCGAAGCCGACGCCGCCCCCGGCGCGGGACGCCTTCGCGTCGTCCTCTTGGTCGCAGCACCGCCTCGTGGTCCTCGGGATCGACGGCGCGACCTGGGCGGTGATCGATCCGATGATCGCGCGCGGCGAGCTACCGCATTTCGCGGCGCTGAAGCAGCGCGGTGCCCACGGTGAGCTGGTGAGCTTCCTGCCGAGCAAGTCGCCGGTGGTCTGGACCACCATGGCGACCGGTCGCGGTGCCCGCGACCACAACGTGCTCGACTTCACCTATCCCTTCCGACAGGGCCAGCCTTCGGGATTGGTCGAGTCGCATCTGCGCCGCGTACCCGCGCTCTGGAATCTCGCCTCCGAGTGCGATCGCAGCGTGGCGATCGTCGGCTACTACGTCACGCATCCGGTCGATGTCGTGAACGGCTGGATGCTCTCGGACCGCTTCAACTCGGACCCGCAGGTCGGCATCTATCCGGAAGAACTGCGGGACGAGATGGCGGCCGTGCGTGCCCAGGTGACCGGCCCCGCCACGCGCGCCGAGCTGGTGAAGCGCTTCGTGCCGTGGGACTACGATCCGCTGGTCGCGAGCCAGCCCGAGCATCCGCTCTATCGCCCCACGCAATACATCCACCGGCGCGTGGACATCCAGTTCTTCGATGACGAGCTCGTGCGGCGCGCCTCGCGCAAGGCGCTCGCCGAGAAGCCCGACCTGCTCGTTTCCTACTACCGCATCGTCGACAACTCTTCGCACGCCGTATGGCAGTTCTACGACGCGACGGACTTCGCGGAGAAGCCCGATCCCGAGCACGTGAAGCTGCTCTCAGGGCTGATCCCCGAGGCGTATCGCTACGTGGATGAAGTCCTCGGCGAGATCTTGTCGGCAGCGGATGAGACGACGAACATCGTCGTGATCTCGGATCACGGCTTCGGCTCTGCGACCGGACCCTACAGGATCGTGAGCGACGAAGCCGGCTGGATCAGCGGCAATCACCGCTCGGGTGGCTTGCTCCTCGCCGCCGGCCCCGACATCGCGCCCGGACGCGTCGATGGCATGACGATCTTCGATGTCGCGCCGACCTTGATGGCGCTGCTCGGGGTTCCGATCTCCGAGCAGCTCGTCGGTCGCGTCGAGAAGGCGCTCCTCCGTCCGGAGTTCCTGGCGCAGCACGCGCCGGTCTTCGTACCGGATTACCAGAGCATCCGCTGGGCCCGGGCGACGCAAGCGGGCACGAGCACCGAAGCCACGGAGCGCGGGATGGAGACCTTGATCGCGCTCGGCTACGTGAGCGGCCAGGCGCAGAGCGGGCCGCAGACGAACGCGCTCGAAGGCAAGGATCTCTGGACCGCGGAGCCCGTCATCCGCACCGAGGCGTTGGTGGGTGAGCTCACCTATTACCTCCTGCGCGGAGACGAAGACCGCCTGCGCAAGGCCGGCGCCCTGCTGCGCGAGAAGGTTCCCGCGGAGCTGGACACGATCGCGATACGGGTCAGCCATCACGTCGGGCAGATCGCGGTGGATCTGGCGGGCGGGGCCTTGAAGCCGACCGTTCCCGTCGAGATCACGCAACGCGCGCAGATGCTCGGCATTGCGGCATGGCAGGCGTTTGCGAAGGGCGATCTCGAAGTGGTGCGGCGGCAGCTTCGCGAGGCGCGCTCCACCGACGAGCACGGAGACGACGCCGTCGCCACCGTGATGGGCTTCCACGCGCGCGTGGTCTTGGATCGCACCTTGGGATCGCGCTCGAATCTGGCTCTGCAGCAGCGCAACCAGGGGCGGTGACGGCGCTGGGGTTCGCGGACCGTCGACCTTCAGCGGACCTCTTTCGTCCACGCCGGGATCGGCGCGCCCCACCAGTTCCCCGCACCCCAGCGCTCGACGAACTCCCACGCGACGAAGCGGCACTTGAACTCGCCCTTCCGCACTCGCTCCAGCGTGCGGTAGAGGCGCTCGCTGGGTGCGGTGCCGCCCATCGACTCCTCGCAGTTGACTTCGTGGTCGAGCTCGAGGGTGAGCGACTGCCCGACGGGGATCGAGAAGCTGTCGCCGACCACGGCCACCAGCGCGTCTCGATTGTTGAGCCTCCGAGGACGCCGCGCGCCGCCTTGCTCTACGAAGGTGGGCATCTTCAAGCGTTGCTCCTGGAGCGCCGCGATCGATGCCAGCGGCGAGAGCTCGTCGTTCTTGATCGCGCTGCGCAGGCCCAGGTTCCCGAGCAAGTCCGGGACGAACCAAGAAGGCTCGAAGTCGCTGCAGGTGACGCTCGCGCCGTCGTCGATCGGTAGCGCGAGCCCCTGCTCGCGGAGCATCTCCACGAACACCTTGGCCACGAGCTGCGCGCCGTGGTTGTTCCAGTGCGTGTCGCGCGCGTAGTAGGTCGGCTCGCCGCGGCGGTTCGACTCGCGGAGCAGCTCTCGCACGTCGCGCACGGGGAAACCGGCCTCTCGCAGATCGGCGAGCAGCGTGTCCATGACGCGCTCGTAGCCGGGAGGGAAGGTGCCCGCGTCGAAGGCGATCTCCGGGTAGATCGTGGACTTGTTCGGCCCAACGATGGCCACGACCTTCACGCCCAGCGCCTCGGCGACCCGGCGCAGCTCCTTCAAGTGCCGCATGCGGAACGGTCGCACGGCATCGAAGGTCTTCAGATCCGGCCGGAGGTCGCTGCGCAGGAACATCCACGCATCGCGACGGATCGCGACCTCCTCTGACTCGAGGATGCCGAGCTGGAGTCTGGTCTCGTTGTAGAGCCCGCGGATCTGGTAGTTCGCCCAGGAGCGCTCTTGCAGCCAGGTCTCGATCTTCTTGCTCGCGCTCCCGTCGAGGATCTGCTCCTCGGTCGGCTCGGGGCGCGGGATCGATGCCGTCGTCTTCACGGCGTCGTGGAGGAGATTGCCCACGATGTCCGCGCACAGGACTGCGAGGAAGAGCACGAGCGTCGCGTAGCGCGTCGCGACCTGCGCACGCGATTCCTGGAACGGCTCGACCTTGGCAACGCCTTCGCCCATGGCTCAGAACTGGAAGTAGAGGAAAGGGCTGTACTTGGTGGCCATGAGCTTCCCGATGGCCACCAGGAAGAGGGCCATCACGAGCAGCACGGTGAGCGGGCGGAAGCGCACGGCCATCGACCAGGAATCGCGGGCGAAGAACGCGAGCGAAAGACCCGTGACCAGCATGACGTAGGCTTCGAGCTCGTAGAGCTCGAGCCGCAGCGGGGATCCGAAACCGTGGAGTCCGACCATGCCGGACCACATCGCGCCTAGATTCGCCATGCTCGTCGCTCGGAAGAGCACCCAGCCGAAGAGCACGGTCACGAAGGCCGGCACGAAGTGCACGCTCTGCGGCATCCACGACCAGAGCGGGTTCTTGCGGAACGGACGCTCGATCACGAGCCAGATGCCCTGATAGGCACCCCAGAGAAGGAAGGTCCACGAGGCGCCGTGCCAGAGGCCGCCGAGCAGCATCGTGGTCATCAGGTTGACGTAGGTGCGAAGCTCGCCCTTCTGGTTGCCGCCGAGGGGGATGTAGAGGTAGTCGCGCAGCCACGTCGACAGCGAGATGTGCCAGCGGCGCCAGAACTCGGTGATCGACTTCGACTTGTACGGCGAGAGGAAGTTGATCGGGAACGCGAAGCCCGTCATCAGGCCGAGCCCGATCGCCATGTCGGAGTAGCCCGAGAAGTCGAAGTAGATCTGGGTCGCGTACGCGGTGATCGCGATCCAGGACTCGATCAGCGTGGGCTCGGAGAGAGCGAAGCCCGCGTCCGCCAGCGGTGCTACGGCGTCGGCGATGAGGACCTTCTTCGCGACACCGATGGCGAAGAGATAGATCCCGGTCGTCGTCTGGCGCACGGTGTGCGTGCGCGTGACGAGCTGCTCCAGCACGTCGCGATAGCGCACGATCGGACCCGCGACCAGCTGCGGGAACATCGAGACGTAGCAGGCGAGGTCGAGGAACGACCGCACCGGCTTCACCTGCCCCCAGTACACGTCGATGGTGTAGCTCATCGACTGGAAGGTGTAGAACGAGATCCCGACCGGGAGGATGATCGCGGCCCATCCTTCGATGGGGCTCACGCCGAGCGCGGGCGCGAGGTCGTTCCAGCTGCTGACGAGCAGGTTCGCGTACTTGTAGTACGCGAGCAGCCCCAGGTTCGTGACCATGGAGAGCACGAGCCAGCGCTTGCGCCGCGTTCCCGAATCCACCGGCCCCATGCACCGCGCGGCGGTGTAGTCGACCGCCGTGCTGAAGAGCATCAGCAGCACGAAGTCGGGGCGCCACCAGCCGTAGAAGACGTAGCTGGTGAGCGTCAGGAAGAGGTTCTTCCCCCGCAGCGGCAGGAGCCAGTACACGCCGAGGAAGAGCGGCAGGTACCAGAAGAGGAAGATGAAGGAGGAGAAGATCATCCGTGAGGGGGCGGATGCGAGGCGGTAGGTGCTGGTTGGGGCGCTCGAGCTTGGTAGGCGCCCGGAGTGCATCGCCCGCGGTTCGCCGAGAGCTGAGCACGGGGTGCTTTTGAGCCGAGAAGCACGCGCGGGACAATCGGCTCCTTCGAGGACTGGCAGCCCGCGGATGAAGTCCTTCGAGCTGGCGAACGCGCCTCGGTCGCCCCGCCTTCGTCGCCGGAGCCCATGTCCCCCGAGGTCCATCGGAGTCGCCTGCTCGACCGCGGCGAGCGGTGCGCGCTGCGAGCGCGCGAAGACGCAGAAGGGGAGCCTGGACGCGCTGGACCGGCTGCGCCAGCGCGCTTTGACCGAGGGGGTGGAGGAACGTATCCTGCTCGGCTTCCTCGAACCCGCGCGACCCCTCTCGGAGAAGCTCCCGTGACCCAGCCCCTGCGCGTCGCCGTGACCGGCGCGGCCGGCAACATCTCCTACTCCCTGCTCTTCCGCCTCGCCGCTGGCGACTGCTACGGCAGCAACCAGCCCGTGATCCTCCAGCTCCTGGAGATCCCCCCGGCGATGAAGGCCTTGGAAGGCGTCGTGATGGAGCTGCAGGACTGCGCGTTCCCGCTGCTCGCCGGCATCGAGACCTCCGATGATCCGAAGGTCGCGTTCCGCGGGGCGAACCAGATCTTCCTCGTCGGCTCGCGCCCGCGCTCGAAGGGCATGGAGCGCAACGAGCTGATCGCGGTGAACGGGCCGATCTTCGTGGGGCAGGGCCGCGCGATCCAAGAGCACGCCGCGAAGGATGTCTTCGTCGTCACGGTCGGCAACCCGTGCAATACGAACGCCTTCATCGCGATGAAGAACGCACCCGAGGTGCCGCGCTCGCGCTTCACCGCGATGACGCGCCTCGATCAGAACCGGGCCGTCGCGCAGCTCGCGCTGAAGACCGGGAAGCCGGTGAGCGCCGTCGAGAACCTGATCATCTACGGCAACCACTCCTCGACCATGTTCCCCGACTTCGCGAACGCGAAGGTCGCTGGGCAGAGCGCGGTGCAGGCGGCCGGAGATGCCGCGTGGCTGCAGGGGCCCTATCTGAAGACGATCCAGCAGCGCGGCGCCGCCATCATCGAGGCTCGCGGTGCGTCCTCGGCGGCTTCGGCGGCGGCCGCGGCGATCGATCACATGCGCGACGCGTGGTTCGGCACCGGCGAGCGCTGCGTGTCGATGGCGGTCCCCTCCGACGGCAGCTACGGGATCCCGGACGGCACCATGTTCTCCCTCCCCGTGCGCTGCAAGGGGAAGGGCCAGTGGGAGATCGTGAAGGGTGCCTCCCACGATGCCTTCGCCAAGGCGAAGATCGCCGAGACGCTGAAGGAGCTGCAGGACGAGGCCGCCGTCGTGAAGGATCTCTGCAACTAGCGCAGGCGATCGCGCTGAGGCTCGCTGGGTTTCTTCGCTGAGGGGCTTCGTCGCTGCGGGCTCCGCGTGGCGCCCGCTCTGCCGTCAGCGCTTCCGCACGACGATCCCGCTCGCGGCCAGCGTGAGCAGCGCGGGATCCACGAAGACCGGCGGATCGGCGGGGGCGCTGCGCTGCAGCGCGTGGACGCGCGCTTCCGCGCCCGCGAACACCATGAGGAAGCGGCCCTTCGCGTCGAGCGCTCCCGCGAGCGGCGAGACGAGCTGCGCACGCGAGCTCACCGCGCCCGTGCGCAGGTCGATCGCCTCGAGCGTGCCGGGGCCGCCGCCGTAGAGCACCCGCCCGTTCCGCGAGAGCCCGAGGAGATGGGTCTCGCTCGCCGTCGACGAGACCAGCGTCGGAGCGCTCAGCGCTCCGCTCGTTGCGGCGATCGCGCAGATGGCATAGGTCCCGGCGCGCGCGTCGTTCGCGAGCAGCGTGCGCGCGCGGCGATCGACGCGCAGCTCGCTCGGCGCGCGCAGGCCGGCGAAGACGAATGGCGAAGCGGCGAGCGGTGTCGGAGCGCCGCTCCCCTCGTCGAGCGCGAACGCGTGGATCGCGCCGTCGAGCGCTTGCGCGGCGTAGAGGCGGCCGCCGCCCAGCGCGAGGCTCGCGGGGCCACCGCTGGTCCCCAGCGGCAGCGCCGTAGCCGTCCATTGCGCGCTCCCTGCCGAGCGATCGATGCGCGCGTGGCGCAGCAAGCCGTTCGTACGATCGGCAGCATAGAGATCGAGAACGCTCGAGCGCTTGCGCTCGTAGAGCGCGAGGCCGGTCAGCGCGCCGGTTCCTCCCAGCGATGGCGTGAGCGCTCGCTCGAGGCGGCCATCGGCGGCGCGCGTGAAGAACTCGACACCCGAGCCGCTCGCGGCCGCGAAGAGCGCACCGTCCGCGGTGGCGACGAGCGTTCCACAGCCCGCGGCGCATTCGGTGGCACCGCCGCGCAGCTCCAGCGCGGGTGGCACTTCGGCGAGCGCGCCGCTGCGTGCGTCGAACGCGAAGGAGCGCAGCTCGCCGGCGCTGCCGTCGTGCACGAACACGGTCGGAGCTTGCGCGGCGGCGAACGGCGCGGCCAGCAGTGCGAGCAAGCAGGCGGCGGAGAGGATGCATCTCGGGCCGGGGGCGATCCGTTGCATGGGGCGGTGCGGGGCTGGGAGAAGGCGGGGCTCGGGGGCACCCATGCTATCCTTCCGCGCCTTCGTCCTCGGTGACGGCATGTCGCACATCGCTCGCCTCGGCATCTCCTCCTGCCTGCTCGGCGAGCGCGTGCGCTGGAACGGTGGGCACAAAGGCGACGAGGGCTGGCTCGCCGCCTGGGCCGGACGAGTCGAGTGGGTGTCCGTGTGTCCCGAGCGCGAGCTCGGGCTCGGCGTGCCGCGCGAGCCGATCCATCTGCGGCGCGGCGAGGGGGGCGTGCGCCTGGTCGGCGTTCGCAGCGGGCGGGAGCTCGGCCCGGCCATGGCGTCGTTCGCGGCGCATCGCGCCCGCGAGCTCGCCGCGCTCGACCTCGACGGCTTCGTGCTGAAGTCGCGCTCGCCGAGCTGCGGCCTCGCCGGCTTGCCGGTGCACGACGAGCGCGGAGAGCTCGTCCTCTCCGAAGACGGCATCGGCCGCTTCGCGGCAGGGCTCCAGGCCGAGCTCCCGGATCTCCTGCTCGCCGAAGAGCGCGAGCTGCTCGCGGTCGATCGGCGCGAGACCTTCCTCGCGCGCGCCGCTCTGCTGCGCCGAGCGAAGCGGATGCTCGCTTCGGCATCGTCGAGCGAGCCTCCGCGGCGCTTCCTCGCCATCGAGGCGGCGCGGCTCCGCGCGATCGATCCGCTGCTCGGCGCGGAGCTGCTGGCGCTCGTCGATCGCGCGCTCGACGCCGATGCGCTCGCGCGTTCGTACCTCGCTCGCCTCCAGCGCGCGCTCGTCGCCTCGGCGCGCGATCCGAGCACCGGCGCTTGATCGCTTCTTCGCGCCGCGCTCAGCTCGGAGGCGGAACGGGCGCCGCGGGCGGATGCAATCGCAGCCAGCGGATGCGCCGGTGGGTGACGTCGAGCACCTCGAGGCGGCGACCGTCCGCGAGGACCAAGCTCGCGCCGTTCTCGGGGATGTGCCCGTGCTCGGCGAGGAAGAGACCGGCCAGCGTGGTCCAGTTGCCTTCCTGCGGCAGCGGCGGCTCGACCAGGCGATTCACGTCGCGGATCGCCGCGCGCCCTTGGATGCGGAAGCTCCCGCCGGGCTCGGCGAGGACCTCGACCTCTCCGCCGCGCGCATGCTCGTCGAAGACCTCGCCCACGAGCTCCTCGATGAGGTCCTCCAGCGTCACGATGCCGGACATCCCGCCCTGCTCGTCGACCACGATCACGAGCGGCACGCGCCGCGAGCGCATGTCGTGGAGCAAGTCGATCGCGCGCGCGGTCTCGGGCACGAACACCGCGGGGCGCATCAGATCCTCCAGCACGATGAGGTCCCGCTCCCAGGCCATCGCGATGAAGTCGCGGATGCTGACGTAGCCCACGATGTTGTCGATGCTGCCGTCGTAGACCGGCAGCCGCGCGTGCACGTTCTCCAGGACGAGGCGCGAGATCTCGTCGGTGCTCGCGCGGCGGGGCAGCATGACGACCTCGGTGCGCGGCACCATCACGTCCTCCGCGCGGAGCTCCGCGAACTCGAGCGCCCGGGTCGTCATGTCCGCGACGCGCGGGGGCAGGGCGCCCGCGCGGCTCGACTCCTCGATCAGGTGCGCCAGCTCGCCCGCGGTGTGATGGGCCTCGAGGAAGTTCGTACGGTCGCCGAAGGGCTTCAGCAGCAGGTTCGAGGTGAAGGTGAGGATCTGCACGAGCGGCGCGGTGATCCGCGAGAGCACGTGCAGCGGCGGAGAGACGAGGAGCGCGTAGCGCTCGGAGGCGTGCATGGCCAGAGACTTCGGCACGAGCTCGCCGAGCACGATCGAGAGGAAGGTGATGCCGAGCACCACGATCGCGATCGAGAGCTCGCCGCTGCTCTCGCCGATCCAGGGCAGGGGCTCCAGCAGCGGCTCGATCTGCGTCGCGATCGAAGAGCCGCCATAGGCGGCGGCGCTGGCGCCGATCAGCGAGATCCCGACCTGGATCGTCGCGAGGAAGCGCTCCGGGTGCGCGCGCAGCGCGAGCACGGAGAGGACGCCGAGCCGCCGCTGGGCCTTGAGCTCCTGGAGGCGCGCGCCGCGCAGCGAAACGAGGGCGATCTCCGCCCCGGAGAAGACGCCGTTCAAGAGCACGAGGGCGACGATGATCAGGCAGTCTTCGAGCAACGGGGCGACCTCGGCACTCCCGGAGCCACCAGCATGCGCGATCGCGTCGCGTCCTTCCAGTCGCCCGCGCCGCGCGCTTGCCAGCGCGCGGCGCAGCGGTGACGCTCACGAGGGCGACGCGCAACGCGCCGCGCCGAATCCATGGCCATCGCGCTCCGCATCTTGCCCTGGCACGAGCCTCCGCTGCGCTCGGCCTGCGCCCATCTGCTCGACGCCGCGCCGCGCGGCGTCCTCGGCGCCATCGACCTGCGCGCGACCTTGGTCGTGCTGCCGGGCTCGCGCGCGGCGCGGCGGTTGCTCGAGCTCCTCGTCGATGCCGCGGCAGAGCGCGGCGTGCGACTCGTGCCGCCGCGTCTCGCGACCCCTGGCACCTTCGCCGCGGAGCTCTTCGGCGCGGAGGTCGGGCGCGGCGCGGCGACGCGCCTCGAAGCGCAGCTCGCGTGGCTCGGCGCGCTCCGCGGCGCGAGCGATGCCGTGCTGCGCGCGGCGTTCGGTGAGCGCATGGTGGAGCAACGCGCCGAGCTCGCGGGCCATGCGGGCTGGGCGCTGGCGCAAGAGCTCGAGCAACTCGGCGCTGAGCTCGGCTGGTCGCTCCTCGACAGCGCGGCGGTCGCGAGCCTCGTCGCTGCCGAGCCCGTAGCCGAATCGTGGCGCGCCCTCGTCGAGCTCGAGCGCAGCGCGGCACGGGGGCTCGAGCGCGCGGGGAGGCGCTTCGAGGCGCAGGCCTTGCGCGAGCAGCTCGAGCGCGGCGAGCGGCCGAGCGCGGAGGTCGAGCGCGTGATCGCCATCGCCATCGCGGAGTGGAGCCCGCTCGCGCGCCGTGCGCTGGAGCGCGCGGGCCCGCCGGTCGAGCTTTGGATCCATGCGCGCGAGCACGAGCTCGACTCCTTCGATGCGTTCGGCGCGCCGCGTCCGGTGGCATGGGCCACGCGCGCTCTCAAGCTCCCCGAGGCGCGCCTCCTCATCGGAGATCAGCCCGCCGATCAAGCCGCCGCCGTCGTCGGCGCGCTGTGCGAAGTGGCGCACGGCGCTGCGCAGGACGAGATCGCGCTCGGAGTGCTCGATCCCGCGCTCGCGCCCTTCCTCGTGCACGAGCTGGCGGGCCACGAGCTCCGAGCTCGCGACGCCGCGGGACAGCCCGTCGAGCGCAGCGCTCCGCTCAGCTTGCTCGCGGCGCTCGCCGCGTGGGGCGAGACGCGCAGCTTCGCCGCGCTCGCGCGGCTCGCGCGCCATCCGCACGCGGAGCTCGCGCTCGGTACCGCTGGAGAGAGCGCCGCCGAGGTCGCGTTGCTCTCCGTCGCGCTCGATCAGCATTGGCGCGCCCATCTGCAGACGAGCGGGGGCGAGCGCGGCTGGCTCGGCGGCGAGGAGGAGCGCGACGAGCGGCTCCGCGCGCAGCTCGAGCGCGCGACCTCCGCGCTGGACGAGCGCCTCGCGGTCCTCGGCGACGAGCGCCGTGCGCTGCCGCAGTGGTGCGGCGCGCTGCGCGAGCTGCTGCTCGCGCTCTACGGCCGCGCCGCGCCGCGCGATCACGAGTCGCGGGTCGCGCTCGAGCGCCTCGCCGCGGCCCTCGCGGAGCTCGCGGCGCTGCCGACCGAGCTCGCGCCGTCGGCGAGCGGCACCGAGGCGCTCTCCGCGTTCCTCGCGTGCGCCGCGCGCGCCGCGGCGATCCCCCCGCCGCCGCGCGAGAGCGCGCTCGATCTCCTGGGTCCGCTCGAGCTGCATCTCGAGGACGCGCCCGTGCTGGTGATCGCGGGGCTGAACGAGGGGCGCTACCCCTCCGCGCGCTACGCCGATCGCTGGCTGCCCGACTCGCTGCGCCGGCGCTTGGGACTTCCGGATGCGCTGCAGCGCGCGGCGCGCGACACCTATCTGCTCGACGCGATGCTCGCGCCGCGGCGCGAGTGGCGCATCGTCTGCGGTCGGCGCAGCGTGGAGGACGATGCGCTGCTGCCGAGCCGCCTGCTGCTGCGCGCGCCGGCGGAAGAGCTGGGGGGCCGCATCGCGCGCTTGCTGGAGCGCACTCCTTACGCGCGTCCTCCGGGGATCGGCTCGCGCGGCGCGCGTCCCGGCGGCTCCACGCTCGCCGTGCCGCGCCCGCAGCCGCTCGACGAAGCGCAGCGGCGGCGCTTGGAGATCTTGCCGGTGAGCGCGTTCCGCGCCTACCTCGCCTGTCCGTATCGCTTCTACCTGCGCTACGCGCTCGGCCTCGAGCCGCTCGACGATCGGATCTCCGAGCTCGACCCGCGTCTCTTCGGCAACCTCGCGCACGAGGTGCTGCAGGCCTTCGGCGAGAGCGAGGTGCGCGCCGCGCAGGACGAGGAGCGCGTGCGCGGCTGGCTCGACGCGGAGCTGGAGCGGCGCGCGCGCGCGCGCTTCGGCGCGCATCCGCTCGTCGCCGTCTCCGTGCAGCTCGACATGCTGCGCAAGCGCCTCGCGATGTTCGCGCAATGGCAGGTGCAGTGGGCCGCGGACGGCTGGCGCATCCTCGCCGTCGAGCGCTCCGCGCGCAGCGTGCTCGCGACGAGCGCCGGAGGGGTCGCGTTCCGCGGGCGCATCGACCGCCTCGACGCGCGCGGCGACGAGCTCTGCGTGCTCGACTACAAGACCGGGGAGCGCACGCTGGGCGTCGAAGCCGCGCATCGCGAGCGCGAGGGAGAGCGACGACGCTGGGTCGATCTGCAGCTCCCGCTCTACCACCGCTTCGCGCGCGAGCTCCTCGCGAGCGAAGGACGGCGCGGCCCGATCCGCCTCGGCTTCCTGCGGCTGCCGCGCAAGCTCGACGAGACCGGCGAGGACCTCGCCGCGTGGAGCGACGAGGAGCTCGCCGAAGCGGAGGCCGAGGCCGTGCGCATCGCGGAGGCCATCCGCGCCGAGCGCTTCTGGCCGCCGAACCCCGATACCCCGCTCGCGCACGACGACTTCGCCGCGCTCTGCCAGCGCCGCAACGTGCTGCTCTCCGCCGAGGACGAAGGCGATGGGGAGGCCGAGGAGGCATGAGCGCACCGTCGCGATCGCCGCATCTCTCGATCCGCGCCTCGGCGGGGGCCGGGAAGACCTTCCAGCTCTCGACGCGCTTCCTCGCGCTGCTCGCGCGTGGCGAGCGGCCCGAGCGCATCCTCGCCACGACCTTCACGCGCAAGGCCGCCGCGGAGATCGCCGAGCGCGTGCTGCTGCGCCTCGCGCGCGCGGCGCACGACGAAGCCAACTCGCGCCGTCTCGCGAGCGAGATCGGTGTCGCCGAGGGACGCGCCCTCGCGTTCGACCAAGCGCAGGCGCGCGCGCTCCTGGCCGAGCTGCTGGAGGCTCTGCCGCGCTGGCGCGTGGCGACGCTGGACTCGTTCTTCCAGAGCGTCGCGCGCACGGAGAGCTTCGCGCTCGGGCTCGCGCCGGGGTGGCGCCTCATCGACGAAGGCGAGGACGCGGAGCTGCGCGAGGAAGCCGCGCGCGAGGCGCTTGCCGCGCGCGGCGCGGGGGCCTCCGAGCTGCTCACGAGCTTGCTCGGCGTCGCCGACGAAGCGCGCCTCCGCGTCGGCGAGAGCTTGGAGCGGCTCGTGCGCGAGCTCTTCGCCGCGCATCGCGAGCTCGGAGAAGAGACGTGGAACCTGCTGCGCGATGCGCCGCCACCGACCGCGGAGGAGATCGCCGAGGTGCTCCGGCCGCTCGAGGCGACGGCGGTGCCGCGAACGAAGGGCGGGACGCCCAACAAGCATTGGGAGCGCGCGCTGCCGAACGCCGTGCAGTGCGTGCGCGATCAGGACTGGATCGGGCTCTCCGCGAACGGTCTCGTCAGCAAGGTCTGGCTCGGCGAGACGCGCTTCTCGCAGCTCGAGATCGCGCCTCCGCTGCACGAGCTCTGCGAGCAGCTCGGGCAGCTCGCGCTGCGCGGGTTGCTCGCGCGCAACGGCGAGCGCATGAGGCGTCTGCGCGAGTTCCTCCGCGCGTTCGAGACGCGCTACGAGGAGCTGCAGCGCGCGCGGGCCGCGACGACCTTCGAGGATCTCACCGTGCGCCTCGGCCGCGCGGCGCAGCGCGGGCTCGGGGAGGAGCTCTGGTTCCGCCTCGATGCGCGCATCGGCCATCTCCTGCTCGACGAGTTCCAGGACACCTCGCTCGCGCAGTGGCGCGTGCTCCAGCCACTCGCCGAGGAGATCCTCGCCACCGGCGATGGCTCGCGGAGCTTCTTCTGCGTCGGCGACGTGAAGCAAGCGATCTACGGCTGGCGCGGCGGCTCCGCGGCGCTCTTCGATCGCCTGGAGGAGGACTTCGGCGCGCAGCTCGAGCGCGCGAGCCTCGCGCGCAGCTATCGCTCGGCGCCGGCCGTGATCGAGGTCGTGAACCGCATCTTCCTCGGCGCCGAGCAGAACGCGGTGCTCGACGAGGTCCTCCATCGCCCGGGCGCGCGGCGCTGGGCGGCCGGCTTCGAGAGGCACCTCGCGGCGCGCGAAGAGCTGGGTGGAGAAGTGCGATTGCATGTGCTGCGCGCCGCCGCGGAGGAGGAGCGCGGAGCTCAGGAGTATCGGGGCCGAGCGCCCGAGACCCTCGCGCGCTGCGTCGAGCTCGCGCGGGAGGCGTTGCGCGCTCATCCGGGTGCTTCGATCGGCGTGCTCGTACGGCGCAATCGCTCGATCCCGACGCTCCTCGCCGCGCTGCGAGGAGCGCTGGAGGTGCCCATCAGCGCCGAGGGCGGCAATCCGCTCACCGACTCACCCGCCGTCGAGGTCGTGCTCGCGCTGCTCGCCCTCGCGGATCATCCGGGCGACACGCGCCATCGCTTCCACGTCGCGAGCTCGCCGCTCGGCGTCCACTTCGGGCTCACCGACGCCGGGGACGAGGGCGCCTCGGCCCGTCTCGCGCAGCGCGTGCGCGAGGCGCTCGTGCGCGAGGGCGCCTCTGCGTTCGTCGCCCGCTGCGTGCGCCTGCTCGCGCCCGAGCTCGGCGAGCGCGACCTGCTGCGCGCGCAGCAGCTCGTGCGCCTCGCGTGCGCGTTCGAGCAGCGCTCGCCGATCGCGCGTGCGGGCGAGCTCGTGCGCGCGATCGAGCGCGCGCGCGTCGAGGATCGCGTCGCTGCCTCGGTGCGCGTGATGACGGTGCACCAGGCGAAGGGGCTCGAGTTCGACGTGGTGATCCTGCCCGAGCTCGAGGCGCGCCTCGAGGGGCAGCGCCCGCCGACCTGGCACCGACGCACGGATCCGCGCGATCACTCGCGCGGGCTTGGACTCGGCGTCTGCCAGCACTTCCGCAAGGAGCTGCAGCCGCTGATGCCCGAGCTGGAGGCGCTCGAGCTCGAGCGGAAGCAGGCGCAGATGGTCGAGTCGCTGAGCGTGCTCTACGTCGCGCTGACGCGGGCGCGTCATGCCCTGCACCTCGTGCTCGGTCCCGAGGTGAAGCCGGAGCGCGCGGCGACGCCCACCGCGGCGGGCTTCGTGCGCACCGCGCTCGGGCTCGGCGCGCCCTTCGAGCAGGACGCGGAGCTGCTTCTCGCCGGATCGTCCGACTGGACTCTCGAGCATCGTGCGCCCCCGCAGCCTGCCGCCGACCTCGAGCTCGCGCTGGCGCTCGCTCCGCCGCGTGCGCGAGCGACCCGCCGCGCGCCTTCGGTCGAGGAGGGCGAGCTCGGAGAGGACCTCGCGCGCCTGCTGCGCTTCGAAGCGCGCCAGGCGCAGGAGCGCGGACGCGCGTGGCACGCGCTCTTCGAGCGCGTGGGCTGGATCGAGGACGGGGTCCCCGCGGAGCCCGAGCTGCGCGCGCTGCTCGCGCGCCGCGGTGATCGAGAGCTCGAGATCGACGAGCTGCTCCTCGATTGGCGCGCGGCGCTGAGCTCCGCGGTCGTGCGCGACGCTCTCTCCCGAGCTTCGTACGCTCCGGAGAGCGAGCTCGTGCTGCTGCGCGAGGAGCCCTTCGCCGTGCGCGCCGAGGACGAGCTCTGGACGGGGCGCTTCGATCGCTTGGTCCTCGTGCGCCGCGGCGAGCGCTTCGTCGCCGCCGAGGTGCTGGACTTCAAGACCGAGAGCTTCGATCCCGCGGACGAGGCCGCGCTGGAGGCGCGCGCGCGCTTCCACGCGCCGCAGCTCGAAGGCTATCGGCGCGCGGCGGCCGCGCTCTTCGCGTTGCCGCGCGACGCAGTGCGCGGTGCTCTGCTCTTCCCACGCGCGGGGCGGATCTGGCGCGCGCCTCGAGCGTAGCGCGCCGGGCTCGAACGCAGAGCGCCTCGGATGCTACGCTGCACGCGGAGATCTTCCGCCATGGCCAGCGCCCTTCCCGCAGTCCTCGAGCCCGATCGCCTCGCCGCGATCGATCTCGGCTCGAACTCGTTTCATATGGTGATCGCGCGCGTGGTCGGCGGCGAGCCGGTGATGCTCGATCGCCTGCGCGAGCAGATCCAGCTCGCCGCGGGCTTGGAAGCGAACGGCCACCTGCGCGAGGACTTCGCGGCGCGCGCGCTGGGCTGCCTGCAGCGCTTCGGGGAGCGGCTGCGCGGGTTCCCGCCGCAGCAGGTGCGGGCGGTCGGCACCTCGACGCTGCGGCGCATCTCGGACGGGAGGGCGTTCCTCCGCCGCGCGGAGGCGGCGCTCGGCCATCACATCGAGGTGATCCCGGGAACCGAGGAGGCGCGCCTCATCTACCTCGGTGTCGCGCACACGCTCGCCGACGATGGCGAGAGCCGTCTCGTGGTCGACATCGGCGGCGGCAGCACCGAGTGCATCCTCGGCCGGCGCTTCGAGGCCTACGAGCGCCACAGCCTGCACATGGGCTGCGTCGAATGGTCGAAGCGCTACTTCGCGAGCGGCGAGCTCTCGCGCGCGGCGTTCGAGCGCGCGACGACGGCGGCGCGGCTCGAGCTGCGTGCGGTCGAACGGCGCTTGCGCACGCTGGGGTGGCAGCAAGCCGTCGGCTCGTCGGGGACGATCCGCGCCGTCGGCGACATCGCGCGCGAGGCGCAGCTGAGCGCGCGCGGCATCGACCTCGGCGCCGTGCGTGAGATCGAGCGTCGCATGATCGAAGGCGCGCACGTCGAGCGCCTCGATCTCCCCGGGCTGAAGGAGGAACGCGCGAGCGTCCTGCCCGGCGGGCTCGCGATCCTGCGCGCGCTCTTCGAGGCGCTCGAGATGGAGGTCCTCTCGGTGTCGCAGGGCGCGCTGCGCGACGGCGTGATCTACGACCTCCTCGGACGCATCCGCCACGAGGACGTGCGCGAGCGCACGATCAAGGCGCTGCAGGAGCGCGGCCGCGTCGATCTCGAGCAGGCCGCGCGCGTCGAGCGCTCGGCGCTCGAGCTCCTCGCACAGGTCGTCGCGGCGTGGGATCTCGAGGGCGAGCCCTCTGCGCTCTTCCTCGCTTGGGCCGCGCGCGTGCACGAGATCGGCCTCGAGATCTCGTGGTCGCACAACCATCGCCACGCGGCGTATCTGGTCGAGAACTCGGACATGCCCGGGTTCTCGCGCGAGGACCAGCTCCTGCTGGCGGCGATCCTGCGCAACTCACGGCGCACGGCGCGGCGCTCGAGCTTCTCCGGCCTGTCGCGCGAAGACGCGCGCATCGCGCTGCGGCTCTCGGTGCTCCTGCGCCTCGCCTTGGTGCTGCACCGCTCGCGCAGCTCGGAGGCGCCACCGCATCTGCGCCTCGGCGTCGGGAAGAAGGGGCTCTTGCTCGAGTTCCCGCCGGGCTGGCTCGCGTCGCGGGCTCTGCTGCGCGCGGACCTCGAGGAGGAGGCGCACGCGGTCGAGCCCCTCGGGATCGAGCTGCGCTGGGGTTAGAGGCGTTCGCTCGGCCGAGGCACCGAGGAGCTTGGCCGGGCCGGAAGGCGCCGGCTCAGAAGAAGACCGTCGTCGCGATGTTCGAAGCGCCACCCCAGCTCGCGCTGGTGTTCGAGAGCGTCCAGATCTGCGAGTAGACGGTGAGCCCGGGCTGGCGCGGAACTCCGGGCAGCACGAGGGTCGCCAGCCCTGCGGGAGAGAGCACCCCCGAGAAGATCGGGTAGCCCGCGGCGAGGACGGTGTCGCCGAAGAGCTGGATCGTGGTCGGGTCGTTCACGGTGATCGCGAGCGACCACAGATCGTCGCTGTCCCCGCCGAAGCGCCAGCTCACGGTCTGGCCCTGGATCGCGACGAGCGGCGTGACCTCGAGCCGCGGCGGAGACGTCGGGACGATCTGCAGCGGAAGCGCGTTCGACGAGCCGTTGCCATTCGTGATCACGAGCGGCAGAGCGCCCACCTGCGTCATCTGCGGCAGGCGGAGATCGAGCTGCGTGTCGCTCTGCACGTAGATCGAGCTGAGCGGCAAGGCGGATCCTCCGATCGTCGCGCTCTGCGTGCCGAGGAAGCCGGCGCCGGTGATGTGGATCGTGGCGCCGCCCCAGGCCTGCGCCGTCGCCGGCTGGGCGCTCTGCAGCACCGGGACGCCGTTCGCGTAGCGCAGGCAGCTCTGGGCGTTCGCGTAGGCGGTGATCGCCGCGGCGCTGGGCGCATCGAAGCGATTCGTGAGCCCACCGCAGCTGCCGAGCGAAGGGCACATGATGAGGCAGCCCGAGCCGCTGCAGTGCGAGGCGCCCCAGTTGTGGCCCAGCTCGTGCGCGACGAGCTCGATGTTCGAGGCATTGCTGCTCGAGTAGGCGCGCGAGACCGCGAAGCCCGTCGATCGGTCGCAAACCGCGCCGACGTAAGCGATCCCGATCGTGCCGGAGAAGGAGCCCTTGCCGGTGAAGAGATGCGCCACGTCGCGCACGACGTTGGCGTGGTTCTGCACCCAATAGCCCTGGAACTCGCCGAGCAGGGCGCCCATGTCGGTCTGCGTGTAGACGTTCGTGGTGCGGATGAAGAGGGTCCCTACGAAGTACTGGATGCAGAGGTCGCGCCGATAGATGAGGTCGACGGAGTTCACGATGCTCAGGATCGCGGTCTGCGTCTGCGTCAGGTTGCTGCCCTTGCGCTGGTAGAACTCGCGATCGGCATCGAGCGCGAGCTCCGCCTCGCGCAGCACCGCGATCGATTCCGGGGCGCCGCCGATCGGCCCGCCGGGCAAGCTCAGCGCGCCGCAGCTCGCCGGGCTCGGCAGTCGATCCGCTCCGCGATGGACGATCCAGCCGTAGCCCAGCGCCGCGCGCTCCGCTTCCTCCAGCGGCTGCACGTACCAGCTCTCGTCGCCGTCGAGCACGCAGGCCTCGAAGTAGCCGCGCTCGCCGATCCGCGGATCCCACGTCGCGGCGACGAGCGCGCCGCTGCGGTCGATGGCGCCGCGGTAGGTGACGCACGCGTCGCGCGGCGCGGTGGTCCAGCCCGAGGGGGTCTCGACCCGGAGCTGGAAGCTCGCCGTGCGGATCTCGCGCGGGCGGAACTCCAGCGCCTCGATCCGCTCGCCGAGCAGCACGTCCGCGCGCAGGCCGCCGCTCGCGCTGGAGCGCAGCTCGAGCTCCTGCAGCATTCCCGAGCGCAGCTCGTAGCGCGCGAGCACGCCGGCCGGTGCGGGCGCGACGCGGAGGCCGGGCTCGGGGCTCGCGAGGGGGCCTCGTTGCTGGGCCGCGAGAGGGGCGGCCGAAGCCAGGACGGCGAGCAGGAGCGGACGCAGGACCATGAACGAGCTCCGGTGGGGCTGGAGCGGAGGACGGTGCACGAGCGCCGGAAGTTTCTCGGCGTCGCGAGAATGGTAGCCCTCGGCTCCCTCGGAGAGAGGGAAAAGTCGCGCGGCCGCGCTCCCTACTCGAGGAGCGCGGCCGCGTCGGCGGAACCGCGGGGCGAGCTTCGCGCCGCGAGCTACTGGCAGGTCAGGTTCTCGGTGTTGCTCGCGACGATGATCGGCGCGTTCGCCGGATCGAAGCCGAGGACGACCGCCTGGAAGTTCACGTCGAGCCCGCCGAGTCGCGCGTGGATGCCGAAGGGCACGGACGCCGCGCCGCTGACATCGGTGACGAGCCCGAGCGCGATGCGCGGATCCACGAGGAGATTGCAGGTGCTGAACGGCAGGGGCGCCGGCGCCGGCAGCAGCGCGCCGACGGTCAGGACGCCGAGGGCGTTTGCCGGAGCGCCGGTGAGGTCGAGCTGGATGCGGACGCCGCCCGTGGCGGGAGCCGCCGTGCCGGCGAGGTTCGCGCCACAGGGGCGGCTCACGGTGGTCCAGGTGCAGGTCGGGGTGCTCGGATCGGGGCGGAAGTAGACGCGCAGCGAGGCGCCGTAGCCTTCCTGTCCGACGCCGCGAACGCCCGCTCGGCCTTCGGTGACGATGCCGAGGACGACCCCGTTCCGCCCGGCGGTGACGGGGATGCGCGCGCCTTGCAGCGTGCCATCGACCGCGCCGCGCCAATCCGGCTGGCCGTCGCCGTCGACGTCGATGAACGCCGCGCAGCTCGCGTTGGCGCTCGCGCGGCCTTGGAGCTGGATCACCACCAAGCCCGTCGCGCCGGCGCGGACCGGGTAGGCGGCGCGCAGGCCGTGCGCCCCGAAGCTCGGCGGGGTCGTAGCGGGCCGCGCGCTTCTCGAGGTGCCGGCTTGCGCCGCGGAGTTCGCGTCCTGGCTCGAGGCCGTCCCGTTCTCGTCGATCTGGAGCCCGAGGCCGTAGGTCGGATCGGAGATCGCCAGCACCTGCGTGCTCGCGCCGGAGGCGGCGCGGCGGTCGCCCGTGCGCGCGGCGATCGAGAGCCCGCCGCGTCCGATCGGGGTTCCCGCGGCCACGCCGTCGAGGCTCGGGCCGGCGGGCGCGATGGCCAGGACGCTGTAGTCGGTCGCCGTGCCGAAGCTCGGGCTGGTCTGGGTCTGCGCGACCGCCTGGGGCGCCAGCGCGAGGGTGAGGAGGAGAGTGAGCTTGCGCATGGAGTTCTGAGTCCGAGGAGAGAGGGAGAAAGGGGTCCGCTCGAGGGATCCGTCGATCCGCTCGCGCGCGCCAGCCGGAGGAACCGGCGCGGCGCTCGCACGCCCCGCAGGAATGCGCTTCTTCCGCCGGCGCACGCGCTTCATTGGATCGCGATGCGGAGCCCCGGACCAGAGGCGAAGAGCCCCTGTGCCGCGTGGCAGCTCGGCGCGTTCAGGCCGAAGGCCTGCGCGTGCAGCACCGCGCCGCTCGGCACCCACGGCACCGGCAAGGCTAACAGCGCTCGCCCGAGCCCGTCGCTCGGGAGCACGAGCACGCGGAAGTCGGGTGCGCTCGGGTCCAGCCAGAGCGGCGCCTGATCGACGAGGAAGCCCCCACCGCTCGGTGCGGAGCCCAGCGCCACCAGGACGGGCAGACCCGGCCACGGGTTCCATGCCCCGAGGCCGAAGAAGGCGTCGCCCGGATGAGCCTCGCGCAGCGCCTCGAGTCCGACGCCGGAGCTGGTCCCCGCGCAGAGCGGGGAGCTGTAGCCGTACGCTCGAACCCCACGCAGCGGCACCTCGTGGGCCAGCGCGCGCACTTGCTCGGCGGACAGCGCGACCCCATCGACGCGCACCTCGTCGATCCGCCCGTCGAAGGGGCGCGAGCCGCTGATCGGGTTGTCGCCGATCCACACGGGGAGCTGCGGGTTCGCGTCGATCGAGCCGGCGGCCGCGGCGCGTCCAACCATCTCGCCGTCGAGGTAGAGCACGAGCGCGGTGCCATCGTAGACGGCCGCCACGTGCGTCCACGCGCTCGCCGAGATGTTCCCCTGCGCGGCGATCAGCGTGTGCGTGAGGCCATTCAGCTTGAGGCGGAAGCGCGGGCGGATCTCCGCGCCGACCGCCAGCGTCGAGAGCATGAACACGTGGTCCTGCTCGGCGGTGCTCAGGCTCTTCGAGAGGATGCGCGCATCGCCGTTCGCCAGATGCGCGAAGCCATCGCTCTGGATCCAGGCCGAGATGGTCATCGCGTTCGGCGTGAGATCGAAGTTGCCCGCCGAGACGCGTGTGCCGGTCGGCGCGAAGTCGAGCGCGCCGTTCACGAGGCCTGGAGCCCAGCTCGCGCCGTTCACCGTGCCGTGGTTCCCGCGCGGGCCCGAGTCGAGCGCTTGGGTCCCCGAGCCTTCGTCGAAGTGCCAGAGGGAGAGCGGCGCCGGCAAGCGCGCGAAGTCCGCGCGGACGATCTCGCTCGGCAGCTTGCCCGGCTCGAACGCGCGCGCCCTGAGCTGCGTGGTGTCGAAGAGCGCGAGCGGGCCAATGTAGAGCGGCGAGCTCGCCGTGGGAGCGCTGCCGTCGAGCGTGTAGCGCAGCTCTTGTCCGCGGAACGCTGGATAGATCGATACCACGCGGCCCACCTGGAACGCGCTGCCCTGCGTGTCGATGCCCGGCGCCTGCGCGATCGGTGTCTGTCCGCCGCCGGTGCGCGCGCGGTTCTCGAAGATCCAGAGCTTGGGATTCGTCCAGCCGATCGACACCAGGTCGAGATCGCCGTCGCGATCGAGATCGATGGCCTGCGTTCCGTCGTGATGATCGATCACATTGCTGGGCTGCGCGTCCACGATCACCGTGGGCCAGCTCTGGAGCGTAGCGTCGTTGCGGAGCAACACGACGCGGTTCGTGCTCGCGCCGCGATGCTCGCCGAGCACGAGGTCGATGTCGCCGTCGCGGTCGAAGTCGGCGGCATCGAGGCTGAAGCCCTGGCCTTCGAAGCTGCCGAGGATGCGTCGCGTCCAGGTCCCCGTCGGGTTGCCGGCGGGGCGCGGGTTCTCGAACCAGACCACCTCGCGACCGTTCTCGAGGCCCATCGCGACGTCGAGATCGCCGTCGCCGTCGAGATCGACCACGCGGTTGCGATCCGGCTCGGGGGTCCCGCCGAAGCCCGGGAGGTCGCTGACGCCGCCGAGCGCGCGCGGGGTCCAGCTCGGGTTCTCGAGCCAGGTCGTGCCGAGCACGAGATCGAGATCGCCGTCCCCGTCGAGATCGCCGGAGGAGAGCTCCTCGCCGAGCGAGAGCGGCTGGATGCGGCGCCAGGTCCACGTGTTGGCGGCGGGATTCGCGGGCACGGTGAGCATCTGCACGCCGACCGAGGGATCGTGCCAGGAGAGCGCCACCTCGCGCGCGCTCGAAGGACCGGCGAAGCGCTGCACGTGTACGCCCTGGAGGAAGTCGCCCTGCGCGGAGGCGATGTTGGTGTGGATGAGGAAGCCCGCGGCGCCGCGATTCTCGGCCCAGGCGAGCTGGCCGTTCGCCTGGCTCCCCGGCGCCCGCGTACCCAGCAGATCGCTGTCGCCGTCCCCGTCGATGTCGAAGCTCGTCGCGTAGTCGAGGTAAGCGCCTGGGTTGATCTCGAAGCGCGTCCAAGCTCCCGCGAGGGTCCCCGGGTTCTTCCACCACCAGCCGCCCGCGACGAGATCGACGAGGCCGTCGTTGTCGAAGTCGCCGCTGCCGACGAAGACCGGACGATAGGGCAGCGCACCATCGACGAGGTGGCGCTGCCAGCGATCGAGCGGCAGCGTCAGGCGGTCGTTCCACCAGAGATCGAGGCGCGGCGTGCCGTCGTTGTAGGGCTTGTGAGCGACATCGAGGTCGCCGTCTCCATCGAGATCGGCGAGGCGCCCTTCGTGGATGTCGTTACCGGTGGCCAGCACCTGCTCGGTGAAGTTGCCGGCGCCATCGCCGTAGAGCACGCGCACGCGGCAGCTCGCGCCGCCGAGCCTCATCTCGCCCAGGAACAGGTCCTGCGCTCCGTCGCCGTCGAGATCGGCGATGTCCAGAGTGTGGCCGTGCGCAACGTAGCCGAGCGGCCGGCTGAGCCACGCGGAGCCGTTCCACTCGTACCAGAATCCGTTGCCGCTCGCGTCGCCGGGAACGAACACGAGCTCCGGCCGACCGCCCGCGACGAGCTGGCCGACCTCCGCGCGCGAGAAGTTCATCGCGGCGTCGACGACGTTCTCCTGGAAGGCGCCGTTGCCGAGGTGCTTCCACCAACGCCCGGCGCCGACGATGTCGGCGACGCCGTCCAGATCGACATCGCCGATGGCCAGCCCCTCGAACTGAACGCTGCTCGCGCGGTAGATCACGCGGCTCGGCCAAGGCTGCGAGGTACTGGAGGGCTGGCTCGGGATCTCGAAGAGCAGGAGCTCCTGCGCGTTCTGATTCCAGGCCACGAGCTCGGTCGCGCCGTCGCCGTCGACATCGCCGAAGGCCTGGTCGTGATGCTGCGTGCCGCCGCCCGACTTCACGACGCGGCGCGTCCACGGCGCTGCGAAGCTCGGGTAGGGGTTCTCCCACCAGTAGATCTCGGCACCGGCGAAGTCCTGGCCGATCACGACATCGGGATCGCCATCGCCATCGATGTCGTGGACCGCGCCGCCGGCCTCGCTCTGCACGTTGTTGGGATCGACGTCGATGCGCAGCCAGGTGCCATTGGCCTGACTCAGCCAAGCTTGCACTCGACCGCCGTAGCCGCGCGAGGCGACGAGCACGTCCTCGGCGCCGTCGCGATTGAAGTCGGCGGTGAGGCACGTCGTCTGCTGCACGGCGCCCTGCGGCGCGGGGATCGCACCGGTCGAGGAGCTCTCGTGGCGCCAAGAGGTCTGCGCGGGAGCGAACAGCGCGAGCGTCGTCGACGCGAGCGCGAGCGAAACTTGGCGAAGGAGGATCATGCGAGAGCGAGGGCTGCGCGGCGTTCGAGCACGCCGGTGGGGAAGCCCATGATCGTCCACGGACCCCTCGGATGCGCAACGGGCCGGATGGCCCAGGCGCTCTCCCAAGATGGGCCCCTTCGCGTCAGACGACGAGGAGCTCTGCCTGCAGGCCCAGCTCGCGCGCGCTCGCGCCGATCTCCGCCGCGTACGCGGGGTTCATGACCAGGATCACGTCGACGCCGCTGTCGCGCAGAGCCTCGGGGGGATCGACGCGGTGTCCGGTGAGCGGCACATGCCGTCCGACCTTGCGGGGATGGATGTCGATCACGTGGCGAAGCGCCTCGAGCGGCTTCACGAGGGAGAGAAAGGTCGTGCCCTTCGCTCCCGCGCCCCACAGGGCGACGCGGCGGCCCGCCCGAGCCAGAGCTTCCAAGCGCCGACCCCATTCCTCGACCTTCGCCCGGTAGGTGGCTCCGAAGCGCTCGACGAGCGCGAGCTGCTCGGCGAGCGCGGAGGGCGACGGAGCGGTGCGCTCGCGCTCTCCCCGCAGCGCGAGCGCGCGCAGGTATTGCCCTTCGAACGCGCTCTCCAGCCAGCGAATGTCGAGGTCGGCGCGTTGCAGCAGCGCGCGGAGCGAGAGAGGCGTGAAGATCGAGACGTGCTCGTAGATCACGTCCCAGATACCGAGATCGCGCAGGATCCACTCGCCGTTCGGCAGCTCGAGGAACAGCGCGCCGAGCGCGCTCTGCTCCAGCGTCGCGCGCAGCGCCAAGACGAACGCGAGCGGATCCTCGACGTGCTCGAGCACCTGGCGGGAAGCGACGAGATCGGCGGTGAGCCCGGGCTCCGCCGCCGAGAAGGCGCGGCGCTCGACGGTCCACGCCGCGTCGGCGGGGATCGCGCCGGAGAAGCTCGTGTCGAAGCCGACGCCGCGACAGCCGCCGCGTCGGCAGAGCAGGTCGAGGAACTCGCCCTTGCCGCAGCCGATCTCGAGCAAGCGGCGATCTCGCAGCGGCAGCTCGGCGACCAAGCGCTCCACGAGCTCCTCGACGTAGCGCTGGAAGCGCGGGGAGAAGTGCAGCGAGGCGTCGTACTCCGGCGTGTAGATGACGCGCGAGGCATCGAAGGCGGAGTTCCAGAGATGCCCGCAGCTCGTGCAGCATTCGATCCGCAGCGTGCCGCGCGGCACCGCGCGCGCCTGCTCGGCCGTCGGCCAGAGCTGCACGCAGTTCGCCGGCGCGCCTTCTTGCTCGAGCGCGCGCAGCGGCGAGCCCGCGCGGCAGATCGGGCAGGTCGCGGTGCGCGAGTCGCTCACACCGCCGTCACTTCGGGAGCCAGTCCCATCGCCTCTAGGCTCGCGCGGATCTCCGGAACATAGATCGGGTTCATCACGATCACGCCAGCCGGGCGGTACTCCCGCAGCAGCTCCGGGCTCGCGATCTCGTGACCCGTGCCGGCGAGGAACTTGCCGTGCTTATGGGGATTGATGTCGACGACGTACTCGATCTCGTCGCGGATGCCGAGCGTGTTCAGGTAGGAGACCGCTTTCGAGCCCGAGCCCCACAGCACGACGCGGCCTTTCGCGCGGAGTCGGGCGAGCTCTCCGCGCATGCGCGCGAAGTGCTCCGCGATCCCGTCTCGGAACGAGCGCACCTCCGCCAGGATCCGCGGGAGATCGTCCTCCGCCGCGAGATGCTCCCCGCTGCGGACGTCGCCCGGCGAGGCCTCGATCATCAGGTACTGATCGTCGAAGCCCTTCCAAAGCCGGGTCGGCGCGAAGCCGACGCGACGGAAGAGGCGCGCGAGCGAGCCCAGCGTGAAGTAGCTGCAGTGCTCGTAGTAGATGTCCCAGAACGCGCGCTCGCGCAGCACGCGCTCGACGTCGGGGACCTCGAGGAAGAAGACCGTGTCGCCGCGCCCCTCGAGCGTGCCGCGGATCATGCCGACGAAGTCGCGCACGGGCCCGATGTGCTCCAGCGTATGGCGGCAGCAGACGTAATCGGCTCGCAGGTCCTTCGTCCGCTCGGAGTAGAAGTCCTGGACGAAGCGCACGCGCTCGCGGTCCTCGCTCGCGGTTCGCTCGGGGCGATAGCTCGGATCGATGCCGATGCCGTGGCAGTCGGCGAGACGGCAGAGCTCCACCAGGAACTCGCCCTTCCCGCAGCCGATCTCGAGCACGGTCTTGCCGCGCAGCGCGTGGCGCTCGGCTTGATCGCGGCAGAGCTCAGTCTGGAAGGCGCGGAAACGAGCGGAGAAGCCCTGCGTCTCCTCGTAGTCCGGCGAGTACGAGTGCACGCTCGGATCGAAGAGCACGTTCTGGATGAAGCCGCAGCCATGGCAGACGGCGAGCGAGAGGTCGCCGCGCGGGAAGCGCAGCGCCTCCGCGCGATCGCGCACCATCAAGCACGAGTGCACGGGGACGCTGGGCGTCTCGTAGAAGCGCTCCAGGCGGCTCCCGCCGCAAGCCTGGCAGACCGTGCTCATCGAACGGCGCCCACGAGGTTTCGATCGACGAGGCGGGGGCGAGGGATTGGGATCACGAACGAGCCTCCGGCATCTAGGTAGGCCTTCTGCTGCGCGAGGATCTCGGCGGCGAAGTTCCACGCGAGGAGCAGCACGGCCGCGGGGCGGTCCTGCAGCAGGAGCTCCGGAGCTCGGATCGGCAGGCGCACGCCGGGTACCCAGCGACCTTGCTTGTGGACGTTGCGATCGACGACGTAGTCGATCCACGAGCGATCCAGGCCCGCGTAGTTGAGCAGGATCGTGCCCTTCGCGGCGGCGCCGTAGGCGGCGATGCGCTGGCCGCGCTGCTTCCACTCGCCGAGCAGCGCGCGCAGCTCGTCGCGCACCCGCTCGACGCGGTGCGAGAAGCTGCGGTAGTAGTCGGGGCGCGTGAGCCCGTCGCGCTCCTCGGCGGCGAGCAGCTCGGCGACCGCGGGCGTCCGGAGCGGCGCGCGCCCTACGAAGAGCCGCAGCGAGCCGCCGTGGATCGCGAGGCGTCGCACATCCTGCAGCACGAGCCCGTGACGCGCGAAGAGCCGATCGAGGGCGGTCACCGAGAAGTAGCAGAGGTGCTCGTGGTAGATCGTGTCGAACTCGACGTGCTCGATCAGGTCGCGCACATAGGGCACCTCGATCACCGCGATCCCCTCGGGCTTCAGCAGCGCGGAGATGCCCTCGACGAAGCCATGCGTGTCGGCGACGTGCGCGAGGACGTTGTTCGCATGGAGCACATCGGCTCGCAGGCCGCCCCCGCGGAGCTCCTCGGCGAGCGCGCGGGTGAAGAACGCGTGTCGCGTGGGCACGCCGCGCTCCACCGCGGCGCGGACGGGGCCGGCGGCGGGATCGATGCCGAGCACCGGGATCCCGCGCTGCACGTAGTACTGGAGCAGGTAGCCGTCGTTGCTCGCGAGCTCGACCACCTGAGAGCGCGCGTCGAGCCCGCGCGCGGCGATCAGCTCTTCGACGTTCGCTCGCGAGTGCTCGAGGAGCGTCTGCGTGAACGAGGAGAAGTACGGATAGTCGGCGTCGAAGAGCTCCTCCGGCGGCACGGTGTGGAGGATCTGCACCAGCGTGCAGCACGGGCAGAACGCGACCTCGAGGGGATAGCGAGGCTCGGGGCGATCGAGGTCCTTCTCGAAGAGGAAGCCATCGGAGAGCGGCAGCTCGCCGAGGTCGAGGAAGGTCTCGAGCTCCTCGTGGCCGCACGCGCGGCAGCCCGGGATCCGCTTCGCCATCGCCTAGGCCGCCTTCCAGCGGAGCTGCGCATCGAGCTTGCCCGCCGCGAGCAGCTCGCGCACGTGGCGGATGCGCAAGTAGCGTGAGCTCTCGAACTCCTCGAGCGTCAGCCCGTGGGCGAGATAGGCGCGATAGAGCTCCTCGACGCCCGCGCGCACGGTCCAGGTGGGCTGGAAGCTCGGCAGCTCGCGGCGGATGCGCTCGCACGAGACGCGGTAGTTGCGCTTGTCGGGCCCGGCGCCGGACATGAAGGTCACGCGCGCGCCCTTCACCACGTCGGCGACGATCTCCGCGACCTCGCGCACGCGGTAGTTCTCCTCCGTGCGGCCGACGTTGAAGGCGCGGTTCCATACCGCGTCGCGCGGGGCTTCCAGCACGGCGAGGAAAGCACGCGAGATGTCCTCGATGTGCACCAGCGGGCGCCACGGCGTGCCGTCGCTCTTCAGCAACACCTCGCCTTTGGTGACCGCGTAGCCCACGAGGTTGTTCACCACGAGGTCGCCGCGGAGACGCGGCGAGAGCCCGTAGGCCGTCGCGTTCCGCAGATAGCTCGGGCAGAAGCTGCGGTCGGCGAGCGGGGCCACGTCGCGCTCGACATAGACCTTCGACTCGCCGTAGGGCGTCACCGGGTTCATCGCGCCGTCCTCGTCGACGAAGTCGTCGCCGGAGGCGCCGTAGAGGCTGCACGAGGAAGAGTGCAGGAAGCGCTCGACTCCCGCTCGCTTCGCCAGCTCCGCGAGGCGGACCGAGGCCCGGTGGTTGATCGCGTAGGTGCTGTCGGGCGCCAGATCGCCGAGCGGGTCGTTCGAGAGCCCGGCCAGGTGGATCACGGCGTCGTAGCCGCGCAGGTGCTCCTCCTCGACATCGCGCAGGTCCAGGCGCAGCTCGCGCACGCCGAGGGCGGGTGCTGTGAAGTCGCAGCCTTCGAAGAGCCCGGAGTCGAGGCCGGTGACGGAGTGGCCGGCGCGGCGGAGGAGCGGCACCAACAGGCAGCCGATGTAGCCGCTGTGGCCGGTGACGAGGACGTTCACGGCGAGAACCTCACCAGAGCTTCCAGGGCGCGTTGCCCTTGGCCCAGAGCGACTCCAGCAGCGCCTTGTCGCGCAGCGTGTCCATGCACTGCCAGAAGCCCTCGTGGCGATAGGCCATCAATTGCCCGTCGCGGGCCAAGCGCTCCATGGGCTCTTTCTCCCATGGCGTCTGGTCGCCGGCGATGTAGTCGAAGATCCCCGGCTCCAGGACGAAGAAGGCACCGTTGATCCAGCCTTCGCCCAGCTGGGGCTTCTCGGAGAACTCGATCACGCGATCGCCCTGGAGCTCGATGCGGCCGAAGCGCGCCGGCGGACGCACGGCCGTCACCGTCGCGAGCTTCCCGTGCGCGCGATGGAACGCGAGCAGCGCGCGAAGATCGATGTCGGCGACGCCGTCGCCCCAGGTGAGGCAGAAGGTCGAAGCTCCGACGTAGCGCTGCAGGCGCTTGATGCGGCCGCCGGTGTTCGTGTCGAGGCCGGTATCGATGAGCTCCAGGCTCCAGTCCTCGGTGGGTCCGCCGCCCAGGTAGTCGACGCGGCCCGCGCCGAGCTGCACGCGCAGATCGCTGTGCAAGGCGCAGTAGTCGACGAAGTAGCGCTTGATCACCTCGCCCTTGTAGCCCAGCGCGATCACGAAGTCGCGGAGGCCCTGGTGCGCGTAGAGCTTCAAGATGTGCCAGAGGATCGGGCGGTCGCCGATCTCCACCATCGGCTTCGGCTTGAGGACGGTCTCCTCGGAGAGCCGCGAGCCGAGCCCGCCGGCGAGGATGGCGACTTTCATCTGGCTACTCTCGTTCGAAGCGCGCCGTGATCGAAGTGCTCGTGCCCACGGTGATGGAGAGCGGATTCTCGGTGCCGCTGTGCGCGCCTTCCCAGCCGACGAAGCGCGCGCCTGGGAAGGGCTCCGCGAGCAAAGATACCACCTGTCCCGCCGCATGCCGCGGCAACTCGGGCGTACGCTGCACGCGACCCGGGCCGATCGCATTCACGACGAGCGCCGAGCTCGCGCCGTCCTCGGGCACGATCGGCTCCGTGCGTTCGAAGACGTAATCGAGCTGCGCGGTGTAGGGCACGGCGGCGCGGTTCTCCGCGAAGAGGCCCGCGCGCAGGTCGCCGATCCCCTGGGTGAAGGTGAAGCTGGGGCTCCAGATCAGGCGATCGAAAGAATGCTCGAGCGTCCACTGATCGCCGCGTCGAGCGACGCGCAAGTGGATCGGGAGCTGCAAGGGCTGGCCGGAGAGCGGCAGCTCCGAGCGCGTGCGAACGCCGTTCGCTCTTCGCTCGCAGGTGAGGCGCAGGTGATCGCCGGACCAGGTCGCGCCGAAGCGGAAGCCGTTCCGGGCGTCGGACTCGAAGGCCAGCCCCGCGCTCTGCCCGCGCGGCGCGCTGAAGCCCGAGTCGAGCGCGGTCTCCAGCTCGAGGTCGCCGTGCTCGAGCTCCTGGAGCAGGAGCACGGGAGCGAGCGGCGGCTCGGTGTCCGCGCGCGGCAGCACGAGCTCGATCCGGCGATCGACGAGCCGCGCGACGGCCTGCTCGCTCGGATCCTCGAGGCGCCAGCGCGCGGCCTCGAGCGCGGCGCCGGCGAAGTCGTCGGAGACGAAGCCCGCGCGGGTCTCGAGCACGGCGAGCGGCGCGCGTACGGAGTTCCCCGCGGCGTCGGTCGCGCAGACTTGGTAGTAGATCTCCTCGCCGGGAGAGAGGTCGGTGATCGTCGCGAGGTGCGAGCTGCGACGCACGCTGGAGGCGACGAGCTCGCCGAGCGCGCTGGTGCGGCCCCATTCCACGCGGCCCGCCGCGGGCTCGTCGGTCGTCCAGACGATCGTCGCGCGACGACCCGCCGGCAGCGCTTGCAAGCCGAGGATCTGCGGCGGCGTCGCGTCGCGCGCGAAGTGCGCGACGATCAGCGGCTGCGCGCCGGCCGCGACGACGAGCGGGTTCTCGCTGCCGCTCGCGCTCCCGCTCCAATGCGAGAAGACCCAGCCGCTCTGCGCGACGGCGCTGAGCTCGACGACCTGCCCCGTGCCGTAACGAGGGAGCATCGGATGGCGCAGCACCTGCCCGCCGCCGAGGACGTTGACGACCAGGGCGGAGCGATCGCCGTCCTCGGGCTCGATAGGGTGCGCCGCGTCGAACAAGTAGTCGCAGAGCACGGTGTGCGGCGTGCCGAGGCGATTGCCGGCGTAGACGCCGACGGCGCTGAGCTCGAGCGTCTGCGTGAAGGCGAGCCGCGGCGTCCAGCTCGATCCGTCGGGTGAGGTGGCGATCGACCACTGGCTCCCTTGACGCTGGATGCGCAGGTGAACGGGGCGCGGCAGCGCGAGGGAGAGGGAGCCGTGCACCGTCGCGTTCCAGCCCTCACGCACGGAGCCGGCGAAGAGCCGCTCGGCACCGCCTTGGCGCACGAGCTCGATCTTCAGATAGTCGTCTTCGTCCTGCTCGAACAGCAGACCCGCGGCTTGCGAATCGAGCGCGAGCGGGGACTCGAAGGCCGCATGGACTGCGCAATCGGTGTTCGGCGCGGCCTGCATCACGCGCGCGAGCTGGTTCCCCGTGGTCTGCGTCCACGCGTCGTGCGTGCTGGTCGCCGGCACCGCGATGGCGAGCCGCTGCTCGTCGAACGCGAACGAGGAGTCGCCATTCGGATCGACGAAGCTCCACTGGCTCTCGTCGAGCGCCGCACCAGAGAAGTCATCCGAGTCGATGGCCAGGGGGTTGCCCGCGGGCTGTGTGCGCAGGGTGCGATCGGCGCTCGCGCTGCGATTGCCAGCGCGGTCCTCTGCTTCGAGGCGGAAGTGGTAGATGCGGCCCGGCTGCAGGTTCTCGAGCACCGCGCGGTGCTGCAGGAGCAGGCGCCCGTCCTCGATCGCCGCGTCGTAGCTCGTGGTCGGCCCGTAGAGCACGCGGCAGAGAGCGGGCTCATCGGTGCGCCACGTCACCGTCGCGCTCGTCGCCGCCGAGCTCAGCTGGATTTGCGACAGGATCGGCGGCTGCAGATCCGAGCCCGTCGAGAAGAGCGCGGTTGCGCGGCGTGTCTCCGCCGTCGTCGTGAGCTGCAGCGGATTCGCGATACCCTGCACGTCGCCGACCCAGCCCTCGAAGAGCCAGCCGGGCTCGGGGAGCGCCGTGAGCTCGACGGCGAGACTCTCGGGATAGCTCGCGAGATCGGGGTTGCGCAGCAACGAGCCGCGACCGTGGACCTGGGTGACCAGCTTCGAGGGCGAGCCGTCCTCGGGATCGACGGGGTCGAGGGTCACGGCGAAGTAGTCGATCTCCGCGGTGTGCGCCGTGCCTTCTGCATTGCCCGCGGCGACGCCGACGCGCGTCACGTGCAGCGCGTGCTCGAAGACCACCGAGTTCACCCAGCGCTCGCCGTCGAAGGAGTGCCATACCGTCCAGCGGGGTCCTTCGCGCCAGACGCGCATGCTCATCGGCGTTCCGAGCGTGAGCAGGCCCTGCTCGAAGAGCAAGGGCCGATAGCCGTCCTTCACTCCGCCGACCCAGATGCGGGTACCGAGGCTGGTCGCGAGGAAGTCGAAGCGCAGGTAGTTCCCGGCGTCCTGCTCGACGACCAGGCCCTGCGCCTTCGACACCGCGTCGAGAGGGGAGTCGAAGCGCGCCTCGATCTCGAAGTCCGCATCGGCGACGCTCTGCACGACGCGCGGCATCTGGTTGCCGCCGGTGTCATACCAGGCGCCGTGGGACTGCCCGGCAGGGACTTCGATCTCGAGCTGCTGCCCGTTGGTGCGCACCTGCGCGTCGTTCCGCGGATCGACGAAGATCCAGCGGCTCTCGTCGAGCTGAGAGCCCGAGAAGTCGTCGGAGACGAGGCCGCTCGGCTGGGGCGGCGCGGTGGCCGCCGTCGTGAACGTGCCCGCGAGAGCGCTCGCGCTCTGGCCGCGTCCGTCGCGCGCGCGGAGCTCGTAGTGATAGGTCGTGCTCGGCAGGAGATCGATCAGCAGCGCGCCGTGGCGCACGAGCAGATCGGCCCCGCGGACGAGGCCGAGCTCGAGCGCGGGGGTGAGTCCGTGCGCGAGCTCGAAGTCGGTGGGCTCGTCGCTGTGCCATGTGGCGCGCGCGCGGCGCGCGCCGAGCTGCCATTGCAGATCGCGCAGCTGCGGCGGCGCGACCTCGTCCTCGAGCGCCGTCACCTGCACGTCGCCGATCGAGACGTCGGCGTAATGCGCGATGAAGAGCAGCGAGCCGGTCTGGAGATCGTCGGGGCTCTCGGTGCCGCTCGCGAGCCACTCGATCGGTTCGTCGCTGCCGTCGGGCCAGATCTTGTAAGCGTAGAAGGTGTCGCTGTTCGGCTGCGTTTCGCAGCGGAGCTTCCACCAGAGGCGCGTGCCGAGAGGGAGCACCTGCGCGCGATCGATCTGCAAGCCCTGGAAGCCGACGAGCGAGAGGCGCGCGCCTCCGCCGGACTCGAGCTCGTACCAGACGCCGCCGCCTTGCTGGGTCCAGCCCGAGAGCGGCTGCTCGCCGTAGATGCGCTCGGTGTGCCCTTTCCAGCGGCAGGTGATCCCGAACGCAGGGGCCACGGCCGTCCCTAGGAAGCCCGCGGGATCGAAGCCGTGCAGCGTGATCGGCACGAGCACTTCGTAGCTCCGCCAGGCGAGCTCCTCGCCGAGGAGCAGCGTGCGGTCGTAGCCCTTGGTCGTGGGGCGCGCGCCGCTCGCATCGATGTGCCAGACCCCATCGGCGACCTGGGCGCCCTCGGTCACGGAGCTCAGCGCGGACCAGGTCGTGGTGCTGGTGCGCGGCCAGCTCGTCTGCGCGTGGTACTGCAGATGCAGCGTGGCGACGCTCTCGTTCTGCAGCGTGTCGACGGCGAAGAAGAGCACCGTGTTCGCGCCGTCCAGGAGCGCGGCGCGCGGCAGATCGGCGTTGAAGTCGCCCTGAGCTTGCAGGCGCCGTCCGTCGGGGCCGATCGAGAGGGGCACGAGCGGGCCGCCGTTCAGGCGATAGCTCAGCGAGGCGACGCCGTCCTCATCGCTGACGCGCCCTACGATGTTCGCGAAGCGCTGCGGATGCCCGAGAGCGCCGAAGGTCTGGCTCGTTCCGTACCAGAGGTCGATCTGCGGGCCGTCGGCCCACACGCTTGGCGCGAGTGCGCCGAGCGCAGCGAGCAGAGCATAGGCGACGCGCGCGGGCGCGCTGCCGAGCCTTCGGAGTAGGGGCATGCGGAAAGGCTGGGGCGAGATGGCGAGGGTGGGCCCGCGTGGCGCGCCCACCCTGCGTAAGTCTTCTCCTTCCTGGGTCAGGAGGGAAGGGGCCAACTGGCGGAGTTCGGAGCTCGTCGCAGGCCGGCGAGGGCCTGGGGGGTGCCGAACGGCGGATGCCTCGGAGCGCAGAGGGCGCTACACTTGGATTCGCTGAGGGGCGCGCTGCCCGTGGTGGCCCCTCCTCCACGCGCTCCAGGGCCCGCCCAGCGCCCCACGCCCCACGCCCAGCGCCCCGTGCTCCTCATGGACCGGATCTACTTCGACTCTGCGCACGACGACGAGACGCGCCGACGCCAGCTCTACTCAGGGGCGCTGTATGTGTATTCACCGCGGCCCAGCCTGAGTGCGCTCTGCGATCACGCGCGAGCGATGATCGAGGAGGCCTTCGGCGGCCTCGATCCGCGCGTCGCCCAGCATTCCCTGCCCGTCGAGCGCTACGTCGAGATCTGCGCCCCGCTGAAGCCGCGCTTCATCCATCACCCGCGGACGAAGGAGCTGATCCGTGCGGTGCTCACCGAGATGGGCTGCGATCTCGAGGAGACCTACCAGGACGTGCCGCGCTTGCGCATGGTGACGAGCGATGGCTACCTCACTTCGGGGGTCGGCTACGCGCATCATCCGCACCGCGACACCTGGTACTCGGCGCCGCTGTGCCAGCTGAATTGGTGGGTGCCGATCTACGAGTTCGAGGCCGAGAGCGGCATGGCGTTCCATCCCCGCTACTGGGCGCGGGGTGTGCGCAATGGCTCGGAGGCCTTCAACTACTACGAGTGGAACTCGGTCGGCCGCCGCGACGCCGCCAAGATGATCCACGGCGACACGCGCAAGCAACCGAAGGCCGAGGAGCCCCTCGAGGCTTTGGAGCCGGCCGTGAAGCTCGTCGTGCCCGTGGGCGGCGCCATCGTGTTCTCGGCGGCGCAGATGCACTCGACGGTCGCGAACACGACCGGACGCACGCGCTACAGCATGGACTTCCGCGTCTGCAACTTGCGTGACCTGCGCGAGGGGCGCGCGGCGCCCAACGTGGATTCTCATCCGCACGGCACCTCGCTGCGCGACTTCCTGCGCGGCCGCGATCTCGCGCCGATGCCCGACGAGGTCGTGGCGCTCTACGACGACGCGAGCGCCCGCGTGGGCGAGCTCGTGTTCCGGCCGGGCTCCTGAGCCACGGCGACGGAGCACCACGGAGAGATCCATGGGCAGGGATGCGCAGGGTGCGCGCCGCGTTGGGATCGGCTTGCCGGTCTTCAACGGAGAGCGCTATCTCGCCGCGGCGATCGAGTCGATCCTCGCGCAGGACTTCCGCGACTTCGATCTCGTGATCTGCGACAACGCCTCCACCGACGGGACCGAGGCGATCGCGCGCGGGTTCGCGCAGCGCGACGAGCGCGTTCGCTATCTCAGGAACGCGGAGAACTTGGGCGCCGCGCGGAACTACAACCTCGCCGTGCAGGCCTGCGGCGGGGAGTTCTTCAAGTGGGCCGCGCACGATGACCTCTTGGAGCCGAGCTTCCTGCGCCGTTGCGTCGAGCGCCTGGACGCCGAGCCGGGGGCGGTGCTCGCCTATCCGCGGACGCGCATCGTCGACGAGAGCGGGCAGGCCATCGAGACCTATGCGCTCAAGCTGCCCACGGACGATCCGGATCCGGTGGTGCGCTTCGAGGCGCTGCTCTCGATCCACCGCTGCTTCGAGATCTTCGGCGTGATCCGCCGTCGCGCGCTGCTCGAGACGCGCCTCATGGAGCCCTTCGCGCACGGCGACGGCATCCTGCTCGCGCACTTGGCCCTGCGCGGGACCTTCGTCGAGATCGAGGAAGAGCTCTTCTTCGCGCGGCGCCACGCGGAGCAGTCGATGGAGCGCTTCAAGCAGGACTACCTGCGCTACGCGGCGTGGTTCGATCCGCGCCACGAGGGGAAGCGCCTCTTCCCGTACTGGCGCATCTACCGCGAATACTTCCGCGCGGCGCAGCGCGCGCCTCTCTCCTTCCGCGATCGCTGGCGCTGCTATCGCTGCGTCGCGCGCTGGCTGCGCTATCGACGCCATCGCCTCTTCGGCGAGCTGCGCTTCCACGCCTCCGACATCTTGCGCGGGCTCGTCGGGCGCCGGCGTGTGCCGCAGGACGCGAGCTGAGCCCCTCTGGCCCCAGGCGCTGCGCTTCGAGGGCGAGCGGGAAGGGCTCGCTCGCGGATGGACCGACGCACCATAGCCGCGCGCGTAGCTCCCCGAGCGGCTGCCCTACCCAGCGCAGCTCCGTCGCTCAGACGACCTTCACCTTCTTGGTCTTGGTGCGGCTTCCGCCCAGGGCGATCGAGACGGCCCATTGGCCTTCGGTCGAGAGCTCCAAGGTGGTCTCGATGTAGAAGACGCCTGCGCCCGGGAAGGCGAACTCCTCCACGAGGAAATCGAAGTACTGCGCCTTGCCGTACTCGATCTGCCAGATCCAGGGGAAGGTCGCGTCGAAGGGCACCTCGACGACGGCGACCAGGTCGTACACCACGTTGGGCTGCAGCTTCTTCACCTCCACGCTGGTCACGGGGTCGAGCACGACGACTTCGTAGACCTTGAAGATCCCTGTGCTGATACCCTCTCGGCGCTGCAGCGGTGCGCCGATGCGAGCGACGCGGGAGGTGCCGAAGGCCTTCGGCCGTCGATTCAGGCGCTCTGCCTCGACGTAGTTCTCCGGCGGCGTCATGGCGCGAGAGAGCCAACGCGGGCTGGAGCGGAGCGCTTGCGCGGAGACGTCCGCCGAAGTCGCGGAGAGGGCGAGGAGCGCGAGGGTGACGAAGGCTGCGAAGCGCATGGTGGTCGAGATCTGGCCCTGGGCCACGGTGGGGGATGGCGAACGGCGCGAGCAGCGGCCGGTCCGCCCCAGAGTAACTCGCCGCGAGGGATTCAGCGGCCGCCGAGGTAGCCGAGCGAGCGCAGACGTTCCAGGGCGGCTTCGTCGAGCTGCGCCTCTTCGGGCGCATAACGCGGCTCCGTCGCGACGGCCATCCAGCCGGCGAGCAGCTCCTCCAGGCGCGCGACTTCGGCGGCTTGGCTCGAAGAGCGGTCGGCGCGCTCGTGCGGATCGAGGCGCAGGTGGTAGAGCCGCGAGCTCCGCGTCGCGAGGTCGGCGATCAGCTTCGAGGAGCCGGCGATCGCGGCGCGCAGAACGGCGCCTTGGTTCGTCTCGACGAAGACCGGCTCGGGCGGGCCGGCGCGCAGGAGATCCCGGCCGAGCTGCGCCGGCAGGTCGGCGAGGCCGGCGAGCGCGGCACAGGTGGGCAGGAGGCCGAGCGTGCTCACCGGCGTCGCGAGACGTTCGGCGCCGCGGCCCGGGACGCGCAGCAGGAGCGGGACATCGATCGCCTCGCCGAAGAGCGTGCTGCCGTGGCCGATCGAGCGGCGCTCGCCGAACTCCTCGCCGTGGTCGGCGGTGACGGCGACGACGGTGCGCTCCCAGCGCGGGCGCGCGCGCAGCGCCTGGAGCAGCTTCCCGATCGCCGCGTCGGTGAACGCGATCTCGGAGTCGTAGAGCTCGAGCAGGCGCTCGTAGTCCGCTTCGCCGAGGCTCGGCACGAGCCGTTCCAGCTCCTCGAAACGCTGTCCTGGGCGCACCGGCCCCGCGTAGGCGCGCGGCCCGCGGAAGGGATGGGCCTCGTGCTCGAGGTAAGCGAAGTGCGGATCGAAGTAGTGCACGAAGAGGAAGAGCGGGCGCTCGTCTTCGCGCGCGAGCAGCTCGAGCGCGCGGGCCGTGACGCCCGGCGAGGTGGCCTCCGCGTAGCCGCGCAGGTTCGTCTCGTCGAAGACCTCGAAGCCCTGGTCGAAGCCCTGCAGGCTCGAGCAGAAGCTGTGGCTCACGACGGCCGCGGTGCGATAGCCCGCCTGCCCGAAGAGCTCCGCGGCGGTGGTCCACTGCGCCGGCAAGCGCGAGCGCTCGTGGACGAGCCCGAGCGCCGAGGGCGCTTGGGCGGTGAGCAGCCCGCCGACCGCCGGCGTCGTCCACGGCGCGCTGGTGTAGGCGCGCTCGAAGATCAGCGCCTCGCGCGCGAGGCCGTCGAGCGCCGGGCTGGTCTCCCGAGTGTGCCCGTAGCAGCCCAGGCGATCGCGCCGCAGCGTATCGACGACGATCCAGATCACGTCGGGGCGCGCGGTCGGACCGGCGGGAGCCGCCGACGGTCCGCAGCCGGCGAGCGCGAGCAGCGCCGCTGCGGCGAGCGCCGGGAGGAACGAGCTGAGCATGCGCAGAACATCGCCCGCGCGCGCATCCGTGTCACGCCCGCTGCTTTCGAGGCGGCGGCGGGCCGGGATCAGGCCCCGGCCCCGGCGGCGGCTGGCGCCGGGGCAGCTCCGCTGCGGACAATCCCCTCCGCTGGCGCCGCGCCTCGCGGCGCGCCTTCCGATTCTCCGAGCCGGAGCACAGGCCGGCGCCCGCCGTCGGCCGATCAGGAAGCGGGGGCCCAGCGACGGATCTCGTCGAGCTCCCGGACCATCTCCAGAGGCAGGGGCGAGGAGCCCGCGATGCGCATTTCGATCTTCGGGGCAGGCTACGTGGGCGCCGTCTCCGGGGCCTGCCTGGCGAAGGAAGGCCACGACATCGTGGCCGTGGACAAGAGCACGTCGAAGGTCGAGCTCCTGAACGCGGGGCGGAGCCCGATCGTCGAGGTCGGCATCGCCGAGCTGATCGCGGAGGTCGTCCGCGCGCAGAAGCTCCGTGCGACGACGAACGCCGTCGAGGCGGTGCACGGCACCGAGGTCTCGCTGGTCTCGGTCGGCACGCCGAGCCAGACCAGCGGAGCGCTCTCGCTGGACGCCGTGCGCGCCGTGACGCGCGAGATCGGCGCGGCGATCAAGACGAAGCGCGGTCCGCACGTCGTGGTCTACCGCTCGACGATCCTGCCGGGCACGACCGACGAGCAGCTCGTGCCCTTGCTGGTCGAGAGCTCGGGTCGCCGCATCGGCGACGGGCTCGAGGTGGTCTACAACCCCGAGTTCCTCCGCGAGGGGAGCTCGATCGCCGACTTCCATTCACCTCCCTACACGATCGTCGGCTCGCCGACGCCGCGCGGCTACGAGGTGATGGACGAGATGTACCGCAGTGTGAAGGCCGAGATGGTGCGCACGACCATCCGCCTCGCCGAGTCGGTGAAGTACCTCTCGAACATGTACCACGCGTTGAAGATCTGCTTCGCGAACGAAGCGGGTGCCGTGCTGAAGAGCCTGGGCGTCGATGCCCGAGCGGCCCTCGAGATCTTCTGCAAGGACCAGGTGCTGAACATCTCGAAGGCGTATCTGCGCCCGGGCTTCGCGTTCGGGGGCTCGTGCCTGCCGAAGGATCTCCGCGCGTTCTTGGCCCTCGCGCGCCACCAAGAGATCTCGGTGCCGATGCTCGCCCAAGTGCTGCCGAGCAACGAGCGGCACTTGGACCGCGCGCTCGGCATGATCCAGCGCCACGGCCGCGGCAAGGTGGCGCTCTTCGGCCTCGCGTTCAAGGGCGGCACCGACGACCTCCGCGAGTCGCCGATGGTGTCACTCGCCGAGCGCTTGATCGGCAAGGGCTTCGAGCTCGCGATCCACGACGAGCACGTGCACACCGCGAGCTTGGTCGGCAGCAATCGCGACTACGTCGAGAAGGAGATCCCGCATCTCGATCGGCTGATGCGCGCGACCCCCGAGGAGGCGCTGGCGGGCGCCGATCTCATCGTGGTGGCCAAGTGCTCGAAGCTCGAGCTCGCCGCGATCCTGAAGGCGCCCGCGGAGATCCCGGTGATCGATCTGGCGAGTGTGAAGGAGCTCGCGGCCGCGCGCGCGCCGCGCTACGAGGGCATCTGCTGGTGAGCCGCTCGGGCGAGAAGCGCCCGAGGCTGCTGTTCGTCTCGCCGCGCTTCCTCTTCCCCGCCGACGAGGGCGGCAAGATCCGCACGGGGCAGATCCTGCGCGGCATGAAGGGCGGAGCGTTCGAGCTCGACCTCATCGCGCCGGCGAGCGACGCGGAGGTGCGCGCGCATCGCGCGGAGCTCCTGGAGCTCTGCGACCGTTTCGAGGCGTGGCCTCCGCAGCGCCGCGGCGCGCTCTGGAAGCTCGCGCGGCTCCGCCATCTGCTCTCGCCGCTCCCGGTCGCCGTGCGCACCGATGTGTGCGCCGCGTTCGCGCGCGCGACCCAGGGCGGGCTCGAGCGCCGACCGGATCTCGTCGTCTTCGACTACGTGCACTCCGCCGTCGCGTTCCCGCGCGAGCTCAAGCTGCCGAGCGTCTGCTTCACGCACAACGTCGAGACCGAGATCTTCCGCCGCCACGCCAAGGTCGCGTCGCGTGCTCTCTCGCGCGCGGTCTGGCGGAACCAGGCCGCGAAGATGGAGCGCTTCGAGCGAGATTCACTCGCGCGCTTCACACGCGTCGTCGCCGTCTCCGAGCGCGATGCGCAGCAGTTCCGGAACGACTTCGGCTTGGCGCAGACGCGCGTGATCCCGACCGGCGTCGACCTCGACCACTTTCGCTACACGCCCGCGGAGTCGAACGACCGCGTCGTCTTCTGCGGCGCGATGGACTGGGCCGCGAACCAGGACGGCATCGGCTGGCTGCTCGACGAGGTCTGGGCCAAGGTCCTCGCCGTTCACCCGAGCGCCACGCTGACCGTCGTCGGTCGCAACGTGCCGGAGAGCTTGCAAGCGAAGGGCCGCGCCTTGGGTGCCAGCGTTCGCTTCACGGGCTGGGTCGAGGACATTCGCCCGCATCTCCAGGGGGCCGCGGCCTACGCGATCCCGCTGCGCGTCGGCGGAGGAACGCGCATCAAGGGCTACGAGGCGATCGCGATCGGGAGCCCGGTGGTCTCCACCGCGATCGGCGTCGAGGGCCTGGGCCTCAGCGCGGGGAAGCACTACCTCGAGGCGAACGACCCCGCGAGCTTCGCGGAGTCACTCGTCGCGCTGCTCGGCGACGCCGCACGCGGACGCGCGCTGGCGCAGGAAGCGCGTGCGTTCGTCGAGGAGCGCTTCTCGTTCCGGCATGCGGCGCAAGCGTTCGAGGGCATCTGTCTCGAGGCTTGGCGTGAGCATGTTGCGCGCAGCCCGCTTCCGCCCATCTGCGGGACATCGACTCGCGCCATGCAAGGCAAGCCGTAGCATGTAGGCCGCGGAGGTTCTCATGCAGCGCACCATCCTCAGCTTCGTGCCCTTCACTCTCGCGAGCCTCGCGGCGTCGCAGGAACCCGCTCCGCCGGCTCCCGAAGCCAGCCCGCTGCGCTACGAGCTGCCCCGCGGCTGGACCGCATCGCCCGCTCGCGCGGGCTGGACCTGGCTCTTGCCGGAAGGCGCGAGCAGCGAAGCCGGCGCGCTGCGCGGTGCACTCGTGATCGAGAGCGCGCTGCGTTCGCTGCAGACGCCGGAGCTGCGTTCGACGCTGGAGAAGCTCGTCGCCGAGATGCTGCCCGGTCTCGCCTGGAGCGGAGAGCCGAGCACGAGCGAGCTCGGCGGTCGACCCGCGCTGCTCGCGCGCTTCCAGAGCGCCGAGGGTGCCCAGCCTGCGCGTGCGGCGATCGTTCATGCGCTCACGACGCCGCGCGGCGTCGCGGTGCTGCTCTTCGCAGGGGACGCGAGCGCGCTCGCGGAGCGCGAGCCCGAGACGAAGGCGCTGCTCGCGTCGCTGCACGTCGTGCGCGTCGCGGAGCGCATCGCGGGTGGCAAGGCGCAGCGTTGGCAGACGGTCGCGTTCGATCTGCCGAAGGGCTGGAAGACGCAAGCCGGCGACGACGGCGCGCTGCTGCTCTTGCCGCCGGGGTTCACCGGAGCGGGCGAGATCACGGAGCTCTATGCGCTGGTCGGCGATGGCTCGGTGAAGGCGCTCGGCGGCGCGAAGGCCCGCCGCGCGCTGCAGGCCGTGCTCGACGAAGTGCAGCCGGGCTTGCGCGCGAAGAGCGAGGAGGAGCCGCGCGATTGCGGCGAGCTCGAGGGGCGTCTGCAGCGCTTCGCGGGCAAGAGCGCCGACGGACGAGCGGTGAGCGCCGAGGGACACAGCTTCCTCGCCCCGCATGGAGCGTGCGCGTTGATGGCCCTCGGCTTCCCCGCGCAGCTCGAGAAGCGCCGCGCCGATCTCGAGAAGATCCTGGGCTCTCTGCGCGCCGAGAAGGTGAGCTCGCAGGCGGCGGGAGACGCGGCGAATGAACTCGTCGGGCGCTGGCAGTACTTCTCCAGCGTCTCGCTGAGCGACGGCGGGCGCGCCACCGACACGATGCTCCTCCTCCGCGAGGACGGCACCTACCTCTACACCAGCGAGACGAGCAGCAGCAATCCGCTCGGCGGCACCGTCAGCAACACCCGCGACGAAGGGCGCTGGAGCGTCGCGGGCGCGCGCGTGACCTTCCGCTCCGTCGACGGCGGCTCGAAGACCTACGCCCTCGAGAAGCGGAACCATCCGAAGACGGGCGACCCGATGATCGTGCTCGACGGTCAGGCGTTCGTGACCTACTTCCAGCGCGCCCCGTGGCGAGGGCGCTGAACGCTCGACCCCGCGTGCGCGCCGTCGATCAGTTCGGGGTCAGACCCCTCGCTGATCGATGTCGATCACCGAGGGGTCTGACCCCGAACTGATCGACGAGTTCGCACCGCAGGTCCGGGCGGAGCACTCAGCAGAGCTCGTTCCGACGCTCGTACGGCACGATCTCGCCGTGCGCGACGTTCCGCGCGAGCAGGCGCAGGTACATCGCCCAGCAGAAGGACGAGATGCGCTGATGCGGCGTCGGGCCCCCAGCCGCGATGATAGAAGTGGAGGCGCGTCCATGCGCCCTCGGGAGTGAGCACCGCTCCGACGCGCGTGCCGAGCCAGTCGGGCATGGGCGCGGTCGAGGTCATCTCCCATTCGATCGCGCGCGCGGGAACGAGGACGCGCACGGTGCCCTGCCATTGGTGCTTATCGTCGAAGCCGAAGTGATAGATGCCGCCGACGCGCGGATCGGCGCGCGAGGTCTTCGTCCACCAGGCATCGAGGCCGCTCGCCGTGGCGAAGCGCGCGAAGACTTCCTCGGCGGGACCGGGGGCCAGCAGCTCGTGCTCGACATCCATGACGGGTTCTTCTCCGGCGCGCTCCCGTTGCTCGCGCTCATTCGTAGCGCTGGCCGCGGAGCTCCACCCAGCCGCCGGGGTGCTTCCGGGCCGGATCATCGTGCGTCCAGTGCAGCACGCCGCCCTCGCGCGAGTACTCGTACTCGCCGCGTACGAGGAGCTCGTCGCCGGCCTCGAGCGGCACGCGTGGTGCCAAGTCCAGGTTGTGCGCGACGAGCACGGTGTGGCCCCCCGCGAGCGTGAGGATCCACTTCTGGTGCGGCGAGCCCTCGGTGTCGTCGGCGAGCTTGCGCTTCACGCGACCGCGCACCTCGACGAGCAGGTTCGAGCGCTTCGCTGCGAACGCGTCCAGGATCGCGCGCTCGCCCTCGTCGGCCCGCGTCGTGCGCGAGGGTCGATCCTCGACGCTCGCTCCGCTCGATCTCGTATCGCTCGGTAGAACGAGATCGCGGCCGAGGTAGCCGAGCCCGCCGAGCAGGGCGAGCACGAGGCCTACCAGGCCGCGAGAAGTGGAGGGGTGCTTGGAAGCGGTGGGGGCGTTCATCGGAGCTCGAGGCGCGGCAGTAGCGTTCTCATCGTAGCTGCCCGCGAGCTGGCTTGTCTCCGCGTTCCTCGCTCGACTTCGGCCCCTCGTCTCGCCGTGTCGTCGTCCGCTGCACCGTGCCTACCAGGCCGCGCCTGCGATCTTCACACTCAACGCCGCGAGCGGCTCACTGCCTCGGCTTCGGATGGAGGGCAACGAGCGGTCGGCGTCGATGCGGCGTCGATCGTTCTGGCCTCCTTCTCCCTCCCGAGGAACGATGAGACACCTTCCCCCCATCTCCCTTCTGCTCGCGCTCGCGCCGTCCTCCGTCGCGCAGACGCCGATCTCCGGCACGAACATCCCCGGATTCGGAGCGCTCCAAGCCACGGTCGCCGAGAACACGCCGGAGACTCTTCTCGAGCTGCCGCCCGGCTTCAAGTACACCGTCGTGATCCGCAACGGCGCCGCGATGAGCGATGGGAACCTCTCTCCGAGCAACGCCGACGGCATGGGGGCGTTCCAGAACGGCAACCTGATCCGTCTGCTCCGCAATCACGAGCGCGGCAACGGCACTCCGCTCGGCAACGCGGCCCTGGCCTACGACACGCTGGCCGGCGGCGGCATGACGACGCTGGACGTCGATCCCGAGACGCGCCTCCTCGCCAACTCGTTCGTGAGCCTCGGCGGGACCATCCGCAACTGCGCGGGCGGTGTCACGCCCTGGGGCACCTGGATCACCTGCGAGGAGACGAACCTCTTCAACGCGGGAACGCAGAAGCAGCACGGCTACAGCTTCGAGGTCTCGGCCAGCGCCAACGCGCAGGTCGATGGCAACCTCGCGCGTCGACCCTTCCTCGGCCTGCTCTACCCGGAAGCCGTGGCGATCGATCCGGAGACCGGCATCGCCTACATCACCATGGATACGACCCCGAGCGGGCTGTTCCGCTTCGTCCCGCAGCAGTACGGTCGACTCGATCTGCCGGGGAGACTGCAGATGCTGGCGATCGAAGGCGCGCCGAACTTCAACACCGCGACCAGCTCGGTGTTGAACGTCAAGCTGCCGGTGCGCTGGGTGGATGTCTCGTCCCCGACGGACGAAGTCTCCTACCGCCAGAACCGTCTGGTCGCCTACAACGAAGGCGCTGCGCAAGGCGGAGCCAGCATCGCTCGCGGTGAAGGCGCCTGGTACGCGCGCAACACGGTGTACTTCGCGTCCACGAGCGGCGGCGCGATCGGCGCCGGGCAGATCTTCGCGCTTCATCTCAAGAACAACGACGTGCAGGCGCTCGAGCTCCTGTTCGAATCGACCGACCGCGAGATCCTCGACGCCCCGGACAACCTCTGCGTCACGCCGGGCGGCAACAACCTGATCCTCTGCGAGGACGGCAGCGGAGCCGAGTACCTGCATCTGCTGCGCCGCAGCGGCAATCAGATCTACCGGCTCGCGAAGAACATCGTGCCCGGCCAGGAGGGCTCGGAATGGGCGGGTGCGGTGTTCAGCCCCGACGGACGCACGCTCTTCGCTAATCTGCAGGGTCCCGGGATCACCTTCGCGATCTGGCCCGCGGATGGTCGTTGGGGCACGATCAACAACTGAAGTAACGGCGCGCGCGCGCGCGAGAGGCGTGGGAAAGCGCCTCTCGCTTCGCGCGCCGCGGCCGATCTCGATGGTTGGATCAGCGACCGGCGAAGAACCTCACCTCGAGGCCGCCCGTCGCGGAGAGACCCTGCGGAGCGCCCGGATCGATTGCGAAGCCCTGCGCGAAGAACGCGGCGCCGTCGAGCAGCGCGTCGTTCGGGATCGCGAAGGCGACGCTGCGCCAGCCGTTGCCGTTGCCGCTGCCTTGCAGCCCACCGATCTCCAGCGCGGTGAGCGCCACGGTGAAGCCGAGCCAGAGGCGCGCGCCGAGCAGCGTCTGCAGCCCGAGCGGATCGCTCGCCATGTCGAAGAGGAAGAAGGCCGGCGCGCCGCCGAGGCCCTGCTCCAGCGCGACGGTGAAGTTCGGGTTGCCGAGGATCGGCGGCTCGAGCGCGACCAAGCGCGGGACGCGCCCGCCGCTGCCCGCGGTGCCCGTGCCGTAGAGGCGCGGAGCGCGGTTCGAGCGCGTGAAGAGCGTCGGGTGATCGAAGGGCGCCTGCCCTTGCGCCACACGCGGATCGCTGAGGCCGTTCCGGAGAAAGTCGACGAGCGCGTTCCGATCCTGCGCGTTCAGCGGGAACGGTTGGATGTTCACCTGCGGCGAGCGGAAGTCGCCGCCGCGGGAGTAGAAGTCCACGACCTCTTCCAGCGTCGCCTTGCCGCCGTTGTGGAAGTAGGGCGCGCGCAGACCGACGTTGCGCAGCGAAGGCACCTTGAATCGGCCGTTGTCCTGCGGCTGACCGGTGATCGCGCCGCGGCCCAGGTCCTCGTTGATCGGACGCACGCCGAGGTGGAAGAAGCCGGGGCCGGCGAAGAGCGGCTCGTTGTGGCAGGTGTTGCAGCGCGGTCCGAGACCGTTGAACACCTGTAGGCCGCGCTGCTGGTTTGGAGTGAGCGCGGCGGGGTTCCCTTGGCGGAACGCGTCGATCGGCGCTTGGTTGGAGACGAGCGTGCGCTCGTAGGTCGCGATCGCGAAGAGGATGCGCCGCGCGGTGACGTTGTTGTCGCCGAAGGCCTCTTGGAAGAGCTGCGGATAGCCGCGTCCGGCGATCCACGCGTCCAAGGTTGCGGGCAAGTTCGTCGCGAGGGCCAGCGGGCGCGCTTCGCGAACCTTCGCGGCGAGCTCGCTCCACGTCGTGCCGGCGTGCGCCATCTCGGTCGTGTTGAGCGGGGGGCCACTGGCTTGCGACTCGAGCGAGCCTCCGTTCTGGATCGCCACCGTGTTCGTCACCGGGTCGACGAAGCGACCCGTGGCGCGACCGTCCCACATCTGTAGCCCGTTGTAGGCCGCGTTGATCACCGGCAGGGCCTTCCGCGAGGTGACCTGCTCACGCAGATCGAAGAGCGCCGTCGTGACGTAGGAGAGATCGGTCGCGGTGCCGATGATGCCGCGCGAGCCGCGGATGTCGTCGGGTGTGCCGAAGCTCGCGTCCGGGCCCGGGTGCACCGCGCCGGCCGTGCGCGGATCTCCGCCGCCGAACTCCATGGCGTGACAGGTGGCGCACGCGACCGTGCCGCTCGCCGAGAGCTGCTCGTCCCAGAAGAGCGTCTTGCCGAGGTTCGTCTTGGCAGCCGTGATCTGGTTCTCGGGCGGGACCGGAGGAGGAGGGAAGCCGGGCCCCTGCGCGCGGGCGAGGGCAGAGAAGGGCGCGGCCAGGAGCGCGAGGGAGAGGAAGAGGCGCGGCGATCGGGGACGTGACATGGAGAGTGGCATCCTCGCTGCGGAGGGAACCGGAGCGGATCAGGGGGAGGACGCGGGAGTTCCCAGGCTGGCCGCACTTTCGCGGCGACGGAATCCAAAAAGTAGCCGGCCTGCGTTCGCAGCGCTCCGGGACCATTGATTACCCGCGGATCACATGACGAGGCCGCCCGCCGCCCGGAGCGCAGAGCCTGAAGCCGCCCGGCTCTTCCAAGCCCTGGCTCATCCGACGCGGATAGCGATCCTCGCGCCGATGCTCGCCGATGGCTGGCGCTCGCTGCTCGCCGAGGGCTGGAAGCCCTCGCTCGACGGCGCGACTCCGCGAGCTTGATCGCAGCGCAGGAGACGAATCCCGGAAACCCGCGCCGCGCGGCGCAGGCGCGCGTAGCAGGTCGCACCGCCTTCTTCTGCCGCCTCGTCTCGCGGGCTCGCGAGGCTCGAGAGCCCCTGCGACCGCCGGCATGTTCCCTAGACTGATCTTCCTCGCGCTGCTCGCGCTCTTGGTTTCGTCCACCGTGCGCGGGCTGCACATCGGCATCGACTTCTATCACTTCTGGGTCGTCGGCGCGGCGCGCGAGCGCAGCGACACGCGGCTCGGCAGCCCCTACGCCGATGCTGAGCGCTACGCCGCCGTCCTCAACGCCGAAGCAGATCGCATCTGGGGGCGCTATCTCTCGCGCGCCGAGATCCAGCAGCTCGTGGAGAACCCCGAGCTCCTCTCGCGCGCGCTCGAGCAGATCGGATCTCGACATGGTCGCGCGGCGTACGAGCAGGTGACCGAGGACTCGCGCTTCCTCTCGATCAATCTGCGGCGTCGCGCGCTCGACCTGACCGGGACGCCCTTGCTCTACGCGCTCTGCACGGTGCTGCCGAGCTCCTATCTCGCGGCCTACGAGCTCTGGACCTTCCTCTCTCTCGCGGCGTTCCTCGTCGGCTCGGCGATCTTGCTGCGCGCGTGTGGCCGTCCGTGGGGGCAGGCGCTGCTCTGGTCCACGGCGTTCGGGCTCGTGCTGCGGCCCTTCAGCAGCGATCTCCGCGTCGGCAATGTGAACTCGCTGCACCTCCTCGTGCTCGCGCTCGCGCTCGCGGTCGCGCTGGGACCGCTGCGCCGAGCGATGAATGCGAGCGCGCGCTCGCGCTGGGGCTCGATCCTCCTCGCGCTGGTCGCGCTGCATGCGCTCCTGAAGCCGACCTTCCTCTGCGCCGACCTCGCGCTCGGCGGGCACGTGGCGCTGACGCTCGGCTGGCGCGAGCTGCGTCGCGCGCTCTGGGCGCCTTGCCTCGTCACCGCGGCGCTCCTCGCGCTCCCGATGCTGGTATTGGGGGAGGTCGGGATCTGGTTCGACTGGATCGGCTACATCGGGCAGAGCGGAGACAAGCTCGCCTACGATCTCGAGAAGGGGAACCTCTCCACGCCGCTCCACCTGCAGGCGTGGTTCCCCGCGCTCTCTCTCCAGGCCTGGTCGCTGCTGCTCGCGGTGGGCCTCTGCGCGTCGCTCGGCATCGTCGCGAGCCGCTTCTCCGCGTCGAGCGCCTTGGCGCGCGCACGAGCGGCGCTCGAGCAGGCGCTCGTCGATCCGCTGGGAGCCGCCAGCCTCGGGATCGCCCTCACGCTCGCGCTGGCGCCGCTCGTCTGGGGCCACTACCTCACCGTGCTCGTCGTCCCTCTCGTCTGGTTCACGCGCTGGGAAAGCGAGCTCGAGGGAGATTGGCGTGCGTGGCTCTGCGGCGCGCTGCTCCTGCCGAGCGCGTTCCTCTACACCGGCATGATGGAGGTCGTGCTCTCGATCGCCGGGTGGGAAAGCAGCGAAGCGGAGCTGCGCAGCGTCACGGCCTTCGCGTGGCTGCCCCTGTGGATCGTGATGCTGATCTGGATCGCGCGGCGTGGTGAGCCCGTCCTCGCTGCGGAGAACGCAGAGCCCAGCTTGTCCGCGGCCTGAAGCGCGGCGCCTCAGCTCGAGGAGAGATTCCGCAGCGCGCGCTTCACGAGGAACGCCGTCGCGGGGTGCTTCGATTCGCGAGACCAGCGCGACGTCAGCTCGCGTACCCATTCGGGGCGCGACTTGCCCGCGTCGTTCAGCCAGTTGCCGACGCTGAGCTGCACGTAGCGCGCGGGATCGGCGCGCACGACCTCGAGCAGCTCGAGCGCGAGCTCCGGATGCTCGACGAGCGGGCGGAGCTGCGCGGTCCAGACGCCGCGCGGACGCGAGCCCTCGATCGCAGAGCGGCGGATGTTCGCATCGTCGTTCCGGACCCACGGCGCGAGCGCCGGCAAGTGCGCGGGGACGTCCTCGGCGAGGAACGGGCGCCACGCGTCCCACGAGGATTCGCGCGTCGCCATCGAGCCGTCGGCGGCGAAGCGCTGCACCGCGGAGAGACGCTCGGCGAAGGGGCGGCCGTCGCCGAGCGCGCTCGCGTAGGCGGCCCACGCGCGGACCATGTCGGAAGTGTGGCGCGCGCACCCTTCGAACGCGCGCTTCTGGCGCTGCGTCGCGCGGTGCAGCGCGGCGCCGATCGCGCGGTTGCGCTTCGCGACGCCGAGCTCGGCCGCGGCCTCGACCTCCGCGAGCCACGCGGCGCGCGCGGCGCCGAAGTCGACGGCCTCGGCGAGGGCGTGCGCGAGCTTCCGCACGTCGATCGCGAGCCACTCGACCAGCGTCGCGGTCTCGAGGCGGCCAGCCTCGAGCTCGCGCAGCACCGCGGGCGGGATGTCGGCGATGCGTGAGGCGCCCTTGCGGCGGGGAGTGCTGCGCCCTGCGTCCATGCCGGAAGCTTGCCGCCCGAGGAACCTCTTCACAACCTCGCAGGGGGCGGCGCGGTCCGTCCGCAGGCGCCCGATCTCCGCCTCACCGATCAAATGGGGGTCAGACCCCTATCTGATCGGTGCCGATCAAATGGGGGTCTGACCCCCATTTGATCGCCCGGTATTCGATCGACGGTGGCGAGGCAGGGGGCTAGGCGAGGAGCTGGTGGATGGGGGCGGCGCCTTCGACGCCGACGAGCTTCTGGTCCAAGCCGCCGAAGAAGTAGGTGAGGCGGTCGGGATCGAGGCCCATCAGGTGCAGGATCGTCGAGTGCAGGTTCTTCACGTGGAAGCGGTCCTCGACGGCTATCGCGCCGAGCTCGTCGGTCTTGCCGACGCTGATGCCGCCCTTCACGCCGCCGCCTGCGAGCCACATGGTGAAGCCATAGGAGTTGTGGTCGCGGCCCGTGCCCTTCGCGTACTCGGCGGTGGGTTGGCGGCCGAACTCGCCGCCCCAGACGATCAGGGTCTCGGAGAGGAGCCCGCGCTGCTCCAGGTCGGTGAGCAGCGCCGCGATGGGCTGGTCGGTCTCGCTCGCGTGCAGCGTGTGGTTGTAGACCAGGTCGTCGTGCGCGTCCCAGGTCGTGTCGATGTGGTTGCCGCCCGAGTAGACCTGGATGAATCTCACCCCGCGCTCGACCAGGCGCCGCGCCATCAGGAGCTGGCGACCGAAGACCGCGGTGCGCGGGTGCTGGAGGCCGTAGAGCTTCTTCGTCGCCTCGCTCTCCTGCTCCAAGTCGACCGCCTCCGGCGCCGTCGACTGCATCTTGTAGGCGAGCTCGTAGCTCGCGATGCGCGCGGCGAGGTCGGAGTTCTCGAGGCGCGCCGCGCGATGCTCGCCGTTGAAGTGCTGCGCCGCGTCGATCAGCTTGCGCTGCACCGCGTCGCTCATGCCCTCCGGGCGCGCGAGGTCCAAGATCGGTGTCCCGCCTGAGCGCAGCACGGTCGCTTGATAGGTCGCGGGCATGTAGCCGCTGGCCCAGTTCTTCGGGCCCGAGATCGGACCGCCGCGCGGATCGAGCATCACCACGAAGCCGGGGAGATCGCGGTTCGGCGAGCCCAGGCCGTAGTTCACCCAGGAACCCAAGCACGGGCTGCCGCTCTGGATCTTGCCCGTGTTCATCTGCAGCATCGCCGAGCCGTGGATCGGCGAGTCGGCGATCATCGAGTGCACGAAGCCGATCTTGTCGACGTGCTGCGCGACATGGGGGAAGAGATCCGAGACCCACTTCCCGCACTGCCCGTACGGTTGGAACTTCCACCTCGGCTCGACGATGCGCCCTTCGTTCTTGTGGCCGCCGCGCCCGAAGGTCTTCACCTGGATGGTCTTGCCCTCCATGCCGACCATGCCGGGCTTGTAATCGAAGGTGTCGATCTGGCTCGGGCCGCCGTACATGTAGAGGAAGATCACGCTCTTCGCCTTCGGCGCGAAGTGCGGCGCCTTCGGCGCGAGCGGGTTCTCCGGACCGCCGAGGGAGAAGGGGGTCATGCCGTCGGCGCCGCGCGCCTGGCGGCGGAAGAACTCGTCGCCGAGCAGTCCCGTGAGCGCGGTGCCCGCGAAGCCCATCCCTGCGTCCCACAGGAACTGCCGGCGGCTCTTGCCGCAGAGGACGCGCTCCGACGTCGGAGCGGTGTCGTGCTGTGCTGCGTTGGGTTCCATGGCGTAGGTGGCGCTGGGCGCGCGAGCGCTAGTCGAGGAAGAAGAACTCGTTGGTGTTCAGGAGCACGAGGCAGAGCTGATCGAGCGCGGCTTCGGTCGAGAGCTCGTCCTCGCGCACCAGCGCTTCGATCAGCGCGAGGCCGCGCTCGACCTCGGTGGTCCGCGGTGAACGCTGCCAAGCGCGCGCCAGCGCGAGCTCGAGCTGCGCGCGGAGATCGCCAGCGCGCTCGCGGCGCACGAATTCGCCGAGCTGCTTCGCCTGCTCGCGAACCCATGTCCCATTCAGCAAGCTCAGCGCTTGCGTGGGCTGCGTCGTCGCGAAGCGCACCGGGCACGGGAAGTCCGTGTCGGCCATGTCGAAGCTCTGCAGGATCGGCGTCAGCAGCGAGCGCTTGACGTGGATGTAGAGGCTGCGGCGACGGCGCTCCTCGAGCGAGCTCTGGCCCCAGCCTTCTCCGGGGCGCGACTGACCGGCGAGCACCTCGGGCGGGATCTCCGAGTAGAACCAGCGCCCGCCGAGCTTCGGATTCAGCGTCGCGTTCACCGCGAGCATCGCGTCGCGCACTTCCTCGGCGGAGAGGCGGCGCGGTTCATGGCGCCACTGCTTCGTGTTCAGCGGATCCGCGGCCAGTGCCGCGCCATCCGCGCTGCTCGCCATTCGATACGTGCGCGAGCCCAGGATCAGCCGGTGCATCGCCTTCAGCGAGAAGCTGCGTTCGCGCAGCTCGCAGGCGAGCCAGTCCAAGAGCTCGGGATGCGTGGGCTTATCGCCCCCGTAGCCGAAGTCGCTCGGCGTGCGCACCAGCCCCTTTCCGAAGTGCCAATGCCAGAGGCGGTTGGCGAGCACGCGCGCGGCGAGCGGGTTCTGCTCGCTGGTGATCCAGCGCGCGAGCGCGGTCCTCCGTCCCGTGCTTTGCCGCGACTCCGGGACCTCGATCGCCGGCTCGGGCGGTGAGAGCACTTCGGGGAACGCCGGCTCCACGCGCTTCCCAGGGACATGCGGATTGCCGCGGATCAGGATGTGCGTCGGCGGCGCTTCCGGCCCTTCTTCGCTGATGCAGAGCGCCTGCTCCAGCGCGCGCGGTCGACGATGGCGCAGCTCGCGCTCGGCGCGGGTGAGCTCTTCGTAGGCGCGCAGCGTCTCTTCGGCGAGCAGCTTCGGCACGCGCTTCTTCAGCAGGTCGATCCGGCGTTCCTCGTGCTGGAACTCCTCGTGCTCTACTGGCGCGAAGTCCTTCTTCGCGAGCTCTTCGATCGCCGCGAGCGCGCCGCGCAGCGCGTCGCGCTGCCGCTGGTGGCGCTCCTTCTCGGCCGCGTGAGCCGCGAGGTCTTCGGGAGAGGCGATCGTGCGCAGCGAGCGCTCGGCGAAGCTCTCGTGCGAGCGAATGCCGTAGCGCGTCGTGCCCGCGAAGAGCGCGGCGAAGGAGTAGTAGTCCTTCTGCGTCAGCGGATCGATCTTGTGATCGTGGCAGCGCGCGCAGCCGAGGGTCAGCCCGAGGAACGCCTGACCGGTCGTCGAGACGATGTCGTCGATCTCGTCAGCGCGCGCGAGCGCGGGATCGGCGGGCTCGTCGTCCCAGACGCCCAAGCGATAGAAGCCCGACGCGATGAGCCCTTCGGCGCCCGCGCCGGGGAGCTCGTCGCCGGCGAGCTGCAGGGCCGCGAAGCGATCGTAGGGCAGGTCGCGGTTCAGCGCGTCGACGACCCAATCGCGGTAGCGCCAGACCTCGGGCTTCTGGCCGTCGCGCTCGAACGAGTTCGTCTCGGCGTAGCGCACGAGGTCGAGCCAGTGGCGCGCGTAGCGGACGCCGTACTGCTCGGAGGCGAGCAAGCGGTCGACGAGCTGCTCCCAGGCGTCGGGCGATCGATCTTCGACGAAGGCACGCACTTCCTCGGGCGTCGGCGGGAGCCCGGTGAGATCGAAGGTCGCGCGGCGGATCAGCACTTCGCGCGACGCTTCGTCCTGCGGCGCGAGGCCGGCGTTCTCGAGCCCCGCTTTCACGAAAGCGTCGATCTCGTTCTCCCGCCACTTCGCGTCGCTCGGCGTCGGAACCGCGGGCCGCTCGAGCGCTCGGAAGGACCAGAAGGCCTTCGCCTGCTCATCGACCTTCGGCGAGGCACCCGCGCGCTCTCCGCCGTGATCGGCGATGGGCGGAGCGGGCTCGCTCGGATCCCAAGGAGCTCCGAGGCGCACCCACTCGGTCAGGGTCGCGATCTCGTCCGCGGGGAGCTTCCCCGTCGGCGGCATCTGGAAGAGGTCGTACTGGATCGCGCGGAGGAGCAGGCTCGTGCGCGGATCGTCGGTGTTCACCGCCGGACCGGACTCGCCGCCGCGGAGGATCAGCTCGCGGTGGAAGAGGCGGAGCTCGCCCTTCGGCTTCGCGACGTCGGGGCCGTGGCACTCGAAGCAGCGGCGCTCCAGGATCGGGCGCACCTCGTCGCGGAAGAACGCGACTTGCTCCTCGGCGCCGAGAAGGCGCGCGGGCGGGGTGAGATCGATCACCTCGACGTCGTCCCACCACGCCGTACCCGTCGCGCGGCCCCAGCCGCCGTAGGTCATGTTCAAGAGCAGCCGGTTGTGCGCGCCCGAGTCGAAGATCGACTCCACGAGCTGCCAGTCGCTCGTGCCGTGCACGGCCGGAGTCTTGCCCTCCATCTGGAGCTGGTGGAGGTTCGCGAAGGCGCCCAAGCTCCGCGAGCCGTCGAGCTTCTCCGTCTTGATCCACGCGCGCAGCGCGTAGCGCGTGTGCGGCTCGACCTCGAGCTCGAAGCTCCAGCTCACGTCCGCGCCGGTCGTGGACTCGATGCGCAGCGAGCGCTTGCCGGTGTGCGCGACCTTCTCGTCGACGCTCCACTCGGCCGTGCCGCCCCAGTTCGAAGGTCTCCAGCGCAGCGGGCGCCCTTCGCGCAGCTCGCCTTCGAAGGATCCATCGGGGAGCAGGTTCCTCGCCTTCGACGGCTCCCCTTGCGCCAAGAGCGGCGCGATGAGGAACCCGGGGAGCGAGAGCGCAGCAACGAGGCGAGACAGCTTGGGCATCGCGCGGGCGGGGTGGGGCATCCAAGCCCATCGTAGCCCGCACCGCGCCCACTGCACAGCAAAGCTACCTGGCAGCTTTTCCGTGCCGTGGAGGGGGGCTGGCCCGGTGCTCCGGCGGTCGGCGCGCGAGGTCGAGACATGACCAGCACCGATCGGCGGACTGGGTTCCCGAGACGGCGAACGCGGCCGTGCCGCATCACGCGAACGCCGCGAACCCTTCGCGCGGCCCTCATCGGCCGCGAAGGGGCGTGCTCGCCGCTCAACCGGCGATCGCGATGATCGGAATGCTGAGCGCGGGCGACGAGATCGCGTTGAAGCTCAGGGCCTGCAGCGCGACGCTCGCACCGCGCGGGATGCCGCTCGGGAAGGTGAACGCGTAGAGATCGAAGTACGACGGGCACGCGAGGATCGGCGACTGCTGCCAGAGCGTCCCCGTCGTGACGAGATAGAGCGGGAAGTCGAGGGCCAGCGCGTGCGCGATGCCCGGGATCGGCAAGCACTGGGAGGCGCCGAGCGAGGCGAAGATCCCATACGGCGCGTTCTGCCCATCGGCGCGGACGAGGAGCTGCACCTGCTCGCCGCCGCTCGCGCGCACCGTGGCCGGCCGGCATTCGAAGCCCCAGCAGAAGCGCCCCGCGCTCGCACCCGAGCTCCCGGACCACTGAAAGCCCACGGCGTCGGCGGGGTACTGCGCGCGCGCGGCCCTCGCGATGCCGAGGAGGGCGAAGAGGGCGAGGGCGAAGCGGAGGAGGGACATGAGCGGAGCTCCCGAACGAGACGACCGTTCTACACCCAAACGTCATTGGGCGCCGTGAGCGCGCCCCCGGCGTCGCCGGTGTTCACGACGCCGCGCGGCTCCAGCACGAGCACGTGGCACTCGCGCTCCGCCCGCGTGATGTGGCGCACGCCCTGCTTCACGACGTAGAGATCGCCGGCACGGAGGCGCACGACACCTTCCTCGAGCCCGATCTCCATCTCGCCGTGCAGCACGAGGAAGGCCTCGTCGGTGTCCTCGTGCACATGCCACACGAACTCGCCCTCGAGCTTCGCGAGCTTGAACTGGAGGTCGTTCAGCTCGGCGACGACGCGTGGGGACCAGTGTGCGGAGATCTGGGCGAGCTTCTCGTGGAGATGTACGGGCTCGAGGCTTGGCATCGGAGGATCCTGCGCGGACGAAGCAACCAGGCTACGCGAGAAGCACTCCGAGCGACTGCACGATCGGCGCCGACACCGCCCGCACCGCTCCATGGTCCGCCGTCGCTCCCGGGAAGTAGAGGCGCAGCCCGACCAGGATCGGCAAGCGCGGCAAGCTCACCTGCATGCGCGCGCTCGCGTCGTCGATCCTCAGCGCGCCGTTGGCGAGCACGTCGAGGCCTTCGAGCGGAGAGAGGAGCGGTCGCGTCCCCGCGGGATCGCCGAGGTCGCCGAGGTCGACGACGACGACCCAGCGCCCGGGAGCGAGGTCGACGCGGAAGCGCATCTCGCCGCTCGATGGAGCCGCGTCGCGGAGCAGCGCGGCATCGAAGCTGTGCACCACCTGTCGTGTCGACGCGGGGCGCAGCACCTCGTTGCTCGGTGCTCGGTGCCAGGGTCCAGCCATGGCCGCGAGCGGCGGCGTCGCTCGTCGCGAGCTCGACGGCGGTGAAGCCCGCTGCCACAGGACCGCTGCGCGGACCGAAGTCGAAGCGGCGTACGGACTGCGCGGGGAGCAGAGCGGAGCACGCGAAGCTGGCGAGGACGGCGAGAGCGGGGAGCGAGGCGCGCATGAGCTCGAGCTCGCGATCGAGACGGGACCGTGTACGGATCCTAGAGGCGCATCGCCGTCTCGCGCGCGCGCTCCCGCGCAGCCGGATCCTGGAGGTAGTAGTCGGCGAGGGTGCGGTAGAGCTCGGGACGCGTGCGCTCCAGCTCGAGCGGTCGCCCGAAGAAGGCCTCGGTCGCGACGGCGAAGAACTCGGCCGGATTGGTCGCGCCGTAGCCGTCGAGCACGGTGACGCGGCCGCGCGCATCGGCAGCGACGAGCGCGTCATAGGCCGCCTTCAGCACCTCGTACCAGCGCTGCTGCGATACACGCTGCTCGAGCGGCGGTCGCCCGTCCGCCGCGCCGTCGCGGAGATCGAGCTGATGGGCGAACTCGTGCCAGACCAGGTTGTGCCGGTCCTCGCTCGCGTCCAGCGCGAGCGCCACGGCGTCCCACGCGAGCACGACCGGTCCGCGGTGCCACGCTTCGCCGAGGACGGCGAGCCCCTCGGAGATCACGCCGCCACCCGTGGCGCGCGGCAGCGGATTGACGACGGCGCTCGGATAGACGAGCACCTCCGAGACATGCAGGAGCGCCCGCGGGCCGAGGCCGAGCACGAGCAGCGCGGCTTGCGCGGCGATCGCGAGCTCGTTGGCTTCGTCCAGCGCGAGCCCGCCGCAGCCCGTGAAGGTCCAGGCTGCGCGGAGCTCCGTCGCGTACGCGACGAGGCGCGCGCGCTCCGCGCTCGAGAGCTCGCGCCACCACGGGGCGCGTCGGCATACCGCTTCCCAGCGCGCGAAGGGGACGCTTCGCGCGGCATCGGCGCGCCGCCACCAGGTCCAGGGCTTCCACCAGCTCATGCGCTGACTCTGCGCGAGCGGGCGCCAATCGACCAGCGGATCGCGTGCGGCGCCTTGCATGGGATCACCAAACGACGCGGCCCGGCAGGCGTGGCGCCTGCCGGGCCGTCGTGCGATGAAGCTCGGCGCGCGCAGCGCGCCGCAGGGATCACAGCCAGTTGGTGTTGTTGTTCGCCGCGTCGAGCGCGTCCTTGAGCGCGCCCTGGAGCGCGCGGTTCGGATCACCGCTCGGCGTGTAGCCGTCGGCGCAGAGGGCATCCACCGCGCGGCGCATGAGCTCGGCGATGGTGAGGTTGCCGAGGCTGCCGCCGTTCACGACGCAGTTCGCATCGACGTTGCCCGCGAGGACGTTGCAGTGCATGCCGGCGAGCTGCGCGGAGAGCATGTAGGCCATGTTGCGCGCGTTCGCGCCTTGCAGCCACGCACCCCACGAGCTCAGCGTGGCGGGCGGGTTCGCCATCGTTCCGGTGGCGTCGGCGAGGCAGAGGCCGTTCAGCGTCGGCAGGATGCCGTACTGCGTGATCAGCGCCGTGCCGTTGCGGTTGCGCCAGAAGCCGATCGTGCGGCCTTCGCAGCCGCGCTGGATGCGCGCCGCGCAGAAGTCGGCGCCGGTCTGGTTCGCGCAGCCGCAGACTTCGATCGTCGCGACCGTGGGGCAGGTGGCGTCATAGCCGCTCTGCAGCACGAGCTCGATCGTGTAGTTGCCGGCCGTGACGTTCGGGAAGCAGTAGACGCCGTTGGCATCCGTCAAGACCGAGGTCGTGCTGGTCGGAGTGACGAGACGCACTTCCCAGCCGGCCAGCGGGCCTTCGCCCGGGTTGCGCGAGCCGCTGCGATCGAGGTCTTCGAAGACGTTGCCCTTCACGTCGCTGCCCGGCGTCGCATCGCCGATGCGGAAGTACTGGTAGGAGCGGACGCAGCAGCGCGTCGCGTTCGTGCCCTGGAGCAGGTAGGGCGAGTTCGGGACACCGGCGGTGTCGATGCAGTCGCCCATCCAGGCCTTGAAGAGGCAGGGCTCGTGCGCGGCGCTGTTCACGGGCGAGATCAGCAGGATCTCGTCACCGCTCGGCAGCGTGACGATCGTGTTCGGGTTCGCGCCGTTGGTGAACGGCAGGGTGATGTCGATCGTCGCTCCCGTGCGATCGACGCGCACGAAGCGGTCGGCGGGATCGTTGGCCGAGAGCACCTGGTCCAGCACGCCGTTCACGCGGTCCGTGACGTGGACGTAGAGGTTGTAGACGAAGCCCGAGGGCAGCCCGGCGAAGGACATGTAGACGTCCTTGCCGTCGAAGAGCGCGAGGCGCTCGCCCGAGGCCGGATCGATCGTGCTCGTATCAGCGGGCACGCCCTGGGCGTTGGTCAGGATGATGGGATAGAGGTTGTCGCGGCCGCAGGGCTGCTGGGCCACGGACTGCGCCGTGAGCAGGGTCAGGGCGCCGAGGAGAACGGACGGGGTGCGCATGATGGGGTCGGGGAGAAAGGGCAGGGGGAGGAGGTCGAGAGCCGAAGCCGACTCTCAGGGTTGGAAAAGCAAAATCCTAATGGGTGTCGCGCCGTCCGGGAAGCCCCGCGCGGAGGGCGTCCGCGCGGGCTTGGAGCCGGATGAGCTCACAGCCAGGTGAGGTTGTTGTTGGCGCGGTCGAGCGCGTTCTTCAGCGCTTCTTGGCGAGCGCGATTCGGATCGCCGCTCGGCGTGTAGCCGTCGGCGCAGAGCGCAGCGATCGCCTGGTTCATCAAGTCGCGGATCGAGAGCGTGCCCAGCTCCGGATCGCGGACGAGACAGCCCGGGTCGACCAGGCCGGCGAGGACGTTGGCGTGCATCGCCGCGAGCTGCGCGGAGAGCATGTAGGCCATGTTCACCGAGCGGGCGAAGCGGAGGTAGAGGAACCACTCGACGAGGTTCGACGGCGGGCAGCGCAGCGTGCCGCGCTCGCCGGCGAGGCAGAGGCCCTGCAGCGAATCGAGGACGTCGTAGCGGCAGACGAGGATCAGGCCGTGGCAGCTCCGCCAGAAGCCGATCGTGCGTCCATCGCAGTTGCGCGCCTGGGTCGCCGCCGCGAAATCACCGCCGGCCGCATCGGCGCAGCCGCAGGTCTCCACAGCGTTGACGAGGGCGCGCGTCGCGACGTAACCGGGCTGCAGCGTGAGCTCCACGCTGTACGTCCCGGCAGGAACGTTGAGGAAGCGGTAGTTCCCGTTCGCGTCGGTGAGCACCGACTGCGATCCGGCGCTCGAGCTCAAGGTCACTTCCCAGCCGACGAGCGGGCCTTCGTTCGAGCTGCGCTGACCGTTCTGGTCGGCGTCTTCGAACACCGAGCCGGCGAAGTCGCTGCCGGGGATGGCGTCGCCGATGCGGAAGTTCGCGTAGGAGCGCAGGCAGCAGGGTTCGCTGATGCCGCCGCGCACGAGGTAGGGCGAGTTGGGGATACCGGCGGTGTCGATGCAGTCGCCGACCCAGACCTTGAAGAAGCAGGGCTCTTCTGCACTTGCGACGACGGGAGAGACGAGCAGGATCTCGTTGCCGTCACCGAGCGTGACGACGGTGCCGGGGTTCTGGTTGTTCGTTCGTGGGAGTGTGATGTCGACGAGGCCGGAGGTCTTGTCGACGCGAACGAAACGGTCCGCGGGATCGTTGGCCGAGAGCACTTGGTCGCTCACCGCATTCGGGCGATCCGTGACGTGCACGTAGAGCTCGTAGACGAAGCCGCTCGGCAGCTGCGCGAACGAGACGTAGACATCATCCGTCGCGAAGCGTGCGACCGGCTCACCGGATCGAGGATCGATCTCGCTGGCGTCGGCGGGTATGCCGCGCGCGTCGGTAAGGACGATGGGATAGAGGTTGTCGCGGCCGCAAGGTTGCTGGGCGTGGGCCGAGAGCGCGGAGAGGGCGAGGGATCCGAGTAGGATGGTGGAGGAACGCATGGACACTTGGCGGGGTTGTCGGGGGGACGGCGAAACCTAGCCCCGAGGCGCCCGCGCGGTCGGTTGCGCGTTCCTAGAGCGAAAAAAATCCCCTCCAGCTCTCTCTCGTCAGCTCGCGCGATCGAACCCGCTGGCGCGCACGAGCCCGGAGCCGACGTGCCGCAGGCCGCGCCGCAGCTCCAGCAGATAGAGCCCGATCGCGAAGACGACGGCGCCCGCGCCGACGCGCACGAGCACGCCGATCTCCGTCGGTACGGCGAGAGCGGCGAGCGCCACCGCCACGGCGAGCAGGAGCGGTCGCGGATACGGAGCGATGACGTCGAAGCGCAGGCGCCGATGGAGCTCGATCGCCGCGCACAGCGCCGCGGCGCAGGCGCCGATCGCGGTTGCAAGAGCGGTGCCGCTCGCGCCGTAGCCGGGGATCCAGAGCAAGGACAGCGCGAGATTGAGCCCGGCTCCGAGGCCGATCGATCGCAGATAGGGGCGGTGCTCCTTGCGCGCGAAGAGCAGGTTCCCGTAGCGCGATCCGACATGGATCGCCACCGCGGCGAGCAGCAGCCAGCGCAGCGTCCACGCTGCGGCTTCGAAGCGCGCGCCGAAGAGCCGATGCAGCAGCGGCTCGGCGACGACCCATCCGCCCGCCGCGACGGGCAGCACGAGGAATGCGCTCGCGCGCACGATGCGCTCCAGCGCACCGCGCGCGTCGCCACCGCTCGCGGCTGCGGCGAGATGCGGCTGCACGGCGCGCGCGAGCAAGCCGAGCGGGAGCTCCGCGGCCTGCGCAATGCGCTGCGCCGCGTGATAGAGCCCGGCGGCCTCCGCTCGACCGAGCAGCCCGAGCAAGATCACGTCGCTCGAGAAGATGGCCTGGTTCGCGACCTGCGCGATCGAGAGCAAGTGCAAGCGGCCGTGAGCGGCGCGCAGCGAGACGCGTTCGACCGGCGCGCCGCGGCGCGCGAGCCAGAGCTCGCCCAGCAAGGCATAGAGCAAGCGCGAGCCGACGTTCAGGGCCGCGAGCATCTCGGCTCCGAGCAGCTCGAGCCGCCAAGCGAGCAGCGTGCCGGCGAGGAGTGCCAGCGTGCAGAGGTTCTCGAGCCGCACCTCGACGCGCGTGGAGCCCAGCGCATCGGCGAGGCCCTTCAGATCCCGCGCGGTCGGCACGGCGAGCGCGCCGCAGAGCAGCCAGAAGACGGGGCGCTCCGGAGCGAGTGCCAGAACCGCGAGCGCCCAGACGGCCGTGAGCGCGAGCGCGATCGGCAGGCTCGCGCGTCGTGCTGCCGCGATCCACGCGAGGGCTTCCGCCCGCGGCCGATGCGCCGCCTCGCGAGCCGCGATCGCGCGCGGTCCCGCGTCGGCGAGCAGGCCGAGGAGGCGTCCGGCCTGGAGCCCGATCGCGAGCAGACCGAGCTCCGCGAGATCGAGCGCGCGCGCCACGATCAGCGTCGAGATCAGCAGCGCCACGCGCTGGATCAGGGCGCCGGAGGCGAGCGCGAGCAGGGTATGGCGGATGTGGCGGCTCACGAGGCGATCGGGGCGAGACCCCGAGGGAGGATCGGGCCGCGCCCGAGGCGCCTGAACCGCGCTCTCGGGAATCCGCTCGAAGTCGCCCGACCTCCGAGCTCGACCTCCGAGCTCGGGCTCAAGCTCGCGCGACCCGCGACCGATGCTCCGCGCACATGGCTCTCCTCCTCCCGACGCGCCGCTTGCTCATCGCCGCCACGGACGGCGGGGTGCTGCGCTGCCTCCTGCCGCTGGCCGCGGCGCTGCGCGGGCGCGGCTGGACGGTGGGCTTCTGGAGCCCGTTCCTCCGCGATCGCCTGTGGCTGCGCTGCCTCGGGGAGCATCCCCTGCCGGCGACGCGGAGCGGTGAGGACGCGCTCCCGGACGCCCTCGAGCCCGCGCTCGAGCTTCGCGCCAGCGTGGGCGGGCTGCGCTTCGACGAACGCTTGCGCCGCCACGCGGCGGAGCAGTGGCGCGGGGCGCGCGCCGCGATGCAGCGCTTCGACGCCGCCTTGGTCTGGAACGGCGGAGAGCTGCAGGCCGCATGCGTCGCCGCCGCAGCGCGCGCGCAGGGCAAGCCGGTGGTCTTCCTCGAGAACGGGCTGCTACCGCGGACCCTGCAGATCGACCCGCAGGGGGTGAACGCCGCCGCGTCCGCCCGCGAGCGCATCGCGTCACGCTGGAGCGGTGCTCCACGCTGGATCGCCCCCGTGGCCGGCGCCGCCGTGCGCGTCGCCGAGCCATCGCTGCTCTTCCGCTGGAGCGCCACCGCGCTCGAATGGCTCGAGGCCTCGCTGCATCCCGAGCGCGCGCGCTTCGCGCTGCAGGTACGCCGGCGGGCGATCCGCGACGCGCGCCGCCGCAAGCGCCCCGTGCCGGGAGACCGCGCCAGCTTGCCGGAGCGCTTCGTCTTCGTCCCGCTCCAGGTGCACGACGACACGCAGGTCCTGCGCCACGGCGGTTGGGTGCGCTCGATGGGGGATCTGCTCGCAGGCGTGCGCGCGGCTTCGCCCCTGCCTGTGGTCGTGCGCGAGCACCCGATGGATGTCGGGCGCGCCGACCTGCGCTCGCTGCGCGCGCGCTTCCCCGAGTTCCTCTGGACGCGTGCGCGCTCGCTCGAGGAGTGCCTGCGCCGCGCCGCCGCGGTGGTGACGATCAACTCCACCGTCGGCGTCGAGGCCCTCGCGCTCGGGCGGCCGGTCGTCGTGTGCGGCGAATGCGTCTACGGGGTCGAGGGGCTCGTGCATCTTGCGCGCGATCCCGAAGGGCTGCGGCCGGCCCTGGCGGCGGCGTGCGCGCGCGAGAGCGCGCCGGCCGAGGTCGAGTCGCTGCTCGGGGCGCTGGCGCGCGAGCTGCACGTCGCGCTCGATCGGCACCGGCCGGATGCGGCCGGACTCGAGCGCCTGGTCAACCGCATCGAAGAGCTGCTGCCGCCGCCGGCGCCGCCCGCGGGGGAACCGGAAGCCGAGGCGCTCTCCGCGCCGGTGCTCTCGACGGAGCTGGTGGGTGCGCTGAGCTGAAGCGCGGAGCCGCGGGAGGCTCTCTGTCGAGCCCGGGAAAAAGGCGTCGCGGATCGCCATCCGGTCGCGCGCTCTCGGCGGGGGAGTTCGTCGGAGAAAGGGCCGCCACGTCGCGGGGCGCCTCGTAGCATGGAAAGCACCTCGCTCGCTCCCTTCTCGCGCGCGAGGCCCTGCCGTTTCCCGCCCTGCGGAGGATCCATGCCTTCTCCGATCTTGCGGTCGAGCTTCGCCTGCCTCGCGCTCGCCGCCGCTGGCCTCGCTCAAGAGCCGTCCCTCACCGCGTCGCTCGCCACCTCGCGCGTGCTCCTCAAGTACGCGGCCTTCGATCCCGCTCTCGGGGCTCCGCCCGTCCCCGCGGCGCTCGCGGCGGCGGACGACATCCGCCTTTGGATCGTCCAGCTGGCGGGTCGGCCGACCGAGGCGATGCGCGCCGCGCTTCGCGCCTGCGGGGTGCAGGTGCACGGCTACCTCCCCGAGAACTGCTATCTCGCGCGCGCCGAAGCCGCGGCGATCGCGCGGGCTTCCGCGCTCGACTCCGTGCGCGGCATCGCGCCCTTCGCGCCGGCGTTCCGCCTCGATCCGCAGCTCGTCGCCGAGCATCTCGCCGGCATCCAAGCGCCGACGCGCCGCTACAACCTCGTCGTCGTCGACAAGCGCACTGACAAGCCCGCGCTCCTCGCGCGCCTGCGCGCGATCGGCGCCGAGATCGATCACGAGCAGCCCGGCAGCCTCCTCGTCACCGCGACGCTCGACGGCGCGCAGCTCTTGCAGGCCGCGCGCTTCGACGAGGTGCAGTGGATCGACCTCTGGAGCGCGCCCGAGACCGACATGGACAACGCGCGCATCCAAGGCGGCGCGAACTACATCGAGGGCCTCGGGGGCTACACCGGCCAAGGTGTCAACGGACACATCTACGAAGGCATCGAGCTCTCGCATCCCGACTTCACCATCACGCCGACGCCGGTCGGCTCCTGCAGCACGGCCGACACGCACGGCCACTGCACCGGCGGCATCGTCTTCGGCAACGGCACGAGCTCGCCGCAAGCACGAGGCATGGCGCCGAGCGCTCGCCCGTTCTTCACCAACTACTCGTGCGTGAACGCCGGCCTCTCGCGCTGGCAGGTCGTGCAGCAGCTCGTCACGCAGCACGATGTGATGTTCACCACGGCGTCGTGGGGCGGCGCGCGCGTGCGCACCTACACCTCGGTCTCGGCCGACACCGACGACATCATCTTCGACCACGACATCGTCTGGTCGAACTCGCAGTCGAACGCCGGCAACCAGGACTCGCGCCCCGAGGCCTGGGCGAAGAACATCATCTCGATCGGCGGCGTCCAGCACTTCAACAACAGCAACCCCGCCGATGACTCCTGGGCCGCGGGCGGCGGCAGCACGGGGCCCGCCGCGGATCTGCGCATCAAGCCCGACCTCTCGGCCTACTACGATTCGATCCTCTGCTCCGACCTGCAGGGCGCCGCAGGCTACTCCGCGGGCAACTTCACGACGGGCTTCGGCGGCACCTCGGGTGCGACGCCGATCGTCACCGGGCACAACGCGCTGGCGCTGCAGCTCTTCACCGACGGAGTCTTCGGGAACACGCTGCGCGTCCCCGGTGGCACGCGCTTCCAGAATCGCCCGCATGCCGCGACGCTGAAGGCGCTGCAGATCGCGCATGCGACGCAGTACTCCTTCACCGCCGGCAGCACGGACAACCGCCGCGAGCACGTGGGCTGGGGCTTCCCGAGCCTGCGCTCGATGTGGGATCGCCGCGGCAAGACGATCATCGTGGACGAGACGGACGTGCTGCTGCAGGGACAGACGCAGCGCTACAACATGACCGTCAACGCCGGAGAGCCCGAGCTCAAGATCGCGCTCTGCTTCCGCGATCCCGCGGGCTCGCCCACGGCGGCGCAGGCGACGATCAACAACCTCTCGCTGCGCGTCACGAGCCCGAGCGGCCAGGTCTACTGGGGCAACGCCGGCCTCACCCTGGGCAACTGGTCGACGCTCGGCGGCAGCGAGGACACGCGCGACACCGTCGAGTGCGTCCTGTTGCAGAACCCGGCGGCGGGCACCTGGCAGGTCGATGTGATCGCGACGCTCATCGCGCAGGACGCGCACGTCGCGACGAGTGGCGTCGTCGATGCCGCGTTCGGCCTGGTCGCCGTCGGTCCCGTCGGCTCGGGCACCGGCGGTCAGCCGGGGCGCTTCTCGACCTTCGGTCAGAGCTGCGCGGGCTCCGTGATCGGCGCTCCGGGCGTCTGCGCCGAGCTCAACACCGGCGGCTTCACCGCCGTGACGATGCGCAACAGCACGGGCTACGCGTACGAGGTCACGCCGACCAGCGCGCTCTCGATCGAAGCGATCGACCTCTACTTCGCGTCGCGCAGCGGCGCCGCCGAGGTGCTGCAAGGCGGCATCTATCTGCCCGGAGTCGGAGGCGCGCCCGCGACGCAGGTTCGAACCGGCACGTTCTCGATCGGCACGACCGCCGGCTGGAGCACCTGCGTGCTGAACGCGCCGTTCCAGGCGACGCCGGGGCAGCCCTTCTTCCTTTACTTCATGACCAATCCCACCGGGCCGAGCGCCTACTACCAGACCGGCGGGACCGATGTCGCGTACTACCGCTTCGAGGCGGGGGCCTGGGGCACGCGCACGACGGGGCGCTTCGCGTTCTCCTGGCGCCTGCGCTGCCCGGGCTCGCGCCTCGCGCCCGTCCTCGGCAGCAGCGGTCTGCCCGAGGTGAACCGCAGCTTCAACGTCACGCTGGCAAACGCGCTCCCGAGCACGCCGGTGGTGCTGTTCATCGGCTTCGACGACACGAGCTGGAACGGCCTGCCGCTGCCCTTCTCGTTGGCCGGGCTCAACGCGCCGGGCTGCAGCATCTACGTGCCCTCGGACGTGCTGGCGACCGCGAGCTCGAACGCCGGCGGCGGTGCGTCGCTGCCCATCGCCATCCCGGACGATCCGCTCTTGATCGGCGCCGAGGCCTTCGTGCAGTACCTCGTCGTGGACCCGGGCGCGAACGGCCTCGGGCTCGCGACGACGAACGGCGGTGCCGTGGTGATCGGCGGATAGCGCGCGCCGCAGCTCCGCTAGGAGATCGCAAGTCGGCGCCGCCCTCCGAGCCCGGCGCTGCGAAGCGAGAAAGAGCTTGGCGCTCCTTCCGAGGCGGGGCTAGCTTCGCCCAGGTGGGCCGGGGACGACGTCGTCCCCGGCCGGCTTTCCCCACTGCGACTCGAGGCATCCCCCCATGCTCAAGTTCGTCACCGCGGCCCTCGCTGCGCTCGCTCTTTCTTCGTTCGCCTCTGCTCAGAGCTGCTCCGATCTCAGCATCAGCGGCAGCGGCGCTTCCGGCGGCACCGTGACCGTCGGAGTCTCCGGCGCTCCGGTCAACGCGCCGACCTTCCTCTTCATCGGCCAGCAGACGGGCTCGACCTCGATCGCCGTCGGCCCCTTCGGCACGCTCGATCTCGGGCTCGCCGCGCCGTTCGGCGTCTTCGCCTTCGGCTCCACGGATCTCACCGGCAACCTCTCCCTGTCGGTCCAGATCCCGAACGTCCCGATCCCGCAGCCGGTGACGGTGTTCCTGCAGGCGACGAGCCTCGGCATCCGCATCAACCGCAATGGCCCGCCGACCGTGGGCTTCTGCACCTCGGACGTCGAGAGCCTGACGCTCGGCTGATCTCGAGCCGGTCGATCGATGCCGCGAGGGCGTCGGGTCCAGCGACCCGGCGCCCTCGCTGCTTTTTCTTGCGCGCGTCGTCGTTCGCTTCCCTCGCGAGCCGCTCGTGAGCGATGCTCTTGGCATGCGCTCCGTTTCGCGCAGCTCTCGAGAGCTCGTCGGTCTCGTCCTCGGCGCGTCCATCCTCACAGCGCAGGCGCACGCGGCGCTGCGGCCTCGCGACGACGAAGCGCTCGAGCTCGTCCTGCGCGCAGGGCCGGAAGCGCGGCCCGTCGCGGGGCTGCGCGTCATGCTCGGCGAGCGAGCGACGACGAGCGGGCCCGACGGGATCGCGCGCTTCGAAGGCGTGATCGCGGGCTCGCATCGCGTGGTGATCGCCGCGCTCGGCTTCGAGCGCTGGGAGGGTCTCCTCGAGATCAAGGAGGGTGCGCGCGAGCGCATCGGCGTCCCGCTGGTTCCCGAACGACTGGTGCGCGTCACGGGGCGCGTCGTCCTGCGCGAGCTCGGCGTAGCGATCGCCGGTGCGCGCGTCCGCTTGCTGCCGCTCGAAGTGCGCTCCGCGGTGCGCGGGTCGCTGGAGCTCGCGTCGGATTGGGAAGGGCGCTTCGCGTTGCTCGACGTTCCGGCCGGGCGCTATCGCGCGGAGCTCCAGGCGCCGGGCTGCCTGCGTGCACAGCAAGAGCTGGAGCTCGGTGGAGCGCCGAGAGAGCTGGTGCTCGAGCTCGAGCAGGAGATCGCACGCGCGGTACTCGAGGTCGAGGTCGTCGACGATGCCGGCGCTCCCGTGGCGGCCGCGGAGCTGCTCTTGTCCGAAGCGCCGGGCAGCGGCGAGATCCGCCGCGGCACGTCGGGCGCGGATGGGCGGTGCTCGTTTCCGGACCTCCTCGTCGCGCTGCGGAACGTCGCCGCGAGCGATGGCCGGCTCCGCGCTTCGCGTCGCGAAGTCCTGCTCCACGCGAGCTCGCTCGGGCATCGCCCGGCCTTCGTCGCGGTAGCGCTGGAGGAAGAACGGCGCATCCGCCTCGTGCTCGCGCGGCTCGGCGAAGTGCTCGAGCGCGAGCCGAACGACCTGCCGGAGCGCGCGCAGGAGATCGAGCCGGGGCAGTCCGCGCGCTTCCGCATCGCGAAGCGCGGCGATCACGACTGGTTCGCGCTGCGCTTGCCGGAGGCAGGCCAGCTCGAGCTGCGCTTCGGCGGTGCCGCGGGCTGCGATGTCCACGTGGAGGTCCGCGACGAGCAGGGGCAGAGAGTGGCCGCACGTGGGGCTTCGCGCGGCAAGGAAGTCACGGAGAGCTGGGCGCTACAAGCGGGTCTCTATCGGCTGCGCTTCTCCGACTGGGGCGACGACGAGGTCCACGCCGTCGAGCAGCGCTTCGTCACGCGGGTCGCGCTGGACCGACCTCGGCCGCTCGCCGTCGGACCTCTGCGCCTCGAGCCCGGTGGCGTCCTGCGCGCGGCCTGGGGAAGCGCGGAGGAGCCGCTCCGCGCGAGCTTCGCGTTGGCGCAGCCCGCGGTCGTGCGCTTCGCGTCGAGCGCGGCGCCGGCGCCGCGGCGCCTGCAGCTGCGCTCGCGTGCGGCGTCGTTCGACGACGCCTTCGCGGTGGCACCGGCGGGCGGAGCGCTCGTCGCCGAGAGCTGGCTCCCCGCCGGCGAGTACGAGCTCGCGCTGCTGCTGCTCGAGAGCTCCGCGCCCTCCGCGCCGCTCTTGGAGCTACGCTGCGACGCGATCGCTTGCAGCTCGCGCGCCGAGCCGCGCCCGCTCGCGCTCGAGTCGCTGGTCGTCGCGGGAGGCGTGCCGCACACGGAGCTCGACGCCTATCGGATCGCGTTGCCGAGCGCGGGAGTGCTGCGCGTACGCGCGTCCACGCGCGGTCGCCAGAGCCTGCGCGTGATCGGCGCCGATGGCGCGCTTCTCGCGGCCGCCTCCAGCGATGCGGGCGGACGCTGCGCCGCCGTGGCGTCGATCGAAGGCGCGGGCGAAGTCCGCGTCGAGCTGGGCGCGGACGAGCTCGAGGCCTGGGGCCCGGTTGGTGCGCTCCTGCGCACGGAGTGGCTGCCTTGCGAGGAAGCGGAGCTCGGCGGTCGCGACGACGAAGCGCCGCTCGCGACGCCGCTCGAGCTACCGGCGGTGCTCGCCGGCAATCTCGTGCCTCGCGGAGACGTCGATCGCGTGCGCCTCGACTTCGAGCGCGCGGGAGTGCTCGTGCTGGAAGGCGTCGCCGCGGTGCCGCTCGACGTGCGCGTGCGCGCCTCGAACGGCAGCGAGGTGAGCCGGGCGCGTTTCGATCCGCTGGGGGAGGAGCTCGCGCTCGCGCTGCCAGCAGGCTCGCACGCGCTGGAGATCCGCGCGCTCGATGCGAGCGCTTGGAGCGCCGCGGGCTATCGCTTGCGGGTGCGGAGGAAGGGCGAGTGAGCTCGCGCCGCGCCCGCGCGGAGACCTGACAAGCGCGAGCGGAAACCGTAGCTTGCCCCCGGTTCTCCTCGGCTCGAACTCACGCGCGTCCATGCGACCGACCATCACCCAGCTCGAGTACTTCGTCGCCGTGGCGCGCCGCCTCTCCTTCCGCGGCGCGGCGGAGGAGGTGCACGCCACGCAGCCCGCGATCAGCGCGCAGATCCAGAAGCTCGAGGCGATCTGGAAGGTGCAGCTCTTCGAGCGCGATCGGCGACGGGTGCTCCTGACGCCCATCGGCGAGCGGCTGGCAGAGGCGAGCAAGAAGCTGCTCGCGGAGCTCGACGATCTCTCCGCGCTGACGCAAGCGACCAAGGCCACCTTGCAGGGGAGCTTGCGCCTCGGCGTGATCCCGACCGTGGCGCCCTACGTCCTGCCGCGCGTCTTCGATGCGCTGCGCGACGCGCATCCCGATCTCGCGCTCGCGGTGCGCGAAGGCCCGACGCAGCTCCTGCTGCGCATGCTGCGCGAGGGCGAGCTCGATCTGCTGCTGCTCGCGATCGACGTCGATCTCGGCTCGGTCGAGACCTTGGCGCTCTTCGATGACGCCTTCCTCGCGGTGCTGCCGAAGAAGCACGCTCTCGCGCGGAAACGCGAGGTCTCGCTCGAGGCCTTCTCCGCGGAGGACGTGCTGCTGCTCGACGAAGGTCACTGCTTGAGCTTGCAGGCGCAGGACCTCTGCCGCCGCGCGGGCTCCTCCTCGCGCTTCGACCTGCGCGCGACGAGCCTCGTGACCTTGGTGCAGCTCGTCGGCGCCGGGCAAGGAGTGACCTTGATCCCCGAGATGGCGCAGAGCGACCTCGGGCGCACGCCGGGGATCGCGCTGCGCGCGTTCGCGAAGCCGACTCCGAGCCGCCGCATCGGCCTCGCGTGGCGGTCGGGCTCGCCGCGCGCGCAGGCCTTCCGCGCGCTCGGCGAGCTCATCGAGGCGCGCACGCGGCCCGAGAGCGATAGCTGAGCTCTCGCTCTCCGCGGCGCGCGACGCTCAGAAGACGACGCGGCCGATCGGATTGGTGAAGCGCGTGGCGCCCGAGAGCGGGTCCAGCGTCAGGCTCTGGAAATAGACGCTCTGTCCGCGGAGCTCCGGTTGGTTCGGCACCGCGAAGCTCCTCGTCGCGTTCCCGCTCGCATCGAGCGCGCCCGAATCGAGGAGCTGCGCGAGGCCGAAGTCGATGCGCACCGTGCCGGTCGCTCCGAGCGGCAAGTAGGTCGCGCCTGGGCTCAGGAACTGGGCGAAGAGATGCCCAGCGCCGCCGCGCGAGTGCTGGAAGCTGATCGACTGGCCGCGGAAAGGAACCGTCGCGTCGAGCGTCGCCGGCGAGGGGATCGCCGCGATCGAACTCGTGGTGAAGGGCAGCGTCCCGAGCGACGCGCTCGCCGCGCCGGTGGCGAGGTCGATCGTGTGGATGGTGGTGAACAGGCCGGCGTAGAGAACTCCGTTCTCGTCGAAGTCGAGGCCGCCGACACCCGACCAGCTCACACCGAGCGCACCGACGATCGTGAGCGCGCCGGTGAGCGGATCCACGGTGACCAACGAGTCGTTGCCGTTGTCGATGGCGTAGAGCACTCCGGTCGATGGATCCAGGGCCAGGCCGCCGATGCTGATCGCGGCACCGCTCGCGTACGCGAGCGGTGTGCCCGCGGACCACGTGCCGTCGAAGTCGATGCGGTAGAGCGTGTCGTCGCCCGTCGGCGGATCGAGCACGATCCAGAGGAAGTCCTCGCCGAAGCTGAAGCTCATGCCGCCGACCGAGGTGGTCGTGAATGGGACCGCCGCCACCAAGGTCGACACGCCGTCGTCGAGCCAGAAGAAGCCCGTGGGCGTGCTGCCCGACGGCGCGCTCGCGACGTACCAGCCATCGTCGGGGCCGCTGAGCTCGATGCCGCGGATGAAGTTGCCGCTCAGCGGATGGAGGAAGCTCGCACCGGCCGGGCTCGACGTGTCGAAGCGGTGCAGCGCGTCGGGCGTGGGACCGATGTTCACGGCGGCGAAGTCGCCGGCGCTCGCGGGAACGGCGCACAACGCCGCGCAGAGCGGGAGGAGTAGGCGCATGGTTGAGATTCCAAGGTGGAGAGCGAGAGAGTATCCCCGCGAGCGAAGCTGCGCGCCAAGTGCCGGGAGCGCGATCTCCTTACCCGCGATGGATGCAAGGCCGCGGGGCCATTCGCTGGCTCCCGCGCGGCGCGCTACGCCGGCGCCGAGCCCAATGCCGACACCGCGAGCCCGCCGTGCCGCGTCGTGAAGAGCCTCTTCAGCGGAACGCCCACGGCGCGGGCCAGACGGAGATCGTGGGCGAGGAGCACCAAGCGCCAGCCCGGCCCGAGCTGCTGGAAGCGGTGGCCGAGCGACTGATAGAGCACGCGGAGATCGCCGCCGCCGGCGATGCGCTTGCCGAAGGGCGGGTTGCAGACGAGGACGCCGCGCTCGGGGGCGTCCTGTGGCTTCGCGAGCCAGGGATGCGCGCTGAAGGCCGAGGCGCGGACTTCGAGGTGCGCGGCGACGCCCGCGCGCTCGGCGTTCGCTCGCGCATGCTCGGCGGAGAGCTCGTCGCGGTCGGAGGCGCGGATCGGCCCCGTGCGCGGTGGGGCGAAGCTCGGCCCCGGTGTTCCTTCGGGGAGCACCGGGGCGCGCAGCGCACCGGGCGCGATGCCGTGAGCCAGTCGCGCCGCCTCGATCGCGATCGTCCCCGAGCCGCAGAAGGGATCGAAGAAGGCCTCGTCGTCGCGCCAGCCGGAGGCGAGCACGAGCGCGTGCGCCAAGTCCTCGCGCAGCGGGGCCTTGCCCATCGCGAGGCGATAGCCGCGGCGATGCAGCGGCGTCGCCGCGGGATCGAGCGAGATCGTGCAGACGTCGGAGAAGAAGCGCACCGCGTAGCACGGCAGCTCCGCGTCGCGCGGCGGCTCCTCGGCTTGGCGCGGATCCTCGAGCGCGCGCGCGAGGCCGGCGCGGAAGTGCCGCTCGATGGCGGAGGTGTGATACACGCGCGAGTGCCGCGCGCTGGCGCGCACGTGGAACGTCTGGCCTCGCGGCAGCCAGCCCGCGGGATCGAGCTCGGCCACCTTGCGCTCGAGCTCGCCGAGCGCCCGGCAACGGAACTTGTCGCAGCGCCGCAGCACATGCGAGGCCGTGCCGAGCCAGCGCAGCGCGCAGCCGAGCAGCTCGCGCGAGCCCGTGAACTCGACGCCGCCCGGGACCACCTGCGGCGTCGCGCCGAGCCGGGTCAGCTCACCGGCGAGCAGCGGTTCCAATCCGGGGGCGCACGCCGCGAAGAGCTCGAGTTCCTCCTGCATGCGCGAACGGTACCATGCGCGCGCGGCGGAGTTCTCGCCTCAGTTGGCGTTCCGCGGCGACGATCGGGAGAGCGAGCCGCGCGCTGCGCTCGGGTGCGAGTCGATGGAACGGAAGCAGCTCACGCGGATCTCGAGGCGCCTCTCCTGGCTGCTCCGCCACGGCGCCCGAGAGACCGGCCTCGCGATGGACGCCGCCGGATGGGTCGCGGTCGAGGAGGTGCTGCGATTCCTCGCGCTGGAGCCCGCCGCGCTGCGGCAGGTGGTCGAGCAGGACGAGAAGTCGTGCCTGCAGTGGGTGGGGGATCGCTTGCGCGCCTGCCAAGGTCACAGCACCGCGGGCACACCGGTGACGGCCGGGGCGCTGGAGCAGAGCTGGCAGCCGTACGAAGGCCCCGGTCCGCTCTGGCATGGCACCTCGCTCGCAGCACTTCCGCAGATCGCTCGCGACGGTCTGCGCCCCATGGAGCGCACGCACGTGCATCTCGCCGCCGCGACCGAGAGCAAGGTGGGGAAGCGCGCGCAGGTCGACGTGCTGCTGCGCGTGGATCTCTCGCGCCTCTACGCTCACGGCTTGCGGGTCTTCGCGAGCCCGAACGGCGTGCTGCTCGTGCGCTGCGTGCCCGCGGAGGCGATCACGGGGATCGCGAGCGTGAGCGCTGCGGCGCGGGAGCGGCATCACGCGCTGCTCCCGATGTTCGGGCTCGTCGCCGAGCAGTGAACTCCGCGACGCAGCGCTTCGCTCCGTAGCAAAGCCCATTCGAGCGCTCGGCGATCCGGCCGCAGGAGACGCTCATGCCTCCCCTGCGCATCGGGGATAGCATCGGCTGCGTACCCCAACGAGCCTCGGTCGGAGAGCTGCTTGATGAACCTGCTGTGGCGCTTCGCGGTGGCGATCTCGTTCGCGTGGATGATCGTCTCGATCGGCTTCCTGGCGCTAGCTTGGCTCCTCGATCGAGCGTTTCCCGGGGGGAGTGGTGGAAGCGACCTGAAGATCCACTCGCTGCGGACGGACGATACGCCGAACGGCCCTCGTAGGCTCGCGCTCTCGGCCTACCGGAGCGGCGGGGGCGCTGCGGGGTGGACCTATCGGGAGCTGATCGTGTTCTCCTCTCGCGGTACCGGGGGCGAAGCCGACGGCGAAGAGGAGATGGAAGCTCAGGTGGCGGTGCGCGTGAGCGGACCTCCCGCCATTCGCTATCGCTGGGTCGGCGGCGTACTGGAGATCGACGAGAGCAGCGTCGTGTTCCACTCGGAGCAGGACTTCGTGCGCGAGCGGCTCGAGGAGATCGACGTCGAGGTCCGGTTGGTGAAGGCCTGGTAGCTGCTTCGATCCGCGCCGGAGCGGGCGCACTCACGCGCTTCGCTCAGCTCCTCGGCAAGCGCAGCGACCAATCGCCCAGCACGCTCCAGAAGTACGTGCGTTTCCTGCCGATGTCGCCGCCCACCGCGTCCCACGTCGGTCCGGCGCGCTCGAGCTCGAAGTAGCGGCGCCAAGCATCTCCCATGCGGCCACCAGAACGCATGCAGTCGGCGAAGCCGCGCGGCTCGTCGTAGAAGACCTTGGCGCGGCCGAGGATCGCGACGGCGCCGCCGTGGAAGAGGATCGCCTCGGCGCCTTGATGGCGTCCGTAGTCGGGATGATCGAACGGGTGCTCCGCGGCGCCAGGCGGCGAGAGCGCTTGGCAGCCCGTGTGGACCCAGAGCGCGGGAGCGACCGCGATCTCCTTCGCGCGCAGCTCGCGCCAGAACTTGGCATCCACGCGCGTGCCTTCCTCGCCGGGACCGACGGCGCAGCCCCAAGGATCGCTGTGCGCACGCAGGGTGCGCAGGCTCGCCGGCTGCGCGAGCCAGGTGCGCAGCGCGGCGCGCGACGGCTGGCCGTTGAGATCGAGCAGCGAGCGATCGTAGGGACTCCACTCGGCGGCCGCGCCGACGAGCGAGTCGAAGCCGGAGCCGAGATCGCAAGCGAACGACGCAGGGTGATGTCCGTCGCCCCGCGGCTGCGTTCGATACGCGTGATTGGCCTGCAGAGCCTCGACGAGCAGCGCGCGCTCCGCGGCGAGATCGCGCGCGTTGCCGCGCGCATCGAGGCGCGAGATCGCGAGATCGGGCAGCGCGAGAGGATTGGGTGCGGCGGCATCGGGAGCACTGCACTCCGCGTCGCGCGCGACGTCGAGGGTGCGCACGTGCAGCGCACGCACCGCGCCGTCGTCGCCGAGGAGCTCCACCGCGTCGAAGGCGCCGTCGTTCACGTGGAAGAAGTCGCGGCAGACGAGGGAGCCGCGCTCGGCATCCGCGGCGCGACCGCCGCGCTCCGGAACGCCGCCGGGGAACGCCGCGGCCAAGGTCGCGAGCCGCGTCGGCGCTTCGAAGTAGAGCGACTCCCATGCGCCGTCGAGATCGGCGAGCACCAAGTCGCAGCGCTCGGCGACGATCTCGGGGACGACGCGCAGCCACGGCACCGCACCCAGCTCGCGTCGCTGCTCGCCGGAGCCCAGGACCAGCGGGTCGTCGCGGCGCCAAGCGCAGGTGCGCACGAGCAGCGCATCGGGGAAGTGGCCGAGCAGGAGCGCGCCGCGCAGGCTCGCGTCCGCGCTCCGCGCCGCGCGCAGCAGCTCGCGGAGCGCCAGCACGTAGCTTCCATCGCGATGGCCCTCGGAAGGCGCCAGCTCGATCGCATACGCGCGCGGCCGCAGCCCTTCGCTCGCCCAATCGGCGCAGAGCACCTCGAGCTGCGCGCGCAGCGGAGCGGCCTCGTTGCCCGCGAGCAGGCGCGCCTCGATGAGCAAGAGCGCGAGCTCGCCGGTGGCGCGCTCGGATGCGAGCGGCAGCGGCTCGACCTTCACGAGCTCCACGCGACCGTCGCCATCTCGGTCGTAGCCGGAGAAGCGGCGCGCGAGCTCGTCGTCGCCGTGGGCCCGTCCGGCCGTGGGGAGCATCGTGAGTGCGGCGGTGCCGGTGAGAATCCAGGGAGCGAGGTGCAGCATCGCGAGCGAGTCTCGGTGCAGAGCCAGGCTTCGTCCAGCGCGTACGAGCTTGGCTCTGGGCTTCTCGCTGGCGCAGGCTCTTGGGGGCGAGGATCGGATGTCGAACGATCCAGGAGCCAGGAACGCCGAAGGCTCTCGGCTGACCTCACCCCTTCGCGCGTCTCGCCTTGCTCGTTCACGTAACGCGTCGAGGCTGCGACGCCGCGACGCCGCGACGCGAGAACGAAACTCGATCCCGGTACGAACCCGAACCTTCGGACCCGAGTTCCGCGACGGCCGCTCCGCCAGCCCTCCGGCGATGCAAGCGCCGCGCCCGCCGCGCGTGACGGACGTCGAAGGACATGGTGCGTCGAAGCGCGTTCGGAGCCTCATGCAATTGGAGCTCGAGCGCGGCGGTCACGTCGCTTGCGTCGCCTCCGGATGCGGCTCCGCTGGGTCGATAGACTTCGGGAGCCGTTTCGGAGCCCGCGAAGGCGGGGGCTCCGAAACTCATGCTTGCGGGGGCGGACGGAGCGTCGACGCGAGTACCGGCTCGAGGGACATGCGGTTCCGCGCCCGCGCGGCGGTAGGGAGACAGCGCGGTTCTGCTGCGCAGCGAGATCGGGAAAGGGCAACCTAGCTCTATCAAGTTTCCGACTTTCTAGGAAACCAACTGCGGCGCCTCTGCGTTCTATGTGCTGGAACGAGATCCGGGATGAGAAGCCGTACGGGGCAGAGGAAGACGTATGCGTCGCAAGGATCGACAGCTCGTGCTCGACTTCCATCAGCATGGTGGGAAGCGCAAGGGGGCTGGACGGAAGCCGAAAGGTGCTGAGGCCGGGATGCCGCATCATCAGCGCTCGGCGAAGAAGCGCGGCGAGCCGTTGCACATCACCGTGAGGCTTGCGGAGGGCCTACCGTCGTTGCGCCGAGGTGACGCTCTGAAGCTCGTGCTCGCCGCGCTCAGCGCGAGCAGCGATCGCCACGGGATGCGGATCATCCACTACTCCGTACAGGGGAATCACCTGCACCTCCTCGTCGAAGCCGACGATCGCCCGTGCGTCGCACGCGGCATGAACGCGCTGCTGAGCCCGCTCGCGCGCGCGTTGAACAAGCTGTGGGGCCGCAGCGGCAAGGTGTTTCCCGACCGCTATCACGACGAGGTGATCTCGACGCCGGCGCAAGCGCGAAGTGCGTTGCGATACGTGCTCCAGAACGGCAAGAAGCACGGTGTCGTGCCGCGCAGCTCGATCGACCTCTGCTCGAGTTCGCCCGTGTTCGAGGGCTGGAAGGAACGCCCATCGATTCCCGCGACTCCGAACGTGGCCATCGTCGCACCTGCCTCTACGTGGCTGCTTACCGCCGGCTGGCGTCGCCATGGCCTGCTCGACATCGACGAGCTGCCGCTCACCAAGCACGCTGGACGATCTCGAGGGAACCCCGCGCATGCAAGACGCGGAAGCTCTCGCGGATCCTCACGGATCGGCCGCCGCGCGGGCGCGGAACCGCGTGTCCCTCGAGGCGGTACTCGCGGTGACGATCCGATCGCACTCGCAAACATGAGTTTCGGAGCCCCCGCCTTCGCGGGCTCCGAAACGGCGCACGAAGTCTATCGACGAAGCGGAGCCGCGCCCGCAGGCGCAGCAAGCGACGTGAATGACGCGCTCCGCTCCGTATCTCTTGCTCGCTCCGAATGCGCGTCGACGCTCGAACACCACCGACTCGTGACGCTCGCGTCGGGCGCGGCGCTTGCTTCGCCGGAGGGCCGGGCGTAGCGCATGCGCGGTCTTGCTTCCTGTCGCCTCTCGCTACTCGCTTCACGCCTTCACACACACACACACACTCTCTCTCTCTCTCTCTCTCTCTCGCATCGCGCGCCACGTCGTCGAGCCGTGGTCGCCATCCCCTGCCGCGCACACCGACGCGCTGCACGACGAGCACGGGGCACCCGTGCTGCGTTCGCTCCAGGAGAGCGGGCAGCCGCGATGCCGGGCGAGGCGCACGCTCCTGTCGCGCCTTGGCGCGATGCGGTGAGGGCGGTGGATGGTGCGGCTCCGCGGAGCCGTACGAGATCCGCGGCGAGATGTCGTGGTTCCCGAGCTGAGCGCGCGCACGCGACCAGGCCGACCGGCCCCAGCAGGGTGCACGTCTCCGCCTGCGGTTCGGATCGCCGCTCTGGCGCGGCGCGCCGCTGCGGACGCGGGCCTCGCGCGCTCCATGAGGTCGATGGGGCCGATCTCGGAGCCGAGCGGAAGGCGTCTGGAGGAGAAGTTCCGAAAGACCTCGCGCGCGCTCGAGCGGTACGATGCGCCGACCGCACGAGCCCTCACTCGGGCGCGAGCACGATCGACCATGGACGAGCGACGACCCGAGCCCCGCGGCGAGCGCGCGGACCTGCGCGACTTGGTCGCCCAATGCCTCTCGCGCATGGACCGCGAGGGCGAAGGCGCGCTCGAGGCGCTCTGCGCCGAGCATCCGTCCGAGGCCGCGGAGCTGCGCGGAGCGCTCGCGCGCCTCGGGGGGCTCGGCCTCGTCGCCGAGCAGGCCGCGCCGCAGGACGCGATGCCCGAGGAGCTCGGCGAGTTCGAGCTCGTGCGGAAGATCGGCGAGGGCGGGATGGGCGTCGTGTATCTGGCGCGCCAGAAGAGCCTGCAGCGCGAGGTCGCGCTGAAGCTGATCCGCCCCGATCGCTTGGGCCTCGGCATCTCGCGCGAGCGCTTCGTGCGCGAGATCGAGACGATCGCGCGGCTCTCGCATCCGGGCATCGTGCCGATCTATGCGGCGGGGGAGGAGCGCGGCGTCCCGTACTACGCGATGGAGCTCCTCTCCGGCTCGACGCTCGAAGAGGTGATCGAGCGCGTGGGGGGGAAGCGCGAGCGGGGGCTCTCGGGCAGCGATCTCTACGCGGCCGTGCGCGCGGCCGACGAGGCCGCCGATGCGGCGGAGCGAGTCGCCGAAGGCTGGTTCTCCGCGAGCTGGACGGAGCTCGCGCTGCGGATCGCGCTGCAGGTCGCCGAAGCCCTGCAGCACGCGCACGAGCGCGGCGTGCTGCATCGCGACGTGAAGCCCTCGAACGTGATGCTGACGCGCGATGGCCGCGCCCTGCTGCTCGACTTCGGGCTCGCGACGCGCGAGGACGCGCAGAAGCTCACGCGCTCGGGGACCGCGGTCGGCTCGCTGCCGTACATGGCGCCGGAGCAGCACCGCGCCGAGGAGCTCGATGCGCGCACCGATGTCTATGCGCTCGGGCTCCTGCTCTACGAGCTGCTGACGCTGCGCTCCCCGTACCTCGGCGCCTCTGCCGAGGAGACGCGGCGCCGCGTGCTGGACGGCGCCGCGGAGCCGATTCGCAAGTGCAACCCCGCCGTGCCCTGGGACGTGCAGACGGTGTGCGCGAAGGCGATGGACCGGGAGCCCGCGCGGCGCTATCCGAGCATGGCCGCGCTCGCCTCCGATCTGCGCAGCCTCCTCGAGCTGCGCCCGATCGCCGCGGCGCCGCCGTCGCGTTGGCTGCTCGCGCAGCGCTGGGCGCAGCGCCGGCCCGCCGCGGCCGCCGCGCTCGCGATCGCCTCCCTCGCGCTGCTCGCCGGGATCCCGCTCTTCCTGTGGAACGACTGGCGCTACCGGCGCGAGATCGAGCACGAGCGCGACGTCGCCGTGTTCGAGCGCGGGCGCGCGGAGACGAACGCCAAGCGCGCCGACGAGCAACGCCAGCTGGCGGAGGCGAACGCGAGACGCGCGGATGAGCAGAAGCAGCTCGCGGTGGCGAATCAAGCGCGCGCCGAAGCGCAGGCGGCGCGCGCCGCGGCCGTGCTCGCCTTCCAGCGGCGCATGTTCCGCTCCGCGGATCCCGGGGAGAACGGGCGCGAGGTGAAGGTCGTCGAGCTGCTGCGGATGGCGGCGCTCGAAGCGGACAGCGGCTACGCGGGGCAGCCCGAGGTCGAAGCCGCAGTGCGTCTCTCGCTCGGCGAGACCTTCGCCGCGCTGTCGCTGCTCGACGAAGCCGAGCAGCAGCTCCGCGCGGCGCTCGCGCTGCTCGACAGCGTCGAGGGAGCGGAGCCGCGCGACCGAGCGGAGCTCGAGTTCCAGCTCGGTCGCGTGCGCTTCAGCCAGGATCAGCTCGAGGAAGCGGAGCGCCTGCTGGAGAGCGCGCGTGCGAGCTATGTGGCTGCCGAGGGCGAGGGCTCGCGCAACGCGGCGACGGTGGAGCTCGAGCTCGCGTCCCTGATGCGCGCGCGAGGCAAGGTGAACGAAGCGCTCGCCCGCGTCGCCGCCGTCTGCGAGCGCTTGGACCGCACCCTCGGCGACGGCGATCGCGCGACGCTGGACGCCTGGGGCCAGTACGGTCAGCTCCTCGCGCTCGCGGGGCAGCAAACGCGCGCCGAGCAGGTGCTCCGCGAGACGATCGCGAAGAAGCAGAAGCTCTTCTCACCCGAGAGCCCCGATCTCCTCGTCACCCGGATCAACCTGGCCACCGTGCTCTACCAGCTCGAGCAGCACGCGGAGGCGCACGCGCTGGCGAAGGAGGTGCGCGCGATCCAGGAGCGCGTGCTTGGGCCGGACCACGCGCACACGCTGGTCTCGCTGAGCACCGAAGCGACGACGCTCGGCGAGCTGAAGGACCTCGCCGGCGCTGCCAAGCTGGAGCGCGATCTCTGGGATCGCCGCTCTCGCGTGCTCGGCCCCGACCACGCCGACACGCTGCGCTCCGGAGGGAACCTCGCGAGCACCTTGGCCGGCCTCGGTGAGGACGCGGAGTCCGAGCGCATCACGCGCGAGGTCCTGGAGAAGCGCTTGCGCGTGCTCGGTCCCGAGCATTGGGAGACCGGAGCCTCCCACAATCACCTGGCCAGCTTGCTCCAGAAGCGCAGCGACTTCGCCGCGGCCCACGAGCATCTCGTCCGCGCCGTCGCCTGCGCGCGCGCTTCGTTCGGCGGCGAGCACTGGATCGTCGGAGCGTTCCTGAACAACCTCGGCCGCTGCGAGACGAACCTCGCCCGCTTCGACGAGGCCGAGCGCTCGCTGCTCGAGGCGCACGCGGTGCTCGAGAAGGTCCTGCCGGCCGGCCACGCGCGGATCCACAGCGCGATCCGGAACCTCGTCGCGCTCTACGAGAAGAGCGGCGACGCGGAGCAGCGCGCGGCGTGGGCCGCGAAGCTGCCGCCGAAGTGAGCGCCCCGAGCACGCATCCCGCCTGGTCGCTGCTCGACCGCGCGGCGCTCGAGGCGATCGCGCGCCGCGGACCGACCCCGATCTTCGCGACGGTGAGCGGCGCGCATCTCTACGGCTTCGCCTCGCCGGACAGCGACGTCGATCTCCGCGGGGCGTTCCTGCTGCCGGTGCGCGCCTTCCTCGGGCTGCGGGCGCCTCAGGAGACGCTCGCGCTCGAGGAGCGCGGCGCGTTCGAGCTCGATTGGGTCGCGCACGACCTGCGGAAGTTCGTGCGCATGCTCACGCAGCACAACGGGTATGTCCTAGAGCAGCTCTACTCGCCGCTGGTCGTGATCGCGACGCCGCCCTTCCTCGAGCTGCGGGAGCTCGCACGCGGCTGCATCACCCGGCCGACGGCGCGGCATTACCAGGGCTTCGCGCGCGGACGGCGGAAGCGCTTGCGCGAGCCCGCGCCTACGGTGAAGCACCTCCTCTACGCCTACCGCGTGCTGCTCTCTGGCATCCATTTGATGCGCTGCGGCGAGGTGCTCGCCGATGTGAACGAGCTGAACCGCGTGTTTGGGATCGCCGCGATCGAGGAGCTCGTAGCGCGGAAGTCCGCGGGCGCGGAGCAGCTCTTGCTCGGCGACGGCGAGCTCGCGCTACACGAGCGCGCCCTCGACGCGCTGGAGGAGGAGCTCGAGCGCGCGCACGCGCAGAGCGCCCTCCCCGAAGAGCCGCGCGATGTCCCCGCGCTGGAGGACTTCGTCGTGCGCACGCGCCTCTCGGCCGAGGCCCACTCATGAGCCGCGCCGTCGATCTCGCGCGCGATACGATCTTCGCGACGCTCGCCGGGAGCCACGCGCACGGCACCGCGCGCGCGGGCTCGGATCTCGATCTGCGCGGCGTCTGCGTGGCGCCGCTCGCCTTGCGCGTCGCCCTCTTCGAGCGCTTCGAGCAATGGGAGGGGACCCCGGAAGGCGCGCTGGAGGCGCTGCTCGAGACAGGGCTCCGCGCGCATCCGCTCGCCGCGCAGAACCTGGGCGAGAAGCGCGAAGCGGTGATCTTCGATCTCGCGAAGTTCCTGAAGCTCTGCTGCGAGGCGAACCCGAACGCGCTCGAGATCCTCTGCGCCGACGAGCGCGATTGGCTGCACGCGACGCCGCTCTGGCGCCGCGTGCATGCCGAGCGACGCCTCTTCCTCACGCGGCAGGTGGAGCGCAGCTTCCTCGGCTACGCAGCGGCACAGCTCCAGCGCATCCGCTCGCATCGCGCATGGCTCCTCGCGCCGCCGTGCGAGAAGCCGAGCCGCGCGGCGTTCGGCCTGCCCGAGGAGGCGACGCTCGGGCGCGAGGATCGCGATCGGATCGACGAGGCCATCGCCGTTCACCTGCGCGCGACGCGCGAGGAAGGGCAGCCCAGCGACGAGCGCCGCGAGCACGCGCTGCGCTCCCTCGGACTGCCGCGCGAGGTCGTCTCCGCTCTCGAAGCCGAGCGTCGCTATCGAGCGGCCCTCAAGCACTGGCAGGCCTATCAGACCTGGAAGGCCGAACGCAATGCCGCGCGCGCCGAGCTCGAGCGACGCTTCGGCTACGACACGAAGCACGCGGCGCACCTCGTGCGCTTGATGCGCATGGGCTTGGAGCTGCTGCAGAGCGGCGAGCTCCACGTCCGCCGCGCCGACGCCGAGGAGCTGCGCGCGATCCGCGACGGGGCGCTCTCCTACGACGAGCTGCTCGCGCAGGCGGCGGCGCTCGAGGCGCGGGTCGTCGATGCTGGGCAATGCTCCACCTTGCCCAGCGCGGTCGATCGCGCGGCGGTAGAAGAGCTCTGGTGGGGGTTGGTGGCGACCTAGTGAGGCGAAGCAGCTCCGCGCTCGCGCGCCGCAGCGCAGGGGACCTCTCAGCGCGCGCCGCCGGCGGGGAGCGCGAGCCCGAGCCGCTCGATCAATCCACGCAGCCGCACCGAGCGCGGGAGCAGGTCGACGAGGAAGGCGCGCGCGCGCGCGGAGCTCGCGATGGCGTCCTGCAGGGCTCCGCGCGCGGCCTCGTCCTCGCCGAGCCAGCCGCGGATCAGCGCGAGCTCGAGCTGCATCGCCCAGCGCGTCGGGCTCTCGATCTCGGCGAGCGCGGCGAGGCGATCGCGCAGCGCGCGCGCGGTGTAGCGGGGGAGCTCGCGCTCGGCTTGCGCGAGGAACGAGAGATGCGCCGCGAGGGACAGGGCCTCGGCTTCGGCGGTCGCCGCGCGCGCGAGCTCTTCCGCCGAGAGCCGCAAGAGCACGCGCGGAGCGGGCGGCGGACCGAGCCACTGCAGCTCGTCGATGGCGCGCGCGACGGCGCCCGCGATCAGCTGCTGGCCCGCGATCGAAGGATGGCAATGATCGACGAACAAGGGCGCGGTGAGCTCGGGCGTGCCGAGCGCGTCGTGGAGCGGCTGCACGTCCACGCTCGGGCAGGCCAGCTCGCGCAGCTTCACCTGCAGCGCGCGGCGCAAGGGAGCCGCGAGCCAGGCCGGTCTCACATCGAGCTCCTGCGCGCGAGAGAGGGCGGCGCGCGCGGACTCCGTTTGTCCGCGCGCGATCTCGACGCGGGCCACCAGGCCGTGCGCGTGCGCGATCTCCGGCGCGAGCGCGAGGATCTCCGCGCAGAGCTGGAGGCAGCTCGCGCCGTCTTTCGCGTCTAGGGCGCGGAACGCCGCCGCGAGCTGCCACCGGCAGCGGTCCCGCTCGTCGCGCGTGCGCTCGTCGCGGAACGTCGACATGCTCGGCGCGGCCCCCCAGAGATCGCCGGCGGGCAGCACGACGAGCACGCGCGTCGCGCGGCGGCGCAGCGTGCGCACGAGGCGCTCCAAGCTCGCGGTCGCATGCTCGATCAGGCGCTCGCGCTGGGCGAAGGCTCCCGGCTCGTCGAGCACGTACTCGAGCGGCGTCGCGCGCGGCGCGACGTCGAGCTCGCGCGCTTCGACCAGCAGCTCGCAGAGGAGATCGACGCTGCGCAGGAAGCGCAGCGGCTCCAGCGCGGCGACCCAAGCCGACGGAGGAGGGGTGCGTAGCCCGCTCTCCACGTGCTCGGCGAGGAACTCGTTGTTGCCGCCGAGCACGATGGCGGCATGCAGATATCCCGGCGGCACCTCGCGCGCGATCGCTGCCATCTGTCGCAACGAGGCTCCGGCCCGCGCGAAGCAGTAGAGCTCGAGGTCGATGCCCGGGTGCCCTTGCTCCAGCTCCCTCTCGAGCCAATGCCAGATCGAGAGCGGAGGAGCGAAGGGCATGCCCAGCGCGGTGGAGGAGCCGAAGACACCGATCTGCACGGGGCCGCCCTCGGCGATCGGAGGTACGGGACGCAGGCGCTGGAGCCTCTGCCCTTCCGCGCCGGCATCGCGGCGCGCGGCGAGGAGCGCGCCGCGCTCGGAGGGCACGAGCTCGAGCACCTCGCGAGCCTGCGGCTCGAACGCGACGCGGGTCAGGAGCTCGGTCGCGCCGAGGCCGAGCACGAGGCCCAGAGCCGCGGCCGCGATGCGCCGGCGCGCGCGCTTCAACGCGCCGCTCCCGCCGCGTCCGGAGCCGCGGCGCGCAGCCGCCTTCGCGCGAGCTCGCGGATCTCCTGCGCCGATGCTTGCGTGCTCGCATCCGCTTCGGCTTCGCTCGCACGGCGCCACGCGGCGAGGGCGAGCTCGCGCTCGCCGCGCGCTTCGTGGAGATCGCCGAGGAAGAGCAAGCTCACCGGAACGGGCGCCTGCTCGCTCGCGCGCAGGAGCGCCTCGCGCGCGATGTCGAGATCGCCGTACGGCCAGGGCGCCTTCGAGCGGAAGCGACCCTGCAGGCGCAGCGGCGCGCCGCCGTCGTGCTGCGCGTCGAGCGCCACGGCGCGATCGATGGCGGCGACCAGCTTCGGTCCGTATCCGGCGAAGAGCGAGCGCGTGGGGCCGTTCGCCCAGGCGACGAGCGAGAGGTGCAGCGCGCGCAGGAGCTGCGCCTCGACCGCGTCCTCGCGCGCTTCGATGGCGCGCTCGGCGAGCGCTTGGCCTTCGGTGGCCAGCGAGAGGATCGCCGCTTGCGTCTCGGCGGCGACGCGGTCGTCCGCGCTCAGGACCTCGGCGAGCTCGGTCGTCTTCTCGGCGTCGAGTGCGGCGAGCGCGCCGAGCTGGAGGCGCAGATCCGCCGCCTCGAAGAGCGCGCGCGAAGCGGCGAGGGCCAAGGGGACGTCCTGCGGTTGCGCGCGCGCGGCCTCCAGCGCGGCGCTGCCGCGCGCATCGAGCGCGGCGAGGCGTCCTTCGACGGAGGTCGACGCGGCCGCGGGATCTCCGGCGGGCTTCTGCAGAACGCCTTCGACGGGATCGGCCGAGAGCGCGCACGCGCCGAGGAGCAGCGCACTCAGCGCACTCAGCGCGTTCAGCGCGAACAGGCGACACAGCGCACGCACGGCGCTCATCGCAGCGCGGCCTCGCGCGCGGCGGCGACCGCGCGGTCCGCGCGCAGCAAGCCCGCGCCGTGGATGAGATCGCGCCCCGCTTCCCCGAGGTCTTCGCACGTCGCCTCCATAAGCTGCTTCACACGCCAAGGGGTGAGCTCCGGCTGCGCCGACAGCAGGAGCGCCGCGACGCCGCCGGCGTGCGGACCGGCGAACGAGTTCCCCTGCGCGCCGCGTACGAGACCCAGCCCGTCGCCGGCGTCCCAGAGGAGCTCGAAGCGGCGGCCGCGCGCGTTGCTCGCGCGGTTCCACACGGGGAAGCCCGCGTTGCAGCCCGTGACGTCGGGCTTCGCGAGCGGGGACGCGGGAGGATAGTCGTGGAAGAAGGGGACGTCGCTCCAGGTGCACGGCCCGCGCGAGCTGAACGCCGGTGCCTTGCCGCTCGCGTCGATCCCCGCGGCGGCGATCACGATCGGGATGTCCTTCGGCAAGCAGATCTGACGGCCCGCGGGCGCCGTGCGCGCGTAGTTCCCCGCACCGCCGACGGCGACGATGCCGCACGCGGCGAGATGCTCGTGCGCCGTGCGGTAGACGCCGCGGAACGAGCCCAGCTCGACCTCCGCCCACATGTAGCTCATCGAGAGCACGTCGGCGCCAGCGCGCGCGGCGTACTCGTACGCGCGGAGATCGCCCATGCCGCGCAGCACGAGCAGGCTCGCGCGCGGCGCCACGCCGGTGATCGTGCGCGGCTCGCCGTCCTCGCGGCCGGCGAGGATGCCGCCGCACATCGTGCCGTGCGAGCTCCCGCTCTCGCCGATGACGTAGGGGCTGTCGCCGATGAAGTCCCAGCCGAAGAGGTCGTCGATGAGGCCGTTGCCGTCGTCGTCGGCGCCGTTCGCCTTCTCACCGGGGTTCTGCCAGAGGGCGCGCGTGAGCGCGGGCAGCGGGAGGACGCCGCTGTCGAGCAGCGCGATCACGACGCCCGCGCCGTGCGCGCCGCTCGCCCACGCGCGGTCCGCGCCGATCCTCATGAGGTTCCACGGGATCTCGAGGCCCTGCGGATCGAACGCGGCGGGCGGCATCTCCTGGCGCTGCGCGAGCGCGCGCTCGAGATCGCGCCGACGCTCCTCGATCCAGCGCGGCGTGCGCTCGCCGCGCACGTGGAGCTTGCGGCCCGGCTGCGTCTGCAGGTGCACGTAGGCCACGGCGGGATGCGCGGCGAGCTGCTCCACGGCGCGCTTCGTGGCGGTCGCGGCCAAGCCGTTCACGATCCAGAAGCGCTCCGTCTCGCGGAGCGCATCAGCGCGCTCGAGCTCGCTCGTGAGCGGCGCGAGCTCCTGCGCCGCGCGCGCGGCGTTCTGCTGCAGCGCCTCGAGCGCCGCCGTGCGGAGCTTCGAGCGCTTGGTCGTGGCGTGCTCGGCGACGTAGCGTTCGAAGTCCTGGCCCGTCGCGAAGAGCTGGGAGCGGAAGCGCACGAAGATCGGGTGCGGGCCGTCGTCGGCGAGCAGCGCCGTGTCGCAGCGCGCCGTCGCGGACGCCGCCGAGGGCGCTTCGCCCTGGGCCGAGGCGAGGTCGGCTCCACCGCAGGCGACGGCGAGGACCAGTGCTGCGCTTCCCTGCCACCTCATCGCGACCTCCTCCTCCTCGCGCGTTCCTGCTCCGCCGGGCGGCGGTGCAGCGCGGCGAGATTGTGCGCTGCGCTGCGGCAGGGGTCCAACGCGTCGCGGCGCCGCGCGTGCGCCGCGCTCAGCTCTCCGGCCCGACCCGCACCTGGCATACGTCCAGGTAGCGCGTCTCGGGAGCGGCGAGCGGCGTCGGGAAGTCCGGCGGCAAGCCCCCTTCTTCCAAGATCGACGCCGTGCGCGGGAGGCGCTCGAAGGCCTGCTGTAGATAGCGCCGCACCCCTGGCCCCGCGTGCGTGTTCGAGGAGACCCAGAGATGTCCGCCTTCGCGCGGGAGCAGCGCGCAGGCGGAGCGGATGAGCTCCGGATAGTCGTTCTTCTGCGACCACGAGCTCGCGCGCGCGCCGGAGACCGTCGGCGGGTCGAGCACGATGACATCGAAGCGCTGCTTGCCGCGCGCCTCCTGCTCCAGGTAGCGGAAGACATCCGACTCGACGAAGGCGAAGCGTGGGTCCGCGGGATCCAGTCCGGCCAAGCGGAAGTTCGTCTGCGCCCACGCGAGCGTGCCCGCGGCGAGATCGACGCTCGTCACCTGCGCCGCGCCGGCCCGCGCGGCGGCGACCGAGAGCGTCCCGGTGTAGCAGAAGGTGTTCAGCACGCGCGCGCCGCGCACGAAGCGCGCGAAGCCGCGGCGATGCTCGCGCATGTCGAGGAAGAGGCCCGTGTTCGTGCCGGCGAGGAGATGCACTTCGCAGGGGATGCCGTGCTCGCGGACGACGAGCTTCTCGGGCGGCTCCTCGCCGATCACCTCGTCCTTCGCCTTCTCGGGGGTCTTGCCCTTGCTCTTCAGGCGCGCGCGCACGACGACGCCGCGCAGCGGGATCCCCGCGGCGGGCAGCTCGAGGAGCAAGGCCTCGGCGAGCGAGCGCCCCACGATCTGCAAGCCGCGCGACAGCGCGGTGATCAGCGCGTAGGAGCCGTAGAGGTCGACCGAGAGCCCGGGCAGGCCCTCGCCGTCGCCGTGCAGCAAGCGGAACGCTGCCTCTGGCTCCACCAGCCCCAAGCGCCGGCGCAGAGCGAGCGCCCCAGCCACTCGCGCGCGGAAGAAGCGCGCGTCCAGCGCGTGCAGCTCCTCGCGCGCGATGAGGCGCACGCATTCGTTCTCGGGGTCGGCGATGCCGGTGCCGACGACGTCTTGCTGCGGCGAGAGCAGGCGCAGCGGACGGCCGGGCTCGAGACCCTGCGTTCCCGCGAGCTCGGTGAAGGCGAGCGCCGGGTGGCCGGCGAGAACGCGGCTCGTCGCGGTGGGACCGAGGGCGACCGAGAAGAACGGCATGGAGGAAGCGGAAGGCTGGGTTGCGAGCGGAGCTTCTAGCACATGGTAGGGGCGGAGCGCCTGCGCCTCGCGCCGCTCGCCGCGTTGCCCGGCGATGTGGTGCCCACGCTGGCGGCGGAGCCGCAGACGGTGTTCCATGTCTGCTCCTTGGCCCGCGAGCCACCGCGCTCGCGTCTTCCAACTCCGCGATGTCGATCTTCACCTGCCCGCGCTGCCAAGCTCCGCTCTCGGCGACGAGCACGCTCTTCGCGTGCCCGAGCTGTGGCGCTCCGCTCACCGGGGGGAAGCGCGAGACGGTAGCGGCGCGACTCGAGGCTGTCGGCCCCACGCCCGGCGTACACAAGCTCGGCCCGCGTACGACGCTCGGCCGCTCGCCGACCGCGACGATCCAGATCGCCGATCCCGAGGTGAGCCGCCAGCACACCGAGATCGAGCGCGACGGCGAGGAGTACGTCGTGCGCGATCTGGGCTCCTCGAACGGGACCTATCTGAACGGTCGCCGGCTCTACTGTCCGGCGACGCTCGAGGACGGCGACGAGCTCGCGATCGGCGGAGAGAAGCTGGTGTTCCGGCTCGAGTCGCATCGCCCGCAGGTCCTGCGCACCGCGGAGAAGAAGGCCGCGGTGCTCGCCTCGATCGCGCAGGAGGACGCGTTCTCCCCGGCCGACGAGATCGACGATCTCGCCATGCTGCGCCGCGACTACGACCGCCTGCGCGTCGCGCACGAGTTCAACAAGGTCGTGCGTCTCGAGCGCGACCTGCACGCGCTCCTGCCGAAGATCCTCGATGTCGCGTTCGCGGTGATCCCCGCGGAGAACGGGGTGATCCTGCTCCGCGACCCGCGGACCGGCGAGCTGCTCGTCGAGGCCGTGCGGCAGCGGAAGCAGAGCTCGGCCAAGGTGCTGATCTCGGAGACCCTGCTCGCGCACGTCGCGAGCACGAAGCAAGGGGTCCTCACCAGCGACGCGAGCGCGGACCTGCGCTTCAACGCCGCGAGCAGCATCGTGGGCCTCGGCGTGCGCTCGTGCATGGCGGTGCCGCTGCTCACCGGCGGCAACGTCCGCGGGGTGATGTTCCTCGACTCGCGCGAGTACATCGGCGCCTTCACGCCGAAGGACCTCGAGGTCCTCTCCGCGATCGCCGCGCAGGCCACCATCGCCATCGAGAACGCCGAGCTCATTGCCGCGATGGAGGAGTCGGCGAAGAAGAAGGCCTTCCTCGAGCGCTTCCTCTCCCCGGCGCTCGCCCGCGAGGTGGAGAAGGGCAGGATCGAGCTCGCGAAGGGCGGCTCCCTGAAGGAGCTCACCGTGCTCTTCGCCGACATCCGCGGCTTCACCACGATGAGCGAGACGGCTCCGCCGCAGGAGACCGTCGACATGCTGAACGAGTACTTCGAGCTCATGGCCGACTGCGTCTTCGAGTTCAACGGCATCGTCGACAAGTTCATCGGCGACTCGGTGATGGCCCTCTTCGGCGCTCCGATCTCCGGCCTCGACGACGCCGAGCGCGCGATTCGCTGCGCCATCCGCATGATGGAGACGACGCAGGGGTTCAACTCGGCGCGCACCCTCGCCGGCAAGAAGCCGATCCACATCGGCATCGGCCTCCACAACGGCGAGGCCGTCGTCGGCGTCATCGGCTCCACGAAGCGACTCGAGTACACCGCGGTCGGCGATACCGTGAACGTCGCCTCGCGCCTCTGCAGCGCCGCTGGCCCCGACGAGATCGTGCTCTCCGAGCGCGCGCTCGGCCGCTCGAGCGCCGCCTTCGAGGCCGAGGAGCTCGCGACGATGAACGTGCGCGGGCGCGAGGCGACGCTGAAGACCTATCGGATCCGGCTCGGGACCGCCGGGGGCGCGTAGCGTCCCACCGCGGCGAACCGAGCCGCGAGCCGCGTGCGCGCGCCTCTCAGCTCCCCGCGAGCTTCTTCTGCCAGAGCGCCTTCTGCTCCGGCTGCTTCTTCCGCTCGTAGACATCGATCAGCGAGAGCCTCGCGCCGCGCGTGCGGTCGTGCTGTGGGCCGAGCGTCTCGGCGAGCCCGCGCTCGGCCTCGAGGAAGCACTGCTCCGCGTCGTCGAGCTGCTGCAGATCGAGATAGGCGTCGCCCATGTTCTTGCGGGCGGCGGCGTGCATCCAGTGATCGGAAGGCAGGACGGCCTTCAGCCCTTCGCCGCAGCGCTGGAACAAGAGCAGCGCTTCGGCGGGCTTCTTGCGATCGAGCTTCAGCAGCGCGAGGTTGTTGATCGCGACGAGCGTGTCCTGGCGCTCCTGGCCGGCGTAGAGGCGCTCCTGGCGCTCCAGCGAGTCCGTCATCAAGCGCTCCGCTTCGTCGAGGTTGCCGAGGAGCTGCTCCTGGCGCGCGAGGTTGTCCTGGTAGACCAGCGTCCCGCTGTGGTCGGCGCCGAAGACCTTGACCGAGCTCTCCCAGGTCGCGCGCAGCAGGTCGCGCGATTCTGAGTAGCGCATGAGGCGCTCCAAGAGCAGCGCGTGGACGTTCTTCGACGCCATCGTCTCGCCGTGATCGTCGCCGTTGAAGCGCACGAGCGCCTCCACGACCTCGCGCGCGATGGGCTCGGCTTCTTCGTAGCGGCCGAGGTCCTTCAGGATCGAGGCGAGGATGCTGCGCGAGATGACGCTCTGCGAGTCGCTCGCGCCGAAGATGGCATCGGAGCGCTCGATGGTCTCGCGGATCAGCGTCTCGGCTTCGGCGAGACGCCCGCGGTCCTGGAGGAAGTCGGCGAGGCTAGAGGCGGCCTCGAGCGTCTCGCGATGAGACTGGCCCAAGGTGCGCGTTCTCGCCTCGAAGACCTCGCGATAGAGCTCTTCGGACTCGGCGCCGTTCTCCTTCGAACGGCGCAGGTACGCGAGCGTGATCTTCGTCGCGAGCGTCTCCGGCGCCTCGGGGCCGAGGACCTTCTCGCGCGTCCGCAGCACCTCGACCACCAGCTCCTCGGCCTCCGGGAGGCCCATCGTCACGGCCAGCGTGGCGAGGTTGTTCTGCGCCATCAAGGTCTCGGGGTGCTCGGGGCCGAGAGCCTCCAGACGCAGCTCGAAGGCCTGGCGGATCTGCTCGATCGCGCGCTCGTTGTCGGCGACCACGGCGAAGGCCTCGCCGAGCGTGTTGCGGATGCTGGCCTGCACCTCCGCGCTCGCCGGCAGCGCTTGCTCGAGATCGTCGATCGCCATCTCGAGCACGTCCTTCATCTTCACCTCGGGGCCAGAGCCGAGCGTGGGATGGACCTTCGAGAGCGTGCGCTGCAGGAACACCAGCGTCTCCTGCGCATCGCGCGCGGAGTCCTCGGCCTTCGCGCGCTCGCGATCCGCGCGCTCCTTCTCCGCGAGCGCCGATGCGCGGGCTTGCTCCGCGTCGCGCCGCAGATCGCGCTCGCGGCTCCAGGCCAGCGCGGTCGCGCCGACCACGACGAAGAGCGCCAGCGAAGAGGCCGCCGCGATGCGCAAGATGCGTGCGCGCCGTCGTGCGGCGCGACGGCGCGGCAGCGCGCGCAGGTTCTCGGCCAGCGCCGCGGCGCTGGCGAAGCGCTCCTCGGGGCTGCCGGCCACGGCCTTCGCGATGTCCTCGCGCAGCAGCGGATCCGAGATCTCGCGCTCCCAGCCCTGCGCGAGCGGTCGATCCAGATCGCCGACCGCGAGCTGGTAGAGGATGATCCCGAGCGCATAGATGTCGCCCTGCACGCGGAAGGGCTGCCCGCGCAGCATCTCGGGTGGCGCGTAGAGGTGCGTCCCCGTGCGCGACGAGTCGTTCGAGACGAGCTGCTCCACCGTCACCTTCGACGCGCCGAAGGCGCCGGCGGCCAGGCGGCTCGGGTCGGTGAGCACGCCGATACCGAAGTCCGCGAGCCGAGGCCGCAGCTCGCCGTCGCCCGTGCGATAGAGCAGCACGTTGGTCGGCTTCACGTCCTTGTGCAGGACGCCGACGCTGTGCGCGGCGTGCAGCGCGTCGGCGATGCGGCAGAGCAGCTCCAGGCGCTCGGCGAGCGGCAGCGCCTCCATGTGCCCGTCCGCCGCGGCCCACTCGGCGAGGTTGCCCGCCGGGCAGAACTCGCTCTCCAGGTAGTAAGGCGCTTTCTCGAGCTGCACCTCGAGCAGGCGCGCGATGTCCGGTCGATCGCCGAGCGCTTCGCGCAGCACGCGAAAGAGCGTCAGCTCGCGCCGGAACGAGCGCAGGCGCTCGACATCGAAGCAGAACTTGAAGACGCGCGCTTCCTGCGTTCGCTCGTGAACTCCGAGCCAGACTTCGCCGAAGCCGCCGCGTCCGAGCTCGCGCTCGAGGCGCCAGCCCGCGCGATGGGGGATGGCGAGCCCGCTCGCGGGGCGCCAGCCGAGGGTCTCCTCCTCGCCGGCGCGCATCGCGCGGCGCGCCTTCTCGGAGTCCGGGGGCGCGCTGAGCGGTGCCTCGCCGACGGCGCCGACCTCGAAGACGTCGAGGGGGCTCTTCCGCGCCCTTCAGCAGGTACGGTCCATGAGCGACCCAAGCGAGCTTCGGGCGCGCGCCATCGGCGCTGCTCGCGGGATGCTCGCGCAGGTACTGGCGCGCGTCGTCGAAGGCGCCGCGCGTGAGCAGGATCTGATCTGCTTGGGCCAGACCGGAGATGCGCGCGGCGAGGTCGGCGGCGAGGCCGATGATCTTCCGCTTGCCGCTGACGTCGAGGCCGATGTCGCTCACCTCGCCCAGGTGAAGCCCGATCCTCACGCGTAGACGCGTCTCGCCCCACGACCGATCACGCAGCGCATGCTGGAAGAGGAGCGCCACCTGCACGGCCTGGCTCGCCCTTTCGAAGGTGGCCATGAAGCCGTCGCCGAGATCCTTCAGGACCTCGGCGCCGGGGATCGCATCGACCAGCGCGCGGAAGGTCTGGTCGTGACGCGCGGCGAGCGCGGCGTAGGTCACGGCGCCCAGCTTCGATTTCAGATCCGTCGAGCCCACCACATCGGTGAACAGGACGACCAGGAGGCGGGAAGGGCTCGATTGCGACATGCCGCGGAGAAGCTATCACGCCGTCGAGGGCTGCGGCCGGCCGGAGTCACGGTGGAGCTCGAAGCGGTCGGTGTCTCCGCGCTCGCCGGGAAAGGCGGGCGGGATGCGCCAGAATCCACGCAGCACCGCGCCGCCTTCCTCGATGTGGCCGGCATAGAGCACGTGGTGTCCGTCGATCTCGACCTCCAGCTCGTTCCGTTCCGAGAGCGCGCGGGCGGTGTGCTTGCCGAGATAGCGCTTCACGAAGCTCACGCGATCGCCGTCCACCTCGCCCTCGATCTCGGAGTGCTCGGGCAGGGTGATCAGCAGCTCGTAATCCGTCGGATCCTCGCCGGGGTCGTCGCCGCGGAGCTTCTCGGTCCCGGCGATCAGCGTGTGCTCGTCGCGCATCCGGCCGCGGAGACGCGCGCCTTCCTGAGCGACCTCCATGGCGATGCCGTAACGCGCGCGGGCCTGGAGGTAGTGGCCGCGCCAGGTGCCGCTCAGGTCGTGGGGCGCTCCGCTCACGGGAGCACCCGCTCGCGGCGATCGACCGCGAGGCCGTAGGCGCGGGGCACGGCGTCCGCTCGCCGTCGCACGATGGGGTGGAGGCGCGGCAGAACGCGCGCGATCAGGTCCCGCCGCGCGTCCCCGTCGCTGCGGTGCGATCGCCAGAAGGGCTGGCTTCCAACCTGCTCCATGCGGGGGATCGTAGCACGCGCCGCTCAGCGGTTCGGTTCCGCGCGTGTGCGTGGCCTCGAGGGCGGCGGCGATCCAGCGGCAGGTCGCCTCCCCGCGGTCGATCCGCTCTCGTCGCCGGCGGCTGCCTGCTCGCGGATCCCGATCCTCTGCGCGAGCGGCCCGTTCGTCCTCCCGGGCTGACCGCTTGTCCGAAGCGGCTTTCGGACGGGAGCACGCGCCTCGGTCGTGAGGCCTGCGTTGCCGGAACCCAGCTGATCCACCCGCTTCCGCGTCGATTCCTGCGCCTCGGCGAGACGAGGGATGCCTCGCTTCAGCCTCGCAGCACCTTCTCCACAGTCTGCCAAGCGCCGACGGGCGGCCCTTGCGCGGGGCTCCGCTCCGGCGACGCGATCGCCTTCACGATCCGCTGATGCCGAGGCGCGCGAAGAGGCGGTTCTCCCCGTTCCTGCGCTCGTAGCGGAGCTCGTCGGCGTAGCGCTTGGCGAGGTGGACGCCGAGACCGCCGAGAGCGCGGCGGTCTAGCCCGCTGGAGATGTCGGGGAGCGGGGCCTTGGTCAGCGGATCGTACGCCGGCGCGCGATCGACGATCTCGAGCTCCAGCCGGTCTGCGTCCATCCGCAGCGAGACATCGACGCGCTGGTGCGCGTCGCCGCGGTAGCCGTGGCGCACGACGTTGGAGACGAGCTCCTCGACGACGAGCTGCGCTCCGAAGAGCGCCCGGCCGCCGACGCCTTCCCGCTCCAGTCGCTGGCCGACATCGAGCACCAGGGGCGAGACGCGCTCGAGCGCGGCCTCGACGGACCAACGCCACTCGGTGATGCACCGCAGGTTGCTTCTCATGGCAGGTAGATCGACGCCGGGCGGCGCCGCCTCTGTCCGCTGGTTTGCGCGTCGCCGAGCGCGCGGCTGACCGCGCGCGCGAGCAAGTCGAGCTGCCGGAGCTCTTCCAGCCGGGGACGCACGCGCAGCATCTGGTCCATCTCGAGGATCGCGTCGAAGACCGCGCACGCATCGGCGAGAGCGAGGATCGCGACATCGCGCGGCCCCGGAACTTCGCCGCGCTCGAGGATCGCGAGCATGCGGGCCTTCACTTCGCGCTGCTCGCTCTGCTGGAGCAGCGGATAGCGCCGGCCGCCGAGCACCCAATGCAGCAGCGAGTCCTTGCGCTGGAGGATGCCCTTCGTCGCCAGGCCCTCGATCACGCGGCGGCGGATCTGCTCGCCTTCGTTCGCCAGCACCTCGACCCAGTGCTCGACGCTGCGGGGCTCGGCCGAGACCGCGATGGCCGAGAGGGCCGCGTCGAGCAGCTCGTCTCCGCAGCGGCGCGCATCGACGACGCGCAGCAGGTGCGGATCCGCGTCGATGCGGAGGCGCAGCTGCAGATCGAGGATCACCGCGCCGGCGAGGGCGAAGTCCAGCGCGTGCTCCGGCAGATCGACGAGCTGTCCGCTGCGGTCGTGCAAGGCGAGGAGCAGGAGCTCCTCGGCGAGGGCGAGCCCGGTCGCAAGCTCGGTGGTTCCCGTGGCGCGCGGCGGGAGCGCGGTCTCGAGCATCGCCAGCGCCGCATCGACGTCGGGGTAGGCGTCGATCACGCTCTCGAGCGCCGCCATCTCGAAGACCTCGCGCACGATGCCTTGCAGGCCAACGACGGCGAGGCGCCCTCCTTGCGCTTGGGCCAGCTTCGCCGCGCGGAGCAGCGCCGAGAGGCCGATGCTGCTCACGTAGGAGGCCCGCCGCATGTCGATCAGCAGATCGCTGCCCGCCCGCGCGAAGGTGTGATCCACGGCTTCGCTCAGCGCCTGCGAGGTGCCGAGGTCGAGGCGCTCGGGGGACTCGAGGACGGTGGTCGTGCCGAGCTGGCGGCGGACGATCTGCATGGGCGCGAAGCGAAGGGGGACCGGCGAGCGCGGAGCGCTTCCGAAGCTTCACGCTAGGGCGCCGGCCCCGCTGCTGCACGAGCGGCCCCCTTCTTCTCGCATTCTTCATGGACGGGGGGGTGCGGCACGCGCCCTGCGGGCCTCCCGCCTCTCCGCCGGCTCTTCCGAGGACGCCCGGCTCCGACCGGAGCTCCGCTCAGGGCAGGCGCACGGCCAGGCCGTGGCTCATCGCCATCGACTGGGCCGCGGTGGGATCGAAGAAGAGCGCCTGCAGCCAGAGCTCGGTGCCGATCGGCAGGGTGCGCAGGCCCGAGGCATCGACCGTCGTCGCGAAGAAGGAGCCCGTGATCGGGATCGAGAGCTGCAGCGCGGGGACGAGGATCCCGGCGAAGAGAGGCGTTCGGGCCTCGACGAGGCCGATCACCAGGGCGCCCGGCGTGCCCTGCGGAGCGCCGGCCCAGCGGAGGTAGGGCGTCTCGAGGCCGTTCACGAAGCCGCCGCCGCGCAGGATCGGCACGAGCCCGAAGCCCGTCGGCACGCCGCCGTCGAGCACGCAGAAGTCGATCGCCTGCGCCGCGCTGAACGCGGCGGTGATGCTCATCGTGCGACGGATCGAGCGCGCGTTGTCCTCGGTCGCGGTGCCCATCGCCTGGCCTTGGTGCACGACCTGCGGGCTCGACCAGGTCGTGACGCTGGCGCCGGGCGAGTAGGCCATCACGCTGCGCCACGCGGAGTCGGGCGTTCGGTAGCCGAAGGAATAGGAGTACGCGCCGCTGCCCGCGTTCTGGCGGTCGTGCGCGCAGCCCAGGTTGTGCCCCATCTCGTGCGCGACGACGGTGCCGCCGAGGCAGCCGCGCACGTTCACGCTGAACGCCCACGGGCGGAAGCCGGCGCCGGGCGAGGTCATCACGTAGGCGATGCCGCAATACTGGCTCGACTGGTTCGTGATCAGCGTGCAGAGGTCCGCGCCGTAGAGGGTGCGGAGGCCGTGCACCTCGTCCATGATCCCGTCGCCGTTCGACTGGAAGCGCGAGAGGTCGTTGCCGCTGCCGTCCTCGACGTAGCTCGTCTCGCGCGCGTGCACGAGGCGGAAGCGGAGATCGACATTCGCACGCTCGTTCGCCTCGTTCGCGCGCTGGATGTCGGCTTCGACCGCGGCGGTGAGCGCCGCCGCCGAGCCCGAGCTCGCGCGCGCGGCCGGCGTGAAGAACGCGATCACGTCGATCGTGACCGCGGCGACGCCCTCGATCCCCGGGCTCGAGGGATCCGGCGCGGTCGCGAGGTCGTGCGCGGCGTGGTTGCCGCACGGCGCCAGCGCGCGCTCGATCACCTCGCGAACGACATGCGCGCCGCTCGCGCCGTGCTGCACGAGCGCATAGCGTCGATGGCCGTGCTCGAACCAGCCGGCGCACGCGCCGCTCTCGCCGATCGCGAGCGCGCAGCGATCGTCGCTGTTCGCGCGCTTGCCGCGCACGACCAGGTGCAGCGGGGTCCGCTCCGCGCGCTCGAGCACGAGCTCGCAGGGCGCGCCTCCGAGCTCGACGCTCACGCGCTGCGCTTCGCTCGGGCGATCGAGCAGCGGCTGGAGCGCGGCGAGGTCGAGCGTCACGACCTCCGCGGCGCCGAAGGCGGGGTTCGCGCGCTGCTCCTCGGCGATCCACGTGAGAACGGCGGGCGTAGGCGCGAGCTCGCCGCGCCAGAGCTCGGGCACTTCCTGGGCGCGCAGGCCGTGGACGAGGACGAGGCAGGCGAAGGCGCGGGAGGGCAGCGCGTGCAGCATGGGGCGGCGTACTCGCAACGTGGAGAGGCCCTATCGTAGAGGGCCGCGCGACGAACATGCGATGGCGCACCCACCTTCGTCGGCGCGGCTTCTCGGTCGAACTCCGGAAACCCGCATTGCGCGCTGCGGAATGCGGCGCCCGTCGGGCGGTGGAGCTGCATCGTCAGTCGCCGTGCGCGCCGGATGAGCAGCTCGTCGCGAGAGGGCTCGGCGCTTCGAGCGCATGAACGACGCTCGTGCGATCCGGGAGGTCGAGGCCGAGCTTCTCCAGGGTCGCCCGGAAGTGGTCGCGTCCCCACCAGCGGTACGGATCGGTGCAGGCGAAGCAGAGCGGGTGGAGCTGCTCGCGATCGAACAGATGTCGGCGGTACCAGCGGTTCATCTCGCTGTTCGCGACGCCGCGAAAGCCGAGCGCGAGGACGTCGCCGACGGCGACGTTGCGCTGCGGGCATAGGCGGTTCTTGCCGTTCGCTTTGGTGTAGGTGTACTTCCAGACCGAGAGGCAGTAGGGCGAACGGAGCTCGGAGCGGGGCCTTGCGGCGAGCTCTCGCTCCGCTTCCGCCACCTTGCGATCGAGGTCCGCGTGCGCGGCCTCGAGGTCGAACGCGAGCGGATCGCGGAGCGGCGGAGTCGCCGACTCCGGAGCTTCCGGAACCGCGCGCGCCTCGGGCGTGCGGCGATCGGGGAAGAGCTCGGCGCGAGGGTAGTACTCGAAGTGCAGCGACTCGAAGCGCTCGAGGATCGATGCCGCGCTCGGCACGCGATGGCTCGGGAACTCGAGCGCTCGTGCGTGCGCGAGGAGCGCCGGCTTGTCGAGCGGCACATCTCCCTCGGCCTCGAAGTCGCTCGGCTGCACGTTGTTCTGGATCGTGACACCGGCGGAAGCCGCGAGCGCTCGCGCCTCGGCGAGGACGCGCTCGAAGAGCGGGCGATCGGAGGCCTTGAGGTGGAGCTCGCTGCGGTCCCACATCGGGCTCAGCGCGACGTGGTTCACGCCGAGCTCGGCGGCGAGACGGGCGATCTCGGCGAGCTCGTCGAGGTTCAGGCGCGAGACGACGACGCTGAAGGCCAGGACGAGCTCCGGAGCGCTCGCGCGCAGCAGGCGCACGTTCTCCACGACGCGCCTGAAGTTCGCCCCGCGGCGCTGCGTCTGGAACGTCTCCGCGGTTCCGCCATCGAAGCTCACGCAGACCTTGCGGAAGCGCCGCACGGCGTCGAGCTTGCGGTCGATGAACGACCCATTGGTGAACAAGCGGCTGTCGCATCGGAAGCGCTCGAGCATCTTCGCGAGGAGCCCGATCTTTCCGCTCATGGTGTTCTCGCCGACGCCCGCGATGGTCACGTGGCTCACGTAGGGCAGGATGGGGACGAGCTGCGCCATCTGGGCGTCGTCCTGCCGCGTGAAGGCGAAGGTCAGATAGCTCCGGCCGCACATGACGCAGGCGTAGTTGCAGTAGCTCGTCATCTCGATCTCGAGATCGGAGGGGAACGACTGCAGCTCGTCGCGCCCGAGCAGGATCTCGAGATCGTTCAGGTATTGATTCTTCTCCTTCAGCTCGAGCAAGCGCTCCGGCGGCAGTTCGGGCAGCTGATCCGCGAGCGGGCCTTCGGGGTCGTCGCCGAGCAGGAGGTAGCTGCGGTTGCAGGCGTCGATCACCCCGCGCCGATAGGCCTCGAGGCCAGCGGACCACCGGCGTAGCTCGGCGTGGATGCGGCCCTCGCGCAGCTCGCGCTCGTGAGAGCGGAAGTAGTCGCGATCGAAGACGCAGCGCTGCGGCGAGCGCGCGCGGACATGCGGATCCTCGATCACTTCGAGCAGGCGGGCGCGCAGCGTCGCGCACGAGTCGTCGAAGCTGTCCAGACGCGCGAGGGTGGTGCGGGCGACGTGATGCAGCTCGCCCTTGTCCCAGAGCTCGAGGCTGCCCCGATCGAAGAGCTCGTCGCGCTGACGACTCGCTTCGTCGAAGAGCGCCTGCACCTCGGCGAGCACCGCATCGAGGTCGGCGTGGAGCCGGAGCGCCGAGAGCTCGATGCCGAGCCCGCGCCCGGGCGGCAGCCCTTCGAGCTCGCCTTGATCGCGTCGCGTCTCCAGCGCCTGCAGCTCCACTACCGCCAGCTCGCCGGGGACGAGGAGGCCTGCGGGGAGATCGAAGAGGAAGGTGCGCGCGATGTCGTTCGGCACGGATCGCACGCCCGCCGTCGCGCCGTTCACCGCGACCCGCAGCTCGAGAGCAGATCCGCCGCTCTCGGCCCAGCAGCTCCGGAGGTTCAGCGCGAGGTGGCGAGGCGGGTTCTCCGCCGCGGGCAACCGCAGATGGAGGCGCGCGGGCTCGGCTCCCGTCCACACTTCGAGCGGCCCCGTGCTCGTCGCCTCGACGCAGCGGGCGCGTTGCCCCGGGATCTTGCGCTCGGCGCGGATCCAGCCGTCGCCGAGGAATCGGTCGGGTCGATGCGTGACGCCGAGGGCGCAAGCTTCGGACATGTCGATAGGCCTCCGCTGGGACGCGTGCGGCGGGCCGCGAAGCCTTCGCTGGGCGCCGTCTCGCATCGCCGGGATCGCGACTTACCCTGTCGAGCGAGGGCGGATCGCGCAAGGCGCGGGATCGCCGTCGCTCTCGCGAGCGCATCCGCGGCGCGGAGACGAGCGAAGCGCGCCCGCCGTCGTCGTTTCCCGAGGTCCCACCTTGCCCTGCCCGCCCGTCTGCCTCCTTCCTCTGCTCTTCGCGAGCCTCTCGGGCACTTCCGAGCCCTCCGATTGGCCGGGCTTCCGCGGCCCCGGGGGGCGGAACGTCGTCGCTGCGCGCGCGTTCCCTCCCGATTGGAGCGCCGAGCGCAACCTGGCCTGGAGCGTCGAGATCGCGGGCGGCGGCCTCTCCTCCCCGGTCGTCGTGGGCGAGCGCGTCTTCGTCACGACGGCGGTGGGCAACGGCGACGAGATCCCGCAGGGCATGTCGGGTGGCCTGAAGAGCCCGATGTCGCGCGGCGGGGGCGGACCGAAACCCACGCTCGAGCTCTCCTATCGCGTGCTCTGCTTATCGCTCGCCGACGGCAAGACGCTGTGGGAGCGCGAGGTCGGCAAGAACGTGCCGGCCTTCGCCGTGCATCCCTCGAACTCCTTCGCCACCGAGTCGCCGACCACCGACGGCCAGCGGGTCTTCGCGGTCTTCGGCGCGCTCGGCCGAGTCGTGGCGCTCGATCTCGAGGGGAAGCTCCTCTGGCGCGCGGAGATCGGCGTGCAGAAGACGAGCAACGACTTCGGCTGGGCCATCTCGCCGATCGCGACGCAGGGCCTCGTGCTCGTGCAGAGCGACAACGACGAGAGCGGCTATCTCGTCGCGTTCGATGCGGCGACGGGTGAAGAGCGCTGGCGGGATGACCGCGGCAAGGGCACGAGCTGGGGCAGCCCGGTGCTCTGGCCAGCGGAGGGCGGCGAGCAGCTCGTCTGCTGCGGCGAGGGGCGCGTCGTGGCCTACGACCCGAAGAGCGGCGAGCAGCGCTGGCGCGTCGAGGGCTTCGGCGGCTCGTTCAGCTCGTCGCCCGCATGGGACGAGGAGCGGCTCTACTTCGGGAACTCCGGCCCGGGCCGCCCGGGTCCGCTGGTCGCGGTGCCGAAGAGCGCGCGCGGCGTGATCGACCTCGGAGCGGAGAAGCCCGCCGTCGCCTGGAGCGTCGAGAAGGCCGGCCCCGGCTTCTCCTCACCCGTCGTCGCCGGCGGTTTCGTCTATGTGCTCGGTTCGGCCGGCGTGCTCGCGTGCTACGACGCGAAGAGCGGCGAGCGGCTCTACCGCGAGCGTCTGCCGGACGCGGCCACCATCGTCGCTTCGCCCTGGGTCGCGGGCGACGAGCTCTTCGTCCTCGACGAGGTCGGCAAGACCTTCGTCGTGAAGCTCGGCAAGAGCTTCGAGATCGCGCGCACGAGCCAGCTCGACGGCATCTATTGGGCGACGCCGTCGATCGCGGGCAACGCGCTGCTGCTCCGCGACGCGCGGAAGCTGCACTGCATCCGCGGCTGAGCTCGCTCGCGTCGTTGGGCGCGCGCGCCTAAGCTCTCGCTCCGTTCCTTTTCTCGGAGCCCGAGCGATGCGCACGATGCGCGCCCTGCAGATCACGCGCCCCGACGGACCGTACGAGCTGCGCGAACTCCCCGTGCCGGAGCCGCGCCGCGGCGAGCTCCGCGTGCGCGTCGAGGCCTGCGGCATGTGCCACAGCGACGTCTTCGCGAAGTCGGGGAGCTACCCCGGGCTCGTGTTGCCGCGCGTGCTCGGCCACGAGGTCGCGGGCCGCGTCGATGCGCTCGGCGAGGACGTGCGCGGCTTCCGCGTCGGCGATCGCGTCGGCATCGGCTGGAACGCCGGCCACTGCGGAAGCTGCCGCGCGTGTCGCGCGGGCGACTTCCCGAACTGCGTCGACGGCCAGGTCTGCGGTCTCAGCTACGACGGCGGCTACGCGGAGTTCCTCGTCTGCCCGGCGAACGGCGTCGCGCGCATCCCCGACGAGCTCGACGCCGCGCACGCGGCCCCGCTGCTCTGCGCGGGCATCACGACCTTCAATGCGCTGCGCAACAGCGGCGCGCGTCCGGGTGATACCGTCGCCGTGCAGGGGATCGGCGGTCTAGGGCATCTCGCGCTCCAGTACGCCGCGAAGCTCGGCTTCCGCGTGGTGGCGCTCTCGCACGGCGCCAGCAAGGAAGCGCTCGCGCGCGAGCTCGGCGCGCACGACTACATCGACACGCAGCGCATCTCCGCCGCGGAAGGCCTGCAGCGCTTGGGCGGTGCCGCGCTCGTGCTCGCCACCGCACCGCACGCGGCCGCGATCGCGAGCACCGTCGAAGGTCTGACGCCGCGCGGGAAGCTCCTGATCGTGGCGGTCCCCGACGAGCCGCTCGCGATCTCGGCGATGGCGCTGATCTCGGGTCGCAGCGTCGCGGGGTGGCCGAGCGGGAGCGCGATCGACTCCGAGGAGACGATGCGCTTCAGCGCGCGCGCCGGGGTACTTCCGCGTATCGAGCGCTTCCGCTTGGAGGACGCGAACGATGCTTACTCCGCGATGATGGCGATGCGCTTGCGCTTTCGCGCGGTGCTCGTGCCCTGAGCGTCGACGCTCCGCCGTGCTCTCCGCCGCTCGACTCGGGACTCTCCGTGTCGAGCTCCATGAGGGCATGGACGCTGGATCGGGAGCTCGTCGCGCGAGCTCCGGATCGGTGCGACGGGGCGCAGGACCGCCGCCCCTGTCGAGCTCAGCCCCAACCGAGATGGGGCAGGATCTCCTGCGCCTGCTTCTGCCCCTGTCCGGCAGCGCTCTGCAGCTGGCGGGTCGCTTCGGCGAGGTCGCGCTCGACCCCCTTGCCCAGGATGAGGACGACGCCGTAGGCGTAGTGGCCTAGCGGACTGCCCTTCTCGGCGGCGCTCTTCATCATCGCCACGCCTTCGTCGATCCGTCCGACGACGAAGTGGGCGATGCCCATGCTGGCGAGGGCGGCGGGCTGGCCCTTGCTCTGCGCGAGCTCGGCGGTGTTCGCGTCATAGGGGCCGCAGTCCGTGCAGACGAACTCGCGCTCCTTGTGGATGAGCCCCATCTGCAGGTCGCGAAGCTGGGTTTCCGAGGCCTTGTGGTCGTAGTAGAGCACGTAGTCCCGGCCCGCCTCTGCCTTCCCCCGAGCGGCGCGATGCACGAGCAGGATCTCGCAATCGCCCGGCCGCAGGCGGATCGACTCGCGACCGAGGGTGAAGAGCTTCTCGAGGTCGATCGGATGTCGCTGCGAGTTGATGACCATCTCGAACGGTCCGCTCGCCGTCAGCGGCGCAGAGCTCCATAGATGCAGCCGGGCATGGGGCTCCGTGACCGCGGGTTCGGAATAGGCGGGAAGAGCCGAGCGGTCGAGATTCGGCAGCTCGAGGAGCTCCGCAGGCGGCGTGCCGTTCGAGGCGCAGCCTGCGGTGACGACGGCGAGGAGAGCGGCCGCGAGGCGCGCCAGGGGGGTAACGGAGGAAGCGAGAGTCTTCGTGCGATGCATCGGGCCCTCCTAGAGCCATCGTCCGTGCGATTCGCCGCGGCTGCGGAGCCAGGCGGCTTCGCTCTTTCTTCTGCTGCCCCTCGTCGTTCCAAACCTGATCGAGGAGTTCTCGCGGCCAGATGTATCGAGGAGCGGCGGAGGGATCATAACCGTCGACGTGCTGCTTTCGATCTCGTTCCGCGGCTCGGCGATAGCGCCCAGAACGGTCCGAGGAGAGCTCCTCCCGCAGGCGAAGCCGGAGGGCATGGCGGTCCTCGGCGTGCCCAACGTCCGCGAAGCAGCCATCGGCTTTTAGCGGATCGCAGAGGCGGACCAAGAGTTCACCCAGGCCGCGAGAGCTCGAAGTGACTCCGGCGATGACGCGCGCTCTCCGCCGATCGAGCTCGGACTCGAGGCGACGAGCTCCGTCGCTTCGACTCGTGTCGTGGGCGTTGGCTCTGGCTGCGCCTCGGCGTCAGCGCTGGCTCGGGCTCCATGCCCCACGCGGGGTGGCCGATGCGAAGCACGCGTCGGCGCCGAGGCGCCGCAGCTCCTGCTCTTCGTGTGCGGCGTCACGCCGAGGACCCTGCCGCTGCCGTGGCCGCCTCTGTGGCAGAGCTGCGCTCTGCCACAGGAGCTCAGCGCGGCTGCGCGGCGCTTCCGACCAAACGCTCGATCGCCCGCGCCCCCTCCCGATCCGCGAGCACCAGCACCTCGTCCTGCGGCTCGAGCGTGGTCTTGCCGCTGGGAACCACGAAGTCGCCCTTTCGGCGGATCGTGATGATCAAGGCGCCCGCGGGCAACGCGAGCTCGGCGAGGGCCTTGCCAACGGCGGGCGCATCGGCGGCGACGCGCAGCTCGAAGATCAGCGTCGTGCAGCTCGGCGCGCTCGCCCCTCCGCCGCGGCGCGCATCGAGGATCACGGCCTCGGCCTCGATCGCGCTCGAGCCGAAGGCGCCGAGCATGCGGCGCGCGAGCGCGTACGCGAGCTCGAGCTCGCCGTGGACGCTCTCGGTCTTGGGCTGGTTCGCGTAGAGCGCGTGCTCGGCCTCGCGGTGGACGCGCACGCAGATCGCGGCCTCGGGGTTCGTCGCGCGCACGTGCTCGACGGCGACGCGCGAGGCGGCCGCGTCGGGGATCGTGATCAGCACCGCGCGCGCCGTGGAGACGCCCGCGCGGTCGAGGAGCGTCGGGCTCCCGCCGTCGCCGTAGAGCGCGTGCTCGCCGCGGGCGCGCAGCGCTTCGACGAGCTTCTTGTCGAGGTCGATCGCGACGAAGGGGATGCCGCGCTGGCGGAGGATCCCCGCGAGCACGCTGCCGACGCGGCCGTGGCCGCAGAGGATCGCGTGGCCGCGGAGCTGCTCGGTCTCGTTCCACGTGAGGCGGCCGAGCTTGCCGGCGCGGCGGTGGAGGAAGCGCGCGAAGCCGGGGCTCGAGAGCAAGGTCTTCGAGATGGGGGCGACGCCGCGGAAGAGCACCGGGCTCGCGGTGATGCTGAGCAGCGCCGCGGCGAGCACGAGGCTGCGGGCTTCCTCGGGCAGCAGCCCTTCGCTCACCGCGAGCCCCGCCAGCACGAAGGAGAACTCGCTCACCTGCGCGATGCCGGCGCCCACGCAGAGCGTCTCCTTCAGCGGATAGCCGCGGAGCAGCATGAGCGCGCTGCCGGCGAGCGGCTTCAGCAGCAGCACCACGGCGAGCGAGGCGATCACGGGCAGCGGCGAGCTCAGCACGAAGAGCGGATCGAAGAGCATCCCCACCGCGACGAAGAAGAGCACCGCGAACGCGTCGCGCAGCGGCAGCGCGTCGGCCGCGGCCTGATGCGAGAGATCGGATTGGCCGACCACCATGCCGCCGAAGAACGCACCCAGCGCGAGCGACACGCCGAAGAGCTCCGCGGAGCCGTACGCGATGCCGAGGGCGATCACCAGGATCGCGAGCGTGAAGAGCTCCTTCGATTGCGCGCGCGCGACGATCGAGAGGAGCCTCGGAACGACGTAGCCGCCGCCGACGATGACGAGCACGGCGAGCAAGCCCACCTTGGCGATCGTCCAAGCGATCGTGAGCGGCAGCGAGCCTCCGCCGCTCTCGCTCGCGCCGAGCGCGGGCAGGATCACCAGCAGCACGACGGTGATCAGGTCTTCCACCACGGACCAGCCGACCGCGATGCGACCCGCGGCGGAGCCTAGGAGATCGAGCTCGAGGAAGCCGCGCACGATGACGACGGTGGAGGCCGTCGCGAGGCACATGCCGAAGACGAGCGAGGGCGCGAGCGCCCAGCCCAAGCTCATGCCGATGCCGGCGCCCGCGAGCACGGCGGTTCCGCTCGCCACGAGCGCGCCCGGTACTGCGATCGCGCGCACCGACCAGAGGTCCCTCCACGAGAACCCGAGCCCGACGCCGAACATCAGCAGCACCACGCCGACGTCGGCGATCTGGCCCGCGACGGCGGCATTGCCGACGAAGCCCGGAGTGTTGGGCCCGACGACGATGCCCGCGAGCAGATAGCCCACGAGCGGCGAGAGGCCGAAGCGGCGCGCGAGCGTGCCGAGGACGAGCGCGGCGGCGAGGCCGACGGTGACGGTGGGGGCCCAGTTCATGCGGTGGAGTCGACCCGAGCCGACCTAAAGCGGCTAGGCACGGAGAAGGCGCCCTAGTGTGCCAGCGCGCGATCGCGCCTCAAGGCGAGGGGTGGATTCGCGGCAAAGCGATCACGCGAACATCGGCACGGCTGCGCGTCATCCCGGCATCCGTGCAGCGAACCCAGTCTCCTTCGCTTCCAACTGGGTACACGGTCCTCCGGATGTTGGCAGATGCTCTCTCGATCCTTATCATCCGCCGCCTCGCCAAGACGCATTGATTCATGGGCTTCACGGACTTCCAAGCCAAGCTCTTCGCGCACGAGCTGACGCGGCTGTGCGCATCGGACGAAGCCGAGAAGCTGACGCACGTGCTCGCGGATGCGCAGGTGGACTTGAATCCGCACCAGGTCGAGGCGGCGCTGTTCGCCTTTCGGAGCCCTCTCGCGAAGGGTGCGATCCTGGCCGACGAAGTCGGGCTCGGGAAGACGATCGAGGCCGCGCTGCTGCTCGCGCAGAAGTGGGCCGAAGGGAAGCGCAAGCTCTTGGTCGTCCTCCCGGCAAACCTCCGGAAGCAGTGGAGCCAAGAGCTGGAGGAGAAGTTCCACCTGCCATCGCGGATCCTCGAAGCTCGCACCTTCCAGGAGGCGATTCGCGCCCGGAACCTGAACCCCTTCCTCGCACCGGGCATCGTGCTCTGCTCCTATCAGTTCGCCCGAGCCAAGGAGGCCTACATCGCTCAAGTGGAGTGGGACCTCGTCGTCGTCGACGAGGCGCACCGCCTGCGCAACGTCTACAAGGGCTCCAGCAAGATCGCGCAGGCGATCAAGGACGCCATCGCCGATCGCCCCAAGGTGCTGCTTACAGCCACGCCCCTCCAGAACTCCCTGCTCGAACTCTACGGTCTGGCCAGCATCCTCGACGAGCACGCCTTCGGCGATATCGAGAGCTTCAAGGCGCGTTACGCGCGGCTGGGCACCGGGGAAGACTTCGAGGATCTGAAAGAGCGCCTGAAGCCAATCTGCAAGCGGACGCTTCGCCGGCAGGTGCTCGAATACGTTCGCTACACGAACCGGCATGCGCTGCTGCAGGAGTTTCGCCCCTTCCCGAAGGAGCAGGAGCTATACGACGCGGTCTCGACGTATCTGCAAGGAGAGCGTCTCTACGCCTTGCCGGCAGGCCAGCGGCAGCTCCTGACGATGATCCTGCGGAAGCTCCTGGCCTCGTCGACTTATGCCATCGCGGGAACCTTGGCTGGTCTGGTCGAGCGCTTGGAAGCGGCGGTCCGGTCGGTCTCCGCGGTCGATGCTGCGCCGAGTGGACTGGGGGAGGACGTGGAGTCCGCGGACGAGCTGCTGGATGAATGGGCCGGTGGATCCGAGCGAGAGGACAAGAGCGCTCGCCGACCGCTGAGTGTCGAAGAGCTACGAGAGGCCAAGTCCGAGCTCGCGCAGCTCGACGCGTTCACGAAGCTCGCCGACTCCATCGACCTGAACAGCAAGGGCGAAGCGCTTCTCACGGCGCTGCGACGGGGATTCCAGGAGGCCGAGAAGGCTCGCGCGGGCTCGGCCTCGAGATCTCAGCAGAAAGCCGTGATCTTCACGGAGTCCCGAAAGACCCAGGACTATCTCTTCCGCCTCTTGGAGAAGACCGAGTTCCAAGGCCAGGTCGTCCTGTTCAACGGTACGAACGCCGATCCACTGAGCAAGGCGATCTACCGCCGTTGGTCGGAGCGGAACGCAGGGACCGATCGCCTCACGGGCTCGCCGAGCGCCGACATGCGCGCTGCCCTTGTCGAGGCGTTCCGCGACGAGAAACAGATCCTGATCGCCACCGAGGCCGCCGCCGAGGGGATCAATCTCCAGTTTTGCAACCTGGTGGTGAACTACGACCTGCCTTGGAATCCTCAGCGCATCGAGCAGCGCATCGGTCGCTGCCATCGCTACGGGCAGCAGTTCGATGTCGTGGTCGTGAACTTCCTGAATCAGAACAACGCCGCCGACCAACGCGTCTACGAGCTGCTGCGCGAGAAGTTCCAGCTCTTCGACGGCGTGTTCGGAGCGAGCGATGAGGTCCTGGGCACGATCGAGCACGGAGTCGACTTCGAGAAGCGCATTGCAGACATCTACCAGCGCTGCCGCTCGCGTGAGCAGATCGAGCATGAGTTCGACCTGCTCCAGAAGGAGCTGGAGCAGCCGATCGCCGAGGGGCAACGGGACGCGCGAGAGAAGCTCTTGGACAACTTCGACGCGAGCGTGGTCGAGCGCGTGCGCGTCGAGACGAAGGATGCTCTGGATCGCTTTCAGGAGCGCCTCTGGCTCGTCACGCAGCACGTGCTGGCCGGAGTCGCGGACTTCGATGCTGGCGAGCACTCCTTTACGCTGCGGCGCAATCCGTTCGCGGGAGAATCGATCCATGCCGGCCCGTATCGCATGGGTCGAGCCGTGAGTGGCGCAAACACGTTTCGCGTCGGGCACCCGCTCGCGCAACGCGTGCTGAGCGAAGCCAAGGTCAAGGCCACGCCCTCGCGCAGCGTGCGCTTCGAGTTCTCGGCCAGTCGAAAGCGGATCGCGGCGCTCGAGCCGTGGATCGGTCGCTCGGGTTGGCTGCGCTGCGTACAGATCGTCGCGCAGGCTCTCGAGCAGGAAGAGCAGCTCCTGCTGGTCGGCCATGATGGAGCCGGACAGCCGATCGACCCCTCACTCGCTCGGCGACTGTTCGACCTGCCTGCTGTCGCCGGCGAACTCCGCCCGATCCCTCCGAGCGAGGAGGCGCGCCTGGCCCAGGCGATCGGCGCCGCCCGTGAGACCGAGATCCAGCGACAGGAGCAGCGGAACGGACGCTGGTTCGATGCGGAGACCGAGAAGCTCGATCGGTGGACTGCGGACAAGCGCCGCACGCTCGGGGCCGAGCTCGAAGAGCTCGATCAGCGGCTGAAAGAGCTCAAGCTCGAGTCGCGCCGCGCCGGCACGCTGGCGGAGAAGCTCGCGAAGGGGCAGCAGATCCGCGGCCTCGAGTCGAAGCGCGACGAGGCCTGGAAGAGGTTTGACATCGCGAAGCGCGAGCTGGAGAAGGAGCGCGATGCGCTCCTGGATTCCATCCAGGAGCGCGTGACTCGCCGCGTGGAAGAGCGTCCTCTCTTCACGCTGCACTGGACCCTCACATGACCGAGAACACCGATCCTCGCCCCGAGCCCCTCGATCTGGCCTCGCGCGACCGCGTCGCCGCGCGTCGCGAGGAGCTGCTGCGCCTCTTCCCCGAGGTCGCGACCGAGGGGGGGCGCATCGACTTCGAGAGATTGAAGCTGGCCCTCGGCGAGCAGGTCGATGTCGGGCGAGAGCGCTATGGGTTGAACTGGCCGGGCAAGGCCGAGGCCTTTCGTGCCACCCAGCGACCGAGTCTGGCGACGCTGCGTCCTTGTCCGGAAGAGAGCGTCGACTTCGACACGACGCAGAACTTGATCATCGAGGGGGACAACCTGGAGGTCCTGAAGCTCTTGGAGAAGAGCTACCTCGGGAAGGTGAAGATGATCTACATCGATCCGCCGTACAACACGGGGAACGATTTCATCTATCCCGACAACTACGCGGAGTCGCTGCAGACGTATCTGGAGTACACGGGGCAGGTGGATTCGGAGCGACGGAGATTCGGAACTAACACGGAGGCGGAAGGTCGCTTTCACTCAAGGTGGCTGAGCATGATGTACCCGCGCCTTGTTATCGCGAGAAACCTTCTGCGAGAAGACGGAGTGATCATGGTCAGCATCGACGACAATGAGATGCGGAACATTCTCTGCGTGATGGATGAGGTCTTTGGCGAAGCTAATCGCTGCGGCGTCTTCGTTTGGGAGAAAAAGCGTAAGCCGTCTTTCTTGAGTGCCCAGATGGGTAGCGTTACTGAATATGTAGTTGCCTATGCGAGGGCGCGCGATCATGCAGGGGCCTTTGTCCACGGAAAGGTCGAGGACGGCAAGATGTACCCATTCAACAACGCTGGCAATGCGGTTACAACTCTCGTCTTTCCCGCAAACTCGGTGAGGTTTGGTTTCGAGGTGGGGAGCTTCGAGCCTCAGGATATGTCGAAGGATAATATTCGCGCGGAACTCTTGGATCCAGTTTCTGTGCGGGGATGGCGAAACGAGGGCGCATTCCGCATGAGGGGAGAGTGGCGATACTCTCAGGAGAGGCTTGACGCGTTTTGCGCGGCCGGAGAGGAGATCGTGATCCGAAGGGCCCCCTTCCGGCCAAACTACGTCAATCGCAGTGACCGTGATAAGAAAATGTCTAATCTGTTCACGGCAAAGGGGATGGGATGTGCGACGTATGAGGATGCGACGGAGGAAATGCGGGAGCTCTTCGGCCTCGACGTCATGGAGTATCCGAAGCCAGAAGGGCTAATTCGAATCTTGCTGGGTGCCGTTCTTCAGCCCGGTGATCTGGCCTTGGACTTCTTCGCGGGGTCTGGCACCACGGCGGCCGCGGTGATGGGTCTTAATGACGGCGATCAGGGTGCCCGTCGATTTATCTTGATTCAGCTCCCTGAGCCAACCCGAACTAGGCGAGAGGACGGTTCGTACCTTGATAGTGAGGCGTGGCGAGCTGGATACTCCACAATAGCGGAGATCACGAAGGAGCGGGTGCGCCGTGTGATAGGGAAGATGAAAAGCCAAGCTCTGGGGGCTCTGGGAGCGGAGGAGGAATGCTCCGCCGCAACCGGCTTTCGAGTCTTCAAGCTCGACGCCTCGGGCTTTAAGCCCTGGCAGGCAGGCCAAAGCAAGGACGCCCCGGGCCTCCAGCGCCAGATCGAAGACGACCTCGACAACGTCCTCCCCGACCGGACGGAACTCGATCTGCTGTACGAGATCTTGCTGAAGGACGGCCTCGAGCTGACGACGCCGATCCAGGTGCTCGATCTCTGCGGATTCCGCGTTCACAGCATCGGCGAGGGCACCTTGCTGCTCTGTCTCCAGGAGGAGCTCAGCCTTGACCTCGTCCGAGCGATGGCCGACTTGAAACCGCAGCGTGTCGTTTGCCTCGATCGCGGCTTCGCGGGGAACGACCAGCTCAAGGTCAACGCCGCGAAGATCTTTCAGACGTGTGGTGTGGAGAAGTTCAAGACCGTGTAGCCATGGCGATCCCGGAACTCGACGATGTAGGTCTCTTGCCGCAGGGCGTACATGCTTGCACCTTGCAGGAGCTCGCGGATCGCTTTCGTGGCACGGGCTTCTCGGGTACGCGCGGGCGGCTCGTGCAGCGGCTGGAGCGCTACCTGCAGGAGCTGCGCGAGACGGGGCTCGTCGCCTGGGTTGCCATCGATGGGAGTTTTGTGACCGCGAAGGTCGACCCGGGGGACATCGATCTCGTTGTTGTGCTCCGATCCGACTGCGACATCAGTCGGATCGCCATCACGCCGGCCCTGTCGAGAAAATGGGTCGCGAAGCACTACGAGTTCGACGCCATGGTTGCCGTCGAGGGAACGAATACCTGTGCGGGGCACCTGCAGTACTTCGAGCAGGTGAAGAATCGACCCGGACTAACGAAGGGCATCTTGCAGGTGGTTCCATGAGCAGCGCCGAGGAGTTGGGACAAGCGCTTCAGCAGCTGGCGAGGATGTACCAGGCTCTCCACGCGCTCAGCGTCGAGATGCTGCCGAAGAATCGGGACAGCTACGTGGTCCTCGCCGAAGGGCCGCTCGAGGAGATTCGCCGGCTCGAAGCCGTGATTTCGGAGCGCTCGAACCGTGCGATCGCGGAAGCAGGTGAAGCTGATCTCTGGCTCCGGATCGATGGACCAGGCCTGAGTTGGCCCTCCGCTCCTTCGTCTGTGCTGACGACCTTCTTGGATACTCTGCGGAAGGGCGTACAGTCGGCTGCCGAGTGGATTCTGAATGGTTCGCTCTCGACGCGACCGACGAAGCGACTGTTGCGCGCTTGTGACTTTCGCGTCAGCAGCTTGCAGCCGGGAAGTGTGCAGGTTGGCGTCTCGCTGCCTCTGCCGGAGCGAGGGACGGTGCGCGATGAGCTGGACGCGGCCATCGATCAGGCAATCGGAAGTGCGCTGCATGCCTATCTCGAGGCCGCTTGCTGGGCGGGCGACGCTGCCGATGGGGATGCGCCCACGGGGACCGTGGCCGATCCCGAACTGCGGCGGCTCTTGCTGACGGAGATCAAGCGCCTCGTACCTCGGCCGCGAGGCTCCGTGGAGCGCGTCGAGCTCTCGGGCCGCGGTCTGCGTGGGCGACGAGCAATCCTCACGCGCGAAACGCACAAGCGGATCGATCGGGCGCTCGATTCGCGAGAGACCGCGCAGGCCTTCGCGTACGAAGGAGAGCTGCGGGAGATCGATCTCGACGAGCGGACCTTCACGTTGCGCAATGATTTCGTCCCCGAGTCGGAGCGCCTGCAGGTCTTCAGCGTGCCGTGCTCGTTCGAAGAGGCGTTGCGGCCCTCCGCCATCGAGGCCTTGGACCGTCGCGTGCGCGTCTCTGGAGAGCTCACGCCGCGCCCCGGCCGCGGCCCGAAGGCGGGCAAGCTGCACGTCACGCGCTTGGTGATCCTGGATGAAGAGGAATCCGATCCTCTACAAGACCCACGATGACGCTCCAGCTCCAGTACGACAGCCATCAGCCGTTTCAGCTCGAGGCCGTGCAAGCGGTCCTCGATCTCTTCGAAGGCCAGCCGCGGAACGAGCCCCAGTACGCGCCGATCCAGCACCGCGGCTTCGGTGGCCTGTACGCGGGCCAGAGCTACGACGAGGGAGGAGTCGGCAACCAACTCGTCCTGGACGACGAGAGGCTGCGAGCCAACACCCGCGAGGTCCAGGAGCGGAACGCGATCGAAGTCGCCGCACCGACGGCCCCGCTCTCCTGTTGGGAGCTGCTCGATGTTCCAGCAGATCTGCGGCGGAGGTGCCCGCACTTCTCGGTCGAGATGGAGACCGGGACGGGCAAGACGTACGTCTACCTTCGCACGATTCGCGAGCTGGCGCGGCGCTACGGCTTCTCGAAGTTCGTGATCGTCGTGCCCAGCGTGGCGATCCGCGAAGGTGTGCTGAGCAGCTTGCGGGCGACGTGGGCTCATTTCCGCGACCTCTTCGAGAATCAACCCTGCGAGTACTCCGTATACGACGCGAAGGACTTGAACCGCGTCGCCCAGTTCGCTCGCAGCCCGAGCTTGCAGATCCTCGTCATCAACATCGATGCCTTTCGGAAGTACGTCGTGGAGGATGAGGGCGCCTCCTCGAAGGGCAACGTGATCTACAAGGAGACGGATCGGCTGAACGGAAGGGCGCCCATCGAGTTCCTTCAGGCCGCGCGTCCCATCGTGATCATCGACGAGCCGCAAAGCGTCGATAGCACCGAGAAGGCGCAGGAGGCGATTCAGCGCCTGAATCCGCTCTGCACCCTGCGCTACTCGGCGACGCACCGCAACGCGCACGAGCTGGTGTATCGGCTCGATCCGATTCGCGCCTTCGAGCTCGGTCTCGTGAAGAAGATCGTCGTCGCCAGCGTCACGGGCGGAGGGGCGGGCAACGAGCCTTTCGTGCGCGTCGAGCGAGTGGAGTACGAGAAGGGTTTGAAGGCCAAGCTGCGCATCCACAAGAAAGGCAAGGACGGCCCTCGCGAGGGGCCCGTCACGGTGAAGTACGGCGACGACCTCTTCCTGAAGTCCGATGAGCTCGAGTGCTACCGGCACGGTTTTTCGGTCACGGAGATCAGCGCGGCCCCCGACGATCCTGAGCGGCGCTTCGTGAAGCTCGGCAGCCGGGTGCTCAAGGAGGGCGAGGAGATCGGGGGACGCCGGGACGACATCTGGCGCGTGCAGATCCGCGAGACGGTGCAGCGGCACCTCGACAAAGAGCTCCAGCTCGCCGGCCGAGGCCTCAAGGTTCTGAGCCTCTTCTTCCTCGACTCCGTCGCAAACTACCGCGTGCATGGCGCCGAGGAACCGCGCGGTCCGTTCGCCCTGGCAATCGAGGAGATCCTCTCGGAGTTCGCCAAGGATGCGAAGTACCGGACGTTGAGCTGGCTCAGCCTTCCGGTGCATACGCTGCACGACGGCTACTTCGCGAAGGACGACAAGAAGGGCCTGAAGGATTCTCGGGAGGGCCGGGAGACGAAGGACGATGAGTCGGCCTTCGAGCTCATCATGCAGTCGAAGGAGCGCCTGCTCGGTCTGGATGTACCCTTGCGCTTCCTCTTCAGCCACTCCGCGCTGCGCGAGGGTTGGGACAATCCCAATGTCTTCCAGATCTGTACGCTGAATGCGACGCAGAGCACGCAGAAGAAGCGTCAGGAGATCGGGCGCGGTCTGCGCCTGCCGGTGGATCAGGAGGGGCGGCGTGTGCGAGACGAGGGCGTGAACCGCCTCTCCGTGATCGCGAACGAGAGCTACGAAGCGTTCGCGAAGAAGCTCCAGGGCGAGTACGAGCAGGAATGCGGCGTAACCTTCGGCAGGATCCCGCTCGTCGCGCTGGCCAGGCTCACGCGAGAGGTCGACGGAAAGCTGCAGCCAATCGGGCGCGTCGAGGCGCAGGTGCTGCACGAGGCCCTCGTCGCGGGCGGAATGCTGGACGCAGGGGGGCGGCTCTTGCCGGCGTTCCGGCCAGAGGCCGACGGTTTCGCGCTGGCACTCCCGGGGAGCCATGCGGATCTCGCGCCAGCGGTGGTCGATCTCCTGCAGACCTATCGCCTCGAGCGGCACATCCAGCCAGAGAGCGACAAGCGCGTGAACCGACTGCGCAAGGAGGTCCAGCTCGGAGCGGACTTCCAGGCGCTCTGGGAGCGGATCCAGGCGCGCACGACTTATCGCGTGGAGTTCGAGACCGCGAAGCTGATCGACCGTGCCGCGAATGCCGTTCGCCACATGTCGCCGATCTTGCCGCGCAAAGTGGACGTGAAGGCCGCGAAGCTCGACGTAACGAGAGCTGGTCTGAAGTCGCAGCAGATCGCCGCGCGCGAAGAGCAGCCGCGCTACGGAACGCCGTTCATGCCGGATATCCTGAGCTACTTGCAGGATCGAACCGAGCTCACCCGTGCCACGCTGGCCAGCATCTTGAGGAAGTCCGGGCGACTGGGCGATGCGTTCGTCGATCCGCAGCGCTTTCTAGATGCCGTCGTCGCCGCGATCAGCCATGAGATGCACGAGGTGATCGTCGAGGGCGTGCGCTACGAGAAGCTCGATCCCGAGCGTCCCGACGCCGTATGGGAGATGACCCGCTTCGAGAGTGAGGAACTCATCGACTACTTGCGTGCGCAGGAGGTGGAAGCCAAGAAAGGGCTCTATGACTACGTGCTCTGCGACAGTCAGACCGAGCGTGCGTTCGCCCGAGGACTGAACGCGCGAGAAGACATCCGACTCTTCGTGAAGCTGCCGCGTTGGTTCACGGTCGACACGCCGGTCGGAACGTACAACCCGGACTGGGCCATCGTGAAGGAGGAGCGCACGACGCTCTATCTCGTGCGCGAGACCAAGGCCAACCGGAATCTGCTCGACCTGCGATCCAGCGAAGCCCGTAAGGCGAAGTGTGGTAAGCGACACTTCGATGAGCTGGGCGTCGACTTCAAGATCGCGGCGAGTGCCGATGAAGTCTGACCGGCAGTCTGCAGTCGCCCTCGCGGTTCACACCTTCCACACGATCCCACGCCGCCAGAGCAGCCACAGGATCCCGAACCACATCGCCACCCAAGCGAGCGCGTACGCGAGCGACGCGAGGTAGGGCTCGCCGAGCGGCGCGAAGACGCCGCGATAGAGCGCTTGCTGCAGCGAGAGCGACTTCCCGTCCGCGCCGGTGACGGTGATCAAGCGTCCGATCGTGCGCGCGAGCAGCGCGCTGCCGACGAAGACGAGCAGAGCGTTCACTCCGTAGATCTGCAAGGGGCGGAGCCAACGCGCGCCGCGCGGCCGCTCGCTCGCGAGCAGGAAGAGTGCCAGGCCGCTGGTCGCGATGCCGCCGGTCCAGAGTGCATAGCTGCTCGTCCAGAGCGGCTTGTTGATCGGGAAGACTGAGCCCCACACGGCACCCGCCGCCATGAGCAGGGCGCCGCGGACGAGCAGGAGCTGCAGCTTCTCGGCGCTCGGGCGCGAGCTCGCGAGCACGCGTCCCATCGCGACGCCGAGCAGCGTCGTCGCGAGCGCGCCGATCGTGCTCAGCAGTCCCTCGGGGTCGTAGAGGCCGCGCGTCGAGGACCACACGTGGTCGCCGAAGAGCGTGCGATCGAGCCAACCCGCGAGATGATCGCCCTTGCTGTTCCAATCGGGAGCTCCGCCGTCGGGGGTCGGGCAGAGGCCGAGGAGCGGCCAGTAGGCGAGCAAGCACCCCGCGAGCACCGCGAGCTGTGTACGCGGGCTCGTCGTGAGGAAGAGCGTCGCCGCGAGCGCATAGCAGACGCCGATCCGCTGCAGCACGCCGGGGAAGCGCAGCTCGAGCAGCGGCGCGAAGAGGTCGCGTCCCTCGACGAAGGTGATCAGCGGGAACGCCGCGAGGAAGAGGCCGATCGCGATCAGCGCGAGCGCGCGGCGCAGCACGCGCGACAGGAGCTCCGCGAGGCTGGCACCGCGCTCCTTCGCGCGGCCGAGCGCCGGCACGATCGCCACGCCGACGGCGAAGAGGAAGCTCGGGAAGACCAGGTCGGCGAAGGTGCAGCCGTGCCACGCGGCGTGGCGCAGCGGCGCATAGACGTGGCCCCAGTCGCCCGGGTTGTTCACCAGGATCATGCCCGCGATGGTGAGGCCGCGGAGCGCATCGAGCGCGAGCCAGCGCGATGTCGTGCGCGGGGCGGCACTCGACTCCGGAAGGCTTGAGGGTTCGGACGGCTCGGCGGTCACGCGATGGCTCGGCAGGGGGCGCGGAGCATAGCCCGCGCGCGCGCCGATCGCGACGGAAGTGGGCGAGCTTCAGCGCTGGGCGTCGAGGGCTCGCTGCTGCTCCGTGCGAAGCTGCGCGACCAGGTCGCCGACGCGGTTGGCTTCGCCGAGTCCTGCTCGAGGAGCTCGGCGAGGGGACTGGGTGCGCAGAGCTTCCTCCACGAGCGCGATCCGTAGGGCCGTGCTGTGGTCCGCCGCGTGCCTGCTGCGCGCGATGGCTTCAGCAGCAGACGCATGCTGGCTGGTGAGCATGGAGGCTCAGAGCATGGCCATCGAGTGCAGGCACGATCGAAGGCAGTCGAAGGCGAGCTCCAAGAGCCGAGAGAAGAGCAGGATGGAGCTGAGGGCGAGCACGAAGACCGTTCCGATGCAGGCTCCGATGCGGAAGGCCGCCCACCTTTGGTTCCAGTGCTTCGTCATCTCGTCACCTGCCTCGCCATGCGTCCGCTCGCCGGATCGCCCTGCGCCCGAGCTCGCGGACCGGCGAGGAAGGCAGCTGCTCCCGGCCCGCAGCGATCACTCGGGCGCGCGCACCGGTCCAACACTCGGCACCTCGACTTCCATCGCTGCCTCCGCACCGCCCTTCGGCTTGCACACGAGGCGATAGCGACCGGCGGGGAGCAGCTCGAAGCTCACGCGGCGTTCGGCGTCGGGAGGCGCGAGTGCCACGGTGCGTCCTCCGTTGTCGGGCCAGTGCAGCGCGCAGGAGTAGCTGATCTCACCTGGAGGAAGCTGGACCAGGAGCTCGTGCAGCGGAGGGCGCGCGAGCTCCAAGCGCTGCGTGCCCGGAGCGAGCTCGAGGCTTCGCGTGAGGATCGGCCACTGCTGTGCCAAGCCGCGCTCGCTGCGCTCGACGACGAGCAGCGCGATCTCGTAGCTCCCGGGCTGCAGCCCGGACCGTTCGCGCCGCGACGCGACAGAAGGCGGGTCGTCCTCCGCGGTCAGGCGCGCCCAGGGCTCCGCCGTCCCGGACGCTCGATCGGGATCGGAGCGGCGGAAGCCCAGCCAGAGGCGCGTGAGCTCCTTCGGCGCGAAGCCGACGAGATCCACGACGAGGTGCGCCTGCGGGGCGAAGGCGACGCGCACTTCGTTCGTTGCTCCGCGTTCGTAGAAGACCGTCTGCTCGCCCAAGGAGCAACGCACCCGTACGTAGCTGCGCGCGTCGCTCGCGGCTTCGGGTAGTTCGGGCTCGGCGACGAGATACGCACCGTCGTCCGCGCGGCGCGAGTGCTCGCGCTCCTCCAGCGTGCGCTCGCCGATCCGCACGCCCGCGTAGACCGCAGGGCTGCCGAGCTCGGCTCCCGGTGGGGCTTCGAGCACGACGCGGAGCAGTTGCTGCTCCGTGGCTTCGATCTCGTGCAGCACGATCTCGCAAGGGCTCGCGCCCAGCGTTGCGAGCGCGATCTCGCTCACGGCTCGGCCGCCGGAGAAGACGGCCAGCGCATAGGTGCCGGGCGCTCGCTCGCCGAAGGAGAAGCGGTAGCGCGTGCTCGCGTCGAGGCTCATCTTGTCCACGGCGGCCAGCAGCGCTTCCGGCGTGGCACTCCCCGCCTCCGCTTCGATCAGATGCACGGCCAAGTCCCACCGCGGAGTCGCGTCGCGCGGGGCGAAGCGACCGCAAAGCACGGGCCGCGGCTCGAGTCGCAGCACCACGCGCTGCGGCCCGCGCACGAGCTCCACGCGGCTCTTCTCCGCGACCCAGGCGCCGTCATTGCTCCGCGCTTCGAGCTCCACGGAGCCCACGGGCAGCGCCCGTTCGCGATCGCTCGGGGTCCAGCCAGATGCGGTCGTGCCGCGCTCGGAGCTCCAGGCGATCCGCGCGCTGGACAGCCCGCCTCCATCGGCGCGCGTGAGCTCGAAGCGGACGAGCGCGATCTCGCGCACGCGGATCGCGCCGAGCGGCTGCGGCTCGATGCCATACAGCGAGCCTCCGGACTCGAGCTCGAGTCTCAGGTCTGCGCTCGCCGCGTGGAGCAAGAGCCGCGCCTGTGCCGGCAGGCCTTCGAAGCGGAACTCGCCGCGCTCGTCGCTCGTCGCGCGTCGCAGGTTCGCGCGCCGCGCGAGCTCGCGTTCCGCGGTCGCGCGCAGCCAATCCTCCAGAGGCAGCTCCTCGCGCGGAGCCGGCGATGTGGCGGACATGTCCTCGAGCAGGAGCTCGAGGTTCGCGAAGGGCTCGCGTTGCTCGAACGAGCGCACGAGCCGCCCCGTGAGCACGGCCTCTCCGCGGCGAAGCTCCGGCACCGCGAGCTCCGCGGTCCAGCTCGAGAGCGCGGCCGACGCGGCGGGGGAACGCTCGATGACGCTCGCTGCGTCCGCGTTCGCCGTCGCTCCCGCCGCAGGCTCGGCGGGCGCCTCTCGAGGCAAGGACCTGGCTTCGCGCGACAGCTCGGGAGGTGCAGGCGGCACCTCTCGATCCGCAGCTCGATCCCCAGCGCCTAGGAGCCCGATCCCCAGTCCTGCCGCGAGTCCCAGCGCAAAGGCCGCGCCGGCTCTGGTCCAACTCATCTGCGCCTCCGTCGTCCGCGCGCGCCTCCGCGAGGGCGGCGCGCGATTCCGCGCGACATCTTGCCGCAGGGCTCGTCGCTGCATAGAAACAAGCCGCCCCCCAAGCCCGATCCGAGCTCGCGGACCGTCTCCGCCGAGCCTTGGGGAGCGCCGCGATCGCGACTCCCCCCGTCGCGGTCGCCTGGCCAGCTACGCTGGCCGAGGAGAGCGACGAGATGCTGAGCCCGAACCGAGTCCTTCAGGTTTGCCTGGTCTCCGCCATGTTCGCGCCTGCGCTGCAGGCCTCCGACGAGAGAGCGACGAGAGAGCCCGGGAAGTCGACCGCGACTTCGAGCCAGGACGAAGCCTGGCAAGCAGCGTGGCGCGCGAACCGCAACGCCTTGGTCGAGGCGCACCCCGGCCTGCGCCACGATCCGACCTCGATGCTGGTCAAGTTCGATGCGAGCGCGAGCGAAGACGAGCGCGCGTTCGTCCGCGGCCTCGTCGGCGCTCGCGTGCTCGAGACCTGGGCGCTCGTGCCCGGCTTGGAGCACCTCTGGATCCCGACCGTGCCCGAGGAAGCGATCCCCGTGGTCGAGCACTACGGCAAGCTGCTCGGCCTGGTCGAGTTCGCCGAGGTCGATCACTTCTACCGTCTGGGCGCCACGCCGAACGACACGTACTACTCGCTGCTCTGGGGCATGAACAACACCGGCCAGACGGTGAACAACGACCCCGGTGCCGCCGGCGCCGACATCGACGCGAACCTGGCGTGGGATGTCACCACCGGTTCCTCGACCTTCGTCGTGGGCATGGCCGATTCGGGCCTCCGCGCGACGCACGAGGACCTCGCCGCGAATCGCTGGACCAATCCCGGTGAGATCGCGAACAACAACATCGACGACGACGGCAACGGCCGCATCGACGACACCTGGGGCTGGGACTTCTGGAACAACGACAAGGATCCGACGGACGACAACGGCCACGGCACGCACACCGCGGGTACCGTCGGCGGGGTCGGCAACAACGGCAAGGGCGTCACCGGCGTCGCGTGGAGCGTGAAGCTCTGCGGGCTGAAGATCGGCTCGCGCACGGGCAGCGTCTCGAGCTCGGCCGGGATCAGCGCGATCAACTACTGCGTCGGCAAGGGCATCAAGGTCTCGAACCACTCGTGGGGTGGCACGGGCTTCAGCAGCGCCTTCGACGCGGCCGTGACCAGCGCGCGCACGGCGGGCCACATGCTGGTCTGCGCGGCGGGCAATAGCACCATCAACAACGATGTCACGCCGTTCTATCCGGCGAGCTACACGCAGGACAACATCCTCGCGGTGGCCTCGACCGACAACAACGACGGCATCTCGACCTTCTCGAACTACGGTGCCACGCGCGTCGACCTCGGCGCTCCGGGGACGAACATCGCGTCCACCTACATCAGCCGCAACAGCAACACGGCCTACGCCTATCTCAGCGGCACCTCGATGGCCGCGCCGCATGTCACGGGTGCCTGCGTGCTGGTCTGGTCGGTGAACCCGACGTGGACCTATGCGCAGGTGCGCTCGAAGATCCTCTCCACCACGCGCCCGCTGGCGAGCCTCGCCGGCAAGTGCGTGACGGGCGGCATCTTGAACGTCAACGCCGCCGTGCGTTGATCCGAAACGAGCACGACGCGCGAGACGTGCGCGGTGCTGCGGCTCATGCGAGGCGAGGTGTGGGGTTCCACCACACCTCGCCTTTTCCTTGGATGGCGATCCTGGCGCGCGCGCGCAGCGCTTCCATCTCGTCGGGCGCTGCCGGCGTGAACGCGCGCGCCGCGGCCCACGCGGCGTCCTGCTCGTTCGGGAAAGAGAGGCCGAGCAGGGCGACGTCGGGATCGAGCGTCAGCGTGTAGCGCACGCACTCCTCGACCGTGAGCCGCGGGAGCAGCGCCTCGGCTTCCGCGCCGCCGCCCGAGCTGCGCTTTCCTCGTGGCCGCTGTGCGAGCGGGCGCTGGTAGCCCTCGGTGTCTCCGAGGAGCTTGCCTGCGCCGAAGGTCTTGAAGCAGACCGTGCCCGTGCCGAGCTGCCGCGCGAGCGGCAGCACCTCGGTCTCGTAGCGTCGATCGACGAAGGGCCCGAGCGGGAACATCACCACGTCGCAGGCTCCGCTCCGGAGCGCCGCGAGCAGCACCTCGGGGTCGTGCGAGCTCAACCCGCGGAAGCGCGCGCGCCCGCGCTCGACCTCGCGCTGCATCTGCTCGAAGCCGCCGCCTTCGTCGAGCAGGCGCGCGAGATCCGAGCTCTTCGAGCAGGCGTGGAAGACGAGCAGGTCCACGTGCTCCACGCGCAAGCGCCGCAGGCTCTGCTCGAGCTGCGGGGCGAGCGGCTCGTGCAGGTGATCGATCTTGTCGATGAGGAGGATCTGCTCGCGGCGGCCCTGCAGCGCCTCCCCGACGATCTCCTCGCTGGTACCGTCCTCGTAGTTGGGTGCGGTGTCGACGAGGTTCAGCCCCGCGTCGAGCGCGCGGCGCAGCGTCGCGACGCAGCGCTCGAGCGGCACCGCGCGATCGGCGAGGTCGCCGATGCCGAGGCGCGTCGCGCGGAAGCCCGTGCGGCCGAGCTCGCGGTAAGGAGAGAAGATCACGGCGGGCCCTCGCTGCGGTGGTTGCCCGCGACGAAAGCACGCTGCGCGGTCGCGATCAAGGGGGGCGACCCGGCAGGAGCGGGCGATCCTAGCGAAGCCGAGAGGCGACGGAGGGCTGCGAGCCGCCCGGCGCCGTCGATCCGTTGGGTGTCGGGCACCGCTGGATCGGCACCTATGGGCGCGAACCGTTCTGCGCTAGCTTTGCCGGCGATGTCCTCCGGCTCGCCCGCAACTTCTCGCACCCGGCTCGCGCTGCTCCTCTTCGCGCTCTCGCTCGCGGTATATCTCGCGAGCCCGATCCGCATCCAGACCGACTCGCTGTGGACCATCCCGACGGCGGCGAGCTTGTGGCGCGAAGGGAACGCGGATCTCGACGAGTACGGTCCGGCGCTCGACCGCTCGCCCTATGGGATCGAGACGGTGCAGGGGCGTCGCATGAGCTTCTTCCCGCTCGCCGTCTCGTGGGTTGCGCTGCCGTGCGTGGTGCTGGTCGATGCCGTGGTTCACGTCGCGCGCTCGTCCTCGCTCGCGCTGCCGAGCTCCGTCGAACGGCTCGCCCAGCGCTGGGAGCGCGACTTCCATGACACGGGCGACATCGATCCCCGGGGCTTCGCGTGGGTCGAGCAAGGCATCGCCTCGCTCTGCACGAGCGCCGCGGTCGCCCTGGTCTTCGTCGCGTGTGCGGAGCTCGCGAGCCTGCCGGCGGCGTTCGCCGCGGCGCTCTGCTTTGCCTTCGGCACCAGCGCCTATTCCGCTGCGAGCCGTGTCCTGTGGCAGCACGGACCGGGGCTCCTGTTCCTCTCGGCCGCGCTCTGGCTCGCGCTGCGTCTGCGCCGCGAGACGGGCGGAAGAGCCGCGTGCGCTGCGCTGGGCGCGTGCATCGCCGGCGCTTGCGTGCTGCGTCCGCTGCACGCGTTGAGCGCGCTGGCGCTCGCCGCGCTGGTCCTGCGAACGCGCGTCGCGGCGCTGGGCTGGATCGCTCTGGGAGCCGCGGCCATCGCGGTCCCGTTCGCGCTCCACGCGTGGTCGCTCCACGGCGAGCCGCTCCCGCCGTACTTCCATCCGTGGCGCCTGAGCGCGCGCGGGGGCGACTTCGGCGCGGCGCTACTCGGGCAGAGCTTCAGCCCTGCGCGCGGGCTCTTCGTCTACTCGCCGGTGCTGCTCCTCGCGTGGCTGCACGGCGCGAAGCGCGCCGCGCTCCAGCGCGACGACGCGTGGATCGCCGCGGCCGTGCTCGTGCCGCTCGCGTACGCACTCGCGACCGCCGCCTATCCGCATTGGTGGGGCGGTCACGGCTACGGTCCTCGGCTCTCTTGCGATGCGCTGCCTTGGCTCGCGCTCCTGCTCGCCTCCGCTGTCGACGCCGTGCGATCCGCTCCGCGCGCCCGAGCGGCGCGCGCGCTGCTCTGCGGTGCGCTCGCGCTCGTCGGCGTGCTCCTGCACGCGCGCGGCGCGCTCTCCATCGAGCCGCATCATTGGAGCTCGATGCCCAGCGACGTCGATCGCGCTCCGGAGCGCCTCTGGGACTGGAGCGACCCGCCGTTCCTGCGCTGAGGAGCGAGAGCGCGGTGCACACGGCCAAGCCCAGCGAGGGCACCCGAGCGCTGGGCGGCAGAAGCGCTCCGGCGGTGGGGCTGCGGAGAGCGTCGCTCAGCGCTGCTCCGCTTGCCGCCGCTCGTGGCGCGTGACCGACTTCTCTGGAGCCTGCGGCCCGTGCGCATGAAGATCGGCGCGCTCGAGCGGGGCCGGGCTTGCTCTGGCCTGCGGCCTGATGGCGTCCTCGGATCCGAGCCAGAAGGTCACGGCAGAGTCGTGTTGCCTGTCACCTCTACGGTGCCGTCGGCGTGGCGCTCAGCGCGGAGGCCATGCGAGGTCGCTCGGCTTGACACCGCGCCGATGCTTGTTGAAGCCGAAGGGCAGGGGCTCGTAGGTGCCGATGAGGGAGACCTCGAGCTCCGGAGTGATCGCGGCCTCGAGGCCGAGCGACCAGAGGCATGCATTCACCAGCAGGCGCCGCGTGCCGACGTGGAGGAACGCTTCGCCCGCGCCGAGCGTCGTCGTGAAGGTCCGCGCGACGGCTCCGTTGGGCGCTTTCCAGGAGCGCGTCCATGCGACGGGCATCATCGGCGCGTTCAAGTCGATGAGCTTCTCGCTCTTCTCGTCCTTCGTCGGCGGCGCCGGCGGATCATCGGGCTTCATGCCCGCGAGCACCTCGCCGAAGAGCAGCGTCGTGCAACCTTCCGGAAGCGGCAGCCGCACCGTGTACACGTCGGAGGGATCCCACACCGTCTTCGGATCGACGCCGCGCAGGATCGGATGCGCGTCCGCGCCCGGCGCCATCACGCCGCGCGTGCTCTGCCATCCGTGACCCCCGTGATGATCGATCCAGGTCTCGCCGAGCACCTCGCGACCGAAGCCGCCGCGCCACGTGGAGCTGCGGATCCCGTAGCGCTCGAACTTCGAGTCCTTCTTGAGATCGAACGCGTGCGTCGAGGTACGCAGCGCCACGATCGGCTTTCCCGCCTCCACGTAGCGCGCGATGTGCTGCATCGCCTCGTCGGGCCAATCGCGGAGGCGCACGAAGAGCACGAGCAGATCCGCCTCGGCCAGCATCTCGAGCCCGGCGATCTCGTCGCGCACGTTGGGATCGATCGTCCCGCCCTCGCGCTCCAGCGCGAAGAGCACGGTGCAGGTGGCGCCGAGCCGCGAAAGCTGGCGCCCGAGCTGCGGCAGGCTCTCTTCGCTGCGGTACTCCTCGTCGCCGGAGACCAGGAGGACCTTCTTGCCTTGCAGTGGGCCGCTCTTGCCTTCGTAGCGGACGAAGGGATCGGCGGGCGCGGGCGCGGGCTCTTGGGCCGTGGCCGGGGCGCATGCGAGGACGGCGGCGACGAGAGCGGCGCCGAAGAGATGGCAGGCAGCAGAGGCGTGATGCATCGCAAGAGCGTAGGATCCGGCACGCGTTCCGCCCAGCTTCTCGCGGTTCTGCTCGCCATGTCCCCGCTCACCCTCCAGCACTTCCGCGTCGCCGATCAGCCCGTTCTCCCCTGGAAGAACGGTGGCGGAACCACGCGCGAGGTCGCTATCGCGAAGCGCGCGCGTGGCGCGGGCTTCCGCTGGCGCGTCAGCGTGGCGCAGGTCGCGCGCGACGGGCCGTTCTCCCTCTATCCGGGGATCGACCGGTCGCTCTGGCTGCTGCGCGGCAAGGGGATGATCCTCGACGTGGAAGGCGTCGAGCGGCGGCTCGCGCAGCGTTTCGAGCGCTTCGACTTCCCCGGCGAGAGTCGCATCACGGCGCGCCTGATCGACGGGCCGACCGAGGATCTGAACGTGATGGTCGAGCGCGCGAGCACCCGCGCCACGGCGCGCCTCTTCGCGCTGCAGGCGGGCGGCGCGGAGGTCGTGCGCGCGGAGTCGAGCTCGACCAGCCGGGAGGGCGAGCACCTCGTCGTCGCGCTGGGCGGCGCGCTCGCGTGCTTCGTCGGCGGCGAGGTGGTCGAGCTCGCGATTGGCGATGCCCTGCGCTGGACCACCGTCCCGGGTGACGATGTGCTCCTGCGTGCGCAGGGCAGGCGCGTCGAGCTGCTGCACGCGAACTTCGTGGCGCGCTCGAAGTGAGCGCTCGGGTGGTTTCGTTGCGGTGCGGAGCTAGTGGGGCGGAGCAGAAGTTCGCGTCGTTAGTTCTCGGCGTTTCGGCGCTTGGAGCTTCGTTGCGACTTCCTCGGCAGGTCCCGAAACTGCTGTCGTCGTCGCTCCTTGCTCCAAGCGCCGACCCGCCGGAACTTTCCTAGCGAACTTCTGCCCCGCCCCACTAGCGTTGCGGCAAGCGCCGGATCCGGTGGTCGCCGCCGACATCGGTACGCGCGAAGTACCACTGCCCGTCGTGGGGAACGAGCTCGTACGTGAGCGTGCTGCCGTTGCCGCACATCCCTCCGCGTGGGCGCGTGTCTCGCGGGCAGAAGTTCCAGTTGCGATGCAGGTCGAGCTGCCAGCTCCCGCTCTCCTGCTCCGCGAGCGTGGAGAGCTGCCAGCGCTCGCCCGGCTCGGAGGTGCAGCGCGTCTCCGAGCAGTGCTCGTGCGACGGCGGAGCGCCTTCGATGCGGAGCCGAGCGAACGTGCCGTGTGCATCGGGCTCGAGGAACGCGGGATCGAAGCCGTGGACGCGGAGCTCCGCGTGCTCCCGCTTCTCGGCCAAGGCCTCGAGCTCGACCAGCGCGAAGCGCTGCATCTCGAGGAGATCGGGCCGGGGAGCGGCGTGCGGAGCAGGCTCGTCACCCCAGAGCGCTTGCATCGTCTCCAGGTTCGCCTCGCCCAGGCCGAACTCGATCGCGCTCTCTCCTCGCGCGTTCTTCCCGTGGCGGTCGATGCCGCGGGCGAGCAGAAGGCGCACGATCTCGGGACGCGAACTCGCCACGGCGACGTGGAGCGCGCTCTGGCGCTCGTGATCGACGGTGTGCAGGTCGGCACCCAGATCCAGGAGCGTCTCCACCATCTCGACGCTGCCGAGCGAAACGGCGACCAGCAGCGGTGTCCTGCCCCGGTTGTCGCGCGCCTCGAGCTCGGCCCCTGCCGCGCAGAGCGTACGGACGATCGCCGGGACGCCGGAGTGGTACGCGCGGTGGAGCGGTGTGCTGCCGTCGAGGTCGCGCGCGTCGATCTGCGCGCCGGAGGCCAACAGGAACTCGAGCGTCTCCAGGTTGCCTTCGGAGGCCGCACACCAGAGCGGCGTGCACTCCTGATCGTCGCGAGCGTCCACGGAGACACCGGCTGCGAGGAGCAACCGCAGGCTCTCCGCGACGCCGAAGCTCGCGGCGAGGTGGATGGCTTGCGTGCGATCCTCGAGCGACGCGTGTGGATCGGCTCCCGCGGCGAGCAGCATCGCGACGATCGCCGAGCTGCCGTTCAAGGCTGCAAGCAGCAGCGCGGGGCATCCGTCCTCATCGCGCTCGTTCGCATCGGCCCCCGCGGCGAGGAGCCCGCGCACTAGGTGCGGTTGATCGTGGCAGCACGCCTCCACGAGCGCGCCCGCGGGAACCGCGGCATCGCCGCGGGCCAGCTCGGTCGCGAGGCTGGCGCGGAGTGTGCTCCAGAGCTTGTCGAGCGGCCCGTGGCTCGGCGCGAAGCCGTGGCACTCGCGCGACGGCGCTAGCGAACGGAGGAACCGCGGATCGAGGCCGAGCGAGGATTCGATCCGCGCTTCCTCGGCTCCGTCCGCGAGGAGTGAAGCCTCCGAAACAGGCCGCGTCGGCGCGAGTGAAAGCCACACGAGCCCGAGCGGCATGGCGACCAAGGCGGACGCGGCGGCGAGATGCTGGAGCTGCACGGGCGTTCCTCGCAGGGAAGGCCCGCGGAGTCCGCAAGCTCCGTGCCTCGGCGGAGTTCGCGCCTGCAGGAAGGGCCGCAGGGCGCGCGAGGTTACGGACGAGGAACGCGCGAGAGCTGCGCGTATCGCTCTCAGCGCAAGATCGAGCGCGGCTCCGGCGTCTCGCCGCGCAGCACGCGCACGACGTTCTCCGCGGTGAAGAGGCAGGCCAGGCGATAGGTGCGCTCGGTGAGCGCGCCGACGTGCGGGGTCAGCACCACGCGCTCGTGAGTGAGCAGCGGATCGTCGGCGGCGGGGGGCTCTTGCTCGAGGACGTCGGCGGCGAAGCCGCCGAGGTGGCCGGCGGCGAGGGACGCGCGCAGTGCGACGCCATCGATGAGCTCGCCGCGCGCGGTGTTCACGAGGTAGGCGCCGGGCTTCATCGCGGCGAGCTCGCGTTCCCCGATCAGGCCGCGCGTCGCCGGAGTGAGCGGCACGTGCAAGCTCACGGCATCGCAGGTCGCGAGCAGCTCGCCGAGCGGCAGCGTCGGCGGGAGATCGCTGCTCGTGCTGGTTGACGATGGGCTGCCGTCGCTGCGCTCGGCGCGGAAGACCTCCATGCCGAAGGCGCGTGCGAGAGCGGCGACGCGCTTCCCGATGTTGCCGCAGCCGACGAGGCCCAAGCGCAACCCGGCGAGCTCGTGGCCGTGGAAGTGCTTGCGCTCTTCCCAGCGACCCGCGCTCACGAGCTTCGCGGTGCGCGTGATGCCGCGCACGACGTCGAGGATCAGCGCGATCGTGTGCTCGGCGACGGTGGCGGCGTTCGCGCCGGGCGCGTAGACGACGGGGATGCTGCGGGACTTGGTGTAGATGGTGTCGACGTTGTCGAGGCCGGTGCCGGCGCGCGCGACGGCGCGGAGTAAGGGGCAGCGATCGATCAGCTTCGCGCTGATGCGCCCGCGGCCGCGCGTCAAGATCGCGCGTACCTCGGAGAAGTCGTCGAGGTTCTTCTCCGGGGCGTTCGGGTCCTCGGCGCGGACGAGCTCGTCGCAGGCCGCGAGCACGCGCTCGGCGTCGGCGTGGAGGCTCTCGAGCAAGAGGATCATCCGCTTTGGCTCCGAGCTCGGCGGCTCAGGCGTTCTCGTGGCCGCCGTCGGGGGCGCCGCGCGGGATGCGATAGACGCCGGGCTTCGGCTCGACGAGCGCATCCTCGAAGAGGCGATCGTCGATGCGCGCGAGCGGCTCGCTCGAGATCTCGATCAGATTCCCGTGCGGGTCGCGCACGAACATCTGCATCTTGCCGCTCGGGAGCTTCCGCACACGGCCCCACGGACGCGTATCGATGGCGCCGGCGGCCTTCGCGCGGCGGAAGACGCCTTCGAAGTCCGGAACCTCCATGCAGAAGTGCGCGCGGAAGGGGCGCAGGTCCGGGATCGCGTTCATGTGGATCTGCTGCCCGCCGCGGAGGCGGAAGAACTGCGATTCGAAGCCCTGGTCCGGCGTCGCGTCGAGGGCCAACCCCAGCACGTCGCGATAGAACGCGACCGCGGTCGGCAGATCATCGACGTTCACGTTGACGTGCTGGATGTTCGGGTCGGGGGACATGGCGCGTTCCTCGGGCGGGGGGGAGCACAATCTACTCGGCGCGTGCGCCGAACGAGAATCAGCGCCGCGTGAAGCGCTTCACGAACTCGGGGTCGGGTGCCACGCCGAAGCCCAGACCGCGCGGAGGAGCGAGAGCCCCGTCGTGCAGCGCGAGGTCGATCGAGGCCATCTCGCGGAGCAGCGGAGCGCCGCCCATCGGCACCTCGCAGAAGGTGCCAGCGGGGCTCGCGAAGGCGAGCGTTCGCGCGGCTTGGAACGAGATCGCCGAGCCCCAGCAGTGGGGTGCCAACTCGAGCCGGTGCGCATAGGCCAGGGCCGCGATCCGCAGGCCCTCCGAGAGCCCGCCCGCGATGGCGAGGTCGGGCTGCAGCACGTCGATCGCGCGCGCCTCGATGAGCTCCGCGAAGTCGAACGCGCTGAACTCGCTCTCGCCCGCCGCGATCGCGACGGAGGCGCCGCGGCGCACCTCGGCGAGCCCGGTGCGATCGTCCGACATCACCGGCTCCTCGACGAAGCGGAGGCCGAGCTCGGCGGTGCCCGCGCAGAAGCGTTTCGCCTGCGCGACGTTCAGCGTGCCGTGCGCGTCGCACATGATCTGGATCGCGGGGCCGAGCGCCTCGCGGGCCGCGCGAGCGCGCGCGATGCTGCTGCCCGCATCGCCGTCCATCGCCCCGATCCGCATCTTCACCGCGCGGAAGCCCTGCGCGACGTAGCGGCCGAGCTCCTCGCCGATCGTTTCGCTGCTCGCCCAGCCGCCGCTGGCATAGGCCGGGACGCTCGCGCGCGCGGGCCCGCCGAGGAGGTCCAGCACCGAGAGCCCGCGCGCCTTCGCGGCGAGGTCCCAGAGTGCGAGATCCACGCCGGCCATCGCGGCGACGTGCACGCCGCGCCGGCCGAGCACGGGCATCGCGCGGCCGAAGCGCTGCGCGAGCCCTGCGCGCGAGCCGTTGTACAGGCGCGTCCAGAGCGCATTCACGTCGAGCGCGCTCTGGCCGACGAGCAACGGGCGGAGCTCCTGCTCGACGATCGCGACCAAGGCCGCGGCGTTGCCGGCGCTGCCCACCGCGGGCTTCGCTTCGCCGTAGCCGACGAGGCCGCCTTCGCCGTGCACGCTCACCAGCACGCCGTCGAAGGTGGCGATCAATCCGAAGTCGGAGCGATGCTGCTTCTCCGGCGGCAACGGGACGTGGAGCCAGGCGGCTTCGACGCGTTCGATCTTCACGCTCGGGTTCCCTCGGCGCTGCACGAACGCAGCGGATCGTCGGTGCGGTGATGTACGTCGCGCGTCGTGCGAGGCGCGACGTCGCGGTTCAGCGGACGAGAGGCAGCAACGTCGCCGACGCCGTCTCGTAGATGAAGGTGTAGAACTCTTCGCTGAGCAAGCTGCTGCCGTGGTCCTGGATGAACTTCAGCTGCTCGGGCGAGATGTCGACCGGGTTCTTCTCGATCTGGTTCGGCCACGGCGAGACGGGCGTGCGATCGACGGGCGGCACGGCCTCCATCGTGAGGGCGCCCTTGTAGCCCACCGCGCGCAGCGTCGCGACGAAGGCCTTCCAGTCGATCGAGCCCATGCCCGGCGCCAAGCGGTTGTTCTCGGCGACGTGCACGTCGGTGAGCAGCGGGCCCACGAGGCGGACCGCCGCGAGCATGTCCTTCTCCTCGATGTTCATATGGAACACATCGAGGCAGACGCCGCAGTTCTTGCCGACGGCCTTCGCGAGCGCCACGGCCTGGTCGGCGCGGTTCAGGAAGTAGGTCTCGAAGCGATTGAGGGGCTCCAGCGCGATGCGGATCCCGTGCTTCTCCGTGAAGTCGTAGATCTCCTGCAGACCCGCGACGACCCACGCCCACTCCTCTTCGGGCGTCCCGTCCGGCACGACCTTGCCGACGGTCGCCGGCACGATCGTCATCTCCTGCCCTTCGAGCTCGTGGATGAACTGAGCCACCGACTTCATGTACGCGACGGTCGCCGCGCGCTGCGCGGGGTCCTTCGCGGCGAGGTTTCGCTGCCCGAGGGTCAGGGTCACCGAGCCCCAGCAGCGGATGCCGTACTTCTTCAGCAGCTCCCGCGAGTCCTTCGAGGGGAACTGCTTTGGCTCGCCGCTGATCTCGATGCTCTCGAAGCCGAGCCGCTTGATGCGCTTCAGGGTGAGTTCGAGGGGTTCGGCGCGCATCCAGTTGTGCGTCGAGAGGTGCATGGCGGAGCTCCGGGTGGGGCAGTGCGGACGAGGTGCGGAAGGGGGGAAGCACGCGCGGCGCGCGCGCGGGGGTGGGGAGCTTAGCGCCCGGCGGGGGTCCGTGCACCTTTCGGGCCGAGCGTCCCGCTCGCGCGGAGTCGCTCGAGGTGCTCCGCCAGGTCCTCGTCGTCGAACCAGTACTCGCCCGTGCGGAGGATCACGCCTGCCGCTCGCGCTTCGGGGGCGAGCAGCGGAGCGAGCCGCTCGAAGACGCGCTCGTGCGCGCGGACCTGCGTCGCGACCTCCTCTGCGCTGAAGTCCGTGGTGATCTTCCCTGTGTAGATCTCCAGCACGCGCCGCCGCGCGAACCACTCGAGGATCACCGGCCATCCCGCCCCGTACAGCACCGCGGGCCGCACCTCCTCCGGCTCCGGAGCTCGTTGGATGTAGGGCGCCTTCCAGGCGAAGTCGAACGGGGCCAAGCGCTCCTGGATCTCCGTCGGACCTGCCTCCGGAGCGAGCACGAGATCCTGCTGGATCACGCACATGGGATCGCAGCTCGAGAGCGCGAGCGCGAGGAACGGAGCGAGAACGACGCGTGGGAATCGGCGCATGGAGCGGAGCTCGCGGGAGCTGGAACGCGCAGCGGATCCTATCGGAACGACGCAGCGCTCTCGTCGGACGCAGGGACCGCGGGAAGCGCGGGCGGCTCGCACGAAGCCGAGGTGCTCAGCGCGTTGCGGGACTCCTTGCACCCGGCGGGCCGAGCGTGCCCGTGGCACGGAGCGCTTCGAGGTGCTCCTGCAGCGCTTCGTCGTCCCAGACTCCTTCGGCGCGCAGGATCACACCCGCGGAACGCGCTTCCGCCGAGAGCAAGGGGCGGAGCTGCTCGAAGACGCGCTCGTGCGCGCGGACCTGGGCGGCAACCTCCTCGGCGATGGGGCCCTTGGCGATGTCTCCCGTGCGGAGATCGAGCACGTGCCGGCGGGTGATCCAGCGGAGACCGAGGTGCCATCCGGCTCCACGGACGGAGGCTGGCCGCACCTCTTCGCGCTCCGGCGATTCGGAGAGGTAGGGCGACTCCCATGCGAACTCGAAGGGCGCCAGGCGCTCCTGGATCGCAGAGGCGCGCACCGAGGGATCGAGCACGACGTGCTGGTGAATGCCGAGATAGGGATCGCAGCTCGCGAGCGCGAGGATGGGAGCGAAGGCGATGAGACGTGGTCGAACCACCAGGAGATCCCCTCGAGCGGAGCAGCGACGGGTGCATGCTATCGAGCGGGTCTTCGGTTCGCTGAGCGCCCGGGGCTCGCTAGCTCCCTGACCGGGTCTTCGGAGCGTGGGCACGCGCGAGCCACGAGCGCACGGTGGCACCCTCGCCAGCACATTCGCCGTCGATCTGCTGGCGAACGTAGCATGTTTGCCCGGCGCACCTGGCCGCTGGCCAGCGGCGCGACCGACGCGCCTCCCCCGACCGCCCCATCGACGCCCCGCCTCCGCCGTGTAAGAACCCGAGCCCCGCGGCGTCCGCAGCGCGCGCTGACCACCTTCGCGGTCCGGCGCGACCTACCCTGCGGGAGACTGCCATGTCGATCGATGTTCCGCGCTCCGTTCCTTCGCCTGCGTCCGCTGCTCCTTCACAGGAGCAGCTCGAGCTCGACGTGCAGGGCATGACCTGCATGGGCTGCGCGGGGCGCGTCGAGCGCGCGCTGCGCGCCGTGCCGGGAGTGCGCGACGCGCAGGTGAACTTCGCGCTGCGGCGCGCCAGCGTGAACATCGATCCGCAGCGCACGAGCTTCGCGCCGCTCGCGGAGGCGCTGCGCGACGCCGGCTACGACGTGCTCGAGCCGGAGCTGGAAGTGTCCGCGGAGCCGTCGAGTGCGACGGCGAGCGCGGTCGAGCGCACGCCGCAGGACGATGCACGCGCGGCGGCGTTCGCTCGCGCGCTGGCGCGCGAGCGCGCGGACCAGCGGGAGCAGGTCGAGCTGCGTCGCGCGGCGGTCCGCTCGGCCGTGCTCACGGCGCCGCTGCTCGTGCTCGCGATGTCGCATGGTGCCTTGCCGTGGGTCGATCCGCTCGTCTCGGCGTGGATCCAAGCGGCGCTGGCGACGCTCGTGCTCTTCGGTCCCGGCGCGCGCATCCTGCGGCAGGGCTGGAAGGCCGTGCGTGCGGCGAGCGCGGACATGAACACGCTGGTCGGTCTCGGCGCGCTCGCGTCGTACGGCACCTCGCTGGCGACCTTGCTCGCGCATGCGTTCTCGTCGCATGCGGCGCACGGCGTGCCGCATCTCTACTTCGAGGCGGCGGCCGCGATCGTGATGTTCGTCAGCGCGGGCAAGCTGCTCGAAGCGCGCGCGCGGCGCCAGCTCGGCGATGCGGTGCGCGGGCTGCAGGCTCTCGTGCCCGATGAAGTGAACCGGCTTGCGCGCGACGGCCAGAGCGAAGAGCGCGTCGCGCTCTCCGCGCTGCGGCCGGGCGATGTCGTGCGCGTGCGACCGGGCGAGCACGTGCCCTGCGATGGCGAAGTCCTCTCCGGCAGCTCGGCGGTCGACGAGGCGCTGCTCACCGGCGAGAGCCTGCCCGTCGAGAAGGCTGCCGGCGCGCGCGTCTTCAGCGGCACCACGAACCAGAGCGGCGCGCTCGACGTGGGCGTGCGTTCGCTCGGCGAGGAGACGGCCCTCGGGCGCATCGTCGCCGCGGTGGAGAGCGCGCAGGGCTCGAAGGCCGACGTCGCGCGCTTCGCCGATCGCGTAAGTGCCTGGTTCGTGCCGGCGGTGCTGCTCCTCTCCGGGCTCACCTTCGCCGTGTGGCTCGCGCTCGATCCGAGTGCCGCGGGCCTCGCGACGGCGATCGAGCGCATGGTCGCCGTGCTGGTCATCGCTTGCCCCTGCGCGCTCGGCCTCGCGACGCCCGCGGCGATCGCGGTCGGCGTCGGGCGCGGCGCCGAGCTCGGCGTGCTCTTCCGCGGCGGCGCCGCGCTCGAAGCGGCGAGCCGCATCGACACGGTGTTCTTCGACAAGACCGGAACGCTGACGCGCGGCGAGCCCGAGCTCGTCGAGGTGCTGGCTCTCGCGGGCTTCGAGCGCGCATCGCTGCTCTCACTCGTCGCCGCGGTCGAGTGCTTATCCGAGCATCCGCTGGCGCGCGCGATCGTGCGCGGCGCGCGGGAGCGCGGCCTGCCGGAGTTCCCTGCGAGCGAGTTCCGCGCGACGAGCGGCGCGGGCATCGCGGCGCGCGTCGATGGCCGCACCCTGCGCGTCGGCACGGCGCGTTGGCTCGCGGAGAACGGCATCGAGACGCGTCCTCTCGATCACGAAGCCACGCGGCTCGCGGCCCTCGGTCGCACGCCGCTCTTCGCCGCGGTGGATGGAGCGCTCGCGGGTCTCCTCGCCGTCGCCGATCGGCCCGCCGACGATGCGCGCGCGACGGTGCGCGCGCTGGAAGCGCAGGGCTTCGAAGTGTGGATGCTGACCGGCGATCGCCAAGGCACCGCCGATGCGATCGCCGCCGAGCTCGGTCTCGCGCGCGTCGCCGCCGAGCTCGATCCGCGCGCGAAGGCCGCGAGAATCGAAGCCGAGCGCGCGCGCGGTCGCCGCGTCGCGATGGTGGGCGACGGTCTGAACGACGCGCCCGCGCTCGCCGCCGCGGATCTCGGCGTCGCGATGGGGCGGGGCACCGACATCGCGCGCGCCGCGGCCGACCTCTCGCTGCAGCGCGGCGGCATCGCGGCGCTGCCGCGAGCGCCTGCGCTGGCGCGCGCCACGATGCATACGATCCGCCGGAACCTGCTCTGCGCCTCGATCTACAACCTGCTCGGCATCCCGATCGCCGCCGGCGTCTTCGTCGGCTGGACCGGCTGGGCGCTCTCGCCGATGCTGGCCAGCGCGGCCATGTCGCTCTCGAGCGTTTCGGTGCTGCTGAGCTCGCTGTGGTTGCGGCGGTTCGGGCGGTGAGCGGGAGCTGGTTCGCCGCTCGATGAGCGCGCCGTGGCGCGCGCGAGTTCCGCGGTTCTCGCCGCGGCGCGGAGCGCTCCTCGCGTCCGCTGCTCCCGTGCGGTCCAGATCCCTCGACGCGGGCCGAGGTCGGCGAAGCTCCACTTCATGAACCTGAAGCCCCTACGACCGGAGCTCACCCTCGACGAAGCGGTGGCGCTCGCGTGCCGCACGTACGGTGTCGCCGCGGATCGACTCGACCGAGCCAGCCTCTGCTCGCCGCTCTCGCGGAGGATCGCCGCTCGGGAGCACGCCGCGCAGGACGAGCCGCTCGTTCCAGAGGAGCCGGAGGCACCGAGCGAGTTCAGCGCGTACGACCGCTTCGTGGAGGATGATCCGCACGCTCACCTGTGGGACCTCTACTTCGGCCGCATCGAGTACGTCGCGGCCGACGAAGGAGCGTGGACCTACGAGAGGACGGTGCGGATCCTCGGCGCGGATCGGCACCACGCGTTGCCGCCCACTCGGAGCCACCATGCGATCCCGGGGACGAGCATCGAGTGCGTGTCCCCGCTGCCGTACGGGCGAGCCCTGGATCTCGCTTCGGCCGCCGCCGGCGTTCCACGCGAGCTCGTGCACTCGGTCTGGTATGAGTCGGCGAAGATGGCCTCGCGGCGCGAGCCTTACGAAGGCGCGACCGGCGAGCCCTTGCGCGTTCCTCATTGGGTCATCGAGTTCGACCACTGGGAGGCGGAGCTGCGAGGTGGTCTGTGGGTCAACCCCTGCGCCGACCTGTTCGTCTTCGAGGACGAGCGCGTGGAGCTTCGACGACACGATTGGATGCGTCGCCTCCCTCCGGAGGCTTGGTGAACGCCGCAGACGAAGAATGGTCTCTGTCCCCGAACTCGAGCTGTCGATCCGCCCCTGCAAGGCGCGCGCCTGCTCGTCCATCGCTCCGTCTTCGACCGCCGATCACCCTCGCCTCGGGGTACGATGTCGAGCATGACTTCCTCTGGTCGTAGCACCGTAGCGTTGGTAACGGCGGTCAGCTTGTTCGCTGCCGGTCTCGTCCTGGGCGGTATCGGCATCAGCCGAGTGCTCGAGGCGCGGTCGGCAGAAGGGTGGCCGAAGGTTCCCGGCCACGTGAAGAGCTCCGAGCTCGAGATCGAATCCGAGGCGGTCGAGCATCGTCATTTGGGGACGGAGTTGGATTCCTACCGGGCGAAGATCACCTATGAGTATGTGTTCGAAGGGCGCACATACCTCGGCGATCGGGCGTGCATCGATTCCGGGAACGCAGATCTCCCGGACCGTGCCTATGACCTCTTGAAGCGGTTCCCCGCGGATTCCGCCATCGAGGTCCACGTGAACCCGAAGAACCCGACGAAGAGCGTCTTGGATCCTTCGTTGACCTCCTCTGCTTCGATCAACCCGATCTTGGGCTTGGTCCTCGTGGTTGCAGGCGCGGGCACCTTCTTCTTCACGCGGCAGCGAGCGAGAACGTCCTGAGCCTCGCCGTGCCCTCTCTCGCGACCTCAGGTGGTGCGAAGCTCGGAGATCCTCTAGAGGAACGGCGCCGGATCGATGCCGATGCACCCCGCGAACCACATCGCCTGATCGCGCAGGCGGTCGGCCCCGGTGCGGTGACCGTCGGGATACCAAACGCAGGTCTTCGGCACGCTTCCCGCAGCCTGAAAGGCGAGCCCGTCCACCATGGGCACGACCTCGTCCGTGCGTCCGTTCTGGAACAGCAGGCGCGCGGGTGCTGCGTGGCCCACGAAGCGAATCGGCTCGATCGGCTCCATCCATGCCACCCAACGCTGCCATTGCTCGTCGGACATCTCGCGCGGACGGCCTTCGTCATCCGGTCCGGTCCGATGCGCCACCAGCCCGCCGTCGCCGACCATCAACGCATAAGCTCGCACGCGCTTCTCGACGCCGGCCAACAAGCCGCCCATCGCGCCGCCGTAGCTGCCGCCCACATATCCGAGCCGCGTGGGATCCACCGTCTTGAAGGAGAGCAGCACGTCGATGCCGCGCCGCAGATCCACGATCAGCTGGATCTGGTTCCGGCGATCCTGCTCGGTGCCGGTGATCATCTCCATGCGCTCGCCCTCCGCCACGCGCGCCCAAGGCGCCGAGATCGCCAGGCAGAGGGCACCCGCACGCGCGTAGCGCGGCCCGAGGGCATGCACGAACGAGTCCGAGCGACTGCCGGGCATGCCGTGCATGATCTGCATCCCAGCCCAGGGGCCTTCGCCATGAGGGCGGAAGAGATGTGCCGGCACGCGTCCACCCATGGGGCTCGCGTAGCTGAGATCGATCAGGTCGTAGCCGTCCTTCGCTGTGGTCGAGCTCTCCTGGACGTCGAGCGGTAGCTTGCGGTCGTAATCGAAGAGCGCGAGCAGCGCGGGGTCTATGGGCGTCGGCTTGGCCGAGGCTTTCGCCGCAGCGGGCGCGGGCGTCTCGTCCTGAACGCGTTGCGCGGGGGTGAGCGTGAGCAGTGCCGCAGCGAGTGCGAGTCCAAGCATGGGGTGTCTTCCGAAGGCCACGAGGGTGAGGCGCGCATCCTAGGATTCGGAGATCATCCCGCGGTCTCGCGAGAGACTTCCTGCACAAGCTTTACGTAGAGGACCTCGTTCTTCGCGGGGCGTCAGGGCGAACTGGGTCGCGAAGATCGCCTTGTCGCCGAAGGCCGAGCCCGCAAGACTGAGCGCATGAAGCTCGGCCTCTCGATCGCGGCGGCAGCCATGCTCGGGATCGCGCTGATCGTCGGTCTGCTCTTGCGACCTGCGAGCGCGCCTTCTGCCGGAGCCTCACCGTCGCTGGCATCCCCGACGCTCGAGGCCGCGACGGCGCCCGAACCTGCTTCGCGCGCACCGATCGAGGGCGTCGTTCGTGCTGCGGTCGATGCCTTGGCCTCCACCGTGGAGACCGCACCGGGGCGGGTCGTCGCGGTTCGCGGCCTCTGCCTCGCCGCGGAGGATCGCCTTCCCTTGGCGGGCTGCGTGGTCGGCGCCGGGGGGCCGCTCCTCCAGGTCCGCACGGCGCACGAGCTCGATGGTCCGAGCTTGCTCAGCGACGAGCGCGGCGCGTTCCGACTCGAGGTGGCGGCATCGTTCCAACCTCGCGAGCTGTGGATCGAGGGCGAAGGCCGCTGCCGGGAACGCATCGAGCTGCGAGCGCTCGACGAATGGGCGCGTGCTGTGGATTCCGATCCCGCACGGGAGATCGACCTCGGCGAGATCCTCCTCGTGCGCGGCCGCGAGGTGCGCGGCGTCCTTCGCGAGCCGGATGGCAAGCCGATCGCCCGGGCCGAGCTGTTCGCTCGCATTCCGGTACGCGAGCACCTGGAGTTCGCCGTCGTGACGGCGGCACCAGAGGTTACGCTCTTCGCGCGAACGGACGCGCAGGGGCGCTTCGCGTTCCGTCCGCATGCGCCCGCGGGCAGCTACGAGTACGAACTCGTGCAACCGGCATCGCACGAGCTCCTCTCGCCGCAGGGCTTCGCTCTCGAGGGCGATGGACACGAAGCTCTCGAGCTCGTCGTGACGGCGGCGCCGTTGCCGCGCATCACGGGTCGCCTCCGGATCGCCGGCTTGGCGGAGCTGCCTCCGAGATGGAGCGAAGGCCTCGTGATCGTCGGCACGAGTCGCCTGCGCCAGCCGCACGCCCCGACGCTCGATGCCGCGGGCCATTTCGTCTTCGAAGCGCGTCGCGGCGAGCGCGACCCCTTGCAGATCGAGATCACCGGCGGAGGCTTCGCGCCGCTCCGACTTCCGCAGGCGATCCCGTGGGGGACGAGCGACGTCGAGATCGAGCTCGTCACCACCGGATCGCTCCACCTTGCGGTCGTCGATGCGCAGTCCGGCGCGCCGATCGAGCGCTTCGCGGCGTTCTGCGTGTCGCGTGATCCGCAGGTGCCGAAGCCCGAGCTCGAGTGGCCGGAACCCGCGCGGCACGAAGGCGGAACGTTGATGCTCGGAGGCGTGCCCGCGGTGCTTGCGCGCTGCATGTGTGGACCGATCAAGCCGGAACCTTCGGTACGAAGGAGATCCACTTCGAGAAGAAGCAGGACGATACGCCGAGCTTCCGCGTGGCATTCGAGCGTCGAGCGGCGCGCCTCGTCGTCGTGAGGAACGCGCACGCGGAGCTGGTCGCCGGTGCCGAGTTAGCACTCTTCGAAGCCGCGACCTTCGGCGAGGGAGTGCTTCCGATCGCGAACGCGCGAACCGATGCCGACGGCGCCGCCCGGATCGAGGCCGCTCTGATCAAGGGGCCGTTCTTGTTGCGGATCCGCGAGCCGCTTCGCGGCCTCGTGGTCCTCGAAGAGGTGCAGCTCGGCTCCGATCTCCCTGCATTGGAGATCGCGCTGCCGATGGCCGGGACGGTGCAGGGGCGCGTCGAGCCCCGCGAGATCGCGTCGCGAGCTCCGCTCTACGTCGAGCTCCGCGGCGCGGAAGAGCGAGCCACGAAACACCTCGTGCTGCCTCAGGATCTCGGATTCGATGGATCCTTCCGATGGGAGGGCGTGCCGTCTGGCGCGTGGGAGCTACACGTGCTCTTACCGCGCTTGGCGACCTCTCTCGCCGTCGAGCCGATCCTCGTCGCCCCCGGCGACAACGTGAACGTCGGCACCCTCACTCCGAACGCCGCGCGTTGCGCCGCGCTCACGATCAGCGTCGCTTGGCCCGAAGCGTCGCTCGAGGGCTTCCGGCTCGAGCTGAGGCGTCGGTCGCGATCGAGCGAACGCCATCCGCAGCTCCCCGTTCCGATCGAGCGCATGCTCTCGTCCGAGCAGCGCGCGACCTTCGACTTCCTCGCCGAAGGGGTATACTCGCTGCGGCTCTCGCACGACGCGGAGCGCGATCACGTCGAGTTGCTCTATCCGCATCCGATCGCCCTCGAGCTGGGCGCGCACAAGGAACTCCACTGGCAGGTCGAGGCCCGCCGGCTGCGCTTCCGCGCGCTCGGCCCCGATGGATCGGCGCTCGCGAACGAGGATCTCATCACCTCGACGGGGCGTAGCATGCGCTGCTGCACCGATGCAGAGGGCCGTGTCGACTTGCCCCTCGCGCCGCTCACGGCGATCTCGCTCGAGCGAGTTCGGAAGCACGGCATGCTCGCGATCCTCGGGTCGGGGCTCAGCGGCGAGATCGGCGACATCGTCTTTCGCGCCCGGGACTGAACCGTGCATTCTCCCGAGGAAGGGGATCCACCGGCGTCTTCGCCTTCGATGGGACCGGCGCCGCGATTCGACGCAACGGCTCGACGGTCTTCTGGGGTACACGAAGCTACAGCTTCGACATGCTCGCGCTGCACAGCGATGACGAGCTCCTCTCCTAGGGCGAGCTACCGCAATCGAGCCTTCCTCCGCCGGAGGCCGGGAAGCGCTGCACCCACCCGGAGACATGCAGGGGCGTGTCCTTGGGCACGGTTCGCTGAGCACGGGATCGGCGCCCGGCTGCGGGCGCGCTATGCTCGATGGTCACCCCCGCCTCCGCCGTCGATGTGAATCACGCCGCCCGCATCGCCATACCCTCCGCTTCGGTCCGCTCGCCCTGGTTCCATTCCGCGGCGTTCGATGGCTTGCTGCTGCTCGGCGTGCCGTTCCTGACTTGGCCGCTCGTGATGGCGGGGCAGTCCGCGTGGGGGCCCGAGCTCCTGCTGCAGCTCATCCTCCTGACGGCGACGGGCCACTACTTCGCGACCTTCGTCCGCACCTACGGCGACCTCGAGCTCTTCCAGCGCTTCCGGACGCGCTTCCTGGTCGCGCCTGTCGTGCTCTCGGTCACCTGCTTCGCGGCGTACGCCGATCATGCCGCGGCGCTGCTGCTCGTTACGGCCTGCTGGGGGTTCTGGCACTGGCTCGCCCAAGCGTTCGGGTTCGCGCGCATCTACGACATCAAGGTCGGCTCGATCCGTCCGCTCACGGCCTGGCTCGACAAAGCGCTCGTGATCTCGGGCTTCGTCGGCGCGGTGACGCTGAATCCCGGTGCGGTCGCGATGTTCGGGAAGCTCTTCTTGGATGCGGGGATCCCGCTGCCCGACGCCGCGCGCTTCGCCGTGGTGCAGTGGATCGTGTTCGGCGGGATCGCCGTCGTTGGCAGCGCCTATCTCGCGAACCTCTCTCGATCCATCGTCCGCCGCGAAGCTTGGAGCTGGCAGAAGCAGCTCATGCACGCGACGACCATCGGATACTACTGGTTCGCCTTCGCGTGGCTGCCGAACGTGCTCGTCGCGTACGTGCTCTACGAGCTGTTCCACGACATCCAGTATTACGCGATCACCTATCTCACGTGCCGCCAGCGCGTGCGCCGCCCAGGTGTCGCGGCGTGGCTGTCGTGGATGTTCCGCCCGCGCTTCGCGGGGGCGCTCGTGTTCGTGATCGCGATGACGGCGTTCGGCGCGCTCGACCTCGTGGGGCGGCGCGAGGCGCCGGTGCTCGTGCCGCTCTTCCTGAGCTTCGCGCTGCTGCACTACTACTACGACGGCTTCATCTGGAAGGCGCGCGAGAGCGCGCTCGGCTCGGATCTCGGCATCCAGAGCGGGCTGCGGAACGCCGCCATCCCGGGGTTGCGCCACGCGGCCTCGTGGGCGCTGTTCTTCGTCCCGTTGCTGGGTGTCATCGTGCTGGGCGGCCGCTCGTTCACGCCGCTCGAGCGCGCGGAGGAGCTCGTCGCTCTCGCGCCCGACGATTTCCTGAGCCAAGGCGACCTCGGCTTCGCGCTCGCGACCAGCGGAGAGCTGGAGCGAGCCATCGAGCACTACCGCGCATCGATCGCAGCCCATCCCGACATCTCCGGCGTCCGCGCAAATTTCGGCGCCTTGCTCGACTACCTGGGCGATCTCGACGGCGCGCGCGAGCAGTACGAGCACGCGCTCCGCAGCGTCGATCAGGGCCGCGCCCACGCGCAGGCGCACACGAACCTCGGCGTGCTCCTACTGACGCGGAACGAGCTCGCCTCCGCGCAGGAGCACCTACGCGCCGGTCGAGCGCTCGGCGGCGAGAATCCGCTCGGGCGCCTCTTCGGGCTGGCCGCCGCGATTCCCGCCGAGAACCTCGAGCGCCGCTGCGCGCTCTTCGGCGCGATCTTGCAGCTGGATCCCAAGAACCTCGACGCGCGCTTCCAGTACGCGCAGCTCTTGCTCGCACGGTCGCGGTGCGAGCTCGCGGAGGCTCAGTTCGCCGTCGTGGTGCAGCACGCGCCCGGCTTCGTGCCAGGGCTGGTCGGGCTTGCCTCGGCGCAAGCCGGGTTGGGTCGCGTGGACGCGGCCCGCACCTCGGTGCAGCGCGCTCTCGAGCTCGAGCCGGGGAACGCGCACGCTCGCACGCTGCAAGCAGAGCTCGGTGTCCGGTGACCTTCGCTCGAATGGGTGCCAATCACCCATTGGATCGACAGCGATCGCCGCCGTCGACTTCGATGGCTGGACGGGCTGCGCGCTCTCGCCGATGCTGGCCCGCGCGGCCCGCTCGCTCCCGATGATCGCGGTGCCGCTGAGCTCGCCTTGGTGGCGAAGGTACGTACGATGATCGAACGCTTGCTCGCCGCGCGCGGAGAGTTCCTCGCGTTCCTGGAGAAGCAGCTCCGCGATCGCGCGCTCGCGGAGGACCTGCTGCAGGACGCGTTCGCGCGCGCGCTGGAGCGCGGTGATCAGGTGCGCGACGAGGAGAGCGCGCGCGCCTGGTTCTACCGGGTGCTGCGCCGCGCGGTGATCGATCAGCAGCGCCGCGCGGGCGCCGCGGCGCGGCGGCTCGCGCGCTTGGCGGAGGCTTTCGACGAGGAGCGGCGCGACGAGCGGCTCGCGCAGGAGCTCGAGCGCGCGGTCTGCGCCTGCGTCATGGCGCTCGCGGGCACGCTGAAGCCCGAATACGCGCGCGCGCTGCAGCGCGTCGATATCGAGGGCACGCGCGTGCAGGACTTCGCCGCGGAGACGGGGATCGCGCCGGGGAACGCGAGTGTCCGGCTCTTCCGCGCGCGCGCGGCGCTGCGCGAGCGGGTGCAGAGCGCTTGTGGGGCGTGCGCGGAGCACGGTTGCCTCGATTGTTCGTGCCGGCGCGCGCCGGAGCACTGAGGTGCGGCGCTTGGCGCCGCACCTCAGGTCGCTGTGTATCCGCGCGGTCGTAGCTCTGGTGGCCTCCGTCCGAGAGTACGAGCCAGAAAGGATCCGAGCGGAGAGCGCGACCCAAGGCAAGCCGCACGACGCACGGCTCGGGAAGCGCTGCGTGCGAGCTCGAGAGGCCGATCGACTGCGGCCCAGCGCTTCCGCCTCGTCTTCTGGATCTTCCTCCGCGCGTTCGGCGTGACGGGATCGAGGTTGTGCGCGGAGGCGAGGACGCGGAGACGGCAGATGCCGCGAGCCCGGAGCGTGTGACCAGGATGGGCGCCCAGAGTCCGGATGGATCTGTCGGGAGCCACGGTTGGCTAGAGCGAGAACGGAGCGATGGCCGTCGTGGGGGCAAAGAGCTGACGAGCTCCTCGCGCTCGCGGGGCTGACGCCTGATCGGGCCTTCGCTAGGATCCTCGGAACTTCCGGTGTCTGCTTCTGCCGCCGGTCGGCACTGCCGCTGCTCGCACCTTTCCATGTCGCACTCCCGTCGCCTGCTCTTCTCTGCCCTCAGCGCTTCGATGGGCCTTCTCGCGCCGGGGTCCCCGGCGCAAGCCGAATGGCCGCAGGTTCACGCGAACCCCGGCAACACGCGCTTCGTGCCCGCGGACCTCGCGCCGTCCTCGTTCTCGAACCAAGCGGTCTGGGAATATGTGCTGTCGGGAAGCGCGACCGCCTTCCACCCGGCGATCCTGGCTGCTGATCGCGCGATCTTCCACGAAGGCGCGCGACGTCGCCTCACGGCGTTGGATCTCGCAACGGGGCAGTTGCGCTGGTCTTGGCCGGCCGTGTACGACGAGTACAACAACCTGTCGATCCCTGTCGCCGCTCGCGGTCGAATCTACGTGCTGCTGAGGCATCTGTTCGCGAGCCCTCAGCGACGATTGTTCGAGCTGGACGCGGAGAGTGGAGTCGTTTTGCGAGAGCGGGTGCTGCCTGAGGGCTCCTCGGACCCGAGCCTCACCGTTCGCGGCGACGCCCTCTTCTCGACCTGGGACGCGCAAGGCGCGCTCACGCGCTGGGATCTCGACACGCTGACGCCGATCCGCTTCGTCTTTCCCGTGCCCCTGCAGGGAGGCGCGTTCTTCGCGGCGGACTCGACGCATCTCTACTACCAGCATCAGGGCCAGTTCGAGATCCAGGGTCTGCACGCCTTCGATCAGCAGACCCTGGTGCGTCACTTCCGCATTCAAGCGCCGCCCGGCCTCAACTTCGGCGGTAGTGCCGCGTACAAGTCCCTCGTCCTCGGCTCTTCCGACTCGGTATTCACGAACGAGAACGGGATCCTGATTCGGTATCGATTGAGCGACTACTCGATCGCCTACATGCAAGCCGATGGCTACGCCCCGGATCAGCCGATGGCCTTCGACGGCCGGCTCTACATCATCAGTCGTCGCGGCCTGAATGCGCTGGACGAGCAGACGGGACAGCTGCTCTGGAGAAGCACGGCTCTCGGCGACGTCACGAGTCTGGTGGCGATCACCAACGATCATGTGATCGTGTACGGATCTCCCGGTCGTATCGTGGCGCTGCATCGGATCACGGGCGCTTTGGCGGGCAGCTTCCTCGCGCCGCTTCCGACCTACGCTTCGCTGGGCAACGGATTGCTGGTCCTCGGTGTGGGAGCGCGCTATGCCGCTTACCGCTGCGGCTTCCCGCCGCGCATCAGCGCCATCGACCCGGTGAGGGCGCCCTTTCGCGAAGGGGCCGCGCGCGTGAGCATCTCCGGCAGCGGATTCGGCTCCGGGCGAAACCTCGAAGTGCGCTTCGGCGGAGTGCAGGCCACGGAGCTGGAAGTGGTCTCCGATCAGCTCCTGCGTTGCCGTTCGCCTCTGCTGGGCCCTGGTGTCTACGACGTGGAGGTCGGCAGCTCGATGGGGCGCACGGTCTTGCGGCGCGCGTTCTCCTCGACGCCGCGCCTGGAGCTGCCCTCCGATCCGCGCATCGGGGCCACGCTGATCATCGCCCTCGAGGGCACGCCGGGTCATGGCACCTTGCTGCTCTACGGAGCGCCGCCGGCGCTCTCCATCACGACGCCACCGTTCGCCGGTACGCTCGCCATGTCGAACTTCGGCGTGCTGAGCTCGATCGTATCTTGGCCGACCGCCAGGCTCGACCTCTCCGTAGCGGTGCCGAACGACCCGGTGCTCGTCGGTGCTCCCTTGCTCTTGCAAGCGCTGAGCGGGCCATTCCTCTTCGGATTCGAAACCTCGGCCTGGACGAACAGCGCGACCCTGGTGCTGCGATGAGAAGCTCGAACGCCATCCGACATCCGTTCCGCTCGATCCTCGTCGCCGGAGCTCTCGCGCTGCCGCTCGCGCCAGCGCAGGCGCAGCTCGAATGGCCGCAGCGCTTCCGCGATGCGCGGAACTCGAGTTACCAACCTACGGTGATCGACGCCTCCTCGGTCGAAGTCCTGTGGTTCCGCGACTTCGGCGCGGGCGCGAACCTAACACCTCCGCTGCTGACCGAGCACGGCGCGTTGACCACGGTCCGCAGCCAACGGATCCTGACGGCGCTCGATCCCGCCACCGGCGCTACACGTTGGGCGTTGCCGTTCACCGCGACGGATCAGCTCACGGGCCCGGCATACGCCGACGGGAAGGTCTACGTCTTCGCGAAGCCGACGAGCGGCCTCGTGCGCTTGCACTGCATCCGCGCCAGCGACGGAGCGAGGCTCGCCTCGCCCGAGATCCCGTCGTTCAACATGCCGACCTATGGCCTCGCCCTCTACGACGGTGCCGGCTACTTCCTCATGGATCACAAGGTCGCGGCGATTTCGCTCGCGACCGGCCTGATGCTCTGGGAGACCGTGGCCTACTCCAACGGCCGCTCGCATCTTCCAGCGGTGCTGGGCGAGCGCGTTTACGCTCCCTCGGAGCGCACCTCGACGAGCGTCGGCTTGCTCGCGTTCCATCGCACGACAGGTGCGGCGCTCCCGGGGTTTCAGGTACCACCACCAACCTTGTCTCCTCCCACCTATCCTCCGGAACGGCCGCCTGTGCTCGACGGCCGTGGCCGGGCGTTCTACGTCGACGGTGGCGATCTCCTCGCCTTCGACACATCAACCGGTCAGCTCCTGTGGAGGCGGAACGGCCCCTATCATTTCGCACCCGCCGTGCGCGACGACGTCGTGTACGTCGGTGGGTTCTCCGATCTCGACGCGTTGAGCTCCGTCACCGGAGTTCCGCTCTGGGAGCGCACGGGATCCTTCGGCCTCTCGGGCTTGGTCGTCACCGATTCGCACGTGCTCGTCACCGAGGGGAACTACCTGAAGCTCTTCACCCTCGCCAATGGGACCGTGGAGCGCTCGCTGGCGCCTCTCTGGGGTACCTGCACGCTCGCCGCAGGGGCGATGCTCTGTACTCAAGAGAGCCAGGGCTATCTCTTCGGTCTGCGCTATCGCGCGCGGCCGTTCGTGAGCAGCCTCTCGCCCGTGCGCCTCTCCGCCCACGAGCCGACCGTGCCGGTCACGGTCCGCGGGAGCGGATTCCTCTCTCCGTCGCCGACCCGCGTCTTCTTCGGCGGCTCCGAGGCGAGCCTGGTGCAAGTGCTCGGCGACGGCGAGCTCCGCTGCACGCCACCGACCTTGGAGTCCGGGTTCTACGACCTCCGCGTGGAGAATGCCCAAGGAGAGGGTGCTCTCGAGCGAGCCTTCGCGGTGACCCCGTCGCTCGGCATCTCGGCGCAGCCGAGGATCGGCAGCTCGATGCGAGTCTCGCTGGAGAGCGAAGCCGGGCACTCGCACTTGCTCTTGTTCGGAGCTCCACCCGCCGTATCGATCCCTCTGCCGGGTTACGCGGGAACGCTCTGCGTGGCCGTGCCCGGCCTGCTCAGCATCGTTGCGTTCAGTCCCGCAGCTCGGGCCGATCTCGACTTCGCGATCCCCGACGATCCCGCGCTGCAGAACGCGCCGCTGCTCTTGCAGAGCCTCTCGGGGCCGCTCCTCGGTGGTGCGGGCATCACGGCTTGGACGAATTGCGTCGAGCTCGTGATCGGCTGATCGCGCGCGAGCGCGCTCAGAGATCGAGGTCCAAGCCGGCGGCAGCACCAACGAAGACCGGCTGCAGCGCGCCGTTCAAGGCGAGGTACGACCAATCGAAGTGCACCCCTGCCCCGGGCAGGCCCGGCGGAATCGAGACCGCCGCACGCGCTCTTCCCTGCGCGTCGAGGGTTCCGAAGCTCGCGGAGAAGGGGTGCTGATTCGCGAGCTCGATCGTCAATCCCAGGAAACCGTCCGGATTGAGCGGCAGGGTCAGCGCACCGAGCGCGAGACCCGGGGAGGTGCCTGACAAGCTGCCGAGGACGAGATAGCTCTGAGCGGCATGCGTGAGCCCGGCGTCCAGGCGAAGGCGCTGCATTCCACCGCGTTCGGCCGAGATCCGCGGCGGGTAGGCGGAGATCGAGTCGAGCCGCGAGGTCAGCAGCGCGTTGCTGCCGTCGAGGAACGAGCTCCAAACGAGCAAGTTTCCGTTCGGCGCGAGGCCGCGCGCTCGGCCGTCGCCCTGCACGATCGAGGAATACTGCACGGTGCTGATCTGCTTCGTCATCCCGGGCCGGAGCTCGATGTACTCCCCGCTGATGGCGAGCAGCTCGAATCCGCGCGTTGCCGTCCACGACCAGAGCGTGCTGCCGCCTCGGGTCCCGCCTTGGAGGTGAGCGTTGAAGAGCACGCGCGCTCCGCCCTCGAGGAGGTACATCGCGCCGAAGTCCGAGATCGCGCTCCCTCCGAGGCCCGGCATCACCTGACCTTGGCGCGCGAGCAAGCGAACATTGCCGGGCGCGCCGTACCAAAGGCCATAGGCATTGGCGCTGGTGACGCCGGGACCTTCGAGCTGCGCTTGGAACAAGGCGCGGCCATCGTCGGAGAGGAGCCGCTGGCCGAACGAGATGAACTCTTGGCCCGCGGAAGTATCGGGCGCTTGGCGGCGCCTTTGCGCGATCAGGCGCGGTCCTTGCCGCGTGAGCAGGAAGAGCCCTCGGTCGTCCTGATCGAAGGTGACGAAGCCGGTGAGGTAGATATGCGCGAGCAGCTCGCCGCGTCCGTTGAAGGAGCCTGACTGGCTATCGATTCTCCAGTCACCAGAGGTGCTCCCGAAGGTCGTGGCGAGCACCGGAGCGGGATCGCCTTCGCGCAGGAGCGCTTCGTAGCCGACTCCGGGTGTGTAGAGATACACCGCCGCATCGAGATGGGCGGCGGCGCCGAGCCGCACGCCGTGCACGAATTGTCCGGCGGCGTTCATCTGCAGGTTCACGCCGTCTTCCAGATCGGTCAGAGCGACGCCGTGCACGCCGGTCTGGCCTCGGCGAAGGACCATCTGCAGGTTCGATTCGCTCCCATGGAGGATCGCCTCGTTGTTGGCCGACCAAGTGCCAGCGCCACCGAGATTCGTACGCAGGACGATGCTCTGCGCGCTGTTCATCTGGATCGGCAAGGGAGTCGCATAGGCGAAGTCCGTGGCGAAGTGAGTACCGCCCCCTCCAGGCACGGGATCGCCCTCGCGGACCAAGATGCGAAGGTTGCCGGGCGTGCCGATGTAGATGGCGGAGTCGTTCGTGTTGGTGACCGCGCCGAGCTGACGGAAGCCGGCGCTGAACACGGCGTTCCCATCGTCCGCGAGAAGCGGCTGCTCCGAGATCGCGTACTGCGTCCTGGTCTCGACGAGGACCCCAGGGAGCAGCCCTGAAGGCTCTTGATATCCGGTGTGCACGAGCACCTTCAGGTCCGCGGGAGAGCTGCCGTATACGAGCACGCGATCGCGACCGTCGATCGTCGCCAGGCCATAGAGCTGCGCCATGGCGCAGACACGTCCGTCGGAAGAGAGGCTCCCTGGGCCGGAGGCGAGCGATCGGAAGCGCTCGCCTCCGACGAGACCAGGGACGAGCTCGTCCGGGACGATCAGCGCTTCGGCATGGAAGGCGAAGGGCGCTTGAGCGTAAACCGCTGCGGCGAATCCCAGAGGCAGAAGGGCGAGCGAATGGCGCAGAGTGAAGAGCTGCATGGTCGGACGGTTTGGAAGTCGCGGAGGTGGCCCGAGGGAATCTCAGTAGATCAGCACGGTTGCTGGGTCCGTGAGCGAAGTCCCCGCCGCACCGTAGCGCAGCGCCTGAGCTCGCATGACGATGCCCTGGAACCAAGGATCGTTGGGGACCAGGATGCCACGCGAGGTGCTGCCGAAAGCGTCGAGCGTTCCGCTCCCCACGACGAAGAGAGCGGACGGCTCGATCCAGAGCGTACCGAACGCACCGAGGGCGATCGGATCCGCGCGAAGGCCCAAGAAGATCTGGAACGCGTCGCCGGGAACGGCGTAGAGATCCAGCGAGAGAACGGAGCCGATCGAGGTGGGGGCCGCGTTCATCGCGGGAACTCGGCGCAAGCTCACGGTGGAGTTGCCGCCGATGCTGAGAGGGATCGATGGGTCCAGGTCGAGCGTCCCGCCATTCGCCGAGATGACGAAGGTCAGCGTTCCGGCATAGCTGCCGGTGCGCAGGAAGAGCCCGGAGCCCGTGGCCAAGCGCGTCGTGCAATCCTCGAGCTGCATCGCCGACTGGTCCGGGGCGAGACCGATCAATCCGTGACCGCCGATCAGGGATCCTCCGCACACGGAGATCTCGGACTGCGATCCCACGCAGGCTGGCTGTGCGTAGTTCCTCAAGCTGCCGAAGCGCGACTGAGCGATCGGGCCGTAGACATGAGTGTCGCGCAGCCATACTCGCGAGCCGCTGGCGCGGAGCCCACCGCTCAGCGTGGAGTGCAGTACGGAGACATCCGCGCTCTCCGAGATCCGCAGCGAATGCGCATCACCCTGGCCTGGGGACGCGTGGACGTTCGCGAGGACGACGACGCCAGCGCAGCTGCGGATCTCGGCAGCATGCTGATTCGTCGCGGGCCCTTGCAGTTGGAATCCTCGCATCACGAAGCGGTGTCCGTGAGGAAGTCCATCGACGAGCAACGCGCGCTCGAGCCCGCTCCCCCCGATGGGGCGCGCGACGATGGTCGCCCCGAAGCCGAGCAGCGTGACTCCTCTGCTCGTTACGGCAGGGTCATACACTCCCGAGCGGACGAGGATCGTGTCGCCGTCCGACGCCGCTAGCAGAGCGGGTGGCAGGTTCGTGAAGTCGGTTCCGGGTGGATTCGACGCATCGACGATCCACGTGCGCTGACCGAGCGCGGCGGAAGTGACGGTGAAGATCCAGGCGAGCAACGCGGCAGGGAGTCGGCGCATGGCCAGCGAGAGCCTCGAGAGCAGAGAAGAGGTCCTCTTTCTATCCGCCCTTCGCGCCGAGTGGGATGGGGAGCGCGACTCGAGGTTGCCTCGGATCTTCAGGCCTCGTCACTCCGGGCAAGGGCTCCGGGAAGAGCGAGGCGCGCGAGGATCTGAGCCGTACTTTTGGTCCGAGGGTCCGTATCCCGAACTGGCGCCGCTCATGCCGCGACCCCATGGCGCGCCAGAGCGGCACGAGACGCCATCACGCCTCCGGTCGAGATCCTGAACTACGCGTCGGAGCGGCGGACGGCGCCTCGCGAGTGCGAGCGAAGACCGGTGGAGTGGGCCGCTCCACGCGCTTCGGATCCGGCCAGATCGATCCTTCCATCCGCTCCTGGCGATCCGCTCTCCCGGCTCGTTGCGCTTCCAGAAGTCGAGGACTTCGATCGCAGGGCTTTCCGGCAGCTGCATCGCTTCGATGCCAGCGTTCGCCGCGTCTCCCGTGCCTCGGGCGGTAGCCGCTGACGACGGGGGGGCCTCGCCTGCACCTAGGCACGTCGAAGCTTCTTCTCGAGCGCTGGACGCGCGAGCTCCACGGAGTCTGTTGGAGCAAGGAGGTAGGAGCGGCGGCGGCTCAGGCCCTCGCTTGTGCGCGATCCGTCGACTCGCTACGATCCCCGCGTTACCCCGAGCCCACATCCCTTGCCCCGACTCCCGCATCTCCGAACCGCGCTGCTCGTGCTGCTCTGCAGCCTGCTCGCGTTTGCGGCGTTGACGCCGGCGCACGGCAACGGGCCCTGCTTCTGCCTCTGCCCCTGGGAGGAGATGGTCGGCGGGGAAGGGCACGGCGATCGCGACAGCGCTCCCGAGCGAGATGGCGCGGGACAGCAAGATGGCGCGGAGCAGTGCGAGGATGAGGTGCCGCTGCGCACCTGCGAAGCGCCTGCGCTCATGCTCGCTCCGCGTGAGAGCGCGACCCTCGCGCTTCTGACGCGTCGAGAAGGCTCGTCGTCGGAGCTCGGCTGGAGCCGCTGCACCTGCGCGAGCGATCCCGGCGGAACCCCTGCGCGGCTCGCGGCCGCGCTCGCGCTGCGCATCTAGAGCGAACGACCGGCGTACGTCCTGTCGTTCCCTCTCTCCGGTAGCTCGCCGCACGCGCGGCGGGATCCGTCGATGCGCATGAATCTCCGCCGCTCTGCGGCGATCCTCTCGATAGCGCTGTCGGGCTGCGTCGGCTACGAAGAGCGTCCCGTCGATCTGCTGCAGTACGAGCAGCTCTTCGCGGAGCGTCCCGCAGCCGTGCAGCGCGCGGGTACCCTCGTCGTCGAGGACGGGGTGAGCCGCGGCGAAGCCGAAGTGTTGGCGCTGCTCTTCGACCCCGAGCTGCGCCGGCGCCGCGCCGCGCTCGTCGCTTCGCTCGGCATCGCCGAGAACACGGGCAAGTGGGTCGATCCGCAGCTCGGCTTCGAGGTCGGTCAGCAGACGGCGGACGTCGCTCGTCCGGGCACGATCGACGTGCGTCTCGTGTTCACCGTGCCGCTCTCGGGACGTCTCGAGGCCGAGCGCGCGGCGGCCGAGGCGGGCGTCGAGGCGGCTCTGCGCGAGGTGTTGGCCGCCGAATGGCACGCGCGCATGCAGCTCCGCGCGCGCTGGTGCGAGTGGAGCCGCGCGGTGGAGCAGCTCGCGCTGCAGCAGGAGCTGATCGCAGAGCTGGAGCAGAAGCTGCAACGCCTCGCTCTGCTGCGCAGCCGTGGCGAGATCGATGCGGTCGAGCTCGGCAACTGGGAGCTCTTGCTGGTGCAGCAGCGCCTGCAAGCCTCGAGCTTGTCGCGCGAGTGTGCCGGCCTGGAGGTCGAGCTGCGCCAGCGCATGGGCTTCACACCGGAGGCGGTGCTGCAGCTCCTCCCCGATGCGAGCTTGACCGAGCTGCCCGCGACGACGGAGCGCTTGGCGCTGCTCGAGGTGCGGAACGTCGACCTCGCGACCCAGCGCGCGAGCTACGCGGTGCGCGAGCGAGAGCTCCTCGCCGCGGTGCGCGCGCAGTATCCCGATCTCCAGCTCGGGCCGATCTTTCAGATGAACAGCGGCATCGACGCCTGGCTCGCCGGGCTCTGGATCCCGTTGCCGATCTTCAGCGGCAACGATCTCGGCATCGCCGAGGCCATCGGCGCGCGCGAGGAAGCGCGAGCGGAGCTCGAGGGGCGCTGGGAGCAGGAGCGCCACGCGCTGCGCCGCGCCGAGCTCGATCTCGAGGCGACGCAGCGCGATCGCGCGCTGGTGGAGAGCGAATGGCTGCCGCGCCTCGCGGAGCAGCGCGAGCGCTTGGCCAAGCGCTCGGCGCGCGGCGCGCTCGATCCCCTGCTCGAGCTGGATCTGCAGATGGCGCTCGGCACCGCGCGCCTGCGCGTCCTCGAGCTGCGCGCCGCCGAGGCGGCGGCGACCGCGCGCGTGCTCGAGCAGATCGGGCCGATCGAGCGCTTGGATTCGAACACCGAGGAGCGGAACTGATGCGATCCCAATCTCCCCGCCGGAGCGCTGTCTTCCCTTGCGCGCTGCTCGCGAGCGCACTGCTGGGCGCTTGCGCACCCGATGCGGATCACCAGCAGACCGCGCCTTCGAGCTCCGGCTCCGCCGCGGCGGGCGCAGGAGCCACGAATCGCATCCCGATCCCTCTCGAGGTGCGCCGCGCGCTCGGGCTCTCGTTCGTCGCGGTCGAGCGTCGAGCGGTGCGCGAGACGCTGCGTGTTCCCGGGCACTTCGAGCTCGCGCCGCATGCGCGGCACGAGCTGCACGCGAGCGCGGTCGGGAGAGCGGAGCTCGTGAAGGCGGTGCTGGAAGACGTCGCGGTGGGGGACCTGCTCGCGCGCATCGAAGCGCCAGCCTGGCGCGATCTGCAGACGGAGATGCTCTCCCTCGTGCACCGCGGACGACAGGTCGAGATCGAGCAGGCGACCGTGGTCGCGATGCTCGCGACGCACGAGGAGCACCACGAAGCTCTCGAGGCGCGCATCCAGCTCTGGCGCGCGCGCATCACGGAGCTGGAAGCGCTGGTGCGCGAAGGGGCCGGTCGCGCGAGCGACTTGAACGATGCGCGCGTGGCGTGGCGGACCGTGGAGGGCGAGTTGGCCGAGCACCACGAGGCGGTCGCGGAGCAGCAGGGGCGCAAGCGCGCGCTGCTCGACGAAGCGCAGGCGCTCGAGGAGCGTCGTTCTCTCGTGCTCGCGCACATGGCCGCGCTGCAAGGGCTGCCGGTGTCGGGCCTCCTCGAGCCGGTGGGCCCCGCGGAGGCGGCGCGCCCGCTTTGGGAAGCGCTTTCGGCGATCGAGATGCGCGCTGCGGTGAGCGGCCGCGTCGAGTGCTGGGTCGCGACTCCCGGCGCTTGGGTCGAGGACGGCGCGCACCTGCTGACCGTCGTGCAGCCGGACCAGCTCTGGTTTCGCGCGCAGGCGATGGAGAGCGATCTCGGCGTGCTCCGCGAAGGCGCGCGAGCCGAGCTCGTGCCTCCGCGCTGGGATGGCATCTCGCCCGCCGAGAAGCTCGCCGCGGAAGTGCGCTTCGGCCTGCGCGCTACGAGCGCCGAGCGCACGCTGGAGCTCCTGCTGCAGCCGCGCGAGAGCGCGAGCTGGGCGCGGGCGGGCGTGCATGCGTTCGCGGAGGTGATCGTGCGCGAGAGCTCGCGGCCCGAGCTGGCGGTCCCGCTCTCCTGCATCCTGCGCGATGAGGGCAAGCCCATCTTCTTCCGCCGCGATCCCGCCAATCCCGATCTCGCGATTCGCGAGGAGGCTGACCTCGGCTTCGAGGACGGTCGCTGGGTCGAGCTGCTCTCCGGCGTGATCGACGGAGAGGAGATCGTCCTGGACGGCGCCTTCCAGCTGCTGCTCGCGTCCGCGAGCTCGACGCCGAAGGGCGGGCACTTCCACCCCGATGGATCGTTCCACGCCGATGAGCACTGAGCCCAGCAACGATCCGCTGGAGCGACCCGGCGGCGGCGCGCTGCGCGCGCTGATCGCGTTCTCGCTCTCGCACGCGGCCTTCGTCGCGCTCGCCGCGACCATGCTCGTCGCGTGGGTGGCGTGGCGCATCAACACCATTCCGGTAGACGTCTTCCCCGAGCTCAACGCACCCACCGTGGTCGTGCTCAGCGAAGCGCCCGGGCTCTCGCCCGACGAGGTGGAGCGCGGGGTGAGCTTCCCGATCGAGACCTCGATGGGCGGCCTGCCTGGCGTGCGGCGCGTGCGCTCGGCCTCGACGATGGGGCTCTCGCTCGCGTGGGTCGAGTTCGACTGGGGCGTCGACATCTATCGCGCGCGCCAGCTCGTGAGCGAGCAGCTTTCCTCGCTGCGCGAGATGCTGCCTGCAGCGGTGCATGCGGAGATCACGCCGGTGACCTCGATCACCGGCGAGATCCTGCTGCTCGGCGTGAGCTCTCCGGACGGCACGGTCACGCCGATGGAGCTCCGCGCGTGGGCGGAGTTCGACCTGCGGAAGAAGCTGCGCGGAGTTCCGGGCGTGGCGCAGGTGATGGTGCTCGGCGGCGAGCTCGCCGAGTACCAGGTGCACGTCGATCCCGATCGGCTGCGCTTGCTCGGGCTCGATCTCGATGAGGTCGTCGCGGCCGCGAAGGCGGCGCACTCGACCTCGCCGGCGGGCTATCTCCCCGACATCGATCGGCGAGAGCTGCCGATCCGCCAAGGTGGGCGGCTCCGCTCGAGCGCCGAGCTCGGTGCCACGACCGTCGGCATGCAGGGCACGCGTCCGATCCCGCTCTCCGAGGTCGCCGAGATCGGCATCGGTGCGGCTCCCGTGCGCGGCGCGGCCTCCGAAGGCGGGAGCCCGGCCGTGATCCTCTCGGTGCAGAAGTCCCCAGGGACGAACACGCTCGAGCTCACGAAGGCGATCGATGCGCTGCTGGATCAGGTCGAGGCCGGGCTGCCCCAGGGACTCCTCCTGAATCGCGCGGTGATGCGCCAGGCCGACTTCATCCAGCGCTCGCTCGACAACGTGCTGCACGTGCTGCGCGACGCGGCGCTGATCGTAGCCGGCGTGCTCGTGCTCTTCCTGATGAACCTCCGCGCGACGCTGATCACCCTGACGGCGCTGCCGCTCTCGATCGCGATCACGCTCCTCATCCTGCAGGCGCTGGGCTACGGCATCGATGTGATGACCCTCGGCGGTCTCGCCGTGGCGATCGGCGTGCTCGTCGACGACGCGATCATCGACGTCGAGAACGTCTGGCGCCGCGTGCGCCAGAACGCGGCGCTGCCGGCCATCGACCGCCAGAGCACGCTGCGCGTCATCTACGAGGCCTCGAACGAGATCCGCCCGTCGATGGTGCTGGCGACGATCCTGATCGTCGTCGTGTTCGTGCCGCTGCTCTTCCTCGGCGGCTTGGAGGGCCGCTTCTTCCGCCCGCTCGCCGCGGCCTACATGGTCTCGGTGCTCTCTTCGCTGATCGTCGCGCTGACGCTCACACCCGCGCTCTGCCGACTCGTGCTCGGCGAGCGGCTGCGCGGGAAGCACGACGAGAAGGAGGGGGCCTTCGTGCGCCTGCTGCTCCGGCTCTATCGGCCGAGCCTGTTGCTCGCGCTGCGGCGGCGTGGGGTGGTGCTGGCGGGGGCCTTGCTCGCGACGGTCGCGGCGCTCTTCCTCGGCGGGAGCTACGGCTCGTCGTTCCTGCCCGAGTTCAACGAGGGCACCTTCACGGTGTTCGTGATGAATCCGCCCGGCACCTCGCTCGTGGAGAGCGATCGCATCGGCCGGGCGATCGAGAAGCGCCTGCTCGAGATCGACGGCGTGCGCACGGTCTCGCGACGCACGGGGCGCGCCGAGCGCGACGAGCACGCGGAGCCGGTCTCCAACTCCGAGATCGAGGTCACGCTGAAACCCTCCGCCTCGAAGCTCGCGGTGCGCCGCGGCATCGACGAGGTGCTGGGAGCGATCCCCGGCGTCACCACGATGGTCGGTCAGCCGATCGAGCATCGCCTCTCGCACGTGCTCTCGGGCACGCCGGCCGCGATCGCGATCTCGGTCTACGGCGACGACCTGGCGGTGCTGCGCCGCTTGGCGCGCGAGATCGAGACCGCGCTGCGCGCGATCAGGGGCGCGCGCGATGTCGCGGCGAACCGCGAGATCCTGGCACCTGCGCTCGGCATCCACTACCGCGAGAGCGAGCTCGCCGCCGCGGGGCTGACGCGCGTCGAAGCGGCGCGACAGGTGGAGCAGGCGCTGCACGGCGCGGAGGTCGCGACCGTCGCCGAGGAGCGGCGACAGCTCGATCTCGTCGTGCGGCTCCGGAAGGAAGCGCGCGCGAGCGTCGAGGACGTGCGCGACCTGCCGCTGCGCGGCAGCACGGGCGCGCTCGTGCGGCTCGGCGACGTCGCCGAGGTCGGACCCGAGCGCGCGACGCAGCTCATTGCGCGCGAGAGCGCGCGTCGCAAGGCGGTGATCTCCTGCAACGTCGCCGAAGGAGCGAACTTGGGCGACTTGATCGAGGTCGTGCGCGCGAGCGTCGACCCGATCGTCGCTTCCGCGGGCTACGAGGTAGTCTACGGTGGGCAGTTCGAGGCGCAGCAGAACGCGCAGCGCACGATCCTCTGGGCCGGCCTCGCGGTGCTCTTCTTCATGGCGCTGCTGCTGCAGACCGCGACGGGTTCTTGGAGATCGGCGTTCCTCGTGCTGCTGAACCTCCCGCTCGCGATGATCGGCGGCGTCATCGCCGTGCTGCTCACGGAGAGCGCCGATCCGCTGGCCTATCTCCTCGGGCTCTTCGGCCTCGGCGCGGCGCAGACCGCTCCCGTGCTCTCGATCGCGAGCTGGATCGGGTTCATCACGCTCTTCGGGATCGCCGTGAGGAACGGCATCCTGCTCGTGAACCACTACCAGCACGTGCTCGGGTCGGAGCGCTGCACCTTGGCCGAAGCGATCGTCCGCGGCTCGTGCGAGCGCCTCTCGCCGATCCTGATGACGGCGATCTCCGCCGCGCTGGGTGTCGTTCCGCTGGCGCTCGCCGCGGGCGAGCCCGGCAGCGAGCTGCTCGCTCCGCTCGCCGTCGTGTTGCTCGGCGGGCTCGCGAGCTCCACCTTCTTGAACTTGGTCGTCGTGCCCGTCGGCTACGCGCTGCTCTTCCGCGTGCCGCGCTCCTCCATCGCCGAGGTGTCCCGTGCGTGAACTGCGTCTCCTTCTGCTCGCGAGCGCTCTGCTCTTCGTCGCGTGCGACCAGAAGGCGCCTCACGATCATCCGCATCCGCATCCTCATCCGACGGGCGCCGCGCCGGTCGAGGCGGGCGCAGCGCCCGAAGCGCCCGAGCTCCGCATCCCGCTCGGCCAGCTCGCGATCGGCTCCACCAAGCTCGAGGTCGTGCAGATCGAGCGCGTGGTTCCGGGTTCCTACTTCGAGGTCTTCGCGCAGCCGATCGAAGGGCCGAAGCCCGTAGCCACGCGCATCTGGCTCGGCCCCGAGAGCGGCGTGGGCTCGCGGAGGGGCCTGGTCCACGAAGAAGCCGACGGTCCGCATGCGCACGTCGATATCCGCGCGGACTTCGATGCCGCGAAGCACCGCATCTGGATCGAGCTCGAGCACGCCGACGGCAAGCGCGAGCTCGGCAGCATCGCCCCGAGCCTCTGACCCACGACACGGAGAAGGTGCCTGACGCCTTCTCTGTGCAGTGGTCAGCGCGCGGTGGCGCGGAGCAGCTCGTCGGAGAAGGTGGAGGCGATCCACCAGGCGGGGTGGGGGGCGCTCTCGCGGGCGAGCGCGCGTGCGCCGAGGCCGATGCCGTAGCGGAGAACCGGTGCTGCGGCGCGGAATGCACCGGTCTCCAGCGTGTGCGCGAGCGGGCAGAGAGCGCCGAAGCAGCTCTCGCCGCCGATGGAGCTGAGCACCAGTGCCGCGGGCGGCGCGGAGAGCGTCGCGATCGCGATGGGCTCCGCTCCCGGCGCGGCGAGCCAGAGCTCGCGTTCGCGGACGAGCGCGAAGCGCGGCTCCGCCGCGCCTCCATCGCACGCCAGCACTTCTCCGGGAGGCAGCCGTTCCGCGAGGGAGCGCTGTGCGCCGAGCTCGCAGATCTCGCCCGTCGCGCCGATGCCCCATGAGGTGCCATCGGCCCCGACGACGAGGTTCTGCAGAGCGAAGCCGAGCGCGCGATCTTCGCGCGCGTTCGTTCCCGAGGCGAAGAGGTGCAGCGTGGAGGCGCCGCGCTGGGCCAGCGCAATCCTGCCGCCGCAAGCGATCGGACCGAGCGGCGCTTCCAGGGCGAGAGCTTCGCTGCGGACGAGCTGTCCCTCCGCATCGAACGCTAGCAGCTCGCGCCGCGCGAGGTCATAGGCCCAGAGGCGTTCGCGCGCGCCGGCGAGGAGCGCCGGCGAGACGAGCGAGAGCCCGGGCGTCGCGGTGAAGGCGCTGCGCTCGCCATCGATGCGCTGCACGCCGGGCTCGCTCTCGCAGAGCACCCAAGCGATCGGTGAGCGGCCCTCGCGCTTCTCGAGCACGACCGCGGTCGGGCCGGCGCGCGTCGCGAAGCGCGCGGGCGAAGCGTCGCGCCCGCCGCGGTTCTCGAGCACGCCGAGGCGGCGCGCTTGCGGCTCGAGCACGAGCCATCCGGGGCGCCCGTCGCCATCGGCGTCCCACGCGAGCACGCGTCGAGGAACCTGCCCGACGGCAAAGGTATGCGGAGCTCCGAACGATCCATCCCGCGCGCCGCGCCGCAGCTCGAGCTGCCCGTGGCCCGCGTTCAGCACCGCGAGATCGAGGACCTGATCGCCATCGAAGTCGGAGCTGCACGCATCGAGGCACACGGGACCGGCGCACTCGAAGCGCCCGAGCGGGGTGAGCTCGCGCGCGTCGCTCGAGTAGAGCTCCACGCGATCGCCGCCGAGCGGTGTCCCGAGCAGCAGCGCGAAGCGCTGCGCATCGAGGCGCAGCGCGCGGCGCGGCAGCGCGTCGAGCTCGCGGCGCGTCACGCGACCCCCCGGCTCGCGGAGGAAGAGGGCGCGCTCGCGCGCGGAGAGGAAGAGCCCGCGACCCGCGCCGAGCGCGAGCGCCGCATGCGGTGCGGCGCACGGCAGCTCGAAGCGCTCCGCGAGCTGCGGCGTCGCTTCCTCGAGGCGCCAGCGCTCCGCATGGCGTTCGCCCACGACGACCAGGAGCTCCCGCGCATCGCCGGCGCTCTCGGCCAGCGCGCGCGGAGCGCCGCTCAGCGCTGAGGTCGAGGCGAGTGCTAGCTCTCCGTTCGAGCGCAGGCGCAGGAGATGCAGCGCCGCGGGGCGATCACACGCGACGAGCAGCGCATCGCCCACGCCCAGCAGCGCGCGCGGAACCCCGGGCACGCGCACGAGCTCGCGCGGCGCCGCCGGCGGAAACCCCGGGCGCAGCCCGAGGAGGCGCCCGTCGTCGAGCGCCACGATCGCCAATGCCTCCGGCGCGGTGCGCAGCGCGACGGCCTCGAGCGGCCGCGCGTCGAGAGCGATCACGACGCGCGCGTCGAGGCTCTCCTGCGCCGTCGCGCCGGCGATCAGGAGGAGCGGAGCGCAGCGGGAGACGAGGGAGTTCATGGCGCGGGTAGGGCAGAGCCCTGCGTATATAGGTGGTGCGGGCGGAGCGCCAACGGCGTTGTACTTTGCCACGCTCGATCGACCGTGCTTCGGACAAGAGGTCGGAGACGTCGAGCGGCAGCATCGAGGGGCGATCTCCCGCCCTGCGCCTAAGCGCGCGCGGTGGCGTTCCGCGAGACCGTGCCTCGAGCACGGCTCCGCGGCCCTCGGCGCTCGCCGCGGGCCGCTCTGCGAGCTGCACTTCGACGACCTCGCCTCCCCTCCAGGCAAGTTCCGGCGCCGTGACTCCCGGAGGAAGCCGGGACTACTATGGGTGGTCCGTGGCGCCTTCTCCGGTCGCCGCGCCGCGCTCTGCCATGCTCTCGTTCGCTTCGAAGCTCCTCTTCCCGCTCGCCGCGCTCGCCGCGGCGGGGCTCGTCTATTTCGCGCTCTTCGCGGGTGAGGCCGAAGGACCAGCTACGCCGCGCGAGCAGCGCCTCGCTTCGCCGCGCGAGCTCGCCGTCGCGCCAGCGGAGGATCTGCGCGCGCCCGCGGTCGATGCGGCGCCGGCCGTCGATCTGCCGGAGGAGGCCGCGCTCTCGATCGAGCTCGCGTTCGAGAAGGTCGGCGAGATCGATCGCAGCGCCGAGGAGCGGCCCTTCTACGGCGCGTTCTCGGGAGTCGCGGAGGGGATCGTGTTCGACGCGGGCAGCGCGCCGCTGCACGGCGCGCTGATCGAGGTCGTCGGCGGGCCGAGCTCCGGACGCGCGACGAGCACGAGCTTCGCCGGCACGTTTCGCCTGGAGGGGATCGCGCCCGGGCTCTGCGATCTGCGCTTCTCGGCGCCGTCGGAGGCCCCGATCACGCGGCGCCTCATGGTGCCGAGCGAAGGCGCGGCGCGCCTCGAGGTGACGCTGACGCCCGGCGTCAGCTTCTTCGGCAAGATCTCCGGCCACGACGGCAAGCCGATCGAGGGCGCGCTGGTCGAGATCGAAGGGCGCGAGGCGCGCGCCGATGCCGGCGGTCGCTGGTCGATCGCCGACGTTCCTTCGGGGAACGAGATCGCGGTTCACGCGTGGGCGCCCGGCTACGCGCGGCAGCGCATGCAGGCCTACATCCCGAACGAGCCCGCGGGCACGGAGGCGGCGGGGCTCGTGATCGTGCTGCTGCGCGGCGCGAAGCTCGAGGTGCTCGGCGGCGAGAGCTTTCCTACGTCGGCGCCGCTTCGGGTCAGCGTCCTTCCACGCGAGGGCTACGCGAGCCCGAGCTTTCCGGCAGAGCGCTTCTTCGACCTGCCCTCGCCGATCGATGGCTCGCCCTTCGTGATCGAAGGTCTGCCGCAGAGCTTCCTCGGCGATGTCTTCGTCGCCCATCCCTTCGCGAGCCCCGAGCGCACGAGCTTCCCGCTCGCGATCGGCGCTTCGGATCCCGCGCCGATCAACGTGCGTGCGAATCCCGCGTCCGCGAAGCGCGCGCGCCGTGTCGTCGCCGCGCCGAGCGGCATGGGCGCCGGCGTCGCCGATGTGGTCCTGCGCTTCGAGCCCGCGGATCTCGCGCCGTTCCTCCGAGGCTTCGCGGGTGGGCCGGGCGAGCAGCGGCCGCAGCCGAGCCTGGCCTGGCTCAGCGCCGAGACGGTGACGCGCGACCAGGGGCGCTTCGAGATCGACCTCGGGTTCCCGCCGCCCTGGCGCGCCACGGTGCGCCGCACGGGCTTCGCCGTTGCGCAGCAGGTGCTCGGGGCCGACGAGGACGCGGTGATCCGCCTCCTGCCGCTGGATGCGCAGGACGGGCGAGTCGCCGTGGTGATCGATCCGGCGCGGCCGGCGCGTGTCGCGTGGATGCGGGAGGCGAACGCCGAGGCGCGAGAACTCGCCGGCGACGGCGCCGCGCCGCTCGAGCTCGGGAACTTCGCGCCCGGGATCTATCGCGTGACGCGCAAGCTCCAGGGGCGGGAGCTCTCGTCGGTCGAGCTGCGCGTCGAGCCGGGACGCGAAGCGCGCCTCGCGCTGGGCTGGGGCCGCCAGTAGCCGCCGGCGTGCGGAATGCGGTCCCCGCGACGAGCGGTCGCGGTGCATCCCCGGGGCGGCGCGCCGACGAGCTGAGGCGAGCGCCGCTCGTGCGCTCTACAATCGCACCCCCTCGTCCTCCGAGCCGAACCTCACGGAACCCGCCCGATGACCCTCACCACGACCCGCGGCGCCCAGCGCGCGCCGCGCGGCAGCGCGCTCAACTGCAAGAACTGGCAGATCGAAGGCGCTCTGCGGATGCTGCTCAACAACCTCGACGCGGAGGTCGCTGAGGACCCTGCACATCTCGTGGTGTACGGCGGCTCGGGCAAGGCCGCGCGCAACTGGGAGTGCTTCGAGGCGATCGTCTCCACGCTGCAGCGCTTGGAGCCCGACCAGACGTTGCTCGTCCAGTCGGGGAAGCCCGTGGGGGTGCTGCGCACGCATGCGCATGCGCCGCGCGTTCTCCTGGCGAACTCGAACCTCGTGCCCAACTGGGCGAGCTGGGACCACTTCCGCCGCCTCGATCAGCTCGGGCTGATGATGTACGGCCAGATGACCGCGGGCTCGTGGATCTACATCGGCTCGCAGGGGATCTTGCAGGGCACCTACGAGACCTTCGTCGCGGCGGGCAAGAAGCACTTCGGCAGCGGCGATCTCCGCGGTCGACTGGTCGTGACCGCGGGGCTCGGAGGCATGGGCGGTGCCCAGCCGCTCGCGGTGACGATGGCCGGCGGTGTCTGCCTCGCCGCCGAGGTCGATCCCGCGCGCGCCGAGAAGCGCATCCAGACGCGCTATCTCGACGTGGTCACCTCCAGCATCGACGAGGGCATCCGCCTGGCGCTCGCCGCGAAGGAGGCGCGCACACCGCGCTCCATCGGTGTCATCGCCAACGCGACCGAGCTCCTCGAGGTGCTGATCCGCGAGCGCATCGTCCCCGACATCCTGACGGACCAGACCAGCGCGCACGACGAGCTGATGGGCTACGTGCCCAATCGCCTGACGCTCGAGCAAGCGCTGCGCTTGCGCCGCGACGATCCGAAGGGCTACGTGCGCGAGTCGGTGCGCACGATGGTCGAGCACTGCAAGGCGATGCTGAAGTTGCAGTCGCTCGGCTCCATCACCTTCGACTACGGCAACAACCTCCGCGGCCAGGCGAAGAACGGCGGTCTCGAGAACGCGTTCGACTTCCCTGGCTTCGTGCCGGCGTATATCCGCCCGCTCTTCTGCTACGGCAAAGGGCCGTTCCGCTGGGTGGCGCTCTCGGGAGATCCGCAGGACATCTGGAAGACCGACGAAGTGGTGCTGCGCGAGTTCGCGCACGACGAGGACCTCTGCCGCTGGATCCGCCTCGCGCGCGAGCGCGTCGCGTTCCAAGGCCTGCCCGCGCGCATCTGCTGGCTCGGCTACGGCGAGCGTGCGCACTTCGGCAAGATCCTGAACCGCATGGTCGCGAGCGGGGAACTCAGCGCGCCGATCGTGATCGGCCGCGACCACTTGGATTGCGGCTCGGTCGCCTCGCCGAACCGCGAGACCGAGGCGATGAAGGACGGCTCCGACGCAGTGGCCGACTGGCCGCTCTTGAACGCTCTGACCGCCACCGCCTCCGGCGCGAGCTGGGTGTCGCTGCACCACGGAGGCGGCGTCGGCATGGGGAACTCGATCCACTCCGGCCAGGTGCTCGTTTGCGACGGCACGAGCGAGATGGAAGAGCGCATCGATCGCGTGCTGACCAACGACCCCGGGATGGGGATCCTGCGCCACGCGGACGCGGGCTACGAGCTCGCGTGCGAGAACGCGGTGAAGATGGGTGTCGATGTGCCGATGCTGCGGCGCTAGACGGTCGCGTCGCGTAGTGTTCAGCTGTCGATGGGAACAGTCGGAGCCCCAGGCTTGGTTGGGGAATCAGATTCAAAGGAGAACAAGAAGTGACACCCAGTTTGGCGGATCTAGATGGAAAGATTGACGGGTTCACCTCTCTACTTGGGAAGCCCGCGATCCGTCTTCCGGGGGTGGCGATCTACCGCGGCGACTGCGTTGAGGCGTTGTCCGAGCTCCGGGAGTCTTGCGCCGATCTTGTCGTTACTTCCCCTCCTTATAATATTGGAAAGGAGTACGAGTCGAAATGCTCAGTTGAGGGGTACGCCGCATGGTGTGCTTTGTGGCTCAGGGGGATTCGGCGCGTGGTCGCTCCTCAGGGGGCATTCTGGCTTAATTTGGGGTACTTTGAAGTCCCAGGCCGGGGCCGGGCCATTCCTATTCCTTACGTGATATGGAACTTGGTGCCGTTTTATTTGATGCAGGAGGTCGTCTGGAACTACGGGGCGGGCGTTGCGTCCAGGCGCAGTTTCTCGCCCAGGAACGAGAAGTTTCTTTGGTATGTCTCTGACCCGAGCGAATATGTGTTTAATCTGGACGCTGTGCGCGACACGAACGTGAAGTACCCAAATCAGAGGAAGAATGGAAGGCTTCGATGTAATCCTCTGGGGAAGAATCCGTCGGATGTGTGGCAGTTTTCAAAGGTCACTTCGGGGGCGGATAGGAGTTCGCCGGAGCGAACTGCTCATCCAGCGCAATTCCCGGTGGCGGTTATCGAGCGAATCGTAAGGGCCTGTAGTAATGTCGGCGATCTAATCCTTGACCCATTCATGGGCTCGGGTACCGTCGCGGAAGTCGCGATGCGTCTTGGGCGCGCCGTTGTGGGAATCGAAATTGATGCGCGATACGTCGAGCTTGCGAGAGGGAGATTGCGGCGAGCTCGCGAGGTGCTTATCGCGGAGCAGGCGCAGGGGCGTCTATTTAGTCTTGAATAGGACTATCAGCTTGTGGCTTTCGGCCTCACTGGACAGAGACGCCTGCTGGCCGGTTTGTGCCGCCTGGCCCCGCCAGTCGCTGTGGTCGATCCATCCAAATCTTATTAATCTTATTTTCGGAGGAGCGGAGCCTGGCTTGAACTTGTCGAAGTTGATTGCCAGGAGGAAGCCTGACTTGGACTTAACTTGGCGCGTGGTTGTCTTGCCGGCAGGGGCTTTCTTCTGGGCGTAGCTGCGGTTACCAAAAATCTTGGACGCGTGTGAAGATGTCTTGATTTCGATCGACTTGCTTGCATCTGGGATGTGCACGATGTCCTTGTCTGTCTTTTGCGCCTCGGGTCGCCAAACTAATGGATGTATACGTGCGAGCTCAAGCGGAATCAGCTCGTGTAGAAAAAAAGCCATGATCTGGGGCTTTGGAAAGATGGCTATTCCGATGCGGTACTTTCCTCCGATGTCTGTTGTGAGGATCGAGTCCCAGCAACCAAGGGTGACGCTGACGATTTCGGTGCTTCCTAGTGGATGCGAATCAATGAGCTTTTTGGTGATGGCCTGCCAGCGTGAGGCCGGCTTCCCATCGTATGGTGAGCTGCTGGGTGTCATACTCCCTCCAGCAGCTTCGAGGGAGTGATGCCTAGCGCGTTGGAGATTCGAACGATATTGTCTAGGCTGATGTTTCGTTCGCCCCGTTCAACCGCTCCAACGTACGTTCGATGCAGGCCGGAGCGATCCGCGAGCTCCTCCTGAGAGATCTTGAGCGAGGACCGCATCGCGCGAATGCGCATGCCCAGCCGGTGCCGATGACCTCTTGCGTTCATTTGCACAGAGTCGCCAAGCGCAGTCTATAGATCTACAGACTATGAGTAGCATCATGGATGAGGTTCGTTGGTCATCTAGGACACGATCAACGTGACGGACTGCGGCTCGGTCGCCTCGCCGAACCGCGAGACCGAGGCGATGAAGGACGGCTCCGACGCAGTGGCCGACTGGCCGCTCTTGAACGCTCTGACCGCCACCGCCTCCGGAGCGAGCTGGGTGTCGCTCCACCACGGCGGCGGCGTCGGCATGGGGAACTCGATCCACTCCGGCCAGGTGCTCGTCTGCGACGGCACGAGCGAGATGGAAGAGCGCATCGATCGCGTGCTGACCAACGACCCCGGCATGGGGATCCTGCGCCACGCCGATGCGGGCTACGAGCTCGCGTGCGAGAACGCGGTGAAGATGGGGGTCGATGTGCCGATGCTGAAGCGCAGCTGAGCGGTGGGCTACGGCACGTAGAGCGGCAGCCCGTTCGTGAGCTCGGTCCCGATCAGCGCCTGCAGCGCGAGCGCGTAGCCGCCGGGGCCGGGCACGAGCACCGGCACCGAGAGGGTGCCCTGCGCCGAGAGCGCACCCATCGGGAACGCGGTGAACGGCGGCAGCAGGAGCAAGTCGCCGAAGGGCGGGATCGGCAGCGGCGCGGGCAGGAAGTCGGTCGCGAGCAACGCGAAGACCGGGCTCGCGCTGGGCCCGCCGATGAAGCGCAGCTCGAGCGTGTTCCAGGCCCGCGGCACGCCCGCGAGGTAGAAGCGCGTCGCGAACTCGTCCGCGCCCATGTCGGGAGCCGCCGAGCTCGTGCGCGAGTCGCCTTCGAAGTCGAAGCCGGAGCCTCCGCTCGTGCCCGCGTCGATGCACGGCGAGCCGAAGCTCAGGTGGAAGTCGTCGCTCGCGGGATCCACGAACAGCGGATCGGCATTCGCGTTGCCCGTCCCGGCGAGGCCGCCTTGCACGTCGCTGTAGGTGACGTTCACGACGTTCAGCATCTGATTCGGCGTGTTGCCCCAGACGATGCAGCTCGTGAGCGTGGCGCTCGACTGGAAGGAGAACGCTCCGCCGGCGTTCAGCGCCGCGTTGGCGTAGATGGTGTTGTGGACGAGCGTCGGCGTGCAGTTGTAGCCGAGGTAGAGGCCGCCGCCCGTGGCGCTCGCGACGCGGTTCCGGAAGATGAGATTGCCCTCGAGGCGCGGCGCGCAGTTCGTGTGCAGATAGAGCCCGCCGCCGGCGCCGGGGGCGGTGTTGTCGGCGATCAGGTTGTCGACGATGAGCGGCGAGGAGCCGTTCCGACACGCGATGCCGCCGCCCCAGCGCGGAGCGTTCCGCACGATGCGATTGCCGCGGATCGTCGGCGAGGATGCGAGGCACGCGATGCCGCCACCTTCGCCGCCGCCGGTGACGGGGCGGCCCGAGCCGTTGGTGAGCGTGAAGCCCTGGAGGACGGAGGCGGGACCTTCGCCGTTCACGAACGAGACGCAGGCACCCGCGAGTCCGCCGTCGACGATCGTCGCGAGCGGGCCGCGCGCCGAGCGCAGCTCGATCGCCTTGCCGAGGAAGTCCACGTTCTCGACGTAGGTGCCGGGGAAGACCAGCACGCTGTCGCCGGGCGCGGCGGCGAGGATGCCGTCCTGGATGCGGCAGTACGGGCTGCCCGGCGAGCCGTTGCCGGGGCCGGGGCAGAACGCGGCATCGACGTGCCAGGTGGTCTGCGCGAGCGCGGCGTGCGCGCCGAGCGCGGTGGCGAGAGCGATGGCGAACGAGAGCGAGTTCCAGCGCAACATGAGTTCCTCCTCGCGGGCCGCGGGCCTTCGCAGGCTAACGCGCGTCCGCCGGAGCGCCAGGCCTCCTGCGGGAGATCGCTCGCAGGCCGACCTAGATCGCGGCGGCACGATCGGCTAGGACCTTCGGAGCCGCACCCGTAGAACGGAGGACACCATGGCGCTGCCCGATGAGTTGAAGGACTCGAAGAAGTACGGACTGGTCTGGGAAGGCGAGCTCGACGTCACGCCGAGCAGCAAGAACTCCGCGCGCGCCTCGGTGGGCAAGCAGTTCCACGCCTACGTCGAGATCTACGAGCAGAGCGCGCACGACGCCGCGCTGGCGAAGCTGCTCTCCGGCGGCACGCGCTCGCCGCATCGCGCGCAGGTGAAGTCGAAGAACACCGAGGCGAACCCGCTCGACTACTACGAGAGCTTGGGCGAGATGGCGGCGAAGGTCGTGGCCTCCGAGATGCACTCGAAGTGGGAGAACAACAAGACCAACAACACGGTCTTCGTGCGCGGCAAAGCGACCACGCTCACCGTGCAGGGCAAGAAGCAGGACGACGGGTACCACTACGAGATCACGATGTGGTACGACGTCGGGGACATCTACCTCGCGTTTCACTGCTACCATCCGTGAGCGCGCGCGCTGCGATCGGCTCCGCCCTCGTCGCAGCGTTTCTCGCGCTCGTCTGGCTGCTGTTCCTCGCACCGGAGGCGTACGAAGAGCCGCGCGTGCACGAGCTCGGGGCTGCGAGCGCAGGCTCCGAGGGCATCTCCGAGGCGCACGGCTCGCGTGAGTTCGCCGCGCGGCGTCGCGACGAGGGCCTCGGGGGCGGCGCGGCAGTGCTCGCAGGCGATCTCCACGTGCTCTGCCTCGCTCCCGACGGAACCCCCGTACCAGGGCTCGAGGTCGAGCTGCGCACGCTCGATCGCTCCGGCGAGCGGCCGCTGGAGACCTTCTTCTCGCAGCGCGCCGATGCCTCGGGACGCCTCTGCTTTGCGGGCGCGCGCGAGGTGCTGCTCCGCGAGGAGGCGCCGCATGGTTGGGCGCTCGCGACCTCGGAGTTCCGGCCGTGGGTGGGGCCGCGGCGGCTCGATCTCGAACGGGACTTCGAGCGCGTCGTCGAGTGGCGCTTGCCGCCGTTCGGGGCGGTCGAGGTGCGGGTGCTCGATCCGCGCGGATTGCCCGTTGCCGATGGCATGCTCGTCGAACTCAGCGAAGCCGGAGACTCGCAGACGCGCGCGCTGTCTCGCGAGACGGCCGTCGGCGTGGCACGTTTCGATCGCCTCGGCCTGGCGATGCCTTTCGATGTGCGTGTGCTCGCAGAGATCGGCGACCGACGGCTCGAGCAGCGTGTGGAGGAGCTCGCGTTTCACGGCGAGTTCCGGAAAGTCGAGGTACGGATCGGTGCGCAGGAGACCTGGCTCAGTGCTCGCGTGCTCACCATGGATGGAGAGCCGCTCCCGTCGGAGCGCCTTCGGATCCAGCTCGTCACCGCCGAGCGGGACACGCGCGACGTCAGCCTGAAGTTGGATCGCGAGGGCCGGCTGCTCGTGTCGGTCGAGAACATGGAGCGCGATGCTCCGCGTCAGCTCTTGCTGCGGAGGCTCGAGCAGGCGCAGAGCTTGCTCTTCGACTTGCCCGAGATCGCTCGAGGCACGTCGAACGAGCTCGGAGATCTGCGGCTTTGCCAGGATGTGCTCATCGCCAGCGGGCAGGTGCTCGACGCCGCTGGGCACGGGGCATCTTCTGCAATGGTCGAAGCCATGCCACTCGATGTGTCACCGCCTGCGTCTCTCCACCCGTTGCGTGAGCGTCAGGCACCGCGGGCTGCGTGCCTCGAAGACGGACGCTTCGAGATTCGCGAGCCAGATCTCCGCGATGCTGTGCCGACGCGTTATCTGCTCTGTGCTCGAGAGAGCGGCGGCCTGCGATGCAGCGTGCCTCTCGAAGTCTCGCGCGGCGCGACCAGCGTCGACCTACACCTCGTAGCCGCCGGAGCCGCATCAGCTCAGCTCTTGCTTCCGGAGGGCTTGCCTCGCGACGCATTCACCGTAGTGCTCGTCGATGGAAGAGGGGTGCCGTTCCCGACGATCAGCTTTGCGCGCGGCTCCGAGAACTGGCTCGAGGCGGAGCAACTGCCGCCAGATTCTTACGCGCTGCAGCTCCGCCTCTCGGCTTGGCGCGAGTCGATCTCGGTGCTGACCGGCCTGGTCGTTCCGAGCGGCGAAGCTTGCTCGGACCGGCGTCTTCGCCCGCTCGATCTCCGACCGTACCTGCAGGTGATCGAGCTCGAGATCGAGCGTACGGATCACCCCACTCGATGGATCGGCGGCAGGCTCGAGATCCGTGATCGCGCCAGGCCGCAGGAAGCTCCATCGAGCGTGCACGTGCCTCTGCCTCGCTTCCGCATCGTGCTTCCGGCGCGCCCCTTCGTCGGCACCTTGCGCTTCAATGGCTGCGAGCCCGCAGAGCTCGACCTCAGCTCGCCGCGCCAGCGCGTAGTTCTGCGCCCGCGCTGAGCAGGGGCTCAACGCGTGAGCGAGCGCGCCGCGCGCAACCCGAGATCGTCGTTGCGGAACGTCGGCACGTACCCGCTGCCGTAGGCCGAGCGCGCATAGGCCGCGGGCCCGATGAAGCTCCCGCCGCGGAAGACGCGGTTCCGCGACCGATCCGCGCCCTCGGGCCGGAGGCCATCGCCGCTGCGCTCGCCGCCGTAGCTGCCGCGCTGGTCGCGGCACCACTCCGCGACGTTGCCGTGCAGGTCGTGGAGGCCGAACGCGTTCGCCGCGAAGCTGCCGACGGGTGCGTGGACGACCTGCCCATCCGCCCAGGCTTCGAAGAGGCCCCACTGCGGCGCCGCGCGCTCGGCATCGGTGTCCGCGACGTTCGCCGCCGTGTGCAGCTCGTCGAAGGGCACGCTCCAAGGCGTCGTGGTCTCCGCGCGGCAGGCGTACTCCCATTGCGCTTCGGTCGGCAGCACGAGGCCGTGGCGTCCGAGCACGAGCTCGCACTGCGTCCAGTCGACTTGCTCCACGGGGTTCCAGCGCTCGATCTTGCGTCCGCTGGCCATCTGCCCCGCCTTGAAGCCGCTCGGCGCTCGTAGCTCCGCGTCCCAGGTGCAGAGCCGGGACCACTGCGCCTGCGTGAGCTCGTGCCGCGCGAGGAAGAACGGCACGAGAGACACCTGGCGCAGCCTCTCGTCGTCGCGGCGCCGCTCGTCGTAGTAGGGCGCCTCGCGATCTTCGTCCTGCGAGCCGAGGGTCACCGTGCCACCGGGCAGCAGCACGAACACGATGCCCGTCTCGCCCTGCATCTCGATCGAGCCGTCCTCGCGATGGACGGGGATCGGGATCTCGCCGAGCGGCTGCTCGCCATCCCACGCGCTGCGGAGCTCGTAGAACTCCCAGAGCTTCGTGCGCGGATTCATCCCGATCGGCACCAAGCCGTTCATCGCGTCGTCCGCGAGATCGATGGATCGCCCGGCGTAGCGCGCGCTCGCGACGACATCGTCTGCCTTCGCGATCGCGGCGCGCACGCCGGCCCACGTGACGCGCGCCAGGGGATGTGCGCGCGAGATCGCGCCCACTTCCCGCGCCCAGCGCAGTCGGCGCTCGACTTCGAGCTTCTGCTGCCGCGCGAGCGCTTCCAGGCGCAGCACCAGCGCCGTCAGCGTCTCGTGCAGGAAGCGCGCCGCCTCGCCGTCCGCCGTCGCGGGAAAGGTCCAGGTGCGCCGCTCGCGGACCAGCGATTCGAGCTCGGCGTGCCGCGCTTCCACGTCGCGCAGCTGCGCGCTCGAGCTCTCGATCGCTGCGGCGATGGCGCGCGCGTGCGCCGTGTAGGTCTGCTGCTCCTCCTCCGGCGCGGCTGCCAGCGCTTCCGCGCTCTTCTCTCGCGCGTCCTCGTCCTGGCCGTTTGCCAGCAGGGCCCACGCCAAGGTATCGAGATAAGAGGCGCGTTCGGCGGCGCTCTCCGTCTTCGCGACAGCGGCGCGCGCCGCGGCGAGAGCCAGCGCTTCCTCACCCCAGACCGTGCGATCCCTCAGCGTCGGCGTCACCCGCGACCACGCTAGCGCGTCGAGATCTTGCGCATCCAGCGCTCGTTGCTGCGGCGAGAGCTCCGGCACGATCAACGAGCGTCCTTCGCGCAGCGCCTGCGCGGTGCGCAGCGCGGCCAAGTGCTTCGTCACGAGCTCCAGCTCGGCCGCTCTGGGATGCGATCTCCGGTCGGCCGCGGCTTCCTCCTCCGTGAAGGGCAAGGTCTGCGCGCGCAGCTCCTCGATCGCGCGCCGGATCTCCGGCTCCATCGCGAGGAGCTTGCCGCAGTCTTCGCGCAGCCAGCGCTCGAGCGCCGCGATCTTCTCTTGCGTCGCCGGCCAGAGCTCCTGTTCGTTCGCGAGCGCGCGGCGATAGAGCACGTCGGCGGAGAGTTGGTGAAAGTTCCGCACCGTGGCCGCGAGCTGCGCTGCGGTGCGCTGCGCGTCCTCCTTCGCGCTCGTCTCCGCCTCGGCCAGCTCCGCGTTCTCGCGCGCGAGCCAAGTGGTTCCGAGGATGCCCAGCAGCAAGATCAGCACGGCCGAAGCCAAGCTCGCCGCGAGCGGTCGGTTGCGCTTGATCCACAAGCGCAGCTCGATCAGCGCTCCGGTGCGATACGCGGACACGACTTGATGCCCAAGGAACGCGCGCAGATCGGCGGCCAAGGCCGCGGTGTCCGCGTAGCGCTGCTCGCGTGCGCGCGCCATCGCCTTGCCGATGATGGCCACGAGCTCCGGCGGCACGCCGCTCCGCAGCTCTTCGATGGGCCGCGGCGGAAGAGCGAGCACGTCGTCCAGGATGCGGTACGCGGGCTTTCGCGCTCCCGGCGTGGTGTAGGGAGCCGTGCCCGCCACGAGCTCGTAGAGCATCGCGCCGATCGAGTACACGTCCGCGCGCGCGTCGAGCATCTGCCCCAGCGCCTGCTCCGGGCTCATGTAGCTCGGCGTGCCGAGCGTCGTTCCGTCCATCGTCACGACGGAGGAACCGAGCTCCGCTTCGGCGTCGCGGCGCCGCGCCGTGTCGAGCCGCGAGATCTCGACCGCGGCTTCGGGGCGGATGCGCAGGTCGTTCCGGTCCGGTTGCCCCACCACCTTGGCGAGGCCCCAGTCCATCACGTACACCTCGCCGAACTTGCCCACCATCACGTTGCTGGGCTTCAAGTCGCGATGCAGGACGCCCTTTGAGTGCGCGTACGCCATCGTGTCGCACACCTTCAGCACGACTTCGAGGGCCTGCGTCAGCGTCCAGCCCTCGCGCCCTGCGAACGCGTCGGCGAACACGCCGCTCGCCGTGCGCCCCTTCACCAGGCGCATCGTGAACCACACCTTGCCGCCCTGGTCCAAGCCCAGCTCGTGCACCGGTACGACCCCGGGATGATCGAGCTGGCTCGATACCTGCGCTTCCTCGAGGAAGCGCCCGAGCATCTGATGCGCGAGCGCTTCCTCTTCGGCGCTCCGCGGCGCGCCTTGCTCGAGCAGGAGCTTCATCGCCAGCCGGCGATTGAGGTGCCGATCGTGAACGCGGTAGACCGCGCCCATCCCGCCCTTGCCGACTTCGCCTTCCACGACGAAGCGCTCGGCGTCGAGCTTCGGCGCGCTCGCGAGCTTCGCGAGCAGCTCTTCGGTGGCGGTGGACTGCACGCGCTCTCTCTCGGACCGTGCGGCCGAGCTCGCTCGATCGCGCGAGGAGCTCAGCAGCAGCTCGAGCGCCTGCTCGCGCAGCGCGGCATCCGCGCCCGCTTCGCGTCGCACGAAGGTCTCGCGCTCCTCCTCGGGCAGCGCTTGCGCGCGATGGAAGAGCGCTCGGGAGCGGTCGAGCGCATCGGCCGAGGATGGGTCGGTGGGCGGCGTCATGGTGGTTCGCGATCGAGGCCAGGATGGGGGGCCGCTCGGGCCGGCAGCAAGCGAGCGCTGCGAGGTTCTCCATCGGCTCGATCGCCGTTCGGCCCGTGCGCGCAACGCCGACTTCGTGCGCGGTCCACTCTCCGCGGTGAGCTGGTGCCGGCGCGCCGCGGGAGGAGGGGGCTCCTCGCCGAGGTCGTCGGCTCGCTCCTGGCGCGAGGCGGCATCCCGCGCCGTGTCTTCGATCGTTGACTTTTTCGGAAAGTCATCGATCATGGACACCGGCGAAGTCGATGAACGCTGACATCGGTGAGATGTCGACGATCGACGACACGAGGTGGCCATGCGCATACGAACGGCGAAGGACCTGGGGCTGCTCGCGCGGGAGCAGCGGAAGCGGCGGGGCTGGGGCCAGGCCGAGCTCGCCGAGCGCGTGGGGGTGAGCCGCCAGTGGGTGGTCGCTTTCGAGGGCGGGAAACCAGGGGTGGAGCTCGGCCTCGTGCTGCGGACGCTGCACGAGCTCGGCCTCGAGCTCGAGATCGGCGGCGGCGAGCAGAGCGGTGGCGCGCCGGCGCTGGAGAGCGCCGTCGATCTGGATGCGCTGCTCGAGCGCGCGCGGAGGACGGAACCATGAGCGAGCTGCTGATCGCGGCCTACGAGCAGCGCGTGATGGGGCGCGTGCTGCGCACGCGCCAAGGGAAGCTCTCGTTCGTCTACGACGAAGCCTGGCGTGCGACGCGGGGCGCCTTCCCGCTCTCCCTCGCGCTGCCGCTCGCGGCGGCCGAACATCCGAGCGCGCCGATCGAGGCCTATCTCTGGGGGCTCCTGCCGGACAACGAAGCCGTGCTCGAGCGTTGGGCGCGGCGCTTCCAGGTCTCGGCGCGGAACGTCTTCGGGCTGCTCGCCGAGGTGGGCGAGGAGTGCGCGGGTGCCGTGCAATTCGTGCGCGAAGAGCGCTGGGAGATGCTGCGCGAGGAGAGCGCGCCGCGCATCGATTGGCTCGAAGAGAAGGATCTCGAGCAGCGCTTGCGAGCGCTCCGCGAGGATCACGCCGCCTCGCGGCGCCTCGGAGACGCGGGCCAGTTCAGCCTGGCGGGTGCGCAGCCGAAGACCGCGCTCTTCCACGATGGCGCGCGCTGGGGGATTCCCGCGGGTCGCACGCCCACGACGCACATCCTGAAGCCGCCGACGGGGGAGTTCGACGGGCACGCGGAGAACGAGCACTTCTGCCTCGCGCTTGCGCGCTCTCTTGGCCTGCCCGCTGCGCACTCGCGCGTGGTGCGCTTCGGTGGCGAAGTCGCGATCGCGGTCGAGCGCTACGATCGCGCGCGCTTGCCCGATGGGCGCGTCGTGCGCCTGCACCAAGAGGATCTCTGTCAGGCGCTCGGTGTTCCGCCGCTGCGGAAGTACGAGAGCGAAGGTGGGCCCGGGATCCGCGCGATCCATGCGCTGCTGCGCGAGAGCTCGAGCAAGCCCGAGGAGGACGCACGCACCTTCGTCGATGCGCTGCTCTTCCAGTGGCTGATCGCCGGCACCGATGCGCACGCGAAGAACTACGCGTTGCTCCACGCGCCCGGACCGCGCGTGCGCTTGGCGCCGCTCTACGATCTCGCCAGTGCCCTGCCCTATCCGCAGCAGATCGACGCCTATCGCGCGAGCTTGGCGATGAAGGTCGGCGGCAAGGCGGCGCTGCGAGAGATCGGGCCCAAGCAGTGGACGAGCTGCGCCACGGAGCTCGGCTTGGCCCCGCGCGAGCTGCTCGCGCGCGGGGCCGAGCAGGCCGAGCGCCTGGTCGCGCGCGCGTTCGAGATTCGCGACGCTCTGGTGCGCGAAGGGCTCGAGCATCCGCTCGTGCCGCGCCTTGCCGAGGCGCTGGTCGCGCGCGCGGAAGATCGTGCCGCGGTCCTGCGCGCCGCGCTGCAAGTCGGTGCCTGAGTCGCTTCGCGCTTCGCCGCACACGCGGCGTGGTGCGCGTCGAGGAGGGCGCGCTCAGCGCGCGCCGATCGTCGCCGCGCGCGCCGAGGAGAGCACGATGCCGAGCGGGTTGCTGCTCGGCGCGAGCAGGAGCGCCTGCTGATAGAGCGTACGTCCGAGCAGCTCCGGCGCCACGGGCACGTTGGTGACGAGGCGCGCACTGCCGGCGGCGAACGGCATCGGCGCGTTCGCCTCGATGCTCACGTGCAGCAGGCAGCCCGCGGCGCCAAGCGCGCCGAGGTCGAGCGGCAGCGGCAGGCCGCTCCATCGCGCGTTCGAAAGACCGTAGAGCATCAGCGCGGCGAGCGCGCTGCTCGGCAGTGGCGCTGCTGCGACCGTGAAGCTCTCGCCGATCCAGGGGCGTGCGGCGCCTTCGCTCGCGAGCTGCACCGGCGGCGTGCCGCAGCCCGCGCCGATCTCGAGGAAGCCCGCTTCGGCGCCGGTGCGCAGCTCCCAGGTGTCCGAGTAGATGCGGCCCCCCGACGATAGCTGCCCGCCGAACATCACGACGCAGCGACGCGCTTCGTCGAACGCCATCGCGGCCTCGATGCGCGGCGTCGGTAGCTGCGCCGGCGTGCGCTGCCGCCAATCGATGCCGTCCCATTCCCAGTGCTCGTCGCTGCTCGTGCCGAGGCCGAAGGCGACGACGCGTTCTCGCGCGTCGTCGTAGGTCAGCGCCGGCACTTGCACGACCGCCGGCTGATGAGCGGGTGTCAACGCGATCCAGCTCGATCCGTCCCATTCCCACACATCGCGGAGCTGTGCGTTGCCGCCGAAGAGCACGACGCGCTCGCGGCGCTTGTCGTAGGTCATCGCCGGCTTGATGCGCGGCGCGGGACGCGTCGACGGTGTGAGCTGCGTCCAGTCGACGCCGTCCCACTGCCAGGTCTGATCGCTGAGGCCGAGGCCGGCGACCATGCCGCCGAAGAGCAGCACGACGCCGCGTGCTTCATCGAAGGCCATGCCCGCGCCGAGCAGCGCCCCCGGCGTGTGCGCGGGGAAGCTCTGGCGCCATGCGGTGCCATCGAAGATCCAAGTCTCGGCGACCGACGAGAGCCGCGCGAAGTCGAGCCCGCCGTAGCGAATCGTCTCGCCGCGCACGCGATCGTACGCATAGGCGCTCTCGAGGAAGCCCGGCGCACCGCTCGCGATGTCGGTCCAGCCGCGGCCGTTCCAACGACTCGCGGTCGTGCCCGCCCGCGGCGAGAAGAGCAGCGGCGCCTGCAGGTTCGCATCGTAGACCATGCGAAAGCCCGCGCTGCCGGGCGGCCCGCCGCCGACGCGCAGCCAATCGCTGCGATCCCATTCCCAGGTCGCATCCAAGAGCAGCAGCACATTCGTGCCGCCGAAGCTGACCAAGCGATCACGCGCGATGTCGAACGCGAGGCCGAAGCCCAGCGCCATGGTGGGCGTGTTCCTCGTCGCGATCTGCGTCCAGCCCTGCCCGTCGTAGCGCAGCAAGCTCGAGGTCGTTCCGCTGAAGGAGCCGAGGAGCAGCACGCCTCCCTGCAGCGCGTCGTAGGCCATCGCCGGCGCGCGGAGGCCTCCGGGCAAGAGCGCGCCGCCGACCCACGAGTTGGACATCGGATCCCATTCGAAGCAATCGTCGAGCGGCACGACGCCGCCGGCGCCGAGGCCGAATCCCGCGGCCAGCACCAGCACTTGGCGTTGCAGGTCGTAGGCCAGCGCCGCGCCGAGGCGCGCGCTGGGGGCACCGCCGGGGGTCACGCGCGTCCAGAGCGCGCCGTCCCACTCCCAGTGATCGCCGAGCAAGTTCTGCGAGGCGCCGTCGCGCGAGCCGCCGAAGATCACGACCCGATCGCGCCCTTGGTCATAGGCGAGCGCGGGTTGGGTGCGCGCCTCGGGGCCGCTCGTCGCGAGCAGCGCCCAGTCGACCCCGTTCCAGGCCCAGGTGTCGCGCAGCGCGCCGCTGGCGCCATAGCCGCCGAACATCACGCAGAGGTTCCGCCGCGAGTCGAACGCCATCGCGGCGCCCTGTCGACCGGGGGGCACGGTGAGCGGCGCGCGCTGGATCCATCGCAGGCCGTCGTACTCCCAGGTGTCGGCGAGCGATGCGCCGGAGAGCGGGGCGCCGCCGAACAACACCGTTACGCCGCGCGCGGCATCATAGGTCATCGCGTAGTTGCTGCGGGCGCTGAGGTCGTCGCCTCGCTGGACCCACTGGAGCTGCGCGGCGCCGGGAGCCGCGAGCGCGGCGCAGAGCAGGAGGACGGCGCGGGAGGTGACGCGGAGAGGGTCTCGGCGCATGACGGGGCCACGGTCAGGAGAGGAAACGCACGCTAGGGCCGACCGCTCGGGTCGACAAGGGGCACCTGCTCGTCGGACGAAAGGTCGGGAGAGTTCCGCGGCGCTCGCGCGTAAGATCGCCCAACACCGCGCCTCGGTCCGAGGCGCCGACCCCTGGGCTCATGCGCACGACGATCCCGCAGCGCTTCCTCGCGCTCGCCTGCTGCCTCCTCGCATTCCCCGCTTCGCTGCACGCGCAGCAGGAGGACATCCCGGTCGAGCCCGGCGATTCGCTGCGCACGCTGGGCGAGCGCATCGAGAAGCGCTTTGGCAAGGACGGGCTCGCGCGCTTTCAGGCGGGGCTCGTGGCCGGTCTCGACGCGCGGAACGGGGGCGCGCGACCGCGGCTCCTGCGGCGCGAGCTCGAGCTCGGCGCGCCGGTGCCGAAGTTCGCCGACGGGGTCGAGGGCGCGGTGATCGAGATCCCCGTGACGGCGACGCTCGAGATCGAGTCCGTCGACGGGCTCCTGCGGCACCTCTGCTTCGCGCTGCACCAGGACTATCGTCTGGAGAGCGCGAGCAGCGGCGGCGTGGCGCTCGGCACCGAGCGCCTGGGCGCCGTCGCGTGTGCGACGCTGGCTCAGCCGCTCGGACATGGCGCGCGCGGACAAGTCGTGCTGCGCTATGCGGCGCGCTTCGATCGCACGCGCGATCCGCAGAAGATCGAGGACCGCGGCTTCTACGGGCGCGGAGAGCTCTTCTGGGGACGCGCGAGCGTTGCGTGGTATCCCTCGCTGCGCGGGCAGTCGGCGCCCGGCAAGCTGAAGCTCCGCATCGGGCGCGGGTTCCGCGTGATCGGACCAGGGACGTTGCTCGAGGATCGGCCGCTGCCCGATGCGGGCGATGTGGAGCTGCGCTTCGATACGCCGACCGATCCGTGGTTCGTCGCGGGCGAGCTCGCGAAGCTGCGCTTCGTCGAGGACGAGCGCATCTACGAATGGGTCGGGCCGCTGGATCGCGAGGACTTCGGACGCGCGCTGCTCGCGCGCGCGGCGGATGTGCTGCGCTGGTGCGAAGCGCGCGGCTTGCCGGTGCCGGCGAAGGGCGCGGTCGCGCTGCAGGCGTGTACGCTGCCCGCGCCGTGGAGCCGCACAGAGTGCTGGGAAGCGCTCTTCACCGAGCCCGGCTTTACGCTCGAGCCCGAGCTCATCGCCGCGCTCGTCGGCCGCGGCTGGTGGTGGGGGATCGGCTTCGTGCGCACCTCGCTCGACGAGGGGCTCTGGACCTACCTCGGGCGGCGCTACGCGATCGAGCGCGGCTACCGCGACGACCGCGGCGACTGGTGGGCGAACGGCGATACGGGGCGCTTCGCGCGTCTGGCGCTGCAGCAAGGCGAAGGGCTGGGCTCGCTGCGGAAGCTGATGATGGGCAAGAGCCCGCTGCCCGAGCTCGCGATGCGCGCGCAGATGCTCGCGGGCAAGGGCGCGCTCTACTTCCGCGCGCTCGAGCACGCGCTCGGGAAGGAGCGCTTCGATCAGCTCCTGCGCCACGTGCGCTTGTTCAGCGCGGGGCAGAGCATCGAGGCGGATGTGTGGGCGACGCTCGCGCAGCAGCGGCTCGGCGTCGACGTCGCGGCCCTGGCCTCGGCGTGGATCGACGCCGAGGAGCTCGCGAGCTACGAGATCGCCGCGGCGGAGGCGATCGAGCAGGAAGGTGGACCAGCGCTGCGCCTGCGCTTGCGCGCGGGCCATCATCCGCTCGGGCTCGCGGTGCCGATCGAGATCGTCACCGCGGCGGGCCGCGAGCAGCAGCTCGTGCGCCCCGAGCGCGAGGAGCAGGAGTTCGTCCTGCGCACGAACGGCGCGGCGCAGTCGATCGAGATCGATCCCGAGCTCGTGCTGCCGCGCTCTCCGCGTACGCTGCTCTTCGAGCCCAACCTGGAGAGCCTGGTCGGAGCGGTCGCGCGCGCGAAGCGCATCACCGTCGTTCCGCCCGAGGGCGACGGCGAGCTCGAGCGCGCGCAGGCCCTGGTCGAGCGCTTGAAATCGACCGGAACGCTCGCCCGCGAGGCCAGCGTGCTCTCCGCTGCGGCGGCGCTCGAGCGCGGCTTGCCGAGCGAGGGCTTGATCGCGCTGCTCGGCGACGCGAAGTCGAACCGCGCGATCGCGCTGCTGAAGTCCGCGCTGCCGCTCGAGCTCGAAGAGCGCGCCGTGAAGCGCCGCGACGGCTTGCGCATTCCTTGCCCCGCCGGCGCCGCCGCGCGCATCTGGTGGTTCGATCCCGCCGCAGACACCAAGGTCTCGCTCTGGTGGACTCGCCCCAAGCAAGAGCTACCGGGCCTCGAAGACGACCAATACGTCATCTACGACGGCCCCTACCCCCTCACGCGCGGCTGGCTCCCCGCCCGCAACCGCCTCCAGCGCTCCCTCCGCTGAAACCGAACGTACGGTGCCAGAGCACGGTCTCAACGGCGTCAGCCGTTGAACCAGCAAGTCTCTCTCCGGTTGCTAACCGGAGGAATTTGCTCTGGCACCGTACGTTCGGTTGCGGAGGAGCTGCCAGAGGTCGGAGACGTGGCGGTGCTCGGTGAGGAGGGCGCCGATGCTGACGCGGACCATCCAACGGCCGTCGAGCTGGGCCGGCGTGAGATAGGCCTGGCCCGAGGCGTTGATGCGCTCGCACCAGCTGAGGGTGTGGCGATCGAGGGCTTCGCCTTCGAGGCCCGGTGGTTCGTGCCGCAAGCAGAGGGTCTGTAGGGGAACTGGGGCGAGGAGGCGCCACGGCGGCGTCGCGCGCACTTGCTCGGCGAGCCAGCGCGCGTTCGCGAGATCGCGGCGCAGGCGCTCCTGCAGGCCGAGGACACCCTGCTCGCGGATCAGCCACCAGAGCTTCAGCGCGCGGAAGCGGCGGCCGAGCGGGATGCCCCAGTCGCGGTAGTTCCGCACCTTGTCGTCGGCGGCGCTCTGCAGATAGCTCGGGCTCGTTCCGAGGACGCGCACCAAGTGCTGCGGATCGCGCACGTAGTAGGTCGAGCAGTCGAACGCGACGCCGAGCCACTTGTGCGGGTTCACGACCAAGGAATCGGCGCGCTCGATGCCGTGCCAGAGGGAACGACACTCGGGCAGGATCATCGCCGAGCCCGCGAGCGCGGCATCGACGTGCAGCCAGAGGCCGTGCGACTCGATCACCTCGGCGATCGCGTCCAGCGGATCGCAGGCCGTGGTCGCCGTGGTCCCCGTCGTCGCGACGACCGCGCAAGGGCGGCGGCCCGCGGAGAGGTCTTCGCGGATCGCCTCCGCGAGCGCATCGGGGCGGAGAGCGTAGCTCGCATCGCAGTCGATCCTGCGCAGATGCTCGCGACCGAAGCCGGCGAGCAGCGCGGCTTTCTCCACCGAGCTGTGCGCATGCGCTGAGCAATACACGATCAACGGAGCCGCGTGCTCTTGGAGCCCGCCGCGCGCGAGGGCGAAAGAGCTCGCGCGCTCGCGCGCGCAGAGCAGCGCGACCAGCGTGCTCGTCGACGCCGTGTCCTGGATCACGCCGCTCCAGCGCTCCGAGAGCCCGAGCATCTGCCGCAGCCAATCGCACGCGACCTCTTCCAGCTCCGACAGCGCGGGTGAAGAGGCCCAGGACAGCCCGAGCACGCCGAGCCCCGTCGAGAGGAAGTCGCCGAGCACGCTCGCGAGCTCGCCGTTCGACGGGAAGTAGCCGAAGAAGCGCGGGTGCTGCCAGTGCGTGAGCCCCGGCACCACCGTCGCCTCGAGGTCGGCGAATACCGCGTCCAAGGACTCGGGCTCCTGCGGCGGCTCCGCCGGCAAGCGCTGCTTCACCCAGCCCGGAGGAACCTCCGCGCGCACGGGTAGCACCTCCGTGCTCGCGCGGTAGTCGGCGATCCAATCGACCAGGCGGTGCGCCGCGGCGCGGAACTCTTCGCTGTTCATGGCGCGCGCACGCTAAGCTCTGCGCGCTAAGTTCTCCAGACAGCGCGATGCCCCTCACCTACGCCGGCCCCGTCTACCGACCGCCCTCCGAAGCCGACAGCCTGATCCTCCAGGTGACGCTCGGCTGCTCGTACAACGAGTGCAGCTTCTGCGCGATGTACCGGCAGAAGTCCTTCAAGAAGCGCCCGCTCGAGGAGCTCGCGCGCGAGATCGAGCACGTGCGACGCGTGGAACCCTCGGTGCGCCGCGTGTTCCTCGCGGACGGCGACGCTTTGGTCTGCTCGACGCGGCATCTCCTGGAGGTGCTCGCGTTGCTGCGCGCCGCGTTCCCTTCACTCGCGCGCGTCTCGACCTACGCCTCGCCGCAGGCGCTGCGGAAGAAGAGCGAAGAGGAACTCCGCGAGCTCTGCGAAGCGGGCCTCGCGCTGCACTACCTCGGCTGCGAGAGCGGCGACGATGTGGTGCTGGAGCGCATCGCGAAGGGCGCCGACAGCCAGGAGCTCGCAGAGCTCGGGCTCCGCGTGCAAGCCGCGGGAGCGAAGCTCTCGTGCATGTTCCTCTCGGGCCTCGGCGGGCGCGCGCGCTGGGAAGAGCACGCGCTGGCCTCGGCGCGCCTCGCCTCCGCGATCTCGCCGCGCTATCTCAGCCTGCTCACCGTGACGCCCGTGCCGGGAACGCCGCTGCACGAGCAGGGTAAGCGCGGCGAGTTCGAGCTCCTGGATCCCGTGGAGATCACGCGCGAGATGCGGACTTTCGTCGCGGCGCTCGAGCCCAGAGCGGGCATCGTCTTCCGCGCGAACCACGCCTCGAACTATCTGCCGCTCGGCGGGACCCTGCCGAAGGATCGCGCGGCGATCCTCGCCGCCCTCGATGCCGCGCTCGCCGATCCCGAGAGCGCGCCCTTCGTGCCGGAAGACTGGCGGGGCCTCTGATCCTTTACCTCGCTCTGACGTAGGCTGCTCCGCGCCGCTCTAGCCTCGGGCGGTCCAGACGCAGGTGCCGCCATGTCTCGAGCTCTCGCCCTCGTTCTCGTCGTCGCTTCCTTCGCGACCTTCGTCGGCTGTCAGCGCGAACGCAACGAGGCTCCGCCGGCGCCGCTCGTAGCGCACGAGGTGCAGCAGGCTGCGCCGATCGAGGCGGGCGACGAGCTCCCCGAAGAAGTCCTCGATCAGCTCGCGGTGTACGTGCGCGAGTTCGCGCGCTGGAAGAAGGTCGACGATCTCGCGCACTGGGCGCCCGAGCTCTGCCGCCGACCACCGGCGCCGGCGCAGCGCGTCTCGAAGAGCAAGGACGAGGAGACGCACGGCAAGAAGATCTACTACCTCTACGCGCGCGAGCGCGGGGCGTATCTCCGCGGCGGCGCCGAGGCCGAGGCCCTCGGCCAAGTGTTGGTGAAGGAGTCCTTCGAAGCGCTGCCGATGCCGTCGGGCGACGCGCACGCCTTCACGCAGGGAGAAGCGCGCGAGCACTTCATGATGGCGCGCTTCGATCCCAAGATCCCCGGCACCGACGACGGCTGGGTCTACGCGGTGTTCTCTCCAGGCTCCTCGCGTCCTGTCGCGGCGGGGAAGCTCGAGAGCTGCATGAGCTGCCACGTCCGTGAAGGGCAGGGGCGTCTCTTCGGCATGGCCGAGGCCGAGCGCGCCGAGCTCAAGTTCTCCGCTCGGGAGCTGCCGCCGCAGCGGAAGTTGGAGCGCCTGCTCGCCGAGATCCCGAAGAGCTACGAGCACTGGTCGCGCGTCGACGAGCAGGTGCGCATCTCACCACTCGACTGCGACCTGCGCGATCCGGGCGCAGGGCGCCTCTCCGCGAGCCGCGACGAAGTCACGCACGGCCAGAAGCTCTATTACCTCTACGCGCGCGATCGCGCGGGCTATCTCTTGGGCGGCGAGCTCGCCGATCACGTCGGGCAGATCGTCGTGAAGGAAGCGTGGCACCCGCAGCGCCTCGATCCCGCGCAGGGCCTCCATCTCCTCCACTCGAAGACGCAACGCCCGCTCAGCGCCGAGATCGATGGCGTGCGCTACGAGACGGGCGAATCCGCAGGCCTCTTCGCGATGCTGAAGGTCGATCCGGCGACACCGAACACCGACGACGGCTGGATCTATGCGACCTATCCGCCGGGGAGTGAAAAGCCGAGCGCGTTCGGGCGCATCGCAAGCTGCATGGAGTGCCATGTGCGCGAGGGGCGCTCGCGGCTCTTCGGGTGGAAGCGCTGAGAGGCTGCGTCGGGCTACGGCGTCCGCCCGAGCACTCGATGCTCGTGCAGCGGCCCCGCATCATGCCCCAGCGCTTCCAAGCGCTCGCGCACCTGGCGATAGAGATGGAAGCGCAGCGGGCCGAGGAAGGTGAGATCGGAGGTGCGCAGCAGCGGCGCCTCGTCGCCGTCCGGCGGGAAGGCTTGCTCGAGGATCTCTAGGCGTTCCTGGTACCACTTCTCCGTCGTGCGGCCGGAGGCGCGGCGCTCCTCGAGCACCATGCGGAAGCGCTCGCGGCCGACGACCTCGGGGTGGAAGTTTGTGCCGTAGACGCGCGGCATGACGCCTTCGCGATCACGCGCGAACTCGACCAGCGTCACCGCATCGCCTCGATCACCGCTCGTGGGCAGCGTCTCGTGCGCGAGCACGGTGTGGGCCGCGGTTCCGTTGGCACCCTCGGGTGCCAGGAGATCGCAGAGGCGGCTGTCGAGCGCGCGGAAGCGCCCGCCGATCGCGCCGCGCGCGAGGCGGCCGAACCAGGGGTGCTGCAGCGCCTCGTCCGTGAGGGCGATCATCTTCTGCCCGGAGCTCTTGCCGCCCTTCTCCGGCCCGCGCACGGCGACGCGTGCCTGGCCCAAGTGGCGGTAGAGCAAGCCGAAGGAGTGGCAGATGGCGAGGAACGCCGCGTTCTCGTCGGCGAGCACGTCCTCGAAGAGCTGAGCGAGCGGTGCTTCCCACGCAGGATCGTCGCGGACACCCTGCGCGATCTCGCTCTCGCCGTCGTTCCGGCGCGGGTCGATGTGGCCCGGGCCGCCGCTGCTGAGATAGAGCGCGAAGCGCCCGGGCTCGTGGCGCGGGACCACGACGTCGCTGCGCACGTCGTAGCTGAGCACGCGGACCCGGAGGTTCTTGCCCTCGAGGAGTGCGGCGAGGTCGCAGACCGCGTCGCGCACGGCGAAGAGCATCGAGTCGAAGCCCAGGTTGGGCCAGCCCGCGTTCATGTCGAGGGCGACGACGTCGATCGCTCCTTCCTCCGCCGGCGGGAGGCCGCGCTGCGGATCGACCGGCCGCACCTCGAAGGCGCGAGCGCTGCTCGTCATGGGGCAGCGGTAGAGGCAGTAGCCGATGCCGTGGGCGTGCTTCAGATCGCAGCGGATGGGCAAGAGGCTCCGACCTCCATCGGTTCGCGGTGCGGCATTGTGGGTGATCGGACGTGGCGTCCACAAGCTGGAGTCGGGGGTAGGGGCGGCGCCGAATTCCCCTTCGGGAACGGCGCGTGCTTCGGATCGAGCATGCGCTCGCTCGATCGCTCGCTCCTCGGCGCGGCCGCCGCACTGGTCGCGGGGGCCCTATGGGTGCTCGCACCCGCGGAGGCCCCGCCGCGCTTGGATCCGTCGGCCCTGGAGGCGGAGGCGGGACCGTCCGCGGGCTCGCCGGGCGCGCCGTGGCTCGCGGCCGCGCATCGCTCCGCCAGCGACGCGTCGCGTTCCGCTCCCGCAACGCTCGAGGGGGGCGCGAGCGCGGAGCCGTCGCCCACGGCGGAGGGCCTCGCCGACCTGGCGGTGCTCGTCCTCGGACCCGCCGGCCCGTCCGCGGAGCAACGACTCGAGCTCTGGCGCCTCGAGTCCGCGAGCGGATCCACCGAGGGCGCACCCGAGGAGAACCTGATCGCGCTCGGCGTCGATTCCACCGACGCGCGCGGCTGGCTGCTCTGGCCCGCGTTGCCCTACGGCCGCTATCTGATCTGCCTGCCTCCGGCGCCGGGGCAGCGCGGCTATCGCGGGCCCGGCGTCACGGGGCGGCGCCTGCTCGAGCTCGAGCATCGAGCGGAGCTGCTCGCCGAGCGCGTGCTCGAGCTGCAGCCCTGAGCCGCGTCGCGCGGGCGCTCAACTCGTGAGCTCGGCGATCTTGCGCCGCAGGTGACGAGCATCGGCTTCGGTGCGCGCGAGCTCGAGCGCGCGCGCGAGCGCGGCGCGCGCTTCGTCGCGGCGCTCGAGCCGCCGCAGCACCTCGGCTCGTGCGACGTGGGTGAACACGTAATCCTCCAGGCGCGGCTCGCGCGCGAGCAGCGCGTCGATCGTCGCGAGCGCGCGCTCGGGGCCGTGCACATGAAGCAGTGCCGCGGCGCGATTGAGCTCGCCGACGGGGGAGGGCCGCAGCGCGAGCAGCCGATCGTAGAGCGCTGCGATCTCGGCCCAGTCGGTGTCCTCGAAGCGGGCGGCATCGGCGTGCACCGCCGCGATCGCGGCTTCGAGCTGGTAGGGGCCGAGGCGCTGGCGCGAGAGCGTGTGCAAGAGGAGCGCGCGCCCTTCCTCGATCTGCGCGGAGCTCCAACGCGCGCGATCTTGATGCTCGAGCAGCACGAGCTCGCCGTCGGCGTCGAGGCGCGCCGCGCGGCGCGCATCGCTGAGCAAGAGCAGCGCGAGCAAGCCCTGCGCTTCTTCCTCGTCGGGCATCCAGCCCGCGACGAGCCGCGCCAAGCGCAGCGCTTCGTCGCAGAGCTCCAGGCGCAGCGCGCGATCGCCGCCGCTCGCGCTGTAGCCTTCGTTGAACACGAGGTAGAGCACCGCGAGCACGGCCGGCAAGCGCTCGGGCAGCTCCGACTCGCGCGGCCGGCGGAACGGGATCTTCGCCTCGGCGATCTTCTGCTTCGCGCGCAGCAGGCGCTGCGAGACGGCGCTCTCGGGTTGCAGGAACGCGCGGGCGATGGCGCGCGTGTCCAGCCCGCCGAGCGTGCGCAAGGTCAGCGCGACCTGCGCTTCGCGCGCGAGTGCGGGATGGCAGCAGAGGAAGATCATCTGCAGGCGATCGTCGGCGATCGGCCACTCGAGCTGCTGCTCGAGCTCGCGCAGCGGATCGCGCGGATCGGGTGTGGCCTCCTCGATCATGGCCTCTTGCTCCGGACGCCTGCGCCGCGAGCGCAGGCGATCGAGCGCGCGCCGCCGCGCGGCGGTGGTGAGCCACGCCGCGGGCTGGCGCGGCAACCCATCGCGCGGCCAGGCGATCAGCGCTTCGGCGCACGCGTCCTGCAGCGCGTCCTCGGCGAGGTCCATGTCGCCGAGCACGCGCATCAAGTGGCTGAGCACGCGGCCGGACTCGCTGCGGAAGACCGCTTCGATCTCGCTCTGCGCGCTCGCAGGCAAGTCAGCCCTCCATCTCCCAGATGGGGCGTACTTCGACGCAGCCGTACTTGGCGCTCGGGATCTTCGAGGCCCAGCGGATCGCCTCGTCGAGATCGGGCACGTCGATCAGGTAGTAGCCGCCGAACTGCTCCTTCGTCTCCGCGAAGGGACCGTCGGTGGTCAGCCGCTCGCCGTTCCGGACGCGGACCGTCGTGGCGCTGGTCGTCGGGCGCAGGCGATCGCCGGCGCGCAGGGCACCCGACTTCATCAGCTCCTCGGTGAAGCTGTAGTACTCGGCCATGATCTTGCCCATGGCCTCTTCAGACATGCCGGCTTCTTCGATCTCGTTCGAGTGGATGAGGAGCATGTAGCGCATGGCGGAACCTCGCGTGACGGGACAGGGGGGGACTCGAGCAGCCGCGCTGCTCGCCGAGGGCTACGTCTCCGCGTCGTCCGTCGCGACGACACTCCGCCGGTTTTTTTTCGGCGCGGGGGAACGCCGCGACGCTCAGGCCGACGGACGCCCGGGCAGATCGGGCGTGCCCTCGACCTCGCGAGCCATGCCGAGCGCGTCCTCGCGGAGGCGCGCTTTCAGGGCTGCTACGCGCGCGCGGAGCGCTTCGTCGCTCGTCCCGAGGATCTGCGCGGCGAGGATCCCCGCGTTCCGCCCGCCGTCGATCGCCACGGTCGCGACGGGGACACCCTTCGGCATCTGCACGATCGAGAGCAGGGAGTCGAGGCCGTCCAAGCGCGAGCCGCGGACGGGGACGCCGATCACCGGGAGCGGCGTCAGCGACGCGAGCATGCCCGGAAGATGCGCGGCACCTCCGGCACCCGCGATCAGCACGCGGAGCCCGCGGGCCTCGGCCTGCTTGGCGTACTCGAAGAGCCGCTCGGGCGTGCGATGCGCGGAGACGACGGTGATCTCGTAGCCGACGCCGAGCTCGGCGAGCGCCTCGGCGGCGCCGCGCATCACGGGCAGGTCGGAGGAGCTGCCCATCGTGATGCCGATCAGGATGCGTGGCTTCTCGCTCATGAGCTCGGCTCCTCGGGACTCGCGGAGGTGATCGTGAGGGCATCGCGCGCGGCGCACGCGAGTCGGACCGCTTCGTCGATGTCGCGGTGCAGCGCGGTGACGTGGCCCATCTTGCGCCCGCGGCGGTTCTGCGCCTTGCCGTAGAGATGCACGGCGACGCCGGGGAGCGCCAGCGCCGTGCGCAGACCCTCGACGCGCGTCGGTCCCGCGTGCGCGCCGGTGCCGATCAGGTTCGCCATCGCGGCGGGCAGGATCTGCTGCGTCGAGCCGAGCGGCAGGCCGGCCACCGCGCGCAGGTGCTGCTCGAACTGGCTCGTGAGGCAGGCTTCGATCGTGTGGTGTCCGCTGTTGTGCGGGCGCGGCGCGAGCTCGTTCACCCAGAGCTTGCCGTCGCGATCGAGGAAGAGCTCCACCGCGAGCACGCCGACGGCCTGCACGGCCTCCGCCGCCGCGAGCGCGAGCTCGCGCGCCTCCGCGAAGTGCGCGTGAGCGCCGGGGCCCGGAGCGCGCACGTAGTCGAGGCGATTGGCCTCCGTGTCGAAGATCATCTCCACCGGATCGTAGGTCGCGACCTCGCCGCGCTTGCCGCGCGCGACGAGCACGCCGAGCTCGCGCTCGATCGCGATCGGGCGCTCGATCATCGAAGGTCCGGGGAGCGCGCGCGAAAGCTCCGCGGCGCTCGCGAGCCGGCGCACGCCGTAGCCGTCGTAGCCCGCCTTCCGCACCTTCTGGAACACCGGGAACCCGAGGGCGGAGAGGCTCTGGGCATCGCTTCCTTCGGCCGCGCGGAACTCCGGCACCGGCAAGCCGTGCTGCGCCAAGCGCTGCTTCTGCACGAGCTTGTCCTGGATCCACGCCATCGTCTGCAGCGACGGCGCGAATTCGATGCCCGCGGCCGCGAGCGGCTGTAGCGCCTCCACGTCGACGTGTTCGAGATCGAAGGTGGTGACGTCGACGTGCGAGCAGATACGGCGCAGCGCCTCGATGTCGCCGAAGGCGGCGGAGATCGCGTGATCGGCGAAGGGCAGCGCGGGTGCTTGCGGATCGGGATCGAGCACCGAGAGGCCGAAGCCCATGCGCCGCGCGTCTTGCGCCATCATCTTCGCGAGCTGGCCGCCGCCCAAGATCGCGATGCGCGGAACGCCGCGCGTGAAACGTGCCGAGGCCATGACATCCTGCGGTGGGAGAACCGAGAGAATGCCATGGCCCCGGGGGGCGGCGCGAGAGCGCGAGCGCTCAGCCGAAGAGGTCGCCGAGTCCTTCGAGCCAGCCCTTCTTGCGCCGCGGTCGGTGGCGATCGAAGTCCGCGGGCGGCGGCCCGTCCCAGCTCTCGTCGTCGCGCGGAGAGCGGCGCGCGGCGTCGTCGCGCTCGAGCGGAGCGCTCCGCGAACCGGGGCTCGTGCGCGCCGGTGGGCGCCAGACCTGCTGCTCTTCTTCGAAGCGCGCGGTCTCGCGCGCGAGCAACTTCTCGAGCTCGCCGCGGTCGAGCCAGATGCCACGGCAGCTCCTGCAGCCGTCGATCATGATCCCGTCGCGCTCGCGCTCCTCGAGCAGTCCTTGGTCGCAACGCGGGCACTTCATCGATCGACCGCCTTCCGCTGGCGCGGATGCGTGACTTGCAGCGTCCTGGCGCGGTCGAGCGCGCGGGCGACCATGCGCCCGATCTTCTCGGCGGCGCCGTCGATCGCGGCCGTGGCGCTGGTCGCGGTCTCCTCGGCGATCAGCCCTTCGAGGCGCCGGCCGTGGAGCCGGATGCGGCAGCGCAGGTCGACGCCGCCGCGCGGGCCGTTCTCGTCGCTGAAGTGCACCCTCGCGGAGTTGATGGCGGGCGCGAAGCGCCCGAGGGCGAAGCCCAGGCGGCGCTCGACATGCGTGGTGAGCTCCTCGTTCCCCTCGACGCCGTTCGTGCGGATCTCGATCTTCATCGCGGCCTCCGAAGCGTGGATCGCAGCGCGGAGTGCGCTGCACGGCCCCTGTATTAAGAGCCCGATCCGTGCTCGACAATCTGGAAGATCGCCCGCGAAGATGCGGGAAATCCGAACGGTGCCGCGATGGACTGGCTGAACTACCACCACCTCCTCTACTTCTGCACCGCGGCGCGCGCCGGCGGGCTCACGGCGGCCGCGCGCGAGCTGCACCTCTCGCCCTCGACGCTGAGCGGGCAGATCAAGGAGCTGGAGCAGATGCTCGGCGAGCCGCTCTTCCGGCGCGTCGGGCGCCGCCTCGAGCCCACCGAGATGGGGCGGATCGTGCTGCGCTACGGCGAGGAGATCTTCTCGCTCGGTCGCGAGCTCTTGGACACCGTGCGCGGTCGACCGACGGGCCGCCCGGTACGCTGCACCGTCGGGGTCGTCGACACGCTGCCGAAGACCTTGGTGCGGCGCCTCTTGCAGCCGGCGCTCGCGCTGCCGGAGCCGCTGCGCCTCATCTGCCGCGAGGATGCGCACGAGCGCTTGCTCGCGCGCCTGGCGCTGCACGAGCTCGATCTCGTGCTCGCCGATGCCGGCGTCCCCGCGGGGAGCAAGATCCGGGCGTTTGCGCATCCGCTCGGCGAGTGCGGGGTCAGCTTCTTCGGAACCGCGGAGCTTCGGCGCAGCTCTGCGGCGCCGTTCCCGCAGTGCTTGGGCGAGCTCCCGCTGCTGCTGCCGGCGGAGGGACTGCCGCTGCGGCGCGCGCTCGAGGCGTGGTTCGATCGCGTCGAGCTCCGGCCGCAGATCCGCGGCGAGTTCGAGGACAGCGCGCTGCTGAAGGCGTTCGGCGCCAATGGCGAAGGGGTCTTCCCCGCACCGAGCGCCGTAGAGGCCGAGGTCGAGTCGCACTATCGCGTGGTGCTCGTCGGGCGCCTCGACGAGGTCCGAGAGCGCTTCTTCGCGATCTCCGCCGCCCGGCGACTCGATCACCCCGCCGTGCGCGTGCTGCTCGAGCGGGCGCGCGAGGTCTTCGCCGCGGCCGCGCCGACGGCGAAGGCCGCGCGTGCAACCCCGCGGAGGAAGCGCTAGAACGAAGCGACCCTTCGCCCGGAGCTTCGATGCGCCTCGCGTTTCTCTCCCCGCTGTTCCTGATCGCGCTCGCTTCGTGCACGAGCGACGAGCGCTACGACGAAGTCGTGCCGCAGGTCGTCGCCCAGAACCACCGCGAGTACATCCGCGCGAACGTCTCCGAGCCCGAGCGGGCTTCTGCGATGATCGCCCTCGTCGATCGCTGCGAAGCGCTGACGCTCGAGCTCGATCGCGCGCAGCAGGCGTTCCTCGCCGAGGTCGAGCGCGTGAACGCGCGGCCCGACGCGACCGAGGCCGAGCTCCGCGCCGTGCTCGATCGCGCACTCCTGGCGCGGAGCAAGACCTCCGATCAGCTCTTCGACGCGCTGCTCGAGCTCCGCGCGACGGCGCGACCCGAGGAGTGGGGGCGCATCGTGCAGATGGAAGGCGACGGGCTGGCTGCGAACGTGCGCCGCGAGCGCCGCGCCGCGTTCGCGAAGGGAGGTGGCTCATGATCTGGTTCCTCGTGAGCTTCTTCCTCGCCGGCGTCCTCAGCGTGCCCGGCGATCTCCCGCTCCAGCGCTCGACGGCCGAGCCGCGTCGCCGCGCGGCCGAGCTCGTGACCGAGCTCGAGCGCGCGATCCGCCTCGAGCGCGCCTTCGACGCCCTCGACGAGCTGCGCAGCGCCTCCGCCGGTGAGCTCGAGCGCCACGCGATCCTTTTCGGCGACGCCCTGGCGCGTTCCACGACGACGAAGCAGGAGCTCCTGGCGCTGCGGGACGAGCTCGATCGAGCCCTGCGCGCCGCCTGGGGACAGCAGCTCGCGGTCCGCGCGCGCCTCCGCGCCGAGCTCACTCCCGAGGAGTGGCAGCAGATCTTCCCCGCGCCGCGCTAAGGAAGCCCCGCTCGGCGACCGAGGAAGCGAGGTCTCGTTCTCGAGGCTCGCATGCGTTTCGCTACCCTGATCTGCTCGGCCATCGCCGTCTTCCTGCTCGCCGCGCTCACGCGCTCGCAAGACCCCGTCGAGTCGCGTCCCTCGGACGCCGTGCTCGCCCGGCTCGAGATCCTGGAGAAGCAGATGACCCAGGTGCAGACCTGGATCCAAGCGCAGGCCAAGCAAGCCGAAGCTCTCGCGGCCGCGCTCGACACCTCCGAGAAGGAGGGCTTCATCTACGGGATCAACCCGAAGTCGCGCGAGGTGCTGCTCGTGGCGTTCCGGGCACACGCGGCGACGCTGCGCGAGGCGGTTCCGGGCCAAGCGCCGGCGACCGCGGAGGACGCCGCGAAGGGCGAGGCGGAGAAGGGCGGGCGCTGAGAGCTTGTCGATCCATCGACGAGCTCTCCGCGCCAACACCGTCAGGTGTTGGGCCAGCAGGCATCGAAGAGCCTGTCGGAGTCATTCTCCGACAGGCTCTGAGCTTCAGCTCTCGGCTCGCGTGCCTTCGCGCTGGCGCTCGCGCGCCATGCGGAAGCCCTCGAACCAGATCCCGACATCTCGCGGGAGCGCGAGCAGCGCCAGCGCCGCGATCCACAGCGGCAGCGAGGCGGCGAGGCCGATGAGTCTCCACGTCGCGAAGCCCTGTTGCAGCAGCAGCGCGGCGCCCGCGATGGCGCCGATCGCGACGAGACCGACCGCGATCCAACGCGCGATGCGGCGCGCATCGAGCACGTAGAAGACCAGCAATCCGCCGAAGATCGCACGCGAGTAGGGCATGCGCGCGCCATCGGCGAAGCAGCTCGCGAGATCGATCGCGAAGCCCGTCACGAGCAGCGCCGCCGCGAGGCGCACGTAGAGCTGCCCGCGGAAGAAGTGCGAGCGCGCGGCGGAGCTGGACAGCGACGGGCGCTCGTTCCAGACCCAGCGCAGCTCCTCCTCATCGAAGTCGTCCTCGAGGTCGCTTTCGCCCGCGCGAGCGTCCGCGAGCTCCGCGGCGTGGAGCGGCACCACCTGGTAGAGCGCGAGCTCCTCGCCGTTCGGCGCGCGCAGCCGGCGCGCCGCGGGATCCAGCGGATCGAGCAGCGCGAGCGCCGCGAAGGGCGTGTCGACCGCGAAGGGTTTCGGCGGATCGTCCGAGGTCGTATGCCGGGCCGCGAGGAAGGCTCCGCTGCGCAGGGGCCAGCGCGCGAGGGTCTTCAGTTGCCGGATCGGCCAATAGTGGCGCTCGTCGCTCTAACGCTCCCGATCCATCTCCCAGCCCGGGTCGAGCGTCATCAGGAGCTCCGCTCTCCGCGGCGCCGTCTCGCCCGCCGGCACGCTCATCGGCTTCTCGCTCATGCCGCTCGTGACGAGCGTCCAGCAAGGGCGATCCTCGCACGGCGCGACGAGTAGCACGTCGAGGTGCAGCTCGTCGGAGATGAGCTCGTGGAAGACGAGCGCGACCTTGCCGAAGTGCTTCTCGACGTGGGCGGTGATCGCGGCGAGATGCCGCGCTTCGCCGCCGGCTTCGTCCCCGGACGGAGTGGTGTCCATGTGTCGAGCTCGCGGGTCGATCAGGCGGTGAGGCGCTCGCCGAAGACGAGGCGATGCCCATCGGGCGTGGTGATCGCGAACTCGCGCATCCCCCAAGGCGTATCGCGCAGAGGGTGCCAGATCTCGACGCCGCGCTCTCCGAGCTCGCGATGGAGCGCCGCGGCATCGTCCACGTGCAGATACGCGAACCACGAGTGATCGGGGCAGCGCGACATCGGCACCGCGTCGGGGCAGTGCCCCAGGCGCAGCCGGCACGCTCCGCGCCGGAGGAACGACCAACCTTCGACGCGCAGGTCCTCGGTGAAGCCGAGCTGATCGATGTAGAAGCGCCGCGAGCGCTCGAGGTCGAGGACGGCGAGGACGAAGGTGGACTCGGTGATCGCAGGCATGGCTGACGCAGCGTACGTGCGGCGGTGCGGGAGGTCGCACCCTGGGAATGTGCGGCGGTGAGCGTAGCATCTCCGCCATGAACTGGGACGCGATCGTGATCGGCCTCGGCGGCGTCGGCAGCTCCGCGTTGCACGCGTTCGCGCGCCGCGGACTGCGCGTGCTCGGCCTCGAAGCGCGCGGCATCGCGCACGCGCTGGGCTCCTCGCACGGGCAGACGCGGCTCTGGCGTCGCGGCTACTACGAGCACCCCGACTACGTGCCGCTCGTCGATGCGGCGCTGCGCGGCTGGCGCGCGCTGGAGGCCGAGACGGGCGCGCGGCTGGTGGAACCCGTCGAGCTGCTGCAGATCGGTCCGCCGAGCGGCTCGCTCGTACAGGGAACGCGCCGCAGCGCCGCCGAACACGGCGTCGCGGTCGAGGAGCTCGAGGCCCGCGAAGTGCAGCGCCGCTATCGCGGCGCGCTGCGCGTGCCCGACGGGATGCAGGCGCTGAGCGAGCGCGGCGCGCATCTGCTCTGGGTCGAGCGCTGCGTCGCGACGGCGGTCGCCGCGGCCGAACGCGCAGGGGCTCGCGTGCAGAGCGATGCGGAGGTGCGCTCGTGGCGCGCGGAGGGCGCGGGCTTCGCCGTCGAGACCACGCGCGGTACGGAGCACTCTGGCGCGCTCGCGATCGCGGCCGGACCGTGGGCGGGGACGCTGCTCCGCGAGCTCGGCGCGAAGCTCGACGTGCGGCGGAAGCCCGTCTTCTGGTTCGAGCGCGAAGCCGGTGCGGCGCCCTTGCCCGCGCTCTTCGTCGAGCAGGAGGACGCGAGCTCCTACTACGCGTTTCCGCTGCCGGGCGGCGCGCTCGCGAAGGCCGCCGAGCACAGCGGCGGCGATCCGGTCGCGGATCCCTCGCGCGTCGCGCGCGACGAGCTGCCGCACGATCGCGCCGGAGTGCGCGCTTTCCTCGAGCGCATCGCGCCCGGCTGGCGCGGCGTTGAAGCGGGCTTCGAGGTCTGCCTCTACACGCTGAGCCCCGACGGGCACTTCTTCGTCGATCGCCATCCCGAGCACGCGCGGCTCGCGTTCGCCGCGGGGCTCTCGGGCCACGGCTTCAAGTTTTCACCCGCGCTCGGCGAGCTCTTGGCCGGGCTCGCTCTCGGCGAGAGCCAGGTCGCGCGACCGCCGTTCCTCGCGCTGCGATGAGCCTCCTCCACGCGCACGATCACGGTCGCGACCACGCGCCTGGATCCGAGCCCGCGCAGGGCCACGGACCCGCGCACTCGCACGGCCACGGCGGCAGCGCCTTCGCCTGGGGCATCGGACTGAACGCGATCTACATCGTGGTCGAGCTCGGCGCCGGCTGGTACGCCGACTCGCTGGCGCTGCTCTCCGATGCGCTGCACAACCTCTCCGATGTCGTCGCTCTCGGCGTCGCATGGTTCGCCGCGACGCTCGCGCGGAGGAAGCCCTCCGCGCATCGCACCTATGGCTTCACCCGCGCCACGATCCTCTCGGCGCTCTTCTCTTCGGCGCTGCTCTGCGCCGCGATGGGCGTCATCGCGTGGGAGTCGCTCCATCGCCTGCTCGACCCGCGTCCCGTCGATGGCGGCGTCGTGGCGCTCGTCGCCGCCTTCGGCGTGCTGATCAACACCGCGACCGCGCTCTTCTTAGCTAAGGAGCGCGAGCGCGACCTCAACATCCGCAGCGTCTGGCTCAACATGATGGCCGACGCGGGCTTGTCCGCGCTGGTCGCCCTCGCGGGCGTCGCGATCGCGCTCACCGGTTGGCACAGCATCGACGCCGCGGCGAGCTTCGTCCTGGCACTCGCGATCCTCGTGCTCGCCGCGAGCGTGCTCCGCGATGCCTTGAACCTCGCCACCGACGCCGTCCCGCGCGGCATCGATCCCGCGGAGGTGCGCGAGCTCCTTACCGCGCAGCCCGGCGTGCGCGAGGTGCACGACTTACATATCTGGCCCCTCGGCACCACGCACATCGCGCTCACGGCGCATCTCGTGATGCCGGAGCCTCCCGCGAGCGATACGTTCCTACGCGAGCTCAACGCGGAGCTGCTGATGCGCTTCGGGATCGATCACACGGCGATTCAGGTGGAGCGGGGGGATGGGCCGGGCGGGTGTCCGGATGCGGCGGCGGATCGGATCTGAGGGGCGGCCGCCGAAGGATCTCCGGTGTGACGCCTCGCTTTCCGGCTCGTCCTGTCGCCAGCGCCCGTGGCATGGCGCTCCGCTTCCGGGCGCTGTCATGGCAAACGACTCCGCAGGTTCGTACCTCTGCAAGTGCCTTCGAGCCGCGAGTGTGCGGCGTCACCACTTCTGCTCGAGTCATGCGCTAAGCGCTCTTGCTCGATGGCGGCGTCGTCTCGAAGCGGCTGCTCTTTCAGCTGCAGCGTCACGCGACAGAGGACGAGCTGCCTGCGCAGTGTGAGCGTATGCGCGCCCTTCCGCGATGGCTGTAGAGCCCCGGATCGCTTAGCTGAGCCGCTCCAGCAGCTCGAGATAATCCGCCGCCGTCATCGCCCGCGGGTTCGAGGGATTCGAGTTGTTGCCCTCGGACTGCTTAGCGATCTCAGCAAACGCCTCGCGCGGGATCTCCAGCGAGCCGAAGCTCGGGATCTTCAGGTCGGAGACGAGCTCCTCGATGCGCTGGAGGAAGGCCTCCGCGGGATCCTTCGGTGCGTCCTGCGGGAACACCGCCGCGTGCAACGCCTCGAGCTTCGCTCGGGCTGCTTCGCGGTGGGAGCGCATGACCGGCGCGAGCAGGATCGCGTTGGCGAGACCGTGCGGCACGTCGAAGAGGCCGCCCAGGCTCTCGGAGAGGCAGTGCACGCCGGCGACGTCGGCATTGCCGAAGGCCATGCCGGCCAGGGTCGCGGCGCGGAGGATCGCTTCGCGGGCCTCGGCGTCGCCCTTGGGGTCGGCCGCGGCGCGGCGGAGGTAGCGGAAGATCAGGGCGCAGGCCTTCTCGGCCAGGGCGTCGGAGACCGGGTTCGCCTCGGAGCAGGTCGCGGCTTCGACGGCGTGGGTGAGCGCGTCGACGCTGGTCCAGGCGATGAGGTGGGGCGGGAGGGTGGCCAGGAGGTTCGCGTCGATCAGCGCGTGGTCGGGGAACATGCCGTCGCCCTTCACGCTGATCTTCCGGCGCTGGTCGAGGCGCGTGATCACCGAGACCCAGGTCACCTCGGAGCCGGTGCCGCAGGTGGTGGGCACGGCGAGGAAGGGGACCGGCTTCGCGGCGAAGCGGTTGCGGCCTTCGTAGAGCTCACAGCCGCCGGGGTTCGCGGCCAGCATGGCGATGGCCTTCGCGGCGTCGAGGGCGCTGCCGCCGCCGAGGCCGACGACGAGGCCGATGCCGCCGCTGCGCGCGCGCTCGCCCCAGGCGTTGACCGTGGTGTGGCGCGGGTTCGCCTCGATGTCGTCGGCGACCTCGACGGCGCAGCCCGCGGAGATCAGCGCGGCGCGCGCTCTCGCGGGCCACGGCGTCGCGAGGAGGCCGGGGTCGTGGACGAGTAGAGCTCGAGAGGCCTCGAAACCGCGCGCCAAGGGCTCGAGGCGAGCGAGGGAGCCGGGGGCGATCTCGACGCGCGTCGGGAGGCGGAAGGGCATGGAGCAAAGGGGTCGCGGAGGGGGAGCTCGGGCGCAGGGCGCATCATGCCGCGAGCGAGGTGTCCGAGCGACAATTTGTCTCTCGCAGCACCGCGGGTCGCTCCCTATCCTGCCCGGCCGCAAGATCCCCGGACCCGGCCTGCGTGAGCTGCGAAGACCCGCCAGTCCTCGCGGTGCGCGGCCGTCGTGCCGGAGAGTTTCGGCGTTGGAGCGCCTCGGAGCGAGGCCGCTCCGAAGTCCTCCGTCCCCGCCTGCGGGCTCTCCGCGGGTGGCGCCCTTCCAGCTCGACTTCGAATCCCGCGCAGGCAGGCCAAGCGGAATGAACATCTTCCCGGCTTGGACGAACACCATCCGCCCGCACTTGGTGCTGGGCGCGCTCGGTGCCATCGTCTACGTGACCGTCGTCATCACGTACGGCTGGACGCCGAAGACGCTGTACCGGGGCTACCAGCCCGAGCAGCCGATCCCCTTCTCGCACAAGCTGCACGCCGGCGACCTGGCCATCGATTGCCGCTACTGCCACTCCACCGTGGAAGTGAGCGCCGAGGCCGCGATCCCGCCGTCGTCCACGTGCATGAACTGCCACGCGCGCATCTTTCCCGAGAGCCCGAAGCTCGAGCTCCTGCGCGAGGTGACGCTGAGCGGCGAGGCGATCCCGTGGGTGCGCGTGCACGACCTGCCGGACTTCGTGTACTTCGATCACAGCGCGCACGTTCGGCGCGGCGTCGGCTGCGTGAGCTGCCACGGCCGCATCGACACGATGGAGGTCGTCTACCAGCACGAGCCCCTGGGCATGAGCTGGTGCATCACCTGCCACCGCGACCCCACGCCGCATCTGCGCCCGTTGGACAAGATCACCGACATGGCCTGGACCGCGCCCAGCGCTGAGTTCGGCGCGGAGTTCGCTCGCGCGAACGGGATCAAGCCCAACCAGAACTGCTCCACCTGCCACCGATGAGACCGATGAGCCGGAACCACACTCACGATCCTGGGCATGTGCACGAGCATGGGCACGACCACGCCCACGGGCACGATCACGATCATGCGCACGATCACGACCACGATCATGCGCACGACCACGAGCACGGCGCTGCGTGCGCGGTCTCGTCCTCGGCGCCCAGCATCGGCTTTTCGCTCGGCAAGCCCGAGAAGCGCTACTGGCGCAGCCTGACCGAGCTCGAGCGCACGGACGAGTTCCGCGCGGCGCTGAAGCGCGAGTTCCCGGATCAGGACCCGGACAAGCTGCCGCCGGCCTCGCGCCGCCGCTTCCTCCAGGTGATGGGCTCTTCGCTCGCGCTGGCGAGCGCCACGGCTTGCCGCTGGAAGGAGGAGAAGATCCTCCCGAGCCAGAACCGGCCGGAAGGCCGCGTCCCGGGGAACCCCGAGTTCTTCGCGACCTCGCTCGAGCTCACCGGCGTCGCGAGCCCGCTGCTCGTGACCTGCTACGAAGGGCGCCCGACCAAGATCGAAGGGAATCCCGAGCACCCGGCGTGCAACGGCTCTACGAGCTCGTACGCGCAGGGCGCGGTGCTCGAGCTCTACGATCCCGAGCGCAGCCGTACGCCGCTCGCGATGGAGAGCGGCCAGGCGGTCGAGCGCACTTGGGCCGAGGTGCAGACCGCCCTCTCCGGGCTGCTGGACGCGCAGCGCCTGAAGCGTGGCGCGGGGCTTCGCATCCTGTCCGAGGTCTCGAGCTCGGCGGCTCTCGCGGCCGCCCGCGCGCGGCTGCTCGAGGCGCTGCCCCAGGCGAAGTGGATCAGCTACGAGCCGCTCGCGACGACCAGCGCGCGGCGCGGAGCCGAGATCGCCTTCGGAGCTTCGGGGCGCGCGCACTACGAGCTCGCGGGCGCGAAGACGATCGCCTGCTTCGACGCCGACCTCCTCGGGTCGCATCCGGATTCACTGCGCCACACGCGGGCCTACGCTCGCGGTCGCAAGCCCGAAGGCGAGATGAACCGCCTCTGGGCCGTGGAGGCGGGCTTCTCGATCACCGGCTCCTCCGCCGATCACCGGCTCCAGCTCCGCTCCGAGCAGGTGAAGCCGCTGCTCCTCGCCGTCGAGGCCGAGGTCGGGAAGAAGCTGGTTCCGCTGCCGGCGCTCGCGCCGAAGCGCGCGATGCCTCGCAGCGGCTTCCTCGCTGAGGCGAAGGTCGCGCGTTTCGTCGAGGTGCTCGCCGCCGAGTTGGTCGAGAACAAGGGCCGCTCGGTCGTGGCCGTCGGAGCTCGCCAGCCCGCCGAAGTCCACGCCATCGCGTTCCGACTGAACGCGCTCCTCGGCAACCTCGGCTCGCACCTGCGCTTCACCGCCATCCCCGCGGGCCCCGAAGGCAGCCTGGCCGAGCTCGCCCAGGAGATGACCTCGGGTACCGTCGAGGCGCTGCTGATCCTCGGTGGCAATCCTGCCTACGACGCGCCGGCGGACCTCGACTTCGCCGACGCGCTCTCCAAGGTGCCGCAGAGCATCCACCTCTCGCTCTATGCGGACGAGACCTCGAAGCTCTGCACGTGGCACCTGCCGCGCGCGCATGCGCTCGAGTCCTGGGGCGATGCCGCCGCGTACGACGGCACGGTCACGCTGCGCCAGCCCCTGATCGATCCCCTGCACGAGGGCAAGACCCCGCTGGCGATCCTCGGCATGCTGCTGGCGGATGGCGCGGCCTCGGACCGGGAGCGCGTACAGCGCGGGCTCAAGCTCGAGGAAGCCGCGTTCCGTCGGGCGATCCACGACGGCTTCGTCGCGGGCTCGGCAGCGCCGCTCCTGTCGATGAGCTCGGTGGCTTTCGATGAGGGTGAGGTCGCCGCGGCGGCTCTCGCCGCGGACGCCGGCGATGACTTCGAGCTCAACTTCACGAAGAGCCCGGCGACTTACGACGGGCGCTTCGCGAACAACGGCTGGCTCCAAGAGCTGCCGGATTACCTGACGAAGATCACCTGGGACAACGCGCTCATCATCGGCCACGGGGATGCGCAGCGCCTCGGCATCTCGTTCGGCGATCTGGTTCGCATCGAGGTCGGCGGGCGCGCGCTCGAGATGGCGGCCTACGTGCTGCCGGGCCAGACGAAGGGCACCGTCTCGGTGGCGCTGGGCTACGGCCGCACCGCCGCGGGAGTCGTCGGTGGCGATGCCGCCGCGGGCGTCCCGAGCGCCGGCTTCAACACCTATACGCTGCGCACGAGCGGCGCGGCCTGGTTCACCCGCGGCGTGCGCCTCGCGAAGACGGGCGGCAGCTACCCGCTCGCGATCACCCAGGACCACAACCAGATCGACCAGATCGGTCTGCAGGGCATCGCCGAGCGCCTCGGCTCGCTCGTCCGCGAGGCGGATCTCACCGAGTGGAAGGATCACCCGGACTTCGCGAAGCATCGCGTCCACGTCCCGCCGATCAAGTCGCTCTTCACCGAGCTGCAGTTCGAAGGCGTGAAGTGGGGGATGACGATCGACCTCAACTCGTGCACGGGCTGCAATGCGTGCACGATCGCCTGCCAGTCCGAGAACAACATCCCGGTCGTCGGCAAGGACCAGGTCGCGCGCGGTCGCCACATGCAGTGGATCCGCATCGACCGCTACTTCGCCGGCGAGCCCGAGGATCCGCAGATCGCCTCTCAGCCGGTGACCTGCCACCAGTGCGAGAGCGCGCCGTGCGAGCAGGTCTGCCCGGTCGCGGCCACCGTGCACTCCACGGACGGCCTGAACGACATGGTCTACAACCGCTGCATCGGCACGCGGTACTGCGCGAACAACTGCCCGTACAAGGTCCGGCGCTTCAACTACCTGGACTACAACAAGCGCACGGAGCAGCCGGGCAGCGAGATCTCGAACATGGTGTACAACCCCGAGGTCTCGCTGCGTTGGCGCGGGGTCATGGAGAAGTGCACCTTCTGCACGCAGCGCATCCAGGCCGCCAAGATCGAAGCGGGCAACGAGCGCCGCAAGGTCCGCGACGGCGAGGTGAAGAGCGCGTGCCAGCAAGTCTGCCCGGCGGATGCGATCGCCTTCGGTGACCTCGGGGACCCGAGCTCGAAGGTGTCGCAGATGAAGGCCGATCCGCGCTCCTACGAGATGCTCTCCGAGCTCAACGTTCGTCCGCGGCTCAGCTACCTGGCCAAGATCCGCAACCCCAATCCGGCCCTCACGGCGTAAGCCGAGCCGCCGCAGCCCGTAACCCTGGAAGCAAGCACCATGACCTCGAGCGCGATGGGGAACGCGTCCGCGATCGTCATCGATCAGGACATCGATCCGCGCCGGAGAAAGTCGTTGGTCGAAGGAGACCACGACTTCACTTCGATCACCGCGTCGATCGCCAACGTGGCGGAGCGCCCGAAGCCGCCGAAAGCGTGGTACGTAGCGATGGCGATCTCGCTGCCGCTGACGTTGACGCTCTTCGGCTGCATCGCCTACCTGGTGGTGAAGGGCGTCGGCATCTGGGGTAACCGCCAGCCGATCTCGTGGGCCTGGCCGATCGTGAACTTCGTGTTCTGGGTCGGCATCGCGCACGCGGGTACGCTGATCTCGGCGATCCTCTTCCTCTTCCGTCAGAAGTGGCGGACGAGCATCAACCGCGCGGCCGAGGCGATGACCATCTTCGCGGTCGTGTGCGCCGGAACCTTCCCCGCGATCCACGTCGGCCGCATCTGGATGGAGTGGTTCCTGGCCCCCGTCCCGAACCACCTCGAGATGTGGCCCCAGTTCCGGAGCCCCTTGCTCTGGGACGTCTTCGCGGTCAGCACCTACGCCACGGTCTCGCTGCTCTTCTGGTACATGGGCATGGTGCCGGACCTCGCGACCTTCCGCGACCGCGCCACGACCAAGATCAAGAAGATCGCGTACGGGATCTTCGCCCTGGGCTGGCGCGGCTCTTCGCGCCAGTGGCACCGTTACGAGCGGGCTTATCTCCTGCTCGCGGCGCTGGCCATGCCCCTCGTGCTCTCCGTGCACTCGGTCGTGTCCTTCGACTTCGCCGTCTCGATCTTGCCCGGCTGGCACACCACGATCTTCCCCCCGTACTTCGTCGCGGGCGCCATCTTCTCGGGCTTCGCGATGGTCGTGACCCTCATGGTGCCGGCGCGCGCCCTCTTCGGGCTGAAGCACGTCGTCACGCTGCGCCACCTCGAGAACATGAACAAGGTCATCGTCGCCACGGGGACGATGGTCGGCTACGCGTACGCGATGGAGTTCTTCATCGCCTGGTACTCGGGCAGCCAGTACGAGCAGTTCGCGTTCATCAACCGCGCGCTGGGGCCCTACTGGTGGGCGTACTGGATCATGGTGAGCTGCAACGTCATCGCGCCGCAGTTCTTCTGGTTCAAGAAGATCCGCACGAGCCCTCTCTTGATGGTGATCGTGTGCATCTTCGTGAACATCGGCATGTGGTTCGAGCGCTTCGTGATCACCGTCTCGACGTTGAACCGCGACTTCCTGCCGTCGGCGTGGGGCTACTTCTCGCCCACGCTCTTCGACATCCTGACGCTGTGCGGCAGCTTCGGGCTCTTCATGACTCTCTTCCTGCTCTTCTGCCGCTACCTCCCGATGGTCGCCATCTCCGAGGTGAAGAGCGTCATGCCGCAAGCTCATCCCCATCACCATGGGGACGACGCGCACGGCGCCGGACATCACGCTCACTGAGCCGCCGAGGAGACCTTCCAAGATGAACGCCAAGGCTCACTCGCCCGCCGCTCCCGCCGAGCGCACCCGTCCCCTGTACGGCGTGATCGCCGAGTACAAGGACGTCGACTCCCTCGTCGCCGCCGCCCGCAAGGTGCGCGACGCCGGCTACACGCGCTGGGACACCCACACGCCCTTCCCGATCCACGGGATCGAGGGCGCGATGGGGTTCGGCATGACGCGGCTCCCTTGGTTCGTCCTCTGCTGCGGCCTGACGGGACTCACCGTCGCGGTGCTCCTGCAGTGGTGGACCAACGCGGTCGATTACCCGTTCCTGATCTCGGGCAAGCCGCTCTTCGCGTTGCCGCCCGCGATCCCGATCTGCTTCGAGCTCACGGTGCTCTTCAGCGCCTTCGGCACCTTCTTCGGGATGCTCGGCCTGAACAAGCTGCCGATGCTCCATCACCCGCTCTTCGAGCACGAGGCCTTCAAGCGCGTCACCGATGACCGCTTCTTCCTCGCGATCGAATCGCAGGATCCCAAGTTCGGCCTCGAGAGCACGAAGGCGTTGCTCGCGAGCACGGGCGTCTGCGCCGATGTCGTCGCCGTCCACGGCAACGGCGACAAGGGCGTGCTGCCGAACTGGATGAAGAACTTCGCGATCGTGATGCCGATCCTGCTGCTCGTCCCGCTGGCATGGATCGTCACCGCGCGCCACAGCACGAGCCCGAAGACGAGGCTGCAGGTCATCCCCGACATGGACCAGCAGCTGAAGTTCCGCAATCAGACGCGGAACGTCTTCTTCGCCGACCAGCGCAACGAGCGTCCGCGCGTCGAGGGCACGATCCCGCGCGGTCTGCTTCGCGAAGACCAGCACTACTACACCGGCAAGACCGGCCCGGGTGAGAGCGACTGGGCGACGAAGTTCCCAGCGGCGCTCTCCCTCGATGAGGCCTTCGTGGCTCGTGGCCGCGAGCGCTTCAACATCACCTGCGCTGCCTGCCACGGACAGACCGGGGTCGGCGACGGCCTCGTCTCGCAGCGCGCGACCGGCAAGTATCCGAGCTGGATCCCGCCGATCTCGCTGCACGCGGAGAATCTCCTGGCGCAGCCGGTCGGGCAGACCTTCAGCTCCATCCGCAACGGCATCCGCACCATGCCGTCCTACGCCCAGCAGCTCACGGTCGAGGACACCTGGGCGATCGTGGCCTACGTCAAGGCGCTGCAGAAGAGCCAGGCGTTCCCGGTCGAGAAGCTGAGCCCCGAAGAGCGCCAGAAGGTGCAGTGAGAGCCCCGCGATGAACGAACAGCACTCCAGCATGGCTCCTTCCGGCAGCGCCGGCGGTCACGCCCCGATCCTCGATCGCCTGGCGCAGCGGGGATTGATCCTCGGCGGCGGCGGCTTGGTCGCCGGCCTCGGGCTCGCCCTCCTCGGCGAGGGTGGCTTCCAGCGCTTCATGGGCTCCTACGTGATCGCCTTCGCCTTCGTGCTGGCGATCGCCTTGGGCGCCCTCGGCTTCGTCATCATCCAGCACCTGACGCGCGCTGGATGGAGCGTGACGAACCGCCGCATCGCCGAGCTGATCGCTTCGACGATCCCCCTGCTCGCCGTGCTCTTCCTGCCCATCGTCCTGAATCTGCTGCTCTCGAAGCATCCGGTCCTTCCCTGGGCCGACGCCGAGCTCGCTCAGGCCGATCCGCTGATCGCGAAGAAGGCGGCCTACCTGAACAGCGGCTTCTTCCTGGTTCGCTGGGCGATCTACTTCGGGATCTGGGTCGGGCTCTCGCGCTTCTTCCTCGGCACCTCCCTCAAGCAGGACGAGAGCGGCGATCCGCGCCTCACGATCAAGATGGAGAAGATGGCGGCCCCTGCGGTGCTGCTCTTCGGACTCAGCCTCTCGTTCGCGGCGTTCGACCTGCTGATGTCGCTCGACCCGCACTGGTTCTCGACCATCTTCGGCGTCTACTACTTCGCCGGCTGCATGATGAGCTTCTTTGCCGCATGCATCCTGCTCGGCAAGTGGCTACAGAAGAACGGCGCGATCGGAGCCGGTGAGATCACGACGGAGCATCGGCACGACCTCGGCAAGTTCCTCTTCGGCTTCGTGGTCTTCTGGAGCTACGTCGCGTTCAGCCAGTTCATGCTGATCTGGTACGCGAACAACCCCGAGGAGACCGGCTGGTACGACGTGCGCCAGAACGGAGCGATGGGCTACTTCTCCATCGCGCTCATCTTCGTGCACTTCGTGATCCCGTTCTTCGGCCTGCTCTCGCGGCACGTGAAGCGCCACCCGGTCGCACTGCCCTTCTGGGCCGCCTGGCTCCTGGTCGCGCAGTGGCTCGACCTCTTCTTCATCGTCGTACCCTCGGTCCAGCATTGGATGGGTCATGGTCATGCCGGTGAGGGGCACGCCGCTCTGGGACACGCAGACGCCGCGCACGCGGCCGGCCAGGTGGCGGATCACGCGCACGAGCTCTTCCCGCTCGCGCTCTCCGACCTGCTCACGCCGATCGGCCTCGCCGGTCTGGCGCTCTTCTTCTTCGCTCGCCGCGCCCGCGCGGTGGCGCTGACGCCGAAGCTCGATCCGCGGAGAGGGGAGTCCCTCTCGCTCCAGAACATCTGAGCGCAGGCCGGCGCCCCTGGGCGCAGACCGACACTCGAACTCACCGGACGGTCCGACGATGAGCGAACACACCCCCCAGCCCTACGACGATCTCAACACGCCGAAGCTGATCCTCGCGGCGATCTTGGGGATCGCCGTGACGATCGCGGTCGTGGCTTGGCTGCAGGCCATGTACTACGTGCAGGCGAGCGCCGAGGAGAAGCGCCAGCTCGAGGTCACTCCGCGACAGGTCGTCGAGACCAAGGCGAAGTGGTCCGCCACGCTCTCCTCCTACGGCAAGGCGAACACCGAGAAAGGCATCGCGCAGGTGCCGATCGAGCGCGCGATGAAGGCCGTAGCCGAGGAACTCCACGCGCGCTGAGCGCCGCGACCTCCAGGTCTCGCGCCTCCAAGTCTCGCGCCTCCAAGTATCCATGCATCCCTCAAGCTCCCGCACTCCGCATCAGGGTCTCGAGCGCACGCGGCTGGCCGCCGTGCGCTCGCTGGCCCTCGCTGCGCTCGCGCTCGGCGCCGCGCCCGCGTTCGCGCAGGTGGTCCCGGCGTACCAGGAGACCGAGGGGGTCGAGGTGATCGAGCACGTCGACGACCGCTTGCCGCTCGACCTGCGCTTCACGAACGAGCGCGGCGTCGCGGTGAAGCTCGGCGACTACTTCACCGGCGAGAAGCCGGTGATCCTGACGCTCAACTACTCCTCCTGCCCGATGCTCTGCAGCTTGCAGCTGAACGGGATGATCGAGGCGCTGCGCTCGATCGAGGAGACGGCCGGGAACGAGTTCGACCTCGTCACCGTGTCGATCGATCCGCAGGAGAGCTTCCAGCGCGCGGCGGAGACCCGCCAGAAGTACCTGCTGAGCTACGGCCGTCCGGCGGCGCAGGGAGCTTGGCGCTTCCTCACCGGCGATGAGGCCTCGATCCAGAAGCTCGCGAAGGCGGTGGGTTTCGGCTACCGCTACATGACCGAGGCCAAGGAGTACGTGCACGCCGCCGTCTTCATGGCCTGCACGCCGGATGGGCGCATCTCGCGCTACATCTACGGCGTCCAGATCCCGCCCGAAACCCTGCGCTACTCGCTCATCGAAGCGGGTGAAGGGCGCGTCGGATCGGCTCTCGAACGCATCCTGCTGTACTGCTTCCACTACGACCCCGCCACCGGACGATACGGCCCCGCGGCCGTGAAGCTGATGCGTCTCGGCGCCGGGGTCACGGTTGTCGCGCTGGGCCTCTGCCTCTTCGGCATGTGGCGACGCGAGACCCGGCGGCGCCGGAGCGCCGAGGTTCCGGCATGATTCGAACTGCCATGCTCCAAAGCCTCTTCGATCCGAGCTCGCTCGCGAGCTCGAACCTGCTGGGCTTCGCCCTGCCCGCGGCGGACTCCGCGGCGGACGCGAACTACTGGTTCCCCGCGCAGGCCTCGTCCTTCGCCGCGGACATGGACGCCCTCTGGTACTTCATCTACTGGGTGTCGGTGTTCTTCTTCATCGGCATCGTGGCCTTCATGGTCCTCTTCGTGACGCGCTACCGGCGCACGGCGACGAGGACCCAGCCCGAGCGCTCGGCGAGCCACAACACGGCGCTCGAGCTCACCTGGTCGATCCTCCCGGCGTTCCTGCTGGTGGCGTTCTTCTACTGGGGCTGGACGTCGTTCCTGGTGATCGCGACCCCTCCGCGCGACGCGATGGAAGTCCAGGTCGGTGCCTACAAGTGGGGTTGGAACTTCACCTACCCCTCGGGCCACACCGACTCCGAGCTCCACGTGCCGACGGATCGCGAAGTGAAGCTGATCATGTCCTCGGCGGACGTGCTGCACAGCTTCTGGGTGCCGGAGTTCCGCACCAAGTTCGACGTGGTCCCCGGGCGCTATACCTACCTCTGGTTCAAGCCGACCCGCGTCGGCGAGTACCAGCTGAAGTGCACGGAGTACTGCGGCACCGGCCACTCGGCCATGCGCGCGAAGGTCGTCGTGCACGAGGCCGGTGGCTTCGAGAAGTGGCTCGAGCAAGCGGAAGGCGCGCTGCTCACGATGGAGCCCAAGGCGCTCGGCGAGCTCTCCTACAAGAAGCTCGGCTGCGCTCAGTGCCACTCGCTCGATGGCACGAAGCTGGTCGGCCCGAGCTTCAAGGAGACGGCCAGCCTCTGGGGTAACGCTCGCGGTCTGGCCGACGGCAGCGAGGTCACGGTCGACGAGAACTACCTCCGCGAGTCGATCCTCGAGCCCATGGCGAAGGTCGTCGCCGGCTACCAGCCGCAGATGCCGGTGATCCCCGGCATCCGCGAGAAGCAGATCGCCGGCCTCATCGAGTACATCAAGTCCCTCAGCGGACCCAACCAGTAGGCAGCCTCCGATGTCGGACATCCAACTCGCCACCACGAGCGCTCCCCGCGCGCACGCGGCCGAGCCCGAGCAGAACTACCTGAACTGCTCGCGCGGCTTCTGGAGCTGGGCGATCACGCTCGACCACAAGCGCATCGGGGTCATGTACCTCGCCGGCGTCAGCTTCGCGTTCTTCCTGGGCGGTGTCTTCGCCCTGGCGGTGCGTACGGAGCTGATCGCCCCGGGCTACACGATCATGGACGCGGACACCTACAACCAGATGTTCACCCTCCACGGAGCGGTGATGGTGTTCCTGTTCCTGATCCCGAGCATTCCCGCGTCCTTCGGCAACTTCGTGCTGCCGGTGATGCTGGGGGCGAAGGACGTCGCCTTCCCGAAGCTCAACCTGATGAGCTTCTACCTCTGGGTGACGGGCGCCGTGTTCTTCGTCGCGACGCTGTTCACCAGCGGCCTGGACACCGGCTGGACCTTCTACACGCCGTACTCGACGACCACGCAGACCTCGGTCGTCTTCGCGACGATGGGGGCCTTCATCCTCGGCTTCTCGTCGATCTTCACGGGCCTCAACTTCATCGCCACGATCCACATGATGCGGCCGCCCGGCATGGGCTGGTTCCGCATGCCGCTCTTCCTCTGGGGCCTCTACGCGACCTCGCTGATCCAGGTGCTAGCGACGCCGGTGCTCGGCATCACGCTGCTCCTGCTCATCGTCGAGCGCCTGGCCGGCGTCGGCATCTTCGATCCGGCGATGGGCGGCGACCCGGTGCTGTTCCAGCACTTCTTCTGGTTCTACTCGCATCCGGCCGTGTACATCATGATCCTCCCCGCGATGGGCGTGATGTCGGAGCTGTTCGCGACCTTCAGCCGGAAGCACGTGTTCGGCTACCGCTTCATCGCGATGAGCTCGGTCGCTATCGCGGTGCTCGGTTTCCTCGTGTGGGGCCACCACATGTTCGTCTCGGGCCAGTCGCGCCTGGTCGGCATGGTGTTCTCCGCGATCACCTTCAGCATCGCGATCCCCTCGGCGATCAAGGTCTTCAACTGGCTGGCGACCATGTACAAGGGCGTCATCTGGCTGACGACCCCGATGTGGTACGCGCTCTCCTTCCTCTTCCTCTTCGGCATCGGGGGGCTCACCGGCCTCTTCCTCGGCACGATGTCGACCGACGTGCACCTGCACGACACCTACTTCGTCGTGGCGCACTTCCACTACGTGATGGTGGGAGGGACGCTGATCGCGTTCCTCGGCGCGCTGCACTACTGGTGGCCGAAGATGTTCGGGAAGATGTACAACGAGAAGCTGGGTTCGATCGGCGCCTGGGGCGTCTTCCTCGGCTTCAACCTGACCTTCTTCCCGCAGTTCGTGCTCGGCACGCGCGGCATGCCGCGCCGCTACTACAACTATGAGGAGTGGGAAGGCTTCGAGTCGCTGCACTTCTGGTCGACGATGGGGAGCTACCTGCTCGGCGCCTCGCTGATGCTGATCCTGGTCTACCTCGTGCAGTCGCTGGTGAAGGGCAAGCAGGCCCCGGTGAACCCTTGGGGCGCCGCGTCGCTCGAGTTCACGACCTCCTCCCCGCCGCCGCACTTCAACTTCGACGTGACCCCGACGGTTGGTGAGCCCTACGACTTCGACGACCTGGTCTTCGACGAGAAGACGGGCGGCTACGTGCGCCAGGAGGCGCGGAACTCGTGAGCAGCACGGCGAGCGCCCACGCGGCGCACGGTGATTCGCACGGGCACGGCGGCGGCCACTCCAGCGAGGGCCATGGCGCCGAGCATGGTGGTCACGGCCATCATCCGTCCTACGTCGCCCATCACTTCGATACCGCGAAGCAGCAGTTCGACACGGGCAAGTTCGGGATCTGGATGTTCCTGGTGACGGAGGTGCTGTTCTTCAGCGGCCTCTTCTGCGCGTACTTGCTCTACCGCGCGCATCACCCGGAGATCTTCATCTACGCCCACCACTACCTCGACACCAAGCTCGGGGCGATCAACACGATCGTGCTGCTCTTCTCGAGCTTGACGATGGCGTGGGCCGTGCGCGCCGCGGCGCTCGGCCAGAAGAAGGTCCTCGTGTGGATGCTCATCCTCACGCTGGCCTGCGCCTTCGGCTTCCTCGGGATCAAGTACATCGAGTACTCGCACAAGATCCACGACGGCCTGGTCTGGGGCGCGCGTTCAACCCGGCGCATCTGGTCGAGGACTACACGGGCCCCGAGCCGAAGAACGTGCACATCTTCTTCGGCATCTACTTCGGGATGACCGGTCTGCACGGAATCCACGTGCTCGGCGGCATCGTCGTCATCGCCTGGCTCTTGAAGCGCGCCCTGCGCGGTGAGTTCCACAGCCAGAACTACGGCGCGGTCGACTTCGTGGGCCTCTACTGGCACTTGGTCGACCTGATCTGGATCTACCTGTTCCCTCTCCTCTACCTGATCCACTGAGGTCCTGAAGCATGTCCTCCTCGCATCACGGGACCGGCGTGGACCTCCCGACCGGTCAGGAAGAAGAGCTGGCGCACGTCGCGAGCCCGAAGGTCTTGATCGCGACCTTCCTCGCGCTGATCTTCCTCACGATCGTCACCGTCGCGGTGGCCTCCGTGGGGCTCGGCGAATGGGACTTCATCTTCGCGATGGTGATCGCGACGATCAAAGTCCTGCTGGTCTGCATGTTCTTCATGCACCTCTGGTACGACAAGCCGTTCCACGCCTTGGTCTTCGTCTCGGGCGTGGCGTTCGCGCTGCTCTTCATCGCGCTGGCCTACATGGACACGGCGCAGTACCAGAGCTCCATCCAGTGGGAGGACAAGAAGCCCCTGCCGGAAGCCTCGCAAGAGGGCCACGACCACTGAGCTCGCGCGCGCCATACGCGCGCGTCGCCAGCACCTGAACGGCTTGCCTCCGTTTTCCGCGCGGGGCTCGAACGCAACGGCGCCCGAACGCGCCCGCGTCCGAGCCCCGCGTGGCATTTGGGCCCCAGAGTCCGCGACATGATCCAGCTCATCCATCGCATCGAGACCGAGGAAGAGCGCGCCTTTCGCCGCGGCAAGCTCGGCATGGCGATCTTCTTCGTCTCGCTGAGCATGCTCTTCGGCGGCTTCCTGGTCGGGCTCTTCGTGCTGCGCGCGCGCGTCGCCGAATGGCGCCCCCCGGGCCTCGGCGGCCTGCCCTGGGAGCTCTGGATCTCGACGGCGCTGCTGGCGATCGGGAGCTGGCAGCTCTGGCTCGCGCAGCGAGCCGCTGCGGTCAGCCGACGCGCGGAGGTCTTCCCGGCGGTACGGCGCGCGACCTACGCGTTGCTCGCGTTCCTCGTCGCGCAGGCCGCCGGCTGGATCGATCTCACGCTCCACGGCTTCGCTCCCGCCACGCGGAACCTCTACACCTTCAGCTTCTACGCGCTGACCCTGCTCCACGCGCTGCATGTGCTGGGTGGCTTCTTCCCGCTCTATCGCGTCTGGCGCGTCGCCCGCGAGCTCGGCTACGGAGCGGCGCATCACGCGGGTCTCAGCTACTGCGCGATGTACTGGCACTACCTCGGCTGCGTGTGGGTGGCGATCCTGGTGAGCTTGCATGCCCTCGCCTGACGCCGACCATGGGTTCTGGGGGCATCTCGCTGCCTGCAACGCGCACGATGCGCGCCGCTTCGAGCCGTGGTGGATCGGCGAACGGCGCGTCGGCTTCGTGCGCCGGGATCGCGTCCCGCGCCTCCTGCGCGTGGCGGAGCTCTTCGCGCGCGACGACGCTGGTCGGCTGATCGCCCGCACGGTCGAACGCGGCGCGTTGGACGAGGGCTTCGCGGCGCTCGCCGCAGAGCTCGCGCGAGAGGGCGAGATCGCGCGCACGACGGGCGAGCTCTATGCCGTCGCCGAGGAGATGCTCGGAGAGCCGCTCACCGCGATCGATCGCGGCGCGGCGCCCTGGTTCGGGATCGCCGCGGGCGGCGTGCACCTCAACGGCCTCGTGCGCCGCGCGGACGGCCTCTGGATCTGGGTCGCGACCCGCTCGCGGACGAAGCCGCTCCATCCCGGCCAGCTCGACAACCTCGTCGCGGGCGGACAGCCGCTCGGCCTCTCGCTCGAGGAGAACCTGGTGAAGGAGTGCGCCGAGGAGGCCGCCTTGCCTGCCGAGCTCGCGCGTCGAGCGATCGCGGTGGGAGCGGTGCGCTACTGCCTCGAGGACGAGCGCGGGCTCAAGCCCGACACGATGTACTGCTACGACCTGGAGCTGTCCGAGGACTTCGTGCCGCGCAACGCCGACGGCGAGGTCGAGCGCTTCGAGCTCTTGCCCGCGCGCGAGGTCGTGCGCCTCGTGCGCGAGACGCAGCGCTTCAAGTTCAACTGCAACCTCGTGCTGCTCGACTTCTTCCTGCGGCACGGGCTGCTCGAGGAATCGCCGGCGGAGCAAGCGGCCCTCCGCCGAGCCTTGCAGCGCGGCTTCGGCGATCCGCCGCCCCGCTGCCCTACGAGCTGATGTCGAGGCGCTCCGCGTTGCTCGCCGCTCGCACGAACGGCGCGGCGCCGCTCGGCTCGTACACGATGGCCGCATGCCAGAGGGAGAGGCCGACCACGCTCGGCGGCAGGCCCGCGGGCAAGGTGAAGCTCGCCAGCGCGCGTCCATTCGCGTCCAGCATGCCGACCCCGCCGAGCAGCGGCGGCAGCCCCGCCGCCTGCACCGTGTAGAGCAGGTAGGCATCGGGCACGAGCGGCACGAGCTGACCGTCGAGCGCGAAGCCCGGAGCCGTGCCCGAGAGCGAGCCCAAGATCAGGTAGCCGCGGTTCGCGTGAGCTAGACCGAAGTCGAGGGCGAGGCTCTGCGTGCCGGCGCTCGCGCGCGAGATCGCGCGCGGCGTCCCTCGCAGCGTCTCGAGCTCGACCTGGAAGTCGTCGAAGTAGGGATCGCCGAAGTGGCCGATGCCGACGGCGCTGCCCGTCGGTGCGCCGAAGGGCATCGAGAGCAATCCCGCGGCTTGGCAGCGCTCGATCTGCCCGCTCGTCGCGTTCGCGATCGCGAGCACCGCGAGGTCGCCGCCGTTCTCGAAGTCGAGCTCGAGGCGCGCGCTCACGGTCGGCACGACGAGGTCGTAGCGCACGGGGTTCCCGCCGCCCCAGCCGCCGCCGGTGATGCCGCGCTCGAAGAGCACGCGGTCGAAGAGGCCGTCGCCGTCGTTGTCCTGCAGGCGCACGTAGACGGCGTCCCAGGTCGAGGGATCGAGCGCGGCGATCAGCGCCACGTGATCTCCGCCGAACGCATTGCAGCGCACGGTGAGGCCGAGCCTCTGGCGACGGTAGTCACCCGCGAGCCCGCGGAACTCCATCCACCCGTTGGTGAAGCGAGAGTTGCCCTTGCCCTCGTTGCTCTCGATCACGGTGTCGCCCGTGTCTTCGCGCCAGAGCGAGCCCAAGCTCGTCGAGTTCGGGCGGTTGAAATCGTCGCCGGCGCGGAACTGCGCCGAGGCGAGCGAGCAGAGCGACAGAGCCGCAAGGAGGGTGCGATGCATGGGATGCCTTCGAGAACGGGTACGGCGAGAACGCCGCTGGTGAACGCTTTGCCGCAGAGCCTCTTTTCGGGAGCGCAACCCGACAAGAAAAAGGGCCCGCGACGTCTGCCGACGCCGCGGGCCCGCGGTCTTCCCGTCCTGGAGACCTTCCCTGTCGTTCCGTAGCGTGCGGCGCGGAGCGCGCGATCAGAGACTGCCGCTCAGCAGCACCGCACCAGAGACCAACCGCAGCTCCAGAGCGAGCCCGAGGAGAACCTCGGGATCGGTCACTCCGAAAGGCAGCGCCTGCGAAGATGTCGAGTCCCACGAGAACCGGACGCTCTTCGTCGAGCCGCCGGACCAAGAGCGCGTCGCGACGAGCTCGAGCACATTGGTCGCCGGGTTCTCGAGCCAGAGCTCGGCTTCGGCCTCGTTCGTGCGCGCTTGCGCGCGGATCTCGCTTCGGAAGCGGCCGCGCGAGGGCTGCCAGGAGGTCTTCGCCGTGCCGCGCGCGGAGATCGATGCTCCTGCGGCTTCGACGGTGAGCGTCTGGTTCGAGCGCTGGTTCGCGTTGCTCGCGCCGAGCTGCGGGACGTTGCCTTCGAGGATGATCGCGTTCGCGGCGTCGCGGATCTCGAGGCGACGCCCGACGAGTTGATCGATGCTGGTCGCGCCGAGCGGAAGACTCGGCGTGCGCCAATCGGCGCGGCCGTGATCGCTGCGTCCTCGATCGGGCGCGAGCGCGCCGATCTGCTGCATCGCGCTCTGCGCGTCGGCAAGCCAGACCGTGAAGCTCTGCGCGCTGACATCGAAGTCCTCGGTCTCGATCTCGAGCTCGCCTTCGTTGCCCTGGCGCTCGGCTTGCACCGTGCCTTGCGCGAAGGGGATCGGCGCCGGATTCGGGCGCAGCAGAGGCGTCTCGCCCTTCACCTTCGGTCCGCCGCCGCCCGGGCCGCCGGGCTGGCCATTCCCGATGTCGGGCACGGTTCCGACCAGCACCACTTGATCGGCGCTGTCGCGCACCTGCAGCAGGCGATCCTTCAGCGCCGTGAGATTCGCAGCGCCGAGCGGCAGCGTTTGGCCGCGGTCGGTGCGGCGTTCGTAGTCGGCGCGATCATCGTGGCGCGCGTCCTCGTCGAAGCCGCCGACGTTGACGAAGGCGCTCGAGCCAACCGGATCCTCGAGCCAGAGCGTGTAGTCGTTCGCCGTCGTGTCGACCTTCTGGATCTTCACGTCGAACTTCTGACCGGGGCCGCTCGCGTCGTTCTCGAGCTCGATGCGACCCTGCGCATCGGGATCGGGAGACGACGGACCGGGACGGCGCAGCGAGGCTTCGATCTGGCTGCCCTGAGCGGCAGCGGTGGCGGCGCAGAGGAGCGCGCCGGTGAGACAGAGGAGAGAGCGGATCATGAGTCGAGTCCTGAGAGGTGGGAGGGCGAAGACGCGGAGAACTCGCGGCCGATGGCGGCCGCGAGCCCCGGGCTCAGGCGCGGACCGCCTTGCAGTCCACGTTGGAAGCGATGGGCTCACCACCGGAGGGCAGGTAGATCGTCTGGACGCGCAGATCGAGGCCGACGAGCTGGGGCTGGTTCGGGATCGGAGCGAAGATCGTCGTGATCGGTCCAGCGGTCATGCCGGTGGCGTAGAGCAGGCTGTTCGCGCCCAAGTACCAGGTGCCGAACGAGCCCAGAGGCACGAAGCCCTCGCCCACCCCAAGGTACAACGCGTACGGCGTCCCGGCCGGTAGGAAGAGATCGATCTCGAAGCGCGTGCCCGGACGGCGATCGCCGCCGAGGTTCGTAACCTGCGCAAACGGCTCGATCGCGGTCACTTCGATGCGCGGTGCGGCCGCGGTGCCGATGTTGTTGCCGCGCAGCTTCACGTATTGGCCCTGGAAGGTGGCTAGCTGGATCGCGGCGCTCTGGAGCTGGATGCTGGTGCAGTCGAGGAAGAACTGGTTCACCGTGCCCTGCACGTCCTCCACGTCGCCGTAGAGCGTGACCTCCTGGGCCGAGGCGGTGAGCGAGAGGGCGAGCGAGGCGAGCAGGGAGGCGAGGCGCTTCATGAGTCGTTTCCGTGGAGAGTGGTGAGGACCTCGCGGGGTAGATTTCCCCGTGGGTCGATGCGCTCCAGAGCGACTGGCGTACCAGGCCGGTCGCCAATCTACTTTCTTCAGCGAGCGATCCCTCGCTCGCTACGCTGCTCGCTTTGCGGTGGGCTGGGTCCGCATTGTTGCTGCGCTCGCGGCGGCTCGCATCTTCCGGGGTGTGCCTCGACTCGCGTGGATCCAGCTCTTGGATCGCGGAGTCCAGGGAACGCCGCTCGGCGACTCCTCGTCCTCCGCTCACCCCTCGCGGTCTTGCTCTCCGTCCCTCTTCTCGAGGAACCCCACGTGCTCTCGCTTCGCTGGAACGCGCTCCTCTCCGCTGTCGCTCTCGCCGTCTTCGCTCCGCAGCTCGCCGCGCAGACCGAGGTGCTGATCTCCGCCGCCGCTGACAACACCCTCTACGAGGACCTGAGCGGGGGCGTCAGCAATGGCGCCGGTGCGGGCTTCTTCGCCGGGCGCCCTTTCGCCGGCACGATCCAACGCGGCGCGATCCGCTTCGATGTCGCCGCGAGCGTCCCGGCCGGCATGGCGATCGTCTCGGCGCGCCTCGAGCTCACGATGGATCGCAGCATCGTGGGCCCCTTCAACTTCTCCCTGCATCGCTTCAACGCGAGCTGGGGTGAAGGAGCCTCGACGGGATCGATGGGCGGAGGCGGAGGGGGACCGGCGGCCAACAACGACGTCACCTGGCTGCACCGCTTCTACCCCGGCACGCTCTGGATCAACGCCGGAGGCGACTTCGCTGCCGCGGCTTCGGCGACGACCCTCGTCGACATGACCGGTCGCTACACTTGGAGCTCGACCGCGCTCAAGGCGGATGTCCAGGACATGCTCGATCAGCCGGGCCTGAACCACGGCTGGATGATGCGCGGCGACGAGAGCGTCCTCGGCACGGCGAAGCGCTTCGTCACGCGCGAAGGTACCAACGCATCGCAGCGGCCCGTGCTGCGCGTGAGCTACGGACCGCGCGCGAGCGTCGCGTCGCAAGGTCTCGGCTGCGGTCGCGGGCCGCTCTCGCTCTCGGCCATCGGCCTGCCGACGCTCGGCAACGCGGGCTTCGCATTGGCTTTCGCCAACGGACAACCGAATGCGCCTCTCGCGCTCTACGCCGCGGCGAGCTTCTTTCCCAACGGCTTCCCGTACTCGCCGAGCTGCAAGCTCGAGCTCGATCCGCTTTCGCTCTTCCTGCTGCTGAACGCCGGACTCGATGGCGCCGGCACGCTGACGCTGCCAATCCCGATCCCCTTCGATCCCGCGCTCGCGGGCGCTCCCGTAGCGCTCCAAGGCTTCGCGCTCGAGCTCGGCTTCGAGAGTGGCGTCGTCGGATCGAATGCGCTGCGGGTGGTGCCGGGGTTCTGAGCTGATCGACGATCGATTTCGCGGCGCGCGGTGGCCGCGCGCATGCATGAACGTCATGGCTGGTGTTCCTCTCCGGAGCGCCAGCCATGTCTGCTTCCCTGCCTATCTGCCACGCGATCCTGATCTGCGACGTCGTCTACATCGATCTCCTCTCGGAGCGCGTCTATCTTCTCGGTCTGTTGGACGAGAGCTCATCCAGGCGTGTTCTCGGTCGTCGCGTGGCCTTCTCCGTGTTCTGCGAACTCGCAGGTGGCTGCGGCCACGGCAAGCTTAGGTTGGAGCTCTGCCACGTCCATCGCGAGACTCTCGAGCGCGAGAGGATCGCCGAAGCCGTCGTCGAGGTCGACTACACCAGTACTTCGCGCTCCCTAGCCGCATCGCTGGAAGCGAGGAACTCCTGCCCAGGCCCACGTGCCGCAGCTGATCTTCGGGAGGCTGCGGCCCACTCCGCCGCGATCTTCCTAGACGCGCTTTATGCGGAGCTGCGGAAGCTCGCCAGGGAGTCGATCCCATGCTGAGCTCGACGGCTTCGATGAACGAGTCGTACGCGACGCTCGCGGTCGAACTGCAGGCTCAGCCTCTCGAGAGCACCGCCCGCAGCGCTGCACCACCGCGGAGCTGCGTCGCACCGAGCGCATCCGTGACGTAGAGCACGCCCGCGCGCAGCGTCAGCGCGCTGCCGCTCACCTGATCGACCACGAGATCGTCGATCGCCGCGGCCTGCGGATCGAGCGGTGCACCCGTTCCACTCGCCGCATCGAAGCGCCAGAGCACGCGGCTCGTCGAGAGAGCTCCGACCGCGGCGTAGACCGTGGTGCCGGTGCGCGCGAGCAGGCGCGCCGGAGCTCCGAGCGCGACAGCGCGGCGATAGCCTGTGGTCGGATCGCCGGGGCGTGCGAAGACGAGCTCGTTGCCGCTCGCGAGCGCGGCCTCCGTGCCGCTGAGCGCCAAGCTCGGGCCATCGACGGGATCGGCGACGAGGCGGCTCGTGCCGGCTTGCAGGTCGAGCGCGAGCAGCGTATCGCGCTGCACGCGTGCGTCCCGCACCGAGATCAGGAGCTGCGGAGCGCTCGCGAGGGTGCCAAGGTCGTTCAGCGCGAGCGCGCTGCCGAGGCCGAAGGGTTGGCCCGGAGAGCCCGTGTTGGTGAGGTTCACGAGCTGCTGCGGGGCGCCGGTCGGCGTGTAATAGAAGTCGAGCGACTGCTCGTCCAAGCCGGCGATCACCAGCGCGCCGCCGAAGTAGGGGAGCTGACCCACGCCGCCGACGTCGATCGAGTCGACGAAGGTCTGCGTGCTCGTGAGATGGAAGAGGACCGGCGAGGAGACGCCGCGCAGGTAGCCCTCGGGCTCGGGGGTCGAGTTGTTGACGTAGCTCACGAGCGAGCCGTCGAGATTGAGCGCGATCTCCAAGCGTCGGCCGAGATTGGTGTACCCGACCTCGCTGTAGTCTGCGGGGGACTGCGTGACGTTCACCGCGGAGCCGTCGTCGCGCAGCGCGTAGATGTCCTTCGAGCGCCGCCCGAGTCCGGCACCGAAGGCGAAGACGCGCCCATCGCCGGAGACCGCGAGCTCTTCGTCGAAGTTCGTCGGCGTCCCTCCGCCGGAAGGAGGCAACACGAAGCGCTGGACCGCGCTCGAGCCGTCGAGGCGCGCGCGATAGGGGCCGTTCACGTCGTCGACGAAGACGAGCACGGAGCTTCCAAAGACCATCGCGCCGGGCTCGATCAGCGTCGCGCCCGAGGGCGTCAGATCGCGGAGCGGGCTCGGCGAGCCGGCGAGATTCGCGCCGTCGGTGCGGTAGACGAGCACGCGTGTCCAGCCTTCGTTCACCGCGAAGGACAGGTACGGACCGAACGAGGAGACGGCCACGAGCGCGTCGATGGCGTCGTGCCCCGGCGCGACGAACGAGCTCTCGTACACGATCTCCGCGCGACCGCTCGGCAGTATGTGCGCGAGTCCGAAGGTCGTGCTCCCCGCGCGGCGATAGCGAATCACGCGCCCGCCGTCCGCGAGGCGCAGCGTCGCGACACCGGCGATTCGTTCGATGCGCGCGCGGTCGTCGCGGAACGCATGCGACTCGGATGCGGAAGCGAGCACGAGGTCGACCGGCACGAGATCGCGGAGCAGCGGCAGCGGAGTTCCCGCGAGCCCATCCGCGAAGTGGCGCACGAAGTGCTGCGTGCCCGGCGCCGCAGCGTCCTGCAGCATCACGAGCTCCGCCCCATCCGCCCCGATCGTCATCGAACGCGAGTCGGAGAGCGCGACGGGCAGCGCGCCGATGCGCGGATCGAGCACCAGCAACTGCGCGTGGATCGTCGCTCCGCGCCACGCGGGGTGCACCAGCACGGGCAGGTCGAAGGTCCCTTGCGACGTGACCGGGATCGGCCCGAAGTTCCAGAAGCCCGTCGGGCCAACACCCAGCACGGCCCCGAAGAGACCGAGCCCGTCGAGCGGTATCGCCATCGAGTCCGCGGAGAGGAGCAGGTAGACCAGGGGCGGTGCCTGCGGATCGACATCGAGCGCGCGAGCGCGAATCCACGCGTTGCGACCGGGAGCGGCGCCCTCGAGCTCGAGTCGAGGCTCGACGCCGTTCGCCTGCAACAAGCCGCGCCCGAGGTCTTGTGCGGGGGCCAGCGCGGCGAGCGCCGCGGCGCTGACGCCGGCGAGGGAGAAGAGGGTGCGGCTCATGACAATCCGTGCTCGCGGAGCTTGTTGAAGACGGAAGAACGAGAGATGCCGAGGAGCTCCGCGGCGCGACCGCGGTGCCCCTCCACTTGCTTCAGGGCTTCCTGCAGCGCGAGGCGCTCCAGATCCTCGAGGCGCAGGCTCGGGAGGCCGCCGCTGCCGAGGCGCACGACGCCGCGCACCTCGCCCGGGAGATCCTCGAGCTCGATGCGCTCGCCGCGCTTCAGCACGACGGCCGAACGGAGGACGCCTTCGAGCTCGCGCACGTTCCCCGGCCAAGCATAGCGCTTCAGCGCATCGAGGGCGTCCGGGGCGAGCGAAGCGCGCGCATCGGCGCGCGCGAGCAGGGCATCGACGAGCAGCGGGATGTCCTCGCGGCGCTCGCGGAGCGGCGGCACCAGCAGCTCGGCCACGCGGATCCGGTAGTAGAGATCCTCGCGGAACTTGCCTTCACGGACGAGGCCCTCCAGATCCCGGTGCGTCGCGGTCACCAGGCGCACGTCGACGGCGACCTCGCGATCCGCGCCTACCGGACGCACGCGCCCCTCCTGCAGCACGCGCAGCAAGCGCGTCTGCAGCTCGAAGGGCATGTCGCCGATCTCGTCGAGGAACAGAGTTCCCCCGTGCGCCATGCGCAGCAGGCCCGGCTTGTCGCGATGGGCACCCGTGAAGGCGCCCTTCTCGTGGCCGAAGAGCTCGCTCTCCAGGAGCTCGCCGGGCAGCGCGGAGCAGTTCTCCGAGATGAACGGTCCGCCGCGGCGCGGCGAGAGCTCGTGCAGGCGTCGCGCGACGAGCTCCTTTCCCGTGCCGGTCTCGCCGCGGACGAGCGAAGGCAGCTCGCTCACCGCGATCCGCTGCACGCGCTCCAGCAGCGCGCGCATGACGCCGCTCTGGTGCACGACCGTCGTCGCGCCGCGCGTGGCGGCGATCTCGGCGCGCGCATCGGCGAGCTCGCGCGTGCTCTGCGCGAGCTTCTCCTCCAGCTGCGTATTGAGCGCCGCGATGCGCTCGCGCTGCCTCGCGGCGGTGAGGCTGAGCGACGCTTGATCGGCGAGAATCGCCAAGCGCTCGAGCACATCCTCCGCGAAGGCGCCGCGCTCGTGCGGATGGTCGAGATAGAGCGCGCCGATGGTGCGCGCTCCCGCGCGCAGCGGCACGCACGCGATGCTGGAGAGCTGGAAGTGCGCGACGCTGAGCGCGTGGCGAAACTGCGGGTCGGCCATCGCATCGACGGTGCGCACCGGCTGCCCCGTCTCCAGCACGCGCGCGAGCACGCTGCGCGAGAGCTGGCGGTGCTCCTCGATCGCATCCGCGCCCTCCAGGCCCGAGCTCGCGACCAAGCGCTCGTTGCCGTCGGCTTCGCGCACCAGCAAGGCGCCGCGCGCGGCGCCGGTCGTTCGCACGGCGACGTCGAGGATGCGCGCGCACTTCTCCTCTTCGGGAACGCGCTCGTCGAGCAGCAGCGCGCTCAAACCCGCGAGCGTGCGCAGCATCTCCTCGGTGCGGGCGCCGCCGCGCGGCAAGCTCGCGGCGCGAGAGGCGAGCTCGCGCAGCTCGGCGTCGTAGCGACGCAGCTCGGTAGTCTCGGTCATGCTTCCATCCATCGCGGGCTCGCGCAGCGCATCGAAGTGCCGCGCGAGCTCGCGCGAGGCGCGCTGCAGCGGGCGAGCGCGCGGGAGTTCCAGGGCGACGGTGGCGGCGGCGAGCCAGGCTTCGATGGCGCGCCGCGGCATGTGGATCGCGCGCGCGGCGCGGAGCGCCTGCGCGGCGCGCGGGATCGCGCGCGCGCCGCCGAGCCGCGCCGCGGCGGCGAACGCGAGCGGCGCGAGCTCGGGCAGCGCGCGCGTGGCCAAGCGCTCCAAGCGCGCGCCGCGCCGGGCTGCGTCGAGCGCGCCGCGTCGCGCGCGGTCCCACGCGCAGCGCAGGTGATCGGCGCTGCCTCGATCGACGCCGCGCAAGAGCTCGCGCAGCGTGCTCCACGGCAGCTCGAGCGCGCGCCCGTGATCGAGCAGCGCGGTCGCCGCGATCGCGGCGGCGATGGGGGCGGCGCGACGCGCATCGGTCGTGAGCAAGGAACGCAGCTCGCTCTCGGCCGCCGCCGCGTGCTCCTCGAGCTCGAGCTCGACTTGCGCGCGACGCGCACCGGCCAGCGCCGCTTCGCGCGTGAGCTGCGCGCCGCGGAGCTCCTGCTCAGCGGCGCGCAGCAGCTCGGCCGCGCGCGGCGCCGCTCCGAGGCGCGCGCTCGCGATCGCCGCCGTCGCGCGAGCGATGCTCGCGAGCGCCAGGAGTCCGAGGGCGCTCGCGCGGCGCGCGACGCGCTCCGCCGTGGTGCGAGCGCGCGCGGGTTCGCCGGCGTCTTGATAGAGCACGGCGAGGTTGGCTTCGACGAGGCACGAGTTCCGTGGATCACCGAGGCGGGAGAAGCCGCGCGAAGCGGCTTCGAACGCGCGCGCCGCATCGGCCAGCGCGCCGCGGTGGCGCTCGACGAGGCCCAGGTTCTGCAGCGCGAGCAAGCGCAGCGCGCGCGGAGGTTCCGCGGGCAGCTCGTCGAGCGAAGTGTGCAGCGTCGCGGCGGCCTGCTCGCGATCGCCCGTGCGGAGGAACGCCAGCGCGCGCGCTTGCGCGAGCACGGCGCGTTGCTCGGGTGTCGCGGCACCTCCGTGCCCTTCGATCGCCGCGCAGAGATGCTGCACTTCGCGCCAGCGCCCGGCGCTCTGCAGCGCGCGCAGGAGATCGTGCTGCACGTCGAGATCTTCGGGGAATGCGGCCGCGGCTTGCTGCAAGCGCGCGAGTGAGGACTCGAGCGCGCCGCGTTCGAAGGCCAGTCGTCCTGCGAGCGCGGCCTGCAGCGCACTCTCGACGTCGCTCGACGTCCGCGCGAGCACGCGTTCGACGACCTCGAGCCGACCTTCGCCGAGCAGCCGGCGCAGCGCGGGCACGAGTGCCTGCAGCGCTTCTTCACGCTGCGCCTCCGCCGCGACCGCCGCGAAGAGGAAGAGGCGCTGCTCGAGCTGCGGCGTTTCCGTCGTCGCCCGCGCGAACGCGGCGGCCGCTTCGGCGAGCGCGCTCTCGCTCGCGGCGCGCGCGCGCTTCGCCGTGCCGCGTGTGACCAAGGTGGAGAGCAGCGCGAGCCACGCCGCATCGCTCGGCGTGCGTGCCGCCGCTCCGTCGCTGCGCGCCGCGGCTTCGCGCACGCGGGCGAGCATCGCCGCGGACGACGCGCGCAGGAGCTCCGGCGCGAGCCAAGGTCGCGTCGCGCGCAGCTCGCCTTCGCGCGTGAGCTCGAGCGCCCCGGCCTCGAGTGCTTCGAGCAGCGCGGGTTCTCCCGCTCGCTCCGCGGGCAAGGCACTCGGGAGATCGCGGAGATACGCACACGCCACGAGCTCGCGCGCCGGAGCGCGCAGCTCCTGCAGCGCACGCGCGGGTAAGAGCTGCTCCGCGATCGCCGCGGGAACACCGCCCGTCTGCTCGCGCAGCACGCGCGCTTCGCGGAGCCCTGCCAAGCCGAGCTGCTGTAGCAGTTCCTCGATCGCCCTCTCGTCGAGCGGCGGAACTTCGAGATGCAGCCGCTCGCTTTCCGGTAGGGCTTCTTCGTACGCCGCGCGATCTGTTGCGCTCGCGAGCACACCGACGGCATGCGCGGCGGGTGCTGCGGCACGCATGCGCAGCCACTCCGCGAGCGCTGTGCTGCCGGCGCGTGGCAGCACGCCGTGCTCGTGCATGAGGAACGCTTGATCACGCGCAGCGAACGCGAGCTCGCGCGCGATGGCGCGCGCGAGTCGCTGCTTGCCGATGCCGCGTGGCCCGTCGAGCACGACGAGCAACGGCTGCGCGCCGCGCGCGCGCGCGGCCTCGTGCACGCGATCCAGGAGCTCGCCGCGTCCGACCAGAGGAAGCTGCGAAGCCGCGGGCAACGCGCGCTCGCGAAGGGAACGCGGCACGAGCTCCAGGGCCGCGACCGCCGAAGCGCAGCGCCGAGCAGGCTCGCTGGCGCAGAGGAAATCGAGCAACGCGCGGCGTTCGCGCGGCACCGCCGCGAGCGCGCGCTCGATCGCGCCGTCCTCCAAGCTCCACGCCGGCTGCGGTGCCACGCCGAGCGCGGCGGAGAGCAGCAAGGCGCCCGCGCCGAAGAGATCCGCAGGTACCTCCGCGCGTCCGCCGCGGAAGATCTCGGGCGCCGCCGTTCCCAGCGTTCCGCCCGGACCGACGCGCGCGCCGAGCGGCACGGCGAGGCCGAAGTCGATCAGCACGGGCCCCGCTCCGCCGCGAGCGCGCGGGGCGAGGATCGCGTTCTCGGGCTTCAGATCCCGATGCACCAGGCCGTGCGCGTGCAGCGCGACCAACGCCGCGAGCAGATCGCGCGCCGCGAGCCACCACGCCTCCTCGTCGCGCGGCGGCGATTGGTCCCAGCGCCGCCCGACGACGAGCTCCTCGATCAGCCAGCCTTCGCCGTCGACCTCGACCGCTCCGAGGACGCGCGCGAGCCCGGGATGCTCGAGCCGGCGCCGCCCGGCGAAGCTCTCGAACGCCCGGGCCTCCCGACGCAGCACCACTCGCTGCCCGAGCGAGCGGTCGAACGCCACGCGCACGCCGCCCTGCCCACCCGCGAGCTCCTGCTCGAGGACGAAGCGAGCGTCGAGCGGCGGCGAGATGGGGGCGGAGGCGGGCATGGTCGAGAGGCGGAGTGCAAAGTCAGGACCGCGGGCCGGATCCGCGCTGCGGAGGGGGGCGGAGCCGGGAGGCAGTGCAGCCTTTGCCCTGGGCGGTGTAAATCCTGGACGGACTGGGTCTCTCTGACTACGCGGCAGGGACCGGCGTTGCGCCGGGCGCCTCGGAGCCGGCTCGTGCTTCGGTACCCGCGGACCGCGAGTGCGCTCGCGCTCCTCATCCGCCGACGAGTGGCCTTCTGCACCTACACGGCCGACGAAGTCCTCGTCCCGCGCGTCCTGCGCGACAGCATGGAACCCGAGCGGTACGGCGGCGACGAGCAACGGGCCGCATCCGTGACGGGCCGCCTTCTCGAGCGGATGACGAGCTCTCGCTCCATGCCCAGTCTCCGCTAGCCTCCGATCCTGGCGACGGAGGCTTCGCCGAACCGGCGGTTCGCGTGCTTGGTGCACGCATCGATCCGGCGCTCCAACGAGCACTTGGCGCTGAAACCACCTGCCCGCACCCGACCTCGATTCCTGAGAGTGTCCAAGGCGCGTTCCTGAAGTCCGCTCCGCGGAGCCGCCTTCACGGCGCCTCTTCTGTCGGGAGTGGTCCTTCGCACGCAGAAGGCTGCCGTGCCATGAGGAAGCTCCGCTCGGGTCTCTCCGCCGCCCTGCGTTGGTTCCCGCCGCCGCCGGGAGCGTACGTTCCGGGCTTGCCCTCGATGCGCGCCCTCGTCGGCCGCGCCCGCTGATCACGCCGCGTCCGCGCTCCTCGGCTCCCGAGGCGGGGGACGATCTCGGGTGCGGCGCGCGGCGAAGAATTCCGCTCGGCGCGGTACGGGGCGCCGCGGGGGCGCTTCGGTAGGGCACCGCGCGCACTTCTCGCGCTCGGCTCCCGCGTTACGCTCTCGCGGTCTGCAGGACGAACTCCATGCTCGCCTTCGCCGAACTCTGCTCGCGCTTCGACTCTCGGGTGCAGCGCCGAGCTTCGAGGCCCTTCCGCGGCGGCGCCGCGCGGCCTAGCATCGCCAACCGCATGGACCCCGAAGCTCGAACGGACGCGCCCGCGGTTCGCGCGTTGATCGAGAGAGCCGCGGCCGGTGACGGCGCGGCCTTGGCCGAGCTCGTCGAGCACCACCTTGAGGAGCTGCGTTCGTTCGTGCGCGCTCGGTCCGCGACCCTGCCGCTGCGCTGGGAGTCGAGCAGCGATATCGTGCAGTCGGTCTGCCGCGAGGTGCTGAGCAGCGCCGACGCCTTCCGCTATCCCGAGCAGAACGGGTTCCGCCGTTGGCTCTTCCGGACCGCGGAGCGCAAGATCGGTCACCGTCGCGATTACTACGGCGCGGAGAAGCGCGATGTCCGGCGCGACGCCGCGCTCGAAGATCTAGGCGCGCTGCGAGCCGAGGGACCTTCTCCGAGTCGCGAGGTGATCGCTCGCGAGGAGATGGAGCGCGTGGAGCGGGCCTTCCTCGACCTGCCCGAGCACTACCGCGATGTGATCTATCAGGCGCGCGTGCTCGGACGATCGCGCGAAGAGATCGGCCGCGAGAGCGGCCGCGCGCCGGCCGCAGTGGGGAACCTGCTCTTCCGCGCGCTCGCCGCGTTGGCGGAGAAGCTGGAGCCGACCGATGGCAGCCCGAGTGCCTGATCTCCGCGAGGGGGATCCCTCGAACTTGAACGCGCTCGTCGCGGAGGCGCTGGAGCGTCTCGAGCACGGAGGCAGCGTCGAGCTCGAGCGCTGGGCCGCGGGCCTGGCTTCGCCTCGCCGCGAGGCGGTGCTCGCGCGCGTCGCTCACCTGCAGCGCCTCGGCTTCGCTCCGGACGAGGAAGACGTCACTCGCGCGACGGCCGAGCCGGAGCGCGCCGCGGCGAACGGAGCGCTCGAGCGCGAAGGCTCGATCGGCCCCTATCGATTGCTCGCGCGCCTCGGCGCAGGTGGGTTCGGCGTGGTGTACCTGGCCGAGCAGCACGTCCCGATCCATCGTCGCGTGGCGCTGAAGCTGCTGCGCGCGGGCTTCGAGACGAGCAGCGTGCTCCGGCGCTTCGCGATCGAGCGCGAGCTCCTCGCGCGCTTCGATCACCCGGCGATCGCGAAGGTGCTCGACGCTGGCGAGAGCGCCGAGGGCGAGCCCTACCTCGTCGTCGAGTTCGTAGCGGGTGAGGCGATCACCGACTTCTGCCGCCGCCGCCGGCTCGCCGTCGACGAGCGCCTCGCGCTCTTCCGCGAGGTGTGTGAAGGCGTGCAGCACGCGCATCAGCGCGGCGTGATCCACCGCGACCTGAAGCCATCGAATGTGCTGGTGATGGAGCGCGATGGTGTGCCCGCTCCGAAGATCATCGACTTCGGCCTGGCGCGGGCGCTCGGCGGCGCGTCGCGCGAGCACGCGATGACGCGCGAAGGGACGCTCCTCGGCACGCTCGAGTACATGAGCCCCGAGCAAGCCGAGGGCGACGCCGATATCGACATCCGCGCCGATGGCTACGCGCTCGGCGTGCTCCTGCACGAGCTCCTGGTCGACGATCTCCCGCATGGTCGCCTGCGCTGGCGGGAGGCCTCGCTCGGCCAGCAGCTCGAGATGATCCGCTCGCTCGAACCCGCGCGGCCGAGCGCGCTCGCGCCGTCGAAGGAGCTCGCGCGGCGGCTCGCGGGCGACCTGGATTGGATCGTGCTGCGAGCGCTCGCGAAGGACCGCGAGCGGCGCTATCGCACGGTCGCCGAGCTCGCCGAGGACCTGGAGCGCCACACGTCGAATCGCCCGGTGCTCGCGGGACCGCCGAGCTGGAGCTACGTGACCAAGAAGTTCGCGCGGCGGCATCGCGGTGAGATGATCGGCGGTGGGCTCGTCCTGCTGAGCCTCGTCGCCGCGCTGGTCTACGGCGCCTACGCGTTCCGCCGCCTGGAAGACGAGCGCGCGAGCGCCCTCGTCGCGAAGGCGCAGGCGGAGCAGGCGGAGACGGCCGAGCGCGAGGAGCGCGAGCGCGCGGAGGTCTTGAACCGCTTCCTCGCGGGCATGCTCGTGCAGGGGAACCCGCTGGTCAGCGGCACCCGCGTCGCGTTGAGCGACGTGCTCGCGCGCGCGGAGGAGACGCTCGCGAGCGGCGCGGTTCCCGAGGAGCGCACGCGGCTCCGTCTCGACGAGCTGCTGATGCAGAGCTGGCGCGGCCTCGGGCGTTACGCCGAGGCCGAGCGCGCGCAGGCGCGCGTGCTGGAGCTCGTCCGGCGCCGCGACGGCGACCTCGCGCGCAGCACCTTGCGTGCGGAGGCCGAACTCGCGTGGCTGCGGGCGCGCGCCGGCCGAGCGGCGGAGTCGCTCGAAGCGCTGCAGCGCATCGATCGCTTGCAGCGCGAGAACGGCTTCGACGACGAAGACACGTTCCAGGTGCGGGGCTTCCTCGCCGGGGCCTTGCGTGAGCTCGGGCGCATCAGCGAGGCGGAAGCGCTCTACGCCGAGGCGATCCCGGGGCTCTCGCGCACCGCCGCGGAGCCAACGGCGGCGCTCACGCTGCGGCGCAGCTACGCGCTGCTGCTGCGCGAGACGGGGCGCCTCGCGGAGGCGCTCGAAGCGCTGCAGGCCATCGCCGCGGAGCTGCGCGAGCTCGAGCTCGAGGGTCGGCTGCGCGGAGGGGATGTCTTCCTGCCTGCGCTTTGCGCGAGCGACCTCGGCAGCGCGCTGCTCGCGAGCGGCGCGCACGTCGAGGCGCTGCCGCATCTCGAGCGCGCGCTCGAGTTCCAGGTCCGCTGGCTCGGTCCGGAGCACGAGCAGTCGCTCGCGACGCGGAACGAGCTCGCGATCGCGGCGAAGGCCGCGAGGCGCTTCGACCTCGCGCGAAGAAGCTACGAGGAGCTCCTGCCCATCTTGCGGAAGCAGCTTGGGCCGCACGCGAAGGGCACGCTCGCCGTGCAGAACAATCTCGCCGTGCTCCTGCAGCTCATGGGCGAGCTCGACGACGCGCTCGCGCTCTACGTCGAGCTCGTCCCGGCCGCGCGCGCCGCATTCCCGGCGCCGCATCCCACGCTGGCGACGGTGCTCTGCGGGCACGCCGAAGCGCTCGGGCAGGCGCGGCGCTACGAGGAGGCGATCGCGCTCTACGTCGAAGGCATCGAGGGTCTGCGCCGCAGCGTCGGCGCCGAGCACGCGTGGACGCAGCAGCGGATGCAAGCGTTGAACGAGGTGCTGCGCCAGAGCGGTGACACGGCGGCGGCGGAGCGCCTCGCCGCGGGGGTCTGGCCGCCGCGCTGAAGGCGCGGTACGCGAGAGCCGCGAAGCGTTTCTCTGAGGCGAACCCTCACGGAGGAACCTCACCATGCTTCGTCTTGGCCTTGCCTCTGCTCTCTTCTCGCTCTCGGCTCCCGTGCTCGCGGGAGCACAAGCTCTCGATCCGAGCGAGCTCACCGCCCTCGACTTTCGCGCTCCCGTGCACCGCGGCGCCGAGCCGGACTCCACCGCTCTATGGGCCGCGGGACATGACTACAAGGTGCGCTTCGACGCCGACTCGATCACCTTCGTGCCCGTGCTCGGCTCGGCTGCCCCGCGCTCGCTCCCGCTCGTCTGGCGCACGTGTGCTCCGGATGGAAGCCGCGTCGAGAGGACGCACGGCGACTGGCACGTCGAGTTCCACCGCGGCGCGCTGGTCGAGCGCTACGACGTGCTGCCGCACGGGCTCGAGCAGAGCTTCGTGCTGCGGGAGAAGCCCGGCGGTCTCGCTGACGTCTTCGAGCTCCGCGGCCGCGTCGACAGCGCGCTCCACGCTGCGCTACGGCTGCCGCAGCATGCGCCGCTCGTGTTCTCGGACGAGCAGGGCGATCCGGTCGTGAGCTTCGGCGCGGGTTTCGCCTTCGATGCCGCGGGCGCGCGCATCGCGATCGATACGGCCTTCGACGGCGAGGAGATCGCGCTGCGCGTGCCGGGGAGCTGGCTCGCCGCGGCGACCTACCCGGTGACGATCGATCCGCTGCTCTCGCGCACGACCCTCCAGGGCGGGAGCGTGTCGGTCAGCTCGACCGCGACGGCGCGCGGATCGCTCGCGGCGTATCCCTACACGGAGCGCGTGCTCGTCGCCGCGACGCGCGCCGTCTCGGCGAGCGAGGGCGACCTCTACGCCTGGGTGTTGGACCAGGACCTGGCGAACCCCGCGCTCGTCGTCTCGCGCCTCGACTTCAACGTCGCGGTGACAGGTGTGCGAGCGACGTTCAGCAGCTCGCTGCTGCGCTTCGCGCTCGCCGCGCAGCGCGGCACCGGCACGGTGATCGTGCGCACGCACCCCTTCGACTCGGCCGCGCTCAACTTCGGCGGCGAGGCCAGCAGCGCGATCGCGACGCCGAGCTTCGTCCTCTCGGGCGGCAACGACCCGCGCGTGCTGTTGGCCTGGACCGCCAACCAGACCAGCATCGTCGGGCGAGCCTTCGAGCTGCTGGACACGCCGGTGCTGCGGTCGACCTTCGGGATCGGACCCGCGGGTTCGCGGCGCGACCCCGTCGCGTGTGCGCAACCGAACGGCGGCTGGATCGTCGCGCTGCAGGTGCAGAACGCCGCAGGCGTGTGGAAGGCCGGCGCTTGCCGGATCTATACGAACCTCTCGCAGACCACCTTCGCGCCCGACCTCGGCTTGCCGCAGGACGCGCGCCACGAGCTGCAGCTCCAGATCGACGGGGACGAAAGCGGCTATGAGCTGAGCTTCGGCCTCGACGACGATCCGTACGCGACGCGCGTCGACGAGCTGCACGTGCGGCGCTTCCGTTGGAACACGTCGGAGGTGCAGCCGGTCGCGGGCTCGATCCGCCAGGTCGCGCCGAGCTCGGGCACGTGGAGCTACCGCAACGACGCCCTCGCCGTCGATCCCTTCACCGAGTCGCTCTGGGCCGCCGGCTACACGCGCACGCACCGCGCCAGCGGCGCGAACACCTACTTCGTGGAGCGCTTGGGGACCACCGGAGGCTCGGTCGAGATCGCGGGCATCTACTCCGACAACCTGGGCTCGACGCCGCACCGCATCGCCGGCCTGAGCCTGGGCCGGGCCGTGCGCAGCCGCGCGAATCCGCTGCGCACGCCGCACTTCCCGCTCGCGTTCGGCACCAGCGAGAGCTCGCGTCCGCTCTATGTCCAGCGCTTCGCGCATGGCGATGCACGCGTGGTCGACCTGGGCGGCGGCTGCGGCGGCTATGTCGGTGCGGCGGCTCCGCACGCCGGCCGCTCGGCGCAATGGCTGACTCTCGACGGCGCGCAGACGCCGCTCCCCGCGTTCCTGCTGCTCGGCGCGAGCCCGCTCGCCATCCCGCTCGACGGCCTCGGCGCGCCGGGCTGCTTGCTCGGCGTCGATCCGCTCGTGACGCTCGGCTTCGCTCCGACGGGCGGGAGCGGCTACGTGTACACCTCGTTCGCCTTGCCCGATGCTCCCGCCGTGCGTGGCGACATCTATGCGCAGTGGGCCTGGCTCGAGAGCGGCGCGCACGCCAACGTCCTCGGCGCCCGACTCTCCGACACCTTGCGCCTCGAGATCCGCTGAGCCATGGCTCGGCCACGGTGCGGTTTGATGTCTAGCACCAAGCTGCTCCCGGAGGTCTCTCCGCGACCCGTCGATGCTCACGCACACGACATTCCGTCGTTCGACACCCGCATGGCCGGCGAGCAGCCGCGCCTCCCGTGCGCCCTCTCCGGCCTTCCGGCAACGAGCTCCGTCTCGCCGGCTCGAGCTCGATCCTCGATCCCGCTCGCAGCCGCCATGTGCGTCCTACGGGTGCTTCCGTGCGGACGGCTTTTGATGGGAACGGGGCGTGGGAACTCGGGGACTCGGAAGGCGGCGGGTGGCGCGGTCGCTTGCACGGCCTGGCGACTCGTTCGGTCGAGAGTCCCTTCGTTCGCATGGCTGCTGGAGCGCTTGAGATCCGCAGCGAGGAGCCCCGGAGGTCGCGAGAGGGAGCATCGCTGGACTTCTCAGAGCTCGACCCAGCGCAGCGCATCGAAGCGCAGCTCGCACTTCGGCAAGGCCGTGATCTGCACCGCGAGCGGCGCGAACGCGAGCTCGAGCGCCACGCGGCCGCCGCGGCGCGGTAGATAGCTCGCGCGCACGGCGGCGCCCGAGCAGGCGCTCGCGACGGCGTAGTCGCTGTGGAAAGAAGCCGCCGTTCACGGCTGCGACGGCGTTCGCGGCGGTGGCCAGCTGCGAGGTGCGCGCGAGCGGCCGATGCGCGGGATGGAGACTTGACATGTGCGGCACATGCAACCAAGTTCGATCCCATGGTGAAGATGATCCAGATCCGACACGTTCCTGATCGCGTGCACAAGACTCTGAAGCTCCGAGCTGCGCGTGCCGACAAGAGGCTCTCCGACTACTTGCGTGAAGAACTCGAGTGCGTCGCCGCACAGCTCACTGCCGACGAGCTGGCGGACCGACTGAGTCGCCTCGAGCGCGTCGACCTCATGGAATCCCCATCTGCTTCGGTGCGGGCGAAGCGCGAGAGCCGGTGATCGTCTTGGATGCGTCGGTCGTGCTCGAGGTGCATCTGCGCACCGAGGCCTCCGACCGGATCCTGGCCCGCATCTCCAAGGCAGAACGTCACGTGCATGCGCCCGAGCTACTCGATGTCGAAGTCGCTCAGGTCCTCCGCCACTACGAACGCAGCAAGTCGATCACCGCGGAACGAGATCAATCGAGCCTCGCGCTCCTCGAGGTGTTTCCTCTCGATCGACATCCCCATCTGCCGCTCCTCGGCAGGATCTGGGAGCTGCAGGCCAATGTTACGGCCTATGACGCGTGTTACCTTGCGCTCGCGGAACCTCTGGACGAGACTCTCTTGACCTGTGATCGCAAGCTCGCGATCGCCCCCGGGCATCGTGCTCGCGTCGAGCTCATCTGATAGGGGATTGAGGTCGTGGCAGGCGGTCAGCGGCGGCGTTCCGTCGATGTGCCCACCTCGCCCTCTCCTGTGATCGCGACTCGCTCGTAGCGGTCGAGCTCGACCCACCGGAGCGCATCGAGGCGCAACTCGCACCTCGGCAAGGTATCCGGCCGGATTCTCGCCAACATCTCGACAGTTGAGGACTGCCATGTCTCAGAGATCGATGGGCAGCGACATCGGATCGCGGCACGTTCGGACAAGCGCTGCGCTTGTACTCGGTGGACTTCTTACCGGGTGCTGGTCGGTGCCTTCGGAAGATCCTCAACGATGCGCCAGCGAGCGTTGGGCGTGGATGGGATCCAGCGAATACGAGGGTCTCCCCACTTTGATACGGGACCGAGCGCTAGGAATCGATCTCGTTCTCTGCTCGGCGAACGATCAAGGAGCGTCGGGTGACCGATCCTTGCTGTACTTCGGTATCGAGGAGGTCACGTGCATGCAGTTTGCTGCAGGGGCGAGCGCTCTCGGTGATACGGAGCCCGGACACGAGGGCTCGAGTGCCGAGATTGTCTTGGCGCCCAAGACCTATGTTTCGAAGCTCGATGCGGAGCGTTTCTGCGCTGCCTGGGGCTATCGGCTTCCCCGTGTCGGAGATTACAGCGCTCGCCCGATCCAATGGGCGCGCGACCCAGGAAGTCCGAAGACCGAGCTGCGAGGGTTGTTCTCGAAGCCCCACGAGTGGTGCCATGAGGCGTGGGGCGAAGTGGATCCGGCGAAGCGCACCAAGATGATTCACTTGTTCTCGGGATATGAGGGGCCGCCCATTCCGCCGGAAGATGCCTTTGACGTGGTCTTGGAGGGCGACGAGTTGGGTACGGTACGCTTCTGCTCTTCACTGCCCGAAATGGGATGGCCGGACGTTGGCTTTCGCGTCGTCATGGATGCCGAGGACCTGAGGCGGATCATCGGCGGCGAGATTCGTCGCTGACTCACGCCTTCGCGACGGTCGCGCATTCGAAGGCGATGTCGCTGCAGGAACTGCTCTGCTTGCCTTGGGTCGGCGTCGGTGTTCCGCTTCCGCCTTGTTCTCGCCATGCCCCGAACTTGATGCGCGCTCCGGCGATGCAAGCTCGACCCAGCGCAGCGCATCGAAGCGCAGCTCGACCTTCGGCAAGGCCGTGATCTGCACCGCGAGCGGCGCGCCTTCGATCGCCTCGACCTCCGCGACCCGCAGCCAGCGCTCGCCTCCGACGCGGCGATCGACGCGCCGCTCGCTGCCCGGCAGCTTCACGACGAGAGAGGGCGCGCCCGGCGCGAACGCGAGCTCGAGCGCCACGCGGCCGGCGCGGCGCGGCAGGTAGCTCGCGCGCACCGCGGCACCCGAGCCGGCGCTCGCGACGGCGTAGTCGCCGTGGAGGGCGCGGGCGTCGTTCTCGACGCGACGCCACTCCCTCGCGGGCTCGAGTGCCAGGCCGGCTTCGTCCTCGTCGAGCTCGAAGAGGTCGCGCGTATGCACGAGCAGGGAGTTGCTCACCGCGCGCTCGCCCGAGCGATCGAAGCGCTTGTTGTCGCACGGGCAGTTCGCGACGCCGCCTTCGGGCTCGTCGCGCACCCAGAGGGTGGTCGAGCCGCCGCCGTCCAGGTTCAGTGCGTCGATGCAGTCGAGGCCGCGCATCGCGTGCGCGAGCTCGCCCATGGTGAGGCCGAGCGACTGATCGGTGCGTCCGTCGCAGGTGAGGAGCACGCGGACGCCGTTCCGGCGCTGACCGATCGCGGTGCGCGGATGGCGCGGGCCGCCCAAGTCGAGCGGCTGGATCTGGCCGTCGCGGAGGAGCAAGGGACGCGCGGCGAGCGCGTGCGCGACCTCGGGCCACTCCCCGCTCTCGCGGTAGACGAAGCGGAGCGCGCCGCTCTTCGGTAAGCCCACGGTCCAAGCGCTCTCCGCGCTCGCGGGAGCGATCGCGCGGCCATCGATCTGGAGGAGACCGATGGGCTCGCCGCGCGGGCCGAAGAAGCCGCCGTTCACGGCCGCGACGGCGTTCGCGGAGGTGGCCAGCTGCGAGGTGCGCGCGAAGCCGCTCGTGGGGCGCGCGGGCACGAGCTCCGGCTCGTCGCCTTCGAGCTCGAGAACGTGGAGGTTCTGCCGTCCCGGGCCCAAGTGCTCGAAGTGATGCGCGAGCCAGAGCACGCCGACGCCGACCTCTTCCTTGCGCCAAGGTGCTTGGCGCATCGCGCGCTCGATCTCGGCGCCGGTCTGTGACGCCTGCGCGCGAGCGCTCGCGTCCAGCGCGCCGAGCATGGTCGCGAGGATCACGAGCGAGAGAGCGCGTCGAGGAAACGGGTTCCGCAAGAGGCTCTGCAGAGGGCTCGACGCGCGCGTTCTCATCCGATGCTGCTCAGCTCCCGACGACGCAATGCGCGGCGTTGCTGAGGCAAGCCACGCCGTTCGGGGCCAGCGTATCGAGCATCAACGCTTGCAGCCAGATCTGCGCGTTCAGCGTCGCGCTGAAGGGCGGCACCGGCGCCACCAAGGTGGCCGAGCCGGCGATGTTCGTGAGCTGCAGCGAGAGATCGATCGAGGTCTGGAGCGTGCAGCCGTTGATCCCGAGCAGGCCGAGATCGAGCGGCAACGGAAGCGAGAGCCAGCTCGTGTTGCCGTAGCCGATCAGCAGGAACGGGATCGAGCTCGGCGCGATGGAGAGCACGTCGACCTGGAAGTTCTGTCCGAGCCTCGGAGCCGCCGGCGAATCGAGCAGTGGGAGGCCCGCGCCACCGACACAGCCCGCGCCGTAGCGCGCGAAGATGGCCGTCGTCGGCCCATCCCAGATCGCCGTGGTGTTGCCGTTGCCCGTTGGACCGCTACCGCCGAAGTGCAGCACCTTGCCGAGCGAGCGATCGAAGCTCGCGTAGGCCTCGGTCGGACGCAGCAGAGAGGCCGGGCTGACCTGGGTCCAATCGACGCCGTCGTACTCCCAGGTATCCGTGAACGCCGCCGAGCCGAAGCCGCCCTGCAGCACGACGCGACCGCGCACTTCGTCGTAAACCATCGACGCGCGATAGCGCGGCGGCGGCGTGTTCGCCGTCGTGCGTTGGGTCCAATCGACGCCGTCGTACTCCCAGGTCTGGCCGAACATCGTGCCCGGCGACACGGCGTTGTAGCCGCCGAAGAGCACGATCACGCCGCGGCCCGCGTCGTAGCAGAGCGACGGAGACTCGCGGCTCACCAGCGTCGTCGCGGTCAGCGCCTGTTGCCAAGTCACGCCGTCGTACTCCCAGGTCTCAGAGCCGACGAAGGTCGATTGAGCCCCGATGATGACGGTCTTCCCGCGACGCGCATCGAACGCGGCGCCGTAGAACGCGCGCGCCGACGGCGATGCCGCGGGCGTCATCGACAGCCAATTGCTGCCGTCCCACTCCCAGGTGTCGTTCGCGTTCGCGGTGAGCGACGGCGAGCGTCCGCCGAACATCACGATGCGGTTCCGCCTCGTGTCGGTGACGAGCAGGTGGCCCCAGCGATTCGGGGGCGACGTCGCGGGGCTGAGCTGCGTCCAGCTGACCCCGTCGAAGCTCCAGGTCTCGCTGTTGCTTGCGGTGGGACCGCTGGTGAGTCCGCCGTGCAGGATCGTGCGGAGTCCCACGGGATCCCAGGTCATGCCGCCGGTGCGGCGCGGGCCGGGAGTGGTGGCGGGGGTGAGCAGATTCCAGGTCTGGGCGGAGAGAGAGCAGGCGAGCGCCGCGCAGGCGAGGCCGGCGGCGAGCGGGCGATGAGCGATCACGGGTTCCTCGGTTCAGCAGGTGCGCTAGGCGGGGACGGAGGACCGCCGAGCCGGGGAAGAACCAGTTCTATCCGCGGCCAAGGCTGTTGCAATCCACCTCATTTCGCGGGCGCCGCGATCGCTTCGGTTAGCCCGCCCGATAGCGCGCGAGCTGATCGTGCATCTCCTGCAGCCGCCGGAGCTGATCCGGCCGATCGGCCTCGGAGCGCAGGCGCTCGAGCGCGCGCTCCTGTGCGCGTACGGCTTCGGCGGCGCGACCGCAGGCGAAGAGGGCGCGCGCGAGGGTGTCGAGGACTTCGGCCTCGGGGGAGCGGCTCGCCTTCTCGGCGCGCGTCGCGAGCTCGAGCGCGCGCTGCGGATCGCGCAGCTCCTCGGGGACGATCTCGAGCAGGGTCCACGCGCAGCCGTTGAGATCGCGCGCGCTCGCATCGGGCGCGCTGGCGCACGCGTCGGCGCGCGCCAGCGCGCGTTGCCCGTGCTCGCGTGCCCCAGCTGCATCGCCTTCGCGTTGCGCGAGCTGTGCGAGGTGGAGCGCGCTCGTGCGCGCCGCGGCGAGGAACTCCGCGCGCGGATTCGCTTGCTCGGCGGCGCGCTCGGCGAAGTCCTCGGCGCGCGTCAGCCACTCGCGCGCGCCGCTCGCGTTCCCGTTCTCCGCGAGGTAGAGCTCGCCCAAGGCGTTCATCCCCGACCAGCCTTGCGCGAAGAACTCGTGAGCGCGCTCGGCCGGCGGGACCAGCTCCGCGCCGCTGCCGCGGAAGAACTCCGCGCCCAAGGCGAAGAGCTCGCGCGCGAGCGCCGGCTCCGCCGCGCGACAGCGCTCGGCGTGACGGAAGCAGGTCTTCGCCAGCTCGTAGGCGGCGACGTCGTTCCCCGCGGAGCCTGCGCGCACGAGCTTGGTCACCTCGAGCCGATCGGCATCGCCGCGAGCTCGCTCGCCGAGTGGCACGAGCTCGCGCGTCTCCCAGGCGAGGTCGAGGGCCAGGTTCGCGAAGCGGCTCGGCTGGCGCTGGCCGAGGAAGAGGGCGCGCTCGAGCAGCGCGTCGCGCAATGCATCCGAGAGCGCTGCCGCCGGTGCGCCGTGGAGCCCGCGGCCGATCGCGAACGACTCCGCGAAGAGGGCCTGCGCCGCGGGGTTCACCGCGCCCGCGAGCTGCGTCGCGCGTTGCGCGCCGACGATGAGCCCGAGATCGAGCGCCGCTCTCGCATAGCCGTAGCGCGCGATCGCATCCAGCGGCTCGTCGAGCAGCAAGGCGCGGTACGCCGCGTAGGCCTCCTCGAGCAGCGCTTGGCCCTCGGGCACGCGCTCCAGCTCGACCTGCAGCAGCCCGAGCTCGCGCGCTTGCTCCGCGCGCTTGCGGCGATGCTCGACGTGGTGCGCGTCGCGCGCGACGAGCGAACGGTCGAGCTCGAGCGCGCGCGTGAACGGCGGCCCCGCGAGCGCCTTCTCGCCGCTCGCGATCCGCGCGCGGCCGAGCGAGGCCAGCGCGCCGGAGAGGTCGCGCTGCACGGTCGCGTTCTCCGGAGCGCGCGCGAGCAGCTGATCGAGCTCGGCGCAGCAGTGCTCGAGCTTCGCGATCGCTTCGGCGTATCGCCCCGCGCTGGCGAACGCCTCCGCCACGCGTTGCTCGCCCGCGAGCGCTTCACGCGCGGCGGCGAGGTCGCCGGGAGCGCTCGCGAGCAAGCGCTCTCGCTCGCTGGCGGCGCGCTCGGCGAAGACCAGCGCGTCCGCGCTGCTCCCTTCGCGTGCGGCGACGACGGCGAGGCGCTCGGCGCACGCCGCGAGACCGCGTCGCGAGTCGCGATCGGCATCGTTCGCTCGCAGGCGCTCCTCGAAGCGCGCGCTCGCGGCCTCGAAATGGGCACGCGCCGCTCGCAGGCGCGCGGGCTCCCCGGAGGAGCGCTCGAGCTCCGCGTCGCCGAGGCGCAGCTTCGCGAACGCGACCGCGCGCGCGAGCTCGCTCGACTCGAGCGCGCCCTGCGCTTCGAGCGCCTCGATGGTCGCCAGCGCGTCGCGCACGAAGTCGTTCGCGACTTCCTTGCCGCCGGGGAGCTCGGCGACGCGCTCGTGCAGCGTGTTGATGCTGAATAGCGCGCTGCGAAGTGCTTGCCCCGCGCGCTGCTCCGCGGCGAGGCGCTCGCCGCGCTGCTGCACGGCGAAGATCGTGGGGGCCGCGAGCGCGGTGAGGAGGATCGCCACGGTCGCCGCGGGATGCCGCTGCGCCCAGCGCGTCGCGCGGAGCCAGGGGCCCGCGCGGCGCGCTTCGATCGGCTTATGCTCGAGGATGCGCGTCAAGTCGCGCGCGAGGGCGCCGGCGCTCGCGTAGCGGCGCTCGGGATCGGGCTCGAGCGCTTGGCGGCAGACCGTGTCGAGCTCCCAGGACACCGCGCGGTTCCAGCGCGTGAGCGGCGCCACCTCGCCTTGCAGGATCATCCGCCGCAGCGCTTCGCCGTCGCTCTCGGCGAACGGCAAGCGCAGCGAGAGCAGCTCGTAGAGCGTGGCACCCAGCGAGTAGATGTCGGCGCGCGGGCCGAGCGTGCGATGCTCGCCGCGCACTTGCTCCGGCGGCATGTACGCGAGCGAGCCCAAGGTCGAGCCGGTGCGCGTGAGCTGCTCAGTGCCTTCGGCTTGGGCGAGGCCGAAGTCGACCAGCAGCACGCGGCCGTCGGGCGTCGCCATCGCGTTCGAGGGCTTCACGTCGCGATGCAGCACGCCGCGCTCGTGCGCGTGCTCGAGCGCTTCGGCCAGCGCGCGCACGACGTGCAGCACCGCGTCGATCCAGGTGGTGCCGAACGCGCGCTGCACGACCTCGGGTGCCGGCTCCGGTAGCCCGGCACGTCGCGCGAGCGCGGCGGCGAAGTCGCGGGCTTTCAAGGTCGTCGGATCGACGGCGCCCACCTCGCTCAGCACCTCCGCGAGCGTCGCTCCGCGCACGCGCTCCATCGCGAAGTAGGGGACGCCGCGCTCCTCGCCGACCGAATAGATCGACACGATGCCGGGATGCTGCAAGCGCGCGACGGCTTCGATCTCGCGGCGAAAGCGGCGCCGCGAGCCTTCGAAGAAGAGGTGCTCGGGGCGGATCAGCTTCAGCGCCACCTCGCGCTGGAGCTGCGCGTCCTCGGCGAGATAGACGACGCCCATCCCACCGCCGCCCAAGCGTTGCTTCAGGCGGAACGGCCCGAGCTCGCTCGGGAAGTCCGCTTGCGGCGAGAGCTCTTGCAGCAAGCCCGCGCTGCGCAGCGCTTCGTAGCGCTTCCGCAGCGCGCTCGCATGCGAGGGATGCGCTTCGCAGAGCGAGTCGAGCGCCTTCGTCCATTCGCCCGCGGGGCGATCGAGGCACTGCTCGAGGAGGTCCTCGACGGGGTCGGCCGCGCTTTCGGAGCTCATCGTTCGCGATCGCTCAGCGGAGATGAAGTGCGAGGGCGTGGGAGAAGCGCTCGGGCGGCACGAGCTGCAGCGCCTGAGCGTACGCGCTGCGACCGGCGAGCCACGGCGCGTTCGGGAGCGCGAAGAAGAGGCTCGCCTCGCCGCGGACATCCGTGGAGCTCTGCAGCAGCACCTCTCCACTCGCCGCGAGGAAGCAGCCGGGGAAGATCTCGACGGGCAGCGCGATGCCCGCGAAGCTCTGCTCGCTCATTCCCAGCGCGAAGATCAAGGGCGTCTGTGCGGCGAAGCCGCTCGCGGCGAGCTCGAAGTTCGGCGTGCCGAGCAGGGGTGCGAGCGGCGCGCTCAGCGACGCGACTCCAGGCCCGCACGGCGCGCCGAACGCGAGCGCCTCCGCTTGCGCCGCGGGCACCAGGCAGAAGTCGATCGGATCGCCGGGGAAGGGACCGGCGCGCTGCGTCCAGCTCGGGGCCGGCTGCCCGAAGGCGACGAAGCTGTCGAGGTAGGGCCGCGCGCTGCCGCCGAGCACGAGCATCTCGAACGCGTTCTCCGCTCGCATCGCGACGGAGGTACCGGGGCCGCGCGACGGCACGCCGGGGATGGGCGTCGGATCCTGGAACCCCGTGCTCAGCAGCGCGTTGCCGAGCTCGTCGCTGAGGACCTCGCGCGGGGCGCCGGTGGGCAGGTCCGCGATGCCGGTGATCGTGTTGCCCGCGAAGCTCGGGAACACGAACGGCCCGCTCGAGATGGTGCCGTTCTGCAGGTCGACCCAGCAGAACCCCGGCTCTGTGCCGCTCGCGCTCTCGCGACCATTCGCGAGCAGCGCGTAGCTCGCGCCGAGCTCGGCGACGAGGGAAGAGGCCGCGCGCTGCGCGACGAGGGGGAACACGGAGCCACCGTTCCGCGGCGTGCGATAGAGGCCGCGCGCGGTGGTGAGGTAGAGATCGCCGCGCCACGCCACGCTGAGCGAGCTCACGGGGTCGAGCAGGCGCGAGATCGCGCGTTCGCCGGTGATCGCGCTGCCGTTCCACTCGAGGCGCACGAGGCGCGTCGAGGTCGGCTCGCGCAACGCGAGCACGATCGCGCGAGAGACGGGATCCCACGCGATCGCCTCCACCGGCAGCCCGTCGGAAGTGAATCGGCCGAGATCGAGCGAGGTGCCGAGCTGGAGATCCACTCGCAGGACGCGGCTCGCGCGTCCGGTGGGAGCGAATGGATCGCGCACGGCGACGAGCGCGAAAACGCCGCTCTGCGCGGCGAGATCGACGGGCGAAAGGCAGAGCGCGAGAGCGAGCGAACTCAGGAGGGCGACGCAGCGCATGTAGCTTCCTCGATCGAGCTCCGCCCGCGCGCGGGAGGGGACGGGAGTGCGGAGCTCAACGCAACGCGAGGTCGAGCGCATCCGATGCGATGGCGCTCTGCGGGCTCGCGAAGAGCCACTGAGCATACGCGTGCGCGCCCGAGAGCAGGGGATCGAGCGGGATCGGGAACGAGAAGGCGAGCTGCCCGTTCGGGGCGACCGCGCCGGCGCCGAGCAGGATGTCGGGGGAGATCAGGAGATCGCAGCCGACGCCGAACGGCGCGGGCAGCGGTATCGGCAGCGCGATCGGCGTTCCGGCGAAGGTGCTCGCGCCGAAGCCGATGACGAGCAACGAGAACGCCGCGGGCGGCGCGTTCTGCACGCGGACCGCGACGGGGGAGCCGATGCGCGGCGCGTTCGAAGCGGAGATCGCGGGGGTGGCGCCCGTCTGCGGCAACGCGCAGCCCGCGCCGAAGCTCGCCCAGTGCGCGGGTTCGCCGGCGGAGAGCAACGCGAGGCGCTGCGCCGAGGAGGCGTTGCCCTCGATGCCGAAGGAGTCGATCGCGAAGTGCGCCGTCGCGGGAGCGCCATCGTGGTCGCCGACGCGGAACGAGCCGCCTTGCTTCTCGCGGAAGGTGCCGGGCGCGAAGAAGAGCGCCGTGCTGTCGGGCTGCCCGTCGAACCAGAAGCGCGCCGTGCCGGCGAGGTTGTCGATCACGAGCGCGCAGTTCCGCCACTGGCCCTGCGCGTTTAGGTTCTGACCGGAGACGAGCCGGCCGATGCTCGTGCCGGAGAACGCGAGGCGATCGCCGTTCACGCCGCCGGTGGTGATGCGCAGCGTGCCGCCGGGGCCCGCGCCGCAGAACGCGACCTCCTGCGTCGGCGGTGTCGCCATCAGGGTCGACCACACGATGACGACGGTGCCGCAGAGCTCGGTCGGGAAGCCGGTGTCGACGTAGGCGCTCGTGCCCGCGCCGAGCGCGCCGGAGCCGGGCTCGTTGCCCTGGAAGCCGGGGCGTTGCGGATCGCTCTGCCACGGACCGCCGATCACGGGCATGCGCGCGAGAGCCGCGCGCGAACCGGCGGCGTTCGTGACGACCTGCCCGCGCACTTCGTTGAACGGCAGGTACAGCAGGAACGGCGCCTGATCGTTCTCCGTCGCGGGATAGACGCAGACGAGCGAGATCGCGGTCGGCGGCGCCCAGGGGCCGGGAGTCTGCTTCACCTTCAAGGTCGGGAAGTGCAGCCCCGGGATCGGACCCATCGGCGTGGGATACGTCGTCGTGGGATCGGTGCAGGCCGTGCCGGTCGCGTTGCTCGGCGTGTTCGTGCATGCGCTCGCCGGCGGGAGGTTCACATTGCAGCACTGGCCCGCGCCGTTGCCGAAGCTCCAGTCGTACTCGTCGGGGTTGCCGAGCGAGTAATCCTGCATCTGCACGGGCGCGCCCGCGGGCGTGATCGCGGGGTTCGGCACGAAGAACGGGATCGGGTCGCCGAAGGAGCGCGCTTGCGGCTCATCGAAGCGCAGCCAGCGCGTGCGCACGGGATTCGTCACGCGCGCGCTGTGGGCGAAGTAGAAGTCGCCGAGCGCCGGAGCCGTGGTGCCGCCGAAGACCGCGCCGCCGACCTTCGCGTAGACCTGCGGTCCGAAGGCCGCGAGCTCCAAGCGCTGCCAGCCGTCGTTCACGCCAGGCAGCAGGACCACTTCGGCGAGGACGCGCGGCGTCGAGCGCGCATTCGTACCATAGCCGCCGTCGTTGTGATCGAGGAGGTAGAGCACGGCACCGCTCGCGTCCGCGAGATAGGTCCAGCTCACGCCGGTGTTGCCGTTCGAGAGGTCGCCGGTGCCGCGGACCGCGGGCGGCACCCACTCGGTGGAGGAGCTGCCGCGGAGGCCGATGCTCCACGCGGCGCTCTCGCCCACGGGCAACGCCGCGGCGTCGAGATAGACCCAGGCATCGAAGCTCTGATCCGCCGCGCCATCGGTGAGCAACGAGACGACGCTGCTCTCTCCGCTCGCCTCGCCGAGCACGGCGATACGCCCACCTTGCGGCGAAGCGACGACGGGCTGGAGCTGCCACGGCGCGGAGACTCCCGGATCGGCGGCGCGTACGAGGCCGCGCGTGCCGTAGAGCTCGGAGACCGTGGAGCCGGTCGGTGCGGTGTCGAAGGTCGTACGCCAGGGCAGCAGCGAGAAGAGCGTGTTGCTGGAACCCGGAGTCGCAGGACGCAGCACGAAATCGCTCTCGTTCTGGCTGTCGTAGCCGTCGCGCACGCGCGCCCAGGCGACGGGCTGCTGATCCGAGCTCTGGAAGGCGCCCCAGATGCCTTCGCCTTCGGCCAGTGCGGCGAGCGCCGGCGAGAGCCCGCGGAAGCTCTCGAGCACGAGCGAATCGCGCGGCGTCGAACTCGCGTCGCGGAGTACGAGCGCCGCAGTGTCGTTCGGGAGCGCATCGAAGGTCGGGAGGCGCAGGTCGGCTGCGGGCAGCGCCGGACCGCCGATGACATAGAAGCCCCCCGCGGGGAGCACCGTGCCCTGAGGGATCGTCGCCAGCGTTCGCTCGCTGCCGGCCGCGTCCGCGACGCGCAGGGTCCAGCCGCCGAGCGAGAGCGCCTGGGTTCCCCCGAGGTGGAGTTCGACGAACTCCCGGTCCTCGAGGCCATCGTCGCTCGTTGCGACTTCGTTGATACGCACCTGCGCCATCGAGACCGCGGCGGCAGTCGCCACGGTCGAAGCGAGGTGGAGGGCGAGGCGAAGATCGGATCGCATGAGAGCTGCTCCGGGGCGGCGCGAGGCCATCCCAACATAGCCGCACCGAAGGACGCCGGTCCGCGTGACCGAGTGCCCCTGGAAATCTCCTCATCGATCAACCGGGGTCAGACCCCTCGCTGATCGATATCGATCAGCGAGGGGTCTGACCCCGGTTGATCGATGGTCAGTAGGCGCCAAAGCGGATGTCCAGGCCCGGACTGAGGACGAGAGGTAGGGGCCGAGGGGCTTGTGGGTCGAGGACCAGCCACTGGGCGTAGGCGTGGAAGCCGGGGAGTCCGACGGCGAACGGGATGGGGAGGGCGATCGAAGTCAGCCCCTGCGGCGAGGTTGCGGCGGAGAGCAACAGCTCCGGTCCGGTGAAGAGCGCGCAGCCGTTGGCGCCGAGGAGCCCCAGGTCGAATGGCAGCGGTAGCCCGACTTGGGGCCAGACGGTGCGCGAGAGGCCGACGGCGAGCAGGGCCGGCGCGTTGGGTGCCGCGAGGCCGAGGTGGAGGCGGAAGAGCGGGTTCCCGGCGTAGGGCAATCCGCCGGTGGAGAAGATCGCCGGCACGCCGGGCCCTCCCGCGCAGCCGGCACCGAAGGGCGTCGTCGATCCGCTCGGCAGCCGGAGCTCCACGGCGTCGAGGCAGATGCCGTCGGAGGGCAGCGGGAAGTCGTCGCGCTGTTGGAAGCGCACGCGGAAGCCCGAGGAGAACGCGAAGCCCGCCGCGCGGATCGCTTCTCCGAGATCGATGCGGAAGAGCGTCCAGTGCGCCGGCAATCCGGCGTGCGACTGCAGCAGCGCCCAGCGTTGCCCGTCATCGCTGATCCAGCAGCCGTCCTCGGGATCGCTCTCGTCGCTGCTGGCATGGATCGCGTACGCGAGCTCGAGTTGATCTTGGCCGCTGAGATCGCAGTGCAGCTCGAGCCTCTGCGTCGAGGCCGCACCCGCGACGCGCCGATCGAGCACGGCGTGCCAAGAGCCTTCCCAGGGAGCGGGTCCGAGCAGATCGCTCGCTTCGACGCGCCCCTGCGGCGAGCTGCTGGAGGCGCTCCACTCGGGACGCAGCAGCCCGAGCTCGAAGCCGTCGAGGAAGGGCACCGTCGCGACTCCGCCGACGCGCACCAAGCGCGGCGCGCGGTGCTCGCTCGCGCGCGCCAGCGCATCGACGACGCGCAAGCTCACCGTGTAGCTGCCGGGGAACGCATAGAGGAAGCTCGGCGAGGGCTGGTTCGAGTCGATCAGGCCATCGCCGTCGAAGTCCCAGCTCCAGCTCGTGATCGGCGCGCTGGCGCTGCTCGTCGAGAGATCGGTGAACGACACGGCGAGCGGCGCAGCACCTTGGGTCGTGGATGCGCGGAACGCGGCGCGCGTGAGCGCCGGACCGATCTCGAGGGCATCGAGCGCGATCCCGTCGCCGCCCGCGAACGACTGATCGTCCTCGCGTTGGAAGCGCACGACGAAGCCGTCGGCATACGCGAGCGAGAGCCGCGCGATCTCGGCGTCGAGATCGAGCACGACCTCGACCCACGTGCGCGCGGGCTGCAGCGCGGCCGCGAGGTCGAGCACGGCATGGAAGTGCACGCCGTCGTCGCTGAGCAGCAGGCGATCGCCTGGATCGGCTTCCTCGCCTTGGTTCCAGCCGCGGAAGCGCAGCTCGAGATCGCTCGCGCCGCTCGCGCTCTGCAGATCGAGCACGAGGTCGAGTGAATGACGCGCGAACCCAGCGCTCTGCGCCGTCGCGAGCGAGAGGAAGCCGCTGCCCGCATGCGGGGCACAGCCCGCGCGCGCGCCGCCGAGCAGGAGCTCCGCGGTCAGCGTGGGCTCGCGCAAGAGATACGCAGACCCGAGCGCACTCGTCTCGAAGCCGTCGGCGAAGGGCACGCTCGCGGGGGCGACGACCGCGACGGAGGCGGGCAGCACCACCGTCGAGCTGCCGCGCGCGTTGCTCGCGACGAGGCGCACGTCGTAGAGGCCCGGCGCGCTGTACACATGCGTCGGATGCTGCGCCGCGGAATCGACGACGCCGTCGTTCTCGAAGTCCCAGGCCCACGCCGTCGGCTGATCGCTCGAGCGATCGACGAAGCTCGTCGCGTGCGGCGCGCGCCCGCGCGGGCTCGCGACCTCGAAGGCCGCGCGCGGCGCGGGATCGACGTCGATCCACGCCGTGCGCACGCGCTCGCGCGGCGGATGCACGCCGTCGTCGACGCGGAGGCGCACGTCGTAGCTCCCGCTCTGCGGATAGGTGTGCATCGCAGTGGCGCCGGTCGCATCGACGACGCCGTCGTTCTCGAAGTCCCAAGCTGCGCTCACGAGCGGCAGCCCGGAGATGCTCTGGTCCTCGAAGCGCACGGCGAGCGGGCTCGGACCGCTGCGCTGATCGACGGCGAACTCCGGGATCGGACCCGCATCGGGGTAGTGCTCGATCTCGATCACGGGCACGAGCTCGTCGTTCGCGTAGCTCCAACGCGATGCGGTCGAGCGCGTGCGATCGCCATAGCGATTGCCGCCGACCGAGCCGCGCGGCCCCGAGCGCGCGTCGAGCGCGAAGAGTCCCTCGCTCGCGCCCTCGACGCGCAGCTCGACCACGAAGTCGTCGCCGAGCGAGGGATCGAAGCGGTACGGCGGATCGATCGGGATCTCGACCACGAACGGCGCCTCCCCCGCACCGTCATGCTCACCTGCGGCGATCGCGAGGTCCGCGCGGTAGACCTGCTGCGCGCTGCCGGGAACGAACGCCGCGGCGAAGTCGGCGGGATAGCTCGTGCGCAGGTAATCCGTGCTCGCGCGACCGAGCACCAAGCGGAGATCGTTCCATGTTCCCTCGCTCCAGCGGCTCGCGACCTCGTCGGGCCGCAGCCGCAGCGCCGTGATCGCGAGCGGCGTGCGCGTCTGGAACTGCGCGTTGTCGTACACCCAATGCCAGGTCTGGCCCAGCTCCGCCGCGCTCGGCTCGAGCGTGCGGTCGTTGCCCGGCCGCTGCTCCCAGCCCGCGGGCAGCGTCTGGCGCGTCTGCGCCGCGGCGATCGCGCTCGCGCAGAGCAGCGCGAGGGCCGCACGGAGCGCGTGAGCGAGGTCGGAGGCGCGGGGGTAGGGGAAGGCGGGCATGGAGGGGCGGGCCTAGGAGGCCGGAAAGTCTATCCCGCATTCCCGAGGACGGCGTCGGTGCTCAGGCGAGCAGCTCGCGCACCACGCTCCCATGCACATCGGTGAGCCGGTAGCGCCGCCCCTGGAAGGGATAGCTCAGCCGCTCGTGATCGAAGCCCATCAAGTGCAGCAGCGTCGCGTTCCAGTCGTGCACGTGCACGGGGTCCTTCACGACGTTGTAGCCGAAGGGGCAGGTCTCCCCGTAGACGATGCCCTTCTTCACGCCGGCACCCGCGAGCCAGCCGGTGAAGCAGCGCGGATGGTGATCGCGCCCGTAGCTCTCGCGCGTGATCTTCCCCTGCGAGTAGCTCGTGCGCCCGAACTCGCCGGTCCATACGACCAGCGTGTCCTCCAGCAAGCCGCGTTGCTGCAAGTCCTCGAGCAGCGCCGCGCAGGGCTGGTCGATGTCGCGGCACTGCTGGCGCATGCCGCCGGGCAGGTTCCCGTGGTGATCCCAGCCTTGATGGAAGAGCTGTACGAAGCGCACGCCGCGCTCGACCAAGCGTCGCGCGAGCAAGCAGTTCGCGGCGAAGGTCCCCGGCGTCGCGACCTCGGGGCCGTAGAGGCGGCGCACGGATTCGGGCTCGCTCGCGAGATCGCAGGCTTCGGGCGCGGCGGTCTGCAGGCGGAATGCGAGCTCGTAGGTCGCGCGGCGTTGCTCGACCTCTTCCTCCGGCACGAACTCCGAGCTCGCTTCGAGCGCGTGCAGATCGCGCAGCAGCTCCGCGCGCTGCGCGCGCTCGACGCCCGCTGGATCCTCGAGGTAGAGCACCGGCTGCGCACCCGCGCGGAGCTGCACGCCTTGATGGCGCGCCGGCAGGAACCCCGAGCCCCAGAGGCGCGCATAGAGCGGCTGATCGGTCCGCCCCTTCGTCACCAGCACGACGAACCCGGGCAGATCGGAGCTCTCGCTGCCGAGCCCATAGCTCGCCCACGCTCCCGTGCTCGGTCGCCCCGGCTGCTGCGAGCCGGTCTGGAAGAAGGTGATCGCGGGGTCGTGGTTGATCGCCTCGGTGAAGAGCGAGCGCACGACGCAGAGCTCGTCGCTCCACTTCGCGGTCGCCGGCAGGAGCTCGCTCACCCGCGTGCCGCTGGCACCGCAGCTCTTGAACGCGAAGGCCGACGGCACGAGCGGTAGCTTCGCCTGGAAGCCCGACATCCCCGTGAGCCGCTGCCCTTGGCGCACCGAGTCGGGCAGGTTTTCTCCAGCGCGCTTCAAGAGCTCGGGCTTCTCGTCCCAGGTCTCGAAGGGAGAGACGCCTCCGGCCATGAAGAGATAGATGACGCGCTTCGCGCGCGGCGCGAAGTGTGGGAGGCGCGAGCCGCTCGTCTCGTCGGCGTGGAGCAGCGAATGCAGCGCGCCGCCGGTGAGAGAGCCGGCGAGGGTCTGGAGGAACTGGCGGCGGGGGAGGTAGGGCACCAGAGCCGATCTCATGTGCTGTGCCTGGGGCGAGGGTCTCCCGAAGAGCCCGCGCGCTCGCGCCAGACTCTACTCCCAGCGGAGGCGGAAGGCGCCCGCCGCGCCGGGAGCTTCCCTCGGCTCCTCTCACGGCCTCTTGGCCTGACCCGCGGAAGCGTCCCTCCGCCCCGCGATCTCGGTGCCGCAGCGCAGAGGAGCGAGGCTCGGGAGGCCCGCCGGAGGTCGAGGCGGATGGCGGCGGCGGGCGTCCCCGCCCGAGACCTGCGATCGCCGAGCGCGATGCCGTGCGTTTCCGAGGCTCGCGGCTTCCGACGCTGCGTGCGTACCTCTCCTATGCCACAATCCCGGCATGACCGGCCCCGCATCCGAGCTCGAGCTCTCTCTCGCCCCCGAAGGCCTTCCGGCCGAACTCCTCCCGCTCTGGTCCCGGGCGGTCGCTGCGCTGACCGAGAGCGAGCTCGTCGCCGTGGTCCTGCGCTTCGGCTTCCGCACCGGCAAGCCCGAGACCTTCGTCGCGATCGGTCGCGAGCTGGGCGTGAATCGTGTCCGAGCGCAGGCCATCTTCACGAACGCTCTCGGTCGACTCGGGCGGCTGGAGGGGACGCGAGCCTTGGCGCGCTACCTCGCGAATCTCAACGCGGTGCTGAGCGATGGGGCGGAGAGAGAACCAGTCAGGAGTTCGCCGCAGCAAGCGGCTCGCTACGAAGATCCGTTCGCAGCGCAGCCCTTCCGAGCACAACCTCCTCTGATCAACGCGAGCCGCGAAGAGCTAGCGGCGGAGCCGCTCGTCGAGGACGTGCGCGTATTCGATCGCGGAGCAAAGCCGAGCGAGCCGTCGATCGCGGTCGCCATCGCGCCGAACGACGACGGCCCGAACGACGATGGCGAAGCCCTGATCGAAGCGGAAGAGCCCGTCTCCGAGAAAGAAGCCCTCGCTCTCGTCCGCGCCGCCGATCGCGAGCTTGCCCGCGCGATCGAGAGCTGCGCCGGCCGCGAGGACCTCGTGTCGGCTCTGCAGCGCGCTCGGAACCGCATCGCCGCGGGAATGCGGGAGATCGAGCTCGCGTCGCCGAAGCCCGTCGTGCCGCCGAGTTCGCACCCGCAAGCAGAGCACGCCCCTACGTCGGCAGGGGAACGCCGCGGTCGCCCCGCGAACGTCCAGGAGAACGCTCGCCGCGCGGCCGTGCTCGAGCGAGTCCAAGCCGGCGCGCTGACGAACGCCGAGGCAGCGAAGGAGCTCGGGCTCACGTACGGCGCGTGGGCCGGATGGAAGGCGAATCACCAGAAGCGCGCGGGCGTGATCGTTCCGGCATCGTCCGCCCGCGTCTCCGCTGCTCCTGCGCCGATCCCAAAGGGCAAGCGCGCACCTGGCCGGCTCGTCGACGCCGGAACGACCCCGACGTCCGCGACCAGCGAGTCGGACTTGGCCAAGCTACTTGCGGAGCAGAGGGAACTCGAGCGCTTCGGCATCGAGCTGCGAGAGCGGGTCCGGGCGATGATCGCGTTGGTCTCGCGGTGGTTACCGGATTAGGGCGAGCTGCTCCACCCCACTAGGGGCCTGGTCCCTGTTTGATCGACGGAGCGACGCGCATCGCGCCTACCGCGGCTTCGCCTGCGCTTCCCACCACGCGCGCAACGTCGCGATGCCCGACTGCCGTGCCGCCGCGTTGGGTGCATAGCCGCTGGTCGCGAAGTCGAAGCGCCGGTAGGGGAAGAGCCCGTTCATGAGCTGCTGCAGCCCGTTCCACGCGGCCGTGCGCACGCGGGCGTCTGGGTGATCCAGCAGTTCGAGGAGCCGCGGGCCGACGCGGCGATCGCGGAAGCGAGAGAGGACCTCGGCATGCTTCACCTGGTGCTCCAGCGTCTGCGGCTGCGCGATCAGCACGACCTCGAGACCGGAGGGATCATCGCGCCGGCGCAGGAGATCGGCAGCGACGAGCGCGGCGGAGAGATCGTCGCCGCGCAGCAGTTGCTGCAAGATTTTCTGGTCGAGTCCGCCGACGAGCAGGCCGAGCGCTTCGAGCGCGGCCGCGCGCAGCTCGGGCTTCGCGTGTACGAGCAGCTCGCGCAGCTCGGTCACTCCGGCGTTAGGCGATTGCTTCCGCAGGAGCTCGGCGGTCTGTCGCACCTCGTACTCGTTCGTCGCTTGCGGCAGCGTGGCCACGATCGCTTCGAGCAGCGGAGCGGGCAGCTTGCGCTCGCCGTCGAGCAAGCCCCGGATCGGACCGAGGCGCACGGGCTCGGCTCGGAGCAGCGCGGCGAGCTCCGCGGCGTGCTTTGCCTCGAAGCCGGTGAGATAGGCGAGCGCTGCCGCGCGCGCGGAGGGCTCTGCCGACTTCGCCAGCGGCTCGACCGCGGCGCGCAGCGCCGCGGTGCGCGACGCGAGCGGCCGGAGACGATGCAGCACGGACACGACCGTGCTTCCGCTCGCGTCGGGGTGCAGCCAGGAGAGCAGCGCGGCGAAGAGCTCCTCTTCGCGCTCGAGGTTCATGCCGTGCAGCAGATAGAGAACGCCCGCGCGCTCGTTCTCGGGCAGTGCTCGTAGCTCCGCCGCGAGCTGCGTCACCGTGCTGCGCTCCGCTTCGAGGTCGATGAGCCGTACGAGAGCGGCCAAACGCAAGAAGCCCGGCCCTGCGTCGATCAGCTTCTTCCACATCGCGCGCGTCGGGCCTTTCGGCTGGTTCTGCGTGAGCTGAGCCAGGAGCAGAACCCCGTAGTGCTGCGCGTTGCGCTTCCAGCCGACGATGTCCTTCTGGATCCACGGCACCAGCGCCGGGTCGGCGCGATCGAAGAGCTCGCGATACGCCGAGGAGCTCGCGGCGTGATCGTCGCCGGCGAGCTGCTGCACGAGGCGCTCGAGGTCGGCTTGCGCGCGCGCGTCGGTCGCGGAGAGCAGCGCCAACAAGTAGAGCGGGGCGCGCATCAACCACCACCGCCCGAGGTCGGGCCGCTCGGCGTGCCGGTGCTTCCGCCGGCGGCGCGCGTCGGCCGGCGCGGCGTCGTCGGGCCGACGGGCTGCTGATCGGTCTTCGGTCGCGCGCGCGTGGTCGCGCGGCCGCCGCCATCCATCGCCGGCCAGAAGCGCGCGATGCCGTTCTGCCGCAGCGCGGCGCCGAAGGGGCTCTTGCCCCAGCGCGACAGGTAGTCCACGCAGAGCGCGTCGAGCCGCTCGAGCTCCGCGCGCAGCGTCTCCCCGCCCGGCAGCTCGACGGCGTAGAACGGCTTCACGCCGTGGCAGAGGCTCAAGTTCGAGAAGCTGACGCCGGTGACCCGTTGCTCCTCCTGGACCGCCGGCTGCTCCGGTGAAAGCAGCTCGTCGGCGCGGCCATCGACCAGCTGCGGGGCCAGGTCGCGGCACCAAGCGGCGTAGGTGATCAAGTTGACGCGCGTGAGCTGTAGCAGGACCACCGTGTATTGCGCCGCCGCGGCGCAGCGCGGCGTCGTGCGTTCCCTGGGGATGCGCGCGAGCTCCGCGGCGAGCGCATCGCCGAGCTGCCGTGCTTCTTCGGCGGCGTCCTCGGCGCTCTTCGCGTGGCGTGAGAAGCTCGCGGTCTCGAGCAATCCGAGAGAACGCCCCGTGCGCGCGCGGTCGAGCGACGCCGAGGTGGGGCTCAGCTTGACCGGCGGCTCGCTGCGGAGGAGCCCGGCCTTCGCCGCCGCGCGCCAGGTCTCGACCATCGCGCGGAAGCTCGGATCCTTGCCGAGCGTTGCGAGCGTCTCCGCGCGCGACGCCGTGAGCGGGGCGAGCTGCGCCAGCAGCACGCTGCTCCACGCGTCGTCCTCGGGCGCGTGATCGCCGGTGCAGAAGAGGCACTGCGTGCGGAACCCGCAGCTATGCGCGGTCTGCTGGCTGTTCGCGTGCAGGTACACGCGGCCCTCGGTGGCGGCGGCGAGGCGGCTGTAGCCCCACGGCGCATGCCCGGCCGCCGTGGACTCGTTCGCGGAATGGAGCTGGAACAGCCAGCCCCACGGCAGATCGATGACCGCGCCATCCGCGCCGGTCATCGTCGCGCCGCGCGGCTTCTCCGCGTACGCGTTCTCGGCCCAGTAGCTGTCGGCCAGCGTCGCCTCGGAGGTCAGCATCTCGACGCGCACCTTGGCCTTCTGCAGCGTGGCGACCGTCGCCTCGACATCGTCCTCGACGTCGCCGTTCTCGAGCGCCGCGATCAGCAGCACGCGTTCGCCCGAGCTGCCGCTGAACGCGCCGGCCGCGGCGCGCGCCGTGGCGAACACGTTCTGGAAGTACCCGCCCTCGCGGGCGATCTCGGTCTGCATCGCGCGCACGACCGCTTGGTGCTCGAGCGTCGGCTCCACCACGAGCGGGTCCTTCGCGCCGGTCACGGCGAGCCCGAGGCGCGTCTGCGTCAAGGTCTTCGCGTTCGCCGCGATCGCTGCGGTGAACGCATCGACGAACCCGCCCTTCACGAGCTCCGGCGACGGATCGAGCAGCACGATCAGCGTGCGTTCCGTCGCTTCGCGCGAGCTGCCGCCGAGGACGACGTTCAGCGGGCGCGTCAGGGTGCGGCCGGGCTCGGTGACGGCGGCGGCGGTCGGTGGCGACTGCGGGAGGCTCGCGGTCGCGAGCGCCAGGACGATCGAGAGGGCGGACATGGGGGCATGATAAACGTGGAGCGCAGATGGCGGGCATCCACTCAGGTGCGCTCGGTGCCCGCGGGTGGGATCGGCCGAGCCTCCTCGAGAGCGCTGGGCGCGCCATGGATCTCCATCGCGCCGCAATCTGTCCCCTGGTCGATGTTCCCGTCGGGAAGGTCGTCGGAGACGACGACCTTCCGCGGCCGTGGCGCTCGCGACGCTCGAGCTCAGAGCGAGAGGATCGTAAGCTCCACTCCGTCCGTCGCACTGATACCCTGCGGACCGCAGACGTCGGCCCACAGGAACTGCGCCGCGGCACGGCCGCCCACGAGCAAGGCGTCGTTGGGGACCGGCGTCGCGAAGCGCACCACACCGTTCGCGAGGGAGACGGTGGAAGCGACGGCGAAGATCGGCGCGGCGGGGTCCATCCAGAGCTGGACTCCCAGCAGGTTGATCGGGGTCGTCAACGCCGAGCTCGAGAGCACGAGCACGCCCGCTGCCGGACCTCGCACGTCGATGCATCCCAGGGCGAGGTGCGCGTTGGAGATCCAGGGGATGGAAGTGATCACCATCGTCGCCGGCGTTGCGCAGACCGACGAAGGCGCACCGATCCGCGCGACGCCGCGCGTGGCCAGACCCAGATGGGAGCTGAACTCGGTGACGAATTCGACCGGCCCCATCGCAGCGGCGTGGTGATTGCCCGAGCCGTCCAGGAGGTTGCCCTCCATGGCGTAGGAGGCGATCAAGCCGGGGATGCAGCACAGCTCGCGGTTCTTCGTGGAGCCGATCTCGCCCTCGGTGCGGGCGAAGCTCCAGATCCGCACCTCGTCGATGCGGCCCTCGAACTCCTCGGCGCCGTTGTTGTCGCCCTTGCCGATGCGGAGCGCGCCGCCGGTCCTCACCATCGGTCCGGGGTGGGTGAATGCGGAGCCGAGCAGCACTCCGTCCATGTACAGCTTCGCGATCGTGCCGTCCCAGGTCCCGGCGAGGTGAACCGGCCTGCCGATCGGCAGCGCGGTCCCGGTGGGCCACACGATGTTGCGGCCCCCCGCGGTGAAGACCTGCCACTGCGGGCTCCCCAACTCGATGCGGAGGTTGTAGCTCTCCTGATTCGGAGTCGGGTTCTTGCGCACGATCGTCGGCCGACCGCTCGAAGGCGAGTCGACCTGGATCCAGGCCTCGACCGTGAGGCCGCTCGTGGGTACGAGCTCGGGCGCGTCCGGCACCTCGAGGAAGCTCCCCGACGGCGCGAGCCTCAGGGCTCGGGCGAAGCTCGTGACCTCCGGTCCGAAGCGTGCCGTGCCGCGGGCGCCGGCATTGCGGCTGCCCACGGAGTCGACGAAGCTCCCGTTCAGGTGCCATGCCGCGACCAACGCGCTTCCATCGTTGAGCTCGCGCCGCATGCCATCCGCGATCTCGGACGCCGTGCGCGCTCGACTCCAAAGGCGCACCTCATCGATCGCGCCGACGAAGGCTTCGAGCCCGTTGTCGTCGCCCTTGCCGATGCGCAGCTCCCCACCGGTGTCGCGGAGCGCGCCGGGGAAGGAGCCGTTCGAGCCGAGCAGCACACCGTCCATGTACAGGCGAGCGGTCGTTCCGTCCCAGGTGCCGGCGAGGTGAACGGGTCGACCGAGCGGCATCTGCGTCCCGCGCGCCCAGATCGCGTTGTTCCCTCCGGCCGTCCAGGCGCCCCACTGAGGCGAGCCGCCTTCGATGCGTAGGTTGTAGCTCTCCATGAACGGCACGGGGTTCTTCCGCACGATCGTGGGCCGCCCAATGAGGCTGGAGTCCAGGATCACCCACGCCTCGACCGTTAGTCCGCTGGAAGGGACGAACGCCGCGGCATGCGAGGCCGCGAGGTAGCTGTCGCCCTGCGGTCGGAGGTCGAGCGAACGCGTCTCGGCTTCCATCTCGAGCTCGAGCTCGTCGAAGTAGAAGCCCACCGAGCTCGCCCCGTCGCCCGACTCGAGGCGCAGCTCGTCGAAGCGGAAGTCGGCGACCATGACATCCAGGTCCGCTGCTCCGCTGGGTCTGCTGATGCTCGGGTTCAGCCAGAGGCGCAGGTGCTCGTCTCCGGCGCGGAAGTCGATGCGGCAGACGAGCCAGCTCAGGTTGACGGGGCTGCTGCCGGGGATGGTCCACGGTCCGCGCCCGCCGTGGAAGTCGTAGATGCCGAGGGCACCGGTCCGGCCGGGATTGCCGAGGAACATCTGCTCGCCCACGCCTTGGCGCCAGAGGCTCAAGCCGCCGTACTGATGGTCGCTCGCGGCGTCGCGTTCCATGTGGAAGCGGACCCACACGCTTGTTCCGTCTGCTCCGAAATCTCCACCCTGGAGGTGCTGCGGATAAGGCCAGGACGCGGTGTCGAGAGTACGGAACGAGCCGTTCCCCGCGCCCGAGCAGCGCATCGACTTCCCGCGATAGACACGGTGGAGCGAGACCGTTCCGGTCGTACTGCGCCACGCCCCGGCCCAACCGGGACCGCCATCCTGACCCTGCAGGTTTCCGGTCGGGTACTCGAAGTCTTCGTAGGCGATGGAGGAGTACTGCGCCGAGGCGCTGCCGCAGACGGCCAGCAGCGCGCTGCCGACCCAACCGGAGAATCCGTGCATGGCTACCGTGGCTCCGCGTGAGGACTGGATCGTACGCACGTGGTGCGGCGAGAAGGGCAGCGCTCGAGGCCAAGCTCCCAGCCGCATGCGCTCGCGACCTGCGAACGATGCTGAGGATCCGGGGCCGCATCACGCGGGGCGGGGGGATTCCCTCGGAGAATCCCGTTTCTCCGCGCGGGAGGCAGACGTCGGGGCCCGGTCTCCTGGCGTCGGCGCTCCGCGCTCGTGCGCCCTCTGGAGTCGCCTCTCCGCCGTGATCCCTTTGGGCAGGTCGCCTCGGCGTTCTCTCGGAGCAGGTTGCTCCTCTCGGCGGCAACTCCGCTAGAGTTCCCCATCTCTGCACCTGCCGGACCAACGGCCCGCTGCCGTCATGTCTCACCGCGCAGGCGGTCCTGCGACGAGCCCCGAGGGTTCGATCTCGCGCGGGGGCGAGTGCGGCTGCCGACGAGATCCCTCTCCGGGTTCGGGCGCCTCCGCAGCCTCGCGGCGTGGAGCTCGTGGTCCGAGACGTCGCGCCTGCTCAGGCCGTCGGGATGAGCCGCCGTCCACGAGAACGGCAGTGGATAGATGCGCTGGAGCGCCGTCGCCGAACGCGGCGGCCCGCGTCCGCGATGCGAGATCGCGAACGCGGGCCGTCACTCGAAGCTCGACGATCGCGAGCTACGGCTGGAGCGCGCGCAGCGCGTTCGAGAGCGCGATGCCGCCGTTCGCCGTCGAGTCGAGCACGAGCGCCTGGAAGTAGAGCTCCATGCCCACCGGCGCGCCGGGCCAGGCGTGGTCGAAGAAGGTCACCGTGCCCGTCGGCGTGGTCTGCGCCGGCAGCATGAGTGGCGTTGCACTCGTGTGCAGGATGCCGCCGACGAAGGGGAAGCGCTGATCCACGATCGACGCGAGCAGGAGGGTCGGAGCGAAGCTCCGCGCGTTCCGCAGCTCCAGCGTGGTGCGCGCGTCGGTCTGCAGGGTGCCGGTGCCGCGCAGCTCGGGGAAGCCCGCGATACCGCGCGTCGCGTCGCCGAGATCCGTCCAGGCGGAAGCGCGCACGAGGATCTCCGCGGTGCCGACGTTGCCTTCGGCGTCTCGCGCGGTGAGGCGGATCGCACCGGGTTGGCCCGCATCGAGGCCGAGCACGACGATGCCGTTCGCGTCCGTGTAGCCGTTGACCTGGCGCGCCGCGGAGGCATGGCTGCTGATGTCGTACGAGGAGACGAGCACGTTGGGCATCTCGATGCCCTGCGCATTGCGCACTTGGATCTGCACGGAGCGCCGACCGACGGTGAGCTCCTGAGGTCCGAGCAGCGTCGGCGGCTGCGGCACCGTGCGGCGGATCTTCATCGCCGGGCAGCCGATCAGGTTGTAGAGCCACGCGTTGTTGCCCTCGGGATAGTGCGAGGTCATCGCCTCCTCGGCGCGCCAGATGGCGAAGGCGTGCGTCGTGAGACCGAGATGGTAGACGGCGTGGAACATCTCCCAGTCGAGCACGTGGTTCTGCGCCGTCCCGGAAACGTCGAGCGCGCCGTAGTGCGCGACCGCGCCGAAGGGCGTCTCGACCCACGCCTCGCCGATGCTGTCGGTCTCGGTCCCGGCGAAGGCCGCGAGGTTGTTGTTCGTGCAGGAGAACGACCACACCACGGGGCGCAGGCCGTTGTTCATGGCGACGGCGTCGTTCTTGTGGAAGCTCTCGCCGGCGACGTTCCAACCGGACCACGTCGAGGTCGAGCCGTGGCCGCGGTACGCGACCAGACCGACCTGTGCGTCGATCGCGGCTTGCACGGAGGCGTTCGTCGAGGCGGCCGAGCTGCCATAGCGCTTCAGGAAGGTCGGCGGCACGGCGTACACCGCGTTCGCCACCGCTTCGTGCGCGCCCTCGTACTTGCCGGGGGCCCCTTCTTCGTGCGCGACGAGCAGCGCTTGGTCGTAGTCGCCTCCCAGGATCGGGTTCGTCTCGTACTGGATGATCTTCTGCAGGCTGATCGCGACGTCGTTCGCGTCATCGGCCGAGATGCGTCCGACGAATACCTCCTCGTCGAGGTCGCCGTCTCCCGGCGAGCCGTAGGGATCGTCGCTCACGAGCCCCGGCTGCCCGGCCACGGGGGCCAGCGGGATCACGTCGGTGTCGCCGACGAGCAGGCAGTAGTGGTCGAAGTGGAACGGCGTCGCGGTATACCAAGCGTCGATCGCCGCGCGGAGGTTCGCGCTGCCCGCCCCCGTCTGCTGCGTCGTCAGCACGGTGACACCGAAGCCGCAGGCCTTGCGGTGCTCGACGAAGTCCTGGATCGCCGGCAGGTAGTCCTCTTTCGTCACGATGAGGTAGCGGCCGTTGTAGCTCGTGTCGTCCACGGCGAACGCGCCACCCACCGTCGGCCAGTTGTGGAAGCGCGCCGCGCAGAGCTGGCCGCGATCGCGCGTCATCGGCGGGAAAGATTGCACCGGGCCCGGAGCGTCGCAGAAGACGCCGACCTCCGTCGCGACGTACAGCCTCCCGTTCCGAGGATCGAACTGGAACGGGGAGACCTCGACCGTGAGCATCGGCACAGGGCCGAAGCGCTTCTCGACCTGCAGCGACGTGGGCACCGTCCGCCCCGGGAACACCGCGGCGGACGAGTAGATCGAGCGATCGATGCGCCATCCTTCCTGTGTGCCGTTCGTCGCTCCCGGACCCGGGTCGCGCGAAGGATCGATCGCCTCGCCGTCCAGCGCCGGTACGAGGCACGGCTCGACGAGCGTGTTCGCGAACGACATCGATGCCGCGACCATCGCGGTGAAGCTCACCGGCTGTCCGAGCGGCGTCGTTGGCACGGCGAGGCGGAGGCGCGCGACCGGCAGACCCGGGGCGCCCGGCTGTCCCAGCGTGTCGAGGCCGGGCACGCGGATCCGCTGATAGGTCGTGCCGTGCCAGACCTGCGCTTCGCGCCAGAAGCCGGCGAGGCGGATGCGGAACTCACTGCGCCCGTAGGTCGAGGACGGCAGGAGCTCGATCCGGGCGGGATCGCCCGGCTGGCTGTTCGGCGTCAGCGCTACCCAGACGGGCGCTTGCGCGAGCGCGCTGGTGGAGAGGAGCAAGGTGGCGAGGCTCGAGCCGAGGCGCGAGCGGAAGGGGACGGAGTGCATGGCGGAGGTCCTGTGGAAGTGCGGAAACGTGCGAGCGTCGCGCAGCGTCATGCGCCGCGACGTGCGCTTCGCCCGATCCGCTCGAGCCCTCCGTCACGCTTTCCCCGATTTGGTGCCCGACGGCTGCAGCAAGGCACACAGGACCGAGTCCCCCGAAGAACTCGAAGCGGCTCCAGGCCGCGCATCGATCGACGCCCGACACGGGGCAAGTTCGGGCGCGTTCGTGTCGGCGACGAGCGCGAGCACGTTCGGCCACCATCGTCGAGTGAGACCCCTGCTCGGCAACTTCGAGCCGACGCTGGTGACGCCGCTCGAGCTCCCTGGCGAGAAAGACGATGACCTCTGATCCATGACGGCAGAGGGAACGGGAGGTCCGCGAGCAGATCTCTCGTGACTCGGCAATGATCCGCGCCGCGTGGTCGGCCGATGAAGAGCTCAATGCCGCGGACGGACCTTCGGCCAGTGCGTGAATCGCACCTCGTAGCTTGCGAGCCCCGCCCCTTCCGCCTGGCGCATTGGCTCGCGGCTCGGTCCGGTCGTTGGTCCGGCGCCAGGCCAGACATCGCCTGCTGGACCTCCGGTCGATCTGATCCGGAGGCACCTGCCGAGATCTAGCCGGCACGGACAGCTTCGGCGTTCGAGGAGCTCGAGAGCGAGACGTGCGAGTTCGAACCGCAGCGGTTGCGTTCGTTGCGACTCAGCGCCGCCCCGTTCGCCAGGTCGCCTCGTAGATCCGCCGTACGGCATCGCGCGGCTTGGCCGCGACATCGAGGAAGCGGGACCCGGCCTCCGGCGAGAAGAAGGTGAACAGGTCGAGCACCAGCGCGCCACTCTCGCCGGCGACGAGCTCGTGCACGTTCTCGCGCCGTTGGCCCAAGGTCGAGAATCGTCCCGGCAGGATCAGGTCGTCGCGGGTCTCGCGGATCTCGAAGGTCTTGCCGGAGTCGAGGGCCGGCACCTCGCCGCAGAAGTCGAAGTTGCGGATCCGGACCTCGCCTTCGACGCCGAGGATCACGCCGTTGTAGTCGAGATGATCGTGCGGTGCGAAACCGCCCCCCGGCTTCAGCCGCATCGCCGAGAACCCGAGCGGGAAGCGCTCTCCTTCGCGCTGGTGCTGCTTCCGGAAGTCCGACATCGCGTCGCCGACCGGCGCGTTCGGCTCGCGCAAGCGCAGCAGAGCCGCGGCGACCGCCAGCAGGTAGGTCTCCTCGTCCTGGCCGCCGGACGCGATCAACTGTCGAGCCTGAGGCAGCAGCTCCGCGAGGAGCTCGGCGTGGCCGAGCTTGCCGTCGGTCGGTGGGGCGAGTTCCTGGCGCGACTGCGCGGCCAGCCGCGGCGCGGAACCTACGCAAGCGGCGATCGCGGCGGCGGACAACCACAGGAGACCGCGGCGTTCGATGGTGACGCCGTCGGCGACCTCGTCGCGCGCGGTCGAGTGGGTGGCGAGGGTGGCGAGCTCATCGAGGTCGCGCGATGCGTGCTGCGGGAAGTAGCTCATGGGGTTTCGGCTCGAGGAACGACGTGCGTTGCCGCCGCGATCGGTGTCGGCGCGACGTACCGTCGTCGGCGCACCGATCATGGTGGTCGGGTGCCAAGCACCGCGCTGCACCAACCCAGCGTGGCCAGCGTGGTCGGAGGCAGTGTACCGCCTCGTCTGGGCACACGGATCGACGCAGGATCCTCGACTCCGAGCGGGCCAGCTTCTCATCACGTAGCGAGGCACGCTCGTGCATCGCGGAACGAAGCGCGGCTCTCGAAGCCGTCGAGGCCGACGGATCCGATCGCTGCTTCGTTGCAGCGCCGAACTTCGCGATTCCCGGAGGGCCGCCGACAGTGTTCAACTACGGCGCTTGTCGACGCACCCCACGCTACCCGCGGCCGCGCCCTCCCCGGCTCCGGCCTCTGAGCTTCGAGCGGCTCCGACCGATCTCGGCGGCATCCTCCGCCAACTCGGACCGGGCCTGATCATCGCCGCGGCGATCGTCGGCTCCGGCGAGCTGATCGTGACCCCGAAGCTCGGCGCCAGCGTCGGCTTCACGCTGCTCTGGTTCCTCATCCTCGGCTGCGTCCTGAAGGTCTTCATCCAGGTCGAGCTCGGCCGCGTCACGCTCTCGAAGGGCCTCTCGACGCTGGAGACGATGAACCTCGTGCCCGGTCCGCGCCTCGTCGTCTCGTGGCTGCTCTGGCTGTGGGCCGTGATGTTCGTCGCGGCGGTGTTCCAGATCGCCGGCATGGTCGGCGCGGTCGCCAGCGTGCTCGTGCTCGCCGGGATCAACCTGAGCGCGAACCTGCTCGCCTTCGGCATCGGCCTCGGCACCGCGATCCTCCTGTTGCTCGGCCGCTACCGGTTGATCGAGTCTGCCTCGACGTGGATGGTGGCGGCCTTCACCGCCTGCACCATGGCGGCCGTCGTGGCGCTGCAGTTCACTCCCTTCGCGGTGACCGCAGCCAACCTGGCTGAGGGCTTCAACTTCCACCTGCCGCCGTCGTTCACCGTCGCGTTCGCCGCCTTCGGCATCATCGGAGTCGGCGCCGCCGAGCTCATCTACTACCCGTACTGGTGCCTCGAGAAAGGCTACGCGCGGCACGTCGGTCGGCCCGACGGCACCGCGGCTTGGGACGAACGCGCTCGCGGCTGGATGCGCGTGCTGCGGACGGACGCATGGGTCTCCTGCGCGATCTACACCTCGGCGACGCTCGCGTTCTATGTGCTCGGCGCGGCGATCCTGCACGCGAAGAAGCTGGATGTGACCAACGCCGACATGATCCCGACGCTCGCGCACATGTATCAGGAGACCTTCGGCGCCTGGAGCCTGCCGCTGTTCCTGATCGGCGCGGTGGCGGTGCTGTACTCGACGATCTTCGTCGGAACGGCGTCGAGCGCTCGCCTGCTCACGGACGCCTTCGTGGTCTTCCAGGTGCGGACTTTCGCCTCCGACGCGGAACGTCAGCGCACTCTGCGCTGGATGTGCGCGCTGGTGCCGGCGGCGTGGGCTCTGATCTATGGGATCTCTGGCTCGCCGGTCACTCTCGTTTTCGTGGGGGCGGTGGCGCAGGGGCTGATGATTCCGTTCCTCGCGCTCGCGGCGCTGTGGTTGCATTACCGGCACACGGAGCCGGCGTTGCGCAGCGGGTTGGAGTGGCGGCTCGGCTTGTGGGTTTCCGCTGCTGCCATGAGCGCCGTTGGCGTTTATCAGGTCGTGACGACGATCGAGTGATGCTGACTTGATCGCGAGCTGGGAGATCTGGGCGGAGAGCTGAGAGCCATGCTCACGACCTCCAGGGATTCTCCGTCAGAATGTCTGGCGCCTCAGAATCCTGATCACGTGGGAGTCTGGGCCTTATCGGGACTCGCTCTGTCGTGCGCCGCAGTGCGAGCAGAATCGCGATCCCTTGACGATCGCCTCCTCGCAGACGTCGCATAACTTTGCAGGCCTTGGGCGAGAGTCTTCATCTTCGTGTGCTGCAATCTTGGCGAGCCGAGTGCGCCCGCCGGTCCGATGGCCAATAACGGCACCAGGTCGATGCCGAGCGGAAGGCATCGCATGACTGTAAAGGGAGCCACCCACGAGCAAGATGGACCCGATGATGGACAGCCATGCTCCGGTAGAAATGGCCGTCGAAGATGCGACGAGCTTGTCCAGGCCTGAGGAATCTCCATCGACCTTCGAGGCTCTTCCGAACTCAAGCAGCACGATGACGGCGCCTACGGTTGCAGCGCAGGCGCATCCTCCTGACCCCGTCAGTACCCTCGAGCCACCAATCGCTCCGCCGAAACCGATCAAGGCGCTCATGGATATACCCACAGCCCAAAGCGGCTCCACGAATACCAACGCAGGCGCCTGGAAGAACCCGGCTGCCCAGTAGGGGAAGAAGACAGAGATCGCGCCCATGAACCCACCGAGCGCCCCAGCGAAACGAGCCTGCTGCAGCATGGAACAATCCCTACGAGGAGTCCGGACGAGCATGCCCTCAACTCGTAGAGATGGCAACGTAGGCCGTGAGCCTTGATCTGAAGACGCGCTGGCGAATCCATCCCGATGAATCTGCCGTCGGTGGCTGAGTTGCCCCGGGTTCTATGGAGTCTCGGATCCGTGTGTGCTGCCACGTCCATAGGACGCAGCTGAAAACGCGAGTGCAGCTTCTCGAGCTACGCTGGCCGCTCCAAGAGTCCGCAGATCGATCGCGCCCGACGGCATCGCCCGCCGGCGTCCCTCGCGTGTCTACGGTGCTGTGACCCTCAGCGCCTTCGTCGCTCGAAACTCTCACCTAATCACGGTGCCTGAGACCGGAACCGCTCCATCATCCCAATGCCTTGGGTGGCGGCAGCGAAGCCAACGACCACCTACCGCGACACCCGCACTTCCGCATGGTTCATCAACGCCTGCACCAGCACCGTCCACGCCGCGACCTCCAAGGCCCCGAGCTCCGCGCGCGGCGCCCTCTCCCCAACCTTCCGCAACGCCTCCGCCCGCTCCGGCTGCGCCGCATAAATCGCGCGCTCCCGCGCCAGCAATCCACGCAGCACCACACGTTCCTGCTCGCGCGGCGCGCGCAAGCAAGCGTTCGAATGCGAAGGTCATACGCTGCTCGTCGTCGGCCGCCAGCGCGAGCAGCTCCTCCGCGAGCACACGCGCCGCCTCGACCATCTGCGGATCGTTCAGCAGCACGAGCGCTTGGAGCGGCGTCTGCGTGGGCTCGCGTCGTGCGCGTGCCACTTCGCGCGTAGGCGCGTCGAAGCAGGAGAGTCCGGGCGGCGGCATCGTGCGGCGCCAGAAGGTGTAGAGGCTGCGGCGATAGAGAGCTTCGCCGTGGTCCTGCGCGTAGTGCTTGCCGGTGCCGGCGTCCTCCCAGAGGCCCGCGGGTTGGTAGGGCTTCACACTCGGGCCGCCGAGTTTCGCGACGAGCAGGCCGCTCGCGGCGAGGGCGGTGTCGCGGAGTTCTTCGGCGGCGAGCGGGCGGCTCCGGCCGCGCGCGAGGAGCGCGTTCAGGGGATCGTCGCGCAGGAGCTCCGCGGGAGCTTGCGAGCGCTGCGCGTAGGTTGCAGAGAGGGCGATGGTGCGCAGCAGGGAACGCTGATTCCAACCGCTCCGCACGAGCTCGCTCGCGAGGTGATCGAGTAGGGCGGTGTGCTCGGGCTCGTGGCCGAGGAGGCCGAAGTTCTCCGGAGTCGCCGAGAGCCCGCGGCCGAACAGCTGCATCCAGAGGCGGTTCGCCGCGACGCGTGCCGTTAGAGGATGGCGTGGGTCGGTGAGCCAGCGCGCGAGGCCGAGGCGGTTCTTCGGGAGCGCGGGATCGACGGCAAAGATCGCGCTCGGGAACCCGGGCGCCACTCTCTCCATCGGCTGATCGTACGCACCGCGGCGCAGGACGTGGGCGGGCTTCGGCTGCGGCTCTTCGCGCATCACCATGAGCTCGCGCACGCGATGGCTGAGCTCGTTCTCGCGGGCGCGGAGCGCGCGCAGCGCGGCGCGGGCCGCCGCGGCTGTCGCATCGCTGCGTTCGGCGAAGTGCGCGGCGTAGAGCTCGCGGTCTGCGGGTGTGTTCTCTCGCACGTCGATCGAGGTCGCGCCCTGCGCGAGGGCGCGCGCTTCGAGGTCAGTGAGGGCGAGCGAGTAGATCTCGAGCTCGTCGATCGCACCGCCGACGAAGCCCAGATCGCGGAAGCGCGCGGCGAGGGTGAGCTCGACGTTGGTGGAGTCGCCCCACTCGCCGCGATAGGTGAAGTCTCGCGTCAGGCGGTCTCGCACGACGTCGAGCGTCGCGCGCTCTCCGTCGATCCAGAGGCGGAGACCCTGCGCGCGCGAGGAGCCGTCGTAAGCGAACGCGAGATGCACCCACGCTCCCTCCGGCAATGGCTCGCGCGTGCGCACGGCGATCGCGTTCCCCGGCCAGAAGTGCGTGAAGCGGAGCTCGAGATGGCCGTCCTCGAGAGTGAGCTCGTAGCCGCGCGAACCCGCATCGGGGCCCGCAATCGTGCGGTGGAGGAGGACCTTCTTCTCCTTCGCGCGCGGGGGTGGCATGACGCGCAGCGCGATCGAGAGCACTTCGTGACGGCCGATGGCTCCGAGCGCGCCGAAGCCGACGCCGCTCTCGCCATCGAAGCGGAGTGCCTGGCCGCGGAAGCCCTCGATGCTCTCGGGGCCTTCGAAGCGGCGGGCACCATTCTCCTCGGCATCGAAGCCGAAGCGCGCGACGGTCGTCGGCAGCGGGAGGGGCTCGGGTGCGCGCGCGGCGCCGGCTAAGTGCGCGAGAACTTCGGCTTCGCCCAGCGCGCGCTCGGCGGCCTCGATCTCCGCGCGCAGGGCGGCGTGCTGCTCGCGTTCGCCCTCGCGATAGAGGAGCTGCGTGGGCGTCGGCGTCGCGCGCGTGAAGTGCGAGTAGAGGCCCGACTCGTCGATGTTCTGGAAGAGGGCGAAGAGGCCGTAGTAGTCGCGCTGCGAGATCGGATCGATCTTGTGGTCGTGGCAGCGCGCGCACTCGAGCGTGAGTCCCAAGAACGCGGTGCCCGCGGTCGCGATGCGATCGGCGACGTACTCGACACGGAACTCCTCGTCGATCGAGCCGCCTTCGTTGGTCTGGCGATGGAGGCGGTTCCACGCGGTCGCGGTGATCTGGTCGTCGCTCGGTTCGGGCAGGAGATCGCCGGCGAGCTGCCAGGTGAGGAACTGGTCGTAGGGGAGGTTCTGTTGGAACGCGCGCAGCACCCAGTCGCGCCACGGCCAGACCTCCATCTCGACGTCGCTCTGATAGCCGAAGGTGTCGCCGTAGCGCGCGAGGTCGAGCCAGCGCGCGGCCATGTGCTCGGCCGCAGCGGGGGAGGCAAGCAGCTCGTCGACCACGCGCGCGCGTTGCTCTTGGCTCGCGTCGGCGCGGAGCGAAGCGAGCTGCTCCGCGCGCGGCGGCAAGCCGGTGAGATCGAAGCACACGCGGCGGAGCCAGAGCTCCGGGGCGGCGGGCGGCTGCGGCGCGAGCCCGCGCTCTTCGAGCGAAGCGAGCACGAAGCGATCGAGCTCCTGCTGCGGCCAGCGCTCGTCGCGCACGCTCGGAACCGCGGGAGCTTCGAGCGCGCGGAAGGCCCAGTGCTCCGTCGTCGGCGCGCCGCTCGCGAGCCAGCGCTCGAGCAGCGCGAGCTCTTCCGCATCGAGCTCGAGATGCGCCTCGGGCGGCGGCATGCGCTCGTCGGGATCGGTCGCGCGCAGGCGGCGCTGCATCTCTTCACGCGTGCGCGCGTTCGCGAGCGCGTCTCCGCGGTCGAAGCGCAGGTCGGCTTTCCGCGCGCTCTCGTCGGGGCCGTGGCAGCGGAAGCAGCGGTCCGTGAGCAGCGCTTGCGCGCGGCGCGCGAGGGCGGCTTCGCTCTGGGCGGGGGCGCGCTCGACCAAGAGGAACGCGAGGGCTAAGCAGAGGCGAGCCGAGCGGGACATGTGCCGGTGGAGGTCCTTCGCGGTGAGTGTCGCGCAAGATCGCACGGATCCGCTCGCGAAGCGATCGGCTCGGCGCTGGTCGCGGGCGACCGCGGGTGGTGAAGGGCGACCGCCGCCGGGCGCCCGCGTGGGCGCGAGCCGAGGCGGTCCGCGCGAGCGCAAGTCGTTCCGCAGGCGTGGCTTCGGGCGAAGTTGCGAGAATCCGCGCGGCGCGGCACTCCGCGTGCACTGCTCGTGCGCGGAGGAACCCACCGATGTCCGCACTCGCGCTCGCCGAACGCCCCGTCGCCCCTGGTCGCCGTGCCTCGTTCGATCCCGACGTGGTCGCCGCCGCCGCGCGGGGGGACGCGGAGGCCTTCGCGCTCCTCTACGAGCAGCTCGTCGCGCCGATCACGGCGACGGTGGAGCGCTTGGTCGGCGGCGTGCTCCCGAACGACGTACCCGACGTGGTGCAGGACATTTTCCGGCGCCTCGCGCGCGAGCTGCACCGCTGGACCCCGGCGCGCGGCGCGTCGCTGAACACCTGGACCTACACGCTGGTCCGCAACCATTGCTTCGATGTGCTGAAGCGGAAGCGGCTGCCGATGGTCGCGCTCGACGGGCGTGTCGCGGAGGCCGCCGCGGCGCTGGAGGCACGCGAGCCTTCGGTGCCGGAGCTGCTGGCCTTCGAGGAGCTGCGCCAGAGCGCCGCCGAGGCCATCGCGCGCTTGCCGCAGGAGCAGCGCACGATCGTGCGCCTCCGCGTCGAGGAGCAGAAGGAGCCGCTCGAGATCGCCGCGGTGCTGGGGCTGGCGCTCGGGACGGTGAAGTCGCGGCTCGCCCGCGCGCGCATGGCGCTCCGCCACGAGCTGCGCGCGTTCCTCGCGGCATCGTAGGTGAGCGTGCGCGCGCGCGGGCTTGCTAAGCTCTGCGCTCCGCCCCTCCCATGAACGTCACCCAGAAGCTGATCCTGCTGCTGCTCTGCGCGGCGATCCTGCCGCTGCTGCTCGGCGCGTGGCTCGCGTGGCCGAGCGCGGCCGATGCGCTCGAGCGCGCGGAGACCGCGCGCTTGGCGTCGGAAGCACGGGCCGCGGCACGCGATCTCGCGCAGCTCGCGAGTCGCGCGCGAACCGAGTTGCAGCGCTTCGCGGAGAGTGAACAGATCCGGGCGCTGCTCGAGGGCGCGCGAGCCGGCGAGCTGTTGCGCTTCCCTTCGATCGGGCCGACCTTCGAGTTCGCGGTGCTCTATGGCGCGGACGGCAGTGCGGTGGCGGTGAGCGAGGAGCTGCGTATCGCGCCGACGGATCCTGCCCCGACCGCACTGCCGCACGAGAGCGTCGCGGTGCTGGAGGAGTGGCTGCGAACCGGGGGCGAGAACGCGGCGCACTTCATCTGCAGCATGCGCGCGCGCGAGCTCGCTCTGCCGAGCCGGAAGCGCGACTTCTGCATGGGCTTCGTTCGCGCCGTGCCGGGTGACATGCGCGGCTGGGTCTACGCCTCGGTCTGTTGGAACTGCGCCGTCGACTGCCTGGACGATTCCGCGCGCGGCATGCTCGAGGGCGCCGAGCGACCGAGCGATCTCCGCTTCGCCTTGATCAGCGAAGCGCCGCTCGGCTTCGTGGGCGCGAAGCAGCCGCGCGCCGAGCCCGTGCAGCAGCTCCTGCCCGAGCTCCTGGATTGGATGGCGAGCGGGCGCACGGGGGGGCGCAGCACTTGGGGTGGGGAGCCGGTGGCCCTCGGCTTGGCGCCGATCCGCCTCGCGGCCGATCGACCGGAAGATCGCTGGTGGGTGGCGACGGCGCAGCCGCTCGCCTCGTCGAGCTTGGCGCTCCGCATGCTGCGCGGCGAGCTCCTCGGCGCCTTGCTGGCCGCCGCGGCGCTCGCGGTGCTACTCGCGGCGCTCGTCGGCACGCGCGCTTCGCGCCGCCTCCGCGCGCTCGCGACGCGGGCCGCCGATCTCGGTGGGAGGAAGAGTTCCCCTGCACCGGCCGAAGCGTCGCGTGGCGATGAGATCACGGCGCTGGCGACCTCGTTCGATCGGTTGGAGCGCGATCTCGAGCAGAAGCGCACGCAGCTCCGCGCCGCGCTGCGCCGCCTCGACGATCTCGTGCGCTCGACGCCGGATCCGCTGCTGACGCTCGATCGCGCAGGGTGCCTTCTCGACGCGAATCCGGCGGGCCGGGCGCTGCTCGGCGGCGCGCTCGCCGAGCTCCGCGGTCAGTCCATCGCGACGCTGCTGCCGACGGCGAACGACGAGAGGTCGTGGGAGAGCGCCTGCGAGCGCGCCGCGAGCTCCGGCGAGCTCGCGCACTTCGCGGTACGCGCGGCCGGGAGCTCCTCTGTGTCGAGCTTCGACGTCGCGGTGGCGCCGGTGCGCGATCGCGCCCGTCGCATCGTGCACGTGCTCGCGATCCTGCGCGATCAGACCGAGCGCGAACGCGCGCGCGAAGCGGCGGCGAAGCAACACGCGGTGCTGGATCGACTCTACGGGTTGCGCGAGCGCGGCGCGGCCGTCGGTCGCGCGCGCTTCGATGCCGCCTCCGAGCTCTTGCGCGCCGAGCTCTCGGCGGCGTTCTCCGGGGCCTTCCTCGAAGAGCATGGCGCGTTGCGCTGGATCGGGCTCGCCGCGAGCGATGGTGCCGAAGGCTTCACCGCGTGCCGCAGCGTGGAGGAGCTCCGCGCGCGCGCTGCCGAGCACGGCCTCGCGCTCGTGATCGAGCGCCCGCTCCAGGATCGCCGCGGCGAGCGGCGCGGCGGCGTCGTCCTCGGGCGCGCCGAGGCCTCGACCGCGCATGCGGAGGACGTTCCGCTGCTCGAGCTCTTCGCGCGCTGGATCGGCGTCGAGCTCGAGGTCGAACGCTTGCAGCGCTCCGCGCTGCAGCACGAGAAGATGATCACGGTGGGCGGCCTCGCCGCGGGCATCGCGCACGAGCTCAACAACCCGCTCGCAGCGGTCTTGCAGAACCTGAAGCTCCTGGCCTACGCGATCGATCCCGCGGATCGACTCGCGCTGCAGCGGCTCCGCGAGAGCGGGCTCGACGAACCCTCGATCCGCGCCCTCGGCGAGTATCGCGAGCGCTTCCTCACCCGCTACGTGGAGCGCATCGAGCAAGCCGGGACGCGCGCCGCGGCGATCGTCGCGGATCTCCTGAGCTTCAGCCGCGACGGCAAGCCCGCGCTGCAGCCGACGCCCACGCAGGAGCTCCTGCGGCGCGCGCTCTCCCTCGCGCGTCTCGACGTCGAGGCCGCCTCTGCGGGGCTGCCGGCGCCGATCGAGCTCGCCGTGGAGATCGAGCCGGGCGCGGAGGAGCTGCTCTGCGACGCGCGGCAGATCGAACAGGTGCTCCTGAACCTCGTGCAGAACGCGACGCACGCGCTGCGCGAGATGCCGGAGAGCGCGCGCGAAGGGCGCACCGCGCCGCGCATCGAGCTACGCGTGCGCCCGCTCGCGCCGGGGCGCGTCGAGATCTCGGTCAGCGACAACGGTCCCGGCATCGCGGTCGATCCGCCGGAGCGCGTCTTCGAGCCCTTCTTCACGACGAAGGAGGTCGGGCGCGGGACCGGGCTCGGGCTCTACGTGTGCTGGTTCCTCGTGGTGGAAGCGCACGGCGGGGCGATCCGCGTGCACTCGCGAGCGGGCGGAGGCGCGCGCTTCGAGGTCGAGCTCGCGGGCGGCGCGCGCGCGGAGGATCGAGCCGCGCTCATCGGCGGGGAGCGCTTCGCATGAGCCGCATCCTCGTCGTCGACGACGAGAGCGCCGTACGCGCGAGCTTGGCGGAGCTGCTCGCCGAACGCCTAGGCCACGAAGTCGTGGAAGCGCGCGATGGGGTCGAGGCCTTCGAAGCGCTGCAGCGCGAGAGCTTCGATCTCGTGCTCGCCGATCTCTTGATGCCACGCCTGGGTGGCATCGAGCTGATCCAGCGCGCGCTGCAGCGCACGCCCGAGCTGCCCATCGTCGTGATCTCCGGCACGGGCCGCTTCCGCGACGTGGTGGACGCGCTGCGCGCGGGGGCCTACGACTTCCTGCAGAAGCCCATCGCGGATCTCGACGAACTCGAGGCGCTCGTCGCGCGCGCGCTGGAGCGCGGGCGGCTGCGCCGCGAGAACGCTTCGCTCCGCGACGAGGTGGAGCAGCGCGTGGCGGGGCCGTTCCTGGCACCTCGTTCGCCCGCCGCGCGCGAAGCGCTGCAGCTCGCCGAGCGCGTCGCGCGCACGACGACGACGGTGCTGCTGCTCGGCGAGAGCGGCACCGGCAAGGAAGTGCTCGCGCGGCGCATCCACGCGCTGAGCGAGCGCGCGCGCGGGCCCTTCGTCGGGGTGAACTGCGCCGCGCTGCCGCCCGACCTCGCCGAGGCGGAGCTCTTCGGCCACGAGCGCGGGGCGTTCACCGGGGCCGATCGCGCGCGAGCGGGTCGCTTCGAGAGCGCGCACGGCGGGACCCTCTTCCTCGACGAGATCGGCGAGATGCCGCTCGCGCTGCAGGCGAAGCTCCTGCGCGTGCTGCAAGAGCGCGAGATCCAGCCGCTCGGCAGCGATCGCACGAAGCGCATCGATGTGCGCGTCATCGCCGCGACGCATCGCGACCTCGAGGCCGAAGTTCGTGCGGGTCGCTTCCGCGAGGATCTCTACTACCGCATCCGGGTCTTCGTCGTGCGTCTGCCGCCGCTCCGCGAGCGGAGCGAGGACCTGCCCGAGCTCGCCGAGCACTTCGTCGCGCGCTGCGCCGCGCAGATGGGGCGAGCGCGGCCGAGCCTCGCGCCGGACGCCCTCGCGGCGCTGCAAGCGCATACCTGGCCCGGCAACGTGCGCGAGCTCGAGAACGCGATCGAGCGCGCGCTGATCCTCTGCGAGGGCGAGCGCATCGATGCGCGCCACCTCGGCGCGTTGGCGCTCCCGGGGCGCGCGCGGAGCGGCGCGAGCAGCTCCGCGATCTTCGAGCTGCCGCCGGGCGGCATGCCGCTCGCCGAGCTCGAGCGCGTCGCGATCGAGAGCGCGCTGCGCCAAGCCGGTGGCAACGTCGCCGAAGCCGCGCGCCTCCTCGACCTCGATCGCGGTACGCTGCGCCATCGACTGCGCAAGTACGGCTTGGGGCGCTGAGCTCCGGGAGGGGATGGCGCTGGCGCGGCGCGCGTAGGATCGTGTGCCACTGGTTGCCCCTCCGCTCGTTGCTCCCTGGCGCTCCGATGACCTACCCCGAGACATCGAACTCCGAAGCTCCGTTCGAGCTCCCGCGCCTCGGCTCGGTTCCTCGCGAGGCGCGGTTGCGGCGGAGCCGTGTGTTCCTCTTCGCGTTCGTGCTGCTGCTCGGCGCGGGGCTGGCGGGCGGCATCGCGTATGGCGGCCGCTCCGAGTACCTGTGGATGCTGGCGCTCGCTCAGGAGGGCGCGACCACCGACGCCACGCTGGTGGCGAAGGAGCGGCGCGGGGGTAAGTCGAAGCGCTACGAGTTCGACTTCACCTACATGGTGGAGGGCCGAGCGTATCGGGGGTCGGGCGACGTGGAGCGCGAGATCTACGACGAGCTCGAGATCGGGACCAGCTTGCTGCTCACGTATCTGCCGGCCGATCCCTGGCACTGCCAGCTCGGTCGCGTCGACGATTCGATGGCGCGAAAGCGACGCAACGAGCTCTGGATCATTGGAGGCATCATCGGCGGCGGATTGCTTCTGGTAGCGCTGCTGATGGGGAAGCACTTCCGCAGCCGCGTGCTGCTGCTGCGGCGCGGCAGCGTGCGCGAAGCGCGCGTCACCGAGGTGAAGGACGTGAAGAAGGCGCAGGTCGCGGTGCGCTACGAGTTCCGCGATGGCGAGGGGATCGAGCGGCGCGGGCGAACCTTGCTGCCTGCCAAAGATCGGGGGATCGCCGTCGGCGATCCCCTCGCGGTGCTGCACGACCCGCACGCGCCGAAGCGCTTCGAGGTCGTCGAGCGGGTGCTCTGCGTCGCGGAGCTCTCGAGGCTCAGCGGCCGGAGCTGAGCTGGAGCTGCTTCTGCAGCTCGGTGTTGTTCGGGAAGAGCCCGGCTCCCGCGTTCCACGTCGCGCGCGCCTTCTCGCCCTGGCCGATGGCCTGGTACATGTTGCCGAGGAAGATGTAGGTCTGTGCGTGGTGCGGGCGCGACTCCGAGCGCTGCTGCTGCTCGAGGAGCGTCTCGAACTGGCGGATCGCCTCGCCTTGCTTGCCGAAGGCCGCGGGCCAGTTGGAGAGCGAGATGGCCTTGGTGAAGCGCGCCTCCCAGTGGTTGGGATCGATCTCGAGCGCTTCGTTCACCGCCGCGTCGACCTTCATCGCCCACTTGCCCGCCATCGGGCCGGCGCCGGCTTCGAAGATCTTCTGCACGTAGGCGTTGGCGAGCTCGACCTTCAGGTCAGGGTTGTAGGGCTCGTCCTTCGCGCGCTGCTCGAAGAGCGCCACGACTTCGTCCAGCTTGCCGGCCTTCTTGATCTTCTCCCAGAGCTCGGTCTTCGCCTGGCCGCTCAGCTCCTTAGAACGCAGATCCGCGATCGCCGCGGCGAGATCGAACGCGGGAGCTTCCGCAGCGGGCGTCGGCGCGCTGCTCGCGGCGATCGGCGAAGGCTCGCTCGAGCTCTGCTTCGCGGCGTCGCGCGCGGCGGCTTCCATCGCCTGCGCGCGCTCGGAGCGACGCGTGGTCTCGGTGGTCAGGCGCTCTTCGAAGCCGCGCAGCGCGAGGCTCTGCTCTTCGTTCGTGCGCTCCAAGCTCTCGAGTCGGGAGACCACGGCGTCGAGGCGCTCGGCGACGCGCGCGGAGCTCTGGTCCTCGGCGGGGCGCAGCGCGACGAGGGCGATGGTTCCGGAAGCGGCGCAGAGAGCGGCGGCGCCGACGACGAGGGCGATGGTGTTCATGGGCTGCGAGTCGGTGAGAGGCGCGCCGGGGCGGCGCGGAGGCGTTCAGCGAGGAGTGAGCACCAGGCGCACGCGCGCTGGTTCGCCGATCCGCACGTCCACGCGCTGCGGCGTCGAGGGGGCGAAGCCCTTCTTCGCCGCGCGCGCCGTCCAGGTCCCCGGGGAGCAGCCCCGAGCGACGAAGACGCCGCGCGGATCGGTCTGCTGGAAGGGTGCGAATGCCACCGTGGATCCTTCGGCGTTCTCGAGAAAGATCTGCGCGGAGGGGAGCGGCGTGCCCTCTGCATCGACGACCTCGACCTGCAGCGTGCTGCCGGGCCAGAGCTTGAAGTCGAGCTCGCGCGTCTCGCCGGGCAGGAGCCGCGTCCACGCGCTGCTCTCCTGGCCGTGCGTCGCGCGCACCGCGTACGCGACGGCGCGATACTCGCCGGCCGGCAACCCGCGCAGCTCGTACGCGCCGCTCTCGTCCGTCGCGCTCTTGCCGGCGAAGGCGACCCCGCCATCCGCGAGCCGCTCCTCGACGACGACGAGCGCGTTCGCGATCGGCTGCCCGTCGTCGAAGCGCACGTGCCCGCGGAACCCGAGCTCGCTCGTCGTGAGCACATGCTCGACCGGTGCGCGCGGATCGTGGCGCAGCGTGCCGCAGTAGAGCAGCGTGCGCCCTTCGTCGTTGGTCGCGTACGCGCGGAACTCGCCGGCCGGCGCTTCGCGCAGAACGAAGCTCCCGTCCTCGTCGCACCACGCCATCGGCCAGCCCTTCTCGATGTCGCCGTCGCCCTCGACGAAGGTCAGCGTCGCGAACGCATGGACCGCGCCGCGCGCGTCGCGCAGCACGCCGCGCAGCGCGTCGGGCGTCGGTGGGCCGCCGAGCACGGCGCGCGTCACGCGGCCGCTCTCCACGCGGACCTGGACGAAGTCGCGCGGGCGCGCGCGTTGATTCGGTATCCCGCCGAGATGGAGCAGCAGGTAGTGGCCAGATGGCAAGCCCGGCAGCGCGAACGCGCCATTGCCATCGCTGCTTGCCGAAGCGAAGAGCCCGCAGGGGTGCTGGCCCTCGAAGTCGAAGCGCGTGGCGATGACGAGGCTAGAAGCCCACGGTTCGCCGTTCGCGCGGCGCACCTCGCCTGCGATCGAGCCGCCCGCGCCGAGCGCGATCACGAGCTCCGGCGTCGGCAGCCACGGCGCGTGATCGAACGACGCCGACCAGCCCGGCGCGTGCTCCGCATGCATGGCGCGGAGGATCTGTCGGCCGGTCGAGAGATGGGGAAGCTCGAAGCGCCCTTCGGCATCGGTGCGCGCGCCGCGGAGCCCGGGGGGCAATAAGCTCATGCTCGACGAGGTCTGCGGGACAGGCGCGTCGGCCTCGCTGAACACGTAGGCATCCACGAGGGGAGCTCCGGATTCGGCATCGACGACACGGCCGCGCACGGCGCTGCCGCGCTCGAGGAGGAACTCGAGCTTCTCGCGCGCCGGATCGAGCGCGATCTCCGCCGGCCGCGGCCACGAGATCTGGCGCTGCGCCGGTGCATAGCCCTCCGCTCGCACGCGCACCGAGAGCCGGCGCGCGTCCCGCGGCTCGATCGCGAAGAGGCCGTCCTCGAGCTCCGCGAAGTGCTTCTCCGGCGGTCGCACGTCGTCGTGATCGGCGAGATCGACCAGCGTGACGGTGCACGCCGAGAGCGGCTCGCGCGTCTCCGCGTCGAGGACGCGCCCGTAGAGGAGCGGCGGGGTCGCGGCCGCGTTCGGCTCCGGGGACGAAAGCGCGTTCGCTCGTGCCACGGCTTCTTCCGTGCGCCCGACGCGCGCGCCCTGCGCGAGCGCGCGCAACGAGAGCTCGTAGCGCCCGGGGGCGAAGAACTCGCGCGCGCCGAGCGCATCGCGGAACACCGCGCGGCCGCGCCAGAGCTCCAACGCGAACGACTCCTCGGCGAAGCGCTCGAGCGCTGCGTGCGAGAGCTCGGCGAGCTCGACGCGCGCGGGCTCGGCGAGCACGAGCGCGCTCGTCGTTGGCGGCGTCGCGACTTCGACGAAGCTCTCCGGGAGCTCGAGCCCCGCGCGCGCGTCCGCCGCGCTGCGCTCGCTCCACGCGGCCGTGCGCTCGAAGCGCACGGCGACCGCGCCGCGCTCCAGGATCACCTGCAGGGCATCGCGTTCCTCACCGCGGTTCCACGCGAAGTAGAGGCCGAGCACCGCACCGAGCAGCACGGCCGCGGCGAGCAGCATCCGCCGCGGCGCGGCGAAGCTCCGCCTCTCGTGCGACGCGGCGCGCACTGCGCCGAGCTGCATCGCGCGCGCGGCGACGAGTGCCGCGACGCGCGCGCGAAACGCCGCGCTCGGCAACGCGGGCTGATAGGCACGCGTCAGCAGCGCCTTCAGGTTCGCCTCGAGGACCTGCGCCGAGCGGCTGCTCGAGGGCTCTTCCGGCAGCTCTTCATCGAGCGCGCTCATGCCCAGCCTCCGCGCTTCTTGGCCAGGAGCTCGAAGACGCGCGCGAATGCGACGCGCGCGCGATGCAGCATCGACTCCGCGGCCTTCTCGCTCTGGCCCGCCGCGGCGGCCATCTCGACGACGCTCTTCTCCTCGATGTACTTGCCGACCAACGCGCGGCGGTACTCGGGCGAGAGCGAGGAGAGCGTGGCACCCACGAGCTCACGCGTCTCGGCGCGCTCGAGCACCCACTCCGGCAGCGGCTCGCGCGCGACGTCGGCGAGGATGCGATCGATCTCGCCCTCGCTCTCCTCCAGCACGTCCGCGAGCAGGCGCGGCCGCTTCTTCCGCCGCGCGGCGCGGAGCTTGTTCCGCGCGATGCCGCAGAGCCAGGAGAAGAGCGAGCTCTCGCCCGCGTAGCCGGGCAGCTTCTCCAGCGCGACGAGGAAGCAGTCCTGCACGAGCTCCTCCGTCTGCCGCACGTCCGCGCCGAGCCGATGGTGGATGAACTCGTAGAGCGGATCCAGGTGCGTGCGCACGAGCTCCTCGGCCGCCGCGCGCTCCCCGGCGACGACGCGGTCGCGCAGCGCGAGATCGGGCGACGGAAGCGTGCGGACGGGAGAGCTCATCGCGGGGTCGTGCCGGAGCTGCGGGCGATCCTTCGCGCCTTCTCGCATTTCCCCAAGGCACCGTCGGGGCGCCTTGGCTGTGCAATGGGGGGCTAGCGGCCGAGGACCGCCAGGGTCTCCACGTGCCAGGTCTGCGGGAAGAGGTCGAAGATCTCGACGCGATCCAGGTGGTAGCCGCCCTCGAGGAACCCCCGCAGGTCGCGGGCGAGGGTCGTCGGGTCGCAGGAGACGTAGCGGATCTCGCGGGGGCGGAACTCGAGCAGCGGCTCCACCGCCTCCTTCGCTCCGGTGCGCGGCGGGTCGAGCACCACGGCGTCCACGCGGCCGCTGCGTCGGCGCGAGAGCCACGAGCCGACTGCCGCGCGATCGAAGAAGACCCGCGAATCTCCGGCGGCGCGGGCGGCGCCGATGCCGTGGCGAAAGGCGATCGGGTTCTCCTCGACGGCGATCACGCGGTGGAATCGCGGAGCCATGACGCGCGCGAAGATCCCGACCCCGGCGTAGAGATCCCAAGCCTCCTCGCCCTCGAGACCCTGCACGACGGCCTCGACCAGCTTCGGCAGCAGCCCTGCGTGGCCCTGGAAGAACTCGTCCGGCCCGACGTGGAAGCGCATGCCGCGGACCTCCGGCTCGAGCACGCGCCCGGGCAGGTCTCCGAGCGCGGGCTCGAACGAGCAGCCCTGCGCGTCGATCGCCGCTGCGACTTCCTGCGGGAGGGCGCGCCGTTCGCCGGGCGCCAGCCCCTGGACGTAGGTTCGCAGCGCGCGCAGCCCGTCCTCCAGCGCGGGGGCCAGCACCGGGCAGTGCTCGAGGTCCTCCACGGCGTGCGAGCTCGCGCGACGGAACCCGACGGCGCCGCTCTTCGCGTTGATCGCGAAGCGCGCGCGCGTGCGCGTCCCGAGCTCGGGCCCCGAGTGCATCCGGAGCGGGCCCTTCCAGTCGATGCCGCCGAGGCGCCGCAGCGAGTCGAGCACGAAGGACTGCTTCGCCTCGAGCTGTGCCGGGTACTGCAGGTGCTGCAGCGTGCAGCCTCCGCAGCTCCCGAACACGGGGCAGGGCGGCGTGCGTCGCTGCGGAGAGGGCTCGACGATCTCGATCACCTCGGCGCGCGCGAAGTTCTTCTTGAGCTCGACGAGCTCCGCTCGCACGCGGTCGCCCGGCGCGGTGCCTGGCACGAAGACGACGAGCGAGCGCCCGTCGCCTCCGGGCTCGGTCCAGCGAGCCACGCCGTCGCCGCCGAAGGCCAGGCTCTCGATGCGGAGATCCAAGGTCGCCGCGTCGGGCGGCGGCTCATCCGTTCCGGGAACTTCCATGCGCGCACTTTAGCCCGACGCGTGCCTCGGTCGATCGGACATTCAGGCCTCGATGCGCAGAGAGGTAGAGGCATGAAGACCGAGCGGGACCAACGCGGCGCGATCCGCGTCGAGCTGCGTCTGCCGGCGCGCCTCACCACCGAGACGGGCGAGCGGATCGACGCCGAGCTCCGGAACGTCAGCCTCTCCGGTGCCTTCTTCGCCTGCACCGCCAACGCCCGCGTGCGCTCGCGCCTCTGCGCCGAGTTCCAGACCTCCACGGAGGCCGAGCCCCTCGGCGCCGAGATGGAGGTCGTGCGCGTCACCGTCGAAGGCATCGGCTGCCGCTTCCTCGCGCTCGAGGCGCGGACCGCGGCGCGGCTGCGGGCGTTCCTATCGCATCAGGTACGGCGAGGGCTTGCGCGCTGAGCTGCGCTCGCGCGTCGCGTTCCTCGCGACGTCACGCGGCGCTCCATCGAGAGAGTCCTCGGGGGCGATCGAGCGGACCTCGGCATAAGATGCGCGCCCTCCCGGCCCGCATCCCTCGACGGCGCCGAGGAGCCCTGCTCTGCTTCGCGGTCCTCCGTCCCGAGCGATCGATGCGCCTCCTCACGATTCGCACTCTGTCTTGGTTGCTCGCCGCTGCGGCGTCGCCTCTCGGGAGCGCCGCTGCGCTGCCGCAGGGAGCGCCCCGCGCCGAGGAGCCGCTCGCCGCTCGCTACGCCTCGCGGCTCGCCGAGCTCGAGCGCGAGATCCGCGCGGCGTTGCCGCGGATCGAAGAGCCGCAGCGGGCGGCCCACGCGCGAGCGTGCGCGGCGGAGCGCGCCGCCGAGGAACGCGCGAAGCTCGCCGAGGCCGCGATGGGCGAGCTCGGCAAGGCGCAAGGACTGGTGGCGCACGCGCGCGACAAGTGGATCGGCGGAGCGGATCGCGCGATCGCCGAAGCGCGCGCGCGGCTCGCGAGTGCGACGAGCGACGCGGAGCGCAGGGCGGGCGAGCAGGCTTTGGCGAAGGCGCAGCTGGATCGCGCCGCGGGCGTCGCGGCGCTCGCGGAGCGCGAGGCGACGCTGCGCCTCGCGGAGCAGGAGCGGCCGCGCGTCGAAGCGGAGCAGAAAGCGGCCCTGGCCGCGCTCGAGCAGGCGCGCGCGCAGACGCTCGCCGCGATGCAGGGGCTCGGGCTCGAGACCTTCCTCGGCAGCGCTGCGCTCGATGCGCGCCTCTCGGAGCTCGTCGCGCTGAAGGAAGCGACGCCGCCGAAGCTCGCCGCGTTCGCTTCTCGCGGCGCGGCGCAGCGCGAGCTCGTGGAGCAGATGCTCGGTGATCGCGAGCTGCTCGTGCAGATGGCGGTCGCGGATGGCCCGAACGGCGCCGACTACGGCCGGGCGATGGAGATCTATCGCGACATCCAGCGCGCGAGCGCGAAGGCGCGCGAGGGTTACCTCCAACGCTTCGCGCTCGCGATCGCCCTCGAGCACGCCGTGCCGATCGCGCTGCGGAACGCGGAAGCGGCGAAGGACGCGCCGAAGCACGTCGATCCCGTGCGGCGCTATCTCCACTACGAGGCCGCGTCACTCGGCGGCGAGCTCGATCCCGCCTTCGAGCGCTTCAGCGTCTGGGAGTATCGCTTCGTCGTCTACGGCGAGGAGCCCGACGAGATCCTCGCGTGGGGGCGCGAGATGCTGCGCAGCTATCGCCCCGACCAAGTCGTGAACCCGGACCAGCGCTGGCGCTACGTCGACTCCGTGCGCACCGACATCCGCTATGGCTCCGAGGACAACGTGCACGATGAGCCCGAGCTCCAGTTCTTTCAGAACATCCTGAAGAACGGCGGCGTCTGCGGGCGCCGCGCGTTCTACGGCCGCTTCCTGCTGCGCGCGTTCGGGATCCCGACCACGGCGCGTCCTCAGACCGGGCATGCGGCGCTCGTGCGTTGGACGCCGGCGGGCTGGGTCCCGTGTCTCGGCGCGGGCTGGGGCCAAGGGTGGACCCACACGCGCTACGGCAAGGACTTGGACTTCCTCGCGACGACGCAGGCGCGCGCCTGCGGCGCGGCCTACCTGCAAGTGAAGCGCGCGCAGTGGATCGGCGATGCGCTGGGCGAGCCGCGCGTCCACGGCTTCCTCGGCGGTCGCCCGGAGTTCTGGTACGGCATCTCGCTGTACGTGCAGCGCGCGCTGATCGAAGCCGCGCGGGCGAAGACGCAGGAGGCGATCGGACAAGACATCGCCGAGGCCAACGAGACGAAGGAGAAGGTCGCGCAGGCACGCGTCACCCTTTCGTCTGTGGACCGCACCGTCGTCGTCGACGAGCGCGGCGTGATCACCATCCCGGCCGCGGCCACCGTCGCGCCGACGGCCAGCACGAAGAAGATCCTCTTCCTCGAGAGCAACCTGGGCGGGAAGCAGCTCCACTACAACCGGAACGGCGAGCCGCAGGAGTTCGAGTACCGCCTCGAGGTGCCCGCGGCGGGAACCTACGCGTTGACCGCGCGCGTCGCGACGCCGAGCTGGCAGCAGCACCTGCTCCTCACGCTGAACGACGCGGCCACGCCGATCGAGATCCCGCTGCCGTTCACCGTGGGGCTTTGGGGCCAGACCGCGCCGGTCGAGGTCGAGCTCGTGCAAGGGGCGAACCGGCTGCGCTTCGCGCACGGCTCGACCGGCCAGCCGAAGGGCTTCAGCGTTCGGGACTTCACGCTGACTCCGCGCTAGCGGGGAGTATGCTCTCGCCCCATGTCCACCCGTCTCGAGCGGCGCATCGGGCGCCTGCGCCGGAAGCTCGTCCTCGCCCTCGGCGTGCGCGTAGCTTCGGTCGCCTTGCTCTGCGGGGGAGCGCTCCTCGGCGCGCTCGCGCTCTGGCTCCGCTCGTACGGGGAGCTGGAGGAGCGCTGGCTCTACGTCGGCGCCGCGCTGCTCGCACTCGCCGCGCTCGTCGCGGGAGCGTGGGCAGCGCGCCGGGCGCCGTCGCGTGAGACGCTCGCCGCGTGGCTCGAGTTGCGCAGCGCGAGCGGGGGGGCCGTGCTGAGCGCGTGCGCGTTCGGCGAGGAGCTCGCGGACGAAGCGAGCGCGCGTCGGACCGCGGCAGTGGAGGACGGGCTCTACTTCGCGTGGGGTGGCAGCGCGGCGCGCGCCGCGCTCGGGATCGCGCTGCTCGCCGCCGGCGCGCTGTGGCCGCTGAGCTGGAGCGCGGTGCGCACGCCGGAGGCGTTGCTCGCGGAGCTCGTGGCGCGCGCGGCCGAGCGCTTCGCGCAGCTCGAGGGGAACGCGACGCTGCCGGCCGGGGAGCGCGAGGCCCTGCAGCAGCGCTTGCGCGAGCTCGCCGAACGAGCGCTCGCGGACGCGGATCCCGCGGCGCTGCTGCGCGCGCTCGATGATCTGGAGGAACGTCTCGCGCAGCATGCGGAGCGCGCTCGCGCGGCGGCGGAGCGCGCGCTGGCGGAAGCGCGGCCGGAGCAGGATGCCGCATTGCCCGAGGAGCTGCGTTCGCTCGCCGAACGCGCGCTCGAGCAGGCGCGCACCGAGGCCGGTGCTCGCGCTCTCGCGGAGGCGCTCGAGCGCGCGCGAGAGCTGAGCGAAGCGGGCACTCCGGAGCAGCGCGGAGCTGCCGCCGCGCTCGCCGAGCGCTTGGCCGAGCAGGCGCGCGAGGCCGCGATCCCCGGCGCGGGTGAGCTCGCGCAAGGCGCGCTCCTCACGCCGGACCAGGATGCGCCGGGCGCGCCGTCCGCCGCGGAGCTCGGTGGGCAGCGCAGCTTCGGCGGCGAGAGCGAATCCCGACGCGGCTCGTTCGCAGCGCAGGACTCTCCGGAGGGCGCCGCGGCGCGTCGCTCGGAGGGCGCGAGCGGTCGCGCGGTCTTCGAAGAGGCGCGCGCGGCGCGCTTGCGCCGCCTCTCGCCGAGCCAGCGGCGCGCCGTGGAGTCCTTCTTCACCGGGGATCGCACCGGTGTGGGTCGATGAGCAACGTCGAGCGACTGGGTCCCGAGGCACTCGCCCGAGCACGTGCGCCTCTCCAGCGCATCGAGGCGGGGCTCGCCTCCGCCTTGCTCGACCAAGGGCCGCTGCAGCGGCTCTTGCTCGCCGCGACGCTCGCGCGCGGCCACGTGCTGCTCGAGGGTCTGCCCGGTCTCGGCAAGACCGAGCTGGTGAAGGCGCTCGCGGCGCTCTTGGGCTTGTCCTTCCGGCGCGTGCAGTTCACGCCCGATCTCCTGCCTTCCGATCTCACCGGCGGCCCGATGCTGGAGGAGCGCGGAGGGAGCCGCGCGCTGCGCTTCCTACCCGGTCCGCTCTTCGCGCAGGTGGTGCTCGCCGACGAGATCAACCGGGCCTCCCCGAAGACGCAGTCCGCGCTGCTGGAGGCGATGCAGGAGCGCTCGGTCACGGTGCTCGGCGAGACACATGCGCTGCCGGCGCCGTTCTTCGTCCTCGCGACGCAGAACCCGATCGAGCTCGAAGGCACCTATCCGCTGCCCGAGGCGCAGCTCGATCGATTCCTCTTCCGCTTGATCGTCGAGCGCCCCGCGACGGCGACGCTGGAGCGGATCCTGCTCGAGCGGCATCGCGGCGAGCGCCCGCCGCTCGAGCGCGCGGTGGACGAAGCGCAGCTCGAAGAGCTGTTCGCGGCCGTCGATCGCGTGTTCCTGCCACCGGCGGTGGCGCGCTGGATCGCGCGTCTCGTCGAGGCCTCGCATCCCGAGTCGCCGACCGCGCCGGAGCTCGTGAAGCGCTACGTGCGCCACGGCGGCTCTCCGCGCGCCGCGATCGGGACGGCCGAGGCTGCGCGCGCGCACGCGCTGGTCGGCGGACGCCCGCACGCGGGCTTCGAGGACGTGCGCGCCGTGCTCACCCCCGTGCTCGCGCATCGCCTCGTGCTCGATTATCGCGCGCGCTTGGACGGTGTGCGCGCGGAGGCGATCGCGCGCGAGCTGCTGGAGCGCGTCGACGAAGTGGAAGCGCTGCCGGAGGAGCTGCGTCGTGTCTGAGTTCCGATCCGTGCGCATGCCGCGCGCTCTCGCCGTCCTGCTCGCTGCGCTCGCTCTGGGCCGCGCGCCGCTCCTCGCGGACGACGAGGTGCGCGGTGACCTGCACCAGGCGCGCGTCCGCGTGCAGGCGAGCTACCGCTGGCCGGAGCTCTGCCACCGCGGCTGGGTGCCGGTGCGGATCGCGCTCGAGAACTACGGGCCGCTCGCGCAGGAGGTCGACCTGCGCGGCGCGCTGCCGTTCAGCTCGCAGGAGCTGGAGCTCGAGCAAACGCTCGTGCTCGCGCCGGGCGAGACGCGGGAGCTCGAATGGCTGGTGCCGCTGTTCCCGAGCCCGCGGCGCGATCTGAGCCTGCGCATCGAGTCCGGCTTCGAGCAAGACTGGATGGGGCAGGTCGGTCCGAGCCACGGGCTCGACCCGCTCGTGCGCACGGCGCTGGTCGCTGGCCCGCGCGAGATCAGCGCCGCGGCCCCGCACTGGCTCGAGGCCTGGAAGAGCGGGCGCGGCGCCGTCGGCGAGTCCGACGCCGGGAGCCGCTGCGACTGGGTGCGCGCGACCTACGCCGAGCTCCCGCTCTCCCTGCGCGCGCTCTCGAGCCTCGATGTCGTGATCCTCGATGCCGAAGACGCGCTGCCCGACGAGCGCGGGCTCGAGCTGCTCGCGCGCTACGTCGCGGCGGGCGGAACGCTGGCCGTGCTCGGTGCCGTCGGCGCGGAGCGGATGTCGCAGCACGCGGCGTTCGCCGGGGCCTTCGAGCCGCGCTTCGAGCGCGCGCGCGCGCAGCGTGTCGAGCTGCGCAGCATGGGCCTGGGCTTGCTGCTCGTCGGCGGGTCTGCCCTCGAAGAGCTGCGCGCCGAGGAAGGCGAGCTGCTCGGCCGGGCGGTCGCGGCGCAGCGAAGCTGCGTGCCCGTGCTTCGAGAGCCGGGCTACTCGGGTGATCCACGCGGCGCCTCGGCCATGCCGATGCTCCGCGATCTCGGTCATCTGCCGGTGCGCGAGTTCCTCTTCGTGCTGCTCGGCTTCGCCTTGCTGATCGGGCCGATCAACTTCTGGCTCGTGCAGCGCTGGAAGCGCCCGGTGCTCCTGCTGGTGACCGTGCCGGTGCTCTCGCTCTGCTTCTGCGCCGGCCTGCTCGCGATCACCTTCTCGCGCGAGGGTTTCTCGACCATCATCGCCTCGCGCTCGCTGACCGTGCTGGATCAGCGCGAGCAGCGGCGAGCGACCGCGGAATGGCGCGCGTTCTACGCCCCGCTCTCCCCGGGCACGGCGCTCGTGACCCGCGCGGGCACGACGCTGCATCTGCCCGCGGCGGAGCCGCTCTCCTCGCGTCGTCCGCGCTACGTGATCGATGGGGGGAGCGGCGCGCTCGCCGGCGCTTACCTGCCGTCGCGGCGCGAGGCGCGCCACGTCGTGATCGAGGAGAGCGCCTGCGCCGAGCGCTTGGCCTTCGATCGCAAGGGCAGCGCGCTGCGCGTCACGAACCTGCTCGGCGTGGCCCTCCGCGCCCTCGAGGTCTACGACAGCGCGGGGGCGCGTCATGTGCTCGCCGAGCCTCTCGAGAGCGGCGCGAGCGCCGAGCTCGCTCCCGCGAGCTCGAGAAGCGAGGCGAGCTCGCTCCTGCTGCGCGTCGAGAGCTTCGGCTACGCCGGCACGACGCCGTTGCGCATCCCCTCCGAGCCTCGCGATCTCTACGCGGCCGAGGTCGAGGCTCCACCGTGGCTCGATCGCGGCCCGCTGCGAGGCAACGAGATCAGCGGCGAGCACCTCCTCCTCGGAACTCTCGCGCTCGGAGAGCTCGAAGCGCGATGAGCTCGACTCCTGCACTCGAGGTGAAGGGCCTCACCAAGCGCTTCGGCGCGTTCACCGCCGTGAGCGAGCTCTCGTTCCGCGTGGATCCCGGGCGCATCTGCGGGTTCATCGGGCCGAACGGCGCGGGCAAGACGACGACGATGCGTATCTGCGCGACGCTCGAGCTGCCCGACGAAGGGGATGTCCTGATCGGCGGCGTCTCCGCGATCGAGGACGCGCGCGCCGCGCGCCATCGCCTGGGCTTCATGCCCGATGCCTACGGCGCCTATCCGGCGACCACCGTCGCGGAGTACCTCGACTTCTTCGCGCGCGCCTACGGTCTGCGCGGGGCGAAGCGTCGCGAGCGTCTGCGCTTCGCCTGCGAGTTCACCTCGCTGGACGGGCTGCTCCTGAAGGAGATGGGCGCGCTCTCGAAGGGCATGAAGCAGCGCCTCTGCCTCGCGAAGACGATGCTCCACGATCCCGAGCTGCTGATCCTCGATGAGCCCGCGGCCGGACTCGATCCTCGCGCGCGCGTCGAGCTGCGCGAGCTCGTGCGCTCGCTCGCGCAGCTCGGCAAGGCCGTGCTCGTCTCCTCGCACATCCTGACCGAGCTCTCCGAGCTCTGCGACGAGGTGGTGATCGTCGAGCGCGGCGTGCTCCGCGCCGCGGGCAGCGTGCGAGAGATCCTCTCCTCGTTGCGGCGAGCGCGCGCTCATCATGTGCGCGCTCTCGCCTCTCCCGAGGAGCTGCGCCGCGCGTTGCTCGAGTGGCCGGGGCTCGAGGAGCTGCGCCAAGAGGGCGACGGCTTCGTGTTCACGCTCGCGCACGGCATCGACGACGCCGCGGAGCTCCTCCAGGCTCTCGTCCAGCGGGGCCTGCGACCGGTCGAGTTCTCTCCGCGCGAATCGAACCTGGAAGACCTCTTCCTCGCGCTCACCGAAGGCCAAGTGCAGTAGCCCCGCCATGCTCGATCGCTTGAACCCGGTGCTCGTGAAGGAGGTGCGTCAGGCTCTGCGCGGCCGAAGCTTCCGGCTCTCGCTGGCGCTCACCCTCGTCGCGGCGACGCTCGCGACCGTGATCCTCGTCCTCGCACAGGAGCCCGATCAGGCGGTGGAATCGGGCGTCGAGTACCTGACGGCGATCTACACCTGCCTCGCGATCGCGCTGCTCGCGATCGTGCCCTTCGCGGCCTTCCAGTCGATGGGAGCGGAGTGGGAGGAGAGCACCTTCGATCTCCTGGTGCTCTCCGATCTCCCTCCGCGCCGCATCGTCGTCGGCAAGTGGCTCTCCTCCTTCGTGCTGGCGCTGCTCTTCCTCGCGGCGTTCCTGCCCTTCTTCACCTTCGCGTTCCTGCTGCGGGGCGTCGATCTCTTCGCGCTCGCCGTCGTCGTCATGGCGACGCTGCTCGTGAGCGGTGTGCTGTCGGCCTCCTCGATCGCGATCTCGAGCTCCACGCCTCAGCGCTTCGTGCGCCTGATGATCGTCGTGGCTCTCGCCGCGGGCCTGCTCTCGCTCGTGCCGGCCGCGGCGGGGATCTCCTACGAGGTGCTGACGAATGCCGGCGTGCTCGCCGATCCCGACGTCCAGGTCATCGTCGCGTGGCTCGGCGTCGCGGGCTTGCTCTCGGTGGCGATGAGCGTCGCGATCGCCTGCTCGCGCCTCGCGCACGCGGAGGAGAACCGCTCCAGCGGCTTGCGCGTGATCGGCAGCCTCGGCGTCCTCGCGGGATTGCTCGCGACGGCGCACTTCTACGAGCGCTGGGGCCAGCCGATGATCGTGCTGGGCATGGCGGTGATGATCTTCCTCTCGCTCTTCGCGGGCGGGGCCTGGCTCTGCGTGGAGCCGCTGCCGCTCGGACGGCGCGTGCGGAAGCAGGTGCCGCGCTTCCCGGGGCTCGGGATGCTCGCGACGCCGTGGCTCCCCGGCGGAGCGCGCGGCATGCTCTACGTGCTGCTCCACGCCGGAGGCGTGTATGCGGTGCTGCGGGCCCTGCTCGCGAGGACGCCCTCCGTGGCGCCGACCGCGCGCGTCGGTCTCAGCCTGGAGCAGATCGAGCTCGTGCTGCTGGTGGTCGTGCTCTACGGCATCCTCTACCTCGGCGTGCCGCTGCTCTTCTTCGGGCGCAGCCTCGCTCGGATGAACGTGCGCCGCCTCGCGCTGGGGTCGATCTTGGTGTTCGCCGCGGCGGCTGCGCTGGTGCCTTCGATCTACGGCCTGCTGATCGGCGATGAAGGGCTGCAGGAAGGGCGGCATCTCGGCGTTCCCGCGTTCCTCCTGGAGCGCATCGGCCAGCATCCGAAAGACCTCGACCCGCTGACGAAGCTGAATCTCCAGTGGCTCGCGATCGCGGCGGGGCTGGTGCTGCTGCTGCACTTCCCGCGCTGGTGTGCGGCGCTGCTCGAGGTGCATCGCGCGGCTCGTGAGCGCCGCGCGGCATGAGCGCTGAGCGGCGCGTTCCGCCCCTCGCGGAGGTCGAGCGCTGGGCGGGAGCTCTGGAGCTCGCGCCACCGCGCCGGTTGCTCGGCGCCGCCGGAGATCGCGCGCTCGCGCGGAGCGGCGGGGCCTCGCCCGAGCTCGAGGAGCGCCGGCCCTACGTCCTCGGCGACGACGTGCGCCGCATCGACTGGCGCGGATCGCTCGCGCACGAGCGCTTGCTGCTGAAGCTCTTCCGCGCCGAGCTGCGCCCGCGCCTCGAGCTCGCGTTCGACCTGAGCGGCTCGATGGCCGTCGACCCGGCCAAGGCCGAGCTGGCGGTCGATCTCGCCGCGTTGCTCGTACGCCTCGCGCAGGTCGGCGGGTTCGAGCTCGCGCTCTGGGGGCTCGAGTCGCCGCCGCGGCGCCTCGAGCCCGAGGAGCTGCTGGGCGAGGGGCTCGAGCTCGCATCCTCATCTGCGGTGCCGCTCGAGGTCGCGCTCGAGACGCTGGCACCGCTCCTCCGCGCGCACTCGCTGCGCTGGATCCTCACCGACGCGCTCACGCCGGAGGAGCCGCTGCGCTGGCTCACGTCCTTCGCGCGCGAAGCGGTCGCGGCGCAGCTCGTGCAGGTGCTCGCGGCAGCGGACGCGGAGCCGCGCGGCGGCGAGGCGGTGATCCTCCGCGATGCCGAGGTCGGCTCGGAGCGCGAGCTCGTGCTCGATGCCGCCGCGCTCGCGCGCTATCGCGAGCGCTTCGAACGACACCAGCGCGCGCTCGGCGAAGCCTGCGCGCGCGCCGGAGTCGACCACGCCGTCGCGATCGCGAGCGCCTCGACGCGTGAGGCGCGCCTCGAGGCCGCCGTCGGCCTGCTGCTCGCGCGCGGCGCGCTCGCCTGCTGAGCGAGCCCGCCGCGCGTCGAGCGCGTGCTCACTGCCGCCAGTAGTCGGCGAGGTGCCGCACGCCGGCCGCGGGGATCGAGCGCAGCTTCGCCGAGTTCCCGAGGTCGATCACGTCGACTACGCCCGCCGAGGAGTTCGCGATGAAGAGCAGCTTCGGGAACGAGACCTGCACCGGCGTCGTGAGGATGCGGTAGAGCGACTTCGCGTCCTGCGGTGCGGCGGGAACTCCGGCCTGCTGCGTGGAGACGCCGGCCGCGACGGCGATGTTGGTCAGGTTGTCGAGCGCGGTGTCGGCGGGGAGGCCCGGCGTGAGGGTCCGGAAGTCGAAGGTCGAGGTGACGCTCCACGTGCGATCGCGGAAGGACGGCGGAAGGATGATCCCGCCGCTCGTGACGCTGAGCGGTAGCGGGTTCGTGGGCGAGGCCGTGAGGGCGAGACGCGAGACCGCGCCGCGGCCCTCGGTGTCGGTGTGTGCGATCCACACCGCGGAGTTGAAGTCCACCGGATCGACCTGGATCGACTGCGGGTTCGCGAAGTTCGCCGGCACGAGACCGACGATGTCGTCGTAGCCGATGCCGTTCGTGCCGTCGGGGCCGGACTCCATCACCGCCACGGAGCCGCCTTGGTTCAGCACGTAGGCGAAGTAGAGGCCGGAGTTGTAGCCGAAGGTGATCTGCCGCGGCGTCACCGCGATGTCGAGCGGCCGCGCGATCTGCGCGGTCAGCGTCTTCCGCACGCTGAGGTCGAGCTGGCGGATCACCGTGACCGAGTTGCCGAGGAAGTTGGCGACGAGGAGATCTTCGTTCTCGGAGTGGAAGGCGCAGCCGCGCGGGCCGGCGCCCACCGGCACGGTCTTCGTCACTTGGTGGAAGCTCGGCGACGCGGGATCGATGTCGACGAAGGAGACCGTGTTCGCGCTGAAGTTGGTGACGGCCATCACGCGGAGGTTCCCCGAGATCGCGAGGTCGGTGGGATCCGCGAGCTCGATCTCGTCGAGCAGCGTCATGCGGTTCGAGTTGAAGACCTTCACCTTCTTCGCGTTGCGGTCGATCGCGTAGAGGAAGTGGCCGATCTGCTGGCGCACCGCGTAGGGTCTGCACGCGGCCGGCTGGCCCTGGTTCACCGAGGGCGGCACGGGGCCGAAGAAGCCGTCGTTGTCGACGAGCAGGCCCGAGGGCGGGACGAACGCGCTCGGCCGGCCGAGGGGATCGCCGAGTCCCAAGAGATCGCGCGCGGGCTGCCCGGCGCGGACATCCATCGTGGGCTCCTCGCCCTGGATGAAGGGCGCCAGGCAGATGGGCGGGAAGACCAGCTTCGGCGGGTTCGGGTGCGGAGCGTAGCTGAGCGAGTTGCCGCTGAGCGGCTGACCACCCGGGTCGCGATGCAGCGGGCCTGTCGCGGCGCAGATGTTCCCGCCGCCGGAGCGGCACTCGAGCATCGAGTTGTTGAAGAGCTTGTCGAGCGGATGACCGATGTGCAGGTCGTCGACCGAGCTCAAGAGCGGTGAGCGCGCGAGCAGGTCGTTCAGGCTGGAGTCGCGGGTCAGGGTGAGGAAGCCCCCGCTGCCGCCGTCGAGCGTCGAGGTCCCCGCGGAGATCGGCGGGACCATCGTGGCTCCCCAGATCAGGTTCGGGTTGTCGAGCCAGTGGTTCTTCGGGTCGCGCACGAGAGGCGTCTGCGGATCGTCGCCGCGCGGGTCGCCGGTCGATTGTCCGAAGCCGTAGAGGTCGATCACCGAGATGCCGACCGTCGAGCCCGAGCGGCCGACGTAGATCGCGCTCGGCGCGACCGGTGCATTCACGAGGCCGGGGCCGTCGCCGACGCGCCAGCGCACGGCCGGTGTGCGCAGGTTCAAGTTCGCGCTGATCTGCTGCTGCGGGATCTCCTCGACCAGGTCCTTCAGCACCTGCGGGTTCACCTGCACGGTGATCTCGTTCAAGGCCTGCAGCGTGCCCTGCAGCGGATCGCGCCCGGGGAAGTGGAAGAGCGGGCGCAAGCGATAGCGCGTGAGGTCGTAGACGCTCACCGGCTCGGCGGTGTACGGCACGTCGACGCGCGAGGTCTGTGGCCCGAAGGAGAGCGAGATGGAAGAGGAGAGACCTGGCGGCAGAGGTCCGGGGAGCTCGCCCACGCTGAGCGGCTGCACCGGCTCGGTGAACGCGACGATCACCGCCGTCAGCGGATCGACTTCCTCCGCACCGTTCCTCGGCGAGAACTCGAGCGCCTCCGGCGTGTAGACATCCGCGCCGACGGCGCCGGCGCACACGGCTTCGGTGACGAGCGCGCGCCCGCTGCTCGTCGCGACGCCCGCGGTGACCTCGATGCGCACGTGCGCCGAGCGCGGGAAGCTCTCGAAGGTCGCCAGATCGCCATCCTCGTCGGGCACGAAGACGAAGCTCTTCGGGCTCGCGAGTGAATCGGCTCCCGAGAACGAGCTCGCTACGCCCGGGAAGCCCGCAGCTTCCCCGTTCGGCGAGGCATCGATCAAACGCTGGCCGCGCAGCTCGAGCCAGCTCGCATAGCCGCCGCGTCCATCGGGGGTCTTCCCGCCGAGGAACCCACGCCCGCGGATCGGCGTCAGCGCGCCGGTGGTGGAGTCGACGCGGCTCACCGAGATCGAGCCGACCAAGCCGCTCGTGTTCTGACCCGCGGGGCTCGGATCGAAGATCGAGTCGAGCGCCGGCGGCGTCGTGAACTGGATCAGCACGAAGTGATTGCCGACCGCGCCGTTCGGCAGCACGGGCTCGCCGCCGGGGCCGAGGCGCCAGACGCCAGGGGCGTGCACGGGGTTCTGCGGTCGCAGGTGTCGCGAGAGCTCGTCCAGGCTGCGGAGCTCGATCACGCGCTGGCGGTTCGGCTGGCCGGTGCCGGGATCGAGGGCGTAGATCTGATGTGGCAGCAGCGGCGCGCCGCTGAACCCGTTCGAGATGCGCTCGATCTCGAGGCGCTGCGATCCGCCGCCGCCTCCTCCTCCGCCGCCGGAGCAGCCGACGAGGCACGCGAGAGCGCCGAGCTCGAGCGCGCTGCGGGGGAACGAAGGACGGACCGGGAGCGCGCGCAGGGCATGCGCGGAGCGTGAGAGCATGGCGTAGTCCTCAGGCGAGGGCGGAAAGCGCGACCGAGGCGAGGTCGCAGCGAGGGAGGGTCGCTCTCGGGGAGGACGAGTGCGCGAAGAGAACTACGCCGGCTCCGCGTGCGCGCTCCCGCGGCGTCGCTACTTCTCCTCGTGAGAGGCGCGCACGGCCGCGACCAGCGCATCCCGCCATCGACGACCGAACGCGACGTTCGCGTTGCTCGCGTCGACGCTCCGGCGCTCCGCTGCGCCTCTCGCCCTCAGCGCTCCGTTCCCTCGGTCGGCCGCGCGTCCCTTCCCAGCGCCGCCCGATACGCGGCGGAGGCCTTGAAGTACTCGAGCAGCGCGTCGAGGCGCAGCGCTTGGGCGCTGGCGAGGTCCGATTCACGCACGTTGATGCGCAGGAGGTCGCTGCGGCCGAGCTCGAAGGCGCGGCGCTCGGCTTGCACCATGCGCTCGGCGAGGGCCACGCTGCGCTCGGTCTCCTCGATCTGGACGAAGTTCGTCTCGAGGGCCGAGAGCGCATCGGCGAGCTCGTACAGCACGCGGTCGCGCGCGAACTCGCCTTCGATGCGCAAGCGCTCCATCCTCGTGCGCGCTTGCTGCAAGCGGCCGAGCGCTTCGCGGCGCTGCACAGGCAGCTTCACGTCGAGGCCGAGGAAGAGCTCGAGCTCGTTGCGGTCGGCATAGGGGCTCTGGTCGATGTTCTTGCTGGCATCGACGACGAGGCCCAGGTCGAGCAGGCGCTCGTTCTCGGCGAAGCCCTCCTCGGTCTTGGCGCGGTCGTAGAGGAGGTGGATCTCGCGGAGCTCGGGGCGATCGCGGAGCGCCGCTTCGGCCTCGGCGCGGAAGCGGCTGCGATCGGGCTCGAAGGCCTCCGGGAACTCCGGGGGCAAGCGCTCCTCTCCCGGCACCACCGGATCGTCGTCCTCGTCGCGGAGGAAGAGCGAGAGCGCGAGTGCGGCGCGCTCCAGCGCGCGCTCGGCTCGCACGACGAACACGCGGCGCTGCACGATGGCGCGCTCGTTGTCGGTGATGTCGATGCCGGCGAGGAAGCGGCGCTCGACAGCGCGCTGGATGCCCTCGACGCGATCGGTGGCGAGCGCCAGCAGCTCGCGCACGATGCGCAGGCGCTGGCCCGCGGCGAGCCATTCGAAGTAGGCCACCGTGGCCGCGTACACGAAGTCGATGCGCGCGTTGGCGATCTTCGGATCGGCGAGCGCGCGGTCGATCTCCTCCTGGCGGAGCTTCAGGCGCCGCGCATCGATCTCGAGCCCGCGCAGCAGCGGGAGGCGCGCGCCGACGGCGATCTCGCCGCCGCGCTGCGTCCGGGAGTCGTAGTAGTCGGGCAGCAGCCCGCGCGTGAGGCGGTAGCCGCCGTAGATCGAGCCGCCGCTCGGCAGCGGCTGCTCGAGCATCGCCTGGCCGTAGGTGGCTTCGTAGTAGCCGGAGAAGTTGCGGCCGAGCTTGCCCGACACCACGGTGTCGAACGCGCCGAGCGCCTGCTGAACGCGGCCCGTCGCCAGATCGCGCTCGAGGAGCACGCTCAGGTAGGGCGGATAGCGCTGCAGCACGGAGTCCAGCACCTCGTCGAGCTGCAGGGAGCCCGTCGCGCGCGCGCGAGCTGCTGCGGCCGCTGCGGTCGACGGCGCCGCGGCTTCTGCGGCGCTCGTCTCGGTCGCGGGCAGCGCGGCGGCTTGCGGCGCGCTCTCCGCGGAGCGCGTGCGCAGATCGCGATGCGCCGGGGGCAGCGCGAGCTCGGCGAGGAGCTCTTCGCGCGCGGGCTCCTGCACGCCGAGCGGATCGTTCGATGGCGCATAGCGCGGGAGGTCGCAGCCCGCGAGAAGGAGCGCTCCGAGCAACGGGAGCGCCGCGAGCGAGTTCGCGACGCGCGGCGCCTTCCCGCGGAGCAGGTCGCGGGAGCTCATTTCTCCTTCTCTCCGCTGTCGGACTTGGACTTCGCCTTCGCGCTCGGCTCATCGCTCACGCCCACCGAGCTGTCCGCCGGCGCCTGCAGCGACGGCCGGACGCCATTCAGGTCGCGCCAGATCCCGTAGCCGATGGAGCCCTCGTCGAGCAGGATCCAGCCCTTCGCGCGCACGCCTTGGCGCAGCCAGCGCTCGTCGGGCCATGCGTGTGGGTTCTGGGCGGAGGCGACGCTCTCGTGCGTGAGGCGACGCCGCAGCCAGCCGGACAGGCTCCACTCTGGCTCCTCGAACGGCCGCGGATCCGGAACGACCATCACGCGGAAGCTGCCGTCGCCATGACCGAAGCGGTCGATGAACGCGACCTTGCCGCCGAAGGTGCCGACCGCGGCCGAAGGCCAGCCGACGAACTGCACCGCGGGCCATCCTTCGAACTGCAGGCGCACGTGGGCGCCGATGCGCACGAAGGTCACGTCGTTGCCGTCCACGCGCAGCTCGACCGCGAGCTGGTTGCTGTCCGGCACGAGCACCGCGAGCGTCGTGCCTTCGCTGACGTAGCCGCCGCCCTGGCCGTTGGCGAGCAGGCGCTGCACGGTGCCGGTCACGGGCGCGACCAAGATTTGCTGGCGCTGGCGCTCGAGATCGCGCTGCAGGCGCAGGATGCTGCTCTCGGCCTCGGCGACCTCGCCCTCGGCGGTGTTGCGGAGCGCCTTCACCGATTGGATCTTCACCTGCTCGTCGCGCTCGACGCGGTCGCGCGCGCTGCGTCGCGCGCGCAGCGCGGCCTCGGAGGCGGCGACCTGGGCACGGCGCGCCTCGAGCTCCGCAGTGGCGATCGCGGCCTGCTGCTTCGCGCGCTCGAGCTCGAAGCCCGGCGCGATGTCGTCGGCGATCAAGCCTTCGAACATCTGCTGCAGGAAGACGTTGAGCTGCACGGTGGCCTCGGCGACGCGCACCGCCTGCTTCGTGCTCTCCAGCGCTTGCTCGGCGGCGATGATCTCCTCGTCGGCGACGCGGATCGCCGCAGCTCGCGCGCTCTCGGCCTCGCCGAACTGCCGCTCGTAATCCTCGCGCTTGCGTTCACTCGCGGCCTTCTTCTCTCCCGCCGCGGCGATCTGATCGGCGAGTCGCTGCAGGATCAGCGGATCGTTGTCGCCGAGGTCGACGATCGGATCTCCGGCCGTGACGCGCTGACCCTCGCGCACGTGCCAGCGCAGCACGATGCCGCTCGTGCGCGCCTGGATCGGCATCGGTCGGTCGACGGGGTCGAACTCGATCACGCGGCCGACGCCGGGCAGGTTCTGCCGCCAAGGCACGAACGCGAGCGCGAACGGAGTGGCGAACATCACGGGGAGGAAGACCCAAGCGGCGAGGCGCAGCCAGCGCGTGCGGCCGGTCTTCTTCAGCGCGGGCAGCTGGGCGGCGGGAATGCCGAGCGGAGTGGTGCGTGCGTCCATCTCAGCTCTCCGCAGTCGCGGCGCGCGAGCTCTCGATCCTCTCGCCTTCGGGCACGCGGATCGCGCGCTGGCAGAGGTCGGCGATCTCGGACAGGTCGGTCGAGACGATCACGGTCCACGGCAGCTCGGGGGCGAGGAGGCGCCGTGCGATGCGCACGCGCAGCTCGCGATCCAAGCGATCGAGCACGTCGTCGAGGAGGAGCACGCGGGGCTCGCGGGCGATGGCGCGCGCGAGAGTGAGGCGCAGCGCTTGGCCGGTCGAGAGCGTGGGGCCCCCGGACTGGAGCCGGGTGTCGATGCCCTGGGGCATCGCGAGCACGTCCTCCTTCAGCTCGACGATGTCGAGCGCGGCCCACGCGGCCTCGGCGCTGAGGTCGGGGCGCGTGAGGCGCAGGTTCTCGATGATGCTGCCCTCGGCGATCTCGGGATGGCGCACGAGCTCGACCTGCTCGCGCAGGCTCACGAGATCGAGCTGGCGCAGGTCGAGGCCGTTGTAGAGGAGGTAGCCTGCCTGCGGCTCGCGGAACCCGAACAGCAGGTCGAAGAGCGTGCTGATCCCGCCGCCAGGCGGCGCGAGGAGCGCGAGGCACTCGCCGTGAGCGATGCGGAGATCGAGCTCCTGGAGCACGCGCGGGCCGCGGGCGAAGGCGTAGCCCAAGCCGCGCGCTTCGTAGGCCAAGCCGCTCCGCGTGCTCGGCGCAGGCTCGCCGCCCGAGCGCTCGAGCTCCAGGTCGAGCACGTGGCCGACTTTGTCGGCCGACGCGCAGATGTCGTACCAGGACTCGAGCAGGCCGCCGATCTTGGAGACGTTGGCGACCAGGCCGCTCACGATGAGCTCGCTCGCGACGAGCTGGCCGACGGTGAGCTGCTGGTCCAGGACGAGCAGGCCTCCGACGCCGAGCACCGCCGTCGCGGCGAAGATCTGGAGGAAGAGGCCCCCGAGCACTTGCCGGAAGAGGATGCGGAAGTGCTTCGAGCGATGCTCGAGATAGCGCTCGCAGTGCCGATCGACGCGCGAGCGCGCGAGCTCCGCGCCGGTTCGCGTCGCGAAGATCGTGTCATGGCGCACGATCTCCTCCAGCCAGTCGACGACATCGTACTTCGACACCGATTCCGCGATCGCGGTGCGAACGCCGCCGCGGCCGAGGAGCACCACGACGACGAGCAGCCCGAGGAGCAGGACCAGCGCGAAGCCGAGCATCGTCGGGTGGAAGAGCCCGAGCACGAACATGCCCACCAGGGTGGTGAGCATGGTGCTCACCGTGTAGTTGAGCAGGCTCACCGTCTTCTTCTGCACGATCGCGACGTCGAGGAAGCGATTCACCAGCGACGGCGGATAGAGCGCGTCGATCGCCTCGCGCTTCAAGCGCGCGAGGCGCCAGGCGAACTCGCCCGCGACGCGCACGAAGATGCGCCGCTGGATGATCTCGACCGCGTAGAACTGCAGGGCTTGCAGCAGGGCGAGGAAGAGCAAGGAGCCGAGCAGCGCCGTCGTCAGCACGATCAGCGGCTGCATGATCGTCCCGAACATCACGTTCGAGAGGAACGCGTCGATCGTGACCGGCACCGCGAGGTAGAGCACCGAGCTCAGGACCGCGAAGAGCAGGACGAGCTTCAGGTCGCCCAAATCCGCCCGGAGGAGGGCGATGTACCGTCGCGGCGGCGACAGGCTCGGGGCATGGTGCGAGCCGTGGTCGTGGTCGTGCGGTTCGGACACGGAGAGCGCGTGATCTCGGAGGGAGAGAGACGGAAGACGGCACGCTTGGAGCGCGAGACGTTGGAGCGGATCGCCCGCCGATTCAAGGGTCGGCACGCCCGCCGCGCGGCCTGCGCGCTGCCTCTGGATCGCGCGCACGGCCTGCCCTATTCGGAGGGGGAGGTTGCCTCTGGCCCGGCACCCCCGCGTCGCGTTCTCATTCGCTTCGCCTGATGCCCCTCTTGGAGCAAGTCCTGCGATGTCGTCTCGTCACCTCCTTCGTCCCGCGCGGCGCGCGTCGCTGCTCGGCCTGGCGCTGCTCGCCTTCTCCGGCTCCGGCTGCTCGGACATCCGCGTGCGGGAGGGCTCTGGCGACGAGCTCTCCCTGGTCGGTCGCTCGACCTACGCTTGGCTGCCCGAGGCGAGCGGTCCGGAGGATGGCGCCGAGGCCTGGAGCCAGCGTCAGCTCGCGCGCGAGATCCGTCAGCTCGCGGATCGCCATCTCGGCGCCCGCGGCTTCCGCCGCGTCGAGGCCGGCGAGGCCGAGCTGCTCGTCGAGCATCGCACTCACCTCGAGGTGCAGGTCCGCGAGCGCGATCCGTACTTCTCCTTCGACACCGTGCGCAAGGTAGAGGTCGGCAAGCTGAGCCTGCACTTCTCCGACGCGGAGACGCGCGGCGAGCTCTGGAGCGCCTCCGCGGAGAGCGACCTGCGCGAGATCGCCCGCGGCTTCGGGATCACCAGCATCCGCTATGAGCCGATCGAGGAGCCGCGCGACTGGAAGCTCGAGCAGAAGGTCCACCAGATCGTCTCGCGACTTCCCGAGCGAGCGCCGGCTCCGCCTAACTAGCACCCGGCGGCTCAGACCCGGTCGCGAGCGGCGAGCGCCTCTTGCCATTGCGCTCTCACGGCGGCGGCCGTAGCGGCCCACGTGCGCGCGGTCGCATTCGCTCGGCCGCGAGCGATCAGGCCGCTGCGCTGCCGCTCGTCGGTCGCGATCACGACGATGGCCAGGGCCGCGGCGTCCACGTCGTCGACGCGCGCGAAGAGCGCCGCCCCGCCGCTGGTCTCGACCAGGGCGTCGATGTGGCTGGCGATCACCGGAACCCCCGCGGCTTGCGCCTCGAGCACGGGCAGTCCGAAGCCCTCCGAGCGCGAGAGGAAGAGCAGCGCGAGAGCTCCGGCCACGAGGCTCGGCAGCTCGTCGTCCGGAACGTAGCCCGCGATGCGCACGCAGCCCGCGAGCCCGCGCACCTCGATGGCGCGAGCGAGCTCTTCCGCAGCGGACCCCGCGGGACCGGCGAAGACGAGGCGGAGCGGCGTGCGCAGCCGCTCGCGCGCCGCCGCGAAGGCGGCGAGCGCGGTGAGGGGATCCTTCTTCGCGCGGAGCGTTCCGAGGACGAGCAGGTAGGGCTCGGGGCCGCCGACGAGTGCTGCGCGTCGCTCCTGGCTCGAGGGCACGCACGTGGCGAAGGCGAACGAGACGCCGAGGGGCACGCATACGGCCCGCGGCGCCGCGCGCGGATGGCGCGCGACGAAACGCGCGAGCGTCGTCTCGGAGTCGCAGAGCACGCGATCGGCGCGAGTCGCGAGGCGCAGGCGCGCGCGTTGGATCAAGCGGCCCTCGCCATCGCGCGCCCCGAGTTCCTTCTCGGCGAGCGCGATCTCGTGGACCGTCGCGACGCGCGCGCAGCGCACGAAGAGCGGGAACGCCGTCACCGGTGAGTGCCAGAGATCGATCGCGGCGCGTCGAGCGCCGCGCGGCGCCGCGAGCTCGCGCCAGAGACGCCGCGGGAAGCACCGCGGGAGCGCAAGGAGCTCCGCCTCCCTCGCCGCGGCGCGCGCTCTCTCGGGGATCGCTCCCGGAGCCACGAGCACGAGCTCCTCACCCCCGGCGCTCTGCGCGAGCGCGCGGAGCAGCTCCTCGGCGGCGCGCGCCACGCCCGTCGGCTCGCGCTCGTCGAGCACGCTGACATCGAATGCCACACGCATCACGGCGCGCCTCCGCCGCGCGCGGCCTCGCGCCAGAGCTCGAGGTGCGCGAGCGCCGCGTCCCGCCAGCGGAAGCTCGCCGCGCGCGCGCGGCCGCGCTGCGCGAGCTCCTCGCGGGCGGCGGGGTCGCTCGCCAGCGCGCGCAGCGCTTCGAAGAGCTCGTCCGTGGAGCGCGGATCGACGAGCCGCGCCGCGTCGGCGCAGACCTCCTCCGTCGCTCCGCCGCGCGAGCTCAGCACCGGCACGCCGAGCTCCATCGCCTCGACGAGCGGCAAGCCGAAGCCCTCCTGCAGCGCCGCGTAGAGCAGGAGGTCCGCGTCGCAGAGGAGTGCTAGCGCCGCGCGATCGGCGAGGCCGCGCGTCTCGAGGCGCACGGCTCGGCGCGCCGGGCTGCGCTCGAGCGCCGCGAGGAACGGCTCGTCGAGCCACCCGCGGCGGCCGATCACGGTCCAGCGCGCGTGCGGGAGCTCGCGGAGCAGGCGCTCGAAGGCGTGCAGGCAGCGCAGGTGGTTCTTGCGCGGCTCGAGCGTGCCGAGCGTCGCGATGTGGAAGCGGTCGCGCCGAGGAGAGAGCGCGACTCGCGGTGCTGTTCCGCCGAGGATCCGGTGCACGTGATCGGCGCCGTGCGGGATGACGCGGATCGCGTCGTGGGCGACGCCTAGCAGCCGTGACAGCTCGCGCGCCGTGGCGTGGCTCGGCGTCGCGATCCGGCGCGCGCCGGTTGCGATCGCGCGCGCGACGTTCTCCAGCAGCTCCGCGCGTCGCTCGCCGTGGAACGCGCGATCGGCGAGGAACGAGAGGTCGTGGATCGTCGCGACGCGCGGCAGCTCGGGCAGCGGCGGCGCGACGTAGTCGGTGGTGTGCAGCAAGTCGAGCTTCGCGAGCGCTCGCGGCGGGCCCAGCTTGCGGAGGATCCAGCTCGAGAGGCGGGCGGGGACGCGGGGCGCACGGAGCTTAATCCACGGCGCGCGCAGCGGCTCCGGATCACCTTCCTCGCGCGCCGCGCGGCGCAGGCAGTCGCCGTAGAGCACGAGCTTGAGATCGCTCGGCGCGGGCTCGAGCGCATCGAGAGCCGCGACGAGCTCGCGCACGCTGCGGGCGATCCCCGCGCGGCTCCAGAGGGCCGGACGATAGTCGAGCGCGATGCGAAGCGGAGCGCTCATCGCCTGCCTCCCTTCCGCACCGCGGCGAACGCCAGCGCGAGCACGGCGAGCTCGGTCGCGCTGGTCGCGGCGGCTGCGCCGAGCGCGCCGTAGAGCGGGATCCACCACAGCACGAGGAGGAGGTTCAGCGCTAGCGCCGCGAAGGAGATCCCCGCGATCGCGCGGCTGCGCTTCGCGGCGGTGAGGCGCGTCAGCAGCCACGCGGATACGTGGATCGCGGCGATCGCGGGGGCCAGCGCGCACAACGCGGGAGCGGCCACGAGGTAGGCGTCGCCGAATGCGAGCGCGAGCAAGGTCGACGAGCCCAGGGCGACGCCGAGCGCGAGCAAGGCGCCGAAGAGCGCGAGCCCGCGGCCGACGCGCACGAGCTCCGCCGAGGGGGCTCCGCCGCGTGCGGCGAAGAGCGGCAGCGCGCTCGCGCTGGCGTAGGTGGCGACGAGCAGCGCCACGTTGAACAAGCGATAAGCCGCGTGATAGCCGCCGGCTTCGCTCTCGGGCGCGAGCCAGCGCACGAGCAGCGCGTCGATCCAGAAGTACGCCGTGCGCGCGAGCGCCGCGGCGCCGAGCGCCGCCGCCTCGGCGAGCCAGGGGCCGAGCGGGAGCTCGATGCGTTCCTCGGAGCTCACACGAGGTGCGGCGCACCAGGCGATCGTCGCGCTCGCGACCGCGCCGACACCGAAGGCGCAGAGATAGGAGCCCGGAGCGCTGTCGCCGCGGGAGTAGAGGAAGGCGACGAGCAGCGCCACCAGCCAGGCGCCGGCCCCGCGCGCGCCTGCGATCGCGCGGAAGCGCAGCTCGCGGTGGAGCGGCAGCGTGGCCGGCGCGAGCAGGTGCGCTCCCAGGCTGGCGCTCGCGATCAGCGCGAAGGGAGTGAACGAGGGCTCGTCGTGCAGCGCGATCCAGAGGACCACCGCGAGCGAGGGCAGCAGGAGCGCCGCGCGCAGCGCGTGAGCTCGGCGAATCGCGCTCGCGCCGACGCGCGGATCCGCGGAGAACGCGCGGAGGCTCGCGCTCATGGAGCCGCCGTCGATGGCCACGTCGAGGATCGCCCAGAGCGCGAGGTACGCCCCCAGGGCAGCGAAGCTCTCCGGAGACAGAGCGCGCGCGGCGAGCGCGAGAGCGACGAAGGTCGCGGTGGCGCTGGCGGCGCGCCCGAGCACTTGCTGCGCCGTGCCGAGCACGAGTCGCGTCGCCGGAGCGCGCTGCATCGTCGTTGCCGGTTCGCGGAGCAGGGGAAGGAGTCCTCGGGTCAGCGTGAGAGCCGGCATCCTAGTCCGAGGGGGGCGTCGCGGTCCCGCGCTCTTCGAGAGCGGGCGCGAGCCGCTCCGCACCCTCGTTCGCAGTGGCTCGGGTGGGCTCCGGGGTCGGTCGACGACATCTGCCGCGCGAGAGGCATCGTGAAACCTGGGGCAATTCCTTCTCACTCGTTCGCCCGTGTGGCCGATGCAAGAAGCGGCAGATACCCTTCTCCGCCCTCCGCGGAGCCGAACGCACGACCTGCGTTTCGGCCTGTGCGCCGTTCCCTACTCGACGAGCTCCCTCGATGCCCCCGGCTCTGCGTCACTTCCTCGAGCGCTTCGGCGACCTGGTCTCGCGCTGGCTCCTCAGCGCGATCTACCTCGTGCTGGTCGCGCCGATCGGCCTTTGCTTCCGCTTCTTCGGTGACCCGCTCGGGATCCGCGCCTGGCGCGGCACCTCCTTCGTCCCGTGGAAGAAGGGCAACACGACTCTCCGCGAAGCCCGGCGTCAGGTGAGCTAGCCCGCCATGAACATCCTTGGTCTCTCGTTCTTCTATCACGATGCTGCCGCGGCCTTGCTGAAGGATGGCGTCCTGGTGGCCGCCGGTGAGGAGGAGCGCTTCTCCCGCAAGAAGCATGACCCCGGCTTCCCGGTGAACGCCGTGCGCTTCTGCCTGGAGCGCGCCGGGATCCAGGCGCAGGACCTCGATTACGTCGTCTTCTACGAGAAGCCGTTCCTCAAGTTCGAGCGCATCCTCGTCACGAGCTTCGCCACCTTCCCGAAGTCGATGGCGGTCTTCCGCGAGTCGATGCTGAAGTGGCTCACCGAGAAGCTCTGGGTGAAGTCGGTGATCGCCGAGAAGCTCGGCATCTCGAAGAAGAAGATCATCTTCGCCGACCACCACATGTCGCACGCGGCGTCCGCGTTCTACTGCTCGCCGTTCGAGGAGGCCGCGATCCTCACCGTCGACGGCGCGGGCGAGTGGTCGACCAGCACGCAGGGCATCGGTCGCGGCACGCAGATCGACATCCAGCGCGAGATGCGCTTCCCGCACTCGATCGGCTTGCTCTACTCCGCCTTCACGGCCTACTGCGGCTTCGAGGTGAACGAGGGCGAGTACAAGCTGATGGGCATGGCGCCGTACGGCGTCCCGCGCTACGTCGACAAGATCAAGCAGATCGTGCGCATCGGCGAGGACGGCTCGCTCTGGCACGACATGTCCTACTTCTCCTATCACTACTCGGCGAGCTCGACGCTGGCGCAGCGCTTCTCGGAGCACTTCGGGAAGCCGCCGCGCGATCCCAAGGAGCAGGACAAGAGCCTCGATCCCTATTACTGCGACGTCGCCGCGTCCATCCAGGCGGTGACGGAAGAGATCCTGATCAAGATGGCGAAGCACCTGCAGAAGACCACGGGGTCGAAGCACCTGTGCATCGCCGGCGGCGTCGGCCTCAACTGCGTCGCCAACGCGAAGATCCTCCGCGATTGCGGCTTCGACCAGCTCTACGTGCACCCGGCGGCCGGCGATGACGGCGGGGCGGTGGGCGCGGCGCTCTGGGCCTACCACGGCCTGCTCGGGAAGCCCCGCGGCTTCGTGATGGAGCACGCCTATTGGGGCTCCGAGTACTCGAGCGGTCGCATCCGCGAGTTCCTCGACAAGGCGCAGATCCCGTACGAGGAGATCGGCGACGAGGGCAAGCTCTGCGAGCGCGTCGCCGACGATCTGCTGCAGGCCAAGGTCTGCGGCTGGTACCAGGGGCGCTTCGAGTGGGGGCCGCGCGCGCTCGGCGCGCGCTCGATCATCGCCGATGCGGGCCACCCCGACATGAAGGACATCGTCAACTCGAAGATCAAGTTCCGCGAGGCCTTCCGGCCCTTCGCGCCCTCGGTGCTCACCGAGCGCTGCGAGGAGCTCTTCGAGCTGCCGAATGCGGAGAAGCACTACCCCGCGCGCTTCATGCTCTATGTCGTGCCGGTGAAGGACGCTTGGAAGGACAAGCTGCCGTCCATCACGCACGTCGATGGCACGGGCCGCGTGCAGTGCGTGCGCAAGGACACCGCGCCGCGCTATTACCGCCTGATCGAGACCTTCGGCCAGGCCAGCGGCCGCCCGGTCATCCTCAACACCTCGTTCAACCTGAAGGGCGAGCCGATCGTCGAGACGCCGGCCAACGCCTACGCGACCTTCATGCGCTCCGGCATGGACTCCCTGATCCTCGGCGACTTCTACATCGACAAGAAGAAGCAGAAGGTGAGCGGAGGTGCGCGATGAATCGCATCCTCGCCTATGGCACGAGCCTCCTCGTGCTCGCGCTGATCCTCGAGGTCGGCCTGCGCCTCCTCGGCTTCGGGCCACCGGTGAAGGTCACCGAGGCCGATCCGAAGCGCGGCTGGCGCAACGTCAGCTCGCAGGAGCTGCGGCGCCAGTCGGCTGAGTTCGATGTGCGCTTTCGCTTCAACTCGCTCGGCCTCCGCGACGACGAGCTCGGCGCGCGCGCGAGCGGCGAGCGGCGCGTTCTGGTGCTCGGGGATTCCTTCGTCCTCGGCTACACCGTCGCGCGCGAAGATCACTTCGTCGATCTCCTCGAGGCGCGGCTGAACGCCGGTGCCCCGAGCGGCGTGCGCTACCAAGTGGTGAACGCCGGCGTCGAGGGCTACTCGACCGACCAGGAGCTCCTCTTCCTGGAGGAGCTCGCGGGCGAGAAGCAGCTCGTCGACGGCAAGCAAGGCGACGCGGTCGTGCTCTGCATGTACCAGAACGACGTCTGGTGGAACGGCCAAGGCGCTTACGGTGGTGGCAAGAAGCCGCTGCTCGCGCTGCAGGGCACGCCGCCGGTCGCCGATCTCGCCAGCGCGGTCGATCTCGACAACTCGGGCAGCTCGTCGTGGTGGAAGCGCACGGCCATCGGCTCGCGTTTCACGCCGGCGATGGAAGTGCCGATGGTGAAGGTCGGCGGCGCCGAGGTCTACGCCGAGTGGAGCGTCCTCGCGACCAACCCACCCGCGGAGACCCAGGCGGCACTGGAGCGGACGACCGCGATCCTGCGTGCGCTGAAGGCGCGCTGCGAAGCGCGCGGGCTCCGCCTCCTCGTCGCGCTCGTCCCGGACAAGGCGCAAGTGAACGCCGATGCGCGGGCGAACCTGCTCCGTCAGCTCCCCGCGACGGCCAGCTTCGATCCCGCCCGCGCGACCGAGGCGCTGGCGGCTTGCTGCCGCGCCGCAGGTATCGAAGGCGCGAGCTTGCTCGATCCGCTGCATCCGGCCGAGGGTGAGAAGGCGCGCTTCGTCGAGGACGGCACCCCTCTGCACTATGTGCAGGACTGGCACTTCTCGCCCGAGGGCTCGCGCCGCTTCGCTACCGCCCTCGCGGAGCGTTTGGCGAGCCCGAGCTACTTCGCCGATCTCGATCGCGCGAAGGCGCTCGCGGCCGACGCACCGCTCGCGCCGATGCCTGCCAGCGCACCGCTCTGGCCGTGGATCCTCGGTGGACTCTGGCTGCTCATCTCCTTCGGCTATGCGCGCAGCTACCGCGACGAGCCGGCCTGGCAAGCGCCGCTCAAGGTCGGCGCGCTGCTCGGGTTCATCGCGCTCGTCTTCTGGAGTGTCGGCGCTCTGAGCTCCGCGCTGCCGTACGCGATCGCCTCGCGTCTGCCGATGATCGTGGTGGGGCTGATCCTGCTCGTCGTCCTCTGGAGCGCGCGGAAGCGCCTTTCCACGGTGCTCGAGCTGATGGGGGCGATGGCCGATCGCGGGCACTGGTACATGGTGCCGCTGCTCGTCGTCCTGCTCGCGATCGGGACCCTGCTCGTCGCGGCCGCGTCGAATCCCTTCGTCGCGCCGTTCATCTATACGCTGTTCTGAGAGCGGCTTCGAGCGGACCGGAGTGCCGCTCGAGCAGCTCGGCTAGACTTGGGACCGCGCCGCGCGTGGCGTCTCTCTCGCGACGCGAGGCGCGGTCTCGATGCACGCCTGGGCACTTCTCCTCCCGCTCGTGGTTCCCGCGCACGAGAGTGCGGTGCGTTCGGATGGCGAGCAGCGCTTCGCGTTGCCGAACGGCCTCGTCGTCCTCCTTGCGCCCGACTCCTCGGCCGAGCTCGCCGTGGTGATGCTCGGAGTGAAGGCCGGCGTCCTCGACGAGGCGGAGGGGCGGAACGGGCTCGCGCATCTCAGCGAGCATCTCTTCCTCCACGGCGGGACGCAGAGCGCTCCGGCGGGAGAGGCCTTCGCCAAGCTGGGGGAGGGTGGGCCGACCGGGCAGCCGTTCACCGACGTGAACGCGGAGACGCTGCAGAGTCTCAGCTACTTCTATGCGCTGCGCCGAGCCCACGAGGTCGCGCTACCGCTCCAGCTCTTCGCCGAGAAGCTCCAGGGCGTCGTCTTCGACGACGCATTGCTGGAGATCGAGCGCGCCAAGGCCGCGAGCGAGATCGATGGGGTGGAGCGCATGCTCGCGGGGAACGCCGCGCTGCGCACGCAGCTGCGCCTCCTCTCGCGGCGTCCGAAGGCGGGAACGCTGCCCGAGCTCCGCGCGGTGAAGGGCGATGAGATCCGCACCTTCCTCGCGAGCCACTACCGTCCGGAGCGCTGCGTCTTGCTCGTCTCCGGAGCCTTCGATCCGGAGAGCACCCGGAAGGAGATCGAGTCGCGCTTCGGCGCGCTGCGCGCGGTTGCCGCCGAAGCGCTCGCCGAGGTCGAGGATCGCGCGAGCGACGGCGGGGTGCTCTGGCGCGCGCCGGAAGGGGCGCTCGCGGGCGCGGATCCCGCGTTGTGCGCCGTGCTCGCCGCGGCCTGGCAGCGCGCGCTGCGGGAGACCAAGAAACGCGCGTTCGTCGAACTCTCGCCTTCGGGAGCGCTGCGAGCTTGGATCGAAGGCGAGGATGCCGCGGTGCTCACCTCGACGCGGGAGGCGCTCCGCGCTCCGCTCGCGGAGCGCGAGTGGAAGCGCGCGTTGAAGGACGCCGGCGCGGAGGCCCGCCAGCAGAAGTCGTTCGCGGCGCAGGCCATCCCGACCTTGCCCCAGCGCTCGCAGCGGCTCCTCGCGCATGCGCAGCGCGCGATCTACCGCCTGCGCTTCGAGATCGAAGGGGGCGAGGCCTTGCTCGAGCGCTTGGGCACCTTGACTCCCGAGCAGCTCGCCGAGCTCGTCGCGTCGATCCCATAGATGCCACCGCGGGGATCGGCATCGCATCGCGCGACGGTCGGGAGTTCGCCGGGCGCGGGAGATATGCGCAATGGGAGATGGCGATCGCTGCCGCGCTGCGTAGGATTCCCGCGGCCCTCTCCTACCGCGCTCGCTTCCAGAAGCGGAGTTCCTCATGCGCAAGCTGCTGCTGCTCTGGCTCGCTGCCTGGCCTCTATCACCCGCCTGGGCGCAGAACCCGCCGCTCGCCGAGCGCACGACGGCGACTCCCGAGTGGACGAGCGAACGCTTGGAGCAGCTCGTCGCGCCGATCGCGCTCTACTCCGACGGCGTGCTCGCCCAGGTTCTCATGGCCTCGACCTACCCGCTCGAGATCGTGCAGGCCTCGCGCTGGGTCGCCAAGAATCCGAAGCTCGGTGGTGCCGAGCTCGAGAAGGCGCTGAAGTCGCAGGACTGGGACCCGAGCGTGAAGTCGCTCTGCGGCCTCCGCGACGTCCTGCAGCAGATGAACGACAACCTCGACTGGACGCAGGACCTCGGAGACGCGTTCCTCGCCGAGAAGCAGAAGCTGATGGAAGCGGTGCAAGTCATGCGGCGCAAGGCGCTCGAGGCCGGCCAGCTCAAGTCGACCGACGAGCAGAAGGTGAGCGAGCAGGACGACCAGACCATCGTCGTCGAGCAGACCAGCACCGAGGTGGTGTACGTCCCGACCTATTACCCCTCGGTGGTCTACGGGAGCTGGACTTATCCCTACTGGTATTACCCTCCGCTCTACGTGCCGCCGCCGCCGGGGAGACCTTGGTATGGCTTCGCGGCCGGCGTGGTCTGGGGTGCCGCGATCTGGGGCGGCTGCCATTGGAACTCGGGCCACTGCGACGTCGACATCGACGTCGACCACCACAATGAATGGACCGCGAAGGTCGATCGCGAAGCGGCGGCCAATCGCATCGAGGGCCGCCAGGGACAGCGAGGGGAATGGGCGCACAGCGCCGAGCATCGCAAGGGAGCCGCGTACAGCGACGCGCGGGTCGCGCAGCGCTACGGGGGCTCCGCCGGCCAGGCGCGCGTCACGCGCGAGCAGGCTCGCGGTCAGGCCGGCCAGGCGACCCAGCGTCCCGCCGGGACGAGCGCTACGCGCGACGTGGCTCCCGATCGCAGCGCGGCTCGCTCCGGGTCTCGTGCTTCCACGGGAGCTGCTCCGGCGGCCAGCACGCGCACCACGGGTTCGCGCACGGGCAGCTTCAGCGGCTCCGGAGCCAGCAATCTGGATCGAGCGAGCAGCACCCGCGGAGCGACGTCGCGCACCTCCAGCGCGAGCAGCACGGGTACCACGCGGAGCACGAGTGCTTCGCGGAGCAGCGGAGCGATACGCAGCAGCGGTGGGATGCGGAGCGGCGGCGGTGGCCGTGGCGGAGGTCGCCGCTGAGCGGCGGAGGGACGATCGATGAACCGAACTTGCAGCACCATCTTCTCCATTCTCGCTTCGATCTTCGCGGGCTGTGCGGCGACCGAGGCTCCGCGCTTCGCGACGCCGGAGCTGGCGATGAAGGCGATCGCGGACGCAGGCTCCGATCAGGAGCTTGCGGAGCGTCTCCTCGGCGACGGCGGCTTCGAGCTGCTCCGCTCCGGCGACGACGTCGCCGATCGGGAAGATCTGGCCCGCGTTCGAGAGATGATCGGCGAGAAGATCGTCTTCGAGCAGCTCGGAGAGGACGTCACCGTGGCGATGCTGGGCCCCGATGGCTGGGAGTTCCCGATCCCGCTCCTGCAGGATGAGAAGGGCTGGAGCTTCGATGTCGAGGCCGGTCGCGAAGAGGTCCTCGCGCGCCGCATCGGACGCAACGAGCTCTCGACGATCGCCACCTTGCGCGAGCTCGTCCTGGCGCAGCGCGAATACGCGAGCGTCGGTCGCGATGGGAAGCCGCGCGCGTTCGCCCAGAAGCTCTGGAGCGACGAAGGCCAGCACGACGGGCTCTATTGGCCTACGAGCGAAGCAGAGCCGCCGAGCCCGGTGGGCGAGCTCCTCGCGCGCGCGGCGCACGAGGGCTACCGTCGAAGTGAGGAAGGACCCGTGCCCTACCACGGCTATCACTATCGCCTGCTGCGTGCGCAAGGCGCTGCGGCTCCCGGCGGCGCGAAGAGCTTCCTCGACGCGCAGGGCCACCTCGTCGCGGGCTTCGCCGTGCTCGCGTGGCCGGCGACCTACGACAACTCCGGCGTGATGAGCTTCGTCGTGAGCCATCACGGCATCGTGTTCGAGCGCGACCTCGGTCCGGACACGGATGCGCGCGCCCGGGCGATCGAAGCGTACGATCCCGGCGACGGCTGGGAGCCCTGCATCGACTGAGCGCCGCGCCATTGCCCTTGGGCCGACTTCGTCCATGTCCGAGATCCAATACCGCACGGAGCGGCCTCTCCGCCGTATGTTGCGCGTCCATCATCCCGCCGGTGCGGGCGAGGTCGTGCTGCGCACCGAGCTCGACTGGGAGCTGGATCTACTCCCGGTGGAGCTGAGCGAGGGCGGCACCGTGGCCTCGTTCCAGATCGAGGTCGCACGGCCCTTCCTCTACTTCAAGCCTTGCTTGCGAGCGGCGGACGGATCGCTGTGCTGGTCCGTCGGTCCGAACTTGCTCGCCGTGATGACGCAGAGCACCACGGCCGAGGTCTATCCGCAGTTCACGGGCACTGATCGCGGCAGCTTCGATCCCGTGGTCGAGCTCGATTCCGCCATCCTCGGCCGCAGGCATCGCTTGCGCGTGTATCTCCCGCCGGGATACGCCGAGAATCCGCTGCGACGCTACCCGGTCGTCTACATGCAGGACGGGAAGAACCTCTTCTTCCCGGACGAGGCGTTCCTAGGCGCCGAGTGGAAAGTCGACGCCGCCCTCGAGCTGCTCGACGCGGCGTGCGCCGCCGATCGCGCCATCGTGATCGGCATCTACTCGGGCGATCGCCTGCGCGAGTACACGAAGCCCGGCTACGAGGATTACGCGCGCTCGATCGTCGAGGAGGTGAAGCCTTCGATCGACCGAGCGTATCGCACGCTCGCGTCGGCAGCGGAGACCGCGGTCTGCGGCTCCTCCCTCGGGGGCGTCGTCTCGTTCTTCATGGCCTGGCAGTACCCGCAGGTCTTCGGCGGCGCCCTTTGCATGTCGAGCACCTTCTCCGTGCACGACGATCTGATCGATCGCGTGCTGGCCGAGCCGCGCTGCCCAGCGAAGTTCTATCTCGACAGCGGATGGCCCGGTGACAACTACGAGGTCACGTTGGCGATGGCGCTGGCCCTCAGCGAGCGCGGCTATCGCGCCCGCGAGGACTTCATGCACCTCGTCTTCCCGCTGGACGAGCACAGCGAGCAGGACTGGGGGCGGCGGCTCCACGTCCCGCTGCAGCTCGCGCTCGGGCGTCCTGCGATCGCTCGTCGCGGGCGCTATGTGTGATCGCGCCGGCGTGGATCGCACCGGCATCCCCTTACTCGATCTCCATGTTCCCGCCGGCACGATGGCCCTGAGCTCCCGGTGACAAGAATGCACGACGCGTCCGACGCCACCCCGGTCACTGCTCCGCATAAAACCGGAGCGCTACGCGACGTGCTGGCCGGGCTCTCCGCTGCGACCGTCGTCGTGCCGAAGGCGATGGCCTACGCGACGATCGCGAGCCTGCCCGTCGCGGTGGGCCTCTACACGGCCTGCATTCCCGTAGTGGTCTATGCTCTGCTCGGCACCTCGCAGGTGCTGAGCGTGAGCTCGACCACGACCTTGGCCGTGCTCTCCGGAGCGGCGCTCGGTCAAACGGCCGCCAGCGGCAACGCGCCTCTCCTGCTGACCTCCGCGGCGACCCTGACGGTGCTGGTGGGAGTGGTGCTCGTCTTCGCGGCGCTGCTGCGCCTCGGGTTCCTGGCGAGCTTCATGTCCGTGCCTGTGCTGACGGGCTTCAAGGCGGGCATCGGCTTCGTGATCCTCCTCGACCAGGTTCCGAAGCTGCTGGGCTTGCACTACGCCAAGGCGGGTTTCTTTCCGGATCTGGCGAGCTTGGCGGGGCATCTGCCGGAGCTCTCCTGGCTCACCTTGGTGGTGGCCTCCGCGAGCGTGATCGTCTTGCTCGCGACGGAGCGCTGGGTCCCACGAGCGCCCGCGCCGCTCGTGGCGGTCGGTGGCGGCATCCTCGCTTCGTGGGCGCTGGGGTTGTCGGAGCATCACGTGTCCATCGTGGGAGCGATCCCGCAGGGGATCCCATCGCTGAGCTTGCCCAGCTTCGAGCTCGTCGCGGCGCTCCTGCCCAGCGCGCTCGGCATCGCGCTGATGAGCTTCACCGAGTCGATCGCCGCGGGGCGAGCGTTTCGGGTGCCGAGCGATCCACCGATCGAGTCCAACCGCGAGCTGCTCGCGACGGGCGCGGCCAACATCGCGGGAGCGTTCTTGGGGTCGATGCCCGCCGGCGGCGGAACCTCTCAGACCTCGGTCGTTCGGCAGGCGGGTGGGGCGAGTCGGGCGGCGGGCTTCGCAACCGCGCTCGTCGCGTTGGCGACGATGCTGCTGCTCGCTCCTCTGCTCGGTCTGCTCCCCCAGGCAACGCTGGCCGCCATCGTCATCGTCTACTCGATGAGCCTCATCCAGCCGAAGGAGTTCGTGGCCATTCGCCGGGTGCGGATGCTGGAGTTCCGCTGGGCGCTGGCCGCTTTTGCCGGAGTGCTGCTCTTCGGCACGCTCCAGGGCATCTTGATCGCCATCCTGGTGTCGATGATCAGCTTGATCAGCCAGACGACGAACCCGCGCGTCTCCGTCATCGCGCGCAAGCGCGGCGCCGATGTCCTGCGCCCCCTGTCCGAAGAGCATCCCGACGATGAGCTCTTCGGAGGACTGCTCATCATCCGTCCGGAGGGGAGCATCTACTTCGCGAACGCCGAGAACATCCGCGAGCAAGTGCAGGCGCTCGTGGCGCAGCATCACCCCGAGGTCGTCGCGATGGACATGAGCCGCGTCCCGGATCTGGAATACTCCGGGCTGCACCTCATCCACGAGGCCGAGAATCGTCAGGTCAAGGGCGGCCCGACGTGGTGGCTGGTGGGGCTCAACCCGCGTGTGCTGCAGGCCGTGCGGCGCTCGGGGCTCGCGGATCGCTTCGGCCGAGAGCGAATGCTGTTCAATGCGCGCGCGGCGATCGCGCGCTACCAAGAGCTGAAGGCCGGCGAAACCCGAGCCTGAGCTCGACGCGCGCGCGTCGAGCGTCGGTCAGGCTTCGAGCACGCGCTCGCAGCGCCGTGTTTCGGGCTCGTAGTCGAAGACGAGGGGCGCCTGCGTCGGCTCGTAGCCCAGCGTGCAGATGCACGCGTTGGCGTAGGTGATGCCGTTCTCCACGAAGACGCCGTGGTCTTCGTGGATGTGGCCGAAGACGTGCAAGGATGGGCGCGTTCGTCCCACCGCCTCGAGCAGGTCGGCGCAGCCGACGCGCTCACCGCGCCGCACGCGATCACCGAAGCCGAGCGGGGGACCGTGCGTCACGAGGACATCGAGGCCGCTCGGGATGAGGTTCCACTTCGCGCGGATCTCCTCGCCTCGGCGCAGGTTGAACGCCCAGCCGAAGAACCACGGTTGCCACGGGCTGCCGTAGATCCGGAGCCCCGCGACCAAGGCCTCGCGATCGCGGAGGTAGGTGATGCCGTCCAGCATCGGCTCCGCGAGCCCTGGGTCGTCCTGCAGGCACCAGTCGTGATTGCCGGCGATCAGGACCTTCTCGCGATGCGGCAGCGAGCGGAGGAACGCGGCCGCGGCGGCGAGCTCACGCAGCGTACCTCGGTTCAAGAGGTCGCCGGCGTGAATGAGCACGTCGCCGTCGGGGACGCGGAGCTCTTCGTGCAGCGTGTGCGTGTCGCTGAGCAGGACGAGCCGGATCGACATGTAGGAATCCCCGACGCCCGCGAGGGCGCCGGGAATCCCTCAGCGCGTGTTGCGAGCGGCCTTCAGAAACGCAGCGTAGCGCGCGTGAGCTATGCTGCCCAGCACGGCGGCTGCAGCGCCTTCCAGCTCGGCTCGTTTCGCTCCTGCGAGATCCAGGAAGTGCGAGCAGCGCTCGATGAGGTGCTGTCGTGCCTCGATGAGATCGCGGATCCGGCGGAACTCTTTCACGGCCAGGGCGCGCTGGTCCTGCGCGCGGATGACCGCTTCGGTGCTCACCGATTCTCCCGGGGCCTCCCCCGCGCTCTCGCGCCGCAGGAACTCGTCGAGCGGTGGGACCGCGGTCGCTTGATCCGGGAGTGTGGGGTCGAGGAGCGGGATCAACCCCTTCCAGCACTGCTCCAACGCCCCGCGGCAAGCATCCGCGTCCATCTCTCGGGAGGGAGAGGAGCGCATGGCATGCACTTCCTCCGCATAGGAGAGCGCTACGTGCACATTGGCGCGCTCCTGGGCTTCGAGCGGTTGGGCGAGAGCCAAGAGGGAGAACTCGATGCAACGCTCGGGAGTGCGCAACCCGTCTTGCGAGTAGACCAGGACGAGCTGGTAGTAGATGCGCGCCGCGTCGCGTGGCTCGAGATAGCTGCGCAGCAGCGCGCGGCACTGATCCTCGAGCTCGGCGCTGGGTGTATCGCGCCCATTGCGGCGAGCGTCGATCGCCGTGAGGGCGCGATCCAAGGCGCTCGGAGGATTGTTCTCCTGCGCTTCTATGTTCGTCGTCAGCGCGGCGAAGAGCAACGCGCCGATCGTAGCCGGTAGATTGAGAGACATGACGACCTCCTTCTGTGGGTGTAGTGATCGAGGATGCTCGAGGTTCAGCGGAACGGACCCATCGCTCCCGTGGAACTCCCTCCAGCCCCGGTGAAGCGGAGCTGCGCGCGACCGCGGACTTGGCCGACTCCGTCGCCTTCGAACAAGGTGCCGAAATTTCGGGAGCCTCTCGCGACCCAGTTCGAGTCTTCGTTGCGAAACTCCAGCGTCGTCAGCCGTTGCGACCAGAGGGCCAGGTAAGTGGAGCTTCCTTGTGGGCGCAGCTTGTAGATGGGTTCCAAGATCGCGGTGGTGTCAGTGCCCCACCATGCCCACAACTCGACTTTGTTCTCGCAGCTGACGGGGAGCGTCCAGTACTCCAGGGGGCGCGTCGAGACGTTTCCGTTGTGCCAGAGCGTGGTCTGCGGATCGAGGCGAACTCGCAGAGTAGCCTCCTCGAACGAGACATTCGTCGGCTGAGCGATGACGTCGAAGACCCCGCGAACGCCCATGCGCGAAGTCCCCGGGAGCCCCGGCGGTTCATCGCGCTTCCAGGTGTAGTTGACGGTGGTCGGCTCGATCGAGTTGAAGCCGATCTCGCAGATGTGGCCGTCGAGCTCGCCGATGAGCTTGTGGGGTGTTGCGAACGCGGCGGCGTAGAGCGTCGTGCTGGGGTTGAAGAGCGCGGTCAGGAAGCCGCGGTTGTCCACGCTCCAGTGCAGCGAGATCGCCGGGATCGTGCGGATCCTGACGCGCTCGTCGATCCCCAGCTGGCGCCGGTCACGCGGAGTCGGAAGAGCGCACTCCGTCTCCGTCTCGATGCCGTAGACGGTGAACTGCGTGGCCAGTGCCCCCGTAGGCTGTCCGGTTCGAGAGTCGTAGAAGAACGCCGAGAACTCCAAGGTGTCGGTCGGCGTACCTGGCTGTACGGTGTACTGATACCAGAAGCTCGGCCAGCGACCGGAAGCGACGAAGTAGATCGGAACCCCGCCTTGGCTGTAGTAGACGAGGGCGTACTCGTAGGTGTTGAGGGAGACGCGCAGGTTGACCACGCCTCCGCTGGGGGAGTAGACGGCTCGCGGAGTGATCGTCAGCGAGCGCGCCTCAGGCTCCTGCGCGAACGTATCGCCGGTGAGCGCGGCAAGCGCGAGGAGCGCGCTCAAGGTCAAGACTCTCATGGTCGACCTCTGCATGGAGGGGAACAGTGGAGCGAGCTCCGGGATCGGAGCTCGACGTCACATAGTCTCCATGCGCGATGAGCGCGTCGGATGCCCCGTAGGGCGAAGTGCCCTGTGACCTGAGTTCGTAAAGCAGCGGTTCGCCCTGGCTCTTGGCTCTTTGGGGCCACCGCCGCCGACGTACGGATCAGAAGGCGAGCTCGGGAAGGAATGGACCGTTCTCGCCCCAGTGCAGCTCGGCGCGACGAGGTTGCTTCGCCGCGCCTGGTAGCGCAGGCATTCGCAAGATGTAGCGCCCGGGTAGCAGCAGGAGCTCGAGCTCGCCGCGCTCGTCGGTGATCAGCGTCATGTTGATCCCACCAGCCCCCGCGAGGTCTACGCCTTGACCCGCGAGCGGGAGCTTCGAGCTCGCATCGACCACGCGGATCTTGCGGCGCGTAGCGCGCGATTCGATTCGCACGCGCTGCGCCTCCCCGCGAGCGAGCTCGATCGGCGTCGCGTGCACATAGCTCATGTGGAGCGATTGGAGCTGGAGCACGAGCTCATAGCGCCCCGGCGGAACGAGTGGAAAGCGCGCGACGCGAGCGCCTTCGATCTCCGCTTGGATGGTGGGATGGATACCGGGTAGATCGATGCGGCGCAGGCCGGCGCTGCCCTCCACATCGGCAAGCCCCTCGATCGCGAGCTCGAGCTCCAGCTTCGCGAACTTAAGCCTGCCGAGATCGAAGTCTTGCTCCAGCGTGGTCCCGGCGGCGAGCTCGATCCTCCCGAGCTCCAAGCTGACGCGCTCCGTCACGACGGGGGAGCCACCCGGCCCGTACCCCGTCGGGAGGTGCAGCTCGACGCGATGGCTCCCCGCGGCCAGCGGGTAGAGCTCGAACCGACGCTCGGAGTCCAGCCGCGCGGAAGGCGCGTCGCCGAGCGCGCGCGGATGATCCGCGGGCAGCGAGAGATCGACGAAGCGCAGCAGCACGTCGAAGGGCAGCTCGACATCGCCCATGAGTCTTCCACGTAGCCGCGCCGCTCCGGGCAGCGCGAGCTCGAGCTCGAGCTCTTGTCCGGGAAGGAGCACGCAGCTCTGCTCGACGATGAGCTCCTCGGGACTGAAGGCGACGACCCAGTGCGGCCCCGAGGAGAGATGTGCGAGCTCGAAGCGGCCTTCCTCGTCGCTGCGCGCTTCGCGGTGCTGCAGAGATGTGGGTGAGAGAAGGCGCTCGTCGAGGAGGCGACGCGCGTCGAGCTCGCCCTCGAGGCGCGGACCAGCGATGAGCTTGCAGCCGCTCGCGGGCAGACCACCGATGTCGCGCACGCGGCCGAAGATCCGCGCCCCGCGCGTCAGCGAGAATGCGACGCGGCGCTCCTCGCGCGGCGCGATCGGACCGAGATCGATCGCGAGCGGCTCGTGCTCGGGCGAGCTCACGACGGCGAGGATGTCGCCGGGGACGATGCCATCGAAGCGCCCGTCCGCGGGAGCCAGTGCGGTGGGCTCCGCTCGTCGCACCGCGCTTCTTCCCGCATGCTCCGGCGAGGCATAGCGCAGCTCGAGCACGTAGCTCGTGACGGGGGCACCGCTCGCGGCATCGCGCACGTCGAGCACGAGCACCGAAGTGCCGCGCAGCTCGACGCGCAGCTGCTGGCCGGGGAAGACCTCGGGTTGCGCGAACGACGGATAGCTCGGGTGCTCGATGTGCAGCGTGTGCGGCACGGGCGCGAGCTCGCGGAACTCGTAGGCGCGGCGCGGACCGCGTTGCGGCTCGATGCGCTGGCCTCCCGGTGCTTCGAGCCAGACCGCGCTCTCGCGGCCCTGCACTTGGTGCGGCGCGTGCGGATAGCCGATCGAGAGCTTGAGCCAGCCATCGAGGCCGCGCGCAGGACTCCGGAGCTCGATCTCGTTCGACGCTCCTTCGCGGAGGTCGAGCCTCTTCTGCTCCAGGAACAAGAGCGCGGCATGGCGCAGGCTCACCGTGGCCTCGCCCGCCGGGAGTCCGCCGATCTCGCCGTCCGCGAAGGGCTCGGAGCGCAGGTACTCGACCGCGCGGAGGTCCGCGCCGTGCTCGAGGCCAAAGGCGTTCGAGCGCAGCTCGAGGATCCAACGCGCGGGGCTCGGTGCTCCGTCTTCACCGACGATACGAAAGCGCAGCGTGGCCCTGCCGCCCAAGCGCACGTCGCCGAGGTCGATCGCGCGGCCGCCTTGCAGGTGATCCCAGCGGAACACTTGGCTCTCGCCGCTCGGTCCGCGCAGCGCGAGGTGGATCGCCGCGAGCTTTTGCGGCTCGAGCTCGACGCGGAAACGCCCATCGCGCGCGCTCTGCTCGTGCAGCTCCTCGAAGCGCCGCCCGCCGAAGGCCTCCGCTCCGAGCGTGATGACCGCTCCTTCTACCGGGGAACCCGCGCTATCCACGCAGCGCCCGCTGATCGACGCCAGCGGCGTCGGCGGACCGAAGCTGCCCTCGGGGATCGCTGTGGGCAGGGGCGGGCCGAAGGCCTCGTCCACGCGCGCGTCGCGGCGCTCGGAGCGCTCGGGCTCGGAGAGGCGCGCGCTCTCCGCGGGCGCCTGCGCTTCCTCCGGCGAGGGCGGGAGCATCAGCTCCTCCGCGGGAAACACGGGCTCGCCTCGCTCGATCTCGCGCCCCGAGTCCCACCAGAGGAAGAGCGCGAGGGAGAGCGCGGTGTAGATCGCGAAGAGGAAGAGGCGACGATGGCGCATGTGAGAGGAGCCCGCGGCAGCGCTCGGCGAGCGGACGCGAGGATAGTGGCGTCTGGCCGGAGCGTCGAGCGGGGCACTACGCGCTTCGGCCGAGGAAGAGTGGGTTCGGCCCCGTATGGGAGCGGGCGCTCGGAGCTGCGACCGTGAGCGCGCTCGCTCTCCCGAGGTCCACCGATGAACGCTCGCCCTCCGCTCTCGCTCTCGATCCTCAGCGCTTCGCTGGGCGTGCTCTGCGCAGCTCCTGGAACGCTGCGCGCGCAGGGCGCGACGCTGCTGCGGGATGTGCGGACGGTTCTCGATGCCGGGGGCTCGAGCGATGACGGTGAAGGCGCGGTCCTCGGTGGCGTCGCGCTCTTCTCCGCGGCCGATCGAACCCATGGGCGCGAGCTCTGGCGCAGCGATGGGACGACGGGCGGAACTTGGCTCGTGCGGGACCTCTTTCCCGGTATCGGCGCGTCTGCCCCACTGGGCACGAACGATCGCGAGCTGCTGCTCCTGGGCAACGCGGTGTACTTCACGGCCGATGATGGTGGCGAAGGTCGTGAGCTCTGGCGCAGCGACGGGTCGCGCTCGGGGACCGCTCTGCTGCGTGCGCTCGCTCCCGGCGCGAATGCGGGGGTGAGCTCCTTGGCAGGAGCAGGTACGAGTCACTTCTACTTCGGAGGCGTCGACGAGAGCCACGGTCTCGAGCTCTGGGTGAGCGATGGAACCGAGTCGGGGACGACGCTGCTGGCGGATGCGGCAACCGGAACCGCGGGCAGCCGCCTCGACGAGCTCACCGTGATCGGCAATGCGGCGTACTACAACGCGGGCGATGGCGCGGGCTGGTTCTGGAAGTCGGATGGAACTCCGGCCGGAACGCAGGAAGTGGCACGCCTCCGTCTCGCGAGCAACGTGGCGCGCCTCAGTGGCATCCTCTACTTCGCTGCGAGCCCCGAGAGCGATCTCGGAGACGTGGAGCTCTGGCGCAGCGACGGCACCACGGCGGGAACCTATCGTGTCGCGGATCTGGTCGCGGGCTCCGGCGCTTCGAGTCCGAGTCAGTTCGTACGTCTGGGGAGCCGCATCTACTTCACCGCGGCGACCAGCCCGGCCGGACGCGAGCTGTGGTCTACGCAGGGAACGGCCGCGACCACGCAGATCCTGGCCGACGTGGTGCCGGGCGCGGTCGGTTCCGATCCCGTCGGCCTCGAAGTGCTCGGCACGCGCCTCGTCTTCGGCGTCACGTCGAGCGCCGCCGGCTCCTATCGCGGTCTCTGGAGCCATCCCGGCGTGGGCGGGAGTGCCGACAAGATCGGAGAGGTCATGCCGACCAGTCCATACGCGGGGAGATCGCTCTTCGCTCCCCTCGGTGCGAGCTGGGTCTTTCGAGGCACTTCGACGAGCAGCGGTGATGCCGAGCTCTATCGCACGGATGGAACGACACCGGGCACACAGCTCGTGCGCGACATCCGGAGCGGGGAGAGCTCCGCGCCCGAGGGCTTCCTCGCGCTCTCGACGACACGTGTTCTCTTCTGGGCCACGGGCAGCGACGGGCGGCGCAACCTCTGGCGCACCGACGGCACGAGCTCCGGTACCAACCTGGTGAAGGACTTCCTGCCGCCGGTGGCGTCATCCGAGCCGAGCTTCGCAGAGCCGGAGACGGCGATCGATGCGGAGAGTCGAACGGTGGTGGTGACGATCTCGGGAGGTATGCATCCGGAGCGCGCGCTCGCTACCTTCGCCGCAGATGACGGCGTGTTGGGTCGAGAGCCTTGGCAGAGCGATGGCAGCGCGGTCGGCACGAGCCTGCTGCGGGATCTCAATCCAGGCAGCGGCTCCTCCGCTCCGGTTGGCTTTGCGCGTGTGCGTGGCTTCACGCTGTTCGGTGCGTACGAGCCGAGTGCGGGGACCGAGCTCTTCCGCACCGACGACACCGCCGCCGGAACGTCGCTCGCGGTCGATGTCACGCCGGGGGCGAGCGGGCGCGGAGCGAAGAACTTCACCGAGCACCGCGGTCGCGCAACCTTCATCGATAGCCAGCAGCAGCGGCTCTACCTCAGCGACGGGACGATCGCGGGGACGGCCACGCTGTACAGCGGTGGGTCTCAGCTGCGGAACTTCCGCCGGATCGGTGAGCGCCTCTGGTTCGCGAACTACGGTTCCGACGTCTCCAATCCGACGCGGCTCTTCCTCTCCGATGGAACGGTCGCCGGCACGCAGGTGCTCGTGAACTTCGGTGACAGAAGGTACTCACCGAAGCAGTTCACCGAGCTCGCTGGCCGCGTCTTCTTCGTTGCCGCTCATCCGAGCTATGGAACCGAGCTCTGGAGCTCGGACGGGACGACGGGAGGAACTTCGATCGCGATCGACCTGGTGCCAGGAATCGCAGAAGCGTTCCCCTTCGATCTCGAGCGCTTGGGTGAACGCATCTACTTCTTCGCGTACACCAGCGCCACGGGCCGCGAGCTCTGGTCGATAGGAGCTGCACTGGATCTGCAGCTCGTCGCCGACATCCTTCCGGGTCCGAGCGGTTCGTCACCGACCGACCTGACCGTCCTGGGCGGGCGCCTCTTCTTCACCGCGAGCGATGGCACGAGCGGCCGTGAACTCTGGAGCAGCGACGGCACGCCGAGCGGGACCGCGCGCGTGATCGATCTCGCGCCCGGCATCGCATCGGCACTGCCGGCGGAAGGCGGGTATCTCCTCGCCCTGCCGGGCGCGGAGCGGTTGCTCTTCTGCGCGAGCGACGGCGTGAGCGGTCTCGAGCTCTGGAGCAGCGACGGCACGGCAGCGGGCACGCGTCTCGTGACCGACATCGCGTCTGGCAGCGCCGCTTCGAGCCCCGGCGTTCCCGCGCTCTACGGCAACCGCCTCTACTTCGCCGCCGACGACGGCGTGCACGGCCGAGAGCCTTGGGTCCTGCCCAGCCCCGCGGCGGCCATTCCCTATGGCGCTGGCTGCGCGGGCACGGGTGGACGGATCCCGACGCTGGTCGGAACCGGTGGTGCGCCGCGCCTCGGAAACGCCGGCTTCGCCGTCGAGCTGCGCGACGCTCTCGCGAGCACGCCGGCGGCGCTCGCGATCTCGCTGCTGCCGTTCGACTTCCCGCTCGGCGGCGGCTGCGACTTGCTCGTCGATCCGCTCGGCGGACTGAACTCGCAGCTCGGCGCCACGAGCGCGAGCGGCGTCGCTCGCTTCGCGCTGCCGATCCCCGCGGAGCCGCTGCTCGTCGGCGCGCAGGCGTTCCTGCAGGGCTTGGCGCTCGATCCGCAGGGCTCCCTGCAAGGCTTGCTCGCGTTCTCGCCCGGGCTCGCGTTGATCCTCGCCGAAGGCTGAGCGCGAGCCGAAGGGCGCGCGCGCTTGATCGTCCGCGGCAAGGCGGGCGATCATGCGCCGCACTCCTCTTCGAGCGCACGCATGAGCCAGCCTCCGGATCGCCTCTACTTCCGCCAGCTCCTCGCCGGACGCGACTTCGCGAAGCGCGACCCCGTCGCCGCGCAGATGGTGAACTTCATCTATCTGATCGGCGATCGCGAGACGAAGGAGTGCGTGGCGGTCGATCCGGCGTGGTCGATCGACGATCTCCTCGCGCTGGTCGAGCGCGACGGCATGCGGCTCACGGGGGCGCTCGCGACGCATTGGCATCCCGATCACGTCGGCGGCGATCTGATGGGCATGGCGCAGGTCGAGGGGATCCGCGAGCTGCTCGAGCGCGTGGGCTTGAAGGTCCACTGCCAGAAGGACGAAGCCGAGTGGATCCGCAAGTGGACCGGGGTCTCGGAGGGCGATCTCGCATTGCATGCGAGCGGCGATCGCATCGAGGTCGGCGCGATCCCGATCCACTGCGTGCACACGCCGGGGCATACGCCAGGCAGCCAGTGCTTCCTCGTCGAGAACCGCCTCGTCGCCGGTGATACGCTCTTTCTCGAGGGCTGCGGACGCACCGATCTCCCCGGCGGGAACAGCGAGGAGATGTACCGCACGCTGCACGAGCGCCTGGCGTTCCTACCCGACGACACGCTGCTCTATCCCGGGCACCGCTACAGCGCGGAGAGCTCGGCCACGATGGGCGAGACGCGGCAGTCGAACTACGTGTTCCAGATGCGCGGGCTCGCGGATTGGAAGCGCTTCCTCGGCTGAGCGCTCGCGCCGCGCGGAGCGCGCTCGCGTTCGTCCTCGCGCTGCAAGGCGTCGCGGCGGCGCAGGACGCGCTCCATCTCGAGGCCGTGCTGGGCGGCGATCCGCCGGCGAGGACCACGCACGGCGTCGCGTGGTGGCGGAGCAGCGCGCTTAAGTCCTCGAACGCGGGGGACGAGGTGGTCTTGCGCGCCGGCGAGTGGATCGAAGCGCCGATCGCGTTGCCCTACGCGCGGGCGAGCGCGGCGCTGCACGCGGGTTTCGATCTCGAGATCGAAGGCGTCGGCGTGCTGCGCGCCGAGCTCCGCGATGCGGAAGGGGTGTGCGACGCGGTCGAGATCGCTCTCGACGCGGATGGCTCGCGACATCGCACGCCGCACGCCGCGCCGCGCTCGCCGCGTCCACGTGTGCAGCTCCGCCTCGAGCTGCGCTCCGGCGAGATCGCGCTGCGGCGGATCGGACTCGCGGTGGCTTGGCCGGCGGTGGATGAAGCAGCGCTGCGCGCGCTGGTCGAGCGTGAGCTCGCGTTCTTGGGCGTCGCGCTCGAAGGTGCGCGCGATGCCGACGGCGCGCAGGCGACGAGCTTCTTCACGCGCCGGATCGATCCCGCGAGCGGCGCCGCGGTGGATCGCGTCGCGGCGGGCCACCATCCGTACTTCGATGCGCTGCTGCTGCTCCACGAGCATTCACCGCAGCCGTGGATCGAGACGCGCGTGCGCGCGCAGCTCGTCGATCTCCTGCGCCACGGCTGGAACGCGCGCACGGGGCTCCCCCAGCTCTGGGATGGCGAGCGCGATCTCGCGCTTGCAGATCGCGCGCTCGATCCGCGCGGAGCGCTCGCGTTCGCGATGAGCTGCGCGCGCTCGCTCGAGCTCTCGCCACCGGAGCGCAGCGCGCTGCTGCAGCGCTTCGCCCGCGCGGCGCGCACGCTGCGAGCAGCGCAGGCGCCCGATGGAACCTGGCCCGCGGTGCTCGTGCCCGGAAGCGGGCAGCCCGCCGCGGAGGCGCCGCAGATCCGCGCGCTGCGCACCGCGCGCCTCGTGGCGGAGCTGGAGCGAGCTTGCGGCGCCGAGCCGAACGCCGAGGCCGCGCTGGCTTGCCTCGCTTCACTCGAGCTCGAGTGGCACTGGCCGGGAACACCCGAGCGTCCCGATCCCGGCTTCGACGACGCCTTCGGCCTCCTCGGTGCGGATGCCGCGGCGCTCGCGAGGCTCACCGGAGCAGCGCCCTTTGCGCGCTTCTTCCGCGAGGCCGCCGCGCGCTACGAAGAGCTCTGGCTCCGCTCGCGCGAAGCCGGCGGTTCGAACGCGCCCGATCAAGTACGCGCGATGCTCTTGCTCCTCGACGACGCCTCCGACGAGGAGGCGCGCGCGCGCCGCGCGCGCCTCGCTCTGTGGAGCTTCCGCGATCTCGCGCGAACCACGCAGCTCGCCGATGGCCGCTTCGCCGATGTCACCGCGGTGCACTTCGAGCCGCGGCTCCATCTCCCCGTCGGCGATCTGCAAGGCGTGCCCTTCCACCTCGTGCGCCTCGGCGCGCGCTTGCTGCAAGAGCACACGCTCGGCGAGTTCGCGCATGCCGAGCTCCGCGCGATCCTCGCCCAAGCGCTCCTCGCGCTGGAGCCCCGCCGCGGTCGCGCCGGCTTCGGCAACGGCGCCGCAGGCTTCGCCGACGGCGGCCGCCTCTTCCAAGCTCTCGCCGAACTCCGCGTCTCCCTACGCTGAAACCGAACGTACGGTGCCAGAGCACGGTCTCAACGGCGTCAGCCGTTGAACCAGCAAGTCTCTCTCCGGTTAGTAACCGGAGGAATTTGCTCTGGCACCGTACGTTCGGTTTCTGGGCTAGAGGTCGCGCTGCAGCACGCTGCGTCGGGCGGCGAGTTCGCGCAGCCCTTTGCGTGGCCCGCTTCCTTGCTCGGATCCGGTCGCGAGGTGCTGCGCCATCGTGCGGACCGTGACGAAGCGGTAGACGTCGGTGAGATGCACCGTGCGGCTCGTGGCGCGGCGGAGGCGCTCGGCGAGGCAGGTGGCGAGCAGGGAGGTTCCGCCGGCGTCGAAGAAGCGCTCGTCGAGGCCGACCTCGCGCTGCAGGACCTCGCGCCACGCTGCGGCCACGAGATCTTCGAGCGCGGTGCGCGATCCCGTGGGGCGCGCAGGCGCGCTCGTCGGCGCGGGAGCAGGTGCCATGAGCTCGCTGGGAACGACCTCGACCGGTTCGGAGCACACCGTGGCGCCTGCGGGCACGTGATCGCAGATCACCGCTCCGGCTCCGATCGTGGCCCAAGCGCCCACGCGCACCTCGGGCAAGATCGTCGCATTGGTGCCGACGTAGACGCCTTCGCCGAGCTCGACGCGCGCGTTCAGCACGGCATTGGAGGCGATGACGCAGCCCGCGCCGACCTGGCTCTCATGGCCCACGACTCCGCCCATGAAGACCACGCTGCCGGCGCCGATCGCGACTTCGGGGCCGAGGACCGCATGCTCGTAGATCACGACGTCGTTGCAGAGCTCGACGCCCTCGGTGTCGATCGCGGGATGTACGAGGCGCGCGGGTGCGAGGCCGTAGCTCGCGAGGCGTTCGGCGACAGCGCGGCGCTTCCGCGTGGTGCGCGCGACCAGGTTCTGAACTTCGGCGTCGCGCGGCACCGCATCGAGCAAGGCGAGCGGTCCGGCGATCTCGACGCCGAGGATCGAGCGGCCGTGCTTCGAGGCGTCGTCGTCGAGGAGCACGATGCGCTCCCAGCGGTGCTCGTGCGCTTGCACGCGCAGCGCGAGGCGAACGCCTTCGGAGTTGCCCGCGCCGCAGAGGAAGAGCGTGCTCATGGCTGCGATCCTCCGCTCGAGCACGCCGGCGCGATGGCGTGGGTCGGATACGCTGCGCGGAACGGCCCGCTCGCGGGTCGGAGGCGCTGCGCCGCGCCGGTCATCCAATCGCTGCAGCTCTGGCAGCGCTCGGGGAGCTCCTCGAAGCGCCGCTCCAGATGCAGCGCGCGATAGCTGCCGAGCTTCGCCCAGAGCTCCGCGAGCGGGGCGTGCCAAGCGTTGCCGTAGCCTTCTTCGCCTTCGGTGTCGCCCGGGCAGCGCGGCACGCGCCCGTCCCAGAAGACGTGCATCATCGTGAGCGCCCACGGGCAGGCGATGCGCTCCTCGCGCGGCGTCTTCAGCGGCGTCGCGAACTTCCCGCCCCAGCTCAGCTTGTTGCGGGCCTTCACCACGGCGCCGCGCGCGAGCCAGTAGCGCTGGAACTCCGCCATCTCGTGCGCGTTCTCGTCCATCTCGATGAACTGCACGTGGATCTCGGGGCCGTCGGTGCGAGCCATGCGACGCGCGAGGAGATGCTCGACGTTCGCATAGACGACATCGCGTTGACCGCCGATGCGCACCTGCTCGTAGGTCTCGCGCGAGAAGCCGTCGAGGCCGAACACCACGAGGTCGACGCCACTGTCGAGCAGCGGATCGGCGAGCTCCGGGGTCAGCAGCATGCCGTTGGTGTTCACGTTCACGGAGCGGAGGCCGAGGGCCTTGCCGTGCGCGATCGCGCGGAGCAGCAGCGCGGGCTGCAGGAAGGGCTCACCGCAGAACGAGAACCAGCACTCCGTATCGGGGTTGATCGCCGCGACCTCGCGCGCCAGCTTGTCCCAGAGCTCGAAGGGCAGGACGCCCTTCGGCCGGCGCATCTGCGGGTGGTGGCACATCGCGCAGGCGAAGTTGCAGTCGGCGCAGAGCTCGACGGCGAGCTTCTTCGGGAAGGGGATCTCGGAGAGGGTCTTCTCCAGGGTTCTTAGCTGGGCGTCCATGGGTCTCGGGCAGCTCGGGAACGGGGTGCGGGTGCGGCGCACCCGGGAACTTAAGCTGCTTAACGATACGCCCTGGCCGCGAGCGGCGCGGAGGACGGGCTGCGGCGAAAGCGCGCAGGGGGAAGTTCCTTCCGCCGGGATCGGCGCCGATCGCAGGTGCTCAGCTTGCGGGCTGCTGTGCGGTACCGCTGCGCTCGGTGGGGCAGCGATGCCCGTGCCGACGCATCAGGCAGTGCGGCGACTCGTGGGCGCCGCAGTGCAGGCAGAGGTCGAGCTGCTTCGTCTCGGCCTGCAGCAAGAGCTCAACGGCTGCGGCAAGGCCAGCCTGGATCGCGCGCCGATTCTCGGTCGAGGTGTCGGCGAGCACGCGCTCCAGCAAGCGGAGCTTCCGCTCGTCGTGGGCGCGCGCGAGGCGCCGGCCGAGGGCGGTCACCTCGAGCTCGCCCGAGCGCGCATCCGTGGGGTGCGGATGCGCTTCGAGCAGGCCCTTCGCCTTCAAGCGCGCGAGCACTTGGGTCGCGGCCGGAGCGGAGGCGGAGAGGAAGCGCGCGACGTCGATGGCGCGGCGCGGCGGCGCCGCGGCGAGCCACTTCAGCACCTGCACCTGGGTGAAGGTCGCGCTGGTGTCACCGACCTTCGCATCCGCCTCGAGGAGGTGCGTCGTCAGCGCCGAGAGCATGTGTAGGTGACGCGCGAGCTCGAGTGCGATCGGGCGAGACATGGGCCTCCGATGATCCATAGAAACCGAACGTACGGTGCCAGAGCAATTTTCTCCGGTTACTAACCGGAGAAATTTGCTCTGGCACCGTACGTTCGGTTTCAGCGCGGTGCGATGAGCACGCGGCAGGCTTGACCGGGCCAGAGGCCGCTGACACCGTCGCCGAGATCGAGCCAGAGGCCGACGCGCGGAGGTGTTGCGCGCAGCGCTGGCTCGACCAGCACGACGCGGCCTTCGAAGCTGCGCTCTCCGCGCGGGGCGCCTTCGAAGATGGGCTGAACGCGTGCGACGCCGGCCTTCTGGATGCCTGCGACCTGATCGGCCGAAACTTCGCAGTAGACCCGCAGGCGCTGCGGATCGAGGAGCTCGACCACAGGGCCATCCCCGCTGCGCTCGCCGAGCTCGAGATGGACGGCGGCGACGACGCCGGAGAAGGGGGCCCGCAACAGCGTGGCGTCGAGGGCGACGCGCGCGAGCTCGAGCTCGATCTCGGCGCGGGCGACGCGGAGGCGCGCTTCACCGACCGCGCCTTCCAGGGAGAGGATCTCGGTCTCCTTCTCCTGCAGCTCGACTTCGAGCTTCAGCACTTCGATCTGCGTCACGCGACCGGAGTCGACTTGCGCGCGCAGGAGGTCGAAGTTGCGTCGCAGGAGCTCCAGGTTCTCGCTTTCGCGGCGATAGGCGATCTCGCGGCTCTCCTGCGCGCGGCGCTCGAGCTCGAGGTCGAGCTCCGCGCGGCGCGCCTCGAGCGCCAACGCGGTGTCGACGAAAGAGGCCACGACCTCGCCCGCTTCCACGCTCGCGCCGAGCTCCGCGCGCTGCGCGAGCACGAGGCCCTTCGGCGCGGAGAGCGCTGCCGCTCTCGCGGCGCGAGCGATGCCGGTCAGCTCGAGCGGCTTCGCGGCGGGATCCTGAGGAACGGCGAGCGCGAGCACGAAGGCGCAGAGCGGGGTGGCGAACATCGTCGACTCCGAACGAAGGACGGATGGCGGGAGAGCAGCGTCGCAGGGGAGGCCCCGCTGCTCAAGCGCGGCCGCGCGGACCCAAGCGCACGGCCGAGCTGGGTTCCCCCGAACGTCGGATCTCGAGGAGCTCTTCCCGGCAACGCAATTCGAGCCCGGTCTCGGCGCTCGGGATCCAGCCGTCGTCCGCTGCGCCGACGGCTTCGTAGGCGTTGGCAGCGAGCCGCAGCACCTCGACGCGCCGCGTATCGCGCTCGACGATCCAGACTTCACGCACGTCGATCTCGGCGTAGAACCCGAGCTTGGCGCGCGTCTCGTCGCCGGGGCTCTCGATCTCGATCACGACGTTCGGTCCGCCGTCGAAGTACTCATCGCGATCGATCGAGCGACGATTGGCGAGCAAGAGCACGAGGTCGGGGATGCGGAAGTCCTCGGGCCAGCGGCCCGGTCGTGCGACGTTGATCTGGTGGAAGACCTCGCCGTGGCCGCGCGGCGACCACTCCGTGAGGAGATAGGACTCGAGGCTTCCTTCCAGCGCTTGATGGGATCGAGAAGGCGCGGGGGCCATGTGCAGCACGCCCGCCCAGCGCTCGTCGTAGCGATCGAGCCCCGTCGCCTTCCTCCACGCGAGACGATCACGCGGAGGATCTGCGGTAGCCTTGTTCATGGGCGGTTCCTCGGGAGCAACGGACATCGACGGCTCGAGAAGTGGTTCGGGATTCCCGGAGCGGCTTCGCGGGCCCCATTCTGGCGCCGCCGCGGTCCCCGCGCCTAGACTGCCGGGGCACTCTCCCTCGATCCGGAGCACCATGTCCGCACGCATCCCTCTCCCGCTCCTCACCGCACTCCTCGGCACGCTCGGCTCGGGGACGATGCTCTCCGCGCAAGAGCCGCTCACGCTCTTCGATGGCCAGAGCCTCGCCGGCTGGGTCACGAGCGGCGGCCGCTACGACGGGCCCGCGCTTTGGTCGGTCGAAGAGGGCGCGATCACCGGGCGCCAAGGACCTGCCAAGGAAGGCGGCCTCATCTACACGGAGCGCTTTTGGCACTCCTTCGATCTCAGCTTCGAGACGAAGATCGACTACCCCTTCGACTCCGGCGTCTTCCTGCGCATGGTGCCGCCGAGCTGGGAGAAGGGCGAAGGGGCGGATCGAGCGCGCGGAGGTAAGGGCCTGCAGGTGACCCTCGATCACCGGCCCGGCGGCGAGATCGCCGGCATCTACGCCGATGGCTGGCTGCACCACTGCCCCGAAGGCGAGAAGGTCTACAAGCAAGGCGAGTGGAACCAGGTGCGCGTGCGCATGTACGGCACTACCCCGCGCATCGAGGTCTGGATCAACGGTCAGAAGACCACCGACTACGAGCTGCCGGCGGACGCCAAGGGCTACGCGCCGAGTGGCCGCATCGGACTCCAGGTGCACGGCGGCGAGAACGTGCCCGCGACGCAGACCGCGCGCTTCAAGAAGGTCACGCTGCGGGAACTCCCGGTCTTCGATCGCGCGCAGTTCACGCTCGACGAGCAGAACGCGCTGCAGCCGAACGATGCCGCCCAGGCGCAAGGTTGGACCAATCTGCTCGACCCGCAGCTCTCGCAGTGGCAGCCGGACGGCGATGGCAAGGGCTACGCCTTCCGCGACGGCCTGCTCGCGCTGCTCGTCGAAGGTGGCTCGCACCATATCGCTACCAAGAAGGACTACCGCGACTTCGCGCTGCGCTTCGACTTCAAGATCGCCAAGATGGCGAACTCGGGGCTCTTCCTCCGCGCCGCGCGCGACGGCTCGAACCCCGCGTTCTCCGGCTGCGAGATCCAGATCCTCGACGACTACAACTGGGAGACGACGACCAACTCGAAGCTCGCGCCCTACCAGTTCACCGGCGGCCTCTACGGTTCGTTGCCGCCCGGCGTGAAGACGGCCTTCTATCCCCTCGGGCGCTGGAATACCTACGAGATCGTCTACCGCGGCTCGCGCTTGAGCGTCCGCTTGAACGGCGAGCTGCTCCACGACGTCGACACGCACGCGGTGAAGGGCGAGCCGCCTTTCGCGAAGCGCGCGGCCACGGGCTTCCTCGGTCTCCAGCGCCACGCGCCGGGCGGTATCGAGGGCGATGCGTTCGCGTGGTTCAAGAACGTCTACATTCGCGAGCTGCCGCAAGACGGCTAGCCAGCACCCCCGCGGCATAGGAAAGGCGCCTGGCACCTTTCCTGTGCAGTAGGGAGAGGGACGGAATCCGGCGCGCGGCGTGACCGCGACGCCGCGGGGGCGTCGGCTCGGGTATTGGCCGCCACTTTCGGCGGCGAAACCGGAGACGCGCCCATGAAGTGCTTCACCCTCGGCTACGGCGGCCGGAAACCCGAGGAGCTCCTCGCCCTCCTCCAGAGCGCCGGCATCCGCACCGTCGTCGATATCCGCTCGGCTCCGCAGCGCTCGTATCTGGGCGTCTTCTCGCGGCAGAAGAGCCCGCAGAGCGGCATCGAGGGCCTGCTCGGTCGCGCGGGGATCGCCTATCTCGCGCTACCTGAGCTCGCGAATGAGTTCCGCGAGCACGACGACTGGCGGGAGCGCTATGCGCGCTTCCTAGGGCGGCGCGGCAAGAAGCTGGTGAAGCCGCTGCTCGAGGTCGCCGAGCCGATCGCGCTGCTCTGCGCGGAGAAGTGCTTCTCGGAGTGTCATCGGGAGCAGCTTGCGGCGTATCTGCAGAGGCAGTTTTCGGGGGTGGAGGTGGAGCACCTCTGAGCGCGCTCGAGCCTCCAAGAGGCGTCGCGGTGCGAGATCCGAGGCGGTTCGATCGCTCGCCTGGGCATTCCCAATGCGAGGGAGGCTCGGCATTCTGGCGCCTTCCCAAGCGCCTACCACGATCTCTGCCGCCCGTGATGAACATCTCCATCATCCTCTGCGTCTTGGCCGCGCCAGGCTTCGCTCAAGAGAGGCTTCCGCGTTCGGAGTCCGCAATCCTCGCGGACTTCGTCTCGAACGATGTCGATGCGATCCGACGCGCAGCGCAGGAGCTGATCGAGCAAGGGGAACGCTCCGCGTCGATCTTGACGGAGATCCTGCGCGACGACGATGAGCGCTATCCGGTGCTTCTGGGTGCCGACCCCGGGCCCGATGTCAATTACGAAGGCGTAGGCAGAGGGGGTAAGCGGCAGCATCCGCTGGAAGCGAAGTTGCCACCGCGCTTCGTGTTCCGCTTCTCCTCCGCATTGCAATCCATCGCGCTTTCCTCGGAGCCCCTGCGCGAAATCAAGGCGCTCCGCTCGGAGACTCCCGTCCGACAGCGCGCAGCGCTCGTGCTGGGACTGTTGAAGGTCGCTCCCGATTCGGTCGTCCACTCGCTCGACGCCGCCTTCGAATGTCCGTATCCGGTTGCCGATCAGGCGGCGTGGTCGCTGGCCAAGATCGGCCCCCCATCTGTCGCGCGGATGACGGGGCGAATCCTCAGCGGCGTACAGCGCATTCGTGCCGCATGGGTTCTCCATGAGATCGAGGCGCCGCGCACCTCGACGTTGCGCGCGTTGCTGGATTCTTCCGAGCCGGAAGACTCGAGCTTCGCCATCGAGTGGTTGCGTGCGCGGCCGAATGAAGATCCCGCGTTCGCCGGCTACGTGCTCGAGCAGCTCCTTGCTTCGCCCCCCCAGAGGCCAGAGCTGTTTCGGCAAGTGGCTGGCGAAATCGGAGTTTCCTCGACTCCGCTCTGGATCGAGACCTATCGCTCGAGCGGAGACGCTTCCGTTCGCCGCATCGTGTTGGATCTCCTCTTCGATCGCGCGCGGGTCTGGCAGGCGAAGATCGCCGCGCATGATCCATTGCTCGGATTCGTCCCGGACTTGCTCGCGCTCCTCGAAGAGAAGAACCTTCGTCAGCGCGCGCAGGCGGGGCGCTTTCTCCAAGCTCTGCCTCTCGATGTCGAGCAGCAGCGCCTCACGGTCGCCCGACTGCTCGAGCTCTACCGCACCCAGAGCGACTCCCTTGACTGGGTCTGGATCTACTTCAGCGGTTCCTTCGGGGGTGAATCTCTAGAAGCAGTCGAAACGCTCCTCCAGATCCTGGAGGCAGCGCAAAGAGAGAAGTGGCGCTCTGCCAACCGGGTGCTCGCTGCGGCGCGCGCATTGAAGGACATCCCGAGCTTGCCCGACGAAACACTCGCGCGCGTTCGCACACTCCGCGAAGGCGCGCCCGAGCCCTGGATCTCGACGGATCTCCGCGAGGCCTCACGCGAACGGAAGGCATCCACCCCGGCGGAAGAGAAGGTGCGATCCGCGCCTGACCCCAAGGCGCGCCTCGCGAACTGCATCGCCCGCCTGCGGAAGAGCGCAGACCACGAGCGCCAGGCTGCGGCGCAAGAGCTGATCGCGGAGCCGACCGAAGCAGCGGTGAATGCGTTGATCGAGTTACTTCGCGAGCTGCAGAAGGAGGCTGAGCAGGTCGACTCGATGAGCTTCGAGGGCGGTGGTGGGCCTCCGTGGGGAGACCCAGGGCTCCGCGTTGCGACGTTGTCGTTCTACGAGATTCCGATCGCGAGAGATCGAGAGATCACCGGCGCTGCAAACCTCGACCAGGTCGTCGCTTACGTGCTCGGTCGCATGGGTGAGCCGGCGCGGCGCGCGATTCCTGATCTCGCCATGGGTGTCGATTTCATGCGCATGGGATCAGCCCAGTGCCTCTGGGCCCTGCGACAACTGGGTTGGAAGGAGCACTCCGCGTGGGTCGAGATCGCGCAGCGAGTACCGAGTCCCGAGCTGGGTCTCGTGGATCTGATTCTCGAGGAGCCGCTCCCCGATCGGCGCGCCATCGAGGAGCTGCTCTCTAGTCCGAGTGCCGCGCTTCGTGAGTGCGCGATGCGCGCCGCCGCGAAGCGTGGCGTCTCCGTACTCGAGCTCGAGAAGCTCGTTCGAGAGGCACTCTTCTCGGGGCTCTGGCCGGAGAACAGCCCGGCGAGGGAATGGGTCGCATCGATCCCCGACGATCGTCTCGTTCCGTGGCTGGAGCTCTCGCGGGAGCAGTCCAGTGGACTCCGAGGTGTGCTCGAGATCCTGAGCTCGAAGGCGCCCGCGATTCCTAGCGCGTTGGCATCTTCCATCGCTGCGACGTCTCGCGATCTTCTACTCGCCGGCCTTGCCGACCCAGAACCTGGACTGCGCAAAGCCGCGACGAAGGCGCTTGCCGCGTTGCCTTTGGATCCTGTGACCAAGCGCATCGCCAGCGAGATGCTGCAGCGCCAGATCGAAGGTGCGGACCCGTCCGAGAGCGCCTCCATCTTCAATTGCCAAGTGACGCTGGAAGCGGATGGCGATCGAAAGCGCTGGTACTGCTTCGAATCGCTCGCCTCCTCGTTCGACGCTCCGCAGGATGAGCGCATCTTGAATATGGCTTTCGAAGCCGTTGAGCTGCTCGAGAGTGGCGTCGTGCCTCTCCGAGAGGCAGATGCGGAGCGGCTCGTCGAGCTGATCGAGAAGGCCGGAGAGGAGGCAGGGTATCTCGCCCCATTGCTGCTGCGTTGTGGTTCGCGGGGGCTCGAGCTCTACCTTCCCCGACTGCGCGCCGAGAAGCGCTTGCGCGAGGAGATGCTCTCGGCACTCGATCGCTCCGGCAGGCTCTTGGATCCAGGGAACGCCTCGTTACGAAGAGCCTTGTTCGACGACGCCGATCATGAGCTGCGCGCGCTCGCGGCAAGAGCGCAGATGGCGTCCGGTTCCGAGGAACGAGAGCTTCTCGATCGTACGCGCTCATGGAGTCCGCGAACATCGGATCACCGCGCGCGACTCCTCATCGCCGAATTGCGTGCGGTGGGCGGCGAGCTCGCTGGCGTGAAAGCGCTCGACGCATTGGCACGCGACGGAGATGTTCCCGTGGAGTTTCGCCAAGGCGCGGTCGTCGCGCTTCGGCGTTGTGCCGAGGGCGATGCACGCCGCGACTCGGCGCTCGTTCGACTAGAGGCTCTCGCCCGCGAGCTCGAGCATGTCGATCTGCAATGGCTAGCTCTCGATGCGTTCGCGCGATATGCGCCGCGGACGAAGATCGTGCACGAGCTGATCGAAGCGCTGGCGTGGACCCCCGCTCCATTCCTCCGCCGACGTGCGCTCGAGGCTCTCGAAGGGCGCTGATTGCGTCGAACGCGAGCGGATCACGGGATCAGTTCGCGCGAGACGGTGATACGAACGCTTCCTCATGGAGACCGCAGAGCCGCTCTTCGCGTGCGCCCGAGACTCGCGTCGGAGGCAGCGGATCGAGGCAAGCCGTTCTATCCCTCGCGCTCACTCCAACACCTCGACCCCTTGCCAAGCGTCGCTCGCGATCATCACGAACAGCACATCGCCGGCGAGGAAGACCCCGACGAGCAGGACGATCCAGATCCACGGATTGCGACGGAGGAAAGCGCGCATGGGATGGGGAGTGCGTGCGGTTAGGGGCCGATGAACTGGAGCTCGACGTCGACGGTCTCGGCGCCGTCCTTGCCGGTCACGGTGACGAGGATGGGGAAGCGGCCCTTGTACTCCTCGCGGAGCAGCGTCGCGGTGAGCGCGACGTCGGTGCTGGCGAGCGCGGCGAGCGTGATCTCGGTCTCGGCGAGCTCGAAGGCGAAGGAGGAGCCGGGGGAGCCTTGCGGCAGCGCGGCCTTCAGCGTGTAGCGCTGATCCTGGTCGGTCTTGTTGCGGACGTGCACGATGAGGACGTTCCGCAGCGTGCCTTCGGTGAGGACGTAAGGGAGGCCGCGCGCGCGGCGCTGGGTGGCCTCGAAGCTGTTGCGACCCGACGCCGTGAGGAGGAACACGGTCAGGCCGACCAGCCCGAGCGCGGCGTAGAAGAAGAGGCGCGGGCGCACGAAGCGCCTCGGCTTGCCTTCGAAGGCGTTCTTCGAGTCGTAACGGATCAGGCCCTCCGGCTTGCCGATCTTCCGCATCACGTCGTCGCAGGCGTCGATGCAGTTCATGCAGCCGACGCACTCGAGCTGCAGGCCGTTCCGGATATCGATGCCGGTCGGGCACGCGGCGACGCAGTTCATGCAGTCGATGCAGTCGCCCTTGCCCTCGGCAGCCTGGCCCTTCGCGGGCTTCGCGCGCGGCTCGCCGCGGCGCTGGTCATAGCCGATGATGACGGTGTCGTCGTCGATGAGCGCCGACTGCAGGCGGCCGTAGGGGCAGATGACGATGCAGAGCTGCTCGCGGAACCAGGCGAAGTCGAAGAAGAGGATGCCCGCCAGCGCCATGGTGAACCCGAACGCGAACGGGTGCGCCGATGGTGCCGAGGTGGTGACGTGCCAGAGCTCGCGCGCGGGGATGAAGTAGGCGAGGAAGATGTGCGCGACGAGCAGCGCGAGGGCGGCGAACGAGACGAACTTCGCGGCCTTGCGCCAGATCTTCTCGAAGTTCCAGGGGCCCTTGTTGCGCCGCACGCGCTCGGCGCGGCTGCCCTCGATCCAGCGTTCGAGGCGGCGCGCGATGCCCTCGAGGAACACCGTCTGGGGGCAGGCGTAGCCGCACCAGACGCGCCCGAAGAGGGCCGTGATCGCGAAGAGCGTGAAGCCGACCCCCGTCAGCAAGAAGAAGACGAGGTAGAAGTCATCGCGCGTGAACGTGAAGCCGAAGAGGTAGGCCGAGCGGTGGGGGATGTCGAAGAGGACCGCCGGATGGCCGCCGATCTCGATCCACGGGATCACGGCGTAGACCGCGATCAGGATCGCCCAGACGAGCTTCTTCCGCGTCTGCCAGCGCCCGTGCACGTCGGTGGGCTGCAGGAAGTTCCGCGAGCCGTCGGGATTGATGCTGTAGACGCTGTCGAGGTCGGGGCGCCGCAGCAACGGGCCTCGGCTGCCGGTGGTCGGACCGCTGGTAGTCATGTCTCTCCGTGTGCGTCGGCGCGAGGAGCGATCGAACGCTCCCCGCGCCGGCGAGGATCACTGCTTCGGGGCCGGGGTCTCGAGCTCGCCCTCGGGCGCCTTGCCCGGGCGGTTCTTGCCCTTCAGCTCGGCGAGGACGTAGGCCACGACATCCCGCACGCGTGCGGGGCCGATCACTTCCTTCCAAGCCTGCATGCCCTTCGCCGGAACGCCGTTCATCACGGTGCTCCAGATCTGCGTCGGGCGACCGCCGTGGATCCAGCGATCGTCGGTGAGGTTCGGGCCGATGCTGCCCGAGCCGTTCTCGAGATGGCAGGCGACGCACTGTGTCCAGACCTCGCGGCCCGCGGCCACACGGGCCGGGACCTGCGACATCAGGAGCAGCGACTCATCGGTGACCTCGTCGCCGAGCTTCGCGAGCTCGGCTGCGGCCTGCGCGGCCATCTCGTTCCGCCAGCTCTGCTCCTGCGGCGTACCGATCGAGTACGAGTGGTAGTAGAGCCAATAGAAGAGCGAGAAGACGACCGCGCCGTAGAGCGTGATGAGCCACCAGTTCGGCAGCCGGTTGTCGTACTCCTGGATCCCGTCGTATTCGTGCTCGAACGCGACATCCGCGCCGGGGTGTTGGTGTGGATCGGACATCAGCAGCGCACCTCCTCGAGCGCGCGGGCGGGCGAAGCGCCTTGCGGCGCGGAGTTAGGGGACTCGTCCTCGAGCGGCAGGGCCGCCATGTGATCGACTTCTCTCACCCGCATGCGCAGCACGCGCACCATCGCGAGCAAGAAGACCGTGAGGAAGAGGAGCATCGTGAGCAGCGGCAGGAGCTCCCATCCGCCGCTGGCGAGGAACTTCTTCAACATGGCTCAGCGACCTCCCGTGGTGGTGAGCTGCTGCGCGGCCTTCAAGCGCGCCTCGCGCTTCTCGGGCGACTCGAGGTAGAGCATGTAGGCGATGAGCGCCATCAGCTTGCTGTCGGGCGCGAGCTCCATGCCCTGGGTCGCGAGCTCGGCGGCGATCTTCTGGCCTTGCGCCAGCGCCGCGTCCTTCGCGCCCGCGATGTCGGCATCGCTGTACGGAACCCCGAGAGTGCGCAGCACGGAGAGCTTGCCGCCCGTCGCGTCGAGGTCGAGCTGCTCCTCCTTCAGCCAGCCATAGGCCGGCATGTTGGAGTTGGGCGCCAGGTCGCGCGGGTTGATGAAGTGCGCGTAGTGCCAGGGCGCCTGGTAGCGATCGCCGACGCGGTGGAGGTCCGGGCCGGTGCGCTTCGAGCCCCACTGGAACGGATGATCGTAGATGAACTCCTCGAGCTTCGAGTACGGCCCGAAGCGCAGCGTCTCGAAGCGGAACGGACGCACCATCTGCGAGTGGCAGTTGTAGCAACCCTCGCCGACGTAGATGTCGCGGCCTTCCTGCTCCAGCGGCGTCCGCACCGGCTGGATGTAGATGTTGGGATCGGTCGTGGGCTCGCCCTTGTCGTTCAGCGCGAACTTCGGATAGTCGTTGCGCGTGAGCACGCTGGGCACGATCTGCACGATGCCACCGATCAGGATCGCGAGGAGGGTGAGCCCGGAGAAGAGGAAGCTCTTGCCCTCTAGGATCGAGTGCCAACCGTGCATCGCGGCCCCGCCGCCACGGCCGACCAGGATCCACGCGATCGTCACCATGCCCGCCACGCCGAGCCAGAGCGGGGTCGTCACCGCGTCACCCGTGCCGAAGCCGATCGCGACCAGCGTCGCAACGAGGCTCATCATCACCGGCGTGCTGAAGACGAGGGAGCGCTTCGGCTCGGTGACCAGCGGCTTCGAGACCACGACGTCGACCGAGGAATCGACGGCCTTGCCGGCGCGCATCGTGGCGATCAGGTTCACCAGCATCAGGATGTAGCCGATGAAGAAGATCGTGCCGCCGACCAGGCGCATCGCGTAGAGGAAGCGACCGCTGACCAGGATCTCGACGAAGTCGGGATTGGCGAGGTAGCCATCGGCGTTCAGCTCACGCCAGAAGAGGCCTTGATTCACCCCGTTGATCCACATGGCCACGACGTAGAGCAGGATGCCGAAGGTCGAGGTCCAGAAGTGGAAGTTCGCGAGGCGCACCGACCAGAGCGCGGTGCCCCACATCTTCGGGACGAGCCAGTAGAGCATCCCGACCGCCATGCCGGTGTTCCACCCGAGGGTGCCGCCGTGCACGTGGGCGATGATCCAGTCGCTGTAGTGCGCGAGTCCGTTGACGCTCTTGATCGAGAGCAGCGGGCCCTCGAAGGTCGACATGCCGTAGAAGGTGATGCCGACGATGTAGAACTTGATCACCGGGTCGGTGCGCAGCTTGTCCCAGGCGCCGCGCAGCGTGAGCAAGCCATTGAGCATGCCGCCCCAGGACGGCGCCCAGAGCATGAGCGAGAAGACCATGCCGAGCGTCTGCGCCCACTCGGGCAGCGCCGAGTTCAGCAGGTGGTGCGGGCCGGCCCAGATGTAGAGGAAGACCAGCGACCAGAAGTGCACCACCGAGAGGCGATAGGAGTAGACCGGTCGGCCCACCGCCTTCGGCAGGAAGTAGTACATGATCCCGAGGATCGGCGTCGTGAGGAAGAAGGCCACGGCGTTGTGGCCGTACCACCACTGCACGAGCGCGTCCTGGACGCCGCCGAACACGGGATAGGAGTGCACCCACGAGGTCGGGATGCACAGGTTGTTCACGATGTAGAGGACCGGGATCGTGAGCACCGTCGCGATGTAGAACCAGATCGCGACGTAGAGGTTCTTCTCGTTCCTCTTCGCGATGGTGCCGAAGAAGTTCACCGCGAAGACGACCCAGATCAGCGCCACGAGGACGTCGATCGGCCAGATGAGCTCCGCGTACTCCTTGCCCTGCGTGAGCCCGAAGGGCAGCGTGAGGGCGGCGGAGACGATGATGAGCTGCCAGCCCCAGAAGTGGATGCGGCTCAAGACGTCGGAGAAGAGCCGTGCCTTCAGCAGCCGCTGCAGCGAGTAGTAGATGCCGGCGAACATCATGTTGCCGACGAAGGCGAAGATCGCGCCATTCGTATGCAACGGGCGGAGCCGGCCGAACGAGAGGAACGGCAGGCCGGTGTTTGCCTGGTGGTGCGAGAGCTGGGAGGCGACGAGGACGCCCAGCCCGAGCCCGACCACGCCCCACAGCATGGTGACGCGCAAGAAGGCCCGGACGATGGAGTCGTCGTAGGCGATGCGTCGCGTCTCGACGGTCGAGGTGCTCATGAGCGAGAGGACCCTTGGGATGACGGGGAAGGAGTTCGTTCGGTCGGCGACGTCGTGTCGTCGGCGAGCGGGAGCAAGGACAGCCGCTCGGCGTGTTCGAAGTCGCCTTGCGCAAGCCCGAAGACCAGCAGCAGCACGCCGCCGATCACGAAGAGGAAGCTCACGAAGATGAGGAGGATCAGGACATCCATGCGTGGCACCTCCGCGCGACGCGCAGCGTGGTCCAGAGGACGAGGGCGAGCGACGAGACCGGCATCAGCACGGCCGCGCCGAGCGGGCCGATCCAGCCGAGCAAGCAGCCGAGGACGGCGCTCGCGTTGTAGAGCAGCGCGAAGCGGAGAGCTCGGCGCGTCGTGCGGTCGAGCTCGCGCGCGGCGATGAGCGCGCGGCGCACCGCGGCGATGCCGCCGCCCAAGAAGTAGAAGTCCGCTCGCCCCGGGAGCTGGGGGCGATCGATGGCCGGCGTCGCCGAGCACCACGCCGCGTCGAAGGCCGGCGCGTCGTTCAGGCCGTCGCCGACCATCAGCGTGTCCTCGCGATCGAGGCTGCGGATGCGCTCGGCCTTCTGCTCGGGGCTGAGCTCGCCTTCCGCGAGCGATGCGTCGAGGCCGAGTCGGGCGCAGGCTTCGGCGACGCGAGAGGCCCCGTCGCCGGAGAGCATTCGCACCTCGAGGCCCGCGCTCTGCAGCTCTTCGAGCTCGGCGCGCGCGTCGCCTTCGAGCTGCTCGCGGAACTGGAAGCGCGCGAGCTCGGTGCCCTCGACGGCGAACACGGTTCCGCGCGGCGTGGCGCTCGCGCTCGACGGCCTACCCAGGGCGAAGCTCGCGCGTCCGAGGCGATAGAGCCGGCCGCCGATCGTCCCCTCGACGCCGCGCGCGGGGAGCTCCTCCACGTGCACGGAAGCGTCGAGGATGGCCCCAGCTTCGAGCTCGAGCGCGGCGGCGAGCGCGCGCGAGACGGGGTGCAGGCTCCGCGCGACGAGCTCGTGCAGCGCGGCGCGCTCGCGCGGCGCGAGGGCCGCGAGCTGCGCGGCGGAATCCGCGTCGAGCTCGAGCGCGCCCGAGGTGAGCGTCCCGGTCTTGTCGAAGATCACGCGCCGCACGCGCAGCGCGCGGCCGAAGAAGCTCGCGTTCCGCACGAAGATGCCGCGTCGGCGCAGCGAGCTCTGCACGAGCTCCTGCGCGAGCGGCACCGCGAGGCCCAGCGCGCAGGGGCAGGTGATCACCAGGATCGACACCGCGACCTTCAGCGCCGCGTCGAAGCCGCTGCCGAGCCACCAGCCGAGGAAGCCGCCGCTCGAGAGCAGCAGCACGCCGATCACGTAGGCGCGCGCGACGAAGTTCCAACGGCGGTCGCCGCGCGAGGGATCGAGGGCGGAGGCACTCAGCAGACCGCGCAGGCGCGAGGCGGAGAAGTCCTCCGCGGCGGCCATGCGCAGCGCCGAGCGGCCGGCGTTGAACGCTCCGGCGGGGAGCGCTTCGCCGCGCGTGACGCCGCGTTGCTGCGATTCGCCGGTGATCCAGTCGATCGCGATCCGCGCGTGCTCGTCGAGGGTCACTCCCGCGACGGGCACGAGCTCGCCGGGGAGGATCCAGAGCTCGTCGCCGGCGCGCAGCGCCGAGACGGAGACCGGCTCGACGCGTCCCTCGACGCGGCGGCGCGTCGCGAGGCCATCGAGCTCTTCGGCATCGAGCAACGAGCGGCGGTTGCGCTCCAGCACGCGCTCCTGCATCCAGCGCCCGAGGAGCATCAACGCGATGAAAGTGGCGACGGTATCGAAGTACCCGGCCTCGCTGCCGTGCAGGACGTGAGCGAGCAAGGAACCCGCGTACGCGAGTAGAAGTCCGAGCGCGATCGGCAGGTCGAGGTGGACGACGCCGGAGCGCAGACCCAAGATCGCGCGGCGTACGAAGTAGGTGCCGCCGACGAGCAGCGCCAGCGTTCCGAGCGCGAGCTTGAGCCACCCGAAGAGTGCGAAGAGCGCGCCGTCCTGCGGACCGAGACCGACGTAGCCGCAGATCGAGAAGACCTGCGCGTTCATCGCCGCGGCGAGGCAGACGTAGAGGCGCAGCACGAGCGCGCGCGATTGGCGCGGGGCTTCCTTGCGATCGGGGCCGAAGCGATAGCCGAAGCTCTCGGCTTCGCGCAGGTAGTCGGCGAGATCGAAGCGCGACGGCACCCAGATCAGCTCGGCCTTGCCTTGCATCGGGTTGATGCGGAGGTCGAGCGCGCCATCATGGCGGCGGTAGAGCTGCTCCAGGAGCCAGATGCACGCCGCGCAGTGGACGCCTTGCACGTCGAGCTGGATGCGGCGCGCGGTGTCGTTGCCGCCGTCGAGGGACGCGCTCTCGGAGCGCGCGAGCACTTGCTCGAGCCACGCGAACCCGTCGGGGCGCAGTCGCGGCGGCGGTGCGGTCGGGCCCTGCTTCAGCTGGTAGTAGCGCTCGAGGCCGTTCGACGCGAGCAGCTCGCTCACGGCGCGGCAGCCGTTGCAGCAGAACGCTCCGAACTCGCTCTTCCAGCCGATGCCGAGCGGCAGCCCGCAGTGCTTGCAGGGCGTCTTGGGATCGTGGACCGCGCGCGATGCATGTGCTTCGCGCGTCGGTGCTGCGTCGAGCAAGGCCGGGGGCGGCGTCACCACAGCACCACCTCCCCGACATGCGCGTGCGGCACGAGCTCGAGCACCGCGAGCCCGCGGAGGCCCATCTGCACCGCGACGAGCAGGACCAGGGCGGCGCCGAGGCGATGCAGGCGAAGGCGCGTGCTCACGCCGAGCTGCGGCAAGCCGAGGCCGACGGCGAAGAGCACGGGCAGCGTGCCGACGCCGTACGCGAGCAGCGCGAGCGCGCCTCCGGAGACGCTGCCGGCGCCGAGGGCCGCGAGGGCCACGGCATAGATCGGGCCGCAAGGCAGCAGCCCTTGCGCCGCGCCGAGGGCGAAGCGCCCGAAAGCACGGCGCGTCGCGAAGAGCGCGCGCACGGCGCTCATCACGCGGGAGGCGAGGCGTCCGGTCCAGCCCGCCGGCCGATGGGGCCAGAGCCCCAGCAGCCCGAGGGCGAGGAAGATCATCAGCGCGCTCGCGCCGATCGCGAGTAGGGCTTGGCCGAAAGCGGCGTGCTCACCGGCGAGGCCGCCGGCCGCGCCGAGGAGACCGAAGAGCGCGCCGAGCGCCGCGTAGGAGGTGAGGCGCCCGGAGTGATAGAGGCCGAGAGAGAGCGCGAGAGAGCCGCGGCTGCTGCCGCCGCTCCGCTGCGCGCAGCCGAACGCGCCGATCAGCGGCCCGCACATGCCGAGGCAGTGCCCAACGCTCAGCAACGCGCCTGCTCCACAGAGCAGCGCGAGGTCGAGCGAGGCAGGAGTGAGGGCGGAACCGCAGCAGGCGCTCACGAGGTCGGCATGCTCCCGAGGGCGAAGGAGCCGGAGACACTAGGGAGCGCAGTGGGGGGAGCCCATCCTCATTCGGTGGGCGCCGAATACCCCGGGTGGGGACTTGACGAGCATCAAGCATCGAACGCGACTTCGTCGTGAGCGGCCTCGTTGCTCCTTCGATTCGCTAGGTCGGCCGGCGAGAGCTCCGCGGCTCCGGCGCGCAGCTCGCGCCGTCGCAGGAGCCCGAGAGCTTCCCGATCGAGGAGGTGTCCCACCTCCCGCTGCATCGACCAGGCGTTGCTCGCCGCGCGCGTGCGCAACTTGGCTGGAACCGAGGCGAGGAGCGCTTCGGCGCGAGCGGGAAAGGCGCGCCGTCGATCCCCGGTGGCCGGCATCTCCTCGAAGGGGAGCGCGTTCGGAAAGGTGCGCGTCAGCCAGGGTCTCGGCATGGCTGGTAGCGAAGCGATGACGGAGAACCCGCGAGCTCCCGGAACGGAACGCGGCGGGTCGATGCATCGCCTGCACCGATCCGCCGCGGAGAGCGAAACGCGTCGAGGTGCTGCGCTAGCGCGGATTCCCCGAGAGCTTCTCCTGCTTCAGCAGCCACACGTAGCCCGTGTGCTGACGCTTGGCGAACTTCTCCAGCGCCTCATCGAGCTCCTGGTAGCTCTTTTGCCAGGCTTCCGTGGCCGCGGCGTCGGGCTCTTGGCCTGCGTTCCAGGGCGAGGCCTCCATCAGCTTCGCGAGCTGCGCCTGCCACTCGGTGAAGCGCTGCTTCGCCGTCGCGAGATCGACGCCTTCGGCGGGGTGGATGAGCTCCACCTGATCGCCGATCAGGAGATCGAGATCGCCGTCGCCATCGACGTCGTCGGCCCACACGCGCGTCGATCCGCCCGGAGCCGTGAAGTGCTCGTCGTCGCTCGTGACCGCTGCCTCGCTGTGGTGCCCCGCGGGGGCCACCATCTCCACGAAGGCCTGGAACTCCGGCTTCGTCTTCGTGCCCGTGTTCTCGGCGTAGTAGACGCCTCCTTGCGCGGAGCCGCTCAGGAGGTCGAGGTCGCCGTCCTTGTCCCAGTCGACGAAGAAGGGATCGCTGTGCATCTCGACGCGCAGCGGCTTCTCACCGGCGCGTAGCTGGGTCGCCAGCGGAGCGAAGCGGCCCTTGCCTTCCCCGGCGAAGACGAAGAAGGTCCCGCTGAAGTTGCCCGAGACGATGTCGAGCTTGTCGTCGCCATCGAGGTCGACCGCCGTCGGCCGCGTGCAGATGCGGTCGGTCATGGTGTCCTCGGAGTCGCCGGGCAGGAGGAGCGGCTTCTCATCGGTGCCGTTCAGCACGACGGGCTTCGCGAAGCCTCCGTCGGCCTTGCCGTAGAGGATCTGGAACAAGCCGGCCATCGCGCGATCCTGGCGCGAGTAGGAGCCGGAGAGGATGTCGAGCTGGCCATCGCCGTTCACGTCCACGAACTGTGGCGTAGAGCTCGTGCATCACCAGACGCCGGGAACCTCGGCGACGTCGCCGTCGGCCTCGAGCCACGTACCCGCGCCGAGCGAGCCGTCCTTCTCGGCGAGGCAGATCTGGATCTTGCCGTCGGCGAACTGTCCGACCGCGAGGTCCTTCTTGCCGTCGCGATTCACATCGTGCCAGCACGGGGCGGCCCAGCCGGGCTCCTCGGTGCGCACGTACTTGCCGCCCGCCTTCAGGCGCTGCGGCGCGGCGAAGCGCACGCTCATCTTCTCCATCTTCGGTGCGTCGTCTTCCGCGACGACGACTTCCTGCGCGCGAGCGGTGCCGAGACTCAGCGCGGCGGCGAGCAGGACGATCTGCGATCTCATGGGTCTCACCTCTACCTTCGAGGAAACGGCGCTCATGGGGCAGCGGAACGCTAGCACGCAGCCAGCGCAAGCAGGTAGGGCGGTGACCGGAGTAAGCGCGCCTCGCCGCCCCCGCTCCTGGCGTTCAGCGCGTCGCTCCTCCCACGCAGAGGACCTTGGCTCCAGCCGGACCGCCGCCCTCTCGGAGCTCGCGCAGCACGTCGTTCGCGGCTTCGAGCGGATAGCAGGTGACCCGCGGTCGCAGCGGGATCGCCGCCGCGAGCGGGAGGAACTCCGCGATGTCGCGCGCCGTGATGTTCGCGACGCTCTTCACCTCGCGCTCCAGCCAGAGGTGCTCTGCGTAAGAAAGGTCGAGGAGCGCCGCCTGATCCCCGGGCTCCTTCGCGATCGCATTGATGACCAGCCGACCGCCGGGGCGGAGGGCCGCGAGCGCGCGGACGACGGGACGCCAAGCCGGTGTCGTGTCGATGATCGCGCGCGCTCTCTCCGGCGGCGGATCGTCGATCGAGCCGGTCCAGAGCGCACCGAGCTCGCGGGCGGTCTCGCGCGCGCTCTGCTCGCGGGCGAAGACGAAGATCGGCGAGCGCGGGTAGACGTGGCGCGCGAGCTGCAGGACGAGGTGCGCGGAGGCGCCGAAGCCCATCAGCCCGAGCGGCTCGCCGTCGCGCAGCCCGGCGAGGCGCAGCGAGCGATAGCCGATCGCCCCGGCGCAGAGGAGCGGGGCCGCTTCGATGTCGCGAAAGATCGGCGGGATCGGGAACGCGTAGCGCTCGGGCACCCGCAGGTACTCCGCGTAGCCGCCATCGACATCGCGGCCCGTCGCGCGGAAGAGCGGCGAGAGATTCTCGCCCTCGTCGCCGCTGGAGGAGTGGATCCAGCCCACGCCGACCCGAGAGCCGAGCGGGTGGAGCCCGGCTCCCTCGCCGCGCTCGACCACGGTGCCGACGACTTGATGTCCCGGGATGACCGGCAGCCGAGGCGGCGGCGTGCGCCCTTCGATCTCGTCGAGATCGGTGCGGCAGACTCCGCACACCGAGACCTGCACGAGCACTTCTCCCGGCGCGGGGCGGGGCACGGGGAGCTCCGCGAGGCGGAGCACGGCGCGGCCCGATTCGATGGGGCCGAGCGACTCGAGCAGCAGCGCGCGCATCGCGGAGCGCGTGGGGGCGGGAGAGTTCATCTGATCCGGATCGTCGATGGATCTGGCGAGGTCCAGGATCGCAAAGCCGCGAATCCTGCTGAGTTCGGCCTCGGGAGGAGACCGGCGGCGGGCGGTCTCGTAGGAACGCCCTCCGCTCCGCGCGCCCGCGCGCACGAGGAAGGAGTCTGCCCCCGATGACGAGCCCGCGCTACGCGATGGCGTTCGACCTCGAACGCTGCACCGGCTGCCACGCCTGCTCGGTGGCTTGCAAGGTCGAGAACGAGGTCCCGCTCGGCCACTACCGGACCAAGGTCTACTACCAGGACACCGGGCGCTTCCCGAAGGTGCACCGCTCGTTCCTGCCCGTGGTGTGCATGCAGTGCGCGGACGCGCCGTGCATGAAGGCCTGCCCGACCGGCTCGATCCAGCGGGGCGAGGACGGGATCGTGCGCATCGACCAGGGGAGCTGCGACGCGACCGGTGCCTGCGTGAGCGCCTGCCCCTACGGCGCGCTCTACGTGGACCCCGGGCATCAGGTCGCCGACAAGTGCGACTTCTGCTCACATCGGCTCGAGGCCGGCCTCGAGCCGGCCTGCGTCGAGACCTGTCCGGGCGAGACGATCGTCTTCGGCGACGCGGCGGATCCGGAGAGCAAGATCTCGCGCTTCCTCGCGCGTCATCGCGACGAGCTGGTCGCGCTGAAGCCCGAGAAGGGGGCCTCGCCGCAGGTGCTCTATCGCGGCGACGCGCGAGCGCTGGAGGCGAAGGTCCCCGAGGGCCGCAACCATGCGCCCGAGAGCTACGAGATCGAGACCTGGTCGGCGCGCGCGCCGGAGCAGGGCCAAGGCGGCGCGGAGGTGCAGAGGTGAAGCGCCGCGAGTTCCTGCGCGTCGGGATCGGCGCGCTGGCGTCCTTGCCGGTCGGCGCCTGCATCCAGCTCACGCCCGGCGAGAGCACGAACGTGCCCTCCGCTCCGCGCGCGAAGAAGAAGCGCGCGCGCATCGACTACCAGACGGCGCAGCGCACGAGCGGCGTCTGCCTCAACTGCTCCACGGTCTGCGGGATCGTGGGCTACGTCGTCGATGGCGAGCTGCGCAAGGTCGCGGGTAATCCGCTCGATCCGAACACGGCCGGCACCCTCTGCGCGAAGGGGCAGTCGAGTCCCACGATCGCGAGCTACGCCGACCGCCTGATCTATCCGCTGCGACGCGTCGGCAAGCGCGGCGAAGGGCTCTGGAAGCGCATCACCTGGGAGGACGCGCTGGAGGAGCTCGCGCAGAAGATCGGCGCCGCGCGCGCGGCTGGCCATCCCGAGCGGGTCGCGGTCCATGTCGGGCGCTCGCGCATCAACGACGTGATCACGCGTTTCCTGAACGCGATCGGCTCGCCGGTGCTCCTGAACCACCGCGCTCTCTGCTCGCTGAATAAGCGCGCGGCGAACTACGCGACGATCGGCGATCAGGACTGGGAGACCGTCGATGCGGAGAGGACGAAGTACCTGCTCAACTTCGGCGCCAACTTCTACGAGGCGCATCAGGGCGCGATCCACTTCCTGCGCCGGGTCGTGCGCGGACGCTTCGACAACGGCGCGAAGCTGGTCACCTTCGATGTCCGGCTCTCGAACACCGCGGGGCGCAGCGACGAGTGGCACGCGCCGCTGCCGGGCAGCGAAGGCGCGATAGCACTCGCGATCGGGCACGTGATCCTGCGCGAGAACCTGCACGACGCGGCGTTCCTCGAGCGCTGGTGCAATGTGTCGATCGAGGAGCTGCGCGAGTTCTACGCGCCGTACACGCCGGAGTGGGCCGCGGAGAAGAGCGGCCTCGAGGCGACGACCCTCGAACGCTTGGCGCGCGAGTTCGCGGGATGCAAGCCGCGCTGCGCCGCGTTCACCAATCGCGGGAGCCAGGCGCACTACAACGGCTTCGGCAACGATCGCGCGGTCGTGATGCTGAACGCGCTGGTCGGCTCGCTCGGACAGGAGGGCGGTTACTGCTGGATCTCAGGCGAGGTGAGCGCCACCAAGTTCCCGCCGCCGGAGCCCGTGCCGCCGGCGCCGAAGCTAAGGACCGATCTCGAGGACCCGCCGGAGTATCCGCTCGCCAATCACTGGCAGAAGATGCGCGTCGGGCAGATCGTCTACGCGTATCTGCAAGAGCGCCGCGCGAAGCTCGAGGTGTATCTCAGCTACACGCTGGCCTCGCCGCTGACCTGGCCCGAGGGGCGCTCGCGCACGGTGGACGTGCTGAAGGACGAGGAGCTGATCCCGTTCCACGCGTGCTCGGAGGTCGTCTACTCCGAGACCGCGCACTACGCGGATCTGCTGCTTCCGGACGCGACCTACACCGAGCGTTGGGGCCTCGACGGGCGCAACAGCTACGAGCTCCAGCCCTACGTGCTGCTGCGTCAGCCGATGACGCCGCCGCCGGGAGAAGCGCGCAGCTTCGCCGACGTGCTGATCCAGGTCGGCAAGCGCTTGGGGCCCGAGGTGGCGCCGTACTTCGACTTCGCCGATCACGAGGCCTTCGTGCGCGCGCAGTGCGCGAAGGTGCCGCAGGGCAGCTATGCCAGCGGCTTCGATCGCCTGAAGGCCGAGGGGGCCTGGGTCGAGAGCGAGAAGCCGAAGGCCTACGCGACCTTCGAGCGCGCGCTGAAGCCCGACGAGCTCGAAGGTTCCACCACCGATCCCGCGACGGGGATCGTCCGCAAGAAGAACGCGAAGGGCGTCGAGGAGGCGATCGGCCTCGTCGTGGGAGGCGTCGCGCGCGCGGGCTTCAAGACGCCCTCGCGGCGCTTCGAGGTCTTCTCCGCCATCGTGAAGACCGCGGCCGCGAAGGTCGGCGTACCGGACGACGGCTTCCCGCGCTACGTCGCGATCCCCGCGCATGAGGCGATGACCGACGAGCGACTCCACTTGGTCACCTTCAAGTGGAACGTGCATACGCAGGGCCGCACGGCGCCGCAGAAGTACTTGACCGAGATCGTGCACTCGAACCCGCTCTGGATCCATCCGAGCGCCGCCGAGCCGCGCGGCATCCGCACCGGCGATGCCGTCGAGCTCACGACCTTCCGCCCTCTCGGCCAGACCTACCAGCCGACGGGTGCCGAGCTCGGCAAGGCGGTCGTACGCGCCTTCGTCACCGAAGGCATCCACCCGCGCGTCGTGGCGCTCAGCAACAGCCTCGGCAACGCCTTCGGCGGTCGCATCGCGACCGCGCGGAATGCCTCGCGCGAGGAGCACGCCGGTCTCGGCGAGGGCGCCGATGACCCGGATCTCGAGCGCGGGATCTGGTGGGACGCGGCGCGCGGCGGCTCCGGCGCCGGCTTCAACATCAACGCGATCTTGCCGATCCAACCGACGCCGGTGACGGGCATGCAGGCCTGGTACGACACGGTGTGCACGCTGCGGCGGGTGTGAGCGGAGCGCGTCGCCGCTCCGGAGCGGCCCGAGCCCGTTCCGGGGCCGGCGTCGCGCGCGCGGCAGAAGTGGAAGAGGGCGAGGCGGCCAGGTCCCCGCGGGCTTGGGATGCAAGGGCGTCCACGCGCCGGGGTGCGGCGGAACTCCGCTCTGGCCGCGCCGCCTCGGCTCGCTAGACTTTCCGCCTTCTTCCAACGGCCGCGCCCCTGGCGCGGCGAGCTGCGCGAGGTTCCGCGATGTCCGCCACGGGTCAGAAGATCTCCATCCAGGACGGGGTGCTGAAGGTTCCGTCGAACCCGATCCTGCCCTTCATCGAAGGCGACGGCACGGGTCGCGACATCTGGCGCGCGAGTGTGCGCGTGTTCGATGCCGCGGTCGCGAAGGCCTATCGCGGCGACCGCAAGATCGTGTGGAAGGAGGTCCTGGCGGGGGAGAAGGCGTTCTCGAAGACGGGGAGCTGGCTGCCCGACGAGACGCTCGCCGCGTTCCAGGAGTACCTGGTCGGCATCAAGGGCCCGCTCACGACGCCCGTCGGCGGCGGCATCCGCTCGCTGAACGTGGCGCTGCGCCAGCAGCTCGATCTCTATGTGTGCCTGCGCCCGGTGCGCTGGTTCCAGGGCGTGCCTTCGCCGGTGCGGAAGCCCGAAGACGTAGACATGGTGATCTTCCGTGAGAACACGGAGGACATCTACGCCGGCATCGAGTGGGCCGCCGGGACGCCCGAGGTGCAGAAGGTCCTGGCCTTCCTGAAGGACCAGATGGGGGTCAAGAAGGTGCGCTTCCCCGAGAGCACGGCGATCGGCATCAAGCCGATCTCGCGCGAAGGCACCGAGCGCCTCGTGCGCGCCGCGATCGAGTACGCGCTGCGGAAGAGCCGGAAGAGCCTCACGATCGTGCACAAGGGCAACATCATGAAGTTCACCGAGGGCGGCTTCCGCGACTGGGGCTACGCGCTCGCGACGAAGGAGTTCCGCTCGCAGGTCGTCACCGAGCGCGAGTCCTGGATCTTCGGGAACCGCGAGGCCAACGCCTCGATCAGCGAGGAGGAGAACGCGCGCGCGATCGAGCCGGGCTACGAGTTCATGGACGAGACGCGCCGCGCTGCGGTGCGCCGCGAGGTCGCCGACGCGATGAAGCTCTGGCCCACGCACGGCGCCGGCCAGTGGAAGAAGAAGCTGATGGTGCGCGACTCGATCGCCGACATCACGCTGCAGCAGGTGCTGACCCGTCCGAAGGACTTCGATGTCATCGCGACGATGAACCTGAACGGCGACTACTTGAGCGACGCGCTCGCGGCGCAGGTGGGCGGCATCGGCATCGCGCCCGGCGGCAACATCAACTACAAGACCGGCCACGCGATCTTCGAGGCGACGCACGGCACGGCGCCGAAGTACGCCGACCAGGACAAGGTGAACCCGGGCTCGGTGATCCTCTCGGGCGTGATGATGCTCGAGCACCTGGGCTGGGACGAGGCCGCCAACGCGATCCTGCGCGGCATGGAGCACGCGATCGCCGCGAAGACGGTGACCTACGACTTCCACCGCCTGATGGAGGGCGCCAAGCTCCGCAAGTGCAGCGAGTTCGCCGACGACATCATCGCTGGGATGTGAGCCGCTGCCGATGAGCACCCTCCCCTTCGGCGCGCTCCGCCCCGGTGACAAGATCGGGGTCTTCGCGCCGTCGGGGCCCGTCGAGCCCGAGCGCTACGGCGCCGGGCTCGCCTTGCTCCGGGCGCGCTATCGCGTCGTCGAGGCCGCGAACGTGCTCGCGCGCGACGGCTTCTTCGCGGGCGATGACGCGCGGCGGATCGCCGAGACGCAGAAGCTCTTCGATGACACGAGCCTGCGCGCGCTGATCGCCGCGCGCGGCGGCTACGGCGCGATGCGCCTCCTGCCGGCGCTCTCGCTCACGCGCTTCCAGCGCGATCCGATCCCGGTCGCGGGCTTCTCGGACATCACCGCGCTGCACCTCGCCTTCCGCGCGCGCGCGCTCGCGTCGATTCACGGCCCCGTGGTGACGCAGCTCGCCTCGCTCCCCGCCGCGGATCGCGAGGCGTTCTTCGCGCTGATGGAGGGCCGCGAGGACGCCTTGCCCGGCTCCGCGCGCAGCGGCACGGCGATCGCGCTCCAAGTGCTGCGCGCGCCGCGCGCGAGCACGCTCGGCCCCGCACCCATGATCGGGGGGAACCTCTCGCTCGTCTCCGCGCTCGTGGGCACGAGCTATCTCTCGAGCCCGAAGGGCTGCGTGCTCTTCCTGGAGGACGTCGGCGAGAAGCCCTACCGCCTGGACCGCATGCTCGTGCAGCTCCAGCTCGCGGGGCTCCTGAAGAGCGTGCTCGCGATCGTCTTCGGCGACTTCAGCGACTGCGATCCGCCGCGCGGCGAGCAGGCGCCGACCTGGCGCGATGTGCTCGCCGAGACCTGCGCGCGGATCGGCGTCCCGGCATTCCTCGGCTTCCCGGGCGGACACGGCGAGCGCAATCTCGCGTTCGTGCACGGGGCACCCGTCACGATCACGCTGCAGGATCGCCACCTTGCCCATCTCCACCGCTGAGAGAACGAGCCCGCGTCCGACGCTGCGCGGAGGGTTCTTCCGCGCGCTCGTCGGCACGCCGCGTCTGCTGCCTCTGGCGCTGGTGCTCGCCGTCCCGTGCGTCGCGGCCTTCCTGCTGCGCGATCGCATGGAGGAGCAGCTCCACGCAGGAGAACTCCTGAACTCGCTGCTCCAGGCGCTGCTGCTCGAGCTCGCCGCGATGGCGCTGCTGCCGAGCGCGATCGCCGCGCTGCGCGGGGAGCCGCTCGCGATGGGGGCCGGGCTCGCGCGCTTCCTGCGGCGTTCGCCCGCGGTGCTCGGCGCGATCGTCGCGCGCTGGCTCCTGCTCGCGATCGGCTTCCTCGCCCTCTGGCTCCCCGGGCTGCTGCTGATGGCGAGCTCGCTGCTCGTCGTTCCACTCGTTCTGCTGGAGGACCGCGGGCTCGGGGAGGCGTTCCGGCGCTCGGACCAGCGCGTCGTGGGCTCCTTCTTCCGCGTCCTGGTCGGCGCGTCCGTGCTCTCCCTGCTGGCGCCGGATCCGACGACTCCGCTCGGCAAGCCGAGTCCCTCGAGCGCGCTCCCGATCGCGCTGGTCTGGGTCCTTTGCGGCATCACCGCGCTGCTCTGGGCGTGCTTCTACGCCTCGGCCTACGTGCGCTTGCCCGAAGCGGCACCGAGGTCCTCGGGGAGCACCGTCGGAGCCCTCGACGCGGCTCGCAGCTAGCTCGCGCGCGCGCCGCCGACCACCTGGTCCTCGCCGATCACCAGGTTCTCGAGCGCGCCGAGCCCTTCGATGCAAGCGACGACGGTGTCTCCGGGCACGAGCGGACCGACGCCCGCGGGCGTCCCCGTGGCGATGATGTCGCCCGGCTCGAGCGTGATCGTGCGCGAGATCGCCGCGAGGATCTGCGGCACCGAGTGGATCATCTGCGAGCTGCGGCCTTGCTGGCGGAGCTGGCCGTTCACGTAGAGCTCGATCGCGTGGTCCGCGAGCGGGTCGAACTCGTCGGGCAGGACGAGGTAGGGGCCGCAGGGCGCGAAGGAGTCGATGCACTTCCCTGCGGTCCACGGCAGCCCCTTCCCCCCGAGACCCTTCTGCAGCTCGCGGGCGGTGACATCGTTCAGGATCGTGTAGCCGGCCACCACGCTCAGCGCCTCCTCGGGCGTGAGACGCGCCGCGCGCTTGCCGATCACGACGGCGAGCTCGACCTCGTGCTCGACGCGACCGACACCCGGCGGGATCACGATCGGCCCCATGTGCGGCACGAGACAGTTCGGCGTCTTGGCGAAGAACACGAGCTCGGTCGGCACGGCGTTGCCCAGCTCGCGCGCGTGCTCGGTGTAGTTGCGGCCCACGCAGAGGATCTTGCTCGGGCGCGAGACCGGCGGGAGGTTCCGCGGGTCGAGCGGCAGCATCTGCGGGCCTTTCTCCAGCGGTTGGCCCTTCTCGCGCGCTTTCTCGCGAGCTGCCGCCACGAAGTGCGCGACGACCTTCGGCGAGAGGCGGCCGATGCGCAGGAACTCGTCGATCGTCGGCGCATCGCAGATCGCGGTGATGTCCACCGGCCCCTGCAGCGTCTCGACGAGCGTGTGCGCGAGACCTTGATACTCGACCGAGAGGAGGCGCGTCATCGTCGCTCTGGCTCGCGGGTCCTGGGGCGGAGGAAGACGCCCATTCAGCGCGCGGGGCGGTGGCTTGTCCAGTCGCCATTGGTGCTCGTCGATCGCGGGAACGCGCGATGCGCCTCGATCGCTGCACGCGCGCACGGCGAGCCGGGGCGGTGGAAGAGCAGCGTGCGCGAGCGGCGCACCTCGACGAGATGCAGCCCTTGCGTGGCGGCCTCGCTGCGGTGCATGCAGGGGCTCATGCCATCGCCGGCCGGCGCCTCCGCGCGATGCTCGTGGTGGAAGGCCCAGAGGGAACGTCGCGCGCGGCGCGGCTCGGCCTGGCGGAGCGCTGCCGTGAGCGCCTCGAAGCGCTCCCGTCGATGGCGTTCGGCCTCGGAATAGCTCGCGGTGCTGGAGATCTCGAGGTGCTCCGCAGAGTACCGCTCCTCGCGAAGGCTCCGCCCGTTCCAGCGCCAGAGAGCGAGCGAGGCCTCCTCCTGCGTGGGATCGAGCTCGACGTGCGCGAGCAGGAAGGGGCGGTACTCCGCTCGTCTCAGCCCCTGCATCAGCTCCTTCGCGCAGGAGTCTCGCCGCAGATCGCGCGCGAGCTCGAGGGCGAGCAGGCCGCGGCTGCGCGGGCTCACGGGCGGCGGTGCATCCTCCTCGGGCCCGTTCAGGACGCAGAGTGAACGCCCATCGGCGTCGAGCGCGAGCCAAGTTCCCCGCGCTTCTCCGTCGCGCGGCGCGAGCGTCGGACGACGGGCGTCGACGAGCGCGCGCGGCGGCTCGCCCGCGGCGCGCGCGCGCCGCTCATCGCGGCTGTGCAGCAGCAGATAGCCGCCCGCGAACGGCCAGAAGCTCAACGTGCACATGCGCTCATCCTGCGTCCGTGGCCATGTGGGCGGAAGGACAGAGCTTCCGGTGCGCCGCGCGAGCCGCGACCATCGGCGGGTTCGAGCTCCGGGGAGCTCCCGATGCTCGCGCTCTGCCTCTCGCTGGTCCCGCTTCTCGCCGCTGCACCCGCCCTGCGCTCGCCCGCGCCGCAAGACGCTGCGTCGGAGGTCGGCACGAGTGGGCGCGCGATCGAGAGCTGGGATTCCGAGGATGGGGACTCGAGCTCGCCAGCGCTCGCGCTGCTCGGGTTGCTCGAGGCCGCGGGCGAGCGGTGGCCCGCCTTCGCGAGCGCGTTTCTCCGCTCCGTCCTCAGGCCACGAGCCGACGCGGCCGATCTGCCGCTGGACCCCCCGGAGCGACTCGATGAACCGCCTCTCGTACGACCTGCCCCAGATCCTGCTGCTCGACTGCGCCGGCCTCGTGCCGGGGAAGCGCGTACGGGAACTCGAGGCACAAGGCGCGCGCGTGCTGCGCTGCGCGGATCCGTGCGAGGCATTGGAGCACCTCGTGCTGAGGCGCTTCGATGCGCTGTGGATCGCGCTCGCCGAGCGCGAGCGCGCGGGCATCCTGCTGATCGAGGAGCTCGATCGCGATCCGCTGATCAAGCGCTGCTCGATCACGGTGGAGGTCGAGGAGCTCACCGAACCCTTGGCGGCTCATCTGCTGCAGCACGGCGTCGATCATGTGTTCCCGCTCGGCGCGCTTGACGAGGAAGTCGCCGAGACGCTCCTCGGCGTGACCTCCGCGGCCGCGCTCTGAGGGCGCAGCCGCTCAGCCCTCCGCGAGGACGCTTCGCAGGGCCGCAACCAAGGCCGCGAAGGGCGGTCGGCGCGCGTGGAGCTGATTGAGCTCGAGCTCTAGCCCCGCATAGCTGCGCTCGTCGAAGCGCCGACGCAGCGCCGTGGGGAATCCATCCGTGCGCCCGAGATAGGGGTAGTTCCTCCGCACGCGGAGCGCGGGCGCGTTCCTCTCGAGCTCCCTCCTGAGCGTGTCCACGATCCGCAGCTCCGAGGCGCGTCGCGGATCGTAGAGCCAGCCGATGTCGGCATTCCGTTCGACGCCGTCGAGCACCGGCGTGAAGGAATGCACGGCGACGTGCAGAACGCGCGCTCCCTCCGCGATCCGCTCGGCGATGGCAGATTCCACGCGCGTGCGGTGCGGCTCGTAATGCTCCGCGAGCACGGCAAGGCGGGCCTCCGCGTCGAGCCGCGCGAAGGGCGAATGGAGGCTGCGGTGGTGCGGCGAGCGATTGCAGTCGACCAGCAAGCGCGTCACCGTCGTCGCGAAGAGCGGAGCGCGCAGCGCGCGCGCGAGGCGTCGCGCGAGCGGCAGCGCGCCCGGATCCCAGCCGCGATGCGAAGCGAGCACCGTGGCCGGCGCGTCGAAGGCCCGCCGGTAGCGCGCGGGAACGCGGTTGCCGCCGTGCTCGCAGGAGAGCACGAGGCAGAGCGGAGCGCGCGTCCTAGCGCGGACCATGGAACGGGCGGTTCTCGCGCAGGCACTCGGCGAGCTGCTGCCAGACGCGCTGCAAGCTCGCTCGATCGCAGCGGCCATCGAGGGCGCGGAGCAGGCGGCGCGCGAGCGGACCCTCGTCGAGGATCGTCCGGAGCGGCTCTTGCCACGCATGGCTCGGCGCGAGGTCGAGCAGGCCGGCCCGCTCGGCGATGGCGCGCCACACCTCTCCCGCCGTCGTCGCGCTCCCCGGAGGGAGGCCGAGCGCCGCGAGGTAGTCCGGGTCGGAGATCTGCGCGCGCTCGCCTTCGACGACGACGCGGCGGAACTGCGCCGCGAGCCGCTCGGTGTCGAAGCGCCGCTGCGAGGCGAAGCTCGCGGCGCGCTCCTCGCAGAGCTCGCGCACGGCATGCACGCAGAGCGCGGCGATCGCGAGGTCGGCGCGCGGGCACTCCTGCACGTCGATGACCCGGATCTCGATCGCGTCGCGGTCGAAGCGCGCGATGGCGCCTCGCGCGTTCAGCCACTCGTCTTGCAGGACGCCGTCCGGGTCGTGGGGCGCGATGTCGCGGTAGAGGGGCTGCAGGATCTCCTGCTCGTAGCTCGCCTTCGTGAACACCGGCTCGGGCACGACGGAGCCCGCGACCCTGGGGATGCGGCGCGCGTTGGTGCGGTAGACCTCGAGGCGGTTGTCGAGCGTGCCGGTGGCCTGGCCACCGAAGACCGGCGAGCTCGCCGCGAGCGCGGGCAGCAGCGGCAGCACCAGGCGGATCGCGGCATGCAGCCGGCCGAACTCCTCGTCGTTCGCGAACGGCAGGTTGATGTGCATGCTCTGCAGATTGGCCCAGCCGTGCCCGCGGCAGTCGAAGATGCGGTTGAAGGCCTCGTAGACCGGCGAATAGTCGTGCTGCCAGAGCACCATCTCGCGGTCGGGATCCATCCACGGATGCATCGCTCCGCCGAGGAGACGCGCGCCGAGCGGGGCCAAGAGGCCGTCGATGTGGCGGAGCTCGCGGTGGAAGAGCCCCTCCAGCCCTTCGAGCGACGCCGCGGGCCCGTTCGTCTTCAGCTCGATCACATGGAGCGCGAGCTCGTTCGACCAAGCGATCTCGCCGCGCTCGACATCCGAGGCGATCTCCCCGAGCTCGGCTGCGATCGCACGATCGCAGATCGCGCGCACGTCGAGCGTGCGCGCGTCCACGATCATGTACTCGAGCTCGATGCCGTAGCCCTCGAAGAGATGCAGGGGCGAGCCGCTCACGCGCCACCTCGCTGGAGCTGACGGTCTTGGACGCGCCGGAGGAAGCCCTGCATGATCCGCAGATAGAGCTCGTCATCGAGCTCCTGGTCCTCCAAGCCGCCGTCGATGTTCGGGTTGTCGTTGATCTCGATCACATAGGCGCGGCCGTCGATCTCCTTCAGGTCGACGCCGTAGAGCCCGTCGCCGATCAGGTTCGCCGCGCGAACGGCAGTGTCGAGCACGAAGGCCGGGGCATCGGCGCGCGCGATCCACTCGACGCGGCCGTAGGAGCGCTTGCCGCCCTCCTCGCTCTTCGCGATCTGCCAGTGCTTCTTCGCCATGTGATAGCGGCAGCAGTAGATCGGCCGGCGATCGAACATCCCGACGCGCCAGTCGAAGGCGGTAGGGAGGAAGCGCTGAGCCACGAGGAGCTCCGAGCTCGCGAAGAGGCGCGTCGTGTGCTCGAGCAGCTCGGCCTCGGTCTCGACCTTGATCACGCCGTGGCTGAACGCGCTGTCGGGCTGCTTCAGCACGCAAGGGAGGCCGAGCTCGCGCGGCACGCGGTCGACGTTCCCCTTGTGTACGACCATCGTGCTCGGGATGGCGATGCCGTGGCGCTGCAGGAGCTCGGCCTGATAGACCTTGTTCGTGCAGCGCAGGATGTCCTCGGGCGAGTCGATCACCACCAAGCCCTCGTTCGCCGCGCGGCGAGCGAAGCGATAGGTGTAGTGGTTCACCGACGTCGTCGTGCGGATGAAGAGCGCGTCGTGCTCGACGATGCGGCCGTAGTCCTCCTTGGTCAGCATGCGCACGCCGAAGCCGACCTGCTCGGCGGCCTTCACGAACTTCTTCATGGCCCGTGGGTTCGACGGCGCCTCGGTCGAATCGGGGTCGTGCAGGATCGCGAGCTGGAAGCGCGCGGCCTTGCGCGAGCCGCTCGGGCGCTTGCCCGTGAAGTAGTCGCGCGCCGCATCGAGGAAGAAGGTCTTGTGCGCCGCGGGAACTTCGTCGGTCGGGATCGCGCGGATGCTCTCCAGCGACCAGCCTTCGTCGTAGGTGAACTGCGCGCGCATGAGCGGCGCGGGGAAGAGGTTGTAGAGAGCGCGCGCCAGCGCGTCATGGCTCTTCGCGACGTTGCGGCCGAAGTAGATCGAGAGGGTGAACTCGCTCGACTTGATGCCCTGCAGCGACTTCTCGATCAAGGAGCCGAGATCGCCGGCGAGCGAGCGCACGATCGTCAGGGACTTCATGTCCTGCATCGTCGAGACGCTCGGGATCGGGCGATGTCCGCGCGCCGCGGCGAGCAGGGAGACGTAGTAGCCGAGGCTCTGATAGCGGAACGAGTGGCAGAGGTTGAAGACCTTGGTCTGCTTGCGGTCGCTCCACAGGGGATCCGTGAGATAGGCGCGGGCGGACACGACTTGCGTGTCGGGGAGATCGAGCTCCCAGTCCGTGGGATCTTCCAGGACGATCAACGTGGGCATAACGCTAGAGCTCTCTCGCTGGGTTCGTGTTCGTCATGGGAAGGTCGGAGGCGAGCTTTGGGCGTCCTGCGGCTCGAGCACGAGGAAGTTCGCGTCGTAGGTCAGGATGCCGAGCAGGATCGCGCCGACCAGCTTCTTCTTCGCGACGAGGTAGTTCTGCGCGGGCGCGATCGGGTTCGGGAAGAGCGGATCGGCGACCTGCACCAGGCGCTCGTCCTGCTCGTAGCCGGTCAGCACGACGAAGTGGCCGGCCGGCTCGCCCCGCACGTCGTCGGGCACGTCGTGCGGCCCGTACTCGCGCGGCATGCCGTAGAGGTAGGTCGAGGAGAGCCCGGTCAGCATCGGGATGCCGCGGTGGAGGTAGCGCATCAGGACATCGGCGCCGAGGTCCTCCATGCAGAGCTCGCCCCCGAGCTCCAGGAACTCGAGATAGGACCTGGTCGCGGCCTCGAAGCGCTCGCCTCTCTTCCAGCGGGCCTGCTCCGCGAGCTTCGCGCGCAGGTCGACGAGGGCGCGGCCCTCGGAGAGATCGCCGCGAGCGAACCAAGTCGGATCGAAGAGCTGCAAGTTGAAGGTGTAGATGCGCGCGCGATAGCCGCGCCGCAGCGCGTGGCAGGCCAGCATCACGGCGAGCGTCCCGCCGCTCTCGAGACGCGGGGTCTCGCGGATCACTTGATCCAGCGCGATGTCCTCGCCCCAGAAGCGATACACCGCATGCAGGCAGGTCGGGCCGCAGGTGGTGTCGTCGGGCTGGGGATGGATCTCGAGGCGCAGGCGTGCGGGCATCGCGTCTCCTCGACCGCCGCGCTCCGGTGTTCGGCAGCGGCGGGGCCGGTTCTGAAGCCCGGCTTGGAAGCCCGGCGCGGGGATCGCTAGCATGCCACGCCGCCGCGCAGGATCCACCGTGCGGCAGAGCCCCCTGCGAGGTGATCGAGTGGCCGCCGAGGATCGCGAGCCCGCCGCCGAGGCGGCGCGCTGGAAGAAGGAGCGCTTCGAGGTCTTTCGCGCGAAGCGCGGGGAGCGGAAGGAGCGCTTCGCGACGAGCTCCGAGATCCCGATCGAGCCGGTCTACGTCGGCGACGCGCGCAGCGTGGAGGGCTTGCCCGGCGAGGCGCCGTTCACGCGCGGCATCTATCCGACGATGTACCGCGGGCGGCTCTGGACGATGCGCCAGTACGCGGGCTTCGCCTCGGCCTCGGAGACGAATCGGCGCTTCCGCTACCTGCTCGACGCGGGGCAGACGGGCCTCTCGGTCGCGTTCGACCTGCCGACGCAGATCGGCTACGACAGCGATCATCCGCTCGCCGAGGCGGAGATGGGCAAGGTCGGCGTGCCGATCAACTCGCTGCGCGACATGGAGGTCCTGCTGGCCTCGATCCCGCTCGATCGCGTCAGCACCTCGATGACGATCAACTCCACCGCGCCCATGCTGCTCGCGATGTACGTGGCGCTCGCGAAGCGCCAAGGCGTCCCGAGCGGGAAGATCCGCGGCACGGTGCAGAACGATCTCTTGAAGGAGTACGTCGCACGCGGCACCTACCGCTTCCCCGTCGCTCCTTCGATGCGGCTCGTCACCGACATCGTCGAGCACTGCTCGCGCGAGCTGCCGGGGTGGAACCCGATCTCGATCTCGGGCTACCACATGCGCGAGGCCGGCTGCACAGCAGTGCAGGAGGTCGCGTTCACGCTCGCGCATGGGCTCGCCTACGTGCAGGCGGCGGTCGAGCGCGGGCTCGACGTGGACGATTTCGGCGCGCAGCTCTCGTTCTTCTTCAACGCGCACAACGACTTCTTCGAGGAGATCGCGAAGTTCCGCGCGGCGCGGCGATGTGGGCGCGGCTGATGGAGGAGCGCTTCGGGGCCAAGAATCCCGAGGCGCGGATGCTGCGCTTCCACACGCAGACCGCGGGCTCGATGCTCAGCTCGCAGCAGCCCGACAACAACATCGTGCGCGTCACCGTGCAGGCGCTGGCCGCGGTGCTGGGCGGCACGCAGAGCCTGCACACCAACTCGCGCGACGAGGCGCTCGGACTCCCGACCGAGGTCTCGGCGCGCATCGCGCTGCGGACACAGCAGATCCTGGCCTGCGAGAGCGGCGTCGCCGACGTCGTCGATCCGCTCGGCGGCTCGCCTTTCGTGGAGGCGCTGACCGATCAGATCGAGGAGCGCGCGCGCGTCTACCTGCGTGACATCGACGGGATGGGCGGGGCCATCGCCGCGATCGAGAAGGGCTTCCCGCAGCGCGAGATCCATCGCGCGGCGCTCCGCTGGCAGCGCGAGGTCGAGAGCGGTGAACGCACGATCGTCGGGGTCAACGACTACCAGGTCGAAGAGCAGCCGCCGCAGATCTTCAAGCCGGACCCCGCGGCGCGAGACGAAGTGCTGCGCTCGCTCGACGCGGTGCGGAAGGAGCGGGACGGCGCACGCGCGCAGGATGCGCTCGATGGCCTGGAGGCCGCCGCTCGCGGCAAGCAGAACCTCTTCGCGCCGATCCTCCTCGCGGTCGAGTCCTACGCCACGATCGGTGAGATGTGCGCGCGGCTGGAGCGGGTCTTCGGCAAGTACGAGGCGCCGGCGATCTTCTGAGCGGGGTCGGCGGCGGAGCTTGGGGGATGCGCTCCGGGCTCCTCCCGCGTAGCTTGGGTCCCTTGGAGCCGATCCTCCGTCCGCGGATCCGCCAACCTCGTCTTGGGATCGAACCATGCACCGCAGTCTCGCTTTGCTCGCCGCGCTCGCCTTCGCCGCTCCCCTCGATGCGCAAGGGCTCGCGCTCTCCCTCACCAACGGCGTCCTCGGCGGCGCCGAGATCCCGTACTCGCCGCAGGCGATCCCGCGCACCGGGATCACGCTCGAGGCCTGGATCACCTACGACGACGCGACGATCATCCAAGGTTGGTCGCACCCGACGATCGCGCGGCAGCGCGTCGGCGGCGCCGGCGAAGCGTGGTTCCTGCGCGTCAACGCCGGGAACTCGCGCGCGACGCGGCTCTCGTTCGCGATCCAGCGCAACGCAGGCGTCCTGGACTGGTGCGAATGGACCTTCTCTCCGGGGCAGCTCCTCGCGTGGACCCACGTCGCGGCTACCTATGATGGCGCGTTCCAGCGCCTCTTCGTGAATGGCGCCGAGGTCGCGTCCGTCGCGCGACCCGGTGCGCTGCCGCTCTTGGATCAAGGTGGCGATCTCAACATCGGCAAGGGCGACCCCGGCTCGACGCTCTCGCACTACGAGGTCTGGAACGGCTCGATCGACGAGCTGCGCCTGTGGCCCTTCGCGCGCACGCAGGCAGAGATCCAGCGCACGATGAACCTCGCGCTGAGCAGCGTCCCCGGCCTCGTCTCGACGTGGAGCTTCGATCAGAGCGACTTCGCGGACGGCTCCTCTACGCTGAACGGCAACGCGATCGGCACGCCGGTCTTCACGCCCGGCGCGCCGGCGCTGGTCACCGCGGGCTTCCCGGGAGTGCTCTCCGCGGGAGCAGGCACGCCGGGCTGCTTCGGCTCGCTCCACGCGACGGTGGGCAGCCTCCCGCAGGCGGGCAACGCGGCGTTCGCCCTCGTCGCGCATCGTTTCCCCACTGCGGCACCGGTCGCGATGCTCTTCGGCCCGGGGATCTCGCCGGTCCCGATCCAGGTCGCCGGCCTCAATCTCTGGCCCGATCTCACGAGCCCTGCTTCGTTCCTCCTGCCCGCGACGCGCGATCCCCTGGGCACGGCGCGCTTCGGCATCCCCATCCCGCCCGGGATTCCCGTCGGCTCCGGCTTCGCGGCCCAGTTCGTGGCCATCGATCCGTGCGGACCCGCTGGCGCCACCGCCTCCGATGCCGTCGCCGGCGCCATCGTCCCCTGAGGGCGAGCGCGCCGAGCAGGAGGGAGATCGGGTTCCTCACCGACGCCCAGCGTGACGACGTAGACGCCACTCGCCTCGCAACACGAAGCTCTGCTCGAGCCGTGCTGAAACCGAACGTGCGGTGCCAGAGCAAATTTCTCCGGTTAGCAACCGGAGGAAATTGCTCTGGCACCGCACGTTCGGTTTCAATGCGGCGCCGCTCGGTGTTGCGCCCATGGACCCCTACCTTCCTTGCCCTTGCGGCAGCGGCAAGAAGTTCAAGTTCTGCTGCCGCGAGAAGGTGCGCGAGCAGGAGCGCGTCGAGCGGGCCGAGCGCGAAGCGGCGCAGAGCTCGCTCGCGCTGAGCGACGACGAGCTCGACCGCTTAGAAGACGAGGAGGAGCGGGGCCTCGCCCTGCTCGATGCGGGCAGCGTCGACGAGGCGGCCGCGTGCTTCGAGGCGCTGCTCGCGGCGCATCCCGAGCTCCCCGGTCCGCATGTTCACCTCGCCGAGGCGCGTCTCGGAGAAGGGCGTCTCGCCGAGGTGGAGCCGCTGCTGCAGAAGCACTTGCGCATCGTCGGCGGCGAGGATCCGTTGGCGCTCGGCATGCTCGTGCGCGTCGCGCTCCTCTCCGGGCGCCGCGACGAAGCGCTCCAGCACGCCGAGCGCCTCTGGCGCCTGAGGGCGATCGACGAAGAGGCGCTCTGGCAGAAGGTCTACTCGTGCGCGTTCTTCCGTCGCGAGGAAGAGCTCCTGCGCTGGGTCGAGCGCTGGAGCTATCCCGATCATCCGCTCGCCGCCGATCTCGCCTTCTTCGCCGGCGTCGCCGCCGCGAACCTCGGTCGCACGGAGCTCGCGCTCACGCACTTCGAGGAAGCGCTCTCCAGCGAGCGCTACGGCGACCTCGCCGATGCGCACCACGAGCGCTTGGAGTCCGGGCGCGGCCCGGGCAGCAGCTCCGGGCGCTGGTCGTACTTCCGCTCCGATGATCTCCTCCCCTCGGTGCTGCTCGATCGCTGGATCGAGAAGGTCGAGGTTCCGAGCGCCGGCCTGCGCGACCTCGTGATCGAGTGGCTGGACGACGCCAGCGCTACGGACGCGGATGGGATCGCGCTGCTCGGCGCGATCGGCGATGAAGTCTCCGTGGAGGCCCTGCGAGCGTACGCGCGAGGCCAGTCGGGGAGCTTCGGCTCGAGGCTCCGCGCGGTCAGCGCGCTGCACCGCGCGGGAGCCCTCGCGTACACGGAGCCGATCGAGGTCTGGACCGGCGCTTCTTGGTGCGCGGTCCCGGTTCCTCTGGGCGAGGTCGTGCCGCAGGACGTCTTCGAGGCGATCGCGGAGCACCTCGAGCGCCTCGAGCGGCATGGCAGCTCGCTGGACGAGCGGCGCGAGTATCTGCTCGCCGCGGTCGCCGAGGATCCGGAAGACTGGTTCGCGCGCATCTCCCTCGCGCGGATGGAGCTCCTGGAGCGCGGTCCCGCCGCTGCGCGAGCGCATCTCGAGGAGCGCGTCCTGCCGCAGAGGGCGCTGGCCGGCTTGCTCTTCTACTACGCGCTGACGCGTCTCGAGATCCATCTGCAGGAAGCGGATCTGGAAGCCGTCGCTCCCTGGCTCCTGCTCTGCGCGCGCGTACTTCCAGGCTGGGAACGCGTGACGCTCGAGCGGGCGGAGGTCGAGGCGCTCTTCGACTCGGAGGCGCCCTTCGATCGCGCGGCGTGGGATCGCAGCCAGCGGCAGCGCGGGGATCATGTGCTCGCGCCCGAGCTCCTGGATCTGCTGTATCGCCGCAGCTGGGCCGGCGTGCGCGACTTCGCGACCGCGCACCGTCTGCTCGCTCCGCTCGAGCTCACGCGCTCGGCGCTGATCGAGCGCCTCCACGGCTCCTTGCGGGAGCGCGGCTTCGCACCGCTCCTCGAAGAGCTCTCGCCGATCGCACGCGAGACGCTCGCGACCTTGCGCTCGCGCGGCGGCGCGATGCCGCTCGAGCTCCTCGAGATCCGCTGCCAGAGCCTCTTCATGGAAGCCGGACGCGAGGAGGCCGAGGCTCTCTATGAAGCGCTCGATCTCCTCGATCTCCTGGACGAGCGCGCCCTGATCGCGATCGGCCCACCGGCGGAAGGTGTGCAGGTTCCGGGCGTGGGCGGCGGGGAGGCCGCGCCAGGGGAGCTCTGCGTCTTCCTCACGCGCGAGGTCGGGGAGTTGCTGGACGCTGCGCCACGAGCTTGAAGCTCGTCGACGCCTTCGCGTAGATCGGAGAGCCGCATGGATGCGCACGCGCGTCGACCTCTGCAGGAGCAGGCCGCTCTCGACTTGCTGCGCGAGGCCGCTGCGGCGCTCGACGCCCGGGTGATCGAGATCGAAGACCGCCTCGCGAGTCCGGGCGCTGCTGCGTGGCTCGCCGAGATCTCCGCCGGAGGCGAAACGGAGGCCGCGGGAGCCTTGCTGGCGGAGGCCCTCGCGGAGGCGCGTCGCGCGCTGAGCTCTCCCGCCGCGTCACGCACGGCAGCTGCGACCACGGTCGAGCTCTGGGGCTTGCTCGCGGCGAGCGGGCACGAGCCCTTCGCCGCGCTCGGGGCGAGCGCGCGGGACGCTCGAGACGCAGCCCAAGCAGCCCCTCTCTCCGAACCCGAAGGCTCCCGCTCGATCGGACGCTACGAGCTGCTGGATCCTCTCGGCGCTGGAGCCTCCGGGGTCGTCTTCCGCGCGCGACATCGCGACCACGGTGGTCTCGCCGCCGTGAAGCTCCTGCGCCTGGACGCGCAGAGCCCTCGGCAGGCGGAGCGTTTCCGGCGAGAGGCCCGCATCCTCTCGCGCCTCGCTCATCCGGCCATCGTGCGCGTGCTGGACTCGGGTGTCGCGTCGCGCGATGGCCTCGCCACGCCGTATCTCGTCTCCGAGCTCGTGGAAGGCGCCGCCTTCGACGTGGCGCTGCGAGGCGCATCGCGCGAGTCCACGCTGCGCGCGTTCGCCGAGGTCTGCGAAGCCATCGCGCACGCTCACGAGCGCGGCGTCCTGCATCGCGATCTCAAGCCCGCGAACGTGCTCGTCGACGCGGCGCTGCACGCCCATGTCCTCGACTTCGGCTTGGCGCGCGAGGGGCACTTCGACCACGCGACGGTCAGCGCGACCGGGACCGGTGAAGTGCTGGGAACGCTCGCCGCGATGAGTCCCGAGCAGGCGCGCGGGGAGCTCGTCGACGAGCGCAGCGACGTCTGGGCGCTCGGCGCGCTGCTCTTCGCCGCGTTGACCGGCGAGGCGCCGCACGACCTGCGCGCGCGGAGCGCGGCCGAGTGTCTCCGGCGCATCGGCGAGCAGCCTGCCCGGCGCCTGCGCGCGTTGCGCCGCGACGCGGAGCGCGACCTCGCGGCCGTCGTCGAGCGCGCGCTCGCGTTCGAGCGCGATTCCCGCTACCGCAGCGCGACGGAGCTGCTCTTCGACGTGCGACGTCTGCTCGCTGGCGACCCCGTCTCGGCGCGGCCGCCGGGGTTCCTCGAAGCGCTCGCCCGCTTCGCGAGGCGGCATCGCATCGCCAGCGCGGTCGTGCTCGTCGTCGCCTCCGTGCTCGCAGCCTCTGCCGTCATGACGTTGCTCGCCTTGAGGCAGGCGCAGCGCTCCGAGCGCGCCACGCTCGAAGTTCTCGACCGTGCCGTCGCCTACGCGGAGAACCTCTCGGAGTCCTCACGGCCCACGCGCGATCAGGTGCGGCTGCTGGAGGAATCGATCGCTTCCGTGGGCGGCATCGGCTCCGGCGTCGACCAGGACTCGCTGCGGCGCATCGAAGCGCGCCTCTGGGAGATCCTCGGCGACGTGCGGCTGCGAGCGGGTGATGAGGATGGCGCTCGCGCGGCGCGCTTGCGCGTGCAGGAGCTCGAGGAGGATCGGCAGCGCCGCGGCGCATCCAATCGCCTGGCCTTCGCGCGCGCGCTCGTGAAGGTCGGCGATCTCGAGAAGCAGGCCAAGCCCGAGGTCGCGCGGAGGCGCTACGAAGCGGCCCACGAGATCATCGCGGCGGAGGCTGCGCGGCCGGATGCCGATCTCAAACCGCGAGACGAGCTCGGCTGGAGCTGGGAGCGGCTCGCCGACCTCGCGTACGCTCGACTCGACGCGGAGCCGGCGCTCGAGCTCTCGGAGCACCGGCTGCGCGTCGCGGAGAAGCTCTTCGCCGAGCAACCGGACGGCCTCCGCCATTACGCCATGGCGAGCGCGCTCGCGGTCCGCGCGGTCTGTGTCGAGCGCTTCATCCCGGCCGACCAGCGCGCGCGCGACGAAATCTCGCGCCTGTTGGAGCGCGCTTGCGGTCACTCCATGGACGCGGTCCTGCAGGCGCCCGAGCGGCATCCCTTCCTCCGGTTGGCCTCGGTGGTGCATCAGCGGCGCGCGCGCGCGCTCCTCTCCGAAGGGGCTCCGGCGCGAGCCGAGGAGTGCATCCTGCGGCCGCGCGAGTGGATCCTCGCGGCGCTCGGCCGCGAGCCGCTCGTATTCGACTGGCGCGTCTGCGCGATCGAGATCGCCACCCTGCTCGCGGACTGCGCCGAGGCGCGCGCGCTCCACGCGCAGGCGGACGAGCGCTGGGAAGAAGCCTGGCAGCAGGCGCAGGCCGGGCTCGCGATCCTCGCGGGCGCCGCGACCGCGAGAGAGCACGCCGTGACTCTCGTCGGCGCGGCGCTGCGCGCGTCCGAGCGCCGCGTCCCCGCCGCGACCGGTGGAACCTGGCGGGCGCGCCGGAAGGAGCTCTTCCAGGACGCGGCTCGTGCCTCCGACGCCACCGCGAGCGAGTGCGCGATGGTGGCACAGGCCATTCTCGACGGCGAGCTGGGAGCTCCTCCCGATCGCCCGCGCGCGATCGAGCTCGCGCGTCGCGCCGCTGCGCTCGCCCGTCGCGACCTGCGTCCGGATCGACATCCCTCCATCGCCGAAGCGCTGAGGGCTTGTGGGCTCGACGACGAAGCGCAGGCTTTCGCCGAGCGCATGGGTTTCGCGCTCGACGAGCGTCCGCGCTGAGCCTAGCTTCCGCCACCGACTTGCTTGCCCCACCGAGATGTCGACGGACCACGAGTTCCCCGATACCCAGCGCTCTTGGATCGAGGCCCGCCTCGGCGAAGGCGACTCCGGCCTCGCCGCCGTGCGCCACGTCCTGATGCAGCTCTACGCCGGGCCGCTCTCCTCGGCGGCCTCGAGTCGCTTCGGGCTCTCGGCGGAGAACGCGACCGACCTCGTGCACGGCTTCTTCGTCACCCGTCTGGCGAACCCGGATTACTTCCGCCAATGGCGTGAGAGCGGCCGACGGCTCCGGCACTGGCTCTGGGGCGGCCTCTGCTTCTATCGTCAGGAGCAACGGCGGGTGGAGCGCCGCCGCGCAGCCGAGCCCCTCGGCGACGACTATGAGCTCGCCGACCCTTCCGCGCTCGATCCTGGCGAGGAGCTCGAGCGCAGCTTCGCCATCGCCCTCGTGCGCGCCGCGATGCAGCGCGCCGAAGACGCCTGCTGCGCCGAAGGCCTCGACGAGCACTGGCAGGTCTTCGCGCGCCAAGCCCGCGGCGAGACCCTGCGCGCCATCGGCGCCGAGCTCGGGCTCAGCGAGAGCCAGGCCCACGTGCGCGCGCGCGCCGCGCGGCGGCGCTTCGTTGCGGCGCTCGGGGAGCTGCTGGCGGCGGATGGTGTTCCGCCGGCGGAGGTGCGGCGGGCGATCGAGGAGATGGTGGAGCGGCGGCCGGGGGAATCGGGGCGGGTTTAGGAATCTGGAAATCACGGGTGGGGAGGGGGCGACTCGCGCGGCGGCTGCTGTGAATGGAATCACTCGCTCGAGGAGCAGGTTCTCGACGTATTCGGGAACGCCGCGGACCTCGACAGTGCCGAGCTCTCCGTGAACATCGGAGGACACTTCGGGGGGCGCGACGGTTGGGCGGCCGAAGGCTCAATACGCGCCCTCTGCCTCGAGGCGACGAATGGGCAGCTCCAAGTCCCCTTCGTCGATCCTTCGGTGCCGGCGATTATTCATGGGCTACGACACAGCAGGCGTTCGATGTCTCCGGAGGCGATTCGGACCTCGACGCCGCTCGACTCCACCTCCAGCTCTCCAGTTGCTTCGGTGGCGCGATGGGTTGGGACCCGGCGTCGGCAACCGGAACCTGAACCCGTCGTTCGTGAACGCCACCGCCGGCGACTACCGCCTGAGCGCGCTCTCGCCGCTCCGCGACACCGGCAGCAGCGCGCTAGTGCCTGGGACGCTCGATCCGCTGCGCCTCGTCACGCGCGTGAACGGCGCCGGTGCCGAGCTCACGACCAAGAGCGCGCCCGCGGGCAGCACGCTCGCGCTGCACTTCGAAGCGCTCTCGACGCCGTTGCAATCGGCCGTAGGGCTCGTGCTGGGGAACGCCGTGCCCGTCGCAGCTCCGATCTTCCCGACGCCCGGTCTGCTGGGCTTGCAGCTCGATCTCGCGTCGGCGCTGTTCTTCGTCGGCGGCACGGCTCCACCGCCGTTCGGCGTCGAGTACTTGGGCCCGAATGGAATCGCGCGCTCGTATCGCGTGCCGCCGGGACTCGGCGGCTTGCGCTTGCGGCTGCAAGGCGTCGCCCTTGGCCCGATGACGCAGAGCGGGTTCCTCGCCTTCAGCGACGCGCAAGAGCTCATCTTCTGATCGAGGCGATCCCGAGGTCGAGGGCCGACCCTCGACCTCGGAGTCTTCTGGCGCTGCGGCGTTCTCCGCTGGGTGACCGTCGCTCCGAGCTTGGCGGTGCCGGCGCGCACGGCCGGATCAAGTCCGCTTGGGCCGTGACACCATCCGCCACGCCAGAACGCTCACGAGGAGCACGGGCACGGACCCGAACATGGCGACGAGTGGCTCGCGGCTCGGCCACGCGTAGGCACGCCACGCGATGTGGGCTAAGAAGGCGAGCGGGACGGCGCTGGCGGCGGCGGCGAAGAGCGCGCGGAGGAGTCGCGGTGTGCGCGACTGGCCGATCAGATAGCTCGCGGGGAGCTGGGATGGCGCGGCGATGAGGAACAAGAGCACGCATCCCAAGTCGAGCAGGAGCCAAGACCGCGCCGGGTCATGCTCGTGATGCGGTGCACGGAGCAGCGCGAAGAGCAGCAGCAGCGCGAGCAGGGACCAGGTGATGAGCTCGCCGACGACGAGGTAGGCCTGCGCGAGGCCGTTGCCCGCGGCGTCGCTGCCGCGTTGGTTGGCTGCCATCGCCCCGATGCAGAGGATCGAGAGGAGCACGACGCCGAAGGCGAGAGAGAAGAGCAGATCCACGGGAGCCTGGAGTTGTGGGGCGAGACGGACGACGACTCGCCGATCAGGGGCGATCGATACGCGCTATCAAAGTGCCGCACGCGAGGCAGCGGAAGACGTACGCGGTCGGACCGCGATCGCGATCGAGCGCCGCGATCAGCGCATGCAGCGCGCCGCCGGACATCCCGAGGTCATGCACCAGGTGCCCGATCAGCGGGCCTTCGACTTCGCGGTAGCGCGCGCGGAGCTGCTCGGCTCCCACGGGCTCGAGGAAGCTCGAGGGAGCGCCACAGCAGAGCGGCCATTCGATGCCCTGCCACGTGTGGAAGCCCGGGGTCCGCGTGAGCAGCTCTTCCAGCATGTCGCTCGACACCGCGGAGGGCACGAGCTCGGCATCGAAGAACTCGACGCCGAAGCGCGCGTGCGCCGTGCCGTCGGCGATACACCACGGGCAGAGGGCGTCCTCGACGTCGGCCGCGGCGAAGACCGGGCCGACGTAGGTCGCCGGGCGCTCCTGCTCGCACGCGCGACACGAGACGGGGCGCCACTCGAGGCTCCCGCTCGACAGCGGGTCGGAGTGCAGACGGAAGTGCGGGAGGGGCGGATGTGACACGCGTTCCATCCTGAGCGTGAGAGCGAAGAGAGGTGGCAGCGGAGACCTGAGGGAGATCGGGCCCACGTGTCGCGGGCGTTTCGCGGCGTCGATGATCTCCGCGATCTCCATGCCCGGGTCGAGCTCGCCCAAACCGACTTTCTGCTTCGGCGCTTTGCTCCGGACGGCGTGCGCTCGCGTCGCGAGCACAGGAACTCCTGGACCCAGCGTTTGCCCTCCCGCATCGCCTTCGCCACAATGCGCCGCGCTCGCCCGGGTGGCTCCCGCGCGAGCAGGGAAGTCTGAAGACCTCTTCGATTCGGGCCACGCGAGCTTGGCGGTTCCGCGCGGCCTGACGAGGGCTACGCACGTGATCCGCGGCATCCACCACATCGGCGTGGCGGTCGAGAACCTCGACCGCGCACGCGCTCTGTACGTCGAGAAGCTCGGGCTGCGCGAAGGCACGCGGGACGAGGTGCCCGAGCAGATGGTCCGCGTGCTGGTCGTGTACGCGGGGGAGACGCGGATCGAGTTGCTCGAGCCGACTTCGCCGGAGTCGCCGATCGCGAAGTTCCTCGCGAAGCGCGGGCCGGGAGTGCATCACATCGCCTACCACGTGGACGACGTGGGGGCGGGGCTCGCGACGCTCGGCCAGCGCGGGCTGCAGCTCATCGATAGCGCGCCGCGGGATGGCGCGCATCACACCCGGGTCGGCTTCGTGCATCCGAAGTCGACGGAAGGCGTTCTCACCGAGCTCGTGCAGGACCTGCACTAAGTGAAGGCGCCGATGGCGGGCGGGGATGCTTCGTCTCCGCAGGAGAAGCCTGGCGAGGCGCAGCCCGCGCATCGCGAGAAGGCCGAGAGCGCGCAGCTGATGCAGCGCGAGAAGGCTGAAGGCGCGCTGCTGACCCAGCGCTTTGCCGCCGACTTCGACGCGGCCTCGAGGATGCGCGGCGGCATGCTGCAGCGCTCGGGGCGCCTGCGCTTCCAGCCGCCGCGCGAGAGCCGCGTCGAGGTCGAGGTCGAGGGCGATCAGAACGCGCGGATCTCGCTGCGCTGCGAGGGCGGTCAGCCGCGCGAGGTGCGCTGCACCTGCGCGGAGTTCACGGCGAAGCAGCGCTGCCCGCACGCGTGGGCGGCGCTGCTCGAGCTCGAGCGTCGACCGGCGTTGCTCGAGCCCGCGGCTCCCGCGCTCGGCAATGATCCGCGGACGAATCTCTGGCGCGCGCGCCTCGACGAGCTCGGCTCGCGCGTCGTCGGCTCCGAGGAGCCCGCGTGGGAGCGGATCGCCGAGCACACGACGCAGATCGTCTTCGTGCTGCACACGGCGCGGCGCGAGGCGTGCGCGCGCTGGCCGCTGCACGTGTTCAAGCGCGAGCGCACGAAGCGCGGCTCGTGGGGGACACCGAAGCCCGTGCGCCTCGACGCGCCCACGGCCGCGGCGCTCGGGGGGAACCTCGGGCGCTTGGTGAGCGTGCTCGCCGAGGAGGCCGAGCGCTCGGCGCTCGATGACGAGGTGATCGCGGGCGCGCCGTGCGCCCTCGATGCGCGCGCCGCGATCGCGCTCTTGCCCGATCTCTGTCGCGCCGGTCAGCTCGTCTGGACGAGCGGCGAGCCCGCCGACGCCGAGGCGTGGTCGGCGCCGATCGAATGGGATGACGGTCCGCCGTGGGAGTTCGGCTTCTCGCTCGTGCGCGAGGAGCGCGCGGGCGAATGCGTCCTCGACGGGTTCTTGGAGCTCGACGGCGAGCGCATCGCGATCGGCGCGCCGCGCCTCGTGCACGAGGGCGGGCTCTTCCTCACCGAGGGCGAGCTCGGGCGCTGCGCGCCGCGCGGCTGCCAAGGAGCGTTTCAAGCGCTTCGGAAGGGTGGGCCGATCCGAGCTCCGCTCGATCAGGAGACCGCGCTGCTCGCGGGAGTGCTCCAACTCAAGGGCTCGCCGCTGCTCGATCTGCCGGGACTGCAGCGCGTGCGCGGCGTCGCTCCGCAGCCGGGGCTCTGGATCGCAGCGCCCAAGGATCCGGATCGCACGGCCGCCGCGACGATCGATCTCGAGGCGCGTATCTCGTTCGCGTACGGTCAAGCGGAGGTGCGGGCCTTCGAGCCGCGCGCGTGGGCGCCGAGCCCGCGCGAGCGCGCGCTCTACGAGCGCGATCTCGAGGCCGAGAAGCAGCGCTTCTCCGAAGTGCTCCAGAAGGGCGTGCGCACGGCGAAGCCCGGCGAGGACGGCGATCTCCGCATCGTCGAGGAAGGCCTCTTCGAACGCGCGCTAGCACTCCGCGCGAAAGGCTGGCGCGTCGAGATCGAGGGCCGCGTGCTCCGCGCCGAGGGCGAGTGGAAGCTCGGGGTGCGCTCGGGCATCGACTGGTTCGATCTCGAGGGCGGGCTCTCCTACGACGGGCATGTGCTCGAGCTGCCGCGCGTGCTCGAGCTGCTGCGGAGCGGCGCGCGCAGCGTCGAGCTGCCCGATGGATCCATCGCGTGTTTGCCCGAAGACGGCGAACGCTGGCGCTGGCTACGCGAGCTCGGCGCGAAGGCGGAGCAGGGGACGAAGCTGCGCTTCAAGGAATCGCAGGGTTGGCTCCTCGACGCGTTCCTGGCCGAGCTGCCCGACGTCGATCTCGACGCGCGCTTCGCCGCGCTGCGCCGGCGTCTCCGCGCGTATCGCGCGGTCGAGCCGAAGCGCGAGCCGCTCTCCTTCCAGGGACAGCTCCGCAGCTACCAGCGCGAGGCGCTTGGCTGGTTCGCGTATCTCCGGCAGATGGGCTTCGGCGGCTGCCTCGCCGACGACATGGGCCTCGGCAAGACGGTGCAGGTGCTGGCCCTCCTCGAGGAGCGGCGCCTCGCGTGCGAAGGACCGCGGCCGAGCTTGGTGGTGGCGCCGCGCTCGCTCGTCGCGCAGTGGGCCACCGAGGCGAAGCGCTTCGCTCCCGATCTGGTCGTGCTCGCGCACACGGGTGCCAAGCGCGCCGATCGCGCCGTCGACCTCCAGGAAGCCGACCTCGTGCTCACGACCTACGGCACGCTGAAGCGCGACATCGAAGTGCTTTCGCAAGCCGAGTTCGACTACGTGATCCTCGACGAGGCGCAGGCGATCAAGAACCACCTCTCGGGCGCCGCGAAGGCCGTGCGGCTCCTGCGCGCGCGGCATCGCCTGGCGCTCTCGGGGACGCCGATCGAGAACCACATGGGCGAGCTCTTCTCGCTCTTCGAGTTCTTGAACCGCGGCATGTTCTCGCGGGTGATGCGGCTCCACGAGGGCGGCGCGCAGGCGAACGCGAGCGCGGAGGCCGTGGGCGATGAGGAGCCGAGCGCCGAGCGTGGACCGGAGTTCGACGAAGCGCTGCGCGAGCGGCTCTCGGTCGCCGTGCGCCCCTTCCTCCTGCGCCGCACGAAGAAGCAAGTGCTCGGCGAGCTGCCGCCGAAGTGCGAGCAGATCCTGCGCTGCCCGATGACCGCGGAGCAGGAGCAGCACTACCGCGAGGCGCGCGACGCCTACCGTGTCAGCCTGCTCGGGCAAAAGGTCGCCGATGGCGCGCCGAACAAGATCCACGTGCTCGAGGCCCTGCTGCGCCTGCGCCAGCTCGCCTGTCACCCCGGCCTCGTGCATCGCGAGCTGAAGGACGCGGGCTCCTCCAAGCTCGAGCTCTTGCTGGAGCGCCTGGAAGAAGCGGTGGCGCGCGGCCACAAGTGCCTCGTCTTCTCCCAGTTCACGCGCTTCCTGGCCCTCGTGCGCCGCGAGCTCGAGACGCGCGGCATCGGCCACGTGGTCCTCGACGGCACCACGCGCGATCGCGCCGCCGTGGTGAAGCGCTTCCAGGAGGACGAGCAGACGCCGGTCTTCCTGCTCTCGTTGCTCGCCGGCGGCACCGGCCTCAACCTCACCGCCGCCGACTACGTCTTCCTCCTCGATCCCTGGTGGAACCCGGCCGTCGAAGCGCAGGCCGTCGACCGCGCGCACCGCATGGGCCAGCAGCGCCCCGTGCACGTCTATCGCTTGGTGAGTGAAGGGACGGTGGAGGAGAAAGTGCTGGAGCTCCAGGCGGAGAAGCGCTCGCTCGCGGAGGCGATCCTCTCGGGGGCGCCTTCGATGCTGAAGGATCTCACGCGCGAGGATCTGGCGGAGCTGCTGGGCTGAGCCGCATCTGGTGTCACACCAGCGTGCGCTGGAGCTTCGCGACGCCGATGTGCGCCTCCGCCCCGAGCTCACGCGCGAGCTCCTGCGCCTCGATGCGCCCGGCGAGCAGCTTCCGATAGCCCTCGATCACGCGGCGCGTGGCGCGTGCATCTTCGCGCACGAGCTCGACGCGGAAGCGGCGGACGCCGGCGGACAGCAGGCGCGGCACGAGCACCGCGCTCGTCTGCGGCTTGTGATGGAAGACGGTGTTCCGGCAACCCGCGTCGACGATCACCGGGTGCTCCTGACCGAGGTGATCGCGCAGCGAGAGCTGATGCTTCTCGCAGGGGCGACCGCAGGTCTTGTAATCGCGGCCCTCGCTGAGCAGGTGCGCGTAGACGCAGTGCTCGGTGTGGAAGGTGGCGAGGCGCGCTTGCAGCGTGGCGGTGAGGCGCGAGGGATCGACGGAGCCTAGGAGCGCGTCGAGCTGCGCCGCGTCGAGGTCGTGCGACGGCGTGATCGTCTCCAGCGAGCGCGCGAGGAGCAGCGCCGCGGTGAGAGAGTTGGTGGCGTTCAGCGAGAAGTCGCCGTGGAGCAGCGGGCGTTCGCTCGCGGGCAGCGCGGCGAAGAGCTCGAGGGCGCCCAAGTGGCGGACGAGCAAGCCGTCGGGCTGGAGCTCGAGGAGTCGCGTGTCGAACGCGCGCTCGCCGGGCTTCGTCACGCGGAGGGTGGCGAGCACGGCGCGGCGTCCCGCCTCCGCGACGCGCTCGCGCGCTTGGCGAAGGCCGACGAGCTCCATCCAGTCGAGCTCGACTTCGGGGAGGTCGGTCTCGAGGACGGCCTCGAGCTGCTCCGTGGTGCGCACGAGGAGTACCAGCCCTGGCGTGCTCGGCGCGGGAGCGCGGCGCGGGGCCGCGGCGAGCTCGTCGCGCAAGGCCGCGGCGACGCGGGGGAGCGCCGGTGCCGATTCGATCGCGCGTTCGTTTCCGCGTTCGAGCGCACGCTCGAGCTGCTCGACCAGCGAGCGGCGGAGAGCCTTCAGGGCCGGCGGCGGGAGGAAGAGGCCGTCGCGCAGCGCGCTCGCGTCGAGCTTCTCCAGGCGGAACGCGGTGCCGCCGAAGGCGGCGAGCTTCTCCTCGAGGAGTGCGCGATCCAAGCCGCGCGATTGCGCTTGGGCGAGCGGCGTCTCGCTCTCGGCGTGCGCGCGCAACGCGCCGAAGGGCGCACTCGCGCGCGCATCGACGACGAGCGGAGAGCCGAGCTCGCCGCGCACGCGGAGCTCCAGCGGCAAGCGCTGCAGCAAGTCCTGCGCGGTGGCGCAGCGTTGCTCGAGCGTGGGATCGCTGGTGAGCCACACGCGCTGGCCGGGAGCGACGCGCGAGAGATCGGGGCCGATGCGGCCGAAGCCCAGGACCCAGCCGAACGCGGTCTTCCGCACGCGATAGAGCGGCCCGCCGGGTTCTTCCGCTTCGGGCCGGCCGAGGTCGAAGCCGATGCCCATGCCGGGGGCGGGCTCCACCGGCGCGCTCGCGACGGTGTGCTCGTCCGGAGGGGCGGCGCGCTCGACGCTGACCTCGTCGCCTTGGATGCCGCGCACGATTCCGAGCAGATGTCCGCGGTGCTTCGGGAAGCGCCCGTCGACCAAGTGCTGGTGATCGCTGCCGGAGAGGAAGCCCGGCGAGAAGCCGCGCGTGTAGGCGCTGCCCATGTCGCGGAGGTCGAGCGCGAGCTGCGTCTCGGCCGCTCTTCGATCCTCGTTCCGCGCGAGCGCATCGAGCCAGCGGCGATAGCCGCGCGTCGCGGTCGCGACGTAGAGCGCGCTCTTCTGGCGGCCTTCGATCTTCAAGCCCTCGACGCCGAGCTCGAGCAGGCCGGGCAGATGCCTAGCACCCGCGAGATCGCGCGGCGAGAGGAGATAGCGCGTCTCGCCGTGGTCCTGCTTCTCGCCGTCGAGGATCAGCTCGTACGGCATGCGGCACGATTGCGCGCATTGGCCGCGGTTCGCGGAGCGACCGCCCCAGGCTTCGCTCGTGAGGCACTGCCCGCTCCACGAGACGCAGAGCGCGCCGTGCACGAAGACCTCGACCTCGAGCTCGGACTCCGCGCGGTATTGGCGGATCTCGTCGAGCGAGAGCTCGCGCGGAACGACCACGCGCGTCACGCCGAGGCGGCGCGCGAAGCGCTCGGCGTCGGCGTTGCAGATCGTCATCTGCGTCGAGGCGTGGAGCTCGAGGGCGGGGCAGAGCGCGCGCGCGATCAGCGCGACCGCGGGGTCCTGCACGATCAGCGCGTCGACGCCGGCGGCCGCGACGCCGCGCAGGATCTCCTCCACGCGCGCGAGCTCGGGCTCGAAGACCAAGGTGTTGAGCGTGAGGTAGACCTTGGCGCCCGCGCGATGCACCTCGGCGCAGGTCTGCGGCAGCTCGGCGAGGGGGAAGTTCGTCGCGCGCGCGCGAGCGTTGAAGCCCTCGTCGAGGCCGAAGTAGACGGCGTCGGCGCCGGAAGCGAGGGCGGCGCGCAGGGCTTCGCGGTCGCCGGCAGGGGCGAGGAGCTCGGCGCGAGTGGCCGTGGAACGAGGGGCGGGCGCGGTCATGGGGGCGGAGATCCTCCTCGTTCCGGCGCGACCTGGCCAGAGGGCGCGGAAGCGCGCAAGATCTGGAGCGCGCCCCCCTGCGCGCTCCATCGTGCCCGAGAACTCCGACCCCCTGCCCCTCGCCGAGGGCGACGCGGCCCGCCTCCAGGCTTGGAGAGCGGAGCTCGATCGACTGAACCTGCGCCTCGTCGCGCTGGTGCAGGAGCGGGCGCGTCTGGTCGAGGAGGTGGCCCGCTTCAAGCGCGCTCGCGCGTTGCCGCCGTTCGATCCGCAGCGCGAGCAGGAGATGCTCGAGCAGCTGCTCCTGCAGGCGGGGCCGGGGCTGGCACCTGACGAGCTCGCGCGCCTGCTGCGCATCGCCATGCGCTTCTATCGACGGGTCGCGAGAGGCGCGCGCGGCTGAGAGGCCGCTGGACTGCGGTCAGCCTTTTCGCGTCGAGAGCGTCCGATTTCAGCTCGATCCTCGCGATCGCCGATCTCGGAACGGCAGCAACCCTCCGGGAGGGCTCGCATGGATGCCTCGCCTCGTCGTGGGAACAGCTCGAAGCCCGTCTGGCTCGCCTTGGCGGCCTCGGTCGCGGTCGTCGGTCTCGCCATCACCGTGGCGATGCCGACGGGAACGAACCAGCGCACCGCGCGGCTGAGCGGCGCCGCCGCCGAGCTGCGCAGCAACGACACGCACTGGGTGACCGCGCAGGTGGCCGCTGGTGCGTCCATGCCCGGCGTCGGAGAGCTCCTGGTGGGCCCGAAGCCGAGGCCGTCGGCCGCCGCGGAGCCCGAGCAGCGCATCGCCCGGGAGAGCGGCGCGAACGAAACCGCAGCGGAAGGCGCTTCCGCGGAGTCCGGTGCAGCGCTCGACGAGGCGTCCGCCGAAGCGTCGTCCGAGCGCCTGGCGGAGGCGCGCACGGTGCTGCTCGAGAAGTTCGAGGAGCTGAAGAAGAGCGATCCTCGCACGGCGATGATGCTCTTGGAGAGCCTCTCGCGCTCGCTCGAGGAGGACCCCGACGTGGTCCTGATGCAGGCCGAGCGCGCGGCGATCGCGACCCTGCGGAACATCGCCAGCGCGCAGGCGCAGCTCCAGGCGAGCGGCGCGATCGACGTCGATGGCGACGGGGCCGGGGAGTACGGGACCTTCGCGGAGCTCTCGGGCGGCGGCACTTTGCGCGGCACGACGAGCACGCTGAACCCGCCGGTGCTGTCGAGCGCCTTCCGGCGCGTGCAACGCGGCGCGGTCGAGCGCGCGGGGTACTTCTTCGCGATCTTCTTGCCCGACGCGACGGGCCAAGGCCTTGCCGAGAACTACGAAGGCGGTGCGCACCTCGCGCTCTTCCAAGCCGTCGCGGCCGATCGCTGCGAGGTGGGGTGGTGCGCCTATGCGTGGCCCGTCTCCTCGCAGATGCCGGGGCGCGTCTTCTTCGTGAACCAGCAGGGCGACGTGCTGGCTCGCGAGAACGGCACCGTCGGCGAGACGATCTACGCTGGGGCCGATGGTCCGGGTGCCGACTGCGCGTTCGACGCCTCGACGATGCCGGGCACGATCTCCGGCATGGTCGCGCACTCGACGCCCGCGCGCGATGGCGGGCGCTGGGTGGTCGTGAACTGAGCGCGCACTCGCGGGACGGGGCGCGTGTGTGCCGCTGGCTCGTCCCGTAAGCTCTGCGCGCCATGACCGACACGACGATCCGCGAGAAGTTCCGCCGGGACTACCGGCCGCCCGCCTACCGCATCGATACCGTAGCGCTCGAGTTCGAGCTCGATCCCCAGCGCACGATCGTGCGGGCGAAGCTCGCCTGCGCGCTCGCCGCTGCCGAGCCGGGGACGCCCTTCGTCCTCGACGGCGAGGAGCTGGAGCTGCTCTCGATCGCCATCGATGGCCGAGCGCTGCGCGATGGCGAGTACGTCTACGATCGCGAGGCGCGCCGCCTCACGATCCCCGCGGTGCCCCACGCGTTCACGCTGGAGACCGTGGTCGCGATCGCGCCGGAGAAGAACACGCACCTCTCGGGCCTCTACACCTCGAGCGGGAACTTCTGCACGCAGTGCGAGGCCGAGGGGTTCCGCCGCATCACCTTCTACCCCGATCGGCCCGATGTGATGGCGCGCTTCACGACGGCGCTCGTCGCCGATCCCAAGCGCTATCCCGTGTTGCTCTCGAACGGCAACCCGGTCGAGGAGCGCACGCTTCCGGACGGCCGTCGTCGCGTGGTCTGGGTCGATCCTGCCCCCAAGCCCTGCTATCTCTTTGCGCTCGTCGCCGGCGATCTGCGTTGCCACGCGGGGAGCTTCACCACGCGCTCCGGGCGGGTCGTGCGCACGGAGATCTGGGTCGAGGAGAAGAACCTCGACAAGTGCGCGCACGCGCTCCACTCGCTGCACGCCGCAATGGCGTGGGACGAGCAGCGCTTCGGGTTGGAGTACGACCTCGACATCTACATGATCGTCGCGGTCGACGACTTCAACATGGGCGCCATGGAGAACAAGGGGCTCAACATCTTCAACTCGAAGTATGTGCTCGCCCGCCCCGACACCGCGACCGACGACGACTACGAGCACATCGAGGGCGTCGTCGCGCACGAGTACTTCCACAACTGGACCGGCAATCGCGTGACCTGTCGCGACTGGTTCCAGCTCACGCTGAAGGAAGGGCTCACGGTCTTCCGCGACCAGCTCTTCAGCGCGGATCAGGGCTCCGCGGCGGTGAAGCGGATCAGCGATGTGCGCGCGCTGCGCGCGGCGCAGTTCCCCGAGGACGACGGGCCGATGGCGCATCCCATCCGGCCGGAGTCCTACCTCGAGATGAACAACTTCTACACGGCCACCGTGTACGAGAAGGGCGCCGAGGTGATCCGCATGCTGCACACCCTGCTCGGCGTTCCGGGCTTCCGGCGCGGCATGGACCTCTACTTCCAGCGCCACGATGGGCACGCCGTCACCTGCGACGACTTCGTCGCGGCGATGGCGAACGCGGCCGGCCGCGACCTGGCGCAATTCCGCCGCTGGTACGCGACGCCGACGACGCCGCGGCTCGAGCTGCGCGGCAGCTACGACGCCGCGCGCCAGACCTACACGCTGCGCTGCGCGCAGTCCCTGCCGAAGCTCGAGGGCGCCGGCCAGAGCGTCGAGCCCCTGCATCTTCCGATCGCGGTGGGGCTGCTGCGACGCGACGGCAGCGAGATCCCCTTGCGCCTGGAAGGCGAGGGTCCCGCCACGGCGGCGGCGACGACGCGCGTGCTGGAGCTCACGGAGCGCACGCAGGAGTTCCGCTTCGTCGGCGTGGATGCTCCGCCGGTGCCTTCGCTGCTGCGCGGCTTCTCCGCGCCGGTGAAGCTGGAAGCCGAGCGCTCGCGCGAGGAGATCGCGTTCCTCGCCGCGCGCGATCGCGATGCGTTCCAGCGTTGGGACGCGGGGCAGGAGCTCGCGCTCTTGGTGCTGAAGGACGCGGTCGCCCGCGCGCAGCGCGGCGAGCCGCTCGTCCTCGATGCGGCGCTGGTCGAGGCCTTCCGCGCGACGCTCGCCGATCCCGCGCTCGATCCGGCGCTGAAGGCGCTGGCGCTCGCGCTGCCCTCCGAGAGCTTGATCGGTCAGGAATACGCGACGATCGACGTCGATGCGATCCACCGCGCGCGCCACTTCGTCGTGCGCGAGCTCGCGCGCGCGCTGCGCGCGGAGCTCCGCGCGACCTACGAGGAGCTGCGACCGAGCGGCGCCTATTCGCCCGCACGTCCCGCGATCCAGCGCCGACGCCTCGCGAACACCGCGCTCCGCTATCTCGCCGCGCTGGAGGAGCCGGCCAGCACCGCCCTCGTCCACGCGCACTACGAGCGCGCCGACAACATGACCGACGCGCAGGCGGCGCTGGCGCTGCTCTGCGATCTGCCCACGAGCGAGCGGGACGCCGCCCTGGGGGACTTCCACCGCAAGTGGCGAGGCGAGCCGCTGGTCCTCGACAAGTGGTTCACCGTGCAGGCGCTCGCGCAGGCGCCCGATGCGCTGGTGCGCGTTCAGGCACTTCGCGCGCATCCTGACTTCCGCCTCGAGAATCCGAACCGCGCGCGCTCGCTGCTGGGCGCCTTCGGCATGAGCAACCCCGCCGCGTTCCACGATGCCAGCGGTGCGGGCTATCGCCTCCTCGCCGACGCCGTGCTCGAGCTCGACGCGAAGAACCCGCAGGTCGCCTCGCGCCTCGTCTCCGCGTTCAACTCCTGGAAGCGCTACGATGCGCGACGCGCGTCCCTCCAGCAGTCCGAGCTCGCGCGCATCGCCTCGCACTCCGGCCTCTCGCGCGACGTCCGCGAGATCGTGGGCCGCGCCCTCACGGCACAGTGAAGGTGTCTAGCACCTTGGCGGTGCCGTGGATGTCCGCTGGGGTGGGCGGTGCCGCTCGTAGGGGTATCGCATCCAGGAGTTCGAGCATGAGAACGATGATCTCCACGGCAGCGGTGGCGCTGCTCTGCTGCGCTTGCCAAGGCCCGCGACCGCACGGGGGCGAGGCGCTGCTCTACGACGGCTACGGCGGCTACCACCGCGCGATCACGACGCGCGTGCCGGAGGCGCAGCGCTGGTTCGACCAGGGGCTGCAGCTCCTCTACGGCTACAACCACGACGAGGCGATCCGCTCGTTCGAAGAGGCCGCGCGCCTCGATCCCTCGTGCGCGATGGCGTGGTGGGGGGCTTCCTACGCGTACGGGTTGCACATCAACAACCCCGCCATGACCGAGCGCCAGAACCGCGGGGGCTACGAGAGCGCGCAGAAGGCGCTCGCCGCGCTCGACGACGAGACGCCCGTCGAGCAGGCCCTCGCGAGAGCGGTCGCGCGGCGCTACGCCTGGCCGGCGCCGACGGAGCGGCGTTCCCTCGACGAGAGCTACGCCGCGGCGATGGAGCAGGTCTGGCGCGAGCATCCGAGCGATGCGGACGTGGGGGCGCTGTTCGCCGAGTCGCTGATGACGCTGCAGCCGTGGGATCTCTGGACGAAGGCCGGGCAGCCGAAGGGGAGAGCGCTCGACATCGTCGCCGCGCTCGAGAGCGTGCTCGCGTTCGCGCCGAGGCACCCCGGCGCGAATCACTTCTACATCCACGCGGTCGAGGCCTCGCCGGAGCCGGCGAGGGCGGTGGTCGCAGCGGATCGTCTGGGCGGCCTCGTGCCGGGCTCGGGGCACCTTGTCCACATGCCCTCGCACATCTACACGCGCGTCGGGCGCTACCGCGATGCCGCGGAGACGAACGCGCGCGCGATCGAAGCGGACGAGGCCTACTTCGCGCGCGCTCCGAAGCCGGACTTCTACTCGCTCTACTTCGTGCACAACGTGCACTTCCTCGCCTACGCCTCGATGATGGAAGGGCGCTACGAGGCGGCGATGGCCGCGGCGCGGAAGCTCGTCGGCGAGATCCCGCAGGAGTTCGTGAAGAGCTACGTGAGCTTCGCGGACGGATTCCTCGCGACGCCGTGGCACGTGCAGATCCGCTTCGGGAAGTGGGAGGAGATCCTGCGCGAGCCCGCGCCCGAGGCTTGGCTCAAGCTCTCCTGCGCGCAGTGGCGCTACGCGCGCGGCGTCGCGCTCTCGGCGCTGGGGCGTACGAAGGAAGCGCGGGCGGAGCTCGCCGCGTTCCTCGCCGCCGCCGAAGCCGTGCCCTCCGACTGGACGGTGGGCAACAACAAGGCCGCGACCGTGCTCGCGCTCTGCCGCGCGATGCTCGAAGGCGAGCTCTGGTATCGCGAAGGCCAGCTCGACGAGGCCTTCGCGCGTCTACGCGAAGGCGTCGCCATCGAGGACGAGCTCGTCTACGACGAGCCTCCGGGCTGGATGCAACCGGTGCGTCACGCGCTCGGCGCGTTGCTCCTGGCCGCTGGCCGCGCCGAGGAGGCCGCGCAGGTTCATCGCGACGACCTCGAGCGCAACCCCGAGAACGGCTGGTCGCTGATCGGCCTCGCGGCAGCGCTGCGGAAACTGGATCGCGGCACCGAAGCGGACGAGATCCAGGCTCGCTTGGCGCGTGCTTGGACCCGGCCCGACGTGCAGCCGCGCTCCTCGTGCTTCTGCGAGCCTGGTTGAGGCACCCAGGGCCTGCTGATCCGAGAGACGCGTCGTAGCATCGATCGCGTGCCACTTCGCCGCCCATGAGCACGCGTCTCGACCGCCGCGACTTCTCCTGCGCCTGCCTGCTCGGGCTCGCTTGCCTCGGCCTGTATCTCAGCACGCTGCAGTTGCGACTCTTCGGCGTGGATGCGATCGGTCTGATCGGCATCGCCGCTGGCGTGGATGCCGAGATCTACTGGCATCCGCTCTACACTCGCTGCGGGCGCCTCCTCTGTCAGCTCGCTCCGGGTGCCGATCCGGTGCAAGTGCTTCGCTCGATGTCGGCGGCGGGAGCGGCCGCTGCCGTGTCGGGGAGCTACTTGCTGTGCCGTAGCTTCGGCGCCGCGCGAGGTTCCTCCGCGCTGGCGACCGCGCTGCTCGCGGTGGCTCCGGCCTGGTGGTTCTTCGCCACGACGGTCGAGGTCTATCCGCCACACGTCGCGCTGGTCGTCTGCGGCGCGCTGCTCGTGCGCGAGGCGCCTCGGCGTGCGTCTCTCTTTCCACTCGTCTCGGGCGTGCTCGCGTATCCGCTCGTCTTCCTTTCGCACCAGACGGGCATTCTCCTGCTCCCGGGATGGGCCGCGCTGATCCTGCGCTCACAGCGCGAGCGCGGCCGTGCAACGACGCTCGTGGGGGCGCTGGCGGTGTGCGCCGCGCTGGCGCTTGCGCTGGCCACGGCGATCGCGCTCGGCAACGCGATGCGCGGCGACGGCTTCCAGCTCGCGACTGCGAGCTCGAGCGGGACCATCGAGCGCTTCCACGTGCTCATGCCCATGCACGTGCTCCGCGAGGGCTGGTTCGGCGGTCTCGGACTGCTCGGCGTTCTCGCGCTGGGGGCGTGCTTCGCGCGCGTGGGCGTCGGCGCACGCGATCTCGAAGCGGCGCTGCTCGTGCTGCCTTCGCTGGCCTTCTTCCTCTGGTGGGGGCCCATCGAGAAGGGCGGATACTTCCTCGCGACCGCGCCCTTTCTCGCCGCCTGGGCGGCGAATCGGCTCGGCGTTCCCGAGGTCCCTCGGTTCCCCCACCCGCTGCGGTGGTGCGTTGCCGCGCTGCTCGTCGCGGTGCAGGCCGCGCTCGCTCTGAGCGGTCTCCGCGCTCACGACGATGGCCTGCACCCCGAGCGCCGCGTGATCGCCGTGCGCTCGGCGCTCCCGCGGGGAGGAGTGCTGCTCTCGGCGGACGGCGTTGCGCCGGACATCGCGATCCAGCTCCGCGATGTGCGCGAGATCTCCTTGCTGCACTTCATGCCCTACGTGCTGGAGCATCGGCCGGAGCCGCGCGTCTTCGTAGAGCAGATGATCCTGCCGAGCATCTCCGCGTTGGTCGCTTCCGAGCCCGCCGTGGCGCTCGATCTCAGCTACCGACGCCATCCGGGGGAGTTCGCGCTCGGGCTGATCTATCTGGACCGGCTCGAGGATCTGCTCGCCGAGCGTTTCCTCGTGAGGCGCGTCGAGACGCACGACTGGCCGCTGCTGCTCCTCGGCGCTCCAAGAACGCCCTGAGGGCGTTCCGGCTCCTCGGATCGGCCGTTGGCCGGTCGGAGAGGCCCTCCCAAGTCCAACGGGCTTCTACCTGCTCCGCCTACATCTGGGTCGGAGCCGCGCACCGCGCGCGATCACCCGCATCGACTCTCGCAGCGCGATCGCGGTCTTCTTGCGTACGCTCTGGCGAGCCGGGCTGGCGAGGCGATGGCGCGACCTCGCTCGAGCACACGAGAGAGAGGCGAGAGCTGGCGCAGGAAGAACTCCTGCGCTCCTGCGCCAGCGCCTTCACTCGCTACCAGATGGGGGTCGCCGTCTCGATCTGGACCTTGCCCTTCACGCTCTGCCCCTTCGTTCCGTCGGTCACCTGGATCTCGACCTTCCAATCTCCCGCGCAGATGGGCGGCGTCCAGGAGAGCGACGGGGTGCCCGATTGCGAGCCATCGTCGAAGACCATGCCTTCGGGCATCTCGCCAACGGTGTAGGTGAGCGTGTCCCCATCGGCATCGTAGGCGCGGAGCGGGATCACGATCGCGATGCCCGTGAGCGCCTGCACTTTCTTCAGCTTCTGGAACTTGGGCTTCTGATTCTTCGCCGGATCCGTGTCGCTCTCCTTCACGTTGATCTTCCACTTCGCGACCTTTGGCTGGTTCAGGCCATCGTTGATCTCGACGGAGAACGTGAAGCTGCCGGCCGCGTTCGGAGTGCCGGAGAAGGTCGGCGGATTCGTCTGCGTGTCGAAGGTGCCCCATGCCGGGACCTCGACTGGGGTGAAGGTGAAGCTCTCGGTGCTCGTGCTCGAAACGAGCACGGGAAAGTCGACGGGATCGCCCACGTAGCAGGTCGTCGTGTAGGTGGAGATGACCGGCTTGAAGATCTTGGCGTTGTCCGAGACGGGCTGGCTCAGGGTGAGGTCGAAGCACACATAGCCGTTGCCCTGGAGGTCGCAGAGCTCGGTCGTGCTGAGGTCTCGGTAGATGCGGCCGTCGTAGCGTACCGCGAGGGGCTCGTCGCCCAACAAGACGATGCTGCGGAACTCCTTGCCGCCCTCGATGCCGTCTCCGGGATAGACGACGTAGGCGATGCCGGAGCCGCCTGGTATGGGCATGCGGAAGACCACGCCGTCGCGGCGAATGGCCCACAGCACATTTCCGCTCGTCTCGAAGGCGAGGTCCATCCACTCTTCCTGCGGAGTGGTGGTGGGATAGTCCGCGATCAGATCGGGCGTCGAGGGGATCGTCGTGATCTGCCCCCGCCAGATCTCGCCGTCCCGGCGCAGGGCATAGAGCTGGCTGCGCGACGGATCGACCGTGAGGGAGATGAAGCGGGTCTGCGAGCTCGTGGGCGTGCTGCCGAACGCGTAGAACTCGACACCTCCGCGATAGACCTTGCCGTCGTCGCGCAGCGACCAGAGCGCGTCGTCCGCGAACTCGAGGTCGACGTAGGTGCGCAGGTTTCCGTCATTCGGCAGGTCCGCGATGACGGCGCCTCGCTGCGTCTGTCGGCCCGAGCTCTCGAGGCAGAAGATGTTGCCGACATCGTCGGCAGCGATCTTGATCCAGCGCCCCGTACCACCGACGGCGACCGGGTTCTCGAACTCGCGCAAGCCGTTCTTCCACACCACGCCGTCGCCGCGGAGGTGGAAGAGGTCGGGTCCCACGACGGCCTGGTCCTGGAGATCGCCCCCAGCGCTGCCGTCGAACTGATAGAGCGTGGCCTCATTCACCGTCACGCGACCGCCGCTCGCCGTGGTCACCAGGAACGGCTGCTGGCCGCACACGGGCGTGGCTAGGGACAGTCCGAGGGCGAAAGCAGAGGTGATGACGAAGGTTCTGGGCATGGAGTTGCGCCGTTAAGAGCCGAGAGAGAGGGGCATTCTCCACGCCCCCTGCCTCGGACGCTACTTCGCAGTGGTGCGTAGTCTGCGTGGCCTCCGGAACGCGATCGAGCGACTCCGGCGTCCTCCTGGCGCAGCATCGTTCGCCTCGGTCTCGCCAGAGCGAACCGCTCTCAGCGCACGACGGAGCGCACCTGCTCCAGCAGCGCGAGCGCGTCGGCGTCGCTGCGTTGCGCCGGATCCTCGAGGAGCTTCTCGAGCTTGCGCTTCTCGGCGCGGGCTTCCTCGTGTTGGCCTAGCTGCCAGAGCGCCAGCGCGAGGAACGCGATGTCGGCGGGGCGCGCTCCGCTCTGGCGTGCCTGGCTCAAGCGCTCGGCTTGGCGCAGGACCACGACGGCTCGCGCGGGATCGCCGATGCGGTAGAGCGCGCCGCCGAGCGTGCTCAGCACCTGCGGATCGTCGTGCGCGCCGCGGCGCGCGGCTTGCGCGGCGCGCAGCGCTTCGGCGTATTCGCGTGGCGGCTGGCCGGCCTGGCGAACGATCCTCCACGAGCGCTGGTTGAGCTCGCGCGGGGAGAGCGAGCGCTCGAACGCGAGGGCCATCGCCGCGGCGCGTTGCTCGTCGTCGAGGCTCGCATCCTGACGCAGCGCATCGAGCACCTCGGCGGCGATCCCGAGCTCCGCGAAGAGCTGCTCCACGTGCGGGGCCGCCGCCGCGCGGAGCTGCTGCGCGCGCTCGCGCGCGGCGTGGCGCTCGGCGACGGAGCGCGTCTCGTGCAACAGCACCGCGCCGTCGGCGGAGCAGGAGGCGAGCTGCGTCCCGTCGGGGCTGAAGGTCACGTCGTTCACCTCGGCGCCGTGGCCTTGGAGCGTCACGAGCGCGGCGCGCGCGCCCGTGCTCCAGAGGCGCACGGTGCGATCGGCCGAGCCCGAGGCGAGCCGCGCCCCCTCTGGATCGAAGGCGACCGCGTTCACCGCGTCATCGTGGCCGAGCAGAACGGCGACCTGCGCGCCGCTCTCGAGATCGAAGAGGCGCACCGTCTCGTCGGCTCCGCCCGAGGCGAGCAGCGGCAGATGCGGATGGAACGCGAGATCGCCGATCGCGCCGCTGTGGCCGACCAGCTCGCGCTCGACGCGGCCGGTGGCGAGATTGCGCACGAGGATCCTCCCCGCGCGATCGCCGCTCGCGAGCCAGCGGCCCTGCGGATGGAAGGCCACGGCGCTCAGCGGCTCGGCGTGATCCTCGTAGCGCGCGCGTTCGCTGCCTTCGGCGAAGTTCCAGAGGCGCAGCGTCCCGTCCCACGAGCCCGACGCCAGCAGCGTGCCGTCGGGGCTGGCGGCCAGCGCTGGGACTCCTTGGACATGCCCGTGCAGCACCTGCGTGTTCTCCGCGGTGCGCGCGTCCCAGACGCGGATCGTGCCGTCGGCGCCAGCCGTCGCGAACTGCTGCCCGCTTGCCAGATAGACCCCTGCGATGAGGGCCTCTTCGGCGCCGCGGAGGAGCGCGCGCAGCGCTCCGGTGCGCGGATCCCAGAGCGCCGCGGAGCCGTCGAGCGAGAGCGAGAGAAGCTGCGTCCCCGCGGGCGAGAACGCGATGCCCTGCGCGCCTTTCGCATGTCCGTTCGTGCGCGTCAGCGCCTCGCAGGCATCGAGGCTCCAGAGCCGCCAAGTCGCGTCGACGCTGCAGGAGACGAGCGACTGTCCGTCGGATAGGAAGCCGACGCCGTTTACACCCTCCAGGTGTCCGAGCAGGATGCGCGGCGTGCGCTCGCCGCTCGTGGTGTTCCAGACGCGCAGCGTGCGATCGTCGGAGCCCGATGCGAGCCAGCGACCATCCGCGCTGAACGCGAGCGCGGTCACGCGATCGACGTGGCCCTCGAGCGCGCTGCCGCGGCGCCGCGACGCGCGCAGGATCGAGCCGTTCTCGAGGCCGATCGCGAGCTCGCCCTGCGCGGAGGACGCGAGGGCCGTGATCGCCGCCGGATAGCTCTGCGTCTCCTGCAGCAGCTGACGATCGGGATGCCAGGTCAGCAGCTTCTCACCGGCCGCGGCGAAGATCGGATCCATCGGCCCGCCGCCGAACACCGCGGTCTGGAAGGGCTCGCCGTCGTGCAGGGCGCGCGCGCGCTTGCGTCCGCTGGCGAGATCCCAGAGCGCGAGCTCGAGATCGCCGCCGGCGCTCATCAGCAGCGCGCCGTCGGGGGAGAACGCCAGCGCCGTCACGACATTGCGATGTCCTTCGAGCTCGACCGGCTGACCGCCTTCGATCGCGAAGACGCGCAGGGCACCTCGCGCGGTGCCGGCCGCGAGGCGACGCCCATCGGGGCTCCAGGCGAGCGCGCTGATCGGCTCTCCCGCGTCGGCCGCGAAACGCTGCACCACCGCTGCGCGATCCACATCGACGAGCTCGACGCCGCCGTCGGGCCCTCCGACCGCGAAGAGCCTCTCGCGCGGATGCGCCGCCAGGACGCGAGAGCCCCTCGCGAGCTCGCCGCGCTGCAGGCTCGCATCCGCGCGCAGCGCGAGATGCTGCCACTCCCAACCGCGCAGGTACGGCGGCGTCTCGTCGAGCCGTCGCCGCGCTTCGCGCACCTCGGCGTTGCGCAGCGCCGCGGCCGCGGCGGAGATCGTGGCCGCATAGCCCTGGCGCTCGGCCTCGAGCTCGCTCCGCTCGGCCGCGCGGCGTTGCTCCTCGATCAGCGCGGCGTGGCTGTTCTGCTCCCAGGCGAAGAAGAGCGCGCTGCCGACGAGCAGCAAGGACGCGGCGAGGCTCGCTCCGGCGGCCACGCGATTGCGGCCGAACCACTTCGTGAACTCGACCCAAGGGCCCACGGCATGCGCGCGTACCACGCGCCCTTCGAGATACGCGCGCAGGTCCTCCGCGAGCTCCGCGACGTCCTGGTAGCGCTGCGCGGCATCGCGCGCCATCGCCTTCTCGCAGATCGCGACGAGCTCGGCCGGCGCTTTCGGATTCAGCTTCTGCACGCGCATCGGCGGGCCCTTCCGCAGCGCCTGCAGGACTTCCCAGGCATTCGTGCGGGCCTCGTCGGGCACATAGGGCCGTCGGCGCGTGAGCAGCTGATAGAGCAAGCCGCCGACCGAGTAGACGTCGGAGCGCCCATCGACGGCGCTCTGCTCGCGCCGCGATTGCTCGGGCGCCATGTAGCAGGGCGTGCCGACGATCTCGCCGGCGAGCGTCGCGAGCTCGGATCCCGGATCCGCCTGGAGGAGCTGCGCGCGATCGCTCTCGATCCAATCGCCCTCGCGGCTCTCTTCGCTCGGGCTCTCCTCGGCCGCGACCGTGGACTTCAGGACCTTCGCGAGGCCCCAGTCCATCACGTACACCTCGCCGAAGGCGCCGATCATGATGTTCGCCGGCTTGAGATCGCGATGCACGACGCCCTTGCTGTGCGCATAGGCCAGCGTGTCGCAGACCTTCACGAGCACGCCGAGCGCGCGCTCCAGGTTCCAGCCTTCGCAGCTCGCGCAGGAGAGGTCGAAGATCGCCTTCAGATCGCGGCCGGCGACGCGTCGCATCGTGAAGAAGACGCGCCCGCTCGGATCCATGCCGATCTCGTGCACGGGCACGATGCCGGGGTGATCGAGCTGGCTCGTCACCTGCGCTTCCTCGAGGAAGCGCGAGACGCGCTTGCTGTCGAGCGTGGCGCTCGAGCCGGAGGGCTCCTCCTCACGTCCCTCGAGCGCCACCTTCATCGCGATCGTGCGGCGCAGGTGGCGGTCCCACACCTCGAGCACGGCGCCCATCCCGCCGCGACCGATCTCGCCGCGCGGCACGTAGCGGCGGCGCTGCGGATCGAAGACCGCGAGCTCGGCGAGCTCTGGCGCGAGCTCCGCCGAGCCCGGCGTCGCATCGCTGGGCGTCTGGTTCGCTTCGCGCGACGCGCGGAGCTCCGGCGGTGTTGCTCCCGCGTCGAGCGTGATCGATGGATCGACGCTCGAGCCGAAGCGGCGCTCGAGGCGCTCGCTCAGGCTCTCCGGGTCATCGTCGGGGCGCTCGTCCTCGGCGCCGCTTGCGCGCTCCTGCTTCATCCGCGGGGTACATCCTGGGGGCGAGGGCGATTGTACGGATCCCCGCGCGAACCCGCGGGTCCGCTGTCGGAAGATGCTCGCGCCTCCCTCCCTCGCAGCGATCGGCCGGCCGCTCCGACGCAGGCCCGCGCGGCGCTCTTCCGGCGCGCTCAGCGCCGGGCGAGCTCGGCCGCTTCGCGCAGCGCCGCGGCGTGCAGCTCGCGGAGCGCGCGGGCGCGCACTTCCGGGTCGTGGTCGCGCAGGAGCTCGGCGCCGCGCTGCCGCGCCCAAGCGATCCGCGCGGCCCGCTCCGCGCGCAGCTCTTCGATCGCAACGGCGAGGGCGCTGGCGCGCGGCGCGAAGAAGGTCCCATGCGGCGCCGCGCTCCCTGCGAGCTCTCGCAGCGCCGGCAGATCCGCGGCCAGGAGCGCTCGCCCGCGCACCAGCGCTTCGCCCGCGGCGAGACCGAAGCCCTCGCTCCGCGACGGCACGACGAGCGCGTCGATCCCCTCGAACCACGCATCGAGGTCGCGCACGAGGCCGTGGAGCTCGACGCGGGCGCCGCGTCGCGTGGCCCAGCGGGCGAGGGCGGGCGCGAGCCGTCCCGCGCCGGCGATCGCGAGCGCGGTGTCCGGGGGCAGGCCGTCGGGGAAGGCGCGCGCCCAGAGATCGGCGCCTTTCTCGCGCACCAGCCGGCCGAGGAAGCCCAAGCGCAGCGGGCCGTCGGCCCGCGGCGGAGCGAGAGCACGGGCAGGGGCTGCGAGCGCGTTGGGCAGGAGACGCACGCGCTCGGGAGCGCACGCCGCGCGGCGCTGCCAGTCGATCGCGACGGCGCGCGAGACCGCGAGCGCGAAGCGCGCCTCGCGCGCTTGGCGGCGCTCGCCGAGGCGACGCCACGGCAACGCGCGCGACGCCGAGTTGTGCACCTCGACGATCCACGGCACCGGCAAGGCCGCGCGCCGCGCGAGCTCGGCGGCATGGAAGAGGTGCGCGTGCACGAGCTCGATGCGCGCGCGCGCGACCAGTTCGCGGAGCTGCGTCCGCGCGCTCGCTCCCGGCAGGTGCAGCACCTCGAGGTCGGCCGCGCGCGCGCGGCGCGCGAGCTCGCCGTCGGGATGGCGCAGCCCGGCGATCCACACGACATCTCCCGCGGCACGCAGAGCCAGGGCTTCTTCGAGCACGACGCGCTCGGCGCCGCCCCAAGCGAGGTCGGTGGTGAGGAGGAGGATGCGAGGCACGCGAGGATCCGGCCGGCTCGGCCGCGGCTTCAGCCCGCAGAGGTTTTGCCGTAGCATGGCCCGCGCATGGAAGACCTCGCCCGGAAACTGAGGCTGCAGCGCGACCTCGTCTTCTTCGATCTCGAGAGCACGGGGATCGATCCGCGAAACGACCGCATCGTCGAGATCGCGGGTCTCAAGCTCCGCGCCGACGGCGGCACGGAGATGAAATCGCTGCGCTTGAACCCCGGTCGCCCGATCCCCAAGGAGTCGAGCGCGATCCACGGCATCACCGACGAGGATGTCCGGCACTCGCCGAACTTCGAAGCGGTGGCGCCGGAGCTGCGGCAGTTCTTCGAGGGCGCCGATCTCGCGGGGTTCAACCTCGTGCGCTTCGACATCCCGCTCCTCACCGCGGAGTTCGAGCGCGTGGGCTATCGCTTCTCGCTGCTCGAGCGCCGCGTGATCGACACCCAGACGATCTTCCACAAGCTCGAGCCGCGCACCTTGGTCGCGGCGTTCAAGCTCTACGTCGGCCGCGAGCTCTCGAATGCGCACTCCGCGGCGGCCGACGCGTGCGCGACGGCCGAGGTGCTCGCCGGGCAGCTCACGCGTTATCCCGAGCTGCCCGCCAGCGTCGACGCGCTCGATGCCTTCTGCCGCGAGGCGCGTGGCGGGATCGACCTGGGCGGGCGCCTCTTCTGGCAGAACGGCGAGGCCGCGCTGGCCTTCGGGAAGCACCGCGGGAAGCCGCTCCGGGAGGTCGCGAAGAAGGACCGCGGCTGGCTCGAGTGGGTGGCCGGCCCCGATGCGGACTTCCTCTCCGACTTCAAGGACCTCTGCGCCGAGGCGCTGGCGGGGCGCTTCCCGCAGCAGTGAGCGCGCCTCGCGCGCTCGTCGCGGCGCTGCTGGCGTCGGCGCAGACCTTCGCCATGCAAGATCCAGCGGATCTTTCTCGCTCCGTGGAGCGCGCGCCGCGCGCGCGCGATCTCGGTCTGCGCTTCGGCGCGTTGCCGACGGGGAGTTGGAACGCGATCACCGATGTCCCCGGCGTAGCCGTCGGGCACGCCACGCGCAGCGACGGCGAGCGCGTGCACACGGGTGTCACGCTGGTCTTCCCCGCCTCGGGAGCGAGCGCGTTCCTCCGCAAGCTCCCCGCCGCGATCGCCGTGGGCAACGGCTTCGGCAAAGCGGCGGGGCTCTCGCAGGTGGAGGAGCTGGGCACGCTCGAGGCTCCGCTTGCGCTCACGAACACGCTGGCCGTCGGCGCGGTGCTCGATGCCCTCGTGCGCCGTTGCCTCGCGGAGCCCGAGCTCGCCGAGCTGCGCTCCATCAACGTCGTCGTCGGCGAGACCAACGACGGGTGGCTCTCGGACATCCGCGCGATGTCGCTCGGACGCGCCGAGGTGGAGCTCGCGTGGACGAACGCGAGCCGCGGCCCGGTGGAGGAAGGTGGGATCGGCGCAGGCGCAGGCACGCGCTGCTTCGGCTGGAAGGGCGGCATCGGCACGGCGTCGCGCGTGCTCGATGGTGGCCTCGGCACCCTCGGCGTGCTCGTGCAGACGAACTACGGCGGGACGCTCGGGTTTCGCGGCCGCGCGTTCCCGCTCCGCGCCGACGATGAGCGCACCGGCGGCGGCCGCGAGGAGGCGCGCGAGAGCGCGAGCGACGGCTCGTGCTGGATCGCCATCGCGACCGATGCGCCGCTCGATGCGCGGCAGCTCGGCCGCATCGCGCGGCGGAGCTTCCTCGGGCTCGCGCGCACGGGCTCGGTGCTCGCGCACGGCAGCGGCGACTACGCGCTCGCGTTCTCCACTTGCGAGACGAACCGCGTCACGCATGGCGCGCACGAACCCGAGCTGCGCCGCGTCCTGCCCGACGAGCGCCTCAGCGCGCTCTTCGAGGCGGTCGTCGATGCGACCGAGGAAGCGGTTTGGAACTCCCTCGTCGCGGCGCGCGAGGTGCGCGGTCGCGACGGGCATGTCGCGCCCGCGATCGATCGCGAAGCGGTGCGCCGGTTCGCCGCCGAGCTCGCGCGCTGATCGCGGCGCGCGCGAGCGCCGTTCGACGCCCGCGAGAAACGAGCGAGGCCGCCGGTGGATCGCACCGGCGTCCTCGCTCGCTTCTCGCGGGCTCTCGTGCTCAGAGCTTCTCGAGCCAGGCGCGCAGCCCCTTGTCGAGCTCTTCGAAGTCGACGCCCTCGAAGGCCTTGTCGACGGCCTCGGAGAGGATCTGCTCCACTTTCTCCTGGTCCTCGAAGTTGATGATGCGGATGCCGGGGATCCCGGGGATCGACTCGCCGCCGAGGCCGTCATCCTCTTCGCCTTCCTTCTGCTCCTTCTTCTTCGCTTGGAACGCCGCGACGTTGTCGGCGAGATAGCTGAAGTAGGTCTCCAGGACCTTCTGGTGCTCCTTCTTCTTGCTGACCTCGCGCAAGTAGTAGATGAGCGCCCAGCCCTGCGAGTACTTGAGCCCGCCGTTCGAGTAGTACTCGCTCTGCGGATAGCGAACCAGCGACTTGCACGGGATCAGGTCGCGCTTGTCGGCGAGGTGTTGCTTCAAGTAGCGCACGCGCCAATCGAAGGGCTTCACCTTCCAGCTCCCACCCGTCACGATCGCGCCGGCGAAGTAGTCGCCGTGCCCCTCGTTGAACCACGAGTGCGGAGAGACGTCGCCCACGGAGAAGTGCACGTACTGGTGGAAGCCCTCGTGGAACATCACCGAGCGGCAGTTCTCCTTCGAGTCTGACTTCGACTCGCCCTCGAAGTTGACGAACAGCACGAGCTCGCCGCGCTGCGAGTTGAAGTAGCCTGCGGAGCCGTGCGGCCCGCCGTACTGGTGGTACTCGGCCTGGGACTCGAAGATGCGCACCGGGCTCAGGGGGATCGCCTCGTTGCGCGGCTTGAACATCGGGACGTACGCCTTCTCGCGCATCGCCTCCAAGTCCTTCGCCAGATTGGAGATGAACTGCCGGTTCGTGGCGTTGCTGAGGAAGACGTAGTAGGTCGTGTCGATCGCGTACCAGCCCGGGTTCCCGGCGATGCTGGCTTTCAGGGCCTCGCGCTTCTCGTTGCCGACGAGCTTGGTGACGTCCTTCTTCGCCGTCGCGGCGGCCGCCGGGTCGACCTTGGCGGTGACCTCGAAGCTCTGCAGGCTCTTAAGGTACCAGTCGCGCCAGGTCTTGCGGTAGACCTCCTCGAAGCTCGTGTAGACCACGGCCCAGTCGACGCCGTCCTTCTGGAAGTAGGCGATGGTCACGTGGTAGACGCTCGAGCCGAACTCGACGAGCTCGCCCTTCATCTTCGCGCCCTTGAACTCGCCGCGCTCCCAGCGCTTCGAGGCGCCTTCGTACTCGGCCTCGATCCAGTCCTCGAAGGACTTGATGTTCGCGCGCTTGAGCAGCGACTTCGGCACGATGATCTCGCGCTCCTTCTCCTTCTCCTTCTCTTCGTCGGTCTTCGGCTGCTCGCCGGTCGCGGTCTCGCGCGCGATGCGGATCACCTTCAGCTCGCAGAGCTCGCCCGCGCGCTCGGACTCCCAGTCGCCGCGCTTCTGGAACTCGGTGAGGTCGAGCTTCCAACGCCCGACGGTGAAGCGCTCCTCCTGCTCGGCCGGCATGCTGTTCCAGCCCTTCAGGGTGCGGATCTCGTAGCCCCAGTCCTTGATCTTCTGGGCCTTGTCGAGCTCGATCTTCTTCTGCGCCTCTGCGGGAGCGGCGAGGGCGAAGAGAGCGGCAGTGGCGGCGATAGTGCCGAGCAACGAGTGCGGACGAATCATCGAGTTCTCCCCGTGATGCGGAACGCGAGAGGCGCGGGTGGTCCCACCCGGCGCGGCGCTCCTCGCGGCAGGAATCTAACCGAGGGGTGTGAAGAGCGGGTAGGCGCGGCGCGACCCGCTAGGTTCACGCCTGCCGAGAAAGAGCGACGGCGCGGGGCTCGTCGGCACGCGGAGTTCACCGCGAGTCAATGCCCCGCGCTGCGATCGGCAGCTCGCTCGCCCCACTAGTAGCCGATCGTGAGCGCGAGCGAGCGGCTCGTGACGAGACCTGCTGCGTTCGTCCCCGGATCCATTCCGAGGATCTGTCCGTAGAAGGCCGCGCCGAGGAGCAGCGCATCGGCGGGGAGCGCGAGATCCCAGCGCGACCCACCCGCGCCATCGACGGGCGCGCTCAGCGAGAGCTCGATGCTCGTGCCGAGCTCGCAACCGGTGAGGCCGAGCGGATCGAGCGGCAAGGGCAGCGGGATCCCGCCCCAGCTCGAGTTGGAGAGGCCGAGCATCAGCCAGGCGCCCGGCGTGCCGACACGCAGCGAGCTGCCGAGGAAGCCAGCGGAGCGGCCGAGGCGCGCGGGAGCGGCTGGATCGATCGCCAGAACGGGGGGATTCGCGAGCCCGGCGCATGCGCTGCCGTAGGTCACCGCCGTCGGGCGCCGCAGCTCGGCGGTCCAGACGCCGCGGCCCAAGGTCGCGAGCACGAGGCGCCGCGGGCCCGCGCCATGCGCGAAGCTGATCTCTTCGCACACGACGTTCGCCGGGCCGTCGTTGTCCGTGGTCCAGCTCGCGCCGCCGTCGGCGCTCGCGAAGACGCCCACCTCGGTCGCCGCGTAGAGGACCAGGCTGTCGTCGGGATGCACGGCCAGGCCATAGAGCGGGGCGCTCGGCAGAGCGGAGGGGGTAGCACCGCTCACGGGCTGCCACGTCGAGCCCGCGTCGGTCGAGCGCCACAGGTTCGGGAACGCGAAGCCGCCCAGCGTCGCGTACACCGTACTCGGGTTCGAGGGATCGACGACGAGGCGTGTGAGCACGCGGTTCGGCAGCGGGTTCGATCCGGCGTTGTCGTCGAGCGCGGTCCAGGTCGGCGTCGCCGAAGTGCCGTTGCTCGTGCGATAGAGCCGGCCGTCGTTGTGCCCGACGAAGATGCGATCGGCGAGGCCCGGAGCGATCGCGATCGAGGCGATCAAGCTGCCCACGTCGGCCTTGATGCTGGACCACGTCGTGCCGCTGCGCGGGTTGCTCGAGCGCCAGAGGCTGCGGCCGCCCGCGTAGAGCCGCTGCGGGTCATTGGGATCGAGGCGCAGGGGAGCGATGAAGTTCGAGCGCCCGGAGCCGACGTCGGACAAGCCCGAGGTGATCTGCGTCGCCGTGGAGCCGCCGTTCGTCGAGCGATGGACGCCCAGGTACTGGTACTCGCCGTAGGTGTACTGCGGGTTCGTAGGATCGATCTGCACCTGCCCGCCGTCGCCGCCGAAGACGAGATTCGCGGTCGTGCTCGCTCCGACCAGGCGCAGCGTGCCGTTGTCCTGCGTGCCACCGATCACGACGTCGCCGCTGGTATGTCCCGCGGCGGCGTAGAACTGCGTCGAGCGCATCGTGGCGTCGAGGTCGCGCCAGCCGGTGCCGCGCGCGGCGGCCAGGATGTCGTCGGCGACGTGCAGGCCGCCGTCGGTGGCGACGTAGACGCGTCGGTTCGACGTGCCGTCGTAGCCGGGATCGGCGACCACCGCGTGGACGTCGAGGTGTGGGTCGACGGTCATGATGTAGCCGTCGGTGGTCTGCGTGAACGAGACGCCGCCGTCGGTGCTGCGCCAGACGTGCAGCGCGCTCACGACGACCAAGTTCGCGTTCGTCGGATCGACCCAGAGCGCGTTGTAGTAATAGCTCTGGCCGAGGTTGGTCGCGCCCGTGCGCAGCGTCCAGTTGCGGCCGCCGTCGGTGCTGCGCCAGACCTTGCCGCCGCTCGCGCCCGTGGAGGCGTAGACCATGCCGGGCACCGAGCGCGCGTACGCGAGCTCGATGCGCGAGCTCTCGCCGCTCACGCTGGCGAGACCGCTCGCCGCGAGCTGCCAGGTCTGACCGGCATCGCTCGACGTGATCACGTGATGGGTCGCGACGCTGCCGGGTGCTAGGTGCGCCACCGCCTTCGTACCGTCGGCAGGATCGAAGAGCACCTGATAGGAGAACGGATCGGTGACGATGCCGCCGCCGACGTCGGTCCAGGTCTGCCCGCCGTCGGTCGAGCGCGCGAGCCCGCCGGGACGGCGCGAGGCGAGCAGGATCTGCGAGCTCGTCGGCGAGATCGCGATGCGCGTCGTGTGCTGCCAGCTCGCGGTGCTCGCGAGCTGCGTCCACGTGGCGCCGCCGTCGGTGCTCTTCAGCACGCCCGCCCCGCGTACGAAGTGATGCACGCTGCGCGAGAGATGCGCGAGCGACCAGTGACCTTCGCCGGTGCCGACGTACATCACGTCGGGGTTCTGCGGATCGAGCGTCACGCAGCCGACCGAGAGGTTGCTCCACCAGTCGTTCGTCTGGGACCACGTCGCGCCGCCGTCGTCGCTCTTCCAGAGTCCGCCGCTCACCGCGCCGACCCAGATCCGCTGCGTGTTGCGAGGATCGATCGCGATGGAACGTGCGCGACCGGCCACGTTGCTCGGGCCGCGCGAGGTCCAGGCGAGCGGGCTCAATCCTGCGTTCTCGGGCTGCGCGGCCGCGGCTTGGATCACGGCCGCGCGCTCGCGCAGCGCGCGCTCCCACGCGCGATCGGGGATCTCCCCGCGCTCGTCGCGATAGCGCTCGAGGCGCCAGAGCGCCGCGGCGTTCGGGAACTCGGGTGCGACCTCGCGTTCCTCGGGCGCGGGTGGAGCCGCGCAGGCCGAGAGGAGGAGCAGGAGGAGTGCGGAGCGGGGCGAGGCGACCTTCATGGCGACGGGCGGTTCGAGGGCGAGGCCGTTCTCTGAACCATAGCAGATCCCGGCTACGGTGCGGCGAGCGCCCTCGCCGCGGCCTGGCGCACCCCGCGCGCTTCGTCGCGGCAGGCCGCCAGCAGCAGCGCTTCTCGCGCGGCATCGCGAGGCGCATGGGCGCCATGACCTGCGACCGCGAGCAAGCGCAGCTCCGCCGGGCTGGAGCTCGCGGCGATCCGGGCCAGCGCCTCCACGGGGCGCTGCTCGAAGAGGCCGCGCTCGGCGCACAGCACGAGCGCTCGCACGGCATCGGCTCGATCTCGGAGCTCGAGCTCCACCTCGGCCGCGATGCGCTCGAGAGCGCGGAAGGCGCGCTCTTCGCCGAGGGGCGCGAGGACGGTCGCGGGAAAAGCGCCTTGCTCCGCGCTGCGAGCTTCGAGGAGCCAAGTGCGCAGCTCGTCGACGAGCGCGGCGGGCGCGAGTCCGAGGTAGAGCTCGGCGCGGCGACGGATCACCTCCAGCTCTCGGGCCCGCGAGCCGCCTCCTCCACGCCGAAGCTGGGAGAGCAGCGGTCGCGCCGCCTCACCGCAGCGCGCGATCGCCTCCTCCAGCGCGGGCCGGAAGAACGAAGGGTGCCCATGCAGCCCGCTGCTCGCGCGTCCGACGAGGAGGCCGAGCCCGACGGTCCCGCCGCGCGCGAGCAGATCGCGCAGCACATCGCTATCGACCTCCGACAGGGGGCCGAGGAGAGGAACGACGTGCTCGAGCGCTTCCGCGGGCAGCGTGTCACGCTGGCGCAGCGCGTGCCGCGCCACGGCGTCGAGACGGCGCGCCGCTCCCGTCGCCAGACCGTCGCTGGGATCTCGCAGAGTGCCGAGCATGATCTTCCAAGCGCCGCGGCTCGGAGCGCGCAGCGAGGCCATGCTCTTCAGCGCTTGCTCGCGCTCGGCGGGATTCCCCCAAGCGACTTGCTCGCCGAGGATCGCCTCCAGCTCTTCGCGCTCTGCGCTCGCGAGCGGCAAAAGGTCGAGGAACGCCGCGCCTTCTCGGCGCGCCTCGAGGTCGGAGCTGGACAGACACTTCAACGCGAACTCGGCGTGAGGTAGCAGCTCGCGGGCGAGCTCCTCCGCGCTCGCGCGCAGGGCGAGGCGATGAAGCACCGCGCAGATCTCCGCTTGATGGCGCGCCGCGCGCTCGACCCGACCAAGCAAGCGCCCCGCCGGCTCGAGCGGCAGCGTCGCGATCGCGAGAATGCCGCCTCTCGAGAGCAACGCGTGGCGAGAGGCGAGCGCGACCTCGATCAGCGGGTAGAAATCCGCGTTGCTCGAACCGCATGCGGCGAGCCAGAACAGCGCGTAGCCGCCGAGCGTGGGCGAGCGATCGAAGAGGGAGCGAAGCTCCGCGGGAGTCGGTGGGCCGATGATGGACGCGAGCAGCTCGGCCGTGGTGCGCGGGTCGAAGCGATCCTCGAGGATCCGCAGGAGACCGGGCCGGTCGAGCGCCTGGATCGCCGTCAGCGCCGCGCGCGCCGCGTCGCGCTCGGGCAGATCGAGCAGGGCGGCGCGAGCGAGGGTCGGGGCCGCCGCGGCGGCGTGTGCGCCCAGGACGCTGAGCGCGAAGACGATGCGGAGACCCTGGTCCTCGGCGTAGAGCAGCTCGTGGTCGTGCCGCAGCACGGCGGGCGGATCGACGTCCGGGAGAGGCGAGAGCGTCGGTCGCTGCGGGGGACGAGGCGGCGGCTGAAGCACCCAGCGGAACTCCATGTCGGGGGCCGGGGCGCTCGCGGCGAGGGCGCCTTCGACGCGCGTCTCGAGCGCATGGAGGAGCTCGCCCGCGGCTTCCGCGCTCGGTGCGGCGCGCCATGCGCGCAGCGCATCGACGCGCGCGGGGCCGTCGTCTCCGAGCAGCGTTCGAACGCGCGCGTCCTCCTGTGCGAGGGCTCCCGAAGCGAGGCCGAGCAGCAGGACTCCGCGAGCCGAGCGCACGCGCGGGTCGCCGAGCTTCATCTCACCGCCCCCGGCAGCGGCAGCGCCGCGCGCGGCTCCAGGGTCGCGTAGTCGACGCCGACGAGCTGCGCCGCGGTGGCCGCCACCTGCGCGAGCTTGGTCTCGACTTGCTCGCGCACGCCGAGTGAAGGGACGTTCGGGCCCATCACGGCCATCCACACCTCTTCAGCGCCCTCGACCTTCGCACCGTGATCGGTCCAGTCCTTCTCGGTCCGTCCGCGGCCGTGATCCACGGTGATCAGCAGAGCCGTCTTGCCGTGGTACTGCTCGAGCGACTGCGCGGTCTCCCAGAGCTCGCGCAGCATCGCGTCCGTGCGATGCATCATCTGCAGGTAGAGATCGTAGCGGCGGCCATGGCCCCACTCGTCGGTCTCGCCGAGCGCGAGGTAGAGCACCTTGGGCTTCCGCGCGAGCAGGTACTCCTTCGCGGCCGGAAAGGTGAGCGCGTCGAAGCAGAAGGATGGCCAGTAGCGGGGGAGCTGCTGATAGCTCGCTCGCAGCCACGCGAGGCGCTCGGGCGAGCTCGCCACGGTGGGGAGCTCCCAAGCCGCCTGCACGAAGAGCCCGCTGCGATCCTCCGCCACCATGTATGGATGCACGTCCCAGCCTGAGAAGACCGCGATGCGCCCCCGGAACTCGGGGCGCGCGTGCAGATGCTCGAGCACCGTGCGATTCGGGTTCACGACCTTGTCGTTGGAGTCGATGCGCGGATCGGCGAAGCCGCAGAGCAGCTCGCTGTAGCCTGGGTAGCTGAACTTGTGCTGATTCGCGATCGTGGCGCGGGAGCCCTTCTCGGGATCGCCGAAGATCTGGCCTTGCTTCGCGATCACGTTCCAGAGGAAGGGCATCAGCGCCGCGCGCGCCTCCTCCGATGTCTCGCGGCGAAACTCGCGATCGAGGGCGAAGAGGTCTTTCACGCCGCCGTGGTCCTTGTGCGCGAAGCGCGAGTCCATGCCTCGGAAGACGTCCTGCCAGCGCAGGCCGTCGAGCGTGACGAGGATCAGGTTCTCGGCGGGGGCCTGCGCCGCGAGCGGCGCGGCCCACGCGAGGCCGGCGAAGAGAAGCGAGAGCACGGAGCGAAGAGCGAGGCGCATCGAGGGGCTCGGGAACGGGATCGGTACAGCGTTTCGCCGTGAAGCGCGCGGGTCAAACCCGTGCATCGCATTTTCACCTGCTCCGAGCGCAGCGCTCTCCGCTCGGGCAACATCTGCGGCTCGTTCCTGCCGGAGTCCCTTGCATGCTTCGCTCGCCGATCGCTCTCGCCTGCGCGCTCGCGCTCGCCATCCCCGCCGCCGCGCAGTGGCCGCAGTTCCTCGGCCCGGGTGGGCGCGCTGCCGTCGACCAGAGCCGCGTTCCGCTGCCCTTCGATCTCGAGAAGCACCGCGCGTTCCGCGTCGAGGTCCCCACGGGGCACTCCTCGCCGGTGATCGCGGGCGAGCGCCTCTTCCTCACCGGCGCCGAGGGGAGTGAGCTCGTGATGCTCTGCCTCGATCGCCGCGACGGCAAGACGCTGTGGAAGCAGAGCGTCAGCGCGCGCGCCGACGAGCACTACGGGCATCGCGCTTCCGCGCTCGCGATGCCGAGTGGATGCACCGATGGCAAGCGCGTCTTCTTCTCCTTCGGCGCCTACGGATTGCTCGCGCTCGACGTCGCGACCGGAAAGACCCTCTGGGAGAAGCAGCTCCCGCTCGCGAAGCACGACTTCGGCACGGGCGCTTCGCCGATGCTCGTCGACGATCTCGTGATCCTGCAGCGCGACGGCGCGCCGGACTCGTCCATCGTGGCGTACGCGCAGGCCGACGGCGCGGAGCGCTGGCGCGTCGAGCGCCTGGGCTGCATCTCCTCGTATGCCACGCCGTATCTCTGGGAGCACGCGGGCGGACGCGAGCTCGTCGTCGCGGGCACGGGCTTGCTCACTTCCTTGGATCCGAAGACCGGCGCCAAGCTCTGGGAGGTGAACGGGCTCACCTTGCTCGTCTGCACGACGCCGATCGGCGACGCGCAGCACCTCTACTTCGCCGGCTGGTCCTCGCCGGGGGCGATTGGCGCGGAGTTCCTGGAGTCGGCGTTCGGAGAGGACTTCCCGGTCACGCCCGAGGACGTGAAGGATCCCAAGCTCGTCTTCGCGCGCCTCGATGCGAACAAGGACGGCATGGTGAAGCGGAGCGAGCTGCCCAAGGGCTGCCGCGCCGCCGATGCCTTTCCGGCCTTCGACGGCAACTCGGACGGCGCTTGGCAGGCCGAGGAAGTCGTTCCCTTCTTGAGCCGCTCGCAAGCGCGTGGCGGCAACATCGCGGTCGCGGTGAAGGCCGGTGGCAAGGGCGACATCACCAAGACCCATGTCGCGTGGCGGCACGAGAAGGGGATCCCCTACGTCTCCTCGCCCTTGCTCTTCCGCGAGCGCCTCTGGCTCGTGAAGGCCGGCGGCTCGCTCACCACGCTCGACCCCGCGACGGGCGCCGTGAAGCTCGACCAAGCGCGCCTACCGGATCGCGGCGAGTACTACGCGACGCCGTTCGGAATCGACGGCCACGTGCTGATCGGGGCCAACTCGGGTCGCGCGTTCCTGGTGCGGGCCGCCGACGAGCTGGAGATCGTCTCCGAGCTCGACTTCGAGGACGAGCTGCTCGCGACGCCCGCGTGCGTCGAGGGCGTGCTCTACGTGCGCACCGTGAACGCGCTCTGGGCGTTCCGCGCCGGCGTGCGCGGCTGATCGAGATCGCCGCACCAGCCCCTCGCGCTTCGCGCGCTCACAGCGAGCGCGCGAAGCGCACGGCGAACGAGTCGGTCATGCCGCTCACGAAGTCGCAGGCGAGCTGCAGCGCGCGGTAGGTCTCGCTACCCGGCGTGGGCGAGGTCTCGAAGAGATAGCGCTGGTTGCGCGAGATCAGGGCGTAGAGCTTGCCTTCCCAGGTGCGCTTGTCGTGACGCACGGCCGAGGAGGCGAGGCAGGCCGGCACGACGGCGTCGAGCAGGCGGTGCAGCGTCTTCTTGCCCTCGAGCTCGAGGCGCAGCACGGAGGGATGGGTATAGGCGTGCTCCAGCCCGAGCCGGAACAGCGCATTCGCGAGCGACTCGGCGGGGGAGCCGCGCAGCAAGGACGCGTGGTGCTCACCAGCGACGATCGATGGGTACGCGTGGCAGAAGCCCTCGAAGGCCGCGCGGAAGAGCGCGCTCGTGCATTCGAGACGCAGATCGTGCATCCACGCGCGCTCGGCGTCGGGATCGCCGCGCTTGCGGGCGAAGCGCTCGCGCGCCGCGCGGAGCTGCTCGCGGAAGTCGGCATCGGGTGGCTCCACGGCCTCCAGCGTCGCCGCCACCTCCGCGACGGAGAGCAGGCCCTTGCGTGCCGCGTCCTCGACGTCGATCACGCGGTAGGCGATGTCGTCGGCGGCCTCCATCACGAAGGCGAGCGGATGGCGGCGACGCGGGAGATCTAGCCGTTCCGCGATGCGCTCGAGCGCCGGCGCCTCCGAGAGGAACGCGCCGAACTTCTTGCCCCACTCCTCGCGCGGCTCCGACGAGAGCACCGGGTACTTGGTGAAGGTCGCGAGCGTCGCGACGGTGAGGTTCAAGCCCTTGTCATCGTGCACGCGCGCGAGGCGCGTCAGGATGCGGAAGCCCTGCGCGTTGCCCTCGAAGTGCAGCAGGTCCGATTGCTCCGCGGGCTCGAGCCCGCGGAAGAAGGGCTCCTGCCGACGATCGGCGAACCAGGAGCGGATGGCGCTCTCGCCGCTGTGGCCGAAGGGCGGGTTCCCGAGGTCGTGAGCGAGGCACGCGGTCTCGACGAGCGTCGGCACGTCGCGCCACGCGGAAGCGGCGTCGAGCTCGCCCTTCTCCAGCAGCCAGCGACCGACTTCGAGCCCCAGCGTGCGCCCGAGCGCGGCGACCTCGAGGCTGTGCGTCAGGCGCGTGCGGACGAAATCGTGCGCCTCGAGCGGGAAGACCTGCGTCTTGTCCTGCAGCCGGCGGAACGCCGGCAAGAAGATCACGCGATCGCGATCGCTCTCGAAGGAAGTGCGCAGATCCTCGCGCTTGCCGGCACCCGAGGGACGCAGGCGCGAGCTCTCGAGCCAGCGCTCCCAGAGCGGGTTCATCGCTAGAGTCCTCCGGTCGCGAAAGTCGTAGTACTCAAGTCCGTCTCCCGCCCGAGGATTCCCCAGGAAGCAAGGGCGTCAGCCGCGGAACACCGCATGCGTACGAGCGAGGCTGGGACGCAGGCCCGCTAGTCCTCGAGCGGCACGCCCGCGGGCCAGATCGCGGTGAACATCGCATCGTCCCACGGCAGGCCCTCGGCCAGCCGACGGCGCAGCTCCGCGTAGTCGATGTGGCGCTGCTCCTTCGGCCCGAAGTGGAACGCGCGGAAGCCCGCTCTGGCCTCGGTCATCATGTTGCCCGCGAGCCACGCGCGGTTCGTGTCGCGCTCGAGCTCCCAGCGCGCGAGCTTCTTCTTGCGGATCGACTCGATCGTCTTCATCAAGCAGTCGGGGAAGGTCGCCAGCAGCTTCGCGCACCAGCGCTCGACGGCGGCGTCGAGGGGCTTGAGATCCGTAGTGCACTCCTTCAGCTCCGCGCGCGCGGCAGCGGCCGCCGCGCCGGTCTTCCACTCGCCGTAGACCAGGCGACCGCACTCATCGGTCATGCGCTGCGTCTCGACCAGCGGATTCGCGACGAAGCGATCGCCTCGGCGCAGGACCGGCACGAGCTCGTTCACGAGGTTCAAGCGCAAGGCCATGTGCGCCGACCAGGGCTCGCAGAGGGCGCAGCTCTCGAGTGAACGGCCGACGCCCACGTAGAGGTCGAGGAGATCGGTGCTGCCGCCGTCGGGTGCCGAGCCATGCTTCACTCCGGCCTGGCCGAAGCGCGCGGTGTCGGCGGTGATCGAGAAGTCGCAGGCCAGGCCGAGCTCCTGGCCGCCGGCAATGCGGAGGCCGTTCACGCGGTTGATCACCGGCTTCTCTGCGCGCAGCACGGCCGTGATCATCTGGCCGAACAGCTTCAGGTGCTGGCGGAACTCGAGAGGGCGCCGCTCGTAGAGCGTCGCGAGCTCGGCCGTGTTGCCGCCCGTGCAGAACGCCTTGTCGCCTGCGCCCGTCAGCACGATCGCGACGCAGCGGCGATCGTTCGACGCGCGGTCGATGGCGGCGATCACGCCGCGGATCGCGTCGTTGGTGTAGGCGTTGAGCTGCTTCTCGTTGTCGAGCGTGATCCAGACGTTGTGCAGCCCGTGCACGAGCTCCGAGCGCTCGTCGCGCGCGGGGCGTTCCTCGTAGCGCACGTGCTCGTGCGGTCGCGAGGAGAACAGGCGATGGTCCTCGGCCATGTCGATCGTTCCTCCGGTCGACGCCGATCTTCGCCCATCGCGAGGCAGGCTTCCACGTCGCGGGTGGATCCCGCTCCCGGCCGCTCGCGCGCCGGCTACGGCCGCAGGGGATGCAGCTCCGCCGGAGCTCCGAGCGAGTCGAGGTAGCTGCGCAGACGGAACGCGTCGCGCTCGTCGAGCGAATCGAACGAGAGTCCGTGGCGCACTTGGCTCGGACCCTCGGGCCGCGCCCAGACGACCCGCCCCTCGGCGAAGAGCGGCTCGCCCGTGAAGCCTCCCGCCGTCGCGAGGCTCAGGTGGATCCGCGTCGAGCGCCCGACCGGCAGCCGCTGGGGCAGGCACGCGCAGATGCCGCCTTCGCTCAAGTCGAAGGCCTCGCCGGGGATCCAGTTCGACTCCCCGCCGCTGCGCTCGAGGACGCTCACCGGCAGCAGCACCGGGAAGCGCTCGTGCGAGCGGCCGAAGCTGCCCCAGCCTTCGGGTCGCGCGATGTGCAGCAAGCGCGCGCTGTCGCGCTCCTCGACGTCGGTGAGGCGCACGGGGATCTCGACGACGCGTCGCGCACCGGCGAGGTCGAGGCGCGCGCCGTCGCCGCGCCTTCCGTCGAAGCGCTGCTTCGGATGAAGGAGGATCAGCATCTCGGGGCCCTGCGGTCGCAGCACGATCCCGAGCGCCGGCGCTCCGCCGTGCGGGCGCAGCCGCACGCGTCGGAGCGGATCGGGCAGATCGCTCGAGCGCACGAGGCGCAAGCGCTCCAAGGCGTCGGAGAGGCGCTCGGCGAGCTCGAAGCGCAGGTTCTTGCCGTCCTGCGCGAGCAGGAGGGCGATCCCCAATCTCTCGAACATCTCGCGGCGCTGCAGCGTGAGCTCGGGCTTCGCCGGCGCGAGCTGCAGCGCGAGCGGCTCCAGCACCCGCAGGATCTCGACATCGATGCCCGCGTCGCGTCCGCGCTCGCGGAACGAGCGCACTTGCGATGGCGTCGACCGATCCGTGAACCAACCGCGTAAGAGGCTCAGCACGAGCGATCCTCCGGACTCGAGGTCCCTGCCGAGAAGGAGCGCCGCGCGAGGAAGCGCGCGACGCGGGAACGGGTCGAGGCGTCGAAGCGATCGAACTCAACGCCCGCGGTCGCCGTGGCGAAGCCGTCCTCGCGCAGCGTCCACACCACGCGGCCGGCCATCTCCAGCTCGTCGGCTCGGCGATCGCTGCGGCCGACCGAGAGCCACACGCGATCTCCGGGCGTCACGTCGCTCGCCACGCGGAGCTTCACTCCGCCCATGCTCATGTCGAGGAGGAACGCCGCCGTGATCGTCTCCTCTGCGAGCGGCTCGGCAGCATCGACGCGCGAGCTCTCGCCGCGCGCGACGATCACCCGGCCGGCGAGACGCAGCGGAACGCGATGCTGCTGACGGCGCGCCGCTTGCAGCGGCCCGCGAGGCAGCTCGATCCGCCACCAGAGCGCATCGCCGGCGAGCTCTTGTACCTCCACCACGCGGCACTCGCAGGTGGCGATCTCCTCGCCGACCGCGAAGAGCGCCGAGACCTCGCGCAGAGCGCGCGCATCGAGCTGCTCGAGGCGCGCGCTCACGACATCGATCGCGGGCTGACCGGGCACGACGACGCAGGCTTCGAGCACCTCGTTCTGAGCTTCGAAGGTGAGCAGCAAGCGGCCATCCGCCGGCAGGCCCTCGGGGGGCTTGGCCGACGCGAAGCCCAGCCGCCGGCGCAGTCTCTCGAGCTCATCGATCGCCGGCCGCGGATCCTCGCCGCTGCGCAGCAGCGCCTCGACCCAGCGCAGCCCGCTCTCGCGGAAGATCGTCTCGTCCTGCACGAGCACCCGCGGATCGACATCGCTCATCCCCAGCAGCTCGCGCGCCGGTCGCAGCAGCTCGACCTCGACGCCGCGCGCGCGCAGCGCGCGCTCGAGCTGCTCCACGCGCTTGCTTTCGACTTCTCCGCGCATCAGAAGACCGAGCCTCCACGCCACGAAGCCGGCGAACGCAGCGCTCCAGGCGCTCTGCACGCAGAGCAATCCGGACGTCACGATCTCCGACACTTCGCCTGCCTCTTCCGCAAGCGCCGGGCGAACGTACCCGACGCGAAGTAGGAAATCGGAAAGCGCGGAGCTGCACCTTGGGGCCAAGCACTTTCTTGGCTCGGAAATCTCTTCCCAGGGCTGCACCAGCGCGGGTTCCGGCGCTCGGCGAGCACCGGAGAGCGGCCCTCAGAGCAGCGGGGCGAAGAGGTGGGCGAAGCGCTCGCCGAGGCGATGGCGCAGCGGTCGGCTCGCGAAGCTCGCCGTATCGATCTCGCGCGCCTCGCGCAATGCCGCGTCGAAGCGCGCCGCGACGCGGGCCGCGAAGCTCGGCGAGTCGCTGGTCGCGTCGACCTCGAAGTTCAGGCGGAAGGAGCGCGGATCGAGATTGCTCGTGCCGACGCTGGCCCATGCGAGGTCGGCGACGAGCATCTTCGCGTGCATCATCCCCGGCAGGTACTCGTAGATCCGGACGCCGGCGGCGAGCAGCTCCTCGAAGTAGAAGCGCGCGCAGCGATAGGGCAGGCGCTTGTCCGGTGGCCAGCCCTGCGTCAGCAGGGTGACGCTGACGCCGCGCATCGCCGCGTGCACGAGCGCGTCACGCGTGCCGGCGTCGGGCACGACATATGGCGAGGCGATGCGCAGATGCTCGCGCGCGAGCGATGCCGCCGTGAAGTAGAGCGAGCGGTTCGCGTGTTGGTTCAGGTCCGGTCCCGAGGCGACGATCTGCAGGCGCTCGTGTCCGAGGTCGCCGCGCTCGGGGAAGAACGCCGGCTCGCTCAGCATCTCGCCGTAGGCGAAGTCCCAGTCCTCGACGAAGACGCGCTGCAGGTCGGCTACGGCGGGCCCCTCGATGCGCAGATGAGCGTCGTACCACGCGCGATCGCGGAAGCGCCGGCCCAGGTACTCGTCGCCGACGTTCAGGCCGCCGACGAAGCCGAGCTTGCCGTCGCAGATCACGATCTTGCGGTGGTTGCGCAGGTTCGGGGCGAAGCGATTCAAGCCCGCGAACAACGGCAGGAAGCGCGCGGTGCGGCCGCCAGCCTCGCGCAAGCGGCGGAGCTGCTTCGAGGTTCCGAGCGCGCCCAGCGCGTCGATGAGCACGCGCACTTCGACGCCCGCGCGGCAGCGCTCGATCAGCAGGTCGATGAGGGCCACGCCGAGATGGTCGGAGCGGAAGATGTACTTCTCGAGGTGGATGTGGTGCTTCGCGTTGGCGATGTCTTGGAAGATGCGGCGGAAGACCTCGCGCCCGTCATCGAAGAACTCGATCGCGTTGCCCTCGCGCATCGGCGGGGCTCCGAGGTGCTCGGCCAGCAGCGGCAGCGAGCGCCAGCCGGTCGCGGCGCGCCGCTCCTCGAGGCCGACCGCGCGAGGGGACTTCTCCGGCATGCGCGAGGCGAAGACCTCGGCGTGGCGCCGACGCCGCTGCAGGCGCCGGGGGACGCGGTTCAGCCCGATGAGGAAGAAGAGCGCCATGCCGAGGAACGGCAGGAACACGATCGCCAGCGCCCAGCCGTACAGCGTCGAGGTCTCGCGGCGCCGCAGCGCCAGCACGAGCAGCGTCGCTATGACCAGCAGGTCGTAGCCGAGGACCCATAGCTCGGGCGAGATTCCGGCGAAGGCGATCACGCGCTTCGGCGGCGGAGCCGCCAGAGGAGGAACGCGACAGCGAGGATCACGGCGATCCAGGCGATCGCATTGTAGGTCTTGAGCCACCCGAGCAGCATCTGCCAGTTGCTGCCGACCAAGGCGCCGAGCGCGAAGAGCAGCGCGTTCCAGGCGATGGCGCTCAGCGCGCCGAAGAGCAGGGTTCTCCAGAGCGGCACGCCGATCATCCCGGCGGCGACGAAGAAGAGCGCGCGGATGGAGGGCAGGAAGCGATTGCAGATCAGGTAAGCTGTCGGCCGACGAGCGAAGACCGGCAGCGTCCGGTCGAGCTGCGCGCCGACCTTTCGCCACCAACCGTACTTCACCCGCCAGTGCTGGTCCCGCGACGCGACGAACCGACCGAAGCGATGGTCGATCGCCATCCCGAGGATGCTGCCCGCCGTGATCGCCGCGAAGACCGGCGCGGCGGGCCAGCCTCCGGCTCCCACGAGCACCGCTCCGAAGAGGGTGATGGAGTCGCCCGGGAACGGCGGGAACACGTACTCGATGCCGGCAGCGCAGAAGAGCAGCGCGAGGGCGAGCGGACCGAGCTCGAGGCCGGTCAGGAAGTCGAGGATCTGTTGTTCCAACGGCGATGCGGATCCTGAGCTACAACATCCACAAGGGGATTGGAAACGATCGCCGCTATCGCATCCAGCGCGTGATCGACGTGATCCTCGCGGAGCAGCCGGACGTCGTCTGCCTGCAGGAGGTCGATCGCGGGGTGCGCCGCTCGCGTTTCGACGATCAGCCGCGCCTGCTCGCGAGCGAGCTGGGGTTCCCGCACGCGCTCTACCAGCTGAACGTGCGCCTGCGCCGCGGCGGCTACGGCAATCTGCTGCTCACGCGCTACCCGATCCGCGAGTCGCATCAGATCTCTCTTCGCCTGCGGACGAAGAAGCCGCGTGGCGCCCAGCTCGCCACGCTGCAGATCGACGGGCGCGCGCTGCACGTCGTGCACTGGCACCTCGGGCTCTCGGAGGCCGAGCGGCACTGGCAGATGCAGCACTTGCTCGCGCATCGCTGCTTCCGCGGGGCGCAGCACCTGCCGACCGTGATGATCGGCGACTCCAACGACTGGCGGAACACCCTCGTGGGCGGCACGCTCGGCCGCGAGGGCTTCGAGCTCGTCACGGCTCCGCCCTCGCGCTTCCGCTCGTTCCCGAGCTACCTCGCGATGGGCAGCTTGGACAAGGCCTTCGTGCGCGGTCTGCGCGCGACGCACGCGCGCATCGCGAATCACCGCCTCGCCCGGCGCGCCTCCGATCATCTCCCGCTGATCCTCGACCTCGCGTGGTGAGCCTTCGCATGTGCGGAGCGCCTCGCCTCGCTCGCGCGACGGGCACGCGCTGAGATCCCCGATAGCGGGCTCGTCTCGAGCGCAAGAGACGCGGCGCTCCGGCTTCTCGCGCTCGGCCGCGGAGGGGTTCGGAAAGACGCGACGCGGGAGCTCGACTTCACGCCGCTGCCGTTCGCTGCGGCGATCTCCGGCGATCTCCGGCGGTCTCGAAGGCGTGCCGGCGATCTCGAAGTCTTGCCGGCGATCTCGAAGTCGTGAAGGGCCGCGCGACTACTCGACGATGACCGTGCCGCGCTGCGAAGCGGCGACGCCGAGCGTGTTCGCAGCGAGATCGATCGACCACCACTGCGTGTCGATGACGCCGCCGGCGAGGCTGGGATCCACGGGGATGCTGAAGTAGAGCGTGATCTCGCCCGAGGCCGGGACGAAGGCGGGCAGCGAGAGGTCGGGCAGGACCTCGAGAGCGCAGCCGGGTGCCTCGGGGCCGAGCGGGAGAGCGAAGCCGCGCGTGCCGCTCGGGCGTCCGCCGAGCAGGAGCACCGCGGGGCCGCTCGGCGCTCGATAGAGATGCAGGCCGTAGCTGGAGTTGCCCTGCGTGGGCAGGCTGCTCGCATCGAAGAGCGGAACGCGCCCGGCACTGCTGGCGCAGCCTTGCCCCGTGAGATACAGGGGGGCGGTTCGGACGAGGTCGAGCGAGCCCGGGAGATAGGGCAAGGGGCCGATGCGCGAGACCTCGCGGCCGCCACGAACGATGGCGATCCAACATTGGCCCTGTGCGATGCCCGCGACGTAGTCCTGGTCGTTCCCCGCATCGTGAGCGAGGGCGAGCGGCGGCTCGAGGTGGATCGCCGTCGCGGAGATCTCGAAGCCGGTGGCGTCGTCGATGCGCCGCAGGAACGAGCCCGCGAACGGATCCGCGTCGGCTACGAGCACGTCCCCGTGTTCGTCGATCGCGAGATCCTGGATCGTGGCCAGCGAGCCCGGCAGCGAAGCGAAGAGCCCGACAGCGGGTGAAGCCAGGAGATCGAGGGTATAGATGTCGCGAGTCGTAATCGTCGCGAAGAGGCGTCGCCCGTCGGTCGCCAGCGCTCGACCGCTCGTCTGCCCGGGCAGGCTGAGCACGGCTTGCGCGGAGCCGCCGCTCTTCGGCAGTCGATGCAGGCCGAGGCGGGTGAGCAGCAGCAGCTCCTCTCCGAGGCTCGCGAGGCTCACCGCCTCGAGCTCCGGCAACGGGCTCGACAGCAGAGCCGTGGCGCTGGTCGCGCCGCCGGGGCCGACCTGGATGCGGTAGACCTGCACGCCGCCCAGCGTGTCGTTCGAGGCGGCGAAGAGAAGCGAGCGATCGAAGGGGTCCGAGATCACCGCGGCCGGGCGCCGGACCGATGCGGGCAAGCCGCCGAGCTCGCTCCAGGTCCCGCTCAGGGGCGCCGCGATCAGGATCCCACCCTGGGGGCCTTGGAACGGCGTTCCTCCCATCACCAGCTCGTCCACGCGGAGCTGCGCTCCGGTGATCGACGACAGCGCGAGGGCCGCGAAGCCGGCGACGACAGCGTGTCGCAGACTGGCGAGGACCGCGGGAGGAGCGAGCGGCTCCGGGCGGGAGCAGAGGGGGGAGAGCATGGCGGCTGGGTTCCGACGGCAGCGGTGTACGCGACCCATCGGCAGGGAAAGGCGAAGAGCTGATCGATATCCGGCGCGAGACACCTGGGTTCCCACCGCTGGGGCCGCCGCGCTGCGCCGGAGGTCGTGCTCGCCAAGACGGTCCGCAGTCCCCGCAGGTTCGCCGACTTCGAAGAATCCCTCGGCTGGCGTTCGTGAAGAGGCACGGCGCGCCCCTGCGCGCGGAGACGCTCAGCCCGCGATCAGCGCGGTGACGAGGAGATGGGTGGCCGCGCCCGCGCTCCACGCCAGCGCGGTCATCCAGACCCATTGGCCGACGGCCCACACGACGGTCCCCGTCTCGCGGCGCGTCACCACCTGCGTCGGCAGGCACTGCATCGCCAGCACGAAGAAGACCAGCAGCGCGAGCGCGGTCGGCAGATCGAAGACGGGTCGGCCATCCGGACGCACCTGACGATCGAGCGTCTCGCGCAAGGAAAGCGCATCCTCGGCGGCGTCCTCTCCGGCGCCGTAGAGGATCGCGAGCGTCGATACGAGAACCTCCCGGGCGGCGAAGCTCGCGAGCACGCCGACGGTCATCTCGGTGTCGAAGCCGAGCGGCGCGAATAGCGGCTGGATCGCGCCACCGACGCGGCCGGCCAGCGAGCCGGCGACCTGGAGGCGGCTCTCCACCGCCGCGCGCTGCGCCTCGAGCTCGGCGCGGACGCCCTCGTCGCTCGCCGCCGCCGCCCGCGCTTCGAGGTCGACCAGCGCCGCGCGTCCCTCGGCCGGCGCGGTGGCGAGGTCGAGGCGCGGATAGGTCGTCGCCGCCCACAGGCCGAGGGAGAGCAGCAGGATGACGCCCCCGGCCTTCCCGAGGAACTGCTTCGCGCGTTCGAGCACGATCAGTCCGGCGTTCTTGAGGCTGGGCAGCTTGTAGGCGGGCAGCTCGATGAGCAGCGGCTCGGTCCGACCCGGCAGGACGCCGAGGCGCAGAAGGAATGCCGTGAGCAGCGCCGCGAGCAGGCCGAGCGCATAGGCCCCGGTGAAGAGCAGCGCCGCCTGCAGGGGGTCGGCGGGGAAGAGCAGCGCCGCGATCATGGCGTAGACCGGCAAGCGCGCCGAGCAGGTGAGGAGCGGCAGCACGAAGATCGTCGCCAGGCGATCGCGGCGGTTCTCGATGACGCGCGCGGAGAGGATGGCGGGGATCGCGCAGGCATGCGCGGAGAGCATCGGCACGAACGCCTTGCCCGGCAGCCCCACGCGCGAGAGATAGCGATCCATCACGAACGCGGCTCGCGCGAGATAGCCGCTGTCCTCGAGCAACGAGAGCAAGAAGAAGAGCAGGCAGATCTGCGGCAGGAAGACCAGCACGCTGCCGACGCCGCCGAGCACTCCTTCGATCGCGACGGCCGCGAGGTCCCCGCTCGGGAGCGCCGCGCAGACGAGACCCGCGGCCGCCGCGACGAGGCGGCGCGTCCGCGCGGACCAAGCGTCGGCAAGCTGCAGCGAGACGAGCGCGAGGAGCGCGGTGCCGGAGAAGATCGCGGCGCGCGCGAGCCAGGTCGCGTCCGCCGCCCAGCCCGCGAGGATCGGCGCGAGCGCTCCCTGCAGCGTCGCGACGCCGTCCTCCACCCACGCCATGGGCGCCTCGGCCCACGCGAAGATGGAGTAGAAGAGACCGGTCATCACGAGCGCGAAGAAGAGCAGCCCGCTCAGCGGATGCGTGAGCACGCGATCGAGGCGATCGCTGCCCTGGCCGAGCTCGGCCGGTGTGCGCGCCACGCGCTCGGCGATCGCCTCCGCCCAGTCGAAGCGCTGCGCGTGACCGCAGCCTCGGCAGCCGCCGCACGCGGTTGGCGCGGGCGCCTCCGAAGCGCCGAGCGCACGCGCCAGCGCCGCGCGCAGCTCCGGCAGGCCCTCGCCCGAGCGGGCTGCGATCGGAACGACCTCGACGCCCAGCTCGCGGCGCAGGGCCGCGACGTCGATCGCGATGCCCGCGTTGCGCGCGCGGTCCATGCGATTCAACGCAACGATGGTCGGGACACCGAGCTCCAGCACGGCGCTCGCGAGGCAGAGCGTGCGCGGGAGATTGGTGGCGTCGAGCACGACCACCGCCAGGTCCGGGCGCGTGCGGTGCGCGCCCTCGCCGAGGAGCGCTTCGCGCGTCACGCGTTCGTCGAGCCCGGTGCCGCCGAGATCGTAGAGCCCGGGCAGGTCGATCACCTCGAGCTCGAGCGCGCCGGCCCGCGCGCGGCCCACCTGATGCTCGACGGTGGTGCCGGGGAAGTTCGCGGTCTTCGCGCGCAGGCCCGTCAGCGCGTTGAACAGCGTGGTCTTGCCGGCGTTGGGATTGCCGACGAGGGCGATGCGCGCCGCGGTCGGCGCGGTGATGGGGGCGAGAGCGCTCATCCGCGCAGGTCCGGGGCCGGGCGCTCGAGTCGCACGAGGATCCCACGCGCGCGTGCCGCCGCGAGGCCGAAGCGCGAGCCGTGGACCTTCACGATCAGCGGGTCGCCCGCGCGCAGCACCTCCACGATCCGACCTTCGCAGAGGCCCAGCGCCTGGAGTCGGTCGGAATCGGGCAGGGAGCTCTCGACCCTCACGACGCGGCCGCGCGTGCCCTCGGCGAGCCGGGAGAGCTCGACTTCGATCGCGACGCCGCGCGCCTTCGCCTCGTCCGGGCCAGGGAGAGCCACGAATCCTCGGGGTGCATCCTGCGAATCAGTCGCAAGACGGGGGGATTGTAGGCCGCGCGGATCTGGCGCAACAAGGCTGCAGCCGCTTTCCGGCGGGCAGCGCGACCAGGCGCCGCAGCGCCGCAGCACCGTGCGCGTCCTGCGGGACACGCGCGGAGGCGCGCGTTAGGCTCCGGCGGCCCTACTTCCGTCCACTCCATGCTCCAACGCTTCCTCGCTCTAGGCGCGGCGCTCGTCGGCGCCGCCTCGCTCGCCGCGCAGGCGCCGCCGCCAGACTTCGCTCGCGAGCTGCGCCCGCTCCTCGCCGGGCGCTGCTTCGCCTGCCATGGTCCCGACGAGGAAGGGCGGAAAGGCGGGCTGCGCCTCGACCGCGCCGAGGACGCGCGCGAGGCGCTGGCGCCCGGCGAGCCGGGCCGGAGCGAGGTGCTGCGCCGCATCTCCAGCGCCGACGCGGAGGAGCGCATGCCTCCCGCCGAGCACGCTCCCGCGCTCGCGCCAGAAGAGGTCGCGCTGCTGCGGCGCTGGATCGAGGCCGGTGCGCCCTACGCCGCGCACTGGGCCTTCGAGGCGCCGCAGCGCCCTGCGGTCGCATCCCTCGTCTCGAGCGAGAACGCGCTCGATGCCCTGATTGGCGCATGCCTCGCCGGAGCGGGGCTCACTCCCAACGGCCGGGCCGATGCTCGCGTGCTCCTGCGGCGGCTCAGCCTCGACCTCACCGGGCTCCCGCCCTCGCCCGAGGAGCTCGCGCGCTTCGAAGCCGATCCATCCAGAGATGCCTACGCGAGGGAGGTGGAGCGCTTGCTCGCGTCGCCCGCGTATGCAGAGCGCTGGGCCGCCGAGTGGCTCGACCTCGCGCGCTACGCCGACAGCGCCGGCTTCGGCAGCGATCCGCTGCGCACGATCTGGCGCTATCGCGATTGGGTGATCGAGGCCTTCGAAGCGAACCTGCCCTACGATCGCTTCACGATCGAGCAGCTCGCGGGAGATCTCCTGCCCGACGCCACCGTCGAGCAGCAGCTCGCGACCGCGTTCCACCGCAACACGCTGACGAACACCGAGGGCGGCACCGACGACGAGGAGTTTCGCGTCGCGGCGGTGAAGGATCGCGCGAGCACGACCTTCCAGGTGTGGATGGGGCTCACACTCGGCTGCGCGCAGTGCCACACGCACAAGTTCGATCCGATCTCGCAACGGGAGTTCTACGCGGTCTACGCCATGTTCGATCAGACCGCGGATCGAGATCGCGGCGACGAGGCGCCGTTGCTCGCGACACCGACGCGGGAGCAGGTGCTCGCACGCCGCGCGCTGGAGGAAGAGCTCTCGAGCTTGCGCTCGAGCTTCACCGACACTGCCGGAGAGTCCTCGGCTTGGCGGCCGCTGCCGTGGAGCTCCATCGCGGGCGAGCGCGGCACCGCGTACGAGCGCGATGGGGAGGCGGGCTTCCTCGCGAGCGGGCCGCTCGTCGAGCGCGAGCGCACGACGCTCCGTGCTCGCGTGCCCGAGGGGGGCTTCGGTGCGCTGCGCCTCGTGCTCTTGCCGACGGCGGAGACTGGGGCGCTCTCGCGCGACGGGAAGAACGGCAACATCGTGCTGAGCGAGCTCGAGGTCTTCGTGCGCTTCGAGCGCTCGGCGCTGCCACGCGTGCAGCGCGTGCGGGTCAGCGTGCCGGGCGCGGAGCGCATGGTACACCTCGCCGAGCTCGAGCTCTTCGCCGGCGGCGAGAACCTCGCACGGCGCGGCCGCGCGCGCCAATCCAGCACCGCCTTCGGCGGTGCCGCCGCGCGCGCGATCGATGGCAACACGAGCGGACGCTACGAGGACGAATCGTGCTCGCACACCTCCGTCGAGCGCGATCCGTGGTGGGAGGTAGAGCTCGAGAGTGAGATCGCGCTCGAGCGCCTCCTGCTCTGGAACCGCAGCGATGGAGACCTCGAGCGACGGCACGACGGTCTCTTGATCGAGGGCTTCGATGCGCGCGGCGAGCTCACTTGGTCGACGGCTCTGCGCCGCAGCTCGGAGGCGAGCTACGCGTTCGATCTCGTCGACGGCGCCACACCGCTCCCGCTCCTCGGCGCGCGCGCCGACCACGAGCAGAAGGGCTGGAGCGCCGAGGCGGCGATCGATGGTGACCCCAGCACCGGCTGGGCGCTCGCGCCGCGGCAGAGAGAAGAGCACGCGCTCGAGCTCGAGCTCGACGCGCCGTGGCTCGCGAGCGGCGAGCGCGAGCTCGAGATCCAGCTCGACCAGCTCTACGGCGCACGCCATGTGATCGCACGCGCGCGGCTCGAGCACCGAGCTCCGCGCACGCCGGAGCAGCGCTTGCTCGCGCAACGCGAGCGCGAACTCCAGCGCGAGCTCGATCGCCTCGAGGTCGTGCGCACGCCGGTGATGCAGGAGCTGCCTGCCGATCAGCGCCGCACGACGCGCGTGCTGGAGAAAGGCAACTTCCTCACCCCGGGAGAGGTCGTCGAGCCGGGAGTGCCTGCGGCGTTCCATCCCTTCCCGCCCGAGGCGCCGAAGAACCGCCTCGGGCTCGCGCGCTGGATCGTCGATCCGCGGAATCCGCTCACCGCGCGCGTCGCGGTGAACCGGTATTGGGCGCGCCTCTTCGGCCGCGGCTTGGTGGAGACCGAGGAGGACTTCGGCGTGCAGGGGAGCTTCCCCACGCATCGCGAGCTACTCGATCACCTGGCCCTCGCGTTCGTCGAGAGCGGCTGGGACGTGAAGGGGCTGCTGCGGATCCTCGTGCACAGCGAGACCTACCGGCGCTCGAGCGACGCGACACCGGAGCAGCTCGCGCGCGATCCGCGGAACCTCCTCTACGCTCGCGGTCCGCGCTTTCGGCTCAGCGCCGAGATGGTGCGCGATCAAGTGCTCTCGATCTCCGGCCTGCTGAGCCGCAAGCGCTTCGGTCCCTCGGTGTTCCCGCCGCAGCCCGAAGGGCTCTGGCAGGCGGCGTTCAACGGCGAGCGCACGTGGCAGGCGAGCACGGGCGAGGATCGCCACCGGCGCGCGCTCTACACCTTCTTGCGGCGCACGATCCCGTATCCTTCGATGGCGCTCTTCGATGCGCCGAGCCGCGAGCTCTGCACGCCGCGGCGCTTCCGCACCAACACGCCGCTGCAGGCGCTCGTCACCTTGAACGACCCGGTCTACGTCGAAGCCGCCGCCGCGCTCGCCACGCGCCTGATCGCCGCCGAGCTCGACGGCGACGACGCGCGCTGCGCGCTCGCGTTCGAGCTCGCGACGGCGGAGCGGCCGCGTCGCGCGGAGCTCGACGCGCTGCGCGCCTTGCTCGCCGAGGCGCGCGCCACGGGCGAGGGCGAGCCCTCCGCCTGGACCAGCGTTGCCGCCGTGGTGCTGAACCTCGAAGCCGCGTTGGTGAAGCGATGAGCGAGCTCGGAGATCTCCTCGCGCGTCGCGCCTTCCTGAAGGGCTCGTTGCTCGATCTCGGGGGGATGGCGCTGGGCGGGCTGCTCGCGCGCGAGGTGCGCCCTGCCGATCGCGAGAGCGCCGTCGTGGCGCCGCGCGCGAAGCACGTGATCTGGCTGCACATGGCGGGCGCTCCGCCGCAGCACGATCTCTTCGATCCGAAGCCGAAGCTGCGCGAGCTGAACGGAACGCCGGCGCCGAACGAGCTCTTCGCAGGCCAGCGCCTCGCGTTCATCAAGGGGCATCCGAAGCTGCTCGGAGCCCCGCATCCCTTCGTGCGCGCGCGCGGCACGGACCTCGAGATGTGCGCGCTGCTGCCACGGCTCTCGCAAGTCATGGATCGCGTGACGCTCGTGCGCTCGATGACGACGGAGGAGTTCAACCACGCGCCCGCGGAGCTCCTGCTCTTCACCGGCAACGCGCGCTTCGGCGGCGCGAGCATGGGCTCCTGGATCCAGTACGGTCTGGGCTCGCTGAGCGAGGATCTACCGGCCTATGTCGTGATGGTCTCGGGCGGCTCCGATCCGACAGGCGGGAAGAGCCTCTGGAGCAGCGGCTTCCTGCCCTCCGAGCTACAAGGCGTCCAGCTCCGCTCGCGCGGCGAGGCCGTGCTCTATCTCGAGAACCCGCCCGGCGTCACGCGCGAGCGCCGTCGCGCCGAGCTGGATGCGCTGCGCGCGCTGAACCAAGCGGAGCACGCGCGCGCGGGTGATCCCGAGACGCTCGCACGCCTCGAGCAGTACGAGCTCGCCTTCCGCATGCAGATGACGGTGCCGGAGGCGACCGATCTCGCGAGCGAGCCCGCCGAGGTGCGGGAGCTCTACGGCGCGAATCCGCGCGAGTCGAGCTTCGCCAATCACTGCCTGCGCGCGCGGCGGCTCGTCGAGCGCGGCGTGCGCTTCGTCCAGCTCTTCGATTGGGGCTGGGACATCCACGGCACGGGAGCGCACGACGATCTGCTGACCCAGTTCCCGCAGAAGTGCCGCGACCTCGATCGCCCCGTCGCGGCGCTCCTGCTGGACCTCGAGCGCCGCGGCCTGCTCGAGGAGACGCTCGTCGTCTGGGGCGGCGAGTTCGGGCGGACACCGATGGTGGAGTCGCGCGACGGCTCGACCTTCCTCGGCCGCGACCACCATCCCGGCTGCTTCTCGATCTGGCTCGCGGGCGCGGGCGTGAAGCGCGGCTACGTGCACGGCGCCACCGACGAGCTCGGCTTCCGCGTCGTCGACGGCGAGATCACCGTGCGCGATCTACAGGCGACGGTGCTGCATCTGCTCGGCCTCGATCCGCATCGGCTGCGCTATCCCTACCAGGGCTTGGAGCAGCGTTTGATCGGACCGGCGGAGGGGCCGCGCATCGCGCGGGAGCTGCTGGGCTAGGCGCGACGTCAGCGGAGGCGCGAGCGGAGCTGAGGCGCAGCGCCGCGAGAGCTTCGCGATCGGCCGCGATGTACCTGTCGTGATTCGCGCTCAGCAAGAGGTGCGCTCTTTGGCCGAGCTCGAGAACGGCGCGGTCTTGCTCTCTCCGGCGTCTCGCGCTCGCGCTCGCGCTCGCGTTCGCGTATCGCATCGACGCGTCTAGGCGAGAACGACACCCGAACCCGAGACGCGCGCGAACATTCGGACGCGAGTTCCGCGACGGCCGCTCCGCCAGCCCTCCGGCGAAGCAAGCGGCGCGCCCGCCGCGCGTGAAGGACGTCGACGGACATGGTGCGTCGAAGCGTGTTCGGAGCCCCATGCGACTGGAGAGCGAGCGCGGCGGTCACGTCGCTTGCGTCGCCTCCGGATGCGGCTCCGCTACCTCGATAGACATCGTGCGTCGTTTCGGAGCCCGCTGGAGGCGGGGGCTCCGAAACTAATGCTACGGGGAGCGAACGGACGTCGACGCGTGGACCGCGTCGCTAGACACTGGTTCGTCGCCCGCGCGGCGGTAGGGCGACAGTGCTGCACATCTGCACAGCGCTATCGCGCAGAGAACAACGTAGCGCATTCAAGATTCCGGCTTTCTACGAAACCAATCAAGCTCCTTCTGCGTTCTATGCACTGGAACGACATCGGGGAAGGCGACGCGCAACGAGGCCGAAGAAGACCCATGCGCCGCAAGGTTCCTCAGCTCGAGTTCGACTTCTGTCAGCATGGCGGAAAGCGGAAGGGCGCGGGACGGAAGCCGAAGAACGCCAAGCCTGGCATGCCGCACCGTCAACGCTCGAAGAAGAAGCGCGGCGAGCCGCTGCACATCACCGTGCGCCTCGCCGATGGTCTGCCGTCGCTGCGCCGCGACGGCGCGTTGAAGCTCGTGCTCGCGGCGCTCAGCGCGAGCAGCGATCGACACCGGATGAAGATCATCCACTACTCGATTCAGGCGAATCACCTCCACCTCCTGGTCGAAGCCGACGATCGCGAGTGCGTCGCGCGCGGCATGAACGCGCTGCTGAGTCCGCTCGCCCGTGCGCTGAACAAGCTCTGGGGTCGCAGCGGCAAGGTGTTTCCCGATCGCTATCACGACGAGGTGATCTCGACGCCGGCGCAGGCGAGGAATGCGCTGCGGTACGTGCTGCAGAACGGTAAGAAGCACGGCGTCGTGCCGCGATCGTCGATCGATCTTTGCTCGAGCGCGCCCGTGTTCGAGGGTTGGATGGAGCGCCCATCGATCGCCGCGATCCCAGCCGCACCAGTGGTGGCCACCGTTGCGCCCGCCTCGACCTGGCTGCTCACCACCGGCTGGCGCCGCCACGGATTGCTCGACATCCACGAGCTGCCGCATCACGAGAAGCAGCCCGGCCGACCGCGAGCGAACCTCGCCGATTCAAGTCGCCGAGCAACTTCGCGCTAACGCGCTCGGCCGCCGCGCGGGCGCGGAACCCATGTCTGTCGACGTCGTTCATGCGTCGACGTCCGAACGCACCCATGAGCATGAGTCTCGGAGCCCCCGCCTCCCGCGGGCTCCGAGACGGCGCACGATGTCTATCGACGAAGCGGAGTCGCGCCCGGAGGCGTAGCAAGCGACGTGCACGACGCGCAATGCTCCGCGTTTCTCGCTCGCGTCGTTCGCGCGTCGTCTCTCGAACACCACCGACTCGTCACGCGCGCGTCGGGCGCGGCGCTTGCTTCGCCGTAGGGCCGGGCGTAGCGCCTGCGCGCTCTTGCGTTCGCTCGCCTCTCGCTTCTCGCCTTCACGCTCTCGCGGAGCCGGAGCGCGAGAGCTTCAAGGAGTCGCCGCGTCTCCCATCATGCAACGCTGCACCAGATCCTGGGCCAACCCCTGGAACGCGCGGCTCGTGGCGGCGGCCCACGCCGCGTAGCTGGCGTCGCCGCCCGTGCTCTCCGTGCGCCGGATGCGCCCGGCCTGCAGCTCTGTCTCGCCGGAGCGGTGTGCGCTCCAGCGCGCGCGGAGCTCGAGCTCTCCGCCGAGGACCCCGTCCAAGGCGGCGAGCTCGAGCTTCAAGCGCAGCACGGCGTCGCGCTCGTCGCCGGGGAACGCGACGCGCGCGCCGCGCGCCTCGAAGGTCTCCGCGATCACGCGGCGCAGCGCATCCTCGAGCGGCTCGGCCCAGCGGTCGAACTCGGCGATGGAAAGCTCGTGGCTGCTCGTGCGCGTCGTGATGGGATCCCGCTCCAAGTGCGCGGGGATGTCCACGATCTCGAGCGCGATGAGCGGGCCGTTCGAAGCGGTGGGCTCTTGCGTCGCCGAGGCGGGCGAGCTCACGAGGTAGAAGCGCGACGGCTCCGTCGTCCCGCAAGAGAAGAGCAGCAGCGCGAAGGAGAGTAGCAGCGAAGTTCGGATCATGGTGCGTCTAGCCTCCCGACTTGCCCTTCAGGATCGACTCGGGTTGGCGCTCGAGCGTGCTCGCGAGCGCGGCGAAGGCGTCCAGGGTCTTGCTGAGCCTCTCGATCGCGCGGCGCATCTCGAGCATCATCGGCGCTCCCGGAGCAGAGGCCTCGGTGATCTGGGCCATGGCGCTCCGCGCTTCGTCCAGGGTCGCGCGCAGAGAGGCGCTGGTGGGCTGGATCTCCCGTCGAGCTTGGCGAGCGAGGTGCGCATGTCGCGCAGCGTGCCGTTCGCCTCGTCGAGCGTGGTGCTGCCCTTCGTGCGGAACTCGGTGATCGTCGCTCTCAGCTCGTCGATCGTCGGGCCGAGCCGGCCGCCGAGGTCGTCGATCTGCTCGTTCGTCTTGCGCAGGGTGACGCCGGCCTCGTCGACTCCGGTCTGCACGCTGTCGAGGATCTTCGGCAGGCGTTGCTCGAGGCTCGCGAGCACGCGGTCGAAGGTCTCGATCGTGCGATTCAGATCGTCGAAGGTCTTCTCGATCTCGGGCGAATGCACGAGGTCGCGGATGCCCGTGATGATCTCGGTCAGCGACTGCGCCAGCGTCTCGTAGGGGATGCTCTGGATCGCCTCCGAGATGCGTTCGCGGCTCGAGGCGATCGCGGGGACCTCGAGGAGATCCTCGCGGAGCCCATAGATCTTCATCGGACCTTCCGCGACGAGGTCCAGATCGATCTTCAGCTGGCCGGTGAGCAAGCTCACGGTGCCGAGCTGCGCGCGCATGCCGCGCTTCACCCAGTGGTCGAGCGCCGACTTCGCGTCGGGTAGATGTTGAATTCCGGTTTGCTTGGCGATGTCGTGACGCCGCAGGTCGAAGACCACTTCGACGAGCGGCGTCTCGTTCGGGCCGAAGACGAGGTTCAAGCTCTCCACCTCGCCGATCTTCATGCCGCGGAACATGATCGGCGAGCCAGCCTCGAGCCCGTCGACGAAGCCCTCGAAGTAGACGACGAAGCGCTCCTTTTCGGCGAAAAGGTCCGTCCCGCCGAAGGCGACGACGCCGCCGACACCGAGCGCCAGAGCGCCGACGACGAACGCGCCGATCAGGGTCTTCTTGCCTTGCTCTTGCATGGGAGGGCTCAGCTATCGATGCCGCGGGTGAGAAAGCGCCGGACTTTGGGATCCGGGGGGTGCTCGAGCAGGTCTTGCGGCGTGCCGGTGCCGAGCATCGTCTTCGTATCTGCGTCGAGGAAGACGCCGTTCGTGCCGATGGCGAAGATGCTCGCGAGCTCGTGGGTCACGATGACGATCGTGGCGCCGAGGCTCGCGCGCAGCTCGAGGATCAAGTCGTCGAGGAGCTTCGCGCTGATCGGGTCCAATCCCGCCGAGGGCTCGTCGAAGAAGAGGATCTCCGGGTCGAGCGCCAACGCGCGGGCGAGGCCTGCCCGCTTCCGCATGCCGCCGCTGATCTCGGAGGGATAGTAATCCTCGAATCCGGCGAGGCCTACCAGCGAGAGCTTGAGAGAGGCGAGCTCGCGGCGCTCGGCCGCGCTGAGCTCCGGCAGCTCGCCGAGCGGCACCATCACGTTCTCGGCCAGCGTCATCGAGCTGAAGAGCGCCCCGGTCTGGTAGAGGATCCCGAAGCCGCGGCGCAGCTCGTTCTGCCGCTCTGGGCTCGCCGTCCAGTAGCTCTGCCCGGCGTAGAGGATCTCGCCGGCGGCGGGGCGATTCAGACCGATCATGTGCTTCAGCAACGTGCTCTTGCCGCAGCCGCTGCCGCCCATGATGACGAAGATGTCGCCGCGCCGGATCTCGAACTCCAGGTCGCGCTGCAGCACGTAGCTGCCGTAGGCCATCGTGAGGCCCTGCACGCGAATGTGCGCTTCGCTCGACGAGCTGCGTGCTTGGTTGGGCATCGCTCAGTGTGCGAGCAAGATCTGCTCGCGAACGGGCTGCAGCGCCATCAGGAGCTGCGCCAGCGGACATCGGAGAGGCTGTAGCATCGATTCTCGCTCAGCCTCTCAGAGTCCCAGCGTATCGAAGATGAGGGTGAGGATCGCCGTCGCGACGACGATCCCGATGATCCCGGAGACGACCGCGGAGGTGACGGCCTGGCCGACGGCGGAGGCGCTGCGACCGCAGCGCATGCCGTGATAGCAGCCCGCGAGCGCGATCCAGACGCCGAAGATCGTGCCGTGGACGAGACCGATCCAGAGCTGGTCGAGACCGACCGACTCGAAGGTCTGCGTCAGATACTGGCGCGGGCCGATGCCCAGCATCGCGACTCCCACGACGAGGCCGCCCAGGATGCCCAGGAGATCCGCGTAGAGGCAGAGGAGCGGCGTCATGATCGCGAGCGAGAGCACGCGCGGCAGCACGAGGTACTCGTTCGGCGGGAGCCCCATCGTCTCCAGCGCATCGACCTCCTCGTTCACCTGCATCGTGCCGATCTGCGCCGCGAAGGCGGCGCCGGTGCGCCCGGCGAGGATGATGCCCGTCATGATCGGGCCCATCACTCGCACCATGGAGATGCCCACCAGGCTCGCGACGTAGATCTCCGCGCCGAACATGCGGAGCTGCATCGAGCCCACGAACGCGAGGATCAAGCCGACCAGCACGTTGATGAGCGCGACGATCCCGAGCGCCCCGGCGCCGGTCGCGTGGAGCTGCGTCCAGAGATCCGCGCGGCGGAAGCGCGCCCGAAAGGTCGCGAAACGCACGAGCGAGATCACCACATCGCCCAGGAACGCGAGCGCACGCATGGTCGCCCGCTGCGCTTCGAGGACGACTCCGCCGATCGCGGCCAGGGGATTCGAGCGCGTCGTCTGCCGGCGCGCGCCACCGCGCTCCTCGACCTCGAGGGAGAGCGCGAGCAGGCGTTGCGCACCTTCGGGCAGACCGCTCGGATCGAGCTCGATCTTGCGCTCGCGGCAGGTATTGGCGAGCTGGAGCAGGAACGAGAGCAGCGAGCTGTCCCAGCGCTCGACCTCCCGGCCTTCGATCTCGAGGCGCGCGATCCCGCTCTCGAGCTCTCCCGCCAGCTCGGCGAAGCGCGGATGCTTCTCGTGGAGGCTCCACGAGCCGGCACAGCGGAGGATCAGGCGATCACCCGCGCGCTCGAAAGCGCAGCGCGCGGGGGCGGAGTTCGCTTCCAGGGGCGGCAAGAGGGGGTCCCGAAGTGGAGAGGCGCCGAGGCAGAGGCGAGAGGCTCGCAGCTCGGCGCGACGACTTCAAGCGCGGCGCCGAGCTCGCGAGTGCTTCCGTTGCCGAGCGCCCCTCTCGTTCAGAACCAGAACGGCGTCTCGACCTGGATCTGGATCTTGCCCTTCACGAGCTTGCCGGAGCCGTCGTCGGCGAAGACCTCGACCGTCACCTTGTCCGTGCAGACCACCGGCAGCCAGAAGATCGACGCGGTCTGCGGATCGAACTGCATGCCTTGCGGCATCTCGCCCACGGTGTAGGTCAGCGTATCTCCGTCCGCGTCATAGGCGCGGAGCGGGATGACGATCGGAACCCCGACCAGCCCCTGGACCTTCTTCAGCTTCTGGAAGACGGGGTTCTTGTTCTTCGCCGGATCCGTGTCGGCGGCCTTCACGTTGATCTTCCACTTCAGGATCTTCGGATTGTCGATCCCGTCCGTCACGCTGATCTCGAGCGTGTAGCTGCCCTCGACGGTCGGCATCCAGGAGAAGGTCGGCGGGTTCGAAGCGCCGTTGTACGTGGAGCCGTCGGGCTGGCTCACGAGCGCGTAGATCAAGTTCTCCGTGTTCACGTCGGTCGCCAGGATCGGGAACGCGATCTCGTCTCCGGGATAGCACGTCGTGTTGTAGGTGGAGCTCACGGTCTTGAACGACTTCACGTTCGTCGCGACGGGCGTCGTCGTCGTCGCCGCGAGCACGCGGAAGCGATCGCCCTTCAGCTCGCACACCGGGTCCTGCACCAGGCCCCGGTACAGCTTGCCGTCGAAGCGCAGCGCGAGGGGCTCGCCTCCGGGCACCAAGTTCACGGCCAGGAAGAACTGATCTTCTTCGCCGCTGCCGGGGTAGTCGGTGTAGATGTCGGTCACCGCGGGGGACTGCGTCGGGTCGATGGTCCAGAGGGCGCCATCGAAGCGCAGAGCGAAGAGGCGGCGATTCGCCGGATCCTGGATCAGCTTCGTGTAGCGCTCGGGAGCGGTCCCGTCGGGCAGGTCGGCGACGAACTCGCCATCCACCGCGCTGCCGTTCTCGACGTAGCGCACGATGCCGTCGCGTCGCAGGCAGTAGATGCGATCGACCGCGTCGTCGTAGAAGAACGAGATCCACTGCTCGCTATCGGTGCTCGCGTCACCCGGAAGATCCCAGACCTCGGTGCCGCTCGCGTTGCGGTAGATCCTGCCATCGTTCCGCAGCGCGTACTTGTCGCCCTCGTGGTAGAGGAAGTCCTGGAAGATCTTGCCGCTGCCGCTCGGCAGGTCGTAGAGCACGTCGCCGTTCTGGCCGGTGCGCCCGTTGTAGTCGAGAGCGAAGACGTCGCCGCCCGGTGACACGGCGATGCGGAACCAGTACGCGTCGTTCAGCGGGAGCTTGGGATCGAGGCGCACGCCGTTCTTGTAGACGAGCCCGTCCAGGCGGAGGTGGTACTGGTCCGGTCCCAGGATCGCTTGATCGATCCACTCCTCTTCCTGCACGTAGGCCACGCCGGCGCGCACGTCGAAGTCCGACGGCAACGAGTAGAACTGCGTGTCGTTGGCGAGGACTTTCCCGTAGCCGTTCATCGAGAAGAGGTAGAGCTGCGCGTCGGCGGCGCAGGAGAGGACACCGAGAGCCAAGCCGGCTGTGGTGCTGCGGAAGATGGCGCTGCGGAAGAAAGGGCTAGCCACGATCGCGTTCCTCGAAAGAAGCCAACTGCGGCGCTCCGGGACGGAGAACGGAGCACTCGCGGGACAAGGGCATGATCGGTGGGCTCGCGGCCGATCGCAATCGCCTCTTCGGGCCAGGGCGTCGGGTCCGCCCGGGACCTCGCGGCGATCGGCGCGAGAGCGCCCTTGCGCCGCATGGTGCGCGCGGCATGATCCGCCCTAGCTCCTGGAGGTGCGCTTGGGCTGGATCTTGGGCGTCGACGCGGGCGGTTCGAAGTGCGCGGCGGTCGCGGTCGATGCGAGCGCCGCGGAGCGCGGTCGCGGCATCGCTGGCCCGGGCAATCCGAATGGCGTCGGCTTCGAGGCCGCCTCGCGCGAGCTGTGGTCGAGCTGCGCGCAGGCGATCGCCGCCGCGGGAGGCGGCGCGATCGAGCGCGTCGGCGTCGGCTTCGCCGGCGGGGGCTCCCCGCGCGCGCGAGCGACGCTCGCGCGCGAGCTCGCCACGCTCCTCCCCGGGGTTCCGCTCTTCCTCTGCAGCGATCTCGAATGCGGTCTCGAGGGCGCCTTCGGAGGAGCGGCGGGCATCCTCGTCGTCGCCGGCACGGGCTCCTCGGCGCTCGGCGGCGACGGAAGCGGTCGCACGCAGCGCGCGGGCGGCTACGGTCCGCGACTCGGCGACGAGGGCTCGGGCTACTGGATCGCGACGCGCGCGCTCGCGCTCGCGCTCGAGGCGCCGCCGCTGGAAGGCGAGCGCTTGCTCGCGTTCTTCCGCGAGCACTTCGCCGTCGAAGCGGACCTCGATCTCCCGAGCGCCTTCCATCGCGCGGCCGATCGGCCGGCGCAGATCGCCGCGCTCGCCGCGCCCCTGATCGAGCGCAGCGGCGCCGAGCCGCTGCTCGCGCGCGTGCTCGACGAGGCCGCCGCGCATCTCGCGGAGCTGGCCGTGCGCTGCGCGAGGCCGTTCGAGCTCCGCGCTCCGCGCATCGCGTGCATCGGCGGCCTCCTCGGTGCGCGCTCGCCGCTCCGCGCGCGCTTCGCGCGCGCGGTCGCGCAAGTCCTGCCGGGCTCCGAGCTCACCGATCCCGCACGCTCACCCGAGTGGGGCGCCGCGCAGCTCGCGCGGAAGGCCGCGCTTTAGCGCGCGGCCCTTTTCGCCTCGCGGTCTAGAGCGCGGCCCATCGAGCCTCGCGCTCAGACCGCGTCGCCGGCGCCGACCTCTTGCGGCAGCAGGAGGAAGCGCGCGATCGCGGCATCGAAGCTGCGCCCGTCGTCGCGGCGCATCTGATAGCTGCCTTCCATCGTGCCCCAGGGCGTCTCGAGCGGGACCGAGCTCGTGTACTCGAACTCCTGCCCCGGCTCGAGCCGCGGCTGCTTGCCGACGACGCCCTCGCCGCGCACGTCGCGGCGGCGGTGCTCGGCGTCCAGCACGATCCAATGGCGCGAGACGAGCTGGGCCGGCTCCTCGCCCACGTTCTCCAGGCGAATGCGATAGACGAAGAGATAGTGCCCTTGGTCCGGGCTCGACTCTCCAGCGAGGTAGCGCGCCTTCGCGGTGACGCGGATGCCCTCGGTGGTCGCCTGGGATTGGGATTCGCGCACGGGGGAACTTCCTCCGGCGGCGCTCAGCCGCCGACCTCCTGAACCTGCTTCGCGGTCTCCGCATCGGCGACATCGCTGTGGCATGCGGCCTTGTCGCCCTTGGCGGCGCCGACCGCCTTCGCGGTCTTCGCGGCGAGGGCATGGATCTCGGCGGGGGAGAGCACGCCGCGTTTCTCGAGCACTTCGCGCTGCGTCGGGGTCAGCGCCGCGCTCTTCTTCGCCTGATCCCAAGCGTAGTCCGCGCTCTTGCCGCTCGCGAACTGCTGGATCTCCTTCGAGATGCGCACCGAGCACCAGTCGTGCCCGCACATCGCGCAGAAGTCGGTGTCTACGTCGAGATCCTCGTCGTGCAGCGCGCGCGCCGTGTCGGGGTCGAACGAAAGCTCGAAGTGCTTCTGCCAGTTGAGCGCCGCTCGAGCCATCGTGAGCTCGTCGTCGCGGTCGCGCGTCCCGGGGATGCCGAGCGCCACGTCGGCCGCGTGCGCGGCGATCTTGTAGGCGATGCAGCCCTGCTTCACGTCGTCCTTCTTCGGGAGACCCAAGTGCTCCTTCGGCGTCACGTAGCACAGCATGCTCGCGCCGTGGAACGCGGCGGAGGTGGCGCCGATGCAGCTCGTGATGTGGTCGTAGCCGGGGAAGATGTCCGTGACCAGGGGCCCGAGGACGTAGAAGGGCGCGCCGTGGCAGAGCTGCCGCTGCAGCTTCATGTTGTATTCGATCTGGTCGAAGGGCACGTGGCCGGGGCCCTCGACCATCACCTGCACGCCCTGGCGCCACGCGCGCTCGGTGAGCTTGCCGAGCTCGACCAACTCGCCGAGCTGGGCCGCGTCCGAGGCATCGGCCAGGCCGCCCGGGCGCAGGCCGTCGCCGATCGAGAAGGTGACGTCGTAGCGCCGCATCACCTCGCAGATCCGCTCCCAGCCGGTGTTCATCAGGTTCTCGCGCTCGTGGTGGAGCATCCACTTTGCGAGGAGGGAGCCGCCGCGGGAGACGACGCCGATCAGGCGCTTCTGGAGCAGGGGCAAGTGCTCGTACAGCACGCCCGCGTGGATCGTGAAGTAGTCGACGCCCTGGCGCGCCTGGTGCTCGAGCGTCGCGAGGACGATCTCCTCGCTGAGATCCTCGATCTTGCGGCCGAGGATCATCGAGTAGATCGGCACGGTGCCGATCGGCACCGTGCTCGCGCGGACGATGGCCTCGCGCGTCGCGTCGAGGTTCCCGCCGGTCGAGAGATCCATCACCGTGTCGGCGCCCCAGCGCTCGGCCCAGCGCAGCTTCTCGACCTCCTCCTCGGTGCCCGAGGACACCGGAGATGCACCCATGTTCGCGTTGATCTTCGTGCGCGAGGCGCGGCCGATCGCCATCGGATCGAGCCGGTAGCCCAAGTGGATCTTGTTCGCCGGGATCACCATGCGGCCCGCGGCGACCTCGTCGCGCACCTGCTCCGCGCTGAGATGCCCTTCGCGCTCGGCGACGCGGCGCATCTCGGGCGTGATCGTGCCCAAGCGCGCGTGCTCGAGCTGCGTCACCGGCGTGAACCCGCTCGGCGCGGTGCAGAATCCGTTCGCGCCGCGCACCCAGCCTGCGGGGAGGAAGTCCCAGGCCGTCCGCTCCGAGGGCTCGGGCATCCCCGGCGTGTCGGGGGAGGAGTAGGAGCGCGGACCGCCGACGTCGGCGGCGCGGGCGAAGCTGCCGGGGTTCGTGCCGCGGCCGAGGCGCGCGGGGTTCGGCGCGCCCTGCAGCGGCAATCGGTAGGAGGTGTGCGGCAGCGCGTAGGGAGGCTGCGCCGCAGCGCGCGCGTGAGAGCCGTTCGAGTGGGAGTCGTGCGTGTCGGACATGGCGGCTTCCTTCCTCGCGGGAGGAACGTTCTTCGGAAGCTCGCCCGGAGGGGAAGAGCGAGGTCGCTTTCCTACGCCGGTGCGAACCGGATCAGGTTCCGCGGGTGCTTCTCAGCGAGCGAAGAACGAAGCCGTGCTCCGAACCCGCCCGCGCCCCGAGCGATCCAGGCCGCAAGCTAAGCCTCGCGGCACGGCCTTTCAACCGCGCGGATCGGCTTCCGCGGACGATCGCTCCCACGGCGGCGCGGTGAGCCGGCGCTTCAAGTCCGCGCTGCGCGCGACCCGCGTCCCCGCGGCGGGTGGCGCGTCGTGCGCGCGATCCCAGAGCTGGCAGGTCACCTGCTTGTGGCGCTGGTCGAGCGCCTCGCAGTAGTTCGTGTACTTGCAGCGCCGCACCGCGGCACCCGCTCCCGCGCGCACCTTCGCCGACCAATCGGGGTCGGCGAGCGACGCGCGCGCCATGCCGACCAGGTCGCAGGCACCGCTCGCGAGCGCGCTCTCGGCGAGGTCGAAGGTGCCGATGCCTCCGGCGGCGACGATCGGGGTCGAGAGGCCAGCGCTCCGGAGGTGCGCGCGGATCGCCGCGGCGTGCGCGAGGTTCCGGCCGAACGGCGTACCCGGCCGCACGTGCACCGTCGGCATGCACTCGTGCCCGCTCGGTCCCGTGTACGGATAGGCCGCCTCGCCGACCTTCGGCTGCGTCGCGTCCTCGAACTTGCCGCCGCGCGAGAGCGAGAGGAAGTCGAGGCCCGCTCGCGCGAGCTCCGCGGCGTAGAAGAGCGCGTCCTCGAGGCGGCTCCCGCCGTCGATGATCTCGTCGGAGAGGATGCGCGCGCCGAGCGCGAAGTCGCTGCCGACCTCGCGGCGCGCGGCCGCGAGCACCTCGAGCGGCAAGCGCACGCGCTCACGCGGCGAGCCGCCGTAGCCGTCGCTCCGCTCGTTCCGGCGCGAGAGGAAGGACGCCATCGTGTACGCGTGCGCGTAATGCAGCTCGACGCCGTCGAAGCCCGCTTCGCGCGCGCGTCGCGCCGCCCCGGCGAAGAGCGGTGGGAGCGCTCGCGGCAGATCGGCGACATGCGGCAGGTGGAGATCGTTCACCGTCTCGCGCGCGCCGTGCGTGAGCTCTTGGAGCTCGCGCGGGGAGAGGACGCTCTCCAGCTCCGGAGCGGAGAGCTCGAGCAGCGCGCGGCGCGCGCTCGGCTCGTCGGTGACCGGGCGAGCGAGCTTCTGCAGCGCCGCGACGTGGGCGTCGCGCAAGACGAGGAACTCACCCAGGAAACGCTCTGAGGCGACGCGCCGGCGGATGCGCAGGAAGTCGATCACCTGGAGGAAGAGGCGCGTCTCGCCTTCCGAAGCGCGGTGCACGACCTCGACGAGCTCGCGCAGCCCCGGCACGAAACGCTCGTGACCGATCCGCAGCAGCGGACCGCTCGGCACGTCGCGGATGCCCGTGGCCTCGACGACGATCGCGCCGGGCTTGCCGCGCGCGAAGCGCTCGTACCAGTCGAGCACCTGCGGCGTGACGAAGCCATCCTCCGTCGCGCGCCACGGGACCATCGCGGGGATCCACGTGCGCGTGCGGAGCTCCAGCGCGCCCAGGCGCAGCGGAGCGAAGAGGGCGCTCTGCTCGGCCGCGGCGGCGCTGGGCCAGGTCGAGGGCGGGAGAGGATGTGGCAACGGATCGAGGCGCAGCGCCGGCTCGCGCCGCGCGCGCGCCGCTCGTCAGACGTAGCGCGGCAAGTGCTGCCGCCAGAAGGGCCAGTCGTGCCCGAACACCCCCGGCCACCACTCGCAGCGATGGCGGATGCCGCGCTTGGCGAGCATCTCGACGAAGAGGCGATTCTTCTCGAAGAGCGAGTCGAGCTCGCCCGTCGCCACGACGAGGTCCACCTGCGCCAAGCGGCGCACCCATTCGTCGTTCAGGTTGGGCAGGTACGCGGTCGGGCTGTGGAAGTAGCAGAGCTCGTCCCAGTAGCCGTCGAGGAACGACTTGATGTCGAAGACGCCGGAGAACGCGATGCAGCGATCGACGAGCTCGGGATGACGGCAAGCGAAGTTCGTCGCGTGATAGGCGCCGAACGAGGCGCCGTAGACGTGCACGCGAGGACGACCGGAGCGCTGCTGCGCGTGGGGGACGAGCTCGTTCGCGAGGTAGCGATCGTAGAGATCCTGCACGCGGATGCGCTCGGAAGGGTGCCGCTCCTTGGCGTAGAGCCCATGCTTGTCGACGGTCGAGACGCAGACGAGCTGGAGGTGCCCTTCATCGACCTTCTGCTCGAGGGCCGCGCAGAGCTGGAAGTCCTCGTTCTCGGTACACGAGCCCATCGAGGTCGGGAAGATCACCAGAGGCTGGCCGCGCTCGCCGAACCAGACCAGGTCCATCGGGCAGCCAAGCGTGGGGGAGTCCCAGCGGTAGGCGTCGCGCTTCATCGGATCTCCAGCGGGGGCGGTCGTGCGGGGCCGTGCGGGCCGCTTGGGCCGTTCGCGTGGGGGGGCCGGCGCGCCTTCTTCACCCGGTGCGCTGGACGCGGCCCCCTTCGGCGGGCTCCAATACGCGGCTGCTTACCACGGAAACGACGACTTGCAAAGGCCGCGCCACCGCGCGGGACGACGGCAGCCATGAAGAAGATCGGGGTCTTGTTCGGCCAGGAGCGCTCCTTTCCCCTGGCCTTGGTCGAACGCATCCAGAAGCTCGGCGGCGGCAAGGTCCACGCCGAACGCGCCGTGATCGACCCGCAGCGTCAGGATCGCGAGATCCCCTACGACCTGCTCGTCGACCGCATCAGCCACGAGGTCCCCTTCTACCGCATGGTGCTGAAGCTCGCCGTGCAGCAGGGGAAGCAGGTCGTGAACAACCCGTTCTGGTGGAGCTGCGACGACAAGCTGCTCTGCAACGCGATCGCGATCGACGCGGGCGTGTGCGTGCCGCGCACGGTGCTCTTGCCGCACAAGCAGCACCCGCCGAACACCACCGGGGAGAGCTTCTCCAACCTGCGCTACCCGCTGCCGTGGGAGGAGATCTTCGAGTACGTGGGCTTCCCCGCGTTCCTGAAGCCCGCCGATGGCGGCGGCTGGCGCGACGTCTACAAGGTGAAGAACGTCGAGGAGTTCTTCGCCGCGTACGACAAGAGCCATGTGCTCCCGATGATCCTGCAGGAAGGCATCGAGTTCGAGAGCTACTTCCGCTGCTACGTGATCGGGCGCGAGCGCGTGCACGTCATGCCCTATGACCCCGCGCAGCCGCACCATCGCCGCTACATCCAGGAGCCGAAGGACTTCCCGGCGAGCTTGATCCAGCGCGTCGAGAACGACGCGCGCGCTCTCTGCCGAGCGCTGGGCTACGACTTCAACACCGTCGAGCTCGCCGTGCGGAAGGGCGTGCCCTATGCGATCGACTTCATGAACCCGGCGCCCGACGCGGATCTGAAGTCGGTCGGCGAGAAGAACTTCGAGTGGGTCGTGCAGAACGCCGCCGAGTTCCTGATCGAGCGCGTGCAGAACCCGCGGCCCTTCGAGTTCACCGGCCAGTGGGTGGATACGCGGAAGGCTCTCTTGGCCGCCGCGGCGAAGGCCTCCGCGCCGGCAGCCGCGCAGCCGACGGCCGCTCCTACGGCCGCTCCTACGGCCGCTCCTACGGCCGCACCCGCGAAGCAGGCGCCGGCGCCGGCGCCCGCTCCGTCTTCTGCGCAAGCGCAGAACAAGAAGAAGAAATGAGCTCGAGGATCCCCGCCGTGCGCACCGCCCCCACCCTGACCCTCGGGATCGAAGAGGAGTTCCAGGTCCTCGATCCCGACACCCTGCAGCTCCGCTCGCATCTGCAGGCCTTCTTCGAGCAGGGCCATCTCCTGCTCGCCGAGAAGATGAAGAAGGAGCTCCACCAGTCGGTGGTGGAGATCGGCACCGGGGTCTGCAAGGACATCGCCGAGGCCCGGCGCGACGTGATGCAGACGCGTCGCGTGGTGTACGACCTCGCGGCGCGGAACGGGCTGCTCGTCGCCGCGGCGGGGACGCATCCCTTCTCGCACTGGGCCGATGTGGCGATCACCAGCTCGCCGCGCTACGACCAGATCATCTCGGATCTGCAGGTCGTGGCGCGCGCGAACCTGATCTTCGGCCTGCACGTGCACGTCGGCGTCGAGGATCGCGAGGTCGCGATCCAGATCATGAACGCCGCGCGCTACTTCCTCCCGCACGTCTACGCGCTCTCGGTGAACTCGCCGTTCTGGCTCGGACGCGAGACGGGCTGGAAGAGCTACCGCAGCAAGATCTTCGACAAGTTCCCCCGTACGGGGATGCCGGACTACTTCTCCTCGTGGTCGGAGTTCGACAACCACGTCAAGCTCTTGATCAAGACGAACTGCATCGACACGGCGACCAAGATCTGGTGGGACGTCCGCCCGCACCCGCTCTACCCGACGCTCGAGTTCCGCATCTGCGACATCCCGATGCGGGTGAACGAAACGATCTGCTTCGCGGCCATCTTCCAGGCCATCGTCGCGAAGCTCTACAAGCTCTACAGCCAGAACCTGGGCTTCCGCCTCTACCGTCGCTCGCTCATCAACGAGAACAAGTGGCGCGCGGCGCGCTGGGGCACCGAGGCGAAGCTGATCGACTTCGGCCGCCAGGAAGAGCTGCCGTATCCCTTCCTCTTGGAGGAGCTGCTCGCGTTCATCGACGACGTCGTCGATGAGCTCGGGAGCCGCAAGGAAGTCGAGTACGCGCGCACCATCGTCCGCGAGGGCACGGGCGCCGATCGGCAGTTGAAGGTGTGGCGCGAGACGGGCGATCTGAAGAAGGTCGCCGAGTGCATCGTGTATCACACGCAGATGGGCATCGGCGACTGAACCTGCTGGCCCGACGCCTGACGACGTTGAGCGTTGTTTGCTAGCCCAACGCCTGACGGCGTTGGGCGTTGTTTGCTGGCCCAACGCCTGACGGTGTTCGGTGTTGGCTGGCCCAACACGTGACGGTGTTCGGTGTTGGCTGGCCCAACACGTGACGGTGTTGGGTGTTGGCTGGCCCAACACCTGACGGTGTTGGGTGTTGGCTGGCCCAACACCTGACGGTGTTGGGCGCGTTCGATCGCGCTTGGGATCGGAGGAGCGGAGGACGGCATGGATCGCGAGCTGCGGGAGCTCTACAACCGCCATTTCAGCACCGAGCGCTACGCGAGCTTCCAGCGCCGCTTCGAGCAGCGCCTGGGGATGCCGCCGGCTTTCCGGCTCGCCGAGTCGCCGGTCTTCTGGGACGCTGCCACGCGGACGCGCTTCGGCGAGGCCGCGCGCGGCATCATGGCCGAGCTCGAGCAGCCCGCGCTGCTCGAGAAGATGCGCGCGGCGGTGCCCGAGCGCTTCTTCGTGCGCGGCGAGCAAGGCCTGCCGACCTTCGCGCTCGTCGACTTCGCGGTGGCTCGCGACGCGAGCGGCGCCATCGTCCCGCGGCTGATCGAGCTCCAGGGTTTCCCTTCGCTCTTCGCGCTGAAGTCGCTGCACGCCGAGCTCTGGCAGGAGGAGCTCGCGACGATCGAGGGTTTCCCGAGCCATGCCGATCCCTACTTCGGCGGGCTGGACCACGCGAGCTATCGAGCGCGTCTGCGCCAAGCTCTCGTCGGCGAGCACGATCCCAGCGAGGTGGTGCTGGTCGACGTGCAGCCGGAGCAGCAGAAGACGAAGGTCGACTTCGTCGCGACGGAGCTGCTCTTCGGCGTGCGCGCCGTATGCCTGACCGAGCTCCGCCTGATCGGGAAGACGCTGCACGCGCCGCTCCGCGGCAAGCTCGCTCCCGTGAAGCGGATCTACAACCGCCTCGTCTTCGACGAGCTCGCGTCGAAGGGGATCCACGCGCCGTTCGCGTGGGATGCGGAGATCGACGTCGAGTGGGCGCCGCACCCCAACTGGTACTGGAAGTGGTCGAAGTACACGGTGCCGCACCTCCGGCACCCCTCCGTGCCGAAGACCACGCTGCTCAGCGAGCTCTCGGTGGTTCCGCCGCTCGAGCGCTACGTGCTGAAGCCGCTCTTCTCCTTCTCGGGCGTCGGCGTGAACGTCGACCCCACGCCGCAGGATCTCGCCTCCATTCCGGCTGCCGAGCGTTCCCTCTGGTGCTTGCAGGAGAAAGTCGACTACGCGCCCGCGATGCAGGCCGCCGATGGCGGCGGGGTGAAGATCGAGGTGCGCATGATGTTCATCCAGAACCCCGCCACGAAGCGCCTCGAGCTCTGCATGAACCTCTGCCGCCTCTCGCGCGGCAAGATGCTCGGCGTCGACTTCAACAAGGACTTCAGCTGGGTCGGGAGCTCGGTCGCGCTCTGCCCCGTGCCGGAGCCGAAGTCGAGCTCTACGCCGCGGTGAGCGACGGCGCGCGCGCGATCGAGCGCGCAGCCCCGAGCGAGGCCGAGCTCCGCTCGTCGCTGCGCGCCCACTTCGGCCACGAGGCCTTTCGCGGTCGGCAGGAGGAGGCGATCCGCGCGGTGCTCGGCGGCGGCGATGTCCTCGTCCTCTGGCCGACGGGCGAGGGCAAGTCGCTCTGCTACCAGCTCCCCGCGTTGCATCTCGAGGGGCTCAGCTTGGTCGTGAGCCCGCTCATCGCGCTGATGAAGGACCAGGTCGATGCCCTGGTCGCGCGCGGGATCCCGGCGACCTTCATCAACTCCTCGCTCTCGCGCGAGGAGCGCGAGCAGCGCCTCCTGCGCGTGCTCGCGGGAGAGATGAAGCTCCTCTACGTGACGCCCGAGCGCCTGCGCCAGGAGGCGTTCCGCTCGGCTCTGCAGGGGATCGCCATCGCGCGCTTCGTCGTCGACGAAGCCCACTGCGTCTCGCAGTGGGGCCACGACTTCCGCCCGGACTACGCGGACTTGGGGAGGCGCCGGCGCGAGCTCGGCTCCCCGCCGCTCGTGGCGCTCACCGCGACCGCGACACCCGAGGTGAGAGCGGACCTCCTGCGCGTGCTCGAGGCCGAGAGCGCGGAGGTCTTCGCGACGAGCATCGCCCGCGCGGGCCACTTCCTCGCCGTGAGCGAGCTCGAGGGCTTCGAGGCGAAGAAGGAGCGCCTGCTCGCGTTGCTCGAGAGCTGGACCCCGCCCGGCATCGTCTACTGCGCGCTGATCCAGGAGCTCTTGCGCTTGGAGGACGAGCTCGCACGCATCGGGATCCGCTGCCTCGTCTACCACGGAGATCTCTCGGCCGAGGAGCGCCGCGCGATGCAGGAGCGCTTCCTCGCCTCGCGCGATCTCTTAGTGCTCGCGACCAACGCGTTCGGCATGGGCATCGACAAGCCGGACATCCGCTTCGTCGTGCACTGGCAGCTCCCCGGCACGCTGGAGGCCTACGTGCAGGAGACGGGCCGCGCGGGCCGCGACGGCCACGGCGCCTGGTGCGAGCTCTTCTTCGATCCGGAGGATCTCGCGATCCAGCAGGGCTTCATCGCCTGGGCCAATCCGACGCGCGAGCTGGCCGAGCTCTTGGGGCATGTGCTCGAGCGCGAGGCCGATCATCTGCACGAGCTCAGCGAAGAGGACGTGCGCGAGGAGGTGCTGAAGAAGTCGCGCGGCGACGGCCGCGTCGCGACGATCTTGAAGCTCTTCGAGGTGCAGGGGATCCTCTCTGGTCCGCTCGGGCAGGCGGGAACTACGCTGCTCCGACCCTTCGATGCGCGGGAGCTGCCGGCGGATTGGAACGACGCGAAGAAGCGCTCGAGCCTCCAGAAGCTCCTCTCCCTCGTGCAGTACGCGCGCGACGAGGAGTGTCGGCAGGTGCACCTCCGCAGCTACTTCGGGGAGGAGGACTGTGCGCCCTGCCAGGCTTGCGACCGCTGCGTCGATCCCGCGGTTTGGCGCGCGCAGCATCTCGTGGAGGCGCGTCCGCTCGCGGCGGCGACGAGCCTCTCGCGCTTCCCCGCGCGCGGCGAATGGGTGAGCATCGACGGCCGATGGGTCGGGCGCGTGCTGCGCGTGCACGGCAAGGGCAAGCAGACGCGCTACGAGATCGAGCTCTCGCCTTCGCTGGAGCTTCGCACCTACGATGTGCGGCGGCACCACGTGCGGCATCTCCGCGACGAGGAACCGAGCTCATGAGCAGCGAACGCGATCTCCCGCGCACCGAGGAGCGGAACCCGGCGAGCGAGGGACTGGACCTCCGCGGCGGCGCGGAGCAGGTGCGCCTCTTCCTGGACGACCAGCGCGCGGCGTTCGATGCGGTGGCCCTCGCCTCCGCCGAGCTCGATCGCGCGATCGACGCGATCGCGGAGGTGCTGAGCACCGGCGGGCGCCTCGTCTACGGCGGCGCGGGGACGAGCGGGCGCCTGGGCGTGCTCGATGCTTCGGAGTGCCCGCCCACCTTCTCCTCCGATCCGGAGCAGGTAGTGGGCCTGATCGCCGGCGGCGACCGGGCGCTCCGCCATCCCATCGAGGCCGCCGAGGACTCTCCCGAGGATGGCGCCGCGGCCCTGCGCGCGATCGCGCTCCGCCAGGGCGACCTCTTCCTCGGCATCACCGCGAGCGGGCGCACTCCCTGGGTGCGCGGTGCACTGGAGTACGCGCGCTCCGTCGGCGCGCGCACGGGGCTGCTCTGCTGCTCGCCGCCGCCCGCGGAGCTCTTGGTCGATCACCTGCTTCGCCTGCCGACCGGACCCGAGCTCGTGACCGGCTCGACGCGGCTCAAAGCCGGGACCGCGACCAAGCTGGCGCTGAACGCGCTCACGACGCTCGCGTTCGTGCGCCTGGGCAAGGTCTACGGCAACCTCATGGTCGACGTGAAGGCGACCAACGCGAAGCTGCGCGCGCGCGCGCAGCGCATCGTCGTGCAGGCGACGCAGTGCTCGCCGGAGCGCGCGGTGGCTCTGCTGAACGAGGCGGGCGGACGAGTGAAGCTCGCCATCGTGATGCAGCTCCTCGCGCTCGACGCCGCCGACGCGGAAGCGCAGCTCGCGTTGCACCGCGGCCACATCCGAAACACCCTGCGCGCCGCACGTGGCGGCGCTTGATCCCCTGGTTCTCAACGCTCCTCACCGGAGCAAGGTCCGCAGCCGAACGATGGAACTCGTCCAAGAGATCGTGGTCTTCCTCGAGAACAAGCCCGGCGTCCTGGCGCGCCTCACCGCCGCTCTCGCGGCTCACAAGATCAGCATCCTCGGGTTCAGCCTGCAGAACGCTCTGGACCACGGCGCGATCCGCATGGTCGTGAGCAAGCCCACCGAGACCCTGCACCTCCTCGGCGAGCACGGCATGCTCGCGTTCGCGAACGAGATCCTCTGGGTGAAGGTGCGGAACCAGGCCGGCGCGATGGCGGCGCTCACCGATGCGCTCACGAAGGCGAAGGTGAGCGTCGAGTACGCCTATGGGAGTGCCGGGCCCAGCGCGAAGGCGCATGGGTTCTACCTGCGGGTCTCCAATGCGAAGAAGGCGTTGGAGGTGCTGGCGAAGGTCGAGGGCGTCGAGTAAGCGCGCGCCCTCGCCCGCTCAGTCGATCGCCGAGAAGAACCTCTGCACATCGTCGTGGTCGTCGAGCGCCGAAAGGAACTCCTCGACCTCGGCGCGCTGCTCCGGCGAGAGCTGGACCTTGTCCTTCGCGCGATAGCCGAGCTCGGCCTGCGTCACTTCCCAGCCCGCGGCCTGCAGCGCCTTGGAGACGGTGTAGAGGTCCTCGCGGTTGGTGAAGAAGCGGGCACCGGTCTTCTCGTCGCCAGCGGGGACGACCTCGAGGTCCTGCGCGCCGGCTTCGATCGCGGCGCTCTCGGCGTCGTAGCCTTCGCCTTCGTGCGACGCGTCGATGATGCCGACGTGGTCGAAGAGGAACATCACCTTCGAGCCGAACTGGCCGTACTCGGTGAAGAGGTTCCGGATCTCCGGCACGGTGCGATTGCGGTTGTCCGTCATCGCCTCGACGATCACTGCGACGTTGTGCGGGCCCATGCCCTCGAAGGTGATCGAGTCGAGCTCAGCGCCGTCGCCGCCGGCACCCGAGCCCTTCTTGATCGCGCGCTGGATCGTGTCGTTGGAGACCGAGAACTTGCGCGCCGCCTCGACCGCGAGGCCGAGGCGCGGGTTCATCGCGGGGTCGGGCGTGCCGACCTTGGCCGAGATGGTGATCTCGCGGACGAGCTTGGTGACGACCTTGGCGCGCTTGGCGGCGTTCACCTCGCGCTTCGCGTGCATCCACTGGCGACCCATGGTTCCTCGGGCGATCTAGCTAGGGTTTCTTCGGTACAGGATGACGAGCGAGGGCTCGCGGCTCAACGGCCGGTGTAGGAGGGGCGCCGGCGCTCGACCGCGGAGGAGAGGCCTTCCTTCGCGTCGGCGGTGCCGAAGATCTCGCGCAGGCTCTGCATCTCGAGCTCGCAGGCCTCGCGGGTCGTCGCCTTCGCGGCGCCTTCGCCGATCAGCCGGAACGCGTGGCGCAGCGCCAGCGGGGCTTTCTGCGCGAGGCGCGGCAGCACCTTCGCCGCGAGCGGATGCGCGGGCGGGGGAAGCTTGCCGCCGACGATGGCCTCGAGCTCGTGCGCGGTGAAGAACTCCGCGACGGGAGCCCACGCTTCCGGCACCTTCGTCGGCACCGCGCGCGGCGCGGGCTTCGGCTTCGCGGCGAGGCGCGCGAAGACGGCCGGCGCGTCGGCGGGGGAGACGAGCTCGTCGATCAGGCCGAGCTCCTTCCCGGTCTTCGCATCGATCGGGGCACCGCTCAGCACGAAGAAGCGCGTCAACCCGACGCCCATGCGCCGCGTCGGGCGTTGCGTGCCGCCGAGGCCGGGATAGATGCCGATGCCCGTCTCGGGGAAGCCCATCGAGCCGCGCGGGCTCGCGACGATGTAGTCGCACGCGAGCGCCATCTCGGAGCCGCCGCCGAGCGAGAGGCCGTCGAGCCAGGCGATCACCGGCTTCGTGCACTGCGCGAAGGCGAGCAGGAGATCCTGGCCCTGGCGCGTGAAGTTGTAGATCGACGTGAAGTCGTTCTTGGCGAGCGCATCGACGAAGAACTTCAGATCCGCGCCGGCGACGAAGGCCTTCCCCGCGCCCGCGAGCACGATGGCCTTCACCTCCGGATCCTGCGCCGTGGCGTGGAACGCCGAGGCGAGCTGCTTCACGACCTCCGGATTGAGCGCGTTCAGCGCGTCGGGGCGATTGATCGTGAGCGTCGCGAGCCCGCCCAGCTTCTCGCTCTTCACGAGCTGGATCGCGAAGGGCTTGCCGTGCTCGGCCTGGCGGCGCAGCAGGGCCGGGACGCGTTGCTCCTTCCAGGGCGCGAGCAGAAGTCGCACGAGCTCGAGCGTGCGTGCGACGCCCTCCGCGTTGATGAGCTCGAAGGGCCCCTTCGCCCAGCGGAGACCCACGCGCGCGCCGATGTCGGTGTCCTCGATCGTCGCGACGCCGGCTTCGACGAGCTCGCAGGCGACGTAGGCGATCGCCGCGAAGAGGCGCTCGCCCACGGCGGCGAAGCGCTGGGGATCCGGCGTGCCCGAGAGGTCCCAGTTCTGCTTCGCGGCGACCTGCTCGGCGAGGCGCTTAGCAGGGGCGTAGAAGGGCCCGAGCTCCTCCCCGAGCGTGGTCGCGGCGTGCAGCGCGATCGGCACGCCGGTCACGTTCATGAGCTCGAAGGGCCCCATGCCGATCTCGAAGCGCTGCTTCGCCGCCGCGTCGATGGTCGCGATGTCGGCCAAGCCTTCGGCGAGCAAGCGCACGGCCTCGTTCAGCCACGGTACGAAGTAGCGATTGACGACGAAGCCCGGCGCGTCCGCGGAGTGGATCGGCGTCTTGCCGATCAGCTCCTGCAGCAGCCACGCGCGGCGGCGCGTCTCCTCCGAGGTGTGTTCCCCGGGCACCACTTCGACCAGGCGGTTCTTGGCCGGGTGATAGAAGTAGTGCAGGCCCACGACGCGGTCGGGCCGCTGCGTCGCCTCCGCGAGCTCGCGCACGTAGAACGACGAGGTGTTCGTGCCGAGGATCGTCTTCGGCGCGCACACGCGATCGAGCTCGGCGAAGAGCTGCTGCTTCGCGGCGCGGTCCTCGAAGATCGCCTCGATCACGACATCGCAGTCGCGGAGGGAACCGAGCTCGGTCGCGAACGAGATGCGGCCGAGGATCTCGGCCGCGCGCTCGGGGGTGAAGAGCTTGCGCTCGACGCCCTGCTGCAGCGTCTCCTGGATGCGTTGCTTGCCGCGCTGGAGCGCTTCGGCGCCGAGGTCCGCGACGACGACGGGGAAGCCCTCCGTCGCGATCTTTTGCGCGATCCCGCTGCCCATGTTGCCCGCGCCGACGACCCCGATCTGCTGAAACGACATCGCTCGCTCCGTTCGTGCCCCGCCGCTGCTAGGGGGGTACGACGGTTTGCGGCGCGCGAGCGCCGCTGCGGCGAGCCCCATCGGCTGGGAATGGGGCGGAGAGGATACGGGCTGTGGGTTCGTCGCGCACGTCGCGGATCGCTGGTTTCGACGCAACATTCGCCGCAGCTTGGTCGCTGGGAGCCGCCATCGGGTCGATCGCTCCCCGTGAGCGGGAGCGGCCCCCCTCGCTCGGGGCGCGTCGGCCTCGCCGACCTACAACATATGGTGGTCGGGTTAGCCTCGAACCCAAAATATGGGTCGCGGTCTGGCGGGCTCGGAGGGCGCGCTCTACAGTTCCGGCCCATCGCCTCCGCGGCGATTCCCGCCCCGTCGGTCCCCCCGTCGAACGCCGTCTCCGCGCTGTGCGCAGCGCGCCGCGTGAACGTCGCCGGGAGCGCTCGTCCCGGTTGGACACCGCGCCGGTCTGGGTACGCAGTTGCGCCGCGCGCGCTCCGTCCACCGCGGACGGCGGCGCGCGATCCCGTCTCGGGACGCGGCTCCTAGCGCAGACATGTGCGCTCCACGAGCTCGCTCTCCCCCGACGCGGCGCAGCTGCGGCATGTTGCTGGTCGCCCCTACGATTCGTCATCGGATTCCGCAGCGCATCGCCACGCCCCGCCATCGACCCCTGAGGTCTGGAGCTGGCGATCGATCCTGGGAGGTCACGTGAAGAGCAAGACCCAAGGTGCCGTGAAGGCCTCGCGCACGCGCAAGCCCTCGGAACGTCCCGCGAGCGCAAGCGCTCGCAGCGGCCTCGAGATCCCGCGCCGGTTCTCCCGCGCGGGCGCGGACCCCTATGCGTGCGTCGAGTGGCGCCAGTCCGACTCGCAGATCAAGAACACCGACGGCTCGGTGGTCGCGGAGACCCGCGGCGTCGAGGTGCCGGCGAAGTGGTCGCAGGTCGCGGTCGACATCATGGTGTCGAAGTACTTCCGCCGCGCCGGCGTCCCGCAGCTCGACGCGCAAGGGAACCCGCTGCGCGACGCGCAGGGGAATCCGGTCCTCGGCGGTGAGCGCAGCGTGAAGCAGGTGGTGCATCGCCTCACGCACTGCTGGCGCAACTGGGGCGAGCTCTACGGCTACTTCCGCTCCAGCGAGGACGCGCAGGCCTTCCAGGACGAGCTCTCGGTGATGTTGCTGCGCCAGATGGCGGCGCCGAACTCCCCGCAGTGGTTCAACACCGGTCTCTACGACGAGTACGGGATCTCCGGCCCGCCCCAGGGGCACTACTACGTCGACCCCGCCGACGAGAAGCTGAAGGAGGCCGAGAACTCCTACGCTCGGCCGCAGCCGCACGCCTGCTTCATCCAGTCCGTCGCCGACACGCTGGTCGGCGAGGGCGGGATCATGGATCTCTGGACCCGCGAGGCGCGGCTCTTCAAGTTCGGCTCGGGCACGGGGACCAACTTCTCCAGCATCCGCGGGGAAGGCGAGTCGCTCGCGGGCGGCGGTGTCTCCTCGGGCCTGATGAGCTTCCTCAAGATCGGCGACCGCGCCGCCGGCGCCATCAAGTCGGGCGGCACGACGCGCCGCGCCGCGAAGATGGTCTGCCTCGATGTCGATCACCCCGACATCGAGGAGTTCGTCATGTGGAAGGCCAAGGAGGAGACGAAGGCCCACGTGCTGATCGACGCGGGCTTCTCCTCGGACTTCGAAGGCGAGGCGTATCGCACCGTCTCGGGTCAGAACTCGAACAACTCGATCCGCGTGCCCGAGGCCTTCCTGCAGGCCGTGGTCGAGGACGGCACCTGGGATCTCACGCGCCGCACCGACGGCGTCGTCGCGAAGACGATCCGCGCGCGGGAGCTCTGGGAGAAGATCTGCGACGCCGCGTGGCGCTGCGCGGACCCCGGGGTTCAGTACGACACGACGATCAACGACTGGCATACCTGCCCGAACGACGGGCCGATCCGCGCCTCGAATCCGTGCTCGGAGTACATGTTCCTCGACGACACGGCCTGCAACCTGGCGTCGCTGAACCTGACGGAGTTCTTCGATCGCGAGACGCTGCGCTTCGACATCGAGGGCTTCCGCCACGCCGTGCGCCTCTGGACGGTGGTGCTCGAGATCTCGGTGCTGATGGCTTCGTACCCCTCGGAGGCGATCGCGCGGAAGAGCTACGAGTACCGCACTCTGGGCCTCGGCTACGCCAACATCGGCAGCCTGCTGATGATCTCGGGCGTGCCCTACGACTCCGACAAGGCGCGCGCCATCACGGGCGCGATCACCGCGATCCTCACCGGCGAGTCCTATGCGGCCTCGGCCGAGATGGCGGGCGTGCTCGGGCCGTTCCCGCGCTACCTGGCCAATGCTTCTGCTGGCAGCGCCGGGAACAAGGAGTCGATGCTGCGCGTGATGCGCAACCACCGCCGCGCCGCGTATCACGCCGCCGGTGAGGAGTACGAGGGGCTGCACCAGCTCCCGATGGGCATCGATGCCGAGCTCTGCCCGCCCGATCTGCTCGCGGCATCGCGCACGGCATGGGATCGCGCCCTCGAGCTCGGCGAGCGCAACGGCTTCCGCAACGCGCAGACCACGGTGATCGCGCCCACGGGCACGATCGGCTTGCTGATGGACTGCGACACGACCGGCATCGAGCCCGACTTCGCGCTGGTGAAGTTCAAGAAGCTCGCCGGCGGCGGCTACTTCAAGATCGCGAACCAGTCGCTCGAGCCTGCGCTGCTCACCCTCGGCTACAGCGCGGAGCAGATCCAGGACGTGATCCGCTACGTGCTCGGCACGATGACCCTGGAAGGTGCCCCCGAGATCAATCGCGCGAGCCTGAAGGAGCGCGGCATCCTCGACACCGAGATCGCGCGCATCGAGAAGGCTCTGCCCGGCGTCTTCGAGCTGCGCTCCGCGATTCACCCTGGCGCGCTGGAGAAGGATGGCCTGCAGCGCCTCGGCCTCCAGTATCCCCATATCGAGGCCGCGGCGAAGAAGCCCGGCTTCGACCTGCTGCGCGCGCTCGGCTTCTCCGACGCGCAGGTGCTCGCCGCGAGCGATCACATCTGCGGTCGCCTGACCGTGGAAGGCGCGCCGCATCTCAAGGAAGAGCACGTGCCGGTCTTCGACTGCGCGAATCGCTGCGGTCGCATCGGCAAGCGCTTCATCCACCACACCGGCCACATCCGCATGTTGGCGGCGGCGCAGCCGTTCATCTCGGGCGCGATCTCGAAGACGATCAACATGCCCTACGAGGTGTCGCGCGAGGACATCGGCGACTCCTACCTCCTCTCGTGGAAGCTCGGCTTGAAGGCCAACGCGCTCTACCGCGATGGGTGCAAGCGCTCGCAGCCGCTCTCGACCGGGGTCAAGAACGACGCCGAGACGAAGGCCGAAGGGGAAGCCGCCGAGGCCGCGGCGAAGACGGCCGAAGCGTCGGCGCAGGCCGTCGCCGTCCCCGCGGGACCGGTGGAGTTCAAGCCGCGCCGCCGCCCGCTGCCGTCGAAGCGCAAGGGCTTCACGCAGGAGGCGAAGGTCGGCGGGCACAAGGTCTATCTGCGCACCGGCGAGTACCCCGACGGCAAGCTCGGCGAGATCTTCATCGACATGCACAAGGAAGGCGCGGCCTTCCGCAGCCTGGTCAACTGCTTCGCCATCGCCGTGTCGAAGGGCCTGCAGTACGGCGTGCCGCTGGATGAGTTCGTCGAGACCTTCGCGTTCACGAAGTTCGAGCCGCAGGGCGTCGTCGAGGGCCACGCGAACGTGAAGATGGCGCAGTCGATCATCGACTACGTCTTCCGCGTGCTGGCGCTCGACTACCTCGGCCGCACGGATCTCGTGCAGGTTCCGCCGAAGCCGGGGGACACCGAGGTCGGCCCGGTCTCGCGTGCGACGGCCTCCGCGCCGAAGCCGGTCGAGGCCGCGGCTCCGAGGGTCGCCGAGGTCGCTCCTCCCAAGCCTACCGAGAGCGCCGCGCCGGCGGCGAGCGGCAGCGCTCCGGCCACGAGCCGCAGCGCGAAGCGCGGCAGCGTCCCGACGGAAGCGAGCGGCGCGCGCTTCACGCCGCTGGCGGGCGGCGCGCCCGCGCCGCGCTCGAGCGGCACGAGCGCGACCTCCGCGGAAGGCGCCGGGCGCAGCGCGCGCGGCGGAGCCCTGGGCGAGCTGCTCTCCACGATGATGGGGGACGCGCCCTTCTGCGATGTCTGCGGCCACGTCACGGTCCGCAACGGCGCTTGCTACCGCTGCTTGAACTGCGGCAACTCGATGGGCTGCTCGTAGCGCGGCGTCTCTGGCCGGCTGCGCCAAGCGCAGCACATGCCCTGCGCGCCCCGCGGTGATCGCACGATCGCCGCGGGGCGCGCTCGTTCAAGGCGAGCGCGATCGCCGCGCTACGCGAGCCGATTCTGGTCTGGCGCGTCCGACCGCGGGCTCGAACGCGGGATAGCCTTCCTCGTCGACTCGCGCCCTCCCCCCCGGGTGCGGGCCGCTCCTTGGTGAAGCGGTGTCCCGACGCGAGGTGTCGCCGTGAACTCGGCGTTCTCTGGCCTCTGGAGCGGAGCGCGCGCGCTCGCGCGGCTCTGCGATCCGGATCTGCTGCAGCAGTTCCCGACGGCGGAGATGCTCTGGCCGCAGGCGCCCCTCGGCGGACGGCTCTTCGATCGCTTGCCGCTCTCGAAGGAGCGCGTGCGCGTGCGCCTCGCCAACGGTCGCTCGCGCGAGCTCGCCCTGGCCTGGCGGAGCTGCGATCGCGCCGATCCGCGCGCGCCGACCCTCGTGCTGATCCCCGGTCTCGGCGACTCCGCGGAGACCTGGCGTCTCCTCGTCGAGGCGCTGGCTCCGCTCGCGCGTCTCGTGCTCGTCGATCCGCCCGGCTTCGGGCGCTCCGAGCTCTGGCCCACGCGCGAGGCGTTCCGCGCCGAGGTGCTGCGCGATGCGCTGCGCGAGCTGATCGTGCAGCGCGGCTGGAACCGCCCCTCGACGATCCTGCTCGGCAACTCGCTCGGCGGCGCGCTCGCGCTCGGCGTCGTCGCGGCGCTCGGACCGCGGAACCGCATCGGCCGACTCGTGCTGCTCGCACCCGCGGCCTATCCGCAGGAGCTCAGCTTCTGGATCCGCGCGCAGCGCCTGCCCGCGCACGCGGCGTTCGCGCATCTCGTGCCGAAGCGCATGCTCGCCTCGGTCGCGCTGCGCGCTTCGGTGGGCGATCCGCGCTGCGTCGCGCGCGAGAGCGTGGAGGACTTGGCCCGGCATCTCGAGCGGCCGTATGGCCTGCGCGCGTTCCAGCATCTGGCGCGCGATCTCGCGCGGCTCTGCGGCGAAGCCCTCCGCGGGGGGAGCAACATCCTGAGCGCGCTCGTGCCGAAGTGCGCGCGGACGCTGGCGCGCACGGCCTCCGGAGAGCGCGTGCCGCTCGAGGTGCTGCTGCTCCACGGCGATCGCGATCGCGTGGTGCCGCCCTGGGTCGCGGAGCGCCTGGAGCTGCAGATGCCGCGCGTCGAGCGCCATTGCTGGCGCGGCGTCGGCCACCTGCCGCAGCTCGAGCGGCCCTTCGAGGTCGCTGCGGCGGTGCAGCGCTTCCTCGCGCGAACGGAGGCCGCGAGCGCCTCCGCGGGCGACGCGACCGCCGCCGGCTGAACGCGCGCCGAACGGCGCGCTTCCCCTCCGCTCCGTCCTGCGCGATCGTGAGCGCATGCGCTGCCGTCGGCCGATCTTCCTGCGCGCCTGCGCGCTGCTCGCGAGTGGCGCGCTGAGCGCTCTCGCGCTCGACGCTTGCCAGCTCGCGCCGCGCGCGCGACCGCGCCCCTCGCCGGTGCTCGTGCGAGCGCAGGAGTTCCTCACGCGTGAGCTCGCGCAGTGGCACGCCGAAGAGCGCTGCGCCTCCTGCCATCACGATGGCGATGCCGCGCGCGTGCTGTGGAGCATCGACGCCGGCTTCGATGCGCTCCGCGAAGCGCGCTTGGCAGCGCATCGCGACCGGCTGCTCCGCAGCCCGCTTTGGTGCGATCCGCAAGCCGATCCGCGCTTTCGCGAGGAAGGGCTCGCGCTCGTGCAGCGCGCGGCCGCGCTGCACGCGGCGCTCGCGCGCGGCGCGCGGCTCGATGCCGCCGCGGTGGTGGGCCTCCTTGAGGCGCTGCGCGCGCAGCAAGAGGAGCCCGGAAACTGGCTCGGCTCCACGGCGACGGGGCTCGGCGGACCGGTGACCTACGGCCCGTTCCTCGCGACGGCCGTCGCGCTTGGCGTGCTGGAGGAACGCGCTGAGGCCGCGAACGTCGCCGCCGTGCGACGCGGGCGCGCCTGGCTCGCGAGCGCGCGCGCGAGCGCGACGCTCGAGCACGCGGCCGTGGCCTGGGCGCTCGCCGCCCCGCGCGAGCTGCGCGAGCGCGAGGCGCGTGATCGCTCGGTCGCGGCGCTGCTCGCGCGCGCGACGCGCCGCGGCGGATTCGCGCCGTGGGAGCAGGGGCCCGCGGAGGTCTTCGACACGGCGTTGGCGTTGATCGCCCTGCAGGCGCAGCCCGCCGCGCCGGCCTTGGCGCGCGCGTGCGCCGCGGCGCGCGGCTTCCTCGAGCGCGAGCAAGAGCCCGATGGCGGCTGGCGCGAGACGACGCGGCCCGCCGACGGAGAGAGCCGCGCGCATCGCGTATCGACGAGCGCTTGGGCCGCGCAAGCGTCTCGCGACCGATCGCGGCGCGCCGCGGCGTAGGTAGCGCGCAAGCCGCGTGGAGCACTGATGAGGTGGGGCCGCAGCTCGCGTCGGCAGCTCGTGGCGGCTCGACGACGGACGGCTCGTTGCGACCTCTTCGGCAGGCGCCGAAGCTGCCCAGATCCTTGATCTTGGCCTGCGAGAGAACGGCGATATCCCAGCTCCCGGTGAGCCCCTCCTGCGCTGTCGCGCGGGGAACCGAACCGAGGGTGGCAGCGGCGGGGCCGAGGGCGGTGAGCCGTCGAGTCATGGTTTAGAGCGCGCCGCATCGGTCCATGACGAGGGCGCACCGAATCGAGGCTCCTTCGATGGGTCCACGGCAGCATCACCGTTGCCCGCGATGGACCCGCGGGGTAACCGGCAATCGCGTCCGGCCGGAGCAGAGGCGCGCTCCGAGGGCTCTGCGGCGCGATCGAACGCGGAGCGGAGCGCGCCGGGTGGATGCTGCGGCGCCTCTCCGGGCCCCCTTGCGCGACGCTGCTTCGACCTCAGGGCGGCGCAGCGGCTAGGCCGAGCTGGATGCCGCCGCGTGTCCGTGCGACCGATGCCGCGCGTAGGGGCGCGGTCGAAGCCCCTCGGAGTTGCGACGATGTCGGCGCGAAGGATCGGCTGGCAGGAAGCGCTGCGACAGCAATGGCGCCTCGATTCGCTCGCGCTGCCTCCGCTCTCGACGGCCGCCGCGAAGGGCGGAGTCTGGCGAAGGCCCGCGCTACGCTTCGGTGCGACCCGAGCTCTTCCGTCGCCGCAGCTCGCGGTGGCGCAGCCCGGCGATGGTAGCGTGGGTCCGCCGAGGCGAGTCGAATCCCGAGCGCCGGTCGGACCGGCAGAGCGAATGTCGATGCGAGAGCTACCGCGCACCCTGGGTGCGCTGCGCGCGAGCGGATACCGCTCGCGCAGCGTGAAGGAAGAGCTGCGGGAGAACGCCGTCGCGGCGCTGCGCGCGGGCCGACCCTTGTTCCAAGGGCTGATCGGCTACGAGCGCACCGTCGTGCCGCAGGTGGTGAACGCTCTGCTCGCCAAGCACGACTTGCTCCTGCTCGGCCTGCGCGGGCAGGCGAAGACGCGGCTCGCGCGGAAGCTGGTCGAGCTGCTCGACGAGCGCGTGCCCGTGCTCGCGGGCTCCGAGCTCAACGAGGATCCGCTGCGACCGCTCACGCGCTGGGCGCAGGAGCTCCTCGCCGAGGCTGGCGACGACGCGCCGATCGCGTGGCTCGAGCGCGAGGAGCGCTACCGCGAGAAGCTCGCGACGCCGGACGTCTCTATGGCCGACCTGATTGGCGACCTCGATCCGATCCGCGCGGCGAACCTGCGCGCGGAGTACTCGAGCGAGCGCGCGCTGCACTACGGCATCGTGCCGCGCACGAACCGCGGCATCTTCTGCTTGAACGAGCTGCCCGACCTCGCCGCGCGCATCCAGGTCGGTCTGCTCGGGATTCTGCAGGAGCGCGAGGTGCAGATCCGCGGCTTCCCCGTGCGGCTCCCGCTCGACGTGGCGATGGTGTTCACCGCGAACCCCGAGGACTACACGCAGCGCGGCGCGATCATCACGCCGCTGAAGGACCGCATCGCCTCGCAGATCCTCACGCACTATCCGGCGACCCTCGAGCACGCGCGGGCGATCACCGCGCAGGAGGCCTGGGATCGGCGGGGCGGTGGTCCCGAGGTCCATCTCCCGGCGTTCCTGCGCGATGCGGTGGAAGAGGTGGGCTTCGCCGCGCGCGAGAGCGACTTGCTCGACGCGTCCTCGGGAGTGAGCGCGCGCTTGACGATCAGCTTGCTCGAGTGCGTGGTCTCGAATGCCGAGCGCCGCGCCTTGCTCCACGGCGCAGCGTCGACCGTCGTGCGCCCGCTCGACTTCGATCCCGCGCTCGCCGCCGTGACGGGCAAGATCGAGCTCGTCTACCAAGGCGAGCAAGAAGGAGTCTCCAACGTCGCGCGCCAGCTCCTCGGTGAGGGCTTCGCGCGCACGGCCGCGCGCTGCTTGCCGGCGGTGCAGGGCGAGGACGCTGAGGACGAAGCGGCGGTGTTCGGCCCGTGGAAGCCCATCGTCGATTGGTTCGGGCGCGGCGGAACGCTCGAGCTCAGCGATCGCGAGAGCGACGCGCAAGCGCTGGAGCGCCTCTCTGCGATCGACGGGCTCGAGGCCTTCGTGCGGAAGCACGTCGCGCTCGCGGAGCCCGAGCGCGAGCTCTTGCCCGCGATGGAGCTCGCGGTGGAGGCGCTGCACCAAGCGAAGCTCCTCGCGAAGGAGGAGCTCGATCGCGGCGTGCGCTACGCGGACATGCTGGGCGGGATGCTCGGCGAGCTCGGTGGGGGCGGGAAGAAGCCGCCGAAGAAGAAGCGTTGAGCACGCGATGACTTACCTACGCTTCACGCGCTACGACCCGCGCCAGCGCGCTCGCGAGGAGCGCCTGGAGGAGCTGCTGCGCCTCTTCCGCGTGCTGCTCTCGCACGCCGCCGGCGACGCCGAGCAAGCGCTCGCATGGCTCGACCGGATCGCGAAGCAACATCGCCTGTGGACGGCAGACCTGGATCGCGCGGGCTTCGAGGCGTTCCTTCGCGAGCGCGGCGAGCTCGAGCCTCGCGAAGGTGCGAACGGCGGCTATCAGCTCACCCGCAAGGGCGAAGGGCTCTTGCGTCGCGACGCGCTGGAGCGCGTGTTCGGAGATCTCGCCCGCGCGGCCGGCGGGCGCGGCGAGCATCGCTCGCGCGTGGAGGGGCTCGGCGTCGAGCGCGAACCGGCGCTGCGGCCCTGGACCTTCGGCGACGATCTCTCCCAGCTCGCGCCGACGGAGACGCTCGCCGAGGCCTTCCGCCGCCAGGGCTCGGCCGACCTCGATGCCTGGTCGCTCGAGGAGCGCGACCTCGTGGTGCACGAGACGGAGCGCAAGACGCGCCGCGCGACCGCGCTGCTGGTCGACTGCTCGCACTCGATGGTCCTCTATGGCGAGGACCGCATGACTCCGGCGCGCCTGGTGGCCACCGCGCTCGTCGAGCTGATCCGCACGCGCTTTCCGCAGGACGTGCTGCACGTCGTCGCCTTCGGCGACGATGCCGTTCTCGTGCCCGAAGAGCAGGTGCCGTACTTGAGCTGGGGGCCGTACCACACGAACACCAAGGCCGCGCTGGCTCTCGGCCGCGATCTGCTGCTCCGCTCGCGCTGCCCGGACCGGCGCATCTTCTTGATCACCGACGGCAAGCCCACCGTGCTCGACGAGCGCGGGAAGCGCTTGATCGACAGCGGCTACCCGAACCCGCGCATCCTGAACCGCACCCTCGACGAAGCCGCGCTCTGCCGGCGGAAGAAGATCCCGATCACGACCTTCATGGTCGCCGACGATCCGGTGCTGCAGCGCTTCGTGAGCGATCTCTGCGCGACGAACGGCGGGCAGGCGTTCACCTGCGCGCCGGACGAGCTGGGCGGGCTGTTGCTGAGGGACTTCCTGAAGCGCTGAACGACATGCGTTCAGCGCGGCTCGAAGCTGCGCCTGCGCAGCACCCCCGCCGGCGGCGTCACGCGCTCGAAGAGATCGACCTCGAAGGGCGCGCGCAGGCTGTTCCCGCAGATGTCCTCCAGGCCATCGTTTGCGACGAGCGCATGCGGCGCCGCGCGCCACGGCTCGTCGGGAGTGAAGGTCCAGACGCGCTCCGCATCCTCGAGCGCGATCGCTCCGCGCACGCGTGCGCCGTCGCCCGTCTCGATCCACAGCCACTCGCGCAGCAGCACCGCGTCGAGCGCTTCGCCGAAGGCGACGCGCAGCGGCTCGCGCGTGCCGGCCGTGGGCAACGCGAGCGTCCAGGCATCCATCGCCGGCGAAGCGAGGTCCTCGGCCGTCGCGGTGATCGCGTGACGCGAGCCCTGCGCGAGAGGCCGGCCGCTCGCGTCGGGCCAGCGCGCGTCGATCTCCAGGGTGTAGCGCTCCCCCGCGCGCAGCGCGCGGCCGAGCTCCTCGTGCGGAACGAGGCCGCGCTTCACGCGCCCCGGATCGAAGAGCAAGGTCAGGCGCTTCCCGCTCGGATCCCAGAGCTCCTCGGCGATCTCGAGGAACGCGTGCGGCACGAGCTCCCCCGCGGCGTCGCGCCAGCGCACGAACTCGGACGAGCGGCCGATCGACATCGGCGCGGAGAAGTGCAGGTAGACGCGCAGCACGTTCTCCGGCCAAGTCGCCGCGGAGGGATGGATCGCCTGCAGCGCCGTCGTGGGGACGAGCTCTTCGTCGACGTCGCGCTCGACGCCGGGGAAGACGAGCTCCATCCCGCTTTCCGTCACCGCGCGATAGCGCTGTCTGGCATCGAAGCCGAAGCGCGGCTCGAAGACGAGGTCTTCGCCGCGGAAGGAGTGGACGCCGACGAGCGGCGGGAGCGCGAGATCGCTCCGTTCGCGGGCCACGAGATAGACCTTGAGGAGATCGATCGGCGCGCTGCGGCTGGGCACGGCGCGGCGCAGCACCACGGCGCGCGCGGCCCCCTCCGCATCACGCTCGAGCGCGAGCTCGGAAGGAGCTTCCCTCCGTGCGCACGCGACGAGCGTGAACAAGAGCGCCCACGCGCTGAGCGCGCGCTGCGCGAAGAGGCACCGGTGCCGAGGCTCCGACACGGCGCTCAGGGCAGGACGATCGCGCGCAGCGCGAGCTTGCCGTCCGCTTCGCGCGCGAGCACGACGCCGTGCGTCGCGTCGAGCTTGTCGAGCTGCTCGACGCCCTCCAGCTTCGCGACTTTCTCGTAGGGCAAGCCCTGCGTGCCGCCGCCGTCGACGCGCTCCTCGATGCCTTGCCACTTCTCGAGCTCGTGCGCGGGGATCTTCATCACGCCGCGGCTCGAGTTCGCCATGAGGAAGAACGGCTTGCCGTCCTTCGTGTAGTCGATCATGTCGAGCGGGCGATTGCGGTTGCCGAGCTCGGCGATGGTCTTGCCGCGGACGCGTGCGCCGGGAGCGAGCTGCTTCACCGGGATCAGCACGAGCGGCGTGCAGGTGTACGCGGCGACGATGTGCGCTTCGCCGCCGACCTCGTGCGCGAGGAAGGTCCGCACCGGCGAGCGGGTCTCGAGCTTGCCGTGCGCTCCGTGATAGATCTCGATGCCCGCGCCGGGCTCGGCCTTGGCGAAGGGATAGGGGATCGTGCGCAGGCACGACGAGAACTCCGCGTTCGACAAGCCCGCCACGATCACCTTGCCATCGGCGAAGCCGAGGTCGGTGATGGTCTCCTGGCGGCTCGAGCGCCCGCGGGCGTCGGGCTCGTCGCTCGGCGCGTCGCTGAGCGCGGCGCGGCCGATCGTCAGCGCGTCCGCCTCGAGGGCCTCGATCGCGCCGCCGCCGTCGATGCGCAGGAGCACGGGCTGCGCGTCCGCGCCGCGGCCACGCGCGACGGCGAGATAGGCGAGCTGCGTCGCGGGATCGATGGCGAGGTCGATGATGCGCAGCGCCTCGAGCTCGACGCCGAGAGCCGACGCGCAGCGCGCATCGACGCCGACGAGTGCAAAGTCACCGGCGAGGCCCTTCGCGGTGGAGGCGGGCACGCGCAGGGCGGCGATCTCCGCGGCCTTCGAGTCGGCGGCGAAGAGGACGCCGCTCGGGCCGAAGGCGAGCGGGCCGAGCGAGGCGAAGCGGGCGGCGTTCGGCTTCGTGCTCGGCTGGGTGGGGGCGGCCGCGTCCTGGGCGCCGGCGGCGGAGCAGAGAGCGGTGCAGGCGAGAGCTAGCCACGGAGTGCGCATCGCGATTCCTCGGAGGTCGGGGCGGGCGGAGGAGCCGCGATGGTAACGCAAATCGAGGAGCACGTACGCTCGGGCCTCGCTTGCACGCGCGCCGCGCCCCGGCGAGAACCCTCGGCATGCTCCGCGAGCACCTGTTCCAACGCACGGCCCCGACCGACCGCTGGTTCCGCTGGCGCGGCGGCGCTGTCTCCCGCATCGAGGCGCTGTCCGACGGCGTCTTCGCGCTCGCCCTCGCGTTCCTCGTCACCTCGATCCCGGTCCCGCACAGCTACGCGGAGCTCCTGCTCGGGCTGCGGCATCTGCCGGCGCTAGCGCTCTGCTTCGCGATGCTGATGCTGCTGTGGTACTCGCACCACCTCTTCTTCCGGCGCTTCGGATTGGAGGACTCGCCGACGGTGGCGCTGAACGCGGCGTTCCTCTTCTTGGTGCTCGCGTACGTCTATCCGCTGCGCTTCCTCGCCTCGTTCCTGCTCTGCCTCTTCTCGGGCGGCGCGCTGAGCCCGCCCATCGACGGGCCCTATCTCGCGGCGGGCGAGGGATTCTGGCTCATGCCGTTCTACAGCGCGGGCGTCATCGCCGTGTTCGGCATGCTCTGGTGCCTGCATCGCCACGCTTGGAGTCGCCGACGCGAGCTCGAGCTCGATGCGATCGAAGAGCATCTCACGGGTTCAGCGCTGCACGCGCATGCGATCAGCGCGGGGATCGGCGTCGCTTCGCTCGCGATCGCGCTCCTCTGGCCGCAGCAGAACGCGATGGCGGGCTGGATCTACGGCTTCATGGGGCCCGTGCACGCATGGCACGGGTGGCGCAGCGAGGCGCGCTTGCAACGGATCGTCGCCGAGCTCGAGGCCGCGCCGCGCGCCTGAGCGCGCTTCACCAGCTCTCGCGGTAGCCCAGCACGACGAGCAAGCATGGTCCTCCCGCGATGACCTCGAGCCCGAGCTCCTCGGCCTTGCGGATCGCGGCCGGGCTCTCGGCTCCCGGCTGCATCCAGACGCTGGTGGCGCCCATGCGCGCGGCGTCCTCGACGACGCGCTCCGTCACGGCGGGCGGCGTGATGATGGATACCGACGAGACGCGCTGCGGCAGGTCGTCGAGCGAGGCGTAGGCCTTGTGCCCTTGGATCTCCTGCTCGCGCGGATTCACCGGATAGACCTCGCGCTGCTTCTGCAGGTAGCACGCGAAGACCTTCGCGCCGTACTTGCTGGGGTCGTTGCTCGCGCCGACGACGGCGAAGCGCTTGGCGGAGAGGAAGCGCTGGATGAGATCGTGTTCGTCGCTCATGGCTGGGGCTTCGAGGGAACGGGAGCGCGGGTGAAGAGCAAGGTGATGGACCAGACGGCGAGCGCGGGCACGACGAGCAGCGCGCAGAGCGCGGTGAGCTCGCGCACGGACCAGCCCGCGTCGAAGAGGGCGCCGAAGCTCCACGACGAAGCCGCGAGCAGGACGGTGTGCAGCGCGAAGTCGAGCGCGAAGAGCCGGCCGTGATAACGGCGGTCGCCGTACCACTGCAGCAGGATCCCGCTGAAGACCCACACCGTCGACCCGCCGATCGCCGCGCCGAGGAAGCAGAGCGCCGCGAGCGGCAAGCTCGGTGCTGCGGCGAGCAGCGCGTAGCCGAGGCCCATCGCGGCGAAGCCGACGAGGATCGCGCGGTGGAGCGTGCGCGGCTCGTCGCCGATCCAGGTGCGCACGAGGAGCGAGCCGACCGCGGCGCCGACGCCGCGCGAGGCGTAGAGCCAGCCCATCGTGAGCGGTCCGGAGGCGTCCTCGAAGACCCGCGTGCCCCAGAGCGGCAGCAGCGTGAAGATCCCGCCCGCGAATCCCAGCAGCGGCTTCAGCGCGACGAGCGCGAGCACGTAGGGCGCACGCCAGAGATAGCGCAACGCGTCGAGGAAGCCGGTCTGTCGGAAGCCCTCGCTGGCGGCGGGCGGCACCAGCTTCGGCAGGCCGAGGAAGCAGAGCGCGGAGAGCGCGAAGGTCGCGCCGTCGATCGCGAACGAGGCCACGACGCCGAGCTCGGCCGTCACGACCCCCCCGGCCGCGGAGCCGAGGGCCAGCATCACCGACCACGCGCCGCCGGAGAGCGCGTTCGCCGCCGGCAGCTCGCGCGCGTCGAGCAGCATGGGCGCCACGGAGTTCTTCGCCGCGAAGGCGACCGCGGCGCACGACATCATCGCGATGATGCTGAGGTAGATCCCGAGCAGCGAGCCTGTGCTGTAGCTCGCGATGAGGGCGATCACGCCCAGGATGCGCGCGAAGTCCATCGCGAGCAGCAGGCGGCGCCGATCGAAGCGGTCGACCAAAGGCCCCGAGATGGGGGAGATCAGGAAGGCCGGCAGGTGCTTCGCCACCATCACGCCGGCCATCGCGCGCCCCAGCTCGCCGGGTGGAGTGATGGCCTCCACGGCCGTCAGCAGCGCGATGGTGTTGAACCAGTCCCCGAAGAACGAGACCACTTCGCCGAGGAAGAGCCGCCGGTAGGCCGGGCGGCGGCGCAGGAGCTCGAGGTAGCCGATCGACGGGGCGGACATCAGGGCGCGGTGCGGCGGGGGGGCGCACGATACCTGAGAACGCCGGCTGCGGCGCTAGCGCGGCGCGCGAGCCGGTCTTGGCGCGGGCCCGCCGAGCTGCGAGACTCTTCGCCTTCCTTCGCCGGCCGCACCCCTTCGCGGCGGCCGCCTCGACCCGCGATCCCCGGGAGCGCCTGGAACCATGAGCGCCATCGACAGCACCCCGCAGTTCGTCGCCCGCGTCTACGACTCCATGCAGCAGCGCTTGGACATCGTCCGCAAGCGCGTCGGCCGCCCTCTCACGATGATGGAGAAGGTGCTCTTCGGGCACCTCGACGATCCGCAAGGGCAGGACCTCGAGGCGGGCAAGAGCTATCTGCAGCTCCGCCCCGACCGCGTGGCGCTCCAGGACGCGACCGCGCAGATGGCGATCCTGCAGTTCATGTCGGCGGGGCGGAAGACCGCCGCGGTGCCGACCACGATCCACTGTGACCACTTGATCCAGGCTCGCGTCGGCGCGGTGAAGGACCTGGCCGTCGCCTCCGATACGAATCGCGAGGTCTACGACTTCCTCTCGTCGGCGGGCGCGCGCTACGGCCTAGGCTTCTGGAAGCCGGGCTCGGGGATCATCCACCAGGTGGTGCTCGAGCACTACGCGTTCCCCGGCGGGATGATGATCGGCACCGACTCGCACACGCCGAACGCGGGTGGCCTCGGCATGTTCGCTTCGGGCGTCGGCGGCGCCGACGCCGTCGACGTGATGGCCGGCTTCCCGTGGGAGGTGCTCTACCCGAAGACCATCGGCGTGCGCTTGACCGGCAAGCTGAACGGCTGGAGCGCGCCGAAGGACGTGATCCTGAAGCTCTGCGGCATCCTCACCGTGAAGGGCGGGACGAACGCGGTGGTCGAGTACTTCGGCCCCGGCGTCGCCTCGATCTCCTGCACCGGCAAGGCGACGATCACGAACATGGGCGCCGAGCTGGGGGCCACGACCTCGATCTTCCCCTTCGATGCGCGTCAGGCCGCGTATCTCCGCGGCACGGAGCGCGCGGCGTTGGCCGACCTCGCCGAGAAGTACCGCGAGCTGCTCGTCGCCGACCCCGAGGTCGAGAAGAGCCCCGAGAAGTACTACCACCAGATCGTCGAGATCGACCTCTCGACCCTGGAGCCGCACGTCGTCGGGCCGCACACGCCGGATCTCGCGCGCCCCGTCTCGCAGATGGCTGCCGACGTGAAGAAGCACGGCTACTCCGATCGCCTCTCCTCGGCGCTCGTCGGCTCGTGCACGAACTCGTCCTACGAGGACATCGCCCGCGCGGCCGATGTCGCCTCGCAGGCCTCGAAGCGCGGCGCGAAGGTCGCGGTGCCGTTCCTCGTCTCGCCGGGTTCCGAGCAGGTGCGCGCGACGATCGAGCGCGACGGGCAGCTCGCGGACCTGGAGAAGGTCGGCGCCACCGTGCTCGCCAACGCCTGCGGTCCGTGCATCGGGCAGTGGAAACGCGACGATATGAAGGAGGGCGAGAAGAACTCGATCATCACCTCCTTCAACCGCAACTTCCCGCAGCGCAACGACGGCCTGAAGTCGACCGAAGCCTTCATCGCGAGCCCCGAGATCGTGCTCGCCTACGGCATCGCCGGGCGCCTCAGCTTCAACCCGCTCACCGACAAGGTGAAGGGTGCCAACGGCGAGGAGTTCGTGCTGGCGCCTCCCGGACCGGCTCCGGATCTACCGGCGCAGGGCTTCGTGAAGGATACGCAGGGCTATCAGGCGCCGGCCGAGGACGGCGGGAAGCTCGACGTGAAGGTCGATCCCAAGAGCCAGCGTCTCCAGCTCCTCTCGCCCTTCCCGAAGTGGGACGGCAAGGACTTCGTGGAGCTGCCCGTGCTGATGAAGGCGAAGGGCAAGTGCACGACGGACCACATCTCGCCCGCCGGGCCGTGGCTCAAGTTCCGCGGCCATCTCGACAACATCTCCGACAACATGTTCTCCGGCGCGATCAACGCCTTCACCGGCGAGGCCGGCACGGGCTGGAACGCCCTGACCGGTCAACGGGGCGAGGCGTACAGCAAGATCGCGCGCGCGTACAAGGCGCAGGGCCTGCGCTGGATCGCGATCGGCGACGAGAACTACGGTGAAGGCTCGAGCCGCGAGCACGCGGCGATGTCGCCGCGCCTGCTCGGCGTCGCGGCCGTGATCACGCGCTCCTTCGCGCGCATCCACGAGTCGAACCTGAAGAAGCAGGGCGTCCTGCCGCTCAGCTTCGCGAACCCGAAGGACTACGAGCTCGTCGGCGAGCAGACGAAGATCTCGATCCTGGGCCTCGCGAGCTTGGCGCCCGGGCGCGAGCTGAAGGCCGTGCTGCACCAGCCCGATGGCTCGAAGCAGGAGATCGTGCTCCGCCAAACCCTGAACGAGGAGCAGATCGCGTGGTTCAAGGCCGGCTCGGCGTTGAACCTGCTGGGCGCGAAGAGCTGAGCTCCACCGGAGCTCGCGCCGGCCGCTGAAGGAAGCGAGCCGACCTGCGCGCCAGCGCGGGTCGGCTCGCTTCGTCTCGGCTCCGCTGCTCGCTCGCCGCTCGCCGCTCCCGCGCTTCGCAAGGTCGATGCCATCTGCATAGCTCCGGGCCATTCCTACCAGCGCGAAGGAAGCGCTGTGCATGCCAACTGCCCCGGCGACCGATCCTCTCTCCCAGCGCGGACCAAAGGCCCGGGAGAGCAGGGAGCGGAAGTGCGATGACGGCCCTCGTGCGAGAAGACCTCGAGCATCTGCTGCGTCACGCCGGCTTCGGCGAGGACGAGCGGACGATCGAGCGCTACTGGATGAAGCGCTTCGCGACGCGCGAAGCGGCGATCGACGCGGTGGTCGACTACCGCGCGAACTCGAAGGGACTGAAGAGCGCAGACTCCTCGACCGACTTGGAGCTCGAGTGGCTCGATCGCATGGCGAGCTCGAAGAGCCCGCTCGAGGAGAAGCTGCAGCTCTTCTGGCACAGCCACTTCGCTACGCAGGCCGAAGGCGCCGGCGTCACGATCTACTCGCTCGTCCAGCAGTGGAGCGCGATCCGCGCGCTCGCGCGCGGCGACTTCCAAGCGCTGGTGATGGCGATCGCGAAGTCGCCGGCGACGATCCGCTTCCTCGACAACGAATCGAACCGCGCCGGCTCGCCGAACGAGAACTTCGCCCGCGAGGTGATGGAGCTCTACACGGTCGGCGTCCACGGCGGCTACACCCAGGACGACGTCGTCTCCGCGGCGCGCGCGTTCACCGGCTGGCGTCGCGAGGGCGACATGTATCGCGACGCGGTGTTCGCGTTCCGCGATAGAGATCACGACACGGATCCGAAGAGCTTCGGCGCGCTCTTCGGCGACCAGACCATCCCGAACATGGGCCTCGGCGATGGCGAGTGGGTGATCCAGCGGCTCACCGAGACGCGCTCCTGCGCGGAGTTCCTCGCGCAGAAGCTCTGGCAGTTCTTCGGCTACCCCATGCCGGCGTTCGATCCGGCGAACCCGCCGGCGCACGTCCAGGACCTGGCCAACGTCTACCTCGCGAGCGGGCGCAGCGTGGCCGAGGTGCTGCGTGCGCTGTTCAACCATCCCGAGTTCTGGTCGGAGACCGCGCGACGCAGCGCGATCAAGTCGCCGGTCGAGCTCTACGTCGGCATGCGCCGCATGCTCCGGCCGAAGGTGAGCCAGAAGAAGATCATCTGGGAGATCACCGGTCTTCTGCGCGGCATGGGGCAGTCGCTCTTCAATCCGCCGACCGTCGCTGGCTGGGACGGCCATCTCCACTGGATCACGACGGCCAGCCTCGCGCTGCGCTATCGCCTGGCGAACCGCATCGCGACGGGCCGCGAGTCCGACGTGAGCTTCGACGTGCTGAAGCTCTTCCGCAAGTTCGAGGCTCCCACGGCGCCGCGCTTCAGCGAAGCGGTGGTCGACCGCGTGCTGCGCCTGCTGCAGCTCGATCGCGTCGCCGCCGCTCAACGTCAAGCGATGGCGGACTATCTCGACACGCCCTCCGGTGGCGGTCCGACCACGCCGGGCACGGTCCAGCCGGGCTCGTTCTCGCTGGTCGAGATCACGGAGGAGGTCGAGACCAAGCTGCGCGGGGTGTTCTATCTCGCGCTCGCGCTGCCCGAGTACCAGCTCGCGTGAAGAAGGAGAGGAGCACCACGATGTCCACGATCTCTCGCCGTGCGTTCCTGAAGTGGGGCAGCAGCGCGGCCGCGATGGCCGCGGCCCCGGGCTTGCTCACGCGCGCTGCGCGCGCGGCCGCGCCGGTCAGCGGAGCCGCTCCGATCCTCGTCGTGCTGCGGCTCGACGGCGGCGTCGACGGGCTGAACACCGTCGTGCCGGCGGGGTTCGGCCGGCAGCATGCCGAGCACTACTACACCTGGCGACCGCCGAACGCGGATGGGCTCGGGGTCCCCGAGGGCGATCTGCTGCCGCTCGACTCCGAGTTCGGCCTGCATCCCAACCTCGCGCACTTGAAGTCGCTCTACGATCTCGGCGAGGTCGCGATCGTGCATGGCGTGGGCTATCCGGGCATGGATCGCTCGCACTTCCGCGGTACCGAGATCATGGACAGCGGGAGCCTCAATCCGCGGGCGACGGGCGTCTTCGGGCGCTATCTCGATGCGCGCTTCGATCCCGCCGACGGTGTCATCCGCGGCGTCGATCTCAGCGGGCGCGCGTCGCGCGTGCTGAAGGCGACGCGGGCGAACGCGATGATCGGCAGCTCGCTCGGCGACTTCGAGCTCCCGCGCGACCATCGCTCGTGGTGGGACCAGGCGAACCGCAGCGCCGCGTTCGGCGCAACGTGGCAGAGCGCCGTCTCGGACTCCGCGGCGCACGCCGAGATCCTTCGCATCGGCCGCATCGCGCAGGGCGCGTCGCCCGCGTTCGTGAGCGCGGCGACCGGCTGGACTTGGGGCGGCACCGATCCCGCGCTCGAGTACGGCGCGCTCGTCGCGGCGGGGAATCGCCTCGCCGGGCGCTTTCGCACGCTCTCGCAGCTCCTCACCGCGGCGAGCCTGGCCGAGAAGCCGCAGGTCTTTCACCTCTCGCTCGGTGGCTTCGACACGCACTCGGCGCAGGGCCGAACGGCGGCCGACGACACGGGGCATCCGCAGCGCTTGCGCTGGATGTCCGAGGCGATCGGCGCCTTCTTCCACGACCTCGGCGGTCAGGGGCTTCGCGAGCGCGTCGTGCTGCTCACCATCTCCGAGTTCGGCCGCACGCTCGAGGCGAACGGCTCGCGCGGCACGGACCATGGCACCGCGTATCCGATCTTCGCCATCGGCGAGCGCGTGCGCGGCGGGCTCTACGGACAGCACCCGAGCCTCGAGGCCGTCGCGCTGGACCGCTACGGCGACATAGTGGCGACGACCGACTTCCGCTCGGTCTATGCGACGGTTCTCCGCCGCGTCCTGGGGGCGGACGACGTGGAGCTGCTCGGCGCCGATCACTACCAAGCGGGGCTGGACTTCGTGCTCTAGGGGCCGGGATTCGGTTGGGATCGGGGTGCGCGGTGACTTTCGGTACGGGAAGTCGCCGCGCGTCTTGCTATTTCAGGACTTCATGACATCCTGTTGCGCATGCGGCGCGAAGCCAGCGCCGCACCTCTGCTCACCCGACTCCGCCGGCGGTTCCGCCGGCCGAACCTGTACGCGAGGAGCCGCGATGCCCACCGATACCAAGACGCCCGCGACGAAGCCGGCTGCGACCAAGCCCAACGTCACGAAGGCCACCGAAACCAAGCCGACCGCCACCAAGCCGCCCGCGGCGAAGGCGACCGCGACCAAGAACTTCACCGACTACAAGGTGAAGGACATCAACCTCTGGGAAGAGGGCCGCAAGATGATCCAGATCTCCGAGCCGGAGATGCCGGGTCTGCTGGCGCTGCGCGAGAAGTACAAGAAGACGAAGCCCCTGAAGGGCGCGCGCATCGCGGGCTGCCTGCACATGACGACGGAGACCGCGATCTTGATCGAGACGCTCGTCGAGCTCGGCGCGGAGATCCGCTGGTCTTCCTGCAACATCTTCTCGACGACCGACGCCGCGGCGGCCGCGATCGCCAAGGCCGGCATCCCGGTCTTCGCGTGGAAGGGCGAGACCGAGGCCGAGTACGTCTGGTGCATGGAGCAGACGCTCGAGTTCGGCGACGGTCTCGGGCCGAACATGATCCTCGATGACGGCGGCGACCTCACCTGGCACGTGCACGAGAAGTACCCGCACCTGCTGAAGGACATTAAGGGCCTCACCGAGGAGACGACGACCGGCGTCCATCGCCTCTACCAGGCCTTCCAGAGCGGCAAGCTCAAGGTCCCCGCGTTCAACGTCAACGACTCGGTCACCAAGTCGAAGTTCGACAACCTCTACGGCTGCCGCGAGTCGCTCGGCGACGGCATCAAGCGCGCTACCGGCGTCATGATCGCGGGCAAGGTCGTGGTGATCGCCGGCTACGGCGACGTCGGCAAGGGCTGCGCTGACGCGATGCGCGGACTCGGCGCGCGCGTCCTCGTCACCGAGATCGACCCGATCTGCGCGCTGCAGGCGGCGATGGAGGGCTTTGAGGTCACGACGATGGAAGAGGCCGCTCCGCAGGGCGACATCTTCGTCACGACGACGGGCTGCTGCGACATCGTGCGCGGCGAGCACGTCCTCGAGATGAAGGATAACGTCATCCTCTGCAACATCGGCCACTTCGACATCGAGATCGACGTCGCGTGGATGGAGAAGAACTGCGTCCGCGAGGAGAACGTGAAGCCGCAGGTCGACCGCTTCTTCTTCAAGAACGGCCGCTCGGTGATCCTGCTCGCGCGCGGTCGCCTCGTGAACCTGGGCTGCGCCACCGGCCACCCGAGCTTCGTGATGTCGAGCTCGTTCACCAACCAGGTGATGGGTCAGATCGCGCTCTGGACGCGCTCCGCGGAGTTCCCGCTCGGCGTGCACGTGCTGCCGAAGGAGCTCGACGAAGAGGTCGCGCGGCTCCACCTCGCGAAGCTCGGCGTCAAGCTCACGACGCTCAGCGACAAGCAGTCGAAGTACCTCGGTGTGTCGAAGAAGGGCCCCTTCAAGCCCGAGCACTACCGCTACTGATCCCGAGCATGCGGCGTGCTCCGGAGTGAGCGCGCCGCGGCACGATGGGCACCGAGCTCCTCCAGCATCTGAAGCTCCTCGCCGACCCGACGCGGCTGCGCATCCTCGCGCTGCTCGACGGCCAGGAGCTCGCGGTCGGGGAGCTCGCCCGCGCCATCGCGATGTCGCCCTCGCGCGTGAGCAACCATCTGAAGCTCCTGCGCGAGGGCGCTCTGCTGGAGGAGCGCCGCGAAGGGGCCTTCACCTATGCGCGCCTGGCCCTGCCCGACGAAGGTACGCGCGAGCTCTGGCAGGCGCTGAGCGCCCGCATCGCCGAGCTGGAGGAGGCTGCCGACGATCGTGCGCGCCTCGACGCCGTGCTCGAGGAGCGCCGCCGGAAGTCGGCCCGCTTCTTCGATGCGATGGCGGTGCGCTGGGACACCATCGGGCGCGAGTTCACGCGCGGCACCGCGCGACTGCATGCGCTGAGCGCTCTCGTGCCGCCCGGGCTCGTCGTCGCGGACGTCGGCTGTGGCACAGGCTATCAAGCCGAGGCGCTGGCGCAGGTCGCTGCTCGCGTCATCTGCATCGACCATTCGACCGGCATGCTCGCACGCGCCCGCGAGAACCTCGCCGCGGTCGCCCAGCGCATCGAGCTCCGCCCCGGAGAGCTGCACGATCTGCCGCTGCAGGATCGCGAGGTCGACGCTGTCTTCGCGCACATGGTGCTGCATCACCTCGTCGATCCGACCGCGGCGCTCGCCGAGATGTACCGAGCGCTGAAGCCGGGCGGTCGTGTCGCGATCGTGGACCTCTTGCCGCACAAGCACGCCTGGCTCCTATCTCAGCTCGGCGACGTGAAGCTCGGCCTCGATCGACGCGAGCTCGCGCGCCGCTTGCAGCGCACGGGCTTCGAGGAGCTCGAGACCCGCGAGCTCGACGACCGCTATCGCGTCGAGGGGCCCGAAGGCGAGGTGGTCGAGCTCGAGCTCTTCCTCGCGACGGCGGCTCGTCCGCGCCTCTGAGCCGCGCGGCGCGCGCTCAGCCCGACGAGTGGCCCAGGGTCCGCAGCCGCCGATAGTGCGAAGCGATCGCGCCCCGGAGCGTCGCGTGCTCACGATAGGGGAGGCTGTGCTTGCGCGCGGTCTCCGCGACGATCGGCGCCAGCGCCGGGTAGTGCACGCTGCAGATGCGCGGGAAGAGGTGGTGCTCCACCTGGTGATTGAGCCCGCCCGTGAACCAGGAGATCCAGCGCGAGCGCGTGGCGAAGTTCGAGGTCGTGCGGAGCTGGTGCGCCCACCACTCCTCGGCGATCGCACCGCCCGGGTCGGCGGTGACGACCGGGAGATCCTCGATGACATGCGCGAGCTGGAAGACGACGCTCAGCAGCATCCCGGCCACCACGTGCATCACGAGATAGCCGAGCAGGATCTGGTAGATCGGTAGATCGAGCACCGCGAGCGGCAGGACGAGGCTCCAGCCGTAGTGCAGCGCCTTCCCCGCGAAGAGCAGCGCGATCTCGGTTCGTCCGAGCTGCGAGCCGAGCTGCGCGCGGAAGCGCGGCGCGAAGAGGTACTGGTAGTCCTTCACGAACACCCAGTTCAGGGTCGTGAGCGCGTAGAGCGGCCACGCATAGATATGCTGCGCGCGGTGATGCGGGAGGCGCGGTGAATGCGGCGAGAGGCGCACCAGCGGATCGGCGACGCGGAGATCGAGGTCGGCGCCGTCGACGTTGGTGAAGCTGTGGTGCGCGCGGGTGTGGGTGAGCTGCCAGAAGGAGCGATTCGCCCCGATGATCTCGAAGCTGAAGCCGAGCAGGTGGTTCCAGAGGGGGCGCGAGGCATAGGCGCCGTGCAGCGCGTCGTGGCCGATGCCGAAGCCGATGCCGGCGATGGCCGCACCCATGACCGCGCAGGCGAGGAGAGCGAGGAGACCGCTCACGGCGCCGCTCATCACGAGCGCGTAGGGCCCGGCGAGGAGTGCCAGCATCGCGAGCGACTTCACGATCATCTCGCCGTTCGCGTGCGGCGAGATCCCGCGTGCGGCGAAGTAGCCCTCGACGGCGCTGCGGAGCTCCCGCGCGAACGGGGTCTTGGCGCGGCCGGTGAAGTGGAAGCGCGGTGAACTCATGCGGGTGAGCCTCCTCGCAGCGCGCGCCGTCGACCAGCCTCGCGCGAGCTCTTAACGCATCTCGCCCCGCAGCGCCGCGCCCAGAAGTGCCGCAGGCCACCGCGCGTCTCCGCTCGGTGGCCCGCAGGCTCGTGCGCTCCGGGGGGCTTTCTCAGGCGTTCGCCTTCGCCTTCTTCTTCTTGTTCTTCGGGCGCTTCACGATACCGGCCTCGGCCAGCACGTTGAGGACGCCCTTCCGCGCCGAGTCCTTGAGCGAGCGGGCGGAGATGCGCACCGAGACGAAGGTGTTCAGCTCAGGGACCCAGAGCTTGCGGTCCTGCACGTTCACCTTGAACTTGCGCGTGCTGTGGCCGGTCGTGCGCAGACCGATGCCGCCCTTCTTCTTCGCGATACCGCGGCGGATGATCGAACCGCCGACCTGGGTGCCGCGGCCGGAGACTTCACAGGCGCGAGTCATGGCGAAACTCTATCGGAGAGTGGAGACGAGAAGAAGCCGGGTGCCGCGGAGGGCGCCCCGGGAAATGGAGGGCCGAAGAGCATGCCAGCCGAGCCGAGGGCTGTAAAGCGCGCGTTCCGCCGGCCCCGGCTCGGCAGGCCTTCAGAGGAGGCCGAGCCGCCGCCGCTCCCGGGCCTCCGGACCCTCGACCGCGTCCCGCAGCCGTCGGAGCAGGCGGCGGGCCAGCACCCGGCTGCAGGGGGCGCCGAGCCGGGCGCCGAGCGCCGCGGTGAGCTGGCGCGAGGAGCCCCGGAGCGGGAGATCGACGGCCCAGCGGAGCTGGGTCGTGTGGACCCACTCCTCCAGCTCGAGCGCGAGCTGCGCCCGCACGCCCTGAAGTCCTTGGAAGCCCTCGAGCTCCAGCCGCAGACGCCGCGGCGGAAGGAGCTCCGCCACGCGCGCGCGCCAGGTGCTGACCCCGCCCGCCTGCACGCGCACGACGGCCCACGAGCCGAGGTTCGGGAACTGCGGATCGGGCTCGATCACCGCGCGGCCCTCGCTCCAGCGGTGCACGAGTGCTGGCTCCACGAGGAACGGCCAGATCGCCGCCGGAGACGCACCGATCTCGACGCCGTGACGAAAACGATCGAGGGACATGGTGGGCAGGGCGCGCTTCAGCGCCCGCGCTCCTCGGTGAGCCGGACCTCGAAGACGCGGAACGCGGGCGCCACCCCGAGCGGCGGCGGCATCGCGAGCTGCGAGCGGCTCTCGTAGACGAGGCGCGCCTGCGCCGTGCTGCGCACCTGCGGCGCGAAGCCGAGCTGGAAAAGGATCGTGCGCTCGAGGAGATCCCAGTCGAGGTCGAAGTCCGTGCTGCGCACTCGTCCGGGTCCGAAGCGCACGTCGCGGACGCTCGCGTAGCGCGGCAGCTCGGGCAGCACCGCGCTCGCCTCGGCGAAGAAGTCGAGCTTCGGCTGCACGATGAGCCAGCGCACGTTCCGCTTCCGCAGGATCGGCTCGATCGCCGCGCCGTCCGTCGCGAGGAACGCGCGGATGCCGTCGTGGATGCCTTCGAGGTTCCGGTGATAGCCGGAGGCGACGACGGGCTTTCGCGCTTCGTAGAGCAGCGGTGCGCCGAGCGACCACGGGGCGAGCACGGCGGCGGGGAGCTTGGGATCCGGTCCGTTGCCGCGGAGCTCGCGCACGAAGTCCATGAGCTCGCGCTGCGCGAGCTGCGCGGCGCTGAGCTGCGTCGTGCCGCGCGGGAGATGCCACGCGCTCCACGCGACGAGCAGCAACGCGACGGCGGCGCCGACCTTGCTCGGGGTGCAGGCCCCGCGTGCGGGGAGCGGCAGCCGCTGGAGGAGCCACTCGCCACCGATCACCAGCACGAGCGGCCAGAGGATCTGGAAGAAGTGCGCGAGCTTCACTTCGTAGCAGCCGAGCGCGAAGGTGCCGCTCGCGAGGACGAAGAGCGCCGCGCGGCCGCCGAGGCCGAGCAAGGGTGCGCGCAGCAGCGCGAGCAGCAGCAGCGGGAGCACCAGCACCGCCGGCGTGAAGCGCTCGAGCGCTTCGCCGAGATACCAATGGCCGTGCGCGTGCAGCAGCGGGCGATATTCGCTCACCATCGTCTGCACCCAGCGGTTCGCGGCCTCGAAGCTCGCGAGCTCCGCTCGGAAGGCCGCGCCGCACGCCGGCACGAGCCAGGGCAGCGCACCGAGCAGCAGCGCGATCGCGGCGGAGGCGAGGATCGCGCGCGGCGTTCTTGCCGTGCAGGGGGCAGCGCGCCGTGAAGGACGGCGCGAGCGACAGGAAGAGCGCGAAGATCGCGAGCGCGTGGAGCTGCAGCGCCGAGACCTGATCCCAGGCGTACGCGAACGGCTGCCCGTGCTCGATCCAGCCCGCACCGAAGACGACGGCGCTTGCCGCGGTCGCCCACGTTCGATGGCGTGCCGCGAGCGGGGCGATGCTCGCCGCAGGCGCGAGTAATAGCTGTATGAGGCTCGCTGCTCCCATCAGGAGCAAGATCGCCTGGCTCTCCGTGGAGACCCAGAGCGCGAACCCGAGGGAGAGACCTACGCCCAACGCGCCGCGCCGTCCGCCGCGCTGCGCGAGCAGCGCCACGAAGCCGAGCAACGCGCCGACGAGGAAGAGATGCTGCAGCGATTGATGGTCGCCGTTGCCGAAGGGGCCGACGCCGACGGAGGTGCTCGCGAACGCGTAGAGCGCGGTCGCGAGCAGCGCCGAGGTGGGTGCGAGCACGAGCGCGATCAGCGCGCCGAAGAGCAACACGGACAGCGTGCCGAGGATCGGTCCGGCCCAGATCGCGCCGGCTTCTCCCGCACGTGCCTGCGGATAGAGCGGGCGCAGCGCGCGATCGAGGAGCAGCAGCACGCCGTCCATCGGCAGCGTCCAGTGGAGCACGCTGCCGTCGGGGCTGCCGTCCCCGCGCTCGACGAAGGGATAGCCGTGCTCGCCGCTGGTGAGGAGCTCCAAGCGCGCGAGGCGGCGCAGCGTGTCGTTGTCGGAGATCGCGAAGCGCTCCGGCTCGACGACGTGATCGCCGGCGCGCACGCGTGCGAAGAACGCGAGCAGCCCGAGCAACGCGAGCAGCGCGGCGTAGCCGCCGCGCGAGAGCGGACGCGCGTGGGGGAGCAGGCTCATGCGCGAGGTGATTCTCGCTCGCGGGCTCGTGCGTTGCCGGAGCTCACTTCGCGCGCCGCGGCCGCAGCCGCTCGAATTCGTCGCCCGCGACCCACTGCGGCGCCTGCGCGCGATCGCCGACGCGCAGCACGAGCCGCGCGAAGAGCCGGAGATCCGCGACCGCGCCGGAGAGGTCCCACGACTCGCTCCACTCGTCGCTCGGCTGGTGGTAGTGCTGCATCGTCCAGCGCTGCACTTTCCGCGCGCCTTCGCCCTCCGGCTCGCCGATCAGGTTGAGGCCGGGTCCCAAGTAGATCGCCGGGATCCCGACGCGCGCGAACGAGAACTGGTCCGAGCGATAGAAGCGCCCCTTGTCGGGCTCGAGATCGCCGACCACGGTGCGACCGAAGCTCGCGGCGATCGCCTCGACGTCCGCATCGAGCTCGGTCTTGCCCTTGCCGATCACGGCGACGTCCTTCGCGGCGCCGAAGCGCGCGAGCGAGTCGATGTTCAAGCACGCGGCGATCCGCTCGCGCGGGATCGGCGGCGAGCTCGCGAAGTGCTGCGAGCCCAGGAGTCCCGATTCTTCGGCGGTGACCGCCAGGAAGCAGAGCGTCCGCTTCGCGCGGAGCCCCGTGGCCTGCAAGGCGCGCGCGACGGTGATCAAGCCCGCGCAACCGGAAGCGTTGTCTACCGCTCCGTTGTGGATCTGATCTCCTTCGAGCGCCGGGTTGCGACCCAGGTGATCGAAGTGCGTGGAGAGCACGACCCATTCGTTCGCGAGCTCGGGATCGCTGCCCGGCAGGATCGCGCAGACGTTCGAGGACCTGATCGGGCGCACCTCGGCCGTGAGCTCGAGCGCCGCCGTGACGCCGAGCGGGCGCGGGCGGAATTCCTTCGTGCGCGCCGCGGCGACCAGCTCCGCGAGCTTCGCTCCGCCGAGCTCCGCGATGCGCGACGCGGCCTCTTCGCTCACCCAGCCGCGGATCGCCGTGCGCGGGCTCGCGTCGCCTTCGAGATCGAAGCGCTCGCGCGCGAAGCTCGACTGCACGACGTTCCAGCCGTAGCCCGCCGACGGCGTCGTGTGCACGATCAGAGCTCCCGCGGCACCCTTCGCCGCGGCGATCTCGTACTTGTAGGTCCAGCGCCCGTAGTAGAGGCGCGCCTTGCCGGCGAAGAGCTGGGGATCCCAGTCGGGATCGTCGTTCAGCATCAGTAGCACCTTGCCGCGGACATCGACGCCCTTCCAATCGTCCCAGCCCTGCTCCGGCGCTTCGATGCCGTAGCCCACGAAGACGATCTCCGCGTCCTTCCAGGTACCTGCGGTGACCGGCGCATCGACGCCGGCGACGAAGTCCTCGAGCCAGCGGAGCTCGAGCGCGCTCTCGTTCGCGCCGCGGATCGCGAGCGGTGTCAGGGAACGGCTCGTGTGCCCGACCAGCGGCACGATCTGGCGATAGGACCCGTCGGCCGCGCCGGGCTGCAGCCCCGCGGCGCGGAACTGCGCTTCCAAGTAGCTCTGCGCGAGCTCGTCCCCGCGCGTCCCAACGCCGCGACCTTCGAGCAGGTCGGAGGAGAGGAAGCGGAGATGCGCGCCGAGGCCAGCGGCATCGATCCACTCCTCGAGGGGGCGCTGCGCGTGGAGCGTCGAGCAGAGGGGGGTCGCCGCGAGCAGCGCGCCGCGGAGGAGGCCTTGGGAACGCCGGGTCATCGAGTTCCTCGCGAGGAAGGGAGCCGCAGGGGCTTCGGTGCGTGCGGCGTTCTAACACGCGCGCGCGCGCCGAGGAGAGCTCCTCCCTTGTCGATCCGCGCCCGAGGGCCAATGCTGGGGCGAGCCGCTGTCCCGCCATCTCTCCGGAGGTCCCCGATGTCCTTCCCCTCGCTCTCCGCGCTGCGCTACGGCCTGATCGGCGCGCTCCTTGGGTCACCCGTCCAGGCCCAGAACCAAGGCCTCCAGTCGACGAACGCGATCGGCGGCGCCGATCGCTACCTCGACGTGCCCTCGTCGCCCTCGCTCTATCCGCAGACCGGCATCACCGTCGAGACCTGGGCGAGCTACGACGATGCGACCCTCCCGACCGGCCTCTTCCGCTGGCCGACGCTGCTGCGCTACGAGCCGGCGCCGGGCGCGGAGGTCTACTTCCTCCGCGTCGACGCCTCCAACAACAACACGAAGTCGCTGCGCTTCAAGGTGCGCACGACCACGGGCCAGTTCGGGGCGAGCTACACCTTCGCCGCCGGCGCGCTGAACACGCTGACGCACATCGCCGGCACCTTCGATGGCGCCAGCGTGAAGCTCTACCTCGACGGCGTGCAGGTCGCGACCGCCGCGGCGTCCGGGAACCTCGTCAGCGCCACGGGCCCGCTCCGCATCGGCAACGGCGACCTCTCGATCGCCGCCGGCGAGATGTGGAACGGCGAGATCGACGAGCTCCGCATCTGGCCCTTCGCGCGCACCGCCGCCGAGATCGCCTCCTCGCGCCCGCTCGAGATCGCCGGCCTCCCGAGCGGCTGCTCGAGCTGGAACCTGAACGGCAACGGCAGCGACAGCTCGGGCACGAACCACGCCACGCTGGTGAACGCGCCGATCTTCGCGCCCAACGCGCTCAATCTCACCTCGATCCCCGCGACGGGCATCGCCGCGGTGGGCAGCTCGAGCGCCGGCTGCAACGGCCTCGCTTCCGTGCTCCACGTCGCGGCCCTCACTCGCGTGAACACGCCCGCGTTCGCCTTCGCCGCGACGCGCGTCCGCACGGGCTCCTCGGGCGTCGCCCTCATCGCGCCCAACGCGCTTCCGGCGCCCTTCCCGATCCTCGGCATCGACCTCTGGGTCGATTTCACGAGCCCGGCGTACTTCACGTTGCCGGTCGGTGTGCCCGATGTGCTCGGCACGGCGCGCACGGGGGCGCCGATCCCCAATGATCCCCGCCTCGCTCTGGCGCCCGTCGCGACGCAGATGATCTTTGTGAACGCGAGCTGCACGAATGCGATCTACGCGACGCAGGCGCTGACGTTGGTGATCCTGCCGTGAGCTGAGATCGCGGAGCGGCGAGAGATCCGCTTGATCGAGGAGGTGGCGGCATGGGGCGTTCGAAAGTGTTTGCTTGGGCGGTCTTGGCCTCGTCTGTCGTGACAGCCTCGCTGCTCATCTTCTGGATTGAGTCGGGCGCTGCTCCCGGAATCGATGATTCTCATCGGCAGCTCTTCTTGGGCCCAGATGGACAGCGCCGGATGCCGGATCGCGGAGAGTTGATTTCCCGCGCTCGGCAGAATGACGAGGCCGATCATCACTCTGTCTCTCTTTCTGAAGGGCAGAAAGAAGAGCTGCGATCGGGAGATGCCATCCCGAGCGGCTACCCATATGATCCGAATCTTGGCATTCCCGAAGCTCAAGTTGTTTTAAAGCGAACGGACCCGCTGGAGATCATTCGGTCGCGGATGCAGACGGGACTCGATGTGTTTAAGTTGTATCCCGTGAAGCTCACCGATGACGATGTCAAGATTCTGCTGGAGGACGCTTCGTCGGAACTGGCCGCGGCCGAGGCTGCTATGGAGAAGTATTACGCTGATCTTCAGGCGTGGACGAGCAACTTCCAGATTTCGCCAGGCCAGACTGAGTACGGAGACTATAAGATAGCTAATGACGCTGCTCACGCGCTCTACGGTGCCGTGGATGGTGGATTGAAGAGGATTGTGCAGATCAAGCAAACTTACAGTGGTGGCGTGATGAAGACGTATGTCGTCGCTGCCGATCCGCAGCGGAATCTGGATCTGTATCGCACGCACTCGGATTGGATGGAGCTTTCTCGGGTTCTCCATGATCGCTTGCAGTACATCGTCTACTCTCGCCTCAATGTGTTTGGCCGCTAGCGCCGGGCCTCAAGGGGTGTGCAATAGAGGCGGTCGTAGTGGGCCGCCACCTTCTCGCGCAGCTCAAGTGTCTCCTTGAGCGGACCGCAGGCGTGATCCTCCGGCAGGAGATCCACGTACGCGATGCGCGGCGGGGCGCCTTCCATCGGCCCGACCTCGGGCTGACCCTGGCCGAGTTTCGACCCGTCGGGGTGACCGTTCCGGAAGCCGAGCTTCATGCCCTCGTCGGCCGAAGATGACGCCCATGTAGGAGACTTCGCGGAGGGCGCCGAGCTGCGGGGCGGCGTCGGGACAGGAGGGACGCGCGGATCGGGGATCGAGGAGCGCGCGGAACGCTGGAAAGCCCGCGCGCGCTCGCGCAAAGTAGCCCGCTCATCTTTGCGGATCCTTCAGCCCATGCACTTCGAGAAGAGCTACCTGCCCTACGGTCTCGCCTGGTCCTCGCCCTTCGTCCGCTGGCAGGGCTCGATCGCGCACCTCCACTCCATGCGCTTCGCCGCGCAGGTCGCGCAGAAGGCGTTTGAGAGCCGCGGCTTCGACCCGGCGTCGCTGGAGGCGCTGCACCTCGGCATGACCGTGCCGCAGAAGAGCTCCTTCTACGGGGCGCCGTGGATGGCGGCGCTGCTCGGCGCTCCGGGGATCACCGGGCCGCAGTTGAACCAGGCCTGCGCGACCTCGGCGCGCGTGCTGGTCTCCGCGGCGCTCGAGGTCGAGAGCGGCGGCGCGCGCACCGTGCTCGCGCTCGCGGCCGATCGCTGCAGCAACGGTCCGCATCTCTACTACCCGAACCCGCAGGGGATGGGCGGCACCGGCGAGCACGAGGATTGGGTCGTCGACAACTTCCAGCGCGACCCGCACGCGCTGAACGCGATGATCGAGACCGCCGAGAACGTGGCGCGCGAGGCGGGCATCGACCGCGCTGCGCAAGAGGAGCTCACGTTGATCCGCGTGGCGCAGTACCAGGAGGCGCTCGCGAACGAGCGCGCGTTCCAGAAGCGCTACATGGTCGCACCGCTGCCGATCTTCGACGCGAGCGGACGGAAGCAGCTCGCGACGCTGGAGGGCGACGAAGGGCTCCATCCGACGACCAAGGAAGGGCTCGCGAAGCTGAAGCCCGTGATGCCGAACGGCACCGTGACCTTCGGCTGCCAGACGCACCCCGCCGATGGCAACGCCGGCGCGCTCGTCTGCGATCGCGAGCGCGCGCAGGAGCTCGCGAAGGACCCGAAGGTCAGCGTGCGCCTCGTCTCCGGCGGCTCCGCCCGCGCGAAGAAGGGCTTCATGGCGATGGCCGTGGTGCCCGCGGCGCAGGCCGCGCTGAAGCAGGCCGGCATCGGCATCCGCGACGTCGCAGCGATCAAGACGCACAACCCGTTCGCCGTGAACGACGTCTACTTCGCGCGCGAGCTCGGCCTCGACTTCGATAAGTTCAACCGCTTCGGCTCGCCGCTCATCTACGGCCATCCGCAGGGACCGACGGGGCTCCGCGCGACGATCGAGCTCGTCGAGGAGCTCGTGATGAAGGGCGGGGGCTACGGCCTCTTCGCCGGCTGCGCCGCCGGCGATACCGCGATGGCGCTCGTGGTGCGCGTGGGCTGATCTCCGGCGCGGCGCCGAGCCTCGCCGTCGCGAGTCCGCGCGCTCAGCCGATCTCCAGGGAGCGCGCCGCGGGCACGTTCGAGATCAGGTCATCGAAGATCGCGCGGGCGACCTCGAGCGGCGTCTGGGCCGCGTCGACGTTCGCCACGATCTCCCGCGGGTAGGCGTCGAGCGTCGCGCGCGTCTCCTTCTCGTAGGTCTCGTAGCGCCGGCGGATGACCGCTTCGTCGGCGTCGTCCTTGCGGTTCTGCTGGAGGGCGCGGGAGCGCAGGCGTTGGAAGAGCGCCTGCGTATCGTCGATGACGAGGTGCACGACGCGCACGACCTCGATCAGCTCGCGCATCGCCTCGGCCTGCACCGGGGTGCGGGGGATGCCGTCCAGGAGCAGCAGGTTCCCCTCGGGCCGGTAGACCTTCTTCTGCACGAGGTTGGCCACGTGCTCCTTCCACATACGGATCGTGAGCTCGTCCGGCACGAGCCGGCCCGTCGAGCTGTAGCTCGCCACTTCCTGTCCCAGCGCGGACTTGGGATCGAGGGCCCGAAAGATGTCGCCCATCGCGAGGTGCACGAAGCCCGGCAGGGATCCGAGCACCTTGCCCTGGGTGCCCTTGCCGGAGCCGGGGCAGCCGAAGAGCAGGACGACGTTGTATTTCGAGCCGCTAGGGGACTTCGAGCTCATGGAGAAGAGGTTCGGGATGGTTCCCGACGACGCGCTACGGAGCCGTCAGGCACCGAGCCGGCCAACGGGGAGAGGGGCGAGCGGGGGCGGCGTCCTCGCGCCGCGGCGCGCTGATCTACCAGACCGCACGGCGCGCGACCACCCTCCCCTCGGCACCTCGAGCGCCGCGCCCGGGGCGGAGTCTCAGAGCGTGAGAACCTCGGCGCCGTCCTTCGTGATCAACATCGAGTGCTCGGTCTGCGCGACCATGGAGCCCTTCTTCTCGACGAGGGGCGGGTAGCCGTTCAGGTCGCCGTTCTTCTCGAGGCGGCGGATCGTCGCGTCGACGATCCGCGGGTCGAACTCGCGGAAATAGCGCCGCGCGATGGGGAGGCCGTTCCACTTCGCGATCGCGGCGGCGACCGCGGGGTCGATGCCCTTGCTGATGCGCGGCGGGCGGCGGCGCGCCTGCATCCAGACCTCGGCCGCGCCTTCTTCTTGGATGTAGCCGCGGCCGTCGGTGGCGAAGGGCTCGATCGCGATGACTTGGCCCTCGCGGAGGATCCCGTCGCCGTGATCACCCACGTTCGGGATCTGCGGAGCGCAGTGGACGAGCCAGCGCGCGAGACCGTGGCCGGTGAGGTTGCGCACCGGCTTGAAGCCGCGCTCCGTGATCGTGCGCTCGATCGCGGCGCCGACCTCGTGCACGGGGACGCCGGGGCCGACCGTCGCGATGGCGGCCTCGAGCGCCTTCGCCGAGGACTGGATCAGCTCGTGCCAGCGCCCGTCGATGCTGAGGTCGACGGTGAGCGCCGTATCGGCGATGTAGCCGTCGACGTGCACCCCGAGATCGACCTTCACGCAGTCGCCGACCTCGTAGCGCTGGGTGTCGTCCGGCGTCGAGCAGTAGTGCGCGGCGACGTGGTTCCGGCTCGATTGAGCGGGGAAGCCGGGCTCGGCGCCGAGACGGCGGATCTCCGCCTCGATGCCCTCGGTCACCTCGCGGATCGTGACCCCGGGCTTGATGCGCTCGGCAGCGAGGCGGCGGCAATGCGCGGCGATGCGGCCAGCTTCGCGAAACTTGTCGATCGAGGCGCTATTCATGCGGAAGAGGGGGTCCTGGCTCCGTAGGGGCGGCAATCCTGAACCAGTCCGGCAGGATTTCAACCGATGAACCCGCCGGAGCGACCGCGCGCCGCGCGGCTCCTGCTCCACGGCGACCCGGAATGGAGGAGCGGAAGATGAACCACGGCTCGATGACGGCGGCCCTCGCGGCGCTCGGGCTAGCGGGCTGTCTCGGCGCTCCGCGCGAGCCCGAGCGCATCCCCATGGCGCACGGCATCCTCGGCGCGTACGAGACGCGCCAGGACGGGGTCGACGAGGTCTGGATCGATGGCGAGCTGGTCGGCTACTCCGAGGCTCTGCGCGTGATCGATCTCCAGGGCAAGGCCTACGTCCGCCGCGAGGTCCTGGACGAGCACGGCCAGGCGATCGGCTTCATGGACGATCAGGGCCGCGTCTATCGCTACAGCATCTTCGGCGAGCCCGAGCACCTGACCACGGGCGGGCACGCGCGCGCGGTGAGCGCGCTCTTCGACCGGCGCGGAGGCGAAGTGCGCTTCCAGAGCGCCGCGGCGAAGACCGACGCGCGCTGAAGGCGACGGCGCGTCGCTCGCCGCGGGACCTCGCGCGCGATCAGGCCAGGAGCGCGATCAGGCCAGGCTCGGCAGCAGCAGCCACGGCGCCAAGGCGAGCGCCGCGACGAAGAACGCGAGCAGCTTCTCGCGTCGCTCCTCGCGACGGCGCAGGCGCTCCAGGCAGTGCAGTCGATGGGTGCTCATGACGACCCCTCGGAACTCGGACTCGCACGCCAGCGGACGCAGCTACCTGTGCGCCGCGCGCGCGTTCCCGCACTTGCCCATCGAAACCGAGGCCCGCGTGCCTGGAGCGCTTTCCGCTTTCCTGGCGGCGCTTGCGGGGCCGCCAGCTCGGATCGCGCAGCCCTCGACCGCGAGCGCGGAAGGGAATTCTCTCGCGATCCAGCGAAACGACCTTGGCTGTTCATTCAGGCCGCGCCGCAAGCATGCCGATATGCCCGCCGAGGAAGGTTCCTCACGGCAGCTCTTCGAGGAGCGGTTTCGATGCTGAAGCTCGAGGTCGGTGGGCGGATCGGTGGCTATCGTCTGGTCGAGTATCTCGGCCGCGGCGGGTTCAGCCACGTATATCTCGCCGAGTCGATCGAGACGCAGGAGAAGGTCGCCCTCAAGATGGGCGACGTCGCCGGCGGTGGTCGCTATGTGACGCGCTTCCTCGAAGTGACCGGTCGGCGCAGCCCGGACGGCATCAGCCCCGACGAGACGCCCGCCGAGGCGATCTTCCTCGAGGACCAGGGCGCGCGGATCGACTTCCTCGACCTCTCCGAGATCGACCGCCTGCTCGAGGACGAGGCCAACGTCCTGCGCGGCATCTCCTCGCCGCACGTCGTCGGCTTCCGCGACCTCGTGCGCCACGAGGATCGCCCCGTGCTCGTCATGGACTACGTGCAGGGCAAGACGCTGCGCGAGAAGATCCGGGCACTCGAGGGCATCCGCCTCAACTGGTTCCTCAGCATCGTGAAGACGCTGGAGCGCCTCGCCGAGAAGGGCACGCTCGAAGCGCACGGCGATCTGAAGCCCGAGAACATCCTCGTGAAGCCCTCGGGCTCGGTGATCCTGATCGATCCCGCGCGCCGCAATCGCAACCTGGGGCTCATCTCCACCACGCCGCACTACAACCCGCTGCTCCTCACGGACTCGAAGGCCGACGTGATGGCGATCGGGATCATGCTCTACGAGATCCTGACGGGGGCGCTGCCCTTCGAGGAAGTGCCGTGGAAGTACGCCGGCCGTCCCACCGGCGGCGAGGTCGTGCGCCTCTCGCTCGGCTACTTCCTCTCCTACACGCCGCCGAAGGAGATCAACCCGAACACGCCCGACATGCTGCAGGACATCATCTATCGCTGCATCGTGTCCACGGACTACGGGCTCGCGGGGCTGCGGCAGGATCTGATCGAGTTCCTGCATCGGGGCTGAGGATCGTCGGCGATCAGGCGCAGCGCGTGATGCGTCGTTCCTGATGCGGTTCCGACCTTCGCGGCGCAGACGCTCGCCGCCCGGCTCGTGACGGTGGACCTCCTCGCGTAGCCTTGCGAGAACCGTAGTTGCGAGAACCGTAGTGGTGCTAGGCTCGCCTCTCGCCGTCGCCGGAGGTCCGCATGCGTCGCTCGCGCTATCTCGCACTTCTCTCTCTGCCCGCTCTGTCCGTGGTAGCGGTTCTCGCGGCGTCGCAGGAGCGCGTGAGCGAGGCCGGCTCCGACGCCGCGAGCGCCATCGCAGAGCGGGTCCCGAGCGCGGAAGGTGTCGTGACGCTCTATGCCCTCGACCACCTCCAGTACAGCTTCGTCTTCCCGACCCAGTCTTCGGGGACGATCGTGCAAGACGGTGTCGTGTACAACCATGCCGCCCAGCTCGACTATGGTCGAATCGTACCGCAGCAGCTGACGCTAGGCTGCTCCGGTGGAGAGCTGGGATGTCTACGTGATCTCGGCGACCTGCGGCACGACGAGACGGGCTTCTCGAGCTTCGCTGCGATCGACTGCGATGGCACCGAGCTGCGCTGGCATCCGAAGGCCACCGAGTTCGACGGCCGGATTGCCGGCGCGATCATCCCGACGGATCAACCGCTGCGGCCCAGCTTCTCGATCGCTCCCGAGGTCGGACACATCTACGTTGGGCGCCTACGCAACGTGTACCAGCGCTTCCCGGGGCACGCAGATCGCTCTACCTTGCTCGTCGCGCTGCGCGTCCTCGAGCACCGACCTGGAGCTGCGATCACGTTGCGCTGGAAGGCCTTCGGCGTCCGGTCGACCGACGGATGACGTAGCGATACGCTCACGCGGGCTCCTCGCGAGCGACGAGCCCTCGAGCGCGAAGCCTGAGCGCCGCCTGCTGCACCTGCGGGGAGCCGCATTCTTCTCCTCGTAGGGAGGATCTGTTCGGTGCCCCATAGGGCGCCCTCCGGTAGATAGCGCCGGCCGCAAGCGCACGGTCCGAGTCCGCAGTTGCGACGAGATCGGGCCGCGGAACGCGAGAGCTCGCGTCGCGCGCTTTTCTCGTCGAGCCGTTTCCTGCAGAAACAGGAGCGCCTCGATCTCTGCGGCCGCGTGCGCGGCGCGCTCCTCCTGGAATCGATGCCGGGTCCGTCCCGCTCTCCCGAAGCTCTCGCAGGTACCGATCATGTCCTGGTCGACGCTCTTCACCCTCCTGGCCGGCCTCGGTGCTCCTCTCGCCGTGCCGAGCCCCGTCGTCGTCGGAACCGCGATGACGCCCCAGGATCAAAGCTCCCTGCCGCGCTGGATCTGGCACGGGAGCGCCGCGGAAAGCTCCGCGGTCTACCTACGCAAGTCCTTCCAGATCGAGGGCTCGTTCCGCTCGGCGTTGGTCACGGGCTCGGGCGACAACCGCCTCGTCGTCTACCTGAACGGGCAGGCGATCCTCTCGCACGACGCCTGGGAAGAGCCGATCTCGCGCGACGCGACGAAGGCTCTGCTCGTCGGACGCAACGTCCTCGCGGTCGAAGGCGCGAACGATGGCGGACCCGCGGGGCTCGCGCTGCAGCTCGAGGTCGACGGGAAGATCGTCGCGGTCAGCGACGCGAGCTGGAACGGCTCCGCGCAAGCGAGCCCGGGATGGCGCGAGGCGGAGTTCGCGGCAAGCGCTTGGAGCCCGGTGAGCGTCCTCGGGCTCGTGGGCGCCGCAGATCTGCCGTGGAGCGGAGTGGTGAAGGCGAGCGCGTATGGCCCAGGCAAGATGGCCGCACCGTCGGCTGGAGGTCCGCAGAAGGCCGTCGCCGCTCCGCATCTGAAGCTCCCGGCGGGCTTCCGCGGCGAGTTGGTCTACACCGTGCCCAAGGCCGAGCAGGGATCTTGGGTCGCGCTGTGCGCGGCCGAGGATGGGCGTCTCTATGCCAGCGACCAAGGGGGTCGTGGGCTCTATCGGATCACGCCCGCTCCGATCGGCGCTGCCGAGGCGACGACGCTCGTCGAGAAGGTCGACGTACCGCTCTCCGGGGCGCAGGGGCTCTGCTGGTGGAAGGGTGTCTTGTACGCGAACGTACAGGGCGGTCGCTCCTCTGGCCTCTGGCGCATCTCCGATGCGAACGGCGATGGGGCCCTCGATCGCGCCGAGCATCTCTTGCCTTTCACGGGAGGCGGCGAGCACGGGCCGCATGCGATCGTTCCGACGGCCGATGGCAACGGGCTCTACTTCTGCGCCGGCAACCACACGCCGCTGCCGCAGTTCCAGAACTCGCGTTCGCCCAAGAACTGGAACGAGGACCTGCTGCTGCCGCGGCAGTGGGACGCGAACGGTCACGCGCGCGGCTTGCTGGCTCCGGGTGGCTGGATCGCGCGCTGCGACCTCGACGGGAAGAACGTCGAGATCGTGAGCCACGGCTATCGCAACCAGTACGACCTGGCGCTGCATCGCAGCGGCGAGCTCTTCACCTACGACGCGGACATGGAATGGGATCTGGGGTCCCCCTGGTACCGTCCGACCCGCGTGTGCCTCGCGAGCAGCGGCAGCGAGTTCGGTTGGCGCTCGGGGACGGGCAAGTGGCCCGAGTACTACGAGGACTCCTGCCCGCCGGTGCTGAACATCGGTCCCGGCTCGCCGACCGGCGTGCTCTTCGGCTACGGCGCGAAGTTCCCGGAGGCCTATCAGGAGGCGCTCTACATCCTCGATTGGACCTTCGGGACGATCTACGCGCTGCACCTCCAACCGGACGGGGCGAGCTTTGCCGCGCGCAAGGAGGAGTTCTGCTCCGCGGTGCCGCTCGCGGTCACCGATGCGACGATCGCGAAGGACGGCGCGCTCTACTTCGCGGTCGGCGGGCGCGGCACGCAGTCGGCGCTCTACCGCGTGAGCTACGCTGGTCCGGACTCGACCGCGCTGTCCGCGCGCTCGGGAGAGCCCACGCAGCTGCAAGCCCTCCGGCAACGCCTCGAAGCGCTGCACGGCAAGGCCGATCCGGCGACCCTCGACCTCGCGTGGCCTCATCTCGGGCATGCCGATCGCGCGATTCGCTTCGCGGCGCGCATCGCGATCGAGAACCAGCCGGTCGAGACCTGGCGCGAGCGCGCGCTCGGCGAAGCCGATCCGCAGGCCGCGCTCCTCGCCATGATCGCCTTGGCGCGCCAAGGCTCGTCGAGCGATCGCGACGCGGTGCTCTCGCGCCTCGCGCGCTTGCCCTGGGCGGAGCTCACGGAGCCGCAGCGCCTCGCGCTGACGCGCGCGCTCGCGCTCGCGTTCGTGCGCCTCGGAGCCCCGACGCCGGCGCAGCGCGAGCAATGGCTCGCGCTCTTGCAGCCGCACTACACCGCGGGGACCTCGGCGCTCGACGCCGAGCTCGCGAGCTTGCTCGTCTACTTGGGCTCGCCGCGCGTGGTCGAGCAGACGGTGCCGCGCCTCGGCGAGCTCCCGCCGCGTCCGCTCCCCGACTGGGCCGAGCTCATCCAGCGCAACTCCAGCTACGGCGGACCCATCGCGCGCATGCTGGCCGACATGCCGCCGCTGCAGGACATCCACTACGCCTTCGTGCTGCGCAACGCGACCACCGGCTGGACCCCGGAGCTCCGGCGGAGCTACTTCCGCTTCTTCGCCGCCGCCGCGAAACACCCGGGCGGAGCCAGCTACGGCGGCTTCCTCACCAACATGCGCGACGAGGCGCTGGAGCGCTTGAGCCCCGACGAGCGACTCTCGCTCGCTTCGATCACGGGCGAGCCCTTGATCGCGTCGCGGCCCGCGGATGTGAAGCCCCCGGTCGGGCCCGGACGCAAGTGGACCCTCGCCGAGGCGGAGCAGGCGATCGGGCCGAAGCTCGCGGGGCGGAGCTTCGCCGCCGGACGCAATCTCTTCCACGCCACGAGCTGCGGCCAATGCCACCGGGTGAACGGCGAGGGCGGAGCGATCGGCCCCGACTTGACGACCTTGGCCAATCGCTTCTCCCCGCGCGACATCCTCGAGTCGATCCTCGAGCCCAACCAGGTGATCTCCGAGCAGTATGGCTCAGAGGTCGTCACCGCGACCTGGGGCGAGAGCTTCGTCGGGCGCGTCGTGCACGACGAGGTCGGCGTGCTGGTCTTCAAGCAGGATCCGAGCTCTCCGCCGACGCGGATCGCCGTGAACGAGATCGAGTCCATCGAGGACTCCAAGCTCTCGCAGATGCCCGCCGGCCTGATCGATGCGCTGAACGCCGACGAGCTGCGCGACCTGCTGGCGTTCCTCCTCGCGGGAGGTCGCGAAGACGCCCCGGTGTTCCGGAAGGAGCGCTGAGCCCGGGCCGGCGGCGGCTCTCCCTTCCCGTGCTCGGCCCGCGCTTCGAGGCTGGGCGCCATCCGACTCGACGCCTCCCGAGAGGAGATCGCGCGTTCGCGGTGCTAGGATCGGCCGCTCGAGAGCGCCTCCGCGCCTTCTGCTTCTGCTTCCGCGTCCACAGGCCCTCGACCCCGGTCAAGCCATGCACCGATCGCGCGTCGTGTTGTGCTCGAGCCTCCTCGGGCTCGCTGCGTCCCTCTCCGCCCAGGACCCCGCCGCCGCCGCGCATGATGCGCCGCGCGTGCTGGTGCTCGGCTTCACCTCGAAGGCGGAGCACGAGCTCTATCGGCAACGCGCCGTGGACCGAGTGCGCGAGCTCGCGCTGGCGCGCGGGCTGCGCCTCGTCGATGCGGCGCAGGCGCAGCTCCTGGAGGAGAAGCGCCGGAAGCTCGCCGGCGGGGGCGAGCTCCCGCCGAGCTGGCTCGAGGAGAGCGGCGCGGACGTCGTGCTGCGCGTCGAGCTCAGCGTCGAGGAAGAGCGCAGCGCCCAAGGGCGGAACCTCGTGCGCGATCGGCTGCGCCTCGCCGCCGTCGCGAGCGACGACGCGCAGCTCTTCTTCGAGCGCTCCGCGACCGGCAACGGCCGCGCGCTGCGAGGACCCGCGGAGGCGCACGCCGCGGCGCTGGAGGAGGCTCTCGGTGCCGACGGCGCGCTGGTGCAGCAGTTCGTGGGCGCGCTCGGCGAGCGCGACGCGCAGGAGGCGCAGCACGGGCCGCTCTATCGCTTGAGCATCCACACCGGCGCGGTCGGGCTCGGCATGCCCGTCTTCACCGGCGCGGAGCTGGAGAAGCTGCCCGGCGTGAGCGCGCTCGAGCAGGAGAACGCCGATGGCCAGAGCTCGACTTACCGACTCCGCTTCCGGGGCAAGCGCCATGAGCTCGAGGCGGCGCTGTTCCGTCTCGTCGGCGAGAAGAGCGAAACGCTGCGCGAGAAGCTGAAGGCCGATCTCGGCGCGGAGCTCTCCGCGTCGCGGCGGCGGATGGTGCTCGTGCTCGGCCGCCGCGAGGCCGCCGTCGCGAGCGTCACCGAGGAGCTCTCCGTGGCGATGGAGCGGCTCGCGCGCGGCATGTACGAGCTCGAGCCCGCGTGGTACGAGGCCGCGACGATGCGCTTCGAGCCGGCGATGATCCCGAGCGGCGCCTCGCGCTGGAACGAGCTCGTCTCGTTCGCCAGCGCGTTCTGGCGCGAGCTCGACAAGATCCAGAAGGCGAACCCCGACCAGGATCCCTACACGGTCGAGGGGAGCGTGAAGGTCGACGGCACGATCTTCCCCACGCTCGGCGACGCGAAAGACCACGCCGAGAAGCTCGCGAAGAGCTACTACGAATCGCCGGCGGGGGTCACCGCGATGGCCCTCGCCGCCGTGGCGGAGACCGCGTTCGGGAAGGCCTCGGAGGGCAAGATCAGCGCGGTGGTCGACGACCTCGTGCAGTCCTCGATCCTCTACACGATCAAGAGCGAGGACGCGCTCTTCCAGGAGGAGGACGCGGTGGAGGAGGCCTCGGTGGCGTTCTTCCAGCGCCGCGGCGCGAATCGCCTCGCCGCCGTGCGCCTCGTGAAGCCCTTCGATGCCTATCGGCTGCAGCTCACGATCGTCGACCTCGCGAATGGCGTGAAGCGGACTCGCAGCACCGAGATCCCGGCGCGCTTCACCGAGGTCCTGGACCGGCAGATCAACGGCTGATCCGCGGTGGAGGGCGCCGGAGCGACCCCGCTAGCTGTGGGAATCGCGCGCGGGATTTCGTAGCCTCTCGAGCTTCGCCGACCTCGAGGAAGGCACCCGCACATGACTCCCGAACTCCCCGAACCGATCGCGCCCGCGCCGCCGGCGAGCCCGCTCGCGGTGGCGATCCTGGGCTCCGGCCGGATGGCCGAGGTCCACGCCGCCGCGCTCGCCGCGAACCCGCGCTTCGGGCGCCTCGTCGCCGTTCACGGGCGCAACGCCCCCGCGGCGAAGAAGCTCGCCAAGGCGCATGGCGCGCGAGCGACCAGCGAGCTCGCCGAGGTCCTCGCCGACCCGCTGGTGCAGGCCGTCGTGATCGCCACGCCGACGCTGACGCACCGCTCCCTCGTCCAATCGGCCCTCGACGCCGGGAAGCACGTGCTGGTCGAGAAGCCGCTGGCGCTCTCGAGCGCCGAGGCGGGGGAGATCGTGCGCGCGGCCGAGGCGCAGGAGCGCGTCGTGATGGTCGCGCACTGCGTGCGCTGGTTCCACGAGGTGCAGGCGCTGCTCGGGAAGCTCGAGCAGATCGGTCGCCCGCGGGTCGCGCGCGCTTCGCGCGTCGCAGGCAACCCCGGCGGCTGGTACATCGATGCGCAGCAGTCGGGCGGGATCTGCTTCGATCTCATGGTGCACGACTTCGACCTGCTGCTGTGGTGGTTCGGCGCGGTGGAGCGCGTGCACGCGCTCGCCGCCTCGCGCGACGCCAAGTATCCGGAGATGTACGCGCAGGTCGTGCTGCGCCACACGAGCGGCGTCCTCTCCTACGTCGAGGGCTCCTGGCTGCATCCCGACGGCTTCGCGACGCGTGTCGAGCTCGCCGGCGCTGAAGGCCTGCTGCGCTTCGAGATGCCGGAGACCAAGCCGCTGCGCTTCGTCCCGCTCGCGGAGAAGAAGGCGAAGAAGCAGGGCGCCGAGATCCCCGAGAGCCCGTTCCGGCGCTCGCCCTACGAGCTGCAGATGGAGGCGTTCCTCGCCGCCGCGATCTGCGGCGCGCCGGCGCCCGTCAGCGCCCGCGCGGGCTTCGAGGCCGTCGCAGTCGCCGAGGCCGCGCGAGCCTCCATCGCGAGCGGCCAGCCTTGCCGCCCCGCTGCCATGCCGTCTTCGCCGCGCGCGCGGAAGGGAGCGCGCTCATGACCAGGATCGGCATCTACTCCAGCGCTCACCTCCACGCCGGCGCCTATGCCGCCGCGCTGCGCGCGCTGCCCGGCGTCGAGCTAACGGGCGTCTACGATCCCGAGGCGAAGCGCGGCAAGGCCGCGGCGAAGTCCCTCGGCGCGCGCTACGCCGCGTCGCCGGAGCAGCTCTTCGACCTCGGCTTGGACGGCGTCATCATCTGCTCCGAGAACGTGCGCCACCGCGGCGACGCCGAGCGCGCGCTCGACGCCGGGCTCGGCGTGCTCTGCGAGAAGCCGCTCGCGACGAAGCCCGCCGATGCGCTCGCGATGGTGCGCGCCGCGGCCCGTGCGCGCCGCCCGCTGATGACGGCGTTCCCCTGCCGCTACTCGACGCCGCTCCGCGAAGCGCGGCGCCTCATGCGCGAGGGCGCGCTAGGCGCGGTGCTCGCGGCGCAGGGCACGAACCGCGGCACCAATCCCGGCGGCTGGTTCGTCGATCCCGAGCTCTCGGGCGGCGGCGCGGTGATGGACCACACCGTGCATGTCGTCGACGTGCTGCGCTGGATCCTCGAGGACGAGGTCGCGAGCGTGTACGCCGAGGCGACGGGGGCGAGCGGCGAGGTGGAGGACCACGGGCTGCTGCTCTTCCGCTTCGAGCAGGGCACGGGTGCCAGCCTCGACTGCTCCTGGTCGCGCCCCGGCCAGTCCTTCCCGACCTGGGGCGACGTCACGCTGAGCTTGATCGGTGAGCAGGGGAACCTCCACATCGACGCCTTTCGACAGCACGCCATGCTCTACAGCGAGCGCGCGAAGAAGGGCATCCAGGTCGACTTCGCCGACGACATCAACGCCGGTCTGATCGCCGACTTCGTCGCCGTGCTGCGCGAGGAGAAGATCCCCGAGGTCGACGGCATCGACGGCCTGCGCGCCGTGGAGGTCGTGGATGCGGCGTATCGCTCGATCGCGAGCGCTCGTGCCGCCACCGTTCGCCGCGCGGCCCTCGGCTCGCGCTCCTGATCGGCCGGGCAAGCCTCGATGCTACAGCCTCTCGGATACCTGCTGGCGCAGCGCCTGACGGCGCTGCCGCCCGTTCCTCAGCAGTTCTTGCTCACTCTCTGAGCACCGCCTACCACCAGAGCTTCGACTCCCATGCTGCAAGGCAAGAAAGGCATCGTCCTCGGCGTCGCCAACAAGCGCTCGATCGCCTGGGCCATCGCGAAGAAGGCCGCAGACGCCGGCGCCTCGGTCGCGCTCACCTATCAGGACGAGCGCCTGCTCGAGAAGGTGAAGCCGCTCGCCGACGAGCTCCCTGCGGCCCTGCTGCTGCGCTGCGACGTCTCGCAGCCCGAGCAGATGGACCAGCTCTTCCGCGAGCTCGAGCAGAGCTTCGGCAAGCTCGACTTCCTCGTCCACGCGCTCGCCTTCGCGAAGCGCGAGGAGCTGGAGGGCGAGTACCTCCAGACCTCGCCCGAGGGCTTCGAGGTCGCGCTGCGGATCAGCGCCTACTCGCTCACCGACCTCGCGCGCCGCGCGGCACCGCTCATGAAGGACGGCGGCTCGATCGTGACGCTCTCCTATCTCGGCGGCGAGCGCGTGATCCCGCACTACAACGTGATGGGCGTCGCCAAGGCCGCGCTGGAGAGCAGCGTGCGCTATCTCGCCTCAGACCTCGGTCCCCGCAACATCCGCGTGAACACGATCTCCGCGGGCCCGATCCGGACGCTCGCCGCCGCCGGCATCAGCGGCTTCTCGAGCATGCTCGACGTCGTCGCCGAGCGCTCGTTCCTGAAGCGCAACGTCACGGTCGAGGAGGTCGGTGACACCGCCGTCTTCCTGCTCTCCGACCTCTCGCGCGGCATGACCGGCGAGCTGCTACACGTCGACTGCGGCTATCACGCGACCGGGATGTAGCGCGCGGAGCGCTCGCGGCTCGCGCGCGGAGGAAGCGCGCGCGAGCAGCGCTACCAGGAGGCGACGTCCCGCGCCGAGACCGCGAGCGGCGTGCCCGGCGGCAGGTTCGCGATGTTGTTGAAATCCGGGTCGTATCCCCAATCGCGGATCGGGGGCGTGTAGGTCGCCGAGGACCAGCGGCCCGTGGCGTAGCGGCTCTCCCAGAGGTTCACGAAGGAGCCGCGGATCGAGCAGCGCACGTCGCGCCAGTTCTCGTGGAAGCGCGGCAGGTTCTCGAGACCGCCGTTGTAGTCGTTGCCGTTGGTCGTGTAGTTGCCGGTGACGATCGCCGCGTTGTAGGTCGTGGGCGTCGCGACCGGAATCGCAGAGCCGCGCGTCTTGGTGTTGTTCCACGAGTTGGAGAGCAGGTTCACCGCATCGGCCATCAGCGCCGCGGGCTTCTTGCTCACCGTGTTGTAGTCGCCCTTCACGTACAGCGACGCCTCGGAGACGACGCTCAGCGGTCCGGCGAGTTGGCTGCCGTTCACGAGCTGGAAGCCGCCCGCGGCCGTGCCCGTGCCCTGGCCGTAGCGCCCCGTGTAGAGGATGCCGTTCGGGGGGTAGTAGCCCGTCGTGGCGAGGCGCTCCAAGTCGATCGTCAGCACGGGGACACGCGTGGTCGAGCCCTCGGCCTGACGCGCGTCGTAGATCTCGGAGCTCGAGATCGCCGCGTAGACCTCGGTCGTGATGTCGGTGTCCTCGCCGTCGAACGCTGCCCACGAGCCATCGTCGTAGCGCAGGATCTTCAAGCTGGCCTGCTCGTGGTAGTGGCCGCGCTTGTGGTCGCCGGTGCCGGCGCTGACGCGCTGGTAGCGGCCCGTCGCGGAGTTCAGCTTCCAGTCGCCGCCGGTGCCGCTCGGGAGGGGCTCGTACATGGCGATGGACCCGAAGCCCGGCGGAACCGCATGGCTCACTCCGTGCGCGGCGTCCTGCATCGTGTAGCCGCGGCCGTACTCGCCGGCGCCCGGCTCGCGCGTGTAGTGGAGCGCGCCTGGACCCCACGGCAAGAGATCGCCGGCATCCTCGTAGGAGCCGTTCGTGTTCGCGTCATGGCCGCGGAACTGCGAGTCGAAGCCGCTCGGGCTGCTGACGCCACCCGTGGTGAGCTGCGAGCGATTGCTCAGCGTGAACCACTCCGTAGGACGCGAGGGATCGAAGGGATTGTCGACGTAGCGTCGCACGCGGACCGTGCCCTCGGAGCGCGAGGGATCGTTCTTGCGGCGGCGGTAGATGTCGCCGACGGAGCGGAAGTAGTTGGTGTCCAGCGAGAGCGTCGCTCCGCTGCCGAGGTAGATGTCGCCGTTCGCGTGCACGCGACCGCCGATCGTCATGCTCGGACCGGGCAGCATCTCGAGGTCGGAGGCGTAGAAGATCGCGAACTGGAAGGTCGGCGTGGCCTGGACCTCCAGCATGCGATGGGCCTGCCCGACGTAGCCGCGGAAGTTCGTGGTCGCGCGCATCTCGAAGATGCGCATCGCGGTCTGGATCCCGCTCGCGTCGGTGACGACGCGCTCGGCGCCCACGGGCTCGGTGACGACGACGACCTCTTCGCCGTCGACCCGCACCTTGTGCTCGCGCGCGGGATCGAGCCAGTTGGCGATGTCTTGCTGGACGGACTTCTTCACGACCTCGAGCGCCCCCTCGGCGAGGTAGCGCGCACGCAGCGAGTTCGCCTTCGTCGTCGAGGTCTTGTGCGAGGCGACGGAGAAGGTGAGCAGCGCGGAGCAGAGCATCGCGGCCACGACCGTCATGGCGACGGCGTAGACGAGCGCGAAGCCGCGCTCCGCGGCGCTGCACGATGATTGGAGGGAGGTTCTCATTCTTCTTCCTCAGGGTCTCCCTGCAGGCCGCCATTGCGGAGCTGCACGACGGCCTCGACACGATGGCGATGCACGACTCCGCCCGAGTCCTGCTTGCGGAACCAGAGGCGCACGCGCAGAGCCTTCAGAGGGACCTCGAAGCCGGTTTCGGCGGCGTCCTCGACGGTGAAGCGCTCGACGTGGTGCGCGATGACCTGGGGCATCCCTCCGTCGATGCGACGCTCGAGCACGTTGTGCCCGTTGGGTCCCGGCACGAGCACGTAGGAGAAGTGCCGCGTGTCCCAGCTCAGCTCCCCGGTGTTGATGTCGACGTCCGGCCGGTTGTTGCGATCGGCGTCGGCGGGCAGCACGAACACCGGCTCGCGCGAAGGCCCGAAGTCGGGCTCGCCGCGGTGCGCGCTGCGCAGCGGGGGGAGATGGCGATGTTGCAGCAGCCAGCTCTGCTCGGTCTGCCCATCCTCGATGAACGCGGGGTAGACCTGTCCGTCGCGCGTCACCCAGCCGCTGCGTCGCAGGTCGTCGAGGATCGCGCTCAGCGAGCGCTCTCCCATGTCCTGGAGCTGGTTCTGGACGCTTCCGGAGAAGGTCATCGTCGAGAGCCCGCCCATGGTGCCGGCGATGACGCCGGCCAACCCGATCAGGATCGTCGCCGCGATCAACATCTCGGTCAGCGTGAAGCCGGCGTTCGCACCGGCCCGTCGATTCCGCATGTGCATGGGGATCACCGCGTCTTCACCGAGGAGATGCGCAGCTCGCGGCCGCGGCCCTGGCGATCGGTCCACGTCATCGTGAGCACGATCTCCAGCGGATCCGGCACTGGCTGGCCGGTGACGAGGTTCGGGTAGGTCGCGACGATGCGCTGGTTCTCGAGGTGCAGGTCGCGGAAGGCCTCGACGATCTGACCCGGCGCATACGGCCCTTCCGGATTCGGGATCTCGGCGGGCGGCAGCACGAGCAACGACTCCATGCACGCCTGCAAGTCCGCCATCGCCGTGTTCGTCTCGCGGCTCGTCTTCACGACCTCGAGCGAGGAGAGCTCGCTCGAGTACGCCGTGAGCAGCCCGAACAGGATCACCGTCACGGCGATCATCAGCTCGACGAGGCTGAACCCCGCCGCATCCGCTCGCCGACTTCGCATCGTCTTCATGGGGCCGCCACCTCGCTCGTGCTCTCCCTCGCCGACTCTCTTCGGGTCAGCCTCCCTTAGGGCGCCAGGAATTCCTTTCCCGGCTCGTCACGCACGACGCGCGGCCCTTCCAGGGCCTCTGGCCGCGAGCCGCGGGGAATGGAAAGCGGGTAGGGCGGGGCGGAGCGAGAGCGAGCGTCCGCTGCGCCGGCGCGTCTGCTCAGCGGCAGAACTCCAGCGCCTGCAGCGCATAGGCCGTCGCCAGCACCGCGTTCCCTTCCATCCAGCGCTCCGACTGCGCGTTCACCCACGAGCCATCGGCGCGCTGCAACGCCGCGAGCCGCGCCGCGATCTCTTTCCGCCACGGGTGCGCGCGACCCGCCGCATCGACGACCTGCTCCGCGCCGTAGAGATCGAGGGTCTTCGCCATGGCGAGCAGATAGTAGTAGAGCCCTTGCTGACCCGCGTTCGGATCGGCGCTGAGATCGAAGCCGGGATTCTCGTCGATCGTGTAGTGGCGCGAGATCCAGTCGAACGCGGCCTTCACGCGCCCGTCCTCCTTGGGCAGGCCCGCGTAGAGGAAGCCCTTCAGCAGCGCGTAGGTCATCGAGCCGTAGGAGCGCGCGATGCGCCTCCCGTCCGGGCCGGCCTCGAGCCCCGCGTGCGATTCGCCGGGCGCGTAGATGCCCCCGCCGTCGTTGCCGGCGACGAAGACACCCTCGCCGTTCACGATCTCGCCTTGGTTCGACTCGCTGCGGTTCTGCGCGCGCTGGAGGAAGACCAGGGCCTTCTGCAAGGCGGCGTCCTCGGGAGCGGCGCCGGTCGCGACGAGCGCGTCCAGCGCCTTCTGCAGGTTCGAGAGGTCGGGGCGGTCGGAGCCGCCGTAGCCGATGCCGCCGTAGTACTTGTGATTCTCGTCGTAGCCCTCGCCTTCATCCGACTGGAGCCCGACGAGGAACGCGCGCGCCCGTTGCAGCGCGGAGGCGTGCTCCGGCTTCGGCGAGCGCGCGAGCGCCAGGATCGCGATCGAAGTGGAGTACGCGATCACCTGACCTTCGTGGATGCTGCCGTCCGGTCGCTGCGCCTTCGCCAGCAGCTCGAGCCCGCGCGCGATCGCCTCTCTGACCTCGGGTGAGCGCTCCTGCTCCGGGATCGCGTGCAAGCCGCCGATCACCATGCCCGTGATGCCGAGATCGGCGTTGCCGGCAAAGCCCCAGCGCTCCCCGATCCGCTGCGCGGGATCGAGCAGGAAGCGCGCCGCCTTCGCGCGCATCGCGGCGAGGTCGTAGCGCGCGAGCGGCGCGGGCAGCGCCGCGCTCGCCTTCTTCGGCGCGCTCGCTGCGGCCTTCCGCGCCAGGGCATCGGCGCAGCGCGAGAGGAGCAGGATCTGCAGCGCCGTCGCGCGTGGCTCGCCGAAGCCGCCGTCGGCCTGCTTCTGCGCGAGGAGCTGCTCGGCCAAGGCCGCGGCTGCTTCGGGCGCGGGCTCGGCCGGCGGCAGGTTCTCGCCGAGCGCCTTCCGCGTGAGGGAGGCGAGCGCGCTGCCGCTCGAGTTCTCCGCCAGCTCGTGCCCGAGCGAGCGCAGCGCGCCGCGGGCGGCGTCGCGCCACACCTCGACCCCGACGTCCGTCTTCAGCGCCTCGAGCGCGAGCGAAGCGAGCAAGCTCTCGCGCGGCGTGCCGAAGCTCCCCTCGCGGCCCTTCCGCTGCGCGAGGAGTGCTTCCACGCCGCGCCGCAGCCACGGCCCGTCGAACACGGTGAACTTCCGCGGCGAGGTCGCATACGCGTAGAGCACGAGCGCGGTGTCCTCGATCGATTCTCCCCAGAGGCCGGAGCTCGCCTGCTTCGCGCGCAAGCTGCGCAGCGCCGCGTCGATCGGGCGACCGAGGTTCTGCGCGAACGACGAAGGAGCGAGCGTGGTCGCGAGCAGTGCGGCGGCGAGGAGCGGAGAGCGAAAGCGCAGCTTCATCGGGTGGGGAGCTCGGGCTGTCGTGGCGATCGTCGGCGGCGGCTGGCGGAGGAGCCGCCGCCGAACGCGTTCGCTCGCGGGTGGTTCAGGCGATTCGGAGAACCCGAGCGCCGCTCGCGCGCTCGGCGCCGGAGCTCCCCACGCTCAGCGCAGCGCCTCGGGCACCTGCAGCACGCCCGCCTGCGGCGGCGTCCACTCCGGCAGATCGCCGTCGGTGTTCGCGACGTAGACCCACCAGTTGTCGTAGCAGCCGTTCGTCGAGCCCGCGCCCTTCGGCAGGCGCTCGAGGATCCACTTCTGGTAGCCGAACTGGGTGCGACCCCAGGCCTCCGCGGAGATCTCGCGCGGCTCGCAGCGGAGATCGGGATAGCGATCCCAGCCGTGCGCCCAGCTCGAGACGCGCCGCGGGTTCACGTAGTCGTAGCCGCTCTGTCCGTTCGGCGGCACGTGGCAGTTGCCGACCATCGACGGCGTGCCCGGGAAGTCCATCTCGAGCCGCGAGAAGAGGTTCCACGCATCGCGCCGCGTCTTCGGATCCCAGATCCCGTCGGCGAACGCGAGCGCCGCCATGCTCTCCACGCGATGCGTGTACGAGTGCACCATGTTGTCGGCACCGACCTCCATGTTGAACCCCATCACCCAGAACGTCCGCCCGAGCTCGACCGGGAGGTCGTAGGGGCGATAGAGCCAGGGATTGTCCGTCGGCCCGAAGCGCCGATCGCGCTCCTTCACGACGCCGGCGAACTCGTCGAAGTGCATCCCGTCGGCGCCCCACAGCCACACTTCGTGGATGCCTTCCGCGCTGCCCGGCTTCGCCACGCGCGAGAGCAAGCCCGTCTCCTCCAGCATCGCGCGATACGAGATCGTCGCCGGCTGCCACTCCTTCTTCGCCCGCGCTTCGAGATAGCTCGCCTCGTCGTAGCGGAAGCCGTCGACCTTCTTCGGCCAACCGTTCACGCGGATCACGTCGACGATCTCGTAGTTGACATAGCCCCAGCTCGCTTGCCGGATCACGTCGACCAGGATGTGCGAGAACTCGAGCCCATCGTTTGCCCCGAGCCACGCGCGCAGGTTCTTCCCGCCGTGCGTCGCGAGGATCGGGTCGTAGATCACCACCGCGACGCGCGCGAGCTTCCGCCCCGTCGCGACCTGCGCGTCATAGCGGAACGGCGGCCGCGGCCACGCGAGCTTCGCGCGCTCCGGCACGATGCGCGCGCCCGTGTGCGCGATCAGCGTCTCCTCCGCGCGGACGCCGGCGATGGGAAAGGAATCGGCCTCCTGCGCGCCGAGCGAAGGCGCGAGGAGGCCGAGGAGGAGAACCAGAGTCGGGGAAGCGGAGAGAAGCGAGCGAGAGAAGCAGGAGAACCGGGAGAACCGTGAGAACGTGTTCGGTGTGCGGAGCATCGAGCCACCCAGGTCGTGAGAGAGGGAGCGATTCTCTCTCCGCGGGGCCCGCGTTCCAGCGCGCGGTCGCGCCTTACGAGGTCTTGCGCCGGGGAGCGCGCTTGCGCATCGGGGTCTTCCTCTCGGCGAGCGCGGCGTTCAGCTTCGCGAACTCATCCGCGCTCATGAGGTGCACCACCGTGCCGCAGTCGACGCAGTAGCTGTGATGGACGTTCTGCAGGAAGTGCACGTACTTCGCGCAAGCCGGGCAGTACTTCTTCTCTTCGTAGAAGTTGAATCCTTGGGTGTCCATCGCAGCAAGCTCTCCAGGCCGATCTTCGAGTGAGGGCGACGGAGACCTCATCGCGAACGAGTTGCCAACCCGTGCTCACGGCCCATCGGATTCGCGCAAGTCCTTGCTCGGCCGCGCTTTCGCGCGATCTCCCCGGTTCGCTCTCGACGGCGACACCTGCGCGACGGGGGGCGCGGATGTCGAATCGCGACGACGGGTGTCGCGTTTTCTCGACGTGCGCGATGAGCAGCTCAGCGCTTCGCTCGAATCTCACCGCCCGCCGCCCGCTCCTCCACCTCCGCGCGCGAAGCGCGGCACGCGTCGCCCGGAGTGCTCATCGCGAGCTCGGCTGCGGCGACGGCGAGGGCGAGGGTTGTGCGTGGTTCGCGCGCTTCGAGTTCGCCGGCGAGAACCGCGGCGGCGAAGGCGTCGCCGGAGCCCACGCGATCGAGGACCTCGACGTCGCGAAGCGGGAGATGGTGGAGTTCGCCGTTGGTCGCGAGCAGGCCGCCGATCTGCTGGCGCGAGGCGCTGTGCGTGCGCGTGAGGGTTGCGGCGACGACTTGCAGAGAGGAGGCGTGCTCGCGGAGGCGCGGGAGGAGACGCGCGAGCTCGCGAGCGGGATCGTTCTCCTGTGGCTCGGCTTCGGCGGCGCAGAGGAAGCGGAGGTCTTCCAGGCCGCCGAAGAGGAGATCGACGTGGCGTACGAGTTCGCGATTGAGAGCGCGGGCGGCGTCGCGGCCGCCGCGGTCCTGCCAGAGGGAAGCGCGGTAGTTGAGATCGAAGCTCGTGCGCGTGCCGCTCGCGCGCGCGGCGCGGAGGAGCTCGGAGCTCAGCGTCGCGGTGGAGGGGGAGAGGGCGGCGAAGATGGCGCCGGTGTGGAAGAGGCGCGCGCCGCGTTGCTGGAAGATGAGGGCGGGATCGAAGGCGCCAGGGGCGAGCTGGGATGCGGCGGAGTGCGCGCGATCGGAGACGCCGAGGAGGGCGCGAGGGCCGAAGCCGCGTTCGGTGAAGTTCAGCGCATTGCGCGCGGCGCGGCCGATGCCGTCGAAGGGGCGCCAACGCAGGTGCTCGAGGTCGACGCCGCCCTCCAGCATCAGGCTCTCCAGGAGGCGGCCGATCTCGTTGTCGACCAGGGCGGAGAGGAGGGCGGTGCGGTGGCCGAAGACGCGTGAGAGGTTGCGCGCGACGTTGTACTCGGCGCCGCCCTCGTGGACGCGGAAGCTCCGCGCGGAGCGGAGGCGCTCGTCCTCGGGGTCGAGGCGCAGCATGACCTCGCCCAGGGCGACCAAGTCGTAGCGGCAATCGGCTTTGGGTTTGATCTCCAACGGCGCGCTCCTAAGCTGCGGGCGGCGAGTCACCACGCGCGGCGGAGGTGCGCGCGGCGGTGGACTCGAAGTGCCCGACTCGAGGCGAACACCTCGAGCGGCGAACGATAGCGAGCGCGCATGATCCGGAGCAATGAATCGCTGACGGCGGAGGCGCTGCGGGGGAAGCTCGCGCGGCTCTGGCAGCTGTCGGCCGGGAAGATCGTCGACGTCGATCGGAGCTGCCCGCCGGAGCGCGGAGCTCCGGTGTTCACGGTGGACGGGCGCTACACGGCGCGCGGGTGGACCGAGTGGACGCAGGGCTTCGTCTACGGCTCGGCGTTGCTCGACTTCGACGCGACGGGCGAGCGCGAGCTGCTCGAGCTCGGGCGGCGGCGGACGCTCGAGGTGATGGCGCCGCACCTCACGCATGGCGGGGTGCACGATCACGGGTTCAACAACGTCTCGACCTACGGGCGCTGCGGCGGCTCGCGCTGGAAGGGCGCTTCGCGCCGGAGGGCTACGAGCTCGCTTTCTACCAGCTGGCGCTCAAGGTCTCGGGGGCGGTGCAGGCGGCGCGCTGGACGAAGATCGAGAACGCGGCTCCGGAGCCCGGTGGGTGCGCTGAGCTCGGCTACATCCACAGCTTCAACGGGCCGCACTCGTTGTTCGCCGATACCCTGCGCACGCTCCGAGCACTCGCGCTCTCGCACTCTCTCGGGCACGTGCTGCAAGGTGAGGGCGACGAGCGCTTCTCGCTGCTCGCGCGCTTGGTGCAGCACGCGGAGACGACGGCGCGCTTCACGGTGTACTACGGCGAGGGGCGCGATGCGTACGACGTCGCGGGACGCGTCGCGCACGAGAGCCTCTTCGATGTGGTGAACGGGCGCTATCGCTGCCCCTCCACGCAGCAGGGTTACTCGGCGTTCTCGACGTGGACGCGCGGGCTCGCGTGGGTGGTGCTGGGATACGCGGAGCTCTTGGAGTGGATCGCGACGCGCCCCGACGAGGAGCTCGCGCCGCTCGGCGGGAAGCGCGCGATCGAGGCGCGGTGGCTGCGCGCCGCCCGCGCGACGGCGGAGTTCCACCTCGCGCACGTGGCGAGCTGCGGCGTGCCGTACTGGGACACCGGGGCGCCCGGGCTCGCTGGGCTCGGCGATTGGGGGGCGAAGCCCGCGGATCCCTACAACGATCACGAGCCCGTCGACAGCTCGGCGGCGGCGATCGCGGCGCAGGGCTTGCTGCGCCTCTCGCGCGTGCTCGCCTCGGTCGGGGAGCACGCCGATGCGCGGCGCTATCGCCAAGCGGGGCTCGTGACGCTCGCGACGCTGCTGGAAGAGCCCTATCTCTCGCTCGACCCGCGGCATCAGGGGCTCCTGCTACACGCGGTGTATCACCGGCCGAACGGCTGGGATCACGTGCCGCGCGGGCGGAAGGTGCCGTGCGGCGAAGCGTGCCAGTGGGGCGACTACCACCTGCGCGAGCTCGCGTTGCTCGTGCAGCGGGAGATCGACGGGCGGCCTTGGCTCGCGTTCTTCGGACCGAGCGCCAACGGAGCAGAGCGATGAAGGCGCGCCGGATCGCGATCGTCACCGGCGGGACGCGCGGGATCGGGCTCGGCATCGCGCGTTGCCTCGCGCGCGAGGGCTGCGATCTCGTGCTCGCCGGGCGGCGCTCGAAGGGCAGCGTTCTGGCACCTCTCGCCGAGCTCGAGGCGCTCGGCGCGCAAGTGCACTACGTCGCGGGCGACCTCGCCGAGCGGCCGGCGCGCGATCAGCTCGTGTGCGAGGCGCTGCAGCGCTTCGGCGCGATCCACGTGCTGATCAACAACGCGGGGGCGGGCTCGCGCGATCGCGGCGTCGACATGCTGCAGGTCGACGAGGAGAACTTCGCCTGGATGCTGCGCACCAATCTGCGCTCGCCCTACTTCCTGACGCAGCTCGTCTCACGGCACATGGTCGAGCGGCGGAAGGCCGATGCGCAGTTCCGCGCGTGCATCGTGAACGTGAGCTCGGTGTCGGCGGAGATCGCGTCGATCTCGCGCGGCGACTACTGCGTGGCGAAGGCCGGGCTCGCGATGGCGACGAAGCTCTGGGCGACGCGGCTGGCGCCGGAGGGGATTCCGGTGTACGAGGTGCGCCCCGGGCTGATCCTGACGGACATGACCGCGGCGGTGAAGGAGCGCTACGACGCGTTCATCGCGGCGGGCAACCTCGCCGAGGCGCGCTGGGGGACGCCCGACGACGTCGGGCGCGCGGTGGCGCTCCTGGTGCGCGGCGAGCTGCCGTATGCGCCGGGGCAGGTCCTGCACGTCGACGGAGGCTTGTCGTGGCCGAGGCTGTGAACGGGGGCGGGCATCACGCCGGAGATCACCACGCTGGGGATCAACACCATGCTGGGGATCAACACCATGCTGGAGATCCTCACGGCGCGCATCACGAGGAGGCGCATGCGCCCTTCGATCCCGAGCTGATGGGTGAGCTCGAGCGTTTCGCGCTCGTTCCCTTGGTCGAGCTCGAGCGCGTGGAGGATGCGCTGCCCATCGCGGACGCCTTCCTCGCCGCGGGCCTGCCGGTGATGGAGATCGCGCTGCGCACACCGGACGCGCTGCAGGCCATCGAGAAGCTCGCGGCCTACTCGGAGCTCTTGCTCGGCGCCGGCACCGTGTGCACGGTCGCGCAAGCGCAGCGCGCCGCCGAAGCGGGGGCCGCGTTCCTCGTCTCGCCGGGCTTCGATCGCGAGCTCGTCGAATGGTGCCTCGAGTGGGACATGCCGATCCTGCCCGGCGTCGCGACGCCGAGCGAGGCGATGGCCGCGCGTTCCCTCGGCCTCGAGGTCGTGAAGCTCTTCCCCGCCGAAGCGCTCGGGGGGATCCGCTACCTAAAGGCGCTCGCGGCGCCCTTCCCCGGTCTGCGCTTCGTCCCCACGGGCGGCATCGCGCTCCAGCACTTGAGCGAGTACCTCTCGCTCCCGCAGGTCTTCGCCGTCGGCGGCTCCTTCCTCTGCCCGCGCGAGCTCCTCCGCTCCCGCTCCTGGGACACCCTCCGCCGCCTCGTCGAAGACGCCCTCCGCTCCCGCCGCTGACCCGTCGATCAAGAAGGGGTCAGACCCCTGGTTGATCGACGTCATCGATCAGAGAGGGGTCTGACCCCTACTTGATCGACGGGGGTTACTTCAGCGGGTGGATGGCTAGGGAGTCGAAGGAGCAGGAGGCGTCGGCCTTGGTCCAGAGGCCGACCTTGCCGGGGGAGGTGAAGGTCGCGTCCTCGATCTCGAGCAGGGGCTTGCCGTCGAAGTCGACGCGCATCTTGGCGCCGTGCACGCGGACGCCGAGGGTGTGCCAGGTCGCGCCGCCGGGTGCTTCGATGCGCGCCGATTGGAGCTGGGTGCGCTTGCCGTCCTCGACCTTGTAGATGCGCAGGTTCGACTCGAGCGGGTTCCAGCGCGTGATGTAGTAGTTGTTCTCGTCGCGGGCGCGCCAGACGAGACCGCCGCCTTGGTCTTCTTCGCCGCTGTCGGCGCGGAGCTGCACGGCGAGCTCCAAGTTCGCGGGGAATGCGTTCTCGCTGAGGAGCAGGTTGAAGGTCTGGCCGGCGTTCGCGCTCTTCACGCTGAGCACTTGCTTGCCGTTCGCGGCGGCGTTGTCGCGGACGACGCTCCAAGTCGCGGGTGTGCCTGCGCCGTTCGTCTCGGCGAGCGCGAAGCCCTTCGGCGTGCTGCCCGGGGACAGGTCCTCGAACGCGAGCTTCAGCGGATCGAGCGCGAGGACGGGCGCCGGCTGGATCTGGCCCTTCCCGGGTCCTTCGCCGTGCTCGTGCTCCTCACCGTGTTCGTGCTCCTGCTCGTCGTCTTCGTCTTCCTCGCCACCGACGACCTCGTCGAGCAGCCCCATCTTCTCGATCTCGTCGACCCAGCCGCTCACCGCGTCGACCTCTACCTCCCAGATCTCTCCATCGCGCAGGATCATGATCTGGAACTCGACCTCGAGCTCGTCCTCCTCGCGCTCGACGTCGAGGTGCGCGGCGAGCACATCGCCCGCGACCACGCGGTTTGCGCGGAGCACCGCCTCGGCGAGCGAGATGCGCGCCTTCGCGAGCCCGGCGCGGAAGTCGTCGGCGGTGGCGGGGCGCTCGTCGTCGTCGTCGCCCTCGCCTTCCTCCTCCATCTCCTCTTCGCGCACGATGTCCTCGCGCTCTTCGGGTTCCTGCGCGCCGAGCGGCGCCGCGGCGAAGGCCAAGAACGAGAGCAGGATCAGCGGGATGCGCAGCGGGAGCAGCATGGGATGGGCCTCGCGTGTTCAGCGGAGAAACCGGGATCGCGCGGGATCCTAGCGTTTTCCTCCGCGATGCGCTGCCCCTCCCGCGCGGAGTAGGATCTCGCCGCCCCCGATGGAGACCTCGCTGTCCACTCGCTGGTCGATCGTCCACGGCGCCGCTGCTGGCGACGCCGAGGCCGCGCGCGTCTTCGCCGAGACCTACCTCGGGATCGTGCGCGCGTATCTCTTGAAGCGCTGGCGCGGCCGCTCCGAGATCGTCGGCGTCGACGACGCGCTGCAAGAGGTGTTCCTCGACTTCTTCCGCGCGGGCGGCGCGCTCGGGCGCGTCGATGCGGGTCGGCCCGGCGGGTTCCGCACCTTCCTCTTCGGCGTGGTGCACAAGGTCGCCCTGCGCCACGAGGAGCGCGCGGCGCGCGAGCGCGCGCGGGCCGCGGCGACGCCGGCCGGGGAGCAGGCCTCGCCCGAGCGCGATCAGGCCTCCCGCATCTTCGATCGAACTTGGGCGCTCGAGCTGCTCCAGCGCGCGCATGCCCGCCTCGAGGCCGAGGCCGCCGGCGATGCCGACGCGCAGCGCCGCCTGGAGATCCTGCGCCTGCGCTTCCGCGAGGACCTGCCGATCCGCGAGATCGCCGTGCTCGTCGGCCTCGAGGCCGTTCGCGCGCATCGCGAGTTCGCCCGCGCGCGCGAGGAGTTCAAGGCGGCGCTGCGGGCCGAAGTCGCCCGCACCGTGGCGACGCGTGGCGAGGATCCCGAGCGCGAGTGCCGCTTCCTGCTGGAGCTCCTCGGATGAGCGGCGGCGAGCGCGACCGCGATCTCCGGGATTCCGACCGCGAGAACGGCGCCCGATCGGGAAAGGAAGGGACCCGTCCTCCCGCCGCCATGGCTGAGTCTCTGGAACCCTCCGCGAGCCCGCCCGACGCCGAGTCCTTCTCGAGCGACCCGGCGCTCGCCTGCTCCGTCGATGGGAGCTTCGCCGCGCCGGAGGAGCGCGCGTGGGACACCGCTCTGCGCGCCCTATTCGCAGTTCCGGAGGAGCCCGCCGCGCGCGCTGCCGCGGAGAGCGTGCTCGCGCAGCTCCCCGTCGCGGCCGAGGAGCTCGGCGTGCTGCGCCTCCGCGCGCTCGACGGCTCGCCGGCGCCCGCGCCCTTGGTGCCGCGCAGCGTCGAGATCGACTTGCGCGCCGGCCGCATCGGACGCCTGCGCCTCGTCCGCGAGATCGCGCGCGGCGGCGTCGGCGTCGTGCTCGAGGCCTTCGATCCCGACCTCGGCCGCAGCGTCGCCGTGAAGGTCCTGCGCGAGGAGCTCGCGGGCAACTTCGCTCTCGTGCAGCGCTTCGTCGAGGAAGCGCAGATCGGCGGTCAGCTCCAGCATCCCGGCATCGTGCCGGTGTACGAGCTCGGCCTCGATGCGACGCGTCGCCCGTACTTCGCGATGCGCCTCGTCGAGGGGCGGACGCTCGCGAGCTCGCTGGCGGCGCGCGAGCGCGGCGCGAGCGAGCATCGCGCGCTCCTCGCGCACTTCGAGCGCGTGTGCCAGACCATGGCCTACGCGCATGCGCGCGGTGTCGTGCACCGCGACCTGAAGCCCGCGAACGTGATGCTCGGCGCGTACGGCGAGACGCTGGTCATGGACTGGGGCCTCGCCAAGGTGCTCGAGCGCCGCGAGCCCGAGCACGCCGCGGCGGAGGCTCCGGCTGCGAGCGAGACGCCGTTGCGCGTGGAGACGCTGCGGAGCCGAGCCGAGGACTCGGCCCAGCTCTCGCAGAGCGGCGAGCGCTTGGGAACTCCGGCCTACATGGCGCCGGAGCAGGCGCGCGGCGAACGCGAGGCGATCGACGCGCGCGCCGACGTCTGGGCGCTCGGGGCGATGCTCTTCGAGATCGCGTGCGGCGAGAGCTGGCACCAGCAGGACGCGCCGTCGCGCAGCGCGCGCGAGCGCTTGGCGGCGTTCGCGCTCGAGCCCGAGCTCGAGCGCTTGATCGAGCGCTGCCTCGAGCCGGAGCGCGCCGAGCGACCGAGCGACGCGGGCGAGGTCGCCTCGGCGATCAGCGCGCATCTCGCCGGTGCCGAAGCTCGTGCCCGCGCGGCCGAGATCGCCGCGGCGGCCGCGGAGACGCGCACGCGCGCGGAGCGGAAGGCGAAGCGCCTCGGGCTCTCGCTCGCGGCCGCGCTCGCCGCGGCCCTCGTGCTGGCGGCGCTCTTCCTCGGCGATCGCCGCGCGCGCTCGCTCGCGCTCGAGGCGCAAGTCGAGAGCTCGATCGAGAGCGCGAGCGCCGCGCGAGCGCGCGGCGACTTCGATGTCGCACGCGCGGCGCTCGATCGCGCCGCAGGCGCGCTGGCCGCGGCCGGCGAAGATCCCGCGGGTGATGCGGAGCTCGTCGCCGAGCGAGCGAAGGTGGATGCGGAAGCGCGCCTCGCCGACCTGCGCTTGGAGCTTCTGCGCCTGCGCACGAGCGCTTCGCCGCCGCATCTCGTCGACGAGAGGAACCGCGGCTTCTTCGCCGCGCTCGGCGTCGAGGGCATCGACGATCCGGCTCGGTCGCTGAAGGATCGTTCGCGAGAGCTGATCGCCCTCGCGCCGGAGCTGCGCGCGGAGATCGCGGCCGTGCTGCAGGACTGGGGCCATCGCCGTCGGCGGCAAGGCGATCCCGCGTTGCGCTTCCTCGATCTCTTCGAGCTCGCGCAAGCGCTCGACGCCGACCCGACGCGCACGGCGCTGCGCGGCGCGCTGCGCGGGCGCAGCGCGGAGGTGGTGAAGAGCGCGCTGCGCGAGATCGACCTCGACGCGGCGCCGTTGCTGACGATCCACCTCGCGGCCGAAGCCCTCGATAGCTCGGGAGCCAGCGATGACGCGCGCACGCTGCTGCTCGCCGCGGTGGAGCGCGCCCCGGATGATCTCTGGACGCGCTGGCAGCTCGCGCGCCAGCTCTCGCGCGGCAGCTCGGAGCAGCGCGCCGAGGCCGAGGTCCATGCGGCCGTCGCGCGGACCTTGCATCCCGACGGGCTGAATCCCCTGCTGCCGGCTCCGGAGCGCGGCCCCGGACCGCCGCGGCGCGAAGGACCTCCGCATCGACCCGAGCGCCGCGGGTTCTGAGGCGCCGGCGCCGCCGAGGCGGCAGGGCGTGCCCGCCGAGGCGACGACGGCTCTGCGAGCGGCTATGCTCCTTCTCTTCTCGTCGCGTCCTGTGGAACGCTAGTGGTCTGATTCACACATGCGGGGCAGTATCTCGCGGATCTCGCCCTTCCTGACGGCGTTGCGGCTCCTCGGTGTATTCCGAATACACCTTCGGTCGCCGCGCCTTGCCAGGAAGGCCGATCTCTCGCGATCTACATGCCCCTCCTGTGTGAATCAGACCACTAGATGCCCTCGCCCTCCGAAGACCCTCGCCCTTCGACCACGCCGATCTTCGTAGCGATCGTCGGGCTCTTCCTCGCCGGATTCGGCGGCTTCCTCTACTGGTCGATCTCGCAGCGTCAGGCGGCGCAGGCACGAGCCGCCGCCATCGCGCAGGAGGTCGAAGCGCAGCGACGCGCGACCGAGGCCGCGAAGCGCGCTCCGACCGCACCGCGCGCGAGCGAAGCCGCGGTGCCGCAGGTCCCGCCTCTCGCGAGCTCGACTCCGCCCGCGGGCGCGCGGCGCAAGCCCACGGTCCGCGAGCTCCCGAACGGCGACCGCGAGGTGACGCTCCTCGACGGTCTCGTCGTGCTGCAACCGTTCGCGGAGCTCCACCGCTTCCATCTCTACGCCGAAGGCGAGCGCAACGAGCTCGGCCATCCCTCGGGCGTCCTCCCCGATGGCAGCGATGTCCACGAGAACATGCCGGTCACGGTCGACCAGCGCGGGAAGAAGGTCGAGATCCTGACCCGCGTGCGCAGCACGAAGCTCGCCGGTGAGGTCATCGAGACGCCGGATGGGCCGGTGCTGCCGAAGAAGAACTGAGCCGCGAGCCTGCGCCCCACGAGGCGTTGCGACCGCTCCTCGAACTCAGCGCAGCTCGAGCTCCTTCACCGGCAGCTCCACGCTCTCCTTGCCCTCCAGCCGATAGCTCGCGCGGATCTTCGCGCGGAGCGCGCTCATCTCGCGCGCGTCGATCTCGAAGCGGCGCTCGGCGAGCGGTTGCAGGGCTTCGTCGTGGCGGATCTCGAAGCTGGCCTTGCGCGGCTTCGGTGCTTTCGCTCCCGGCGCGGGAACGCTCGCCGACGCGAGCTCGACGTCGATCTGCCACTTGCGGCCGACCAGGCCCGGCGTGCGATGCGCGGCGCCCGTGTTCTTCACGCGCAGAGCGAGCGCACCGCTCGGCAGCCGTTCGAGCTCGAACGCGAGCGTCGTGGCGAGCAGCGCGGCATCGCGCGCGCCGCGTAGAGCATGGCTGCGGCCCATCCGCACCGGCGGCGCGGGCTCGCCCGTCGCGGCCGTCGCCATCGCGCGCTCGACGGCTTCCATGTGGCAGCCCACGCAAGAGGCCGCGGGCTCGCGCGGCGGCGCGGCGAGGAAGTCCTGCCCGAGCGGGAGCACGGGGCCGATCTCGGTGGCGTGGCAGGCGAGGCAGAGGCCATCGACGCGCGCGGGATCGAAGCGCCCGTCCCGCCGCGAGGCGTGAGCCGCGGTCGAGCCTCCGAAGGGCCCGAGCATCGCGCCGTCCGCGGCGAGATGGCAGGTCGCGCAATCGACGCCGGCGTGGAGCTCGGCCGCGCGCGCCTGTGGAGCGGCGGGGCGCTCGCCGGCCGGCGCGTCGAGCTGCGCCGCGCCGAGCGGCTGCGGCACGTGGCAGGGCAGGCAAGCCTCGCGCTGCGAGCCCTTGCGGCGCTTCAGCGCGCGCTGGTAGCTCTCGTTGGTCCAGGCCGTGCCGTGGAGCGAGCTCGCCCACTCGCGCTGGATCTCCGCGTGGCACTCGGCGCAGGAAGCGGCGCCTTCCGCGTGGGCGCGGATGGAGTCGTGCGAAGGCCGCCGCGAGCCGCGCTCCGCGGGGAGCGGGGCGAACGCGAGCAGGACCGAGAGGGCCGGGAGGCCGAGCAGCAGCGAGCGGGCCATCGAGCGTCTGGGGAGAGGCAGGGGAAGGGGGCGCGATCCTACTCGCGCTTCCCGCGCATCCGAGACTCCCGGCAAGATCTCGCGCATCCTCTCGGGCGGCGCGCTCCCTCGCGCCGAGAACAGCAACGATGAGCGTTCGGGAGAACCCAGCAGGCGCGGCGCAGGAGCCGCGCGGAGCATGGCGCGGCGCGCTGCTCTGCGGTGCCGCGGCGCTCGTCCTCTATCTGGCAACCTTCTCGCCGCGCGCGTTCGCGCTGCTCTGGGCCGACGACGGGATGCACTACGCGCGCTGGGCGGTCGACGGCGATCCGGCGCAGCTCGCCCACCCGCACCACGTGCTCTATCACTTCCTCGCGCGAGGAGTGATGCTCGCGCTCGAGCCCTTCTGCGGCGCGGGCATCGAGACCTCGCTGCGCGCGCATCAGGTCCTCTCTGCGCTCGGCGGTGCGCTCGGGGTCGCGTGCACCTTCCTCCTCGCGCGGCGGCTCGGCGCGGCGCTCGCCCTCGCCGCCGCGCTCGCGCTCTTCGTCGCCACCGCGTTCCCGTATTGGTGCTTCTCCAGCGTGTCGGAGACCTATGCGCCGGCACATGCCTGCGTTGCGGCGCTCGTCGCGACGCTGCTCTTCGCGCGCCGCGAGGACCCGCTGCGCCGACGTCTCGCGCTGCCGATCGCGCTGAGCGCGTTCGGCTTCGCGCTGCGCGAGGACCTGGGGCTCTGCTTGCCCGCGTATGCGCTCGGGGTCTGGAGCGTGCACGGCTTCGCGAAGGGGACGAAGCGCGGCGCGCTCATGGCGGCGCTCTCGCTCGGCCTCACTGCCGCGATCTACGCCGCGGTCTATCTGATCTTCGTGCAGGGAACCGCGTACGCGCCGAACGGCTTCCGCGCGTGGCTCGCGGGCTACCAAGAGGACGGGCGCTACGGCATCACCGAGCGCTACTTCGAGGCCCGCCTGCCCCTCGAGCTGCAGCGCCTCGGCGAGAGCGTGTTCCCCTGGTGGGCGGCGTGGCATGCACCCAGCTTCGCCCTCGTCGGGCCGTACCTCGTTCCGCTGCTCGCGTTCGCTGCGCTGATCGCCGGCCTGTGCTCGCGGCGCGCGCGCTCTCTCGCGCTCGCCGCCGGCGCCTATCTCGCGCTGCGCGTCGTTTTCTTCGCGTGGTGGGAATGCGGCTACTTCGACTTCGAGCTCGGCCATGTCGCGGCCTTGGGCTTCCTGCTCGCCGCGGCTGCGCCGATGCTCGCCGGTGCGCGGTCCTCCCGCGGCGGCGCGGCCGTCTTGTTCGTGCTCGCGTTCCTGCAGATCGCGAACCTCGCGCTCGAGCGCCTGCCGCCCTTCCGCGACGAAGGCGCTTGGGAGCGCGTGCATCAGCTCGAGCGCGCGCTCTCCGAGGAGGAAGCCGTCGCGGGGCTGCGCACGGAGACGCGTCTCGGCGCGATCGGCTACCTCGGCCGCGAGGTGCTCGAGCTCGATCCGCGGCGCTTCGTGGCGCAGATCGACGCGTGGCTCGCGGCGCATCCGGGTGCCGCGCTGTTCCTGCCCGCGGCGGAGCTCCAGGCCATCGCCGATCCCTCGCGGCCCGAGTGGGGCGAGCTCGGCGCTGCGGCTCCGCAGCGCATGCTCGAGCAAGCAGGAGCGTTCGAGGCGCTGCTCGCGCGCGAGCAGCCGAGCGTCGTCGCCGACGCGGACGGGGCGCCGCTCGGTTGGCGCTTCCGGCGGGGCTGAGCTCGCTCGGGGGCGGGCGCCGTTCGGCGCGATCGCGCGAGCGGCGCCGTGTGCGCGAAGCTCAGGCCGAGACCTGATAGGCCTGGGTCAGCAGGAAGGGCGTGCAGATCGGGTCGATCACGAGCCCTTGCACGGAGAAGCGGATCGGGCTCGAGGAGGCGGGGAAGGTCACGTTGAAGAAGCCCGCCGCGTTCGTCGCCCCCGGCCAGGTCCAGAGGAACGCGCCCGGCGCGAGCGAGAGATCGAAGGACTGCGGGATCAGCATCCCGTAGCACATGCTCGGCGGCAGCGGGATCGTGTTCGCGACGCAGGGATAGGTGTCGAAGATCAGCAGCACCGGCGCGTTCGGCGCCGCGGTGACCTGGAAGCTCAGCGGGTTGCCGGTCTGGTTCGTGAAGTTGCAGGAGGTCGAGCCGGATAAGAACCCGTTCACCGTGAGGTCGTTCACGAACGGGAAGCCGGTGGTCTGCGCGGCGGCGGGAGCGGCGAGGAGGAGCAGGGCGGCGAGGGAGCGAAGGAAGTTCATGGTGCGGTCTCCGAACGAGTGGGCCGCGACCTGCGGCCTCGCGCTCTTCACCGCGTTCGCGCGTCGCGCGTGACCGCAGCTCCTTGATTCCCCAGCTCGTCGATGCGAGGAACTCCTCGGTTCCGCACGCGCGGGGTCGAGCTCAACCGGCCAAGCGCTGGGTCAGGGTGCGCAGCAGCAGCGGGAGACCAGGGCCGGCGCCCGCGGCGATCCAGGCCAGCTTGCCTTCGCGATCGATCACCCAGAGGGTCGGGAAGGAGCGGACTTCGAAGTCCTCGTGGATGCGCGAGCTCGCGGGGGCGACGGCGAAGAGGTAGTCGAGCTCGAGCGCGGCGACGAGTGTCCGCACGTGGGTCGCGTACGCGGCGCCCGCGATGCTCGGCGCGGGCACGCGCTGTCCTTCCGCATCGAAGCCGTCGTTGCCGGGCTTCTCCGGCGAGCTCGGCGTCGCGTCGTCCTGGCAGAGCCCGATCGCGCGGAGCTTCGAGCCGAGCTCGCGCTGCAAGCGGGAGAGCTCCTTCATCTGCGCGCGGCACGGGCCGCACCAGCTCTGCCAGAAGTCGAGCAGCACGACGGAGCCGCGCAGCGCCTCCCCGGTGGCGAAGCCCGCGTGCTCGGCGCCGCGCGCGCCGATCCACGTGAGCGAGCCCACGCTCGGCACCGGCGCTCCGAGATGCTGCGCCTTCGTGCGCACCTGCGGCGCGTAGCGCGGCTCGGCTTCGGCGTAGTCCGCGAGCCAGGCTTCGTAGAGCGCCTTCGCCTTTGGAGCTTCTCCGCGCGCGGCATGCACCGCGGCGGCGACATCGAGCAGCAGCAGGCCGCGCGGGCCGAGCGCCGCGGCGCGCTGCGAGGCGAGCTCGAGCGCTTCCTCGTCGCGACCCGCGGCGAAGAGCGCGATGGCGCGCGGGTGATCGAGGCGATCGAGGCTCCCGGCGTCGAGGCCGGCGCTCTTCAAGCGCGCGTGGGCCTCCAGGAACGCTCGCGGCTCGCCTTGCTCCAGCGCCCAGGCGACCCAGGTCGGGAGGAGCGTGCTCAGCGCGGGATCGCGGAGGCTCTGGACGAAGTGCCTAGCGAGCTCCTCGGAGACCCCGCGCTGAGCGTGCGCGTCGAAGAACGCGCGATAGGCACCTTGCAGCGCCTCGCGCTCCTTCCGCTCCTCCGCGGCGAGCTGCTCGCGCTCGGCGGGCTCGGCTTCACGCAGATGCTCGACGAGCTCGCGATACGCGCGCCCGCGCTGCTGCAGCGCCGCGAAGTCGCGCGCGAGCGGCGTTTCCGCTGCTGGGTCCTGGAAGAGCGGCGCCAGCGCGCCGACAATCGCCGCCGTACCCATCCACGTCGCGCTCATGCCCGCAGAGCCTAGCGCCACGCTGGCTCTCGCGCACCCGCAGCAAGAGCAGGTCGCCGACTCCCACCCAGGCCCTCGATGACCGCCGATCCGAACGAGCTCCCGTCCGATGCACCGCCGGCGCCTCTCACGCCGCTGCGCGCCTTGCTCCTGCTCGCCGTGGTGATCGGCTTCTTCGCGATCGGCGAGCTCTGGATCTCGCTGTTCGCGGCCGTCGTCTGGCTGCTGCTCGTCGCGCTCTACGGTCGGCGCGCCGCCTGAGCCGCCGCGCGACGCTCGCCGCGCAGGCGCTCGACCTCCGCGCGCGCCTCCTCTTCACCCGCGAGCCAACGCTCCGCGAAGTCGCGCGCGTAGCGCTGCTCCTCCCAGAGCGCGGGACGCCGATCCTCGAGCGGCTGCGTCGCGAGCCCCATGCGCTCGGCCGCGGTGTGCAGCAGGTGTCCGGCCTTCTCCGCGGCGGCGAACGCGCGCTCGCCGTCCTCGCGGAAGCGCTGCGAGCGCAGGAAGTGGTGATCGACGATCACCTCGGGTAGGGCGCGCGCGAGCTGCGCCAAGTGCTTCAAGCCCAGCGCTCTCTCGGCGTCGGTGACGGCGGGATGATAGAGCGGCGGCCCCGAGACGAGCAGGACGGTCGGCTCGAGATCGATCAGGCGCGCGACGGTGCCTGCGTCGAGGAGCTGGATGTCGGAGGCGTGCACGAAGAGCTGGTCTCCTTCGCGCAGCGCGCTCATCGCGACGAAGCCCTGCTTGCTCTCGCGCGTCCCGTGCGGCGCCGCGCGCCCGATCTCGAGCGCATGCCAATGCGCGCCTTCGGCCGGCTGGATCTTCAAGCCCGCCTCCGACCACAGCGCCTCGGCGCGGCGGCGCTGCGAGCCGTTGATCTGCAAGCGCGGGTGCTTCGCGAAGAGTGGACGTCCGGCGTAGAGAGCGCGCGCGGTCGCGGCATCCGCCGCGTCGAACGCGCGCTCCTCGAACGCGGTGTAGTGATCGTGGTGGTAATGAGACACCACGATCGCATCGGCCTCTTCGGCGCGGCGCTGGATCGCCTCGCGCACCTCGAGCAGTGCGGCGAGCTCCCGCGGATGCGGCGGATGCGCGTGGCGCACGGGCGCCAGCGAGACGCCCGGATCGATCAGGAACGCGTGCTCCCCGGCGCGGACGAAGGTCGCGAGCGAACGCACGCCCATCGATTCCGCGCCGAGGATCTCGATCTGCATCGCGCTCGTTCTAGCCGTTGAACTGCAGCTTCGCGCTCTTGCGGAAGAGCAGGTGCGCGACCAGGAAGCCGATCAGCACGAGCAGCGGCACGGCCCAGAGATCGATGCCGTCGAACTTCCACGCATGCTGATTGCTCATCGCCATCAGCAGCGGCACGGACATGTAGGCGTTGTGCCTCGAGCGCTGTGCGACGAGCGCCGCCGCATCGGCGGGCAGCGTTTCGCCTGCGCGTGCTGCGGCGATCACTCGCTTCTGCGCGGGCCAGATGCGGAACCACACGTTGAAGGCCATGAGCGTGCCGAAGAGCGCGCCCAGGTGGATCAAGGCGCCGCGGAAGGTGAAGCCGCCGACCTCGCGCGCTAGGAAGTAATAGCCCGCCGAGAGCAGCAGCCCGCCGAAGAAGGCCGCGCGGAGATCCTTCATCACCGTCTTCGCGAGCACGTCGTAGAGGTGGTGCCCCGTAAAGGTGAGCAGCACGATCAGGCCGGCCATCATCGTCCAGCGGATCTCGCCGTTCTCGTCCGGGACGAACATGAGCGGACGCGAGTGATAGAAGACGAGGCCGATCACGAGCAGACCCGAGACCCACGCCCAGGCGGCGGCCCAGCGGAACCACCAGAGGGCGCGCGGCATCAGGCCGGCGATGATCTGCCGCTTCTTCTCGGCGTCCAGGCTCGCGAGGAAGGGCCCGTTCACCCAGTTGAAGAAGTAGAGCATTCCCACCCAGATCAGCGCCGAGGTGACGTGGGTCCAGCGAAGGGCGAAGTTCAGGTACTCCATCATGTTGGTGTAGGCTCCGGGCGCGTCCCGCGGATGTGACCAAGAAAGCTCGGCGCGCGAACTGCGCGACGCAGCACTTTGCTCCATCGACGGGCGCTCTTCCATGCCGCGCCGCGTTCCCTTCGCACCCGTGACCCCCTGCCGCTCGTGAAGCTCCTCCGTCCGAGCTCGCTCGCGTTGCTCTGCGGCGCCGCCTCCGCGCTCGCGCTGGCCGTGCTCGCGGCGAGCGCGCTGGTGCGCGAGCGCGCGTGGCGCGGCGAGCGCGCGCTCGCGGACCAGGAGCAGCTCGCGCGCGAGGCCCTCGCTACCGTCGAGGCGCGCGTCCGCTCCTGGGAGAACGCCGCGGCGGAAGCCGAGGACGAGGCCGCGCTCGACTGGAGCGCGCGCGGCGCGCGCTTGGAGCGCCTCGTGCCGCGCGGCGAGTGGGTGGCGCTCGAGCAGCGGGAGCGCGTGCTGCCGCCGCGCGAGCTCGCACCGGCTCCGGCCCAGGAGGACGAGGAGCTCTTCGCGCGCGTCGAGCAAGCGCTGCGCCGCGGCGCGAGCGCTAGCGCTGCGGAGGCCGCCGAATGGGCGCGCTCCGCGTGGCAGGGGATCGCGCACCCGGGCCTGAAGGCCGAGGCGGCGCTCGTGCGCGCCCGCGTGTTGCAGAGGAGTGGCGATGCCGCGGGCGCCGCGGCCGCGCGCGCGGAGGCGCTGCGCGGACCGCTCGGCTTCACGCGCGCGCTGCCGGCGCCGGCCGCGTTCCTCGCCGCGTTCGAGGGCTGGCGCAGTGGAGCTTTCAGCGGCCCAGAGGCGCTCGCCGCGGCCGAGCTCGCGCTGCGCGAGCTGCTCGTGCGCGCGGAGCGCGAGGCGTTGGAACCCGGGCTGCTGCGCGGCCTCGCCGCCGAGCTCGCCGAGCGCGGCTCGGCGCTCGCGGAGCTCGCTTCCGCCGCGGCCGAGCGCAGCGCGCGCGTGCGCGCTCTGGAGCAGCTCGCTCTCGAGGGCGATACGCGCGCGGCACGCCGCGCGGGTGCCTGGGTCCTGCTGCGCTTCCCGCGTCGCGCGCGCGTGCGCTGGGCGCTCGCGTTGCCGAAGGAGGAGCTCGCGCCGCCCGCGCTCTTCGAGACGCTCGCGCGCGCGACGGGTGGAGCGGTGACGCTCGTCGAGCGCTCGACGAGCGTCCGCGCCGATGCGCGGCGCGAAGCGCTGCCAGCTCCTCTCGACGACCTCGAGCTCGAGCTCCGCTGGACGCCGCGTCGCGAGGACGGCAGCGGGAACGAGCTCGCGCTGCTCTGCGCTCTCGTGCTCGCCTCCGCCGTGGGTCTCGGCGCCGCGCTGCGCTTGGCGCGGCGCGAGCAGCAGCTCGCGGCGCGGCAGGCGGAGTTCACCGGCAACGTCGCGCACGAGCTGCGGACACCGCTCGCCGCGGTGCTCCTGCATGCGGAGCTCTTGGAGAGCGCGTCGGGTGCTGCGCCCGAGCGACGAGCGGAGCATATCGCGGTGTTGCAGCGCGAAGGGCGGCGCCTCGCGTCGCTCGTCGATCGCGTCGTGGCGCTCGCCGCGGGGCGCCGTCCCGCGCAAGCGCCGACGCTGGCGCTCGGCGAGCTCTTGGAGCGCACGCTCGATCACGCCGGCGAGGACGCCGTGCTGCGCACGAAGGCGCCGCTCGAGCTCCGCGTGCCCGACGGCGAAGGGGCGCTGAGCTCTCTGCGCGAGCTCGTGGATAACGCGCGCCGCCACGGGGCTCCACCGATCGAGCTCGAGGCCGAGCTGCTGCCCGCGAACGGACGAGGTCTGCGCTGCATCGAGCTCCGCGTGCTCGACCGCGGGAGCGGTGTGTCCGAGCGCGATCGCGAGCGCATCTTCGAGCGCTTCGCGCGCGGCGAGGCCGCGACGCGCGACGAGCGGCGCGGTGCCGGGCTCGGCCTCTCGCTCGTGCGGCGCTTCGCCGAGGAGTGCGGCGGCGGGGTCGCGTGCCTCGCGCGAGAAGGAGGCGGGGCTTGCTTCGCCCTGCGCTTGCCGGTGAAGCTCGCCGCGGGTGCGCCGAGGACGGAGCGCGAACGATGAGCACGCGCGTGCTGGTGGTGGAGGACGATGCGGCCCTGCGCGCGGGGCTCGTGCAAGGCCTCGGCGATGAAGGCTTCGCGGTCGAGAGCGCCACGGATGGGCTCGCCGCGCGGCGAGCGCTGCAGCGCGGTGGCTTCGATCTCTGCGTGCTCGACCTCAATCTGCCGGGCGTCTCCGGCGTCGAGCTCTTGAAGGAACTCCGCGCGCGAAAGATGGCGCTGCCGGTGCTCGTGCTCACCGCGCGCGGCGAGGAGCTCGATCGCGTGCTCTTGCTCGAGCTCGGCGCCGACGACTACGTGGTGAAGCCGTTCTCGTTCCGCGAGCTCGTGGCGCGTCTCCGCGCGTTGCTGCGCCGCGCGCGCGGACAGATGACGAGCGAGCATGCGGTGCCGGCACGGCTCCGGCTCGACGCGTGCGAGGTCGACTTCGCGGCGTTCGCGATCCTGCGCGACGGGGAGAGCTTGCCGCTGCTGCCGCGCGAAGCGGCGCTGCTGAAGCTGCTCGTCGCGCGCCGCGGCGAGGTCGTCTCGCGCGAGGAGTGCCTGGCGCACGCGTGGGGGGCGGGCGGCGAGTTCGTGACGCCGCGCACGGTCGACAACCACGTGCTGCGTCTCCGGCAGAAGCTGGAGCGGGATCCGAAGGAGCCGCGCCATCTGCTGACGGTGCACGGCGTGGGCTATCGCTGGATCGACGGGGGTGCGGTGTGACGAGCTGGTGACAACTCGAGCACGCCGCGGAGACCCGCGGGCTCGGGTTCTCGGGTCTCATGGCCGACCTAAGGAGCCGAGGAGGCTCGAGCCATGCGATTCCAGTCCTTTCGCGTTCTCTTTCTCTCAACAGTCCTCGCAGGGGATCTCGGCGCGTTCCAAGATCGCTTCGAGAAGGTCGAACGCGAGCTCCGCGAGCGCGCGGCCCTCCGTCTCGCGGCGAACGACATCCCGGGTTTGAAGGCGCTCGCCGATGAGAAGTGCGTTTCGACCGATCCGAGTGAGCGCACGGCTGGGGTGTTGCTCTCCGCGGAGGCTTACTTCCGCTTCGGAGACCGCGCGAAGGCTCTCGAGCTCACGGCCGCGTGGCGCGAGACCTACCGCTTGTCTGGCTTCGCTGCCGGTCGTCTCGCCTCGGGAGACCTCGTGGAGATCCTCGACTCTGCGCTGCAGGTCAAGGAGCGCGGCATCATCGCTTCCGACGGCGCGCTTTGGCACATGGGCGATCGACGCGTAGCGAAGCTCGCATTCCAGGATCCGGTGCGTCTCGACTCCTCGGCGATCGCGGCGCTGCGCGCTCACTACGGCGAAGGCGCGCAGCTCCGCGCGTGGCGCACGGAGACGCAGGTCCTCGGCGTTCCGCCCTCGAGCGCGCCGCCGGCGCAGGAGGACGCGCGCACGAAGGAAGTGCGCGAGCACTTCCAGAAGCTGAACCTCCCGCGCCTCGGCGATCAGGATCACTCCCGCATGGAGTCCCTCCGCCGCATGGGGCCCGCGGCGATCGAGGCTGCATTCACGCTGTGGATGGGGCTCGACGAGCGCGATCCGGTGCGTACGAACGCGGCGCTCTACCTCGCGCAGGAAGCGCCGCAGCGACTGCGCGAGGCCTTGCCGAGTCTCCGCGAGTCCTCTCGCGTGGTCGCGGCCTCGGCGCTGCTGCACGGGATGGCGCAGAGCGAGGGCATCCCGCCCGCGCTGCTGCGCGAGGAGTTTCGCGAGGGCTGGCTCGGCCTCCTCGATTCACCGGACGGCTCGGTGCGCTCGGCCGCGCTCTTCCTCGTCGATCGCGCGTATCCCGCCGAGGTCGCTTCTCGCCTCGAGCACTTGGCCAAGGACCCCGATGCGTTGCTGCGCCAGCGCGTGGCGCAGCAGCTCCTGCCGCGGCTCGCGTGGGATGAACGCGTCGAAGGCGTGGCGCGCGGGATGCTCCGCGATGCCGATGCGGAGGTGCGGCAGCATGTGGTGCGGCTGCTCGGGGAGCGGCGCGTGCTGCGCGCGGCGGATGCGCTCGCGGTGCTGCGCGAGGATGCCAGCGTCGACGTGCGGGGGATGATCTTCCGCGTGGGCTTCCCGCTCGTCGGTGCGCGCGAGGAAGTCGAGCAGGTGCTGCTGCAGGGGCTCCAGGACGCGAATGCGCAGGTGTCGCTGGTCGCGCTCGACCAGATCTCGAGAGGCGTCTGCGTGCCGATCGCGAACGCGGAGCTGGTGGCGCAGATCTCGCGCTTCGCGATGCAGAGTGAGGATCGCTACTGCGTGACGGCGCTGAATGCGCTCGAGTTCCTCTCTCCCGAGCTCCTGGGACCCGTCGTCGAGGACCTGCTCCAGAGGGTCTCGCCACGCACTTGGGGGCGTTCGAATTCGCTTAGCTCTTGGGCGAACAGCTCGGACTGCGCGCTCTCCAAGGCGAAGCTGCGTCCGTCGATCTGGCTGGAGCGGCGGCCGTGGTTCGAACGCGAACAGGGTGCACGGTCGTCCTATGACAGCATCCTTCAGAGACACATCGTGGCGCGCGTCGAGCCGAACGAGATCGCATCCTGGGTGCCGCTCTCGATCCAGCAGAACGAACTCGCGAACGCGATCTTGAAGCGCGCCGCTCTCATCGCACCCGAGTCCCTGGAGACGGTCCTCGGCGACCCCAGGTCGGAGGCGTGGCATGTGCAGAACGCTCTAGAGGCGCTGGGCGACGATCCGCGGGGGATCGCTTGGGTCGCTGCGGACGAGCGGTGGCGCAAGGATGCAAGCGTGCTGCGGTCTCTCGGGCGATTCAGGGATCGAAAGGACGCGCGGGCCCTCTTGGTCGCGTGGCTGGAGCAGCCGGAGAATCTGCTCGCTGATCCGCAGCGGGAGCAGGAGCGGGAGAATCTGCTGGCTGGGTGGTTGCCGCAGAAGCCAGCGCTCGTGGAGGCTTCGATCTTGCCGTACGCGGCTCTCGTCGCATGGCACAACACCACGGGGGGATGGGATGCCATCGATGGCCTGCTGCGGGCACCAGCGGATGAGGCCATCCGTGCCCTCGAAGCTACGCAGCCTATCGTCGTATCGGGAGGCGCTTGGCAGAGCGTATCTATTGTCGTCGGCCAGCACAGCGTTAGCTCGACGGTCGCTCAGGACGCCTGGGTCCGGTGGTTCGCCCCACGCTGTCTCGAGAGCGAGAGCGCCGGGCGGGAGTTTTTCTCTCGACTCCAACCCGTGAGCGTCGCCTCTCCGAAGTTGGTCGAGATGTTCCGCTCTTGGAGCAAGGCGGAGGCACCGTACCTCCGCGCGTGGGCGTGTCGCTTCTTCGGCAGGCGGCTCGTTCCGGATGCTCGTGAGCTGTTGATTGCCGCGCTCCGCGATCCCGCGGCCGAAGTTTGCACGGTCGCCGCGCATGAGCTGCGGTCCTTCGACGATCCCGAGTGCGTTGACGCTCTGCTGGCGGCGAGCACGGCGGAGAACCCGCTCCTCCGCAACGCGGCGGCGAAGTCGCTGGAGGCCCTCCGCTCCGCCATCGAAGCCAAGCGCTTCTGGAGCACCATCCGCGCCGAAGGCCTCGAAGACCCGCTGGCGAAGATCCTCCCGATGATCCGCGGCACCGACCCCGAGCTCCGCCTGCTCGCGATCGACTCGCTCGGTGCATTGGGCTCGCCGCGCGCGCTGCCGCATCTGCTGGAGCTCTTCCAGTCCGGCGGGGCTCCGGAGAAGGCCGCCGCGAAGCGCGCGATCGAGCGCATCCAGCGCGCCGTGGACGCCGAGCGCGCGAAGGCCGTCGAGTCGGGGGCGAAGCCCGCGACCGGGGGCGAGAAGACGAGCGGAGATTCTTCGAAGCAGGGCGAAACCGAGGGGGGCGGCGGAGGTAGCTGAGCACGCCCGGGGCCTCGGCCCGGGTGGATCTCCTCCTCCTCTTGCGAGCCGCCGCCCGGGGTGCCGGGCGCGCGGCTCGCTTCCTTGAGAGCGCCGTCGCTCGCGTGCCACAATCCGGCCGAGATCCGGTGGTGTTCCCCATCGGCATTCCAGGCACGCAGAGCAGGCGACGCGCGGTGCGGATCCTCCACCTCTTCTCGAACTTCAAGTGGACCGGGCCGGCGGAGCCGGCGGTCGCCCTCGCGGCGGGATTGAAGCGCGCGGGGCAGGACGTCGTGCTGCGCTCGAGCGCCTACACGAAGGACAGCCCGCACAACTTCGTGCGCGACGAGGCGCGCGCCCGCGGCCTGGAGCCGATCCTCGACCTCTCGCTGCCGAAGCACCGCTCGTTCTGGCGGAACGCCTTCGACACGCGGAAGCTCCGCGCGATCTTCGCGGCCGAGAAGTTCGACCTCGTGCACACGCACCTGCCGAACGACTTCCGGCTCGCGCAGCGCGCGCGCCGCGGGGCCGAGGGGCCGAAGATCGTTCGCAGCCTCTACGACACGGACCCCGAGGCGATCGGCGTGCACCTGGCCAGGCGTCTCGCGCGCGAGGCAGAGGCCGTGATCGTGTTCGCGCGCGCGATCGAGGAGCGCCTGCGGAGCTTCGGCTTCCCCGCGGAGCGCTTGGTCCGGCTCGAGCCGGCGATCGACTTGGGGCGCTTCACCGCGGTGGGGCCGAGCTCTCGTGCGAAGCTCGGGCTCGACGAGAAGGACTTCGCGGTCGGCATCGTCGCGCGCGTGCAGGCGCATCGGCGGTTCGATCTCCTGCTCGACGCGGCGGCGGAGCTCGCGCGGCGCATCCCGCGGTTCAAGCTGCTCGTGATCGGGCGCGGCACGGAGATCGACGAGCTGGCGAAGAAGCCCGCCGAGCAGCGCGGGCTGCTCGACAAGCACGTGTTCTTCCCGGGCTACGTCACGGGCGATGCCTATCCCGCGCTGCTGCGCGCCCTCGACGCGAAGATCTATCTCGTGCCCGGCAGCGATGGCACCGCGCGCGCGGTGCGCGAAGCCCTCGCCTGCGGCGTTCCCGTCGTGGCGACGAAGCGCGGCATGCTGCCGGAGCTCGTGGAGCCGGGGCGCACGGGCGAGCTCATCGACGAGAGCAGCTCGGCGCTGGTCGCGGTGCTCGAGAAGTGGCACGCGGATCCCGCGCTACGCCGCCGCCTCGCGGAGAATGCCGCCGCTACGGCGCGCGCGCGCTTCTCGCTCGCGCAGCAGGTCGAAGCGGTGCGCGCGCTCTACGCGCGGCTCTGAGCGGCGGCGCGGGGTACCACCACGGGCCGCTTCCACTTCAGGCGCAGCACCGTCAGCGCCGCGCGGAAGATCTCTTTCCGCGAGATCTTGGAGCGACCCGCTCGGCGGTCCTCGAAGACGATCGGCGTCTCGCCCACGCGGAAGCCCGCGAGGTGCACGAGGTAGAGCACCTCTTCCAGGAACGAGTAACCCGACGAGCGGATCTCGCCCAAGGGCAGGTGCCGCAGCACCTCGGTCCGGTACGCGCGGAAGCCGGCGGTGCAGTCGCGGGCGGTGAGGCCCAGCAGCGTGCGCGCGTAGAAGTTCGCGAAGCGCGAGAGCAGGCGGCGGTGGAGCCCCCAGTTCTTCACGCCGCCGCCGGGCACGTAGCGCGAGCCGATCATCACGTCGGGCGCGCCGTCGCGTGCTTCCAGGCCCGCGAGCAGCGCGGGCAGGTAGCGCGGATCGTGCGAGAAGTCGGCGTCCATCGTGACGACGACGTCGTAGCCGTGCTCCAGGCCGTAGCGATAGCCCGCGAGATAGGCGGTGCCGAGGCCGAGCTTGCCCGCTCGTGCGAGGAGGTGGATGCGCGGATCCGCCGCGGCGAGCTTGCGGACGAGCTGTCCGGTGCCGTCGGGCGAGTTGTCGTCGACGAAGAGGAGGTCGACGGTCGGCACTGCGGCGAGGATCGCTAGGGCGAGAGGCTCGGCGTTCTCGACTTCGTTGTACGTCGGGACGACGATGAGCGTCCGCATGCAGGATCTCGCGGCTCGGTCCCTCTTTCTCGGCAGCCGCGACGCCGGCGCTAGAGCCGGATCGCCTCGGCGATCGAAAGAGGAGCGGGGCTAGGCTACAACTAGCACGAACCCTCGACCCCATGAAGCTCACGGACCTCCATCTCGATTGTCGGCACTTCCGGGGCGACCGTCCCTGTCGGCCCCACAAGCAGCACGGCGTCGAGTGCCCGGGTTGCCCGCACTACGATCCGGTGCGCACGCGCGCGCTGATCGTGAAGCTCGCCGCGGCGGGGGACGTGCTGCGCTCGACCTCGATCCTGCCCGCGCTGCATGCCGCGCATCCCGGGCTGCACGTGACCTGGGTCACCGCGGCCGGTGCCGTTCCGCTCCTCGAGGGGAATCGCCTGATCGACCGCGTGATCGCCTTCCGCGGCGCGCTCCCGGTGGAGCTCGCGGCCGAGACCTTCGATCTCGTGATCAACCTCGATGCGGCGCCGGACTCGTGCGCGCTAGCGACCGCCGCGCGCGGCGCCGCGCGCAAAGGCTTCGGCCTCGACGGGCGCGGCCGTCCGACGCCGCTCCACGCGGAAGCGGAGAGCTGGTATCTGATGGGCCTCTCCGATGCGCGGAAGAAGGAGAACCAGCAGAGCTACCCCGACATCATGCTCGGCATCCTCGGCCTCCGCGGCCCGGCCGCGCCGCCGCAGCTCGAGCTCAGCGCGAGCGAGCTCGCCGCGGGCCGCGCGTTCTACGCACGAGCGGAGCTCCGCGGTCGCCGCGTCGTCGGCCTGAACACCGGCGCCGGGGGACGCTGGGAGCACAAGAAGTGGACCTTCGAAGGCTACGCCGAGCTGATTCGCCGCCTGCTCGCCGAAGGTCACGGCGTGGTTCTGCTCGGCGGACCCGAGGAAGCCGAGCGCAACCGCGCCCTCCGCGAGCTCTCCCCTCCGGGCGTCGTCGATGCCGGCACCGACAACTCGCTGCGGCACTTCGCCGCCATCGTCGACGGCCTCGACGCCATGGTCACGGGCGACACCCTCGCCATGCACATCGCGATGGCCCGCGCCGTCGAGCTCGTCGTGCTCTTCGGCCCGACGTCGCTCCCCGAGATCGACGTGTTCGGCCGCGGCGAGAAGCTCGTCGCTGATCTGCCCTGCCTCTGCTGCTACCTCAGCACCTGCGAGGTGAAGCCGCACTGCATGGAATCGATCGCGGTCGATACGGTGCATGGCGCGGTGAAGCGCGCGCTCGAGCGCAGGGCGCAGGCGAGAGCGCCGAGCGCGCGGAGCGGGCGCGGCTAGACGCGTCGCCTCGACCTGCCGCGCCGAAGCTTGCGCGGCGAGAATCGCGCCGATCGTTGCGGCGCGCTAGGGGGGGGCGCACGCCGTCCACCGGCGTTCACGCTTCCTGCGCTGGCCCGACCTCGCACGCGAAGCGCGCGAAACGCTCCGCGACCTCGCGCACTTCGTCGCGCGCGGCGCGCTGCGCGGCGAACAAGGCCAAGGGGACCGACTCGGCGACGAAGCCCGAGGTGCCGCTGCGCGCCGCGGGCCTTCTTCCGGAGCCCGCGCCGCGGACCGACCTTCGGCCGCGCCGCCCAAAGCATCGCCCACGGCTCCAGCGCAGAGGCTCGCCACGATCCAGGGCGGCGTGAGGGGGCTTGCGATCTCCTGGGCCATCAGTCGTGCCGCTCTTCCAACAAGGGCGAAGGACGAATGCGGGGGTTGCTCGATAAGATGCAGGCGCAGTCACCTGGAGTCTCCCATGTCGTCTCGTGTTTCTGCTTGGCCGAAGTTCCTGGCCGGACTCTGCTCCGGCTTCCTGCTGGTGTGCACCGCGTCGGCGCAGGTCGCCCCCTCCGGCGGTCTGTGGGTCGCGCAGCCGAAGCGCTCTGGCGAGCTCGCGAACCTCAGCGCCGCCGAGCAGGTCGTCTGGCACGATGTGGTGGCCCTCTCGCCCAAGACCCCGTGGGTGCGCGTCGTGTTCTCCGAAGCGCGGCTCGAGGCGGGCAGCCGGGTGCGGATCACCTCGCTGCTCGACGGCGACGTGCAGACGCTGAACGCCGAGCACCTGCGCCAGTGGCAGAACTCGACCGCGTACTTCAACGGACCCGCGGTGATGATCGAGCTGATCGCCGGGCCAGGCACGGTGCGCAACGCTCTAGCGATCGAGCGCGTGTGGGCTGGCGATGCGTTTCCCGCGCTCTCGACGGGCCCCGAGACGATCTGCGGCGCGACGGACAACCGCCAACCCGCGACCGACGCGCGCGTCGGGCGCATGCTCACCGCCGGGCTCGGCAGCGGCTGCACCGCGTGGATCATCGATGCGCCGACCACTGGCAACGACCGCTGCCATCTGACGGCGGGGCACTGCCTCGACGGCGGCCAGCTCACCGTGCTGCAGTTCAACGTGCCGGCCTCCAACGCGGACTGCTCGCTCAATCATCCGTCGGCGAATCACCAATACGCGGTGAACACGGCGACGATGCAGTTCTCGAACAACGGGCCGGGCGATGACTTCGGCGTCTTCCGAGCCTTCCCGAACCCCAATACCAGCCAGACCACTTTCCAGGCCCAGGGGGCGTCGTTCACGCTCGCGACCTCGATGCCCAACAACGGCGCGAACCTCCGCGTCACGGGGTACGGTACCGATGGCTCGAGCGCTGATAACGCCGGGGGAGCGAACAGCTCCTGCACGACGTGCTCCAACCCGAACGGCGCGCGCAACCAGGTACTCCAGACGCACACCGGCTCCTTGCTCTCTCAGGGCAGTACCGTCCTCGATCATCAGGTCGATTCCTGCGGAGGGAACTCCGGCTCGCCGATCCTGAGCGAGGCCAGCGGACAAGCCATCGGGATCCACACGCATGGGGGCTGCAGCGATCCTGTCGGAAGCAGCGCGAACGCCGGCACGAAGGTCACCGCGGCCGGCGTGGTCGCTGCGATCAACGCGGTCTGCGGCTCGGGCGGCGGCAGCAACGACGAGTGCGCGGGCGCGGTGGAGCTCAGCGACGGAACGAACGGCAGCTTCTCGAGCGTGGGCGCTACCACTTCGGCGCCGACATGGCCCTGCGGCAGCGGCGGCAGCGACCTGTGGTTCAAGTATGTCGCGACCTGCAACGGGACGCTCACCGTATCGACCTGCGGCAATCGGAGCTTCGACACGACGCTGCAGATCTTCGATGGCTCTTGCGCCAGCCTGACCTCGCTCGCCTGCAACGACGACTCCTGCTCGACCGGGTCGCTGGTGCAGATCTCTGCGAGCCAGGGAACGAACTATCTGATCCGCGTCGGAGGATTCGGAGGCCAGTCGGGGACCTTCGACATCCTCGTCGACTGCACTGGCTCCTCGTCGGGGACGACCTACCTCGGCGTGATGGCGATCTCGGCGAAGCCGGAGCGCGACACGGGCTTCGCCAAGAGCTCGACGGAGTTCCTGAACTCCATGGATGTCGGCGCCGCGTTCACCTTCACCTGCGATCCGATCCAGGACGGCACGTGGACGATCGACGCGCGGGGCAAGCTCGCCGCGGACCTCTCCCTCGCCGACTATCAGCGCCTGCTCGATCGCGTCTACGGCGCGGGTCAGCTCACCGTCGTGAGCGTCCCGAAGGAGAGCGTGAAGCTGAAGGTGAAGGCGGCCCGCAATGGTCGCCCCGGCACCGTGCAGTTCCAGGCCAAGGCACGCGTCCACATCCCCGGTGATCTCCACGTCGACATCCAGGTGAAGTTCGTCGGCATCGAGGACTGAGCTCCTCGTGCCGAGCTACCAGATCCGCGGCTACGCGGCGTCCGGCACCGCGCTCTCGTTCTCGCTCGATCTGCCCCCGGGGCTGATCGCGGAGGATCCGCTGGAGCCGGACGCGCGCGTGTGGAGCGCGGTCGGCGTTCCCGTCGAGCTGCGCGCGAGCTGGCAGCGCGTCGCGGGCGCGTCGAGCCTCGCGAGCGCGCTGCGCGCCGCGCTGCGCGAGCGCGGGCTCCTCGCGCCGCAGCTCGAGCGCGAGCCTCTCGGCGGCCGCGTGCGGCGTCATCCGGCGCTGCGCGCGGGCGGCGAGCTCGCGCAGCACGGCGATCGCCTGCGCTGGGAGCTCTTCGCGCTCGAGGGCGAGGGCGTGCTCTTCCTCCTCGAGCTGCGCTGCCCCTCCGAGCTCTGGAACGACTATGGGACGTTCGCGCTCGCGGCCGCGCGGAGCTTCGAGATCGAAGGAGAAGTCGAGCTCTCTCTGCCGCTCGCGGACGGCGAGGCCCTCGCCGCGCCCGAGCCGCTCTGCTCCGCGGAGCGCGAGCTCGCCGCGCTGACGCCGGGAGAGCGCTTCCTGCGCGAGGCCCGTGCGCGCCGCGAGCCGGCGTTGCCCTCGGTGCGCGAGCTCCTCGCCGCGGGTCGCTACGAAGAAGCCGAGCAGCGCTTGCGCGCCGTCGATGACACGCACGGCGCCGCCGTCGAGCTCGCCAAGCTCTACCGCGAGCATCTGCGGGACCTCGTCGCCCGTGGCGCGCTCCAGCGCGAGTCCGAGCGCGCGCGGCGCGTCTTCGAGCGCGCGCTGCAGCTCGCGTGGTCGCTCTATCCCGACCCGCACACGGCCTACGAGGCGGAGGACTACGCGCGCGGGCAGGCCGCCGATCTCGCCGAGCTGGTCGAGATCGCGGGGAGTGATCTGCGCGCGAGCTGCTGAGCTCGCCGCCGAGACCGTCGCCGCCGGCGCCGTTCCGCCGGGAGGGCTTCGAAGCCGCGGCGCGCGCGCGCCGAGGAACGCGAGTAGCAGCGCGGAGCGCTGTCCGCGCTCACCAGTCGCGCACGCGGAGCTTCGCGAGGCAGCTCCCTCCCGCGGGGCCGGCCTCGCCGAACGCCTCGTTCGGCACCGAGCCCTCCTTGCCCGTGCAGAAGATCGTGCCCGGCTTGCCGGGCCGCAGCGCGCGCCAGCGATAGCCGACGCCGCGCTCGGCGGTGACGACCCACTGGAAGAGGTTGTTGTAGGTGAGGATGCACGCGGTGTCGCCGCTCGCGCGGCTCTGCGGGCCGCCTATCGCGCCGCCCAGCACGAGCGGGCGCTGCAGCAGCTCGTTGCCGTCGACGTCGAACGCGCGGTAGCGCGGCGGCGCTTGATCGACGCCGAGCGTCGTGTAGGGACCCGCGCCTTCGCGGTGGCCGTGGTGATTGACCCCGCAGGCGTGCGCGAGCTCGTGCGCGACGGTGCTCGCGAGCTCGTCCGCGGCCGTGTACGGCAGCGTCTCCCGCGCGCGAGCCGAGGCCTCGCTCTGCAGGCGGTAGCCGTCCTCGATCTCGGCGAACGCGATCGCGACGAGGCGGGTCTTGCCCGGGGTCTTCCGCTGCAGCGCCAAGGGATAGGCGCCGCCCACGGTCGAGCCTTCGCTCGTCTCTCCGCCGTCGGGCATCGGGCCCGAGTCGAAGAGCAGGATGCCGTGCTGCAGCCCGCGATGCGCGCTGCGGTGGTTCGCGTTGAGGCAGCGGCTCTCGGGGACCTCGCTCTGCAGGAGCTCGGCGATGCGGATGCCGCGGCTCGCGCTCTCGAAGAGCGCGAACGCGCGCCGCGCGTCGGCAAGGCGCGGCTCGAGAGGGCGGAGCGCCGCTCCGTCGATCTCGCTCCCTCGCTCGCCGACGAGCACGATCAGGTCCTTGCGGCGCGGATCGAGTGCGCAGAGGGCATCGTGGCGCGAGTGCCGACCGCGGCCGAAGAGGCCGCGGTACTCCTCGTAGAGCGTCAGCCCATCGCCGTCCTGCTCGTTGCCGCTCGTGCGCTCCGCGTCGTCGTCGTCCGCGCGGTCACCGACGCGGAAGCGCTGCTTCCACGCGTCGGCGACGGCCGATCTCGGCGCGCGCTGCGGCAGGAGCAGCTCTCGCTCCGCGCTGCCCTCGAGCACGGCGACCACCTCGCCGTAGTGCGCGACGTAGGCCTTCGCGCGCAGCGCGCCGTGCGCGCCCCAGTCGAAGGCGCCGACCTCGGCGCGCGCGAGCTTCCAATCGCCGATCGGCGTCGTCGCCGTTTGCGCGCGCGGCACGAGCGGAGCGGCATCGCCGCCCTCGACGAAGCCGAGGTCGAAGGCCTGCGGATCGTGCGCGGCTTCCAGCGGATGGTTCAGCGCGTAGCCGGGCTCGGTCGAGACGGAGAGGAGCTCGAAGCTCATCGCGACCGCGCCGCGCGGCAGCGCGCTGCCGTCCTTGCTGCGCAGCTCGGCCAGGACGGTGATGCGGTTCCCCACGGTGCCCTCCGGCGCCGGCGGCACGGGCCCTTGCGGCAGCCACTGCGCGTGGTTCTCGGCGCGCAGCACGAGCTCGAGCGGCGGCATCGGCTCGGGGCGACCAAAGCGCCAGCGCACGCGCACCGGCGTCATCGGCTTCCCGGCCTGCATGCGCAGCGTCTTGCCCATCTCGACGAGATGGGTGCCGAGCCTTCCGTCGGCGTGCAGCGGCGCGAAGCTCGTCTCGCCTTCGAGCAAGGTTCCTTCGCTCGGCAGCGGCAGGTCGGGCGATTCGTAGGCGAAGCCGCCCTGGCTCTCGCCGCGCTCGGGCTCGCTGAGCGGGCCGCGGAGCTCGGTGCGCGTCTTCGCCGCGATGTCGAACGAGAACGAGTAGGTGCGCGCGGCGGGATCGATGTGCAGCCCGATGCTGCAGTCCTGCGGCAGGCCCGTGCCGTTCTCGGTCTGCACGACCTCGCCGCCTCCGACCGCGGTCACGATGCGATCGTCGATGCGGATCAGGCCCTGCGCGGGGCGTGTCCACTCGAACGAATCGACGCCGGCGTACGCGCGATAGCGGCGGAGCTCGGCCCACGCCGAGCCCGAGCGCTGCGAGGTGAAGGTGATGGTGCCCTCGCCGATCTTCTCGCTGTGCTCGTCGGCGTACTCGAAGCGCACCTCGGCGGCGACGCGGTTCGACTCGCGGAGCTTCGGCGCCGGCGCGGGCGGCTCCTGGCATGGAGCGAGGCGTGGCGGCAGCGCCAGAGCGGCGAGTCCGGCGAGAGAGAGAGCGAGAGCGCAAGCGCAAGCAGGGCGGCGGACGAGGCGCATCGCGAAGGTCGGGAGGTGGGAAGAAGGCGGGAAGAGAGAGCGCGCGCCGCCGCGCGGCGCGAGCCCGCGCATCGAACCTGAGCCCGCGCTCGCGCGCAATGGCTTCTCTACGTCCGCGCGCGCGACACGCCGCGAGCGCGGCGCGCTTCTCTGCTCTCGTACGTGAACCACGGGAGCCAACTTCATGCCTCGGATCCTCTTCGCCGCGCTCCTCTGCGCGGCCAGCACGGCTGCGCTCGTCGCCCAGGACGAGCTCGACGAGTAGCGCTCACTCGCCATCGAAGCTTTGACCTGCAGCGGCTGGAGCGATCCCGGCGCGGACGGCGAGGAGCGGCTCTGGGCGAGCGGCGCGGACTTCAAGGTCAGCTTCGCGCGCGAGCTCCGCTTCTACCCGCGGCTCGGCGCGGAGGCGCCGGCCTACGAGCCCTTCATGTGGCGCACGCGCTCGATCGCCGTCGGCGGCTGCGCCCTCGATGGCTTGGAAGGAGCTGCGCATGCCGAGCGAGTGGCTCGTCGCGGCGGCGTTCCCCGTGCTCGTCGATCCGCTGATCGCCGGCGCGGCCATCGCCTGGTACGGCGGCAGCGGAACGGACGGTCTCGTCGAAGCGCTCAGCGTCGCGAGCAGCGAGCGCGCGAGCGGGCGCACGCTCTGCGTCGCGTACGCGCGCAGCTTCAGCTCCGGCGATCGCGATCTCTACTCGTGGGCCTGCGACGCGGGTTGGCGGAGCCCGGCGCGGATCTTCGCGAGCATCGACGCGCGCTACGACGAGCGCCATCCGAGCGTCGCCTACGTCGCCGGCGCGCAGCGCTGGGTCCTCGCCTACGAGAGCACCGACACGCAGTCCGGAGATGGCAGGCGCCGCGTGCGCGTCTACGTGCACGACCTCGGCAGCGCGGTGGAGAACGGCGGCACGATCGTCACCATGCCGCGCGCGGTGGGGGAGAGCACCGGGTGCCCGACGATCGGCGGCAGCCTCGCGAGCAGCGGCACGCGCGCGCTCCTCGCCTATGAGACCGATCTCTCCGCGAACGTCTCCGATGCGAAGGTGCGCAGCTTCGATGCCGCGGTGCCGGGCTTCGTCGGCCTGCGTCAGGACACCGGGCTCGCGGCGGCGGGCGGCTTGGTCGCGCGCTGGAAGCCCAGCGTGACCCCCGTGGGCGCCGAGGGTTCGACGGGCTGGGTGGTCGCTTGGGAGGACCTCTACACCGGGAGCTCGAACGCGCGCATCTCCGCCGCGCTCTACGAAGCGGACGGCCAGCGCCTCGTCTCGACGGTGGTCGCGACCCCGGCGATCGACGAGTTCCTCTACACACCGCGCGTCGCGGGGCTCGATGGCCGCTTCGCGTTCACCTGGCTCGCGCGATCGAACGCGAACGGCGCCAACGACGAGGTGCGCTCGCGTGTCGTCCACTGGACCCCTGCGGCGCTGCCGTCGTTCCATCCCGTGCGCACCGTGGAGCGCGCGGTCCTCGGCACGTCGACCTTCCGCCTCGGCGGGCTCGCGTTCGATACGCGCACGCGCTCGCACTGGATGAGCGCCTACGAACGCTTGGATCTCAGCGTGCCGAGCTTGCGCTACGTCAGCGCGGGGCGCGTCGCGCGCCTCGGCGGCACGGGTGTGCAGCGGGGGCTCGTACGTGCTGCCCGCGAGCTACGGCGAGCCCACCGCGATGGGCCTCGCCTTCGAGCGCGATCCCGAGGGGCGCTTCGCGGTGGCCTGCGGCACGCGCAGCACGACGGCGACGCAGCGCTATCCCGTGCTCGGCTTCTTCGCCGCGCATCCGACCGATGCCGACGCGACGATCTACGGCGCGCGCTTCGGCACGAGCACGATCCGCTGCACCGAGCCCTACGTCGGGAACCTCGGCTTCGAGGTCTACCTCACGGGGGCCAACGTCACGGAGCAGCCGGCGGTGCTGCTGCTGTCGGCGCTCCCGCTGCAGCCGCCCTTCCCGATCGATCCCGCCCTCGCGCCGGGCTGCGCGCTGAACCTCGATCCGCAGCTCCTGCTGGCCGCGCTGCCGACGACGCTGAGCGGCGGCATCGCGCGCTTCGCGCTGCCGGTGCCCGACGATGTCGCGAGCTGGTTCGACCTCTACTTCCAGTGGGCCTATCTGTACCCGGGGCTCAATCCGCTCGGGCTCGGCGCGAGCCACGGGCTCGCGGTTCGGCTGCGCTGAGAGCGGTGGCGCAGGCCGGGCGGCCGGAAGCCGGGCGGGGGGCCCAGGCGAAGTGCAGCGCCGTTGCACTTTCTACGGCTACATCCAGAACTGCGGCGCCGGGACGAGGCGCGCGCGAGAGTTCCGGCGGAGGGTTCTCTAGGATGCGCTCGGCTCTTGCGCTCGTCGCCGTGCGGCGGACGCGAGCCGGTTCCGCCCTACCGACCGGAGCTCTCGCGGCCCGCATGCGCCTCGCCGTTCTCCTCGCGCTCGCCTTCGCGGCGGCTTCCGCCGTCGCCCAAGAGAGCACGGCGCTCGCGCGCGACGTGCGCTCGCTGCTCTCGCAGCGCTGCTTCGCGTGCCATGGACCGGCGACGGCGAAGAGCTCGCTGCGCCTCGATCGCCGCGAGGACGCGCTGCGCGGCGGCAAGAGCGGGGTTCCAGGAGTCGTGCCGGGCGAACCCGAGCGCAGCGAGCTCGTGCGCCGCGTGCGCGCGAGCGATGCCGAAGAGCGCATGCCGCCGATCGGCGAGCACGCGCCGCTCGACGCAGAGGAAGTCGCGCTGCTCGAGAGATGGATCGAAGCGGGCGCGCCCGATGCGGGGCACTGGTCCTTCGCGCCGTTGGCGGAGGTCGCGGTGCCGCCCCCTTCGGCGCGCGCGCGCGGACCGATCGACGCGTTCGTCGAGGAGGAGCTCCAGCGACAGGGCTACTCCCTCGCTCCTCCCGCGCCGCGCGGCGAGCTGCTGCGACGGCTATCGCTCGACTTGATCGGGCTGCCGCCCACGCCCGACGAGCTCGCGCGCTTCGTCGCCGATCCCGCGCCCGAAGCCCTCGAGCGCGAGGTCGATCGCCTGCTCGCGAGCCCGCACTTCGGCGAGCGCGCGGCGCTGCCTTGGCTCGATCTCGCGCGCTACGCCGACACCAACGGCTTCTCGATCGACGATCACCGCGACATGTGGGCCTGGCGCGACGGGCTCATCGACGCGCTGAACGAGAACCAACCGTATCCGCGCTTCGTGCTGGAGCAGCTCGCCGGCGATCTCCTGCCCGACGCGGACGAGCGCACGCGGCTCTCGACCGGGTTCCTGCGGAACTCGATGTCGACGCATGAGGGCGGCACGCTCCCCGAGGAGTACCGCGTCATCTACCTCGCCGACAAGGTCGATGCCGTCGCGACGAGCTTCCTAGGGCTGACCCTGCGCTGCGCGCAGTGCCACGACCACAAGTACGACCCGCTGAGCCAGGAGGACTACTACCGCTTCTACGCCTTCTTCGATCGCGCGATCGAGCCCGGCATGGGCGGGGAGAACGGCAACGCGGAGCCGCATCTGCAAGTGCGCTCGCCGCTCGTCGATCCCGAGCGCGTGCAGCGCGAAGCGCGCGAGCGCATCGCGACGCTCGAGCGCTATCGCTTGCATCCGCCGGAGCTCGTCGAGCTGCGCGCGCGTTGGATCGAAGAGCAGCGCCAGCGGATCGCGCCGCCTGAGGATGCCGCCGTCGAGCTCGTGCTACCGCAGTGGATCTGGGCGGAGAAGAACCCGACGAGCGTGCGCTTCGAGCGCGCGATCGAGCTCGCGGGGGATCTGCGTGCGCTGCGGCTCCAGCTCGCATGTGACAATCGCGCGCGCGTTCTCTGGAACGGCGTCGAGCTCGCGCGCAGCGACGATTGGCAGCGCCCGCTCACGGTCGAGCTGCCGCTCGCGGCGGAATCGACGTCTGGGATGCTCGTGGTGCACGCCGAGAACCAGGGCGGCCCCGCGGGCTTGGTGGCGTTGCTCGAGCTCGAGCGAGCTTCGGGCGTCGAGCGCCTCCCGAGCGACGCGAGCTGGGCCGCGTTCGATGGCGCCGGTGAACGTCTCGCGACGCAGGTGATCGCGGCGCACGGCGAAGCGCCTTGGGGCCGCGTGCTCCCGCTGCCCGACGAGGCGCTCGCCGCGGCCTTGCACGCCGCCCAGCCGAGCGACGCGCAGTGGCGCGTCTTGAATGCCGCGCACGCGGCGGTCGAGCCGCGTTGGAAGGGCCACGGGTACGCGCTCGCGAGCGAGATCGCATCCCTGCGCGCGACGGCCGAGAGCGGCCGCGTCTCGACGATGGTGATGGGCGAGGAGCCGTCGCCCCGCACGACCTACGTGCTCTTGCGAGGGCAGTACGATCAGCCCGATCGCACGCGGCCGGTCGAGCCCGGAGTTCCGGAGGCGGTCTTCGCTTGGGATCGCTCCCTCCCGCGCGATCGCCTGGGCCTCGCGCGTTGGATCGCGGACCTCGCGAACCCGCTCGCGCCGCGCGTCGCGGTGAATCGCCTCTGGCAGATGATGTTCGGCGCGGGCCTCGTCGCCACCAGCAACGACTTCGGCGCGCAGGGGGCCTTGCCCTCGCATCCCGAGCTCCTGGACTTCCTCGCCGCGCGCTTCCTCGCGAGCGGCGGCGACACGAAGGCGCTGCTCCGCGAGATCGCGCTCAGCGCGACCTATGCGCAGAGCTCGCATCTGCGCGAAGAGCACCTCGCCCGCGATCCCGCGAATCGCTGGCTCTCACGCGGCGTGCGCCGGCGCCTGGATGCCGAGCTCTTGCGCGATCAAGCGCTCTTCCTCGGCGGCCTGCTCGACCTCCGCCTCGGCGGAGCGAGCGTCTTCCCGACGCAGCCCGAAGGGCTCTGGCAGGAGCTCTCGCACTTCGGCCATCCCGCGGCGTTCACCGCGCAAGCGCAGTATCCCAGCGTGGGTACCGATCGCTTCCGCCGCAGCCTCTACACCTTCTGGAAGCGCACCGCGCCGCCGCCTTCCCTGCTCGCCTTCGATGCGCCGACGCGCGAGGTGTGCGTCGCGTATCGCGCGCGGACGAACACGCCGCTCCAGGCGCTCGTCGCGCTGAACGATCCGGAGCACGTGGAGGCCGCGCGCGGCTTCGCGCAGCGGGCCATGAGCGCCGAGGAAGGCACGGCCGAGCGCGTGCGGTGGATGTTCGCCGCGGCGACCGCGCGACCGCCGAGCGCGCGGGAGCTCGAGCGCTTGGTCGCGTTGCACGAGCACGCGCGCCTGGAGCTCTCGCACCGCCCCGAGGACGCGCTCGCGCTCGTCGCCTCCACGCTGCTGAACCTCGATGAGACCCTCACCCAACACTGAGATGGAGAGCACGACCACGCGACGCGAGTGGCTGCGCTCGGCGAGCGGGCTCTTCGCTGCCGCGGCGCTGCGCGAGCTCGGCGCCGCGCCGAAGGACGCTGCCGCGAGCGAGCGCGCGCCGCACGTCGCGCCGAAGGCGAAGCAGGCGCTCTTCCTCTTCCAGTCCGGCGGTCCGAGCCACCTCGATCTCTGGGACTGGAAGCCGGAGCTCGCGCGGCGCCACGGCGAGGAGCTGCCCGCGTCGGTGCGCGGCACGCAGCGCGTGACCGGCATGACCTCGGGGCAGGCGAAGTTCCTCGTGAACGGGCCGATCCGGCCCTTCCGGCAGCACGGCCGCTCGAGGCGCTGGGTGAGCGATCTCCTGCCGTACACCGCGCGCCTCGTCGATCGCCTCTGCGTGCTGAAGGCCGTGCACTCCGAGGCCATCAATCACGATCCCGGCATCACCTTCTTCTGCACGGGCTCGCAGCAAGTCGGGCATCCGTCGCTCGGCGCTTGGCTCTCGTACGGCCTCGGCAGCGAGAACCGCGATCTCCCCGCCTTCGTCGTGCTGGTCTCGCAAGGCACCGGCAAGAACCCCGGCCAGCCGATCTTCGCGCGCCTCTGGGGCAGCGGCTTCCTGCCGAGCGAGCACCAAGGTGTCCAGCTCCGCAGCGGCGCGAGCCCCGTGCTGCATCTCAAGAACCCGCCCGGCGTGGATCGACCGACGCGCCGCGCTCAGCTCGACGCGCTCCGCGAGCTCAATGCCATGCGCGCCGAAGAGACCGGCGATCCCGAGACCGCGGCGCGCATCGCGCAGTACGAGCTCGCCTATCGCATGCAGGCCTCGGTCCCGGATCTGGCCGATCTCCGCGACGAGCCCGAGGAGACCTTCCGGCTCTATGGCGAGGACGCGCGAGTTCCCGGCACCTATGCCGCGAACTGCCTCCTCGCGCGGCGCTTGCTCGAGCGCGGGGTCCGCTTCGTGCAGCTCTTCCACCGCGGCTGGGATCAACACGACAATCTCATCACGCATCTCGGCAACCAGTGCCGCGACACGGATCGCGCGACCGCGGCGCTGATGCTCGATCTCGAACGCCGCGGGCTGCTCGACCAGACCGTCGTCGCGTGGGGCGGCGAGTTCGGGCGCACGGCGTACAGCCAAGGAGCTCTGCACGCGGGTCGCGATCACCACGGCCGCTGCTTCTCCACCTGGCTCGCGGGAGCGGGCATTCGCCCCGGCATCGAGCACGGCGAGACCGACGACTTCGGCTACAACATCGTGCGCGACGGCGTGCATGTGCACGAGCTGCAGGCGACGCTGCTCCATTGCCTCGGGCTCGATCACCGGCGGCTCACGTTCCCGCATCAGGGGTTGGCGCAGCGCCTGACGGGCGTGGAGCCGGTGGAGCTGGTGCGGGCGATCCTCGCATAGCGACCGCACAGGCCGACATGACGAACGCCGAAGATCCGACGATCGAGAGTCCCTCCAGCCGCTCGCCGCTCGAGGCGTTGGTCGAGAAGTGCTTGCTGGCGCGAGCCGAGGGCAACCTCGATGCCGCCGAGCGCTTGCTGCGCGAGCACGCGCTGCTCGCACCCGCCGCACGCTTGCAGATCCAGGATCTCGAGCGCACGGGCTTGCTCGAGGATCAACCTCAGCAGATCGGTCCGTATCGCGTTCTCGAGCCGATCGGCCGCGGAGGCATGGGGGCCGTCTATCTCGCCGAGCAGCGCGAGCCCGTGCGCCGTAAGGTCGCGCTGAAGCTGGTGAAGCTGGGGATGGACACGCGCGAGGTGCTCGCGCGTTTCGCCGCCGAGCGCCAGGCCCTGGCGCTGATGAACCATCCGCACATCGCGAAGGTGTACGACGCCGGCGCGACCGCCGAGGGGCGGCCCTACTTCGCGATGGAGCATGTCCCCGGCCTGCCGCTCACCGACTACTGCGATGGTCGGAGCCTCGGCATGCCGCAGCGCATCGAGCTCGTGATCCAGGTGTGCGAGGGCGTGCAGCACGCGCACCAGAAGGGCATCCTGCACCGGGACCTCAAGCCTTCGAACGTCCTCGTCGCCGAGCAGGACGGGAAGCCCTGCGCCAAGATCATCGACTTCGGCATCGCGAAGGCGATCGATCAACGGCTGGGCGAGGAGACCGTGCACACGCGTCACGGCGTGCTCCTCGGGACGCCGGAGTACATGAGCCCGGAGCAAGCCGGGCGCAATGCGCTCGACGTCGACGCGCGCACCGACGTGTATTCGCTGGGCGTCCTGCTCTACGAGCTGCTGACGGGCGAGCTGCCCTTCGAGTCGCGGCGCTTGCGCACCGATCTCGAGGGCTTGCAGCGCATCCTGCGCGAGGAGACCCCGAGCTCGCCGAGCAAGAAGCTCGCGCAGCGCGTGCGGCAGGAAGAGACGCGGGAGCTCGCGCTCCGGCGAGGTGCGACGCCGCACGAGCTGGTGCGCCGCCTGCGCGGCGATCTCGACTGGATCTGCCTGAAAGCGCTGGAGAAGGACCGCGAGCGCCGCTACGCGACGCCGAACGAGCTCGCCGCCGATCTGCGTCGCGCTCTCGCGAACGAGCCCGTGCTCGCGGGACCTCCGACGCGGCGCTACCGCCTGGGCAAGTTCGTGCGGCGGAATCGCTGGCAGGTGGCCGCAGCGGCGCTGGTGCTCTGCGCCTTGATCGCCGGCCTGGTCGTCAGCTCGATCTACCGCGCACGCGCCGAGGACGCCGTGCTCGAGACGCGCGCCGCTCTCGAGCGCGAGTCGCTCGCTCGCGCGGCCGCGGAGCGGGAGTTCGAGAGCGCTCTCGAGGCGGTCGATGTGCTGCTGCAGCGCGTCGGGGACAAGCGCTTGGAGGGGATCCCGCGCGCCGAGCCGGTGCGCCGCGCCATCCTGGAGGACGCGGCCAAGTTCTACGAGCGCTTCGTCGCGCTGCGTGCGGACGATCCGCGCGCCCTGGAGAAGTCCGCCAGCGCCCGCGTGGCGCGCGCGCGTCTCTTCCGTGCCCTCGGCGAGGACGAGCGCGCGATCGAGGAGTCGCGTGCAGCGATCGCCACGTTGGACCAGCTCCTCGGCGCAGACCCGCAGCGCGTGAGCTTGCGAGTCGAGAGAGCCAAGGCACTCGATGGCATCGCTCAGATCTTGGATGCGCGCGGCAAGGGCACCGAGGCGCGGGCGAGCTTCGCGGAGGCGCTCGCGACCTGGCGGGCCTTGAGCAAGGACCGTCCGCGGGACGACGAGATGCTCCACTCGTTCGTCTCGGCGCTCAACAACTGCGCCGTGCAGCATCGCGCGAGCGAGCCGCAGCGTGCGCTCGAGCTCTGGCAGGAGGCGTTGACGCTCCTCGACGAGCGCGCCGGCCGTGGTGACCTGCGTCGCTGGATCCTCAAGATGCGCCCGATGATGCGGACCGGGTTCGCGACCGCGCAGTACCAAGCGCAGGATCTGCAGGGTGCGGAAGTCACGTTCCGCCTCGCTTGCGAAGACCTGCAGGGCTTCGATCTCGAGACGGAGAAGGAGGTCGATCTCGTCGAAGCGGCCTGCGACGCCCACATGTTCCTCGGCATGACGCTGCACAAGCTCGGGCGCGCTGCGGAGGCCGTGGAGCCGGCGCGCCGCCACGTGGGGCTCTGCGAGCGGCTGCGCCGCGACTTCCCGCAGGTGCCGAGCTACCGCGGCATGCTCGGGTCCGCGGAGGGGAACCTCGCGACCTATCTGCAAGCGACGGGAGCGAAGGCCGAGGCGCGCGACGCACTGCGGCGCGCGGTCGACCTCCTCGAAGGTTTGTGGCGCGAACGTCCCACGGATCTGATGGCGAAGCGCACGTTCCTCACGCACGGCTCCAACCTGGCGCGTGGTCTCTACCTGGATGGACAGCGCAGCGCTCTGGACGAAGCGCTCCGGCGTTCGCGCGCGATCGCCGAGATCGCGCAGCGCGAGCCGCGCTTGAAGAGCCACGATGCGCAAGCGAACGGAGTGCTCATGCTCCTGGCCGAGATCGCGCGCTCGTGCGATCTGCCAGACGAGGCGCGCGACGCCGCGCTCGCGGCGCTCGAGTTTGCCGAGCGTTGGTGCGAGGCGGAGCCGGCTGCTGCGGAAGCCGCGGTCGGGCTTGCAGGTGCGGGGGATCTCGCCGCGCGGCTCGCGATCGAGCGCGGCGCGCTCGCGGAGGTCGAGTCGGCTCTGGCGCGCGGAGCTGTCGGGCTCGCACGAGCGCGCGAGCGGAAGCCGAAGGACCTCGCGTTGCGCGAGCTCGACTTCTCGATGCGGCGCGTCGCGGCGCTCGCCGCGGTCGCGCGCGGCGATTTGGCGGTGGCGCGCGACGCGGCGGCTGCGCTGGCTGCGAGCGAGCCCGAGTTCGGCTGGCGCGCGGAGAAGGCCGCCGCCGAGGTGCGCACCGCGATCTGGAAGCGCGACCTCTTCGCGAGGGATGCCGAGGAAGCGCAGCGCGCGCTCGAGAGCTTCCTCGCCTCGATGCGCGCGCGGACGCCCGCGGAGCGCACGCATGTGTTGGATCGTCGAGCGGAAGCCGAAACGGAGATCGATCTCGCGGAGCTGCTTGCGGGGAAGGGGGCTGCAGACGAAGCGCTGCCTCTGCTCGACCAGGCACTCGCGATCCTGCGCGAGCTCCGGCCGCTCGCACATCACGCGCCGAGCGCCGATCAGCATCTGGGGGCGGGCTCGCGGCTGCGGGCGGAGCTGCTCTTGGCGGCGGGCGATGCGAGCGCCGCGCTCGAGGAGCTGGAGCGCTTGTCCACCGAGCTGCCCGCGGCGCTGCGCGACGCGCTCGCGAGTCCGGAGCTGCGCGCGCTCGACGGGCAGCCGCGCTTCGAGGCGTTGCGAGCTCGCTGAGCCTCAGGCGGGCGGCGCAGTGGCTCTCGGTTCCTCTCGATCCATCGTCGCTGCGCATCTCGGTGGCGCGAAGTGGCGAGACCTCGCGTGGAGCTCTGGCTGGGCGATCTGCGGAGGACTCCGGAGGAGATGTTCCTAGCCGAGCTCGCATCGCGAACGCAGGAGACGGGTTCTCGAGCGAGCACTCGACCGTCCGATGACGACCGCTCCGGGACTACGGCGTCCATGAGCGCTCCTGCGGCCTATTCTCCTGCTGGTCCCTTGCGATGTGCCTCGTGGTGCGCGCTCGTGCCTGCATTCCTCGGCTGCGGTGCTTTCGCCGCGTGGCTCCTCTGCGGCGGGGTGATCGACGAGCTGGGCTCCTTCGCCTGGGTAGGGATCGCGGGCCTCTACCTGGGCGTATTCACCCTGCCGGCCGGCTGCTTCGCACTCCTGGTCGCGCGAGCCCGCGGGGCGGGTGGGCGATCGCTGGCGGTGCGCTCGCTCTGGATGCTCGGCAATCTTCCGCTGGCGGGCCTATGCCTCGCGGGCGTGCTGGCCTGCACTCGGGTGCAGCTCGTCGAGGTGCGGAATACCTCGGGCGCGGAGATCACCGATGTCCGCCTATTCGGCGCGGGGGACGGGACCTGGCCGACGATCATGCTGCCGCATCTCGCCGCGGGAGAGACGCAGCGGGTCGCGTTCTGGCTGGTCGTGAAGGACGCGCTCTCCTTCTCGTACCTCCAGCGCGGACTCGAGAACGTCGCGCGCTCCGACGAGCAGGTCGGCCTCGGTCCGGTCGAGCCGAAGCGCCTCGTGCTCGAGATCGGCGATGGGGGCCAGCGCGAGATGGTCGCGCGTGATGCGGGACGATGGCATTGGTTCGATCTGCGCTTCCTCGTCCGTTGAAGCGAGAAGATCTCAGCGCAGCAGCTCCGGCGTCGCGAGCTTCACGCGCCGCGCCGCTCCGCCTGCGAGCTCGAGCAGCTCGCTCGCGTCGTCCGGCTGCGTGCGATAGGCCCGCACAGGACCCTGCGTCTCGACGCCGTGCCAGCTCGCGCGGTAGGTCCCAGCGAGCGGGAGCCGCACGCGCGCGCGACCGGCTTCGTCGACCCAAGCGTAGCGCGTGACGGATTCCGGGGGCAGCGCGAGCTGCGTCGCGCGGATGAGTGCGAAGTCGAGGCCGACGCGCTCTTCGCGCAGCGCCGCGAGCGCCGGAGCTTCGAGCTCGAGCTCCACTTCGATCGGCCCCGGGAGTTGCACGAGCTGCTCGTCGTTGCGGCAGGCGATCTCGAGTCCGCTCGACTGCCGTTCCTCGAGATAGAGCCGCGTCGCGGTGGCGTGGACGAGGAGGATCACGCGGCCATCCGCTCCGACCTCGGCGTGCAAGCGCTCGCGCACCTCACCGTCGAGGGGCAGCGCTTCGAGACTTACGCCCGCGAAGGGCTCGTCGCGCTCGTCGAAGAGGCGCAGCGGAACCGCTCGCCAATGAGCGTCGAGCGGGATGCCATGGAGCCGTGAGTCTCGCTCCTCGGCGAGGTGTGGTACGGCGCCGCTCTGCGACCAGAGCTCGCGGTGCCCATGCGCGGACCAGAGGCTCAGGTGCAGCGGCGTGCTCGCGAGCTCGGTGAAGCGGAACTCGCCGACGCGATCGAGGCGCTGCGCGGCGAGGAAGCGGCCGCCGCGGTGGAGGCGCGCTTCGAGTTCCTCTCCGGGGAGCCCCACGGGCAAGCGCACGCTGCCCGTGAGCTCGCGCGCCGTGTCGAGCACGAGGCGCAGATCACGCGTGCCCTGCGCGAGCTCGGGTTCCTCGCGTGCGGCGTAGCCCACGCGCTGCGCGCGCAGCCGCAAGCGCGGCACCGCGAGACGGCCGCGGAGCTCGAAGCGCCCGTGGGCATCGCTCGAGGTCGCGAGCGCCTCGATCGGCGACCAGGTCGTCGTTGCCTCGGTCTCCGTCGTGCTCGGCAAGAGCGGAACGATGCGCGTGTCGGCGAGCGCTTTGCCGTGCGGATCGAGGACGAGCCCCGCGACGAGGAGCGGAGCTTCCTCCAGCACGAGGGTTCCCGCGTCATGCTCGCCACCTGCGAACTCCGCCGGTAGCCGCCACGCGACGCTCCAGCCGACGAAGGCATGGAGCTCAGGCGGGCCCGAGCGCAGCTCGAGCTCGAGTGTGGAGGAACCCGCGAGCGCGAGCTCCTGATCGATGGGCACGCGGAATCGACCTCGAGCGTCGGTGTGGTGCTCGCCCTCAGGGCTCGGTGGATCGATCACCAGCACGCCGCCCACGCGGAAGAGACGCCCTTCGCTCTCCTTGCGGAGGCGCGTCGAGAGGGTCGCGTTCGCGATCGGCTGGCCGTGCGGAGAGAGGAGCTCTCCGACGATTGCGGGATAGGGCTCGGCGAGCACGAGCTCGAGGTCGACGACTTCATCGCTCGCGGAAGGCCCGGGCGCTTCGAGCCGCGCTTCGGGGGCGGCGCCGTCCACATCGTGCGCCGTGAAGTGGAGCACGTGATCCAGCGCGACGCCGCGGAGCTCCAGCATGTCGCCTTCCACGGCGTGCGAGGTCGCGGGGTGAACGCGCCAGCGGCGCAGGCTCGCGGGCGTCTGCCGCGGCAGCGCGCGGGCTTCGATGCGCAAACGGCGCTGCGAGGGCTCGCCGCGGAGATGCAGCCGCACCGCGCCGCACGCGGGGACGACGAGGCGGAGCTCTTCCGCTGACAGCGCGCGTGGGTCGAACGCGAGGCGCGGCGCGCGGAGCGCGAGCCCGGAGGGTGCCACGAAGAAGCTCGGCTCGGAGCGGTCGATCGGCGCGCGAGACGCGCTCTCTGCGCTCAGGCGCGCTGCGAGAGCTGCGGCGAGCTCTGCGACCTCGGGGAAGCGCACGCGCCCCTCCGCATCGCTGAGCTGCATCTCGGAGTGGACGACCTGCTCGTCGAGCGCGGTGCCCCACGCGGCGCCGATCGCGAGCGGGAACGCGGCGCGGGGACGCTCGCGCGCATCGAGGACCTGCACGGCGAGATGGGGCAAGGCGATCCTGCGCGCACGGCGCTCGGCTTCGGGCTCGCTCGCGTCCGGCGCTGGTGCCTCCGAGCGTGCGACGCTTCCCTGGGCGCGGCTCGTCGTGTCACTCACCGACGAGGAGCCGTCCGCCGCGGCGATCGAGACGGCTCGCTCCTCCGTCGACGAGCTCGCGACGGGGAACGACGCCAAAACCCACCACGCCGCGCCGCTGAGCAGCACCACCGCGGCCGCCGCCGCGCCGATCGTCTTCGTGCTCATCCACCAAGCTCCGCAGGTGATCGATGCTGGCGCGGATCGCGCCGCGGGCCGCACGCCGAGCTGCTCGCGCAGCTCCGCGAGCGCTCGATGAAGGCGCATCCTCGCGGCGCCCTCCGCGATGCCGAGCTCGTCGGCGATCTGGCGCGGCGTTCGCTCTTCGTAGTAGCGCCAGAGGATGAGCCTGCGGTGCGGCTCGGGCAGCGCGCGCACGGCGCGCAGCAGGTGCTCCTGCTGCTCGAGCTCGAGCAGCGCCTCTACGCACGAGGGCTGGGCTTCGTCGCGCGCGACGGCGCGCTCGCGCCGCGCTGCGCGTGCGGTCCCGCGGAGCTGCTTCGCGCCGAGCTTCCGCAGGACGCTCGCGAGCCAAGGCCGGAGCGAGCCCCGCTCGTCGGGCCGCGCGCGCAGCGCGGCGAGCCAGGTCTCCTGCGCGAGATCGTCGGCCGTCGCGATCGGCGAAGCGACGCTGCGCGCCAGCCGGCGTAGCCAGCGCTCGTGCGCGCGCAGCCGCTCGGGCGAGAGATCCTGCGAGGCCTGATCCATGGCGCTCTCATCTTCCCGCCAGGCACTTCGCGTCACAGCGCGCGTCGGATTTCCCGGCGCGCGCGTGGCGGCTCCGGCGCGGCACCCGCGCTCGCGCGCGGCGCGTGAACTCCGCTCGCGCCGCTGCGTTCGCGCGGCGCATGTCGCGCCGCCACGCCTCCCTCGCCTTCTTCCTCTACGCCCTCGTCGTCGCCGGCAGCGGTCTGCTCCGCTACCTGCTCACGGGCAGCGGCACGACCGGCCTCTGGTTCGGGCTCGCCATGGGCGCGCTCGCCCTCGGCTCGAGCGTCGCTCTCGCGCGCAGCGCGCGGGGCCTCGCGTACCTCCCCGGCGCGCTGGCGCTCGCGCTCGTCGGCGGCTGGTTCGCGTACGAGTGCTTCGTGCGGAACGGCTTCGCGCAGGCCGAGCTGCGCCAGCTCGCGCTCCTCGCGCTCACGAGCGGGCTCGCGCTCGGGCTGCTCTGGCCCCAAGCGCGAGGGGCGCAGAGCTCCGGCTAGATGCGCCGCGCGCGCAGCGCGCTCAGCGCGCCGCTTCGACCTGATCGCGCTCGCGCTTCCGCGCCTTCTCGTCGAGCAAGCGCTTCCTGAGCCGCACCGAGCTCGGCGTGATCTCGACCATCTCGTCGTCCTCGATGTACTCGAGGGCTTCCTCGACGCCCATCAGGCGAGCGGCGGCGAGGCGGACGGTGGCTTCCTTGGTCGCCGAGCGGACGTTGGTCAGCTTCTTCAGACGGCAGACGTTGACGACGAGGTCGCCGTCCTTGCAGTTCTCGCCGGCGATCATGCCCGTGTAGACCGGATCGCCGGGCTGGATGAAGAAGGTGCCTCGATCGGAGAGGCCCTCCAGCGCGTAGGTGGTGACCTGGCCGGGCTCGGAGGCGACGAGGACGCCGTTCTGGCGGCGCGAGAAGGAGCCGCGGTCGGGCTCGTAGGAACGGAAGACGTGGTGCAGGATCGCCTCGCCCTGCGAGAGCGAGAGGAGTGCGGTGCGCGCGCCGATCAGACCGCGCGAGGGGATCTTGAACTCGAGCTCCTGCATGGAGCCCTTGGTGCGCATCTCGACCATCTCGCCGCGGCGGCGACCGAGGAACTCGATCACGCGGCCCACGGCGAAGTCCGGCGTCTCGACGATGGCCGTCTCGATCGGCTCGCAGCGGACGCCGTCGATCTCCTTCAGGATCACGCGCGGCTTGCCGACGACGAACTCGAAGCCCTCGCGGCGCATGTTCTCGATCAGGATGCCGAGGTGGAGCAGGCCGCGGCCCGAGACGCGGTATTGATCGCTCTTCTCGGTCTGCTCGACGCGCAGCGCTGCGTCGGCGAGGGCGGCCTTGTCGATGCGTCCCTGGATCTGGCGCGAGGTGACGTACTTGCCCTCGCGGCCGGCGAGCGGCCCGTCGTTCACGCCGAAGATCATCGAGATCGTCGGCTCGTCGATCAGGATCGGCGGCAGCGACCAGGTGGTCGTCGGGTCGCCGAGGCCGTCGCCGATGTTGATGTCGTCGAAGCCCGAGATCGCGGCGATACCGCCGGCTTGGACCTCGTTCGTCGGCACGCGCTTCAAGTCCTCGAAGGTAAAGAGCTGGCGCACGGTGGCGTTGCTCTGGCGACCATCTTGGCGGCGGTGCATCAGCTTGTCGCCGACGCGCAGATAGCCCGAGCGCACGCGGCCGATGCCGATGCGTCCGACGAACTCGTCGTAGTCGAGCGTCGCGACCTGGAAGAGCGTCGGGCCCTTCGGGTCGTCCTTGGGGGCCGGGATGTGCTGCAGGATCGCGTCCATCAACGGCACGAGATCGTCGCTGAGGTTGTCCGGCGTGAGGCCGGCCTTGCCTTCGCGACCCGAGGCGTAGACCACCGGGAAGTCGAGCGCTTGGTCGTCGGCCTCGAGGGCGACGAAGAGGTCGAAGACCTCGTTCAGGACCTCGCCCGGACGGCGGTCCGGGCGGTCCATCTTGTTCACGACGACGATGGGTTTCAGGTGGTTCTGGAAGGCCTTCTGCAGCACGAAGCGCGTCTGCGGCATCGGGCCTTCGAAGCTGTCCACCAGCAGGAGCACGCCGTCGGCCATGAGCAGCGTGCGCTCGACCTCGCCGCCGAAGTCGGCGTGGCCGGGCGTGTCGACGATGTTGATGCGGACCCCGCGCCACATCACCGAGGTGTTCTTGGCGAGGATCGTGATGCCGCGCTCGCGCTCGATGGAGTTGCTGTCCATCGCGCACTCGGCGACCTTCTGATTGCTGCGGAACGTCCCTGCGGTCTTGAACAGCGCGTCCACGAGCGTGGTCTTGCCATGGTCGACGTGGGCGATGATGGCGACGTTGCGGATCTCTTGCATGGAAGCTTTGTGCCGCTAACGATGCGGCTCCGTTGGATGCGCGAGGCGATGAGCCCCCGGCTTCGCGCAGCGATGAGCTTTCAGCTCTGCGCCGCGATGAGGCGGTCGAGCTCGGCCTTCAGATGGTCGAGGACTTGGTCGTAGGGGAAGGAACCGAGCGATTCGTCTTTGCGCTTCAGGTTCACGGTCTTCGGGCCGCACCAGAGGCCGAGATCGGCGTCATCGGTCTCGCCGGGGCCGTTCACACGGCAACCCATCACGGCGATGGTGAGCTTCTTCTCGGCGGCGTAGCGCGTGAGCTCCTTCACCTGCTGCGCGAGCTCGACGAACGCTTCGTTCTCGACGCGCGAGCAGGAGGGGCAGGAGATGATGTTCAGGCCCTTGCCGAAGTTCGGCGGCACGGAGCGGAAGCGCCCGGCGGCGACGTCTTCGATGATCGCGCGACCGACCTCGATCTCCTCGTGCTTGCGCGGGTTCGGCACGGTGAGCGAGACGCGGAGCGTGTCGCCGATGCCGCGCGCGAGCAGCTGCTCGAAGGCGATGCGGGTCTTGATGATGCCGTCGGGCGGGAGGCCCGCTTCGGTGACGCCGAGGTGGATCGGCACGTCGGGGCGCAGGGCGGCGAAGCGCGTGTTGCCTTCGATCACCTTCTGCGGATCGCTGTCCTTCAGCGAGACGCAGTAGTCGCGGAAGCCGAGCCGGTCGAGGATCTCGCAGTGCGCGATGGCGCTGGCGACCATCGCGCCGAGCTGATCGCCCGGATGCGCTTCGAGGAACGCCGGAGCGACGCTGCCGCAGTTCACGCCGACGCGCAGCGCCAAGCCGTGCTGTGTCGCGATGCCGGCGAGGAAGGCCACCTTCTCCTCGACGCTCTTCTCGCGCTCGTGGTGGTGCAGGTGGCCCGGGTTGTAGCGCATCTTGTTGACGAAGGGCGCGACCCGCTCGGCGAGGCGGTAGTTCTCCTGCAGGTCGACCGAGAGCACCGCGTCCGGGCAGCGGCGGCGGATCTCGATCAGCGCCTCGGCGTCGGCGTTGTTGTCGATCGCGATGCGCACCACGTCCGCGCCGGCGGCGACGAGGGCGCGCACCTGGGCGGTGGTGGCCTCGAGGTCCTGCGTGCGCGTCGCGCACATCGACTGTACGGCGATGCGGTTCGAGCCCCCGATCTTCAGGGGACCGATGCGGATCTCGCGGGTCTTGCGCGGGGGCAGCATGGGCAGAGTGGAGGCGTGCGGCGGCGGAAAAAGGCCAAGATGCTAGCCGCTCGCCGTCCGGCTGGGAACGCGCGAGCGGGATCGCGGGCGACGGAGGGGCTGGTCGTCGCGGAGCGTCGCGCTCAGAGCACGAGGGTGACGCGGTCCTCGTTCACGAGGTGGATGGTCACCGTCGCGGGATCGAAGAGCAGGCCCTGGCCGAAGATCTGCGCGCCGGCCAGGAAGGGATCCGCGGGCGTCGGGAGAGAGCCGACGGCTCGCCCGCCGACGAGGACCTGCGCGTTGGGCAGCGCCAGGAAGAATCCCGCGGGATCGAGCACCAGCAGGCCCTGCACCGGCGCGGGCAGCGCGATCGGGCTCGGCAGGTGCGGCAGGTACGAATGCCAGCCGAACGCGAGCCAGCCGTCCGGGCCCCGCACGCTCGCGGTGAGCGGCGTACCCAGTACGAGCTCGCCGGGAGCGCTGCCCGCGTAGCCGAAGGGGGCCTGCAAGGCGACGCCCACGCGCCCGGTGTCGTTCGTGCCCGCTCGCGGGGAGAGGGCCGCGACCAGGAGCGTGCGGGAGCGCCCGGCGGGGGAGCCTCCGACCGCGAGTGGCAGGCGGGCGTCGAGGCCGCCGCCGCTGTCGTCGTCGTTCCCCAGCGAGCGCCCGCTCCCGAGGTCGAACGCGAGGAGCTCGGGATCCGCGGTGCCGATCGGAGAGCAGTTCGGCGCGAAGGGGTAGCCCTGCAGCACGGGCGTGCCGTCGAGCGCGATCCAGGTCTGCGTGCCGTGATCGAAGAGCTCGAGCGCGAGATCGGAGCGCAGCAGCAGCTCTTCCGAGCCGCCCGCGTTGCTCGGCGTCGGCGCGGCTCCCGAGCCGTTGCGATAGAGCTCGATCTCCGCGCGGAGCCCCAGGATCGACGCGCCGCTACCGGGCCCGAGCAAGGAGGTCACATCGAACTCGAGCAGGTCCCAATGCTCCGCGCTCGCGCCGTGCAGCGCGGAAGCGTAGTCCTCGCGGCGCGCGCGCGAGTAGATCCCGTCGTCGGCGGCGAGGTCGCTCGCCGCGGTGCCCTGGTAGATCACGCCGCTGGCGCCTGTGAAGCGCGCCGCGTCCGGACCGAGTTGCAGGTCCTTCGCGGTGCGCACGGCGTTGCTCGGGCCGAGGTCGAGCTCGAGCCGCGCGACATCGTAGTAATGGTGCACGTCCCAGATCGCGTCGTCCCAGCAGGCCTCCCAGCGCAAGCGCAGGACGATCTGGCTCTGCGGTCCGACGCTGCCGGGAGGCAGCGGCCCCGCGATCGCCTTGCGGATCGGACCGGGATGCTGCGCCGAGGGCGCGCGCCAGAGCGCCGAGGTCGCGCTGCCGCGCCACGGGGCCGGCGAGCGCGGCGCGGCGAGCGCGGTGATCGCGATCTCGTTGGTGGCCTCGAAGGCGAAGCCGTGCGCCGGGCTGGTGGGATCGAGCGTCGCGCGCGCTTCGTCCTCGGCGCTCGCGGCGGACTGCGGGATCGGTGCGCAGCCGAGCGTCAGGTCGACGCGATCCTCGAACGGCATCACGTCGCCGAGGGCATCCCAGGTCCCGCCGGTGTGGCGCCGGATCTCGACGCGGCGCGCGAACACGTTCGCTTCCTCGGAGGAATCGTCGAAGCTCGGCGGCGCGCTCGCGCCGCTGCTCGTCGCGTTGCCGGCGAAGTACCACTCGGCGAAGAAACGCAGGGCGCTGAGCTGTGAGCCCGTCCCCCCGAGCGTCGCCAGATCGAAGTCGAGCTCGAGCGCGCAGAGCTCGCACGCGTCCCGCGCGCTGTCGGCGAGGTTCGCGGCGAGGTAGAGATCGTCGTCGGCCGCGAGCTCGGCCGCTCCGCCGAGCAGCACGCTCGCCGCCCAGCCCGCGTTCGTCCCGGGGATCCATCGCGCGGCGATGGGAGCGTAGCTCTGCCGCCCGAGCGGGCCGTCCGCCTCGACGAAGCAGCGGTCGACGAAGAGCGCGAGATCCCAGCCGCCCGCGCTCACGTCGAAGTCGGTGACGAGCCGAGCCGTGAGCCGGCCGCTCGCATCGAGGTGCTCGTCGACGAAGACGAAGCCCTGCGTCACCGAGACCTGGAGATCGGTGGGGCCGGCGTAGCTCCCCGCGCTGGGCTGCGGACGCGACCAACGCTGCGCGCTCGGGAGATCGCGCCAGCTCACGTCGGGCAATCCGGCGTTGAGGGCCGCGAGCACGACGAAGGTGTCGGCGCCGATCGCGGCGGCGGTCTCGCCGATCTCTTCGGCCGCGAGCTCCAAGCCGCGCAGCGGGCGCCCTTCCGCATCGTCGAGCAGGATCCGCGTGCGGTGCGGCCAGCCCGCGTCCTTCGCCGAGAGCGTTCCGTACTCGATCCCGGTCGGCTGCCAGAGGAACGCGGAGTTCTGCTCGCCGCCGACATCGACGCGCAGCGTGCCGCTCGGGCAGCTCCGCGAAGGGATCCCCGTGCCGCTCGGCGCGAGGGTGAGCTGCAGCGCGGCGGGGAGATCGCTGCGCTCGCGCACGCGCGCGAAGTAGATGCCCGCGGGGAGCGCGGTGCGGATCGCGGCCTCCCCGCTCGTCGCGCCGATGCGGCTCGAGGCGAGGAGCTGCCGCCCGTCGGGACCGAGGAGCTCGAGCTCGAGCTCGCTCGCGGAGAGCGGGGTCGCGGCGATGCGCAGCGCGTCGCTCTGCACGACCTCCACGATCACCGCGGCGCGCTCGCCCGCGGCCAGGTTCAGCGGCAGCGCGCTCGTCGCGCGCAGGACCGGCGGAGCGAGGCAGCCCGGCGAGAAGAGGTAGCCGCCGTTCAGCGCGAAGGACGCCGAGGAGACGCGGAAGTACCAGGAGCCGCTCGGCAGCAGCAGATCGAGCTCCGGATACAGACCGTTCGTGTCGTCGTTGAACGCGAGCGTTCGTCCGGCCGCATCGAGGAGCTCGAGCGTTGGGTCGGAGAGCGGCTGCGGGCTCGCGGGGTCGGGGTCGACGCGCGCGAGGAAGCGCAGCGGCGTCGCGGTGTCGATCCGAAACACGTCGAGGTCGTGGATGCCGACCAACGCGCCCTGCATCACGTCGCCGCAGGTGAGCGGATTCGCGAGGCTCGGAGCCTCGTTCGGCTCGGTCTCGAGGAGCAGCGCCTCTGGCGCGGGGCCCAGCGGAGCGTAGGCGCGCGGCCCGGAGCGCGGGACAGGACGCAGGTGCTCCAATGCTTCGCGCGTGCTCGCGCGCCCGCCGATGCCGTACTCCAGGGCTTGCAAGCGCAGGAACAGCTCCGCGTCGCGCTCCAGCTCCTGCTCGGGACCGCGCCGCGCGCTCCACGTGGCGCGGAAGCTCGCTTCGTCCACTTTGCGCATTCGTTCGCCCGGCCAGAGGCCGTCGATCGCGCGGACCTCCGCGAGCGCGCGATCACCATAGCGCTCGACGTAGCGTTCCAGGCGCTCCTGCGCCGAGAGCGCGCGATCACAGACGAGGAGCGCGGTCGCGCCGAGAAGGAGGGTCGCGGGACGGAGCATGAGCGAGGAGCCGAGTGGGGCGGATCAGCATACCTCGGGCCGCCGCGGTCCGGGCGAAGTGCGGCGGGGCACGCCGCGAGTCGGCGGGAATACGGCGCTGCCCGTCAGAGCGGCGGTCGAGCGGGCAAGGGAGGAGCATCTCCGCACTTCGAGGCTCTCATGCTCCGTTCCTCCTCGTTCCTCCCGGGCCTCCTGCTGGTCTCCGCGGCCGCAGCCCAGACCCCGCTCTCCGGCTCCCTCCGCGATGGCGCCGGCGGCCCGCTCCTCTCCGGCGTGGTCTACCACGTCACGGGGAACCTCTCCGTGCCGACCGGCCAGACGTTGACCATCCAGGCTGGAGCCATCCTCAAGTTCCAATCCAACCTCTTCACCGTCGACGGCACCCTCGACGTGAACGGCACGGCCGGCAGCCCGGTGATCTTCACGTCGATCCACGACGATGCGGCTGGCGGCGACACGAACGGCAACGGCAACGCGACGGCGCCGGGTCCCGACCAGTGGTACGGCATCTCTCTCGCGGCGACGGCGAGTGGCTCCGCCTTCGACTTCGCCTCCGTGCGCTACACCGGAGCGAGCTTCTGGGCCGGCATCAGCCTCGGCGCCGGCAACGTGGCGCTGCGCGATTGCAGCTTCCTGACCAACAACTGGGGGGCGCTGGCGCTCGACGCGTCGTCGCGCCCGCTGGTCACTCGTTGCAGCTTCAGCGACGTGCGTAACCGGCCCGCGATCTACGGTGCCGACATCGACGCCGTGCCGGGCTTCACCAATTGCACGGTCACGAGCAATCCCGGCGGCAACTTCCTGCGCGTCGATGCTCCCGTCGTGAACGGGTCGATCTCGATCGTCGCGAGCAACTGCGTCGGTGGCGCCCTCGTCTACAACACGAATCTCTCCGTCCCGGTGGGCGCGACCCTGACGCTCGGTCCGGGCGTCGTGATCAAGCCGCTCGCGCCGCAGTTCCTCACCGTCGATGGCACGCTGCGCGTGCAAGGCACCGCGGCGAGCCCGGTGGTATTCACCTCGATCCACGACGATGCGTTCGGCGGGGACACGAACGGGAACGGCAGCGCCACCGCGGCCGGGCCCGATCAGTGGTACGGCGTCTCGCTGTCGCCGAACGCCAGCGCGAGCGTCCTCGATCATTTGCACGTGCGCTGCACCGGGGCGGGCTTCTGGGCGGGAATGACGCTGAACGGCGCTCATGCGACCCTGCGCGATTGCGTGTTCACCACGTGCAATTGGGGCGGACTCGGTCTCGACGCTGCGGCGCGCCCGCTGGTCGCGCGCTGCACGTTCACCGACGTCCGCAATCGCCCGGCGATCTTCGGCGCGGACATCGACGCGGTGCCGGGCTTCACGAGCTGCACGGCGACAGGCAATCCAGGGGGCAACTTCCTGCGCATCGACGATGCCGTCGTGAACGGCTCGACTTCGATCGTCGCGAGCAACTGCGTCGGCGGTGCGCTCGTCTACAACACGAATCTCCAGGTGCCCGCCGGCTCGACGCTGACGCTCGGTCAGGGCGTGGTGATGAAGCCGCTCGCGCCGCAGTGGTTCGGCGTCGATGGCACGCTGCTCGTGCGGGGGGCCTCGGCGCAGCCGGTCGTGCTGACCTCGTTCCACGACGACACCTACGGCGGCGACACGAACAACAACGGGAACGCGACCGCGGCTGGGCCCGATCAGTGGTACGGCCTGGTCTGCAACGGCGGCTCGGACGCGAGCGTGCTCGAGCATCTCGTCGTGCGCTGCACGGGAGCGGGGTTCTACGCGGCGATCGCGCTCGATGACGCCGACCTGCGGGTCCAGGACTCGCGCTTCGAGCTGAACAACTGGGGCGGCATCGGCTTGGACCCCGAATCTCGGCCGATCGTCGAGCGCTGCAGCTTCACCGATGTCCGCGGTCGGCCGGCGATCTTCGGCGGCTCGCTCGAGGCCTTGCCGGGATTCCGCGACAACACGGCGTCGGGTTGCCCCGGCGGGAGCTTCCACCGCGTCGACGATCCGACCTGCGACCAAGCGGTGACGATTGCGGCGGCGAACTGTCTGAATGGCGCGCTGGTCTACAACGCCAACCTCATCGTGCGACCGACCGGCGTCCTGAGCTTGCTCTCCGGCGTCGTGCTGAAGCCGGCGAGCGCGCACGCGATCCACGTCGACGGACAGCTCAACGTCGTGGGGCCGGTGACCTGCACCGCGTACGCCGACGACCAGTACGGCGGAGATACCAACAACAACGGTCCGAGCTCGGGCGGTCCCGACCAGTGGTACGGCATCGCGTTCCGCGCCGGCTCGAGCGGCTTCGTCGATCAGCTCCTGGTGCGCTTCACCGGCGTCGGCTTCACGCCCGCGATCTCGTGCGTCTCGCCCAACGTCGCCTTGCGGCGCACCCGCGTGGAGCACGGCAACTGGGGCGGATTCGCGCTGGAAGCGGCGGGTGTGGCCGAGGATCTCGTCGCCTGGGACTGCGGCAGCTTCGGGATCCGCCTCAACGCGGGGAGCTTCGCGCTGCGGCGCTGCACGGTGGCTGCGATTCGGGGCTTCGGCATCGAGCGCCTGGCGGCCTTCAGCGGCCAGGTCGCGAGCACGATCTCGTACGGCAACTCCAACGCGGGCTTCAACGGCTTCAGCGCAGGTCAGATTCGCTACAGCAACGGCTCGGGCATCAGCGGTGGCGTCGGCAATCGGAACGTCGATCCGCTCTTCGCGCTCCCCGCGCAAGGCGACCTCCGCATCTCGCCGTACTCCTCGTGCGTCGATGCCGGTGACCCCGCGGACTTGGGGAGCGGGCTCGATGCCAACGGGTTCCCGCGCTATCTCGACGGCGATCTCGACACGGCGATCCGCGTCGACATGGGCGCCTTCGAGCACGACAACCTGCTCTTCGCCGTCTTCGGAGACCCGTCGCCGGGCCAGACCGTGACGCTCTTCTCGGCGGCGCTGCCGTCGATCCACACGGTCGTGCTGATCCTGGGCGTCGGTCCGGCGTTCGAGCTGCCGCTCTTCAACTACGGCCCGCTCTTCCCGAACCTCTTCGGCCCCTACGTGATGCTGAACTGGGCACCCAACCTGAGCGTGCCGATCCAGATCCCGCTCGAGGTCTTCACGCCGGTGCAGATCAGCGTGCAGAGCGTCGGCTTCGCCGGCGCCTTCGATCGCGGCAACACCTCGAACCCGAGCTTCCTCGTCATCGACTGACCGTCGATCAACCGGGGTCAGACCCCTCTCTGATCGATGTCGATCAGAGAGGGGTCTGACCCCGGTTGATCGACAGGGATGGAGCCGCTCGTCGCTGCGTGGGGACCCAGCAGCGCCCAGGGCTGAGATAGATCGAGCTGCAGCGGAGCGCAGAGCACGGCGATCGGGGGCGAGGCGCCGGGTGCGCCGATGAGGAACACTATGCTCGCCTGCGGATCGAGCCCTTCGAGCAGCAAGCGAAAGCTCGTGTTGTCGCGCGCGGGGACGCCGCCGAGGGCTCGCAAACGCGGGAAGCACCAGAGGCCGCACGACGCGCCGAGCTCCTCCGCCGCAGGAGGGCGCAGCGTGAGGTCGAGGAGCACCTCGCCGGTCTGCAACGGCATTGGAAGCGGCGCCGAGGAGCCCCGCTGAGATCGACGGCGAAGACTTGGCCCCGCGTATCGCCGCAGAGCAGCTCCTCGCGCGTCGGATCGAAGGCGAGCCCGCGGAACGGGAGCTGCGGCGGAGGCTCGGACGGCGGCGCGGTGACGAGGAACGAGCCGGAATAGCCGCGCCCGAGCGAGCCCTGCAAGGCCGGGAGCAGCAGCACCCAGCTCGCCGCGGCGCAGCGCGGCTGACCCGAACTGACCGAGCAGTCGTCGAGGAGGCGACCCTCGCCGTCGCAGCGCTGGAGCAGATCCTCGCGCGTCGATACCCAGAACTCGCCGCTCGTCCGATCGCTCCGGAGCTCGAAGTGCAGCCCGCCTTCGCCGCGCGGGTCGAGCGCGGGAGCGTGGCGCAGCTCCGACCGCCGCAGGAGGTGACCGCTCGAGTCGACCTCGACGAGCGCGCTCCGGCAGCGCATGGGATCGGCGACGAGCGCGACGAGGCTCTGCGCTCGCGCGCCGCTGGGTGTTCCCGAGAGGGCCGTCGCCGCGAGGGCGAGTCTCAGCAGCGCAGACGTTCGGAGGGACCGCGGAGGAGTCATGGCAAGCTCTCGATCGTGGAGAGCCCCGATCGAAACCCATGGCTCCCCCGAGCGCATTGCCCCTTCTGCCGTAGGGGCCACTCGTGGCGCTTCTCTCGAGGCTCGGCCTCGAGGGGCTCCGTGGATGATATCGTCGCCATCCCCACTCGTTCCGACGTGCCTCCGAGCCCGCAGCGCTCCTTCGCTCCGCGCCCGCTGCGAGCGATGGAGGCTCTCTTGGGTCTCGCGTTGGTGAACGTCCCACCTGCCATGCTTCTCCGAGCCCGCACCTTCTCCCGAGCGCTTCGATGGAGCGCTGCTTTCCTCGGCGCCATCGCTCTTGGTGCCTGCGCGCACGAGAAGACTCGCACCGAGGACCAGAGTTCCGAGGGATGGCGCCCGTTCGAGATCGAGGTCGTGACCGCGGACGGCGCTCCGTGTGCGCATGCGGAGGTCTACCTCGAGGAACGCTACGACAACGAGCTGAGCTGGAGCATCGACTACACTTACGAGAGCGGCAGCTGCGTGCGGCATCCGCGGTGGCACCCTCTGATACCGGAGCGAGTCGCCGCGTGGCATCCCGCGCATGGCCTGAGCCAGATCCAGGTCGTGACCAAGGGCCAGCGCGTGCAGCTCGTGCTCGATCGACCCCTGCATGTCGTCGAAGGGCGCTGCGTCACTCGCGACGGCCATGCTCCGGGGCGCATCGCGATCGGATTGGATGCGAGCGAGGGGGAAGCTTCGACGCTGACGCGCCTCGGAGGCATCGCGCAGGAGTGCGAGTCCATCCTCGGCATCTTCGGCTACGCACCGAGGTCCAGTTTCGATGCCGCAGCGCTCGAGGAGGCGCTGACGCACGGCTTCGAGGCGGTTGTCGTCGGGAGCGCCGAAGATGGTCGTTTCCGCTGCGCCGGAATGCGTCGCGCCGCACCCCGCTCCTTCGCGCATGTTGCGCCGACCTTGGAGCTCTCCTCGGGCGAGCCACCCTTCGCTCCCCTGGAGCCGGAGCGAGCCCAGCGAGGTAAGGACGGTCTGGCGACGTGGGCATTGCCCTGGGAGCGCGTGCGCTGGGAGATCGCCGAGACCGAGAAGACGCATGTCGAGGATGCGGGCACGTGGGCGGTTCGGGACGCGCAGGAGGGCGAAGGAGTCTGGATCGGACGCGGCGAACGGCAGGAGCTCTGGACGAGCCGCCGCGCGCTGCGCTTCTTCTATGCGCGCAGGCCTTGGACCTACGTCGACGAGACCGTCTCGCTCGACCCGGCTCCGGCGGAGATCCTGCGCTTCGAGCCGCTCCCGCAGGAGCGCCTGACGCGCGTCGATCTGCGCAGCTCTGCACTCACCCTCGAAGTCGATGTGCGCTATGCGATGAGAGACGGCTCGGTCTCCTTGCGCGAAGCTCACGGACTACTGCGCTTCGCGGGCGGAGAGCCCTTCTGGGTCTTTCCGACCTCGTCGCGCCTCTCCGTGCGGCTCGATCCCCTGAACGATCGGATGCACGCCTGCTCGTCTTCGCAGCGCTGGCTCGACGTCCTGCGGGAGATCGATCCTGCTCCAGGGCAGGCGATCGCGCTGGAGCTACCGCAGCGCGAGGGCGCTCGTGTCCGCGTGGATCTCGATACGCTCCGCGAGCCGGAACGGTGGCTCGCAGGCCTCCGGATCAATGGCGTCGCTCCCACGTGGTTGTTCGTCGATCGGCGTGGGCAAGTCCGCGAGCTCGCCTCCTCGACGCATCGCCATGGACGCGTCTTCTCCTGCGAGCTCTTCGAGCCGGGACGAGCCGTGCTGCATCACGCAGAGGAGCCGTGGCGGCAGGAGGTCACGCTCGAACCCGGTCCCAACGACATCCGCATCGACTCCGCCGATCAAAAAGGGGTCTGACCCCTATTTGATCGCCCGGAGTGCGGGTCAGGCGAACTGCAGGCGATAGAGCCGCGCGTAGATGCCGTTCTTGGCGAGCAGCTCGGCGTGCGTGCCGATCTCGCGGATCTCGCCGTGGTGGAAGACCAGGATGCGATCCGAGGAGGTGATCGTGGAGAGGCGGTGCGCGATCACGACGGCGGTGCGTCCCTCGAGGAGGTGCTTCAGGCCCTCCTGGATCCAGTCCTCGGTCTCGGTGTCGATGTGCGCGGTCGCCTCGTCGAGGACGATGAGGTCGGGATCGCCGGCCAAGGCGCGGGCGAACGCGAGGAGCTGGCGCTGACCGGTGGAGAAGGTGGCGCCGCGCTCGGCGACGGGGGCCGAGTAGCCGCCGGGCAAGCGCTCGATGAAGCGCGAGGCGAGCACGGCCTCGGCCGCGCGCACGACGCGCGCGTGATCGATGCCCTCGCGGCCGAGGGAGATGTTCTCCTCGATCGTGCCGGCGAAGAGGAAGACGTCCTGCGGGACCACCGCGATGCGCGCTCGCAGCTCGCGCGGGTCGTAGTCTCGGACGTCCTGGCCGTCGACGGTGATGCGCCCGCTCTGCGCGTCGTAGAAGCGCGCGAGCAGCGAGATCACGGTCGACTTGCCGGCGCCGGTGGCGCCCACGAGCGCGATCCTCTCGCCGGGGGCGGCGGCGAAGTCGATCCCGCGCAGCACCGGCGTCACGCCGTCGTAGGAGAAGCCCACCTGCTCGAAGCGGATCGCGCCTCGCTTCGCAACGCGCGGCGAGCGCGGCTCCGCGGGTGGGCGCACTTCGCTCGGCGTGTCGAGCACGCGGAAGATGCGCTCCGAGGAGGCCATCGCCGCCTGCAGCACGTTGTATTTCTCGCCGAGCTCGCGGATCGGGCCGGCCATCACTTCGACGATGAGCCAGAACTGCAGGAGCCGCCCCGGCGTGAGCGTGTCGAGCGAGATCGCGTGCGCGGCGCGCCAGATCACCGTGCCCTCCATCGCGTAGAGCACGAACTCGACCAGCGGATAGAAGAGCGCGAACCAGAAGATGGTGCGGAGATTGGCGCGCAGATAGTCGTCGGTCAGCTTTGCGAACTTCGACCGCGCCTTGCCCTCCTGGCCGAAGAGCTGGATCACCCGCATGCCCATCACGGCTTCGGTGGTGTAGCCGTTCAGCAGCGCGTTCTTGCCGCGCACGAGATGGTGCGAGCTACGAGCTTGGTTGCGGAACGCGAGCGAGAGGCCGATCAGCGGCGGCACGAACACGCAGACGATCAGCGCCAGCCCCGCGTGGATCCAGAAGAGGAACGCGACGACGCCGAGGATCTTCACCACGTCGCGGATCAGGATCACGACGCCGGAGGTGAAGAGCTCGTTCAGCGCCTCGACGTCGCCCGTCACCCGCGTGACGAGGCGCCCGACGGGGTTCTTGTCGTAGAACGACGGGGACAGCGCCTGCAGGTGCCGGAAGAGCGCGCGGCGGATGTCGAGCACGACCGCTTGGCCGGTCGCGGCCATCAAGGTCACCTCGCCGTACCGCACCCAGGCGATCAGCACGAGGGCCACGAGGTAGGTGCCGATCCAGAGCAGGAGTCCCGCTCGAGCATCGACGAAGTCGAGCGTCCCCGCGAGGTAGCCCGCGATGGGGCCGTCGATCGCGAGCTGCACGATCGTCGGCCCGATGAGCTCCACGCCGAAGCCGAGGAAGAGCACGACCACGGAGGTCGCGAAGAGCCTCCGATGCGGCGTCGCGTACGCGAGCAAGCGCCGCAGCAGCGCGCGGTCGATGCGGCCCAGCGCGTCTTCGTCGTGGGCGGAGCTCACAGCGACTCCAGCTCGCCTTCGAGGCGTTGGCGGTTCCAGGTCTTCGCGTACCAGCCGCCGGTAGCTAGGAGCTCCGCGTGCTTGCCGCGCTCGACGATCCGGCCCTCGTCGAGGACCAGGATCTGATCGGCCTCCATCACGCTGGAGAGGCGGTGCGCGACGATGATCGTGGTCTTGCCGCGCGCGACCTCGCGCAGCGTCGCGAGCAGCGCCGCCTCCGTCGAGGTGTCGACGGCGGAGAGGCTGTCGTCGAAGACCAGGATCTTCGGATCGTGCAAGAGCGCTCGCGCGATGCACGCGCGCTGGCGCTGGCCGCCGGAGAGCGTGATCCCGCGCTCGCCGACGAGCGTCTCGTAGCCCTTCGGGAAGCCGCGGATCTCCCCGGCGAGCTGCGCGAGCTCGGCGGTGCGCACGATCTCCTCCAGCGACGGGGCTTCGCTGCGGCCGTAGGAGAGGTTCTCGCGGATCGTCTCGGCGAAGAGGAAGCCGTCCTGCGGCACGAAGCCGAAGAGGCGCCGGAGCCCCGCTCGACTCCAGTCGAGCAGATCGACGCCGTCGATCGCGACCGTTCCGCGCGGCAGGGGATAGAGGTGCGCCAGGAGATGTAGCAGGGTGCTCTTCCCGCTGCCCGTGCGCCCGACCAGGCCGAGCGTCGTGCCGGCCGGCACGTGGAACGAGAGCTCGTGCAGCACAGGCCGCTCGGGCGTGTAGCCGAACGAGAGCTGGCGCACCTCGATCTCGCCGCGCGGATGCGCGGGCTCTTGGCCCTGCGCGGGCCACTGCACCGCGGGCACCGCGTCGAAGATCGCGTCCAAGCGCTTCGCGGCGGCTCCGGCCCGGTGGTACATGCCTAGCCACCAGCCGATCGCGATGAGCGGCCAGTAGAGCTGGCCCACGTAGCTCGTGAAGAGGAAGTAGTCGCCGGCGCTGAAGTCCGCGCCGAGCATCGCCATGCCGCCCACGGCGAGGATCAGGATCGCGGCCAAGTCGCGCGAGGACGAGAGCAAGGTTCCCAAGCGAGCGCGCGAGCGCGCGAGCGCCAAGTTCCTCTCGAGGTAGGTCTCGCTGAGCCCGCTCCACGCGGCACACTCGGCTTCCTCGCGGCCGAAGGCTTTCACGACGCGCTGGCCGGAGAAGTTCTCCTGGGCCTTGTCGGAGAGGGCGCCCAGGCTCTCCTGCACTGCGAGCGAGTCCTGCTCCAAGCGCGGCGAGAGCCGCCGCATCACCACGGCGATCAGCAGCAGCGGGATCCCGACCACGAGCACGACCCACCACGGCGCCTCGCGCAGCAGCAGCGCGATCGCGATCGGCACCGCGACGATCGGCTTCGCGATGTACATGACGCCGGGGCCCAAGAACATGCGCAGCGCCTCGACGTCCGAGGTCGCGCGTGAGAGCAGGTCACCCGAGCGGTTCTGGTGGAAGAAGGGCGGGTCGAGGCGCGTGAGCTTCTCGAAGAGCGCTTCCTTCAGATCGCGCTCGGCGTAGCGCGAGGCCCCGACCAGATACCACCGCTGCAGGAAGCGCAGGACACCGGAGCCCAGCCCGAGCGCCAGCACCAGCAGCACCAGATCGCGCACGCGCGCCAAGTCGTGCGGATGGTCGATCGCTTCCTTCAAGAGGAGCGGGATCCAGAGCTCGGCGATCGAGACCAGCCCGACGAGCGCCAAGCCGGCGCCCATGCGCGCGCGATAGCGCCAGAAGAAGGGCAGGATACGCGCGAACCGGCTCATGGGGCGTGGAAGTGTAGTCGTTCCTGCGTAGCATGGAAGCCATGCCCCGTGACCGATCGTCGCAGACGAAGCCCCAGCCGAAGCTCGAGGCGCTGATCCTCGATCTCGACGGCACCCTCGTCTGCTCCTCGCAGCTCTTCCACCGCGCCGCCACCCGCGTACTGCGGCGACTGGCCGAAGCGCGCGGAAACGCGTTCGAGCCCGTCCCGCACGCCTTCACCGACCGGCTCCTCGGCCTGCCCTGGCGCGAGCTCATTGCCGGCCTCGCGCCGGATGCGGACGAGGCGGAGCGCGAGCGCCTGACCCTCTGGCTGCACGAGGAGGAGTCCGCGCTCCTCCGCAGCGAGCTCGGCGAGGGCATCCTCTTCCCCGGCGCTCTCGCCGCCCTCGACGCGGCGCGCGCGCGCGGCATCCGGCTCGCCATCGCCTCCAACTGCCAGGACTTCTACCTCCAGGCGGTCCTGCGCTCGACCGGCCTGGGCTCCCGCATCGACCTCCCGCTCTGCCTCTCGACGCCGGGCATCCGCAGCAAGACCGACATGGTCGCGCACGCGCTCGCGCACTTCGGTACGCGGAAAGCCCTCGTGATCGGCGACCGCATCCACGACCTCGAGGCCGCCGCGGCGCACGGTGTGCCGTTCCTGCGTTTCACGGGTGCTTCCTACGGCGCGGGGGATGAGCTCGCCGAAGCCGTGAGCTTCGATCACTGGAATGACTTCGAGTCGGCGCTGGGCCAGCTCGCGTAGCTCGCGCGGCGGTGGCTCGCGCCACGGCCGGATCTCACGCCACGGCCGGCGGAAACGCCGAGAGCTTCACCTTGGTGTTGCGGCTCTGGAAGTACTCGACCGCCCAGTTGTCGTGGAAGAGCAGGACCTTGCGGCCTTCGGAGTCGGTCGCTTGCGCCGTCCCCGTCGCGAGCGCGATGGGATCATAGGTGCCGCTCTCGATCCAGCGCAGCACCGTCCACGGCGCGCGCTCGAGGCGCGACTCCGCGCCGTACTCGGACTGCATGCGGAACTGCACGACATCGAACTGCAGCGGCCCGACGGCGCCGAGCAGCGTCACGCGCTGCTGCGCGTTGTCGACGAGGAAGGAGTGCACGACGCCTTCCTGGAGGAGCTGCTCCAAGCCCTTCGAGAAGCGCTTGTGCTGCGCGGTCTGGGGATTGTGGATGTAGGCGAAGCACTCGGGCGCGAACGCGCGGATCGTGTCGAACTCGATCTTGCCGTCCTCCGCGAGCGTGTCGCCGATCCGGAACTCCGGTCGCCCGATGATGCCGATGATGTCGCCCGGGTAGGCCTCGTCGACCGTCTCGCGATCGCGGCCGAAGATCTTGTGCGAGCTGGAGAGGCGCACCTGCTCGCCGGTGCGCGTGTGCGTGACCAGCATGTCGCGCTCGAACTTGCCCGAGCAGACCCGCACGAAGACCAGGCGATCGCGGTGCCGCGGATCCATGTTCGCCTGGATCTTGAAGATGAAGCCGGAGAAGCCGGGGTCGGTCGGCGCGATCACGCGACCGTGCGCGGGGCGCGGGCGCGGTGAAGGCGCGAACTCGACCAGCGCGTTCAGCAGGAGCTCGATGCCGAAGTTGTTGACCGCGCTGCCGAAGAAGACCGGCGTCAGCTCGCCGCGTGAGATCGCCTCGCGATCGTAGGTGGCGCCCGCGCCATCGAGCAGCTCCAGCTCCCCGACGAGATGTGAGTGCAGCGCTTCGCTGAGCTCGGCCTTCAAGCCGTCGTCGTGCACGCCGCGCACCTTCACCGCGGCGCGGTACGCACCGCGCGGCGTCTTCTCGAAGAGATGCACTTGCTGCTCGCGCCGATCGATCACCCCGCGGAAGTCCGGCCCGTTGCCCATCGGCCAGTTGACCGGGATCGCGTGGATGCCGAGCACGCGCTCGAGCTCGTCCAGCAGCTCGAACGGATCGCGCGCCGGGCGGTCGAGCTTGTTCATGAAGGTGATGATCGGGACGCCGCGCTTCCGGCAGACTTCGAAGAGCTTCAAGGTCTGGCTCTCGATGCCCTTACCCGCGTCGATCACCATCACCGCCGCGTCGACCGCGGTGAGCACGCGATAGGTGTCCTCCGAGAAGTCCTTGTGGCCCGGCGTGTCGAGCAGGTTCATACAGTGATCGCGGTACTCGAACTGGAGCACCGTCGAGCTCACCGAGATGCCGCGCTGCTTCTCGAGCTCCATCCAGTCCGAGGCGGTGGCGCGCTGGTTCTTGCGCGCGGTGACCGAGCCCGCGAGCTGGAGCGCGCCGCCGTAGAGCAGGAGCTTCTCCGTGAGCGTGGTCTTGCCCGCGTCGGGATGCGAGATGATGGCGAAGGTGCGCCGGCGCTGGATCTGATCGAGCATTGCGGAGAGCAGGGCTGAGAGAGGGCCGCCGGCTTGCCGCGCCGGTCGCCTCCGAACCCCTGATTGTGGCCCGCGGACCGGGTCGCTCCGAAGAGAGAATTCGGAGCGGCGGAGCTCAGCGCCCCTCGTCGCGGAGCGCGTAGAGCTGCCGGTCCGAGCGGAGGTAGAGGGTCTTCCCGATCGCCACCGGGCTCGCGTCGATGCCGTCCGCGAGGGCGTTCACCGCCAGCACTTCCAGCTTCTCGCCGTGGCGAAGGACGATCGTCGTGCCATCCCGTCCAACGACGTAGAGCCGGCCGCCGGCGAAGAGCGGCGACGCATAGACCGAGGCCAGCTCCAGGCGCTCGCGATCGAGCTGCACGGCGCCCGTCTTGGCGTCGAGGCAGGTGAGGAGCCCCGAGTTCCCCGCGAGGAAGTAGAGCCGGCCCTCGGCGAGGAGGGGCGAGGGCACGTACGGCGTGCCGCGCGCGAAGGTCCACGCGATGCCGTCCGGCAGGCTCTTCAAGTCCCCGCGCCGATCGAGCCGGAGCGCCGCTCCCGCTTGCCCCTGATAGCCGCTCAGCGCGAACGCGAGCGCGCCATCGCTCACCACGGACGGGATCGCGTTCACGGTCTGGCCGCCGCAGCTCCAGAGCTCCTCGCCGCTCGCGAGTGAATAGCTGCGCACCGCGTTCGTGCCGTTCACGATCACCTGGGTGGTACCACCGCCATCGACGACGAGCGGCGTCGTCCAGGTGCTCACCTCGTCGCGCGTGCGCTTCCAACGCACCTCTCCGTTGCGCGCATCGAGCGCCACGATGTAAGAGTTCGCCTCTTGATCCGCGACGACGACCAACGTGTCGCCGCGCAGCGCGGGCGAGCCCGCTTCGCCCCAACCGCGGCGCAGGCGCTGCGGCCCGAGCTCGTGCGTCCAGAGCACCTCGCCGCTCTGCGCATCGAGCGCATGGACGCCGTAGCTGCCGAACGACGCGTAGACGCGCTCTCCATCCGCGACGGGCGAGAACGATGCATAGCCGTTCGTCTCGTGGATCCCGGCGACGGGTAGGCGCTCCGCGACGGTGCGCTGCCAGAGTTGCTTCCCGTTCGTGCGATCGAACGCGAGCACGTGGAAGCGCAGCTTCGTGCTCGGCGCCTCGGTGAGCTGCCCTTCGAACAACGTCCGCGCGGCGAGCTCCTCCGCGCTCGCCTCGGCCCCGGGCTCCGCCGCGAGCAGGAAGAGCCGCGAGCCGACGACGATCGGTGTCGACTTGCCGTGCCCGGGCAGCGCGATCTTCCACGCGATGTTCTCCGTCTCGCTCCAGCGGATCGGCGGGTCGGCTTCGCGGGCAGAGCCGGTGCCGTCGGTGCCGCGCCAGGCGGGCCAGTCGGCTTGGGGCTGCGCTTGCTGCGCGAGCAGCGCAGAGCTCGAGAGGGCGAACGCGAGCAGGAGCCCCAGCGCCTGAGTTCGGTGGTGCGGAGTGTCGTGCATGAAGATCGCGGGAATGATGGCGCTGAGCTGCGGTGCCGAAGAGGCGACCGCAGCCTACGAGCTTTCCTCACGGCGCACCAAGCATCCGTTCCGCTCTTGCCTCGTCTTCGGTGAGCGCTTGAAATGCACACCTATCCCTCGACGAGGTGAAAGGATGGATCCGCAGACTCCCGAGCTCGAGCCCGAGTCCTACGATAACGCACTGATCTCTGCCGGTCAGGCTTCCCGAGTCGCGCTCGCGCTGCCCGCCGCTGCCGGCGCCGCGCTGCTGGGCGCGCTGGTCTGGGCCGCCATCTCGCACTTCGCGAACTTCGAGATCGGATGGATCGCGTGGGGGATCGGCGCCGGCGCGGGGGCCGCGTGCGCGGCACTCGGTGGACGCTCGCAGCTCCATGCCATCCTCTGCGCCGCGATCGCGCTCGGGGGCATCGCGGGAGGCAAGGCCCTCGCCGTTCACTTCGATCGCCTGAAGATCGAGCAGGAGTACTTCTCCGAGGAGGCCCTGCGACCGAGCTTCGAGGAGCGGCTCGAAGACGCGCGGCTCTGGTGCGAACTCGGCGAGGATCCGAGCGCAGATCGAGTGCGCGCTTTCATGATCCAGCGCGACTACGCCTATGAAAGCGAAGTGCCGACGCACGATGAGATCGAGGTCTTCCGGTCGGAAGAGGGCCCGTCGCTCGCAGCGGACCACCGGACCCCTCTGACACTCGCGGTGTATCGCGAGCGCGTCGGCGCGAACTTCGGTGGCGCGTTCTCTTTCTCCGATCACTTCCGCGATACCTTCTCGCCCTTCGACCTACTCTGGGTTTTTCTCGGCGTGAGCTCGGCGTTCGGGATCGTGCAGAACGCCGGAAAGCAAGATCAGGCCGCAGCGCAGGAGGCCCGTCAGGCGGAGCGGCGGGCGCGGCGGAGGCCGGTACCGCCGAGCTGAGGTCGAGAAATCCGCGGCGGCTGTGACAGCGTCCTCCCCGCCATCCTCACCACGGGAGCCGATCGAGGAATCGACTCCCATGAACCACCGCCCGCTCCCGCTCTTCGCCCTGCTCGCGCTCGCGAGCTCACCCGCCCAAGCCCAGCTCCAGCCCCGCGAGATCCGCACCCTCGCGAGCTCCGCGCGCAGCGGCGCGCCCGAGCAGATCGTGGATCTCGGCAGCGTCGCGATCTTCGTCGCCACCAGCTCCTACGGCCGCGAGCTCTGGCGCACGGATGGCACGCTCGGCGGCACCTTCCTGCTGCGCGACGTGGAGCCCGGGCCGGAGAGCTCGGATCCGCGCGAGCTCGTGGTCGTCGGCCCGCGCGTCTTCTTCACGGCGGTGAGCGCGGGCCTCGGGCGGCGCCTCTGGAGCACCGACGGCACGCCGACCGGCACGCGTCTCGCGAGCGAGCTGATCGAGAACCCGAGCGGGCTCACCGCGTTTGGTGGGCGCTGCTGGTTCGCCGGCGGCACCGCGGCTTCGGGCGTCGAGCTCTGCAGCTCCGATGGCACGGCGGGCGGCACGACCGTATTCGCCGACCTGGTGGCCGGGAGTTCGAGCTCCTCGCCGGCGCAGCTCTGCGTGTTCCAAGGGCGGCTCTTCTTCGCCGCGAGCACGAGCAGCGGGCGCGAGCTCTGGAGCACCACGGGCACGGCCGCAGGCACCGCGCTCTACGCCGACATCCTTCCGGGAAGCGGCAGCTCGCATCCGCAGCAGCTCGTCGCCGCCGGCACCAAGCTCTACTTCGCGGCGACGACGAGCGCCACCGGAGAAGAGCTCCATGTGATCGGCGGCCTCGGCTCGACGCCGCGCCTCGTGCGCGATCTACGCGCCGGAACGACCAGCGCGAGCCTGGCCGAGCTCGCTGCCTTCGGCGAGCGGCTGCTCTTCCGCGCCGACGACGGCGCGACCGGACCCGAGCCTTGGATCTCCGACGGCACGGCGCAGGGCACCTTCGCCCTCGCCGACCTGGAGAGCGGGACGCGCGGCAGCTTCGCGACGGCGTTCCGCGTGCTCGGCGCGCGCGCGGTCTTCCGCGCGCAGACCACCGCCGCCGGAGCCGAGCTCTTCGTCACCGACGGCACGAGCGCGGGCACGAGCTTGCTGATCGATCTCTTCCCGGGCGCCACGAGCAGCGCGCCGCACGATCTCCTGCTCGGGTTCGGCGGCATCCTCTTCGGCGCCTCGCGCGGCGACGTCGGCGACGAGCTCTTCTTCACCGATGGAACGAGCGGCGGTACTCGCCTCGTCGCGGACCTCCGCGTCGGTAGCTCCTCCTCGGAGCCGGCGAATCTCGCGTTCGCGCTCGGCAAGGTGCTCTTCAAGGCGCAGCTCCCGAACGAAGGCGCCGAGCTCTACGCGACGAGCGGCACTGCGGCCACGACCGCTCTGGTGGCGAACCTCTCGATCGACCGCGGCGACGCGGCGCCGATGCCGATGGGCACGAGCGGCACCCGCCTCCTCTTCGCCGCCTTCGACGACGTCGGCAACACGCTCGCGTGGGGCAGCGACGGCTCGACGAACGGCACCGTCTCCACGAATGTCTTCGCGCGGGGGGCCAGCGGCGACGCGGTGAGCTGGAACGGCGAGGTCTGGTTCACCGGCAGCCAGGGCAACGTCTCCTCCGAGCTCTTCCGCAGCGACGGCACGCTCCTCGGCACGCGCGTCGGCGTCGATGTGTGGGCGGGCTTCAATGGCTCGGCTCCGCAGCAGCTCCGCGCGATCGGGCAGCGGCTCTACTTCGCCGCGAGCGATGCGCGCGGCCGCGAGCCCTGGGTCAGCGATGGCACCGCGGTCGGCACTTTCCAGCTCGCCGACATCGGCAGCGGTGGCTCGGATCCGGCTGAGTTCACCGCGGCGGGGAGCCGCGTCTTCTTCAGCGCGTTCGATACGACGAACGGGCGCGAGCTCTGGTGCACCGATGGCACGAGCGGCGGCACGCGCCTCGTCGCGAATCTCTCGAGCGGCGCCTTCAGCTCGAACCCGCGCGAGCTCACCGCCTTCGGCGGGCGCCTCGTCTTCGCCGCGAGCAACGGCACGGCGGGGGACGAGCTCTTCCAGGCGGATGCGCAGGGGCAGAGCGCCGGCGTGCTCGTCGAGGTGAACGCGGGGAGCACGCCCTCGAATCCGAGCGAGCTCAGCGTCCTCGGCAACTGGCTCTACTTCGCCGCGCAGACGGGTGCCCACGGAGTCGAGCTCTGGCGCACCGACGGCACGCAAGGCGGAACGCAGCTCGTCGCGGATCTCCGCGGCGGAACCGCGGGCTCGCAGCCGCGCGAGCTCGTCGCGAGCGGGAGCACGCTCTTCTTCCTCGCCGACGACGGCGCGCGCGGCTTAGAGCTCCACGCGGTGCGGAACGGCGTGGCGAGCTTGGTCACGGATCTGGCGCCGGGGCGCGCGAGCGGCGTGCAGGAGGGCAGCCTCACCGCGCTCGCGACGCCGGGGCTCGTCGCCTTCGTCGGGCAGAATAGCCAGAGCGGGCTCCAGCTCTTCCTCTCCGACGGCACCGCGGCGGGCACGCGACAAGTGACCACCTTCGTCGGTCGTCCGGGCATCGGTGCCGCGCGGATCGATCGCTTGATGGTCCACGGGGATGCGCTGTGGTTCCGCGCCGACGACGGGCAGATCGGCGAGGAGCTCTGGTTGCTGCGCGGCGGCGAAGGCGGTCAGCCCTTCGCCACGGTGTACGGCGCGGGCTGCCTCGGCACCGGCAATCGTTCCCCGCGCATCCAAGCGAGCAACGCGCCGCGCCTCGGCACCACCTTCGGCGTCGAGCTGCACGATGCGAGAGCGAGCTCGGTCGCCGCGCTGCACCTGGGCTTCGGCGCGATCGATCTGCCGCTCGGCGGCTGCAGCCTCCTCGTCGCTCCGCCGCTGACGCAGCTCGCGGTGTTGCCGACGGATGCGGCGGGACGCGCCGCGCTGCTGATCCCCATCCCGGCCGATGCGCTGCTCACGGGAGCGGCCTTTGCGCTGCAGTGGGCGGTGCTCGACCCGCAGGGGCGCCTCTTCGGCGTCGCGACCCTGAGCGACGGCCTCCGCGTGAGGGTCGGCCGTTGACCGCTGCACAGAAAAGGTGCCTGGATCCTTTTCTGTGCAGTGCAGAGTATAGGGGCCAACGCGATGTCCGCCGCCGCTGATCCGAGCTCCGAAGATCTCCTCGCCGATGCGCTCGCCGCCTTCGATGCCGGCGGCGAGACGGCGCTGCAGGCGTTCGTCTCCGCGCATCCCGAGCAGGCCTCGTTGCTGGAGCGCGGCATCGCGCGCTGCCGGCAGATGGGCCTGCTCTGCGCGCCGAGCTCGCGGAGCTTCCCCGAGCGGCTCGACGAGTATCGCTTGCTGCGGAAGATCGGCGGCGGCGGGATGGGCGTCGTGTACGAGGCCGAGCACGAGAAGCTCGGCCAGCGCGTCGCGCTGAAGCTGATCCGCCCGGAGCTGCTCTACTTCGAAGGCGCGCGCGAGCGCTTCCGCCGCGAGGTCGACGCGATCGCGAAGCTCGCGCATCCGGCCATCGTGCGCGTGCTCTCCTCGGGTGAGCAGGAAGGCCTGCCGTACTTCGCGATGGAGCTCCTGCCGGGGGCGACGGCGGAAGAGGTGCTGCACGCGCTCGCGCGCCGCGCACCGGCGGAGCTCGAAGGCGAGGATCTGCGCGCCGTCGTGAGCCGCGCAGGCGCCGAGAGCACGGGCGAGCTCTTCCAGGGGGCCTGGTGGAAGTGCGTCGCGCGTCTGGGCGTGCAGGTTGCGCTCGGGCTGCGGCATGCGCATCTCCGCGGCATCGTGCACCGCGATCTCAAGCCTTCGAACCTGATGCTGACGCCGCATGGCCAAGCGGTCGTGCTCGACTTCGGCGTCGCGCAGACGAAGGCCGCGCAAGAGCTCACGCGCTCGGGGGCGACGCCCGGCTCGCCTGCGTTCATGTCGCCGGAGCAAGTGCGTGGCGAGGCCACCGACGAGCGCACCGACATCTATTCGCTCGGAGCGACGCTCTGGAACCTGCTCGCGCTCGAGCGCCCGTTCGCCGGACCGAAGGTCCTGGACCTCATCCAGCAGGGGCAGCTCCGCTCGCTGCGCGCGCGCAATGCGAACCTGCCGCGCGAGCTCGAGCTCGTGCTGCGCAAAGCGATGGATCGCGACCGCGAGCGCCGCTATGGCGACATGGCCGAGCTCGCCGAGGATCTGCAAGCCGTGCTCGCGCGTCGGCCGATCGCCGCGCGGCCGGTGCCGCTCGCGCTGCGCGCGTGGCGCTGGTGCCAGCGCCATCGCGTCGCGGCCACCGCGCTCGCGGGCGCGCTGCTCCTCGCGCTGCTGCTGCCGACCGCCTTGGCGTGGCAGCAGAGCGAAGCCAACGCGGCGCTGCGCGCGGAGCAAGCGCGCACCGCGGAGGTGAATCGCGCGCTGGCCGTCGCGGAGGCGCGGACGAACGAGAGCTTGGAGACCGCGCTGGACGCGCTGCACGGCGTGCTGGTGCGGCTCGGCAACGAGAAGCTGCAGCGTTTACCGCTCGCCGAGCAGCTCGCGCAGCAGACGCTCGAGGACGCGGCACAGCTCTTCCGCGCGCTGCTCGCACGGCATCCGGAGCACCCGCGCGTGCGGCTCCAAGGGGGACGCGCGCTGCACGCTCTCGCGATGTCGTACGAGCGTCAGGGCAAGTCGGCGGAAGCGGTCGCGGTGCTGGAGGAAGCGCTCGCGGTGCTCGAAGATCCGCGCGGTGTGGAGAACGGCGCGTTGCTCGACGTGCGCGCCTGCGCGCGGATGAGCCTCGCCTCGGCGCTCGTCGATCGGCGCGATCGCACGGCGGCGATCGCCGCGGTGGAGGCCGCCGAGCGCGACTTCCTGGCCTCGGCGGCGGCTTCCGCCGCGAACCACGCGAGCGCGCTGCGCGGTCGCGCCAATCTTCGCACCACGCTCTCCATCCTGATCGACGAGCAGCGCGAGCCGGAGCGCGCCGAGCGCGTGCTGCGCGAAGGGCTCGCGCTGCTCGAAGAGGCGGTCGCGCACGGTCCGGCCGATGCGAAGGACGCGGGCCTCGAGCTCGCGATGCTGGGCAACCTCGGCAAGTTCCTGGAGCGCCGACGTCGCGACGACGAAGCGCGCGAGGTCTTGGAGCGCGCGCTGGATAAGGCGCGCTCGCTCGGGACGACGCCGGCGAGCCTGGGCCCGCCGGAGCAGATGATCGCCGAGCTCGAAGAAGCGCTCGGGAACGTCCTCGGGCGCCACGGGGATCCGCGCGCCGAAGAGCTCCTGCGGCGCAGCCTGGAGGCGCGCGAGCGCTTGGTGGCGGCGTATCCAGAGCGACCGCTTCTCCGCATTCAGCTCGCGGGCTCGATCCACAACCTCGCGCATCTCGTGAATCGCCGCGAGGGCGCCACCGCGGAGGCGCTCGAGCTCTTCGAGCGTGCGCGCGTGGTGCAGGAGCAGGCGCTCCTCGAAGCGCCGGGCAACGCGCAGGGGCTCGCCTTCCTCGCGCAGCACCTGAAGATGATCGGCGCCTGTCAGGTCAAGCTCCGCCGCGGTGCGGAGCTCTTGGAGACGGCGCGCGCGCTCGCCGCGCTCGAGTGCTCGGAGCGCGACGCGCCGTATCGCGCGGCGCTCTTCTTCCTCCACGCGCGGCGTCTGCTCGCCAAGCAGCAGGAGCTCCTGCGCGGAACCGACTGCGTCGAGGCGGCGCTCGATCAGCTCCTGCGCGCCGCCGAGCACGGCTATCGCGACGCCGCGGAGCTCGAGCACGCGTTCTTCGCGCCGCTGCGCGCGCACGCGCGCTACGAGGAGCTGCGCGCCAAGATGGCCGGCGGCTGAGCGCGCCGCCTCAGCCGCTCGAGCCGCCGTCGAGCTCGTCGACGCGGAGTGCCAGGCGCGAGAGCCCGCGGTAGACGAGGTTCCGCACGGCGCCTTCGCTGCGCCCCATGCGCTCGGCGATCTCGGCGTGGCTGAGTCCGCAGATGCGGTGCAGTGTGATCGCCTCGCGGTAGTCCTCGGGCAGCTCGTCGAACGCGGCCTCGAGCTGCGCGATCAGCTCCTTCGCCGCGACCATGCGGCTCGGCGTGACGAGGTGCTGGTAGCTCGGGAGGAAGGTCGTGCTCTCCGGCGGAGGTGCTTGCTCGCGCGCGAGGTCGCGCTTCGCGGCGGTGAGATAGCGCTGCTTCTCCAAGAGCTTGTTCTGCGCGCGCGTGTAGAGCCAGTGCCGGAACTGCGCCTCGCCGCGCCACTCGAACTCCGAGAGATCCTCCAGCACCTCGCGGCAGACCGACTGCACGAGGTCGGGCGCGGTGAGCTTCGCGCGCATGGCCTTGCCCATGCGCAGGCGCACGAAGGCCTCGAGCGGCGAGAGATGCTGCACGAGCAGCTCCTCGATCGCGGCGCGATCCGCGCGACGGGCGGCTTCGACGAGCTCGGGGCGGGTGTCCATGTTCGCTCCTCGCGCGCTCAGAGAGTGAGCGAGCCTTGCTCACGAACGTGCTGCAGCGCCGTCAGGCGCTGCGCCAGAAGGTATCTGAGAGGCTGTAGCATTGCATTCTGCACAGCCTCTCAGAGGCGTGCTTTCCACTCGAGCAGCTTCTGCAGCGCCTCGATCGGCGCCAGGCGATTGGGATCCAAGGCGCGCAGCTCGCGGACGATGGCCTCGTCGGGCTCCTCGAAGAGGCTGAGCTGGCGCTCGGTCTTCGCCTTCGGCGAGCGCTCCGCACCCAGGATGCGCGAGGCCAGGTCGCTCTCTTGATCCTCGAGGCGCTCCAGGATCTCGCGGGCGCGATCGAGGATGGCGCGCGGGATGCCCGCGAGGCGCGCGACGTGGATGCCGTAGGAGCGATCGGTGCCTCCTGCTTGGATGCGGTGGAGGAAGACCACCTCGTCGCCGCGCTCGTGCACGGCGACGTTCTGGTTGAAGCAGGCGTGGAAGCGATCAGCGAGATCGGTGAGCTCGTGGTAGTGCGTGGCGAAGAGCGCGCGGCAGGCGATCTTCTCGTGCAGGTGCTCGCAGACCGCCCAGGCGATCGAGAGCCCGTCGAAGGTGCTCGTGCCGCGTCCGACCTCGTCCAGGATCACCAGCGAGCGGCGCGTGGCGCAGTTCAGGATGTTCGCCGTCTCGATCATCTCGACCATGAAGGTCGAGCTGCCGCGCGTGAGATCGTCGGCCGAGCCGATGCGCGTGAAGATCCGATCCACCACGCCGACGTGCGCTCGTGCCGCCGGCACGAACGAGCCGATCTGCGCCATCAGCGCGAGGAGCGCGGCCTGGCGGATGTAGGTCGACTTACCGCTCATGTTCGGGCCGGTCAGGATGCTGAGGCGCCGCGAGCTGCACTCGAGCGTGAGGTCGTTCGGGACGAAGGCGCCCTCGGGGAGATGCGCTTCGATCACGGGGTGGCGCCCGTCGTCGATCACCAGCATCTCGCTGGCATCGACGGTGGGGGCGACGTAGCGGCGTACACTCGCGACCTCGGCCAGGCCGGCGTACACGTCGAGCTCGGCGATCGCGCGCGCCGTGGCCTGGATGCGGCGCACGGCTTCGCCGGCCGCGCGGCGCAGCTCGAGGAAGCAGCGGTGCTCGAGCTCCTGCGCGAGCTCCTCGCCCTTCAGGATCTTGTTCTCGTACTCCTTGAGCTCGGGCGTGATGAAGCGCTCCGCGTTCTTCACCGTCTGGCGGCGGATGTAGTGCGCGGGCACCTCCTCCAGGTTCGAGCGCGTGACCTCGACGTAGTAGCCGAAGACGCGATTGAAGCCGACCTTCAGATTCGCGATGCCGCTGCGCGCTTGCTCTTCGCGCTCGAAGCGCGCGATCCAGTCCTGGCCCTCGCGCTGCAAGGAGTGCAGCTCGTCCAGCTCCGACGAGTAGCCGGGGCGGATCAGGCCGCCCTCCTTCACCGTCATCGGAGGGTCATCGACCAGGGCGCGCGCGAGCTCCGCGGAGAGCTCCTCCAGCGGGTCGAGCGACTGGCACAGCACGGCCAGTGGGCCGTGCTCGATCGCGGCGAGCTCCGCGCGCAGCGGCGGCACGCATTGCAGCGAGCTGCGCAGACCCACCAAGTCGCGCGCGTTCGCTCTCTCGGTCGCGATCTTCGCCGCGAGGCGCTCCAGGTCCTGCACCGAGCGCAGGTGCTCGCGGATCGCGCGACGGCGCCCTCCGTCCTCGAAGAGCTCGGAGACGGCGCCTTGGCGCTCGAGGATCGCCTGCACATCGACGAGCGGGAACGCGAGCCACTCGCGCAGGAGTCGCGCACCCATCGCGGTCTTGGTCGCGTCGAGCACCGAGAGGAGCGTCCCTTCCTTCTTGCCCTCGCGCAGGGTGCGCGTGAGCTCGAGGCAGGCGGCGGTCGAGCGGTCGAGCACGAGGCGGTCGCTGCGACGGAAACGCTCGAGGCGATGGAGGTGCTTCAGCGCGCCCCGCTGCGTCTCCTCGAGGTAGGAGGCCAGCGCACCAGCCGAGCGGACGGCGAGGTCGATCGTTTCCACGCCGAAGCCCTCGAGCGAGCGCACCTCGAGCGCGCGCGTCAGGGCACGTTCGGCGGCCTGCGGATCGAACTCCCAGGCACCCCGCCAGCTCACCACGCAGGCGAGCGAGAGCTCGAGCTCCTGCGCGAGCGAACGCTCCGGGTCATCTTCTTCGCGCATCAGGATCTCGCTGGGCGAGATCGTCGCCAGCGAATCGAGCAGCGCCGAGCGATCGCACTCATCGAGGAGGAAGCGCCCCGTCGAGACATCGACCCAGGCGATCCCGCAGCGCTCGCCCTTGGCGCAGAGCGCGAGGAGGTAGTTGTTGCGGTCCTCCTCCAGCAGGTTCTCCTCGGTGAGGGTCCCCGCTGTCACGACGCGCACGACCGCGCGCTCGACGAGCCCCTTCGTCTCCTTGGGGTCGCTCATCTGCTCGCAGATCGCGACCTTGAAGCCCTTCTTCACCAGGCGCTGCAGATATCCCAGGTAGGAGCGCACCGGGACGCCCGCCATCGGGATCGCACCGTCGCCCTTCGAGCGCGCGGTGAGCGTGATGCCGAGCTCGCGGGAGGCGACCTTCGCGTCCTCGTAGAAGAGCTCGTAGAAGTCGCCCATGCGGAAGAAGAGCAGGGCGTCCTTGTGCTCCTCCTTCGCGCGGAGGAACTGCTGCATCACCGGGGTCGCGGATTCTTCGGCGGTCGTGCTCATGTCGCTCGACAAACCGAACGTACGGTGCCAGAGCAAATTTCTCCGGTTAGTAACCGGAGGAATTTGCTCTGGCACCGTACGTTCGGTTTCAGAGGGGGTGGGGGTCGCGGAGGTTCATCTGCTGGAGGATCGCGTGGTCGCGGTGATAGTCGACGATGGCGATCGAGGCGGTCTCCGCGGCGAGGCGGTTGCAGTGGGTGAGGGGGAGTTCTAGCGCGTCGCAGAGGAGGACGCGGACGATCCAGGAGTGGGCGAAGAGGGCGACGTGGCCGCTCGGGTGCTCCGCGCGGAGGCGCGCCAGCGCGCCGCGCGCGCGCTCGGAGACCTGGCGCAGCGATTCGCCTTCAGGCGGGTGCTCGTCGGGCGCGGCGACGAAGCGGTCGAAGATGCCGGGCAGCTCGGCCTCGACTTCGGTCCACAGGCGCTCGCGCCAGGCGCCGCGATGGACTTCGCGGAGCTCTGCGTCGACGCGATGCGGTAGGGCGCGCGCGGTGGCGACCACCGCTGCGGCGCGTCGCGCGCGATCGAGAGCGCTGCTCCAGACCGCGTCGAGCGGAGCGGTGGCGAAGCGCTGCGCGAAGCGCAGCGTCTGCTCCTCGCCGCGCGGCGAGAGCTCGACGTCGAGGTCGCCGTAGACGCGGCCGCGCCAGCGCTCGCCGACTTCGGCGTGCCGCACGAGATAAAGGCGGAGCGGCTCCAAGTCAGCGCAGCGGGCGCAGCTCGCAGTGATAGGTCCCCTGCGCGATCTGCGGGAGCTGGTAGAGGTAGCCCTCCCAGGTCGCGTAGCCCTTCTTCGAGATCTGGTAGAGGTCGTCCTCGTCGACCTGATCGGCGTTGAAGTCGCAGGGGGTCACCCACTGCAGGTTGGTGTCGAGGTGGATGAGCGTCGCCTGCGTGGGCGAGGTGGTGACGCGCGTGACGCGCGCCGTGTCCTGCCAGTCGGTGCGGTTCGAGTTGCAGCCGAGCAGGGCGCCGAGGGCGGAGAGGAGCAGCGGGAGGGCGAGGCGATTCACGAGGGGTTCTCCGAGTCTAGGATCGGGACGGCCGGCTCGTCGACCGGGCGCGAGCTGAGCGGCGGCGGGCCGCCGGAGATGGTCGGGGTCAGGGCGACGACGTAGGTGTTCTGGCCGGCGAGCACGCGCACGCGCACGCGCTGCGGAGCGCCGCTCGCGTTGCCGCCGTGCACGGCGCGGAGCTCCAGCTCGTGCACGCCTTCGGGCAGCTCCAAGCGCTTGGTCTGGAAGCGCGCGGGGAGGAAGCTCCAGGAGCGCGTGTCGGTGACCTCCATACCGGTCCACACCATGCCGAGCACGGAGATGCCGATGTCGACCCAGGGGTCGCCGCTCTGGTTCGCGATCTCCTTGCTCGCCTCGGTGACGCCGATCTTGAAGAAGCGGCGCATGATGGCGCGCGCGATGATCCAGTCCTTCATCGCCTCGAACTCGGCCTGCGCGACCTCTTCCACGTCGGTGACGGTCTGCGTGAAGCCGGCGGAGTCGCCGTTCACGCGCACGTCGACGCACTCGGGATTGCTGCGCTCGAAGCTCAGCACGGGGATCTTGATCGCGGTGAGGTTCGGCAGCACGGCGCGGTCGCGCAGGATCTGCCAGACCACCTGCGCGAGCAGGAACGCAGTGGAGGAGACCGGCTCCTCGCCCTCGAGGCGCATGGGTCCGAGGCCGGTGAGCGTCAGCACGTAGACGACGCCATATCCCGGCGGGGCGTACTGCCCGTCGGTGACGCGCGCCAGATCGTCCTCGATGCCGGCGTAGCGCGGCTCGTGCTGGCGCACTTCCTCGAAGAAGGCGCGCGCCTCGGTGCGCTTCATCGCCTCCTCTTCGGCCATGATGCCTTGGAGATAGCTGCCGAAGCCCACGAGCTTGGTGTTCAGCTTCGGGTTCGACTGGCCTTCGACCCCGCCCGTGCCGAAGGCCTCGCGGAGCTCCAGCTGCTTGCGCAGGATCGCGTTCGCGTAGGCCTTGGCGTCGCGCCCGTCGCCCATCAGGTTCGCGAGCGCCAGCATCGCGCGCACGAGCACCTGCTCGTAGTCCGCGCCGGCGTTCGCCAGCGAGGTGTCGTCGAGGAACATGGCGCCCATCCAGTCGAGCGCCGTCGATGGCCCGATCTCGTCCATCCGCTCCTGCGCGCGGGCGAAGAGCTTCTCGCTGCGTTTCGCGTCCGCCATCGCGAGGCGCACGACGCCGCGCTCGAGCAGGTAGAAGTGCTGATAGGAGTCCTCGTCGTCGACGAGCTCGGAGAGCTTCTCGTCGCTCGCGCCGTAGGCGCCCGCGCGGTAGTCCGCGCGGGCGTCGGCCACGTAGTCGGAATAGGACGAGCAGGAAGCGGCCGCGAGGGCGGCGAGCGTCCCGAGGCACCGTGCGGCCGAGAAGGCGTGGCGCATGGAGGAGTCAGGAAGCGACGCGCGCGGCGCGAGCGACTACCTCGTGTACTCCTTCGAGATGCGGCAGGAGTCCTTCTGGTAGTCGCCGGTGGCGACGTCGACGAGCTCCATGGTGAGCATGTAGTTCACCTGGCGGTAGCCATCCTCGCCCCTCGTCTCGCCGCTCGTGATCTTGGCGTAGAGCATCGTCTCGATCGGCGAGCCCTGCTGCTCGAGGATGCTCGCGAACTGCCGGCGGCCGTTCGGGATGAAGAGCTTGTCGTAGCTGGGCTTGCCCATCTCGTTCAACGCCGCGTCGACGAAACGCTTGGAGACCATGCGGAAGCGCTCGTGGTTGTTCACCGAGGTGTCGATCAGCTCGTAGATCTGATCGAACATCTCGCCGAGCGGCTCGCCGGAGGCGTTCTCGAGCGCGACGAACGCGACGCGTTGCTTGGCGAGGCCCGTGCCTCCGCTGCGCTCGGAGTAGCGCGCCATCATCTTGGCCAGCGTGCCTTCGATGAGGCGATCGTATTCCGCGGTGCCGGCGCGTTTCGCGCCGACCAGGTCTTCCTCTCCGGAACCCATGATGCGGCCTTCCGGAGAGGAGCAAGCGGTGCCGAAGGCGAGGGCCAGGAAGCAGGGGATCAGCAGGTGCGTGAGCTTCATGTGCGGGTGACTTCCGTTGGGAGTGTGCTGGCGAGAACGCTAGAGAGCGCGCGACGTGTCAGCGCAGCGCGCTCTGCAGATCGGCGGAGAGGCTCGCGGGCAGCGCCTCGGCCTCGTCGGCGATCTTGCGGCCCGTGCTGAGATCGAAGACCGCGACGCGCAGGCGCCAAGCTTCGAGCGAGGGGAGCAGCGAGGGGCGCACGAGGTACGCCGAGCCGCTGGCCTGCAGGTAGGCCAAGCTCTGCGCGTCGATCGCGTCCTCGACTCGACCGCGGAAGGCCTCGGCGCGCACGCGGCGGAGCAGCGCGTCCATGTCGCCGTCCTCCAGGCCCGAGACGAACTCGATGCCGGACTGCGAGAGCACGTTCTCGATGTTGGCCGAGAGCTCGCGGCTCTTCGCGCCGACCTCGCTCGCTTCGTACGCGCGGCGGCGCTTGCCGATCTCGTCCAGCGCTTCGCCGAAGGTGGCGTAGCTCTGGTTGCCGAGCTTCGCGGGGCCCTTCGCGAGGTCGCTGCCCGCTGCGCCGAACGCGCGCAGGAACGCGTCCTGCAGCGTCACCAGCTCGAGGCTCGCCTTCCGCGACGCGGGGAACGAGAGCGGCTCGAAGTAGGCCACCTTGCCCTGCATCGCGCCCCCGACCTTCGCGGCGACGCGGCGCGCGACGATGCGCTGGGTGATCTCCAGCTCGCTCTCCAAGCTCGGCTTCACCTGCGCCGCGTCGGAGCAGACCGGGATCTGCGACGGCAGCACGTACTCCTTGTAGTACTGCTGCGCCTCGCGTCCCTCGCGGTAGTCGCGGCTCAGCAGCGCGATCGTGCGGTTGGTCGGCAGGTGCTTCGCCCAGAGGCGCAGCTCCAGCACGCGATCGCCGCGCAGCGCCTCGTAGCTCACGACCTGCGCCTGTCCGTACACGGCGTAGGTCGCGCCGACGCGCTCGGCGAGCCAGAAGACGTCGGTGATGTCGCAGTAGCTCGCCAGCGAGCGATTCGCGGCGAGGAGGTCGTTGACGAGCTCGGCGCCGGAGAGGGTCTTCGCGCCTTCGGCCTGCAGGCCGCTGGCGATCTCGTCAGCGAGGCGCTCGCCCATTCGGTTCACGTACTTGCCGCGCGGCGAGGACACTCCGACCTGATCGAGCGGACGCGGCGAGAGCGGCCAGAACACGACGGCGAAGCTGCCGTCCTTCCGGAGCTCCGCGGCGACCGCGGCGATGAAGGACTGGAGATCGCTCGCCGGGGTCGCGCGGGCCGGGAGGGGCGGCGGTTCGCTCGCCTGTGTCGGCTGAGTCGGCTGAGTCGCCTGTGTCGGGGTCTCTGTCGGCTGAGTCGGGGTCCCCGGACCCGTCGGCGTGCTCGCCGACGGGCTCGGGGATTCTTGGGGTGCCATCGAAGTGCCACCGCCCGAAGGTTCGGACTCGGGCTCGGCGGGACGGTCCACACCCGAGATGGGCTGGCGCGGCGCCCTCTCGGGTCCACCGCAGCCCACCGGGATCAACACGACGAGCGCGGCCGCGAACAGCGTCAGGGACGCCTTGCGCAGCGCGCCGAGATCGAAGCGCATGGAAACTCCTCGTGAGAGCGACTCGGGATCTGGAGCGGGAGTCGGAGCCGCTCCGAACGAACGAGCGATCGGAGCGGCGGATCCCGCTCCTCCTCACGCGGGAACCCGAATGGGCAAACGCTGAGCGGAGCGGGGCTCTCGACGAGCGGCAGTGTAGCGTCGGGGCCGCGCGCGCTCCACGGCGGGAAGGCGCGGCGCTATGCTCTGCGGCCACTTCGGGTCGAGGCCTACCCCCCTGGCCACCCGTCTTTTCGCATGAGAGGAACGCGATGATGAGGATGACGACGAGAGCCGGGCTCGCGCTGCTGGCGTTGAGCGCGGCGGCCAGCGCTCAGGGCTACCGCTTGGCAGAGCACCTGCCGCCCGAAACGTTGGCGTATCTGGCCGTGCCAAACGTCTCCGAGCTGCGCTCCTCCCTGGCCGAGCTCGGCCTTGCGAAGCTGCTCGGAGGCGCCGAGGGCCAGCGGCTCGTGAGCGGCGTGCATGCGCTCGCCGCGCAGGGCCTCGCGCGGCTCGATCCCGAGGTGCGCGCGATCTTCGACGAGCTGCTCTCCGTCGCGAAGGACCTCCGCGGCGAGGTCGCGCTGGCGTTCGTTGGTATCGACCAGGAGCGCGGGCTGCCCAACGTCGCGCTCTCCGCGGACTTCGGCGATCGCGCCGCGAGCTTCCAGTCGCTGCTCGATCGGCGCTTGAAGAGCTACGCGGAGCGCGGCTTGGAGCTCGGCGGCTATGAGCTCGCCGGGACGCCGGTCGGCACGGTGGATCTGGATGGCGTCGAGCTCCACCACGCGTTCGTCGGCGGGAGCTTCGTCGTCTCGACGGGACGCGAGCAGCTCGCGCCGTTGCTCGGTGGCGCGCTGCGCACGAGTCTCGCCACCGAAGCGAGCTTCGCCGACGGCAGGGCCCGCGTGCTGCCGAGCGGCGCGAAGCCGATCGTGCACCTGCACCTCAGCCTCGCCGCGGCGCTCGAGCTCCTCGAGCCCATGCTGCCGCCTGAGGTCGCCCCGCTGGTCGAGGCCTTCGGCTTCGACGCCTTGCACGCCTTCTCGTACGGCGCCGCGATCGAAGGCGGAGCCGTCGCCGAGCGCTTCCGCGTGCACGCGCCCCAGGGCTTCGGTGCGTTGAAGGATCTCTACGACGTGGGGCCCGCCAATCACCGCCCGCTGCGCTTCGTCCCGGCCAACGCCTTCGCGTACGGATCCGGGCGAGCGAACTTCGCGGGCATGGCGCGCTTCTACCAGCGCGTCTTCGCGGAGGTCCTTCCCGATGGCGAAGCCGGGGTCGCGAGCTTCCTCGACGAGGTGGCGCAGCAGCTCGGCTTCCGCCTCGAGACGGACTTCGTCGAGAACTTCGGGCGCGACGTCGTGTTCTACGCCGCGATGCCCGAAGGCGGCGGACTGCTGCCCGAGGTGGTTCTCGGTCTCGACTTCGTGGATAGCGCGCGCTTCCTCGAGCACCTGAAGAAGATGCTGGCCTTCGCTTCCGAGCAGGGCGGCGCGAGCGTCGTCCTGAACGAGCGCGAGTACCTGGGACGCCCCTATCACTCGCTCGACATCGATCTGCCTGCGAACGGCGTGTCGGTGATGCCGCTGCGCCCGTGCCTGATGGCACAGGGCAACACGGTGCTCCTGACGCTCTTCCCGCACCACATGAAGGCGGTGATCGAGCGCCTCGAAGCCGGCGGTGCCAAGCCGTCCCTCACCGAAGACCCCGACTTCGTCGGCCTGCTCGCGCGCGCGCCGCAAGGGCACTCGAGCTTCGCCTATTTCCGCGCGAAGGCCCTGATCGCGTTGACCTACAACACGGTCGCCCCGATCGCGCAGGCCGCGGTGCGCGACGTCTCGAAGAAGATGCTCGGCGTCGATCTGGATCTCCTGGATCTCCCCTCGGCTCACATGCTGGCGCAGCACTTGGTCGACGTCGCCGCGTGGAGCTCGGTCGACGAGCGCGGCATGGAGTCGACGATCGTCTCGCCGTGCGGGGTCATGCCGGCGATCGCCTTGCTCGGCGCGAGCGTCGGGTTCTTCACGGCGCGCCAAGCGGCCGCCGCACCGATCGAAGTCCGCGAGTTCGAAGTCGAGCCCGCGGAGCCGACGGAGCCGGAGATGGTCGAGGAGTGGGAGATCGACGAGAACGGGAACCTGCGGCGCAAGAAGCTCTGAGAGCCTCTCCGCAGCTGCCAGCTCAGCCCTCGCCCCCCGGACGGCGCCGCTCGTGCTTCACCGCCGAGCGGCGCTTCTTGCTTTCCACGCGGCGCTGTTGGGAGCCGCGCGTGGGCTTCGTGGCCTTGCGCTTCTTCGGGCGCATGAGCGCCTGCTTCAGAATCGCGATCACGCGCTCGCGGGCGAGCTCCTTGTTGCGGCCCTGCTCGCGCGTCTCGTCGACCTGCACCATGAGCTCGCCCTCCTGGGTGATGCGCGTCGCGAGCTTCTCGAGGAGACGGGCGCGGAGCTCCTCGGGGATCAGCGGATTGTCGCGGACCTGGAGGCGCGCGGTGGCGCGGGTCGAGACCTTGTTCACGTTCTGGCCGCCCGGGCCGCCGGAGCGCGAGAAGCTGTAGCGCAGCTCGCTCTCGGGCAGCGCGAAGGTGGGGAGGATCTCGAGCATCGGAGGTCGGGCGGGAGAGAGCTGGCAATCGCTGCAACTGGAGCGGCATCCTAGGGAACAGGGGCTCGGCCGCCCAGGCGGCCCTTGCCTTCTCGCTCTGCACCCCGCCCTTCCACGCCAGCACCCGGAGGCCCGCGTGCCCTCTCGCGCACCGCTCTCGCTCTTCTTGCTCTCCGCGCTCTCGACGTCGACCGCGCTCCTCGCCCAGGACGCCCCGGAGGCGGCCGCGCGCGGCCGCGCGATCCGCCTCGCGGCCGCGCCGGCGCTCTCGCCCGACGGGCAGACGCTCGCGTTCGAGTGGATGGGGGACGTCTGGACCGCGCCGATCTGGGGCGGCGTCGCGAAGCGCGCGACGACGAGCTCCGATCGCGACGGCAGCCCGGCGTTCTCGCCGAGCGGCACCGAGCTCGCGTACATCTCCGATGCCGAAGATCGCGCGCAAGCGTGGATCGCGCCGCTCGCCGGCGGTCCGGCGCGCCGCGTCACCAAGCACACCGACGGCTATGGCCTCGAGGAGTGGCTCCCGCAGGGGAACGGCCTGCTGCTCAGCGCGGCGCGCGATGCGTTCTGGCGCGACGCCGAGCGCTTCGAGCTCTTCGAGCTCGGCGCGAAGACGCCGGCGAAGCCGCTCTTCGACGACGCGGGCTCCTGGGGGCGTCTCTCCCCCGACGGCAAGCGGCTCCTCTTCACGCGAGAAGGCGAGCCCAAGTGGCGCAAGCAGTATCACGGCTCGCAAGCGACGCAGGTCTGGCTCTACGACCTCTCCGCGCGGCGCTTCGAGAAGCTGACCAAGCACGAGCACGGCGAGCGCTATCCGCTGTGGGCTCCCGACGGCAAGCACTACTACGTCGTGAGCCAGGAGGACGGCTGCTTCAATCTCTACCGCCGCGCGCTGAGCGGAGGCGAGAGCACGCAGCTCACGCGCTTCACGGACGACGGTCCGCACGATCCGGCGATCTCGCGCGATGGCGGCACGATCGTCTTCCGGCACCTCTTCGACCTGCACCGCATGAACACCGCGGGCGGCGGAGTCCCGACGCGCCTCGAGCTCTGGGACGGCGGCGCCGTCGATCTCGACGATCTCGAGCGCCTCGCGCTCGATTCCGCGAGCGAAGCCGCGTTCACCTCGGATCTGAAGCAGATCGCGTTCCTCTCCGGAGGCGACGTGTGGGTGATGGACACGGAGCTGCGCGAGCCCGTGCAGGTGACGCGCACCGCGGCCGAGGAGCGCGATCTCGTGTTCTCTCCCGACGACCAAGCGCTGCTCTGCGTGAGCGACGACGGCGGTCAGGCCGATCTCTGGGAGATCCGGCGCAAGGACGACAAGCGCTGGTGGTGGCAGAGCACGGAGTTCACGAAGAAGAAGCTCAGCGATGACGCGGACGCCGAGTCCGGGCCGCGCTTCACGCCCGACGGCGGATCGATCGCGTTCGTGAAGGGACGCGGGGATCTCTGGCTCATGGCCGCCGACGGCACGAATCAGCGCCGCTTCCTCGAGTCCTGGGATCGCCCCGACTACGACTTCTCGCCCGACGGCGCTTGGATCGTCTACGCGAAGCAGGACGACGACTTCAACAGCGACGTGTGGCTCGCGAAGCTCGATGGCTCGATCCCCCCGTTCAACCTCTCGCGCCATCCCGACAACGAGGGCTCGCCGCGCTGGTCGCCCGATGGCTCGAAGATCGCGTTCACCGGGCGGCGCTACGACCAAGAGGTCGATCTCTACTGGGTGTACGTGAAGCGCACCGACGAGCAGAAGAGCGAGCGCGACCGGAAGCTCGAGAAAGCGCTGGAGAAGATGAAGGAAGCGCCGAAGGGCGCGGGTAGTGGGCGCGGCGAGCGCGGCTCGCGTCGACCGGGCGGCGAGGAGAAGCCCGAGGCGCCGAAGGAGAAGGAGGAGCCGAAGGCCGAAGGCCAGGAGCCCGAGAAGAAGGAGCCGGAGAAGCCGAAGCAGGAGCCGGTCGTCGTCGATCTCGAGGACCTCCACGAGCGCCTCCGCCGCGTCTCGATCCCGAACTCGTCCGAAGGCGGGCTGCTCTGGTCGCCGGATGGCAAGACGCTCGCGTTCCAAGCGACCATCGAAGCGAAGAGCGGGCTCTACACCCTGGAGTGGCCCGAGCTCGGCACGCCGAAGCTGTGGGCGCAGCAAGGGCTCTCTCGCGCGCGTTGGGTGAAGGAAGGCAATCAGCTCGTCGGTCTCTCGGGCGGCTCGCCCGCGACGCTCGGCAAGGACGGCAAGGCGACGAGCTACTCCTTCCGCGCGAAGATGGAGCGCGATCGCGCAGCCTACTTCGGCGAGATCTTCGACCAGGGTTGGCGCGCGATGCGCGACGGCTGGTACGACGCGAATCTCGGCAACAAGGACTGGAACGCCGTGCGCGCGAAGTACGGCGCGATGGCGCGTCTAGCTCTCGATGGCACGCAGCTCGCCGAGGTCGGCAACATGATGCTGGGCGAGCTCAACGGCTCGCACTTGGGCTTCAGCGTGATGCTGGGCGGCGGCGGCGGTGGCCGCGGACGCCGCGGTGGAGCTCCCGGCGCACCGACCTCGACGCCCGCGGAGCCGACGTGGAGGAAGACCACGGGCCATCTCGGCGCGCGCTTCGACGCGTCTTTCGAAGGCCCCGGCTGGCGCATCCGCGATGTCGTGAAGGGCACGCCCGCGTTCCAGGAGAAGTCGCGCCTGCACGCCGGCGAGATCGTGCTCGAGATCGACGGCGTGAAGCTGAAGGCGGAGACCGATCCCGCCGACGTGCTGACCGGCGATCCCGAGCGCGAAGTGCACTTGAAGGTGAAGAGCCTGCGCGGCGAGGAGCGCGAGGTCGTGCTGCGCCCGACGAGCAACGGCGCGGTGCGCGGTCTCCTCTACGAGCAGTGGATGGACACGAATCGCGCGCTCGTCGATCGCCTCTCCGGCGGACGCTTGGGTTACTTGCACATCCGCGGCATGGACTGGCCGAGCTTCCAGCGCTTCGAAGCCGAGCTCTACGCCGTGAGCTACGGCAAGGACGGCCTGATCATCGACGTCCGCGAGAACGGCGGCGGATCGACGGCCGACCACCTGCTCACCGCGCTCACGCAGCCCGAGCACGCCTACACGCGTCCGCGCGGAGGCACGGGGCGCGGCTATCCGCAGGATCGCCGCGTCTACGCGACCTGGAGCAAGCCCATCGCGGTGCTCTGCAATCAGAACTCCTTCTCCAACGCGGAGATCTTCCCGCACGCGATCAAGACCCTCGGGCGCGGCAAGATCATCGGCGTGCCCACGGCGGGCGGCGTCGTCTCGACGGGAGCGGCGATGCTCTACGGCGGCGCGGGCATGGTGCGCATGCCCTTCCGCGGCTGGTTCCTCTGGAAGGACGGCGAGGACATGGAGCTGAACGGCTGCGTGCCGGACTACATCGTCTGGCCCGAGCCGACGGAATGGCCGCGCGGCATCGACAAGCAGGTTGAGAAGGCCGTCGAAGTGCTGCGCGCCGAGTGCGACGCGTGGAAGGCGCGTCCGCTGCCGGAGCTGAAGAAGGCGACGGAGCGCAAGAAGCACGGCTAGCAGCCTGCTGAAGAAGTCATTCGGTCTGGAGAACGCGCCTCGGCCGCCTCGCCTTCGTTGCTGGAACCTAGCTGAAACACCCGCTTCAGCGCCGGTTCCTGCGCCTCGGCGAGACGACCGATGCATCGTTTCCAGGCTCGAAGCACTTCTTCAACAGGCTGCTTTCGCCCAGGGCTCTTCGTCGTCGGCGCGCTCGTCCTGTGGCGTTGCGCGCCGCTCTCGTTCGATCCGGAGGCGAACGCGGATCCAGCGACAGAGCCCCGCGCTCGCCGCTCGCCCCGGCGCTCGGCGCGGGCGCTCTCGCGTGGCTCCTGCTGGGCTCTGGGAATGTCCTCCGTCGCTCGGCGAGCGGAGACGAGCTTCGGCGTCGAGCGCGACGCTGCCCCGATGCGGAGCTCGATGGGGCGACGGGCTCCGCAGCTCCTGCACGTGGCGAGTTCGGACGCCGCGTCCGCTCCGCGCGGTGTTCCGCCCTCAGCGCACCTGGAAGCCCAGCCCGTGCGAAGCTCCGAGCTGGCCGGCTTGGTCCAGCACCAGCACCTGCGCCCACATCGGCGCGCGGGCGAGGGCGGGATCGCGCGGTACGAGCGGGAAGTCCCACTGCACGCTGCGCTGCGTCGGCGCGAGGAGCGAGCCGAGCTGGACCTCGAAGGCGACGAGGAGCTCGCAGGTCGCGCTGCCGCCGCTCGAGAGCGCGATGGGGAGCGGTGCGCCGAGCCACTGCGTGCGAGAGGAGCCGAGCGCGAGGACCGCGTAGCCGCCGGCGGGCAGCTCGTCCGCGCGCAGCGCGAACGGCGCGCCGCGTTGCGGGAGGTCGAGGCCGATCAAGGTCGGAGCGAAGGTCATGGGCTGGCTCGCGCAGCCGCGACCGAAGTTCGCCGAGAGCTGCGCCGAGTCCCACGCGAAGGTCGCGTCGTAGAGGCGCTGCCAGTCGGTCGTCTCGCGGTACTGCGTGAGGACGCGCAAGCGCACGCGGCCGTTGGGGGCGATGTGGCCTGGCTGGAACGCGAAGCCAGCCGGAGCGTAGGCGCGCAGATGGATGCCGCCGGGGTAGACGTTGCCGTTGCCGCTCGGGCGCGACCAGCGATCGGCAGCGCTCCCGGGGCCTTGGCTGCGCCAGCGGAGCGGAGCGGCGGGCGAGATGTCTCCGCCGCCGAGATAGCTCGGGCCGAGCGGAGTCCAGGTCTGCTGGATCCAATCGTAGAGCTCGATCCGCGCGAGCTCGAGGAGCTCGAGCTCGGCGTCGTCGGTCCCTGCGTCGTAGGGCAACGCGAGGTTCGGTCCTTCGAGGTGCGCACCGTGCAGGTAGAGCACCGCGTCGAAGCTCAGCGCATCGAGCGAGCCGCCGTCGACGAAGCCGTAGGGCAGCAGGTCGTACTCGAACTCGTCCCAGAGCTGGAGCGGCTGCGAGAGCAGCACGGGCTGCGAGTCGTTGAAGGCGACGGCGAGGCAGCGATCGTCGAGGGTGCGGCCGTCGGCGATGGGGACCACCGGCACGACGGTCGTGCGGAAGCGCGAGGCGTTGCCCGTGCGAGGATCGAGGCGCTCCTGCGGCGCGTACTCCTCGAGTCGGCCCCAAGGCTGGAAGCCGCGACCGTCTTGGAAGTCGAGCTCGAGCGAGAGCGCATCCCAGCGATGCGCGACATCGAAGTTGCCGGCCGTCAGCAGCGCGCGCACGACGAACTGGAACGCGACCTCGCGCCCGCGCGGTGTGTTCTGCACGAGCTCGGCGGTCGCGGGACCGTGCGCGATCATCGGCCCCGGATGCAGCGAAGCTCCCAGCGGATCCCAGCGCTGCGACCAGGGCAGCGCTTCGGGCCACTCGGCGGGGATCGCCGAGCTGCCCGTATCCCACTTCCAGCGCGCATCCACCGGATAGCCGCGCGGCAGCGCATCGAAGAGGTTCGACACGGCTCCGCCGGGAAAGCTCGGAAAGTCGTGCATCGCCGGGATGGGCTGGTTCCCGATCAGCGCCTCGAAGCCCATGCGCAGGAGATAGCGCTCTTCGGCCGGATCGAGGTAGCCGCTTCCGCCGAGCTGCGGTGGTGGCACGGGGACGCCGAGACCGAGATCGCTGCCGCCGTCGCGGTAGAGCAGCGCGGTCAAGCGGTAGCGCAGGAGGAAGGTGCCCACCGGCACCGCCGGTCCGCCGCGGAAGACGAAGCGCTCTTCGATCTCGTGGGGGATCCCCGACTCCAGCCACGCCGAGATCCGGCAGGCTCCGTCCTCTCGCTCGAGCGCGGAGAGGGGGCCCTCCACCGACTGGAACGCGAAGTCCTCTTCTCCGCCGCCGGTCCCGTGGCTGATGGGCGCGATGCGCACCTGGCCGCTCGCGGCGGAGGCGCCGACCGAGCCGAGCGCCAGAGCGAGCGCTAGGGTGCGGAGGGGCACGTCGGCGAAGCGCCGGCGGATCGACGGGAGGCGTGAGAGCACGCGATCATGTTCCACTCGTTGGTGGGACTCGTCCAGGCGAGGGAGACGCCGCGTCGAGCCCCACGCCGGCAAGCGGGCCATCGGTTCGCGGGCCGGCCGACTTGAGGCCGAAGATGGGCCAGCTCCGCCACGACAGCACCGCTTCGCGCAGCGCGATCGAGAGGTCGTCGATCAGGGTGTAGAGCAGCGGGACGACCCAGAGGGTGAACAAGGTCGCGATCGAGAGCCCGCCGATGACGGTGATCGAGAGCGTCTGGTACGAGATGCCGCCCCGCGGTGGCTGCCCGTCGAGCGCGGAGGGGATGAGCCCCGCGACGGTGGTGAGCGTCGTCATCAAGATGGGGCGGAGGCGCGCCGAGGACGCTTCCAGCGTCGCGCGCTCGCGCGTCATGCTCGCGTCGCCGCGCTGCGCGGCCTCACCGCGCATGCGGTTGATGTGGTCGATGAGCACCACGCCGTTGTTCACGACGATGCCGACGAGGATCACCAGGCCGATCATCGCGACGATGTCCTGCGGCACGTCGCAGACGACGAGCGACCAGTAGGCACCCGCGAACGCGAACGGCAGCGTCAGCACGATCGAGATCGGGAGGAGCCAGCTCTCGAAGAGGACGCCCATCAGCAGGTACACCAGGATGATCCCGACGAGCAGCGCCTCCATCATCGAGCGCATGTCGTTCTGGAACTGCTGCATGCCGCCGGCCTCCTCGAAGACGTAGCCGGGCGGGAGCTGCACCTCGCGCATGACGTCGGACATCGCCTTCCAGCCGACGCTCTGGTCCAGGCCCTCGCGCACGCGCGCCGAGACGCTGACGGAAGCGCGGCCATTGCGGCGCGAGATCGAGGAGGGCGCCGCCTCGGCCTCGAAGGTCGCGAACGCGCCCAGGCGCTGCGCCGCGCCGCCGGCGGAGAAGACCTGCAGGTCCTCCAAGCGCTGGAGGTCGTCGTCGGCGTTCTTGCCGTACTCCAGGATGAGCGGGATCTCGTTGCCGCCGACGGGGATGCGCGCGACCTGGAAGCCGGAGAGGCCCCATTGCACGGTGCGCGCAACGGCGTCGGGGCTGATCGAGGCGTTCGCGCTCTCGCTGCGATCGATCGAGACGCGCACCTCCTCTCGGCCCTCCATCAGCGAGGTCTCGACGGAGTCCAGGTCGGGATGGAGCTCCAGCCGCTGCTCGACGCTGCGGGCGAGCTCGCTCACGCGTGAGGAATCTGGTCCTTGGATGCGGATGCCGACGCGCCCCATCCCCTCGGCGGACCCGCGTTGGAACTCGTTGTCGGAGGAAGGGAAGGAGAGCTCGACGCCCGGCCGCGGCGGCAGGACCGTCTTCAAGTCTTCGATGATCGCCGCGTGGCGGTCCGGGTGGAGCTGGTCGGGGAAGAAGACCTTGAGCTGCCCTTCGCCGGCGCGGCGCAGCCGCACCGAGACGTTGTTGATGCCGAGGCGCTCTTTGTGCGGCTCGAGCAGGGCCTCGTAGCTGCGCGCGACGCGGTCGGAGTCCTCCAGAGTGAAGTTCTTCTGGAAGCCGAGCTCGATGGTGATCGACGGCTCTTGGAGCTGCTGCTGCACTGCGCGCTTCACGAGCGAGCTCGCCGGCTGGATCGAGGCCGCGCACGCGATGGCGAACACGAGCGCGAGGATGCGGTGGCGGAGCACCCACGCGACCCAGCGCTCGTTCCACCTCGCGAGGCGCGCCGTGAACCCGTGGGTGGAGGAGAAGCCCCTGCCGGAGCGGTCGTCGCCGACCAGGCGCGCGCCAGCGGCGGGGATCAGCCAGAGCGCCGCGAAGAGCGAGGCGATGAGCGAGGTGCACACCGGCACGCCGATGCCCCCGAAGACCATCGAGAACATCGGGTTCCTGGTCATGAACATCAGCGGCGCGAAGACGGCGACGGTGGTCAGCGTCGCCAGCGTGATCGCGAGCCCCATCTCGCGGGCGCCGCGCACGGACGCTAGAAACGCGCCCTCGCCCATCTCTCGACGCCGATAGATGTTCTCGACCACCACGACGGCGTTGTCGACGAGCATGCCGAGCGCCAGCGTGATGCCCATCATCGTGAGCAGGTTGAAGCTGTCGCCGGTGCTCCAGAGCCAGACCAGCGTCGCGGTGAGCGAGACCGGGATCGCCAGCGCGATCAGCAGGGTCATCCGCAGGTGGCGCAGGAAAAGCCAGAGCACGCCGATCGCGATCGCGGCGCCGTAGATCGCGGTCTCGCCGAGCGAGCGGATCGACGCCTTGATCATGGTTCCCTGGTCGAAGATCGTGCGGTAGTCGAAGCCGTTCAGGTCGGTGCGCGCGTGCAGCTCGCTCAGCGCGACGTCCAAGCGCTCGCAGACGTCGACGGTGTTGGCGTCGGAGGTCTTCGAGATCCCGCAGAAGAACGAGTCCTGCCCGTTCACGCGCGAGACCCACTCGACTTTGCCCTGCTCGTAGACGACCTGCGCCACGTCGCCGAGGCGGAGGCCGGGGCGGATCGGCATCGCCTCGATGCGCTCGATGGTCTCCAGGCGCGCGTCGACGCGCAGCAGGAACTCGCGGTCCCCGTCCTTCAGGCGCCCCGCGGGCTCGGCGAAGTTCTCGGTGCGGAAGCGCTGCACCAGGCTGCCGATGTCGATGCCGAGATCGCGCACGCGCTCTTCGTCGAGCTGCACGCGGACGCTGCGGTCCCGCCCGCCGAAGATCTGCACGCGCGCGACGCCGTCGACACCCGCCAGGTAGGGCTCGACCACGTCGTCGAGCAGCTCCTGCGTGCGGGCGTCGCGCGAGTCGAAGGTCAGCGCGGCCATGATCACCGGCGCGCCGTCGTCCAGGTTGAACGCCCAGACGAAGATGCGGTCGACGTCCTCGGGCAGGTCCACGCGCGCGCGCTCGCAGCGGTCGCGCACCTCGGCCTTCGCGAGCCCGAGGTCCATGCTCTGCTCGAAGGCGACGCGGATGCTCGCCATGTTGCCGTCGGAGCGCGAGGAGATCTCGGAGACGCCGCGCACGGTGCGGAGCGCCTCCTCGAGCGGTCGCGCGACCTTCTCCTCGGTCTCGCGCGGGCCGTAGTCGCGGAGCGGCACCATCACGGTGACGACCTTGTTGCCCTCGCCGCCGGGGATCAGCTTCAGCGGGATGCGCATGGCCGCGAGGAGCCCGACGACGCCGAGTGCCAGGATCACCATCGCGACGGTGACGGGGCGGCGCACGACCGTGGCGATCGTCCCGCGCTCGTCCTTCACTTCAAGCCGGCTCATGTCGAGGCCTCCGCCGCGCTCGCCGCCGCGTCGGCGCGGCCGCGCCGATCGAAGCGCGCCACCAGACTATAGAGGACGGGGATCACGACGAGGGTGAGGAGGGTGCTCGAGCTCAGGCCGGCGATCACGGTGAGGGCCATCGGGGCGCGGAGCTCGTTGCCCTCGCCGGCCAGGAGCATCGGAGAGAGCCCCAGCACCGTGGTCAGCGTCGTCATCAAGATCGGCCGGAGCCGCGTCTGCGCCGCTTCCAGGATCGCCGAGCGCGCTTCCTCGCCTTGCTCGCGACGCTGGTTGATGCGGTCGATGAGCACGATCGCGTTGTTCACGACGATGCCGGCCAGCATGATCAGGCCGAGGAAGACGACGACCGAGAGCGGGACCTTCGCGAGGTCGAGGGCGAAGATGACGCCGACGCCGGCGAGCGGGACCGCGCCGAGGATGAGGAAGGGCTGCAGCACCGACTCGAACTGCGAGGCCATCACGACGTAGACGAGGAAGATCGCGAGGAGGAGCGCGAAGCGCAGGGATCCCAACGCCTGCTCCATCTCGCGCTTCTGGCCCCCGAGCACGACCTCGTAGCCGAGCGGCGCTTCGACATCGAGCAGCGCCGCTTCGATCTCGTCCGAGATGCCGCCCAAGTCGAAGGTCTCCGGCACGACGGTGACGACCGCGGCGCGCCGGTTCCCGATGCGGCGGATCTCGGCCGGGCCGTAGACCTCTTCCAGGTCGGCGAGCTGCGCGAGCGGGCGCCCCTCGATCTCGAGCTCTTCGAGCCGCGAGCGACCCCAGCGCTCTTCCTCGGGCGCGAGCACCACGATCGGCACGCGGCGATCACCCTCGTTGAACTGGCTCGCCACGACGCCTTGATACCCCGCTTGCACCGCGCGCGCGGCCTGCGCGAGGTCGATGCCCTGCAGGGCGAGCTCCTCGCGGCGAAAGGTGATGCGAAGCTCGGGCTTGCCGCGGCGGAGCGAAGAACGCGCATCCTTCACTCCCGGCACGGTGCGCACGGCGGCCACGATCTCGTCCGCGAGCCGCGTGAGCTCCTCGCGGTCCTTGCCGCGCACCTCGATCTCGATCGGCGCGGCGATCGACATCAGCGTCGGGCGGCGGACCTGCGGCGGCGTGCGCACCTCGAGCGACTTGCGCACGAGGTCCAAGGCCTGCTGCTCGACCGCGCGCTCGCGCGCGGCGAGCTCGGGCCCTCGCTTCACGTGCACGGTGAGCGCGCAGACGTGCGGACCTTCGTCGGTCTTCTGCAGCTCGTCGCTCTCCGTGCCGACGGTCGCGACGGTGAATTCCACGTCGGGCAGCGCGCGGACGCCGGACTCGATCGCGCGCATCGCGTCGTCGGTGCGCGCGAGACGCGTGCCCACGTCGAGCGAGAAGTCGAGCGTGAACTCGCCTTGGTAGACGTCCGGCATGAGCTGCGTGCCGAGTCGAGGCACGCGCATCGCGGCCGCCGCGGCGAGCAGCAGCGTCAGGAGCAGCACGGTCCAGCGCCAGCGCAGCGATGCGCGCAGCAGGAGCACGTAGAGCGCCGCGACGCGCGTATAGGCGAACTCGAAGGCGTTGGTGACGAGGTCGAGAGCGAAGCGCAGCACGCGCCAGAGGCCGCCGCCGACGAGGACGAATAAGCCGGAGAGCAGTGCCAGGAGCGCGAGCAAGACGCGCCCGGCGAGCAGCAGCAAGTCGCGCGGAAGGAAGAGCGCGCCGCGGAAGACGTGCCGCGAGCCGTCGGTGCGGCGGAAGCCGGCGAAGAGATCGCCTGCGGCGGGCAGCGTGCGCGGCCGCGCCGGCTTTCCCGGCGCGCTCAGCGTCACCAGCACGGGGATGAAGAAGAGCGCGACGGCCAGGCTCACCGTCAACGAGCTCACGACCGCGATCGACTGGTCGCCGAACATCTGCCCGGCGATGCCCTCGACGAACACGATGGGGAAGAAGACCGCCACCGTGGTGAGCGTCGAGGCGATGACCGCGCCGCCGACCTCGCGCGTGCCGCGCACCGCGGCGCGGAGGCGCGGGTCGCCCTCGGCCTGGCAGCGCGCGATCGACTCCAGCACGACGATCGAGTTGTCGACCAGCATGCCGATGCCGAGCGCCAGCCCGCCGAGCGACATGATGTTCATCGTCACGCCGGCCATGTACATCGGCGCGAAGGTCGCGATCACCGAGATCGGGATCGAGAGCGCGATGATGAGCGTGCCGGCGATCTGGCGCAGGAAGAGATAGAGCACGATCACGGCGAGCAGGCCGCCCTGCATCGCCGCGTCGAGCACTTCCTGGGTCGACTGCTCGACGAAGCGCGATTGGTCGGTGAGCTGCGTGAGATGCACACCCTCGGGCAGGCGGAACGCGAGGAACCCGGTCAGCGCCTCACGCTCTTGCCGCGCGCGCATCGCCGCCATGCGATCGCCGCCCGCGCCGGCGGCATCGCCCGCGCCGAGCGAGTCCGCGCCGTAGCGCGCGCCGGTGCGCTGTACATAGGCCTGCTGCGCGGCGGTGCCGAAGACCCTTTCCCGCACGCGGCGCGCGACCTCGACCAAGTTCGCCTCGGCTTCGCGGTAGATCGCGATCTCCACGGCCGCGCGCCCGTCGATGCGCGTGATCACCTCGCGCTCGCGGTCGGTGATCTCGACCTCGGCGACGTCGCCGAGGCGGATCCGCTGCCCGCCGGGCAGCGTGAGCAGCAGCTCGCGGATGTCCTCGGCGCTGCGGAACTCGTTCACCGTGCGCACGAGGTATTCGGTGTCGCCTTCGCGGAGCAGGCCTCCGGTGCGATTGAGGTTCGCGTTGGTGACCAGCGTGGAGAGCTGCTCGGAGGAGAGCCCGCGGCGGCGCAGCTCGGCCGCGCGGAAGGAGATGCGGTACTCCTTCTCGTCGCCGCCGCGGACACGCGCCGCCGCGACGCCGTCGAGCCCCTCCAGGTCTTCCTTGATCGTCTTGTCGGCGTACTCGCGGAGCTCGCGCAGCGTGAGGTTGCCGGAGACGCCGATGCGCAGGATGGGGTCGAGGTTCGGGTCGTAGTGCAGGAGGATCGGCTGCTCGGCGCCCTCGGGGAGGAAGACCGAGTTCAGCTTCTCGCGCACGTCCTGCACGGCGAAGGTCATCGGCGTCCCCCAATCGAACTCGAGCAGCACGTCGGAGGTCTCGGCGCGCGAGATGCTCCAGATGCGCACGAGCGCGGGGACGGTGGCGAGCTCCTCCTGCAGGCGGCGCGTGACGCGCTCCTCGACGTCGTCGGGCGTCGCGCCGGGGAACTCCGTGCGCACCGTGATCGTCGGGTAGGCGATCTCGGGCAGCAGCGTGACCTGGAGCTTCCGCAGCGAGACGAAGCCGAAGACCACGATGGCGAGCACGGCCATCGTGATGCCGATCGGTCGACGAACCGGCAGCGAGAGGCTCGGATCGAGGCGGCTCTCGGGGAGCAGCTCCGCGCTCACGGCGCGTCCACCACGTCGACCTTCTTGCCGTCCTCGAGCTCGTCCATGCCCAGGAGCACGATGCGGTCGTCGGGGCGCAGGTAGGCCGCGGCTTCGGCCTCCGACACGCTGCCATCGAGGTCCAGGTTCAGCGCCTCCACGTGCGTGTCGTCGCTGAAGCCGACCTCGAGCTCGATGCGTCGCGCGAGGCCGTCGCGGATCACGAAGATCTGCGTGCGGCGCCCTTCGCGCAGCAGCGCCTTCTTCGGCACGAGCCAGGGCGAGTCCTTCTCGGCGAGGATGATGCGCACGCGCACCGAGCGCCCGTGGTAGAGCGGGAAGGTGTCGAGCTCCGCCGGTGAATCGGGCTTGCGGCCGACGGTGACGCGGAAGACCCCCGCGCCGGCGACGTTCGCGGGTGCCACGCGGATCACCTCGCGGCGGCAGACCAGCTCCTCGGGCGCCTTGCCGCTCGCGCGCACGAGCAGCGGGAGATCCGCGCGCGACGGCAGGAGCTCCACCTGCTGGCCGATCTCGATCAGCGCGCGCTCGCGCTGCGGGCGATCGAGATAGATCAAGAGATCGTCGGGTGCCAAGAGCTGGAACGCGCGCGTCGTCGGCGTGACGAGCTGGCCGGGCTGGATGTGACGCGAGGTCAGCACGCCGGCGAACGGCGCGACGATGCGGTGATCGCGCACGCGGTCTTCCTGGATGCTCACCTCGTGGCGTGCGCGCTCGATCTTCAACGCCAGCGCGCGCACTTGGGTGGAGATCCTCTGCGCACCGATCTGCGCGACCTGCAGGTCCGACAAGGCCTGGTCCCAGGCGAAGCGCTTCTTCTCCTGCTCGTCCTTCGAGAGCAGGCCTTGCTCGGCCTGCCGACGCGCGTTCTCGAACTCGCGCTCGCTCTCGTCGAACGCGTCCTGCGCGCGGCGCAGCGCGGCGCGCGCCTCGCGCAGCGTGATGAAGAGCTGGAGGAACTCCTGCTCCGCCTCGCGCAGGGCGACGCGCGCGTTGTCGAGCGCCAGCGTCGCGGCTTCGTCGTCGATCTTCGCGAGGAGCTCGCCTTCGGCGACGTGCGCGCCTTCCTCGTGGAGCGGCAGCTCGAGCTGCGTGACGACGCCGCTCGCCTGCGGGAAGAGCTCGACCGAGTGCAGCGACTCGAGCGTGCCCACGGTCTCGATGGTCGAGGCGATCGGCCGGCGCTCGAGCGCGACGACGCGCACGCGGACGGCTTCTTCTTTCTTGGCCTCGCCGCCCATCTTGGAGCCGCCGGCCTTCTCACCGCCGGGCGAGCAAGCCCCGAGCACCAGGAGGGAGCAGAGCGCGGCGCGCGCCAGGACGCGTGCGGTCGGAGTGCTTCGCGCGGGCAGACCGGTAGCCGCGGAGCAGGAGAGCGGGGTACGCGGGACGAGCATCGAGCGAGAGGGCCGTCTTGATCGGGCGGGCGCAAGCGCGGGAGCCTGACCCTACGCGAGGAGGCGGTCGGGCTGCCAGTGCCACCTCGGCGGAGGCGGCTTTCGCGGCCGAGGTGCAACGCCGGTGCGAGGTGGTTACCCTGGCGCGCATGCCGCTCGCAGTCTGGTCGTCCGCCGCATGATCTCTCTCGCCGAAGCTCGCCGCCTGGTCCTCGAGCACACCCCGTCCGCGAGCGGCTGCGAGCGCGTGCCGATCTCGGCCGCGCTCGGCCGCGTCCTCTGTCGCGAGCTGCGCTCCGACGTCGAGCTGCCGCCCTTCGACAAGGCGATGATGGACGGGGTCGCGCTGCGCGCGGCGGAGGCCGCCGTGCCCGGAGCCGAGCTCGCGGTGACGGGCGAGGCGCGCGCGGGGGCCGGCTTCGCGGGCGAGGTCCCGCCCGGCGCCGCGGTGCGGATCATGACGGGGGCGCCGCTGCCGGCCGGACTGGACGCGGTGGCGATGATCGAGCGCTGCGAGCTGCTCGACGGCGGGCGGCGCGTGCGGCTCGCCGACGCCGCGCGCGCGGAGCAGAACGTCGCGCGGCGCGGCGTGGATCTCCAGATCGGCGAGCGCGTGGCAGGGATCGGTCAGCGGCTGCGCGCGGCGGAGATCGCGGCGCTCGCGACCGTGGGCTGCGCGCTCGTCCCGGTGTTCCCGGCCGTGCGGGTGCATCTCATCGGCACGGGCGACGAGCTGGTGCCGCTGGAGTGCCGTCCGGGTCCCGAGCAGATCCGCGACACGAATACGCCGACGCTCGCGGCACAGCTCGCGAGCAGCGCGGTGATCGCACGGGCGTTCCCGCCGGTGCGCGACGACGCCGGCGCGCTGCGCGAGGCGATCGAGGCCGCGCTGGAAGGCTGCGATGTGTTGATCCTCACGGGCGGCGTGTCGATGGGGGCCTACGATCTCGTGGGTCAGGCGCTGCTCGCCGCGGGCGTGCGCGAGGTGTTCCACAAGGTCTCGATCAAGCCCGGCAAGCCGGTCTGGTTCGGGGTCCTCGATCGCGCGGGTCGCCGCCAGCTCGTCTTCGGCTTGCCGGGGAACCCGGTCTCGACCTTCGTCACCCTGGAGACCCTCGTCCGACCGGCGCTCCAGAAGCTCGGGGGCGCCGAGCCGGCGCTCGAGTTCCCGCGCGCGGTGCTCTCGGGAGGGCATCCGCTGAAGCGCGACGCGCGCGAGCAGTTCGTGCCGGCGCGGCTCGATCTGCGGACCTGTCCGCCGCGACTCGCACCGCTCGACTATCAGAGCTCGGCGGACCTCCTCGAGCTCTCGCGCGCGGACGCGTTCGCGATCGTGCCGGCGAATCAGGCGCCGACCGACGGCGCCGAGCTCGGCTACCTGCCGTTCTAGTCGCCGTGGCTCCCGCTCCCCGCTCCTGGCTCTCCCCGCGGCGTTGGTCGCGCCCGCTGCTGGCGCTCGCGACGCCCGTCCTGCTCGCGCTCTCCGCGCCCGGCGGCGCCGCGCCGTGGCTCCTGCCGTTCTCCTTGGCGCCGTGGGCGTACGTCGCGCGCCGCGGGGGGCGAGGCGCATTCGCGCTCGACTATGCCGTCGGGATGGTGCTCCAGCTCCTCTGGGTGTACTGGATCGCGGCCGTCTCCGGGGTCGGGCTCGTCATCACCGTGGTGGTGGAGGGGCTGCTCTTTCCGCTGGTCGGCGCCTGCCTGCGCGGTCCGCTCGCGCGCTGGCCGCTAGCCCTCGCGCTCCCGTTCGCCTGGACCGGCTGGGAGTACCTGCGCGGCGTCTGGCCACTCGATGGCTTCCCTTGGCTCCTCCTCGGGAACGGCGCGGCGGCGTTCCCGCCGCTGCTCGCACTCGGGGCGTGGGTCGGCGTGGCCGGGGCGACGATGCTCTGCGCCGCGAGCGCGGGCGCGTTGGCCGAACTCGCCGCGGCACCTGCGGAGCGCCGCGCTCGAGGGGCTCTCGCGCTGACGGCGCTCGCCTGGCTGGTCGCGCTGAGCGCCGGCGCTCTGCGCCCGTCGCCCGCCGTCGAGCCCGGGCCCGCGATCGTCGTGGTGCAGCCTGGCGTCCCGCAAGCGGTGAAGCGCGAGCACGCGGCGCTCGACGTGTTCGCGGGCAATCTCGCGCTGACGCGCGAGGCTCTGCTCAGCGCCGAGGCGCTGCTCGAGGGCGGACTCCAGGCGGCGCTGCTCGGCGCGCCGTTCGCGCCGTCGGTCCCCGCGCCGTTCCGCGCTCCGGCGCTCGGCGAGCGCGAGCTACGCGAGCTCGCGCCGCGCTTCGGTCCGGAGCTGGTCGCCTGGGCCGAGAGCATGTTGCTCTGGCTGCGACCGGGGCGACCGGAGGAGCGCGGCTATCGCCGCGGAGAGCTCGCCGAGCTTCTCGAGGATCGCGACCGGCGCTTCGACGAGCTCTTCCGCGCGGGCTGGCTCGCGGGGGGCGAGCTCGCCGAGCGCGGGAGCTCCTTCTGGTGCGGCCAGGTGGTCGCGGTGCGCGGCGAGAGCGCCGCGTTCGAGGAGCGGAACGCCGCGCTGCTCTTCGATCGCGCCCTCGGGCACCGCCCCAGCGCGCGCTACGACAAGCGCAAGCTCGTCCCAGGTGGCGAGTACATCCCGTTCCTAGAGGCGCTGCCGTTCTCCGAGCAGATCTCGGGCGCGATCCGCGGCGCCGCAGGCTACCTGCCGGATCTCGCCCCCGGTGAGCGCTCCGCGGCGCTCGAGCTCGCGCGCCGCGGGAGCGACGGCGTCTGGAGGATCGGCGCCGCGGTCTGCCTCGACAATGCTTACGAGGACGTGTTCCGCGAAGCGACGGGGCTCGGCGCCGATCTCCACCTCGTCGTCTCGAACGAAGGCTGGTTCGCGGGGAGCGTCGAGCAGGAGCACATGCTCGGCTTCAGCGCCTGGCGCGCCGCGGAGAGCGCGCGCTCGGTCCTCCGCGCGACGAACACGGGGATCACCGCGCTCTTCGATCCGACGGGCCGAGAGACCCGCCGCCTCCGCGACGCCGCGGGGCGCGACCGCGACGTGCCGGGCTGGATGTGGACGAGGGTGCCGCTCGCGCGGGAAACGACCGCGTACACCACCGCCGGCTGGTGGCTCGCGCCCCTCGTCGCCAGCGCGCTCTTCCTGTTCCTCTTCGCGCGCGGCGCGCTGGCGCTGATGACGCGCGTCGACCGGCGCCGCAATGCCTCCGAAGCGCGATCCGCCGAAGAAAAAACGGAAACCGCGCAGGCCCGCTGATCTAGGGAGCGGGCGGGTCTGGGGAGGCGCTTGATTTCGCCTCCGGGGTGGCTACAGTGTGCGCCCTTCCGCCGCCCGAGCCTCGTGCTCGTTCGGCGGCGGACCCGTCGGGTGAGCCTTTGGGATTGCGCGCCGAGGAGGCGTGGAATCCCGGGGGGATCCCGGTCTTCCGCTCCCGAGCTGTCTCGCGCGCATCGGCATACCCGCCCCGCTCGACGCGTCGCCGGCTTGAGAGGCGTTCGTCTCGTCGGCCGCCCGCGTTCGCGCGGAGCTGGCGAGCGCGGCTCTCGCGCCGAGGTCACTCGAGCGTGCTCTCGTCCCCTCGCTCCGCCGTCCGCGGAGCGAAGCGAGAGCGAAGGCCGGCGCGTCCATAGAAGCGAGCCGCTCGAACCCGTTACCGCGACACCGCATCCCCAGCATCGACGCGCAGCCGCCGCCCGTGGCTGCGTTCCCCGAGGAGTAGTACATGAGCACGGTTGGACGCATCTTCCTCGTCCTGAACCTCGTCCTGACGTTCATCCTCTGCGGCTTCGTCGCGGCGTACCTGTACGCGGGGATGAGCTATCGGCAGGCGTATGAGGCGGTCATGACCACGGCCAACACGGACGTGACGCAGGCTCAGCAGGAGCGCGACACGTTCAAGGCTCAGGCCGAGTCCTCTGAAGGCGAGAACAAGGCCCTCCGCCAGCAGGTGCAGGACCTCGCGAAGCGCGCCGATGACGCCGTGCGCGCGTACGTGACGGAGCGCAGCTCGATGGAGACCCTCGCCGCCAAGATGGGCGACTTCTCCGGGCGCCTCGACGGCTGGGACGGCATCTACCGCGACCTCCAGGCGAAGACCGGCGAGCTCAACAAAGAGCTCGAGGGCCTGAAGGTCGCGCAGGCCCAGGCCGCCGAGGATCAGCGCCTCGCCCGCAACCGCGAAGTCGCCGCCGCCGCGTCGCTGATCCGCTCGGAGAACCAGCTCCAGGCGCTGATGGACCAGAACTCGCAGCTCCTCGGCAAGATGGACGAGAAGGACGCGACGATCGCGGTCTACACGCAGCTCTACGGTGGCCTCGGCGAAGGCATCGCGCCGCCGAACCTCGTCGGTCGCGTTACGAGCGTCGCCGCCGACGGCAAGATCCTGACCGTCGAGCTCTCGGGTCTCGTGAACGGCGATCCCAAGGCCGGCTGGCAGCTCGCGCTGTACAACGAGCGCGAGTTCAAGGGCTTCGTCGCCATCTCGCACGTGCAGGGTGGTGGCGTCGTGACCTGCCGCCTCGTGTGGCCGGCCCAAGGCGCGTCGGCTCCGACGAGCGGCGACCGCGTGGCTTCGTACAGCCTCTGATCCTTCCGAGCGTCGCGTCGCGGCGCGCTGAGACCAGCGCGCTCGCGAGCGGCACTCCTCACCTGAAGCACGCTCGGAGAACTTGAAGTCATGGCAAAGCGCCAGCCCCGCTCGTTCACCCCGCCGAAGAAGGCCGACAACCGCGCCGCTGCCCCCGCGTCCGAGAAGAAGGGCCGCGAGAAGGCCGCCGCTCCGGTCGCCGTGGAGGAAGAAGCGCCGGAGAAGCCCGGGATGCCTTTCGAGGACATCCTGGTGCTGATCACCACGATCGGCCTGGTCCTCGGCTGCCTCATCGGTGCGTCCGCCCTCGGCAAGAGCTACGGCGCGGGTCCGCTCAGCGATTCCTACAAGGCTCCGTCGAAGGGCGATGTCGTCGACCCGGGCACGGTGAAGCTGCGCGTCAGCAACATGAAGTGATCGGAAGCGCGGGATCCTGAGAGATCGCGCCACCGGATCGCAGGCGAGGGGTGGGTGCCGTTCCTGGCACCACCGATCGGACTCGAGCAAGCCGCTCGGACTCTTCCGCCCGCTGAAGACTCGTCCGCCCGCTGAAGAGCCCGTCGATCTCGTTCGAGGTTGGCGGGCTTCTCGCATTGTCGGGCCTCTCGTCGAGCCTCTCGTCGGGCCTCCCGCGCGAAGAGCGCCCGAGGCTTCGCCGCGAAGCGCGTGGCCCCGCCTCACGAACGATCCTGCGCGCGAGCGCCTCGACCTCGAGGCCGCTGGGCTCCCGCGCTGCGCTTGTAGCGGCGCTGATTTCGACCACTACATCTCGTGCGTCGGGGTGGACGCTGCCCCAGGTCGAGGGGTATCTTGCGCGCGCTTTCGAGGCATGGCTTGCGTCGCCGCGAGTCGCCGCCGCCTCCGAGGCCGGTTCCTTCACCGGCCGACGCGTGCCGTCGCGCGCGTCGTCCCGCCCCCCGTGGAGGATCCGAGCGATTCGCGCTGCGTGGCGCGGATCAGGGGCGGGAGGGGGTGAGCATGGCTGGCTTCTTCGACCGCGTCCTCTCGAAGTTCTCGACCGACCTCGGCATCGACCTCGGTACCGCGAACACGCTCGTCTATGCGAAGGGGCGCGGGGTGGTGTTGTCGGAGCCCTCGGTCGTCGCGGTGCATCGCGACTCCGGCGAGGTCCTCTTGAACGGCGAGGCCGTAGGCGAGACCGCGTACAAGATGCGCGGCGTCGCTCCGAAGGACATCCGCGTCGTGCGACCTCTGAAGGAAGGGGTGATCGCCGACTACGACATCACCGAGAAGCTGCTCCGCTACTTCATCCGCAAGGCGCACGGCGGTCGAACGCTGGTGCGGCCCGATGTGGTGATCGCGGTGCCGGCGCACACGAACGACGTGCATCGCGACGCGGTGATCAACGCCGCGGAAGGAGCGGGTGCGCGCAACGTGTATCTCGTCGACGAGCCGCTGGCGGCGGGCCTCGGCGTGGGCTTGCCCGTCACCGAGCCCAAGGGCTCGATGATCGTCGACATGGGCGGTGGCACCACCGAGATCGGCATCTTGACGCTCGGCAGCGCGGCGTATGTGAAGAGCGTGCCGATCGGCGGCGACGCGATGGATCGCGCGATCGTCGACTACGTGCGCGAGCACCACGGCATGGTGCTCGGCGAGCGCGCGGCCGAGGACGTGAAGATCGCGATCGGCTCGCTCGCCCACCTCCGTGAGGAGTACGAATTCGAGGTGAAGGGCCAGGACGCGGAGACGGCCTGGCCGAAGCGCCTCGTGCTGCGCAGCGAGGAAGTGCGCGAAGCGATGCTCGTGCCCGCGAGCGAGGTCGTGCGCGGCATCCAGGAGTCGCTCGGCAACGTCTCTCCGGACCTCGCCTCCGACCTCATCGACAATGGTCTGACCCTCGCCGGAGGCGGCGCGCTGATCCCCGGCTTCGATCGCCTGATCGAGGAGCGCACGGGCCTCAAGGTGACGATCGCCGATGATCCGATGCGCGCGGTCGTGAAGGGCACGGGGGTCTTCCTCGAGGATCTGCGCCGTTTCGCGCAGGTTCTCAATCGCGGTGGCGGGCGCAGCTCTCCGCATTGAGAGCTGCCACGCGCGAGGACGGGTGGGTCTGCGCGCGCGACGTGATGGGGCGCGCCGAAGCGCTCTCGCACGGCAACGGTCTCGAGGGCTAGGGGATGCAGAGCGGGTACGGGCGAGCCAGCGGCGGGCTCTGGCGCGGTCACTTCGGCGGGCGAAAGCTCGGCGAATGGCGCCGTCGCGTCTCCTGGCCGTTGCTCGTCGCGTGCGCGCTCGTCGCCTTGCAGCGCTTCGTCCCCGCTCTACCCATCGACGATTGGCTGCGCAGCGTGGGCTCTTGGCTCGCGATCCCCGCGGAGCTCGTCCCGCGTCCCGAGCCCGCGATCGCTGAGAGCGAGGCCACGCTCGAGAACGCGTGGAACGGAGTGGCCGCCGCGCGCGCGCGGCTGCGAGCCGCCGAGGAGGACGCGACGGCCCCTCGCGGGCGCATCGCGATGGACTCTCAAGCGCCGGGCGTCGGGCTGGAGCCACCGCCGTCGCGCTTCGTCGAGGTGCTGGCGAAGCCGGACCACGACCAGCGCTGGCAGCTCGGCGCGAGGATCGCGAGCTCGCGCGAGGGCTCCGGGCTCGATCCGCGCGGCGCGATCGCGCTCTGGCGCCAGATGGTCGTCGGGCGTGTCGCGCGCGACAGCGCACCCGATGCTCCGCTCGAGCTCGTGCTCTCGATCGAGAAGGGGCAGCGCTTCCCCGTGGTGTATCGCGGCGAGAGCGACGCGATCGGCTCCGGCGTGCTCGTGGCGGGGCCGTTCGCTACGCCGAGCGGCGAGGACGCAGCGTTCCGTCTGCTTCATCCGACCTGCGATCCACTCTCGGCCGACGAGCCGCTGCGCCTGAGCGCGGGGCCTCCTCAGTACCGCAAGTCCATCCGCGCCTTCGCGAAGGACGGAGAGCTCGCCGAGGAGGCGCGCCAGCTCTCGGTCGGTGCGGGCTTCGTCGTCGCGCGCTTCCGCGACCTGCGCAGCTTCGCGGACGGCTGGTACGCCGATGCGGTGTTCGATCCGAGCTTCGTGCACGGCGTCCATCTCGCCGGCGTCGCGACCGATGCTTGCATCGATCTGCCTGCGTGCGAGCCGCTCGAGGCGCACGTGCGCGATGCGAGCGACATCGATGCCGGTACGCGCTCGGCGGGGCTGGATCTCGGCACGTCCGCGGGGCTAGAGCGCGGCGATGCGGTCCTCGCGCGCGGCCTGCTGATCGGCGAGGTCGCCGCGCTCTGCCCGCGCATCTCGCGCGTGCGTTCGCTGGACGACGAGGGCGCGTTGCTCGAAGCGCTGCTCCTCACCCCCGGAGGCGAGCTGCGCCACCTGGGTCGCTTGCGCTCGCGCGGTCGCGTCGGAGATGCGTGGACCTTGATCCCCGAGCAGGCGCTGCCGGCAGAGCTCGAGGGCGAGCTTTTCGCTGGCGCTTCGGCGCGCGCCGGCTGGAAGGGACTGCCGCTGGGCTCGGCGAGCGTCTCCGCGGATGGCCTCGAGCTCTCGGTCTCACCGCGCGCCTGGAGCTCGGGCGATGCTCTCGCCGTCCTCGCCGGAGGTCGTCGCTGAGATGCTGCGCGTCCTCGCGATGCTGGCGGCCCTCTGCGGCGAGCCCTGGGTACGCTGGATCTTCGCGCGCGCCGGCGCGCAGGAGAGCGCTCCGGATCTGCACCTCGCGGTGCTCTGCTTCGTCGTGCTCGTCTCGGAGCGTCGCGCCGCGCTCGCGTGTGCCGCCATCCTCGCGCTCTGGCGCGCGCAGCTCGGGCTCGCCGCGCCCGCTACCTTGCTCGCGGCGTACTGGCTGCTCGCGCTGCTCCTCCTGCAGATGCGCCGCGCCTTCGTGGCTGCCGGTCCGCTCGTGCGCCTGGCGCTCGCGATCGGCATCTACGGTGCGTGGCTCGGGCTGCGCGTCGCGCTGCCGGGGCTCGTGCCCGAGCCCGCGCCTTGGGAGCAGGCCTCGCTCGCGCGCTGGTTCCTCACCGCGGGCCTCGTTCCTCTGCTGCTCGGCGCGCGCGGTGGCTGGCTGCCGGTCGCGCGCGGCGCGCGCGCCGCGAACACCGCGCGCGTGGTGCTGCGGTGAAGCGCAGGGTCCGGCGCCGCGCATTGCCGAAGCCGCCGCGTCGATGGGCGCGGCGCGCCGCCTCCGAGCGCAAGAACCCCGTCGTCGAAGCCGAGCGGCGCGTGGTCGTCCTGCGCTGGCTCGCGCTCGCCGCGTTCGCGCTGCTCGTCGCGCGCCTGGGCTGGCTGCAGCTCGGCCAGCGCGAGCACTGGCAGCGAGAAGCCGAGCTCACGCGCACGCGACAAGTCGCCCTCAGCGCGGCGCGCGGGCGTATCCTGGATCGCGCCGGGCGCACGATCGCCGACAACCGCCGCGCGTGGGATCTCGAGCTCGATCTCTCGCGCATGCTCGAGCGCGGGCGCTGCGCGCCGCTCGCGTTGACGCTCTTGCTGCGGCACTTCGACGATCGCGCGGGTCGGGCGCGAACCCAGCTCGCGGAAGTGCTCGAAGAGCCCGCGCCCTTCGTGGATCGCTTGCTCGCGCTCGGGCCCGCAGAGCTCTCCTCGATCACGTCGGCGGTCGCGCGCGTCGAGCTCCAGGAGTGGGGGAGGGGCCTGCTCCTCGGGAGCGGCGCGACGACCCGCAGCGTCGTCGCGCTGCGCTCTTCTCTCGCGGGAGAAGGCGAGCGGTCGCTCGGTGAGGAGACCGAGGCCGATCGCGCGCGCTTGCTCGAGCATCTCCAGCGCTGGAGCGAACGGCTGCGCGTGCTGGAGCGCTGCGCGGGTGCGGAGAAGGGCGCGCTCGCGGCGTTCCTCGAGAGGTCGCTCGGGCAGTGCGAGGAGCAAGTCGAAGCGCGCATCGCGTCCGCGCTCGGCACGAGCGCGCCCTTCGATCCCGCCGCCGTGGAGACGCTGGAGCTGAAGCCGCGCCTCGAGTGGTGGCGCCGCGCGCGACAGCGCGCGCGCACCTGGCTGCGCGATCTCGAGTACGACCCGGCGATCTTCTTCCTCGCGCAACATGCGGACGAGCTCCCCGGCTTCTCACCGCAGCTGCGCTTGCGCCGTGAGTACACCTCCGAGGCGGCGCTGGCGATCGTGGGCACGGTCGCGGCCCCCACGGACGACCAGCGCGAGGAGTGGAACGAGCGGCGCGGCCGCTTGCAGGAGCTGCGGCGCTTGCTGCAGCGTTCCAATGAAGAGCAGGCGGAGCTTCTCGCGCTGCAAGGGGAGCTCGGTGTCGAGCTGCTGAGCCCGCACGAGATCCGCGGGCAGTACGGCTTGGAGCAAGTCTTCGAGGAGCGCTTGCGCGGGAAGCGCGGAACGCGCATCGCCGAGTGGGACGTGTTCCTCGATCGCCCGCGCTCCGACGAGGACGTGACCGAGGTGGCGTCGGTTGCCGGCGAGGATCTGCAGCTCACGCTCGACCTCGCGCTACAGGAGGAGGCCGAGGCGCTGCTCTCTCGCGCCGGCCAGTACTCCGAGGAGCCTCAGTTTCTCCGTGATGAGTTCAAGAAGTTCCCGAGCGGCGCGCTCGTCGTCGTCGAGGCGCGCACCGGAGAGGTGATCGTCGCGGCTTCGTTCCCGAACGCGACACGCGAAGGCTTGCGCACGGATTACAGCCAGCTCGCCGAGGACGTGCATCGCCCGCTCTTCCCGCGCGCGTTCCAACCCTACGCCGTTCCGCAGCCAGGCTCGGTGTTCAAGAGCTTCGTGGCGCTGCGCGTGCTCGACCAGCTCGGAGCCTCGCCCGAGGAGCGCTTGCACTGTGGCGGCTCCTACCTCGGACAGCGCTGCGGGAACCACGCGCACACGGAGACCGAGCTCGATCTCTGGCAAGCGCTGGAGAAGTCCTGCAACTGCTACTTCTACCGGAGAGCGGAGCAGCTCGGCGCGCGGTCGCTCACGGAGCTCTCCCGCAGCTTCGGTTTCGGCGAGAAGACCGGGATCGAGCTGCCGCAGGAGCTGCCCGGCGCCCTCGGGCAGGACGGGCAAGAGCCGGAGCGTGCGAGCGGCGTCGAGCTGCGCTCGTTCGGGATCGGGCAAGTCGTGCCGCACACGACCCCGCTCCAGATCGCGCGGGCTTATGCGGGTGTGGCGATGGGAGCTTTGCCTTCGCTGCGCCTCGTCGCCGCCGTCGGCGGGCGAGCCGTGACCTCGGGATCGCCGCGCGCGCTCGAGGCTTCGCCGCAAGCGCTCGCGATCGTGCGCCAAGCGCTCGCGCGCACCGTGGACCATGGCACGGCCAACTCGCTCGCCCGGCTGCCTTGGACGGTCGCGGCGAAAACGGGCACCGCGGAGCGCTACAAGGTGGCCGAGGACCACTCGTGGGTCGCCGGCTGGCTGCCGCGCGAAGACCCGCGCTGGGTCTTCGTCGTCTTCTGCGAGCGCGCGAACAACCACGGAGGCCAGCTCGCGGCGCCGCTCATGCGCGAGTTCCTCGACAGCACGGCGTGGCGGGAGTTCGCCGCGCGGGAGGCCGAGCGATGAACGCAGGCGTGCGCTGGTTCCGGCTCGATGTCCCGACGCTGCTGCTCACCTCCGCGCTGCTCGGCTTCGGCTTCGCGATGGTGTGGAGCGCGTCCTACCGCGAAGGCCCCGAGATGCTGACGGGCCACTTCGTGCGGCTCGGGCTCTCGCTGCCGTTCCTCGTGCTGCCGCTGCTCGTGAACCCGCAGGTGCTGCGGCGCCACGCGGGCGCGATCTACGTCGCCGCGGTGCTGCTCCTGCTCGCGGTGCGCTTCTTCGGCATCACGCGGAACGGCGCGCGGCGCTGGATCGACTTCGGCGTGCTCGCGATCCAGCCCTCGGAGTTCCTGAAGATCGCGCTGATCATCGTGCTCGCCGCGGTGCTGCGCGATCTCGAGCGCGCGCGTCGCGGTCGCGGCGTCGTCCTCACGCTCGCCCTCGTCGGACCGCCCGCGGTGCTGATCCTCATGCAGCCGGACCTCGGCACGACGATGGTGCTGCTGCCCGTCGTGCTGGGCATGCTCTATGCGGCGGGCGCGCGGCGCAGCCACTTGCTGGCGCTCGTGCTCTCCGCCGCGGTGCTGGCCCCGATCGGCTTCTTCTTCCTGCACGACTACCAACGCGCGCGCATCAGCTCGTGGTGGAACCAGGACGATCTCGGCTTCGAGCAGCGCATGGGCGACGGCTACCACCTGCACAACTCGAAGATCGCCGTCGGCACCGGCGGCGCCTTCGGCCAAGGGCTTGGGCAAGGGCCTCACAACCAGCTCGACTACCTGCCGTATCGCGAGTCCGACTTCATCTTCCCCGTGGTGGCCGAGGAGCTCGGCTTCGTCGGCAGCATGGTGCTGATCGCGCTCTTCGCCGCATTGGTCGCGCGGCTCTTCGCGCTGGCCGGCGGCATCCGCGACGGCTTCGGCCGCTTGCTCGTCTCCGGCATCGCGTGTCTCTTCGCGACCCACGTCTTCGTGAACGTGGGGGTGACGATCGGCCTCGTGCCGACCACGGGACTCAACCTGCCGCTGATCTCGTACGGTGGCTCGTCGCTGATGGCCTCGTTCCTCGCCCTCGGCGTGGCCCTCTCGACGGTGCTGCACCACCGGCGCGTCTTCTCCGAAGAGACGCGCCGCGACTTCGTCCAGCGCCTCGTTTGATCCGCTCTCGGCCGCGCCGCATCGCGCTGGCCCCTTCTCGCGGCGCGGGGGGTACGCGCAGAATCCGAAATCCCTTCCACCGCGCGGAGCGCTCGCGCGTTGGGTGGGTCCGCTCGTCCCTCCACTGCTCCGCCTCGCGAGCCCTTGTCTCCCGAAGAGATCCAGCCCCTTCCGCTGCCGGTGCCGCCGGCGCGCCTCGCGGCCTCGGTGAAGCCGAGCGGGGGCGGGAGCGCAATTCCAGCGCCCGCGCGAACGGCGAGCGAGACTCCGCGTCCGAGCTCCGGCCTACGCGAGGAGCACGTCCATCGTGAGCCGCAGCCTCGCGCGGAGCTCGCCTCCGCGGACGCGCGTGCGACGAACGAGGAAGCGGCTCCGCTCGACCCCGAGGACCGCGTCCTCGTCGAGCGGATCCTCGCGGGTGACGAGGACGCGTTCCGCGCCCTGGTCGAGAAGTTCCACCGCCGCGTCGCGGCGGTCGTGCGGCGCTACGCCGGCGGCCGCTCGAGCGCGCTGGAGGACCATGCGCAGGAGGTCTTCCTGCGCGTCTACCGTGGGCTCCCGAGCTTCCAGGGCGGCTCCTCGCTCGGCACCTGGATCCACCGCATCGCCGTGAACTACCTGATCACCGACCTCCGCAAGCGCCGCGCGTTGAAGCGCGATCAGCGGACGCTCTCGATCGACGCTCCGATCGGAGGCGCGGAGAGCGATCTGAAGATCGAGGTGGTGGCGCGCGGGAGCGAGCCCTCCGCGGCGGTGTTCGACGGCGAGCGCGGCGTCGTGATCCGCCGGGCGATGGAGGAGCTGGAGGAGGATCTCCGGCGCATCGTGCTCCTGCGCGAGATCGAGCAGCGCAGCTACGAGGAGATCGCCGAGATCGTCGATATCCCCATCGGCACCGTGCGCTCGCGCCTGCATCGCGCGCGCGGCATTCTGCAGGAGCGCCTGCGACCACTGCTGTGAAGCCCTCCGCATCCGATCCCTCCACCTTCGGGCCCGACGAGATCGATCCGCTCGAGCTCGAGGCGCTGCACGACCTGCTCGACGAGCGGCTCGATGCCGCCGCGTCGGCCGCACTGCGCGCGCGCTTGGAGCGCGAGCCCGCCCTGCGCGCCGCTTGGCGCGAGCTCCGCGAGCTCCGCGAGCTCCTGCGCGAGGAATGGAGCGACGAGACGCCGACGCCTCTCGACCCGCGCGCCCTGGCTGATCGCGTGCTCGAGCGCGCGCGCGAGCTCGCCCCTGCTGCCCCGGCTTCGGCGCCTCCGATCGCGCCGACCGCGGCTCCCGTGCTGCGCCGCGCGCGCTGGTTCCGCTTCGGTCTCTCCTTCGTCGCGGCGGCCTCGGTCTGCGCGGCGGCGGTCTGGCTCGCCTCGCTGCCGCAGGAGTCCGCGCCCGCCGCGCTCAGCGCGAAGGTCGAGGAGCGCTCGGAGCTCGCCGACGAGCTCGCGCGTGAGGAGGAGGAGCTTCTCGCCCTGCGCAAGCAGGGGCGAGCCTCCGGCGCCGAAGTCGCGGAGCTTCGGTGCGCCGTCGGCGGCGAGGATCTCCGCGCCTCCGCCCGAGAGCGCGGCGAATCCCGCGGGAAGCGAAGCGGAGGACCGCTCGCGCGCCGCGAGTAGCGGAGGGCCTGGCGCGGTCTCCGCTCCGGGTGCTCCCGTCGAGGAGCCCGAGGAGGCAGAGCCGCGAGCGCCCGCCGCGGGTGCACCCGTTCTCACGGGGGAGCGACCTGTCGCTGAGGGCGAGCTGTACCTGGGCCTGACCGAGTCCGAGCGCAGCGGGGGAGGCGGCGGAGGTGGGCTACCCGGGCGCTCCCCAGCGGAGGGCTCCGACGCGCGGCGCGAGGCGTCGCCGCAGCCCTGGGAAGAAGCGGCGGGCGAGGCTCTGCGCCAGGAGATCCTCCACACCCTCCGCGGCGGGCTCGCGCCGGCCGGAGCCGTCGCGGAGGCGGCGCCGTCGGAGGAGGCTGCGCCGGCAGACGAAGCGCTGCGAGAATCCGCGGAGGAAGGTGGGCTAGCCGAAGGGCGCGGATCCGAACGCGGAGCCTGGCTCGATCGCACGGCGCTGAGCCTCGTCCGCGAGCTCGAAGTGTCGGGCTCGAGGGAAAGGGAGCGCTCCGAGACCGGCGGGTCCGATCCTCGAAGCGGCGGAAGCTCGGGCGGCGACGAGAAAGGAGCCGAGCGCGCGAAGTCGAAGCGCGAGGAGCGCTCGTTCGGCGCGCTCGCTCCTCCATGGGCGCGGCTCCTCGAGCGCTGGTCCGAGCGCGATCCTCGCGCGGAGCAGGCCAAGGAGCGTCGCACGGAGGCTCGCGCACCCTCGTCGCGTGAGGCCGCCGATCGTCCCGCGGAGGGCGTTGCCGAGACCGAACCGGTCCTCCTGCTGCGTTACCTCGAGCTCGCGCCGGAGCAGATCGCCCGCGCTTCCGCTGCGTTGAAAGCGCGTGGCTTCGTCTCGAGCGGCGCAGGAGATCCAGCAGATCTAGACAGCTTCGCTCTGGGGATTCGCAGCGTCGCCGCGGCGAGAAGCGCACCGTCCATCTTCGTCGGTTGGATCGAGACGACCTCGGCCGCGACGCCTCCGAGTGCTCCCGTCCGATACTTCGCCGCGATCGCGGGAGGGGAGCCGCAGGTCGCGCAGCACTGGGTGCAGCTCGGCGAGCTCGAGCGCGCGATCGCGACCGCCGCGCAGGTCGAGGAGCTGGCGCGCCATGGTCTCGCCGACTCCGAGCCGACGAGCAGAGGAGCCGCCGCGGCGAACGAGTCCGTCGCCTCGAAGGACGACAACGCGAACGAGCGAGCGGACGCAGCCAAGGAGCAAGGCCCTCTGCCCGGTCTGCGCAGTGGGGATCCGGGCCTGCGCGGAGAGGGCTCGCTCTCGCGCGGCGATCGCCGCTCGGGCGACGCAGAGCTTCGGGCGCTCGAGGCGAAGAAGGAAGCTCCCGGCTCCGCTGGGCCCGACGGCTCCGCCGCTCCCGCCACGGGGCGCGATCGCGCCGAAGGGGCGGTCGAGGAGCGCGGCCCAACGGCTGTTCCCGGTCGGCCGGGCTCTCCCGATCCATCGCCGTCGCGCTCGCCCTCACCGTCGCGCGCCGTGCGCGTCCTCGCGATCCTCGAGCCGAAGCGCGGTGGCTGAGCCGCTCGCGCACGGAGCGGACGCGTTCGCGCACGAGCCCGAGCTGCGCCAAGCGATCCTCGAGCTGCGCGCGGAATGCGCGCGAGCGAAGCGGATCGCCGTGATGATCGGCGCCGGCGCTTCCGCGGAAGTCGGCGTGCCCACCTTCCGCGGCGCGGGCGGGCTCTGGAATGGTCTGCGCGCGGAAGACCTCGCGACCCCCGCAGCCTTCGCGCGCGATCCGCTGCGCGTCTCGACCTGGTACGCCGAGCGCCGCGCGAAGCTCGCCGCGATCGATCCCGGCCCGGCGCACTTCGCGCTGGCGGCTCTCGAGCGCGCCGTGACGGCGCGGGGTGGGCGCTTCCTGTTGATCAGCCAGAACGTCGACGGGCTGCATCGCCGCGCCGGTGTCTCGTCCTACGTCGACCTCCACGGCACCTTGCTCCTCGATCGCTGCACGCGCTGTGCGCGCGAGCACGCCGTGGACTTCGGCTCTCCGCGCGAGCTGCCGCCGCGCTGCGCCGCGTGCGGCGCTCTCGAGCGCCCCGCGGTGGTCTGGTTCGGCGAGGCGCTCTCGCCGCTGGATTGGGAGCGCGCTGCCTCGGCCGCGAGCGCGAGCGAGCTCTTCCTGGCGGTCGGCACTTCCGCCGTCGTCGAGCCGGCGGCATCCTTGGCGCGCCTCGCCGTCGCTCATGGTGCGCGCTTCTTCGAGCTGAACCTCGAAGACACGCTGAACAGCGCCAACGCGCAGCGCACGCTGCGCGCCCCTGCGGGAGCCGTCCTGCCGTTGCTCGTCTGAGCTCTCTCGCCTTGAGCGATCCGGATCTCCCGCAGTTCCGCCGCACCTACCGCGCGATCTACGCCGCCTGCCTCGCCACGGCGATCGGGATGACGGCGTTCGTGCCGTTCCTCAAGTTCAACTTGGAGGCGCTCGGCGTTCGCCGCGACGATGGCTCGCTCGAGCTGTGGACCGGCCTCGTCACGGGAGCGGCTCCGCTCACGGCGGCGTTCTCCGGCGCGCTGTGGGGGGCGATCGGCGATCGCATCGGCCGGCGCTTGATGATGCTGCGCGCGCTGCTCGGCATCGTCGTCTTCGTCGGGCTCTGCAGCTTCGCGACGCAGCCGTGGCAACTGCTCGTGCTGCGGCTGCTGCAGGGGCTCTTCTCCGGCTACGTGGCGCCGGCACTGACGCTCGTCTCGGTGAGCGCGCCCGAAGGCAAGCAGTCGAGCGCGGTCGCGGGGATCCAGGGCTCGATGGCCCTGGGCTTCTGCTTCGGACCGCTGCTCGGTGAAGTCGTGCGGCGCACGGGGGCACCCGAGTCGATCTTCTGGTTCACCAGCGGGCTCGCCGCGCTGTCGTTGCTCGCGGTGCTCGCGTTCGTGCCGCGCGATCGGCCGCACGAGGAGCGCCGCGCTGCGGGAAGCGAGCCGCCGCCGACCGCGCTCGGCGAGCTCAAGCGCTGGTTCGCGACGGCGCACGTGCCGCAGCTCCTGGGCGCCGTCTTCGCCGTGCGCTTCGCCTTCGCCGCGTCGAACGCGATGGTGGCGATCTTCGTCGCTCACGAGCTGCGCGGCCTGGATCCGGCGTGGGAGGGTTTCGTCGTCGCGGCGGCGTTCACCGGTCCCCATGCGATCGGCGTGGTCACCGTGAAGCGCTGGAGCGCCGTCGGCGATCGCCTCGGGCCGCGGCGCTCGCTCGCCATCTGCGCACTCGGATCGGGAGCCTTCCTCGCGCCGCAGGCATGGAGCTCCGACGCCGTCGTCTTCCTCGTGCTCGTGACGCTGAGCGGCTTCTTCTACGCGGGCGTGATGCCGCTCGCCTACGCGGAAGCGGGGCGGCTCAGCTCGCGCAGCGCGCGCGGCAGCAGCTTCGGCCTGCTCTTCTCCTCGCTCACCCTGGCGCTTGCGTTGGGACCTTTCTTCGGCGGCGGACTCGCGGAACTCGTGGGCTCCGTGCGGCCGCTCTTCCCGGTGACCGGCGCGATCTGCCTGGCCTCCGGAGCGCTGCTGCTCTCGCGCCGCGGCGGCGCCGTCGCGGCGCCGACCGGCGGCGTTGAGGGGCGAGAGCGCGCATGCTAGGTTCTGAGCTCCCGCAGCCCCGGAGCCTCGTCTTGAGCTCTCGCCCTCTCCGCGTCTACTTGGTCGGCGCGCATTCCACCGGTAAGACCACCCTCTCGCGCTGGATCCGCGACGCCTATGGTCTGCCGATGCTGAGCGAGGTCGCACGCACGGTGCTGGCGGAGCTCGAGATGGATCTCGACACGCTCCGCGCGAACCTGGACGCCGTCGATCGCTACCAGAGCGAGGTCTTCCATCGGCAGGTGAGCCTCGAGCGCAGCGTGAGCGGGGGCTTCGTCAGCGATCGCGCGTTCTGCAATCTCGCGTACGCCGCGCAGCACTCGACGATCCTCGCGCGGCTCGTGCGCGGTCCGGAGTTCGAGAGCTACATGCGCTGGGTGAGCGGGGGCCTCGTCTTCTTCGTGCGTCCGCACCGCGAGCTCGTCTGCGCCGACGGCGTGCGCGCGGGGCTCGACTATGAAGAGATCATGGCCATCGACGGCATGGTGAAGCTGCTCCTCGAGATGCATGCGATCCCGTACGTGCCGATCGCGAGCCTGTCCATGCAGGAACGCGTGCGCACGATCCGCGCGCTGGTCGATTCGCGGCTCCGCGAGCTGCAGGCCATCGAGCGCGCGGAGGCGATCGCGCGCGGTCGGCGCATCGGCGGGCTGGACATCCCATCGGCCGAGGAGGTCGAGCGGCGCGCGGCGGGGCCGAACGGCCTCGGCTCGGGCGCGCTCTGATCTCCACGGCCCGTCGTTGTGCCCTCAGCGGGGGGGGCGCTACTTTGGGGGCCCGATTTGCCTTCCCCACGGCCCCCGGCGATGCCCTTGCGATCCGCGTTCCTCTTCGAGCTCTCGCTCGCCGCTGCCGGCCTGGCCGCGCTGGCCGGAGCCCAGGTCGGGTCCTCCTCGCTGGGGGCGGTGGCGCCGCGCTTCGAGCTCGCGGGCTGGCGCTTGCCGGTCGAGGCGGCCTCGGTGTCCTCCTGGGCGGAGCTGGACCTCGACCTCGACGGCACGAGCGAGCTCTTCGTCGGAGCGCACGATCGCCCGGCGCGGCTCTGGCGGCGGGTGCAAGGCGTCTACGTCGAGGACGCTGCGGCCCTGCCGGGTCCGCTGCGCGGGGTGACGGCGGCCGTCGCAGCGGATTTCGACGGCGACGGCTTCCCCGATCTCTTCCTGGGACGCGCGCCCAGCGGCCCGTTCACCTGGCCCGGCGACGATCCCTCTGCGGGCTGGGATCGCTTGTGGATGAATCGCTCCGTCGGCGGTCGACGCACCCTCGTCGAAGCGACTTGGTCGAGCGGAGCTTTGCTCTTCGATCTCCTCGTCGTGCCGGCGCTCGCGAACCTGCCGCACTTCCCGCTGCTGCCGCGCTTCCCCGTCATCGACTTCGAAGAGCTGCGCTATACGCACGGCGCGATCGCGCGCGACCTCGACGGCGACGGCGATCTGGACCTCGCGTTGGCGCACGGCGGCTGGGATCCGCTCGCGCGCCGGGGGGTGGAGATCGAGCCGCTCGTGCTCCCGATGCCCTGCGCCGTCTACTTCAACGTCGGTGACACGAACGGCGACGGCTTCCCGAACTTCGTCGACGACGCGTCGCTCCAGCACGATGACCCCGACACGCCGGCGATCGAGCCCGCGGGAGCGCTCGCCTCTTCGGTCGCGGCGAGCGACTTCGACGGCGACGGCGATCTCGATCTCTTCCTCGGCGTGATGGCGAACGACGCCGGTCTGCACTTCGGCAACGCCGCTTCCGGGGCCGCGAATCGCTACTACGAAGCGCGCCGCGACGCCACGGGTCGCATGCGCTGGGTGAATCGGAGCTTGCGCGCGCTCGGTCCGCAGTCGCCGATCGAGGAGACGCGCGCCGCGCTGGCGCTGCCCCTCGACGCGAGCAGCGAGGTCCATCTGCTCACGTTCAGCTTCCAGGATGCGCGCTCGATCGGGGGCGCGTGGCATCGCCATCGCGCGCTGCGCTTCGATCGCACGCAGCGGCGCTTCGTCGAGCGGCTGGGGGCCTTCGCCGGAGCGACGACGAGCGCGGAGGAGCTCTGCACCTCGGTGACTCCGGTCGACCTGGACGCCGATGGAGATCTCGACTTCGTCCTCGGCGGTCCGCGGATCGTGCAGCTCGAGAACCGGGCCGGGCTCTTCTCGCGGGTGCAGACGAGCACGCTGGACGAGCGCTACGAATCGACGGTCCTCTGGGCGCTCGGCGCCGACCGAGATGGCGATGGCCTCGCGGATCGCGGACGCGCTCCGGAGGCCCTGCTCGTAGGTGTCTTGCGCGAGCAGTCCCGTTGGATGGTGCCCTTCCGCGGCGCTCTCGAGGACTGGACCGCTCCGGGCTTGCCGACCGATCTCGGAGGTACTCGAGCCGTCGCGACCTCTGACTTCACCGGCGACGGGCGCCGCGACATCGTCTTGCTGAAGGAGAGCGGCGAGCTGCGCTTGTGGCGCGCGCTCGATGCCGCGAGCTTCGTCGACGATTCCTCCGCGCTGCCGAGCACGGGGCAGCGCTGGATCGCGATGGATGCGTGGGACGTCGATGGACAGAACGGCCTCGACCTCGTGCTGATCGACGCGCGTGGAGCGCACGCGTGGTGGCGCAGCGACGGACGTGGGCGCTTCGCGCCGCAGGCTCTGCCGTTGGATCCAGCAGGGCACGAACTGAGCTCTGCCGCGCTGCTCGGCGCCGATTTCGACGGCGACGGTTGGCGCGACGCGCTCGTCCTGCGGGAGGCCCTCGACGGAAGACCGATCGCGCCGCTGCGTTGGAGCGGAACGGGGATGGGCTTCGTCGAAGCGTCCTTCGCGCTGCCGAGCGGGGCTGCGACCCTGAGCGCTCTGGGCGCCGCGTTCGATGCCGATGGCGATGGCCGCAGCGAAGTGCTCTTGTGGAACCAGCACGGATTCCCAGAGCTCTGGCGCGCGCTCCCGGGCGGCCTCCATCAGCGCATCTCCGGGGCGCATCCCCCGACGGCGCTAGCGGTCGGCAGCATCGCGACCGCGGATCTCAACGCCGACGGGATTCCCGATCTCTATCTCGCCGCGGGCGACGCGCACCTGGCGCAGGATCGCCTCTGGACTTCCGAGGCCCAGCCGGGAGCCTTTCCTCGCTGGCGCGATACGACCGCTCACCCGTTGCTCTCCGTCGGCGCGAGCTCCGGAACGCGGCGCGCAGCGGCGCGCTTCGTCGATCTCGACGGGGACGGGCTGCTCGATTTCGCTGTCGGCCGCGAGGGTGGTATCTCGTGCTTCCACCGCCAGCTCCCGCAAGGGGGCTGGAGCGCTGCCGAGCCCTTCCCGGACCCGCGCGCCTGGATCGGACGGGGGTGGACGGTGTTCGATCAGAACGGCGACGGACTGCTGGAGCTCTGGATCTACGGAGCCACCCAGATGCGCGCGTATCGACATCTCGCGGCGCGCTGAGCGCGCCGCGAGAGCGCGATCGCTCAGCCGCGCCGACGCTCGCCCTTCTTCGCCAGCGCCAGGTTGTTGGTCGCATCGCGGAGCGCGATCTGCACGATCTGCTTGCGCTCGTCGCTGAGATCGCTCTTCGTGAGCTCGGCCTTGGCACACTGGATCGCCTTCTCGTACATCGCGATGGCGCGCGTCATCGCGTCCTTCCGCTCGAAGAGGTGGAAGTGGAGGATCAGCGCGGTGTCGTTCAGGAACGCCGGATCGTCGGGCGAGAGTCCCAGCGCGCGCTCATACGCGACGATGGAGCGCTCGTAGTCGCGGCTCTCGCGGCAGAAGAACGCGTAGTTGTTCCACTCGTCCGCGTTTCTGGGGTCGAGGCTCACGACGCACGCCGCCAGACCACGGCATAGATCGAAGCGCGCCTTGTTGTTCATCGTGACGATGAGGAACTGCAGGGTGCTCTTCAGGTTCGCTGGGTCGCCGCCGTTCTGCTGCGCGAATGCCGCGAAGCGATCCGGGCCGCTGTCGCCGATCTTCGCGAAGGACTGCGCGGCGCGATCGTAGTCCTTGAGATCGTAGGCGCACTTGATGCCGATGTGATACCAGCAGTCGGCGTAGCTGGGCTCGTGATCCACGGCGAGCTGGAGCTGCTTCACTCCGTCGGCGGCCCCGCCTTCCTTGCGGTAGCTGAGATACCAGCCGGCGTAGTAACGCAGCAGCGATTCCTGCTTCGTCGCCCCGCCCGGGTGGCGCTCGTCGTAGCCCTTCACCGCGCGCTCGAGCATCACCACCGCTTGGTCTCCGAGGCGGCCGCTCAGCGCGGCGATGTCCGTCGCACCCGGATCGCGCGCGAGCGCTTCGGCGTAGTTCTTCGCGGCCTCGTCGGGCTTGCCCGCCCACTCGGCGCAGCGGCCGAGACGCTCCCAAGGGCCGGCGGCATCGGCAGTCTTGGTCGTGCCTTCGACGTAGGCCTCGCGCGCCTTCGCGAGAGCGGCATTGGCGGCAGCTTCGTCCTCGGCTTCCTTGCGGTCGAGGAACTGCAGGAAATGCACGTCGCCCGCAGCGACGTAGCCGTCGCCTTCGGTGGGGAAGTGCGAGCGGGCCCAAGTGCTCCAGCGCTGGAGGTTGTCGGCGTCGCGGAGCTCCATGCAGAGCGACAGCAGGCGCCGCATGCTCGCGAGGTCCTTCCGATCGATCTGCACGATGCGGATCAGGTGATCGCGGAGGTCGCCCTTGCGCATGAAGATCGTGCGCTCGGCGCCCGAGCCCTGGGCGAGCTCCGCGATGCGCATGTCGAGCACCGTGACCCAGAGCCGCGGCACACGGACCTCCGAGTGCTCCTCGGCATCGAGCGCGTCGAGGAGGTCCATGGCCTCGCTGCTGCGCGCGGTCGCGACGCAGCACTCGGCCAACGCGAAGCGCGTGTCGCGGCTCGCATCGCGGAGCTCGACCGCCTTCTTGAGGAGCGCGTACGCCTTCTCGTGCTCGCCGCGCTGCGTCTCCGTACGAGCGCTCGCGAGCAAGCTGGCGGCCGTTTCGTCCTGCGCGCGGAGCTCGAGCGGTGCGCCGGCGAGGCCGAGCCAGAGCATGGTCATCTGCAAGGAGAGTCGAGGCATCATCGTGGCGTTTCCTTCGAAGGTTCGGCGAGACGTTCCAAGTACCAGCGCAGCTCCGGGGCTTGCGCGCGTTCTGGAGAAGCGGCGAGACAAGCGGCGAAGGCCGCACGCGCCGCGGGGAGATCCCCTCGATGCTCGCAGAGGAGCTGGCCGAGGAGCTGGTGCGCGTCAGCGAGGAGCTCGCGCCGCGGGGACGAGCTGGAGGACGATGGCGCGAGCTCGACGAGGAGCGCGCGGAGCTCGCGCTCGCTGTCGTCGATGCAGCTCAAGCGCGCGTCTCCGCTGAGCAGAGGCGTCAGCTGATGCAGGCTCGTCGAGGCCGCTTCGAGGCGCAGCGCGAGAGGATCGAGCTCGCTCGCCTCCCCGGCCAGCAGCGCGGCGCGGCGAAAGGCGTCGCGGCTGCGCTCGAAGCGCACGCGGGCCTTCGACGCCTCTCCGCCGCGCTGCAGCAGCGTGCCCTCGCGCCGCGACCACTGCGCCATGCGCTCCAGCCAGCGCGCATGGAGCGGACCCAATCCGACGGCCAGCTCGAGGCCCGCGATGAGGAGCTCGGAAGCGCGCGCTTCTCGACCTTCGCCGGCCCAGCGCATCGCCAGGCGCTCGAGGCCCTCCAGCACGCTGCGATCGAGCACGTCGCCAACGCTCGCGAGCGCCGGGCTGGCGCGCAGCGCCGCGAGCCACAGCCGCGCGGCCTCGTCGAGCTGCTCGCTCTCGAACGCGATCCAGGCCGCGCCCGCGAGGGCTCGCGCGCGCTCGGCGGCGATGGCGTCGGGGTCCATTCCGGGCAGTGCGGCGCAGAGCTCGAGCTCTTCCGCCGCGCGGCGGAGCGCCGCTTCGGCCTCGGCCAGCCGGCCCTGGACCCGCGCTGCTTCTCCGCGCTCCAGCCAGAAGCGCCCCGCGTGCCAGTGCATCGCCGGGCTCGGCGCTCGGCGCGAGAGATCCTCGTAGCTGCGCGCCAGCGCCTCGGCGTCCGCGCACGCGCGACCACAGCGAGCGAGCTCGCCATGCCATCTTTCGTCGCCGCCTTCGGTCGCGATCTGCTGGGCTGTGCGGTCCAGCGCTTCGGCGCTTCTTCCGAGGAGGATCAAGGCGTCGTTCCGCGCGCGCGCCGCCTCCAGCGAGAGGGGAGAGCCGCGATCCTGCGCGAACGCCTGGCAGCGCAGCGCCGCCTGCGCGGCGAGGCGCGACGCGGCCTCCGCGCCGCTGGCTCGCAGACGGCGTGCGCGCTGAAGGTGGAACGCCGCGAGCTCTCCGGCCGCGGCGGACGCCGTGCGCGCGGACACCAGGCGCTCGGCTCGCTCGGCGTGCTCGAGCGCCTCCGCTTCGCGGTCTTGGAGATCGCAGACGCTCGCACGGCGGATCCAAGGCAGCGGATCTTGCGGCCGAATCGCGGCAGCGCGATCGAAGCACCGCTCCGCCCGAGCGCAAAGGGACGCAGCCGTCGATCGATCGGCGGCTGCTTGCGCGAGGAGAGCTTCGCCGAGCCGCATCTGCACCTCGTGATCCCTCGACTCGCGCTGCTCCAGAGCAGAGAGCTCCTCCACGGCGCGTCCCGTGTGGCCCTCGTCCATCGCTGTGCGCGCGCGGTCGAGGTGGTCATGCCTATCGCGTCGGCGTCGCGCGTCGTCCGCATCCTCGGTGGCGCTGCAGGCGATCCCGCTCAGCGCACAGAGAACCCAGGCGAGCTCGCGGAAGTGCTGGCGGGCGATGCGCTCGGGTAGAGCCGACAAGGGCGGCGCCGGCACGCACGCGGAGCGCGTGCCTGTCGCGTGCGAGGACTGCCGGGGGCGGACGCTCCGTTCGCTGCGCTGCAAGGAGGGCAAGGGAAGTGCAGGGGCCCGTCGAGGCCGTGACGCCGGGACGATGGCGCAAGACCTTCAACGCGGGCGTGTCGGGTTCAGGACGAGCGCCAGTACGAAGCGGAAGGAAGCGGAGCATAGCCGCGCTCCCGCAGCGGGGAAACGGGGCAAGGAAGAGCGCAGCGGAACCTAGAAGCCGATTGCTCGGTCAGACCAGGAGGAAATAATGCCGGGCTGCGGCTCGTCGGAGCGCGCTTCGTCGCCCGTCCCGCAGCGCCCGTACCCACGGAAAACCAGATGCCCGTTCCCTCGCCACGTGCGCAATCCCTCTGCTCCCCGATCCTCCGCTGCGGCATGGGACGCGCTTGGGCCGCCGCGGCGCTGGCGCTCCTGGCGGGTTGCTGGGGCGGAGACAACGGCGGGGACGCGTTCGGTTTTCCCGGCGGCGGTCCGGGTGGGGGCGGCGCCGGCGGCGTCGATCCGGCGACACCGACGGACGGGGCCCAGTCCGCAAAAGGCGCCCCGAAGGTCGTGGACGTACAGCCCTCGGGCAATCAGGCCGTCGACGTGTCGACGCCCGTCGTCGTCACCTTCTCCGAGGCGATGCAGGTCGGGCGCATCAGCTCGGCGAACCTGATCGTCCGTCCCGAAGGCGCCACCTCGGGCGTCGGCGGCTCCTTCCAGGTGCAGGGCAACGGGCGCCTGGCGGTCTTCTTTCCGGCTTCGCCGCTCGCTCCGGCCACCAACTACGAAGTCCTGGTGACCTCCGAGCTCGCCGATCTCGACGGCAGCCGCGTCAATGCGGGAACCGATGGCATCGTCGGGCGCTTCCGCACGGCTGCGACGGGCACGACACCCTCGTTCCGCGTGCTCGCGATCTTCCCGCCCACGGAGCCGACGGTCGGGTCTTCCTCGGCGAGGAACATCGCGTCGGATGCCGAGGTCGTGGTGGTGTTCAGCGAAGCCGTCGACACTGGCACGACCTTCCCGACCGGACTGGTGCTCGGCGTCGCCGACGTGACCATGCCCGCGGGCCAGCTTCCGTTCACGATCACCGACCCTTACGTGCTCGCCGAGCTCTCCATCGACTACCCGTCGAGCGGAGGGGGGCGCATCGGCGTGTTCCGCCCGCTCGCGGGCTTCGATCCCGGAGTGTTCATCGGGGTCGTGGCGACGCCGGCCTTGCGCTCCACGGCTGGACGCGCGCTGGCCGAACCCGAGTTCGGTACCTTCCAGGTGCTGCCCTTCCGCGCGCCGGATGCCGTGCGGATCCCGACGACTCCCGCGAACACGATCAACCTCGCCACTCGCGGGGCCGTGCCCGTCGAGGTGGACGTCGATGAAACGGCGCTGGCGGGTGACACCGTCGCGTTGACGATCCAGGAGTCCGCGGGACCCAAGCTCGCGCGCTTCTCCAAGCGCATCGAGATCAATGGTGCGCAGGTCGTGAGCTTCACTGCGGCGCTCACGGACAACGCGGGCGCGAATCTCCTCCCCGATGGCAACGTGTCGTTCGCCGCCGCGCTGTCGCGACGCGGTCTGCTCTCGAGCTATCGGGTGCAAGGGGGCGTCGTGCAGGACACGGTCGCGCCTTCCGTGCTGACCCTCGGTCCGCCGACCGGCTCGAGCCAGACCGCGTTCGTGACCACCTTGAGTGATCCGGCGATCTACGGAACCTCCTCGGAGCGCGTGGTCTCGGTCTCGCTGAGCGGCCCGAACGTCCCTGCGCCACCGACGACTCCCGCCTCGATCGACGGGAACTTCTTCGTGCTGCAGCCGGTGGCCCTCGGGCTGCGCGATGGAGCGGAGACGATCTCGATCGCGGTCTCCGACGCGGCGGGCAACGAGGGGGTCGCGCAGTCCGGCGAGATCCTGCAACGCGGCGTCATCACCGGCGACACGACCGGCGGAGTCCTTGTGGTCCAGGTCTACGACGCGGACAGCTTCGCCGCGTTGAGCCAGATCGACGTGCAGGTCGAGGACGGCGCGCCGGGCTCGGCTCCTGCGTCGCGGAGCTTCGGTCTCACCGATGTGCGCGGCGAAGCGAGCTTCGTCGTGACGCCCGGGGGCCGTCACACGATCACGATCGGGCGCACCGGCTTCAACTTGACCACCCTCGTCGATACCGGCGCGGGTTTCTGCTCGCTGCCGCTCGAGCGCACGGTTCGCTCGAACGGTTCCCTGGCCGGTGCGATCACCCGCGCCGGCGCCACCTTCCAAGGTGTCGAGGACGTGCGCTTCTGCTTCAACCTCGATCCCGACCCGCGCAGCTTCGCGCAACGCGACATCGAGAATCCGTCCGGGCCTCTCGCCTCGCTGCCGGCCACGACCGTTGCTCCGGGTCGCCTGCAGTACACGACGGCCTTCTTGACCTTCCTGCCGGCGCAGACCGGTTCCGTCGTGGCGAGCTTCCGCGAGCAGATCGGCTTGCAGCCCGTGGTCGCTGGGGGGCAGCGCTCGATCGCGATCAGCTTCCCCGCGACGCCGCCCACCTCGGCGCCTTGGGGGCCGCTCGCGCTCGACTTCAGCGGCATCCCGAGCCCACCCAACTTCGCCTCCAACCTCGCGGCGCTGCCGCGAGCGAAGAGCGAGTCCGTCGTCACCGGCTTCGACGGCGCCCCGACCTTCGGGATCGGCGGGCCCTCGGGCACGGCTCCGAACTTCACGGTGGGCGGGACCTTCGTCTCTCCGTCGATCGACCCGAGTCGCGTCAGCGAGAACTTCCTCGTCGCCGACGCCACGGACCTCTCCGGGAACTTCGTGCGCTCGCGCCCCACGGTGGCCGCGGCGGTGACCGCCAGAGCTCTCTCGATGCCGGCCCTGCCGCTGCTGCAGAGCGGTGGCGGCACTTACCCGTTCGCCTACTCGTTCGCGGATACCCTGGGACAGGGCTTCTACCGGGTGCGCTTCACCGACAGCGATCCGATCCTCCCGCGCTCCTGGCTGCTCCTCGTGTCCGACGGGAGCTCGGGCACGGTAGCGACGCGAGTACCCGAGCTCGGTCCTAGCTTCGGACGCCTGCGCACCGGCAACTGGGTCGTCCAGATCGACGCGGTCGGCATGCCCGCGGGCTTCTCGATGGACGGTTTCCTCTTCTCCGACGCGGATCGCTTCTACCGCTCGCTGGCGCGCCCGGGCGCTACGACCATCGCGGTCAACTGAGCGAGGCGCGGCTTCGCCGAGACGCGACTTCGCGAGCTTCGAGGGTGCCTCCGCGAGGCGCCGACCACAAAATCTTGGGGGGGGAAGTTGGCTCGCCCCCCTGGATGTAGATAGGATTCGCCCCTCCTTCGGCGTTGCTGCCTTTCGGGGGGATCTCGCCATGCGCCGCACCGAATCCGTTCTTCGCACGGGCTCAGCCCTGCTTCTCTCCGCCTGCTTCGCGCTCCTGACGACGAGCTGCGCCCGCAAGGGTGTCCAGGAGGAGGTCACCGTCGAGGGCCGCGTCAGCACCGACCACGGGATCCTGCGCGCTGCGGGTCCGGTGGATGTGCTCGTGCTGCCCGTTCAGAACGAAGTGGGCGAGCTGCTCCCCGCCGAGCTGATCGAGCTCGAGGTCCGTCAGATCCTGCTCAGCAAGCGCTACTCGGTGCTGAGCCGCGACCTGGCGTTCGCCAAGGCTGACGAGATCATCGCCGAGGCGAACCCCCGCACGCCCTCCTGGCGCGACAACGTGCCGGGCGCGCAGCCAGCGGAAGCGAGCGGCAACGAACGCGGGGTGGCGCTCGCCAGGGCCTGGAGGCCGGGCTTCGCCGCGGAGGACGCGTTCTTCCGCGTCGTTGTGCACTCCTTCCGGATCCCCGAGGCCGGCCCGATCCGCCAGCTGGAGATCGACGCCGACTTCCAGCTCATCGGGGCGGCGAAGGAGCACGCCGGCAAGGTGCTGTGGTCGTATCAGGGCGCGCACGCGATCATCCCCGTCGATCAGATCGGCGACCGCATGCGCTCGCGCCAAGAGAACCTGCGGCGCGTACTGAGCTGGTACGTGCAGTCGATCCTCGAGCACCTTCCGGAGAGCGAGGGGCTCCAGGCGGGCAGCGGGGCCAACCCGCTGAGCTGAACGGAGCCGCGCTCGGCGGCGAAGCAACGATCGCTGCAAGGCGGGTTTGCGAGGAACCCGGCCGCCGACTACACTCTCCGCCTTCCACCGCCGGACCGCAGACGCTGGGGCGCCCTTTTCCTGGCCCTGCGAGACCGCCGATCGCCCGCAGTCGGGCGCCCGGCACGGCAAAGTACCTGACGAAAGGGCTCGATTCCTTCCATGCCCATCACCGAAAGCCGCAAGCAAGAGCTGATCCAGCAATACCGTGTGCACGAGAGCGACACGGGCTCTCCCGAGGTTCAGATCGCGATCCTCAGCGAGGAGATCTTGAACCTCACCGAGCACCTGAAGTCGCATCGCAAGGATTTCTCCTCGCGCCGCGGCCTGCTGAAGATGGTGGGGCGCCGCGCCAAGCTGATGAGCTACCTGAAGCGCTGCTACCATTCGCGCTACCTGGACATCAAGAAGCGCCTTGAGCTGCGCCATTCGTGATCTGCCATCGCTCGTGACTCGCAGATGATCGCGACCAGCCAATGAAGTCGATGATCGCGACCAGCCAATGAAGTCGACCAGCCAATGAAGTCATCGCCTTCGCCTCGATCCTCTCCGAGCGACGCACGTTCGTCGGCGGTGGACGCGGCACTTGGAGGCGGTATCGGAGTTCGCGGTCGTCGTACCCTTCGCCGTGTCGGACATCGCTCCGACGCGGCGCACATCCCGCGCGAGCCGGATCGCCGTTGGCGTCCGGCTCGTTCGCGTTTCCGAGGTCGCCGGCTGTGCCGTGCACCTCTTCCGACGCTGCTCCAGAGCAGCGTCTCCGCCGGTGGGCGCCGATTTCGCCAGCTCGCCGACGGCATGAACCGAGAGGCCGCTTGTACGTGGACGTACCACGGGCGGCCCACGGCCAGTTCGGATCACGCGACTCCATCTCGAGCCGTCTCTTCCGTTCGATGGTCGTAGCTACTCGACAGCCGGCGCCCCCCAACGCAAGTGAAGTCGGGCGCCTACCGGAGGCCCGCGCGAGACGCGCGCGCTCCGGCACCGACAGGAGAGTCCTGAAGTGACCCTTGTTTCCCATCGCGTGCAACGCGAGATCGCCGGTCGACCTCTCATCCTCGAGACCGGCAAGTTGGCTCGCCAGGCGGGCGGCTCCGTGCTCGTCACCTACGGCGGCACGGTCGTCCTCGGCACGGCCTGCTCTTCCGCGCCTCGCGCGGAGGCTTCGTTCTTCCCCCTCACGGTGGACTACCGTGAGAAGACCTACGCCGCGGGCAAGTTCCCCGGTGGCTTCTTCAAGCGCGAGACGCGTCCTTCCACGAAGGAGACGCTGACGATGCGCCTCGCGGACCGCGCGATGCGCCCGATGTTCCCCGAGGGCCTGCGCCATGAGGTGCAGGTCATGACGATGGTGCTCTCGACGGATCTGCAGAACGATCCGGACATCATCTCGATGATCGCGGCCTTCGCCGCGGTGCACATCTCGGACGTGCCGTTCGAAGCGGCGATGGGCGCCGTGCGCATCGGTCACGTCGGCGGGCGCTTGGTGGTGAACCCGACCGCGGCCGACCTCGCGCGCGAGGATTCGCGCCTCGAGCTGATCGTCGCCGCGACGCCTGACGCCATCACGATGGTGGAAGCAGGAGCGCGCGAGATCGAAGAGAACGTGATGGTCGACGCCCTCGAGCTCGCCCACGACATCTGCCGCGAGATCAGCGCGGCGATGGACGAGCTGCGCGAGCGTTGCGGCAAGCCGAAGTTCGAATTCGTGCCGATCGTCCCCGACGACAAGATCGTGAAGGCCGCGCATCGCTCGCACGGCAAGAAGCTCGCGACCGCGGTGCTGACGACTGGCAAGCACCCGCGCAAGGCCGCCATCGCCGAGCTGGAAGAGGACTTCGTCGAGAAGCACATCGCCAAGCTGAAGGGCGGTGACGAGAAGGAGCTTTCGCTCGCCAAGCGCGCGGCGAAGGACGCGTTCGAGATCGTCGTGAAGGACGTCGAGCGCAAGCTCATCCTCGAAGGCAAGCGAGCCGACGGCCGCACCACCAAGGAGATCCGCCCGATCTTCAGCGAGGTGAAGATCCTCGAGCGCGCGCACGGCACGGGCCTCTTCACGCGTGGCGAGACGCAGGCGCTCGTCGTCGCGACTCTCGGGACTCGCTCGGACGAGCAAGTGGTCGACGGGCTGGGTGAGACGCAGCGGCAGAAGTTCATGCTGCACTACAACTTCCCGCCCTTCAGCGTAGGCGAGACGAAGCCCGTGCGCGGACCCGGTCGCCGCGAGATCGGGCACGGCGCTCTCGCCGAGCGTTCGCTCGTCGCGGTGCTTCCGGCTCCGTCGGTGTTCCCGTACACGATCCGCCTCGTGTCGGAGATCCTCGAGAGCAACGGCTCTTCGTCGATGGCCTCGGTGTGCGGCGGTACGCTCGCGCTGATGGATGCCGGCGTCCCGATCCGCCAGCCCGTGGCGGGTATCGCGATGGGCCTCGTGATGAACGAAGCCGGTGAGTACGCGGTCCTCTCGGACATCCAGGGCTCCGAGGACCACAACGGCGATATGGACTTCAAGGTCGCCGGCACGGGCCTCGGGATCACGGCCCTGCAGATGGACATCAAGGTGAAGGGCCTCTCGCGCAAGGTGCTGGAGGACGCTCTCGCGCAGGCGCGCGAAGGTCGCCTCTTCATCCTGAAGAAGATGCTGGAAGCGCTGCCGCGTCCGCGTCGCGAGCTCTCGCCTTATGCACCGCGCCTCGTGCAGATGCAGATCCCGACCGACAAGATCGGCTTCTTGATCGGACCTCAGGGCAAGAACATCCGCCGCATGCAGGAGGAGTACAAGGTCCACATCGAGGTCAGCGATGACACGGGCGTCGGCATCGTGCAAGTCGCGGGCACCGGCGAGAGCCGCCTCGACGATGCGGTGGCCGAGATCCGCGCGATGACCGAAGAGGTCGAGCTCGGCAAGGTGTACAACGGCACAGTGAAGAGCATCCGGCCCTTCGGTGCGTTCATCGAGATCCTGCCGGGCACCGAGGGCATGTGCCACGTGTCCGAGCTCTCGACGGAGTTCGTGCGCGAAGTGACCGACGTGGTCCAACTCGGCGACAAGATCATGGTGAAGGTGATCGACATCGACCCGATGGGGAAGATTCGACTCTCCGCGCGCGCCGTGAACGAAACCGGCGAGCGTCCGCCGCAGGATCGCGGTGGGCGACGCGACGAACGTGGTCCGCGCGAGGAGCGCGGTGGCCCGCCGGAGCGCGCGCCCCGCGAAGAGCGCGGTCCGCGCGACGAGCGCGCGCCCCGCGAAGAGCGTGGTCCGCGCGAAGAGCGCGCGCCTCGCGAAGAGCGCAGTCCGAGCGAAGAGCGTGCTCCGCGTGACGAGCGTGGTCCTCGTGAGGAGCGTGGCCCGCGCGAAGGGCGCGGTCCGCGTGACGAGCGTCCGCCGCGCGACGATCGCGGCCCGCGCGAAGAACGAGCTCCGCGAGAAGATCGTCCGGCTCGGGACGAGCGGCCTCCGCGAGGGGACCAAGGCCCCCGTGGCCAAGGTGGACGCGACGATCGCGGTCCGCGCGGCGGTGGGCGTGAGGATCGTCCGCACCGCGACGAGCGTCCGGCACGCGACGAGCGTCCGCCGCGTGATGAGCGCCCGTCGCGCGAGGAGCGCCCGGCGCGAGAAGAACGCCCGGCGCGCGAAGGCTCGCGGCCGTTCGCCCCGCGCGATGAGCGCAGCCCGCGCGAAGAGCAGCGAGCCCCGCGCGAAGAGCGCGGTAGCCCGGACGCGCGCGCTCCGCGCGAAGATCGCGGACCTCGCGACGATCGCCGTCCGCGCGCCGGCGCACCGGAAGAGCGCGGTCCGCGCGAGCCGCGTCGCGAAGGCGGTCCGAACGATCGCGGCGGGCGTTCCCGCTGGCGCTCGGAGGACGAGGAGCTTCCGCCGGTGGAGCCGGTGATCGAAGAGGAAGAAGTGATCGAAGAGGAGGCCGTCGAGGCCTTCGACGAGGGCTTCACCTCCGACTTCGAAGAGGACTTCCTCGACGAAGAAGCGCCGATGCCGCCGGCCGAAGAAGGGGCTCCGGCCCCGCGCGGCCCCGGGCGCGACGAGCCGCGTCGTGGCGGCGGTGGCGGTGGCCGCGGTGGACGCGGGCGTCGTGGTGGCGGCGGTGGTCGCCCCGGTCGCGGTCCTCGCGGCTGATCGGTCGAAGGTCGCGGGTAGGTTCCGAGCGCTGCTCCTCGCCGCGCTCGGGACCACCGCACCCTTCGCGACCGCGCAGGAGAGGACGGCTTCCGCTCCGGAAGGCGACAGCGCCGCGCGTGCTCTCGCCGCGATCCTGGCCGATCCTCTCTATCGCAACTCTCGCTGGGGCGTCCTCGCCGTCGATGTGACCGACGGCCGTCGCCTGCTCGCGCATCGCGAGCGCGAGGTCTTCCTCACGGCCTCGAGTCTGAAGCTCGTGGCCACGGCTTGCGCTCTCGCCGAGCTCCGTGCCGAGCATCGCTTCCGCACCGAGCTGTGGGCGCATGGCGAGCTGCGCTCCGGAACGCTTCACGGCGACCTCTTTCTTCGCGGCTCTGGAGATCCGAGCTTCGGCGGAGCGCTCGAAGCGCCCGGCGGAGCGGCCTTCGATGCGTTCGGCGCTGCGGTCCTCGACGCGGGGATCGCTCGGATTCGCGGCCGTGTGCTCGGCGACGACTCGGCCCAGGAGGAGCGCGGCTTCGGCCATGGCTGGGCGTGGGACGACCAGCACGCGTGGTACGCGGCCCCGCTCTCCGGGCTCTGCTATCGGGAGAACGTGTTCACGGCCGTGGTGGAGTGGCCGCTCGACGAGAGGCACCCACGCTTGCGCGCCGAGCCGCCGTGCTCTCTTCTCGAGCTGCTGCCCCCCGTCCAGGTCCGCGCCGTCGCACCCGCCGAGGCTCCGGCGATCGAGTTCTGGCGCTCGCCTGGCACGCATCGCTATCGAGCGCGCGGCGCGCTCGAGCCGGGTGGAAAGGCCTGGCGCTACGACCTCTGTGTCGAAGATCCCGCGCTCTACGCCGCGGCCTCGTTCGCGGACCTCCTCTCCGCGCGCGGCTGCCGCTTCGAGCTCCCGCGTCCATTCCAGGCGCGCTGTGGTGTCGGAGAGCTTCCGCAAGCGTCGCGCTTGCTCGCGGTGTGGCACTCGCCGGCGCTCGGAGAGCTCGTGCGACGCACCAACACGGCGAGCCAGAACCTCTACGCCGAGCAGCTCCTTCGTGCCGCCGCCAAACGATTCGGCGGGCGCGCCGACATCGAGACCGCGCGGAGGCTGGTGGCCGCCTACCTGCGTGCGTGGGGCGGCGATCCGGCGGACGGATTCCTCGCCGACGGCTCCGGCCTCTCGCGTGAGAACTTGATGGCTCCGGAGGCCTTCGTCGCCTTGCTGCGAGCGCAGCTCGAGGCCCCGCATGCGACGGTCTTCTTCGATTCGCTGCCGATCGGTGGCCGGACCGGCACGCTGCGCGAGCGCCTCGGCGATCTGCCTGTAGGGATCGAGCTGCGAGCGAAGACCGGGTCGCTCACGCGCGTGAAGGCCCTGTGCGGCTATCTCACCCGGCGCGGCGAAGTTCGCAGGGTGTTCAGCATCCTGGTCAACGACACGACACGTGCGGACGGCGAAGAGGTGAAGCGGGATATCGACCGCTTGGTTCTCGCCCTAGCGGAAGACCTGGCGCGCGAGAGCTGAGCCGCTCTGGCTGTATGGGCATTCTCTAGGTCCGTTTTTCGGTCGATAAATGTCGAGAGAAACCCCGAGCAAGGGTTCGCAGCGCCCGGGGCCGAATCTAGGATGGCGCCTCGCCTCAGCCGTCCGCTTGTCCGGAGCTACCTAACGACCCGACGCCCCGCCTTCCCTGCACACGTTGCGCTCCCTCCGCCGGGGGCGCGAGTGTCCGTCCGCCACTCCACGAGGAACGTGCCATGTTCGGAGCCTTCGCTCTCGTCCTGATCCCCTCGCTCCTCGCGATGGAGATCGAAGAGGGGGGACCACAGCTGCGTCCGACGGATCCGAGGATCCGCGAGGCGATCTCCGGCTGCTCTCAGCAGGACAGCAAGGTGCGTATCGAGGCCGAGCGCATCTACTACGGCTCTCCGAGTGCTTGGACCCGCGCGGGGGTGATCGATGGCTCGGCGGTGGTCCGAGCCACGGCGGCTTGGAAGGAGATGGAGAAGCGCGGAGTTCGCCGCGGCGATCCGGCCTATGACCTCTACAAGCATCGCGCGGAGAAGGAAGCGCGCGCGGCGATCGAGAAGGTCGCCAAGGGGCAGCGCCCGCCGTACGACTTGATCGGCGAGCTGGGTTCGATCGTCATCAAGGGCAGCGTGGTCCCGAATCTGACCGAAGAGATCATCCAAGAGCTCGGTTCGTGAGGCGTTCTCGGCGACGAGCATCCTCCATCAAGCGCGCCTACCTGCCGGACTCCGAAGGGCCAACGCTGGGCATGCCGCAGCTCGTTCCACAGGCGATCCTCGCGCTCGCTCTCGCGCTTCTCGTCTCTTGCCAAGGGGCGTCTCCCCAGCCCGCACCCGACTACGGCGGCCGAGGAGCCCTCGACCTCGGCAGCGGCGACCTGCGCGGAACTCAGGGGCCGACGGAGAGCACGCCGACTGCGGCGCCGCCCGCCGATGCGACGCCGGCGCCGGCCCCACCGAGCATGGAGGAGGACGAGGTCTTCGCCCTGCGCTCCGCCGCGGCGCCACTCGATCTCTTTGCGCTGCGCTCGCGCTTCGGACCGCGCATGCAGCTGCTGCCCGACGGACGCATCCGGCGCATCCTCCATGTGCCCTTCAACTCGGGGGCCCAGCTGCGCGATCTGCTCGTCACGCGCTGGCTGCCCGAGCGCTTCGCCGCGGGGAATCCCGGCGGGAGCGAGGTCGCGGCCGAGCTCGGCGCTGATGTCACGATCACCACGGCCTCGAACCCGCTCGCGGACACCGCGGCGAAGAACGGCCCGAAGTTCACCACGAATCAGGTCTGGAACAAGGTTCCCGTGGCCGACTGGCTCGTCGTGACGGGGGACGAGGAGACCCAGGCCGAGGTTGATCAGTGGCTGAGCGCCTGGTGGAGCGGGCGCGATCACATCGAGATCCGCGTCGTGGTGATCGAGCGAGAGATCAGCGACGCCGACGACTTCGGCTCGATCACCGAGATTCTGCCGCGCTCCGTCGATGCGACTTTCCAAGGGCTGGTCTCGGAGTTCCCGAACTCCATCTCGGGCGGGGGCGTGTTCCGCTTCCAGGACTCCGACGACTTCAGCACCACGCTGCAGTGGATCTCGCGTCGCGGCGCAGCGTCGATCCGCTCGGTGCCATCGATCGTCCTGCGCGATCACGGCTCGGCGCGTATCTCGGCCATCACACGCACACCGTACCTGCAGGCGGACCGGCTCGATGCGACGGGGCAGGCCAGCACGTTCAAGGTCGCCTTCGCGGACACGGGCGTGAAGATGAACGTGGCGGCCTCGGTGGTCGGCTTGGATCGCATCTTCCTCGAGCTCGAGATCGCCGTGACCTCGCTCAACACGGCGCTCACCAATCCGGAGATCCCGGCGCCGGCGCTCTCGGAGACGAGCCTGCCCGTGCCGCGCGTCACGATCGCCGATGGACAGACGCTCTGGATCGGAGGCCTGCACTCGGAGTTCGAGCGCGAGCTGGAGCGCAAGTTCCCGATCCTCGGCGATATCCCGCTGCTCGGATACCTCTTCAAGTCGATGATCCACGAGAAGCGCAAGACCGAGGTGCTCTTCACTCTGACGCCGACGATCATCCACTACGGCGGCGCGTTGCCCGAAGTGGAGCAGCCGAGCGAAAGTGCTGTGCAGCAGGCCTTCGAGAAGCTGGACGAAGGTGGCTTGCGATGAGCCTTCATCGCGCGCGGATAGCGCCCCTCATCCCTCTCGCCTTCGTCGCCGCGCTCGCGAGCTGCGTGAGCGAACCCGTCGCGCCCGCGGTCGCTCCGCGGCTCGAATCCTGGCGCTTCGAGGAAGCGCCGCTCGGGAGCTTGGTTCAGGAGGCGCCCGAGGGAGAGGAGAGCGCGCCGGACTCGGTGCCCGGTATGAATCCCGACCTGGGCGCGCAGCGCGTGCGCACCATGCTCCCCGGCAATCGCATCCGCCGCGCCGACGGATCGGTAGAGCTCTACTACCTCGTTCCCTACGTCGACGAGAAGGCTCCCGCTCTGAGCTTCAAGGGCTTCCTTGCGGGCCACTACATCGGTCTCATCGAGCGCTGGTGCGTGCACCAACCGTCGCCGGATGGTCCGGCGGTGCTGTACACCTCGGATCCCGCGGCTGCCGCTGCGGTGGTCCCTCCGCAGCGCGCCGTGCTGCTCGAGGCCGCGGATCTCGCGGACAAGGCCTACACCTCGACGGCGGATCTCTCCAGCTTCGGTCCACTCGGCCTCTATCCAGGCTTCGGCGCACTCTCGATCCCGATGACCGAGGCGATCCACGCCACAGGCCATCCCGAGGACATCGACGCGCTCGAGGCCTTCTTGCGGGCCTTCGTCGTCGATGTCGATCAGATCGAGATCACCGCGCGCGTGGTCGAGGCGGCGCTCGTCGATCTCACCGACCTCGGCGCAGCCACGAATATCGAGTTCGTGGGGGGCGGCAATCGCTTCTTCCGCGGCTTGGATGCGAGCCTGCCCAACCAGACTTCGTTGGGCGGTGTGTTCACGCTCAAAGGCATCCAGAGCGACTACGAGATGGAATCCACGATGCAGTGGCTGCGCCAGCGCACGGGCGTCAAGTTCCTCTCGCAGCCGCGCATCCTCATGCGCAACGGCTCGGCGGCGGCCCTCGTACGCGGGGACAAGGTCCCGGTGCAGACGGTCGTCGCGGTCTCGAGCAACAACGTCGTGTCGACGGGCATCAGCTACGTGGACGTGGGGCTCCAGCTCAAGATCGCGGCCTTCGCGTTCGGGCGCGACGCGGTGTTCCTCGACGTGGAGATCCAGAACGGCGCGATCACCGGCTTCGCGACCCTCGGCTCGGTCACGAACCCGGTCATCACCCAGCGCGTCGCGCGAACCTCGGTCACCTTGAAGCAGGGCGAGTCACTGGTGATCGGCGGCCTCATCGTGCAAGCGACGGAAGAGCGCGTCTCCAAGGTCCCGATCCTCGGCGACATCCCGCTGCTCGGCATCTTCTTCCGCTCGACCTTCGAGTCGGAGTCGCTGGCGGAGGTGAACTTCATCTTCACGCCGCGGGTCGCGGCCGGCGGGGGCGCGGTGGTCGAGGGCTGAGCCGCCCCAGCCCCACTAGGGGGCTCGTCGCTGGATCCAGGATCGGGGAAGATGCTCCGGCGCCCCCAGGTCGCTGGGCGCTCGCCATCGCTTGGCTCGGAGCTCTACCTCATGCTCGTCCTCGATCCGCGCCGCTGCGTACCCCGCTCGGTCCCCCTCGGCTCCGCAGCTACCGAGGGCGGCTATGCGCTGATCCTGTCGGTGATGATCATCCTGCTCCTGACGGCGATCCTGATGCCGCTCCTCTTCGAGGTTCAGCGCGAGTCACAAGTCACGTCGAACACGCGCGCGATGCGCCACATGGAGATGGCGGCCCGCGGCGCGCTGAGGGAAGCGCTCGACGTGCTCGCCGACGACTTCCCCGAGGAGGAATCGTCCGCGGCGCAAGGGGCGCAGGGGGGGCTCGGCGGGCTGGGCAACATGAGCGCGCAGGGCGCGGCGACCGCGGGGGGCACGGGCGAGGAAGAGGCCGAGGAACCGCCGCACGACAGCATGAACTCGCAGAGCCTCTCCTACCATCGGCGCAGCTTGCGCCGTGAAGCCGCACTCAGCCTCGACGACCGCATCCCCGAGTGGGTCATCGCGGAATCGGCGAACTCCGACTCCTACGAGCGCGACAGCGTCCGGGTGAAGACCTACGTCTACATCGAGGACGAGAACCGCAAGTACAACCTGCTGAACCTGGCCCACCCGAAGCAAGACCTCGCCGAGCAGGCCCTGGAGCAGGTGGAGCGGCTGCTCACCTGGGTGCGCGAGGACCGCCTCGACGCCGGGCTGGAGGCGGACTTCGATCCGCGTCTGGTCGCGCGCGCGTTCCAAGAATGGATGACCAACGACCTCTATCGCTCCGTCGATGGCGAGCTCTATCAGCGGCCGCTGCTGCTCTCGAACAAGCGCAAGGCCGGCGAGAACGACGCCTCCGACAAGACGACGCTCCCTCTCTCTCTCGACGAGCTGCGCCTCGCGCTCGGCGATCGTGTGCGCCTGCCCTCATCGATCTGGATCGATCAGCTGGATCAGGAGATCCCGCCGCAAGTGCATCCGGGCCTCGTCTCCCTCGTGACGGTGTACACCTCGCTTCGCGAGGAGCCGATCACCGAAGATCTCGAGGGGCGCTACATCCCCGACGAGGATCCCGCCGAAGCGGGACGTCCGAGCGCTGGCAGCGCGCGTCGCGCCGGCTCGGGCGATGGCTCGCCCTCCTCGCAGGTCCAGCCGCCGACCGCATCCGAGGACGCGGTGGCGATGATCAACATCAACACCGCGCCGAAGGCGGTGCTGCTGGCGGTGGCGCCTCCGGAGCTCGTGCCCGAAGAGGTCATCGACGAGATCCTCGAGTTCCGCACCAAGATCGACGAGGAGAAGATCAAGAAGCAGGAAGAGGAGGAGGCGGAGGAGAACCAGTTCTCGACCGGCAAGAGCCGCACCGACGTGATGACGGGGATGGAAGGAGACGAAGCTCCTCCGCTGCAGGCGTTCTCCGGTCTCGAGCTGCTCGAGGAGAAGATCGAGTCCTTCAAGGCGCTCGATGACAAGGCGAAGCAGGAGTTCCTGAAGTTCTTCGCGGTCACCTCGGACGTCTTCAGCGTGCACGTCACGGTGATCTGCAACCCGCACGAGACGGCCGACGAGCGCGAGGCCTCGCGCTACTTGGGCGGCGATGCCTCGAGCTCCGCGGACGATCTCTCGAAGCGCTTCCTCGACACCAAGATCGGTGAGATCGTGAGGCGCTATCGCGCGGTGGTCTGGCGACGCGCGGCGACCGAGGGCGAAGAGCCCGTAGAGTTCGCTTCGATCGTGCCGTTCGAAGAGCGCTACGAGCGCAAGTTCGCGCTCTGGGAGAACCCGAACAAGGTCGTCTGGTAGGACAGGTCGTCTAGCAGGACTGCCGCCCCACGAGCGCTCAGCGGATCCGGCGAGCCTTCTCTCCCGTGCCGTCGAAGATCGCGTCGAAGAGGCCGCGATGCAGCGCGAACGCCGCGAGCGCCCCTGCGAGCGGCGCGCCGAACGCGATCGCCGCGAGGACCAGCGGCGGGATCGAAGCCGGCAGGACCGCATCGCCGAGGCGCCAGGCGAGGGTGACGGCGAACGCGACGGCGAAGAAGAGGCGGAGCTTGCCCGGCTGGGGGGGGCGATCCGGTCGGTGACCAAGATCTCGCCCGGCATTCGCGGTGGGATCGGCGTGGTCGCGCTCGGCGAGCCTGCCGTCCGATCGTCGGGTTCCTGAGTCCAAGACCGAGCTCCTTCGCGGCCGCGAGGACGCAGCCGCCGCTCAAGCTAGCCTTAGGAGCAGCGAGCGTCAAAGCGCCGTCCGAGCGCGCTCTTGCGTCCGCTGGCTCCGGGAGCTACAGCGGTCGAGGAAGCCCGTCGACTTGAGCCTCGCGGCGCGGTCGGCCCTAGGAGGATCGATGACCGAACCGCATGCGACCGACGCCACGAGCGGAGCCGAGCTCGCGCTCTCGACCCGCCTCGTGCACATCGGCGAGGACGCTTCCTTCGGCGCCGGAGTGAGGCCGCTCTCCCCGCCGCTCCATCACGCCGCGATCTGGGAGGCGGAGAGCGCCGAGCTGCTCGGCGAGATCGGCCGAGGCTCCGCCGATCGAGCGTTCTACGGGCGCTACGGCCATCCCAATGCGCGGCAGGCCGAGGAAGCCGTCGCGCTGCTCGAGCGCGCGCCTGCCGCGCTGGTCTTCTCGACGGGCATGTCGGCGCTCACGACGACCTGGGATGCGCTGCTCGCCCCCGGCGATGTCGTCGTCCTGGTCGGGCCGATCTACGGCGGCACCGAGATGGCGGCGAAGCGCGCCGCGCGCTGGGGCATCGAGATCCGTCGCGCGCCGATCGACGAGCCCGCGAGCTGGCCCGCGCTCTTCCGCGGCGCTCGGCTCGTCCACACCGAGTCCATCTCCAATCCCACGCTGCGAGTTCCCGACCTCGAGACCGTGGCTCGGGCCGCCCGCGCGGCCGGGGCGCTCTCGATGGTCGATGCGACTTTCGCTTCGCCGATCCTGCAGCGGCCGCTCGCGCTGGGGATCGACCTCTCGATGCACTCGGCGACGAAGTTCCTCGGAGGCCACAGCGATCTCCTCGGCGGCACGATCGCCGGCAGCGCCGAGCTGCTCGCGCGGATCGCGACGGAGCGCAAGATCCTCGGGACGATCCTCGCGCCCGAGCCGAGCTGGCGCCTGCTCCGCTCGATCAAGACGCTCGAGCTGCGCATGGCCCGCGTGGAGGCCACGCGTCGCGTCCTCTGCGAGCATCTGCGCACGATCGCCCGCGTGCGTCGCGTCCTCGATCCGCTGCATCCGAGCCATCCCGATCACGCCGTGGCGGTGCGTCTGCTCCGCGGCGGTGCCGGGGGCATCGTGACCTTCGAGCTCGAGGACGAGCGCGCCGCGGCCCGCTGCCTGGATCGCCTGCGCCTCTTCCATCGCGCGGCGAGCTTGGGCGGGAGCGAGTCGCTCGCCAGCATGCCCGCGCTCACCTCGCACGCGGCGCTCACGCCCGAGCAGCTCGTCGCGTCGGGGATCCACGCGGGCTGCATCCGCCTCGCGATCGGCCTCGAGGACGCCGAGGATCTCTGGCGCGACCTGAGGCAAGCGCTGGAGGTCGTCTGAGATGCCGCTCTCATCGAGACGCCCGGATGCGGTCTCGCTCGAGGTCTTCCAGCACCTCTTCGCCGGTATCGCCGAGGAGATGGGGGCGAAGCTGCGCAAGTGCGCGTTCTCGCCCAACATCAAGGAGCGGCGGGACTACTCGTGCGCGATCTTCGATGCGCGCGGCCGCCAGCTCGCGCAGGCGGCGCACATTCCCGTGCACCTGGGCTCGACTCCCGCGAGCGTGCACGCGGCGCTCGCCGCGGTGCAGCGGTGGCAGCGCGGGGACGCGGTGCTGCTGAACGACCCCTTCTTCGGCGGCACGCACCTCCCGGACCTGACCTTGGTGTCTCCGGTCTTCTGCTCGCGCCGCTCGAAGGTGCCCGACTTCTTCGTCGTGAACCGCGCCCACCACGCCGACATCGGCGGCGCCGAAGCCGGCTCGATGGCCCCCGCGCAGGAGATCTTCGCCGAAGGGCTGCGCATCCCGCCGATCCGCTGGGTGCGCGCCGGCGCGATCGACGAGGACACCACCGCGCTGATCCTGCTGAACTGCCGCACCCCGCAGGAGCGGCGCGCGGATCTCTTGGCGCAATGGGCGGCGAATCGCCTCGGCGCCGAGCGGCTGGAGGAGCTGTGGGGCGAGTACGGCGCTCCGGTCGTGCGCGCGCACGCCGAAGCCTTGCGCGAGCACGGCCGGCGCTCCGTGGCGCAGGTCATCGCCGCGTTGCCCGCCGCCGTCGCGCGCTTCGAGGATGCGCTCGACGACGACGGCTTCGGCCAGCCGCCCGGGCCACAGCTGCGCGTCGCGATCCAGCGGCGCGGCGAGCGCCTGCGCGTCGATTTCTCGGCGAGCGACCCGCAGATGCGCGGCGGGCTCAACGCGAACCGCGCGATCACGCTCTCGGCCGTGTTGTACGTCCTGCGCTTGCTGGCTCCCCCGAGGCGCCGACCAACGATGCGGCGCTGGACCTCGTCGACGTGATCACGAGGCCCGGAACGATCGTCGATGCGCTGCCGCCCGCAGCGGTCGCAGGCGGCAACGTCGAGACCTCGCAGCGCCTCGTCGACGTGTTGCTCGGCGCGCTCGCGCAGCTGGTGCCGGAGCGCATCCCCGCGGCCTCCGCGGGCACGATGTGCAATCTCAGCTTCGGTGGCCGGCGCGCCGACGGAAGCGCCTTCACCTACTACGAGACGGTACCCGGTGGCATGGGCGCGCGCCCCGCGGCTGCCGGGCTCGACGCCGTGCAGACGCACATGACGAACACCCGCAACACGCCCATCGAAGCGCTCGAGCTCGAGCTCCCGGTGCGCGTCGAGCGCCTGGCCGTGCGATACGGCAGCGGCGGTGCGGGGCGACAGCGCGGAGGTGATGGTCTCGTGAAGCACCTGCGCTTCCTCGTGCCGGTGCGCGTGGGTCTCATGGCCGAGCGCTTCCTTCGCGCGCCCTACGGCCTCGCCGGTGGAGCCTCGGGGAGCAGCGGGAGCGCGCGGCTGCGGCTCGCGAGCGGGGGACGCGAGCGCCTCTCCTCGAAGTGGTCCCGCACGCTCGCCGCGGGCGATCTGCTGGAGATCGAGACTCCCGGCGGGGGAGGGTACGGCGCATCGTGAGCACGAAGCCGTTGGCGTCGCGGCGCGTGGCGCAAGGCGTTCTAGGGATCGCCGCCCTCGTCGGCTTCGCGAGCTGCTCGGCCGGTCCGCGGATCGTGGCCTTGGGCGAGATCCCCGAGAGCGAACGCTATGCGCACGCGCGCGCGGCGACCGAGCTCCTCTTCCCGGACCTCGAGCTGCAGGACGCATCCAGCGGCTGGATCGTCTCCTTGCCGCGCTATGTGGGCGGTGTCGATCGCCGTCGCCTGCGAGCCTATGTGCACGTCTTCGCGGCGACGCGAGAAGGCGCGCGCGCGGAGATCTGGGTCGAGCGCGAAGTCTTCGCCTCGAAGTGGCTCTTCGGCCTGCTGGGCAGCGAAGGCTGGGTCGTGGATGGTCGCGACGACGACTTCGAAGAGCGGCTCTACCGGCGCATGACTCCGGATCGCGACGACTGAGCGAGGCGCTCGGCGCCTCCGCTCAGTAGCCCCGCAGCGCGACGCGCAGACGCGCGAGCTCGCGCTCGATGCTGCGCCGCGAGACACCGCCGAGACGGTGCAGCGAGCGCTTGTTGATGCGTCCGGAGGTGAGCAGCGAGTCTCCGCGCATCAGGATCGCGCCGATGCGCGGAGCGCAGCGGCGCACCGCGCGCCGCAGGTCCTCGCGCTGCAGCTCTTCGCTCGGCTCGAGCTCGCGAGCGCTCACTACCTCCGGGCATTCCTCCCAGGCGCGGCGGAGCTGGCGTTCGACGACGGCATAGCAGGCGCGCGCGAGCGACTTCACGGCCAAGCGGCGGAGAGCTTCGGGGTTCTCGTCGGCTCCGCTGCGGCGTGCGCGCGCTTCGAGGAAGTGCAGCAGCGCTTCGCTGCGGATGTCCTCGGCTTCGCGCTGGCACACGCGGTAGGGCAGGCGGCGCAGGCGCGTCGCGGTCCGGAAGTAGCGCGAGAACAGGGGGCCGAAGATCTCTCCCGCGATGGGCCCGAGGCCCGCTTCTGCATAGCTCTCCATCGCTCGATTCCTGCTCCAGGGGGTTGGATGGCAGCCCCGCGGCGGACGGGGGCGATGGGCGGAGTTTATTGCGAGTGAACGTTTACTCCAGCGAAATCTGCGACTTCGTGGGCGCGCCAGGAGATGCGCGGGGCGCGGGACCCGAACCGAAGACGAACGGCGGACGCCGGTCGGCGCCTGAAGTTGCGAGGCCTGGCTCGGAGGGGTAGGCATGCGCGCGCTCGACTGCGCGGCACCGCGCGAGCCGGGTCTCCGCCTCTTCCGTCCGTCGAGGTCGCCTTGTCGAATTCGCTCGTCGTCGCGTGGCTCTGCGCGTGGAGCGCCGTGCTCTGCCTGGCCCGCCCTTGCGTGCCGATGCTCGAGGAGCCGCAGGCCGAGCCGCTTCGCGTCCTCTTCCTCGCGAGCCCGCCCGATGCGCATCCGCCGGGGACGCATGAGTACGCGGCGAGCTGCGGCTTGCTCGCGCATGCCCTGCGTCGCGCGCCCGAGCTCGGGCCCGTCGAGACGAGCATCGCGACGAGCGGCTGGCCCGCGGACGAAGGCGAGCTCGAGCGGGCCGATACGATCGTGATCGTGAGCGCGGGTGCCGATCGCGATCGCGCGATGCACCCACTCCTCGTCGGCGAGCGCTGGCAAGCGCTCGAGCGCGCGATGGCGCGCGGCTGCGGCCTGGTCGTCGTGCATTGGGCGACCTTCGTGCCGCGTTCTCCCGAGGGCGAGCGCTTCCTCGCCTGGACGGGAGCCCACTTCGACTACGAGAGCGGTCCGGAGCCGCAGCGTTGGGCTTCGGCGATCCAGACCTGCGACGTGCCCGTCGAGCTCGGTGAGCGAGAGCACCCGGTGCTGCGCGGGGTGGCCGCGTTCCAGCAGCGCGAGGAGTGGTACTACCGCCTGCGCCTCGCTGCGGGCGAGCCGGGCTTTACGCCGTTGCTCCGCGCGCACATCCCGGGAGAGACCGAGCCGCAGGTCGTCGCCTGCGCGCGCGAGCGCGAGGGTGGAGGGCGCGGCTTCGCGACGAGCGGAGGCCACTTCCTCTCCAACTACCGCGAGGCCGCGTTCGCGCGCCTGCTACTGAACGCGATCGTCTGGACGGCGAAGCGCGAAGTGCCCGCGTCCGGCGTCGCGACGGCCGAGGCCGAGGCGATCGAGGCGTGGATCGTCGCTGGCCGCAATCATCCGGCGCACGACGTCGCCTCGACCAACGACGCGCTGTGCGAGCTTCTGCGCCGCGATCCGCGCTTCGAGCTGCGCGTCGTCGAGGATCCCGAGTCATTGCGAGAGCTCGCGCCGCGCGCTCCCGCGGTCGTGATCTGGAATCACGTGAACTGGGCGAGCGACGGACTGTCGCCGGAGGCGCGCGCGAGCTTTCTGCGCTGGCTCGAGGCCGGCGGCGGCCTCTTGCTCGTGCACTTCGGAGCGAGCGCGTTCCATCCGTCGCTTCCGGGGGCGCCCGCGAGCGCTGAGTGGCCCGAGTGGCACGAGCGCATCGCGGCGCGCGCCTGGGATCACGATGGGGCGAGCGGGCACGATGCCTACGGGCCGTTCCGCGTCGAGCTGACGGGCGTCGCGCATCCCGCGCTGGAGGGACTCGCCGCCTGGAGCACCACCGATGAGCTCTACTATCGCCAGACCGGAGCGCTGCCGCTCGAGCCGCTGCTCGTCGCGCGCTCGCGCGACACGAATCGCGCCGAGCCGCTGGCGTGGAGCCACGCGCTGGGGCAGGGGCGCGTGTTCCAGACCGTGCTCGGCCACGACGCTCCCGCCCTCCGCAATCCCGGAACGGCGGCGCTGCTCCGCCAAGCCGCGACCTGGTGCGCCGGCCGCGTCCCGCGCCCGGAGCTCGCGCGCAGCGTCGAGGTGCCGCGCGGCCGCTTCGGCGCCTTCCACGATGGCGCGCTCGGTCGCGTACAGCTCGACTTCGATGCCTCGCGCGCGCACGCGCCGTTCACTCTCGATGTCTGGGCGAAGCTCGAGGCCCGCAGCGGCTATCACGTCTTCGTCGCGCGCGAGCCGAAAGAGTCGGGCACCCATTGGGAGCTCTACGCGGATGCGAACGCGGGCGAGCTCGCCGCTTATCTTCCCGGCTACGAGCCCGCGGAGCTGCGCTCCTCGCGGCGCATCGCCGATGGAGCGTGGCATGCGCTCGCGCTGAGCTTCGATGGCGAGCTCGCGCGTCTCTACGTCGACGCGGAGCTCGTCCTCGAGCAGCGCGTACGTCGGAATGCGCTCCCTTCGATCGCGGGTCCGCTGATGGTCGCCGGAGCCGTGGCCGCGACGCACGAAGTCGGCTGCGCGGCGTGGATCGACGAGGTGGTGCTGCGCCGCGGCGTGCATCCGCCGGCGTCTCTCGAGCGGCCCGATCTCGCCCGCGACGCCACGACCCTCGGTGCGTGGTCGTTCGAGGGCACGAGCGGCGCACCGCGCGCGGAGCTCCCCGCGGGCTTCGTCTCGCCGCGCGAGTGGACGCCGCCCTTCCGCGAAGGCGATCCCGAGTCCGAGCGCGAGGAGGATTGGATCGACGCGCGCTTCCAGCGCATGGACACCGGTCCGTGTCTCGCGACCTCCGTCGAGACGCCGCGCGGTCGCGTCGCGAAAGGGCTCGCGCTGCGGCTCGGCGACGAGCGCGAGGCCTCGATGCTCTTCGACACGGCGCGCCTCGAGATGCGCGCGGCGTGGCGCGGTCCGTTCCTCGCGCATTCCGAAGTGCGCTTCGGCCTGCTCGTGCTGCCGCGCCTCGGCGCCGCGCCGGAGCTCTCGACGGCGTGCGGCTCGCATCGACCGCTGCCGCCGGAGGAAGGCCGCTGGCGTGGGTTCGAGCTGCGCGGCGAGCGCGTCCTGCTCGAGTACGAGCGGCGCGGCCGCGCGATCGCCGAGGCGCCTTGGGTGCGTCGCCTCCCTGGCGTGCTGGCGTACGAGCGCCGCTTCGAGATCGCCGCGGGAGCGGCAGAGCTCGAGCTCTTGCTCGACGACGAGGAGCTCGGCGCGCTGGGGCCGCTCGCGTTGCCGCGCGATCTCCGCGGTCTCGCGTGGGGCGACGCGGCGGAGGCGCGCGCGCTCGTCGTCCTCGGCGATGCCGCCCCTCGCGTCGAGCTGCGAGGAGCAGCGCGTGTCCTGGCGATCGCTCCTGCCGGCGAGCTCACTCGGACGTGCGTGCTCGCCTGGCGCGGTCCGCGCGCGCGCTTCGAGAGCTTCTGCGCGCTCGCGCGCGGTGCCTCCGCCCCTCGCGATCTGCGCGGCGAGCTTCGCGCGTCGACGTCGCGCCGCTGGAAGAGCCTCACGACGCGTGGGTCGCTCGGCGTCGCGCAAGGTGCGTTCGCGCTCGATGCGGTCGAGCTGCCGTTCGAGAACCCCTGGGGCGCGCTGCTCTTCACCTCCGGCATCGACTTCCTGCCAAACGGCGACGCGGCGGTCTGCACGGCGCACGGCGATGTGTGGATCGTGCGCGGACTCGACGCCGAGCTGCGCGAAGTACGCTGGCAGCGCTTCGCCACCGGCCTGTATCAGCCGCTCGGGCTCGCCGTGCGCGACGGAGAGCTCTTCGTGCTCGGTCGCGATCAGCTAACGCGCCTCGAGGATCGCGACGGCGACGGGGAAGCGGAGCGCTACGTGAACCACTGCAGCCTGCTCGAGGACCTGGGCGAGCCGCACGCGTACGCGATGGATCTCGCGCTCGATGCCGCGGGCAACTTCCACTTCCAGAAGAGCGGAGGCAATGCGACCGCGCATGGCAGCTCGACGCTGCGCATCGCGGCCGACGGATCGGCGATCGAAGTGCTCGCGCACGGGTTCCGCCATGCGAACGGCATCGGCGTCGGCCCGCACGGCGAGATCACGAATGCCGACAACCAAGGCGACTGGGTGCCCGCGACGCGCTTGAACTGGCTGCATCGCCGCGGCTACCACGGCGGGTACGTGCCGGGCTTCCGCGGCGACGGCGATCCGCAGGCCTACGATCCGCCCCTCTGCTGGATCCCGCACGCCATCGACAACTCGGCCGGCGGGCAGGTCTGGGTGCCGCACGAGCGCTTCGGTCTGCCGCGCGACACGCTGCTGCACACCTCGTTCGGCCGCTGCCGCCTCTATCTCGTGCTGCATGAGCTCGCCGATCCGGAGACCGGCCTGCGCCAAGGCGGCGTCGTTTCGCTGCCGTACGCGTTCGAATCAGGCGTCTGCCGTGCGCGCTTCCATCCGAGCGACGGCTCGCTCTGGGCCGTCGGCCTCGAAGGCTGGCAGACCGCGGCGCAGCGCGACGGTTGCCTGCAGCGCTTGCGCTACGTCGGCGGAGAGCTGCACCTGCCGCTCGCGCTCAGCGTTCGCTCCGGAGCGCTCGAGCTGCGTTTCGCCGAGCCGTTGGATCCCGCGAGCGTCACCGCCGAGGCGTTCGCGGTGGAGCGCTGGAGCTATCGCTACTCCGCGCGCTACGGCTCCGACGATTGGTCGGTCGCCTCGCCCGAGCGGACCGGTCGCGATGCCGTGCGCGTCACCGGTGTCGCGCTCTCCGAAGGGAATCGCTGCATTCGCCTAGAGCTCGAAGGCCTCTCGCCGGTGATGCAGCAGCGCCTGCGTTGGACGCTGCGCGACGCGCGCGGTGAGCCGGTGGAAGGCGAGCTCCATCACACCATCCACCGGCTGCGCGATTGACCGGCCCGCGTGCGTCGAGTACATCTCTTCCGCACGCTGCATCCAGAGTCCCGGGAAAGGATCTTCGAGTCCCGGGCGGCAACCGAGCAGATCGAGCTTTGGCTCGTCCTCTGCCGCGGTGCCGAGACCAGCCCCACGCGGGTTGTCGATGCGGACGGGACCGAATGGCGCTGCGGCGCCGGACGGGATCCGTCACAAAGCGCGGTGATGTCACCGCGCCCGAAGTGGCTTCTGGCCCTCGGGATGCCGTGTCCAGGTACGCATCCCATGCACGGAAGCCCCTCCTTCGCGAGCGCCCATTCCGACGGCTTGGCTCGCTCCAGCGCTCCTCTCGCCAGCGCTCCTTTCCCCAGTGCTGCCACGCTCTGCGCCCATGCCGGTGCCAGCTTCGAGGACGGCGAGCCGCTCGTGGCACCGCTCGTCCTCTCGACCACCTTCTGCCAGAGCGGGCTCGCCGGTCCCGATGGCCAGGGCTCGCGCGCCCCGCACCGCTACTCGCGCGAGTCGAATCCCACGGTCGCCGCGCTCGAGCGTTCCCTCGCCGCGCTGGAGGACGCGCCGCATGCGCTGGCCTTCACCACGGGCTTGGCCGCGGAGACCGCGCTCTTCCTCGGTCTGCTGCAGAGCGGGGATCACGTCGTCTGCTCCCGGGCGCTCTACGGCGGAACCACGCGCTTGCTGCAGCGCATCCTGGCGCCCTTCGGCCTCGGCGCGACCTTCGTCGACACCGCCGATCTCGACGCCACGGCGGCCGCGTTCGAGCCGCGCACGAAGCTCCTCTTCGTGGAAACGCCGGCGAACCCGACGCTCGCGTTGAGCGACCTGCGCGCTCTCGCGGGGCTCGCGCATGCGAGCGGCGCGCTGCTCGCCGTCGACAACACCTTCCTGACGCCGGTGCTGCAGAGGCCGCTCGATCTCGGCGCCGATCTCACGGTGAGCTCGACGACGAAGTTCGTCGACGGCCACTCGACCGCGCTCGGCGGCGTGATCGTGACGCGCGATCCGGCGCTGCACGAGCGCCTCTTCTTCCTGCGGAAGTGCACGGGGGCGATCCAATCGCCGTTCCAAGCGTGGCTCACTCTGCAGGGCTTGAAGACCTTGCCGCTCCGCCTGCAGCGCCAATCCGCGAGCGCTGCGCGGATCGCCGAGCATCTCGCCGCGCACCCCGAGGTCACCGTGCTGCATTACCCGACGCGCGCGAATGCAGCGCTCGCCGCACATCAGCATCTCGGCGCGCACGGGGCCGTGCTCTCGTTCGAGCTCGCGGGCGGCTACGAGCGCGCTCGCGCTTTCCTCCAGCACGTGCGCCTCTGCCGCCTCGCGGAGCACGTGGGCTCGGTCGAGACCCTGCTCACGCACTCCGCTTCCATGACGCACGCGGGCGTGCCGCGCGAAGAGCGCGAGCGTATCGGCATCGCCGAAGGTCTGCTGCGGCTCTCGGTCGGGCTGGAGGAGCCCGGCGAGCTCCTCGCCGATCTCGATCGCGCGCTGCAAGCGACCCGCGAGTTCGCGGCGGCGACTCCATGCTCGGCAGCGCCGCGCGCCGTGGAGCTGCGCTCATGAGCCTGCCCTGCATCGTGCTGAAGTTCGGTGGCTCCGTGCTCGCAGGCACCGCGGATCTGCCGCGTGTCGTGAGCGAGATCTACCGCTGGCGCCGCGCGGGCTGCGCCGTCGTCGCGGTGGTCTCCGCGTTTCGCGGCGCGACCGATCGCCTCTTCGCCGAAGCGCGCGCCGCAGCCGACGACGCCGATCCGCACGCGATCGCCGAGCACGTGGCGCGCGGCGAGCACGAGAGCGCGACGCGCCTCGCGCTCGCTCTCGATCGCTCCGGCGTCGCGGCGGCGGTGCTGACGCCCGCGGCGCTGCGCTGCGTGGCGAGCGGTCCGGCGCATGAGGCGACGCCGCGGCAGCTCGAGCGCGCGACGCTGGAGCGCGTCCTCGCGCGCGGCATCGTCGCCGTCGTGCCCGGCTACGCCGCGCTCGACGAGCTGGGACGAACGGTGCTGCTCGGACGCGGCGGCAGCGATCTCTCGGCGCTCTTCCTCGCGCGAGCGCTCGACGCGCGCTGCCGCCTGCTGAAGGACACCGCAGGCGTCTTCGAGCGCGATCCCGCGCTCGATCCGAGCGCGCGGCCCTTCGCCGCGCTCTCCTTCGCTCGCGCGCTCTCGATCGGCGGCCGCGTGCTCCAGCCGCGAGCGCTGCGCTACGCCCGCGCGCAGGGCATCGCGTTCGAGGTCGCCGCCATCGGGGGCTCGCGCGCGACGCGCGTCGGCGCGCGCTCCTCGCGTCTCGCCGCCGCCGGCGGCGCGCCGGCGCGCGCGCTGCGCGTCGCGCTGCTCGGCGCCGGTGCGGTGGGCGGGGCCTTGCTCGCGGCGCTCGACGCGCGGCGCGCGGAGCTCGAGGTCGTCGCCGTCGCGGTGCGTGATCGCGCGCGCGAGCGCTCTTGGCGCGCGCGCTTCCCGCAGGCGGCGCTGCTCGCCGATCCCCGAGCCGCCGCGACCTGCGGCGCCGACGTCGTGGTCGAGGCGCTCGGCGGGGTAGAGACCGCGCACGAAGCGCTCCGCCGCGCGCTCGATGCCGGAGCGCATGTGGTCACCGCCAACAAGTCGTTGGTCGCGCAGCACGGCGTCGCGCTGCGCGAGCACGCGCGCAGGTGCGGCTCGCTCTGGCGGGATGGCGCCTGCGTCGGCGGCGCGCTGCCGATCCTGGAGCAGCTGCGCCTCCGCGATCGCGCGCGCGTGGTGCGGATCCGCGGCGTCCTGAACGGCACCAGCAACTTCGTGCTGGAGCGCTTGGCTCGCGGCCTCGCTCTGCGCGAGGCGCTTGAAGAAGCGCGCGCGCGCGGCTACGCCGAGCGCGACGCGGCGCGCGATCTCGATGGGCGCGACGCCGCGGAGAAGCTGGTCTGCATCGCGCAGCATCTCGGCTGCAACGACCTGAGTTCCGAGGAGGTGGCTCGCGGCGCCTTCGTCGCGAGCGCGGAGCGGCGGCACCAGGTCGCCGAGCTCGATCTCCGCGGAGCTCGAGCGCGGGCCTGGGTGCTCTGCGAAGCCCTGGCCGAGGAGGATCCGCTGCATGCGCTCGAGGGGGCGCGGAACGCGGTCGAGCTATGGCGGGCCGACGGCACGCGCGAGCTGCTCGTCGGGCGCGGCGCGGGCGGGCCCCCGACCGCGGAGGCCCTGCTCGGCGACCTGCTGGAGCTGCACGGCTTGCACGCTTCGAGCGCGGATCCGCACCACGGCACCTTGCGCGCTTCCCTCGACGTCGCGTAGATCGCTGGTGCGCGCGCGCTTCCCGCGCGCGCGCACCGCCATGGCCGAGCCCACTCCGGCAGCATCCGCTCCGCTTCTCGCGCCGCGTCCGCGCGGACTCCTCCGCTGGCTCCCAGGCTTGGCGGTGCTGCGCATCTATCGACGCGCGTGGCTGCTCGACGACGTGTACGCCGGGGTGGTCCTCACCGCGATCCTCGTGCCGGTCGGCATGGGCTACGCCGAGGCTTCGGGGCTGCCGGCCATCCACGGGCTCTACGCGACGATCGTCCCGCTGCTGGTCTACGCGCTCTGCGGGCCGAGCCGGATCCTGGTTCTGGGACCCGGCTCCTCGCTCGCCGCGATCATCGCTGCGGCGATCGTGCCGCTCTCCGCCGGTGATTCGTCGCGCGCCGTGGAGCTCGCCGGCGTGCTCGCGCTGCTCGCGGGCGGGGTCTCGCTGCTGCTCGGCCTGCTGCGCTTCGGCTTCGTGACCGAGCTGCTCTCGAAGCCCGTGCGCCTCGGCTATCTGCACGGCATCGCGCTCGCGGTGCTCGTGGGGCAGACGCCGAAGCTCCTCGGCTTCTCCGTCGAGGGCGAGCGCATCGCGGCGCAGGTGCTCGAGATCGGGTCCGGGGTTCTCGTGGGCGAGGCGCACGGCACCGCGCTCGGCGTCGGGCTCTCGAGCCTCGCGGTGATCCTCGTCTGCAAGCGCATGCGCACGCGCGTGCCCGGCGTGCTCCTCGTCGTGATCGCCGCGACGCTGGCCTCCTATGTGCTCGATCTTTCCGCGCGCACCGGGCTCCCCGTCGTGGGGCCCATGCCGCAGGGGCTGCCGACCTTCCACTGGCCGAGCGTGCGTTGGGAGGACTTGGGAGCGCTGCTCTCCGGCGCGGTCGCGATCGCCTTGCTCTCCTTCGCCGACACTAGCGTCCTCTCGCGCACCTATGCAGCGCGCGGTGGGACCTCCGTCGATCCCGACCAAGAGCTGGTGGCGCTCGGCTTCGCGAACTGCGCCGCGGGCGTGACGCAGGGTTTCGCGGTGAGCAGCAGCTCCTCGCGCACGCCCGTCGCCGAAGCTGCGGGGGCGCGCACGCAGCTCACCGGCGTGGTCGGCGCGCTCTGCATCGCGCTGCTGCTGCTGGTCGCGCCGGGCTTGCTGTCCGCGCTGCCGCGCTCGGCGCTGGCGGCCGTGGTGATCTCGGCGGCGCTCTCGCTGCTCGACTTCCCTGCGCTGCTGCGGCTCGCGCGCCTGCGCCGCTCCGAGCTCTTCATCGCGCTCGTCTGCTTCACCGGCGTCGCGGCGATCGGTGTGCTCGAGGGCATCTTCGTCGCGATCGCGATCGCGCTCCTCGCCTTCGTCGCCCGCGCGTGGCGCCCGTACAGCGCGGTGCTGGCGCGCGTCGACGGCCTGAAGGGCTATCACGACCTGCGCCGTCACCCGGAGGGCAAGCGCATCCCCGGCCTCGTGCTCTTCCGCTGGGACGCGCCGCTCTTCTTCGCCAACACGGCGATCTTCCACGAGCGCGTCTCGCGCGCGATCGCCGAGGCGCCGACGCCGACGCGCTGGCTCGTCGTCGCCGCGCAGCCGGTCACCGATATCGACATCACCGCGGCCGATGAGCTCGAGTCGCTCCACGACGAGCTACGCGCGGCGGGCATCCAGCTCTGCTTCGCCGAGCTGAAGGGGCCGGTGAAGGACCGCCTCCAGCACTACGGGCTCTACGCGAAGATCGGCGAGCGCCACTTCTTCCGCACGGTGGGGCAGTCCGTCGAGGGCTACATCCATCGACACGAGGTGCCGTGGGTCGACTGGGAGGATCGCGCCGAAGGAGCCGCGCCTGCGCCGAGCGCGGCTCCCTGAGCGCGCTCAGTTGGACGGGGGCAGCAATACGCCGTCGATGATGTGCAGCATGCCGTTCGAGGCGCGCACCGAGGCGACGATGTTGGCATCGTTCACCTTCACCTTGCCGTCCACGACCTTGATCGCGACCTTCTTGCCGTTCGCCATGGCGAGCTGCATGCCGTCCTTCAGCGTGGACTGATCCCACACCGACGTGGTCGCGTGGTACTCGAGGATGTTCTTCAGGTCGGCCTGCTTCTCCGGCTTCAGCAGCGACTCTAAGGTCCCGGCGGGGAGCTTCGCGAAGGCGGCGTTGGTGGGGGCGAAGACGGTGAGCGGGCCGGGGTTGCCGACCGACTTCACGTAGTCCGCGGCCTGCAGCGCCGCGACCAAGGTGGTGTGGTCCTTCGAGGCGGCGGCGATGCTGACGATGTTGTTCGGGTCGGCGGGCGGCGGCGGTGCCGACGCCTTCTTCGCGGGCGTCGTCGAGGTGCCGGTGGTGGAACTCTTCGATTGCGGCTCCTGCGTGCAGGCGGCGAGCAGGACGAGCGAGAGCAAGGCGAGGCGATGCAGCATGGGTGCGTGCTCCTGATCGGGAAGCGATGCGCCCAGACTCGCCGGAGGCGCACGCCGGCCCCATACGCTGCAATGAGTAGAGTTGACCTCGGTCAGCTCACGCGATGCCGCGAGCAGCGGCTCAGCGCGCGCTCTCGATCGCCAGCACCCACTTCACCGTTGCGCCCGTCGTGGGATTGGGCGGCACCTCGACGCTGTAGAGCGGCGTGCCGCGGATCGCGGGAGCGCCCGCGGGCGCCGTGCCGAGCTGGCGCAGGAGCTCTGGATACCACGCGGGGAAGAGCGCGAGGAAATCGCAGCCGAGCCCCGGCTCGGCGAGGAACGCGGCGTCGAGGTCGCTGCGCTCGGCGTGGGTCGCGCCGACGCCGCCGCTCGCGTGGCGTCGGAAGCGCAGGATGCGCGCATCGAGCAAGCCGAAGAGATCGACGATCTTGCGCTCGGAGTAGTAGCCGATCGCGCCGATGTCGTTCGCTCCGATCCGCGCCGTCGCCGGCGTATGTGCGGAGAGCCAGCGGCCGGTGGCGACGTGCATCTTCGCGATGAGCTCGACATCCGCGCCCTGCTCTCGCGCGCGCGCCGGCTCTTCGGCGAGGCTGCGCAGCGCGCCGCTGACCCCGAGCGCGAGCACGAGGGCGAGCGCCATCGCGCGCTGCGCCCGCGAGCGAAGCTCCTCCGCGGAGCGTTCTCCGCGGCGCAGAGCGCGCCTGGCGCTGATACCGACCAGCGCGGAGGCGAGCACGCCGGCCAGCGCTGCGCCCGCGAGCCAGAGGCGCTGGTCGGAGAGCTCCGTTTGCAGCGCCGCGCTGAACGCCTCCGCGAGCTGCGGCTCCACCGGCGGCCAGAGCTCCCACAGCGCGGCGAGGAATGGCGCGGCGAAGAGCAGCGGAGCGCACAGCGCAGCTCCGCGTCGCCGGGGCAGGACGCCGAGCAGCGCGCCGAGGCCGGCGGCGAGTGCGAGGGAGAGCAGCGCGGCCTGGCGCCCGTGCTGGAAGAGGAGATCGTTGAACGACGGCGCGAAGAGCTCCTTCGCCAGCGGATAGGCGATCAGCAGCAGAGGTAAGAGCCCGCGCAGCGGCTCGCGACGCGAGGGCCTGAGCAGCGCGAGCCCGAGCAGCGCGGGAACGAGCAGCAGCCCGCGGTCCTGCCAGAGGAAGAACCAGAGCTTCCACGGCAGCTCGCCGAGCCGCGCCAGCAGGGCCGAGAGCTCGGCGCGTCCGCTCGCGACATCGAGCAAGCTCGCGGGGCCGACCTTCGCGCGAAAGGTGCTCGGCAGCGGATCGCCGGCGAGCAGGAAGTTCGCGAGCCCATACGCGCCGATCGCGCCGACGGCGAACAGCGCGCAGCGCAGCTCGAGCGCGCGCGGTGCGCGCTCCTCGGGCGGCAGCGCGCGCCGATCGAGCCGCGCGAGCACCGCCGCGCCGAGTGCGAGGGGCAGCAGGGAGAACGCCTCCGGCCTCGAGAAGCCCGCGAGTGCGAGCAGCGCGAGCGCGGATGCGCGCGGCTGCGGACCGGTCCCGAAGCGCAAGGCCGCGGCGACGAGCGCCAGCGTGAGCGGGGGATCCATCCCCGCGAGGGCGCTCCAGGCGACCCGCGGCGTCAGCGCGAGGGCGAGCGAGGCGATCGCGCCGGCCCATGCGCTGTCGGTCCAGCGCGCGACGGCGCCGCCGAGGAAGCCGCACGCGAGCAGTGCCAGGACGACCCCGAGCAGCTTCGTCGCGATCAACGGGTCGAGGACGCTCTGGGCATGGATGCCCGCGAGGCTCAAGGCCCAGAGCAGCGCGGTCGCGGCGGAGTCCGGTCGCCCGGCGTTGAAGGCGTAGCCCTCCCCGCGCGCGAGATGGCGGCCGTACACTTGATAGATGTACGCGTCGTCGAGGGGAAACGCGGCGGCCGGAGCTCCGCCGTGGATCGCGCTCGCGCTCCGCGACAGCGCCTCGCCCTCGGCGTGGAAGCGCAGCGCGACCGGCCAGAGCAGGAACAGCGCCGCGAGCCAGGGCGCGCAGCGAGCGAGCCAGCGCGAGCGGTGGGGAGCGGGAGCTTGAAGATCGCTGCCGGTGGTCACGGCGGGCGGCTGAACCTTGACCCCCTTCCGGAGGCCGGGAAGAATCCTCCGCCTTCGGGTCGCCGATGCGCGCCGCGCACCGAGCCCCGTCGGCGGGGAGATCGTACCTTCCGCCGCGGCGTCGCGTCGCCTACAGCACGCCCGTCCCCTTCCTTCCCCTGAGCCGTGCCCGCGCCCCGAGGTTCCTCCGAGATGTCTTCCCACGCCGTGATCGGGATCCAGTGGGGCGACGAGGGCAAGGGCAAGATCATCGACCGCCTCGCCGAAACGGCCGACGTGGTCGTCCGCTGCCAGGGCGGTAACAACGCCGGGCACACGGTCGTCGCGAAGGGCGAGCGCTTCGTGCTGAACCTGATCCCCTGCGGGATCCTCCACCCCGGCGTCCGCAACGTGATCGGCAACGGCGTCGTCGTCGATCCCGAGCACCTCTTCAAGGAAGTCGAGGGGCTGCGCGCTCGAGGCGTCGAGGTCGAAGGCCGCCTCTTCGTCTCGTCGCGCGCGCACCTGATCCTGCCGGTCCATCGCGAGCTCGATCATCTCGTCGAGCGCTTCAAGGCCGCCGGACGCATCGGCACGACGGGACGCGGCATCGGTCCGGCGTACGCCGACAAGGCCGCGCGCGTCGGGCTGCGCGTCGCCGACACGCTCGACGAGGCGCGTCTCGCCGAGCGCCTGCGCTCCCTGCTCGCGGAGAAGAACAACCTGCTGCAGCGCTGCTTCGATGCGCCGACGCAGGCCGAGGCGCCGCTCTACGAGAAGCTCGTGGAGTTCGGACGCAAGGTGCGCCCTCTGGTCGTCGACGCCGGCGCGCTCGTCCGTCGCGCGATCGCCGACGGCCAGCGCGTGCTCTTCGAGGGCGCCCAGGGCACGATGCTCGACCTCGATGCGGGCACCTATCCCTACGTCACCTCCTCGTGCACGACGAGCGCCGGGATCTGCTCCGGCGCCGGCATCTCGCCGCGCGCGCTGCACCGCGTGATCGGCGTCGCCAAGGCCTACTCGACGCGCGTCGGCGAGGGGCCGTTCCCGACCGGGCTGCACGGCGAGCGCGACGAGACGCTGCGCACGAAGGGGCGCGAGTACGGCGCCACGACGGGCCGTCCCCGCCGCACCGGCTGGTTCGACGCCGTCGCCGCGCGCTACGCGGTCGAGCTGAACGGCGTGGACGAGGTCGTCGTCACGAACCTCGACGTGCTCTCGGGCTACGGTCCGCTGAAGGTCGCCGTCGCCTATCAGGTCGGCAGCGAGCGCCGCGAGACCTACCCGGCCGATCTCGCCGACATCGCGCAGGCCGAGCCGATCTACCGCGACTTCGAAGGCTGGACGGAGGACCTGACGGGCCTCCGCCGCATCGAGCAGCTGCCCGCCGCCGCGCGTCGCTACATCGACTTCCTCGAAGAGCGGATCGGCGCGCCGATCGCCGAGGTCTCCGTCGGACCCGACCGCTCCCAGATGATCCCGCGCGCGCGTTGAGCGCTCGAGAGGAGAACGCGTGACCGAAGCGAGCCCCGCCTTTCCCGCGCACGTCGCCATCATCATGGACGGCAACGGGCGCTGGGCCGAGGAGCGCGGCATGGTCCGCACCAAAGGGCACGAGGCCGGCGTCGACTCGGTGCGCGCGATCACGCGCGAGTGCGCGCGCCTCGGCGTGCAGAGCCTGACCCTCTATGCCTTCTCGGTCGAGAACTGGAAGCGCCCGCGCACCGAGGTCACGCAGCTCATGCGCTATCTCCAGCGCTTCCTGATCGAGGAGCGCGCGGAGATCGAGCAGAACCGCGTTCGACTGAGCGCGATCGGCCGCATCGCCGACCTCCCGCGCTCGGTGCGCCGCGAGCTCGCGCGCACGCAGGAGCTCAGCGCGAAGAACGACGGGATGCTGCTCCGCCTCGCGCTCTCCTACGGTGGCCGCACCGAGCTCGTCGACGCGGTGCGGCGCATCGCCGAGGACGTGCGCAGCGGGCGCATCACGCCGGAGAAGATCAACGAGGCCACGATCCGCGAGATGCTCTACGATCCGCACACGCCGGATCCCGACCTCTTGATCCGCACGGCGGGGGAGATGCGCCTCAGCAACTTCCTGCTGTGGCAGTGCTCCTACTCCGAGCTCTACGTCACCGAGGTCTGCTGGCCGGAGTTCCGCGAGTCGGAGCTCCATGCCGCGTTCGAGTCCTACTCGCGCCGCGTGAGGAAGTTCGGCGCCGTGAAGCCTTCGCGCGCGCTCGGCCTCGGGGAGGCGCTGCTGCATCCGCTGCGCGCCGCTCGTCGTGCGCTCGGAGGCGAGAGCTGAACGCGATGGAGCTCTTCGCGTGAGCTCCGGCGGAAGCGCGCTGAAGGCGCGCCTCGTCGGCGGTGTCGCCGTGATCGCGTCCCTGGCCGCGATCGCCTGGCTCGACATCGCCGTGCTGCCCGGGATCCCCGTGGCGCTGGTGCTCGGCGGCATGAGCGCGCTCGGCGTGCATGAATTCGCGGCTCTCGCCGCGCGCGCGCGCTGGCCCGTCTGGCGCGGCGCTCTCTTCGTCGCGACCGCGCTCGTCTTCGCCGCACCTCTGGGCTGGCTCGGGCCGCAGCTCGGAGCGCTCGGCGGCATTGGTCCGCTCGCGCTCGGGCTCGTGATCGCGACGCTGCTGGTCGCGGTGCTGCGCGGAGACGTCGAGCTCGGCTTCGAGCGCAGCGTGTTCACCGCTGCCGGGTTCCTCTACATACCGGCGGCGATGGCGACGCTGCTCTACCTGCGCCTCGCCGACGGCGGCGGGGCGGCGGGCCTGGAGCGCTTGCTCTGGCTCGCCTGCGTCTCGAAGAGCGGCGACATCTGCGGCTACTTCGTCGGGCGGGCGATCGGGCGCACGAAGGCGATCCCGCGCATCTCGCCCGGCAAGACCGTCGAAGGCTGCACGGCGAGCCTGGTCGGAGCGGTGCTCGTGGGCTGCGGCCTCGGCGCAGGGCTCGGCTGGCTACCGGGGCTCGGGTTGCCGACCCTGGTGGGGGCCGGAATAATCACGAACCTCGCTGCCCAGCTCGGCGATCTCACCGAGTCGCTGCTGAAGCGCCGTGTCGGCGCGAAGGATGCCTCGGCGCTGCTCCCCGGCTTCGGTGGCGTGCTCGACATGATCGACAGCATGCTGGTGGCGGGTCCGGTCTTCTTCGCCTTCTGGATCCTGGTCTCGTGAGCGCGGCGATGTGGACCCGCAGTGGCTCGATCCCGCAGGGGCTTCATCTGGTCGGCGCGAGCCGAACGCGAGGGTAGGCGACGCTTGGAGTACGGAATCCCGCTGAGATCTCAGGACGAGGAGCGCATTCTCCTCGGGCTTCAGGACGGACACGCGCGCGCGCTGCGCCAGCGCTACGGAGTGGAGCTCGTGACGCGCCAGGGTGCGCTCAAGCTGATCGGCGAGGTGCCGGCGCTCGACGAGGCCCGCCAGCGCGTCGAGACCGTGCTCGATCTCGTGCGCCAAGGGCGCGAGATGAGCGCCGACGAAGTGCGCGCGCGCTTGACCGGTGACGTGGCGCGGAAATCCAGCGCGCCGGCGCTGCATGCGGCGCCGCCTCCTCTGCCGGCGAGCGAGGGCGATCCGACGGCGCGCGCGGCGCATCGGCCGGCCTGGACGGTGCTCTCCTCGCGACCAGGAGAGGGCGACGACCGCGCTCCCCATGTCGTGCTGCCGACCGGCGTGCTGCGCCCGGCGACACCAGGGCAGGCGCGCTACATGGAGGCGATCCGCTCCAACGCGATCACCTTCGGCATCGGTCCCGCCGGCACGGGCAAGACCTTCCTCGCCGTGGCGATGGCGGTCGAGGCCCTGCGGCGCGGGGAGTTCCGACGGCTGGTGCTCGTACGGCCGGCGGTGGAGGCCGGCGAGAAGCTCGGCTTCCTGCCCGGCGACTTCCAGGCCAAGATCAACCCCTACCTGCGGCCGCTCTACGACGCGCTGAACGACCTGCTCGATCCCGACGCGACCAAGCGCTACTTCGAGAACGACGTGCTCGAGGTGCTCCCGCTGGCCTTCATGCGCGGGCGCACGCTGAACAGCTCCTTCATCATCCTCGACGAGGCGCAGAACACGACGGTCTCGCAGATGATGATGTTCCTGACCCGCATGGGCTACGGCTCGAAGATCGTGGTCACCGGCGACGACACCCAGATCGATCTGCCGAGGGGCTCCCGCTCGGGCCTGATCGACGTCCGTCGCAGGCTGCAGAGCATCCCGGGCATCGCGTTCAGCTTCCTCGAGCGCGGCGACATCGTTCGCCATCCCTTGGTGCAGCGCATCGTCGAGGCCTACGGCGACTTGAGCCGCGGTCGATCCGCCGAGGAAGAGGACGCGCGTTAGCGCGCGCCCTCTCCCGAAGTCTCGAACATGACCCTCCCCTTCTCCCGAGCGAAGCGAGTGCGGCGCGTCGATCCCGAGCGCCTGCGCACGCCTCGCTTGCGACGCGGTGCGCGGATCGGGCATCCCGCGGAGAAGCTGGCCCTCACGGCGCTGACCGGCGCGGCCCTCGCGCTGCTCCTGGCGCTCCCGGATCCTCGCGAGCCGCGCGTGCTGGGGATCGCGGTTCTCGCCGCGCTCTCGCTCGGTCTCTTCGTCCGCTACACGACCGCGTTCCACGCGAAGATCATCGCCTCCTTCCCCAAGGTGGCGACCGCGTGCGCGCTCGCGTTCGCGATCGTCTTCGTCGCCCGGCTCTCGAGCTGGATGGGGCCGGCGTTCCCGCCGCAGGCGGTGCCGCTCTCCCTCGCGACGCTCTGCGGAGTGCTCGTGCTGGGGCAGCGCTTCGCCCTCGAGCTCACCCTCTTCCTCTCGCCCTTCCTCACGCTCGCGCTCGGCGGCGAGCCCGCGCGCAGCTTCGAGACCGTGGGGATGCTGGTGGCCGGCGCGCTGATGGCGGCGCTCTCCGTCTCCCGCGTGCGCAAGCGCTCGACGCTCGTGCGCGTCGGGATCGTGATCGCGTTCGTGCACATGGCGACGCTCGGCGGGGTCTCGTTCCTGACGGAGCGACCCTGGGATCGCGCGTTCGTGGACGAGCTCGTCTTCGTCGCGTTGCACGGCGTCGCGGTCGGCTTCCTCCTCTCGGGACTGCTGCCGGCGATCGAGTACCTCTTCCACGCGACGACCGACATCTCGCTGCTCGAGCTCGGCAACACGCAGGAGCATCCGCTGCTGAAGAAGCTGCTGGTGGAGGCGCCGGGCACCTTCCACCACTCCTACATCGTCGGCATCCTGAGCGAGGCGGCCGCCGAGGCGGTCGGGGCGAACCCGCTCCTCGCGCGCGTCGGCGCGCTGTATCACGATGTCGGCAAGCTCAACAAGCCGGAGTACTTCGCGGAGAACTCCCCCGAGGCCCGCGCGCGCCACAAGGCGCTCACGCCGGAGATGAGCACGCTGATCATCGCCGCGCATCCGCGCGACGGGATCGAGATCGGGACCTACTACGACCTGCCGCCCTCGATCCTCGCCTTCATGCCCGAGCACCACGGCACGACTCGGATCGAGTACTTCTATCAAGCGGCGCTGAAGCGGCACGGCGCCTCGGGCGTGGTCGAGAGCGACTTCCGCTACCCCGGCCCGCGCCCGCAGTCCCGCGAGACGGCGATCTGCATGCTGGCGGATTCCGTCGAGGCGATCTCCCGCCAGATGCCCGAGCCGACGCCGCCGCGCCTGCAGGCGATGATCCGCGAGGTCCTCCTGAAGCGCGTCGTCGACGGGCAGTTCGATGAGTGCGGGATCACCTTCCTCGAGCTGAAGCAGATCGAGGAGGCCTTCCTGCAGGTGCTGATCGGGATCTTCCACACGCGGCCCACCTATCCGAAGGGCCCGCCGAACCCGCTCGACCTCTCGCAGCCCCAAGAGATCCGCTTCGGCAACTCGCGCGCGCTGCGCGAGGGAGCCACGGGAGCGGGTGCGCGCCCGCAGCCCTCGTAGGCGAGCCCTGCGGTGAAGCCCCATTCGGTGGAGATCGAGCTGCGCTTGGCGCGCTCGCGGCCGTGGCTCGACCTCGACGCTCTGCGGCGCGCCGGAGAGGTCGCGCTCGACGATGCCGGCTGGTCGGGCGAAGGGCTCTCGATCGCGATCGTGACCGACGCGGAGATCGCGGCGATCCACGCGGAGTACCTCGACGATCCCACCGAGACCGACGTCATCACCTTCGACCTGCGCGACGAGAGCGAGAGGGGGGTGCCGCTCGCAGCGCGCACCGGCGGCGAGCTGGTCGTCTCGGCCGACACCGCGGAGCGTTGCGCGAAGGAGCGCGGACATGATCCGTTGCTCGAGGCACAGCTCTACGTCGTGCACGGCGCACTCCACCTCCTCGGCGAAGACGATCACGACGAGGACGACCGGCGCCGGATGCGCACACGCGAGCGCGCCGTGTTCGAGCGGCTGGGTCTGCCCTATCCGTTCTGAACGACGGAGCCGTGTGTCGTCGTGCACGCGGCGGCCTTCGCGCGTGGTGTGCGCGATTTTTTTTGCGCCGCGTGCGCGGCGGCGAACGAGATCCTGCGCCGTCGCTGTCCTCTCGCGCGCGACCACCTGCGCGCGCATCGTCGCGTCGCGCGAGTTCGAGCGCGTTCCACCCCTTTCGGATGCGAACTCCGCAGCGCGCGCGCGCGGAGTGCGCACGCTGCGCGAGCGCGATGATCGAAGGCTCGGTGGCGCGTGTCTCTGCTGCGCGAGGCTCTCGCGCTGTCGCACCGCGCGTGTGACCACTTGCGCGAGGGCTACGAGACGCTGCAGATTCTTCCGACAGCAGTTCGGTGCATCCTGACCGCTCGGCTCCATCGCAACGCCTGCGCAGCATCTGCGCACGCCGCGCGAGAGCGCACGCGAGTACCTGCGCGCGTGCGATCGGGAGGCGAGGGCGGTGGGACGCTCTTCGGTAGCAGGACATCGAACCAGTGAAGTCGATTCGAGTCGAGAAACGCGGGCGTGGTGCCGACCGTGGGGCCGGTGGAGCTCGCGAAGAGGGCGGTCTGATCGCCGCGCCTCTGGAGTCCTTGTCCGCCGCTGCGCCGCCGAGTCCGGTCCGGACCCGCGCGCGGAAGCGCGCGCCCAGCGGCAGCACCGCGGAGGCGGTGCTGCTCGAGCGTCAGCGCAGCGTGCCGCCGGTGCTCGCGGTCCCGGACGAATGGGTCTTCCTCCTGCCGGCGATCGAGGTGCTCCCCGGTTGGCTGGCGGCGCGCACGTGCCCGCTGGAGGCGCTCGATGCGCTGGTCCTCCCCGCGTGCGCCCCTGCGCCTGCCGCGGCGGAGGTCGCCGCGGCGACGGAGGCGGAGCCGTGCGCTCCCGCGGCATTGCGCGTCGAGGCGCTCTGGCTGCGCTACGCGGAGCAGCGCGACATCGACACGCGCAACGAGCTGGTCGAGCGCTATCGTTCGCTCGTCGATCGCGAGGCGCGCCGCATCGCGTCACGCCTGCCGCGCCGCGTCGATACCCGCGATCTCGAGACGGCCGGCGTCGTCGGATTGATCGACGCCATCCAGGGCTATGACCTCAGCCGCGGGGTCGCCTTCGAGAGCTATGGTCGGCCGCGTGTGCGCGGCGCGATCTTGGATGAGCTGCGTCGCCTGGACTGGATGCCGCGCGTCTGGCGTACCCGCCGCACGCGGCGCGCGCAGGCGGAGCAGGCGCTGCGCGAGCAGCTCGGGCGCGAGCCCGGCGAGCGCGAGCTCGCCGATCATCTCGGCGTCACTCCGGAGGAGTTCCAGGAGCGCTATGGCGGTCCGGCGCGCGGGCTCGAGATGGCCGGCGAGGGCAGCAGCGGCTGGGGCGAGGAGGCGCTGGCCTCCAGCGATCGCTTCGAAGCGCTGGCGGATCCGCGCAGCGGCGAGGAGGAGAGCCGCATGCAGGTGCGCGAGCTCATCGAGTCGCTGCTGGAGGAGCTCGATCCGGAGGATCGCCGCGTGCTGGTCCTGCGCTACTTCCGCGGCTGGACGATGGGGCGCATCGGTCAGCTGATGCGCATCTCGGAGTCGCGCGTCTGCCGTATCCACGCCTCGATCCTGGAGCGCCTGAAGCGGCGCTTGGAATCGCGGCGGTTGGAGATCCTGGCCTAGCCTCCGCGGCGCGGGGAGCGCAAGACGTGGCGATCGAGACGCCGATCGGGTTCCAACGCCGCTCCGGCGAGCTCCAAGCCGACGGCGTGCCGTTGGAGGAGATCGCACGGCGCTACGGCACGCCGACCTACGTCTACTCCGCGGCGCTGCTCGAGGCGCGCTTGAGAGCGTTGCGCTCGGCCTTCGCCGCGCTTGCACCCGACATCTGCTACGCCGTGAAGGCTTGCGCGAACCTGAGCGTGCTCTCGCTCTTCGCGCGCTGGGGAACGGGCTTCGACATCGTCTCCGCCGGCGAGCTCCACCGCGTGCTGGCCGCAGGCGGAGATCCGCGGCGCGTCGTCTTCGCCGGAGTCGGCAAGCAGCGCTGGGAGCTCGAGCGCGCGATCGACGCCGGCGTGGGCCGCTTCAACGCGGAGTCGGCCGCGGAGCTCGAGCGCTTGGGCGCCGTCGCGCGCGAGCGCGGCGTCGTCGCGCGCGTCGCGCTACGCGTGAATCCCGACGTCGATCCGAGGACCCACGAGTACATCCGCACCGGCTCGAAGGAGAACAAGTTCGGCGTCGACCTCGATCGCGCCGGAGAGGTGATCCGCGCCGCGCGGGCGATCGAGGGCATCGACCTCTGCGGGCTCCACTGCCACATCGGGAGCCAGATCTGCGAGGCCGAACCCTACGTCGGCGCGCTCCGCCGCATCCGCGCGTTCTTCGATGACTTCGGACGTGCGGGCTTCGATCACCTGGACCTGGGCGGCGGCTTCGGCATCGACTACGGCGACGGGCGCGAGATGGATTTCGCGGTGCTGGCCTCCGCCCTGCAGCCCGAGCTGCGCGCCATCGGGTTGCCGCTCGTGCTCGAGCCCGGGCGCTCGCTCGTCGCCTCCGCGGGCATCCTCCTCACGCGCGTGATCGAGGTGAAGGCGGGGCGCGACCGCAGCTTCCTCATCGTCGATGCGGGGATGAACGACCTCCTGCGCCCGAGCCTCTACAAGGCCGCGCATCGCATCGAGGAGGTGCGCCCGTCCGGGGCCCCGACGCATCGCGGGCAGGTCGTCGGTCCGATCTGCGAGACGGGCGATTTCCTCTGCGAGGCGCGCGACCTGCCTCTCTCGCCGGCGGGTGCGCTGCTCGCGGTGCGCGACTGCGGCGCCTACGGCTTCGCGATGTCGAGCCAGTACAACGCTCGCCCGCGCGCGGCCGAGGTGCTGGTCCTCGAGGGGCGCGCGCGCCTCGCGCGACGGCGCGAGAGCTTTGACGATCTTCTCCGCGGAGAGCTAGCATCCGACCTCCTCGACGGTTGATGCTCGACCCTCTCCCCGCTTCGCGATGCTCTCCGACGTCTTGCGCGAGCACCTCCTGCGCCCGCGCCACGTGGGACGCCCCGCGCGAGCGCACCGCTCGGCGCGCGCGGAGAACCCCGTGTGCGGCGACGTGCTGCACCTGCATGCCGCGCGCGATGAGCACGGCGGGTTGGAGCTCCGCTTCGAAGCGGAGCAAGCCTGCTCGGCGGTGCTCTCCCTGAGCTCCTACGCGCTCGAGCGTTGGCAGGGCTATCGCGCGGACGAGCTGCGGCGCGCGGATGCGCGAGCGCTGGCGTTGGAAGCCGGCGGCCTACCGCCGGGGAAGGGGCACGCCGCCGATCTCCTGCAGCGCGCGCTCCACGCGCTCTTAGAGGAGCTCGACGCATGAGCCTGCGCGACCTCTTCGGCCGCGGCGAGAAGGGCCGTCCGGTGGAGAAGCTGCTGCGTCTCCTCGAGATCAACAAGGCGCTCTCGGCGCAGCAAGAGCTGCTCCCGCTGCTCGACGCCATCGTCGATGCCGCGCTCGGGCTGCTCGGAGCCGAGCGCGGCTTCGTCGTGCTCGAGGAAGGCGGAGCGCTCGACGTGAAGTGCGCGCGCACCCTCGATCGCGAGCCGGTGCGCAAGCCCGGGACGAAGATCTCCTCGTCGATCGTGCGCCTCGTGATCGAGCGCCGCGAGAGCCTGCGCGTCGACGATGCGGGCGCGGAGGATGCGCTCTCCGCCGCGGGCTCGGTGGTGGAGCTGAAGCTCCGCTCCGTGCTGGCCGTGCCGCTCTTCGGCCCTTCGGGGGTGCGCGGCTGTCTCTACATCGACAACCGCTTCGCGCGCGGCAGCTTCGATGCCGCCGATCAATCGGTGCTCGAGGCCTTCGCCGACCAAGCCGCGATCGCGCTGACCAACGCGCAGCTCCGCGCGCAAGCCCGCTTGGCCGAGCAGCGCCTCGTCGCGGCGAACGAGGATCTGCGCCGCGAGCTCGAGGTCGCCGAGCGCGAGCTCACGCGCGTGCGCGCTTCGCTCGAGCCGGCGCCCGAGCGCTCGGCGCTGCGTCATCCGTACGAGGAGGTCGTGGGCCAGAGCGAGCCCGTCCGGCGCGCGCTGCACTTGCTCGATCGCGTCATGGACGGCGAGTTCCCGGTGTTGCTGAGCGGCGAGAGCGGCACGGGCAAGGAGCTCGCGGCGCGCGCGCTGCATCGCTACGGTCCGCGCGCCAAGGGGCCCTTCGTCGCGCTGAACTGCGCGGCGATCCCCGCCAACCTGGTCGAGAGCGAGCTCTTCGGCTTCGAGCGCGGCGCGTTCACCGGCGCCGATCGCGCGCGCGCTGGCGCCTTCGAGAGCGCACGCGGCGGCGTGCTCTTCCTCGACGAGGTGGGGGAGCTGCCGCTCGACGTGCAGGCGAAGCTGCTGCGCGTGCTGCAGGACGCGAGCTTCCGGCCGATCGGTGCCTCTCACGATCGCCGCGCCGACGTGCGCATCGTCGCGGCGACGAATCGCGCGCTTGCCGACGAAGTCGAAGCCGGGCGCTTCCGCGGAGACCTCTACTACCGCATCCGCGTCGTCGAGGTGCCGCTGCCCGCTCTGCGCGAGCGTCCCGAGGACATCGACCAGCTCGTGCCCGTGCTGCTCGCGCGCGCCGGTCGCCCTGATCTGGTGCTGAGCGCGGAGGCCTTCGCCGTGCTGCGCGCGCACCCTTGGCCGGACAACGTCCGCCAGCTCGAGAACGAGATCACGCGCGTCGCCGCGCTCTCGAGCGGCTCGCCGGTGCGCGCGGAAGAGCTCCAGCTCCCGGCCGCGGCGCGCTCCGCTCCCGCGGCTCGAGGTCTCGCCGGCCTCAGCTTGGAGCAGATCGAGGAGCGTGCGATCCGCGAGACGCTCGAGCTCACGCGCGGCAGCCGCACCGAGGCCGCGCGCCTCCTCGGCCTTCCTCGGCGCACCTTCTACAGCCGGCTCAAGAAGTACGGGCTCGACTGAGCCGCAGCGGCGCAGTGTGCCGGATCGGCACACTGCGGGCGGGGTCGCGCGCGCCTTCGCCGGGCGACCATGAGGCCGCTAAGTCTCGTGCTCAAAGCGGCTTGCGACTTTGTTGGGACGCAACTCCGCGGCGGTCCCTTTCTTGCTCCTAGGGGCGCAACTCCCTCGGTGTGCCCCATGCTGACCCTCCGCTCTCGCCAACTCGCCGCCAGCGCCGCGCTCGTTCTCGCCGCCGCGCCGCTCGTCGCCGACGTCCCGCAGCGCGGAGCGCGGCACCTCGATCGCTACCTGCCTGGAGCGTTCCTCTACCTCGGCATCGAGGATCTGAAGAGCTTCGACGCCAGCCTCCAGAAGCTCGCCATCGGCCGCCTGATGGATCCGCAGAGCTTCGAGCGCCTGGTGCAGGAAGTCCTCGAGGCGACGGTCGGCGGCAACGTCCAGGTGAACATCGATCTCTTCGGACAGCTCCAGTCCGGCGAGCTGGAGGGTCTCATCCCCGAGCCGCAGGAGCTCGCCGCGATCCTCGAGGGTCTCGGTGGCTCCATGAGCATCGCGATCGTCGATCCGCGCGGGTTCGGGGAGCAGGACCCCTCGCTGGCGGTCGGGGTCGACTTCGGAGACATGGGCTCGCGCGCCGAGGCCTGGCTCGGCCAAGCGCTGCAGCACTTCGCCGATCAGGGCTTCATCGAGCTGAAGACCGAGCGCTCCGGCGGCGCCGTGACCTGGATGTTCCAGGACGGCGAGGATCCCGAGCCGATCTCGATCTCGCTGCGCGACGGCTACCTCTTCCTCAGCAACGACCCGGCACTGCTGCGGGGCTTCGTCGCTGGCGGCGTCGAGCATCCGCTGGCGGAGAACGCGAGCTATCGCGCCGCCCGCGCCGAGCTCGATCCTCGCGCCGGGCTCTTCGTCTGGTGCGACCTCGCTCCGGTGCGGCGGGTCATCGACTCCGAAGGTCCCGCCGCGAAGGCGACCCTCGCCGCGCTCGGCCTCGACCGCATGCACTGGGTAGGCCTCTCGATGCGCCCCGAAGGCGAGTCGATGCTCTACAAGCTGCGCCTCGCGGCGGATGGCGGGATCGCCCCGCTGCGCCGCGCGCTCGGCACGCGCTCGAAGAGCGCGGCGCTCGAGCTCGCCGCTTTGAACACGATCGGCTTCCTCGGCATGAACCTCGAGCCGGGCGGCATGGTCGCCGCGGCGCGCGAGCTGCTGCTGGCCGTGCCCAGCGCGGAGCGCCCGGATCTCGACGCCTGGATGCGCGAAGCCGAGGGCTCGCTGGGGCTGCACCTCGAGAAGGACCTCCTCGGCGAGCTCGGCGGTGAGATCGCGGTGCTGGCAGCACCCACCGCCGCGAAGCTCCCGGTCCCGAGCTTCGTGGTCGCGATCGAGTTGCGCGAAGAGAGCTCGGCCGATCGCCTCGTGGCCCATGCCGAGCGTCTGCTCGGCCAGAAGCTACCGGCTCAGAGCTACGGCCGCGGGCGGCTCTACCGCTTGCCCGAGCAGCTCTTCCCGCCGGAAGCCAACTTGGAATCCTTCGCCGTCCTCGGTCGCTGGTTGCTGTTCGCAGCACCCGTGCCGTCGGCTCGACCCACTCCGGCTCTGCGTCGCATCCTCGGCGACGCGAGCGGCGCGAACCTGGCTGCACAGCCGGGCTTCGCTCGTGCGGTCGGGCAGACGAGCTTCGGCCAACACGGCGGAACGCTGCTGTACTACCTCGACTGGCCGGCGCTCGCCGAACGCGCGTATCCCGCGCTGCGTGCCGCGCTGCCGACCTTGCTCGAGCGCGAGTCGCTGGCGGAGCTGCTGCCGACCGAGGAGGTGCTGAAGAGCGCCCTCGTCCCGGCGGCGGGGCTCTTGCGCCTCGACGACCGCGGCGTCTGGTTTGAGTCCTGCTCCGTCTTTTGATCGGGCCCGGAGCGGGGACGGCGGGGCGCCAGAGGGGCGCCCCGCTTTTTTTTTGCTCCCGCTTCGCGCGGGAACGACGCCAGAGTGAAGCGATCGGGCCGAGGCCCTGCGCGTCCATGCCCCGCGACATCACTCTGCGCTGTCCTTGCTGCCAGGCCGAGCTGGTCATCGATCTCGAGGCCGCTCGTATCGTCCAGCACCGCGCCGCCCGTCCGGCCGGAGAGAAGCCCTCGCTCGAGAACTTGGCCGAGCGCGCGAAGGAGAAGCCGCGCCTGCAGGACGAGCTCTTCGGCAGCGCGTTGATCGGAGAGCGCAGCCGAGGCGACTCGCTGGAGGATGCCTTCCGGCGCGCGCGCCGCGAGGCGAGCCAGCGCGGGGACTTCGAGCTGGAGACGAAGGACGGCGAGCCGAGCTCGACCGATGAGCCGGTGAAGGAGAGCGAGGAATGAGCGATCGAGCGACGCGCGGAGGACTCGACACGGCCGAGGCCTGGATCGCGCGGCTCGACCTGCAGCCGCTGCCGTTCGAGGGCGGGTTCTTTCGCCAGAGCGTGTGCTCGGAGGAGCGCTCGCCGGTCGCCCGAGAGGGCGGCTCGCGGCCCTTGCACACCGCGATCTACTACCTGATCACGCCGCGCTCGTTCAGCACGATGCACCGCTTGCCGAGCGACGAGGTCTTCCACTTCTACGCCGGAGATCGCGTGCGCATGCTGCAGCTCTCGGCGGAGGGAGCGGGGCGCATCCTGCACCTGGGGAACGATGGCGCGCCGGGCGTCGAGCCGCAGGTGCTCGTGCCGCGCGGCACGTGGCAAGGCTCGGAGCTCGTGCCTGGCGGGCGCTTCGCACTCCTCGGTACGACGATGGCGCCGGGCTTCGAGCTCGCGGACTTCGAGCCGGGCCATGCGGCCGAGCTCATCGCCGCTCATCCGCAGTTCGAGGAGCTGCTGAGGCGCCTCTGCAAGTCGTGAAGCGCGCGGCTCCCGCCGCTCGCGCGCTCGCGCGCCGCGGCCTCGCGCCTCGCGGTGGACGCGCCGCCAGCGATGGGGTATGTCCTTCGGTTTCCTCCTCTCCCTCGCACTCCGCATGATCCGCCGCGCCCTGCCGCTCTTCGTCCTTCTCGCTGCTCCGCTGCACGCCCATCCGGGCCACGGCGCCGACGGCGGATCGCATTCGCTGCAGCACTATCTCTTCGAGAGCCCGCACTCGCTGCCTTGGCTCATGCTCGGCGTGCTCGTGTTGGGCGCGCTGCACCTCGCGCGCCGCGCGCGCGCAGGCCGCTGAAGCGCGACGCCGGACGCTTGACCTCGCCGACTCCGAGCTGGCTCGAAGTCGCGCGCCGACGCGATGTCGTGCGGCGCGCCCTGCGCGTGGCCGTGGTCGTGGGCACGCTGCTCTGCCTCATCAACCACGGCGACCGTCTCCTCGCCGGCTCTCTCGGAGGGCGTGAGCTGCTGAAGATCGCGCTCAGCTATCTCGTGCCCTATGCGGTCTCCACCTACGCCGCGGTGGGTGCGATCCGCGCCCAGCAGGCGCGGGCTCAGCGCGGCGCCAGCTCCTCGGTCGGGCGATAGGAGAGCGCCTCGGCCATCGCCGCGGCATCGATCGATTCGCTCGCTTCGAGCGCTGCGATCGTGCGGGCGACGCGCAGCGTGCGCACGATCGTGCGCGCTCCCGAGCCCAGCCGCTCGCCGAAGGCCTCGAGGAGCTCTTGCGCGTCCGGCTCGAGCCGTTGCCGCGCGAGCAGCTCCTCGAGCTCGAGGGGCGCGATCGCCCCGAGCCGCGCGCGCGCGGCGGAGACCTGCTCTCGCGCCGCGGCGCTCGAGCTCGAAGCCGTCGCGCCGACCAGGGCGTCCGGCGCGACCGGGTGCATGCGCAGCACGAGGTCGAAGCGCTCGAGCAGCGGACCAGAGATCCGCGCCGCGTAGCGAGCGCGGGCCGCGGGCGTGCACGAGCAGGCGCGCTTCGGGTGCCCTCGATATCCGCAGGGACACGGGTTCATCGCCGCGACGACCTGCGCGCGGCAGGGAAGCGCGGTGCTCTGCTGCGCGCGACCGACGAGGAGCTGGCCGTCCTCGAGCGGCTGGCGCAAGGCCTCGAGCACGTTGCGCGCGAACTCGGGGAGCTCGTCGAGGAAGAGCACGCCGCGATGGGCGAGGCTGAGCTCGCCGGGACGGCCTTGGGAGCCGCCGAGGATCGCGGCGCCGCTCGAGCTGTGGTGCGGCGCGCGGAATGGTCTGCGCCCGAGCAGACCCTCGATGCCGGGATCGACGATCGAGTGGATGCGGGTCACCTCGAGCGCCTCGTCCAGCGCGAGCGGCGGGAGCAGGCCGGGCAGGCGGCGCGCGAGCATCGACTTGCCGACGCCGGGCGGGCCGACGAGCAGCAGGTTGTGCGCACCGGCGGCGGCGACGAGGAGCGCGCGTGCCGCGAGCGGTGCTCCTCGCAGATCGGAGAGGTCGGGCTCGTTCGCTCCGCGCGCGAGCTGCGGGACCTCGGCGAGCGGGGCGGCCGGCGGCACGCGAGCCTCGCCGTCGCGCAGGAGGCGCAGCGCTTCGGCGAGCGTGTCCACGCCGTAGCAGGGCAGGCCTGCTGCCGTGGCGGCGAGACGCGCGTGCGGTCGAGGTACGAGAAGGCGCCGTGCGCGCGTGTGGCGGCTGCTGGCGGCCAGCGCGACGGAGGCGGCGACCGGGCGCACGCTGCCGTCGAGGCGCAGCTCGCCGAATGCCAGCGTCGCGTCGAGCGCTGCGGGTGCGACGGCGCCGCACACCGCGGCTAGGCCGAGCGCGATCGGCAGGTCGAACGCGGGCCCCGACTTCGGCGTGTGGGCCGGAGCTAGGTTGACGAGGCAGGACTCCTTCGGCGGCTCGAGACCGCAGCGCGCGAGGGCGGAGCGCACGCGCTCCTTGCTCTCTCGGATCACGTTGTCGGGGAGTCCGATCATCGTCGTGCGGCCGTAGCCGCTGACGAGCTCGATCTCGATCTCGACGGGGACGGCATCGATGCCGCGCAGGGTGGCGCTGAGAATGCGGGCGTGGATCATGGCGCGCACCGGACGCACGCGCCGCGCCGCGGTCACGTGCGCGTGCGGCGTTTTCTCTTCACGCCCTTCGCGGCATCTTGGGTTGCATTCGCGCCGCGGTTCGCTAGCTTTCCCCGCCATGGAGCTGAAGGATCTTCTCGCCCCGGAGCGCATCGTCGAGCTCGCTTCGCGCGAGAAGCTCGGGGCGCTGAAGGAGATCGTCACCGTCGCCGCGCGCTGCGACGCGGTGAGCGATCCGGCCGGGCTCGAGCGCGCCGTCCTCGAGCGCGAAGAGATCCTCTCGACGGGGATCGGCTTCGGCGTCGCCGTTCCGCACGCCAAGATCCCGACGGTGCGCCGCTTCATCGGCGCGATCGGCATCTCGCGCGCGGGCATCCCCTACGACGCGCTGGACGGCGAGCCGGTGCGGATGCTGATCCTGATCGCCGGCCCGAGCGGGGACAATCGCACCTACCTCGGCTTGCTCTCGAAGATCGTGCGCGTCGTGCGCCGCCCGGAGAGCCTCCAGCGCTTGCTCGCGGCGGGGGTTCCCGACGGCGTCCTCGAGGTCTTCCGCGAGACGTCCCTCTGATCGTGCGTTCGCGGAACCGGCTCGTGCGTTCGCGGAACCGGCTCGTGCGTTCGCGGATTCGGCTCGTGCGTTCGCGGACGCGGCCCTTGGCGGCCTCCGCACCCGCGACGGCGTTCCTCCACCGGTGCGGCCCGCGCTTGGATCGAGCTCTATCTTGCCGCGGGGGAACTGGGCCGCGGGGGGGGAACTGGCCGCGCCTGCGCCGCTTGACCCGCTGCGCGGAGGCGCGCCGATCTGTACTCTGCTCGCGCGCTCGGTCGGAATCTGCCGGCACGGGCGTACCTCCGGACCCGGGCTACTCCATGCACTCTCCGCGATTCACGCTCTCTTCACGCGGCGCCGCACTCCTCGGAGCGCTCGCCTTGGCGTCTCTCGGCACCTCTTCGTGCGGAACGCTGCCGATCACCGATGAGTACGACGCCGAGCGCCTCATCCATCTCCCCTTCGAGACGACCTGGAGTGCGGCGCTGAAGGTCGCGAGCCTGCGCAGCGGGACGATTCACGAGCTCAAGAACGAGCGCAAGATCAAGATCGACTCCGATGTCGACGTCGAGATCCTGCTCGAGCCGCTGACGCGCAACGAGACGCGCATCCAGGTCCGGGCCATCGAGGCCGGTGGGTTGAAGCGCGACCCCGACACCGCGCGCTGGGTCGCCGACGGGATCTTCCGCGAGGCCTCGCAGTGAGCCAAGGCGCGGGCTCTGCGGAGCCCGAGCCGGAACGAGCGGGAGCGCGCCCGCGATCGGCGGTGGCGCCGTCGCGCGCGGCCGCGGAGCGCGAAGCGGCTCTCGCGGCCACCAAGCAGCGCGGGCGCCGTCGCGCGCGGCTCGCCGCCGCGGCTTGGGCCGCGATCGCCGTCGAAGGAGCCGTCCGCGCCTTCTGGACCGCAACCGGTCAGCCGTGGCTTTCGCTCGGGCTGCTCGCCATCACCGTCGCTCTGGCGCTGCAGCTCGCCGCCGGCGCGCCCGCCGCGCGCTGGGCCGCGGTGATCTTCACGAGCGCTCGCGGCATGGTCGGACTGCAGTGGGCCGAGCGCGTCGCCACGCCCGGCGCGCGCTCCTATCTCCTCTGCATCTCGATCGCCTATCTCGTGCTCGCCGCCGTGCTGCTCTTCGACTCGTCCATCGCGCACCACTGTCGGCGGTCGCGCGCGCCACGCAGCGGAGCGCCCACGGCACCGTGAAGGTGCTTGGCACCATCACGGTGCCGTGGGGGGCCTCAGCGCAGGCGCAGCGAATCGAGGAACAGGTGATCGAAGTGATAGTCGCCGCGCGGACCGCCGGAGGCGCATTCGACTTCGAGCAGCACGGTGCGGCCGGCGTACGCGGCGAGGTCGAAGGAGAGGTCCTGCCAGCCCGCGCGCGGCGGATCGCCGCGCGGGCCGATCACCTCGCGCCCGATCGCTTGGAGCTCTCCTCCATCGAAGACCGCGACGCGCAGCAGGCAGTCGCCCTTGCCCTCCGAGCGCTCGTGCTCGGCGGCGGCGCGGAGCTCCAAGCGCGGCGACTTCGCCGGGATCGTCAGCTTGGCGTAGAGGCGCAGGGAGAGCTCCGCGGCGACGGGGTGCGAGACTAGCACGCCGCGCGCGCCCGAAGGCGGCGCGAGTCCGTCGTAGGTGCGCGGCGCTCGCGTCGCGGGCAGGACGGTCGGCAGGTAGTCGTGCGCGCCGCCCACGATCGCGAGCTGATCCGCGTCGCTCTCCTTGTCGAAGCCTAGGTCGAGCTTCTCGAGCTGCGGGAGCTGCTCGAAGAGCTGCGCGGGGGAGAGCGCCGGCGCGCTGCTCCGGACCCAGTCCATCGGCGTCGGTGCCGCCGAGCTCAGCGTGAACGCGACCTCGTCGAGCGAGCTGCCGTCGAGCGCGCTGAAGAAGACCTCGAGCTCGGGCTCGCGCGCCGAGGTGCGGGCGAGCTTGATCAGCCAGCAATGCGCTCCGCGATCGAGCTGCAAACGCAGCGGTCGCAGCGCGGTGCTGCCCTCCTCGGTCTGCGCGGGGAAATCGCGCGCCTTGCCGTCGAGCCAGAGCCGCAGCGGAGAACGGCTGCCGATCCACAGCAGCAGCTCGCGCTCCTCACGCAGGTGCAAGTGCCCGGAGACGTAGATGATCCCGGACTCTCCCGCCCGATCGACGCCGGTGAAGGGCTTCAGCTTCGAGCGCGGCGAGCGCACGGCGGTCCAGGGCTTCCGCGGCTCGGGCTTCTCCTTCTCTTCGTCGATGCCGCCGCGCGCCAGCGGATCGCCGCCGCGCGGCAGCGGGAACGGCCCGCGCACGAGCCAATGCTGGATCGGCGGCACGCCCGGCGGGGGCTTCGCGGGGGGCGCGGGCTCCTGGGCCGGCAGCGAGAGCGCTGCGCCGAGCAGCAGGGCCGTGAGGGCGGTGATGCGCGCGAGGATCTTCATCGGCTAAGGTGCGGTGGCCCGCGATCTTAAGCCATGAGCACGACTCGCGTCGCTTCCGATCCTCTCGCGCGCCTCGGCGGGCGCAGCGACAAGAACGCCTTGGGCCAGGGCGACGCCCTCGCGGTGTACGCCGGTGCTGAGCCGCGCTTCTCGTACGCCACGCATGCGCTCGGCGAGGTCTGCTCGCTCGCGCGCGGGGACATCGCGGCCTGGGACGGCGCGCGGATCCAGCTCGCGCCGCGCGAGCGCGGAGGCGTCGTCGAGCGCACGGCGCTCGCGGTGTTGCCCGGCGACGTGCTCGTCGCGGAGGTCGTGCTGGAGAACCGCGGCGCGAGCCACGCGCGCGCGCGCTGCGAATGGAGCGGCGATCTCGCCGGCTCGCGCGACTATCGCGGCGAGCCCGGCGGAGCGAAGGAAGGGCGGCTCGTCCAGGGGCGCATCGAGCTCCGCGACGGCAACGTCTATCCCGCGCTGCTGCCTCGCGGGCTCTCGATCGTCGTCGCGGCGACGCACGATCTGCAGCCCTTCGCCGAGGTCGCGAGCTGCAGCTATCGCGTGCGCGAGGAGCACCGCCTGGCGCCGGGGGAGCAGCGCGTGTTGCGCTACGCGATCGCGCTCGATCCCGAGCTCGAGCGCGCGCGAGCGCTCGCCGCGGCTGCGCTCGCCGCGCGCGATCCGCTCGCCGATGCGGCGGCGGCCGTGCGTCGCGCGCTCGACGAGGAGCTGCCGCGCTTCGCCTGCTCCGACGCCGGGCTCGAGGAGCTCTGGACGCTGCGCGCGTGGCTGCTGCGCTTCTCGACCGTCTCCCGCGCGTTCGGCCACTTCACGCGGCCCGTCGTGCTCGAAGGGCGCGAGGCCTACCAGACCTACTGCTGCTACTCGGCACCGTTCTTGGCACTCGATCTCGCGTGGGCGCGCGATCCGCGCCGCGCGGTGGACAGCCTCGCGCCGCTGCTGGAGGCCGCCTACGAGGATGGCCGTCTACCGTGGTATTGCTCGCCGTCGACGAGCCGTGTCCCCGTGCATCACGCGTCGCAGACCGGGCTCTCCCTCGCGGCGTTCGCGCTGGCGCGAGCGCACGCGATCCACGGCGAACGCTGCGGGGCGACGGAGCTGCTGCCGGCCCTGCTCCGGAACCTGCGCTGGTGGCGCGATGCGCGCGCTGGGCAGGGCCTCGTCGCGATCGAGCATCCGTACGAGACCGGCATGGACGATCTGCGGCGCTTCGAAGCCGAGCTCGAGCCCTTCCTCGCGATCGACGCGACGAGCTATCTCGCGGCGAACGCCAACGCGGTCGCGCAGCTCGCGCGCGCCGCGGGGAACGCGAGCGCGGAGCGCGAAGCGCGCGCGATCCGCGACGCCGCCGTGCATGCGCTGCGCACGAGCGGCTGGGATCCCGCGCGACGGAGCTACTTCGATCGCCGCGCGCGCGACGGAGAACCTTCGTCGCTGCACGCGCTCACGGCGTTCTATCCCTTCCTCGCCGACGTCGCCGACGACGAGCACCTGCCGCTCTTGCGCGAGCTGCTCGATCCGCGGCGCTACGCCTTGCCGCGCGGCCTGCCCGCGATCGCCGCCGACCAACCGGGCTTCGATCCGCGAGGCTACTGGATGGGGCCGAGTTGGCCCGCGGCGACCGCGCATGTGCTCGAGGCCTTCGCGCGCACGGCGAAGCGCCGCGATCGCGCGCAGCTCGGCGCCGCGGGAGCGCTGCTGCTGCGCTCGGCGCGGCTACATCTCAGGCCGCGCGCGGACTTCTACGAGCGCTACGATCCGCGCGACGGGTCGCCGCTCTCGCGCTTCCGCGACTACATGCACTCGTGGTGGCTGGATCTCTTCGTTCGCCACATCGGCGGCTTCGAGCCCGACGAGCACGGCGGCCTGCGCCTCGATCCGCTGCCGACCGAGCTCGTCTGGTGGCGCTTCGAGAGCCTGCCGTGGCGGGGACGGCGCGTCGATCTCGCGTGGAGCGCGGAGGAGGGGCTGCGCGTCGCCGTCGACGGCGCGGAGCGGCTCCACGAGCGGGCCTTCCGCCCGGGTGACGCGGCGCTCCTGCTGCCGCCCTGAGCGCATCGCCCGCGCCGCGACCTCGAAGCGCGGTGCGCGCTGGGGGAGCGCGCGCCGTTCTGACACAATCCCCGCATCCGATGTAGAGGTGCCGAGTGGCGCGCAAGAAGGCAGCGGCGAAGGGAAGCTCCGATCGAACGATCGCGGTGCTGCGGGCGGTGCTCGCGCTGGGGCTCGCGGCGTGCTTCTTCCTGGCCCTGGCTCTCGGTCTCCTGCTCGACGCAGCCCGTCGCGCGCTCGAGCGGCTTCGATCTCCTCGAAGGCCGCGTGGCGATGATCGGCGAGCAGAGCGAGGAGAACCCGCTCGCGCGCTCGACCTTCGCCGCGACGGCGTTCCCCGCGGAGCCTGCGCTGTGGGGCTGGATCGCAGCGTGCGTGCTGCTGATGCTGCTCGGCGTGCTCGGCGCCGCGTACGGTCCCGCGATGGCGTCGGGAGCGAGCTCGTTGCTCGCGGCGGGGCTGCTCGCGCTCTACGGCTGGTTCTTCTTCTTCGGCTTCAACGTCGAGCGCGAGCTCGACGCAGAGCAAGGTCGCCGACGCGGCGCAGCTCCGGAGGGGACCGAGGCTCCGCTGCTGCGCGTCCACCGCGAGCCCGCGCTGCATGTGTCGGCGGGACTCGCTGCGGCGATCCTCGCCTTGGGTTTGATCGAAGGCAGCGGCCGCCGTCGCGCGAAGTGAACCAAGTCGACAGCGGTGGATGGAGCGGGAGCTCGTGACGATGAAGAAAGCGAGTGGGAAGAAGACGGGGCTCCGGCCCGGCTCGGCGACGGTGAAGGACCTCTCGATCGCGATCCAGAGCGGCGCGGAAGGCGGTGCTCCGGTGACTGCGCGCTTGGCCGGCGAGCTCCACGACATGGAGCTCCCGATCTCGCCGCGCGAGGTCGGCGCCGAGATCGCGTGCCGCAATCTGGCGAAGGCGATCAACGTGGCGTTCCAGAACGAGTTCCTGCCCACCGAGCTCGAGCCCGCGTATCGCGCGGCGCGCGCGCGAGCAGGCCGCGTCGAGCTCCTGCATCGCGAGTGGATCGGGCTCGGCGACGGCGTGCTCGCGCAGATCGGGCGCACGCTGCGCTCGATCCGCTTGACCTTCCAGGGGCCGGATCCCGCGTCGCCCGAGGGCAAGCAGAGGATCGCCGCCGGCGGCGGCGGCGCGATGAAGGGGCTCGCGAGCCTCCTCGCGCGGAAGTTGAACCTCGTGCAGGAGTACGAGGACATGGTGCCGACCTTCGTCGAGCAGATGCTCGATCGCTTGGAGTCGGTGCGCCTCGTCACGGGCTGGCGCCGCGAGGAGTGGTCGATCGAGACGACCTCGATCGGGCTCGACGTGCACATCGCTCCGCTGGTCGAGCCGGTGACCGAAGCTCCCGCAGCGGCTACCGAGGATGCGCGAGCTGACGCTGCGCCTGCGCCACGCAAGCGTTCGAAGAGGCGCTGAACTCCGCGCCGCGCGCCGCGTCCGCCGCCCCCTTCTCCCTTCCCGCTCTCTCTCCGTCTCGTAGGGCTGCCCGTCGAGGTGCTCCCGATGCTCCGTCGTTCGCTCGCGCCGTGCGCGTTCTCGGTCTTCGTCTGCAGTGTCGCCTTCGCCCTCTACAGCGCGCTCAGCGCGCCACCGGGACTGGACGATGTCCGCGAGCTGCTGATCGCGCGCCGCTACGCCGAGGCCGCGACCGCCGCGACCGAGCGCCTCGCCGCCGCGGAGGTGCCGGCCGACGAAGCCGCCGAGCTGCGCTTCCTCGTCGCGCACGCGAAGCTGCTGCAGGGCGATCGAGACGGCGGGCGCGCCGCGCTCGAGGCGCTGATCGCCGCGCAGCCGACGGCGAGCTGGAGCTCGAAGGCCCGCTTCGAGCTCGCCGATCTCGAGCGCTCGCAAGGTCGCCACGAGCCGGCGGCCAAGCTCTTCCGCGAGCGGGTCGCCGCGCTGATCGCGCCGGAGCGGAAGGGCGAGGTCGCCGCGATCTATCGCCGCTTCGCGACCGAGGCGCTGGCGAAGGAACCGCCGGATCTCGCGCGCGCTCGCGCGTTCTACGATCTCGCCGCCGAGCTCGGGCTGCCCGCCGCGGAGGAGCTCGCGGTGCGCTTCGCGGCGGCGGAGATCGCCGAGCGGCAATCGGATTGGGGTTCGGCGCGCGAGCGCTTCGCGGCCCTGCGAGAGAAGCACGGCGACGGAGACGGCGGGCGGATCCTCCATCACCTGGCGCTGGCCGAGCTGCGCTCCGGCCAGGCCAGCGCTGCGCGCGCGCACTTCGAGGAGCTGCTGCGCGCGCACGCGCGGAGCCCGCATGTGCCGGAAGCCCTGCACGGCATCGCCGTGAGCTACGGCTTCCCGCTGCCGCCGAGCGAGGCCGCGCTCGAGCGAGGTGCTAGCTTCGCACGGCGCGTGATCGCGGAGCATCCGCAGCATCCGCTCGCGGCGCAGAGCGCCTTCGAGCTCGGCGGAGCGCACTTCCACGTCGGTCGCACGGCGGAGGCCGCGGCCGCTTGGCAGGCCTACGTCCAGAGCTACGGGGCCGTCGATGACGCGCGCACCGGGGAAGCTCGCGTCCGGATCGGCGAGTGCGCCGAGCGCGAGCAGCGCTACGACGAGGCGATCGCCGCGTGGAAGGTGTTCCTCGGAGCGCATCCCTTCCATCCGCGCGGCACGGAGATCCTGCAGCGCATCGCCTCCGCGGAGCTCGAGCGCGCCGGCGTGCATGCGCGCGCGAAGCGCTGGGACGAAGCGCGTGCAGCATGCGAGGAGTGGCTCGCGCGCTACCCGCTCGACCCGCGCGCCCAGGACGTGCTCGGCGAGATCGGGGCGCTGGAGCGCGCCGCGAAGCGCCTCCCGGCGGCCATCGCGCAATGGGAGCGCGTCGCGGGCAAGTTCCCCGGGACGGAGGCCGCGTCGCTCGCGCTCTACCGCATCGGCGAGACGCAGGAGCTCGATCTCCAGCAGCTCGAGCGCGCGGTCGCGACGTACCGGCGCTGCAATTTCGGGGCGAGCGCTGGCGCCGCCGCCCAGCGTCTGCGCGCGCTGGAGGAGCAGTCGCTCGCGCTGCGCACGCCGCGCGTCTACCGCAGCAACGAGAAGGTGCTGGTCGATCTCGCGACCAGGAACATCGAGAAGCTGCGCGTCCGCATCTACGCCCTCGATCTGCCGAGCTACTTCGATTCGAAGCGCGGGATCGGCGGCGTCGAGAGCCTGGACATCGAGATCATCCAGCCCACGCGCACCTTCGACTTCGCGCCGGCGGGCTACGCGAAGCACAAGGAGATCCAAAGCGCGCTCGATCTCGAGCTGAGCGGCACGGGTGCTTGGGTGGTGAAGGTCGACGACGGCCGCACCGAGGCCACGGTGCTCGCGCTGCGCTCGGACTTGCAGCTCCTCTCGCGCGCGACGAAGCAAGACCTCGTCGTCTACGTCGAGGACGCCTTGGCGGGCAGAGCTGCGGCCGACGTGCCGATCTTCGTCGCCGATGGCGCGAAGCTGCTCTTCGAGGGGCGCACGGATGCGCGGGGCCTCTTCTACCGGCGCGACGCGAAGCTGCGCGATGCGGCGCAGCTCGCGATCTTCGCCACGACGAGCGCCGGCAGCGCGTTCAGCGGCCTCGATCTCGCGTCGCTCGCCGTGCAGGGCGGGCTGCAGCCGAAGGGCTATCTGCTCACCGATCGCGGCGTCTACGAGCCCGGCGAGGTCGTGCACGCGCATGCGTTCGTGCGCGAGGTGAAGGACGGCCACTTCGCGTTCGAAGCCGGCGTGCCCTGGACCGTGGAGTGGCTCGGACCCGAGGGGGCGCTGCTCGCCTCGCGCGTGCTCCCGCTCGGCGCCGCGGGCTCGCTGCAGGATCGCTTCGAGCTCGGCTCCTCGGCGGCGCTCGGCAGCTACACGCTGCGCGTCCGCCGCGGTGAGAACGGTCCCGTGTTCACGCAGCCCTTCGAGGTGCGTCGCTTCGAGCGGAAGGCGCTGAAGCTGGAGCTCGAAGTTCGGAACGCGGTGCTCTACCGCGGCGAGCCCGTGCGCGGCACGGCGATCGCGCGCTTCTTCCACGGCGGTCCCGCCGCCGAGCGGCGGATCGCGGTCCTCCTCTCCGACGGCACGCAGCGCGAAGGGCGCACCGATGCCGCGGGGCGCTTCCGCTTCGAGTTCGCGACGACGGATCTCCTGGAAGAGCAGGAGCTTTCCCTGCGCGCGACCCTGCTCGACGAAGGCGTCGGCGCCGAGAAGCGCTTGCGGCTCGCGGTGAATGCACTCGTGCTCGAGCTCGCGACGCTGCGCGAGCTCTACGTCGCGGGCGAGAGCTTCGATCTCGAGCTCCGCGCGCGCGACCCGCTCGGCGCGCCGCAACAGGTCGCGGCCGAGCTCGCGATCTACCGCGTCGTCGAAGAAGACGGCGTCCGCAGCGAGCGCCTGGAGCGCGAAGAGAAGCTCGCGACCGATGCCCAGGGCGAGGGCCGGCTCGCCCTCGCGCTGCGCGCGGGCGGGAGCTATCGCCTGCGGGCTACCGCCCTCGATCGCTTCGGCAATCGCATCCATGCGAAGCGCGAGCTCTTCATCTCGGGCGAAGAAGACCAAGTGAAGCTGCGCTTGCTCTCCGCGAGCGACACCCTGGAGGTCGGCGTGCCGAGCGCCGTGCGCGTGCTCTCGCGCCTCCAGCCGACGCGCGTCCTGGTGACGCGACTCGGCGACGGCATCCAGAGCTATGAAGTGCGCGAGCTCGCGCGCGGCGAGGCGACGTGGACCCTCGATCCAACGGCCGCCGATGCGCCGCGCTTCGCGCTGGCGCTCACGGCGATCGAGGGGACGAAGCTCCACGAGGCGGTGAAGGAGTTCCGCGTGAAGCGCGAGCTCGCGGTGACGGTGGAGCCGCTCGCGACGCAGAGCGCACCCGGAGCCGAGGCGCGCGCCAAGGTGCGCGTGCGCTCGCCGCGCCCGCTCGCCGAGGCCGAGCTGGTCGTCGCGGTCGTCGACGAGGCCTATCTCGCGCTCTATCCCGACGGCGCGCCGTCGCTCGCGGAGTTCTTCACCGGCGAGCGCGCGCTCGATTCGCGCGCCGGCTCCTCCTGCGGCTTCGAGAGCGTCGGGCGCGCGCGCTTCGTGCCGCAGGCGTTGCTCGCGGAAGAGCAGCGTCGGCGGGAGCTGCGCGAGCGTCAGAGCGAGAGCGGCGATCCGGGGAGCCGCGGGCCCGGTGGCGTCAGTGGAGGGCTGGCGAACCTCGATCTCTCGCAGCTGGCGTTCGGGATCGAGGCGCAGCAAGAGAGCGATGCGCAGCACGGCGCCCCGCCGAACTTCCGCATGTTCTCCGCGGGAGGTTTCGCCGGCGGTGGAGGGGGTCTTCCGGGACGGGCTGCGAGCGTTCCCGTGCAATCCGCTGCGGATGGTCGCGTGAAGCTGAAGGACGCGAACGGCGCGCCGGCGACGCAGGCCGACGAGTTCTACCTCGGGCTGGTCAACGCGGAGAAGAATCGCGCGGATGGAGGGACGGTCGCGGGCCGAACGGCACAAGCGAACGAGCCCGAGCTCCGAGCGGACTTCCGCGCGACGGCGTGGTTCGGCGTCGTGCCGTTGCGCCTCGTGAATGGCGGCGTCCTCGAAGGCGAGCTCGGCTTCGAGCTCCCGGACTCGACGACGAGCTGGCAGTGGACCGCGCGCGCGCTCGATCGCGACGCGAGCGGCGGTGAAGCTCGCGCGACCTCGATCGCAAAGCTGCCCCTCGAAGTGCGCATCGATGCACCGCGGAGTGAGCTTTCACTCGATCTCGAGGCGCAGAAGATCGGCAGCGCAGAGCTGCGCTCCGAGCTGCGCGCGGAGACGACGGGCGATGCTTCGGTCCGTACCTTGGAGGTGCGGCCGAACGCGGTGCCGACCGAGGTGCGCGAAGCAGGCGTAGCTAGCGACAGCGTCCGCATCTCCCTGGCGCTCGATCCCGCGCTCGCGGCCTTCGATCGCACCTTGCACGTCGAGCTCCAGCGCGCGGGCGGAGAGGCCCTGCTCGAGCTCGCGTTGCGCGGCGGCGGCGGCGGCGTCTTCGAAGCGCGCGGATGCCCGCCGGTCGATCTGCTCTCGCGCGCCCTCGTGCGCGCGAACCTCGCCCTCGATGCGCTGCGCTGGATCGAGCGCGGCGGAGCGGCTGCGCCGGTCGCGGTCCAGCGCTTGCGCGCGGAGATCGCGAGCTGCGTCGCGCGTCTCGCGGCGGTGCAGCGCGCGGACGGCGGCTTCGACTGGATCGGCGTCGGCGGTGGCGCGCGGAAGGGCGCGCGGGAAGTGGCCTCCGATGCCCAGCTCACGTCGCGCGCGCACGCCGTGCTCGTCCGCGCGCAGGCGCTCGGCTTCGCCGGCGCCGCCGAGCGCGCGACGCGCTCGCGCGCGTTCCTCGAGAACGCGCTGAAGAGCGGGCTCTCCGAGACCGCGCAAGCGCGCGCCTTGGCCTCGCTGGCACTCGACGGCTCGGCCGACTTCGCCGCGCTGAATCGCTTGCTCCGGCGGCGCGAAGTGCTCGGCGGAGCGGGCTTGGGCTTCGTGGCGCTCGCGTGCGCGCGGCAAGGGCGTGAGGACCTGGCTCGAGAAGCACTGGCGCTGGCGCAGACGCTCGTGCAGCGCGATGTGCGGGGTGCTCTGCTCCCGCGTGGGAGTGCGGGCGCGCTCGAGAGCGATGAGCTCGAGGCGAGTGCCGCGCTGCTCGCCGCGGCCGTGCCGATCGCTCCGCGCGAGCTGCTGACGGAAGAGCTCGCGCGCGCGCTGGAGGCGCGTCGCTCCGGCGACGCGTTCGGCGGCGATGGCGCCACCGAGCTCGCGGTGCATGCGCTTTTCGCGCGCGCCTCGTCGAGCGATGCCAGCGGCGATCGCTTCGAGGTCGAGGTGCGCGTCAACGAGGTCGCGGTCGGCGCCTGGAAGGTGCCGAGCAGCAGCGAGGCGCTGCGCCTCGCGTTGCCGATCGCCTCAGATGACGCAGCGCCGCGCGAGATCGCCCTGCGCTTCACCGGCGTCGGGCGCTTCCGCTACGCGGCGTCCTTGCGCGGCTGGACGCGCACACCGGAGAAGGCCTCGGACGGACCGCGCCTCGGCACGGTGCAGCGGCGCGTGCTCGCGGCGCTGCCGCGCTTCGAAGGCCAGGAGCTCCCAGAGGGCTTCGGCGTCGTCGAGCAGATCTCCCAGCACTGGTGGAACACGACGGAGGAGTGTACGCGCGCGAGCTCGATCCGCGTCGAGACGAGCTTCCGCGCGACGGCGCCCGGCGGCACCTTCGTGCTCGAGGATCCGCTGCCGGCCGGCTGCGAGGTCGAGCCAGGCTCGATCAGGGGCGGCTTCGCGCATTGGGAGCAAGCTCCCGGGCGCTTGCTCTTCTTCTTCCCGCCGCAGCAGCGCGACGCCACGCTGAGCTATCGCCTGCTCGGGCGCTTCGAAGGGCGCTACCGGCACCTGCCTGCGCGCGTCTGGTCCTACGTCGACCCGAGCTGGAGCGTCGCCGGCGTCGCGAGCGAGCTCGCGGTGCTCGGCGCGGACGAGCCCGCGAAGACGAAGCACCGCCCGACGCCGGACGAGCTCTATCACCACGGCGAGCGGCTCTTCGCGCGCGGTGACTACGCCGGCGCCGCGGAGAAGCTGGAGCCGCTGCTGCGCGACTTCGCGCTGCGGAAGGAGCCGCTGCGCGAGGCGCTGCGCATGGTCTTCTTCGCGGCTCTCCGCCGCGGGGCCTCCGATCGCATCGTCGAGCACTTCGAGGCGCTGAAGGATCGCTACGCCGAGCTCACGCTCTCGTTCGAGCAGATGCTGCAGGTCGGCGATGCCTACGCGGCGCTCCAGGAGCACGAGCGCGCGAGCGATGTCTTCCGCGGCATCGCGGAAGCGAGCTTCCTCCGCGAGATGGGTGTGGCCGGAACGCTGGAGGAGCAGGGGCGCTTCCTGGAGGCGGTGGCCTTCGTGCAGCGCTTGCTCCGCGAGTACCCCTCGCTGCCGGCGGTGGAATCCGCGAGCGCGCGCCTGCCGCAGTGGCTGCAAGCGCGCGTCGGCACCGCGGTGCTCGGCAGCGATGGGAAGCCGCTCTCCGCGCGCGAGCTCCTGTCGCGGGCCGTGGAGCTCGCGCGCTTGCACTTGGTGGCCTCGCCGCAAGGCGCGCTCAGCGATGAGGTCGCCTTCGGTCTCGTCTCCGCGCTGCTCGCGCGCGAGGAGTACTCGCAGGTGCACGAGCGCAGCGCGCTCTTCGCGTCCCTCTTCGCCGCCTCGCCCTACCTCGACGACTTCCTCTACGCGCAGGGCTACGCGGACTTCGCGCTCGGCCGTCCCGAGCAGGCGCTCGGCGTGCTGCAGCGCGTGGCGGCGGAGGAGTTCCCCGACGGGCGCGGCGGAAACTCGCTCGGCAGCCATCGCGATCTGGCACTCTGGATGCGCGCGCAGATCCACCACGCAGCCGGACGCCTCGCGGAGGCGATCGGCGGCTACGGCGCCGTGAAGGAGAAGTTCACCGACGCGGCGCAGGCGATCCTGCAGCTCGAGCGTCAGGAGCTCTCCCTCCCCGAGCTCACGCGCGTCGTGCCGGGTGCTCCCGCGCGCCTCGAGATCACCTCGCGCAACCTCGAGCGCTTGGAGCTCCAGGTGTTCCCGGTCGACCTCGTGCGGCTCTATGTGCTGCAGCGCTCGCTCGACGACATGACGCGCGTCGAGCTCGCGGGCATCCAGCCGCTGCTGCGGAGCTCGCTCCAAGTGCGGTCACCGGTCGCCTACGTCGAGAGCAAGAGCACCTGCGAGCTCGCGCTGCCCGAGCTCGGCGCCTACCTCGTCGTCGTGCGCTCGGGCGAGCGCTCCGCCGCCGGAATGCTCCTGCGCACCGCGCTCGATCTCGACGTCTGGAACGAGGAGGAGCACGGGCTCGTCCGCGTGGCCGTGCGCGATGAGAACGGCGCGCCCGCGCGAAAGGTGCACGTCAAGGTCGTCGGCTCGGACGGCGGTGCGATCCAGGGCGCCGACACCGATCTACGCGGCATCGCCGCCTTCGAAGGGATCGCCGGTCGCGCGACGCTGATCGCGCAGAGCGGTCCGCAGGTCGCGTTCTGGCGCGCGCCGCAGCAGGCCGCTCGGCCGAAGGCCGAGAACAAAGGGCAGATGCAGGGGCAGCAGCGCTTCCAGGAAGAGGCGACGCGCGGCTTCTTCGACGCGAACCGCTTGCTGAACGTGCAGGGCGGGCAGGAGCTCGAGCAGCTCCTGCGCGGGAAGCAGTCGGGCGTCGAGGTCTATCGCGCGCGGAAGTGAGCGTGGAGCGCTTGCGCTGAAAGCGCGCGAGCCCGCCTGCAGGAGCAGGCGGGCTCGCGCGGCGAGCGCGCCGAGGCGCGCTCGCAGATCGAACCACGGCGATCAGCCGATCGTGACGCGGACCGTGTTGGAGAGGCGGAACGGCAGCGGGCTCGTGCAGCCACCGGCCGAGCCGACGTCGACGCCTTGCACGTACACCTGGCCGCCGATCAGCAGCGGATCGCAGGGGATCGGCGAGGCCGGGATCGTGGGGCCGCCGATCGACACGTCGATCGTGGCGCCGAGGGTGCAGGCCGCGCAGAGCGGCAGGTTCACCGGGATGAAGCCCAGGAAGATCGCCTGCAGGCCCGTGCCGCCGACGACGGTATAGCTGACGGTGGTGCCGAGGTTCGGGGTCCCCGTGGTGTTGAGGGTGAGACCACCGCAGCCCGTCGGGAGGGAGGTGAAGTTGCCGCCGCCCGAGCCTTCGCTGACGACGACATCGAAGCTGCCGCGCTGGTCGTTGTAACCAGCGACATGCACATAGTAGGTCGTCCCGGCAGCGCCGAAGACCGACACGCGCGAGCCGAGGCTGCAGGCATCGTCGTTGCACCCCACGCTGGTGAGCGCGGCGCAGCTACCCGTGAACACTTCCATCACGGTGTCGATGGTCCGCGTGGCCGTGCAGGTCTCGAAGCTGACCTGGCAGGCCGTCGAGGTGTAGCGGAACCAGGCATCCCCGCCGTTGTTGAAGCCGCAGGGGATCACCTGCGCACCCGTCGTCGCCTTCGCGTTGCTGAAGGGACCGTTCGCCCCGAGATTCAGCCCGAGGGCGCCAGCGCACTCGTCATTGGCGGCGACGAGCACGAGCTCGAAGTTGCCTTCCTGGTTGTTGTAGCCGCCGACGCGCACGAAGTAGGTCGTGCCGGCGGTGGCGTTGAAGCTGACCTGCGAGCCCAGGCCGCAGAAGTCGTCGTTGCAGCCGACGAGAGAGAGGGCGGGGCAGCTCCCGCTCCAGATCTCCATCACGGTGTCGAAGCTGCGCGCCGCGGTGCAGGCGTTCACCGAGACCGGCCCGGAAGCGATCGCCGTGTAGGAGAACCAGACGTCCTTCTGCACGTTGAAGCCGCAGGAGAAGGCCGCACCGGAGAGCGTGGCGCCGGGGTTGTAGTAGAGGCCGTTCGTGCCGACGGCGAGCGGGATCGCCGCGACGCACTCGTCGTTGGCGACGCGCGGCGCGCACGCGACGTTGAGGTTGAAGACGCCGAAGCGCGTGCCGTTGAAGCCGCCGACGCGGACCCGATAGGTCGTGCCCTGCGTCGCCGCGAAGGTGACACTCGACTGGAGGCTGCAGGAGTCGTCGTTGCAGGCTACCGAGGCCAGGCTGTTGCAGTCACCCGTGAAGACCTGGAGGGTCGTATCGAAGTTCGTCGGCACGCCGCAGGTGTTGATCGTGACGTCGCCGAAGCAGGTCGCGGTGTAGGCAAACCAGAGGTCCTTTCCGCCCCCGCCGCAGGGCCAAGCCGGGGCCGAGGTCGTGGCGCTCGTATTGTCATACGGGCCATTCGCTCCGTTCGCGATCGCGACCGCGCCGGCGCACTCATCGTTCGGTCCGCCCGTCGTCTGCAGGCAGCCTGCCGCTACCGTCGCGGCGCGCATGTCGGCCGCGCTCTGGGCATGGAACTGGAGCACGATGTTGCTCATGCCGCCGGGGCAGGTGTGGCAGTAGCTCATGATCGTGCCGGCGGGGTTCGAGCAGTTGCCGAGGCCGCAGGGATCGATGGGCGGGTTGTAGTCGTGCGTGTGGATCGCGTTGAAGTTGTGCCCGATCTCGTGCGCGACGACGACGAAGTCCCAAGTGAACGGACCCTGCGCCGGCGGGAACGGCGTGCTGCCGTCCATGTTGCCGCTGACGCCGAAGCCGTAGTTGCCGTTGCAGAGGACGTTCAAGTACGCGACGCCGCCACCGCAGTTGGAGCCGGTCATCAGGTGGTAGAGCGCCGCCGGCACCGGGGCCGCGCCGTTGTCCCAGGCGTTCCGGAACTGGTCGAGCATCGTGCCGCAGGCCGCCGCGGTCCACGGGTCGGTGTTCGAGGTGTAGAACTGGAGGTAGGGCACCTGGAAGACCGCCCCGATCTGCGCATCGTATTGCGCGCTGATCGCGGCGATCAGCGACTGCGCGTAGGTCTGCGCGGCGCCGAGGTTGTTGAAGATCGTGTAGAACTCGTACGCGGTCTCGAAGGCGATCGGCACGAAGTAGTTCGGCAGCGGTCCGCCGGTCGGGTTCTGCGTGCTGGGATCGGTCGGCAGGACCGGCGCCTGGCCGGGCGGGAGCTGCGCGTTGCAGGTGTAGCCGGGCGCGCTGCCCGCGGCATCGAGCGTCGGCTGATCGACGATGCGCAGCGTGGTCTGCGACCAGTCGCCGTTCACCGGCTCGGCCATCAGATGGTTTTTCTCCTCGGGAGTGCCGAACCAGCCGCGCGTGCCGTAGGGCGAGAGCGCGAGATAGGCGTCGCTGTTCGCGAGGCCGCGAATGCTTCCGGTCCAGAAGCTCGTCCCCGGAGCGTAGACGTCGGCTTGGGGGACCCCGTTCACGCGGACGCTACCGGGCTCGAACACGACGGCGGCGCGACGCAGGTCGAGGGTGAGGAAGCGGCCCGCGGCATCCGGCACGCCGGTGAGCGTGAACTCGGAGAGGCCGGCGATCTCCTTCAGACCGGCGGTATCGGGAGCGAGGCGGATGTCGCCGACGTTCACCTGGACGGGAGTGAACGGAAAGTGGTGCGTGGGCACCTGCTTGCCTTGCGCGAACAGGCCCGCGAGCGGGACGGTGCCGCAGATCGCGAGCGCGCAGAGGGTGCGCTGGGAACGACTCATGGGGGGCTCTCCTGGGAGGGCGGGACGGGGAACGGTCCCGAAGCCGCGCGACGGATCGGCGATCCGTAGACGGAGGATCTCTCGCTTGTCGAGTGAGGCCGGATCACGGGCCAGAGGGGACCTGAGAGTTCGGCCGCTCTCACTCGCGTGGGGATCGGTGCGGAATCGGGGGCCGCTGCATTGGATCCTATTCGAGTGACAGAGCCTGTCCATCGCTCGCTCGGGTCTCACCCGCGACGCTGCCGCGGGGACGCGCTAGGCTGTCGCGATGTCGCACTGGCTCGTGGAGGAAACGTCAGATGGCTCGCGCACGCTGCGCTCGCGGCGCTTTGCGCAGTGCTGCCATTCCTCGTCAGGAGCTCGCGCGGAGACGCTCTACGTCTCCTTGGAGCTCAGCGGTGTCTGCGCGCGCTTGCGCGCCGGTGCCGCGACGCGCGTGCTGGAAATCGGCTTCGGCACCGGGCTCGGCTGGCTCCTCAGCGCGGACGAAGCGCTTAGCGCAGGAGCCGCGCTCGAGTTCGTGGCGCTCGAACGAGATCTCCTGGATGCGCCGACGCTGCGCGAGCTCGGGAGCGCGGCGTATCTGCGCCATCCCGAGCTGGAGGAAGCGCTCGCGAGCTGGATCGAGCGAACGCCGAGCATGGGAACAGCGCGCTTCGAGATCGCGCCTCGACTCGCGCTGGAGCTCTTTCTCGGTGACGCGCGTGAGCGCGTGCGCGAGCTGCCGCGCGCGAGCTTCGATGCGTGCTATCTCGATCCCTTCTCGCCCGACGTGAACTCCGAGCTCTGGACCGAGGAGTTCCTCGGCGACGTCGTCGCGGCGCTGCGCCCCGGAGCCATGCTCAGCAGCTACTGCGTGCAAGGGGCGGTGCGGCGTCGGCTGCAGGCTCTCGGGCTGCGCGTCGAGAAGTGTCCCGGTCTCGGCAAGAAGCGCGAAGTGCTGGTCGCGCGCAAACCCATGGACGCCTCGCGGTGATCGCGATCGTGGGAGGTGGGATCGCGGGAGCCTGCGCTCTGCACGTGCTCGCGCGCGCCGGGTTCGAGGTCGAGCTCTACGACGACGGCGACGCCGTGAGCGGCGGTGCGTCGGGCGTGCCCGTCGCGCTGCTCAATCCCTATCGCGGGAAGCGCGCGTTGCCTTCGGCCGAGGATCTCGCGGGGCACGAGCGCTTCCTCGCCGCGCTCGCCGAGCTCGGCGCGGAGCGCGCCGGATGGCACGCGGTCGGCGTGCTGCGTATCGCGGACTCCGCCGAGCGCGCCGCGGCTTGGCGCGAGCTGCCGGGTGTGCGTTGGATCGCGTCGGAAGAGCTCACGGCGGTCGCGGCGCTCGAGCTCCGTGCGCCGCACGGCGGCTTCCTCTTCGAGCGCGGCGGCTTCGTCGAGACACGCGCGCTGCGCGAGGCGCTGATCGCCGCCGCGAGATCTCGTGGAGCCGCGCTTCGCGTCGGCGTTCGCGTGCATTCTCTCGCGTACGAAGCGGATGGCGTTCGCTTGCATACGACGCAGGGCGAACGCCGCGCGCGGATCGCCGTGAGCTGCACGGGAGCGGTGAGCTCGCCCTGGGCTCCGCGCGACGACCTCCGCGGCGTCGCGGGCGAGGTGCTCTGCTATTCGAGAGCGGCACTAGGACCCGCGCACGTCGCGCTCGCGCGCGAGCCGGCGCTCGTCGCGCGCTGCTTGCTGATTCGGACGCCGCAGGAGATCCACGTCGGTGGAGCCCACGGCGGCGACCGCGCGGAGGCGCAGGACGCCGCCGCGCTCCTGCATGCGGCGGGCAGCGCTCTGTGGCCTGCGCTGGCGCAGCTCGCACCGGCGAGCTCGTTCCGCGCGTTACGCGCCGCGACGCCGAGCAACCAGCCGCGCGTGCGACGCGTCGCCGAGCGGCTCTGGTCGGTGGAGGGGCTCGCCGGCCGCGGCTACCTCCGCGCGTTCGATCTCGCGGAGCAGCTCGCGAGCGCGCTGCGTCGCGAGCTCGGCGATCGCGGGCGCGAATGATCGGGCGCCTCGGGTCTTGGCCGGCGCTCGGCGATCGCTAGGATCGCGCTGCATGGAACCGGCTCCCAACCTCGACGATCCAGCCGTCTGGACGCACCTCGTCGAAGCGGCGAACCCCGCCTCCCTCCTCGTCGCCATCGGCAGCCGCATGGGCGCCGAGCTCCGAGCGCGCCTCAGCGAGGAAGACATCTGGCAGGAGGCGCTGATGAAGGCGTGGAGCGCCCGGCGCAGCTTCACTTGGGCTGACACGCCGTCCTTCCGCCGCTGGCTGCTGCGCATCGCCGAGAACTGCATCGGCGACCACCGCGACTACGAGCTCGCCGGCAAGCGCGACATGCGGCGGAACGGCAGCCTGGCGCTGCGGTCGGGGAGCTCGTCCGACGACGGCACGAGCGGCGCTTCGTTCGAGCCCTGGGGCAGCACGACGCCGAGCCGCATCGCCTCCGAGAAGGAGCGCGCGGAGAAGATGCGCGCCGCGCTGGATCGGCTGCCGGAGGAGCTGCGCGAGGTCGTGCGCCTGCGCCTCTTCGAGGATCTTCTGCTGGAGGAGATCGCGGTCCGGCTCGACCTCGGCATCTCGGCGGTGCGGCATCGCTTCCGAAAGGGCTCCGAGCTCTACCAGCGGCTGCTGCGCGACTGAGCGTCTCGCGCGGCGCACCGGAACTTCGCTGCGCGGGCGCGACGCTTCGGGCGCTCCATTCCGTTCTCTTCGCTATCGCTACCCAGGTCGGACCATGGAACCCCCCGGCGCCTCGGCCGATGACGAGGCCTTCCTCGACGAGTTCTTCGAGCGCGCCGTGCGCTCGCGCGAGCTGGGACGCGAGCTCGATCTCAGCGCGCTCCTGCTCGATCGCGAGCACCTGCGCGAGCACGTGCTGCGGATGCTCGAGCTCGCGCGAGAGGTCACCACCGCGAGCTCGCCGGCTTGGAGAGAGCGTCCCTCGATCGCCATACCGGGTTACGAGCTGATCGAAGAGGTCGGCCGGGGCAGCAGCGGCATCGTCTTCCGCGCGCGCCAGCTCTTGCTCGGGCGCGAGGTCGCGCTGAAGGTCTTGAGCCCCGCCTTGGTCGTCTCGTCCGACGCGCGCCAGCGCTTCCTGCGCGAGGCGCAATCCCTCGGGCGCGTGCGCCATCCGCACGTGGTGGCGATCTACGACGTGCACGTCACGCCCGAACTCTGCGCCTACGCGATGGAGTGGATCGGCGGGGGCAGCCTCGCGCAGCGCCTCGCGGCGAGCTCCGCTCCGCTCGATCCCGTCGAGGCGGCGCGCCTCGGCGTCGCGCTCGCGCGGGCGCTCGAAGCCCTGCACGGCGTCGGCCTCGTCCACCGCGACGTGAAGCCATCGAACGTGCTGCTGCGCACCGCCGGCGTTCCCGCGCTCGGCGACTTCGGGCTCGTGCGCGACGCGGAGCAGAGCTCGCTCACCGGCTCGGGCGAGTTCTTGGGCACCCCGGCCTATGCTTCGCCCGAGCAGCTCCGCGGCGAGAACGTCGCGGTCGGGCCGTGGAGCGATGTGTACTCGCTCGGCGTGACGCTCTACGTCGCGCTCAGCGGGAAGAACCCCTTCGGCGGCGCGCCGACGAGCTCGGCCATGCTGCGCCGCATCGAGAGCGGAAGCGCCGAGCCTCTCGCGAAGGCGAACCCGCGCGTGCCGCGCGACCTGGCCATCGTGATCGAGAAGGCCATGGACCCCGATCCCGCGCATCGCTATGCGACGGCGCGCGAGCTCGCGGAGGACCTCGAGCGTTTGCTGCGCCTCGAGCCCGTGCACGCGCGACCAGCGGGGTTCCTGCGGCGCTTCCAGCGCTGGATGGAGCGCAGCCCACAGCTCGCGCTCGCCTTGCTCGCGCTGCTGGTCAGCCTCTCCCTCGGCGCGGCGATCTCGCTAGCGCTGGCATTCGACCTCGCGCAGCAGGCCGTCGAGCTCCGCGGCGCCGCGGAGCGCGAAGCCCTGCTGCGCCGCGAAGCGGAGGAGCAAGGCTCGCGCGCCCGCCGCGAAGCCGCGCGCGCGAACGCCGAGGCGGCGCAGCAACGCGGGCTCGTCGGCTTCTTCTGGAACGTGCTCTCGCAGGGGAACCCCGCGTACTCCGGCGGCGTGCGCGAGCGCACCGTCGCCGAGGCCGTGCAGATCGCCTCGCGCCGGGTGCTGAACGATCCGCAGGAGCTCTCGCCCGAGCTCGAGCTCGAGATCCACGCGATCGCGATCGAGCACTTGCTCCAGGTCGGACTCGCGAGCGAGATCGAGCCGCATCTCGCGCGCTACGCGGAGCTCCGCCAGCGCGTCTGCGCGCCGCTGGAGGCGCGCGCGGCGACGGCCGATTACTGGATCGGGCGCCAACGGCGTTTGCTCGGCGCCACCCGCGCGGCGCGCTGTCACTTCGAGCGCGCGCTCGAGATCCGTCGCGCGGCGTGGAGCGAGGACGCGCAGCAGCTCGGGCGCGTGCTGGTGAGCCTCGGGCACACGCAGCGCCAGCTCGGCGAGCTCGAGTCCGCGGCCGCCTCGCACGCCGAGGCCGCGTTCCACTTCGTCCGCGCGGGCCGCGCGGGGTTGGAGAACCTCCACGTCGCGTTGACCTCGCTCGGGAAGATCGAGCTCCTGCGCGGGGAGCTCGCGCGCGCCGAGGAGCTCGCCGGCGCCGCGCTGGAGCGCGCGACGCTCGTGCTGCCGGTGCTCGAGCACAGCGACATCGCGCATGCGCTCTTCCTGTTGGGCCAGGTGCGTTGGGCGCGCGGCGACGAGGAGCGCGGCGAGAGTCTGATGGCGCAGGGGCTCGAGATGCAGCGCGCGACCGCGGGTCTCGAGCAGAACCTGAGCGCGGCCATGGCCCTCCAGCTCGGCACGCTGCTCCTGGAGCGCGGTCGCGCGGAGGACGCGGAGGCTCACTTGGATGCCGCGTTCGCCGCGCAGAAAGTGCTCAGCGCCGAAGTCGCGATCGATCTCGGCGAGCGCTATCTCGCGCTGCGGCGACCCGAGCGCGCGGTCGAGCTCCTCGAAGCGCGCGACGAGCCCAGCGCCGAGGCGCGCGCGCGCGGCCGGCGCTGGCTCCTGCTCGGAACGGCGCACGCGCGGCTCGGCGGCATCGATGCCGCGCGAGAGGCGCTGCGGCGCGCGCAGGAACTCCTTGCCGAGGATGAGGGCGCGGAGGAGCTCGCTTCCCGCGCCGCCGCGGAGCTGGCGACGCTCGAGCGCGGCGCCGGCGGCTGAAGCGCGGTTCGAAGCGGCAGGTCGCGAGAAAGCGCGACGCTCGAGCGGGAGACTCCCGTTCGAGAGCGATAGGGGCGGCACTCCCCGAGTGCCGCCCCGCTCGTTTCTCCGGAGGAACCCGCCATGCCGTCCGCCGCTTCCCATCTCCTCGGCGCCGCCGCGATCGCCGCGCTGCTGAGCGCCTCCGCGCTCTCGCAGCAGGCGCCGAACGCCGCCCCGAAGCTCCCGACCTTCTTCGTCTCCTGCGACTCCACCGCGCCGGACGCTCCCGCGTTCGTCGGGCGTGCCGGAGGCTTCCGCGCCGCGTTCCACCGCGATCGACTCGAGCTCGTGCGCTCCGAAGCGGATCGGACCGCGCGCGTGGCGCTGCGCTTCGTCGGCGCCTCGGCCGCTCCCGAGAGCGCGGAGACGCTGCCCGGCAAGCTGAACCTCCTCGTGGGTGCGCCGGAGCAATGGCGCGCGAATCTCCCGCTCCACGGAGCGCTGCGCTACCGCGCGCTCTGGCCGGGCGTCGATCTCGTCGTGCATGGCGTGGAGGGCGCGCTGCAGTACGACCTCCACTTCGCCGCGGGCGCCGCGCTCGATCCGGTGGCCTTCCGCGTCGAAGGCGCTGCGGAGGTGCGCGTCGACGCGAGCGGCGCGCTCGTCATGCGCACCGCTCTCGGAGAGATGTCTCAGCGCTCCCCGCTCACGTGGGAGGTAGCCGCCGATGGATCGCGCGTGATCGTCCCTTCGCGCTTCGAGCTGCGCGGGGACGGGAGCTACGGCTTCGCCGTGCAGCGCGTCGATGCCGCGCGTCCGCTCGTCGTCGATCCCGTGTTGGGTTGGGCGAGCTACTTCGGCTCCACGAGCGACGACGTCGTGAACGGGCTCGCGGTGGATGTGGCTGGTTGCGTGTACCTCGGTGGCACGACGCCGAGCCTGGGCTCCTTGCCGACGGCGGGTGCCTATCGCACCAGCGGCAGTGACGAGGGTTTCGTCGCGAAGCTCGATCCGAGTCTGAGCGGAGCGGCGCAGCTCCAATGGTGCACCTTGATCGGTGGCACAGGCGCGGACGAGCTACACGCGCTCGCGTTGCGCTCGTCCGGAACCCTGCTCGTCACCGGCATCGCGAGCGCTGGCTTCAGCGTGTCGCCAGGTGCCTATGCCTCGAGCGGCCCGGCCTACCTCGCCGAGCTCAGCGCGGACGGGACGACGCTGCTCTACGCGACGCGCCTCGGCGGCATCTCGCCGGGACGGCTGCGCCTCGCGCTCGAGCCGAGCGGGCGCGTGCTGCTCGCCGGCACGGGCTCGGGCAGCCCCGGCTACACGACGACGGCCGGAGCCTATCAGCCGACCAACGCCGGCGGCATCGACCTCTGGTTCGGGCGCATGGATCTCGCGCTGAGCGGCAACGCGCAGCTCGTGTGGGCCTCGCACTTCGGCGGTCCGGATGACGAGGTGCTCGCGGACTTCGCGCCTTCGGCGACCGAAGCCGGTGTCTTCACCTTCCTCGCCGACACGCGCAGCGGCGCGGCTTGCCCGCAGACGCATGGCTCGGGAGCGAGCTCCGAGGAGGATCTCTTGGTGGGCCGCTTCGACACGACGCTGAGTGGCACGGCGCAGCTCCGCTTCGCGCACGTCGCGGGTGCGAGCGCCACCGGCATCGGCGATCGCGCAGGTGCGCTCGCGTTGGCTCCCGACGCGAGCGTCTTCGTCGCCTGCTCGCGCGCGACCGGTGGAGGTGCTAGCGATGCGGCGCTCCTGCACTTCGCCTCGAGTGGCGCTAGCGTGCTCTCGGCGTGGAGCTGGGCTCCGGGTGGTGCGCTGCTCGACGTCGATCTACATCGATCCGCCGATGGCACGCTCACGCTGGTCGGTGCGACGAACTCGGCCGTGCTGCCGACGACGCCCACGGCGATCCACGCGAGCTACGCTGGAGGCGGCGCGGATCTCTACGTGGCACAGCTCGACGCCGCGACTCCGCAAGTGATCTTCGGCTCCTATCTCGGCAGCAGCGCGCTGGAGGGCTTCGCCGAGGATGTCTCCGCGCTGCGCAGCAATGTGCTGACGCTCGGCGCGCGCGCCAGCGCCGCGGGCGGTCTGCCGACGGAGGCGCCGTTCGCGACGGCTGCCGGTGGCAGCGGGAACGATGTCTATCTCGCGCGCCTCGAGCTTCCCGCAGGCGCGGATCCGGCTTCCGGCATCGGTCCCCGAGACCTCGCTCTCCTCGACCTCGACGGCGACGGCGATCTCGACCTCGCGACGGCCAACGCCGGCTCCGACAACCTGAGCCTGCGCACGAACGGCGGCGCCGGGGTCTTCGGCAGCGAGCAGACCGTGGCGCTGACCGCGGGCGACGAAGCACCGGTGGCGCTCGCGCGTGGAGATCTCGATGGCGACGGCTTCAGCGACGACCTCGCCGTCGCTTGCGAAGCGTCCTCCACCGTCGTGCTCGTGACGAATGCCGGGAGCGTCTCGCGCTCGCTGGTCTCGCTTTCGATCGACGGCTCGCGCGCGTCCAGCGTCGCGTGCGGCGATCTCGATGCGAACCCGCAGGACGACGTCGTGGTCGGCCGCGAAGGCCTGCCGCTCGCGGGCGGCAGCGGGACCGCGCTCAGCTTGAACGGCGGCGCCTTCGCGAGCCTGAGCATCCCTTCGCCGCACCCGACGCAAGTCGTCGCGGTGGCGCTCGGCGATCTCGACGGCGACGGCGATGTCGATCTCGCGGCGGTCGCACGCGGCGCGAGCGATGCGCTCCTCCTCTTCGCCGGCGATGGCGCGGGGGCACTCAGCTTCGCCGCGGCGCTGCCGCTCGCGACGAGCGGCCTCGCGAGCGGGCTCTCGCTCGCCGATCTCGATCGCGATGGCCGCGCCGACCTCGCGGTCGCGCAGCCGGTGCTCTTCCCGCCGTCGCAGTCGCTGCGGATCTACCGCCGCACGAGCAGCGGCGCGCTGGGCGCCGGGCTCTTCGCCGCTCCGCTCGATCTCCCGACGAGCGGCAGCTTCGCCACCGATCTCGCCATCGGCGACTTGGAAGACGATTCGATCGCCGGTCACCTTTGGCGCGTCGATCTCGCCATCGCGCATGCGGGGAGCGGCACGGTGGAGGTGCGGCACGGCTTCACCGGCAGCGCGTTCTCTTCGAGCTCCAGCCCGAGCGTCGGCACGAACCCCGTGGCCCTCGCGATGGGGGACCTCAACAACGACGGCTGCTTGGACCTCGTCGTCGCGAACCAAGGCAGCAACGATGTCAGCGTGCTGCTCACGACGGCACCGGCGCTCGCGCAGAGCTACGGCGCGGGCTGCGGTGGACCGGTGCTCTCCGCGGTGAGCCTGCCGACGCTCGGCAATTCACTCTTCGCGGTCGAGCTCTCGAGCGCGCGCGTGCTGGCGCCGGCGCTCTTCTTCTACGGCCTCTCGGCGGCGAACGCGCCGCTGCCGCCGAGCGCCTGCAGCCTGCTCTTCGGCGACTCGCTGGGGAGCCTCCTCAGCTTCACCGACAGCAGCGGCGAGCGGAGCCTCGGCTTCGCGGTGCCGAACGATCCCTTCCTCCGCGGCGCGGACCTCTTCTTCCAGTGCGCGGTCTTCCGCAGCCCGGGCGGCGCGTTCAGCGACACGCTCGATCTCAGCAACGGTCTGCGTTTGCAGGTCGGTTCGTAGCGCTCGATCAAAAAGCGCGACGTTCGCGCGCGGCGCTCCCGTTCGAGAGCGATAGGGGCGGCACTCCCCGAGTGCCGCCCCGCTCGTTTCCCCGGAGGAACCCGCCATGCCGTCCGCCGTCCGTCCCTTCTCTCTCGCTGTATTCCTGCTCGGCGTAGCCTTCGCGCTCCCGGCTCGTGCCGAGGAGCCGCGCTCCCAAGTGCAGGCCCCGCGCCTGCCCGTGCCGATCGATGTAGAGCATGTGACCGCGCCGAAGCTTGCCTCCCCGGCAGCGCCGACACGCTCCGCTGCACCTGCGAAAGCGCCCACGTTGCCCTTCTTCTTCCTGCCCGGTGACCCCCGTCAGCCCGACGCGCCCTCGTTCTCCGCGCAGCTCGGGGGAATGCTGGCGACACTGCAGCGCGACCGCGTCGAGCTGACCAAGGCCGAAGGCGACGTCGCGGCAACGGTGGCGCTGCGCTTCGTGGGCGCTGCGGTGCAGCCGGAGAGCGACGCGCCGCTGCCGGGCAAGGTGAACATGATGCTGGGCGACAAGTCGACCTGGCGCAGCAACGTCGCCACGACGGCGCGAGTGCGGTATCGCTCGCTCTGGCCAGGCGTCGACCTGGTGGTGCACGCCGAGAGCGGCGAGCTCCAGTACGACTTGCACCTCGCGCCGGGCGCCGACCTCTCGCAGATCGGTCTGCGCGTCGAAGGCGCGGAGCTCGTGACGCTCGCGAGCGACGGCAGCATGCTGCTGCGCACGCCGCTCGGCGAGCTGCGGCAGAAGCCGCCGTTGACCTGGGAAGTGCGGGAGGATGGCGAACGCGAGGTGGTGCCCTCGGCGTTCGTGGTGCGCGACGACGGGAGCTACGGGTTCCGCGTGCAGCGGACGGATGCGTCGCGGCCGCTGGTCGTCGACCCGATCCTGGTGTGGGGCACCTATTGGGGATTGAGCGACAGTGCCGAGATCGTGCGTGACATGGAGGTGGATGCCTCCGGCGCGGTGTACATCGCCGGAGATGCGGTGTTCGGTCCGGGGACGCCCGGCGCGTTCCGCGTGACTCCGCAAAACGGCGAGGGCTTCATCGCCAAGCTCGACCCGTCGCAGCCGGGAGCGGCGCAGTTGGTGTGGCTCACCTACATCGGCGGACCAGGAACGGGTGAGGGCGTGAACTCGATCGCGCTGCGTCCCACCGGCACGATCGTGGCCTCGGGGTGGAACGACCCTCAGTCCGCGGGTACGCAGCCCATCCCCAACCTGGTCACGGCCAATGCCTATGCGTCGACGGGATTTCAGTTCCTGATCGAGCTGAGCGAGGATGGCTCGACCCTGCTCTATGGCACCCTCTGCCCATTCCATGGCCGGAACGAGCTCCAGATCGAGCCGGGTGGCGTGATCGTCATGGCGACGGACGCGAATGGACTGCTCTCTCCGCCGACCACCCCGGGCGCCTTCCAAGCCAGCAAGAACAGCTCGACAGATATCTGGGTCGGCCGCTTCGACAATCGCCTCTCCGGAAGTGCGCAGCTCATCTGGGCCTCCTACTTCGGCGGCGCTGGTGACGAGGGGCTGTCGGATCTCCAGGTCTCACCGACCGAGCCCGGCGTGTTCACGATCGCCGGCTATACCAACGACGGCACGACGTTTCCGAGCACCCACACCACCGGCCTGCTGACCCTGAACGACGTGTTCGTGGCTCGCTTCGACGCCAATCAGGTGGGCAGCGCGCAGCGTCGCTTCGCCCACGTCTACGGTCGGCTCAGCCACGACACTCCCGGTGGCATGGCCCTCGAGCCCGACGGTGGCTTCTGGCTGTCGGTGGCGACCGGCGCCCAGGAATCGAAGCTGATGCATTTCTCCAGCGACGGTGCCACGATCGACGACACCTGGAACTGGATACTCGGTTGGGGGCTCCGGGGCGACCTGCATCGCGCCTCCGATGGCGTGCTGACGCTGGTCGCGGACGCGCCGGCCGTCATCCCGGTGACCCCAAACGCCATGCAGGGGACGTTCGGTGGGGAACGCGACCTGGCCGTCGTGCAGTTCGATCCGGTCACGCGCCAGGTGCTCTTTGGCACCTATCTGGGGGGGGCGAGCCCCGAGTCCTATCAGGCCAGCGCCATGCGCGGCAACGTGCTCACCATCGCCGGCGGCTCGCTCGGCGGGATGCCGACCGTCAACCCGCTGCAGGCTTCGGCGTCCGGCGGCTGCTGTGTTCGGTCCGACCTCTACCTCGCGCGTCTCGAGCTGCCCTTCGGCCAGTCCGCGGAGCCCGGCATCGGCCCGCGCGATCTCGCGCTCCTCGATCTCGACGGCGACGGCCGTCTCGACGCCGCGACGGCGAACGAGACCTCGAACAACCTCAGCCTGCGCATCAATGACAGTCTCGGCGCGTTCTCTGCCGAGACGACGCTAGCGCTCACCGCGAGCGACAGCGCGCCGGTGGCGCTGGCGCGATGCGACCTCGACGACGACGGCGCGCGCGATGACCTCGCGGTCGCGTGCGAGGCGTCGAGCACGCTGGTGTTGGTGACGAATCCGGGCGAGGCCTCTCCGACGCTCGTCTCGCGGGCGGTCGGCGGTGCGCGCGCGTCCTGCGTCGCCAGCGGCGACCTCGATGCGGACCTGCGGGACGACGTGGTCGTCGGCCGCGAAGGTCTGCCGCTCGGAGGCGGAGGGGGCCTCGCCCTCAGCTTGAACGGCGGCGCGCTCGTGAGCTTGAGCATCCCCGCGCCGCATCCGACGCAGGTCGTCGCGGTGGCGCTCGGTGACCTCGACGGCGATGGCGATACGGATCTCGCCGCTGTCGCGCGCGGAGCGAGCGATGCGCTCTTGCTCTTCGCCGGCGATGCTGCCGGTGCGCTGAGCTTCGCCGCGGCGCTGCCGCTCAGCACCAGCGGCTCGGCGAGCGGGCTCGTGCTCGCCGATCTCGATCGCGACGGTCGGAACGACCTCGCCGTCGCGCAGCCCGTGCTCTTCCCGCCGTCGCAGTCGCTGCGCATCTACCGCCGCACGAGCAGCGGCGCACTGGGAGCCGGCCTCTTCGCCGCGGCCCTCGATGTCGCGACGAGCGGCAGCTTCAGCACCGACCTCGCCGTCGGCGATCTGGAGCAGGACTCGATCGCCGGTCACTTCGCGCGCTTGGAGCTCGCGCAGGCCGACGCCGGCAGCGGCACGGTCGTGCTGCGCGGCGGCTTCGACGGCAGCAGCTTCGCGTCGAGCACGAGCCCGACGGTGGGCACGAACCCCGTCGCCGTCGCGATGGGCGATCTCAATGGCGATGGCTGCGACGACCTCGTCGTCGCGAACCAGGGCAGCAGCGATCTCAGCGTCGTGCTCACCACGACGCCCGCGCTCGCGCAGAGCTACGGCGCGGGCTGCGGCGGCCCGGTGCTCTCCGCGCTGGGCCTGCCGACGCTCGGCAACGCGAGCTTCGGCGTCCAGCTCAGCAGCGCGCGTCTCCTCGCGCCGGCGATCTTCTTCTACGGCCTCTCGGCGGCGAGCACGCCGCTCCCGCCGAGCGCCTGCAGCGTGCTCTTCGGCGACTCGCTGGGCAGCTTGCTTGCGTTCACCAACGGGACGGGATCCACGACGCTCGGCTTCGCCGTGCCCAACGATCCCTTCCTGCGCGGTGCCGACCTCTTCTTCCAGTGCGCAGTCTTCCGCAGCCCGGGTGGAGCGTTCAGCGACACGCTCGACCTCAGCAACGGTCTGCGTCTGCAGGTCGGCTCGTAGCTCGAGCCGAGAAAGCGCGACGCTCGCGCGAGGCGCTCCCGTTCGAGAGCGATAGGGGCGGCACTCCCCGAGTGCCGCCCCGCTCGTTTTCTCGGAGGAACCCGCCGTGCCGTCCGCCGCCCGACCATTCCATCTCGCCGCGCTCTTGCTCGGCGTAGCCTTCGCGCTCCCGGCTCGTGCCGAGGAGCCGCGCTCCCAAGTGCAGGCCCCGCGCCTGCCCGTGCTCTTCACCGCCTGCGAAGCGAGCGCGCCGGAGGCGCCGGTGTTCGTCGGTCGCTCGAACGGCCTCCGTGCGCACTTCCACCGCGATCGCATCGAGCTCCATCGCGAGGACGAGCGGGCACGTGCGAAGGTGGCCTTGCGCTTCGTCGGCGCGGCGACGACGCCGGAGAGCGCGGAGCTGGCGCCGGGGAAGGCGAACTATCTCCTCGGCGAACCTTCGCAGTGGCGTCGGAACGTCGCCCTGCACGCGGCGCTGCGCTATCGTTCACTCTGGCCAGGCGTCGATCTCGTCGTGCACGGCCGCGCGGGCGAGTTGCAGTACGACCTGCACTTCGCGCCAGGGATCGATCTCGAGGCCGTGGCGCTACGCGTCGAGGGCGCGAGTGCGGTGCGTGTGAACGAAGCCGGCGCGCTCGTGATGAGCACGCCGCTCGGCGAGCTGGTGCAGCAGGCGCCGCTCACCTGGGAGGTCCGCGCGGACGGCGAGCGTGAAGTGGTGTCGTCGGCTTTCACGTTGCGCGAAGACGGCAGCTACGGCTTCCGCGTGCAGCGCGTGGATGCGTCGCGACCGCTGGTGGTCGATCCGATCCTGGTGTGGGGCACCTATCTGGGCGCGGCCAGTGGCGGAGAGACCGCCTCCGCGATCCATGTCGATGACAGCGGCGCGATCTACATCGCGGGGACGGTCGCGGGAGTCACCGGTTACGAGACGTCCGGTGCCTATCGCACGACCACGAATGCGGGCATGTCCGACGGTTTCCTCGCCAAGCTCGACCCCTCGCAGACCGGAGCCGCGCAGGTGGTCTGGTTCACCCTGATGGGCGGTTCGCATGGCGACAGCATCACGGCGATGGTCGCAAGGCCCTCGGGGACGCTGGTGGCCTCGGGGAGGACGACGATCAACGAGGGCTCCTCGCTGAACGGACTGCTCACCGCCAATGCCTACTCCACGACCGGAGATTGCTTCCTCATCGAGCTCAGCGCCGATGGCTCCTCGGTGCTCTACGGGACGCGCTGCAGCTTCTTGGCCAACGATCTGAAGCTCGAGCCGAGCGGCGTGCTGCTGATCGGCATGGAGGTCATGCAGTTCTCAGGGCTCACGCCTCCGACGACGCCGGGCGCGTTCCAGGCTTCCAACGCCGGTCCCGACGACCTCTGGCTCGGTCGCTTCGACCCTCGCTCGAGCGGGAGCGCTCAACTGCTCTGGGGCTCTTACTTCGGCGGCAGCGGTTCGGAGAGCCTCTCCCATGTGATGCCGTCCACGACGGAGCCAGGGGTATTCACCTTCGCCGGGATCACCAACGATGCGACGACGTTTCCGAGCACGCATACGAGCGGTTCGCGCGGTACCAGCGACGTGTTCCTTGCACGCTTGGACACGAATCAGGTCGGTAGCGCCCAGCGTCGCTTCGCCCACGTATGTGGAGTTGGTCTGTGCGGTGGCTTCGTCGAGGAACCCGATGGCACGATTTGGCTCGCCTCGAACACCTCGTGGTCGCAACTGCGTCACTTCTCGAGCGACGGCGCGACGATTCTCGAGATCTGGGATTGGACCTTACTCGGAGGCTTTGGCGGGTTCTACGGCGAGCTCTTTCGCTCCGATGACGGCATCCTGACGATGGTCGCGCTCAGCGATTTCATTCCCGTGACTCCCGACGCGGTGCAGTCGACGATCCGAGGTCGAGACCTCGGCGTGGTGCAGCTCGATCCGGTGGCGCATCAGGTTCTCTACGGGACGCGCCTCGGCTCGGTGAACGCCGACGGCTACACGACTGGTGCATGTCACCTCCGCGGCAATGTGCTGACGCTCGCGCTCACCGTCTATGAGGGAGCCATGCCGATCCTCAATCCCCTGCAGCCGGCGCACTCGGGCGGTGGCTGCTGCAACCATACGGACCTCTACCTCGCGCGCTTGGAGCTGCCCTTCGGCCAATCCGCGACCCCCGGCATCGGCCCGCGCGACTTAGCAGTCCTCGATCTCGACGGCGATGGCCGTCTCGACGCCGCGACGGCGAACGAGACCTCGAACAACCTCAGCCTGCGCATCAATGACAGTCTCGGCGCGTTCTCTGCCGAGACGACGCTAGCGCTCACCGCGAGCGACAGCGCGCCGGTGGCGCTGGCGCGGTGCGACCTCGACGACGACGGCGAGCGCGATGACCTCGCGGTCGCGTGCGAAGCCTCGAGCACGCTGGTGTTGGTGACGAATCCGGGCGAGGCCTCTCCGACGCTCGTCTCGCGGGCGGTCGGCGGTGCGCGCGCGTCCTGCGTCGCCTGCGGTGACCTCGATGCGGACCTGCGGGACGACGTGATCGTCGGCTTCGAAGGTCTGCCGCTCGGAGGCGGAGGGGGCCTCGCGTTCAGCTTGAACGGCGGCGCGCTCGTGAGCGTGAGCATCCCCGCGCCGCATCCGACGCAAGTCGTCGCGGTGGCGCTCGGCGATCTCGACGGGGACGGCGACACCGATCTCGCCGCCGTCGCGCGCGGAGCGAGCGATGCCCTGCTGCTCTTCGCCGGCGATGGCGCCGGTGCGCTGAGCTTCGCCGCGGCGCTGCCGCTCAGCACCAGCGGCTCGGCGAGCGGGCTCGTGCTCGCCGATCTCGATCGCGATGGCCGGAACGACCTCGCCGTGGCTCAGCCGGTGCTCTTCCCGCCGTCGCAGTCGCTGCGGATCTACCGTCGCATGAGCAGCGGCGCGCTGGGTTCCGGCCTCTTCGCCGCGGCCCTCGATGTCGCGACGAGCGGCAGCTTCACCACCGACCTCGCCGTCGGCGATCTGGAGCAGGACTCGATCGCGGGCCACTTCGTGCGCTTGGAGCTCGCGCAGGCCGACGCCGGCAGCGGCACGGTCGTGCTGCGCGGCGGCTTCGATGGCAGCGGCTTCGCTTCGAGCACGAGCCCGACGGTGGGCACGAACCCGGTCGCCGTCGCGATCGGGGATCTCAACGGCGATGGCTGCGACGACCTCGTCGTCGCGAACCAGGGCAGCAGCGATCTCAGCGTCGTGCTCACGACGGCGCCGGCGCTCGCGCAGAGCTACGGCGCGGGCTGCGGTGGCCCGGTGCTCTCCGCGGTGGGGACACCGTTTCTCGGCAACGCGATCTTCGCGGTCGAGCTCTCGAGCGCGCGCGTGCTGGCGCCTGCGCTCTTCTTCTACGGCCTCTCGGCGGCGAGCACGCCGCTGCCGCCGAGCGCCTGCAGCCTGCTCTTCGGTGATTCGCTGGGAAGCCTCCTTAGCTTCACGGACGGCAGCGGCGAGCGCAGCCTCGGCCTCGCCGTGCCGAACGATCCCTTCCTCCGCGGCGCGGACCTCTTCTTCCAGTGCGCGGTCTTCCGCAGCCCGGGTGGCGCGTTCAGCGGCACGCTCGATCTCAGCAACGGTCTGCGCCTGCAGGTCGGTTCGTAGCCGAGCTCTGGCTCAGCGGGCCGGAGGGGCGCTGGCGATCAGCGTATCGAAGCGCTTCTCCGCCCCGCCCGGTGCGGCGAAGACCTCGTCGCGCATCGAGTGCAGCACAAGGAAGCCCGCGGCGCGGCTGCGCTCCGCGAGCTCGCCGGGGGCGAAGAGGTAGAAGTCGCCGGGCTCGAACATGCCGTAGAAGCTCGTGCCCTCGACGAGCGCGTTCAGGAAGAGCGTTCCACCCGGCTCGACGTGCGCGAGCACCTCGTCGAGCAGCGCGAGCGCGCGCTCGCGTGGGAAGAACATGAGCAGGCCGATCGAGACGATGGTGTCGTAGCACGCGGGTACCTGCCAGCGCGCGAGATCCGCCTGCTCCGCGCGCACTGCCAGCCCGCCGCGCGCGGCCTCGGCGCCGAGATGCGCGATCGCGATGGAGCTTCCATCGACGGCGTGCACCTGGCAGCCGCGGCGCGCCGCGACGAGCGAGAGGTTCCCGAGCCCACAGCCGAGATCGAGCACGCGACCGCGGAGATGCGGGAGGGAGCGCTCCTCGAAGAGATTCAGCGCGAGCTCGTGCTCTGCGACCTGGCGGCGGAATTGCGCCTCGAAGAACTCCAGCGAATGCTGCGACATCGCGGCCTCCGACGGGGGATCACGAACGGCCGCACTCTACTCCCGCGCCGCCTCAGCGGCGCGCCACGAACCCCATCCGCTGCGAGCGATAGTCGAAGAAGAGCACGAAGGGCTCGAGCAGCGCGGTGCCGAGGTTTCCGTCGATCTCGGGCGTCGAGAGCGGGCCGGAGCTCGCTTCTGCGAAGCGCGCGTCGAGGTCTTCGACGCGGCGGCCGCCGACCTCGAACCACGCGAGCTTGCCGCTGCGGCCGCCGGTGAAGCCGCCGACGCCGCCGAGCGGCGAGCTCTTGGTCTTCCGGCCGTCGAGGAGCTTCAAGCGCTCGACCGTCGGCGTGTGGAAGGTGACGGTGCTGCTGTCGCCCGTGTCCATGCGGAAGAGGCCGTCGCGATCGCCTTCGTAGCGGCAGCGCAGCGTCGGGATGCGCGCGTCGAGCAGGAGCTCTTCCCAGCGCGTCCCGCTCGGGGCCCCGAAGCTCTCGGGATCGTGGATCTTCGCGGCGGGCGCCTTCAGATCGACCTCGATCACGGCGCGCGCGAAGACGTCGTAGCCCAGGATGCCGGCGAGCTCGACGCCGAAGAAGGGGGCGATGGGCGACAAGTCGAGCTCGAGCATCACCGGGTCTTCGATGGTGAGCGGGCCGACCTCGAAGGTCTTCGCCGGGCGGAAGCGCGCGGGGGCCCGGCCGCCGATGCCGCTCGCCTCGATCGCGCCGAAGGCATCGAGCTCGAGCGCGTCGGCGGTCCGCTTGTCGATCACCAGCGCTCCCGCGCCGCTGTCGAGGAGGAACCAGCGCGGCTCGCCGTCGTCGATGCGCGCGCGGGTGAGCAAGTGCTTCGTCGGCGCGCGCTGGATCTCGATCTCTGCGGAGAGATCGGGATCGAAGCGCGTGCCGGCGGGGGCGCCGCTCGGCCGCTCGGTCGGATCGACGAGGAACGCCGGCGCGTCGTCGACGCCGCGGATCGTCCAGCGCGAGCCGCCGCCCGGGAACTCGGTGCGCAGCGCGGTCGGGAAGCGGAAGTCGAGCCGCTCGCTCCACTCCTCGAGATGCGTGATCGTCGGGCCTTCGATGTCGGAGATCTCGAGGCGCAGCGGCAAGGCGCTCGCACGCGCGACCCAGAGCGCCGCGTGGCGCGGGAGGTCCTCGCGCGTCAGCACGATCTCCATCTCCTCCGGCGTGCTGCGCTCCCCGAGCCGGCGCTGCCAAGCACAGCTCGCGGCCCAGAGCTCGCCGCGCAGCAAGGCGTGCTCGAGCTCGAGAAGCGCGCGCTCGCGGCCGATCGGCTCGCGCACGGCGCGCGCCCAGTCGATCGTCCACCAGCCGCGCGCGTCGCGGCCCTGCGCGCGCGGCAGGCGGCCTTCGATGCGCTCGACGGCGCGGCCATCGGCGCCGAGATAGAAGCTCCAGCTCGACGCTACGGCCAGGAACTCGCCCTCGCCGTGGAAGAGGAGGCCGCCGGTGTGCGCGGCGAGTGCCGTGCTCTTCGTCGCCGCGCGCGTGCGCTCGAGGAGCTGCGAGAGCTCGTCGTCGCGGCGGGCAACCGGCGAGGAGGCGAGGAGGGCGGGAGCGAGGAGTGCCGAGGCGAGGAGCCTCGAGCCGGGGCGGCGTTGGAGCGGGTGCGAGCTCATCGAGGGTGCGAATGGCGTCGGATCGGGGCGCGCCGGAGCGTACTCGGGCGAGCTATATTCTCGCGACCCCGAGCCGGACCCCGCCGATGAGCGATCCTCTCTGCCGCGCCTTCGCCGCCGAAGTGCGCCGCCGCCTCCGCGACGACTACCTCTGGAAGATCGACAAGGTGCTCGCGCGTCTCGACGAGGAGGTGCTCTGGTGGCGCCCGCACGAAGGCGCCAACGCGATCGGGAACCTCCTGCTCCACCTCGCGGGGAATCTCCGCCAATGGGTGATCCACGGAGCCGGAGGAGCACCCGACGTGCGCGTCCGCGACGCCGAGTTCGCCGCTCGCGGCGGGCGCTCGAAGCCGGAGCTTCGCGCCCTCGTCGCGGAGACGATCGAGGAAGCGATCGCCGTGGTGGAGCGCCTGTCCGACGAGCGCTGGCTCGAGCCGCGCACGATCCAGGGCTACGCGGAGACGGTCTTCTCGGCGGTGTTCCACGCCGTGGAGCACTTCAGCGGTCACGTGGGGCAGATCCTCTACATCGCGAAGCTCCGCGATCTGAAGTTCCCACCGGTCTATGCGCCGGATGGGCGAGGAGGACCATGAGCGTCTTCAGCAGCGCTGGCGCGGCTCTCCGATGGGCGCACGCGTGCTACGCGCTCTCGGGCTTCCTCGCGCTGGGCTATCAGGTCGTCTGGTTCCGCGTCTTCGCGGCGAGCTTCGGCTCGAGCTCGCTCTCGTTCGCCGTGGTGCTGGTGTCCTTTCTCGGCGGGCTCGGCGTGGGCAGCGCCGCGAGCGAGCTCTTCTTGCGGAGGCCGAGCTTCCGGAGCGCGGGGCCGCGCGTGCTGCGCGCCTACGGTGGACTCGAGCTCTTGGTCGCGCTCACCGCCGCGCTGACCCTGCTCTTGCTGTACGCGCCCTTCGATCTCGGCGCGGCCTTCCCGTACGTGCAGGACGGCGCGCTGCTGCGCCCGAGCTCGGCGCTCCGTTTCGCGCAGATCGGGGCCGGCGCGCTCTGCGTGTTCGCGCCGTGCTTCGCGATGGGCGCCACCTTCCCGCTGCTCTGCGCGGGGTGGCGCAGCGCCTCGCGCTGCCCCTCCGCGCTCTACGCGTCGAACACGCTCGGCGCCGCGGGCGGCGTCCTCGCGTGCGAGCTGCTGCTCCTCCCGGCCCTCGGGCATGAGCAGTTGCTCCTCGGGCTGATCGCGAGCAGCGCGGCGCTGGGCCTCTTCTGCCTCTGGCTGCCGCTCCCAGGCGCATCGAACGAGGCGGCGATCGTCGTCGGCGAAGCGCGCGCCGTGGACGCGTCCACGTCCTCCCTCGCAACGCGCGAAGCGCTCTCGCCCGCGATGAGCAGCGCCGCGGTGCTGACCAGCGGCTTCCTCACGGGTGCCTTCGAGGCCGATGTCCTGCAGCGCTTGCAGTTCCTCGATTGCCGCACCGGAGCGGCGCTCTCCTGCATCTCCTTCTGGGCCATCGTCGCGATCTTCTCCGCGAGCCTCAGCGTGCGCTGGGTGAGCTGGCTGCGCTGGAAGCATCTGCGTTGGGCCGCGCTGCTCGCCGCACTCCTCTACCTCGCGACCTGGAGCGAAGCCTATCCCTTGCGCGAGTGGGCTAGCCGCGGCGATCAGCGCCGCGTCGCGGAGGCGCTGCCGCCGCTGCCGCCGGGGCTCTCCGGCAGCTATCAGTTCTTCCACTTCGGCTACGGCTTCGGCGCGCTGCTCTGGTTCACCGGGCTCTTCGTGCTGCCGTCCTTCTATCTGCTCTCGCTGCTCCTGCCCTACGTCTGCAACGCGGCGCAGGCCGAAGGTCGCACCCTCGGGCGGCTCGTCGCTTGGAACACGCTCGCGTTCGGCGCCGGCGCGCTGGCGATCGGCGTCCTTGCCCCGAGAGTGAACCACTTCTATTCGCTGCGGCTCTTCCTGGGCGTGCTCTTCCTCGGCGCGATCTTCCTGGCTCTGCTGCGCGTCGCGGAGGGCCGCCTCGTGCAGAAGGCGCTGCTCGCCGGCGTGGCGCTCTTGGCGCTCGCCGTCGCGACCCCGCAGGACTTCGCGCCCGCGTGGTTCCCGCCTTCCAGCCCCGCGGCGCGCCATCCGGTGCGAGCGCTGAAGAGCGACGGCGCGCACACCACCTTCGTCGTCGCGGAGCCGTCGGGCGACGTCCTCTACTTCGACAGCCACGCCATGTCGGGCTGCAACGCGGCCGCGCAGCAGTACATGCGCCTGATGGCGCACCTACCGCTTCTCGCGCACCCAGCTCCGCGGCGCGCGCTGCTGATCTGCTTCGGCGTCGGGAACACCGCCTCGGCCATCGCCGCTCACGAGAGCGTCGAGCGGCTGGACATCGTCGATCTGAACCACCAGGTCTACGCGACGGCCGGCGAGTTCGCGGCGACGAATCAACGCGTCGATCGAGATCCTCGCGTGCGCCTCTACCACGACGATGGACGGCGCTTCCTCGCGCTCGCGGAGCCGGGCTACGACTTCGTCACCAGCGAGCCACCGCCCCCGATGATGCCCGGGGTCTCGCGCCTCTACTCGGTCGAGTACTACCGGGACGTGCGAGCGGTGCTCGCTCCCGGTGGCCTCGTCTCGCAGTGGCTGCCGATCGATCAGATGCCGCGGTCGGCCATGCGCTCCGCGATCGCGAGCTTCCTCGCCGTCTTCCCCGAGGCGTTCCTCTTCGTGGGGGAGCGCACGAACTACATCCTCGTCGGCTGCAAGGGACCGCTCGATCTCTCGCGCATCGAAGCGCGCTACGCGGCGGCGCCGCGCGTCGCCGCGGATCTCGCGCGCGTCGCCATCCCGCGTCCGCTGCACCTCTTCGCGCGCATCACGCAAGGGCCTCGAGCGCTCGCCGCCTCCGCCGGCGCTGCCCCGCTGGTCAGCGATCTCAGGAACGACTTCTCGCACCTCTTCCATGAGCCGCGCGAGCCCGCGGTCCTGGGCTACGATCCGGTCGCGCTGCTCTCCGAGCTCGAAGCTCTGGCCCCGGGGCTGCGCTGCCGCGCCGAGCTCGGACGCTTGGTGTGCTCGCTCGGCCGCTTGAAGAACGCCGTCCCCGACTTCCCCGAAGCGGCGTTGCGCTCGGTGGCCGCGCGGCCGGAGGTGCCGATTCGCAGCGCAGGCGTCGATTGGCATGTGGTCGCAGCGCGCGTCGAGGCTTCGCGCGCGGCCTCGGCGCGCGGCGACGCGGCTTCCGCGGTGCGCCAGCTCGAGCTCGCGCTCGCGCTCGCGCCCGATGCTTCCTACCTCGCAGGCGATCTCGCCTTGATCGCGACGCGCTCGTCGCAGTGGGAGCGCTCGCTCTCCTACTGGCGCCTGGTCGAGTCGCTCGAGCCCGACGAGCTGGCCGGACCGTACGGTCGAGCGTTCGCGGAGCTGCAGCTCGGACGCAGCGCGGAGGCGCTGCAGACCCTTGAAGCGCTCTCGTCGCGCTTCCCGCGCGAGGTCTCGGTGCTCCGCCTGCGCGGCGAAGTGCTCGCGGCCCTCGGCCGGCGCAGCGAGGCGCTCCAAGCGTTCGATCGCGCGCTCGAGCTCGCTCCCGGCGATGCTCCCACGATGGCGGCGCGCACCCGCGTCGTCGAGGGACGGGCGCGCTGAGGCGATGCGCGCGGTCGCAGCTCTCGGCGCACGGCGCCGAGTTCTCCGCCACTGCCCCGCTCGCTATCATCCGGCGCGGCCGACCGGGTCAACCCGAGGACTTCGAGATGCAGTGGAAAGGTCGTCGCGAGAGCCAGAACGTCGAGGATCGCCGCGGGCGCCGCATGCCGCGCGGCGGCTTGGCCATGGGCGGCGGTGTGAGCGGCATCGGCCTGCTCGTGCTGCTCGCTTATGTGCTGCTCGGCGGGAACCCGGGGGCTCTGCTGCAAGGGACCGGCGGCGGCGGCGGGAGGTTCGTCGGCGGCAAGACGCCGACCGCGCAAGAAGACGAGCTCGCGCGCTTCGCGAGCGTCGTGCTCGCCGATACCGAGGTGGTCTGGCAGGAGCAGTTCCGCTCTCGCGGGAAGCGCTACCAAGAGCCGACGATGGTCTTCTTCACCGACGCGGTGGAGTCGGCGTGCGGCAGCGCGGACGCCGCGGTCGGGCCGTTCTACTGCTCCGGCGACGAGAAGATCTACCTCGATCTCTCCTTCTACGAGGACCTGGCGAAGAAGCTCGGCGCCAAGGGGGACTTCGCGCAGGCCTACGTCATCGCGCACGAGGTCGGCCACCACCTCCAGCACTTGCTCGGCACCTCGGGGAAGGTGCATCGCGAGCAGCAGCGCCTCAGCCAAGCGCAGGCCAACGCGCTCTCGGTGCGCCTCGAGCTCCAAGCCGACTTCTACGCCGGCGTCTTCGCGCATCACGCGAGGAAGTTCCTCGACCCCGGCGACATCGAGGAGGCGCTCTCCGCCGCGAACGCGATCGGCGACGACACGCTGCAGCGGCGCGGCCGCGGGCGCGTCGTGCCGGACTCCTTCACGCACGGCACCTCGGCGCAGCGCATGGCGTGGTTCCGCCGCGGCTTCGAGAGCGGGAAGCTCGAGGACGGCGACACCTTCGACGATCGGCTCTTCGAGCGCGTCGGTCGCTGATCGACGCGAGGCAGGCCGCTAGGCCTCAGGGGCGCCCGAGCATCATCGCGAAGAGCGCGCAGAGGTAGAGCGCGCCGGCCAGCGCGACCACGACCGTGAAGCCGAGCGTGATCGCGAGCGGCGCCGCGAGCGTCGAGCCCAGCACCGAGCAGACGCCGTTGATGCCGATCGCCCAGGGCACGAAGTTCTCGCCGCGCTGGCGCACGAAGAAGAGGCCGAGGGGGAAGAGGATGCCCATCGGCAGGCCGAGCGGCAGCAGCGCCGCGAAGCCGATCGCGAGGCGGTAGCCGAGCTCGAGGTCCGAAGTGGCCTCGAAGAGCATCGGCGCCCCGAAGGTCTGGAGCGCGAGACCGCAGAGGATCGCGAGCACGGTGAGGCCGACGCTGCGCAGCGGATTGCCGTGCAAGCGACCCGAGATCAACGAGCCCACGCCGGCGGCGAGCAGGATCCCGCCGATCACGACGGCGAAGGCGTAGCTCTGGTTGCCGAGGAAGAGCACGTAGCGCTGGATCAACCCGACCTCGGCCAGGATGAACGCACCGCCGAGCAGCGCGAAGTAGAGCGCGAAGGAGAGCGAGCCGCCGATCCTGTTGCCGCAGAGCCGGAACCAGATCAGGGGCAGGAAGGTCAGCACGAGACCGAGCGCCAGGAGCACGAGCGCGAGCTCCGTCTGGCGGAAGAACGGATGCCCCTCGCCGCCCATCTTCTGCCAGCTCTGCGGCGGCTGCTCGGGCGCCAGCGCCGGCAGCGGGAGCTCCAGCTTCGCGCGCAGGGCCTCGAGCTCGCGGCGCAGATGGTAGATCCACGCTTCGCGCGTCTCCTTCGGCCGGATCGTGTGGAAGAAGTACGGCCGATCGTCCTGCACCGGGCCGAGATCGAGCGGCTGGAGTGCCAGCCAGTCGAGCAGGCGCCCGTCCTTCATCTCGCGCATGAGCTCGTCGGTGGGCTCGACTTCATCCGGCGCGAACTGCAGCTCCAGCGGCTCGTTCACGCTGATCCCCAGCACTTCGTAGGACGGCAGGAAGACGCCGGTGGCCTTCCGGCCGCTGGGCTCGGTGTAGCGGTTGGCGGCGTTCGCCCACGCGCGAGCCTGTGCGCATTCTTCCTCCGTCCACGGCGTGCGCTTGAAGAGCAGGTCGCGGATCACCGGACCCTGCTTCACCAGCAGCACGTGGCGCTCGGGGCGCGCGCTCGGATCCAGGCGCTGCAGCGCGAGCATCGCGGTGACGGCCAATCGATGCACGTAGTCGTCCGTGGCGTAGATCACGGAGAGCACGCCGTCCGGCTTCAGGTGGCGGAGGTAATCCTCGAAGGCCTGCAGCGTGTAGAGGTAGTTCTCGTGGACGGCGAGGTTCCCCGACGCGAACACGAACTTCGTGTCGACGCCGGTGAGCTGGATGATGTCGTAGGTCCGCTTGTCGCGGCGCAGGAAGGAGCGCCCGTCGGCGCGCGCGATCTCGACCTGCGGCTGCTGGTAGGGGCGGCCCAGCGTCTCGGCGAAGCTCTCGCGCACCATGTCCAGCGTCGTCTGGTTCATGTCGACGCCGACGATCTTCTGCGCGCCGAAGTGGAGGGCGGTCTGCACGTCGGGCGCGCCGCCGAGGCCGATGATCAGCACCTCGGGCTGCGCGGGCTTCCGGAAGTACGCCGCGCCGTAGACCGTGTCCTCGAAGAAGCGCTCGGCGCCGGGCTGCATGCGGATCAGCGGCGAGCCGTAGCTCGAGTCCTGCGTGAACCAGAGGCTGTCGAGCACGATGGCGCCCGGTGGCACGTCCTTCGGATCGAAGGCGAGCTCGATCTCGGTGACCTCGACGCAGCCCATCGGATCCCACGCTTGATAGGCGCGCTTCAGCTTGCCCGTCATCGTGGAGCCCTTCGTCTGCGCCGCTTCCTTCGCGCCGTGCTCGAGCCACCAGAGCTGGCCGCCCGGCTGCATGCGGAAGTCGAAGAGCTCGCCGCGGAAGAAGAAGGAGAGCGAGCCCAAGAGCACCGCGTAGCCGAAGGCCGCGAGCCGACCCCCCGGGGTCTTGCAGAGGGGCACCGCGAGCAACGCGGCGACGCCGGCCAGCACCGCGAGCATGCCGCCCGCGCCGAGAGGACGCAGCGCGACGAAGGGGATCACGCAGCCCACGGCCGAGCCGAGCAGGTTCAGCGCGTAGAGCAGCGAGATCCTGCGGCGCGAGTCGGAGAGGATCGCCGCGACGATCGCGCCGAGCGCGAGATAGGGGAGCGCCAGCACGACGAGGACGAGCGCATCCTCCCACCAGCTCTTGCCCTCGATCTCGGCGAAGAGGCGATCCGAGGTCCGCGCGAAGACGATGTGCGCGGCCGGGATCAAGGCGCCGAGGGCAAGCAACGAGATCTTTACCAAGCCCTCGGGCGGGGGCAGCACCGCGAGCCCCTCTGGCGTACGCACCTTCTTCCGCAGCGAGAGCAGCGAGCCGCTCGCGCCGAGGCCGAGCAGCACGACCGCGATCACGACGTAGAAGTAGCTCGGGTTCAGCGAGTACGCGAAGAGCTTGGTCTGCAGGAGCTCCAGGCAGAGCAGGAGCGCCGAGACGACGAAGAGCAGGAAGGGCATGGAGATCCGGGGCGCAGACGCGGCGGACCCGCGTGCGCGCGGCACCGCGGGGTTCGGCTACTCATCCGGGAACGAGGGAGCGAATGCAAGCGCAGGGGCGCTTTGGCCGCGGCGCTGCGAGGAGGTGCCGCCTCGAGGAGCGAGGCGCCGACGGGGCATCGGCTCGGAAGAGGGTCGAGCTGAGCGCGCGGCCGGATCCTCGCTCTCGCGCCCGCGCGCTCCGGGAGTGAGCAAGAACGGCTCACGAACGAGCTGCAGCGCCGTCAGGCGCTGCGCCAGCAGGCATCTGAGAGGCTGTAGGCTCGATTTCTGCTCAGCCTCTCAGAGCAGCGGCGAGAGGAGGCGCGCGAGCCCGTTCCGCAGGCGCTGGAAGCGGCTCCAGGCGGCGAGGTCCGCCGTCGTCATCTCTCGCGCCGAGCGGAGGTCGCCCTCGAAGCTCTCCTCCAGCTCGGCGGCGGCGGCGGGATCGTAGACCAGGGTCGCGATCTCGTAGTTGAGGCGCAGGCTCCGCATGTCGAGGTTGGCGGTGCCGATGAAGGAGAGCAGGCCGTCGGCAACGAGGGTCTTCGCGTGGTGCATGCGCGGGCCGTACTCGAAGATGCGGACCCCGGCATCGAGCATGTCGGCGTAGTAGGAGCGCGAGGCCCAGCTCACGAGGCGCACGTCGTTGGCCTCCGGCGCCGGCAGCAGCAGGCGGACGCGGACCCCGCGCAGCGCCGCTCCCGCGAGCGCGCTGCAGACCGACTCCGAGGGGACGAAGTAGGGGGTCGCGATGTCGAGGCGCGCGCGCGCGGCGTGGATGCCGGCGAGGTAGGCGAGCTCGAGGCGCGGCCAGTCCTCCTCGGGACCACCCGCGAGCACCTGCACGGCGCAGCCGCGCTCCCCGCCATCACCTGCGGCGAGGTTCTGGAGGGCCGCCTCGGCCGCATGGGCGTCGACGACCTCGCCGGTCGCGATCGCCCACGACTCGAGGAAGAGCGCCTCCAGGTCGAGCGCTGCGGGACCCTGGATGTGCGCATGCGTGTCGCGCCAGGGGCGCCGCGGGCGATCGCCGCGGACGTACTCATCCGAGATGTTGAACCCGCCGACGAAGGACTCGCGCCCATCGACGACGAGGACCTTGCGGTGATTGCGGAGATCGGGACGGCGGCGCTTCTTCCAGAAGCGCAGCGGCGCGAACCACTCGACGCGCCCACCGTGGGTCTCGATCGCAGCGAAGTAGTCCGACGAGAGCCCGCTCGAGCCGACCGCGTCGCAGAGGATGCGCACCTCGACGCCGCGCCGCGCGGCGGCGAGCAGCTCCTCGCGCAGCGCTCGCCCCGCGTCGCCGTCCTCGTAGATGTAGGTCTCGAAGTAGGCGTAGCGCGACGCGCCGCGCAGCGCGGCGCTCATGCGTTCGACGAGCGCGGGACCGTCCTGGATCCAGTGCACGCGGTGGCCCGTCCGCGGCGCGCTGCCGCCGACGCCGACGACGAGGTTCGCGAGCGGCTCGAAGCTGAAGAGCGCTTCGCGCTCGTAGCTCGCGTCCACGCGCTGCGCCAAGGTGCGGAGCGCGGCGCGCTGCGCGCGGAGGCGTTGGCCGTGGCGGCGCACCGTGCGGCGCACCGGCGCGCGACCGACGAGCAGGTAGAGCGGCAAGCCGACGATCGGCGCGAAGAAGAGCACGAGCAGCCAGAACCACGTCGCCGCGGGGCTCCGCCGCTCCAGCACGAGGCCGAGTGCCAGCTGGAGCAGCGCGAAGTCGAAGAGCAGGAAGGCCAGGCTGCCGAAGGTCATCGCCGGAGGAAGGAGCTCGCGTCGTTCAAAGGGAGCATGCCCGCGGCTAAGCTCTGGCGCCACTCTACGCGGAGCCCGAGCGAATCATGCAGCGACCGACGCCGGCCGATCACCACCCCTACTTCCAGCGCTACGTGGGCCGCGTGCCCGAGGGCGACATCTTGGAGCTGCTCCGCGAGGGCCTCGAGAGCTCGCGCGCGCTGCTCCGCCACGTCGACGAGGAGCGCAGCGAACACCGCTACGCGCCCGGCAAGTGGACCGTGAAGGAGCTGTGGGGCCACGTCGTCGACTCCGAGCGCATCTTCGGCGTGCGCTGCCTCGCGATCATCCGCGGCGAGACCTATGCCTATCCGCCCTTCGACGAGGACGCCTACGTGAAGACCGCGCGCTTCGAGCGCCGCTCGCTCGCCGATCTCTTCGCGGAGTTCGAGCACCTGCGCCGCTCGCACCTGCATCTCTTCGCCTCCATGGACGACGAAGAGGGCGCGCGCCTCGGCTGGTCCTTCGGCGCGCCGATCCGCGCTCGCTCGGTGCCGTGGATCCTCGCCGGCCACGAGATCCACCACCGCGCCGTGCTGGTCGAGCGCTACGGGCTGGTCTGAGCTGGGCTCGCGGCGCTGGGGTTGACGGAGGGGAGGGGCGCGTCGAAGCTCGTCCGTGGCCCGCCCTCTCCGTCCCTTCCGAGGTCTCGTCATGAGCCGTCTCCGCTTCGTGGTGCGCTCCGCCTGCGCCGCCACCGCACTCCTGCTCGCCGCTCCCTCCCTCCTCGCGCAGACGACGATCGCGCAAGGCACCGCGCTGACCTTCGGCTCGAGCGCGCACGCGAACCTCGTGCAGGACGGCGCGGGTCGGCTCTACGCGCTGCTCCTCGAGGACCAGCCGAACGGCGATCGCGCGCTGGCGCTGCAGGTGTCCTTCGACGGCGGCGTCAGCTGGAATCGCCTGCCGACGATCCTGAACGACGCGACCAGCGGTCTCCAGGGGCCGAACCTCACGAACAACGCCGCCTGCGCGATCGACGACCAGGGCGCGCTGCACGTGACCTGGGCCGCGCATTACTACCCGTCGTACTACGCGCAGTACTACCGCTCGTGCGATCCGCTGTCGGGCGCGTGCTCGCCGATCGTGGATGTCACCTTGCTGCAAGGCGCGGCGAACACCGCGCGCACCGCGGCGATGGCGATCGCGGTCGATGCGGCGAACACGATCTGGCTCGTCGCGCAGTCGACGAGCTCGTGGGTCGAGCATCTCCTGCGCTCGACGCAGCCCTACGCCGCCGGCGGCACCTTCGCCAGCGTGGGCTCGATCTCGCCGTCGGCGAGCTCGCAGACGAGCCGCATCGCGATCGACGCGCAGGGACTCGTGCACTGCGCCTACTACCGCAACGTCTCGCCGGGGATCTACGAGCACCGCGCCTACGATCCCCAGAGCGGCTGGGGTGTGCCGACCACGCTCGGCAACACGACCTCGCCGCAGGACTACTACGGCCTCCTCTCCTCCGACGCGCTCGGCAACGTGCACGCGGTGCTGGTGAAGGACGCGGCGAGCCCGGCCACCTGGGACTTCGTCTATCGCCGCTGGGACGTCGGCAACGGCTGGAGCGCCGAGACGCCGCTCTTCCAGGCCGATCCCTCGCGCTACACCGGCATCGCGAACTTCCGCATCTTCGCGCTCGCCTGCAACGAGACGACGGGGCGCGTCAGCGTGCTCTACCGCGATCTCGCGAGCGACGCGCGCCTGAAGGTCGTCTCGAAGGCCCTCGGCGCGCTCGCTTTCCAGCACGCGGCGGATCTGCGCCCGGGCGATCTCGCGTTGAACGCGTACTCCGAGCCGGTGCTCCGCGGTACCCTCTTCCCCGCGTTCAATCGCGCGGGGGCGACGCTCGATTGCGCCTGGCGCGAAGGCGGCGCGAGCTCGCGCCTCCTCTTCCAGCGCCTGCCCGAGTGCAACGGCTCGCTCGCGCGCTTCGGCCCGGCTTGCGTCGATGGCGCCGGCGCCTCCCTCGCGCTTTCCTTCGAGGGCGCGCCTTGCTTGGGCGGCGCGCTCGCGGTGGGCCTCCGCACCAGCCAACTGCCCTCGCTGCTGATCGTCGGCCTCTCCAGCACCAACTGGAACGGCATCCCGCTGCCCTTCGATCTGGCGCTCCTCGGCGGTCCGCAGGGCTGCGCGCTCCTCACGTCGCAAGAGACCATCCTCGGGCCGGTCGCCGCGGGCACGCTGAGCTCTTTCCCCGTGCCGACGACGCCGCTGCTCGTCGGGCAGACGGGCTACTTCCAGGCGCTGGTCGTCGATCCGCGCCTCGGCGTGGCGCTGCCGATCGCGACGAGCGACGGGCTCGCGGCGACGTTCCAACGCTGACGCGCGCGAGGAGCGCGTTCTCTTTCTTGCTCTGGCGTTGCAAGAACGACCGGAGCTCCGCGCGGGTGGGCTCGCACTTCGCTGCGATCCCACCCGCGGCACGTCGATTGCATGCGCTGCTTGCGCTTCCCTCGAGCGCGCGAGCCAGCTTCGCGCATGAACCTCACCGAGAACCACGCGATGCCGACCTTCCTGCCCTCGCCGGCGACGGAGCTGCGAGCGAGCTACCCGATCTTCGAGAAGCCCGAGGCCTACGAGCGCAAGCGGAGCGTGCGCAACTTCCTGGACTACGTGCGCTACGGCTTCGAGCGCCGCGCCCTGCGGCGCTGCCTCGAGCGCACCGAGGGCGTACGGCGCGTCCTCGACGTGCCGTGCGGCGTGGGGCGCCTCTTCTCCTTCTGGCGCGAGCAGGGGCTCGGCATCCTCGGCGTGGACGTCTCGCCGTCGATGGCGGCCGCCGCCGCGAGCGCTCTCGCGGCGGGTATCGGTGCGGGGGAGGTGCGCGTGGGAGATGCGTTCGCGCTCCCGCTCGCGGCCGACGAGAACGTGGACTTGGTGGCGTGCTTGCGCTTCGTCTACTACTTCGACGAGGTGGAGCGAAAGCGGCTCTTCGAAGAGTTCCACCGCGTCTCGAAGCGCTACCTGCTGGTCCAATTCAAGGACGGGGGGACCCTCGCGGAGCGCCATCGCGCCGCGCGGCGGCGCAAGCGAGCGGAGCGGCGCTCCACCAAGGGGAAGCTCGCCTGCACGCGCGAGACCTTGGCGAACGAGCTGCGATCCGCGGGCTTCCGGCTGCTCTCGATCGAGCGCGTGCATCCGCTCACGGATCGGGCGTACGCGCTGGCCGAGAAGTGCTAGCGGGTGCATCGGCTGAGTCCGTCGGCATGGTTGCCGGCTCAACGGCTCACGCCGTAGAGGCCGGAGTCGTCGACGCGAGATCGGTACTCGAACTCAAGACGCGCGCGAACAATCGAACGAGAGTGGCGCGACGACCGCTCCGCCAGCCCTACGGCGAAGCAAGCGCCGCGCCCGCCGCGCGTGAACGACGTCGAACGACATCGCGCGTCGAAACGCGTTCAACGTCGAGCGCGACGCGGGAACGAGCGCGGCGGTCACGTCGCTTGCGTCGCCTCCGGATGCGGCTCCGCTACTTCGGTAGACATCGTACGCCGTTCCGGAGCCCGCGGGAGGCGGGGGCTCCGGAACTCATGTTGTCGGGAGCAATCGGATCGTCGACGCGAGAACGACGTCGATAGACACGGGTTACGCGCCCGCGCGGCGGCAGGGAGATTGCGCCGATCTGCTGCGCAGCTCGATCGCGAAGCGAACAACGTCGCGGATTCAAGAATCCGACTTGCGATGAAACCAACAACGCCTGCGCTGCGTTCTATTCGCTGGAACGACCGCGGGGAAGGCGACGCGCAACGAGGCAGAAGATCCCACATGCGCCGCAAGGATCAGCAGCTCGAGTTCGACTTCCGTCAGCATGGCGGTAGGCGGTAGGCGGAAGGGCGCGGGACGGAAGCCGAAGAACGCGGAACCCGGCATGCCGCACCGTCAGCGCTCGACGAAGAAGCGAGGCGAGCCGCTGCACATCACCGTGCGCCTCGCCGATGGTCTGCCGTCGCTGCGCCGCGGTAGCGCGTTGAAGCTTGTGCTCGCGGCGCTCAGCGCGAGCAGCGAGCGGCATGGAATGCGAGTCATTCACTACTCGATCCAAGGGAACCACATCCATCTCCTGGTCGAGGCCGATGGTCGCGAGTGCGTCGCACGCGGCATGAATGCGCTGCTCAGCCCACTCGCCCGCGCTCTCAACAAGCTCTGGGGCCGATGTGGCAAGGTGTTCCCGGATCGCTACCACGACGAGGTCATCTCGACGCCGACGCAGGCGCGGAGCGCGTTGCGGTACGTGCTGCAGAACGGCAAGAAGCATGGCGCCGTGCAGCGCAGCTCGATCGATCTCTGCTCGAGTGCGCCCGTGTTCGAAGGTTGGAAGGAGCGACCACCGATTGGCTCGATCCCCGCGACATCGGCCGTGGCCTCCATCGCGCCCGCCTCGACCTGGCTTCTCACAACCGGGTGGCGCCGCCATGGCCTGCTCGACATCGACGAACTGCCGCAGCACAGGAAGCACTCCGGCCGACCGCGACGGAACCTCGCCGATTCAAGCCGCGAAGCAACATCGCGCTGACGCCCTTCGTCCTGACGCCGCGCGGGCGCGTAACCCGTGTCTATCGACGTCGTTCGCGCGTCGAGTTCCGATCGCTCCCGGCAACATGAGTTCCGGAGCCCCCGCCTCCAGCGGGCTCCGGAACGGCGCACCATGTCTATCGACGGAGCGAAGCCGCGCCCGGAGGCGCAGCAAGCGACGTGAACGACGCGCGACGCTTCGAGTTCCTCGTGGACGTCGTTCGCGCGTCGACGTTCGAACTCCATCGACGTGGACCGCGCGCGTCGGGCTCGGCGCTTGCTTCGCCGTAGGGCCGGGCGTAGCGCCTGCGCGGTCTTGCGCTCGAATGCCTCTCGCTTCTCGCTCTCGCTCTCGCTTTCACGAGCGCGCCTAGTCGCTCTAATGCGCAGCGAGATCGAGCCGTCCTTGGGTTCGGAGCGTGACTCGAGAACAACGACCTTTGCGCCCCAAGGACTCCAGCGCGGAGCGCGAGCGGAGGAGCCCGGGAGACAGCGGCGGCCGGGTCTGCGTATCCTGAGCCGCATGCTCGCCCGCGACCGCTCGCGCTTCCTGCTGCTCGCCGCCGCGCTCGCCGCTGCGTTGACCCTCGGCGTCTTCACGCTGTTCGGTCTCGCGGCCGAGCGCGCGAGCGAGCGCGCGCAGCGCGAGGAGACCGCGCGCGCGGCGCTGGAGGCCGCCGCCGCGCGCAGCGCGAGCCGCATCGAGGCCGAGCTGCGCGAGGCGCTGCAGCGCGTGCGCGACGCGCACGCGGCGGGCGAGCTGGAGCGGCTCACGCCCGAGGAGCTCGGCGCGGTCCACGTTGCGCTCGCCGGCGCCGACGGCGCTCCGCTCTGGCCTCCGCGCGCGACGTGGCTCGAGCTCGACGGAGCGCTCGAGCGCGCGAGCTTCGCCGTGCGCGAGCTGCTCGAGCGCACCGGCGCTGTGCGCGCCGAGGAGCTCGCGACGGAGGAGCTGCTGGCGAGCGTCGCGGGCTGGGAGAAGCCCTGCGGCGAGCGCGCCCTCGCGCGCTTCCGCCTGGCGCAGCGCGACGGCGACTGGAGTCGCCTCGACGGCGCGGATCTCGAGCACTTGCCGAGCGCGGCCGGGTTCCACGTGCACGCCGCGCGTGCGCGCGAGGCGCTGCAACGCGGGAAGGCGGAGCACGCGCGCGTCGCGCTGCAGGCGCTCGAGGCGTTTCTGGCTCCGCTGCGCACGACGGCTCCCGTGTCCATCGAGAGTTGGCGACGCGAGCTCTACGCCGAGCTCGAGCCGCTGCAGCCGGGCCTCGGCGCCGCGCAAGACGCGCTGGCTGCCGCTTGGGAGCGCCGCCACGCGTGGATCCAGGTCCATGAGCAGGGGATCGCGGGCGCGCTCGCGCGCGCGACGAGCCGCGGTCGCTTCGAAGCTCTCGACGCAGGCGCCTTGCCGAGCTTCTCGCTCGCGTGGAGCACACCAAGTACAGAGCTGCGCGCGATCGCGGCGTTCGATGAGCGCGCGCAGCAGCAGGTTCTCGAAACCCTCGCGCGCGAGCTCGCGCCGCGCTGCGCGGAGCTGCTCTTGATCGACGGGGCGGCGGCGGGGGCCGTGCGCGCGCCGATGCTCGTCGCGAGCTTCCCCGGCCTCGGCTTGGAGCCGCTGCTCGCCGCGCGCTGGCGCGACGAAGCGGCGTTCCCGTGGCGCACCGTGGTGGCGGGCTCGTTCCTCGCCGCGTGCCTCTCTCTCGCGCTGCTCGGCTTGGCACTCGCCTCGCGCAGCGTGCGCGCGGAGCGCGCGGCGGTGGCGGAGCGCAGCGAGTTCCTCTCGCGCGTCTCGCACCAATTGAAGACCCCGGTCGCGAACCTGCGTCTCTTCGCCGAGACCCTAGCTTCCGGCCGCGCGCGCGAGCCAGAGGTCGTGCAGAAGATGCAGGCGATCCTCGGCAGCGAGGCCGAGCGCCTCGGCGACTATCTACAGCGCGTGCTCTCGCTGGCGCGCCTCGACGAGACGGCGGAGGCGAGTGCGGCGGAGACGATCGATCTCCGAAAGCTCCTCGAGGCGGAGCGCGCGCGCGCCGCGCTGCTCGCCGCCCGCGCGGGCGTGCGCTTCGAGCAGCAGTGGCCCGCGGAGCTGCCCGCGCTCCGCGGCGATGCGCGGGCCCTCGCCGATGCGCTCGCGAACGTGATCGAGAACGCGGTGCGCTTCACGCGCGTGGGTGGCCTCGTCCGTCTCGAGGCCGAGGTGCTCGCGCACGAGCTGCGCGTTCGAGTTCTCGATCAAGGGTCGGGCATCCCCGCGGAGGAGCACGAGCGGATCTTCGAGCGCTTCGCCCAGCTCGGCGGCGAACGCCGCGCCGCGGGCGAAGGCACCGGGCTCGGCCTCTGGATCGCGCGCGAGGGCGCGCGTCGCTCGGGCGGCACGCTCGTCGTCGAGCGCTCGGATGCGAGCGGCACGAGCTTCCTCTTCCGCTGGCCGCTGGCCCTGGAGTAGATCCTCCGTATGGCCGCGATCCTGCTCGTCGAGGACGACCCGCACCTCCGCTTCGGCGTCCAGTGGAACCTGGAGCGCGAAGGTCATCGCGTCGTCGCGTTCGAGCGCGGCGAAGAGGCGCTCGCGTGCTTCGCGCGCGAGCGCTTCGAGCTGGTGCTCCTCGACTTGATGCTGCCGGGGATCTCGGGCTTCGAGGTCTTGCGCGCGCTGCGGGAGCGCAGCGCGACGTTGCCGGTGCTGGTGCTCTCCGCGCGCGCCGATGAAGCCGATGCCGTGACGGCCCTCGGCCACGGCGCCGACGACTACGTGCGGAAGCCCTTCGGCCTGAGCGAGCTCCTGGCGCGCATCGCGGCGGTGCTGCGGCGCGCGAGCCCCGCGCGCGAAGCTGGCGTGGAGCGCGCGGCTGTCGTGCCGGAGTGGACCCTGCTCGGCGAGTGGCGCCTCGACCTCGAGAACCTCCTCGCCACGGGACCGCGCGGCGAGCTCCGCTTCACCACGATCGAAGCCGAGCTCTTGACGGCCCTGCTCGCGAAGCGCGGCGAGCTCTGTCGTCGCGAGGAACTCCTGCAGCGCGTCTGGGGCCTCGGTACGCAGACGCTGACGCGCACGCTCGACAACCACATCGCGCGCCTGCGGAAGAAGCTGGAGATCGACCCCGCGTCCCCGCGCTATCTCCAGACCGTGCACGGCGCGGGCTACACGATTCCGCGCGACGGCGCGCGCTGAAGCGCCGTCACGAAGCTCGCCGCTCCCTCGCGCGGTACATCTTCGTTACCTCTCCGCGACGCGGGGGAGCGTGAGCGCGTGGTCTGATCGTCCGCATCGCCGGAGAGCGATGCCCCGCGCGGAGTGCGCGGGAGCTCGTGGAGCTTCGATCATGCGGAACGCGATCATCGTTTGGAGTGTGCTCGGCGCGCTGCTCGGCAGCGGGACGGCTCGGGCGCAGCACGAGGAGGCGCTCGCCAAGGCGTATCAGCTGGAGGAGGTGGAGGGGCGCGTGGCCGAAGCCCTCGCCGGCTACGAGAGCGTCGCCGCAGCGACCAAGCTCCCCGAGCGCCCGTGCTTCGACGCGCTGCTGGGCAAGGCGCGCTGCCTGCGCCGTCTCGCGCGCTTCGACGAGGCCGCGGCCGTCGTCGCTGAGCTCGAGGCGGCGAACTTCCCGTGGGCGGTCGGGAACACGGTGAAGCTCGAGCGCGAGAGGCTGGAACGTGCGCGAGGGGAGCAGGATGAGGAGCGGAAGAAGCTGCGGGCGGAGGTGCTCGCGGCACTCGCCGCCCAGGGCACGGGAACCAGCGTGATCCGAGCGCTGGGGGCACGCGCGATCCCGACGCTGGAGGAAGTCGCCGGCAAGGGATCTCCCCATCCGAACCTCGCCAGCACGGCCTGGTGGCTGCTCACCAGCTCACGCGAGCCTTCCGCCATCGAGGCGCTGCTGAACCTCGTGCGCCGCGACGCGCTCGCTATCCCGAGCGGAGAGCTCGAGAATGAGTATTGGGGCTTGAGTAACCCAGAGCAAGTGGTCGTCAACCTCGATCCCGTCATCGCGGCGCTCGTGCAGAGCGAGAACCCCCTGCTTCGAAAAGGTGGAGTGGTGTCCTTCCGCTGTCTCCGTGCTCCGGCGCCGGAGCTCGTGCGCCGGGCCCTCGGCGACGCCAACTTCCGTGTGCGCCTCAATCTTCTGGAGTGGCTGCGCGCAGCACCCCCCTGGGTGGATCGCGAGCTCTACGGCGATTGCCTGCGGGCACTGGCGCGTGATCCGCAGTTCGAGATCCGCCAGAAGATGACCAGCCACTTGTCGGAAGTCGCCCGGCGCAACCCGCTTCTCGCCGGCGAGATCGCGGAGGTCCTCACGCGCGACGAAGCGCAGGAGATCCGCGCCGGCGCCTTCGAGTACCTGGGGAACGTCCGATCGCTGGAATCGCAGCGCGAGCTACTCGAGAGGGGACTCGCGGATGTGCATCCGCCGATTCGTCTCCTCTGCGCCGAGCGCTTCGGCAAGGCGCTGCGCAGCACGGACATCCCCGTGCTGCTCGCGTTCCTGCGCGATCCGAATGAGGAGCGTCGCAGGAAGTCCGCGGAACTCCTCTGGCGCTTCTCTCCGGAGGAACTCGTGAGCTCGGCGGAGGCACTCGAACCGCTTTGGTACGCGCTGGAAGATACGAATGAGATTCCACGAGCTCTCGCCTGCCGTGCATTGGCCTCCGTCCTGAGGCGGGAGGAGCTGCCACGCCTTCTGCCGCAGCTCCAGGATGGAACGTCGCGAATCCGCGGCTTCGTCCTCGAAGCGGTGCTGCGTCTCGATGCGATCGAAGCGCTGCCGGCGATCGTCGCCGCGCTGCCTCTGCTGGCGAGCGTCGTCGATCCGCGCGGCGGGGAGTCCAAGCTCTCACACGTCGACCTGCTCCGTTGGCTGATCGAGAAGAACCATCGGAAGGAGCTCGAGCAGGTGCTCGCGCATGTTTCCAAGCTCACGCTCTCGAAGTCCGTCGTCGAGCTCTTGGACGCGGCTCTGGATGCGGAGCAGAAGAGCGCTCTGCTGGGAACGGCGGCGTTGGGTGAGGATCGCAAGCGAGCCGCTGATGCGCTCTATGCCCTCCGCCGATTCGGTCGCGGGAACCCCGAGTTCCTGCGGACCTGCCTCGAGCTCCGCGCGGGCACGGTCGATCAGGAGTCGCGCGCGCGCTTGACGTCGATCTTGTGCGAGGAAGGCGGGCTCGAGTCCTACGATGCGGTCCTGGAGGAGTTGTCCAATCCCAGGTTCTCGAACTCGGGCGATAGCATCCCTTCGGCCGCGCGGTACTTCGCGCGCTGGACCGATGAAGTTCGGCGCCCGCGCCTCGAAGAGGCGCTTCTTGCCTCGCCAGGCCAGTGGGCCTGGTTCACTCAGGGGAAGCCGGTCGAGCAGGCGACCTTCGCGTATCTGCAAGCGGTTGCGAACGCGGAGCCGAGCAACTCAGGTGGGATCCACGCGCACTTGGTAGCGTTGGCGAGGCACGCGGATCCGGATGGGGCCGCCCTGGTTCTGGCGCAACTGCGCGGGCCACGAGTCTATCCATCAACTTCGGTGGGTGAGTGGGTTGCGAGGGGTACCACGAGCTCGGAGCAGGCCAATCTCTTCGTCTCCAAGCATGTCCTCGCGCTCCGCTTGGGGCGACCGGCGGAGTTCGCGAGCTACACGCGCGAGCTCCTCAGCGACGAACGCTACGCGGACGACGCGCGCCAGAGCGCCGTGCTGCTCTGCGCGCTCCTTCCGGACGGCAGCGGAGATGCTGTGATCCTCGAGAGCCTCGGGCACGCGAGCGGCGCGGTTCGCGCTGCCGCCGCGCGCGCCGCAGCTCATCTTCTGCTCGCCGGTGCCATCCCGCGGCTGAAGGAGCTGCTGCGCGATCACGCGGCGTCGTTCGAAGCGAACCAAGCCCTCCTCCGCTTCGCCGCCTTCGGCTATCCCATCCGCTGAGCGCAGAGGCGCTCAGCGGAGATCGATCGGCATCGGCTGGTCGCAGCGACCTTCGTGCTGCTGCCCCTCGGCGAGCAGCACCCAGCGGTCGCAGCGCTTCGGGATCCAGAGATCGAGGGTGCCGAGGGGCTTTGGCCTCACTTCGAACGCCGCCTCGGCCTCCGCGCCGCTGTGGAGCTGCAGCGTCCATCCTTCACGAACCCCCGACGCGGGAACGAACCGGAAGCGCAGCGGCTGCACCAGCTCGCGGAGGTCGATCGTGCCGAGATCGTGCGCTCCGCTCGCGATCTCGAGCTCGAATCGGTGGAGCACGCTGCGACCTTGCTGGATCGAGAAGTGGTAGGTGCCGAGAACCAGGTCCTCGAACGCGAAGCTCAGCTGCTCGCGATCCGCGCGCCCCTTGCGTTGTGGCTTCCAGAGGACCACGGCAGCTTCGTCTTCACGGCGCTCGGACTCCACCCGCAGCGTGTCCGCTGGGAGCCCTTCGGGCAGCTCGAGGCGGAAGCGCACCGAGCTGCTCGGCTCCAGCACGAGCTGGAGATCGTGCGCCGGGAGCTGGAGGCGCAGCGGCTCCCGTTGCCCGAACTGGGGCGCGGAGGCCTCGACGAGGACTTCGTGCGCCTCGGCGATACCGCGGGCGATGGAAACGTCTCTCCGCGTCGCAGGTGATCTCGCAAGGGCCGTAGCTCAGCTTCGCGCGTGCGAGCGGGCGACCTTCTCGATCGACGACGGACCCCGTGAGGAGCATGGGGCCGTCGCCTTGGCGCCCGGAGCCCACGTCGTGCTCCTTCCCGGCGGTGAAGCTCTGCGAGAGCTCGAGGTACGCTTCGGCTTCGTCAGGATGCGCGGCGCGGTAGCGTCCGACGGGATGAACGCTGGGGCCGCGGTCGATGGGACACGTCACGCGGAGTCCACGCGCACCGTGAGCGATCGCGCCGGCGCGCAGAAAGAAGCGGACGTCCCCTTCGGCGTCGCTGCGCACGCGCTCGCTGGCACAGCAAGGCTCGCCGACCACGCGGAGCTCGAGCGAGGTCTCGCGCCACGGTTCTCCATCGAGGCGCAGGACGCGGAGGCACGCTCGGCAGAGGAGTCGCCTCGCGTGGCGAGCCCGGCGGACGGCGGAACCAGGCTTCGCCTGCTTCGGCGGTCGTGAGCGCGCTCGCGACCACCACGCTCCCGATGAACACGCGCCCTCTTCGCCCCGACGAGCGGCAGCGCGTGCTTCATGGCTTGGAGCTCAGCGCAGCACGATCGGCTGCGCATCGGCGGTACTGCCTTCGGCCTTCTTGCCGAGATAGCTCGCGCTCCAGCGCTCGCACGCGCGCGGCACCCAGAGCTGCAGCGCGCCGAGATGCGCGCGGATCATGCAGAGCTCCTCGAAGATCGGGCCGCTCGCGCCGAAGCCGCGCACACGGACGAGCGCATCTTCGCTCACGCGCTCCGCGAGCTCGAAGCGCAGCGGCTTCACGAGGGCACCGAGATCGAGCGATGGCAACTCGTTCTTGCCCGGTCGGGTCTCGAAGGCGAGCTCGTGGACGCGCAGGTTCTCGACCTTGAACGCGATGCGCAGCGCGGTCGCGGGCAACCCATCGATGCGGACGAAGCCTTGCTCGTCGAAGCTCTCGGCCTTCACCTCCGTGAGCAGATTCAGTTGCTCCGCTTCCTTGTCGGCGCGCTCGACGAAGAGCACGACGGGATGGCGCAGCAGCTCGGGCGGTGCGCTGATGCGCGCTTCCAGGCTCGCTTCCGCGTGGAGCTCGAGGCGGAGCTCGAGCTGGGGCGGCACGAACTGTTCCAGGCCGAGGCTGGTGAATCCCGGTGCTGCTGCGGAGATCCCATGCTCTGCGCCGATGCTGAAGCCGCGTCGTTCGAAGCTGCCGTCGGCGGAGCAAGGAACCCTCTCTGCTCCGCCATGAATCTGCACGACAGCGCCTGGGATGCCGCGTCCGGAAGCGTCGACCACGCGCCCCTTCCACAGCAGCGGACCCGTGCCGAGCCGCGCGACGCCGAGGTCGAGATCGCCGGTGGCCTCGAACGCGACCGAGAGATCGACGTGAGCTTCCGCAAGGTCCGGATGCGTGAGAGGCAAGGTCCTCGAAGACGAAGAGATGTCCACGTCGAAGCCCGGCACCTGCGTGTCGATGCTGAGGCCGCGCTCACCCTTCGGTGGGGCGCTCCGATCGAGCAGGACGCGAACGATGCCATCGTTGTCGGGTTGCAACCACGCTTCGTGTGGAGGTTGGCGCTCGTAGAGCCCGGCCAGCACCTGCCGAGAGAGCGGCACGCCGTGGGTGTCGATCAAGTGAAGGTCACCCGCGACGTAGTGTCGTCGCCGATCGAGCACCAGCTCGCGACCGCGCGCGCTGCGCTCGGGCTCCAAGTGCAAGCGCGGGGCGAAGGGCTTCTCGATCCAGGCCTCGAAGCGCAAGACTGCCGTCGTTTCGACGGGATAGATGAGCTCGTCGCCCGGGCCGAGGACCAGCGTCTCGCCGCTCGCCCACGCCCAGGCGTGGCCATCGCTCTGCCACGGGGCGAACATCGTGGGGCGAAGACGCCACGTTTCGTCGTCGGCGACGCGCACGTGCACCAACTCGATACCCGAAGCGCTGAGATCGACGAGGCTCGGCGGCGAGGCGGGTTCCACCGCCACGCTGCGGAACGGCTCGGTGGTGCACTCGAGCCGCACGGCGTAGCGCGCGCCGTCCGGCGCGATGGGGAAGAAGTGCTCGCCGCTCTCCTGGGCGGTGATGCCGCGGGCGATGGTGGGATCGGCCTCGTAGAGCCCTTCGAGAGCGCGCGGAGTCCAGGCGCGCGAAGCCTCTCGCTGCAGCTCGACGCGCGGCTCGGTATGGCAGAGCCCGCAGTTCTTCACCTTCTTGCCGGGCTCACAGATCTCGGGGCTCGACGCGAGCTCGCGCCACTTGGGGTCCTCGCGCAGGAGCACGACGGGCCAGCCGCCGCGCGGCGTGCCGCGCTCGTCGAGCACGCGCACGCGAACGCCGTAGGGGAGCGCTTGCGGCTCCGCGCTGTCCTCGGTCGGCGTGGAGTCGCTCTCGCGGCGATGGGTGATGTCAGCGTCCGACGTTCCTGGGTTCGTCGCGCGCGATCCGCTGCGTGGTGCCCAGAGGCCGTCGTCCTTGCGCTCGGATTCGCGTGAGGTGGCGAGCTCGCCGGAGCGCGCGACCGGCGGATCGACGCGGCTCGAGAGCAGGAGCCAAAGAGCGGCGCCGAGCGCGCTGCAGCAAGCGACTCCGATCAGCGCGCGGCCAGCGTTCGAGTTCCCCATGGCGGCATCTTCCAAGCCGCCGTGAACTTCGCCAAGAGCGCGAAGGCCGAGCTGTGAGGCGCCCTCGAGGGGAGGAAGAGGCGCGCCCGGAGGCCGTAGTGATCCGAGAGCGGTGTTCCATCCGGCCCTGCTTCGGCGAAGGCAAGCGCGGTGCCGAACTCCCAGCGCGCGACGAAGCTCTCGTTGAGCAGGATGCGGTCGATCGCCATCGGCTGCTCCTCGCGCGCCCAGCAGTTGCTCGAGGGATCCCACGTCGGGCGCGGAGTTCCTTGGCGGAGCTCGAGGTCGCAGCCCAGGAGCTTCTGCGCGCGGCGGGGCTCCGCGCCGGCGACGCAGTTGAAGTCGCCGAGGACGACGCAGGGGATCCGCGGGGAAGAGGTCTCGCGCACCCAGCGCGCGAGCTGCTCGAGCTGCCGCGCGCGCGCGGCTTCGATGTCGCCGCCCGTGCCGCTCTGCAGATGCACGTTCCAGACGTGCAGCTCGCCGAGTGAGAGGACTTCGATCGCGGTGAAGAGCGCGCCCTTCGAGACGAGCGCGTCGTAGCTCGCGCAGACCTCGAAGCGCCGCACGAACGCGCGCCGCACGGGCCAGCGCGAGAGCGTCACGAGCCCGCACTGCGAGAGCCAGGCGAGATCGAGCTCTTCGCTCGCGCGATGCCAGCCGTCCAAGCCAAGTACGGCGGCGCGCGCTTCGTCGGTCCACACCTCTTGCAGCCCGATCACGTCGCATCCGCTGCGCTCGATCGCGGCGGCGATCTCGGCATAGCGCTCAGGGCCGCGGCCGGTGAGCTCGTCCGGCAGCCCCCAGATGTTCCACGTCGCGAGCTCGAGCTGCTCGAGCGGCGAGGTCGCAGGTCGCGACTCCTTTGCTCTCTCGATGACTACGCCCGCTGGGCCGGGCGCCAGCTGGACGGACGAGGCGAGCAGGAGCCCGGAGCACGACCAGCGCCATGTGCGTCGCATGTTCACCTGAGCGAGTGGGATCGGACACCTCCACCTTCGCTCTGGAAGATCGGGCGGCCACGCGAGATGGCGGTGCAGCCAGGATGAAGAACCTCTCTCACCACCGGCGCGATCACGGCAGCGCTCCTCCCGAGCTCGTGCGCAGCGCTCGGCGCACCGGCGGAGGGCGTATGGATCGTCGCGAGCGTTCTCCCGTAGCGTTGGCGATTCACCTCCGCGCGCTCCCGGCGCGGAGCCTCCCAAGGCGCCGCCGATGGCCACCCCTGGGGGGATTTCCTTACTTCTTCACGCGCAGGTTCCCGAGGCGCGAAGCGAAGCTGTCCTGCATGTCCACGCGGTACTCCGAAGCGAGCTTGCGCCCCTTGATCGAGCAGCTCGTCGCCATGCGCAGCGAAGCCCTGCGCGTCGAGTCGGCCTTCGAGCGCGAGCTCGACCAAGTGGCTCCGCCGATGCGCGGGAGCGCGCGCAACCTCCTGCACTACCTCGCGCTGCGCAATCGCGATCTGCGCGCGTTGCAGCCGGCGCTGGTCTCGCTCGGCTTGAGCTCGCTCGGTCGCCTAGAGGCACATGCGCTGCCGAGCCTGGAGGCAGTGCTGGCGGTGCTCGACCGGCTCTGCGGGCGCGCGCCGGACGCGGAGCTGTCGCCGCTGTCCGGCTTCGAGGAGGGGCGCGCCGCGCTGGCGCGGCACGCGCATCAGTTCTTCGGGGCGACGCCGCGCGAGCGAGCCACACGCATCCTCGTCACCCTGTCCGCGGAGCTCGCCGAGGATCCCGATACGGTGAGCGCGCTCCTCACCGCCGGGATGGACGCCGCGCGCATCAACTGCGCGCATGATGACCCCGAGGTCTGGCACGCGCTCGCCGCTCGCGTGCGCGAAGCGAGCCAGATGCAGCGTCGTCCGTGCCGGCTGCTCTTCGATCTCGCGGGTCCCAAGCTCCGCACCGCAGCTCTGCCCGAAGGCGCCGAGTCGCTGCATCTGCGACCTACGCGCGATCTCCGCGGCGTCGTGCGCGAGCCGCTCCGCGTGCTCTTCGTGCCGCAGGGAGATCCCGCACCCGCGACGCCGCTCCACGACGAGCGCGTGCCGGTCGTCGGCGAGGCGTTCCAGAGGATCCGCCCGGGTGACGAGCTGCGCTTCCGCGACCTGCGCGGGCGCGTTCGACGGGTACACGTCGTCGTCAGCGGAACGCAGTTCGCGCTGGCGGAGCTGAAGAAGAGCGCTTGGATCGAGAGCGGCACCACCTTGCATCTCGAGCGCAGCGGCAAGGAGATCGCGCGGCTCCACTGCGGGCGCTTGCCGCGCGTCGAAGAGCGGCTCATCGTGCGCCCGGGGGACGCGCTCTGGGTGGTTTCCTCGGAGGTCTCCGCACGCGCCGCGACCAAGCGGGCTCCCGCGCGCATCGCATGCACGCTTCCCGAGGTCTTCACCGCTGCTCGTGCGGGCGACCCGATCTGGTTCGACGACGGCAAGATCGGCGGGGTCATCCGCGCCGTCGTGCGCGAGGGGCGCGGCGCCCCGCGCCTCGAGGTCGAGATCACCGTCGCCTCCCCGAAGGGCTCGAAGCTCGGAGGCGACAAGGGGATCAACCTGCCTAGGACGGCGCTGCCGATCCCCGCGCTCGGTGCCGCCGATCTCGAGGCGTTGGAGCACGTCGCGCGCCTCGGCGATCTGGTCGGGCTCTCGTTCGTTCGCGAAGTCGAGGACGTCCTGCAGCTCCAGGGCGAGCTCGCGCGCCTCGAGCGCCGCGACATGGGCATCGTGCTGAAGATCGAGACCGCGCGCGGCTTCGAGAACCTGCCGCGCCTCCTGCTCGCCGCGCTGCGCACACCGCCCACGGCGGTGATGGTCGCGCGCGGCGATCTCGGCGTGGAGCTCGGCTTCGAGCGCCTCGCCGAGGTGCAGGAGGAGATGCTCTGGCTCGCGGAGGCCGCGCACGTCCCGGTGATCTGGGCGACGCAGGTCCTCGAGGAGATGACCAAGCGCGGGCGCCCCTCGCGCGCCGAGGTCACCGACGCGGCGATGAGCGCGCGTGCGGAGTGCGTGATGCTGAACAAGGGGCCGCATGTCCTCGAGGCCGTGCGCTTCCTCGACGATGTCCTGCGGCGCATGCAGGTGCACCAGCAGAAGAAGAGCGCGATGCTGCGCCGGCTGCACGTCTGCTCGCTGGTGGACGAGGCGCTGCGGGAGGCGACCTAGCATGCTCGCCGGTTCTAGGTGCTCCTGCGTCGTGCGGCGGCGAGCCTGTGCGTACGCCTCGATTCGCCGAGCTCGTTCCGCATCGGGACGCGTGTCGTTCGTTCCTCGACGCGCCGAACATCGGCGCGAGGGGTGAAGGCGTGAAGCGAGAGGCGTCAGGGAGCAAGACCGCGCATGCGCTACGCCCGGCCCTCCGGCGAAGCAAGCGCCGCGCCCGATGCGCGCGTAACGAGTCGGTGGTGTTCGAGGGTCGACGCGCGTTCGGAGCGCGTCGTTCACGTCGCTTGCTGCGCCTGCGGGCGCGGCTCCGCTTCGTCGATAGACTTCGGGAGCCGTTTCGGAGCCCGCGAAGGCGGGGGCTCCGAAACTCATGCTTGCGAGGGCGAACGGAGCGTCGAGGCGAGAACCGGCTCGATGGACACGCGGTTCCGCGCCCGCGCGGCGGCAGACCGGTGTATCTCAGTTCGCGCGTTCGCGGCTTGATTGGGCGGGGTTCGCTCGGGGGCGTTTGGCGTGCTTGGAGTGCGGGAGCTCGTGGATGTCGAGCAGGCCGTGGCGACGCCAGCCGGTGGTGAGAAGCCAGGTCGAGGCGGGTGCGACGGTGGCCACGTCTGGTGTCGCGGGGATCGATGCGCGCTCTCTCCAACCATCGAAGGCGGACGCGCTCGAGCACAGATCGATAGAGGAGCGCGGCACGACGCCGTGCTTCTTGCCGTTCTGGAGCACGTACCGCAGCGCATTCCGCGCTTGCGCCGGCGTCGAGATCACCTCGTCGTGATAGCGGTCGGGGAACACCTGGCCGCTGCGGCCCCAGAGCTTGTTCAACGCGCGCGCGAGCGGGCTCAGCAGCGCGTTCATGCCACGCGCGACGCACGCGCGATCATCGGCTTCGACGAGGAGGTGTAGGTGATTGCCCTGCACGGAGTAGTGGATGATCCGCATCCCGTGGCGATCGCTGCTCGCGCTGAGCGCCGCGAGCACGCACTTCAACGCGTCACCTCGGCGCAGCGATGGCAGCCCCTCCGCAAGCCGCACGGTGATGTGCAGCGGCTCGCCGCGCTTCTTCGCCGCGCGCTGACGATGAGACATCCCTGGCTCGGCGTTCTTCGGCTTCCGTCCCGCCCCCTTGCGCTTCCCACCATGCGGACGAAAGTCGAGCACGAGCTGTCGATCTTTGCGACGCATGCATCATCCTCTGCCCCGTGCAGCTTCTCACCGGATCTCGTTCCAGCACATAGAACGCAGAGGCGCCGTAGTTGGTTTCGTAGAAAGTCGGAAACTTGATACAGCGAGGTCGTTCGCTGCCCGATCTCGCCGCGCAGCAGAGCCGCGCTCTCGCCCTACCGCCGCGCGGGCGTGGAACCGCATGTCCCTCGAGCCGGTTCTCGCATCGACGTTTCGTTCGCCCTCGTAAGCAGGAGTTTCAGAGCCCCCGCCTTCGCGGGTTCCGAAACGGATCCCGAAGTCTGTCGACCCAGCGGAGCCGCATCCGTAGGCGGCGCTTGCTTCGCCGGAGGGCTGGCGGAGCGGCCGTCTCGGAACTCGGGTTCGAAGGTTCAGGTTCGTACCGGGATCGAGTTTCGTTCTCGTCGCTCGCTGCCTCTCCGGTCACGGCTTCGTGCGTCAGGCGTTCTCGAGTGCGGAGGCCGTGGAGGCGAGGATCCTCGAGCTCCTGAGCAGAGGGGGAGGCGCTTGGTGGCGAACGCTACATGCCGCACTCGCCTTCCTTCGAAAGCTGAGTACTGGCAGCGAGTTCACTCTCGTGGATCCAGACCGGCGACCCGCGCGCGAATCTCCGCAACCAGATCCTCATCTCCCTCGATCGTGAGCCCCATGTAGGTCTCGGCGCGCACGATTAGCCGCCTGCCATCCACGTCGAACGTCGATTCCTCCAGCTCCTGCGAGCCAGCGACACCCCATGAGTGATGGCAGCGCACGGCGCGAAGCTCTCGGAGCACCGCGAGCAGGCTTGCAGAGCACCGCGTCGTGTTCGGCGCCGAGATTCACGCTGCGCTCCGCCATGCACTTGCCTCGCGCGATGGCTACGCCGTCGGCGGCGCGAGCTCCGTCGGCGGCTCGGCACTCACCTCGACCCGCTCACCGTGCCTCCACGGCAGCGCGAACCCGAGTTTCCACGCGTGCAGCAGGAGCCGAGCGTGCTCGGGTCCACCGTACAGCCGATCGCCGAGGATCGGGTGGCCGAGGTGCGCGAGATGGACGCGGAGCTGGTGCGTGCGACCGGTCTCGGGCCAGAGCTGCACGAGCGTCGTTTGTTCGTCGCGCGCGAGGACGCGAACGCGCGAGCGCGCGGGTTGGCCCGCGGGGTCGACCTTGCGGCGCGTGGCATGGCTCTCGTCGCGGCCGATCGGGGCGTCGATCGCGAGCTCGTCCTGCTCGATGTGGCCCGCCACGCGCGCGAGGTAGGAGCGCTCGATCTGGCCGTCGCGGAGGAGCTGATCGAGCTGCGCGTGGGCGAGGGCGTCGCGCGCGACGAGCAAGGCGCCCGAGGTGGGGCGGTCGAGGCGATGCACGAGATGCACGCCCGCGTTCTGCTCGGGGCGCGAGAGCTGCGCGCGCAGCACGTCGACGAGCGTCGTTCCGGAACGCGGACCCTCGGCGTGCGAGGCCATGCCAGCGGGCTTCGCCACGACGAGCGCGCGCGAGTCCTTCCACAGCAAGGGCACGCGCTCCTTCACCTCGCGCGGCGCGGCGGAGCCGCGCGGCTTCAGCTTCACGGCGACCTCGTCGCCGGCGCGCACCTTGCGGCCGAGGAAGGTCTCCTCCTTGTTCCAGCGGATGCCGCGGATGCGCGTCAGGCGCTGGATCAAGCGGCCCGAGACGCCCATCTCCTGGCGCAGGAACTGCTCCAGCGTCCAGCCGGCGGCGTGGTCGGGGACGGTGCGTTTCAGCCAAGTCGCGTTCTTCGGCGGCACGTAAGGGCTCGGTAGAGAGGAGGCGGTTCAGAGGGGAGTGCTCCGGGTGAACCCGGATGCTGCCTCCGCGCTTCGCCGAGCGTTCCCGGCTTCTGAGGGGAACCCATGTTGAGGCAGCTCGATCCGAGGTGCAATCCGTTGCGCGAGCGGCCTGCGCCTCCGGGGCTGGTCGTGCGCTGCAACGCGCCCCGCTGCGAGGGGAGCGGGGCGAGATCCGAACGCGCGCGCGGCTCGGAGCGAGCTGACGCTCGGCCACGTCGGGCCGTGCGTCGCTGCGTTCCGAGCCGCGCGATGAGCTCGTTTCCCGAGGTGGGCTACTTCGTCTTCGTGTTGCGGTGCGGGCAGCGAATGGCGAAGGCCTTGTTGCCAACGCGCCCTGCTTCTTCGGCGTCGAGCGGGTCGAGCCCGACGCTCGTCGTGGCGGCATCGGGCCCGCGCACGGTGAGCGTGTTGCTGGTGCTGTTGTAGTCGAGGTACCAGCCGATCTGCTGCGCCTTCAGATTGCGAACGCAGAGGTCGAGGTTGCCAGCCGCATCGAAGTTGCCGATGCCGACGGGCTCGAGCCCCTTCGGGAGGAAGAGCGGTGCCGCTGCGTCATCGACCACGACGAACTCGTCGAAGCGCGCCGCGCCGCCGCTGAACTCGTTGAAGCTCCAATCGACGAGCCCGCGCGTCTTCGAATGGAACCAGAGCAACCGGCCGCCGCTGCAGGAGGCGAGGATCCAGCCCTTCTCCGTCAGTACGAGCGAATCGGGCCCCGGCGTCGCGCTGGAGACCTCGGCGATCAGGATCTCCGGCGTCGTGAGCTGCGACGCGTCGCTGCGCCAGATGGCGATGGCGCCCGTCTTGGGCTGGGTCCAGACGAAGTCCGCGTCGCCGTCGCCGTCGAGGTCGCAGCACGCCGCGATCGAGAGGCCCGCGAGCGTCTCTTGTACCGTGGTGAGCGTCTCCGCGACGACGCCGTCCTCGAGGCGCCAGAGCACGACCTCGTTGGTCTTCGTGTTCCGCAGCACGAGATCGCCGTCTCCATCTGCGTCCAGGTCCGCGCAGCAGACGTATTCGACTTCCTTGCTTGCCGAGCCAAGGATCTGGAAGCGACCCGGCGTCCCGCGCTCGAGCGTCGAGCCGACCAGCATGCCGATCCAGCCGAGCTTCGCATCGCGCAGGATGTAGTCCTGCTCCAGGTCGCCGTTGGCGTCGCAGCAGTCGACGACATCGAAGCCCCCGAGCGGACCGAAGGGCGCGCTCACGGCATACGAATCGAAGGCCAGCGAGCCGTCATTGGTGAAGTCCCACTGCTGCAGCGAGCCCGTCTTGGTCTGCTCCCAGGTCATGCCCAGGTTGCGGGCGCTCGTGACGAAGACGGTGTAGCTGCCCGCCGTGCTGCCGGCGGCGACGACCTCGACCACGAGGACGACCGTGGCTCCCGACGGAACATCGATCTCCCAGTTCGTGCCATCCGAGCTGTTGCCGGGATCGCCGAGGTGATTCGTCCCTCGCGCGTTGGGATCGAAGCTCCCGAGGTAGGCCACCGGGAACACGTTGCTGCCGCCGAACTTCTGGATGCGGAAGCAGCGCGTGCTGCCCGACGGGTTGGTGAAGCTGTGCGTATCGAAGAAGTGCTGGCCGCCCGTGATCTGATTGCCGCTGAACGCCTTCACGACGCCACAGCGGCTGGGCTCGCCGATGCGGGTGTGTCGATCGGTCTGGGTCGTATCTCCCGCGGCGAGCGAGCCGGTGAAGATCAGGCTGTCGGCGTGGGCCGGAGTGATCAGCCCAGTCATCGAAGCGAGGGCGAAGGTGCACAGGAGGCCGAAGGGCTTGCGTGCGATGGACATGGATTCCTCCAGGGGAGTCGGGAGAGGGACGGAGTCTTCAGGGCGCAGCGCCTTCGAAGCGCCGCTCGCGCAAGACGCGGAGGACGCTCGCGAAGGCGAGGGGATTGCCGAGCAGGGTGGAGTTCAGGAGCAGGGAGCGCGGCGCTGCCTGCCGCTCGTAGATGGGTGCCAACCGCGCCTGCAGGGCCGGCAGATGCACCCAATGCACGTTGGGGTAGAGGTGGTGCGAGAGATGCGTCGCGGCGGTGTGGTGGTTCACCGCGTCGTAGAAGCGCTCCGCGCGCGTGCTCGGCTGGAGATAGGTCGCGAGGCGGAAGGGATGGTGCGCGTCGCCGGGGATGTGATCGGTGAGATTCATCACCAAGCTGCCGAGCGAGCCCATGAGCAGGATCGCTGGGACGTAGAGGGCGAGCGTCTCGAGAGGTGCGAGCCAGACGATCACCGCGAAGAAGAGCGCGCTCGTCCAGCGCTGGAGCACGATCTCGCGATGTTGGTCCGGGCGCTTCGAGCGCAGGTTCGCGACGCTCGCGTCCATCGCGCGCCAGGGCACGAGGGATCGAAGGCCGCCGAGCGCGCCGTGCACCAGGTAGAGCGCGAAGGACTTTCCTCGCTCGCGCGCGCCGAAGATCTTCTCGTCGTTGTCCGCGCGCGCGTAGGCGCGGTGGTGGTCGTTGTGGATCGCCCGGATCTCGAGCGGGTGATAGAAGACGAGGACGCCGCTCCAGCGCCAGAGGGAATCGAGCGCGCGCACGCCGAAGAGCGGCCAGTGGTTCGCGTAGTGCGTGATGTTGTCGAACGCGAGCGCGGCGTAGAGCGACCACGGCACGAGGAGCAGCGCCTTCGCGAGGAGCGGCAGGGGACCATAGATCAGCACCAGCGATACGGCGAGCAGCACGAACCACTCGAGCGCGAGCTGGAGGCCCGCTCTGCGCTCGCGGCGCGCGGCGGCGGGGCTCGCGCGGAGATCCTGCTCGAAGGCGCGCGCGATCGCTCGCGCTCGGTCCTGGTCCTCGCGGCAGGGGGCGGTCTCGAAGACGTGGAATGCGGGCTCGGTCGCGGAGGCGTCGCTCAAGCGGGATCGGGGGTGCGGGAGGCGGTGCGCAGAGCGCGCAGTCTTCGAGAGTACGAGGGTGAATGCAAGGCGCGATTGGCCTGACCGCCTGCGGAAGAGGCCCTTCTCGTTGGCGAACGCGCCTCGGTCGCCCCGCCTTCGTTGCCGGAACCTCGCGGAAGCTTCGCTTTCGCGCCGCTTCCTGCGCCTCGGCGGGGCGCCCGATGCAGCGTCTCCAGCCTCGACGCGCTCCTTCTGCAGTCTGCCGGGCCGCGGCGTGCTCCTCGGCCGAAGCGCGGCGAGCCGATACACTCGGCAGCCCGTCACGCTCTCCGCCTTGCCCTCCGATGAAAGCGCTCCAGCTCCTGGCCCTCGTCTCGATCGCCTTCGGCGCGTGCGCTCCCGCGCCGGAGGATTCGCGTCGGGACGCCGTGGACACCGCGGAGGAAGAGCTGCGCGCGACGCCCGGCGCGAGCGTGATCGTGCTGCTCGTCGACACGCTGCGCGCCGACATCCTCGGCCCCTACGGCGGCGACGGGCGCACCAGCGAGCACTTCGCGGCGCTGGCGCGCGAAGGAGTGCTCTACGAGGACTGCGTCTCGGCGGCGCCGTGGACCCTGCCTTCCGTGGCCTCGCTCTTCACCGGAACGCTGCCGCGCACGCACGGCGCCGGGCTCGAGGGCGAGCAGCGCTTCCTCGGCGGCCCTGGCCAGAGCGAGCCGCTCGCGGTGGCCAAGGAGCTGCCGACGCTGGCGAAGCTGCTGCGCGAGCAGGGCTATGCCACGCTGCTCCGCGGCACGAATCCCTTCGTGCGTTTCGGCCTCGAGGCCGACTTCGAGCGCGCGGAGCTGCGCTACGCTCCCGCCGGTGCGGTCGTCGACTGGGGCCTGCAAGCGCTCGCCGAGCTGCCGCGCGAGAAGCCCTATCTCCTCGTGCTGCACTTCCTCGATCTCCACGAGCCGAACCAGATCGGTGTCGACTTCGGCCGCGAGGACTTCGAGCTCTACTTCCCGAGCGTGCTGCCGCCCGTGGACGAGAGCGAACGCCGCTGGCCCGCTCCCGATCTCGAGCCCTATCGCTGGCAGCATCTCCTGCAGCAACGCAAGCGCCTCTACCTCGCCTCGCAGCGCTACGTCGATCGCGAGATCGGCCGCTTCCTGAAGAGCTTGGCCGAGCTCCACCCGCAGGAGGCGCGCTTCGTGGTCTACACCTCCGATCACGGCGAGGACTTCTTCGAGAACTTCGAGGTCGACCTCGCGAGCGGCCACACCGATCCTCGAGCGGGCTATCGCGCGCCGATCTCCTACGGCCACGGCCACAGCCTGCATCGCGCGCTGACGCATGTACCCCTCGCGATCAGCGGCCCAGGCTTGCCGCGCGGACGCCGCGTGGCGGACACCGTGGGCTCGATCGACGTGCTGCCGACGCTCTGCCGCTTGCTCGACCTACCGGTGCCGTCCACGGTGCAAGGTCGCTGCTTGCCCTTCGTGGGACGCGCGACGCCGCGCAGCTATCTCTCGGAGTCCATCGCCTACGGCCGCGAACGAGTGGCGCTCACGACGCCCGACGGCTGGAAGCTCGTGCATCCGCTCTCCGCCGAGGAGCGCCCGCAGCTCTTCTTCCTGCCCGACGATCCGAGGGAGAAGCTCGATCTCGCCGCACGCGAGCCGGCGCGGCTCACCGCGTTGCGCGAGGCGTTGGAGCGCGCGCTCGCCGCGGTGCCGCGGGGCGCCGGCACCTCGATCGCGTCCGATTCGGCGACGCAGGACGCGCTCCGCGCGCTGGGCTATGTCGGCGCGCAGGGCGCGCAGGGCGAGACGAAGCGCTGAGGGGTGGGATCCTCGGCGCCGCTCCGGTGGTGTCGGATAGAGAGCTTCGTACGAGCGGGAACGCGAGCCAGAGGTGCAGCGGCGTCGCTGGCGACCGACGAGACCTGCGGCGGCCGAGTCGCTGGCGTCGCCTCCGGCATCAGGCCGCGCTTGTCCATCGATCGTCCGGTGACTGCCGCGTCTCGAGCTCGACGCGCGAGCGGAAGCCCCGGACGATGCGAAACCAGGTCGCGAGCGCGCCGAGCGGCGCGGCGCGGCGCTTCAGAACGCCGCTGCGCCGGCTTCCGCTACGGCATGGTCCTGATCCCCGGAGCCGCCGCTCACGCCGATCGCGCCGACGACCTTGCCGCCGCGCTTCAGGGGGATCCCGCCGGCGAAGATCATCACGCGCCCGTCGTTGCTCGCATGGATGCCGAAGAACTGCGAGCCCGACTGGCTGTGCTTCGCCAGGTCCTGCGTCGTGATGTCGAACGCCCGCGAGGTCCAGGCCTTCTTGATGGAGATGTCCACGCTGCCCATCCACGCCCCGTCCATGCGTACGTGCGCGACGAGGTTTCCACCTGCATCCGCGACGGCGATGTTCATCGGCTGTCCGATCTCGGCGGCCTTCTTCTCTGCGGCGGCGATGACCTTGCGTGCTTCCTGGAGCGTGACCATGAGCGTTCCTCGTAAGGGAGTGGAGTGTTAGCTGAGTGCGCGCCGGTACCCGAGCAGGTCCGGCGGCTGAATCCGTCGTGTGACCGGAGCGCGCAGCGGAGCGCCGCGTCGAGGACGAGCTCGAGCGCGCGGATCCTCCCGCCGCCTGTTGCAGAAGCCCTACGGGCTGAAGGACGCGACTCGCTCGCCCCGCCTTGGTTGCCGGAACCTCGCGGAGACACCCGCTTCCGCGCTGATTCCTGCGCCTCGGCGGGACGCCCGATGCCTCGTTCCCCGCTTCGGAGCCCTACTTCCGCAGGCTGCTCGAGCGTCGGCTCACGCCACCGATCTTCTCACGCCACCGACTGGTGCGGATCGATCACGAACTTCTTCGCCGCGCCGTGATCGAAGTCGAGGTAGCCCTTCGGCGCTTCGTCGAGGCTGATCATCTGCACGTTGACGGCCTTCGCGATCTTGATCTTGTCGTAGAGGATCGCGGTCATGAGCTTGCGGTGGTAGCGCATGACGGGGCATTGGCCCGTGGTGAAGGAGCAGCTCTTCGCCCAGCCGAGGCCGATGCGGACCGACAGGCTGCCGACCTTGGCCGCTTCGTCCACCGCGCCAGGATCGCCCGTCACGTAGAGGCCGGGGATGCCGATGTTGCCGCCGGCCTTGACCACGGTCATCACCGAGTTCAGGACCGTGGCGGGTGCTTCGACCGCGGCGTCCTTGCCATGCCCGCGCGCTTCGAAGCCGACGCAGTCGACCGCGCAGTCGACTTCGGGGATGCCGAGGATCTGATCGATCTGCTCGCTGACGCTCGCCTTCTTCGAGACGTCCACCGTCTCGCAGCCGAACGAGCGCGCTTGCTTGAGCCGCGCCGGGATCAGATCGCCGACGATCACGACCGCTGCGCCGAGCAAGTGGCAGGCGGCGGCGCACGCGAGCCCGACGGGGCCCGCGCCCGCGATGTAGACCGTCGCGCCGGGGCCGACGCCAGCCGTCACCGCACCGTGATAGCCGGTGGGGAAGATGTCCGAGAGCAGCGTCAGGTCCTTGATCTTCTTCATCGCCTGATCGCGATCGGGGAACTTCAGCAGGTTGAAGTCGGCGTACGGCACCATGACGTACTCCGCCTGCCCGCCGACCCAGCCGCCCATGTCGACGTAGCCGTACGCGGCGCCGGGCCGCGCGGGGTTGACGCTCAGGCAGATGCCGGTCTTGCCTTCCTTGCAGTTCGCGCAGCGCCCGCAGGCGATGTTGAACGGCACGCTGACCAAGTCGCCCTTCTTGATGAACTCCACGTCGCGACCGCACTCGATCACCTCGCCGGTGATCTCGTGGCCGAGGACCAAGCCGGGCTGCGCGGTCGTGCGACCGCGGACCATGTGCTGATCGGAGCCGCAGATGTTGGTGCAGACGACCTTCAGCAGGACGCCGTGCTGGCACTTGCGCTTCTGGTCTCTCAGCTCGAGCTTCGGGAAGTCGATGGAGCGGACCTCGACCTTGCCGGGCCCGACGTACACGACACCGCGATTGGTAGGCATGGCTGTCACCGGAGAGTGGTGGACGGACGGCTGCGAAGAAGCGGAGCGCGCGAGTAGGTTCCGAGCTCGCGGCGCGCGACGATGGCGGCGAGTAGAGCATCTTCCGACGCCCGCAGCCACTCCGGATTGCGTTGCGCGGGTCGCTCGACGAGACGACCGATCGCTCGCGATCTCAAAGCCATGCAGCCATGGAGTCCCGCACTCGGTGCGACCTCCACGCTGCACGGAGGCGGCTCCTTGGCTCGCGTTGCCGATGATCTCGGCGGGCAGGAGGAAGGTCGCTGCTCGCATGCCATGCGTCGAAGCCCGGCAACGTCCGCCGATCGGCTCTGGCCTGTGAGCCTCTCGGGGGCAGCGTTAGGACGGTCGGAATCCGAGCGTAGCGACGATCGCGAAGCGCGAAGGTCTTCCTCGACGTCATGGCGAGGCAGCCCTTCTGCCAGGTTGCATGGCAGGAGCTGTCCTCGAGTGGTTTGCGTTACTGCATGCGCCAGAGCTGCTCCTCGGCCGAGTGCGGACGGAGGAGCCGCGCGCGAATCCATGGCGGCGGACTCGTCCTAGCGCCGACATGCGGATGGCGCGAGGACGGAGGGTCCGGTGTCGCGAGCGCAGACTTGGGTGGGTGTCAGGGAGCGCAGAGCGCGGATCGCCAGATGGGCGAGGGCTACCGGAACGGGGCTCGCGGCTATGATCGGCTCGCGTCCAGCGCCTCGCCTTCCCTCGGGCGAACACACGTTGGATCCTTTCGCGGCGACGCGCTGCGATCGTCGCTCTCCCCTTGCCCCGGATCCCAACGATGCGTTCCCTCTACGCTCTCACCCTGGCGGCGCTCAGCGCAGGTGCGTTCTCCGCGCAAGTGCAGGCGCAAGCCTGCGACCTCTCGACCCTCTTCGCTTCGAACCGAGACCTGGCAGCCGGCGGAACGATGGTCTTCAACCTGACGGTCAACACGCCCGTCGTGATCGTCGGCTTCGACGTCAACACCAACGCGACGGTCGGAACGCCTCTCCCGCTCTCGGTCTGGATGACTCCGAACGGTTATGCCGGACAGCTCCTGACACCGTCCGCCTGGACCCAGATCGGGCAGGACAACGGCGCCGGCTCCGCGCAGGGCGCGAACTTCGCTTCGCCGATCACGCTGCTCAATCCCATCGTGCTGCTGGCCGGCACCTACGGCATCGGCCTTCATGCGCCGACTTGGAACCAGCGCCACACCGCCGGCACGGCCACCAACCAGGCCTACTCCAACGCCTGCATGAGCTTCGCAGCCGGGGCTGGAGTGAGCGGCCTCTTCACCGGGAGCATCCTCACGCCGCGCGTTTGGAACGGCAACCTTCGCACGGTGAACGCGTCCGGCACCTACGCGGACTTCACGGCTGTGAACACCTCCGGACCCACGCCGCTCGCCGTGAGCTTCTCCGACACTTCGTTCACGACGGCGCCCGGTGGAGTGACCGCCTGGTCCTGGGACTTCAACAGCGACGGGATCATCGATTCGAACCTGCAGAACCCGAGCTTCACCTACAGCGTCTGCGGGCGCTACGACGTGACGCTGACGGCCAGTGACGGAGTGAATCCTCCCAACACGCTCCGCGAGCGTGCCTTCGTCGTTGCGGATCCGCAGAACCTCATCGACGCGGACTTCGCCTTCGTCGGCAGTCCGCTTCCGCTCTCGATGGACTTCAGCGACACCTCGACCGGCACTCCCATCGCTTGGTCCTGGGACCTCAACGGCGACAACCTGCCCGATTCGATCCAGCAGAACCCCTCGTTCACCTATCCCGCGCCGGGCGCTTACAACGTGACGCTGACGGCGACCAACGCTTGCAGCGTCGACACCGAGCGCAAGCAGATCACGATCATCGTGAACGACGACTGCGCGAATGCGATCCGCCTCGGCTCGGGCTTGAGCGCGCTCTACAACAACACCGGGGCCACGACCTCGTTCCCCTGGCCCTGTGCGACGGGTGGCAGCGACCTCTGGTACGTCTATCGAGCCCCCTGCGCCGGGCAGGTCGTCGTCGATCTTTGCACCGCCACCGACTACGACTCCGCGCTGGAGGCCTTCAGCGGAACCTGCGCGAGCCTCACGTCGCTCGCATGCAACGACGACTTCTGCGGCAATGCCAACTTGGCTTCGAGCGTCAGCTTCCCGGTGCTGGGGAACCAGCTCTACTACCTGCGGGTCGGCGGATACAGCGGCCGCGGAGGCAACTTCCGCGTCAACATCAGCTTCTCGTCGCCGGGCGCTGGCACGTGGTCGACGATCTTCCCGGCCTGCGGCGGCGCGAACCTCGCCACGACCGGTACGCCCTCCCTCGGGCTCTCCTTCAACCTCTCGGTGACGCCGACGACCGGTCCGACCTTCGTCGCCATCGGAAGCCTTCCCGTGGGCGTCCCGCTCTGCCCGCAGGGCTGCATCCTCGGGCACAACTTGGACGTGGTCCTGCCCGGTCCGAACTTCACGGGGACCGTGCCTTGCCTGCAGTTCCTGGTCGGCGGCTCCGTGTACTTCCAGGGCATCACGCTCGGCGTGGCGGGCGGCTGCGCCCCGGCGCTGCCGCTCGTGACGACGAACACGCTGCGCGCCACGATCGGCTGAACCGGGGAGCCGCGGTAGCTCACGCGGACTCGCTCGCTCGAACGCTGCGGCGCCGAGCCGAGACTTCTTGCCCCTCGGGGTGGAACGATCGGCTCGGAGCCGCAGCGGCGTTCTCTGGATCGTCGTTGGAGCGGAGCACCACGAAGCGCGGCCGTCAGGCCTCGAGCGCTTCGAGGAACGACTGATCTTCGCGGATCGGCGTCGCGACCGCCGACGAGCGCGCCTTCGAGCTGCGGCATCCCTCGACGACGATCTGCAGCCAGGCGAGCGCTCGAGCCCGCGAGAAGCCGTGGCGCGGATCGCCGAGCTCGCGGCGCACGCAGCGATCGACGAGTGCGTCTAGAGTGGCCTCGGGGATCGCGCGATGGGCCCACTTGCGCGTGACGATCCAGAGACTGAGGAGCGCTGCGAGAGCGGCGCCGACGAAGGCGGGGTAGATCGGGATCTGCGCGCCTTCGGCGCCATGCGAGAGTCGTTCCCCGAGGAACGCGAGCAGCACGGCGGCTGGCAACACGGTGGCAGAGAGCCGGATCCAACGCGACAGCTCCAGGACAGGCTCGAGGCGCAATGGCTCATGGAGGCGCTCCCACGAGGCGCGATCGTCGGCGAAGAGCGTTCGCAGGGATGCCGTTCGGTCGATCGCCTCGGCGCGCGTCCCGAGCGCCGCGACGAGCGCGCTGCGGACCTCCGCTTCGAGCTCCTCGCGCTTCGGCGCCGGAGCCTCACCGCGAAGTACGCCGCGGCGTTCCAGCTCGTCGAGCAGCTCGCGCGGCGTCCGCATCCGCGCCCATTCAGCGGTGGAGAGCGAGACGCCGAGCTCGCACTGGATCGCCAGGTGGATGCAGGCGTGTGCGTCCTCGAGGTCCTGGAAGCGATTCTTCGTCATCGCGAGTTTGGATGCGGCGGCGCCGGAGGAGCTTCCGTCGGCATATCGCTCGAGACCTGACACCGCTGGAACACCCCGTGGGTCTGCGGCGGGTCGAAGTCGTTCGTGGCCTGCGCGAGATCGAACCAGAGGTCCCATGCCAGCGCGAGCTCCTCGTCGCTCAGGTCGCGGAGGCTCCAGTCGTCTTCGCTGCGGGCGCGCCTGAGTGAACTCGTTCCGACGACGAACTTCGATAGCTTCTCCGCGGGAGCCCAGCGGTGTCGAGTCGGGAGCGGAGCTTCGCCTTGGAAGCTTGCGCGCCAGCGAGAGCCGCTCGGCGTTCGTCTCGAACTACCGCGCTCGTGCCCCGAGCTCAGTTCCCTGCCCGGAACTTCTCGAGCGCCAACTCGGCTTGGCGCCGCAGACCCGCGCTGAGCCCCGTCTTGCGCTGGAGCAAGCTCTCGAGCCGCGCGATGGCCTCGGCGCTCTTCCCGCACGCGGCCTCGGCTCGCGCCCGAGTGAACTGCGCGGCGGCATCGTCCGTCCCTGCGAGCTCGAGCGCGCGCTGCGCCGCTGCCATGGCTCTCGAGGGATCCCCCTCTGGCGTCTCGATGAGGATCTCGGTCAAGCGCACCCAGTCCGAGGACGCGGCGTTCGGGAGCGCGGTCCCGCGCTGCGCGAGCTGGAGCGCGGCCTCGTGGAGCCCGACCCGCACGAGGTCCTTGGCGGTCATCGTGTAGGTCGCCGCGTCGTGCGGTGCGCACTGGATCGATCGCAGCCCCGCGATCACCGCTTCCGCGTAGCGGCCGAGCTTCCGCAGCGCGCGCGCGACGTTGGCCTGCACGGCGACCTGCGTGGGGTCGAGCTCCCCTGCGAGTTGGAACGAGGCGAGCGCGAGCTCGGTCTCGCCCGCGTCGTAGAGCAGGAGACCTAGATTGAAATGCGCGCTCCAGGCACGGGGATCGAGCTCGATCGCCTGCTCGAGCGCCTCTCGTGCGCCGCTCGTCTCGCCGCGCATCTGGCGGTAGCTGCCGATGGTCAGCCAGAGCCGCGCGTTCCGCGGCTCGTGCTCGAGTGCGGGCAGCAGCAGCGCTTCGGCCTCCTCGAGACGGCGCGTGCGGATGAGGAGGTGCGCGAGGTTCATCCGCGCATTCGTGTTGCGCGGGGACCGCTCGAGGCCGCGTCGGTAGGCGCTCTCGCTCTCCTCGGTGCGACCCGCGCGCTCGAGCAGCTGGGCGAGAGAGAAGGTGCGCCGCGGATCGCTCTCGAAGTCGAGGCCCTGCACCAGCTCCAGACCCTGCTCTATGGGCACGCTGCTCGCGCAATAGAGCGCCGCGGAGCGGAGGCCCGAGCTTCCAGGGAAATGGCGCTCGTAGGCGCGGAACGCCAGATCGAACGCGCTCGCGTCCTCGCTGCGCGAGGCCGTGATCATCCACCAGAGCAGGTAGTGCGCTCGCGGCGTCGCGGATTGCGCGACCGCGTGAGTGAACGATCGCATCGCGGCGCGGTAGAGCGGCAAGGGTGCTGAGCTCTCGCGAGCGCGCTCGTAGCTCAGCATGCCCGCGACGAAGTGCTCGACCGCCGAGCGCGCCGTCTCCGCAGCCGGCGCGGGCGCGGCTCCGTCGTCCGCCGTGGAGCTCTCGCCGCGCAGCATCGCGAGGATCCACTGCGCCGCGGGCTGATCGGCGAAGGTCGCGAGCGCTGCGATCGCGTGCTCGAGCTGGCCATCGAGGCGCATCAAAGCCGCGCGCGCGACCGCGATCTCGAGGTCGACCGCGGAGGCGTCGCCGTAGCTCGCGAGCGCGCGGAGCCCGCGCGGCGCATCTTCTTCCGCGAGTGCCAACCACGCCGCCGAGAGCGCTTCTTCGCGCTGCTCGCGGCGCTCGGCCTCGGCCGCCGCGGCGATGCGCGGCGCGTTCGCCGCGAGATAGCCGAGGACGCCGGTGAGGATCGGCAGGGTCAGGAGCAGGATCGCGACCGCCGTCGCGCGCCACGGCTCGCGCCGCATCCACCGCGCCGCTCGCTCCAGCGCTCCGGGAGGCCGCGCTTGCACGATGCCACCCGATTGCCACGCGCGCAGATCGCGCAGGAACTCCTCCGCCGACGCATAGCGCCGCGCGGGCTCTTTCCGCAGCGCGCGATCGACGATGGCCGCGAGATCGCGCGGCACGTTCGGCCGCGCGCGGCGCAGCGGCCGGGGCTCTTCGCGAAGGATCGCCTGCATCGTCGACGCCGGCGTCTCGCGCTGGAACGGACGCTGGCCCGCGAGCAGCTCGTGCAGCACGACGCCGACGGACCACAGGTCGCTGCGCTCATCGACGGGCTGGCCCTGGATCTGCTCCGGCGCGGCGTATTCGAGCGTGCCGAGGAAGCTGCCTTCGCGCGTGACGCTCGGCAGCGCGGTGTCGAGCGCCAGGCCGAAGTCGGTGAGCACGGCGGTGCCGTCGGGGCGCACGAGCACGTTCCCCGGCTTCACGTCGCGATGCACGATCCCCGCGCGATGAGCGCACGAGAGCGCCTCGAGGACCTGCACCGCGAGGTTCACCGCGAAGGAGAGGTCACCGGCTCGCGCGGAGAGGCGCTGCAGCGGCTCGCCTTCGACGAGCTCCATCGCGAACCAATGGCGCTCCCCGTCGCCGCCGAAGCTGTAGATCTCGACGATGCCCGCGTGGCGCAGCTTGCCGATGGCCGCGGCCTCGCGACGGAAGCGCGCGACGGCGCTCGGGCTCGCGACGAGGGCGGGGGCGAGCACCTTCAGCGCGACCTTGCGATCGAGCGAGCTCTGCCACGCTTCGTAGACGACGCCCATGCCGCCGCGGCCGAGCTCGCGGATCAGCCGGAACTCGCCGAGCACCGGCGGTTGCGAGCCGTCCAGCTCGACCGCGGGCCGGCTCTCGTCCGAGCCTGCGAGCAAGGGCTCCAGGAGATCGGCGAGGTCCTGGTTCTCCCGCAGAAGCGTCTCCGGATCCGGTGCGCCGGCGGCGCTGTGCTCCACGAAGAGCTCGAGCGCGCGCTCCAGCCGATCGAAGCCCTCGCGAGGACGGTCGTGGCTCATGCTTCGAGCTCGAGTTCGCTCCGGCGAGCTGGCCTGACGATCACAGCGTTCCGGCGCGCAGCCGAAGCAGCACTTGGCCGAGGCGCGCGACGGCGCGGTTCCAGCGCATGCGCGCCGCATCTGGCTGCAGCCCGAGCTCGGCGGCGATCTCGGGGAACGAGCGCTCCTCGTAGTCGCGCGCGAGGATGAGCTTCCGATCCTCGGGCTCCAGCAGCTCGAGCGCCAAGCGCACCCACGCGCGGCGCTCGTCGCGATCGGCGGAGCGGCTCGGCGTGCTGCTGTGCACCGCGCCCGATTGCAGATCGAGCACGCTGTCGCCCGGCAGGTCGACCGTCGCGCGCAGGGAGCGGCGCTTCGCGCGGAACCAGTCGTGCTTGTCGCGCAGCGTGTTCTCGATCACCTGCCCGAGCAAGGCGCGGAGCTGGGTCTCGTCGCGCACCTGGAAGCGCGGGCCGTCGCGCAGGAAGTCGAGCAGCGCGTCGTGCAGATAGTCGCTCGCCTCGCCGCGCTGGCCGAGGAAGTCGCCGAGCCGCCGCTCGACGTGCTGGCGCAGCCACGGGAGCTCGCGCTCGACGAGCTCGGAGAGCGCGGCCTCGTCGCCGGCATGCCAGCGCTCGAGCAGCAAGGGGATCGGCATCGGCTCGGACACGCCTCCATTCAACGAAGGCCCCGAGGCGTACGCAATCGAGTGGCTCGCCGTGGGTGGTCGTCCGGAGGTACATGCACTTCGGCATGCCCCTCCGAGCGGCGCCTCGAACGGAAGCGAACTCGGGGGGCGCGAGAGATTCCGGTGTTCGCCACGGCCGCGTTCCCCGCTGCTCCGGGTATGAGCCACTCACCTCAATGGCGTTCCTGCGTGTCCCACCGTCGGCTCTCGCTCCGCTCGGGAGCCCTGGTGATCCTCAGCGCTCTCCTCTGCAGCGCGCCCGCCCTGGCCCAGGGGGCCTCGGCGACTCCCGCGCAGATCGAGACGAGTGCAGGCATCCTGCCCGTCGCCGGTCGGGCGCTCGGCGGCAGCGCGCCGACCGCCGGCGCGCCGCTCGCCGTGGGCGCTCCGATCCGCGCGCAGGCGCCGGCGATCGCGCTCGTCCCCGGTGCCGCGCCCGATCTGCTGCCGGGGCCGCCGACGGATCCGGGGGGCAGCGGCTCCGGGCCGCTCGGAGGCGGGCTGGTGGTGCAGGACAACTTCCCCGTGCAGCCCAGCGGGGCCGCGATCCAGGAACTCACGAATCCCACCGCGGCGCTCTTCCGCGACACGGCGTTCGCGACCGGCGAGCGCTTCGCGGCGCTCTCGCTGTCGTCGGGGCAGAGCTGGATGCATGTCGACCCCACGCAGGTGTTGTCGCCCCGGGACGGAGGATTCGCGGGGAACCAGAGCACGCTCTTCCTCGAGGGCGACGATCAGACCGGCGCCATGATCTGGTCGCTGCAGTACGCGTACAGCTCGATCACGCAGTCGAATGCCGTCCGCATCGTCGTGTCGCGCGGGCGTTCGAACCTGCGCACGCTGCAGTTTCATTACTACGACCTGGTGCCGTCGTTCTTCGGGCTGGGTTCCGGCACATGGTTCGATGCGCCGCAGATCGCGCGCTCGAGCTCGTGGCTCTACGTGGCGATGAATCGCTATGACGATCTCGGTCGCTTCGTCGGCACCGCGGTGATCCGACTCGCCCTGGCGGATCTCCTGGCCGGTCGCCCAGCCGCCTTCGCCGTGGCGACCACGCCGGCTCGCGAGCCGGGGAGCCTGCGCCTCTGCGATGGCGCGACGACGACGATGTACTACGGCACGCACACGAGCTCGCTGTTCGGTGCGCCCATGATCCGCATCTTCGCCTGGGACGATGCGACCACGAGCACGGCGCCAACGGTTTCGGATCAGCCGATCTCGGCGTGGTACACGGGGACCTCGACCGCTCCGGGACCGGACGGCCGCGATTGGCTCGGCGCGGACGACCATCGCATCCTCGGCGCTTACTTCGCGAGCGGCGCGCTCTCCTTCCTGTGGGGCAGCAACGCTGGCGGACCCTTCGCCATGCCCTTCGTGCGTATCGTCGGCTTCTATCCCAGCGCGGGCTATGCGCTCGCGGGCGAGGCCTCGGTGTGGAACCCGAGCATCGCGTTCGCTTACCCCAGCGTCGCGGTGAACGCGCGCGGCGACGTCGGCGGCACGATGGCGTTGGGCGGCGGCGGCTACCACCCGAGCTCGATCGCGTGGGTCGTCGATGCGCAATCGGGCTGGGGCCCGCTCACCAACGTGCTCCTCGCGCTCGGCGCGCGCGGACCAGTCGCCAATGCCTGGAGTGCTTCGGCCTCCGCCGCACGCCACCCGCTCCATGCGAACAGCTACGTCGGCACGGGCCATGCGCTCGATGCCGCCGGCAACAGCGTGCCGCGCTATACGTGGTTCGGTCGGCAGAACGACCTGCCGGCGCCGGCCACGGTCTCGATCGACTCGTGGCCGCCGACGGGGGTGCCGATCGCCGTCGACGTCCCGGATCGCAACGGCGCGCAGAGCGGCAATACACCCTTCGCCCGCACCTACTCGCCGGAGCAGGGCTTCACGCTGAGCGCGCCTGCGCAGGCGACCTCGGGCGGCGTCCGCTACGACTTCGAGCGCTGGTACTGGAACGGTGTCTCGCAGCCGATCGCCGCTCGCGATCTCGTCGTGACGAACCTGCTCGGCGCGAACGGCTCCTTCTTCACCGCCGGCTACGAGCGCGTGCGCCACACGCTCACGGTGACCTCGACGCCGACGAGCGGAGCCGTGTTCTTCCTGGCACCGAGCGATGACCTCGGCCGCTCGGGCGGGACCGCGAGCGCGACGATCGTCTATCAGGACGGCGCGCCGTTCCGCATCACCGCCAACATCGTCCACAACGGCGCGCTCTTCGATCGGTGGATCGTCGACGGCGTGCCGCAGCCCCCCGGCCCGATCTCCCTCGACTGGGTCGCGCGCGACGCGCATCAGCTGGTGATGGCGTATCAGGTACCCGTCTGCGGCGGGTTCACGTCCTACGGGCAGAGCTGCGGGCCGTTCGGTGCAGGCCGATATCGGCATGTCGCGAGCAGCTCGCGCACGCCTTGCGGCCCCTTCTACAACGAGTGGGCGAGCTTCGACGTGGAGTGGGCCGTGGGGAGCTCTTTCGGCTCTCTGGCGATCGGCTTCTCCAACACGAGCTGGCTCGGCATCCCGCTGCCGTTCGCGGTGCCGAACATGTCCGGCTGCTCGCTCTACACGGACATGATCAGCTTCCTGAGCTTCAGCACCGATGCCCTCGGGCGCGGCAGCGTGCCCATCCTGATCCCCTTCGATCGCAGCCTCGCCGGGCTCAGCTTCTACACGCAGTGCTTCGTCGTGACGCCCTTCCCGACGCTCCAGATCAGCAACGGCATCGAGACGAGGATCGGCGGGTTCCGCTAGAGGCCTTGGGCCGCGAAAGTCGATGTTCTCGAGTCAAGTTCCGAACCCAAGGACTGCTCGATCTCGCTGCGCAGCAGAGCGGCTAGGCGCGCTCGTGGAAGCAAGGTGCGAGGAGCGAGAGGCGAGCGAATGCAAGACCGCGCATGCGCTGCGCCCGGCCCTCCGGCGAAGCAAGCGCCGCGCCCGACGCGCGTGGTCCACGTCGATGGAGTTCGAGAGCCGACGCGCGAACGACGCCAGCGAGAAACGCGGAGCGTCGCGCGTCGTTCACGTCGCTTGCTTCGCCGGAGGGCTGGCGGAGCGGTCGTCGCGGTACACGCGTCCGAAGGTCCGCGCGCGTCTTGGGTTCGCGTACCGATCTCGCATCGACGATTCCGGCCGGAGCGGCGTGAGCCGCTGAGCCGGCGATCATGCCGACGGCCTCAACCGTTGCACCAGCTAGATCGCGGGGCTGGGGCGAAGGCCCGCAAGGGTTGCGCTGATGCAAGGGTGGCGATCGACAGGGCGGGTTGCCACCCGAGGAAGTCTCTCTGCGAGTGGCGCGCCAAGCTCGCGCGATGGGTCGGCGCTGCGCCCTCCGCATCGGAGACGCTCGAACCGCCGGTCAGCGCGTTGCGTGGTTCGTCCTCGTCAAGACTTCGGCCCTCGGCCACGCAGCACTCCTCGACGTTGCCGACGAGATCGAAGAAGCCGAGTGAATTCGGCTGCTTGCTCGCGACGGGAGCCACGAGCGCGAAGCCGTCGTCGCACGCGAGCGGCACGTTGAAGTCGGGGAAGCGCCGGGCTCCCGCGCGATCCTGCAGGTTCGCGAACGCGCGCGCGCCCGCGGGGTCGTCGCCCCACGCGAAGCGCGTCGCGGCGCCCGCGCGCGCCGCGCGCTCCCATTCGGCCGCGGTGGGGAGGCGGAGGCCGTAGTGCGCGGCATACGCCTCGGCATCGGCCCCCGATCGATAGAGCGCGGGGAGATCGTCGCGCAGCGCTTCGGTGCCGAGCAGCGGACAGATGCGCTGCCAGCTGGCCTCCTCGCTCCCCTCGCGGTTCCCCGAGGCCACGGCGGAGAAGGCACCCACGGTGAAGCGATCGTCGGGGACGCAGCGCTCCGCATCGCTGCGATAGCCGCCCGCGTCCACGAAGCGCCTCCAGCTCGCGACCGTGAGCTCGGTCTCGGCGAGGTCGAACGCCGGTTCCGTCGCGGTGGCGGGCACGAGACGTAGCACGACGCCGCTCGCGCGATGCGTCGCGCGCCGCGGCAGGGAGCTCGCGGCATCGACGCCGGCGCGGAGATCGGGCTCGAGCGCGTCGAGCGGAGCCTCCCTCGTAGGCGCAGCGCAAGCGACGAGGAGCAGAGGGAGCAGCGCGTGCGCGAGGTGATGTGCTCGGGACATGGGCAGCGCTCGCGGGTGGTGAGAGGCGAGCGCATCCTGGCCGCGCGCTCGTGCTCGTGCGATGCTCGCCGCTCCCTTCTACCCGAGGTTCGACGTGGTCTCGATCGACATCACCTACGAAGGCGCGCTGCGCACGCGCGCCGTGCACGGTCCCTCCGGCACCACGCTGATCACCGATCCGCCCGTCGACAACCAGGGCAAGGGCGAGTCCTTCTCCCCGAGCGACCTCGTCGCCACCGGCCTCGGCACCTGCATGCTGACGATCATGGGCATCCTCGCCGAGCGCCAGGGCTGGGACCTCCGCGGCGCGCGCGCGACGGTGAAGAAGCACATGGTCGCGACCCCCGAGCGCCGGATCGGCAAGCTCGAGGTCGAGATCCACGTGCCGGGGCACTTCGACGAGAAGCAGCGCACGATGCTCGAGAAGGCGGGGCTGTCGTGCCCGGTGCATCGGAGCTTGCATCCGGAGATCGAGATTCCGGTGCGGTTCGTCTGGGGCGGCTAGTGGCGCTCGGAGTGCTTCTGCTCTACGGCAGGTAGATCCCCATGGGCGGCTGGCGCAGCTTGCAGGTCGGCGATCGCATTCGCTTTCGTCGGTTGCCGAGCGAATGGCAGCAGCCGGGATTCGTTGTGCCGAGCGAGACCGTCGAGCTCTATCTCCGGCTGATCAAGTGTCGACGTTCGTATCGGGTGCGGTGGATCCTGCGTAGGCGACCTTGGATCTGCGCGGGATTCCGCGGGGCCGACGGTCGGATGCAGTGGGAGTCTCTCGCCGTGGATGATGATGCGTGGGATCGAGTGACTCCACGGCCGCGCACTTGAGCTAGCTTTGGCAGGGCCGATCGCAGGCGAACTCAGAGCCCGAGCAGCCCCTCGATCGTCCCTCGCGCGATCCCGTGATAGAGCGGCTTCGCCTGCGCGTAGATCGCCCGCGCGCGCTCGAGCCCTTCCGGCGTCTCGGCGAGCGCCGCGTAGAGCGGCTTCAGGTACTTGCGCCGCCCCTGCGTGGTGAGGAAGCGCTCCAGCGCTTCCGCGGCCGGCGGATAGGGCGCGCGGATCGAGAGCTCGAGCCAGGTCGCGAGGATCTCGTTGTTGCCGGTGCTCGTGAGTGAGAAGCGCTGGTCGAGGGCGGCGAGGAGCGTCGAGTCGGTCCTCGGAGGGAGCGCGCGCAGGAAGACCAAGAGCTCCAGCGCCTGGGAGGGATCGAGAGCGAGATCGCTCGCGGCGAGCTTGCCGGCGGCGAAGGATGCCGCGGCGCGCTCGAGCTCCTCCAGGCGCGCGGAGCGCGGCGTCGGCGCGTCTTCGGGCAGACCCGTGCCGTGGATCCACGCGGCGACGTCGACGGCGCCGTTCCGCGCGCGGCGATGGCGGAAGAGGCGCTCGTCGAGGAAGGCCTCGAAGGTCGCGGTGTTCACGCTCTGGAAGGCGTGCTCGTCGAACCACTCGCGCAGGAAGCGATCGAAGTCCTGCCGGCCGACGAGCTCCTCCAGGCGGCGCAGGAAGGCGGCACCTTTCTCGTAGGCGATGTCGGTCATGCCGTCATCGGGGTCGCGGCCGTCGAGCGAGAGCTGGAGGCGCGTGTCCTCGGGCGTCGACGTCATGCTCGCGACGGTCTCGCGCAGCGAGCGCATGCCGAGCGCGGTCTCCATCGCGCTGCGCTCTGGGCCGTAGACGGCCTCGATGATGCGCTGCTCCAAGTACACGGTGAAGCCTTCGTTCAGCCAGAAGTCGTTCCAGCTCGCGTTGGTGACGAGGTTTCCCGACCAGGAGTGCGCGAGCTCGTGCGCGATGAGCGCCACCAGCGACTTGTCGCCGGCCAGGATCGTCGGCGTCGCGAAGGTGAGGCGCGGGTTCTCCATGCCGCCGAAGGGGAAGGAGGGCGGGAGCACCAGCAAGTCGTAGCGGCCCCAGCGATAGGGGCCGTAGAGCCGCTCCACGGCGGCGATCATCGCCTCGGTGTCGACGAGCTCGCTCGCGGCGCGCTCGAGCACGCTCGGCTCGGCGTAGACGCCGCTGCGTTCGCCGAGAGCGCGGAACTCGAGCTCGCCCACCGCGATCGCGATGAGATAGCTCGGGATCTCCTGCGGCATGCGGAAGGTCCAGCGCTGCTTCGTCTCGTCGAAGCCGAGCTGCTCGGCGGACATCACCGCGCGCAGGCCCAGCGGGGTCGCGACTTCCGCGGCGTAGGTCGCGCGCACCGCGGGTGAGTCCTGGCAGGGGATCCACGAGCGCGCGTGGATCGCTTGCGACTGCGAGAAGAGGAACGGCTGCGCGCCGCCCGCGGTCTGCGAGGGCTCGAGCCACTGCAGGCCGGAGGCGCCGGGGCTCGTGCGGTAGTGCACGCGCACGCGCAGGACGCCGCGCGGCAGGTCGACGTAGAGCGGCGTGCCGAGGATCGCGTCGGTGCGCCCGAGGCGGAAGAGCCCCGGAGCGAACTCGCCCGCCGGCGTCGCACACGCGACGTCGAGGATCTCCAGCGCGCGCGTGTCGAGCACGAGCAAGGGCTCGGCGTCGGCGCGCTGCGCTTCGATCGTCAGCGTGGCGAAGCCCTCGAGCTCGCGTTGCCCGAAGTCGACGGCGAGGTCGAGCTCCAAGTGGCGCGTCTTCCACTTGTCCAAGTTCGCGTACGAATGCGGCTCGACGCGGAGCGGTGTCGGCACGGTGTCGACCTCTTCCGGGCCCACCCGGCAGCTCGGGAGGAACGCGGGGAGGAACGCGCAGAGCGCGGGGGCGGCGGCGCGGAGCGGCGAGCGGAGGTTCATCGCGGAGGAGCTCTAGGGAGTCGCGGGCGCGCAAGCTACGGGAGCGGCGCGCCGCGCGCGAGAGCGTGCTAGCATCGCGTCCAGCCCTGCGGCGCCCGATCCCGTCCGGCACGGCCCCATGAAGCTCCTCCGTTCCCGCGCGCTCGCGCCCTTCGCGGTCGCGCTCTGCGCCGCCCCGTTGCGAGCGGATGATCCTCCCGCGAGCCCGCACTTGCCCCGGCAGCCCTGGCTCGTGCTAGAGCTGCGCGATGGCCCCGCGCTCGCGCGTGGACTCGCCGGCAGTGCTGCGTGGTCCTCGGTCTGGAGCGCCGTGCTCGAGCTCTCGCCCGATGAAGGTGCCGGCATCGCCAAGCTCGCGCCGCTGCAACGAGCGCTCTCCCGCGCCAGTGGGCAGAGCAGCTTGGCCGCGCTCGGCGAGCTCCTCGGCGCGCGCTCGCTCTACTGGATCGAGGGCGTCGACGAGTGGCTGGTCGAGCTCGCGCCGCGCGATCCGCGCCTCGTCGCGCGGACGCTGCTCGAGATCGATCGCGAGCTGCGCCTCTGGCCCGGCACGCCCAAGCTCGAGGCGTTCCGCTGCGGCGACGCACCGGGTTGGTCGGTGGGACCCCAGCTCCATCTCGTACGCGCGGGGCCGCACTTCCTCGTCGCGCCGCGCCGCGAGCTGGTCGAGCGCGCGTATCGCCGCGGCCTCGAGGCCCCGCCGCGGAGCACGAGCGACGTGGACCCGCCGCCCGCCGCGGGCGCGACGCTGTGGATCGACGGCGCGCTCGTGCGGCGCTCCGATGGCGTCGTCGCGCTGCCCGAGACTTTGCGCCAGCCGATGGCGAACCTGCTCTTCGGCAGCTATCTCGCGCCGCTGCTCTCGGCGCGGCCGCTGCGCGTCGAGCTCTCCTGGAGCGCAGACCTCGCGACGCTGCGCGGCGAAGTGCTCGCGGGCGACACGCGCGAGCTCGAGCCCTATTGGCGCGCGCTCGGCGCGCCGCCGACGCCGGCGATCGCCGTGCCGAGCTTCGAGCGAGCGGCAGGCTATCTCGGTCGCGTGCGCCTGCAGCGAGACTGGGCGCGCTGGTGGCGCGAGAAGGACGCACGCTGGAGCGAAGCGGGCCGCGCCGGCATCCGCGACCTGGAGCAGCTCCTGGCGCTCTTGCTGAAGGGCGAGGACTTCGCCGACGCGCTGGCCGATGTCGAAGGACCGCTCGAGCTGCTCTTCGTCGAGCCGCGCTTCGAAGGTGCCGCGGCGCCCGCGCATCGCTATCCCGCGGCCGCGCTGGTGATCGGCCTCGCCGAAGCCGAGCGCGGCGAGGTCTTCGAGCGCTCTTTCCGCACGCTGCTCGGCATCTCGAACGCCGAGCGCGTGAAGCGCGGCTTCTCGACGCTGAAGTCCAGCGCCGGCGAGGAGCACGGCTTCCGCGTCGTGCGCGCGCGCTGGGAGGACGAGGCACCCGAGCTTGCGCGCGTCGAGGGGAACTTGTCGCCCGCGTTCGCCCGCTGCGCGCACGTGGCGGTCTTGGCGACCTCGCAGCAGGCCCTCGATGCGGCGCTGCAGGTGCTGCGCGCGGTCCCGCACGAGGGCGACGCCGCACAAGCTCCGCCGCGATTTGCCGGCGATCTGCTCGCGCTCGAGGGGCCCGCGCTGGCGCGGCTGCTGGAGGCGAATCGCGAGGCGCTGGTCTTCGCGCGCGCGCTCGACGAAGGCGAGGAGCTCGAGCGAGCCGAGACGAAGATCGAGGCGCTGCTCGCGATCGCGCGCGCGCTGCAGCAGCTCCGCTTCTCCCTGCGCCTCGACGACGAGCGCGCACGAGTAGAGCTCGCGTTCGAGCTCGAGCTCGTCGGGGGTACGCGATGAGCCGCGCCACGCTGAGCGACGCCGACGCCGCGCATCTCCTGCGCCGCGTCGGCTTCGAGGCTGCCCCCGCGGAGCGCGCGCGCTGGATCGGGCTCGAGCGCGCGGAGGCCATCGAGCGCGCGCTCGCGGTGGCGGACTCCGGCGACGGCGCGACGAGCGAGCACGCGCGGCTGCTGGAGGGAGCGCGCTTCCTCGAGGACCAGCCTTCGATCGAGCGCCTGCAGGCGTGGTGGCTCGCGCGCTGTCGCGCGGCCTCTCCCGCGTGGAGCGAGCGCCTCTCGCTCTTCTGGCACGGGCACTTCGCGACCTCGGATGCGAAGGTGCAGGACCCCCGGAAGATGCTGCATCAGCACCGGCGCTTCCTCGCGCACGGCGCCGGGCGCTTTCCGCCGCTCTTGGAAGCGATGCTCGAGGACCCGGCGCTGCTGGTTTGGCTCGACGCGCCGGAGAACACCAAGGAGCGCCCGAACGAGAACCTGGCGCGCGAGCTCTTCGAGCTCTTCGCCCTGGGGCGCGGCGCCTACGAGGAGCGCGATGTGCGCGAGGCCGCGCGTGCGCTGAGCGGCCTGCGCGTGAAGCGCGAGGTGGGAGAGGTACGCTGGAACGAGCACGACCGCGGCGCGAAGAGGATCCTCGGCGAGGAAGCGCCGTTCACGCCGCGCGCGCTGGTCTCGCTCGCGACGCGGCACTCCGCGTGCGCGCGCTTCCTCGCGAGGAAGCTCCGCGCGACCTTCGTCGTGCCCGCGACGGACGACGCGGCGCTGGAGGCCGCGGCCGAGCGCTTCCGTTCCCTCGAGCTCGACGTGCGGCGCTTCCTCCTCGGCGAGCTCGCGCGCGAGGAGTTCTGGAGCGCGGCGAATCGGCGCGCGCTCTGGAAGTCGCCGGTGGAGTACGTGATCGGCGCCGTGCGGCAGCTCGAGCTGAAGAGCTTGAAGCCGCTGCAGCTCGCGGAGCACTGCGCCGCGATGGGGCAAGCGCTCTTCCTGCCGCCGAACGTCGGCGGCTGGCCCGGCGGGGCGAGCTGGGTCACGGGGGCGGCGATGGCTGCGCGCGCGCGCTTCTCCTCCTCCGCCGCGGACGAGCTCGAAGCGCGCGGGGATCGACCGCGCGCCCTCGACGAGATGCTGGAGCGCTTGGCGCTCTTCGGTGTGGAGCCCGCATCGCGCGCCGCGCTGCACGCCGCGCTGGAGAACGGGCGTTCGCGCGACGTGTGGTTCGCCTTGCTCGTGCACCCGCTCTACCAACGCTGCTGATCGACGGAGGACCGTTCATGAACTCGCAGCTCTCGCAGCCCTTCGATCACCGCTTGACGCGTCGGAGTTTCTTGCATGGCGCGGGCGCGCTCGCCGCGAGCGCGGCGCTCCCGAGCGGGCTCTTCGCAAGTGCCGCGCAGGTCGCAGCTCCGGGCGAGCGCCGCTTGGTCCTCGTGAAACTGGAAGGCGGCAACGATGCTCTGAGCACGCTCTTCCCGCGCGAGAACGACGCCTATCGGCGCGCACGGCCGAAGATCGCGCAGCGCGGCGGTGTTCCCTTGGACGAGGCGTGGGCGCTGCACGAGCGCCTCTCGTCGCTGCGCGAGCTCTGGGATGCTGGCCGTCTCGCGCTCTTCCCCGGCATCGGCTACCCGCAGCCCGATCGCTCGCACTTCCGCTCGATGGACATCTGGGAGAGCGCGCGGCCCGAGAGGGTAGACCTCGGCAGCGGCTGGCTCGGGCGCGCCTTGGATCAGCTCGTTGCGGGAGGAGCGAGCGGGCCGCTCGCGTGTTCCCTCGGCTCGACGCGCTTGCCGCTCTCGCTGCTCGCGCGCGAAGCGCAGAGCGCCTGCGCGAGCGAGGTCGATCAGCTCGTCGGCGATCTCGAGCTCGATGGGCATTCCCTCGAGCTCTTGCGCGCAATGGGTCAGGGCGATGATCCGGCGGCGCGCTCGCTGGCTGCCTGGCTCGCCGCACGCGAGCGCTTGCGCGCGCTACCCGCGAACAAAGAGCGCCAGGGCTCGCGCCTCGCGCAGGACCTGCAAGGCGTCGCCCGGCTGCTGCGCGCGGACCTCGGCGCGCGCGTGCTCCATGTCGCGCAAGCGGGCTACGACACGCATGCGCGCCAAGCCGATACGCATGGCGCGCTGCTCGGCGAGCTCGGCGAGGCGCTGCGCTCCTTCGTGAGCGAGCTCCGCCGCGGCGGTCTCTACGAGCGCACGACGATCTTCGTCTTCTCGGAGTTCGGCCGGCGCGTGCGCGAGAACGGCTCGCTCGGCACGGATCACGGCGCGGGCGGGCTCGCGCTGCTGCTCGGCGGCGCCGTGCGCGGCGGATTCCGCTCGGCGCAGCCATCGCTCGAAGACCTCGACGACGGCGATCTGCGCTACACGATCGACTTCCGCGCCGTGTACCACGCGCTGCTGCGCGAAGTGCTGGGCGTCGAGGACCAGGAGCTCGCGTCGCACGCCATCGCGGAGCTGCGCTTGCTCGAGGCTCGCTGAGCGCGCGGGGGCCGGGGCCGAGGATCCAGAGCGAGGCTGCGTCATGTACCTGCGTTGGGGCGGTATCGGTGCGGTTCTCTGCGGCGTCGCGAGCTGCTCGGCTGGCTGCTATCTCCCGATGTGGATGACGCCCGCGTCGAACCAAGGACCGCTGCTCGCGCTCTATACGCTGCCGCTCGGGGTCCTCGGCGGAGCGTTGCTGGGCGTGCGCTGCGCCCCGTGGCTCGAGAAGCACTTGGGGCCGCCGCGCGACGACGCGCGCGGCTGAGGCCTTACTCCATCTCCCTCTCGGGAGCCTGCAGGGCCCGCGACCATTGGCAGCAGGCAGAATTCGCGCCTTGAGATGGGGCTGCGATCGGCGACCCTATAGACGGGATGAGCGCGCCGCCTTTGACGAACGTCAAGGCTACGCTCAGGCGCGGAGGATCGGCGGCCCGCCGAGTCCCTACCATCCCGCACAGCACTTCGGAGACGCCGCAAGGCAGGAAGGTCGATCGTGATCGGAATCGCTCCCCAACAAGGTCTGGCAGTTCTCGGCCTCAGCGCGTTGCTCGCGCTCGCGGGGCTGGTCGCTTGCAGCGGCTCGGACGCCCCGGCCCCCAGGTCCGGTGGGTCGAAGCCGGCGGCGAAGTCCGCGCAGATCTCGCCCGAGGAGGCGACGAAGCGGGCGCGCAACCAGTACGACACGGTCTGCCTCACCTGCCACGGCGCCGGAGGTAAGGGCGACGGGCCGGGTGCCGCGGCGCTCGATCCCAAGCCGCGCACCTTCACCGATGTCGAGTGGCAGAAGAGCGTCACCGACGAGAGCATCACGAAGGCCATCGTCTACGGCGGCGCCGCCGTGGGGAAGAGCGCGAACATGCCTGCCCACCCGCTGCTGAAGGATCAGCCGCAGGTGCTGGTGGAGCTCGTGAAGATCATCCGCGCCTTCAACGGCAAGGGCTGAGAAGCGCACATTCGGTCTCGCTGGATCGGGGCCCCGCCGTCAGGGGCCCCTCAACGAAGAGGAACGGTCATGAGGATCCAAGTTGGTACGGCTGCAGCGCTGCTCGGCCTACTGGTCGCCGCGTGCGGCAATCGATCGGAGTCCGGCAACGGAGGCGACGACGCCTCGGTCGTCGGCCTGATGAACGAGCGCGGCCTGAGTGAGCAGGACGTCATCGCGGCGCTGAAGACCTACACGCCCACCGGCAAGCACGACGAGTACTACTGCTTCGCCTCGGGCGGTCACGGAGGGAACCTCATCGTGATCGGTGTGCCGAGCATGAGGATCTTGAAGTACGTCGGCGTCTTCACCACCGAGCCGTGGCAGGGCTTCGGCTACGACGACGCGACGATCGAGCTCCTCGGCAGCGTGAAGGACGGTGAGAATCGCTTCACCTGGGCCGACATGCACCATCCGGCGCTCAGCGAGACCAACGGCTCGTACGACGGCAAGTACATCTTCGTCAACGACAAGGCCAACCCGCGCATCGGCGTGGTGGACCTCTCCGACTTCGTGACGAAGCAGATCGTCGGCACCGAGCTCATCCAGTCCGAGCACGGCGCCTGCTTCGTGACGCCGAACACCGATTACGTCATCGAGACCTCGCAGTACCCCGCGCCGCTCGGCGGCGCCTACGCGCCCATCGAGGAGTACAACGACAAGTACCGCGGGGCGATGATCTTCTGGCGCTTCGACCGCGAGCGTGGCCGCATCGACACGGCGGCGTCGTTCGCCATCGAGCTCCCGCCGTACATGCAGGACCTCGCCGACTGCGGCAAGAAGGTCAGCGACGGCTGGGTGTTCTGCAACTCGATCAACACCGAGCGCGCCTATGGCGGGACCCTCGAGGGCAAGCCGCCGCTCGAGTCGGGCTCCTCGCAGAACGACATGGACTACCTCCACTGCATCAACTGGAGGAAGGCCGAGGCCGTCGCGAAGGCCGGGAAGACCGAGACCATCGCGGGGATGCGCACGATCTCGTTGAAGACCGCGATCGCCGAGAACCTGCTCGCGTTCGTTCCCGAGCCGAAGAGCCCGCACGGCAACGACGTGACCCCCGACGGCACGGGCATCGTGGTCGGCGGCAAGCTCGACACGCACACCACGGTGTACGACACGCAGAAGATCGCGGCGCAGATCGAGGCCAAGCAGTTCGTCGGCGAGGACCCCTACGGCGTCCCGATCCTCGACTTCCAGAAGTCGATCAAGGGGCAGTGCAAGATCGGCCTCGGGCCGCTGCACACGGTGTTCGACGACAAGGGCTTCGCGTACACCTCGGTGTTCATCGAGACCGTCGTCGCGAAGTGGTCGCTCGCCGATCTCAAGGTCGTCGAGAAGATCGACACGCACTACAACATCGGCCACCTCGTCGCGGCCGAGGGCGACACCGTCGATCCCGACGGCAAGTACCTGATCGCGATGAACAAGTGGTCGCTCGACCGCTTCGCGCCGGTGGGCCCGCTGCTCCCGCAGAACTTCCAGCTCGTGGACATCGGCGGCAGCAGCATGAACCTGCTCTACGACATGCCGCTCCCGCTCGGCGAGCCGCACAACGCGCAAATAATCAAGGCCGACAAGCTGAAGCCCATCGAGACCTTCAAGCCGAGCGGCATGGAGCCGATCCTGGGCAAGGTCGATCCGCACGCCGTGGCCGATGGCCAGCAGCGCATCGAGCGCCAGGCGGATGGTGTCCACGTCTACATGACCGCGATCCGCAGTCACTTCAAGCCGGACATCATCCGGGTGAAGGAAGGCGACATGGTCCACCTCCACATCACCAGCGTCGAGCAAGCGACGGACGCGACGCACGGCTTCGCCATGGGCGGCCAGGACGTCAACGTCAGCTTGGAGCCCGGCAAGCACTGCAACATCTCCTTCAAGGCCCATCGAGCCGGGGTGTTCCCCTTCTACTGCACCGAGTTCTGCTCGGCGCTGCACCTCGAGATGGCGGGCTATATGCTGGTCGAGCCGCGCTGAGGCGCTCCCCGGCCTCTCCGATGTCTTTCGGCGCAGCGCCTGACGGCGCTGCGGCCGTTGTCTGCTGGCGCAGCGCCTGACGGCGCTGCAGCCGTTGTCTGCTGGCGCAGCGCCTGACGGCGCTGCGGCCGTTCTCGAGCCATCTTGGCTCGTTCTCCGCGCGTGGTTCCTGCCCCGTGCCGACCCTTCCTCCCATGCGCACCACGCCGCATCGCGTTCTCGTTCTCTCCCTGCTCTGCCTCCTCGGCGGCTGCGGGGAAGAGACAGGCCCGAGCTCGCCGCGCCGCGCCGCACCCGCGCGTCCCGCCGAGGGGCGCGAGGTGCCGGCCGGCGCCGAGCTCCAGGCGCTGATCGACGCGGCTCTGCCGGGAGACGTCCTCTGCCTCGCCCCGGGAAGCTACGCCGGACCGCTCGCGATCTCGAAGCCGCTGACGCTCTGGGGGCCCGCGGACGCCGTGATCCACGCGCGCAGCGGGTCGACCATCGTCGTCAAGGCCGATCGCGTCGCCTTGCTCGGCTTCACGGTCGAGGGCAGCGGTCAGCGCTTCGATCTCATGGAGGGCGGGCTCTCGCTGACCGGCTCGGATCTGCGCGTCGAGGGCGTCACCGTGCGCGACGCGCTGTTCGGGATCATGGTGCTCGGTTGCAAGCGCGCGCATCTCGCGGGCAACACGGTGATCGGCACCGGCATCCCCGCGATGGGGCTCCGCGGCGACGGCATCCGTCTCTGGGAAACCGAGGACAGCGTCGTCGAGGAGAACCAGATGCGCGACTCGCGCGATCTGGTCGTCTGGTACTCCTCCCGCAACACCCTGCGGAAGAACGAGGTCCGGCGCAGCCGCTACGGCACGCATTTCATGTACAGCCACGGCAACACCGTCGAGGACAGCGCGTACGTCGACAACGAGGTGGGGGTCTTCGCGATGTACAGCCGCGACCTCGTGCTGCGCCGGAATCTCCTCGCGCGCTCGGGCGGCGCCGCCGGCCTCGGTCTCGGCTTGAAGGAAGCGGGCAACGTCACCGCCGAGGACAACTGGATCCTCGCCAACACCGTCGGGATCTACGTCGATGCCTCGCCGCTCGACCCGAGCCACGTGAACGTCTATCGCCGCAACACCGTGCGCTACTCGGAGACCGCGCTGTCCCTGCACGCCGCCGTGAAGCGCACCGAGGTCCGGGAGAACGTCTTCCGCGACAACGGGAGCGTCGTGCAAGTCGGCGGTGGCGGCGATGCCCTGAAGTGCCGCTTCGAGGGCAACTACTACGACAGCTACCAAGGCTACGATCTCGATGGCGACGGTCGCGGCGACGTGCCCTTCGAGTTCCGCCGGCTCTCGACCCAGCTCGAGGGGCGCTACCCCGAGCTCGCGCTGCTGCACGGCGCGCCGGCGATGAGCCTGGTCGACATCGCTGGCGAGGTGCTGCCTCTCTTCGCGCCGAAACGCTTGCTCACCGACGAAGCCCCGCGCGTGGTGCCGATCGCGATGACTTGGACCCCGGAGGCGCGTCATGCGCATTGAGCTCGTCCACGCCGGCAAGCGCTTCGGCAGAGTCATCGCGCTGCAGGATGTCTCGCTCGAGCTGCCCTCGGGCAGCCGCACGGCGCTGATCGGGCCGAACGGCTCGGGGAAGTCGACGCTCGTGCGGCTCCTGATGGGCATGCTCGAAGGGCGCGGCACGGCGCTCATCGACGGTCTGGACACCGCCGACGATCGCGCTCCACTCGCGCGCCGGATGGCCTACATGCCGCAGATCGCCCCGCGCTTCGCGGCTCCGGTGCGCGACGTCGTGCACGCCATCGCGAGCGTGCGCGAGATCGAGATCGCGGCCATCGAGCGGATCGCGCAGGAGCTCCGCCTCGATCTCAACGGCCTCTGGAAGCGCCCGTTCCGCGCGCTCTCGGGCGGTCAGCGGCAGAAGGTGCTGGCGGCGCTGACGCTCGCTTCGGGCGCCGAGCTCTTCCTGCTGGACGAGCCCACCGCGAGCATGGATCCGGCGAGTCGCGATGCGTTCTTCGCCCTCGTCGAGTCGCTCGCGCGCAGTGCGACGATCCTGCTCTCCTCGCATCGGCTGGAGGAGATCCGGCGTCTGGTCGATCGCGTGGTCGCGCTGGAGGACGGCGCGATCGTGTGGCAGGGCGCGGCCGAGGACTATCTCGCCGAGAAGGCGACCGCGGTGATCGAGGTGCGCGTGGCCCTCGAGTCCGCCGCGTGGCTGGAGTCGCGCGGCTTCGCTCCGCGCTCGGGCGGCTGGTGGGTGAAGGCCGTGCCCGCAGGGGAGCGCGCCTCCGAGCTGCGAACCGTGGTGAAGCACCTGAACGGCGAGCTGATCGACGTGACGGCGAAGGACATCGAGCGGCTCTCGGTCGAGGAGCGCCGCCGATGAAGCTGCGCTCGAAGCACGTCTTGCGCCTCGCCTCGTGGCTGCTGCTCGCGACCTCCGCGAGCGCCGTGGGCCTGGCCGTACGTCACGCCGTGGTCGCGAGTGCCAAGCTCCCGGACGGACCGGTCGAGCTCGTCTGGGACAAGGCCGCGTGCGCGGCGTGCGGCATGCACGTCGGCGAGCCCGGCTTCGCTGCCCAGCTCACGACGAAGGACGGCGACACGCTGGCCTTCGATGACCCCGGCTGCTGCTTCCTCTACGTCGAGGAGCACCAGCCCGACATCCACGCCATGTGGTTCCACCACCACCGCGAGAAGCGCTGGCTCTCTCGCCACGCCGTGGCGTTCGCGCGCCTCGAGGTGACGCCGATGGGCTTCGGCATCGCGGCGGTGGAGGTCGGCCAGCCAGGCAGTCTCGATTTCGAGGCCGCGAAGCGGCTCTGCGTCGAGCGCACCTCGGGACACCCATGAGTAGCTCCGCTCCCGCGCGCCTCCTCCGCGAGCTCCGCGTCGTCGCGCGCCTCGATCTCGCCGAGGTGCGCCGCTCGCGCTGGCTCCTCTTCTGCTTGCTCGTGCACGCGCTCCTCGCCGCGGCCTTCGTGCTGGTCGGGCTCCGCGAGTCCTCCGTGATCGGCTTCACCGGGATGGGGCGTGCGCTGCTCTCGTTCAGCCACGCGCTGCTCTTCCTGCTGCCGCTGCTCGCGCTCTCGGCGACCGGCCAAGTAGTGAACAGCGCGCGCGAGGACGGCTCGCTCGAGCTCCTGATGAGCCACCCCGTGCGGCGCGGCAGCTACTTCGTGGGCGTCTCGCTGGTGCGGGGTGCGGCGCTGATCCTGCCGCTTTGGATCGCGATGCCGGCGATGGCCGCGATCGGCGCGCTGGCGTTCGGCCAGGACGTGCCGTGGGGCTTCCTCGCGCGCGGCCTCGCGGTGAGCACGGCGCTGCTCTGCTGCTTCGTCGCGATCGGGCTCTTGCTGTCGACGCTGGTCCGCAACCAGGCGAAGGCGCTGATGCTGGCGATCTTGATCTGGGCCGCGGGCGTCGCCTTCATCGACTTCGGTCTGGTGGGGGTGATGCTCCAGTACGAGCTCCCGCCGTCGGCGGTCTTCGCGCTGGCCACGATCAACCCGGTGCAGTGCGCGCGCCTCGCCTTGCTCTCCGCGGCGCAGCCCGAGCTCTCCACCTTCGGCCCGGTCGGCTTCTTCCTCGCGAACAAGATCGGCGGGAGCGGACTGCTCGCGCTGGGGCTCGCCTGGCCGCTCTTCCTCGGGCTCACTGCATGGGTCTGGAGCCTCTCGCGCTTCACCCGTCGCGATCTCGTCTGATCCCTTCTCGCACCCGCTGCGGAGGCAGCCACCTTCCATGAAGCGCACGGCCGATTCGTTCTGGGAGTTCCTCGACATCCCCCTGCGCGGGGGTGCGCGCATCCTGCTGGTGCTGCTCTGCGTGCCGCTCGTGCTGAGCTTCTACTTCCCGCTCTGGAACATCTACATGAAGGCCCCGCAGTACCCGAAGGGCCTCACGATGGACATCTACTCCTACAAGGTAGAGGGCGGGAACGGCGGCGCGGACATCGCCGAGATCAACATCCTGAACCACTACATCGGGATGAAGACGATCACGCGCGAGGAGCTCCGCGATCTGGACTGGATCCCCTTCGCGCTGATCGGGATGGCGATGCTGGCGCTGCGTGCGGCGCTCCTCGGCAACGTGCGCGCGATGATCGACCTCTCGATGCTCGCGTTCTACGTCTCGGCCGTCGCTTTCGGGCGCTACGTCTACATGCTGTGGGAGTTCGGGCACAACCTCGACCCCAAGGCCCCGGTGGAGGTGGAGCCCTTCATGCCGGTGCTGATCGGCAGCAAGAAGATCGCGAACTTCACCACCTGGAGCTCGCCGGAGCTGGGCTCCTATCTCGTCGGCGCGTTCACCGCGGGCGTGTGGCTGATCACGCTCTGGTATCTCTGGGTCGGGCATCGCGAGTCGCGCCGCGCTCAGCTCGCGGGCGGAGCGTGAGCGCGATGCATAGGGCTCTCCTCGAGTGCGCGGCCCTCGCGGCCCTCGCGGCGTTGCTCGGTGCGTGCAGCGAGCGCGAAGAGCGCGCGGCGACGAGCGCCGCGCGCACGCTCCCTGCAGCGGAAGCTCCCGCAGGGCCGCACGAGATCGTCGTATTCGCGACGCAGTCGCTGCGCCCTGCGTTCCTCGCGCTGGCCCAGCGCTACGAGGCCGACCACCCCGGCGCCAAGGTCACGCTGCGCTGCGATGGCGGCGCCGAGCTCCTGAAGGCCGCGAACGAAGGGCAGCGCTGCGACCTCGTCGCGATCGGCGACTCGTCGCTGATGTCGCGCTTCGCCGCCGGCGCGCTGCTCGCGCCCGGCAGCGCCGCGGAGCTCGCGCGGAGTCGCCTCGCCATCGCCGTCGCGGTCGGGAATCCGAAGGGTGTCCGCGGCCTCGCCGACCTCCAGAGCTCGGAGCTGAAGGTCTCGCTCGGCGCGCCGAGCTCCTCGATTGGCCGGCACAGCCGCTGGGTGCTCTCGCGAGGGCAGCTCCACGTCAAGCCGACGGCCTTGGCACCCCACGCCGACGGCGTGCTCGCGTGCGTCGCCTCCGGCGAGGTCGATGCCGGCATCGTCTACATGACGAGCTTCGGCGACGCGGCGGTCGAGAAGATCGAGATCCCCGAGGACACGAACACACCCGTCCTCTATTCGATCGCGGTGACGCGAGAGGCCGCCGAGCCGCGCGGCGCGGCCGCGCTCCGCGCGCTCGCGCTCGGCGCGGTGGGGCAGTCCCTCCTGCGCGCCGAGGGGTTCTTGCCTCCGGCGGACGGGCCCTAGTGGGGCGGAGCAGAAGTTCGCGTCGTTAGTTCTCGGCGTTTCGGCGCTTGGAGCTTCGTTGCGGCTTCCTCGGCAGGTTCCGAACCTGCTGTCGTCGCCGCTCCTTGCTCCAAGCGCCGACCCGCCGGAACTTTCCTAGCGAACTTCCGCCCCGCCCCACTAGCCACTCGCGGAAAGAGTCGTTCGCGCTGGCGAACGCGCCTCGCGCGCTCCGCCTTCGTTGCCGGAACGTTGCGGAAACGCCCGCTTCCGCGCGGCTTCCCGCGCTTCGGCGGGACTCCCGAGGCATCGTTCCCAGCCTCGAAGCCTTTCTTCGACGGGCTGCGAGCCGCGCGCCGCCGATCGAGCGGATGGCTCAGCGGTCGGGTGGCCGGGGCGCGCGCGCTCGGCTAACATCTCGGCCCGTTCGAACGCCGAGGATCCCTCCCGATGAGCGAGCAACTGCTCCTCGACCGCCTGCAGCCGATCATCGAGTTCTGCCGCACGCTCGACCTCCGCGACGGCGCCGCCGCCGAGCGCGCGCTGAGCCAGCGCTTCCCCGTGAGCTCGCCGCTCCTGCAGGAGCTGCGCGCGCTCTGCGCGAAGGGCGTCGCGGAGGGCTGGCTCTGCACGCGCGAAGGCGGTGGTACGCGCTTCGGGCGCGTCGCGAAACCGTCGCCCGCGACCCACGAGTTCTCCGTCGACACCGTGCTGATGAGCGGGCCGGGGATCGACCACGTGCATCCGGAGGGCGAGATCGACCTCGGCTTCACGACGAAGGGGGACGCGCGCTTCGACGGCAAGCCCGAGGGCTGGGTCGTCTATCCGCCCGGCAGTCGCCACGTGCCCACCGTGACCGGCGGCGAGATGTTCCTGCTCTATCTCCTGCCGCAGGGCAAGGTGGAGTGGATCACCCCGGCGAAGAAGGCCTGAGCTCGCCCGGCGTCCGCGAGGCGCCTGCGCCATGACCGAACCCGTCGGCAAGCCGCGGCCACGCAAGCCGGCGTGGAAGCGCATCCTGAGCCTCTGCCTCTGGCTCGTGGTGCTCCTCGCGTTGCTCTTGCTCCTGGCGCCCATCGCCGTGCAGGGGCGCGTGCGCGACGAGCTCGTGCAGGCGCTCGAGCGCGGCTTCGACGCCGAGGTCGAGATCGATCGCCTCGAGCTCGGGTGGACGAGCGGCATCGCGATCGAGCGCCTCGTCGTGCGGCCGAAGCAGGGCGGGCTGCCGTGGCTGGAGGTGCGCCGCGCGCGCTTCTCGCCCTCGCTCGCGCCGCTGCTGCGCCGCCGCCTGCGCTGGCACGACACGATCTTGGAGGACGTGGTCGTGCGCTGCGAGCGCGACGGGGACGGCGAGCTCCTGCCGCGTTGGAAGGAGGTGGCGAGCGACGGGCCGCGCAAGGCGCGCGGTACCATCGAGATCGACGGCGATCCCTTCGCGCTCGACCTCGATCTCGAGGTCGACGGGCTGCGCGTCGAGATGCGCGACCCGCAGTGGCCGGCGCCCCTCGTCGCCGACTTCCGCCGCCCGATCCGGGTGCGCTCGACGGGCGATCTCGAGCTGCGCGTGGAGGCCGCGCTCCACGAGCGCCTCGAGTGCGCCCTCGAGCTCGCGCTGGTGAAGTCGGCGAGCGCCGGGGCCTCCTCCAAAGACTACGAGCCGCGCGGCGAGCTGCACCTCGTGGCCACGGGCGCTCCGCTCGAGGCGCTGGAAGGACTCGCCGCACCGTGGGTGGAGGAGCTCGCGGGGCGGGCCGACGGCTCGCTGCATTATCAGCTCTCTCCCAGCAGCCTCGCCGGTGGAGGCGCGATCCACGTGCAGGAGCTCCACGTGCGCTCGCGCACGGCGGGAGACACGCCGCTGCCACGCGCGCTGCGCTTCGACTCCGCGCTGAGCGGGACCCTCGAGGCCGCGCGGCATGAGCTGCGCGTCGAAGGCGAGGGCCTGCAGAGCGAGTGGACCGTGGCCTACAGGGGCAGCGCGCTCGCCGAGACGGCGCTGCGCGGCACGCTGCAGCCGCAGGCCGCGGCGAGCTGGATGCCGCGGCACGCGCAGCTCGCGATCGAGGGCGGCTCGCTCGGGTTCGAAGCGCGGGTCGAGCGGGCCGGGATCGACGGATTCCTCTGCTCGGGCGCGCTCGACGCGTCGCGCACCATCTTCTATCTCGGCGCGGAAGGGCGTCCGCTGCGCGGGCCCGGCGTGCTGAAGGCCAGCGGGCGCTTCGTGCCCGGCGCGATGCCGCGCGTCGAGGACGGTCGCTTCGAGGCCGCGGGCATCGACGCGCGTTGGAGCGGCGACGCGGAGAAGCTCGTCCTCGACGCGCAGCTCGACCTGGATCGCGTCACGACGGCTTGGCTCGAGAACCTGGGCGTCGGCGTGCTCGCGCGCGGCCGCGGCCAGCTCGGCTTGGAGCTCGCGCGCTCGGAGGGGCCGCTGCCCTTCGTCGGCGCGCTGCGCTTCCGCGGCGAGCGCTTCACCACGCTGGCGGTGGAGGCGAGCGATCTGCGCTTCGATCTCGCCTTCGAGCCCGGCGGCGCGATCGCGCTGCGCGACGGCGCGCTCGGGCTGAACGGCGGCACGCTGAGCTTCACCGCGGCGCTCGCGGCCCCCGGGAGCGCCGCGCGGCCGTTCGAGCTCGCGCTGCGCGCGAGCGGGGTGCGCGCCGAGCAGGGGATCGAGTTCGAGATCGCGCGCGTCCTTCCGCTGCTCTCCGGCGCGGGCAGCGCGCTGCAGAGCGCGCTCGATGTCGAGCTCGATCTCCGCGGCGATGCGCTGGAGCCCGGGGCGCTGCTGCGCACGCTGCGCGGCGACGGCGCGCTCGCGTGGAAGGCGGCGACGCTGCGCCCGAGCGCCGCGCTGCGCGAGCCTCTCGCGCTCCTCGGCTTCACCGAAACGCTCTCGCTCGCGGCGCTGCGCGCGCCCTTCCGCGTCGACGCGGGAGCGGTGGAGCTGCCCCCGCTCGCGCTGCGCGCGGGGGGCGTCGAGCTCGAGCTCGTCGGGCGCACCGGCCTCGACGGCGCGCTCGACCACACGCTCGGCGTGAAGCTGCCCGAGAGCGCCTCACGCGCCCTCGGCGTGCTGCTCGACTCCGGCGGCTACTTGCGCTTGCCGCTCCGCGGCACGACCGCGGCGCCGCGCTTCGAGATGCCGCCGGTCAGTCGCTTGATCACGCAGGGGCTCGAGGGCAGCTTGCGCCGCACGCTGCACGAGCTCCTGAAACGGAACACGGGGCGCTTCGGCGACGTGCTCGATCCCCGTAAGAAGAGGTGATGCGATGGGTAGGGACGACGCCGCTCACGGCGGGACGAAGCCGGAGCGAAAGCCGATCGGGCGCTTCCGCTGGATGCTGCTCGGATTGGTGGGCCTGATCACCATCGCGGCCCTCGGCGTGCGCTACTTCGCCGTCGAAGAGGGGCGGCCCACCGGCGACGAGGCGAAGGTCGCGCGTACGACGGCGCTCGAGAGCTCGGGCGGCGCGGGCTTCCTCCCCGGCACCACGACGCCCGCGCCGCCGCCGGAGCCGACGCCGCGCGAGAAGGCCGAGGAGCTCGCGCCGATGATCACCGAGGCCGGGCTCTTCGCGTTCCTGGGCTTCGCGATCGGCTACACCGCTCGAAAGGCCGTGAAGATCGGCATGGTGCTGATCGCGATCTTCTTCGTGGCTCTCCAGGGCCTCGCGTCCGCCGGCATCGTCTCCGTCGACTGGAGCAGAGGTCTCGAGCTCCTGAATCAGCTGGTGATGAACACCAGCGGCGGCAAGAGCTTCGGTGAAGTGCTCCAGCACCACATACCTTCCGCCGGCTCGCTCGCGGGCGGTTATCTTCTAGGCTTCCGGCGCGGCTGAGCCGCGCGCTCCTGCTCCCGCACCGAGACTCTGGCGATGAGACTCCGCGTTCCCTTTCGCGTCCGAGCCCTGCTGCTCACGCTTGCGTTGGCCTTCCTCGGCGCGCTCCCCGCCTGCGAGACGACGCAGACCGGTCGCTCGTACATGGCGCTGATCAGCCGCGACGAAGCGGCGCAGATGGGCGAACAGGCCTTCCGCGAGCTGATCGCCGACCCCGCGACGGCGTCGCGCATCGTGCGCTCGGGGCCAGCGTTCCAGCAGGTCGATCGCATCACGCGGCGCATGGTCGATGTGGCCCGCAAGGATGAGCCGGGCTTCCAATGGGAGTGGGTCGTCATCGACGAGCCGCAGACGGTGAACGCGTTCTGCCTCCCCGGAGGCAAGATCGCGGTCTACACCGGGATCATCCCCGTCGCGAAATCGGATGACGAGCTCGCCGCCGTCATCGGGCACGAGATCGCTCACGCGACGAACCACCATGGTCAGAAGCGCGTGAGCCAAGCGATGCGCGAAGGGCTGATCTCGGAGGTGATCGGCGGTGCCGCAGGGATGTCCCAGGAAGAGACGGAGATCCTCGCCGGAGCGATCGGCGTCGTCGGCAGCACCTTCGATGACTACTCACGGGACGACGAGACCGAGTCCGACATCGTCGGCTTGCGCTACTTGATCGAGGCCGGCTACGACCCGTACGGCGCCGTGCGCTTCTGGGAGAACATGGTCAAGCTGTCCGGCCCGAGCCAGAGCGATTGGATGTCGACGCATCCGGCGAACGAGCTGCGCGTCGAGAACCTGAAGAAGGCGATCGAGATCTATCGCACGTCGGGCATCGAGGCTTGGAAGTTCGAGCACTACAACTGAGCGCGTGGGCGCTCAGGGGAAGCGCACGACCACTTCCTGGATGCCGTCGTTGCTGCGCTTGAGCTCCACCGCCATCTCCTGCGCCTCGCGCCCCTCGACCTCGATCCGCACGCGGTAGCTCCCCGGCGCGAAGCTGCCGAGCTCGAGCAGGCCGGCGCCGAGCCCGCCCTGCGCGAACTCGACCAGATCCTCGAAGGAGATCAGCGAGTCGACGAGCTTGCCGCTCGCGTCGAGCACGCGGCCGGCGGCATTGCCGAGCGGAGCACCTTGCGCATCGACGACGCGCACGCGGAGACGGACGCCCTCCTCGATGCGGAGATCGAGGCTGGTCTCCTTGCCGGCTTCGAAGAGCACGTCCTTCCGCTCGCTCGGAGCGTAGCCTCGCTTCGTGACGCGGACCGTCGCGACGCCGGGCTCGACACCCACGACGCGGAAGCGCCCGTCGGGGCCGGAGAGGCCCTGGAAGAAGCCCTTCGCGCCGCTGTCCTGGCTCACGGGGCGAGCCTCGAGGGAAGCACCCTCGACGCCCTTGCCGTGCTCGTCGGTCAGTCGGCCGACGAGGATGGCGCCCGTCTCGAGCTCGAAGTCGACGTCGGTGAGCTCCTTGCCCGCGACGACGCGCAGGCCGTCCTTCGTGCGCGCGGAGCGGTTCTGCGCGCTGCCGAAGAAGCTCGGGCCACCGGCGGTCGCGCGGTAGCTCCCCTCGGCGAGCCCCTCGAAGCGGAAGCGCCCCTCCTCGTTGGTGATCACGAAGGCGCGGAAGCCCTCGTTGCCCGCGACGCCTTCCGCCATGAGCACGATCTGCACGTTGGCGAGGCCTTCGCCTCCCGGAGTGCGCACGCGACCGGAGAGCGTGCCCGAATCGAGCGAGAGGTCGTGGCGCTGCTCGGGCTGCGGTAGCACGACGAGATCGAACTCGACCACGCTCTGCCCGCCGTCCTGGATCTGCACGACGCTGAGCGAGCACGGGCCGGGGGGCAGGTTCTTGAACTCGAAGCCGCCGTCGCGATCGGAGTTCGCGAAGCGCAGGCGCCCCGCGTCGTCGCCCTGCGCGCCCATCTCCTCGCGGCAGGAGGCCAGGATCATCGCGTTCTTCTTCGGCTTCCCGTTCTCGCTGAGCGTGCCGTAGAGGCGCGTGCCGCGCGCCTGACCGGGCGGCTCGCCGAAGTCGACGACCAGGGTCTGCCCCGCGGCGATGCGGATCGTCTGCATGCGCAGCGCCGACATCACGCTCTCGGCCTCCATCGCGCCCGCGAGCCCGAGCGCGATCAGGTTCACCTGGCCCGGTGCCACGCCCTCGATGCGGTAGCGGCCGTCGCCGTCCGTCATCGTCTGCTTCTGCTCGATCTGCAGCGGGCCGTGGTTCGCCATCACCGCCGCGCCGACCTCGGGGCGACCCTCGGCGTCGTACACGATGCCCTCGACGATACCGCCGATGCCGAGCTCCATCCGCAGCCCCTGCTGCGGGACGTCGGGGAGCAAGGTCACGGTCACGGCTGCCGACGGCGCGTGCAGCGGATGCGTCGCGCGCAACGAGAGCTCGCCGACGGGCAAGCCGCCGAGCTCGAAGCGGCCTTGCTCGTCGGTCTTCGCCTTGCGCGAGACGAGCGACATCTCGCGCGCGATCGCCGCGATGATGTCTCCGGCGAGCTGCACCTCCGCTTCGGCGACCGGCTGGCCCGCCGCGTTGACGACGATGCCGGAGACGGAGGAGACCGCGGGGAGCGCGATGCGCAACGGTTCCGCGTTCGCTGCGACGACCACCTCGGGCAGCGAGTGCACCTCGCGCTCGGGCACGCGCGTGAGCAGCACGTACTTGCCGGGAGCGAGGCCCTCCAGGCGGAAGCGGCCCGCGCGATCGGAGAACTCGCCGCTCGCCACCGTCGCGGGCAGGAAGCCCATCATCACGCGGCGCTGCAGCTCGATCTTGAAGCGCGGCACGGGCTGCCCGGCGGCATCGACGACCGTGCCTTCGAGCACGCCGAACGGCAAGAGCTCGAGCACGATCTCGTTCGCGAGCTGCTTCTTGCGGAGGCCGCTCTTTCGGCCGCCGCGCTCTCCGTCGGCCGAGGTCGCGAGCAGCTCGAAGCTGCCGTCCTCCAAGCCGAGGAACGCGAAGCGCCCCTCGGCGTCGCTCATCGTACGGCGCGGCACCAGCGGTCGGCCCGCGCTCGCCATGAAGGTCGTCTGCGTCAGCGTGCGCAGCAGGATCACCTCGGCGGTCGCGACGGGCTTCCCGGCTTCGTCGACGACGCGCCCGCGGAGATCCAGGCCGGCGTTCAAGGTGATCTCGACGCTCGGGATCTTCTCGAGCGCGAGATCGGCGCGCTCCGCGCGCGACGGCTCGTGGCCGCGCGCTTCGGCGATCACGAGGTGCAGCATCGGCAGCAGGCCCTCGAGCGCGAAGCTGCCGTCGGCTTGGCTGCGCGCGCGCCCGGCCGCGGGATCGGTGTTCGCCTCCATCGCGCTGAAGGAGGAGTGCGCGGGGAGCGCGATCACTTCGGCGTCGGCGACGGGCTTGCCGTCGCCGTCGCGCACGTGGCCGCGCAGCGTCTTGCCGGCCTGCAGCGCGAGCGGGAGCTCCTTCGCTTCGCCCGCGTCGAGGGCGAACATCTTCGACTCGCCGACGCGTCGCGCGCTCTCCTTGCCGTGCACGCCGCGCAGGAGATAGCGCCCATGCGGTGCCACCGCGCTGAAGGCGAAGCGCCCTTCCGCGTCGGTGCGCGCCAGGCGCTGCGGCGGGGGGAAGGACTCGGGCGACATGCCGGAGGGAATGCGCATCTCCGGCACCTCGCGGAGCAGCACGGTCGCCTCGGCGAGCGAACGACCTTCGCCGTCGACGACGCGTCCGCGGAGCGCAGCGCCCGCGGAGAGCTCGATGTCGAGCACGGCCTCGCGCTCCTCGGCCGCGGGCACGCCCACGCGCGGAGCGTCGGGGCGGTTCCAGATGGGGTCGACCACCCAGACGAAGAGCGGGCGCTCCGGACGCGCCGCGAGCCCGAGGGCGAACTGACCGGCGGCGTCGCTCTTGCCGCGCGCGAGGAAGATCTGCGGCGGCTCGGCGCCGTAGGTCGCGTTCGCATCGAGATCGCGCCCCTCGACGAACGCGCCGAAGAGCTCGGCGGGCGTGATGCGCGAGCCGCCGAAGCGCGGCGCGGTCTCCGCCAGGTAGAGCTCGACCTCCGCAGGCACACCGCTCCCCGCGCCGTCGCGCAGCGTCCCGCGCACCACGAACGCCGGCGGCGCGCTCGACTCCGTCGGCGCCGCCTGCTCGGAGCGCGCGACCTGGGCCTCAGTCCCTGATCCCGGCGCGTTGGCCGCGGCCTCCAGCGGATCGGTGCGCAGACCGCGCTCGACGGAGCCGTTCCCGAGGCCGGCACCCTCGGAGCCGTTCTGCGAGAAGAAGAAGACCAAGGCGAGGACCAGCAGCGCTACGAGCAGCGCGGCGAAAGCGAGCGGGCGGGACATGGCTTCTTCCAAAGGCGAGGGCGGGCAGCTCTCGGGGGGGAGCGACACTCTACGCGCCGGGTAGGCGTAGATTCTCGAGCTGCCGCGAGGCCCACTTGTCAGAACGCGCGGCGCCGCGGCAAGGAGAGAGCGCGCCTCCGAGCACGATCGCTCCGCGGCGCCCGCTCCGATGCACCCCGAACTCCCCATGGCCCCTCTCTGCATGCGCCACCTCGCGCTCCTCCTCGGTCTCGCTTGTACCCATGCACTCGCCCAGCAGCCGCCCATCACGATCGAGGGGCAGTTCGTGGACCTGCCGAAGGCCGCGCCGGACGCCCCGCTCCCGAGCTGGCTGGCAACCGGTGCCCGCGTCACTTTCTACGCCGGCTCTTCGACCCAGCCCTCGGTGCGCCAAGCCCTCGCCAGCCTCGGCAACGGCAACTACCTGCCCAACGACCAGAGCGGCGTCGCCGGCGGCGGCTACCTGCAGTACGACTTCGTGCACGTGAGCGACGAGGCGCTCGCGGTCCGCGGATCGAACCTGGTCTACGCCGACGCCGCGCTGCAGAACCTGACGCTCGCGGCGCACCAAGGCCACCTCGGCGACAAGAACGGCGTCCTCGACATCTGGATCCACCCGCAGCGCTTGGCCGGCGTCGCGGAGCAGAAGGGCGAGGGCTGGCTCGTGCGTCGCGCGCCTTACGAACTCGACGGTCAGCGCTATGAAGCGCTGATCACGCACTACGAGCACGCCAATGGCTATGCGCGCTACGTCTACGAGCTCGCGACGGGCCTTCTGCTCGTGCACTCCTCGACGACCACGGGCAAGCCCGTGCTCACGCCGGGACCGAACGGCGCGCCGACCGTCGGCCCGGGCGCGGTCACGGTGACCAGCGTGCTGCGGAAGGGCGTCCGCAAGCTCGCCCTGCCGTGGCTCGGCCGCGCGGAAGCCCTTCCGAGCTGGATGAAGCGCGGCCAGCGCTATCTCTTCACCGGCGGAGAAACGAACAGCCTCGCCGAAGGCCTTCTGCCCCCGAACCCGGCGCAGATCGAGTTCGCGATCGAGAAGCTCGGCCAGGGCTATGCCTACGCCGACACTCAGTCGGTCGTGAGCTACGGCGGCAACCCCAGCCGCGGCAGCGCGAAGATGGTCTACGGCGCCGGCACGGTGGGCTCGCTCTTCCTCGATCCGAAGGCCCTCGCGAAGCTGCGCGCGGGCCAGGTCTTGGACCAAGACCCGCTCACGCGCTACCAGATCCGCTGCGTCGGCCGCGACGAGCGCACGATCGCGCTGGCGGAAGAAGGCCCGCTCGACAGCACGACGCTGGTCTTCGATCTCGAGCGCGGGCAGCTCCTGCAGCTCATGCTCCGGCGCCAACAGGGACCGGCGTTGATCACGACGCAGCTGCAGCTCAGCCCGTCACGCTGACACCACCCTCCCTGCAACCGAACGTACGGTGCCAGAGCAAATTCCTCCGGTTAGTAACCGGAGGAATTTGCTCTGGCACCGTACGTTCGGTTGCGAGCTTGCCGTGGGGGCCGCGGAGCGAGTCCAATCCCGCATCCCCAGGTCCTGCCGACATGCCGCGCGCGAACTCCAAGATCTCGCCTCCTCCTTCGATTCCAGCGCTCGGATGGCACGCGCACTGGATCGCTCCCGGCTGCGCCGAGCTCGTCTGTGCTCTCGAGGGCGAAGCGGCGCCGCTACGCGCGGCGTTCGTCGAGGAGCCAACCCCGCTCGACCTCCCGTGGGTGAACGAGCGCGGCATCGCGCGCTGCGCGGAGTCGAGCGGAACCCTCGTGCTCGCCGAGGCGCCGCTGCGCGCAAGCGTGCTCGATGCGCAGGGCGAGCTCGTGCTGAGCACGCATCGGCGGCGCGCTTGCTTCGACGGCGAGGTGCTGCGCGTCGCGTTCGAGCTCCCCCCGGGGATGCGGCTCCACGGCGGCGGCGAACGCGCGGGCGAGCTCGATCTCCGCGGGCGGCACCTGCTGTGCTGGAACCGCGATGCGTTCGGCTTCGGCGTCGAGAGCGATCCTCTCTACCAGGGGACGCCGTGGCTCGTGCTGCGACCGGGGCCTCGCGATGCGCGGCACGGGAGAGCGGCGGTGCTCTTCGTCGATGATCCGGGGCGCGTGACGTTGGACCTCGGGCGCAGCGACGAGACGGCGCTCGAGGTCGCGACGCGGGCGAAGAGCGTGCGCTTCGTGCTCTGCCTCGGCGCATCGCTGAAGGAAGCGCTTCAGCGCGCGACGGCGCTCACCGGGCGTGCGCCGTTGCCGCCGCGCTGGGCGCTCGGGTTCCAGCAGTGTCGCTACAGCTACGTGCCCGAGGCGAAGGTGCGCCAAGTGGCCGAGACGCTGCGCGCGCGGCGCCTGCCGTGCGATGTGCTGTACCTCGACATCGATCACATGCAGGACGCGCGCGACTTCACCTGGAACGCGCGCGACTTCCCGCGGCCCGAGAAGCTGCTGCGCGATCTCCGCTCCCAAGGCTTCCGCGTGGTGACGATCCAGGATCCCGGCGTCGCGGTGGACGCGAGCGATCCGGTGCAGAAGAGCGGCGCCGCGGAAGAGGCGTTCCTGCGCACGAGCTCGGGCACGCGGGCCGTGGCGCGCGTGTGGCCGGGGCAATGCACCTTCCCGGACTTCTTGCGGCCCGAGGTGCGCGCGTGGTGGGGCCAGCACTACGCTCGCGAGATGCAGCGCGGCGTCGCGGGGTTCTGGAACGACATGAACGAGCCCGCGGTGATCTTCTCGCCCGAGTCGACCCTGCGCCCCGAGGTGCGAGGCGGAGCCGAGCGCGCGGCGCACGAGCGCTGGCACAATCTCTATGGCCGCGAGATGGCGCGCGCGACCTGCGAAGGGGTGCGCGCCTCAGCGCCGAAGGAGCGCGCGTACGTGCTCTCGCGAGCGGGCTGGATCGGCTCGCAGCGCTGGGCGTGGACGTGGACGGGCGACAACACGAGCTCGTGGGATCACCTGCGCCTCTCGCTGCGCATGGTGCAGAGCCTCGGTCTCTCGGGGCAGCCCTTCTCGGGGCCGGACATCGGCGGCTTCATCGGTGAGCCCGACGGCGAGCTCTTCGCGCGTTGGCTCGGAGCGGCGGCGCTGCTGCCGTTCTGCCGCGTGCACACGATGATCGGGACGGAGGACCAAGAGCCTTGGTCCTACGGCGCCGCGGTCGAGCGTGCGTGCCGCTCGCTGCTCGAGCTGCGCTATCGCCTGCTGCCGTATCTCTACACCGCGGCGGAGGAGGCGTGTCGCACCGGTGTGCCGATGGTGCGCCCGCCGTGGTGCGACGACCCGCACGCGAACGACGGCGATCCGCATGCGTTCCTGATCGGCGATGCGCTCTATGCCGCGCCGGTCGTCGAAGCGCGCGCGCGGAAGCGCCGCTTGCTGCTGCCGCCCGGCGATTGGGTGCGCTTCGAGGGCACGGAGATCGTGCGCGGCGAGCTCGAGGTGCCCTGCGAGCTCGGCGAGCTGCCGGTCTTCGTGCGCGCGGGCAGCGTGATCCCCGTGCAGGAGCCGGTCGCGCACACGGGCCTCGAGAAGGACGTCGTGCTCTCCTTCCGCGTGCATCCGCTCGCGAGCGGTGCGCGCGTGCGCTCCGCGTTCTACGACGATTCCGGAACGGCCGCGGAGCACGCCTCGATGCCCTTCCTCCGCTGCGTCTTCGAGACGCGCGGGACGGAGCGCGGCGTGGAGGTCGCGGTAATAGAGCGCGAGGGCGGCTTCAAGCCGCGGCGGAGAGGGCTCGCTTGGGTCTCGCCGGCGGGAGAGCCGCGGAAGGCGAGCTTGCGCGTTGGGGCGCGCGTGAGCTTCCCCTGAGCGGATCTCGGGCGGATCGAGCCGAAGCGCAGCAACTCTCGGAGGGGCACCAGCGCCGCGAGCGCGAGCTCTGCGCTTCTTCGTCGCGCTCTTCCGCGGCGCCCGCGGAGATGCCCAGCGGCTTGCGAATCGCGGCGTAGTCCGGCAAGTCAGCGCGTGCATGCCAGCAACCGCTGCCGAGCAAGATCCAGGCGCAGCTCTCGCGCAGGGGACCGCTCATGCGCTCGAGCTCCGGGGGATCTCGAGCGCCAGGTACTGCGCACGGATCTCGGGGTCCTCGCGCGACCTGTGGAAGCTCGTACAACCCATGACCTGGAAGAACGCCCGAGCGTCTTCCATGGTGCGCAGAGGTCGGGGGGAGTGGCTCATGAGTCGCGGGGGGAGCCGGGGCGCGGCGAGAGCCTGGGCGCTGCCGCGCGCCGTGGATGCAGGGAGAACAGGGGCCGAGCGCTGGCCGCTGACTCCGTGTTCGCACGCATCGCCGCTCCAGCGTACTACGCGAGCTCACCTCGGAGGTCTGCCCGCGGAGCTCCGGTACGGGACCTCCGCCCGCGCTTGCGCTTCCGCTGCCGCATGTTCTCCTGAGGGAGCTCGCTGCAGCGCCCGCCCGCGCGGCCGTGGGAGCGCGTTCCCGAGGAGGTTGGTGCATGTTCGGTATCTCACTGGCAGTTCTGCTCTCGTGTGTCGCTTCGACCGGGTCGCCGGTTGGCGACGAGCTCGCCTGGGCTCGCTTCCGCGGCCCCAACGGCACCGGAGTGGCACTTCCCGGCACCGAGCTCCCTTCCGACATCTCGGGCGAGAAGCGCGTGCTGTGGCGCGTCGAGGTTCCGCACGCTTACTCCTCGCCCGTGGTCGCCGGTGAGAAGGTCTTCCTCACCGCGTTCCACGAAGGGAAGCTGCTGACGCTGGCGTATGCGCTCGCCGACGGAAAGGAGCTCTGGCGCGCCGAAGCACCTGCGGATCACGAGGTGAAGCGCAACATGCTCGGGAACCCGGCGGCGCCGTCGCCCGTGACCGACGGCAAGGACGTGTGGGTCTGCTTCGAGGACGTCGGCGTCCTGCGCTATTCGGGAGACGGCAAGCTGCTCTGGAAGGCCGAGATCGGGAAGCACCGCATCCCGCACGGCCTCGCGCAGTCGCCCATCCTCGAAGGCTCTCTCGTGCTGCAGCAGATCGATGCGGACTCGGGGTCGTATCTCCTCGCGTTCGATCGCGAGACCGGGAAGCAGCTCTGGAGGACGAAGCGCCCGGGCGTCTTGTACGGCTACTCGACACCTTCGATCCATCGCGGCAAGGACGGCGCCGCCGAGGTGATCGTCTCGGGCTCGTACCGCATCGAGGCCTTCGATCTGAAGGCGGGCGAGCGCAAGTGGAGCGTCGATGGCGCGTGCTGGAACGCGTGCGCGCTGCCGATCGTCGCGGGCGACAAGGCGTTCGTGCTCTCGTACACCGGGACGCCGCAGGAGTACCGCGCGCCCAAGGTGGATCTCTCCTGGGAGGAGATGAAGAAGACCTACGACAAGGACGGCGACGGCAAGGTCACGGTCGCCGAATGGGAGCAGCCCGGGCTGGACCAGCTCTGGTTCCTCTTCGATCTCAATGACGACAAGGGGATGGACGCGGAGGAGTACGCGGTGGCGCAGCTCCGCGCGCGCGCGACGGGCGGCCTCTTCGCGCTCGATCTCGGCGCCAAGGACGAAGCGCAGCGCCGACTCTGGACGCGCACCGAGAAGCGTGGCCTGCCCGAGATGCCGAGCCCGGTGCTCGTCGGCGAGACGCTCTTCCTCATCAACGACGGCTTGCTCAGCTCGATCGACGCCAAGAACGGCGAGATCGTGAAGCAGGAGCGCATCGGCGACACCAGCACGAACTACGCGTCGCTCGTCGCCGCCGGGGAGAAGCTGCTCGTCACCTCGCACTCGGGGCGGCTCACGGTGGTGAGTGCCAAGCCGCAGTGGGAGGTGCTGTCGCATCGCGAGCTCGGCGAAGAGGAGCTCTGGGCGACGCCGGCGTTGGTCGGCGATCGCATCGTGGTGCGGAGCGAAGAGGCGCTGTGGTGTTTGAGCGCGCGCTGACGCGCGCGCTGTGGTGCCTGAGCGCGCGCTGACGCGCGCGCAGTGGTGCTCGAGCGCGCGCTCAGCCGCCCGCGCTCTTCGGCTCGCCGAGCGCGCGCCGCTCCGCCTTCCAGCGCGCGGCGTCCTCCGCAGCGCCCCGGCGCTCGGCGTTCTCCACCAGCGCGTCGAGGATCTGCGCGCGGGCGTTGCGGTCGACGTTCGCCGCGGCGCCTTGCGCCCACAGTGCTTCGAGCACCTCACGTGCTTCCTCCCAGCGCTCGAGCTCGCCGCAGATCGCGGCGAGATCGAGCGCGGTGACGAAACGCTGCTCGAAGCGCGGCGGCTCCTGGAGCCGCAGGAGCTCCAGGGCTTCGCGCAAGTAGCGCACGGCGTCCTCGCGCGCGCCGTGCTGCGCGGCGGCCTGGCCGCGCAGGTGCAGCGCTTCCACCGTCCAGGGATGCCCGGGAGTCAGGAGCGCCTTGCGGAGCTCCTCCGCACGCGCGTAGCAGCGCTCGGCCTCCGCGTGCTCCTGCAGGCTGGAGTGGGTCCGCCCGAGGCTCAGCCAGAGCTGCGCGAGGCGCAGGCTCTGATCGCTGTCGACGACGCGCACGATCTCGAGGCTGGAGCTCAGGATCTCCTGTGCCTCGCGGTGAGCACCCTTGCCGTGGAGCAGCACGGCGAGGTTGTTCCGGGCGAGAGCCCACTCGAGGGACGAGCGGCCGAAGCGACGCTCCTCGGTCGCCACGACTTGGCGCAGGAGCTTCTCCGCTTCCTCGATCTGGCCGGCGCGCCGCAACGCGACGGCCAAGTTGTTGCGGAAGAGGCTGGTATCGCGGTGATCCTCGCCGCCGTACTCGAGCTGGATCAGCAGCGCTTCGCGGAGGAGGCGCAGCGCCTCCTCGTGCTTGCCGAGCTCGCGCAGCGCGATGCCGAGATGCGTGAGCGGAAGTCGGAGGTTCGGGTGCTGGCGGGGGAAGCGCGCGCGGCGGCTGGCCAGGATCGGCTCGAGGAGCTGGCGCGCTTCTTCGTAGAGGCCGCGCTCCTCCATGTGGATCGCGAGCCCGAGCCGGTAGTCCTGCGTGAGCTCGTGATCGACGCCGAAGCGCTCCTCGGCGAGAGCGATGGCCTCGCGGAGCCAATCGAGCCCGCGCTCCGAGGACGCGTCGCGGTTCAGCTCGAGCGCCGAGGCCGTGGTCAGGAGGTCCGACGCTTGTGGCGACGGGATGCGCTTCTCCTGGATCCAGTGGAGCGCCTCCTCGGCGATGGCGAGCCCCGCGATCCACTGGCGCTGCTGCTGGTAGCCGCGCATCTGCGCATGAAGCACGGCGAGGAGCTCCGGGGTCGCGAACTCGCTCTCTCGCGCGCGCATCGCCGTGGCCGCGCGCTCCAGGAGCTCTTGGCCACGCGCCGCGCTCGGAGTGAACAGCAGCGCTTCGCCGAGGTCGCCCAGCGCGAGGACGCATTGCCGGTCCTCCTCGCCGAACTCGCGCCGCGCGAGATCGACGCTGCGCTCGAGCTGGAGCACGGCGTCTTCGAAGCGGCCCAGCGCAGCGTAGGCGCCACCGAGGTTGCGCCGCACGGCGAGCTCCGAGATCGGATCCTCCGGCGGCAGGAGCTCGAGCTGTCGGCGCGCGTCGTCGAGGACTTCGACCATGCGCACTTCGGGACCGCGCTCGCGTGAGGTGGGCGAGTGGAAGAGGCGCTGGAGGAAGTCCAGCGCGGCGAGATGGCGCTGCGCCGATCTCCGTGCTTCCGCTTCGCTCGCGCGCGCCTTGCGTTCCGCCTCCTGCGCGTCGCCGCGCGCTTGCTCGGCGATCTGGCGCGCGGCTTCGGCGCGCTCGCGCTCGCGCTGCTCGCGCTGGTTCGCCAAGGCGAGCGCGAACGAGGTCCCGATCATCGCCGCGATCACGGCGGCGACGAGCGCCGACTCGAGCCGATGACGCGCGAGGAAGCGGCGCAGCACATAGGCCTTCGACGCGGCGAGCACCTGCACGGGCAATCCATCGAGCAGGCGCTGCAGCTCCTCGAGCAGCGACTCGACCGAAGGATAGCGCCGCTCTTCCTCCGCGGCGGTGGCGCGCGCGACGATCGCGGCGACCTCGCGTCGACGCACGCCACGGAGCTCCGGGAGCACCAAGCGCTCGAGGATGCGGCCGAGCGAGAAGATGTCGGTCGCGGTGCTCACGGTCTCGCCGCGCATCTGCTCGGGGCTCGCATAGGCGGGCGTGAAGGCGAGGATCGAGGGATCCGAGCCCGCGTCGCCGAGGCTCAGCAGCTTCGCGATCCCGAAGTCGAGGAGCCGCGGCGAGCCGTCCTCGGTGACCAGGATGTTGCTGGGCTTCAGATCGCGATGCACCACGAGGCGTCGATGCGCGTGCGCCACGGCTTCGCCGACGCGGATCAGGAGCTGCACGCGCGCGGCGAAGTCGAGCCGGCGCTCCTCGCACCAGGCGTCGATCGCCTTGCCTTCGATGTATTCGAGGACGAGATAGGGTCGCCCTTCCGGCGTCGAGCCGCCGTCGAGCAGGCGCGCGATGTAGGGATGGGAGAGGCCCGCGAGCGTCTGGCGCTCCAGACGCAAGCGCGCGTGCACGGCCTCGGAGGAGAGCCCGCGCTTCGAGAGCTTGATCGCGACGAGCTGCTCGAACTCGCGGTCCGCGCGCGAGGCGAGATACACCGAGCCCATGCCGCCTTCGGCGAGCTTCTTCGCGATGCGATAGGAACCGAGGCGCATGTCGGCCGCGAGCTCCTCGACGGACGGCGTGCTCTGCGGGGCGCGCATGCTGTCTGCCGTGCGCGGGAGCTTCGACTCGATCGCGGCGCTGGGGGGCGGCTCGAGGAAGGCCTGGCCGGGGGCGTCGGCCAAGAGCAGCTCCAGGAGCTCGCCGCGCAGCTCTTCGTCCGCGGGCGCGAGCCGTGCGAGCCGTGCGCTGCGCTCCTCCGCCTCGAGCTCGACCAGCTCGGCGAAGAGCGCTTCCAAGCGCGCGTAGCGTTCCGTCTGGCTCATGGCGCGAGGGAGGCGAGGTAATGTAGGGAGGGTGAGAGCAGCGGAGTTGCACCTTAGTGCGGCAGGTTGCCCGTCGGCCGGTCAACCCACCTCCCACGGCACAGTGAAGGTACAAGGCACCTCTACTGTGCCGTGGGGTCAGAGCTTCTGGCCGTCGGCGAGGAGGCGGGTGCGGAGCTTCGCGTAGTCGACGCGCTGGACGGGGAGGTCGCTCGCGAGCGCTTCGGCGGCGATCGAGGCCGCCGATTGGGCGAGCACCATGAACACCGGCTCCATGCGGATCGAGCCGAAGGCGATGTGCGAGGCGGAGAGCGCGCAGGGGACGAGGAGGTTCGTGCACTGCGCTTCCTCGGGCACGATCGAGCGCATGGAGATCGGGTAGGGGGGGAAGCCCCCGACCTGCACGTCGCCCTCGTTCCAGACGCGGCCGTTCGCGGCGTAGCGCTGCACGTTGTGCGAGTCCATCGTGTACGCGGCGAGGCCGACCGAGTCGTCGCAGCGGCGCTTGCCGACGCAGTCCTGCTCGCTCATCACGTAGGGGCCGATCATGCGGCGCGCCTCGCGCACGTAGAGCGCGTGCGGCCAGCCGCCCGTCGCGACGAACTCGTCCTTCGGCAGGCCCCAGCGGCGCACTTCCTTCTGCACCTTGGCCGGCACGCGCGGGTCGTTCGCGAGGAACCAGAGCAAGCCCATCTGATAGTCGCGGTGCGCGGCGAAGAGGCGCTCGCGCTCCGCGTCGCTCGCCTCCGCCCAGGTCCAGCTCCCGCCGATCCAGTCCGTCGAGAACGCGGTGTTGTTGTTCGTGTCGGTCTTCCGGTTCGGCATGCCGATCGAATGCCACGGCACCTTCGCGAAGCCGGCCGCGAAGTAGCGCGCCAGCAGCTCGTAGCGTTGCGCCTCGTAGCTCGCGGGCTTCGGGAACGGCAGGCGGTTCTCCTCGACGTCCGTGAGGCACATGCGGAAGCAGTACGCCTGCACCTTGGCGTCGCCCGCGCCGCGCTCGCCGGGACCACCGCTCGCGATCTCGGGCAGCAAGCCGCTCTTCGGCTCGCCGGGCACGCGATAGGGATCGACCGCGAGGTCGAACTGGTGCTTGTCGAGCTCGGGCTGCACCCCGTTCCAGGTCTCGCCGTAGGTCGCGATGCTCTCGCGTCCCACGGTAAAGCGCACGCCGGCGCCGGGCAGCAGATCGCCTTCGTAGGTCGCATCGACGAAGCAGCGGCCGCGCACGATGCGGCCGCTCTTCAGCACGAGCGCTTCGAGGCGCGCGCCGCTCTTCTTCACGCCCCGCTCGCGCTCGAGTCCGTCACCGCGCACGAGCTCGACGCCGGCCTCGGCGATCCACGCGTCGAAGAGCGCCTCGGCGACCTTCGGCTCGAAGACCCACATCTCGGCCTCGCCCGCGCGCTGCCGGCCGCTGCGGAAGGTCTCGCGCGCCTCGAATCGCCACGCCTCCGCGCGTGCATAGTGCGCGCCGACGCGGCGATAGAACTCACGCGCGAGCCCGCCGATCGCGTCCTTGTTGCCGATGTCGGTCGCGCCGAGCCCGGCGGCCGAGAGCCCGCCGAGATGCGCCGAAGGCTCGATCACGATCGCGCGCAGGCCCTGCTTCGCGGCCTGCACGCCGGCGACGACGCCGGCGGAGGTCCCGCCGTAGATCACGAGGTCGTAGGGCTGCTCCAGCGGCGGGGTCTGAGCGGCGGCGCCGAGGGCGAGAACGAGCGAGCCAAGGAAGCGCATCGGGGTTCCTCCGCCGCCCATCCTAGAGAAGGGAGCGGTAGGCCGCAGCACGGCGCTCCTTCGAGGTTCGTCGATCTTGCAGAGAGAGGGTCACTCCGGAGTCCGCCGCACGGTGGGAGTGATGGAGCTTCGCTCCACCTTCGTACTTCTACCTCGGATGCCGTGACTCGCCATGAACACCCAAGCCCCTCGCCCTCTCGCGCACCTCCTCGTCCTCGCGGTCTTGTCTGCCGCGGGCCAGGCGCAGACGCCATCGATCCTCTTCACCACCAGCCAGACGGAGCAGACCCTCTCCGGCAGCGGCGGAACGGTGCTGAAGGACCTGCATCCCAACGAGGTCGCCCATCTCGGCTTCACGCCATGCCCTGTCATCTCTGCCGAGAAGTGGGCGCCGCACACCTGCTACCAGACGATGGCCGGCAACGAGAACGGCGGACCGGACTACTACAACCCGACCCTCTTCGGCAGCATCGACGCGCTGTGTGAGGTGCTGAGCCCGATCGCTGGCGGCAGCCAGCGCAGCGTCTTCCTCTCGCCTTCGGTCGCGATGGGAACGAACCTCTCGGGCGCGCCCGGGCTGCGTCCCGGGGACCTCGGTCGCATCATCCGCGTGGGGACGCTCGAAGGGCAGATCGAGTACTTCCTGCGCGCCGAGGACCTGCAGATCGCCCTCGGGCTCCCGCCGACGCCGATCGTGGTCGACGTCGATGCCGCGGCGGTCGATCTCGGCTCGGGCATCTACCTCTCGGTGGACCAGACGCATCTGATCAACACGCCGTGCGGCCCGACCCTGCTGCAGGACGGCGATGTCTTCGTCATCCCCGCGAGCGCGATCACCTGGACCTCGAACCTCTGCGTGCAGTCGGTCCTTCCCGCGAGCGCGCACGTGCTCTACACCGAGGCGCAGATGGACGCCTTCGTCACCAGCGCGGGGATCCACGATCGCTTCGGGACCTGCGTCTCGCAGGTGCTCGACGTCGAGGCGCTCGAGATCGACTACAGCGGTCCCTTCAGCCTGACGATTCCCTGCCCGGGAGCGATCCTCACGGTGCCGGCGCTGATCTTCACCGCGGAGACGCTCACCGGTGGCGGCGTCTGCACGACTGCTGCGGGTGGCCAGATCTACGCGGCCGGATGCGGGCGCCTCGGGATGTCCTGCGGCACGCCGTTGCCGACGCTCGGCGATCAAGTCGGGCTCTTGCCCCCGAGCGGATCGCTGGGCGTGCCGAGCTACCTCAACGCGCTCACCGGGTCGTGGCAGCAGCTCTTCGTGATCGAGCCGAAGCAGCACATGTTCCCGAGGAACAATCCCGCGGTGGTCGACTTGAACGTGCCGCCGTCGATCGTGTTCGCGGTCCTCGCGGTGCAATGGGCTCCGCCGACCATCGCGCAGTCCTTCACCTGGGGCTGGAACTACTTCCCGGATGCCTATGTGCTGCCGTGGGCCTGGGTCTCGACGCCGATCTGGACGCCGGGCTTCCACACCATCACCTCGCCCAACATCCCGGTCGCGATCCAGCTCGTGTGGCAGGCCCTGGCGCTCGACACCAACGGCCAGATCATCCTCAGCACGCCGGCGATGATGGACGTGCTCTGAGTCGCGGGGCCGACCAGGCACGCGGCATCTGGCAGCCCTTCGAAGCGAGCGTGGCGGAGAGGTCCGCCACGCTCGCTTTCGTCTCCGCGGATCTCGAGCGCCAGCCCGTGCGAAGCGCTGAGCCCCAAAGGACCGCCGGGCTCGATCCAGAAGTCCTGCGCGATGAACGCGAGGCCCAGGAGACGCGGAGCTCCGCCGCCCGGGTTTCGCTCGCGCGCGATTGCGCCGCCGCCCGCTCTCGGCATCCAATGCGCATCGCCATGCGCTCCGCGCGACCACCTCTCTGGATCGTCCTCTGTCTCGCCGGCCTCGTGCTGCGCGCCGTGCTCGCGTTCGCGGCACCTGAGCGGGCCTTCTATGCCATCGACGGGCACGAGTATCGCGAGATCGCCGAGCACCTCGCGCGCGGGCAAGGCTTCTCGATCACCTCGCCGCGCTGGTTCGAGCCGGCGGACAACGGACTCTCGTCGATGCGCGCCGAGCTCTATCGCCCGCCGCTCCTGCCGCTCTACGCCGCGGCGCTCTTCTCCTTGCCCGGGAGCTTCGACTTCTGGGCGCGCGGCCTCGCCCTGCTCCTCGGCGCGCTCAGCATCCCGCTCGTCCACGCGCTGGCGCGGCGGCTGTTCGATGCGCACGCGGCAGCGCTCGCCGCGGTGGCCTGGACCTTCTATCCGCCGGCTTGTCTTTACGCCGCGCGCTTCAGCACTGAGGGGCTGGCGACCGTGCTGCTCGGCGTCGCCGCTCTGCTCGCGCTGCCGCGCGAGGCGCCGCGTTGGCGATCGCACCTCACGCTCGGCGCGTATGCCGGGCTCGCGATCCTCGCGCGCGCGAACCTCGCGGCGCCCGTCGCTCTGCTCCTGATCTGGTGCCTGCGACGCGATGGTTGGCGCGCCGGGGTGTGGATCGCCCTCGCCCTCGTCGCGGTGCTCTCCCCGTGGGCCGTGCGCAACGCGCGCTGCATGGGCAGGCCGAGTCCGTTGCCGGCCTTCGCGGGCTACAACGCGTGGCTCGGCATGAACGACCAGATCCGCGCGATGTACGCCGATCCGTGGGGGCCCGGGTTCACGGCGGCGATGGAGCGGCTCTACGCCGTGGAAGCTCCCGCGCATGTGCGCGAGCTCGCGCGCCGAGGCATCGTCGATCCGCGCGAGGTCGAGAGCGCTTGGTGGAGCGAAGCCGCGCGCTACGAGCGCGAGCATCCCGATGCCGCGCTCGCGATCTTCGGCGCGCGCGCGCTGCACTTCCTCTCGCCGGTGCCGATCCCCGCCACGTCGAGCGCCGGGGAACTCGCGCTCGCGCTGGCGGCGACGGGCCTCGCCCTGTTGCTCGCACTCGTCGCGTTGCTCCGCGATCCGCGCGCCCGCGAGCCCGTCTTCGCGGCCCTCTTCCTCGGCGGCTTGCTGGGCGCGCTGCCCTTCGTATTCCACCTGCGCCTGCGCTTCCCGATCGTGGAGCCTCTCCTGGTCGTGCTCGCCGCGCGCGGCGCGCTCCTCCTGCTCCCAGCCCGTCCCTCTCACGGCACAGGGAAGGTGCCTGGAACCTGATCTCTGCAGTGGCCGGCGCGGAGGCCGTTGAGGAGGCCTTGGCTCGCCGCGGCGCAGCCTCGCGCGAGCTCGGCGGGCGAGACGCCGCGGTCTTCGCGCAACCACGCGCGGAGGAGCCCGAGCTGGGCTTCGGCGAGCAACGCGGAGGCGAGCTCCAGCGGCAAGGCGAGGGCGAGCCCCGGCTCGCGCTCGCGCCAGCGCACCGCGATGCGCTCGGCGAGCGCGCGATGGATCCGCGGGAGCACTTGCGTCGCCTGCGCGCCGAGGAAGAAGAGGCGCGCGCGCTGGCCCTGCTCGGCGAAGTGCTCGAAGAGCTGTGCCAGGCGCTCGTGATCGGGCCGCCCAAGCGCTGCTTGCGCGAGGATCTCGAAGATCCCGCTCATGCTGTGCAGCAGCACCTCGTCCTTGCCGCGGTAGTGCTCGTAGAAGGTCGAGCGCCCGACCTCGGCCTGCGCGAGGAGCTCGGCGATCGAGATCTCGTCGTAGCGCTGGCGCAGGACGAGCGACGCGAACGCGTCGAGCAAAGCCTGCTGCGTGCGGCGCGCGCGTGCGTCGAGCGGCTTGTCGCGCTCCTCGTTCGATCCGTTTCCGGACACTTGCCCTCCTGTGTCCGCCAAGGCTGGACGGAACTCGCCGCGGTCTCGCTTCCGGCGCGCGGGCCCGTAGCTTGGCGAGAAGTCTAGCGAGGAGCGTTCGATGAGCACGACGGAAGCGGAGCGGGAAAACACCACGGCGCGAGACTGCAAGATCTACGCGATCTGGCTGGGGGCCAGCGCGGTCGTCTCCGTGGCGTTGATGACTCATCACCCGACGGCGAGCGGCAGCGGCCTCGCCGAGGTGGTGCAGTCCCTCGCGCGGATCGCCGCCCTCTCGACCTTCGTGCACGGGGGCATGATCGCCGCGCTCGGCGCGATGGCCTTCGGCTTCCACGGCGCGCTCACCTGCCTCGGGCCGGCGCGAGCGACGCTGCGCGCCGCGTGGCTCTGCTTCTCCGCCGGGGCGCTGTTCCTCGTGGGGGCGGCCGTCACCAACGGCTTCGTCGTCGTGCGTCTGGCCGAGCGCTATGTCGGCACGGACGACGCGACGCTCGAGCCTGCGCCCGATCCTCCGCCTCTGCCACGAGGTCAACCAGAGCTTGGCGGAGCTCGGCACCAGCGCCTGCGCGCTCGGCATCGCGGCGTGCTCGCTGGCGCTGCTCTCCCGCGGCCCGCGCGGGCGAGGTCTCGGTCTCGCCGGCCTCGCCCTCGCGTTCCTCGCGCTGCTCGGTCTCTCGACCGAGCTCCTCGTGCTGCACCTCCACGGCATGGGTGCCGTGGTGCTGGCGCAAGCGCTCTGGTTGCTCGCGCTCGCGTTCTCGCTGCGCAAGCTCAGCTGCCCAGGATCATCACGAGCCGCGTAGAGAACGCGAGCCCGAGCGAGTTCGCCGCCGCGTCGAGCACGGCCCACTGGGCATCGAAGCGCGCGCCGATGAGCCCCGGATCGAGCGGCACGGTGAGCGGCGGCAGCGTCGCTCGCCCTTCCGCATCGGTCGTCGACGCGAGAGCGAGGACATCGCCGTAGGAGTAGAGCGTGCAGCTCGGCGCGCCGAGCGGATCCAGCGGCAGCGCGATGGGGGTCCCGGCCTGCAGCAGCGCCGGAGCATTCGGCAGCGCGGCGCGCAGGCCGAGCGCGATCGCTGCACCGAGCGCCGGCCGTCCCTCGAGCGTCGCGTGCGGCAGATGGCCGTTGCTCGCCGCGCAGGCGCGGCCGGAGGCGAGCGCGCGCGCCGGCGTTCCCGCGCCGCGGAAGTCGTAGACCCACGCGCGGCCTGCGAGCTGCGCGGCAGCGGCGCAGCCGACGGCGAGATCGGCGTAGCCATCGCCATCGAAGTCGCCCGCGAGGTCGAGCACGGGGAAGAACCCGTGGCCGGAGAAGCTGCGCAGGCGCTCGTGGCCCGCGGCTCCCGAGAAGACCCAGATCTGATCCAGGTTCTCGGAGCTCGCAGCGACTTCCATCTTGCCATCGCCATCGACGTCGCCGCCGCCGGTGACCTGCAGGCCGAAGTGCTGTCCGCTCGCGCCGTCGAAGCGCCGGATCACGTTGCCGAAGCGATTGATGACGAACAACGATCCCGCTTGGAAGCCCGCGCCGTCGTCGTTCTGGAACGAGCCCGCGACATAGTCGTCGCGCCCGTCGCCGTCCCAGTCGTCGTCGAGCGCCGCTACCGAGAGGCCGAAGTTCTCCTGGAAGGTGTTGCCGCTCTGCGTCGCGATCTGCAAGAACGTGCGCCCCGAGTAGCCGAACACCGCGCCGCCATCCGTCGCGCGCAGGTCGGCGAACGGCGCGCCGACGAGGAGGTCCTGCACGCCGTCGTCGTCCAGATCGCCGGCGCGGGCGATGTCGTAGCCGAAGCGCGAGGCCTGCGTGCTGGTGAGCGTGCGCAGCACGCTGCCCGTGCGGCCCGACCAGACGCGCACGTAGTTCGTCGGCAGCGCGGCATGCGGATCGGGGTACTCCGGCGCTCCGGCGGCGACGTCGTCGTAGCCATCGCCGTCGAGGTCGCCGAGGCCCGCGACCGAGAAGCCCAGGTACTCCTCGGGGCCGCCGAAGAAGGCGTGCAGCACGCTGCCGTCCGCGCCCGAGAAGACGCGCACGGCGCCGGCGTGATTGCCGCCCGTACCCTCCGCCGCGTTGCCGACGAGCACGTCGGGAACGCCATCGCCGTTCACGTCCCCGGCCGCGGCGATGGAGCTGGAGGAGAGCGGCGAGACGCCCATCGGCAGCGAGCGCAGGAGGAGGCCTCCGCGGCGGTAGAGGTCGACGCGATTCGAGCCCGGGATGCTGAGCGCGAGCTCGCTCGCGAGATCGCCATCGAGATCGCCCACGTACGCGACGTGCCGTCCGAGCTCGCGTCCGGGAGCATCGCCTTGCAGCGCCAAGATCACCGTCGGCTGCTGCCAGCCCAAGTCGACGACATAGCCGCGGCCCGCGCTCGTCGCGCGATCCCACGGAGCTCCGATGGCGATCTCGGCGTAGGAGTTCGCATCGAGGTCGCCGCCCAGCGCGAGCGAGAAGCCGAAGCGATCATTCGCTTCGCGCTGGCGCAGCTCGTCGAGCAGAGCGTGACCGGGCTTCCCGGACCAGAGGCGCACGACGCCCGCGGGCACTGCGGCGGCCGCGACATCGCGCGCGCCGTCGCCGTTCACGTCGCCGCCGCCGGCGATCGCGCTGCCGAGCTCGTCGCCGAGTGCGCCATCGAAGCGCTGCACGACCGGCGCGGTCGAGCTCGAAGCGTTGTAGCCGAGCACGAAGAGCGAGCCCGAGGCGTAGCCCGCGCCTTCGTCGTTCCCCGGAGCGCCGACGATCCAGTCGGACTTGCCGTCGCCGCTCCAGTCGGCGTCGAGCGCGCCGACCGCATGGCCGAACTCTTCGAAGTCGATGACCCCGGACTGCGAGGCGAGGCGACTGCCGTTGGCGCCGGAGTACGCGATCGCCTCGCCGCCGAGGAACGCGCGCCGCGAGGCCCAAGGCGCGCCCGCGACGTAGTCCTGAACGCCGTCGCCATCGACGTCGCCTGCGCGTGCGAGGGCATAGCCGAAGCCTTCGCCGGAGAAGCTGCCGACATGGGATCGGAGCAGCGCCTGGGTTCGACCGGAGCGCACGACCACGAAGCCGAGCCCGCCCGAGAACGACTGCAGCGCGCTGTACGCGAAGTCGCCGAAGCCGTCGCCGTCGAGGTCGCCGAGCCCGGCCACGGCCCAGCCCAGGCGCTCTTGCCCCTGCGTGCCGAACTGCGACCAGATCGTCGCGCCGTTCGCTCCGGAGAGCAGGGCCACGCCTCCGCTCCCGCTCGAGAACAGAGGCGCTCCCACGAGCAGCTCGGGCACGCCGTCGCCATTCAGATCTCCGACGCTCGCGATCGCTTGGCCGAAGCTGCTGCCGGGCGCGAAGCCGCCCGTGAAGCTGCGCAGCACGACGCCATCGGGACGGACGACATCCACGCGTCCGCGACCCGGCACGCCGAACGCCGTCTCCGTCCGACCGTCGCCGTTCCAATCGCCGACGAACGCGACGGCATGGCCCAGCGTCGCGCCGCTCGCGTCGCCGGGGAACGCGAGCATCTCGCGCGGAGCCTGGGCCAGAGCCGGTGTACCGAGGAGGAGGAGCAGGGTGCAGGGGAGCGAACGCATGGGGCGATCCGAGCAGGGGAGAGGCGCAGTGTGCGCTCTTCACGCGGGCGGAGCTCTCAGGCGAAGGCCGTAGATGGCTCGGGTCGCAGGTCGCAGCTCCGTCGGAGCGCCGCATCGAGCAGCGTGGATTCGATCTTCAGCACCCGGCTTCCTACTCCTTCGGCTCCATGCCTCGCGCGCGTCGAACGCGTTCGGATGAGCGCTCCCCTCATCTCCCGAGCTCGAGCTCTCGCCAGGTTGCTGCGTTCGCTCTGCTTGCGCGCTTCCGTAGCTCTCTCGTTCGCTCCCGCCGCGCTGGCGCAGACAGCTATCAGCGGCACGCTGTACGACGGCGCCGGCGGTCCGCTGCAGAGCGGCGTCGTCTACCACGTCGTCGGCGCGATCGTCGTACCGGCCGGAACCACGCTCACGGCGGGCGCCAGCGCGATCCTGAAGTCCGATGGCCAGGCGATCTACGTGCGCGGTGCGCTGCTCGCGCAGGGGACCGCGGCGCAGCCGGTGATCTTCAGCTCGATCCACGACGATGCCGCGGGCGGCGACACGAACGACCGGCTCGGCTTCCCGCGCTTCCTCGAGGGCGACCTCGATGGCCTGCAGCGCATCGATAGAGGCGCGCACGAGCACGACAACGTGCTCGCGGCGATCTTCGGCGACGCGCGACCGGGTGGCACGCTGACGCTCGCGACCTTCAGCCTGCCGCCGATCCACACGGTGTTCCTCGCGATCGGCGCAGGTCCGGCGCTGGAGCTGCCCCTCGCGCCCTACGGCGCCTTCTTCCCGAACCTCTTCGGCGCGTACGTCCTCGTGCCGTGGGCGACGGCGGGCAGCGTGTCGTTCACGATCCCGCTCGAGATCTTCACGCCGGTCGACCTGGTCGTGCAGGAGGTGGGCTTCGCGGGGGCGTTCGAGCGCGGGAACACCTCGAACCCGAGCTTCCTCACGATCCGCTGAGGAGCCTTGTCGAGCGACGCGGCGAGCGGCAGAGCACGCTTGCCACGCGGCACCCTTCCGGCCATCGTCGGCGCGGCGATTCCGGAGGAAGCTCGATGCCTCGATCCCACGTCGTGCGCTCGCTCGCCGCCCTGCTGCTGGTGGCGGCTCTCGCCTGGTGGCTGCACGAGCCGGCCGAGGAACCCGCGCTCCGCGCGATCGCGGAGCCCATCGCGGAGAACGCGGTCGCGCGCGCGCCGCTCGATGCGAGCGAGTTCTCCTCGAGCGCCGCCCCCGCGGTGCGCCGGCTCGCCGATCCGCGCGCGCCGGCGTCGGACGAGGTTCGGATCCGCGTGCTCGACGCGGCGGGCGCACCGATCCCCAGGGCGGCGGCCTGCGAGCATCGCCGCTCGCGTTGGAGCTCCGCGACGGAGACTCCGACGGCGCATGCGCGCGCCGATGCCGAGGGCGTGATCAGGCTCGCCGCGTCGGGACCGATGCCGCCGGGCCTCTGGGTCTTCGCGGCGGGCCATGTTCCGCGCGAGCTCGGCGCGCTCGCTCCAGGCATCGAGCACGAGGTGCGCCTCGAGGCGTGCGCGGCGCTCGAGGTGCGCGCGCTGACGCTCGACGACGAGCCGCTCGAGGGCGTCCTCATCTGCGTCGCACGGCGCGCGCTGCCGCACGTGGAGTCCCAGTTCTACGAGCGCGCGCGCGCCGGCGAGATTCGTGCGAGCTTGGATCCCGAGCTCGCCATCCATACCGCGCTCACGGATGCGAGCGGTCACGCGCGGATCGAGGGACTGCTGCCGGGCGAGCTCCATCTGCGCGCATCGCATCCCGCGTTCCTCCAGGTCCATGAGGAGGGCGTCGAGCGCGCCGCCGTGCCCGGGCCGGAGAAGCGCGTGCGCTTCGCGCCGCTCGCGTACGACGCCGTCGAAGTGCGCGGCGATCGGGTGCTCAGCTCCGGCTGGGAGTTCGTCGTCGCGCGTCCCCTCCTCGGCACGATGAAGACACAGTCCTTCGTCAGCGAGACCCGGCGTCGGCTGGAGGCCCACTTCCCGACTGCCGAGTGCATCGCCGTCACCGACCATGGGCCCGCCGACGCTCCGCCGCAGAGGGCGATCCTCGATCTCTGGCTGGAGCGCACGGGCCGTTGGCGCGTCGAGCGTCCGCTGCGACGCCTCGAGGGCGAGCTCCGCTGCGAGGTCATCGACGCGCCTCAGGGAGGCGAGATCGAGCCGCGCGGCGAGCTCGAGGTCCTCGTGCGCGATCGCCTCGAGCGCTCGATCGCGGACGAGTACGAAGTGCTCGTCACCCGACGCGGGGAGCAGATGCCGACGCTCGGGCTGCGAGCGAGGTCGGGCTCCGTCGTGCCCGTGCCTGTTGGCAAAGGCAAGCTCTCCTCGGGGCTGCGCGCGCAGCCGATCCTCCTCCAGCGCGATCTCGAGATCGAGCCTGGCCAGCGCGTGCTCGTCGAGCGGAGCTTCGACGTTGCGCTGCGGAGCTGCGAGCTGGTGGTGATCCCGCCCTATGAGGACGCGTTCGAACGCGGCTCCGTCTTCGTACGCGCCGCTGCAGGTCTGGCCGGAAGCTTGCCGCTCCTGGGCTGTCGTCCCGAGCTGCGCTTCCTGCTTCCGGAAGGGCGGAGCGAGCTGCGCCTCAGCGTTCCGGGCTTCGAAGAGGAGACGGTCGTCGTCGAGGTGCCGGTCAGCGACGAGCTGGTGGATCCGCCGCGCCGTATCGAAGTGGCGCTGCGTCCGCAGGCGTAGCGCGCGTCAACTTCTCCGCGCCTCAGCTCCCCTCATAGCGCTCGTGCCCTTCCGCCGGGCGCCACGCGTCCTGCGGCTCGTAGCGCTCGTAGAGCAAGCGCGTCACGGCGCGCAGGAGCACGTAGCCCTCGTTCGCGCGCGTCCAGCTCTGGTCCTCCTGGTTCTTCGTGATCACGCAGAACACGAAGGGGCCGTTCCGCCCTTCGACCAGCACGAGCTCGGAGCGCGAGCGATTGACCGCGCCTTGCTTGGTGAACGCGACGACATGCGGCGGGAGCTGCGAGAGCGCTTCCCCATCCCAGACCGAGCGCGCGAGGGCGCGCAGCATCGCGGTGCAGGCCGCGCGCGAATGCAGCTCGCTCGCGTGGATGCGGCGCAGGAGCTCCGCCATCTCGCGCGGCGTCGTCTGCCCCCAGCCCCAGCTCTTCTGCGCTTCGGCGCGGCCCTCGGTGCGCGAGTTGACGCGCGTCTGCTCGAAGCCGCGCGCGGCGAGATAGGCGTTGATCGCCTTTCCGGTGCCGGCGAGCTCCTGCAGCCAGAGGCTCGCCGTGTTGTCGCTGAACGCGATCATCAAGGTCACCAGCTTCGCGAGCGAGACCTCTTCGCCGTCGCGCAGGCTCTCGACCAAGTCCTCGCCGGGATACGCGCGCTCGTTCGTGTAGCGGAGCTTCTGGTCCCAGCGCAGCTCGCCCTGCTCCAGCTTCTCGAAGAGCCCGAGCAGGATCGGCACCTTGACCAAGCTCGCGGTGGGGAAGAGCTCATCGGCGCGGATCGCGATCTCCTCGCCGGTCCGGAGGTGCTTCACGTAGATGCCGACGGCGCCGCGCACCTTCGCCGCGAGGGCTTCGAGCTCGGAGCGGAGCGGCGGGAGCTGCGGCGCTGGCTCCTGCACGCGGGGTGCCGCGCAGGAGGAGAGCACGGTCAGCGGGAGCACGGCGAGCGAGAGCGCGGCGAGGGCGAGCATCGCGAGGTCCTGGCGAGGCCGGAGGAGAGGGCCGGCCAAGATGCCACGTGACCCGCTCTCGTTCACGCGGCGAACGGTTCGCCAAGGAGTAGCGAGCACAGACGCGCGCCTTCTCGCCTCCTAGAATCCCCGTCATGAGCACCGTTCGTTCGTGCCGTCGCGCGCTCGTCGCCCTTGCGTTCCTGATCGCAGCGTTCTCCGTGCGGCCCACGTGCGCCGAGGAGCCGCCGAACATCGTGTTCCTGATCTCGGACGATCACGCCTGGACCGACTACGGCTTCCAGGGGCACCCAGAGCTCGAGACGCCGAACTTGGACCAGCTCGCCGCGCGCGGCGCGCTCTTCCCGCGCGGCTACGTTCCCACCGCGCTCTGCCGACCGTCGCTGGCGACGCTCGCCACCGGGCTCTACGCGCATCAGCACCAGATCACCGGCAACGATCCCGCGGTCGCTCCCGCACGGGACCCGAATGCCGCCGCGGAGCATCGCGCCGCCGAGGCCGAGCTTCGCGAGCGGATGATCGCGCGCTTCCACCAGCATCCGTCGATCGTGCCGCTTCTCGCGGCCAAGGGCTACCTGAGTCACCAGTCCGGCAAGTGGTGGGAAGGCAGCTATCAGCGCGCCGGCTTCACGCACGGCATGACGCGCGGGTTCCCGGAGCCCGGCGGCCGCCACGGCGATGACGGGCTCGCGATCGGACGCGAAGGCTTGGAGCCGGTGCTGCGTTTCCTCGATCGCGCCGTCGCCGAGCGGAAGCCCTTCTTCCTCTGGTACGCGCCGCTCTTGCCGCACACGCCGCACAACCCTCCGGAGCGCCTGTTCCAGAAGTACAAAGCGAAGGGCATCGCTTCGGATCACGTGGCGCGCTACTACGCGATGGTCGAGTGGTTCGACGAGACCTGCGGCCAGCTGCTCGAGCGCCTCGACGCGCTCGACCTCACGAGGAAGACGCTCGTCGTCTACGTCGGCGACAACGGCTGGATCCAGCAGGAGAACGCCGCTGGCTACGCGCCGCGCTCGAAGCAGTCGCCCTACGAAGGCGGCGTGCGGCAGCCGATCGTGTTCTCTTGGCCCGGTGTCATCCGGCCCGGGCGACGCGACGAGCAGCTCTGCTCGAGCGTCGACATCGTGCCCACCGTGCTGGCGGCGGCGGTAGCCAAGGCGCCCGCGAACTTGCCCGGCTTCGATCTTTTGCCGATCCTGCGGACCGGCGAGCCTACGCCGCGCAAAGAAGTGCTGGGCGAAGGCTTCGCGCACGATGTGGCGAACCTGGATCGACCCGAGGACACGCTGCTCTACCGCTGGGTCATCGACGGGCGCTGGAAGCTGCTGCTGACCTACGATGGCCAGGTCGGGCGCCACGCGAGCAGCCATCCGCGCACGGAGAAGCGCCCGCAGCTCTTCGATCTCCGGGCCGATCCGCACGAGCAGCGAAACCTCGCGGCCGAGCATCCGGAGCTGGTCGAGCGACTCGCTTCGCGCCTCGCCGCGTGGTGGCCGGTGACGCAGCGCCAAGTGCTGACCGAGTGGACCGAGGAGATCGGCGTCTGGAAGTGAGCCCGCACCGCGCCGCGCGGGCCGCAGGACTCCTCTACGAACATCCTGCGCACAAGGGCTACCTCTCCGCGCCGAGCCGCGGGCCTACCATCGCTGCAGCTCTTCCCTGCCCTGGAGGCTGCCATGCGCGTGCGCTCGACCTTGCTCTGCTTCGCTCTCACCGTGGCCCCGGCGAGCGCGCAGCACTACGTACGCGTCCGCGACAACATCCTCGAGGCCCGCGGCGCGTCGGGCCCCGCGCGATCCTCGCTGACGTCGAGCACGGCCATGCACTGCGGCACGCGGGAGGTCGTGTACGACGGCCAGCCGTTCCTGAACGGCGGCGGCGCCACCGTGATCACGAACGGCTTCATGAACTCCGCATGCATGAATCGCAGCGGGGCGATCGCGTTCGTCGGCGACGCCACGGGACCGCGCAATCAAGGCATCTTCGTCTCCGATGCCCTGGGTCTGCGCGCGATCGCGATGGGCTGCGGGCAGGGCGGCGGCTCGGGGCGCTTCGGCATCTGCGGCGACCCGACGCCGGTCGGCGGGACCTTCGGCGGCTTCTTCTCGAGCACGATCTTCGCGCCGCCGATCAACGAGGAAGGCGACGTGCTCTTCCTCGCCGATGTCGTGGGCGGCAGCACCACGCGCGCGCTGTTCCTCTATGTCGCGGGGAGCCAGACGATCGCGAAGGTCGCCGGGGTCGGCGATCCCTCGCCGCTCGGCGGCGTCTTCACCGCGCTGGGCCCGGGCGCGCTCGATCGCGATCGCGAGGTGCTCTTCCTCGCGCGCAGCACCGGCAGCAACGCGTATGTCGCCGACATCTTCCGCTGGCGGTCGGGTGCGGTGAGCCGCTTCTGCGCAACGGGCGATCCCGCGCCCGGTGGCGCCACGGTCGCGATGCTGGGCACGGAGAGCTTCGGCTTCGTCGACGGCACGACGGTGTTCGCGGGACCCGTGCCTTCGATCAACGACTGCGGGCAGGTCGCCTACCGCATCATCACCAACGGCGGAGCGGTGGGAACCGGCATCGCGGTCCGCAGCAACGGCGTCGACCAGTGGTACTTGACCGACGCGATGACCACGCCGCGCGGCGGCACCTACTTCGACTTCCAAGGTGCTTTGCTGAACGGCAACGGCCAGATCGCGGTGTTCGCCGAATACATGGTGAACGGCAATCCCACGGGCGGCTGGATCGTCGGTCGGCCGGGGAGCTGGCGCGGGGGCGCTCTGCTGGGACGACCTGGTCGACGGCCGGCCCTGCATCGTGCTCGGCTTCTCGCGCTCGCCGATGACGCCGCTCAGCGATGACGGCGACCTCGTCGTGTGGTGCGACCTCGATCCCAATCAGACGATGGGCCGCGTCCTCGTGAGCGCCGCGGATGGCTCGCTGAGCGTGCTCGCGCGCCAAGGCGGGCCGACGGGAGCCGGCGGCCTCTACGGCACGATCGACGGCTGGCCTTCGATGAACAGCTCGGGCCGCGCGATGCTCTCGGCGACGACGATCGGCGGCACCGGCAACGGCGCCCATCTCGCCGCGGTGCTCTGCGGTCCCGGCGTCTCCAGCAGCCCGTGCCGCTCGCCGGGCGACGCGCTGACGATCGACAACTTCGGTCCCGCGGGCGGGAGCTTCCAGCTCCTGGTCTCGACGGCGACGACGAGCGTGCCGCTGCCGCCCTTCGGCACCCTGCTGATCGGTCCCTCGCCGCTCGTCGTGCTGACGGGGCTCGTGCCTTATCCCGGCTTGTCCGGCCCGCACAGCTGGCAGCAGCGGATCCCGAGCGACCCGCTGCTGCGCGGCATCTCGCTCCACTTCCAGAGCCTCGCCGTCACGAGCACGGGGATCCAGCTCACGAACCGCGCGACGACGCGCATCGGCTGAGGCCGCGCGCTCGAGCGCTCCCTCACCAGATCCCGGCCAGCGCCAGCAGCACGTGCGTCGTGAGCGTGGCGGCGAGCAGGCTCGGCGTCACCAAGAGGACGAGCGCCGCGCGCTGAGCGAGCGCGCGTGCGCGCCGCAGCGCGGTGTAGATCGCGGCGGCGCCGAGGGCGAGCGCGAGCGGACCGCCGAGCGCGAGCCCGACCCAGGTCAGCGGGAGCTCGAGCGCCTCGTCGAGCGCGCGCGGCTCGCCGTAGGCGCTCTCCCAGAGCCACGCGAAGCCGTCGAGCATCGCCGCTTGCGTCGCGAGCGCGCCGAGGAGCAACACGAGGAAGAGCTTCACCGCGGCACCCCCGTGATCGCGAGGCGCTCGGCGCCGCCGAGCTCGGCGCGCGTCGCTTCGACGAGCGGCTCGGCGCGCGCGCCCAGCACGGCGCAGAGGCGATGAAGGAAGCGCGCCGTGAGCGCGTTGCTGTCCTCCAGGATCTCGGCCAGGGGATCGCCGCGGATCCACGCGCGGAGGAAGAAGACGTAGAAGAGCGAGGAGGCGCTGTTCCCCACATGCCCGACGTACGCGTCGGCGCCGAGGGCGAGCCACTCGTCGCGCTGCCGGAGATCGAAGCAGCCGGTGTTGTAGACGAGGCGGATCCGTTCACGCTGCGCGGCGTCGAGCTCGCGCGTCCACGCGACGAAGGGGTTCGAATGCGCGAGGAGGAAGAGGTCGACTTGGACCCCGCTCTCGAGCAGCGCGCCGAGCTGCGCGCGATAGCGCGCCGCTCCGTCGCTGCCGTCCGCGCGCAGCGTCAGGTACTCGACGCGGCCGTAGGCGCTCTCGAGCAAGGGCAGCGAGAACGCGCGCGAGCCCCACTGTTGGAACGGGTAGACGCGGTCGCGGATGGCGAAGGCCGCGCGCTGCGCTCTCTCCGCCGTGATCGGCCGAGAGAGGCGCGGAGCATCGCTGAGCGCTGCGACGAGGGCGAAGAAGCTCATCACGAGCAGCGCGGTCACGCCGAGCGCCGTTCTACGCGAGCAGCCGGGAGCGGCATCCTGCGCGCTCACCGCGGCTCTCCGTACGCGGCGACCAGCGCCTCGTATCCAGGCCCGGAGCTCACGCACAGCGGATAGCTCGCGCTCTCCTCGCGGCCCTCGCCCTCCGCGTCGCCGGCGTAGCGCACGCGGCAGCGGTAGCGGAGGTCGGTCACGAAGCTCGGCGGGTCCTTCTCCGGCTGCCAGCGCACGTTTCGGAAGCTGAGCGGGAGCTCGAGCGTGCTCGCGTTCGCGGTGGTGGCGAGGCGCGGCGAGCTGGACGTGGGCTTCTGCCCGTCGAGCTCGATCTCCAGGAGGAGGAGCTCGGCGAGCTGCGTGCCTTCGCCCGCGCGCACCTGCAGCTCCACGCGACTCGACGTGCCATCGAAGCTCGCCAGGGAGAAGCGGAGCTGATGGTCGCCGAGCAAGCGCGCGCGGAGCTCCGGGGAGAGAGTGGCGCTCGGTGTCCCCGACGTGAAGCTCCCCGCGCGCGCGACGCGCCGGGCGAAATCGAAGCCGAGCACGCCCGTGATCGATGCGAGGGCGAGGGCGAAGAGCCAGGTGCGCATACGAGAGCCTGCCGCGGTGAGAACGATCGGAGAGTGTGCCGGAGAGCTCGCGACGGAGGAGGCGAGGAAATCCGGGGCCCGTCGCGATCGGGCCAGAAGCCGCGGGGCGTGGGCGGAGCCCGGCGTCTCGTCGTGCTGACGGGCTCGTGCCCTACCCTGGATGGTCCGGCCCGTACCCCTGGCAGCCGCGGATCCCGAACGACCCGCTGCTGCGCGGCATCTCGCTCCACTTCCAGAGCCTCGCGACGACGCTGGTGTCGAGTTAGCCCGACCTCTCGCAACCGAACGTACGGTGCCAGAGCAATTTCCTCCGGTTACTAACCGGAGGAAATTGCTCTGGCACCGTACGTTCGGTTTGAGTCACGGCCGATCGCGGCGAAGTGCGGCGAGCGCCTCGTGGAGTTCGCGCTCCTTTGGCGTCGCCTCGCTCGGCACTACAATGCGGAGCTCGACAAAGAGATCTCCTCGCTTTCCGTTCGGCCGAGCCCAGCCTTGGCCGCGCAGTCTCAGGCGGCCATCTCCCGTCCAGCCAGCAGGAATGCGCAATTCGGCCCACCCATCAAAGGTTGGTACCTCTATCCGTGCTCCCAGCACCACTTCCCACGGCCATACGCGTATCTCCCTGACGAGGTCGTCAGATTTTCTTGGCCATCTCTTGCGAATGCTCGAATAGATTCCTCTGCGCTCAAGAGCTGGAGAGCAGCGTCCCGCGATCAGCCCGATGATGCCTATGAGGAAGTATTCAAGTGCAAGTTCAGAGGCGATCACGGTTCGATATCCATAGAATCGTCTATTGAGCTCCGAACTCCAGATGATTGCGTTCGAGTTGCCGAACAAGAAGGAGTATGTCTTTGTCCCCGCGGCCATCTCTCTCGGTCCGTTGATCTCCTTCCAGGAGCATGGGGGGAACAAGGTCGCAGCAACCGCAAGTGCGATGACTGTCCATGTGAGTACATTCTTGTCTATGTCGGTGAGTCGCATGGGGCTTGCGTCTCCAAAGTAAGTAGTTGCTCTCTTGCAGAGTTTCTTCTGCGGGTAGTCGGAGGAATCGGCTCGTGCACCGTACGTTCGTGCCCAGAACCTATGCGAAAGTGAGCAGAAGAGGAAGGCTTCTGCATACGGTATGGGAGCCCCCGTCCGGCTGGGGGCGCGGCGCGCGCGCTCAGAGGATCCCGTGCAACGGCCCCCCGCGCGCGGCGAGCGCATCGACGCGCCGCGTGATCGCGGGATCCTCGACCAGCGGCGGCGCATGCTGGGGCTTTCGCCGCGCATCGAGCACGAGCGGACCCTGGCAGCCCCAGTGCTTCCACTCCGTTCTGCTCGCGACGCCGTGCACGTCGTGCGAGGGATTGGAGCGCGTGAACGCGACCCAGAGCAGGTTCGCCAGGCTCGCCGCGGCGAAGCGCGCGTCCTCGGTGAGCACGAGGAGCGGGAGGCCTTCGGTCCCGCCGCGGCGCTCGAGCTCTTCTAGCAACGGCGCCAGCTCGCGCTCGACGCGCTCGTAGCCGGGGAACGCGGCGAGCTCGAGCACGGCGATGCCGGGGAGCGCCACGCGCGCGTCGGCGACGCCAGGAAGACCGGTGCTCCATGCTCGCGGCAGCTCGCGCGCGAGCTCGCGGCGCGGTTCACCGCAGGCGGCGATCACGAGCTTCGAGCCTTCGTGCAACGCGCTGCCCGAGTAATCGAGCGTGTCGATCGAGGTGCGCGTCTGGAAGTGGAGGTCGCGATTCCAATCGACGCGTCGCAGGACGTGGGTCAGGAACGCGGCTTCGTCCTCGAGGTGGAGCTGCGGATCGTCCTCGCGCGCCGCGATGATCAGGAACTTCGCCAAGCTCGCCTGGCCGAAGCCCAGGATCGCGTTCGCTTGGGTCAGCAGCTCCTTCGGCGTGCGCACGCGCTGATAGGGGAGATAGCGCTCGGAGCCGAGCGCCAGCATCAGGGGATGCACTCCGGCGGCATCGACGGCGTGCAGCGCGTGCACGCCGGGGAGCTCGCGCGGGACCATCGGGGCGGTGAGCTCGTGAATGAGTTTTCCGAAGCTCGTGTCCTCTTGCGGCGGACGTCCGACGACCGTGAAGGGCCAGATCGCGTCCTTCCGGCAGAGCACGGCCTCGACCTTCGCGTAAGGGAAGAGCTCCTGCTTCGCGTAGTAGCCCAGGTGATCGCCGAAGGGGCCCTCGGGCTTCAGCTCGCCGGGCGTCACGCGCGCCAAGATCGCGAAGTCGGCCTCGACGGGGATCAGGTGATCGCCGAGTCGCGCATAGCGAACGCGGCGTTTCCCGAGCATGCCGGCGAAGAGGAACTCGGAGAGCCCTTCGGGCAGCGGCATCACGGCGGCGAGCGCCAGCGAAGGCGGTCCGCCGACGGCGATCGTGACCGGCAGCGTTTCCCCGCGATCCCGCGCCAGGCCGTAGTGCACGCCGATCCCGCGGTGGAGCTGGAAGTGGAGGCCGATCTCGTCCGGCGCATACGCGTTGCCGCCGAGCTGCACGCGATACATGCCGAGGTTGGTCGCCAAGGCCGAGCGCCGGCCGGGCTCCTCGGTGATCACGATCGGCAGCGTGACGAAGGGGCCGCCGTCGTCGGGCCAAGAGCGGAGCGCCGGTAGCTCGGCGAGCGAGGTCGTGCGCTGGAACACCGGGCCAAAGCGCACGCGGCGCGGCAAGGCACGCAGCGCGGTGAACGGCGCGCTCACATAGCTGAACGGCGCTCTCCACGCTTCGCGCGGCTCGGCCTTCAGCTGCACGATCTTCTGCACGCGCGCGTAGGCGTCGCGGAAGAGGAAGCGCGCGCGCTCCAGCGTGCCGTAGAGATTCGCGAGCAGGGGAAACGGCGTCCCCTTCACGTTCTCGAAGAGGACGGCGGGTCCCTGCGCGGCGTAGAGGCGCCGCTGGATCTCGGCGAGCTCGAGCTCGGGATCGACCTCGGCGCGGACGCGCACGAGTTGCTTCGTGCGCTCGAGATCCGCGACGCAGCGCGCGAGGCTCGGGTAGCCCATGGTTCGCGCGGCCTAGCGGCTGCGTTAGATCGCCATCGGGGCGAGCTTCTCGGGATCGAGCCCGAGGGTCTTCGCCGCGGCGGCGACCGCCTTCGCGTCGAGCTTCCCTTCCGCGCGCAGCGCGTCCAGCGCCGCGTACGCGATCGAGGCCGCATCGACCTCGAAGTGCCGGCGCAGCGCCTCGCGCGTATCGCTCATGCCGAAGCCGTCGGTGCCGAGCGGCACGAAGCGGCCCGGGATCCAGCGCGCGATCTGATCAGCGAGCGTCTTCATGTAGTCGCTCGCGGCGAGGAACGGACCGGAGACGCCCTGCAGCGCGCGCGTGAGGTAAGGCACGCGCGGCGTGCTCTCGGGGTGCCAGCGGTTCCAGCGCTCGCACTCCAGGGCTTCGCGGCGGAGCTGCGTGTACGACGTGGCGCTCCACACGTCGGCGGCGACGCCGAAGTGCTCCGCGAGCAGCTTCTGCGCTTCCAGCACCTGCATCAGGATCGAGGCCGAGCCGAAGAGCTGCACGCGGTGCGCAGCGTTCGCGAGCTCGCTGCGCCGGAAGCGGTAGAGGCCCTTCAGGATGCCGGCGCGGAGCCCTTCGGGTCCGGCGAGCTCGTCGCTGGGTGCCGCCGGCATCGGGTAGTTCTCGTTCTGCAGCGTCAGGTAGTAGAAGACGCTCTCGTCGTCGCCGTACATGCGCTGCATGCCGTCGCGCACGATCGCCGCGATCTCGTAGGCGAACGCGGGATCGTAGGCCTGGCAGTTCGGCACGGTGGACGCGTGCAGGAGGCTGTGGCCGTCCTCGTGCTGCAGGCCTTCGCCGTTCAGCGTGGTGCGGCCCGCGGTGGCGCCGAGGAGGAAGCCGCGGCCCAAGGAGTCGCCGAGCGCCCAGATCTGGTCGCCGATCCTCTGGAAGCCGAACATCGAATAGAACGCGTAGAACGGCACCATCGGCTCGCCGTGCACCGAGTAGCTCGTCGCGGCCGCTGTGAAGGAGGCGATCGAGCCGGCCTCGTTGATGCCCTCTTGCAGCACCTGGCCGTTCTTCGACTCCTTGTAGTAGAGCAGCATCTCCTTGTCGATCGGCTCGTAGAGCTGTCCGGAAGGCGAGTAGATGCCCACCTGGCGGAAGAGCGTCTCCATGCCGAAGGTGCGCGCTTCGTCGGGGACGATCGGCACGACGCGCGAGCCGATGCCCTTGTCGCGGATCAGCTTCGCGAGGAGGCGCACGAACGCCATCGTCGTGCTGAGCTGGTTCTCGCCGGAGCCGGCGTCGAACTCGTCGTAGGTCTTCGGCTCGGGGAGCGCCAGCGAGCTCGCGTTGCCGCGGCTGCGCGCGGGCAGGCTGCCGCCGAGAGCCTCTCGGTGCTCGGCGAGATAGCGCAGCTCGGGGCTATCCATGCCGGGGTGATAGAAGCTCGCTTGCTGCGCTTGCTCGTCGGAGAGCGGCAGGGCCAAGCGGTCGCGGAGCTTCACCAGCTCCTCGCCGGTGAGCTTCTTCATCTGGTGGGTGACGTTCGTCCCCTCGAAGCTCTCGCCGAGCATCCAGCCCTTCACCGACTGCACGAGCACGACGCTGGGCTGGCCCTTCGTCTCCACGGCGGCGCGGAGGCCGGCGTAGAGCTTCCGCACGTCGTGGCCGCCGCGCGTCAGCGCGTCGAGCTCTTCGTCGCTGAGCGGCGCCAGCGCTTGCGCGATGCGCTCGTCGCCATTCGCGAAGTGCTCGCGGAAGTACGCCGGCGAGGAGCCGATGTACTTCTGCCACTGGCCGTCGACGATCTCGCGCATGCGCGCGCGCACGGCGCCCTCGGGATCGCGGGCGAAGATCTCGTCCCAGCCGCGACCCCAGAGGATCTTCACGACGTTCCAGCCCGCGCCGCGGAAGACGGACTCGAGCTCTTGCACGATGTTGCCGTTGCCGCGCACCGGGCCGTCGAGGCGCTGCAGGTTGCAGTTCACGACGAAGGTGAGGTTGTCCAAGCCTTCGCGCGCGGCGATCGAGAGCGCGCCGAGCGACTCGGGCTCATCGGTCTCGCCGTCGCCGAGGAAGGCCCACACGCGCTGCTGCGAGGTGTCCTTCAGCCCGCGGGCCTGGAGGTAGCGATTGAAGCGCGCCTGGTAGATCGCGTTCAGCGGGGCGAGCCCCATCGATACGGTCGGGAACTGCCAGAACTCGCTCATCAAGCGCGGGTGCGGATAGCTCGGGAGCCCCTTCCCGCGTTCGACCTCGCGCCGGAAATGCTCGAGCTGCTCCTCGCCGAGGCGCCCTTCGAGGAACGCGCGCGCATAGATGCCCGGCGACGCGTGGCCCTGGTAGTAGATCTGGTCGCCGCCGCCCGGGGCCTCGGGCCCGCGGAAGAAGTGGTGGAAGCAGACCTCGTAGATCTGTGCTGCCGACGCGTAGGTCGATATGTGGCCGCCGACGCCGGGGAACGCGGTGTTCGCGCGCACCACCATCGCGGCCGCGTTCCAGCGCAGCGCGGCTTGAGGCGTGCTTCCAGCTCCTCGTCGCCGGGATAGGCGGGCTCTTCGCTCGCCGGCACGGTGTTCACGTAGTCCGTGGTGAGCGGGCCGCGCGGGAGCGCGTCGTTCCCCTTCGCCCACTCGCCGAGGCGCTCCAGGAGGAAGCGCGCGCGATGAGCGCCGTGGAAGTCGCGGACGGCGATCAAACTGTCGACCCAGTCCTGGGTCTCGACCGGGTCGATGTCGGGTTGGTTCACGGCAGCCGGGGGCTTCAGCTCGCGGGTCGTGGTGGGCGTGCTCACTCGGAGGACTCCTGCTCCGGGCCGGTTCGCTGCGCTGAGCGAGGTCGGCCGGAGGGGGCTGCGGGCGCGGTGGGAAGCCGGGGAGTATAGCCAGCCGCTCCCCCCGAGCGAAGATCGCTCCGCCGGCGAGTCTGACTCAGGAGAGCGCGGCCAGGAGATACCCGACCAGCAACCCGGCGTAGGTGCCGAGGATCATGCCCAGGACGGCGAGGAGCGCGCCGACCGGGGCGAGCGCCGGATGGAAACCGGCGGCCACGACCGGCGCTGAGGCCGGCCCGCCGACGTTCGCCATCGAGCCGACGGCGGCGAAGAAGATCGGCGCGCGGAGCCAGCGGCGCAGGAGCCAGAGCACCGTGGCGTGCACGCCCATCCAGACGAAGCCCAGCGCCAGCAGCGCCGGCGCCTCGAGGAAGGACGCGAAGCTCGCGCCGACGCCGATGCACGCGACGAGGAGGTAGAGGAGCGCCGTGCCGAGGCGCGAGGCGCCCGCCGACTCGAGACGCCGGAGCGGGGTGAACGAGATCGCGATGGCCGCGGTCGTGACCAGCGCGACGACCCAGGTCGAGCGGCCGAGGGCCCCGTCGAAGGTGGGGAGCGCGGGCGCGATCGCGCGCGCCAGCGCGGTGATCACGAGAGCCACGGCGGCCAAGGCGAGGAGGTCGCGCGTCTCGGCCGGGCGAGGGCGCGCTTCCGGCGCGTTCTCGACGCGCCGTCGCACGTCGTCCAGCGCCGTGCGGTCGGCCCCGAGGTGGGCATCGAGCTGCTTCTCGCGCGCCGGCAGCGTCAGCAGGAAGGCCATCCAGAGATAGCTGACCACCACGTCGACCACGACGAGGCGCGAGAGCGTGCTCGGCGCGGCGTCGAGCGCGGCGCCGACGGCGAGGAAGTTCGCCGCGCCGCCGACCCACGAGCCGGCGAGCGCCGCGAGCCCCTTCGGGAGCTCGTCGCCGAGGTCCGTGGGGAGCATCCAGCGGAGCGCCAGGAACGAGAGCACGGCGCCGAGGACGATCCCGAAGGTGCCGCCGAAGAAGAGCAGCAGCGCAGGCTTCCCGAGGCGCGCGATCGCGCGGAGGTCCGCGCCGACGATGAGCAGCACGAGGCAGCTCGGCAGCACGAAGTCCTTGATCGCTTGGTAGAGCCCGGCCTCGCGCGGCACGATGCCGGTGTTCGAGAGGATCGTGGGCACGAAGTAAGCCCACGCGATGACGGGCAGCACGGCGAAGACGCGCTGCCAGCTCGCGCGACGACCGAGCCAATGCAGCAGCGCCAAGGCCGCGGCGAGGACGGCGAGCAAGGCTCCGGGCTCGGTGATCCAGGCGTCGTGCGCCTGCGCGCTCTCCAGGTGGTCGCACGCCTTGTCGAGCGCGGCGGGCGCTCGCGCGCGCTCGCCTCGCGCCGCCGCCGCGCTCGCGCGCTCGAGCTCCTCTGCCGCGCTCGCGAGCGCCGCGGCGGGAGCGGTGGAGACGGGCGTGAAGATCACCGGGGAACGACGCGCGCCGGCGGGCAGCTCGAGCGCGTCCGCGGCGCGCACCAGCTCGGCAGCGAGCTCGGCCAGCGCGCCGCGCGCGGCGGCGGTGTCACCGCCGCGCGTCGCGCTCGAGGCCGTGCGCGCGAAGCTCGCCGCGAGCTCGAGCGGAGAGGGCTCGCGGCTCGTCCCGCCCTGCGCGCGCGCGTCGGCGCTCGCTCCGAGCGCGAGCAGCAGCACGAGCGCCATGCGGGCGCCGAGCGCGAGCGCGCGGGTCATTCGACGCCGTGCATCATGCGGCGGATGAGCGGCGAGAGCAGCAGCAGCAAGAGCCCCGCGCCGACCGCGAACGCGAAGGCGCCGAAGTAGACCGGATCGTAGCGCTGCTTGATCGGCTGCACGACGATCGCGTCGAGCGCCTCGGCCGCCTTGTCGTCGCCGCCGCCCTTCTCGACGATGCTCTCGATGCGCTCGGCGATCACCGGGGCGATGAGTCCCTTCTGCACCGCGATCGCGAGGGAATCCTTCGTCGAGACCTTGGGCTCGAGCGCACGACCCGCGGCGAGGAAGCCGCCGAGCGAGCTCGCGCCGAGCTCGCCGCTCTTCAGCGTCTCGAGCGGCTTGCCCTTCTCGACGACGTACTTCGAGGTCACGATCTCGTAGTAGAGCGTCTCCTGGAAGCCGTCGCCGTGGAGGAACTCGCCGAGCTTCGTGCCGACCGCGGCCTCGCTCGCGCCATCCAAGCTGAGCGGTGCGAGCTGCTGCTTCACCCCCGCGCCGAACCACTGCGCCTTCACGCCCTTGTCGAGCACGCCGCTCACGGGCACGCCCTGCGCGACGAGCCGCGGCAAGAGGCGCGCGAGCGTCTCGCCCGCCGCTCCGGCCGGGAGCCGCTCCAGCGTGTCGAGCCCGCCGCCCGCGGGCAGCCGATAGCGCGGCTCGGCGAGCGCCATCACCGCGGCGTTCGGGGCGAAGTCGAGCTTGGTGAGCTTCGCCACCTCGCCCGCCATGATGTGGCCCAGACCGATGGTCATGAACCAGGCGCCCATCACGAAGCCGGTGATGCGCTTCGGCGCGAGCTGCGTCACGGCGGAGAGGCCGACCGGCGAGAGGCAGAGCTCGCCCGTCGTGTGGAACATGTACGCGAGCACGAGGAAGAGGAGGCCCGTGCGCGCGCCTTCGCCGGCGAGCGAGTTGCCGAGATTGAGCACGGCGAAGCCGATGCCGAGCTGGATCAGGCCGTAGGCGAACTTCGCCGGGATCGACGGGTTCTTCTTCCGCGCCGAGAGCGCGAGCCAGAGCGAGGAGAAGAAGGGCCCGTAGAAGAGGATGAAGAACGCGTTGATCGACTGCATCGTCGAGGTCGGGATGCCGTGGCGATCGACGCAGCGATCCGCGTAGAGCGTGAGCGACGAGCCCGCCTGCTCGAAGAGCCCCCAGAAGAACGCGTGGAAGATCATCAGGATCATCAACGCGTAGAGCTTCGAGCGGGACTCGCGCTCCTTCTCCCGGAACGCGACGAAGAGCAGGTAGCCGAAGATCGCGGCCATCGCGAAGAGGAGTCCCGTCTTCGTCGCGGAGTACTCGTAGAGCAGGAACGCGGTGAGCGGGACGAGCGCGATCGCGCCGCCGTAGACCGCGTACTGATATCTCTGCAGGCGATCGTAGTCGGGCGCTTCGCCGCGGCCCTCGAGGCGGTCTTGTCCGAGCAGGAAGGTCGCGACGCCGACGGCCATGCCGATGCCGGCCATCGCGAAGCCGACGCCCCAGCCCACGTTCTCGCCGAGCGGGCCGCACACCAGCGGCGCCAGGAACGCGCCGAGGTTGATGCCCATGTAGAAGATGGTGAAGCCCGAGGTGCGCCGCGGATCGCCCTCGTTGTAGAGCGTGCCGACCGTCGAGGAGATGTTGGGCTTGAAGAAGCCGTTGCCGACGCACAGGCAGGCCAGGCCCAGGTAGAGCGTCGTCGGGCCGAAGTTCAGCGCTAGCGCCATCTGCCCGATCGCCATCAGCGTCCCGCCGAAGACGATCGCGCGCTTGTAGCCGAGCACGGCGTTCGCCATCGCGCCGCCGAGGACGGGGAAGGCGTAGACCAGCGCGCCGTAGGCCGCGTAGACCCCGTAGCTCACGTCCTCGGGGTAGCCGAGCGCCTTCACCATGTAGAGCACGAGCAGGGCGCGCATCCCGTAGAACGAGAAGCGCTCCCACATCTCGCTGAAGAAGAGCATCGGCAGGCCGCGGGGGTGGCGAGCGAAGAGCCAGTTCAGCATGGAGTCGGCCGTGGGCGGAGGTGGGGGGAGACGAGGGGCGCGCGGCGCGCGGTCGCGAGCGCCGGCGGATTGTAGCCCTCGCTCGCGCCGGTCCCACTCCCATCTCGCCTTCGCCGCTGGCCTGACTTAACCTGCGCTCGATGCGGCGCACGCGCGCCGCGCTTCTCAAGACCGAGTGGAGTGCACGCCGTGGCGAAGAGCGCAAAGATCGAGATCGGGATCGCGGAGAAGGATCGCAAGGCCATCGCGGACGGGCTCGCGAAGCTGCTGGCCGATACCTACACGCTCTATCTGAAGACCCACAACTTCCACTGGAACGTCACGGGGCCGATGTTCCAGACGCTGCACTTGATGTTCGAGACGCAGTACAACGAGCTCGCCCTCGCGGTCGATCTCATCGCCGAGCGCATCCGCGCGCTGGGCTTCCCCGCGCCCGGCACCTACGCCGAGTTCGCGCAGCTCTCCTCGATCGCCGAGACGTCCGGCGTGCCCAAGGCCGAGCAGATGATCGCGCTCCTCGTCGAAGGCCAGGAGGCCGTCGTGCGCACCGCGCGCTCGCTCTTCCCCCTCGTCGACAAGTGCAGCGACGAGCCGACCGCCGACCTCCTCACGCAGCGCATGCAGGTCCACGAGAAGACCGCCTGGATGCTGCGCAGCCTCCTCGAGCGCTGAGCTCTCACTGCACAGTCAAGGTGCCCGGCACGTTCTCTGTGTGGTGGGGTCAGGGGCTCTGTGTGGGTGGGGTCAGGGGCTCTGTGCAGTGGGCCAGGGGCTCTGTGGAGTGGGTCAGGGGCGCTCGGCGAGCCAGCTCGCCAGCTCGCGGCGCTCGCCGGGATCGAGGCGCGTCCCGAGGCGCTCCACGCATTCGCGTTGGTAGAGGTCGAGCCAGTGGCGCTGCGAAGTGGAGAGGCGCTCGCGGTCGATCAGGTTCTCGTCGAAGGGGATCCAGGTCAGGGATTCGAGCTCGAGCCAGCGCTTCTCACCTTCGGCGACCGGGGCGTCGCCGACCTGGCGCACGAGGTAGAGGTTCTCGAGGCGGATGCCGCCCCAGCCCGCGCGGTAGTAGCCGGGCTCGATCGAGGTCACGTGACCGGGCTCGAGCGGGCGGCTCGAGGCGTTGCGGCCGGCGGAGATCGAGAACGGACCTTCGTGCACGTTCAGCAGCGCGCCGACGCCGTGGCCGGTGCCGTGCGCGTAGTCGAGGAGCTCGTTCCAGAGCGAGGCGCGCGCGAGCGTGTCGAGCGCCTGCCCCCCCGTGCCGGCGGGGAAGCGCTGCGCGGCGGAATCGATGTGGCCGCGGAGGACGGCGGTGTAGGCGCGGCGCTGCTCCTCGTCCGCCGCGCCGATCGCCATCGTCCTCGTCGCGTCGGTGGTGCCGCCGGCCAGATGCGCGCCGGAATCGATGAGGAAGAGCTCGCCGCGGCCGATCGGGCGCTCGCCTGCCGCGCCGTAGTGGATGATCGCGCCGTTCTCGCCGGCTCCGGCGATCGTGCCGAAGCTCTGGCCCCAGTAGTCCTCCTGCTGCGCGTAGAGCCGCTCGAGCTCCTGCGCGAAGCGGCGCTCGGTGAGCTGCACGCCGCGCGCGCACTCGCGCCGCAGCCAGAGCAGCGCCTTCGTCACCGCGACGGAGGCGAGCAGGTTCGCGCGGCGCATCGCGGCCTGCTCGGCCGCGTTCTTCTTCGCCTTCAGGATCTCGATGGGCGAGTCGCCGCGCGAGATCGAAGCTCCGGCGCGCTCGAGGGCCGCGACCACGCCGCGCGTCGCGCCGCTCGGATCGACGCGCACCTTCTGCCCGCCACGCGTCGCGAGGAACGCTCGCCAGGCACCGTAATCATGCACCGCGAGCTCGGGCAGACGCGACGCATAGCCGAGCGGCAGGCGCAACGCGGGCTCGCGCACGAAGAGATGCAGCTCGCGCTCGTCGAGCCAGAGGAACGACTCGAAGACCGGGTTGTACGGCACGTCGCTCGTGCTGCGCAGATCGAGCAGCCAGGCGATCTGATCGAGCTTCAGCGCGAGCAGCGCATCGACTTTGGCGTTCGCGAGCTCGGCCCGCACGCGCTGCACCTTCTCCATCGGGCTGCTGCCGCTCCACTCCTCCGGGATCTCGCGCAGCGCCGCGGTCGCGGGCTCGGGGCGCTCGGACCAGAGCACATCGACCAGGTTCTCCTCGACCTCGACCTGGCGCAGACCGGAGCCGGAGAGCGCGTCGTACATGCCGAGCGAGAGCGCGTGCGGATCGAAGCCCAGCGCCGGGGCGGGCGCGCCCTCTGCGAGCTGCTTCAGCTTCTCGACGAGCGTCGGCGCGCCGCTCGCGCCGACCTTCACCGCCGCGATGCCGCTGCCCGCGAGCTCGCTGTCCGCCTGCAGGTGATAGCGCCCGTCGACGAACAGCCAGGCCTCTTCGCGCCCGACCAGCAGATCGCCGGCGGAGCCCGAGAAGCCGGAGAGCCACTCGCGCCGCGCTCGCCACGGCGGCAGGTACTCGTTCACATGCTCGTCGGCAGAGGGAACGAGATAGAGGTCGATGCCGAGCTGCGGCATCCTCGTGCGCAGCGCGGCGAGCCGTTCGGCCGGGGTGTTCATGGCTCTCATGGTGCGCCTCCCGCGGCGACCTTTCCAGGAGCGGTGGGAGAGCGGTTACTCTCCTCGTCCCCGACGCGCTCGAAGAGGAACCCGTTCATGCCGGTCCGCGCTCTCCATCTCCTGCTCTGCTCCACGCTGCTCTTCGCGAGCGCCTGCTCCTCCGGCGAGATCGCGCGCCGCACCGATCGCTTCGATCACGAGGCCGCGGCCGTCTCCTCGCTGCGCTTGAGCTCCACCAACGGGAACCTCGAGTGCCAGCGCCGCGGCGATGTCGAGCGCCTGGAGCTCGACGTCGTTCTGCAGGTCGGTGGTGCCTCCGAGGAGGAAGCCGCGGAGCGCCTGCGCACGACGCAGGTGCGCACGACCTTCGAGGGCGGCGAGCTCAGCGCGTGGGTCGAGTTCCCCGATCCGCGCCACGACTTGGATGAAGCGCATCTCTTCGTGCGCGCTCCGCTGCCGGTCGCTGCCGTGCTGAAGACCGCGAACGGCGCGATTCGCTGCACCGACCTCGAGCGCGGCATCGATGCGCACACGCGGAATGGCGCGATCGAGATCCGCGGGCGCCACGCCGATGTGCTCGCGCGCTCCGTGAACGGCGCGGTGGCGATCACCGGCGTGCTCGGCCGCGCGAAGGGCGAGACGAAGAACGGCAGCCTCGAGCTCGAGCTCGGCGACGGCGCTCAAGGCGGCTTCGAGCTCGCGAACGAGAACGGCGCGATCGAGATCTCCGTGCCGCGCGCGCTGCGCGGCCACATCCTGCTGCAGACGGCGAACGGCGAGCTCGAGGTCGCCGGCGCGCCGACCGTCGAGGAGAAGAGCGAGGGCCAGCTCGACCAGCTCCGCATTGAGCTCGGCGTGGGGTCGGCCTCCGTCGCGCGGACCGAGAACGGGTCCGTGCGCTGCGTCGTGCGCTGAGCGCGATCCGCGCTCCACGAAAAAACCTCGGGCAGGGGCTAGCGCGATCCGACTACAGGTGTAGAACTACGCCTGTAGTTCAGGAGCTCGAGTCCGCGCCATGCCCGATCCCGCCCGCCTCGGAGACTTGCAGCTCGCCATCCTCCGCGCGCTCTGGAGCCGCGGAGAGGCGACCGCCGCCGAAGTCCACGCCGACCTGCACGCCGAGCGCGGCCTCGCGCCGACGACCATCGCGACGATGCTCCGGCGCCTCGCCTCGCAGGGCTTCGCGAGCTTCCGCAATGAAGGGCGCGTCTTCGTCTATCGCGCGGCCATCGACGAGGAGAGCGTGCAGCGCGCCGCGGTGCGCGATCTGCACGAGCGGCTCTTCGCGGGCGACGCCGAGGCGCTGGTGCACCAGCTCCTCGACGCGCGCGAGCTCAGCGCGAGCGAGCTCGAGGGCCTCCGCGCGCTTATCGATGCGCGCGCGCAGAGCGCCGAGGCCGAGAGCGGCGCGAGGCCGAGGAGGACGCGCCGTGATTGAGCTCTCGCTCGAGGCCGTCGCGAGCTACGCGCTGACGTGGCTCCTGCATCTCCTCGCGCTGCTCGCGCTCGCCGCCTTGGCGCGGCGCGCGTTGGCGCGCGAGCACGTGGCCGCGCGCGAAGCATGGCTGAAGGCCGCGCTCCTCGGAGCTCCGCTCACGGCGCTCGCCCAGCTCGCGTGGATCGAGGCACCGCTCGGCGGGACGATCTTCCTCGCGCGGGATGCGCGCGCCTCGAGCGCCGCACCTCGCGAGCGTTCTTCCGCCGTCGAGCTCGGCGTGGAGCAGCCGAGCTCGGTGCGCGACGCGCTCGCGCACGCCGAGGAAGAGCTACCGACGGCGCCTGAGGATGCGTCGCCGCTTCCGAGCGCAGGGCTCGAAGGCACGGAGACGCTGCGGCTCGAGCCGCTCGTCGCGGCGGAGCAGCCGCCGCGCACGTCGCTCGCCTTCCTCGCCTTCGCGCTCTGGTCCCTCGTGGCGCTGGCGCTGCTCGCGCGACATGGCGTGAGGCGTTGGCGACTCTCCCAGGCGCTCGCGCATCGCGAGCCCGTGGCCGACGGACCGGCGCGCGATCTGCTCGACGCGCTCTGCCTCGAAGCGGGCTTCGGCCGCGGCGTGCTGCTTTCGCGCTCGCGCGCGCTGCGCGTGCCGGTCGCGTTCGGCTGGCTGCGCCCCGAGATCTGCGTGCCCGCGAGCTTCTTCGATGAGCTCGAAGAGGCGGCGTGGGAACCGCTGCTCGCTCACGAGCTGGCCCACCTCGTGCGCCGCGATCCGCTCTGGCTCGCGCTCTGCCGCGCGCAGGCCGCGCTCACGCTCGGCCTGCCGCCGCTGCGCTGGGCCGAGCGCGCGTTGCGCGCGGATGCCGAATGGCTCGCCGACGCGTGGGCCGCGCAGCGCACCTCGCCCCTCGAGCTCGCGCGCTGCCTCGCCTGCGTCGCCGAACGCACGCTGCACGCGCGCGCGCCGCGCGGCGCGTTCGCGCTCGCGGGCCACGAGGAGCCCACGCTCACGCGGCGCGTCGAGCGCTTGCTCGCGCCCGGCGAGGTCGCGCATGCCGCACACGGCGTGCGCGGCGCGCGTCTCGCGGCGCTCGCCCTCTGCGGCGCGCTCGCTCTCGGCGCGCCCGCGCTGCGCTCCGCGCCGCCCAGCGAGCTCGAACTCGAGCGCGCCGCCTCGCCGGCGAGCCCCGAAGACAAGCCTTCCTCGAGCTCTTCCGCTTCCGCGACGCACGCCGAGCTCCGCTTGCTCGAGCGCGAGCTCGCCGAGCTCGAGGAGCGCGTGCGCGGAACCTCGCTCGAAGCGGAGCTCGCGCCGCAGCTGGCCCTCTGGGCCGAGCGCATCGAGCTGCTGCGCGCCGAGCTCTCCCTCGCATCACTGCCCCAGTCCGTCCGTTCGAACCCTTCACGCTGAGGTCAGACCATGTGGCAACGTCCGCTCGCGTTCCTCGCTCCCGCCGCGCTCGTCGCGGTGGCGGCTCTGAGCGCCCAATCCCTTCCTCGTGTTCAGGAGCCCGCGGGGCAGGCTCCGAGCACTCCGCCGATCGAGTCGATCGCGCCCGTCGCGACGCCCGCGCCGGATTCCACGCCCTCGCCGATCGAGTTGCCGGCTGTCCCCGGCGTCGTGGCGCGCACGAGCGCGGCTCTCGCTCCGCAAGAGCCGACGGCTCCGGCTCCGAACTCGAGGCCTGCGCGGCCGGCGCGCTCGCGCGCGACGGCGACGCCTAGCTCGGGTAGCGCCGCCGCTCCGAACTCCCAGCTCGACGCTCCGGCCGTGGCGGGAGAGGGCGGAGCGGCCGTTGGCTCGGGCTCCGTGAACACCGCCCCCGCTCCGCGAAGCGCGATCGCCGGTGAACCGACGCAGCCGCTGCTTCTCACGACGGACTTGGGCGGCGGCTTCACCGCCGTTGGTCCCGGCGGTTCCGCGGGAGGAATCGGTGGAGCCACGAGCTCCGCTCCGGCGCAGGAGCCGACCGCCGGGCCGACGCCGCCGCGCGCGCGCACGAAGCGCGCCACCGGTGGCGGGGGCGCCATCGGCGTCGCGCCGCACTCGCCTGCCGCGGCGCAGGAGGAAGCGCAGCGGAAGGCGCGCCTCGATCACGAGCGGGCGCTTTTGGAGGCGCGCGGCGCGGCGCTCGAGCAGGAGATCGCGACGCTGCATGCGCGCTTGGCGGAGATGGAGGCGCGGCGCGATCGCGCGGCGCAGGAGCGCAAAGCGAGCGGTGAGGCGTCCGCGGAGCTCGATGCCGCGCAGCGCGAGCTCCTCGAGCGCTACGCGCATCAGAGGCAGGCGCTCCTCGAAGCGCAGCGCGAGGTCGAGCGCGCAGAGGCCCTCCACGAGCGCGGTTATCGACGTGCGGAAGCCGAGCTGGATCGCGCCAACGCGGAGTCCGAGCGCGCGCACGCCGAAGCGCGCATGCGCGCGGACCGCGCCATCGCCGAGGAGCGCACGCGCGACGCGCGCGATCAGGCCCGCGCCGCCGAGAGCCGAGCGCTCGAAGTGCGAGAGGCCGTCGGCCGCGAAGCGCGAGAGGAAGCACGCGCCGCGGACGAGCGCGCGCGCGAGCGCGCCACCGCTGAGGAGAGCCGCACCGCGCGCAGCCGCTCCCGCGCGGAAGGCGAAGATCCCTTCGGGCGCCTCGAAGCCGCACGCGCGGAGGCCGAAGCCTCGCGCCAAGCCGCGGAGCGCGCGGCGAAGTTCGCGCGCGAGGCGCAGTCCGCCTTCGGCCAGCTCCAACGCTCGCAGGGCGACGGCGCTTCCAAGGCGACCGATGAGCGCCTGGGCCGCGTCGAGCACGAGGTGAAGGAGCTGCGCAAGGAAGTGCGCGCGCTCGGCGAGAAGATCGATCGCCTGCTCGAGATGCGCGGCGAGCGCCGCATCTACTGAGCCCGGATCGCTTCGTTCATGCGTGCGGCGCCGCGCGGAGGATCGTGCTCGGCACGGTGCTCTGCGCGGCGCCGCTGCAATTCGCGACGACCGATCGCACCTCTCTCAGATGCCGTCCTTCTTCGCGCCGGGATTCGTCGGCGCCGTTCCCTTGGCACCCTCGGTCGAGCCGCCGTCCTTCGCGTCGGCGCGCTTCTCGGTCTTCGGCAGCAGGCGCTCGAAGGCCGAGAGCAGGCCGCCGGTCGCTTCGGCGCCGGCTTCGATGGCGCTGCCGCCGAGCTGCGTCGCGACGCCCGCGCCGATGCGCAGGAACTCCGCGACCGAGGTGTTGCCGCGCTCCAGGATGCGCGCGCGCAGCGCCTGCGTGTGCGGCTCGGCGGGGAGCCGGTCGCGCACGATCTCGATGAGCTGCGTCGCTTCCTTCTGCAGGCTCTCGCGCTCGGCGCCGTCGCGCATCGAGCTCACGAAGAGGGCGCGCGCGCGCTCGCGCAGCACGAGAGGATCCCTCTGCATCGGATCGGCGCCCTCGACCGCGGTCTCGGCGATGACGCCTTCCAAGGCGCGACCGGTGCTCTCGTGCAGGGCCTTCCGCTGCGCGCCGGCGGCGGGCGCGCGCTCCAGCATCGCCTCGGCGAGGCGCGTGCTGAGCTCCAAGCCGAACGCGCGGTAGAGCGTGCGCGCCTGGCTCACGATGGCGTAGGCGCGCATCGCGTCGCCGGGCTGGCGGATGGAGCTCATGCTGCGCGCGAACTCGACGCGCACCTCCTGCATCTCGAGCGCGGTGTCGTCGGGCGCGAGCAAGAGGCCCTCGCGGCAGATGCGCTGCGCGGCCTCGAGGTCGCCCGTGCGCGCGTCCTCCGACTGCGAGCGGTAGTAGTAGAGCGCGGAGAGGAAGGGGTGCGTGCGCGAGACGATCCCCGCGCGCAGCTGCGCCTCCTCGGGGCTGAGCTGGGTGCTGGGATCGAAGAGCCGCTGCGCCTCGCTCGTCGCGAGCAGCGCGCGCATCTTCTCGATCGCATCGTCGATCTTGCCCGCGTAGGTCCACGTCGAGCCGATCTCGCTCTCCAGGCTGCGCGCGCCTTCGGAGAGGCGCGTGAGCTCGGCGTCGTAGCGCAGGCGCGTCATCTGTTCGTCGCGCGTGCGATCGCGCTGCTCGAAGCGGCGGTTCTGCGTGAGCAGGAGGATCACCGCGACGGCCGCGACGGCGGCGACGATCGAGCTCGCGATCGGGTGGCGGCGCACCGAGCGCTGCACGCGCGTGACGACGCCCGGCAGCGTCGCTTCGACCGGCTCGCCGTCGAGCAGGTGATCGATGTCCCGCAGCAACGCCGCGGCATCCGGGTAGCGATCGGCCGGATCCTTGTTGAGGAGCTTCAGGACGATCTTCTGCGCGTCCTTCGGCACCGGCTTCGGCGCGCGCGCGAACGGCAGCGGCGGCTTCTCGAGCACGGCGCGCAGCACGGCGGTCGTCGACTCGCCGCTGAAGGGCATGAGCCCGGTCAGCATCTGATAGAGCGTGGCGCCGATCGCATAGAGATCGCAGCGCGAGTCGATCTTCGACTTCTCGCCGAGGATCTGCTCCGGCGCCATGTACATCGGCGTGCCGACGATGGCACCCGTCTCGGTCATCGTCTCGGTGCCCTCGGGGCGCGCGAGGCCGAAGTCGGTGAGGATCAGCTTCTCCTCGCCCTCGACGAGCAGGTTCCCGGGCTTGATGTCGCGATGGATCACGCCGAGGCGATGCGCTTCTTGGATCGCCAGCACGATCTGGCGCATCATCCGGAACGCCTTCAGCGCGGGGAGCGGGCCGTGCTGGCGCAGCACGTCGGCGAGCGAGCCGCCGCTCACGTAGCCCATCGCGAAGTAGTGCAGGCCCGCCGAGCTGCCGACCGTGTAGATCGGCACGATGTTCGGGTGCGTCAGGCGCGCGATCGCCTCGACCTCGCGCTTGAAGCGCAGCTTCCGCGTGTCGTTCTGCGAGGTCGAAGGCGGCAGGACCTTGATCGCGACCTTGCGATTCAAGCTCGTGTCGAGCGCTTCGAAGACCGTGCCCATCGAGCCCGCGCCGATCTCGCGCAGGATGCGGTACTCCGGCAGCGCGCGCTGCAGCGTGTGCGTCGCGAGCTCGAAGGTCACCGACGAGGAGCTGAGATCCCTGGCTTCGGACATGCGGACGGAGGCGGCTCGCGCGGGAAGGAGGGCGGACCGACGGCCCTGCGCCGGTTCTCGCCCGCTATTCTGCCGCGGAAAGTACGCGAGAGATCATGCCCGCAGGGCCGCCCGTTGTCGCATCACGGACCGGAGCACGGTTTCGAATTCGTCGAGCCGCACCATGTTGGGGCCGTCGCTCGGCGCGCGATCGGGGTCGGGGTGGACCTCGAAGAAGAGGCCGTCGACGCCCACCGCGCAAGCCGCGCGCGCGAGGGGCGGCACGAGGCGCCGGTCGCCGCCGGTCCGATCGCCCGCGGCTCCCGGCTGCTGCACGGAGTGGGTGGCGTCGAAGACCACCGGCGCGCCGAGCTCGCGGAGCGCCACCAGCCCGGCCATGTCCACGACCAGCCGGCCGTAGCCGAAGAAGGTGCCGCGCTCGGTGAGGAGCACGTTCTCGTTGCCGGTGGAGCGCACCTTCTCGAGCGGGTGGCGCATGTCGGCGGGGGCCACGAACTGCCCCTTCTTCACATTCACGGCCTTCCCGGTCTGGCCCGCCGCGAGGAGCAGGTCGGTCTGGCGGCAGAGGAACGCCGGGATCTGGAGCACGTCGACGACCTCGCCCACCGCCGCGCACTGCGTCGACTCGTGGACGTCGGTGAGCACGGGCACGCCGACCTCGCGTCGCACCCGGGCCAGGATCTCCAGGCCGTCGTCGATGCCGGGCCCGCGCGGCGAGCGGAGCGAAGAGCGGTTCGCCTTGTCGAACGAGCTCTTGAAGACGAACGGGACCTCGAGGCGGCGCGCGATGTCGGCGAGCGAGCTCGCGACGCGCACGATGAAGTCGCTCTCCTCCAGCACGCAGGGGCCGGCGATGAGGAGCGGGGCACCCGCGGGGTCGGGGTGCACGACGAGGGATCCGATGCGGAGCGGTTTCACGGCGCGTTTCTCGCGGGCGGCGCGAGCAAGGTCAAGGGGCGGGGCAGCACTTCGATCTCGAGCGGAGTCGTACCGGCGAAGTCTCCGTCGATCTGGTAGGGCACGGGCTCCGCGGCTTCGATGCGCGCGCGCCGCACGCGGCGGAACTCGCCGGCACCGGCGACGCGCGCGAAGGCGAAGCGCAGGGCCCAGGCGGGCAGCGAGACGCGCGAGCGGCCGCGCAGCACGTAGCTCTCGATCGCGCCGTCGCCGTGGCGCGGCGCGTGATCGAAGCGCAGCAGCGGCGTGCCCAGCCAGCGCACGTTCGTGAAGAACGCCTGGCTGCACGGCTCTGCCGGGCCGCCATCGACGCTGACGGCGAGCTCGGGCATGCGGTAGCTCGCGTAAGCGTGCGCGATGGGCACCAGATAGGAGAGCTTCGAGATCGGCCCGCGTCGGCGCCGCTCGAGCTCGAGCAGCACGGCGGCGTCGACGCCGACGCCGACCATCAGGAACGAGACGCGCCCGTTCACGCGCATCAGGTCGATCTGGCGGAGGTGCCCGGCGAGCAGGACGTCGGCGCATGGCGCGCCTTCGACCGGCAGGCCGAGCTCGTGCGCGAGCACGTTCGCGGTGCCCGCGGGCAGGAGCCCGAGCGGAGGCGCGTCCTCGGGCAGACCGTCGATGACCTCGTTCAAGGTGCCGTCGCCGCCCACGGCGACGACGAGGTCGAAGCCGCGCGAGCGCTCCCGCGCGAACGCGCGCGCTTCGCCGCGCGCGTGCGTCGCGAGGTGCTCGCAGCGGACGCCGCGTTCCTCGAGCCGGGCGATCAACGCGCGGGCTTTGCCCTCGGCGCGCCCGCTGCCGGCGATCGGATTGGAGAGGATCAGCGCGCGCATGGCGCGGGGCGTCGGCCGGTGCTGGGAGGAGGGGGGAGCGGAAGCGTAGGATCGTCGAGCGAACCTCGCGCGATGAGCCACAGCATGGAGCTTCTCTTCACCGGAGCCAACGGCTTCCTCGGGCGACACGTGGCGGCGGTGGTGGCCGAGGAGGGGGTGCGAGCGGTTCCGTGGCTCCGCCGCGGGGACGCCGCGGGCGCCGAGCGCGCGCCGCTCGAGGACGCTGCGGCGGTGCGGCGCGCGCTCGAGCGCCGCCGTCCGTCCGCCGTGCTGCACCTCGCCGCGCGCGCCGACGTCGGCGCTTGCTTGGCCGATCCGGAGGGGGCCCTCGCCGTCAACGCCGAGCTCCCCGCCCGGCTCGCGGCGGCCTGCGCCGAGCTGGGCGTGCGCTTCGTCCATCTCTCGACGGACATGGTCTTCGACGGCACGCGAGCGCCCTACGCGGAGAGCGACCTCCCGCGGCCGCTCTCGACCTATGGGCGCAGCAAGCGCGCGGGGGAAGAAGCGGTGCTCGCGGCGCACCCGGCCGCGCTCGTGGTGCGCCTGCCGCTGCTCTTCGGCGACGGGCTCGGCCTCGCGCGCGGCGCGACCGAGGGCCTGCGTCGCGCGCTGGCGAACGGCGGGACGGCGAAGCTCTTCCGCGACGAGCGCCGCTCCGCGCTGCACGCGCGCGACGCGGCACGCGCGCTGATCACGCTGTCGCGCGCGACCTGCTCCGGCTTGCTGCACGTCGCCGCGCGCGACGCGCTCTCGCGCCACGAGCTGGGCTTGGCGCTCGCGGCGCGAGCGGGCCTCGAGAGCGGGCGCATCGAGGCGATCGCGCAAGCCCAAGTCCCGAGCGCGGAGCCGCGGCCGAGCGATCTCGAGCTCGACGTGCGGCGCGCGCTCGCGCTCGGTCTCGCGCTCCCTTCCGTCCGCGAGGGCGTGGAACGAGACGGGGCGCGTCCTCGCTAGCGAGGACGCGCCCCGTCGGGCGTCGCGCCGGGCGTCGCGTGCCGGAAGCGGATCAGTTGCCTTCCGCGCGCGCGCTGAGGTCGATCTTGAAGCTGAGGAAGGTCTTCGCCGAAGGCGTCGGGATGCCGACGTGCAGGCGGCGCAGCGCCGGCTTCTTCGTCTTCGGATCCGCGGCGACTTCCTCGAGGGCGTGGCGCACGTCGTCGGGAGTCTTCACCGCGGGGAACTCCATCGGCGTCGAGCTCGACTCGATCTTGCCGACGATCGCGCCGCTGGCCACGTCGTAGAAGAAGAGGTTCTCCTTCATCGGATCCCAGGCGATGTCCTCGGCGAGCTTGATCTCTTCCTGATCCTGCTTCGCTTCGAGCGACGGCGCATTGCCGGCGGCGACGTTCGCGGCCTTCTCCGCTTCGGCCTTCTTCTTCGCGTCCTCCGCGACCTTGGCGGCTTCGGCTTCGGCCTTCTTCTTCTCGGCCTCTTCCTGCGCGAGCTTCTCCTGCTCCTTCTTGGAGAGGGGCTTCTTCTTCTCGGGCTTCGTCGGCTTCGCGGGCTCCGCCGGAGGATCCTGCTTCTCCGCCGGATCCTGCGGCACGTACATCTTGCTCTTCTTGTCGCCGCCGCCGCTGTCGGCGTCCTTCTCGGGCTCTTTCTCCGCGCCCTTGCCGCTCTTCTTCTTGTCCGGGAGCTTGCCCGCGCCGCGGTACTTCACGATGTAGCTGCCGGCGGGGAGCACGGGCTCGCTGAGCGGCGCGCTGGTCGTCAGGACGCCGAGCGTGATCGGCTCCTTCTGCGACGCGCCGTGGAGCTTCGAGGCCGAGGTCTCGCGCACTTCGGCGCGCGGAGCGAAGAGCAGGAACTCGGGGCGGCGGATCACCGCGTAGCCCTCGAGGTTCTTCAAGCCGCCGACCTCGACGCAGTGCCAGGCTTCTTCCCCGATCGTGCGCGCGACGTTGACGTTGCCGTCGAGCATCGCGGTGTCGACCTGGCGGGCCAGCACGGTGCTCATGCGGTCGTAGCCGAGAGACGGGGTGCGCACGAGGCGGAAGCCGACCATCGGAGAGACCGCGCTGTTCGCGGCCTTCACGCGGTGCGCCACGCGGGTGGAGAAGCGCGGGTTCTCGACGCGGTAGGAGCCGCCCTTCACGACGCGCTCGTTGGCGTCGAACTTGGGGTTGATCTCCTCCGCCTGGCCCTTGGTCTCGGTCGACTTGAGGGGCTTGTAGCCCTTCAGCTCCGCGTAGGGCGAGGTGGTCCACTCGTAGACCGAGCCCGCCATGTCGAAGATGCCGCTCTGCGTGCGCGACTCAGCGATCCAGGTCACCGGCCGGAGCTTCGTGCCGGAGGTCTCGACGTTCAAGCTGTGCGCCGCGACGAAGGTCTCGCCCTGGATGTACTCCTGGTCGGTCTCGCCGCGCGCCGCGCGCATCCACTCCGCTTCGCTCGGCAGGCGGAGGCCAGCCCAGTCGCAGAAGGCCTGCGCGTCCTTCAGCGACACGAAGATCACCGGGTGGTCTTCTTCGCCCTGCGGGATGCCCCAGGTCAGAGCCTTCCAGTTGGCGCGCCACCAGACGACCGGGTCGAAGTCCTTCGGCTTGTACTTGGCATCGGCCTTCTTCAGCGTGTCCTGCTCGGCCTCGAACTGGACGCGCGCTTCTTCGGCTTGCTTGCCGGCCCAGCTCAGCGGCGGCGGATATCCGCTCGCGTTCACGAACTCGAGGTACTGGCGATTCGTGACCTCGGTGGCGCCGATCTGGAAGCCCTCGACGCGCACGCGCTCGCCGGGGTTCTGCGACGCGAGGTCCATCTTGACCTTCGCGCCGAACTTGCCGTCGAGGTACTCGCGCAGCTTCTCGGTCTTCGTGCCGACGACGACGTAGCCGGCCTCGACCTCGACCAGGAGCGGCGGCGCCGGCAGGCGCTTGGTCGTGCCGTCGTTGGGCTTCGGCGTCCCTTCATCCGGACCTTGTGCCCACGCAGCGATGGCGGGCAGCAGCAGGGCGGCGGCGGGGGCCAGGAACGGCACGTGCGAGCAGCGGATCTTCATGTCGTCGCAGCGAGGAGGGGTGGTGCGAAAGAGCGCGGGGCTCCGAATCGGCCGAGGTGCGCGCGGAGCGGCCGCTCTGGCGCGAAATCCGAGTCGGGATCCAGCCCTGGAGGGCCAGCGCCTGAGGGCGCGGAAGACGCGCGAGCGAGAGGCTTCGCGCCCCACCGCGAACGCGGCTCGAAAGCGGCGGTCTAGGGGTCCCAGCGTGAAAAGTAACGCGGGATTATCCCGCGCGTCGGCGGGGCGTCAACGCGCCGCAGCGGCGCTGTCCTGGCTGCTCAATCGACCTGCGCACTTGCGGCGCCGGTGCTCACATCGGACCCGGGCCACCGTCCGGATCGGGGGCGAAGAAGGCGGCCCCTTCCTCCTCGATCGCCGCGAGCACGCGGTCGCTCACCGCGGGGTCGAAGGCGTTGCCGCGCTGCTCGTGGAAGAACTCGCGGATCTTCTCGATCGGCCACGGCGGCTTGTAGGAGCGGCGGGTGGCCAGGGCGTCGAGGACCTCGACGACGCAGAGGATGCGGCCGGGCAGCGAGATCTCGTCGCCCTTCAGGCCATAGGGATAGCCGCGGCCATCGAAGCGCTCGTGGTGCTCGGCGATCGCGCGCGTGATCGGCTTCAAGCGCGGATCGACCGCGAGCTTCTCGGCCCCCAGGTGCGGGTGGCGCATGATCTCCTGGCGCTCGAGCTCGGTGAGCGGGCCTTCCTTGGTCAGGAAGGAGAGGTCGCGGAGGTAGATCTTGCCGTAGTCGTGGGCGATCGCCGCGAGGCGCAAGCGCTGCAGCTCGACCTCGTTGAAGTCGAAGCGGCGGGCGATCTTGTCGCAGTAGTAGGCCGCTCGCTCGCCGTGGCCGCGCGTGTAGGGATCGATGTGCTCGATCGTCCGCGCCACCAGCTCGGAGAGGATCGAGACCAGGTCGTCCAGCGCGAACGACTCCGTCTCGAAGCGCCGCATCTGGATCTCGCGGTGCAGGAAGGCCGACAGCTTACGCGGATTGACTGGTTTCCGGAGGTAGTCCGCCGCCCCGTGGCGCATGGCGCCCACGGCGTCCTCCAGGATCGGAAACGCCGTCATCATCACCACGACGACGTCCGAGCGTCGCGCGCGCGCCTGCTTCAGCACTTCCTGCCCGTCGGTCCGGCCGTCCAGCAGCACGTCGGTGACGACGGCGTCGTAGGTGGTCGTCTCGAGCGCCTTGATCGCGTCGGCCGTGCGCACGAAGGCATCGACCTCGAAGCCGCGGGTCTCCAGGTACTCGTGGAGCGAGTCGAGGAGGGCGCGGTCGTCATCGAGGATGAGGACGCGGATCTTCTCCTCGATCTGCGGCGCAGTCGCGAGACCCAGAACCTCGTCATTCGGCGTGCCGGCGTGTTGCATGGGAGGGCTGGATGGGGGACGCTCGCGCGCGAACGAACCGAACCCTCGGCGCAGCGCTGTGCTCGGTCGGGCGGCTCGGACGGGCGAGGTAGGGGCGGGATCGGCGCATCGGCTGCGCGGATCTCGCCACTTGAGTTCGGCACGGATTCTAGAACCTTGGCGGACGAAATCGAGTTCATCGTGCCGCGTGAGGAGCACGAGCAGCGGCTCGATCGCCTGCTGGTCGCGCGCTTCCCCGGCGTCTCGCGCACCGCGCTGAAGGGCTGGATCGACGGCGGCTTGGTCCTCGTCGGCTCTCGTCGCGCGCGGAAGGCCGGCGAGAGCGTGCCGAGCGGTACCGTGGTCCGCGTGGCACCTCCCGCGCCGCCGCCGCCGCCGAGCGCCGAGCAGGCGGCCGGGCTGCGAGTGCTCTACGAGGATGGGCAGCTGGCGGTGATCGACAAGCCCGCCGGCATGTCGACCCATCCGAACGCGAACGACAAGAGCCCCACCGTCTCGGAGCTCGCCGCCGTGCGCTGGCCCGACCTCCCGCGCCTCCAAGGCGAGGACCGCCCCGGCATCGTGCACCGCCTCGACCGCTTCACCTCGGGCGTGATGGTGCTCGCGCTGAACGAGCCCGCGATGGCGGAGCTGAAGGCGCAGTTCAAGAACCGCACGGTGCAGAAGGAGTACCGCGCGCTGGTCTACGGCGAGCCGGCCTTCGACTCCGCGTGGATCGACCGCCCGATCGGCCGCGACCCCGCGCATCCCGAGATGATGTCGGTCACGGTGGAGGCCGGCCGCGAGGCGCAGACCTACTACCAGGTGCTCGAGCGCTACGAGGGCTTTGCCTACGTGCGCTGCCTGCCGAAGACGGGCCGCACGCACCAGATTCGCGTACATCTCACCTCGGAGGGCTTGCCGCTGCTCGGCGACAAGGTCTACCGCACGCGCCTCTCGCGGAGCTCGCAGCTCCCGTCGGAGTTCCCGCCGGTGGAGCGCCAGTTCCTCCACGCGCACGGCCTGCAGTTCGCGCACCCCACCAGCCAGGAGCGGCTCGAGTTCGTCGTGCCGCTGCCGGACGACATGCGCGCGGTGCGCGACTTCTTGCGCGTGGCACGGCCGGTGGGTGAGAGAGGTTGAGGAGCCCTCGCGACCGCGCGTCGTGACCGCGAGGAGCGCGGTGACTATCGTTCCATCGCGAGCGTTGCCCGCCCTTCTTCGGCCCTCTGGTGAGGAGCTTCGATCGCCATGAGGCTATTCCGCTTACTCCTCGTCGCCGTTGCGCTGAGCGGTCCGCTGCGCGCGACGGACTACTACGTCGATCCCGTGAACGGCAGCGACGCGCAGCCCGGCACGCTCGCGGCTCCATGGCGCACGATCGCGCACGCGACGCGCAACGCACACAGCTATGCGAGCGGCGACCGCATTCTGCTCCTGGACGGCATCTACATCGCCGCGAGCGGAGAGCGGTTCCCGATCTCGATGCCCCCGGGGGTCGAGATCCGCGCGGTGAACCTGCGCGCGGCCCGCGTCGAGGCCGGCGTCGCCGCTTGCTTCACGTTCGATCGTCCCGCGAGCTATCCGAGCACGAGCGGCCTGCATGGGATCGTTGCGGCGGGGCTGCCTTGCGTGCGCATTCTCGGCAGCCAGAGCTCGATCGATGTCGAGCCGGAGATCCGTGAGTGCGAGCTCCTCGGCAGCTTCGTCGTGGATCCGGGCGCTTCGGCGGCGCGCGTCTATCCGACCGTCGAGAGCTGCACCTTGCGCGGTCCGCTCTTGCTGCAGGGCGGCGTCGATCCGCAGGGCTTCGGCGCGGTGGCGGGGGTCTTCCGTTCCAACGTGCTCGAGTTCGGCGTGCAGGGCAACGATGCCCTCTATCGACCGAGCTCGACCGTCCTGCGCGCGCTGCGATTCGAGGACAACACGATCACCGGCACGCTGCGGCTGCAGTTCCGCACGGGGCGCACGCATCGCTTCGAGCTGATCTCGAATCGGATAACCTCGAGCTCGGGCGGCATCGAGATCTCCTCGACCTGCGCACGGAACTGCGTGTTCGAGACGTCTTCGCACGTGATCTCGGGCAACGAGATCCGCGCCGCTGCAGGAGCCGGAATGGTCGTGAGTGCCGCGGGAGGGGGACACACCTTCGACCTCAGCGTGAGCCTGAATCGCATCTACGGTGGGGGCCAGATGGCCGCCGGGATCGACCTTTCACCTTCCGGCGGGATCCACGATGTCAGCCGCAACACCGTGGAGGACTTCTTCGGTACCGCCATCGAGCTCGGCACGGTCCAGCGCGGCACCGCGAGCGGCAACACGATCCGGCGGTGCACGGGTGTCGCCGTGCGAGCCGCGATGTACAGCTCGACGGGGCAGGTTCTGGAAGTTTCGGGGCAGCGCATCGAGCAGCACATCGGTCCCGGCATCCAGCTCTCCGGAACGGGGCACGTCGTCGTGCAGGGGAACTCCGTCCTGCTTCGCGCCGGCATCGGCAGCGTGGGCATCGATCTCGGCTCCTTCGCGTGGGACTCGGCCACCATCGATGACAACCTCGTGGATCTACAGGGCCCGGGGCCGGGGATCCGCGGCTCGGTGTGGACGACGTTCCTCGTGCGGCGGAACACGGTGCGCCATGCCACCGGCACCCCGGCCGGGATCGAGCTCCTTTCCGACTTCCTGGTCGGCGAGATCACGGACAATCGCGTGCTCGAGCACGCGAGCTCGGGGCCAGCCATGAAGATCGGCGTGTCCACTCCGCCCAACGCGATCCATCCCTTGCCGACGATGATCGAGGGCAACGAGTGCGTCGGTCTCCCGGGCTCGCAGGTCGGCTTGCAAGTCGGGATCGCCAATCGTCCGCTGCGCGTCCTGCGGAATCGCGCGAGCGGCTTCGGCGGCGATGGGATCCGCGTGGATACGACCCAGGTCGGGGGGCTGGAGCTCCTGCAGAACCTCGCAGTCGGCTGCCTCGGTGCGGGCATCTTCGTGAACCTGCATCATTCGGCGCAGGCGCCGTTCGTCTTGGCGTGGAACACGACGAGCGGCAATGCGCGCGGCGGCATCGATGTTCGGCGCAGCGTCGCGTGGGGTGCGCGGACCTACTGCGTCTCGAATCTCTGCGCGGGCAATGCTCTCTTCGATCTCCGAGGCGTCGGCACGCTCCCGGTGTTCGACGAGGTGCGCGGCAACCTGATCGCCGACGGCGGCGCGAACGCGCTGCATCCGACGAACTTCGCCCTCGATCCGCACTTCGCCGCTCCGCTCACTGGCGACTTCGGCCTCGCGATCGACTCTCCGGCGCGCGATCGCGGACTGTTCCCTTCGATCTCGGGCTTCGTTCCGCCAACGATCGATCTGCTCGGTCGTCCGCGCGTGCGCGGCCTGCGGATCGACCTCGGCGCGCTCGAGTCGGATGGCGCGGCCGCGCTCGACTGGCGCGGTGCGCTCGCACTCGGAGGCGCGATCGATCTAAAGATCTCAGGGCCGCCGGGAACGCCCTGCGCGCTCTTCTTCGCGCCGACGGCGCTCGCGAGTCCGCTGCTCTGGCCCTTCGGGCGCTTCGATCTCGATCCCGCGCTTGTCGAGGCGATCGGCGTCGGCACGGCGGGAAGCGGCTCCGAATGGCTGCAGCCGCTGGCGATTCCCAGCGATCCTCTCCTCGAGGGCGCCACCGTCTTCGCGCAAGGCGTCGTGGGGAACGCCGCGGCGCCGACGATCTGCACGCTCACCAATGCGCTCGCGCTGCGCCTGTGAGGCGCACAGCGCTGAGCGCGCGAGTCCCCTCAGCGCACGATGAGCGCGACGCGTCGTTCCTGCCCGTCCTCGAGCTCGAACTCGACGAGCTCGGAGCGAAGCGAGCCGCGCTGCGCACGCGCGCGATAGCGACCGGCGGGGACGCGCTTGCTGTTCGACTGCCCGCGGCCATCGACCTCGAACTCGCACCCATCGAGCTGGAACGCGAAGGCGGCGGTCTGGCCCGGCGCGGAGACGCGCTCGAGCTCGAGCTCCGCGAGACCGCAGGGGGAGCCGCTCTCGTCGCGCACGTCGAAGGCGAGTGGAGCGCCGCGCGAGAGCTGGAGTGATAGATGCCGCGTCTCGCCGGAGCGCAGCTCGAGCTCCTGGATCGCGAACGCGCCGTTCTCGCCGGTGGTCGAGATCTCGCAGCGCCCCGCGGGCACGTGCTCGGCGAAGCTCCGCGGACCGCCGTGCAGCGACTTGCGCGCGCCGTCGGCGGTGTGCACCCAAACGTCTTGCACCTCGATGGGGCGCCCATCCACGCCGAGGACTTCGACCTCGAGAGCTGCGCCGCGCGCGAAGCGGAGCTCGAGCTGCTGCTGCGCCGCGCCGGGACGCAGCTCGACCTTCCGCGCGCCGAAGCGCTCGGCGCGCTCGGTGCTTGCGCGCAGGGTGTAGCTGCCGAGGGGCAAGTCCTCGAAGGCGAAGCGCCCTTCGAGGTCGGTCTCCACTCTCTGCTCGGAGACGACGACTGCCAGCTCGCCTTCGGGGACGCAGTCGAGCTCGAGGCCGGCGAGCGGACGATCGCTCTCCTCGGAGAGCACACGGCCCGTGATCGCGCCTCGCCCGAGCGCGAGCAAGAGCTCGAGGCTCTGAGCTTCTTCCAGTGAGGCGTGCGCGTCTTGCTCCGCGTCCGCCGTGCCGTAGGTGATCCACGCATCGCCTGAGGGCAGCTCGGGAAAGGTGAAGCGCCCTTCCGCGTCGGTCTCCGTCGCGAAGTCGCGGCGCGCCGTCTGCAGGCGTCCGAGAGAGAGCTCGATCCAGAGCTCCACCTTGGCGTGAGGCACCGGCGCGCCTTCGAGATCGACCACGCGGCCGTGCAAGCTCGCGGGAGCTCTCGGTGCATCGACGAGGTCGACGACGGTCTCCTGCGGGCTCACGATCACGGCCAAGTGCTCGAGGTGTCCGCGGAGCTCGAGCGCTTCCAGCGGGGTGTCCGACGAGACGAGGCCGAGCTCATAGCTCCCGCTCGCGAGGCGTTCGAAGCGATAGCGCCCGCGCTCATCGGTGCGCGCGAGCCGGAAGAACGTAGGTTCGTAGCGCGAGAGCAGCACCGCGCGGCCTGCTGCGGGTACGCCATCGGTCGTGCGCACCACTCCGCGCAGGCTCCCGCCGCGCTCGATCTTCAGCAGGAGTCCTTCCTCGGTCTCTACTTCCGCGGGGGGAGCGGCGGGCAGGAAGCCCTCCTTCTGCACGCGCAGCTCGAGCCAGGGTTGGCTGGGGGCAGGTAGCTCGAAGCCTCCTCGTGCATCGCTCGTGACGGCGTGCTCGTCGTTCGAGTAGCGAATGAGCGCTCCCTCGATCGGTTGGTCTTCCTCGTCGATGACGCGGCCCCGCACCGTCGGCAAGGGCTCGAGCTCGAGGATGTGCTCGCCGCTCGTCAGCGTGGACCAATCCAGCGTCCTCTCGTCATGACCCTGGGCGCTCACGCGGAAGCTCTTGCCACGGTGCGCTCGGGGCGGACGAAAGCTGCCCGTCTCCGACCGCACCTCGATCGAGCGCCAAGACTGCGCCTCGTCGTTTCCTAGCTCACACACGAAGACGAAGTGCTCGATCGGAGTGCGCGTGCCGCGCGAGATGACGCGGACCACATAGGGCTCGCGGGCCGGCAGGCGTAGCTCGAGCTCGCCTGACTCGGGGAAGCGCTGGTAGATGTCGAGCAGGCAGAAGCCGTTGGCGCTCACGCTGCCGCAAAGCACGTCTTCCTCCACCTCTTCATCGCTCGCCAGGCTCGGCAGGTCGGCGAAGGCGAAGCTCCCGTCCGCAGCGCTGAGCGTCGTCCAGGAAGGATCTTCCGGGGGGATCTGCACCGCGACCTGCGCGAGCTCGATCCGCGCTCCCTCGACGGGCAGACCCTCTTCGTCGAGCACGCGGCCTCGCAGCGAGCGACCGCGCGTGAGGACGAGCTCGATCTCGCTGCGCGCGGCGCTCTCGTCTTCGTCGCTGGACCAGGAGAACCGCGGCGAAGGACCGAAGCCCGGCGCCGAAGCCCAGACGGAGAAGCTGTCTTCGGGCAACCCGAGGAACTGGAAGTGACCTCGTGCGTCGCTCTCCACCTCGAGCTGCGGAGCCATGCCCCAAGACCACGGGCGATCGAGCTGCTCGTCTTCCCCGTACTCCTCTTCGAACGCGATCACGACGCGAGCCTTCGCGACGGAGGCTCCTTCGGCATCGACGACGCGGCCCGAAGCGCTGCGAGAGGCCGAAAGCTCGACATCGCAGCTCGACCTCTCTCCCGCGCGCACGGCGAAGGCCTGCCTCGAGCGTGCCGACTCGAAACCCGTCGCGCACGCGCAGAGCTGCCAACCCTCCCCCGGCGCGAGCCCGCCGAGCTCGAACGCGCCTTCCGCGTCGCAGAGCGCCGAGCGCAGGCGAGTGAGCAGCGCGGGCTGCTCTAGATACAGCGCGACGCCCGGCAGCGCGAACACGCGGCACGGACCCCTGAGCTCCGTTCCCTCCGGCGCGAGCACGCGGCCGCGCACCGTGCCCGCGCGCACGAGCTCCAGCGTCGGCGCTTCGCGTTGCGCGGGATCCGCGACTTCGTGCAGCGCGCCGCCGACCCAGCGGGGATCGTCGAGCTCGAGGTAATGCTTGCCCGCGCGCAGCGCGGCGCGGAGCTCGCCGTTGGCATCACTCGCGAGACGCAGCGCGGCGGGTCGCTCCGGCATCGCGCGCAGCGCTTCGAGGCCCGTCGGCGGGCGCTCGGAGTGGAAGGCGAAGGCGACGCCCGCGAGCGGAGAGCGCGTCGCGGCGTCGAGGCAGCGCGCGAGGAGCGGGAGCTCGGCGCGCCGTGCGAGGCGTTCTTCCACCGGCTCGCTCGGCGAGGGCGCTGTCCCGCGGCGCGCGGCGTGCTCGTCGCTCGTCGCCTGGTCCGCGTTCCGAGCTCCGAGCTCGTGCGACTCGCTCTCGGCGCCGCTGCGCAACGCGACGAAGAGCGCCGCTGCGGCGCCGACGGCCAGGACGAGAGCGAGGAGGCGGTGTTGCATACGGTGCGATGCCGCAGCGGGTGCGGGTGCGCCGGCGCGAGCTCGCTCGCGTCCTAGCGCGGCAGCGCGCGGGAGTTACATCCCGGGCGGCTCGGCGAGCCAGGGCTTCCCCGACTGCGCCTGCGCGAAGCCGCGCTCGAAGAGCTTCGTCATGTAGGCCTTGTCGAAGAGCTCCTTCTGGCTCTCCTGGAAGTCGGAGGGGATGTGCGCGAGGTGGAACTTCAAGCCATCGCGCTGCGCACCGACGTACATCCGGTAGAGGTCGCCGATCCCCTGCGTGCGGATCAGCGAGCTCATCGTGGGCTCGATCAGCGCCGTGAGGCACGGCGGATCGATCGCGCTCCAGCTCGCCTCGAGCTTGTTGTTGTAGATGACGTACACGTCGGGGCGCCCGCGGACGCCGAGCTTCTTCTCGACCGCGCCCCAATCGACCCCGAGCGGATAGAGGAAGACTTGCGCCGTGGCGCCGCCGTCGACGTGCAGCTCGTCGTAGCGCTTGCCGTCGGAGGCATCGACGTCGAAGAGCACCGGCGGGAAGGCGAGCGGGATCGAGGCGGAGGCCAAGAGCACGCGGCGCGCGAGCGCCAGCTTCTCCGGGGCCTCGCTCGCGGCGATGGCGCCCAGGTTCCAGATCACGGGGCGCATCGCGTCGAGGTTGGTCGTCGCGATGTAGAGGCCGCGGCCCTTGCGATGCTCGACGGCGACGGCCTCGAGCAGCTCGGTCGTGATGTAGCGCTCGATCATGCTCGCCAGCTTCGCGGTGTCGTAGAAGGAGTCGCCGGTCAGCGCCGCGAGCGTCGTGCGCTCCTCCAAGATGTCGCGCGTCCGCGTCGTGGTGTAGACCTCCTTCAGCTCGTCGTCGTAGTCCGGGCCGAGGAAGGCGAAAGGCGCCGCGAGCGCGCCGGTGCTGACGCCGGTCACGAGCGTGAACTTGGGGCGCTTCCCCGTGGTGCTCCAGCCGCAGAGCAAGCCCGCGCCGTACGCGCCGTTCGCGCCGCCGCCGGAGAGCGCGAGGTAGCTGTGCTCGCGGTCGCAGATGTCGGAGAAGCGCGCGCGCACCTCGCTGTCCTCGCGCTGCAGCCAAGCCTCGACCTGCGGCGAGCCGGCGTCGCCCCAGCGGCGCGCGTCGGGGATGCCGGGGATCGCGAGGGCGCCGGCGAGCTCCGCCGGCGGGGGGGTCCGGTCCTGGACCGTGCCGCACGCGCCGAGGAGGAGGACGCTCGCGAGTAGGGACGCGCGCTTCGCGCGCTGCTGGAGGTTCGGGCTCGACATGCGCGGCATTGTAGGCTCTGCTCCGCGCCCGGACGATCCCGATGAGACACGACGAACGACATCGCACGCACCGCATCGGCTGGCTTCGCGCCGCCGTTCTGGGTGCCAACGACGGCATCGTCTCCACCGGCAGCCTCCTCGCCGGGGTCGCCGCGGCCGGCGGCACGCGCGAGACGCTGCTCCTCACCGGCCTCTCGGGCCTCGTCGCGGGGGCGATGTCGATGGCCGCGGGCGAGTACGTCTCGGTGAGCTCGCAGTCGGATACCGAGCGAGCCGATCTCGAGCGCGAGCGAGTCGAGCTCCGCGACGACCCCGATCACGAGCACGCCGAGCTCGCCTGGATCTACGTGCAGCGCGGCCTGACCCAAGAGCTGGCCGATCAGGTCGCGACGCAGCTCACGGCCCACGACGCCCTCGGCGCGCACGCGCGCGACGAGCTCGGCATCACGGACATGACCACCGCCCGTCCGGTGCAGGCGGCCTTCGCCTCCGCGGGGACCTTCGCGGTCGGAGCGGCGCTCCCGCTCCTCGCCTCCGCGCTGCTGCCGCTCGCGAGCTTGGTGATCAGCGTCTCGCTCTGCTCGATCGCGGCGCTGGCGCTCCTCGGCGCGCTCGGCGCCCGCACGGGCGGAGCACCGACGCTGCGGCCGGTGCTGCGCATCGTGCTGTGGGGCGCGCTCGCGATGGCGCTCACCGCGGGTGTCGGCGCGCTGGTCGGCGTGGCGCTCTGAGCCGCGCGCGCGGCGCGGCTCGGAGGCGGGCCACGCTCAGCTCTTCTTCGGCTTCGACGGCCCGATCATCGTCTCGGGCCGCACCCACTTGTCGAAGTCCTCGCCCGTGAGGAGCCCGAGCTCGACCGCGGTCTCCTTCAGCGTCTTGCCCTCGGCGTGCGCCTTCTTCGCGACCTTGGCGGCGTTGTCGTAGCCGATGTGGGGATTCAGCGCGGTGACTAGCATCAGCGAGCGGTGCAGGTGCTCGTCGATGCGCGCGCGGTCGGCCTCGATGCCGATCGCGCAGTTCGTGCGGAAGGAGTCGCACGCATCCGCGAGCAGGCGCGCCGAGGTGAGCAGGTTGTGGATCATCACCGGCTTGTAGACATTGAGCTCGAAGTTGCCCGAGGCGCCCGCGAAGTTGATCGCGACGTCGTTGCCGAGGACCTGCGCGCAGACCATGGTCATGGCCTCGCACTGCGTCGGGTTCACCTTGCCCGGCATGATCGAGGAGCCGGGCTCGTTCTCGGGGATCAGGATCTCGCCGATGCCGCAGCGCGGGCCCGAGGAGAGCCAGCGGATGTCGTTCGCGATCTTGTGCAGTGCCGCCGCGACGGTCTTCAGCGCGCCGGAGGCCTCCACGATCGCGTCGTTGCCGGCCATGTAGGCGAACTTGTTCGGCGCGGTGACGAAGGGCAGCTCCGAGATCGCCGCGATCGCGCGCGCGACCTGCTCGTCGTAGCCCAGGACGGTGTTGAGCCCCGTGCCGACCGCCGTGCCGCCGAGCGGCAGCAGATAGAGGCGCTCGCAGGCGCTCTCCACGCAGTCGCCGACGTGCTTCAGCTGCCACGCATAGCCGGAGAACTCCTGGCCGAGCGTCAGCGGCGTCGCGTCCTGTAGGTGCGTGCGGCCGATCTTCACGATGTCGTGGAACGCCTCCGCCTTCTCGGCGAGCACGCTCTCCAGCGCGCGCAGCGCGGGCAGCACGCGGTTCTTCAGCGCGTCCGCGGCGGCGACGTGCATCGCGGTCGGGAAGACATCGTTCGACGACTGCGCGCGATTCACGTGGTCGTTCGGGTGCACGAGCTTCTTGTCGCCCTTCTGGCCGCCGAGCAGCTCGGCGGCGCGGTTCGCGATGACCTCGTTGGCGTTCATGTTCGTCTGGGTGCCGCTGCCGGTCTGCCAGACGACGAGCGGGAAGTGCTCGTCGAGCGCGCCCTCGATCACCTCGTCGGCGGCCTTCTCGATCGCGCTCGCGATCTTCTTGTCCAGCGTGCCCAGGGAGGCGTTCGTGCGCGCGGCGGCCTTCTTGACGATGGCCAGCGCCCGCACGAACTCGCGCGGGAAGCGGTGTCCGCCGATCTTGAAGTTCTCGAGCGAGCGCTGCGTCTGCGCGCCCCAGTAGCGATCGGCTTGGACCTCGACGGGGCCCATGGAATCGGACTCGATGCGGATGCTCATGGAAGGGCCAGAGGCAGAGGGGTGGGGAAGACGTACCGAAGGATGACGTGTGGGGCGGTCTGGCGAGCAGGTCGGCGCGCTACTGGCGTCTCAGCGCCTGGGTCGGCAGCAGGCGCGCCGCCTTCCACGCAGGTGCCGCGCCGCCGATCAGCCCGAGCACGACGGCGAAGATGGTCGCGTCGAGCAGGAGCCCCGGCGTGATGCGGAACGCGAAGCTCGCCTCGGTGAAGGTCTGGAAGTTGGTGGTGCCCGTCTCGATGCCGTTCAGCGGCACGACGAGCAGGAGGCCCACCACCGCGCCGGCCAAGCCGATCAGCGCGCTCTCCAGCAGGAACGAGACGAAGATCGCGAAGCGGCCGAAGCCGAGCGAGAGCAGGATGCCGACCTCGCGCGTCCGCGAGCCCACGGAGGCCAGCATGGTGTTCGTCGCGCCGAGCATCGCCGCGATGCCCATGATGCCGCCGATCAAGAAGCCCAGGACGAGCAGCGTGCCGCCGAGGGCGCCGGTCTGCGAAGCGAAGTAGGCGCGCTCGCCGAGCACCTTCATCGGCGTCTGCTTGTCGCCTTCGAGCTCCTTCGCCACCGACTCGATCGAGACGCCCGGCTTCATCTGCGCCATCACGCGCTGGCGCACCTCGCGCTTGATCGCGCCGGCCAAGCGATCGGCGTCGGCCCAGATCTCGGAGCTGTAGGCGCCGCCGTGCTCGAAGACGCCGACCACGCGGAAGAGACCGTAGTTGATCTGCAGCGTGTCCCCGAGGCGGCAGTTCTTGATGCGGTTCCCGAGGGGACGGCCCACCATGACCTCGTCGGCGCCGAACGAGATCGCTCGCCCTTCGACGATGCTGAGATCGGCGCCGTGGATCTGCAGGGATGCGGGCTCGATGCCGCGGATCGGCACGTTGGTCGTGCCACCGTCCAGGCGCTTCAGGTTGAGGGCCAGGTAGGATTCGCCCGCGGCGAGCGGGATTCCGGAGGCGTCGCTCGCGATCTCGGGGCGACCCTTCTTCAGGAGCTCGACCTGCTCCTTGCGGATCCCGCTCTCACCCTCGCTGGTCGCACCCGGGCGCAGGTAGATCGCGACGTCCTCGCGCCCCGTCTCCGAGAACGCGTCCTGGAAGCCCGTGCGCAGAGAGAGGATCGCGCTGAACACGGCGACGGAGAGCGCGATGCCGATCGCGCTGTAGGCGGACGAGGTCCAGCGCACGCGCAGCGAGCGCAGCGGGTAGGCGAGGGGCAGCAGCTTCAGCGCCATGGATCAAGCCTCCGCGCGGAGCGCATCCGCCACGCGCAGGCCGCGCGCCTGCAGAGCCGGGAAGAGGCCGCCCGCCGCGCCGACTGCGAGCGCGATCAGGACCCCGATCACGAGCGTCAGCGGCTCCACGGTGTAGCCGGGGATCTGCGTGCCGAACATCTCGCGGAAGGTTCCTTCGCTCGAGGCACCCAGCGAGAGGCCCGCGAGGCCGCCGATGCCGCAGAGCAGCATCGACTCGAAGAGCAGGAGCCGCGCGCCGACGGCGCGACGGAAGCCGAGCGCCTGCAGCACGCCGAGCTCCTTCGTGCGCTCGCGCGCGGTGATCATCATCGTGTTCACGACGGAGAAGAGGATCGCGAAGAGCACGGCGCCGCCGATCCCGGAGAGGAACGCGGGCACGCTCCCGAGCATGGTGATGAAGCCGGCTTGGAACGCGGCCTCGGTCTGCGTGAGGGTGCGCTGCTCGTCGCCCTCGAAGCGCGCGTCGATGCGCTGCGTGATCTCGGCGAGGCCGGTGCCGGGCTTCGTCTTCACGTAGAAGACGCCGACGCCCTTCGGGCCCTGGACACCGCCGCTCTCGATCCCTTCGTCCAGGTACTCGTACTGGAACCACATCGTGCTCTCGTCGAGGTTCGTCTTCGTCGACGAGTAGATGCCGCGCACGGTGAACTCCCACGCCGCGCCTGCGGGGCGCGTGTAGATCGTGCCGATCAGCGGGATCGTGTCCCCGATCTTCCAGCCGAACTTGCGCGCGAGCGCGCGACCGATGAGGCAGCCGCGCCGATCGGCGAGCCACGCGGCGCGCTCCTCGGGCGTGATCACGCACTCTTGGAACTGCTCGAGGAAGATCTCGGGGTCGACCGCGAACTGCGCGAAGAAGTTGCTCGGGTCGCGATAGACCCCACCGAACCAGTTCCAACGCGCGACGGACTCGACCCCCTCGACCTCGGCGAGCTTCGCCGTGTAGGTCTTCGGGAGATCCATGAAGAGGCTCACCGCGCTCTGCACGACGACGCGATCGGCGGAAGAGGACGTGACCGCGCTCTTCAGCGTCGTGATCACCGAGTAGAGGAAGCAGAAGAGGAAGAGCGCCACCGCCACGGCGAGCGCGGTGAGGGCGTTCCGGAGCTTGTGGCGCAGCAGGTTCCGCCGCAGCAGGGTGAAGAGGCTCATGCGTGCGCCACGCCGGCGAGGGCGCCCTTGTCGAGGTGCACGGTCTGGTGGGCGAACGCCGAGGCGGCGTTGTCGTGGGTCACCATCAGCACGGTCTTCCCGAGCTCGTCGGCCAGGCGTCGCAGCATCTGCAGCACGGCGTCGGCGTTGGTGCGGTCCAGGTCGCCGGTGGGCTCGTCGGCGAGGATCAGCGTCGGGTCGCTCGCGATCGCGCGCGCGATCGCGACGCGCTGCTCCTGACCGCCGGAGAGCTGGCCCGGGCGGTGGCCCGCGCGATCGGCGAGGCCCACGATCTCGAGCGCGTAGCGCGCCTGCTCCTTGCGCTGCGCCTTCGAGAGCGGCTGCAGGAGCAGCGGCAGCTCGACGTTCTCCTGGGCGGTGAGCACCGGGATCAGGTTGAACGATTGGAAGACGAAGCCCACGTGCCGCGAGCGCCAGGCGGCGAGCTCGTCGGCGTGCAGCGCGGTGATCTCGGTGGTATCGACGGTGATGCGTCCGGCGTCGGCGTGATCGAGTCCGCCGACGAGGTTCAGCAGCGTCGACTTGCCGGAGCCCGACGGGCCCATCAGCGCCACGACGCGGCCCGCTTCGATCTCGAGATCGACGCCCGAGAGCACGGTCACGGCTTCCGTGCCGCGTGTGTACGACTTGCGGACACCCGCGATGGTGATGTGTCCTCGGCGATCCTGGCTCGAGCTGCTCATCCTCGGTCACTCCTAAGCGCCCCGCGATCGGCGCGGGGCGATGTTCCTCGTTCCTCGGCGTTCCGCGGCGATGCCGCTCAGCTCCGGCGAACCATCTGGCCCTCGCGCCACGCGGGTGCGGGATCCAGGACCACCTCGGCTGAGGAGCCGAGACCGCTGCGCACCACGCGGCTCTCGCCGCGCTCCGCGCCGAGCTCGAGCTCGACCCGCTTCAGCTTCGCTTCCTCGATCACGAACACCGCGGCGCGCTCGCCGCGGAGATCGAAGAGGGCCGCTCTGGGCACCAGCATCTCGGGCGCGGTCTTCGTCGGCGCCGCGGCACCCGGAGGCGCGAAGCTGACGCGCACGCCCATCTCCGGCCGCGCGATCGGCGGGATGCCGCCATCGGGGAACGCCACGCGGACCTCGATCGTCGCCTTCGCGCGATCGGCGGTGGGCCAGATGCGACTCACCTGGGCGGGCCAGCCGCGCGCGGGCTCGGCATCGAAGAAGACCTGCGCGCTCGGGCTCTCCTTCACCTGCAGGATGCGCGTCTCGGGGAGCTCGACCTGCACCTCCAAGCTGTCGAAGTCGACCAGCTCGGCGACCGAGCCGCGGGAGTTCCCCTGGCCTCCGGTGGAGGCGACGACCTCGCCCTCCTCGGCGTTCTTGCGCACGATCACCCCGGCGAAAGGCGCGCGAATGTACGTGCGCTCGAGCAGGATCGCGGCCGCGTCCTTCTCCGACTTCGCGCGCTCGGATTCGGCATCGATGCGCTCGAGCTCGAGCTCGCGCCCCGCGGCGCGCCCGCGCGCTTCCTCCAGCGCGGCCTCGGCTCCCGCTACGCGAGCGGCGGCGGCCGCGACGATCGCCTGCGCGCGCTCTTCGCTGTTCGCCAGGCGCTCGAGATCCAGCCAGGGGAGGTCGCCCGTCGCGTGCAGCGGCCGCTGGCGTTCGAGCTCGGCGTGCGCGATGCGCTCCTCCGCCTGCGCTTGGGCCAGGAACTGCCGAGCATTCACGCAGTCCTGCTCGGCGCGCGTGATGCCGTGCTTCGCGATGACGACCTCCTGCTCGATCTCCGCGCGCTGCTTCGAGAGCACCGCGATCGCGAGCTCCCGCGTCTGCAGCCCCACGCTGAAGTCGTCGTACTGGATGCGCGCGATGACCTGGTCCGCCTCGACGCGCTGGCCCTCCTCGACCTTCATCTCGACGAGCAGACCCGAGAGCACGGTGGAGAGCGCCGCGCGCCGCCGCGCGACGATGTAGCCGTTCGATCCGATCGCCCCCGGCGGGGTCGCGACCTCGCTCCGCACGAAGACCGTGCGCACCTGCAGCGGCGCATCGTTCGCAAGGCCCGCCGCCTGCTGGAGTTCGGCGCGGAACCACCAAACGGCCGCCGCGGCCGCGAGCGCGAGCAGCCAGCCCCAGCGCAGGCCCCGGCGCGGACGTGCGCTTCCCTTCCGCGGCGCTTCCGCCGTCGGTCGCTCGATGCGCAGGCGCTTCAAGTCGGGAGCGCCGGTGGGCGGGCTGATCTCGGCCATGTGGGGTGGAGAAGCTACCATGCCGACAACCCCCTGGGCGATCTCGCCGAGGCGCGCGCGGGCCCGCTCGCAGCGCGCCGATCGGGTGGACCGCGGGCGCCCGAGGGAGCACGCAGAGCGCCAGGAGGGGGGCAGGCGAAGCGACCCCGCGCGGAACTCAGGGCCGAATCCTCGGGTTCGTAACGGGATCGAGGGTCGTTCTCGCGTCGGCGCGTCGAGGTGTCGCGAGAGAGCGTGAAGGCGAGAGGCGAGAAGCGAGAAGCGAGAGGCGACAGGAAGCAAGAGCGCGCAGGCGCTACGCCCAGCCCTCCGGCGACGCAAGCGCCGCGCCCGACGCGCGCGTCACGAGTCGGTGGTGTTCGAGGGTCGACGCGCGTTCGGAGCGAGCGAGACATGCGGAGCCGAGCGCGTCGTTCACGTCGCTTGCTGCGCCTGCGGGCGCGGCTCCGCTTCGTCGATAGACTTCGGGAGCCGTTTCGGAGCCCGCGAAGGCGGGGGCTCCGAAACTCATGCTTACGGGGGCGGACGGAGCGTCGACGCGAGGACCGACTCGATGGACATGCGGTTCCACGCCCGCGCGGCGGCAGACCGGTGTATCTCAGTTCGCGCGTTCGCGGCTTGATTGGGCGGGGTTCGCTCGGGGGCGTTTGGCATGCTTGGAGTGCGGCAGCTCGCGGATGTCGAGCAAGCCGTGGCGACGCCAGCCGGTGGTGAGCAGCCAGGTCGACGCGGGCGCGACAGCGGCCACCACCGGTGTCGCAGCGATCGAGGGGCGCTCCTTCCAGCCCTCGAACACGGGCGCGCTCGAGCAGAGGTCGATCGAGCTGCGCGGCACGACGCCGTGCTTCTTGCCGTTCTGCAGCACGTACCGCAGCGCATTCCTCGCCTGCGCCGGCGTCGAGATCACCTCGTCGTGATAGCGGTCGGGGAACACCTTGCCGCTGCGGCCCCATAGCTTGTTCAGCGCGCGCGCGAGCGGGCTCAGCAGCGCGTTCATGGCGCGCGCGCCGCACGCGCGATCGTCGGCCTCGACAAGTAGATGCAGGTGATTGCCTTGCACGCTGTAGTGGATGATCCGCATCCCATGGCGATCGCTGCTCGCGCTGAGCGCAGCGAGCACGAGCTTCAGCGCGTCGCCCCGGCGCATGGATGGCAGCCCCTCCGCAAGCCGCACGGTGATGTGCAACGGCTCGCCGCGCTTCTTCGCCGCGCGCTGACGATGCGGCATCCCGGGCTCAGTACCTTTCGGCTTACGTCCCGCCCCGTTGCGCTTCCCACCATGCTGACGGAAGTCGAGCACGAGCTGTCGATCCTTGCGACGCATACGTCTTCCTCTGCCCCGCGCAGCTTCGCATCCCGGATCTCGTTCCAGCACATAGAACGCAGAGGCGCCGTAGTTGGTTGCATAGAAAGTCGGAAACTTGATAGAGCTAGGTTGTCCGTTTTCCCGTCTCGTTGCGCAGCGAATCCGCGCTGTCTCCCTACCGCCGCGCGGGCGTGGAATCGCACGCCCATCGAGCCGGTTCTCGCATCGACGCTCCGTTCGCCCCCGCAAGCATGATTTTCGGAGCCCCCGCCTTCGCGGGCTCCGAAACGGCGCACGACGTCTATCGAGGTAGCGGAGCCGCATCCGGAGGCGATGCAAGCGACGTGACCGCCGCGCTCGCTCTCCAATCGCGCAGGGCTCCGAACTCGCGTCGACGCAGCATGTCTCTCGACGTCCTTCACGCGCGGCGGGCGCGGCGCTTGCTTCGCCGGAGGGCTGGCGGAGCGGCCGTCGCGGAGCTCGGGTTCGAATGCTCAGGTTCGTACCGGGATCGAGTTGCGTTCTCGCCTCGGCGCGTCGATCTGCTGCGCGTGCGCGTGCGCGTGCGCGTGCGCGTGAAAGCGAGAAGCGAGAAGCGAGAAGCGAGAAGCGAGAAGAGAGAGGCGACAGAAATCAAGACCGCGTAGGCGCTACGCCCGGCCCTCCGGCGAAGCAAGCGCCGCGCCCGACGCGCGCGTGACGAGTCGGTGGTGTTCGAGGGTCGACGCGCGTTCGGAGCGAGCAAGAGATGCGGAGCGGAGCGCGTCGTTCGTCGCTTGCTGCGCCTGCGGGCGCGGCTTCGCTTCGTCGATAGACTTCGGGAGCCGTTTCGGAGCCCGCGAAGGCGGGGGCTCCGAAACTCATGCTTGCGAGGGCGAACGGAGCGTCGAGGCGAGAACCGGCTCGATGGACACGCGGTTCCGCGCCCGCGCGGCGGCAGACCGGTGAACCTCAGCGCGCACGTTCGCGCCTTGATGGGGCGAGGTTCGCTCGAGGTCGTCCAGCGTGCTTGGAGTGCGGCAGCTCGCGGATGTCGAGCAAGCCGTGGCGACGCCAGCCGGTGGTGAGCAGCCAAGTCGACGCGGGTGCGACGATGGCCACGTCTGGTGTCGCGGGGATCGAGGGGCGCTCTCTCCAACCATCGAAGGCGGACGCGCTCGAGCACAGATCGATAGAGGAGCGCGGCACGGCGCCGTGCTTCTTGCCGTTCTGGAGCACATACCGCAGCGCATTCCTCGCCTGCGCCGGCGTCGAGATCACCTCGTCGTGATAGCGATCGGGGAACACCTGGCCGCTGCGGCCCCAGAGCTTGTTCAACGTGCGTGCGAGCGGGCTCATCAACGCGTTCATGCCACGCGCGACGCACGTGCGATCATCGGCTTCGACGAGGAGGTGCAGGTGATTGCCCTGCACGCTGTAGTGGATGATCCGCATCCCGTGGCGATCGCTGCTCGCGCTGAGCGCAGCGAGCACGAGCTTCAGCGCGCCACCTCGACGCAGCGATGGCAGCCCCTCCGCGAGCCGCACGGTGATGTGCAGCGGCTCGCTGCGCTTCTTCGCCGCGCGCTGACGATGCGGCATTCCCGCTTCCGTTCCCTTCGGCTTCCGTCCCGCCCCCTTGCGCTTCCCACCATGCTGACGAAAGTCGAGCACGAGCTGTCGATCCTTGCGACGCATACGTCTTCCTCTGCCCTGCGCAGCTTCGCATCCCGGATCTCGTTCCAGCATATAGAACGCAGCGGCGCCGTAGTTGGTTTCGTAGAAAGTCGGAAACTTGATACAGCGAGGTTGTTCGCTACCGGATCTCGCTGCGCAGCAGAGCCAGATAGCCCCTTACCGCCGCGCGGGCGTGGAACCGCACGCCCATCGAGCCGGTTCTCGCGCCGACTCTCCGTTCGCCCCCGTAAGCATGAGTTTCGGAGCCCCCGCCTTCGCGGGCTCCGAAACGCCGCACGATGTCTATCGACGTAGCGGAGCCGCATCCGGAGGCGATGCAGGCGACGTGACCGCCGCGCTCGCTCTCGAATCGCATCAGGCGTCCTACGCGCGTTAACGCGCGATGTCGCTCGACGTCGTTCACGCGCGGCGGGCGCGGCGCTTGCTTCGCCGGAGGGCTGGCGGAGCGGCCCCGCGCGGAACTCGGGTCCGAAGGTTCTCGTTCGTACCGCAATCGAGCCTCCTTCTCGCGTCGACTCCCGCATCTTCGTCACCGTCCGCTCCACGGCGTGCACTCCATGGAGCACCTCCCTGCCGCTGCGCTACCATGCCCCCATGACCGCTTCCGTCCGCCCGCCACGACTCCTCCTCGCCAGCACCTCCCCGTACCGCCGACGCCAGCTCGAGCGCCTCGGGCTCGCGTTCGAACAAGCCGCGCCGCGCTGCGATGAAGAAGCCTTGAAGCGACCCGGCATCGCGCCGCGCGCGCTCGCGCTCGAGCTCGCGGCGGCGAAGGCCGCTTCGCTTGCGGAGGACTACCCCGAGGCGTTGATTATCGGGGGCGATCAGATCGTGGCCCTCGGCGATGAGATCTTCGGCAAGAGCGGAACGCGGGAGCGCGCGATCGCCCAGCTCGAGCGCCTGCAGGGGCGCACGCACGAGCTCATCTCGGCGTTGGTGCTGCAGCGGGGGAGCGAAGTTCGTTCGCATGCCACGATCGCGCGCCTCCACATGCGTCCGTTGGACCGCGCCGCGATCGAGCGCATCCTCGACGCAGATGCGCCGTACGACTGCGCCGGCTGCTACAAGCTCGAGTCGCGCGGCATCGCGATGTTCACCTCGATCGCGTGCGAAGACCCGAGCGCGATCGAAGGGCTGCCGCTGATCGCGCTGGTCGATGCGCTGCGCGCCTTCGGCGTCGTCGTGCCGTGAGCCGCTCCGAGGATCGCGCGGAGGTGCTCCATCTGCGTGCGGCGCTTGCTCAGCGCGCGCGGCGCGCGCTCGAGCGCTCGACGCGCGCGGCGGTGCTGATGCCCTTGCTTTTCGAGGGCGGTCCGCCGCGCCTCCTGCTCACGCGGCGCACCGATCGCGTCGCCACGCACAAAGGGCAGGTCGCGTTCCCCGGCGGCTATCTCGAGGCCGCGGACCCCGACCTGATCGCCGCGGCGCTGCGCGAGGCCGACGAGGAGATCGCGTTGCCGCGCGAGGGCGTCGAGGTGCTCGGAATGCTAGACGATCTCCCGACGCACGACGACCGCGTCGCCGTGACGCCGGTCGTGGCGCGCGCACGGGAGCCCCGACCTGCGCCCGCAAGCCGAAGAGGTCGCGCGCATCTTCGCGATCCCGCTGGACGAGCTCGTTGACGTGCGGCGCTGGAGGATGGAAGAGCGCGTGCGCGCCGGCGTGCGTTGGCCGGTGTACTTCTTCGAGCACGAAGGCGAGACGCTCTGGGGGCTCTCGGCGTACTTCACCATGCAGCTGCTCGCGCACTTGCCGGCGGGGGCGCCGTTCGAGCTGCCGTGGAGCCGGCGCGCTCCCTGACGGGATCGCGCGTGGAGCCGGCGCGCTCCCTGACGGGATCGCGCGTGGAGCCGGCGCGTTCCCTGACGGAATCGCGCGTGGAGCCGACGCGCTCCAGGACACCGCTCGCGCGCGGAGCTCAGCCCCCGTTCCGCGCTTCCGGCGGGAACCCGCGGCGCACGAGGTACGCCGCGACGACTTCCTCGCGCTGCGTCTGCCACCACTCGGTCCAGGCCTTCGGATCGCGGCCGAGGTCCTTGCCGGAGATCTTCTTCAGCGCGTCGAGCGCGCGGCTGCGCTCGACGTAGTAGTCGGTCTCGCCGTGAGTGCCGACCAGCGTCACGTCGAGCACGGCGCCTTCCTGCAGGACGTTGATCACCGGGTCCGCGATGGCGGCGGCCTGCGCGACCTCGACGTCGAAGTCCGAGACGTAGGAGATCTGCTTCGTGAACGAGACGTTGACGCGCTGGCCGGTGCCGCCGGAGTGCGTGACGCGCAGGATGAGATCGCCGAGAGCGCGCGGGTCGCCGAGTGCGGCGAGGGCGTCGATCGCGTTCAAGCGCACCTGCGGGTGCTTCGAGTCGAGCCCGCGGAGCAGCGGGAACACGATGCCGGGATCGCTGCTGCGGGCGAGCTCCTTCTGCGCGACTTGGCGCACATCCTTCTGGCGATCGAGCAGCGCGCGCTCGAGGAGGCGCTTCAGACCTTCCTTGGGCATCAGGCGCGCGATGGCGCCCACGGCGAAGGCGCGCTCGCCGCTGCGCTTGGAGAGCACGGCGTTGGCGAGCAGCGGCTCGTAGAGATCCGGCGAGAGGCGCTCCAAGCGCAGCTCCGCCAAGCGCAGCTTCGTAGGATGACCGAGGGCCTGCTCGCCGGCGCGGAGCGCGGCGCGGCAGAGCGCGTTCAAGTCGCCGTCCGGCAGCGGCACCAGCTCTTCGACGTCGAGGCCGCGCAGCACGGAGGTCGCGAGCGGATCCGCGGGATCGGCCGCGAGCACGGGGTCGAGCTCGCGCTCGATCTCCTCGTGCAGCCCTTGAGACGCCATCCACGACGCGAGTCGCACACCGCGGCGCGGATCGGCGGCCAGGGAACTCCGCAGCGCTTCCGCCTCGCGGCGCAGCTCCGCGAGCGCTCGCACGGAGACCAGCTCCGCGGCTGGCACCTCGAGCGGACCGCGCGCGGTCTCGAGGCGCAGCGGTTCACCCGCGGCCGGCAGGCCCGGCTGGGCCTTGCCGCGGAGCACGCGCCCGTCGAGCAGCCGCACGACGCACGGCTCGATCGCCGACGGAGCGGCGCCTTCCTGCGGAGCCGCGAGGCGCGGTGTCGCGCAGAGGAGAGCAGGGGCTAGGAGCAGCGCGGCGGCGCGGTGGAGCTGCGACATGCCTGGTTCCTCGAGATCCCTGGGGCGCTCGCCCCGTGTGCTACGATCCGGCGCGGGCCCGCGCGACGGCGCGGCCCGTCGACGGGACGGGGACAGCATCCCATGAACTTCGCACGAGCGCTCAGTACGTCGCTGGCCGGGCTGCTGCTCCCACTCGCGAGCACTTCTCCGGCCCAGGAGCCGAAACCCCCGGCTCCGACCCCGGTGGTCGCGCCGCAGGAAGCGCCGACGAAGGAGCCCCTGCCGACCGTCGTCGAGCTCCTCGCGCGCGCCCGCGGCGCGGCGGCGGCTCGGAAGGAGCAGGGCGAGGTCCTGCGCTTCGAGGGGAGCTTCGAGATGCGCTCCGGCCCGCTCGTCTCCTCGAAGGGGCGCGCGCGGGTCTACGGCCCCCGCGACTTTCGCTACGAGTGCGACCTCCCCAACGGCCCGCTGGTCGTGCGCTACTGCTTCGAGAGCGACGCCGAGCGCGTGCTCTGGAGGCTCCAGCAGCTCGACGTGAAGGGGGAGAGCGAGGGGCTCGTCGGCCAGGGCTTCCGCGCCGAGGCGTGGAGCGACGCTCCGGCCGATGCGAAGGCCGCGCTGATGGGGCTGCTCTTCCTCTTCGCGGCCGAGCCGGCGCAGCTCCTCGAGCTCGCGGCCCAGCGCTGGGCGGACCTGAAGGTCGTCGGCGCCGGGCGCGAGGACGACGGCGCGAAGGTCTGGCGCCTCGAGGCCGTGCTCCCGCCGCACGAAGTGCCCGAGTCCTACCGCCAGCTCGAGCTCGCGCGCGTGCGCCTCCACCTCGGGCGCGAGGACCTCGTGCTGCGCCGCCACGAGCTGCTGCACACGAGCGGCGAGGTCTACAAGGCGAACCGCTTCCGCGACCTGCGCTTCGGGGCCCCCGCGGGAGAGCGCCCTCCGCGTCTCGAGGTCGCGCCGGGATTCGAGGTCGGTCCGATGCTGAACCCCGAGGAGCGCGCGAAGCGCTGAGGCCGAGGCACGGGCGAGGCGCCCTCCTCGGACCGCGCGTCGCTCAGACCGCGAGCGGTCGCCGCGAGCGCACCGTCGGCGAGCCCGAGCGCGGCGCGTAGCGTCGGAGCACCTCGAGCAGCTTCGCGAAGTGCTCGCGCTCGGCGCGCGTCTGCACCGCCGCGACGGCCGTGCGGCGCAGCGCGTCGCCGCCGTCGATCAGCCGCGTCACGGCCACGGCGAGCGCGCGCGTGTCGCGGGGGTTCTCGATCACGGCGAGCGCGGGGCTCTCGATCTCGGTCGCGCCGTTCCTGCGCGTCGTGACGACCGGGCAGCCGCACGCCAGCGCTTCGAGCACGACCGTCGAGCAGGGGTCGTACCACGTGGGATGCAGGAGCGCATCGGCCTCGCGGAACGCGGGCGCGATCTCCTTCAGCGGTCCCAGCATGTGGATGCGTCCGCGCAGACGCGCGGTGTCGGCGACGCTGAGCCGCGGCGGCTTCGCGACGCCCGCGACGAGCAGGTGCGCCTTCTTCAGCTCGGGCTCGCGCGCGAGCGCGCGGATCGCTTCGTCGAGGCCCTTCCAGCGCGCGTTGTACCCGGCGAACACGAAGAGCGGCGCGTCGTCGGCGAGCTGGAAGCGCGCGCGGTAATCGGTCTTCGCGCCGCGCGGCGTGAACACATGGTGATCGATCGCCAGCGCCAGGAGCTCCGTCTTCGCGACCGCGTCGGCGTAGCGTTGCTCGATCTGCCGCACGACGAGGCCCGAGACGGCGAGCACGGCCTTCGCCTTCTGCATCTGCGCGGCCTCGAGCTCCTGCATCGTCTTCGCGAGCGGGCTGAAGCGGCGCCACATCCTCCGCGCGAGCGGCCACGCGGCCTTGGGATCGCGCGCCATCGCCGCGTCGAGCTCGAGCCCGCCGTGAGGCTGGTAGAGATCCGCCGAGCGCACGGGCCGCACGGCGAGCGAGACGTCCCACGGCCGCTGCGCGTTCAGCGCCTCGAACGCCTCGGCGAACGCGCGCGCGCGGCCCGCAGCACCGCTGCCGCCGCTCTGCAGGTTGCGCACGCGCCACGGACCTTCGGGGTTGCCGCGGCCGACGACCAGCTCGACCTCGGCGCCGCGCTCGCGCAAGAACAGCGCGAGTCGACGCAGATAGCCGTCGACGCCGCCTCCGCCGCCGAAGGCATCGATTACCAGAGCCACTCGCATGGGGTCTTCCTCGTCGTCTCTCTTCGGCAGGGGCAGCGCGCGGCTTCGGCCGAAATCCGCGTCCGGAGATTTCTTCGGGGGAACTCGAGCACTACGCTCCGCGCGCTCGGCGCCGCGTCTCCGACACGCCTCAGCTTCGAGCGCCCACTCGAGGAGCTCCGTCGATGGCCACGCTGCTCGCCCTCTGCGCGCCTGCCGCGGCGCTCCTCGTCCTGCTTGCGCTCGCGCCGCTGCTCGCGCTCCCGCCGCATCTCCCGCGTCTCGCGGAGCTGGAGAGCTGGCCCGCGGAGCTCTGGCTGCTCGCGGGCGGCGGCGTGCTCGGCACGACCGCCGGGCTCCTCGATTGGCGCCTCCATCGCCGCGGCGAACGGCGCATCCCGCGCGCCGAGCATCGCGCCGAGCTCTTCGCTCTCGCCCTGGGGGTACCGCTCTTCGCGCTGCTCGCCGCGGCCTCCGTCGCTCGCGATCCGGCGCCCTTCCTCGTGCCGATCGTCGCCGTGGCGCTCGCGATGGCCGCGGCGATCGCCTACGACGAGACGCGCTTTCACCGCACCTGCACGCGTTACGAGACGGCGCTGCATCGCGTGCTCGTCGGCGGTGAGGGGCTCGCGTTCCTCGCTTGGCTGCACTGGTGCTATGCGGGAGGGCCGCGTGGCTGAGTCGCTCGCGCTGGAACCCGTGAGCGCGAGCGCGCTGCTCCGCGCGGCGGCGCGGATCTACGATGCCTCTCACGGAGAGCTCGAGCTTCGCGCTCGTCGCGCGGCGCGGCGCGGCTTCGCCGGCGGCGCGGAGTGGATGCGCGCGGCGCTCGGCGAGCTGCGCGGTGTGGCTCCGAGCGGGAGCGCGCGCTCGTTCCAGCGGCTCGGGCTCGCGAAGTACTCCCTTGCCGGCGGCGCCGCGGGCTTGGTCCTCGCCGCTGCGTTCGCGCTCGAAGTCCCGTGGATCGCGCCGCTCGCCGTGCTCGCGTTCTATCTCGTCGAGGTGCGCATGGTCTTCGCGTTCCCGCTGGCGCTCGACGGCGTCGCACGGCCGCTGCGCGCGAGCCATCGCCTGGTCAACGCGAACCACGGCGTGTGGGAGGCGACGGCCGTCGTGATGCCGCTGGCCGCGGCAATGCTCGTCGGCGGTTTCCTCGGGCGCGGCTTCGTGCGCTCGTGGTGTCTCGGCTGCCTCGCGGTGTTGCTCTGGTACGAGAGCGCGCGTGCGACGGAGCGCGCCGCATGAGCGCGCTCGAGATCGGCTGTGCGCGAGCTCTCGAGCTCCGCGAGGAACGCGTCGGCGCGAACGACGCGAACGCCTGGCGCCTCTGCTACGCGAGCGATCTCCACTTCACCGCGCGGCGCGCGCATCTCGCCCTGCGCTTGCGCGAGGTGATCGAGCGCGCGGCACCCGACGCGATCCTGCTCGGCGGCGATCTCCTCGACCGCGCGAATGGCGCGGGCGCGCTCGCGCGCTGCGTCGCGGAGCTAGGCGCTCTGGCGCCCGTGTTCGCCGTGGCGGGCAATCACGATGGTTGGGTCGGAGCGCACGCCGCGCGCGAGGCCGTGCGCACGAGCGGTGGCCATTGGCTTCACGATGGCGCGGTCGTGCTGCGCTCCCACGAGCGTCGCGCGCTGCAGCTCGTCGCGAGCACGGACGTCGCGCGAGTCGAGCGAGCGCTGCGCGTCTTCGTCGGGCACGACCCCGCGGTCTTTCCGCGCGCAGCCGCGAGCGGGTGTTCCCTCGTGCTCGCGGGCCATCTTCACGGCGGGCAGTGCACGCTCTGGGAGCGCGGCGGACGCCAGTATCCCGGTGCGTTCCTCAGCCGTTGGAACGGCCTGCGCTTCGAGCAGCCGGGCTCGACCCTGCTCGTGAGTCGCGGCGTCGCGGATACGCTGCCGATCCGATTCCGCTGTCCGCGCGAGGTGTTGCTATGTCGGATGAGCTGAACCCAGTGCCGACCTCCACGCGGATGCCGGAGGAGCTGGAGCCGCAGTTCTGGACGGGAGAGGCGGGCTGCGTCGCATTCTTGGGCTATCCGGGGCTCTTCCTCGCATGCCTGACGCTGACGCATCTCTACGCTTTCGATGGGAGCGGTGATGGCACGATCTGGATCGGCTGGGCCCTGACACTCGGAGTGCCGTTCGGGCTCGGGTTCCTGACCGGCTGCGTCGCGCCATCGTCGCGTTGGGTCGTGATCACGGCGCTCGCCGTGCTCTGGAGCTCGGTGTTCTTCGCGCTGCTCTTCACGATGCACATCGCCGGCGCCTTCTGCCTCTTCGTGTACGCGACCGGAGGATTGCCGACCGGGATCTTCGGTGCCTGGATCGCCTTCTCGTTGCGCCGATACTTGCGGCGGCGGGAGCGCGCTCGCGCGGGGGCCATGCTGCTCGCGTTCCTGTTGCCCTACGGTCTGCATGCGGCCGAGCAGACCCTCGGCCCCGCGCGCGAGCGCGAGACGCGTCGCCACGAGTGCATGCTGCGCGCTCCGCTCGAGCGCGCGTGGTCGCAGAGCCTGCTCGCGGAGCGCGACGAGCGGCCGGACGCGGGCTGGTTCCTCGTGAACGCGCCGCGCGCGCGCGAGGCCTCGGGGCGCGCCTCGCAGGTCGGCGACGAGAAGCTGATCCGCTATTCGAAGGGCCATCTCCGCGTGCGCGTGGAGCACGTGGAGGAAGGGCGGGAGCTCCTCTTGCGCGTGCTCGAGCAGCACGAGCTCGAGTCGAAGGCGCTCCGGTTGCACTCGATCCGCATCACCGCGCGTGCGCTCGACAAGGAGACCACGGCGGTGGCGCTCGCGTACGAGTTCACGCCGCTGATGACGCCGCGCTGGTACTGGCGTCCGCTCGAGCACTTCTACGGTGGGCTCGCCGTCGAGCACCTGTTCGAGCTCTGGCAGGAGGCGCTGGACGCGGCGCCTGCCGCGGAGAGCGAGCTCTCGAGCGAGCGGCGCTGAGTTCGCCGCGCGCGCTCACGAACTCTTCATCGACCTTCCCTCGACGCGGGTCGGAGCGCACGGCGAGAACACGCGCGAGAACTCCAACGCTCGCCAGGTTCACGCCGTGTCTTTTGCTCCTCTCGCTCGCCGCGCCGCGGTCTCGCTCCTACTCTTCACCGACGCTGCAAACGCGCAGCAGCGGCCACCGGTGGAGCTCGTCCACCCGGAGCCGCGGGCCGAGACCGCGCCGGTTGCGAGCGCCGACGACGCCGCCGACGATCCCGCGCTCTGGCTTCATCCCACGGAGCCCGCGCGCAGCTTGATCCTCGGCACCGACAAGAAGGACGGGCTCTACGTCTACGCGCTCGACGGCCGCCAGCTCGCGCATGTCGGGGCCGGCCTAGCACCCAACAACGTGGATCTGCGCTACGGCTTCGCCATGGGAGCGCAGGTTTTCGATCTCGCGGTCTGCACCGTGCGCGGTCGCGAGCGCGGGCTCGCGGTGTGGCTGCTCGATGCGGCGACGGGGCTGCCCGAGCCGGAGCCCCGCGTCGTGCATCCGCTCTTCCTCGACGACGAGCCCTACGGCGTCGCGCTCTGGAAGCGCCCGAGCGATGGCGCGTTCTTCGCCTTCGCCTCCGACAAGCGCGGCCGCGTCGCGCAGTTCGCGCTGCGCGCGACGCGCGAGGCCTCGCAGATCGCGATCACCGTCGAGGAAGTGCGGCGCTTCGAGGTCGGCAGCCAGGTGGAGGGGCTGGTCGTCGATGACGAGCATGGTTGGCTCTTCGTCGCGGAGGAGACCGGCGGGCTCTGGCGCTACGACGCGCAGCCCTTCCATGCGGCGACGCACGCGGATCGCGTGGAGCTCCTCGCGCGCGGCGCGTTCACACCCGATCTCGAGGGTCTCGCGCTCCTCTGCGATGGCGCGGGCGGTGGCTATCTGCTGGTCTCCTTGCAGGGCGAGAACCGCTACGCGCTCTTCGAGCGCGTGGCTCCGCATCGCCTCGTGCGCGAGATCGACCCCGTCGCGAGTCGCGCGATCGACGATGTCGAGGAGACCGATGGGCTCGACGCGACGGCGTGGCCGCTGCCGCCGCTCTTTCCGCACGGCATCGTCGTAGTGCAGGACGGGGAGAATCCCGGTGCAACGCAGAACTTCAAGCTCTTCGGCTGGGAGCAATTCGGCGGATCGCTGCCGTTTGGGAGCGCGCCATCGCCGCGAGAAGCGCGTTGGCGCAGAGCGTTGGTGCGCTGCTGAGCAAGCACGTCCTTCCGCCTCGCTACACACGCGCTTCACCCGCGCGCTCCAGGGTTCTCGCGCTCGCCACGGCGAGCGCTTTTCTCACCCTGGAGCTTTCTCATGCGCACCCTCTCCGTCGCCGCGCTCGCCCTCTCCGTCGCGGCGACCGTATCTGCTCAAGCGACTTGGCCCGCGGCGCTGCACGCCCTGCCCGGTCAGAGCTCGAGCGTCGCCGTGAACGGCGGCAGCTTGCTCTACGCCGTGCAGTTCCTGAACCAGCCCGGCGCGATCCTGGGCGGCAGCTTGACCACCAACAAGACCTCGCTGCTCCAGAGCTCGAACCCGCTGGCGCTCGCGGCGACGGAGACCATCGTCGTCGACGAGACGCTGCCCGGCGGCGGCGGTCGCTACCACGGCCTCGGCGTCGATGGCGCGTGGGTCCCGATCGATCTCTCGTCGTCGGGTCTCACGGTGAACACGACGCCCGAGGAGATGGCCTACATCGTCGAGAGCGGCGCGGTGCACGTGTTCAACATCTGGCGCCGCTCCTGGCTCTCGATCGCGACCAGCCATCCGAGCCCGACCGTCGTCTCCTCGAACTACGACATCGTCGTCATCGACAACGATCGTCTGGTGGCCGTCTCGCCCTTCTACGGGAACTCCGTAGTCTTCCAGGTGCCAGGCGGCGGCGTCGGAACCTACGTGCTCGGCAGCGGGTCCTCGGGCCGCGCGGCGCTCGCCTTCGAGATCGGGACCAACGACTACGCGATCTTCTCGGCGTTCACCAACGAGTGGCGGACGCTGAACTTCGCGACGCCGGTGAGCAGCCTCTCGGTCGAGTACGACGAGAACCACCTCGCCATCTTCGACTTCGCGGCGAACCGCGGGACCTTCTTCTCGGCGTTGAACTCGAGCGCGAGCTCGCATGTCTTCGCGAACCTGTCGCTCGTCGTGCAGGGCGATCCGCTGAATGCGATCGAACCCAGCTACGACTTCGAGGACGCCGTCGCGGTGCTGCTCGATCGCACCGCGGGGCAGTTGGTGGTGTATCGCCCGGTCGACAACACGATCCTCACGCGCGCGGCCAGCGCGAGCGCGGAGATCGTCAGCGACAACGACTTCGGCGGAATCCTCGACGGCTCCTCCGTCGCGCTGATGAGCGGGGTCGCGCGCGGAGCGCATTGGGCAGTGCAAGACCTCGGAACCACGGCGCCGCTCGGTACCGACGCGAACGACGCGGTCTTCCTCGCCGCCAACGCGACGACGGTGTTCGGCTACTCGGCCTTGACGCATGCTTGGACGCAGCGCGCGTACAGCGGGATCTTCGGCGGCGTGAATGCGCAGGACTTCCTCGGCATCGTCGAGACCAGCTCGGAGATCCTCGCGTTCGCTTCGCGCACCGGTTCGTGGGCGGCGCGCCCCGTGGGAGGGATGACGAGCGTCGATGACGACGACGGGCTCTTGGTCGTGCTGGAGCCCATGCCCGGTGGAACCCAGGCCTATGCCTTCGGAGCCGAGAGCTCGGCGTTCGTCGCGAGCTTCCTGCCCGGCACGATCGGCACCTCGGGCATCGAGGACTCGCTCTATTACGCGGTGCTCGCGGATGCCCAAGGCCAGCAGACCTTGCACTTCTATTCACGCATGGTCGATGGGTGGGCTTCACGGCCGCTCGTGGGCACCATCCAGCAGGTCAGCGCGTTCGATGAGGGGCTTCTGTTGGAGCTGCTCGATCAGAGCCGCGTATCGCTCGTCTCCTTCATGGCGCTCCCCGATCTCGCCTCACAGCTCATGAACCCGGTCGACTCGCGGCCCTATCACGCGGTGATCAACATGCCGGCGCGCTTCGTCTCGAGCGGCCCGGCGTTCGCCGCGGACTTCCTGATCGTGGGCGTCGCGCGCTTCACGCCGGCGCTTGCGATCCCCGGCATCGGTGGCGAGCTCGTCGTCGATCTCACCCAGCCCCACGTGATCCTGCCGGCGGGGAACCTCGATGCGCAGGGCACGACGGTGTTTCAGCTCCAGCTCCCGGCGTTCCCGGGCACGGTCTTCCTGCAGCATCTCAGCCTGGACGGGAACCTGCAGCTCGCGCTGAGCCGCGGGCTGCGCTTCCAGATCCACTGAGCTTCGCGGCGGATGCGAGAGCGGCTCGCGGCGCGCCGGTGGCGCATCGCGAGCCGCTCTCGTTTCGGTCGTGCGCTTGCGCCGTTCAGCGCTCGGACTGCGGAGCCCGAGTTCTCGCTCGCGGGATCGGTCGCGCGGCGCTCGGCGGCAGGGCGAACGCCGCGGTCGCCCGCGCTTCCTCCGCGCAGAGCGGCAGCGCCATCGGTTTCGCCAGGTACTTCGCGTAGCCCGCGACGATCCCGCAGGCATGCATTGCGAACGCGCGCAGCGCGCGATGCGGGAGCAAGCGGCCGGTGCAGCCCCAGGCGAGCAAGCGCGCGCTCTTCGGGATCTGCAGCGCGAGCGGTGCCAGCCAGCCGCGCAGCGTGCGCGGTCCGTGTACGAGGCCGACGTAGATGCCGTTCTTCGCCACCGTGTGCCAGTCGCGATCGTGCCAGCTGCGCCGATGCGGTCCGGGCGCCGATTCGTGATAGATCGCGGCGCGCTCGGAGTAGGCCACGCGGCGTTCTTCGCGCGCCAAGCGCAGTGCGAGCTCGACGTCGTCGAAGTGGTAGGCCAGGTTCTCGTCGAAGCCGCCGAGCGTGAAGAGCGTCGAGCGGCGGATGGCGAGGTTGCCGCCGGGGAGCAGCGGAACCGCGTGCGGCGGGATCGCCGCATCCTCGGCCAGGGCAAAGGGGCGCGCCGAGCGCGTTGTTGCCATGCGCCCGTATTGCACGCTGCCGTCCGGATGGCGCACGAGGCCGCCGACGGCGTCGAGGCGCGGATCCTCGAAGGGCGAGAGCAGCGCACCCAGCCAGCCTTCGCTGGGCCACGCGTCGTCGTCGAAGAAGACGAGCAGCTCGGCGCGCGCGGCGCGAGCGCCGAGGTTCCGCTGGCAGGAGAGGTTGCGGCGCGGCGAAGTGAGCGCGCGCACCGCGGGGAAGCGCGCCTGCACCGCGGCGATCGCGGCTTCGTCGCCGGGCGCGTGGATCGTCAGGATCTCGGCGGCGACTCCGGAGCGCGCGATCTCGGCATACAGGCGCTCCAGGCAGCGGACGAGCTCCAGCTCGCGGCCGCAGGTGGGGATCAGGATCGAAGCGCGCGGAGCGCGGAACGGGATCTCGGGCATGGGACCGAAGGCAGGGTCGAGAGACGAAGGGCAGCTCGACAGGGCTTCGGTCGATCGAGGCGGGGGCTCGAGCAAGTTCTCGCTTCGTGGCCGACTCGTTCGCCGAGAGGCGAAGCTCCAGCGCCGGAAGTCGCTCGGCTCCCGAACGCGCGGTCCAGAGACGAAACGAGCCGGATGCTTCCGGCTCGTCGGGAGGAGCGGACCGGAGGTGGTCCGCTTCGATCCGTGCTCACCCGTGCGCTCTAGAGCCCCGGGGTCTCGTCGTCGGCGACGAGCTCGATCAAGCCTTCCTTCAGCTCGGCGAAGGCGATCTCGATCGGGCCCTTCATGTGCTTCGCCTCGACCATCGGCTTGGCACCCCGGATCAGCTCGCGGACGCGCTTCTGGAGCAGCGCGGTCTTCTTGAACGAGCCCGAGACCTCCTGCTGGAGACGCTGGGGCAGCGATTTCGTCAGCTCGACCATGGGCGACACCTGAAGGGCTTCGGGGGCGAAAAGGGAGGGAGAGGATAGGGAGCGGGGGAGAAGGGCGCAAGGGCCGTGCGGTCCGGAGAGCTTGAGGGATCGAGGTTTCGGGGTTAGGAGGTCTGCGTGGAAACCTCCCCTTCGGCCCAGCCGTCTGCCGCCATGCGCCTGCCCTTCCCCCTCTGGCTCGACGAGACCCTGCCCAAGGTGCGCCAGCCGGCGCAGTACATCGGCGGGGAGGTGAACGAGATCCGGAAGGACCCCGCCACGGTCCAGCTCCGCATCGCCCTCGGCTACCCCGACACCTACTCGGTCGGGATGGGGCACCAGGGGATCCGGATCCTCTACGACCTGCTGAACCGACGGGAGGGCGTCGCCTGCGAGCGCTTCTTCTGCCCCTGGCCGGACATGGAAGCCGAGCTTCGCGCCGGGGGGCACCGGCTCTTCTCGCTGGAGAGCCGGTCCCCGCTCGCCGACTTCGATGTCGTCGGGTTCACGCTGCAGTACGAGCTCTCCTACACGAACATCCTCACCTGCCTCGACCTCGGCGGCATCCCGCTGCGCGCCGAGGAGCGCGACCTCTCGCATCCGCTCGTGATCGCGGGCGGCGCTGGGGCTCTGAACCCCGAGGTGCTCGCCGACTTCGTCGACCTCTTCTTCCTCGGCGACGGTGAAGGGGCGCTCGTCGCCTTCAGCGCGATCCTCCCCGAGTTGAAGGCGAAGGCGCGGACGCGCGCGGAGCTCCTGCACGAGCTCTGCGTGCGCTTGCCCTTCCTCTACGCGCCCGCGCTCTGGCAGATGCGCTACGGCGAAGACGGGCGTCTCGCCGAGGCGATCCCGGCACCGGGGCTCCCGAAGCCGCGCCGCGCGGTGGTCTACGACTTCGAGCGGACGCCGATCCCGACCGCGCCGATCGTGCCGCACATCGACGTCGTGCACGACCGCATCACGATCGAGATCATGCGAGGCTGCGTGCAGGGCTGCCGCTTCTGCCAAGCGGGCTACGAGAAGCGCCCGCAGCGCTTCCGCTCCGCCGCGAAGGTCCTGGCTCTGGCGGAGGAGATCTACAAGAACACCGGCTACGACGAGATCGGCCTCACCTCGCTCTCGAGCTCGGACCACCCCGATCTCGTCGGCATCATGCAGGCCGTCGACGAGCGCTTCCACGCGCGCCGCGTGAACATCTCGCTCCCCTCGCTGCGCGTGAACGAGCAGGTGAAGGACCTGCCCAAGCTCGTGCGCAGCGTCCGCAAGTCGGGCCTGACGCTCGCCCCCGAGGTCGCCACCGATCGCCTGCGGAAGATCATCAACAAGAACATCAAGAACGAGGACCTCTTCGAAGGCGCGCTCGCCGCGTGGCGCGAAGGTTGGTCCCAGATCAAGCTCTACACGATGATCGGCATCCCCGGCGAGGTGGACGAGGACGTCGCCTACATCGCCGAGCTCGCAGAGAAGGTGTCGAATCTCCGACTCCACTTCGGCGGTCGGCGCCCCGGCATCGTGCACACCTCGGTCTCGACCTTCGTGCCGAAGCCGCTGACCGCCTTCCAGTGGCACGGGCAGCCCACGCGCGAGGAAGTCGACGAGCGCCAGCGTTTCCTCTACGCGCAGAAGAAGAACCGCGCCGTGGTGCTGAAGTTCCACGAGCGCGATCGCTCGTGGATCGAAGGCGTCATCTCTCGCGCCGATCGTCGCATCGGCCGCGTCCTTCAACGCGTGTGGGAGCTCGGCGCGCGCATGGACGCGTGGGACGAGCAGTTCAAGGTCGAGCTCTGGGAGCAGGCCTTCCGCGACACCGGCATCGATGCGGCCTTCTACGCGCACCGGCATCGTCCGGCCGACGAGGTCTTCGCCTGGGATCACTTGGATCTCGGCGTGACCAAGGAGTATCTCCGCGAGGAGTTCGAAGCGTCGCTCTCGCTCGGCGAGACTGAGCACTGCCAGACGGGGAAGTGCGGCGACTGCGGCGTGGGGGCGAAGGGCTGCGTCGAGATCAAGGGCTCGACGGGCTACTTCCCGAAGTACACGAAGATCGTGGAGAAGATGCGGGAGCGAGGGACGCTGACGCTGGGCATCGAGAGCTGAGCCTCGCTCACTCCACAGCCTCGCTCTCGTCGAGGAGCTCGATCCCCAGCTCCTCGAGGAGCATCAAGATGCGATCGATCAGCTCCGCCGCGATCAGCTCCTCGGCGAGATCGCGCTGCATCTCCGCGAAGCTGAGGAAGCCCTTGCGCCGCCCCTTCTCGATCAGCTCCCGCGCGGCGATGGGGAGACCTTCGTACGGATCGTCCGGCGGCTCGGTCGCGATCATCGCCGCTGCTCCACTGCGGTCAGGCCACATGCGAGCGAGGCAGGGACGCAGCCTCGCTAGGTGCCGAGGTACGCATCCCCACCGTTGCTGACGGTCAAGCCCAGCGCGTTCGCGCCCGGCTCGAAGACCAGCGCTTGGAAGTACGCATTCACGCCGAAGTAGAGCGGCGCGCTCGGGACCGGCAAGGCGAAGCTCGCGGTCTGCACGCCGGAGCCACCGATCACCACTTCATCCGAGACGAGCAGCGAGCAGCCCGCGGCGCCGAGCGGCTGCAGCGAGAGCGGCAGCGGGATCCCGTTCCAGAGCGCGCTGGAGAGGCCGATCTGCAAGAAGACCGGCGTCGGTGCGACGGGCAGGTTCTGCACCTCGAGCGTGAAGAGCTGACCCAGGCGCGCGGCGCTGCCCGCGGCGGGCACGAGGCGCGGCTGACCGGCGCTGCCGCTGCAGCCGGGCTCGAAGGAGCGCCAGGTCGCGGGGCCGGCGAAGTAATAGACCGTGCCGTTCCAGACGCGCGGGTTGTAGAGGGGCGCGGCGAAGAGGCCGGTCGTCGAGGAGCCCAAGGAGAGCTGCAAGTCGTTGTTGCCGTAAACTTGGTTTGCGCCGGTGCCGTTGGTGTAAGCCATCGCGGTGCCGTTGTATTGGATCGCGATGCCGTAGGTGCCGGGGGCGAGATAGAAGTCGGTGACGTAGACCGCGGTGGGTTGGCCGAGGGGCCGCGAGACGCCGTTGCCGCTGGAGATCAGGTTCCAGACCGCGGGGTTGGTCTGGTTGCCGACGTAGGTGCCGCCGAGCGCGGTGGCGTAGATCTGGAGGTTGAACGCGGAGCCGACGCCGCCGGCGCGCGTGTTCTCGCAGTTCACGTCGAAGGCGGTGATGCGGATACCGGCCGGGTTCAGGACCGCGAGGTCGAATTGGTTGGTCCAGGTGGTCGTGCCGCTGTTGCCGCCGACGAAGGTCGTCGTGACGGACTGCGCGGAAGCCAAGGCGGAGAGCGCGGCGCCGAAGGCGGCGGCGCGCAGGCTGAAGGTGAGCATGGGAGAACCTCTTTGAGGGCGGAGCGCGCATCCTGTGCCCGGCCCAACTCGTTGCCAAGCCTCGGCTTCGCCCGCTGCCGTACTCCGGCTTTCCGAGGCGGCGTATCCCCCAGGCGCGGCGCGTGGGGCTATGCTCCGAGCGGCCTGGGCGTTCGTGCGCGGAGACGCGCGGTGCGTGCCCTCGCGCCGTGATCTTCTCTCGCAGCTACGCGCGACGCCGATGGCCTTGCCCTTCCGACCCCCGGAGGATCCGATGCCCGCAACGCGACTTCCTACGGCCCGCGACGTGATGGCGAAGACCATGGTCAGCCTGCGCCCCGAGCAGAGCCTGGCCGAGGCGATCGCGCTCCTGCGCTCGAAGCAGATCTCGGGCGCGCCCGTGATCGATGCCGCGGGGCAGCTCGTCGGCATGCTCAGCGAGTACGACTGCCTGCGCGTGCTCGCGTCCGGCGAGTTCTTCGACGAGGACCACGCCGAGGAGCAGACCGTCGGCGCGAACATGACGCGCGAGATGACGACGGTCGACATCGACGCGGATCTCTACGCGATCGCGCACCTCTTCCTGTCGCGGAGACTGCGGCGCGTGCCGGTCCTCGAGCACGGGCGCGTGGTGGGCTGCGTCAGCCGTCGCGACGTGCTGCGCGGCGTCGAGAACGTCTGGGAGCAGCGTCGCTCGCAGTCCGAGAAGCCGAAGGTGGCGGGCGGCCTCTTCCTCTCGGCGACCGAGGCGGACCGCGGTGTGATCGCGGCGCGGCGCGCGGAGTAAGCGTGGCAGGAGGAGAGAGAACGAGTGCCGAGCGCGACCGGAGGAGGCTCCAAGGCGGCGCCTCGCGGTCGATGGTGCAGCAAGAGCGTTCGATGCGTCGGCGATCGGCGAACGTGCATGCGTCTTCGTGGTCGGCGAGCTGCGTGACACGCCGATCGAGCCTGCGGATGGAGCACGCGGAGTGCTTCCATCGAGGCCGCTGAACCGCGACGTCGATCCTGCGGCTCGCTGATCTCTCCTGTTCCTATTCCTACGACGCGCGCAAGCGCTTGCAGACGAACACGGCATCGGGCTCGTGGCCGCGGTGCTGACCCCGCCGCCCTCGAGGCCCTCAAGCGAGGCTTCGAACCTGCCGCTGAAGAGGTATGCGCTCCGCCGTGATCGCCACCTCGGTCTCGTTCTGCCTCTTGCTCGCGCTCTGGGGCGCGCGGGAAGGGGCGGCGCCTGCGCCTGCGCCTGCTCCTCTCGAGCGCGAGCCCGATCACGTCCTGCGCGCCGAGGTCCCGTCGCTATCCGCGGTGCAACACCGCGTCCTGCCGTCGCCCGTCGATCGATCTGCGCAACCTGAGGACGGAGCGCCTACCGAAGTCGCGACTTCAAGTGCCGCGCCGCTGCGTTGCGTCGTTCGCGTCCTCGATGCCACCGGTGCGCCCGTCAGCGGGCAGCACGTCGAGCAGGTCGGTCGGTTGGGAGCCGGCCGGTACGTTCTCTCTCGAGGGGTCACCGACGAGCGTGGCGAGCACGTCTTCGAGATCGGAGAGCAAGCGCGGCGAATGAGCGTCTCGGGCGCTTGCTTGTTCCACGCCCTGCAGGCGCCGATCGGGTCGGTCCATGAGCGAGCGTTCGATCTGCAGAATCCTTCGCAGGAAGTCATCCTCTTCGAGCTGAGCCGCGGCGGCATCCTCGAGCTCATCGCGGAGGACGAGCTCGGAGAGGTCTACGCCGCCCCGATCTGGATCGAGCTCGCGCTCGTCGATCCTCGCGATTCCAGCTCGGCGGCGCTGGAGTTCCAATCCGGACATCGGCGGCTTCGCTCCGAGAGCGGCAAGTTCCGTGCGCCGCCGGTGGCGATCGGTCAGCGCTGGAGCTTCTCCGCCGAACCTGTCGATGGCTCGCGCGACCGCGCGACGATCGAGATCGAGGGGCCGGGCCGGGAAGGAGATGTCGTCGAGGCCCGCCTGCGTCTCGGTGCCGCGCGTCCGATGCTCCGCGCTCGCCTCCTCGATGCGCAGGGTTCACCTCTGCGCGAGCAGGAAGTCGGTACGCAGCTCGTGGAGGCGGGACGCGACTTCGGACACCAGCGATTGATGACCGATGCGGAAGGCCATGTCGGCCGCTCGTTGCCTGCAGCCAGCATGCGGGCAGGGGAGATCGAGATCTGGTTCGCGACGCCGATGAAGGCGCCGCGCTGGATGGTTGCGCAGCGCTTGCCGACACCGCTCGCACCGGGGCCGATCGATCTCGGAGACATCGCGTGCGAGGAGGTGCCGCTCGGAATCGCGGGTCAGGTCGTCGACGGCAAGGGCGCTCCGCTCTCGCAGGCGCGTATCCATCTTTCGCTGCGGAGCGAGACAGCGAATGGGATGCGCGTACCGTGGACGCAGCAGGTGACGGACGAAGCGGGGCGCTTCGCGCTGCGGGTTCCGACCTACGGCACACGCCTCGGCATCGACGTGAGCTGCCCGAGCTATCTCTCGGTCGACCTCGAAGGTCTGAAGCGCGCCGCACCCGAGTCGCTCGATCTGCGCGTGGTGCTGCGGCGGTCCGGGGCGATCGCCGGACGCGTGCTGCTGGATTCTCCCGAGATGGCCCCCAGCGTGTCGATCCAGCTCGTACCGCAAGGCCAGCCTTCGAGCTCCGGCATCAGCAGACGACCCGGTAAGGACGGCCGCTTCGAGATCACTCCCGTGCCTCCGGGGCTCTACGAGCTTGCGTTCGGCGGTCATGCTCCGAGGGTCGAAGAACTCCGTGGCGAGCGCTCGTACGAGATGCCCCGGCTCTTCGTGCTGCGCGATCTGCGAGTGCCCGAGGACGGCGGCTCATGTGGGGATGCGCGTCTCGAGAGCATCGACTTGCGAGGCCTCCTCGCTCAGCGTCGCATGCTCGTCCTGCAGCCGGATGGAGTCGCGCTCGCGAGCACGCGAGTCTGCGTCGCCGTACGAAGCCTGGATGGCGCGCTGCGCTCGATCGTCTGCGAAACGAATGCGCACGGAGCCACGGCGTGGAGCGGCGAGCGCGGAGCGACGGAGGCGACGCTCACCGTGAAGCGCTTCCGCAGCGTCCGCGTGGATCCGAACGTCGAGGAGCAGACGGTGCGCCTGCAGGATGGTTGGCTCGTCGCGATCGAGCTGGAAGGTGCGGCACCGCCCTTGCCGGAGGGTTGCGAGCTCCGCGCGTGGCTGCGCTTCGAACGCACTCCAGATCTCTGGCTCCGCAGCGTCGAAAGCTACCCGCTCCATCTAGGCCCGCTGCGCGATGGTCGCACCGAGTTCCGCGTCCCCGAGCTGACGAGCTATCGTGCAGGCTGGCTGATCTGGGATCAGCGCGCGCGCGAGCCCGCCTCTGCCGAAGTGGAGCCGCGGGCGAGCGACCGGATCGAGGTGCGCGATCTCGACACCGTTCAAGCCGTCACGCTGGTGGCGGATCCCGCTGCGGTGCAGGCTGCTTTGCGAACCCTTGGTCGGCGCTGAAGGGCGGCGCGGGCTCAGCCCGGCGCATCGAGCGGAGCCCGCGCGCAGGTCTCACCGGAACGAGCGCGGCCCGCCGCTGCATCGGAAGATGCAGCGGCGGGCCGCGCTCGCTTCACACCGGAGCCGTCGCCCTACTGGACGTAGCTGTACTCGGCTTCCTTGCCCTTCGGCGGGGCCAGCCAGAAGGCGACCTTGTTCGGACCCGCGGCGCGCTTCATCAGGCCCTTCACGTAGGCGTAGTCGGCCTCGGTGGGCAGGTTCGCCCGGCGGTGCTTCTCATAGCTCGCCGTGTCGGGGAAGACCTCGCCGCGGACGCCGTAGTGGCGGCCTTCGTAGAAGCTGATCCCGATCGAGCGGTTGAAGCGGTGATCGGGCAGGTAGAGCTTGGGGATACCGTCCGGGATCTGCTTGTTCCAGACCTCGAGCTACTTCGCGCAGTCCTTGATGTACTCGTCGCGGAGCAGCTCGTTCATCGCGCGGCGCAGCGAGCCGCGCTTCTCGAAGGGCGTGCCCGCTTCGTACACGTACTCGCCGCCCGAGAGCTTGTGGTCCTCGTAGCGGCCCGGCTTCGACTCGTCATCGCGGCCCTTCAGGCCGCGGCCCCAGAGGCGCTCGGCGTTGTTCGAGTCCGGCCCGCCGAAGAGGTCGAGCGAGAGCGAGTACCACTCGTTGATGTACTTCTGCAGGATGTCGAGCGGGATGCCGCCGACCTGCTTCACGTCGCCGTGCGGCGCCGTCTTCATGAGCTCGATCGTGCGCTTCACGACGCGCTCGATGCCGTTCTGCCCGAAGGCCATGTGGAAGGCCTCCTCGCGCAGCATGAAGTCGGTCGTGCACGCGAAGGGCTCGAACGCGCTCTCGCTCTCGGCGCGGAGCTGGTACTTGCCGTCGCGGTCGGTGAAGGTCGTGAAGCAGAAGACCGCCAGCCAGTCGCGGATCGGGTTGTTGAAGGCGCCGAGGATGCGGCCCGTGTCCGGGTCGCCCGAGCGGCGCTGGAGCAGCGCGTCCGACTCGTCGCGGCCGTCCTTGCCGAAGTAGCGGATCAGCAGGTAGACCATCGCCCAGAGGTGGCGGCCTTCCTCCACGTTCACCTGGAAGAGGCCCGCGCGGTCGTGATCGCTGGGCGCGGTGAGGCCCAGGTAGCGCTGCTGCTCGACGCTCGCGGGCTCGGTGTCGCCCTGCTGCACGATCAGGCGGCGGAGGTCATCGAGGTAGGCGGCGGGGATGTCCTGCCGCTCGGTCCAGAGCGGCTCGCCCATGTGGTCCCCGTAGGGGATGTGGCGGTAGCTCTTCTGCGGCCCGAGCCAGATGCCCCACGGGTACTCGAGCATCTTCACGTTGCCGCTGTCGAAGCCCAAGTCCCCGTTCTCGCGCTGCACGGCCCAGCGCAGCGGGATCGGCTCCTCGAGATCGAGGTTCGTCCATTTCCACCAGTCGAGGTAGGACTCGCGCCAGGCCTCGAAGTGCTCGACCATGCGGGCCGGAAGGTTCTCGATCCCGACGTTGTTGGGGATGGGGGGTCGCGCCATCGCTGGTTCGTCTTCTGCTGGGGTGGAGGAGGGGGGGCTCGGAGTCGGCCGAGGCCCCGCGTACTGCGTTCGCGGGGCCTCTTCGCTCGATCAGGTGCGAACGGGTGCGAAGTCGTGCACGTTGCCCCAGTTCTTCAGGGCAACATGCGCGTTCGGGCCGGCGAATACCCAATTCTGCGTAGGGGAGAGGATCGAGAAGATGCGGCTTTCTGTCGTCTGTGGCCCGGAGAGCTTCACGTTGAGCTTCAGCATCGCCATCGCGTCGGGCGAGGTCGACAGCGTCCGGTTGAAGACGATCTCGAACTCCTCGGCGAAGTCCGGCGCCTCGAAGCAGCCCGTCACCAGGCCGGCCTCGAAGGCCGCGCGGCCGTCGATCGCCCCGGTCGGTGCGGTCGCGATGCGGCGGTGAGCAAGGCGCGACTCGCCGACCATCATCGGCAGCGCGCCGTGCGAGAGCGGCCCGAGCTCGAGCTGGGTCGCCGTGGAGACGTAAAGGCGGTCGCAGGCGAGGGCCAGCTCGAGCAGCGAGCCGTGGAGCCGACCTTGGCCGAAGGAGGCGAGGAAGGTCTTCGGCGTGTTCTCGAGCATCTTCAGCGCGTCGATGCGCGTGTTCAGCACCTCGCGCAGGAACCAGTTGGTCTTCGCGCCGGCCAGCAGCTTCGCGTCGACGGCGTTCGCCGCGGGCTCGTTGCCCTTGCCGGTCACGACGACGACACCGACCTCCGCGTACTTCACGCGCAAGAGGTGCAGCGCGTGCTGCAGCTCGCGCCAGAAGCGCAGCTCGTACCAGGCGGCGCCCGCGCCGCGCGGATCGGCGGGGAAGTCGTAGCTCGGCGGCGGCAGGATCGTCAGCACGGCGCTGCGGCCCTCCAGCGAGACCTCGAGCTTCAGGTGGCGAAAGTCGCTCTCGTCGAGCGCGTCGAGCTGGATGCCCTGGCGATCCTTCCAGCCGCCCTGCGCGAGCTCGCGCGCGATCGCGTCGACCTTCGCATCGAACTCCGAGCGCGGGAACGAGTCGGTCACGAAGCCGAGCTTCACGGCTTCCTTCGCGCGGTAGCCGTCCGTGCGGCTCATGAACTCGTGCGCGACGTCGGGGCGCACGCGCTCCTCGAGCCGCGTGATGCCGCCGGTACCCGGCAGCACGGCGAGGAGGCCGACCTCGGGGAGGGCGACGGACGACTTCTTGTCGTCGACGAGGTAGGAGCGATCGCAGGCGAGCACGAGCTCGTAGCCGCCGCCCACCGCCGAGCCGTCGATCTTCGCGATGTAGTCGCGCTCCTCGTCGTGCTCCATCCGGCAGAGCGTCTCGTTGCAGAGGCGGCAGAACTCGATCTTCCACCAGTGCGGCGAGGTGTGGAGCATGTCGATGTTCGCGCCGGCGGAGTAGATGCCGGGGATGCCGCTCTGGATCACGACGGCGCGCACCTCGGGGTGCTCGAAGCGCAGGCGCTCGACGACGTCGTTCAGCTCGCGGTACACGCCGAGGTCGTACGAGTTCTTCTTCAGCGTGTAGTCGTCGGGCCGCAGGCCCCCTTGCTCCTTCACGCGCAGGGTGAGGGTGGCGATCCCATCGGCGATCTTCAGCTGCAGGTGATCGTAGTTGTCGGCCGCGATGGGGGCGGTGGCGCAGGGCATGTTCAGGTCCTTCGAGGCAGGTTACGAAGCCTCCGAAGGTACCGGAAAGCGGCCGCTCTCAAAACCCGCGCCGCGAAATCCTCCGGCGCGGAGGTCAAGCCGCGGGCCGCGGCGGGTCGATGTCGACCGGGGGCTCCTGCCGCGAGCCCCGGGGACGCACCTACATGAACTCGATCCGCCGCTTCCTCTTCGCCGCATGCATTGCCTTGCCCGCGAGCGCGCCTGGGCTCGCGGCCCAGACTCCGGCACCCGTACCCGCCGCCAAGCCGGCTCCGGCACGGGACGAGCCGATCGAGCTCGGGAACGAAGGCACCGTCGGCAAGGCGCCCATCACCCGCGAGAAGCTGAGCACTCTGGTCGACGTGTTGCTCACGAACGACGAGCGCGTGCGCGGAGTGGTCAAGAACGGCCGCTATGTCGAGATCCCGAGCGGCATCGACTTCGAGCCCGGCGAGCGAGAGAGCTCCGACGCGGGCATTCGCGTGTGGCACGTCGCCGGCGCGACCTCCTTCGCCTTCATCCCGTACCGCGAGATCCGCTCCTACCGCGTCGTGCGCACGCTCTCCGAGCTGCAGGTGCGCGAGTTCGCCTCCGCTGCACGCGAGGAAGCGCGGCGGCGCGCCGACGCGGCGCGCGAGGAGGCGATGCGCAAGCTCGCGCAGCGCAAGATGGAGGAGCAGAACGCGGAGGTCCTGGAGAAGCTCGACGACCTCGCCGCGAAGGAGCGCGCCGGCCAGGAGCGCATCGCGCGCGATCTCGGCTATGTCGAGGTCCTGCAGCGCTTCTCGCCCGAGCAGGGTTGGACTCCGACGCGGCTCGTCGATATCCGTCGGCGCGTCGCGCTCGACCTCTTCCCCACGGAAGAGGAGAAAGGCTTCATCCTGGCCTACGACTCCTGGCGTCCGGCGTACGTCTGGTGGACGCAAGAGGGAGTCGCCCGCTACGAGACGCTGGCGCGCGCGGCCTCCGACCTCGCGATCGAGAAGGCGGCCGCCGGCGATAAGCCTGCCGAGGGCTCGGTCGTGCCGACCGTGCCCACGCCCAAGAGCCCGGCCAAGACGGACGGCGCGAAGAGCGGCGAGGCGCAGGGCCAGCCTGCGCCCTCGGCCGACCCCGCGAAGGGCGGAGCGACGAAGACCGAGCCCGCGCCGCAGACGACGGGGCCGCGGAAGGCCTGAGCGCGGCCGCGCGCGCAGGACGAGACGAGTCGCGCGGAAAGCGCCCGCGGCGAGGCTCGCCACGGGCCGCGCGTGGGATAGCATCCCGCGCTCCTCGCCCGCTCACCTCGCTCCGTCGACGCTCTGCCCATGCCGAGAATCCGGTCTCACGCCCTCCTCTCCCTCCTCTCGTTCGTCGCGCTCGCGATCTCCTTGCCCGCGCAGCAGCGCGCCGAGGAGGCCGAGGGGGAAACGCGCTCGCGCGCTTCGAGCTCGCCGCTCCGCCTCCCTGGAGTCCGCCCCGACATCACGATCTTCACGCCGCTCGAGCTCCCGACGCCGAACGCGCTGCGCACGGCTTCCGGCGCACCGGGTCCGGAGTACTGGCAGCAGGAGGCGCATTACCGCATCGACGTGGCGCTCGATCCCGCGACGCGCGAAGTCAGCGGCCGCGAGCGCATCACCTATGTGAACCACTCGCCCGATGCGCTCGACTACCTCTGGCTCGGCCTGGAGCAGAACCTCCTGCGCGCGGACAGCCTCGGCACGCTGATCGGCGCGCAGCGCGGCGTCGGCGGCGAGTCGATCCCCAGCGAGGGCGTGGTGCTCGGGCACGTGCGCGTCGGCGACGTGGACGCGCGCTACGCGGTCTACGACACGCAGCTCCGCATCGAGCTCGCGCAGCCGCTGGCGCCGAAGGGCGGCCAGGTCGAGCTCGACCTCGCGTGGCGCTTCCGCGTGCCCGAGAAGGTGTTCCGGCGCTACGGCACGATCGACACCAAGAAGGGCACGGTGTGGGAGATCGCCCAGTGGTTCCCCGCGATGTGCGTCTACGACGACGTGCACGGCTGGAACACCTGGCCCTATCTCGGCACGGGCGAGTTCTACACCAACTTCGGCAACTACGAGGTCGCGATCACGGTGCCGCGCGATCACCTCGTCGTCGCGACCGGCGTGCTGCAGAACGAAGCCGAGGTCTACACGCCGACGCAGCTCGAGCGCCTGAGCCGGGCCAAGCGCTCGGCCGAGACGATCGTGATCCGCGGCGCGGACGAGGTCGGGGAGGCGAGCACGCGTCCGAGCGGCGACGGCCCGCTCACCTGGCGCTTCCAGGCGGAGAGCGTGCGCACCTTCGCGTGGGCCAGCTCGCCCGCGTTCATCCTCGATGCCGCGGGCCTCGACGATTGCCTGATCCAATCGGCGTACTACGCCGAGGCGGGGCGCTTCTGGCCGCAGTCGACGCAGATGCTGCGGAAGGCCATCCAGGGCTACAACGAGCGCTGGTTCCGCTATCCCTACCCGGCCGCGACCAATGTCGCCGGCGTCGAGGGCGGGATGGAATACCCGATGATCATCTTCTGCCGCGGCGGCAATGAGCGCGGCCTCTTCGGCGTCACCACGCACGAGATCGGGCACAACTGGTTCCCGATGATCGTGAACACCGACGAGCGACGTCACGCGTGGATGGACGAGGGCTTCAACACCTTCATCAACATCTACTCGGAGGCGGAGTACTTCGGCGAGGAAGCGAAGCTCGAGAGCGCGGAGGAAGCGCGCCTCTACGCGATCAAGAGCTTGGTGCCGATCGCGACGCCCGCTGATCGCCTCGACATGATGCAGCTCGGCCTCTTGCAGTATCAGAAGACCGGGCTCGGCCTGCAGATCCTGCGCGAGTACGTGCTCGGAAAGGAGCGCTTCGACTTCGCGTTCCGCACCTACATCCGGCGCTGGGCGTGGAAGTCGCCGCGGCCCGCGGACTTCTTCCGCACCATGGAGGACGCTTCGGGCGCCGATCTCGCGTGGTTCTGGCGCGGCTGGTTCCTCGAGAACGCGACGCTCGATCAAGCCGTCGAGGACGTGACTCAAGCGAGCGATCGGCGCGGCGCGCGCCTGCGCTTCGCGAATCGCTCGCGCATGGTGCTGCCGCTCGAGTTCACCGTGACCTACGCCGACGGCACGAGCGAGACGCGCAAGATGCCGGTGGAGTCGTGGTTCCGCAGCGATCGCCTCGACGTGCGCCTCGACAAGAAGGTCGCGGTGCAGTCGGTCGAGATCGACGCGGCGGGCAAGCTCCCCGACGTCGATCGCAAGAACAACACCTGGAAGCGCGACGAGTAGCGCGCGCGATGCGGCGAAGGCGCTCGCGAAGCTCGTTCTTCCTGGAGACCGTCGCCGGTCGCGGCGGGCTCGCGGGCGCGGCGCTGCGTCCGCTGCTCGCTGCGCTCGAGCCGCTCTACGCCGCGCTCGCGCGGCGGCGCGGGCGGCGCTTCGAGATGGGGCGCGCGGAGATCCTGCGCGCCGCGGTCCCGGTGGTCTCGGTCGGGAACCTCACCGTCGGCGGCACCGGCAAGTCGCCGATGGTGGAGTGGCTCGCCCGGCGCGCGTGCGAGGCGGGGCTCCACCCCGGCATCCTCTGTCGCGGCTACGGACGCGCGCGCGGCGCGGAGCGCAACGACGAGGCGACCTGGCTCGCCGAGGTGCTGCCCGAGGTCCCGCTCGTCTGCGCCGCGGATCGCGCGCGCGGCGCGCAGGAGCTCGTCTCTCGCGGCGCGCGGCTCGTGCTGCTCGACGACGGCTTCCAGCATCGCCGCCTCGCGCGCGACTTCGACCTGGTGCTGCTCGACGGCTCGCAGCCCTTCGGCCACGAGCATCTCCTGCCGCGCGGCCTGCTGCGCGAGCCGCCCGAGGCGCTGCGCCGGGCGCACGCGCTCGTGCTGACGCGCTGCGATCAGGTCGAGCCCGCGGCGCTGCGCGCGCTGGAAGCGCGCCTCGCGGCGCTGGCTCCGGAGCTCCCGCGTTACCGTGCGCGCCATGCGCCAGCCGGATGGATCGACGCGGCGGGCGAGCGCGGGCTGGAGGCGTTGCCGCGCGGGCCGGTGGGATTGATCTCCGCGCTCGCGCGTCCGGCGGCGTTCGAGCGCACCGTGCGCGATCTCGGCTTCGAGGTCTTGGAGCACCTCTCGTTCCCCGATCACCACCTCTACGCCGCGCGCGATCTCGCGGGTTGGGAGAGCGCCCCGCGCTGGCTCACCACGACGAAGGACTGGGTGAAGCTGCGTTCCCTCGCGCCGGAGCGCCTCCACGCGCTGCGCATCGAGCTGCGCTTCGAGGGGCCGGATCCCTGGGCGGCCATCGCCGCGTGCCTCGCGCGCTGAGCTCGCGCTCGAATCGCCCGCTCGCGCGTGCGATCGCGCGCGGCTCTCCGCCATACTGTGCGCCCCGCATTCCCTGCCGAGGTTCCGCTTCCGTGTCCCAGCACCTCCTCGACGTCCTGCGCGGCCTGCCTTCGCGGCGCGTCCTCGTCGTCGGCGATCTCATCCTCGACCGCTACGTGCACGGCGGCGTCGGGCGCGTCTCGCCCGAAGCGCCGATCGTCATCTTCGAGGCCCAGCGCGAGGAATCGCGCCTCGGGGGCGCGCTGAACGTCGCCGACAACCTGCGTTCACTCGGCTGCGGCGTCGGCGTCGCGGGAGCGATCGGCGAGGACGGCTTCGGGCGCATGCTGCGCGACATGCTGGACGCGGCGGGCATCGCGAGCGACGGGCTCATCTCCGACGCGTCGCGCCCGACCACGGTGAAGACGCGCTACGTCGCGAGCAATCACCAGCAGGTGCTGCGCGTCGATCACGAGCGCGCGGTTCCCCTCGAGGAACCCGTGCGCGCGCGCCTGGAGCACTTCCTCGACGCGCAGGCCAAGCACTACGACGGCGTCCTTGTCTCGGACTACGGCAAGGGCGTGCTCACGCGTCAGACGCTGGAGCGCGTGATCGCCCGCGCGCGCGCCGAGAAGCGGCCCGTGTTCGTCGACCCGAAGGGCAAGGACTACTCGCGCTACCGCGGCGCGACGCTCATCACACCGAACCGCAAGGAAGCGGAGGAAGCCACCGGCCTCGTGCTCTCCGACCTCGGCAAGGTGCGCGAAGCCGCCCAGCGCCTCCTCGATCAAGTCGAGCTCGAGGTCGCGGTGATCACTCTCGGCGCGGACGGCGTCTTCTACCGCACGCGCGGGGGCGAAGAGCGCCACGTGCCGACGGAGGCGAAGGCGGTGTTCGACGTCACGGGCGCCGGAGACACGGTGATCTCGGTGCTCGCCTGGGCCTACACCGCGGGTGCCTGTATCGAAGACGCGGTGCGCCTCGCCAACACCGCGGCGGGCATCGTCGTCGGCCGCTTCGGCGCCGCGTCCGTGACCAAGGACGAGATCTCCGAGCGCCTGCGCCCGACGCTGGTGCGCGAAGGCAAGGTGCTGGAGCGTTCCCAGCTCGCCGGCGTCGTGGAGGAGCTGCGCTCGGCGGGGCGCACGATCGCCTTCACGAACGGCTGCTTCGACATCCTGCACCCCGGGCACGTCGACTACCTGCGCGATGCGCGTGCGCAGGGCGACGCCCTGATCGTCGGCGTGAACAGCGACGCCTCGATCCAGCGCTTGAAAGGGCCCTTGCGCCCGATCTGCCCGCTCGAGGATCGCCTGCGCGTCCTCGCTGCGCTGGAGATGGTCGACTTCGTGGTCCCCTTCGAGGAGGACACCCCGCTCGGCCTGATCCAGAGCATCACGCCCGACGTGCTCGTGAAGGGGCAGGACTGGGCCGGCAAGGTGGTCGGCACGGAATGGGTGGAGTCCCATGGCGGCCGCGTCCATCTCGCAAAGCTCGTGGCCGGCAAGTCGACGACGGGCATCGTCGACCGTATCATCGCCGCGCTCGAGAACGCGAAGCGCCCTCCCGCTTGCTGACGCTCGACCTCCCGCCCCACCGGAATCGCCCCCGTCCCGAGGCTCCCTGGATGCCGAAGTTCCATCCCCAGTCGAGCACGCTCTCGACGATCCTCGGTGCGCTGCGCGCGCAGGGGAAGACGATCGTGCTCGCCAACGGCTGCTTCGATCTGCTCCACGTCGGCCACGTGCGCTTCCTCGCCGACGCGAAGTCGCGCGGCGACTACCTCGTCGTCGCGATCAATAGCGACGAGTCGGTGCGGGCGAACAAGGGCGAGGATCGGCCGATCATCCCCGAGGCCGAGCGGGCCGAGGTCCTCGCGTCGCTCGAGTGCGTCGACTACGTCACCATCTTCGGCGAGACGACGGCCGACGAGATCCTGAAGGCGCTGCACCCCACGCTGCACGCCAAGGGCACCGACTACGATCCCACGCGCGTACCGGAGGCCGACACGCTGAAGCTCCTCGGCGTGAACACCGTGATCTGCGGGGATCCCAAGGATCACTCGACGCGCGATCTCGTCGCGCGTCTCCGCGCCGAGGCCGCTCCGGCCGCGCCGTCCGCGACCGCGCCGGAGGCGGAGTCGAGTGCCAAGCCCGAGGCAGCGAAAGGCAGCGCGATGAGCGCGCCGGCGAAGCGCTTGCCCGAGAAGGCCGTGAAGCCGCAGCCGAAGGCGAAGCCCGTCGCGAACGACGTCGCGAAGCCGATCGCCAAGCCCGCGCCGAAGAAGAAGGCCGCGGGCGCCTCGCGCAAGAGCTCGGCGAAGGCCTGAGCTTTGCGGCGCCGCTGAGCGGGGACGACGCGCGCGCTGCCTCGCTCAGGGCACGCGCGTCAGGCGTCGCGGCTCCGAGGCGACCAGCGTTCCGTGGCGCACGGGGTCCAGACGCCGCACGCGCCAGACGACGGCCCGTCCCTCCGGGAAGAGCGCGGTCCACGCCTCCGGCGGGATCGCGAAGCGATCGCCCTCGAGCTCGAGGCCCAGATCTTCGAAGGTGCGCACGACGCGGCGCGAGCGGCTCCACGACGGTCCGTCGAAGCTGCCGTCGAGGCCGATCTCGATCGAGTAGCGCTCGCCGGGCTCAGCGCGCCAGCGCAAGGTCGGGGCCGCGGCGCAGCGCTCGTCCGCGCTCGGCTCCAGCACTTCGATGGCTGCGTGCGCCGCGCCGCGCGCATGCGCATCGGTGATCGCGAGCCATGGCGTCTCCACGCGATTCAGCGGAGCGAACTGCTCGCGCTGCACGCCGAGCCACGCGTGGAGCGCGAAGAGCAGCGCCGCGAGGGGCAACGCGAGGTAGGCCGCGCGCGCCGCGCGGCGCCCGAGGTCGAAGCGCAGCGCCTCCAGCGCGCAAGCCAGCGGCAGCGCGTACGCGACGAGGAAGGGGAAGTGGTGGCGCCCCTGCGGCTGGAAGACCGACGCGTAGAAGCGGAGCTGCGCGATCCACGCGAGCACGAGCAGGGCCAGCACAAGGAGGCGCGGTGTCGCCGCGCGCGCGAAGCTGGCATCGAGGCCGCGCCGGGAGCAGAGCGCGACGAGCGGCAGCGCGAGAATGCACGCGAGCGCGATCAGCGCCGGCGGCTCCGGCCACGCCGCCATCCAGCCCAAGTCGCAGAAGAACGAGAGTCCGAAGGTTCCCGGCAGCAGGACGCCCCAGTGCGTCCACGCGTCGAGCCCGACGTCGCCCGTGGCTTGGTAGTGCGTCTGGTAGACCCAGTTCTGCAGCGGGTGGCCGTAGCGCAGCGTGTTCGCGGCCCAATACCAACCGCTGGAGAGAGCGAAGCCCGCGAGCACGAGCGCGCTGCTCTTGAGCAAGGCTCGTGCGCGCGCGTGACGCACGAGGAAGGCGATGCCGACGCAGCCCATCCACGCGAGCAGCACGAAGCCCGAGAGCTTGGCGAGGCATGCGAGCCCGAGCAGCGCGCCGAGGGAGAGCGCATCGTGCGCGCGCAGCTCCCCGCGCCGCAGCCAGCGCAGTGCGATCGCCGCGGCCCAGGCGCTCGCGGCGATCGCGGGCAGATCGTTCGAGATGACGCCGGCCAAGTGCAGGAGCTGCGGCAGCAACGCGAGCAGCGCGATTGCGAGGCAGGTCGTCGCGCGCGGTACGCGCAGCGCGCGCAGCGCGCGGCGCAGCCCGAGCAAGCCCAGCAGCGTGAACGCGATGCCGGTGAGGCGCAGCAGGTGCAGCGCGCGCACGTCGTTCGCATAGGGCGCGAGCTCGTCGGGGCCGTGCAGATACTTCGCCGCGTCCCAGCGCGCGGGCCAGTCGGTCGCGTCGCGCGGCGGCGAGAGGCGATAGAAGGTCGACCAATGGGTCGCGCCGATCGCGCGCAGCGCGGGTGCGAGCAGCAGGTAGTAGAGCGGCGGCTGGATCTTTTGATCGATCGCGACGTCGCGCTCCAGGAGGCGGCCGTCGACGTGCAGCGAGGGCAGCTCGCCCTCGCGCGCCACGTAGCGCGCGTAGTCGAAGTGCGTGCTCTCGTCGGGGCCCTCGAAGAGCGGCAGGTCCCAGCTCATCGCCGCGGCGAGGAGCACGTGCAGGGCGAGTGCCAGCGCGGTGAGCCGGCGCTCCGCGCGGCGCGAGAGCGCGAGCGGCGCGCCGTCCGGCTCGCCGTCGTCGCCGCGCCGGAGGCACGCGCGGCCGAAGAGCGCCAGAGCGAGCGCGCCGGCGCAGAGCACGGCGCCGAGCGGGCTCCAGGCGCCGCGCAGGGGCTCGCCGGGGTGGAGCGCGGTGCCGAAGAGGAAGCGCGCGAGCAGCAGCGCCGCGGCGCCCCAGGCGGCGAGCCCGCAGAGCAGGGTGAGGGAGGAGCGGAGGCGAGGGCTCATGGCGGCGGAGTTCTCACCCTAGACGGAACACCGCGAGTGCCAGGTACCGCAACCCTTCCGTAAGATCCCGCGCGTGGAGCTCCCTCGTCCCGCAGCGCGCCTCCTTCGCGAGCTCGCGGCCTTCGCCGGGCCGGAGTGGCGGCGCGTCGACGGCGGGCTGCTCGGGCCGGAGTGGGTCGCGGCGGGGGGGACGGAGCGTTCCCCCGCGCCCGAAGGCGCCGCGCTCCGCGCGACGCCGGGGAAGCAGAGCTTTCGCGCGCGCCTGCCGCGCGGGCTCGGCTGCCTGCTGAAGCACCACGAGCCGGCGGCCCGCCGCGGCCGCGCTTCGCGCTCGCCCGGAACGGCGGCGCTTGCCGAGGCGCTCTTCGCGCTGCGCCTCGCCGCGGCCGGCATCCGCGTGCCGCGCCCGCTCGCGGCGTGCAGCGCGGGAGAGCGCTCGTGGGTGGCACTCGAGCTCGTCGCGCATCGCGGCTCGCTCGAAGAGGCGCTGCTCCGCGATCCCGAGCACGTGCGCCGGCGCTTGCCGGAGATCGCGCGCCTCTTGGCACGGCTCCATCGCGCGGGCTTCCATCACCGCGACTTCTATCTCTGCCATCTGCTCGAGGAGGAAGGCACGGGGGCGCTCGTGCTCATCGATCTCGAGCGCGTGGGCGAGCTCGGCGTGCGCGCGCGGCGCTGGCGCGCGAAGGACTTGGGCGCCCTCGTCTTCTCGCTGCGACCGGGCCTCGCGCACACGAGCGCGCTGCGTTTCCTCGCGCGCTACGCGCGCGAGCTCGATCTCGGCCGCGCCGCCGCGCGCCGCCTCGCCGCCGCCGCGCTGCGCGTCGCCGCGCGCATCGCGCGCCACCGTCCGCGCCACGGCGCGCCACCGCTCGGGCTCGCGCGATGAAGATCGCCTTCGCGATCGATGCGCTTGCTGCGGGCGGCGGCGTCGAGGGCTACCTCCGCCGCGCCGCGGCCTATCTCGGCGAGCACGGCGACGAGGTCGAGCTCGTCGTCGGACGCGGTTCCCCCGCAGGTCCGTGGCGCGTGCGCTCGCTCGACGTGCGCGGCGTCGGCGCGGGAGCGCGTCTCCGCCGCTTCGCCGCCGCGTTCGACGAGCTGCTCCGAGCGGGAACCTGGGCGAGCTCGCTCGCCATCCGCCACGTGCGCGCCGCGCACGTCTACATGCCGCACGGCGGCCTCGTCCTTCCCGCGGCGGAGGCGCGCGACGAGCGCCTCGCTCCGCCGCGCCGCTGGCTGCGCCAGCGCTATCGCGCGTGCTCGCCGCGCCTGCGCGCGATGCGTTCCCTCGAAGCCGAGGCGCTGCAACGCAGCGGTCTCGTGCTCGCGCTCTCCGAGCGCGTGCGCGCGGAGATCGCTGCCGTCTCACCCGCGGCGCTCGCACGCACCGAGCTCCTGCCGCTCGGCGTCGATCTTAAGCGCTTCACGCCCGAGGGACCGCGCCTCGATTGGACGAACGAACTCGCGCTGCCACGCGCGACGCCGGTCGTGCTCTTCGCGGCGTACAACGCGCGCTTGAAGGGCTTCGCCGAAGCCGCGCGCGCGCTGGCCTGCTCGCGCGCGCTCGATGCGGTGCATCTCGCGGTGGTGGGGCCGCCCGCTCCGCCGCCGCTGCCGCGCGACGTGCGCGCGGCGTTGCGCGGCCGCGTTCATTGTCTCGGCCCGCGCGCGGATCTCCCCGCGCTCTATCGCGGCGCCGCCGCGCTGCTCCATCCCACGTGGTACGACCCCTGCTCGACGGTCGCGCTCGAGGCGCTGGCGTGCGGCTGCCCGGTCGTCACGACGGAGCGGAATGGCGCCGCCGAGCTCCGCGGCGAGGCGCTGCGCGCGGTCGCGGATCCGCGCGATGCGCACGCGCTCGCCGACGCGCTCTCGCAGGTGCTCGCTCGAAGTGCGATCCTACGCGCGCCGGCGCGCGAGGCAGTCCTCGCCCGTGGCGAGCGCGAGCACTTCGCCGCGCTGCGCCACGCGCTGCAGCGCGTCGCCAGCGCGCCCCCGCTCCCGTGATCGAACGCCTCTTCCTCCGCGCTCCCAACTGGGTCGGCGACGTGGTCATGGCCACGCCGACGCTGGCAGCGTTGCGCGCGCGCTATCCGCGCGCGCGGATCACCGTCGGCGTGCGGCCGTATCTGCGCGGCGTCCTGCGCGGCTTGGAGTCGCTCTACGACGAGCTGCTGCCGTGTCCGCGCCCGAAGGGGCTCGCGGGGTTCTTCGCCGAGGCGGGGCAGTGGCGCGCGCGCGGCTTCGATGCGGCGCTGCTGCTGCCGTCGTCGCTGGAGGTCGTGCTGCTCGCCGCGGCGGCCGGCATCCCGCGGCGCTACGCGTATGCGCGCGGGGGCAATGCGTGGCTGCTCACGAGCGCGCTGCGCTCGCCGAGCTTCCGCGGGAAGCGCATCCCGCGGCCGAGCGGGCAGACCTTCGCCGATCTCGCCGGCCTGCTCGATGTTCCCGTGCACGACGAGCGCCCGCGGCTCGTGTATGACCTGGCCACGCGCGCGGCGTGGCACGAGCGCGCGCGCGCGCTGGGCCTCGACCTCGAGCGGCCCTACGCAGCCTTGAACCCGGGCGCGTCCTACGGCTCGAGCAAGTTCTGGAGCGTCGCGGGCTTCGCGCGCACGGCCGAGCTCCTGCGCGAGCGCTTCGGGTTGCAGGCGCTCGTCACGGTGGGGCCGGGCGAGGAGCCGCTGGCGCGCGGCATCGCCGAGCAAGCGCGGGTGCCGATCGCGATCGCGGTCGATCCCGTGCTCGATCTGCACGCGCTGAAGCCCGCCGTCGCGGGGGCGAGCTTGCTCGTCACGACCGACACCGGGACGCGCCATTACGGCACCGCATTCGACGTGCCGACGGTGGTGCTGATGGGACCCACCGATCCGCGCTTCACGCTCGATCATCTGGAGCGCCAGCGCGTGCTGCGGCGCGAGCTGCCCTGCGCGCCGTGCCACGCGAAGAGCTGCCCGCTGCAGCACCACGCGTGCATGCAGGAGCTCAGCGCGGAGATGGTGCTTTCTGCCGCCGAGGAGCTCTTGGAAGGCGCGAGCGCGGAGGCGCACGCATGAGCGCGCGTCCCGCGTTCCCGCGCCTCGTGCTCGAGCCCGCGCCGCGGCGCGTGCTGCTCGTGCCGCCGCGCTGGGTGGGCGACCTCGTCGCGATCACCGCGGTGCTCGAGGCCACGGCCGCGCACTTCGCCGCGCGCGGAGCGGAGGTAGCGATCGTGACCCCGCGCTCGCGGGCGCCGCTCTTCGCCGGAGGGCCGCTCGCGAACGCGCTCCTCTGCTACGACGGCGCCGCGCCGCGAGCCGCTCGCGCCGCCGTCCGCTCGCGCGCGTTCGATCTCGGGATCCTCTTCGCGACTTCGTTCGGCTCGGCCTACGAGCTCTGGCGCGCGGGTGTCGCGAAGCGCATCGGCTTCGGCGACGGCGGTCGGCGCTTCCTGCTGAGCGAGCGCTTGGAGCCGCTCCGCGAAGGCTGGCGCCGCGCGCCGTATCCGGCAGTGCGCGCGGCGCGCGATCTGGTGGGCGTCCTCGGCGTCGACGTCTGGGATCTGCGTCCGCGGCTCTACTTCGATCTCGCGAGCGAGGAGCGCGCGCGAGCGGCGCTCGCGAGCGGCGGGCTCGATCCGGAGCGCGACTACGTCGTCGTGCATCCCGGCGGCGCCTTCGGCCCCGCGAAGCGCTGGCCGGCCGAGAAAGTGGCGCCCGTCATCGAGGCGCTGGTGCACGAGCTCGGACTCGGCGTCTACGTGCACGGCGGTCCCGACGAGCGAGCGGCGATCGGCGCGCTGCGCGCTTGCACGCGCGCGCCTTTCGCCGGAGCGGACACGAGCGCCATCGACCTCGAGCTCTTGAAGCCCGTCATCGACGGCGCGGCGCTCGTCGTGACGACCGACTCGGCGCCCCGCCACTTCGCGGCGGCGTTCGAGGTTCCCTGCGCCGTCGTGATGGGGCCGACGAGCCCGCGCTACACGAACGCGAACCTGCGCCATCAGCGCCTCGTGCGGATCGACGTCGACTGCGGCCCGTGCCAGCGCCGCACCTGCGCGCTCGATCATCGCTGCTTGCGCGGGATCGAGACGAGAGCGGTGCTGGAGGCGTGCGAGGACCTGCTCCGAACCTGAGCGCGCTCCGAATTCCGCCGTAACCGTCGAGGGAGGTGCGGGCTCGAAGCCGGGGACGGCGATCCGCCGGAGGGCCTCCCCGATGAAGACATCCGCACGAGCGCTCGCGACCTCCCGCGGTCGGATGCTCCCGTTCGCGTGCGCCAGCGCGCTGCTGCTCGGCGGCGTGGCCGCAGGCGGTGCAGGCGATCCGCCGACGCCCTCTCCTTGGATCGCGAAGACGAGCGCCGGACTCCTCCGGGGATCCACCGCGGACGGCGTGGTCGCCTGGCTGGGGGTGCCGTACGCCGCTCCGCCCGTGGGGGATTCGCGTTGGCGGCCGCCCCAGCCGGTCGCCGCATGGTCCGGAGTGCGCGAAGCGACCTCGTTCGCGCCCGCGTGTTCACAGATCGGCGTTTCCATGCCCGGGGAAGCTCCGCCCGTCACGAGCGAGGATTGCCTCTATCTCAACGTGTGGTCGGGGGCGCGAAGCGCGGACGAGCGCCGACCGGTGCTCGTGTGGATCCACGGCGGCGGCTGGACCAACGGCGCGACGAGCATGCCGCTCTACGCGGGCGCGGCGCTCGCGCAACGCGGCATCGTCTTCGTCAGCATCGCCTATCGCCTCGGGCCGCTGGGCTTCCTCGCGCATCCGGAGCTCAGCGCGGAGAGCGGCGAGGCGACCTCGGGCAACTACGGGCTGATGGACCAGATCGCGGCGCTCGCGTGGGTGCAGGCCAACATTGCGGCGTTCGGTGGCGATCCTCAGCGCGTGACGATCGCCGGACAGTCCGCCGGAGGCATGTCGGTCAGCTTGCTGTTGGCCTCGCCGCGCGCCGCGGGGCTCTTCCACGCGGCGATCGCGCAGAGCGGCGGCGTGTTCGAGCCGGCGCAGCTCGCGCCCGGCTATCTCCTCGAGAGCGCGGAGAAGGACGGCGTCGCCTACGCGGCGTCTCTCGGCGCCGGCAACCTCGCCACTCTGCGCGCGATGCCCGCGGAGAAGCTCCTCGGCGGCAAGGCCGGCACCATCAGCCATCCGGTGATCGAGCCGCACCTCCTGCCTCGGTCGCCCTACGAGGCGTATGTCGCCGGCAAGGTGCACGACGTGCCCGTGCTGATCGGCTCGAACGCGGAAGAGGGCAATTCGCTCGCGGAGCTCTCGCGCGTCACGGCGAAGAACTACGCGAGCGAGCTGCAGCGCGTCTGGGGTAAGCTGCCGCCGCCGTTGCTCGTGGCCTATCCGTTCGAGACCGACGCCGAGGCGCGAGCCGCGCGCTCCGCGTTCGAACGCGATCTGCGCTTCGGCTGGGACATGTGGGCCTGGGCCCGCTTGCAGGCGAAGCTCGGCCGACGAGCCTTCTACTATCGCTTCGATCACGCTCCGCCGTTCGCGGTCGGCTCGGTGCGCGAGACCTGGGGTGCCGCGCACTTCGCGGAGCTCTGGTACATGACCGGGAATCTACTTCCGGCGGATGGGGCCTGGAACGCCGTCGACCGCAAGCTCGCCGACACGATGATGAGCTACTGGGTGAACTTCGTCCGGTACCGGGATCCCAACGGGCCGAGCCTGCCGCTCTGGCCAGCCTTCGACGCGAGCGGGCAAGTGATCGTGCTGTGTGATGCACCACGGCCGCAGGCTGCGCCGGTCGATGAAGCGCTGCGGGCTTTCGATGCCGTGTACGATGCCGTGCGAGGGAAGCGCTTCGGTACGCCGCCGTAGGTGCCAAGCTCGCGGTCGCGCGCGGGATGGGCGCGGCGCGGGGGCCGTGCTCGGGTTGCGCGGCGCGGGCCTGGGCCTCGGATGCTGGCGGATCATGCGCTGGTCGATGCTCCGGGTGAATCTCGCGACTCTCGGGTCGGCGGCGACGTCAGCCCTTCCACGCGCTCCGTTCGGCCAGGATCAGGACGCGATCGGACAACGGGCTCTGGCGGCGCATGCGCAAGACGCGCCAGCCCGCGCTCTCGAGCTCGGGACGGATCTCCTCCCAGGGGCAGGCGTGCTTCGCGCGCGTCGCTCGTCGCTGCATGCGCACCTCTGCGCGGGCGGATTTCCAGCGCCCGAGGATCCCGTTGCCCACGCGGTACTGGATCAGCAGGTAACGGCGCGAGCGTTCGCGGAGCGCGGCGAGGAGACCCCGGCGCTGCGCGGGGGAGAAGTAGTAGGCGAAGCGCAAGCACACGACGAGGTCGGCGCGCCCGGCCCCTTCGCGCGCTGCGAAGGCATCGCCGATCTCGACGCGACCCGGCAGCCCGAGCGAGGCCCGCTCGCGCTCGGCCCGCTCCGCCATCGGAGGGGAGAGCTCCACGCCGAGCACGCTGAGCCCGGCGGCGGCCCAGAGCTCGAAGCTCCGGCCGATGCCGCACGGGATGTCGCAGACGCTGTGGATGCCTTCGGCGCTGCCGAGCAGCGCGCGCAGCGTCCGGCGCTCGGACCAGCGCTGGATCCGATTCCTTAGCGCGGAGGCGCAGCGCTTCTCGTGGTAGGCGTCCGGGCGGCGGAAGAGCGGGTACGCCGGAGCGAGGGCATCGTCGGTCATGGGGCGCCTCCTACTCGGCGTGGAAGATCAGGCCGTGCTTCCGCTTCGAGCGGGAGGCGCGACGCACGAAGAGCACGACGAACACGAGGATCGAGAGCGCCCCGATCGCCGTGCGCAGCTCGGCGCGCTGCCGCAGCGCCGCGAGCGTGTCGGGAAAGGCGAAGCTCACGACGAGAGCGCAAGCGACGGCCAGCACTCCCCACTTCTCGAGGCGCAGCACCTCGGACCAGGAGTAGGGCTCGCGCGATCGTCCGCTGAAGTCGCTCCCGCCGAGCCGGGGGATCCAACGCGGGACGCGCTCCAGGTAGTCGCGATACGCGGCGCCCCAGAGGGAGAGCAGGACGCGCTCCTCGTGCCGCACGACCAGCGCGTAGAGCAGGCCCAGGTAGAGGCCCGTCGCCGCGGCGGCGAGCGGACCGGCGAGCAGGAAGGTCGCGCCGGCCGCGGCGAGCGCGTTGCCGAGGTAGAGCGGGTTGCGCGTGGTGGCGAAGATCCCGCTGCTCACGAGATCACGGGCGCCGGCGCTGTGGACGCGCGCGCGTCCTCCGATCTCCCGCACGCCGGCGAGGCGCAATCCCAAGCCGAGGCAGAGCAGCAGTGCGGCTGCGGCGATCTCGACCCGCGGAGCGAGACCGCTCCACGGCGGCAGGGCACAGCTCAGCGGACACAGCGAGACCAGCACTCCGCGGTAGGCGAACGCGAATGCAGGCAAGGACTTCATCGACACCTCCGGGATCGCACGGGCGATCGCGGAGGAGCGTAGCGAGGCCGTCTTGCGCGCCGTCGTCGCGCACCTTACCGATCGGTAATGCTCGCCGGTTCTCGCGGCTGCGCGCTTGTCGCGGAGCGTAGCTCTGCGAGATGCTGCCCCGCGCCGCGCGGCGACCGGAGGCGCGCGCGACGGAGCAACGATGCGCGTCCTGGTGATCGAAGACGACCCGCAGACGGCGGGATACCTCGCGAAAGGGCTCGGGCAGGAAGGCTACGCCGTGGATGTGGAGCCCGATGCGCCGTCGGGACTTCTGCGCCTGCTGACCGTGGAGTACGCGGTCGCGATCATCGACGTGATGCTCCCGGGCCTCGACGGGATCAACCTGGTTCGTCGCGCCCGCGCGGCGGAGATCTCGATCCCGATCCTCATGCTGACCGCGCGCACCTTGGTCGACGACAAGGTCGCCGGGCTGCGGGCCGGGGCCGACGACTACCTCACGAAGCCGTTCGCGTTCTCGGAGCTCCTCGCGCGCCTCGAGGCCATCACCAAGCGCTCCTCGCGGCGCGAGGAGGACGTCATCCGCGTGGGCGATCTCGTGATCGACGTCATCCGCCGCCGCGCGACGCGCGCGGGCAAGGAGCTCCAGCTCCAGCCCCTCGAGTTCTCGCTGCTGGCCTATCTCGCGCGGAACCGCGGTCGCGTCATCTCGAAGACGACCATCGCGGAGCAGGTGTGGAACTACAACTTCGATCCGCAGACCAGCGTCGTCGAGACGCGCATCTGCCGCTTGCGCGACAAGGTGGACAAGCCCTTCGACGGCAAGCTGATCCGGACGGTCCGAGGCTGCGGCTATGTCCTCGACGGGCCCTAGGCGCAAGCGCTGGTCGCTGCGTCGGCGCCTCGCCCTCTGGACCGCGCTGCTGCTCGCGTGCGTCTCGGTGGCGAAGTCCGTGCTGGTCTTCCACAGCTTGGAAGCCCTTCTGCTCGAGCGCTTGGATCGGGAGCTCCTCCACGAGCTCGAGGAGTGGCGACAGCTCTATCGCGACGCCGGGATCGCGCTGCTACGTGAGGAGCTCGAGAGCGAGGCTCTCGAGTACGGCGCGGACCAAGTGGTCCTGCGCTTCTTCGATGCCCGCGGCGAGCTCGTCCTCGAGGGCGGCCTCGCCGATCCCGACGATGCGACCCTCGCTCCACCGACCGGGCTCGCGCCGGCGATGCACCACTTCGAGACGCGCTCGAGCGGCCCTGGACGTCCGGACGTGCGCCTTCTCTCCTATCGGGATCCCGCGGGCTTCGCGTTCGAGTTCGGGCACTCGCTCGCGGATCACCGCGCGCTCACGACCCGCATCGTCTGGCTCTTCGTGCTCAGCGCGGGGATCCTGAGCTTCTTCGGAGCGCTCGGGGTCTCGCTCCTCTGCCGCAACGCCTTGCTCGGCCTCGAGAGCATCACGCGCGCCGTGCGCCGCACGGGCGAAGGCGACCTCGGCCCGCTCGCACCCGAGGACGTGCCGTCCTCCGAGATCCAGGAGCTCGCGCACGCGTTCCAGCGCATGCAGTCGAAGCTCCAGTCGATGATCGCGGAGCTGCGCGACATGAGCATCAACGTCGCTCACGACCTGCGCGGCCCGTTGACGGCGATCCGCTGCGCCGCCGAGTCGGCTCTGACCTCGAAGGGCAGCGACGAGCTACGCCGCGAGGCGCTCGAGGTGACCATCGAGCAGTGCGACCGCCTCGTCGGCATCGTGGATACGCTGCTCGAGATCGCCGAGGCCGAAGCATGTGGCGTCGCCGGAGCCGCCGAGGTGGTGGACCTCAGCGCGCTGCTCCGCGGGGCGGCGGAGATCTTCGAGCCCGTCGCGCAGGACGCCGGCCTCCGCATCGAGCTCGAGCTACCCGACGCCCCGAGCTGCGTGCGCGGGGTCGAGTCGAAGCTCCAGCGCGTGTTCGCGAACTTGGTCGAGAACTCGATCAAGTTCACCCCGGCGGGGGGACGCATCGCGATCCGCCTCGAGGAGCACGGCGAGCGCGTGCGGGTCGAGATCGCCGACACCGGCGTCGGCATCCCCGAGTCGGCGCTGCCGTTCGTGTTCGATCGCTTCTACAAAGCGGACCCGAGCCGGCACTCGCCCGGCAACGGGCTCGGGCTCAGCTACGTCGCCTCGATCGTGAAGGCGCATGGCGGAGAGGTCGCCGTGCGCAGCGAGATCCATCGCGGCACGACCTTCGCGGTCGTGCTGCCGCGCGCGCGATCGATCTAGCGGCCGCTCTGCAGGGCTGGCTCAGACCTCGAGGAACGTCACCCCGAACAGCACGGCTCGATACGCGTAGAAGGGCAGCAGCAGCAGGCTCGCGAACGCCAGCGCGCGGAGCAGCGCGCCGCGGGCCGAGTTGCCGTAGAAGCGCACGAAGGCGCGGCGGCACCAGATCGCGGAGCTGAGGGCGATCAGCAGCGTGCCGATCGGCTCGAGCACGACGCGAGGCGGCTCTAAGCCGACGATGTGCAGCGCGGCGACCACGAGGAAGAGCGCCCACATCGCGACGAGCGCGACGTAGAGCAGGAAGAAGGCGCCGAAGTGGGTCGCCAGCACGAGGTGCTCGGCGGAGCCGCGGGGACGGCCGCGCTGCAGCAGCGCGAAGAGCAGCGCGAAGAGCGGGACGAGGAGGATCAGGAGCGAGCGCGCGTTGCGCTGGTTCACGAGCTCGAAGCGCTGCGCGTAGGCGCGCAAGGTCGCGCGTCCGGCGTCGGTGGCGAGTGCTGAGGCGTCGAGGCCCAAGCGCTCGTGGACGAGCTGCTGTGCGGTGCCGCTGTAGATCTGGCCGCGGAGATGGCCGTGGAAGCTGGTGGTGAAGATGTCGGCCGGCGTGGTGCTCGCGAGGAGGAAGTAGATCAGGTTCGCGAGCAGGAAGAGCTGCACCGGGGCCAGCGTGCGCACGCGCGCGCCGCGGCAGCGCTGATCGGCGAGGAGTCCGGGGCTCGTGAGCAGGAGCCGCAAGGTGCGCCAGACCTTGCCGTCCAGGCTGGTGAGCGCGGAGGCCCACTCGCGAACGAAGCTGCCGAGGCGGAGCTCTCCGGCATCGAAGGCTCGCTCGCCGCACGCGGAGCAGAAGCGCCCCGCGAGCGGCGCGGAGCAGCTCGGGCACGGAGACGGCGCGGTCGACGGCAGCGGCGGTGGATCGGCGGGCATGCGTTCTCGCGGCGGAGACGTGCAGCGGAGCGTCGCTGCAGCGCACGAGTCTAGTCCCGCGCGCTGTGGTCCAGCGAGGCCGGCGCGAAGAGGAAGTGCAGCACGGCGCGCCGGCGTCCCGAGGTCGATTTCGACGAGGCGTGTAGCAGGAGCGGTCGGAAGACCAGCGCATCGCCGCGCGCGAGGAGGCAGGCATGCTCGCCGCGCGCGTCGCGCAGAGCGAGCGCGGCGGTGTGCTCGAGGATGCCATCGCAATGTGAGCCGGGCACGACGCGCAGCGGACCATCGTCGGCACCGCAGTCGTCGAGATGGAGCCGCACGGCGACGAGCTGCTGCAGGATCGCGGCCGGTGGCTGCGCGAACCGCAGTCCTTCCTTCGCGGCGCCTGCGTCGGCGTCACCCGTATCGCCGAGTGCCTCGGTGGGCAGCGACAGGTCTTGGTGCAGGCCAACCAGCCAGTTGCGCTCGGGCGCCTTCGCGAACGCGGTGCACTGGATTGCTCGCGCCGCGTCGCCGAGCAGCGTGGCGAGGCGCGGCTCGGCCGAGAGCGCCTGCGCGAGCGCTCGCGCGCGCGGATCGGCGAGCAAGGTACGCGTGCCCGCACGCGATGAGGGAACGCTGGAGAGCAGCGCCTCGCCGAGCTCGAGCTGCGCAGCGTCGAGAACCCGCGGCACGCGCGCGTAGCCGATTTCGGCGAAGCTCGCGAGCGCGAGGTCCTCGGAAGTGCTCATCGCCAGGTCCGGGCAAGAGCTCTAGGGTCGGGAAGGCGCCGCAGCGGAACCATCGATGCTCCCGAGCTGCTCCAAGCTCGCGAGCAAGGCGCAGCGCGCGGGCCGCGCCGGATCGCAGAGCGCGATCGCCTCCGCGCCGACCTCGAGCTCCGGCGGTGGAGCTCCGCGGAAGCCCGAGCGCGCGCTGCGTTCGATGCCGTCCTCGGCGCGGTAGCGGAAGCGCACGCCGCGACCGGCCTCAAGGGTCGCCGTCACCGCTTGGCCGTGGCGGAGGAGGTGGAGCGCGCGGCGGAGGTAGCGCTCGTAGATCGCGACCACGATGCCGAACGCGAGGAAGAGCGCCACGGCCGCGGCGAAGGTGGCGCTGCGTTGGCCCGCGACGCGCGCGTCATCGACGCGGCCGAGCACGGCATGGGACGGATCGCGCGGCAGGAAGGTGATCTCCACGGCGGCGCCGATCGGCGTCGCGAGGTAGCGCTCGCGGGACACCGTTTGCGTCGCGCGATAGCTCCGCCCGTCGACTTCGAACGCGCTCTCCAGCACGTACTCGGTCGAGCGCGCTTGGCGCATGAGCTTCTCTGCGACGGTGCCCGAGGTCATCCGCCCGTCGCGCGCGAGCTCCGCGATGCGTGCGTTCTCGTAGCTCCCGAGGCCGATCGCGCAGCCCGGAGGGAGGATCGCCGCGAGCACGAGCAGCCAGCGCAGCACGCGGAAGCGCGTGTGGAGGTGCGCCGCGCGAGGTGGGGACGGAAGAGCGACGAGCGAGGGGGCGGGGTCGATCATGGCGCTCCCAAGCTAACCGCTCAGCCGCGGCGCGCGACGTGCAGCACGAGGCCGAGCGGACCCGCGGGATCCAGATCGCCCGAGCTGGCGCTCTCGCCGCGCGCGAGTACGTAGGTCTCTTGGAGGTGGCGACGCACGCCCGCGCCGAGGTCGAGCTCGGCGCCTTTCATCGACGGGATGCTGATCCGCTGTGTCGCCGCGCTCATCCAGTTGAGCAGGAGCTCGAGCTCCAAGACGACGCGCTCGCCGAGCGGCGTCGTGCGCAGGCGACCCAGCATGCCGTGGCCCAGGCCCTCGACGACGGGGTCATAGATCGCGACGCTATGCAGGACTTCGAGGTCGTAGTCGACGATCCCGAGCTCGTCCGCGCCCATCGAGAAGTAGGCGTCGCTCTCTTGGCGCAACGCGAGTGAAAGCTCCGCGAGCGAGCGCGCGCCCGAGCGGTCGCGGAGCTCGAGGTGCAGCTCGCAGGTGGACGACGCGAGCGCTTCCTGCTCGTCGAGCCAACGCAAGCCGCGCTCGACGGGCGCCGGCTCGCCGATCAAGAAGAGCAGGGCGCCGTGGCACGCGAGCTCGAGCTCGCCTGCGCCGCAGCTCTCGACCAGATCCTCGAGCAGGGAACCGACCTCGAGGTCAGGCTCGCCCACGAGGCGCGAGCAGATTTCCAAACCGTGCCTGGAGTTGTTCGACAGCAGGCCCTCGCGCAGCGGGCCGCTGCGCACGAAGCGCCTCGCGATCAGGGCCGAGAGGTCGCGCAGCGCGAGGACTCCCTGCGAAGTCTCGAAGCGCGCGCTCGTGCGCGATGCGCCGCGCCCGCGCACGCGCAGCACCTGTCCGATCGCGCCCTGCGGCCCGCGCGCCTGCTGTACGCAGAGGAGCTCGCGGCCCGCGGGAAGCACGATCGAGAGCGCGAGGGTCGCGAAGCCGAGCGCCGGTTGGCGCGCCGGCATCGCGAAGAGATCGCGCTGGAGCACGCTGCGTTCGGAGAAGAACTCGCGATAGCTATGGAGCTCGCGCTCTCCGCTCGCGCCGAGCTCTTCGTGGCGCTCGCAGAGCAGGTGCAGTCCCAGGCCGTCGCGCCGCGCGTCGACGCGGAGATGCACCGCGGTGCCCAAGCTCACCACGGAGCACCAGGGATCGGCCAGAACTCCGGATTGCGCCATCTCGACATCGAGATCGCGCACGAAGCTCTGCTCACGCAGGCCACCCGCGGACGCGAAGCGCGCGGCGCGCGCGTGCAGCGTCCAGCGCTGCGGAGCGCCGAGCAGCTCCTGCGCCTCCGCCTCGGCCAGCAGGCGCTCGACCGCCGCGCTCTCGAGCACGGCGCCGGGCAGGGCGAGGTGAACATCGGTGGCGCGCAGAGGATAGAGCTCGACGTCGACGAGCTGCTCCGCGAGCAAGGCCTCGCTGAGGTAGCCGATCAATCGACCGAGCTCGTCGAGAGCGGCGCGATTCCCTCGCGCGATCACGCGCCCCTCAGCGTCGAGGCGCAGCTCTGCTCCCGATACGTTCCAAGGCCCTTCCGGCAGCACGCGCTCGGCGAGCTCTTGGAACTCCTCGACGGTGAAGCCAGGGAGCCGCTCGCGCTCCACCTCGTAGTCCTCGCCCCCGAGTCGCGGATAGGGCACGAGTTTCAGCTCGATCGGGTTCACGGGTGCGCGCAAGCAGGGCAGGGAGAAGCGGCGCGTCTCATACGCGGACTCGAGCTCTTGCGCGTGGAGATGCGGGACGAGCGAGGCGCAGAGGACGAACGGCAGAACGAACGCGCCCGCGCGGCGGCAGTGGGATCGGAGCAACGCGGCCTCCTCGGGTCAGGCGCAGCGCGATGATGCGGCGAGACGCCCGCCGAGAGAACGCGCCGTCCCGGAGAATCCTCCTCGGGCTATCCCAATCCGGCCTGAGTGCCCTAGATTTCGCGGCCATGTCCCGCTTCGCCGCCTTCCTCGGCATCTTGCTGCACGTCCTCGGAGCGCTCGTCGCGCCGGGGCTGCACCTGCATGCGCATGCAGCGGAAGGCGCGGCGAACGCCTCAGCCGAGGCGCACGCGTGCTGCGCGCACGCGCACGAGGCGCCCGCGCCCTCGCGCTCGGAGGAGCCCGCGCTCGGGGCGCCCGGCCACGACGAATCGGACTGCGCGCTCTGCGAGATGGCGCAGTGGGTGGGGGACGGGGTGGAGCGCGCGATCGCGCTGCCGACCTGGGCCGAGACCGGCCGTCCCCTGGAAGCGCCGCGCAGCGCTCGCGAGGAGCGCGCCGTCGATGGCGGTGGGTGGACCCGAGGACCTCCGGAGCGAACGAGCTAGCTCTCTGTTCGCTCCTGCTCCGCGTTCCCGCGGGGCGTCTTCGTTCCCAGATCGCGTCCATGCTCCTCTCGCCCGCCCTTGCGGCGGAGAGTGGGTCGGCGCGCGCGCAGCGCTTCGAGCTCTGCGTCCGCCCCCATCTCGCCGCTTCGCACCAGCTTGCTCGTCGCATCCTGAAGTGCCCCGACCGCGCCGCCGACGCGGTGCAGGAGGCGCTGCTCGCGCTCTGGTCGCTCGGCGAAGAGCCGCCGGTGCTGCGCGCCTGGCTCTTGCGCGCCGTGCGCCATCGCGCGCTGCACCTCCGCCGCTCGGCGCGCCGCGCGAACGAGCGCGAGCAGCGCGCGGCGCGGCGCGAGCACGATCTCCGCGGCCCCTTGCACTGCGCGCTCTGCCGCGAGCACGCCGAGGCGATCGAGGCGGCGCTCCGCGAGCTGCCCGACGAGCTGCGCGAGCTGCTGCAGCTCCGCGCCGAGGGCGAGCTCGACTACGTCGCCCTCGCCGCGCGCGCTGGTCTGCCCATCGGCACCGTCCGCTCGCGCCTCTCTCGCGTCCGCGCCGCGCTGCGCGCCCAGCTCGTGGGCTCGGCCGACTGAAGTCGCACCGCGCGGACCGTTCCGCCAGCCGTTCTCCGAGCGCCGCGTTCCCGCCGCGCCTAGCGGGAGGCGGGGTTTCGCAGGCGCCCCCGGAGGCGCCGTTCGGACCGCGGCACCTGCTCTCCTCGGGACTCCGCGAGTTTTTCGAAGCCCCTCGGGAACTCCCGGCGCACGGCGGCACCTGGGTTGTGGGGAACGCGAAGCTCGCGCCTTCTCGCGAAGGTCGAGCTGCTGCTTCTCTCTGGCTCTGGGAACGCCAGCTCTCGCCGTCGGCGCGGCCGGATGCCGCGCCGGCGGCGGGACTTCTCCTCCCATTCTCCCTGCGCGCTTGAGCCGGGAAGAACGCCGCACGACCATGGCGGCTCCGCACCCGCTGTAAGCCCCCCGTGCTCGCGCTCCTCCTCTCGCTCATCGTCCTGCCGCTCGGCCCGCTGCTCTATGGAGCCGCGCGGCGCTCGGGCGCGAGCATCGCGTTCCTGGACGGCTTCCTGCTCGTCTCGCTCGGCGGGGTGATCCTCCTGCACGTGCTGCCGGAGACCGTCGCGATCGCCGGCGGCTGGACCGCGCTGCTCTTCCTCGCCGGGGTCTTCCTGCCGATCGCGGTAGAGCGCTCGACGCGCGGGCTTGCCTCGCGCGCCTACGCGATCGCCATGGGCCTCGCCATCGCGGGCTTGATCGTCCACTCGCTCTTCGACGGGGTCGCCTTCTCGCTCGGCGGCGAAGGCGATGTCCACGGGCACGCGACTCACGATCACGACCATGCGCACGATCACGATCACGCGCACGGCGAAGAATCGTCGATGATCCACTCGCACGCGCTGCCGCTCGCCGTCGTGCTGCATCGCATCCCCGAGTCGATCGCGATCTGGTGGCTGCTGCGCCCGCGCCACGGCGCGCTCGCCGCGCTCGCCGCGATGGCGCTGCTCGCGCTGGGCTCGATCACTGGCTTCGCACTCGCGGAGCAGTTCGGGCGCTTGCTCGAGAGCGCCACGCTGGCCTCCGTTCAGATCTTCGCCGCGGGACTGCTGCTGCACGTGATCTCGCATCGCAACCCCGAGGCGCTGCAGCCGATCGATCGACGGAGGAAGAACCTGTGGTCCGGCGCGGGCGCGCTCGCGGCCTTGGTGCTGGTCGCGGGTGCGGTGCCCGCGGACATGGCGACGCCGATCGGTCGCGAGTTCTTGAAGCTCGCGCTCGAGAGCGCGCCGGCGCTCCTGATCGGCTATCTCGCCGCGGGCCTGCTGCACGTCTTCCTCTCCAGCGCGTCCGTGCGTTGGCTCGGCCGCGGTGGGGCGCTGCAGCAAGCCGCGCGCGGCATGGCCTTCGGCCTGCCTCTGCCGGTCTGCTCGTGCGGCGTGCTGCCGGTGTATCGCTCGCTCGTGATGCGCGGCGTGCCGCCCGCCGCGGCGATGGCCTTCCTCGTCGCGACGCCGGAGCTCGGCATCGACGCGCTGCTGCTCTCGTTCCCTCTGCTCGGGATGGAGCTCACCCTGGCGCGCCTCGCGAGTGCCGTGCTGCTCGCGTTGCTCGTGGGCACGCTCGTCGGCGCGCGAGTGCGCGCGAGCGCACCGAGCGAACCCGCCGAAGAGCCGTGCTGCGACGCGCGCGAGAGCTTCGGCGAGCGCCTGCGCCGCGCGTGGCGCGTCGGCGCCTTCGAGCTCGTCGATCGCACCGGAGCGTGGATCCTCTTCGGCCTCGGCGTCGCGGCAATGATCGGCCCGCTCGCGTCGAGCGGGCTCGGCGTGGGCCTTCCGATGCCGCTCGAGGTCGCGCTCTTCGCGCTGCTCGGCATGCCGACCTACGTTTGCGCGACGGGGGCGACGCCGCTCGTCGCGATGCTGATCTGGAAAGGCGTCTCGCCCGGAGCGGCACTCGCGTTCCTGCTCACCGGGCCGGCGACGAACGTCACGACTTACGGGCTGCTCTCCCGCCTCCACGGTCGGCGCGTGGCGCTCGCGTTCGGCGCGGTGATGGCCGCGGGCTCGATCGCGCTCGGCATCTCGGCCAACGCGTTGCTCGCGCCGGGAGGGCTCGAGTTCTCCGGTCCTCATGAGCATGGCGCGGAGCTTTGGCGCTATGTGCCGCTCGCGGTCCTCTTCGCGCTCTTCGCCGCATCGATGTTCCGCTTGGGGCCGCGGCACTTCTTCGGGCAGTTCCTGGCGCCCGACCTGCACGACGACGACGACGCTTGCATGCCGCGCGAGGCGCACCATGGGCATGCGCACGATCACGATCACGATCACGATCACGTGCACGATTCCGGCCACCACCACGACCACGCTCGCGATCACGACCACGCACACGCACACGAGCAGGCGCACGGTTCGCGCGAGCGGAGCGCGAGCGAGGCTCGGGCGGCGCTACGCCAGGCTCCGCCTGCCACGGGCTGCTGCGGCGCCAGCGCCGGCGACGAATAGCGCACCGGACGCGCCGTAGGGTGCCGCGCATGGACGACGACTGGCTCTACCGCGACACCTGGCTCGGCTTCGGCCTGCGTCGAGGATCCGTCGAGTGGCATGACGTCGACCCAGAGCAGGGACATCGCGCGCTCGGCGAGGGGCTCACGCTCTTCGGTCTGGAGATGCCGGTGTCCTTTCGAGCGCGCGTCCGACGACGCGCCGGCGCCACCCTCGACAGTTGGATCGCCGGGTTGTGGCGCGAGCACCACGCGACTCACGAGCACAGGGCCGGCCCGCGCGAGCGCTCGAGCGCGGAGGTCGAGCGTCAGCGCGTGCGCTTCCGGAGCAAGCCACACGTGCTCCCGCCGCGAGTGGCGGACTTCCTCGTCGTGCGCCGCGGCGAGTGGTTCTACGAGCTCTGCGCCGCGGGCGAGCTGCCGCGCGAGGGCGAGTGGCGCGAAGAGATGCTGCGAGCGCTCGACGCGGCGCAAGCATCGTTCGTGCTCGACCTGCAGTGCACGCCGCGCCTGCGTCTGCCGCCGCGTCTGCCGCTGGATCTCGAGGAGCACGCGTGGCGCGACGCCGAGCGCTACGTGCATCTCGGGCTCGCGCTCGAGCTGCGAACTCCGGTCCATTGGTGCGCCGTCGCGTCCCTCAGCGCTGATCCTCAGCGTCGCGTTCTGCGCTTCGTGTCCGCGGAGCCAGGTCTGGATTCCTCGCTGGAGTTCGAGCTCGATCCCCTGGAGCCGGAGGATCTCGCCGCGTGGAGCGCGCATCTCCGCGCGTCCTGGGGCGATCCCGATCGCGAGCTGAGTGCGAACCTCGGCGAGGCTTGCGTCGGTGCCTGGCGTTCCTTCAGCGAGCGCGCGGAAGCGGATCTGGTCGATCTGCTGCACGCCGCCTTCCACGTTGGGCGTGCGGCCGTCTCGGTTCGCATGGAGCTCGGGGCCCCGGATGAGCTGCGCCACGCGGAAGCGGCGCTCGCTCGCTTCGCCGCGGCGCTGCGCTCCTTGGACGAGCCGGCGCTGGAGGCCGCGCGCGCCGAGCACGCCGCGCTGTGCTGCGACGCGGCGGGTTGGGATCCCGGCGAAGCGGAAGGCGAGGATTGGGATCTGCGCTCCGGCCGCTTCCGCGACGAACTCGTGGGTTTCGAGCTCGCGGCCGCCGAGCTGAGCGGTGCTTGGAGCTGGCGTGTCGCCGATCTGGGGGAGAACTGGAGGTACATCCTCTCGGGGGCAGACCTTGCGCGGGGCTTCCGCGTCACGTTGCGCGCGGTTCCGCTCGAGCACTCGCTCGAAGCCCATCACGCGAATCGCGTCGACTCGCAGACGATCGACGCACCTCCTCCCCGACGCGCGGCGCTCAGCGAGCGACGCTTGCTCTCGTCGATGCTCGTCAGCGAAGCGCGCGGGATCGCCCCGGGAGCGCTCACGCGCACCTGGCTCGAGACGCTTGCCGTGAGTCCGGAGGTCGTGATCGAGCTCGAGCTCGAAGGGCCGGCGCGCCGAGCGCAGGATTTGGGAGTCGTGCGCGAAGCGCTGCTCGCCGGCTTGCGCTTCGACCTCGAGGAGCTGCCCCGCGTGCGCGAGACGGAGAGAGGCTGGGAGCTCCCGCGCTGGGGGCTCGCGTTCGAGCTCGAGGACGAAGCGTGGGTGCCGGAGAGGAACGCGGACCAACCGGGCGCTTTGGAAAACACGTGGTTCTTCGCTCGCGAGAGGGAGAGCTTCGGCCTCACGATCCAGGCGCAACCGTTCCTCGCCGTCGGAGAGCGCGAGGCCTGCGATCAGAAGGTGTGCGAGTTGGTTGCGTGGGGCGACGAGATGGAGATGCTCGAGGAGCGCGCGCTCCCCGAGGTCGTCGTGCTGGGGCTGCTCGTGCGCGGCACGAGCTGGCGCTACCGGATCCCGTCGGAGGACGGCGGCGAGCCCGCGCACGGAGTCCAGAGCCTCTGGACGCTCTGGCTCGGCCGCAAGCATGTGTGGCTGAGGCACTTCCAGCCGGGACTGTGGAGCTTCGGTGATCCCGCGGAGAGCGCGCCCCTCCTCGGCGGGTTGCGCGGTCTCTGAGCCGCGCCGAGGGAACCTGGCCAGCCTCCGCGGAGGAAGGTAGAACTCTCGCCCTTTCTCCCCCCTGGAATCCCTCTCCGTCCTAGGTTCCGCCCATGGCCCGCGAAGCCGCAGCAGAGTCCCCGAGCAAGCACGTCTGGCGCTTCTTCCGCGCCGGCGGATTCGACCAAGTGAAGCTCGACACCGGCGCCGACTTCGTCGCGCTCGGGGAAGGCAAGCTCGATCAGAAGCTCTGGGTCGCGCTCGCGTGCCCGACCAAGGGCCTCGAGTTCGATCCCAAGACCTTGGAGCTGCTCGACGTCGACAAGGATGGCCGCATCCGCGCGCCCGAGATGATCGCGGCGGTGAAGTGGACCTGCAGCTTGCTCGCCAATCCGGACGAGCTGGCGAAGGGCAGCAAGGCTCTGCCGCTCGCCTCGATCAAGAGCTCGAGCGCAGAGGGCAAGCAGCTCATCGCCTCGGCGAAGCGCATCCTGGAAGGGCTCGGCAAGGCGCAGGCCAATCAGATCTCGCCCGACGACACCGCCGATACCAAGGCGATCTTCGCGCAGACGAACTTCAACGGCGACGGCATCGTCCCGGTCGACGCCGCTGGCGACGACGCGGTGAAGCAAGTGCTCGTCGACCTGATCGCTTGCATGGGCTCGGTCGTCGATCGCAGCGGCAAGCCCGGCGTCGATGCGAAGTTGGTCGATGGATTCTTCGCCGCGATCGCGGCGCACTTGGCTTGGCTCGACAAGGCCGACAAGAACGTCCGTCCGCTCGGCGACGACACCGACGCGGCGCATGCGGCCTACGCCGCGGTGAAGGCGAAGGTCGACGACTACTTCGCGCGCTGCCGTCTCGCGGAGTTCGATCCTGCAGCTCTCGAGGCGCTGCTGAAGGAGCAGAGCAACCATCTCGCCGCCGCGGCGAAGGACCTCACGATCTCCAGCGACGAAGTGGCGACCTTGCCGCTCGCGCGCTTCGAGGCCGTGAAGCCGCTGCCGCTCGAGAGCGGTGTGAATCCGGCGTGGGCGGCGCAGGTCGCGGCGCTGCGGGCGAAGGTCGTCAAGCCGCTGCTCGGCGACAAGCAGGTCCTCAGCGAGGGCGACTGGGCGAAGATCGTGGCGACGATCGCGCCCTTCGAAGCTTGGAAGGCCTCGATCGCGGGCGCCGAAGTGGCGCCGCTCGGGGCCGCGCGCGTGCGCGCGATCGCGGCGAGCGCGGCGAAGGCCGAGATCGCGAAGTTGCTCGAGAAGGACAAGGCGCTGGAGCCCGAGTTCCAGGCGATCGCCGCGGTGGACAAGCTCGCGCGCTACTACCGCGACTTGGCGAAGCTGCTCGACAACTTCGTCTCGTTCCGCGACTTCTACGGCCGTCGCGACAAGGCGGTGTTCCAGGTCGGCACGCTGTACCTCGACCAGCGCTCGTGCGAGCTCTGCTTGCGCGTCGACGACGCCGGACGCCACGCGACGCTGGCCGGCATGGCCAAGACCTGCCTCGTCTACTGCGACCTCACGCGCAACGCGACGGGCGAGAAGATGACCATCGCGGCGGCCTTCACCGGCGGCCATTCGGACAACCTGATCGTCGGCAGGAACGGCATCTTCTACGACCGCAAGGGCCAGGACTGGGACGCGACGATCACCAAGATCATCGACAACCCGATCAGCATCCGTCAGGCGTTCTGGCTCCCGTACAAGCGCTTCGTGCGCATGATCGAAGAGCAGGTCGCGAAGCGCGCGGCCGCCGCCGAAGCGGCGAGCCAATCGAAGCTGGAGGTCGCGGCGACGACGGTGGCGTCCGCCGACAAGACGGCGCCCGCCAAGGTCGAGCCCAAGAAGATCGACATCGGCACCGTGGCCGCCTTGGGGGTCGCCGTCGGGGCGATCGGCACCGCGGTGGCTTCGCTCGTGACCGGCGTGCTGCAGCTCGCGGCGTGGCAGTTGCCGCTGGTCCTGGTCGGGGTCTTCCTGCTGATCTCGGGCCCCTCGGTCGTGATCGCGTGGCTCAAGCTGCGCCAACGCAACTTGGGACCGATCCTCGATGCGAACGGCTGGGCCGTGAACGCGATGGCGAAGGTGAACATCCCCTTCGGTGGATCGCTCACCAAGGTCGCGGCGTTGCCCGAGGGCGCGCAGCGCGATCTCCGCGATCCCTACGCGCCGCCGAAGTCGCTCACCGCGAAGATCCTGACCTGGCTCGTGATCCTCGCCATCCTCTCCGGCATCGGCTGGGCGCTCTGGAACTACGGCGTCGTCGAGAAGGTGCTGCCGGGCAAGCTGCCGAAGTCGACGTGGTACCAGGAGCACGAAGCGGCCGAGAAGAAGGCCGCCGAAGAAGCGGAGAAGAAGGCGGCGGAAGGCGCCGCGGCGCCCGCGGGCGGATAGCTCTCGATCGCGGTAGCGTTCCTCGTCGCGGTCGCGCCTCGGCGCGCCGCGGCGCTCGTCACGGCGCTTCGCGGTCCTCGGCCGCGAGGCGCCGCTCCAAGTCCGCCATGCTGCTGCCCAAGCGCTCCTCGAGCCCCCCACCGGTGGGGAAGCGCAGCAGGATCAGCGCGCCGGCCACCGCGCCTCCGGCGGCATAGAGCGGCGTCTGGAACATGAGCGCGAGCACGCACCAGAAGAGCCCGGTGGCTTCGAGCAGCGCGGCGCCGACGACGAGCGCGCTCTGCTCCTTGCCGAGGCGCTGACGCAGGCTCTCGCGCGCGCCCTCGCGCGGGCGACGCACGAGACTCGGGATCGCGAACGAGCTAACCAGTCCGGCGACGCTGAGCGCGGCGGCGACGGCGAGGAAAATGGCCTCCATGTCCCCGCGCGAGGGATCCGCGGCCAGGTTGGCGAGGCGTCCGACGAAGGTCGCCACGGCGGTGAAGAGCAGGACGCCCAACCCGAGCGCCACGACGAGGAAGCGCATCTGGGTCAGGGCTTGCTGGACGGAAGCGTAGGCGTGCGGGCGGCGAACCGGGCTCGTGCTCACGTGAGGTTCCTCGGGAATCCGGCGGGTACGGGCTGCGCAGCAGCGCGAGGTTATACTCCGCCGCCCGATCGACCGGTGCGGCGCGCCCGAGAGCGCCCGGACGCAGCGGGGGCGTGTCTACGAGCTCCATGAGCGAATCTTTCGGAACCGGTGTGCGCGGCGAGTACGCGCGCGGCGGCATGCGTCCCGCGGGATCCGCCGCGGGCTGCGTGCCGTGGTTGCTGCTGCTCGCGCTGCTGGCGTGGGCGCTCTACCTGGGCATCGACTACTTCCTCGGTCGCGGCTCGCCGAGCGGTGTTCCGCGCATCGTGGAGCCTCGCGGCGAGCTCGCCGAGTTCGAGCAGACCACGATCCGCATCTTCGAGGAGACGGCGCCGAGCGTCGTGGCGATCAACGTGGTCGTCCGCGATTCCAACGGCCGCCTGATCGACACGGGCTCGGGCGGCTCGGGCTTCGTCTGGGATCAGGAAGGCCACGTGGTCACGAACTACCACGTGGTCGAGAGCACCGCCCGGAGCGGAGGCGGCCTGCTGATCCAGATGAACGACCGCAAGCGCTATACGGCGAAGCTGATCGGCGTCTCGCCGCCGCACGACCTCGCCGTGCTGCGCCTCGAGAATCCGCCGCGCTCGCTGCTGAAGCAGATCCCGATCGGCACGAGCCACGATCTGCGCGTCGGCCAGAGCGTCTTCGCGATCGGCAGCCCCTTCGGCTTCGAGCAGACGCTCACGACCGGCGTCGTGAGCGCGCTCGGTCGGCGCATCACCTCGCCGACGGGGATCGAGATCCGCGACGTCATCCAGACCGACGCGGCCATCAACCCGGGCAACTCCGGCGGACCGCTCCTCGACAGCGCCGGCCGCTTGATCGGCGTGAACACCGCCATCGAAGCGCCGGCCCGCCAGAGCTCGGGTATCGGCTTCGCCGTGCCCGTCGACACCGTGAATCTCATCGTGCCGGGCATCATCGCCGGCGTTCCCGCGGCGGAGCTGAAGCCCCAGCTCGGGGTCTTGCTCGAGGACGCACGCATCACGATGCGCGCGGGCGGCCCGGTCGTGCGCGAGGTCTTGCCCGGAACCCCGGCGGCGAAAGCCGGGCTGAAGGGCACCGTCGAGCGCGAGGAGGGCTGGGGCGACCAGATCCTCTCGATCGACGACGAGCCGGTCCGCACGATCCTCGACCTGCAGAACGCCATCCAGAGCCGCGAGTTCGGAGACGTGATCGACCTCGTCTACCGCCGCGACGGCGAGGACCACCGCGTGCGCGTCAAGCTCGAGCGCGCGAGCAGCGAAGGCCGCGGATAAGCTCTCGATTCCGGAGCAGGCGTTGCGGCGAAGCTCGTGGTCCGCTCGCGGCTCTTCACCCGTCGTTCCTCTGGCTCCTCTCTCGGGAGATTCGCGATGAGAACCTGCTTCGCCCTCTTCTCCGTCGCGCTGCTCTCGGCGTGCGCCAGCAGCCCCGATCCGCAGGCCGCTGGGCTCGACAGCGTCTCGCGCGATGCGCCGCTCGAGATCCGCGTGAGCCTCGCCGACGTCTCGGACGATCAAGCCCTGAAGGAGTTCGGGCGCGAGCTGGCGAAGCGCATCGAAGCGCAGCACTTCTACACGGCGGATGGCGGCTACACCTTGGTCTTCCGCCCCTCGGGTCGCAAGTCCGTGCCGCTGCACGCCATCCCGAGCTGGGCCGAGGAGAAGAGCCTCTCGCTGGCCGCCGTGGAGGTCATCGCGTTCGGGCGCCTGGTGCGCGCGACGGGCGGCGGCCTGGTAGGCGTGCAGGTCGCGCTCTCGCTGCCGGGCAGCGGCCAGCGCGTGCCCCTGATCCAAGGCGGCGCCGGAGACCAGGCTCGAGCCTATCTCGAGCTCGCTGCCTCGCTGCGCTCCGCGAGCCGCGACGCGCGCGTACGCGGGATGCTCCAGCCGACCGGCGATGGCGCCGGGATGACGGTGCAGGAGTACCGCTTCGAGGATCGCTGAGCGAGCGGTCGCGGGTCGCTCAGCGGATCTCGACCCAGAGCGCGTTCGAGAGGCCGTAGGGATCGTTGAAGGTGCTCTGGAAGAGCAGCGACTGGAGCTTCGCTCGACCGCCGATCAGCCCGGGGTCGTTCGGGATCGGGAACGCGAGGCTCAGCTCGCCGC
>JADKAF010000002.1 GCA_016719295.1 Planctomycetota bacterium
TCGTTCGCGGGGCCGATGGGACTCAAGCTCCTCGATCCCGAGATCGCCTTCGTCCACGGCCCGCTCCCGAAGAGCACCCCGTTCCTCCGCCCCTTCGAGATCCTCGGCATCTCGCCGATGGACACGCGCAAGGTCCGCGCGCTGCTGAAGAAGCACGACATCGGACGACTGGTCGTGAAGAAGCGCGGCCACCCTTCCGACGCCGACACGCTGCGCCGCGCGCTGCAGAGCGACTGCCCCGGGGAAGGCACCTTGATCGTGACTCGCCAAGGCGAGTCTCACCTCGCGCTCCTCGTGAGCGAGGTCACCGCGAAGGACTGAGCGCGGGCGCGAGCGTTTTTTTTCGCAGCTCGCGCGCCCGCTTTCCCGCCGCTCCTCCGGATGAGCACCCCGCGGCGGATCCGCAGGAGCCGCGCTTCGACCTCGGCTCACGAGCCGAGCTCGCGAAGCCGAGCAAGTCATGCTCAAGCTCCAGCGGATCCCACCCGATGGTCTGCCAGCTCGACCGATTCCGACGGCGTTCCGCACCGCGCGACCTAACCCGGCAGTGCACGCGCGTCCTCGACGAGCCGACACAGCACATTCCGAGGTGATCGAGATGCACGCTCTCCGGATCCCCATCGTCCCGCTCGAAGGCAGCCCCCTCTTTCCCGGTTGCGAGGCCGTCGTCGAGAGCGACCGCGCGTACATCGAGCGTCTGCGCCAGCACGCGCCGACGCCGCGCGACGTGGTGGCCCTCGTGACCTGGGACCGCACCATCTCGGAAACCCCGACCCCTGCTGCGATCCGTACGCGCGGCGTGATCGCTCGCATCGCGATCCTGCCGTATGAAGGCGATCGCGCGGTCGTCGCGGTCGAGGGCTCCGAGGCGATCCAGCTCTCCGCGATCGAGATGGGCGAGGACGGCGTGCTGCACGGCATCGCCGAGAGCGTCGCCGCTCCGATCGCGCGCCGCGCCCCGCGCGCCGGCTAACGAGCGCCTCTTTCACCGAACCATTCCCGTGCTCCTGGCCGCGCGCCGGGAGCGCCCGCGATCGGGCCGCACCTCCTCCGGTGTGGCCCGCGCTCGTTTCAGACGATGCACACACCATCGCGCGCGAGCGAGCCGGCGCAGCGCTTACCAGCCTGTGGAAGAAGTGCTTCGAGGCTGGGAACGATGCATCGGGCGTCCCGCCGAGGCACAAGTACCGGCACGGAAGCGGATGGGTCCACCAGGTTCCGGCTCGTGGGCCGACCGAGGCGCGTTCACCGGACCGAGTGACTTCTTCGACAGGCGGTTAGGATCCCGCGCGCATGCGTTCCCTCCCGCGCGTCCCTCCTGCGCTGCTGGCCCTATGGTCGACCTATGCCCTGGCGGCGGCGCTCGGCTATGCGGCGGCTTTCCGCGAGCCGAAGCGCACGGCGATCGTGCGGAGCGCGCCGCGTGCGGCAGCCGCCAGCGAGAGAGCGGCGACCGCGCGTCATGACGCCGCCGTGTTGGAGCCCGCGCGCTGGTCCGCGTTCGCGCCCTCTCCCGAGCTCGAGCCGAGCTTCCTGCCGCCGGGCGCGCCGTCCTTCTCCGCGCGCGAGAGCGCTCTCGGAGCCCGACTCTTCCTCGAGCCGTGGGCGAAAGATGGGCGGAGCTGCGCGAGCTGCCACGTGCCCGACTGGGGCTTCGGGAGCGGAGACGAGGCGGTGCCCGCGCTGCTCGAGATCGGCGCCCGCGCGGCGTATCTCGGTCCCGACGGCTGGCGCGCGCTCGAAGGCCGGATCGCACGGGCGATCTCCGCGCCGACGGAGCTCGGTTCACCCGCCGGCTCCGCCGGGCGAGCCCTGCGTGCGTTCGCCGAGCAAGCCGGTGCAGTGCTGGAGGAGGGCGAAAGCGACGCGGCGGCCGTGCGCGCGCTCGCGACCTTCCTCGCGCTCCAGCGCAGCGGTCCCGGCCCCTTCGATCGGATGCGCGCAGGCGCGGCGACCGCGATGAGCGAGCTCCAGCGGCTGGGCTGGCAGCAGTTCGAGGGCGCGAGCGGATGCTCTCGCTGTCATCCCGCGCCGGGATTCCCGGTGGAAGGTGGCAGCAGCTTGCGCGATCTCGAGCGTCGCCCGCCCTACACTTCGCGGCGCTGGCGCACCCTGCGCGAGCTGCTCGCGCAGCACGAGACGCCCGAGCCGCGCGCCCCCGACGAGCTCGCCGCCCTAGAGTCTTTCCTCCGCGCGCTCGGCAGTGAGCGCGGCTTCCCCTTCCTCCCGGAGCGCGCCCCCGCGCTCGATCGCCCGCGATGATCCACGAGCCGCCCGACGCTCTCCTCCCGATCGCTCCGCCTTGGGACCGCCTCCGCAAGGAGGAGCGCGAGGAGCGCGATCTCCAGCCCTACGCCGTGCGTTCGGCGCTCTCGCGAGGTCGCCGCGTACCCGAGGAACCGGACGAGCTCCGCACCGCGTTCGAGCGCGATCGCGATCGCCTGATCCACTCCAACGCGTTCCGCCGCCTCCAATACAAGACGCAGGTCTTCGTCTACCACGAAGGCGACGCCTATCGCAGCCGCCTCACCCACACGCTGGAAGCGCTGCAGGTGGCGCGCTCGATCGCTTCCGCGCTGGGCCTCAACGAGACGCTGGTCGAGGCGATCACGCTCGCGCACGACCTCGGCCACCCTCCGTTCGGGCATCGCGGCGAGGACGCGCTGCATCGCCTGATGAAGGACCACGGTGGCTTTCGCCACAACCTCCAGTCGCTGCGCGTCGTCGATTGGCTCGAGCGACGCAGCGCGAGCTCCCGCGGCCTGAACCTCAGCTTCGAGGTACGCGATGCGCTCCTCAAGCGCCCGGTGGAGCGCGAGGGCACCGAGTTCGACCCGGCCTCCGGTCCGATGCTCGAGGCGCAGGTGATGGATCTCGCCGACTCGACGGCCTACAACCACCACGACGTCGACGACGGCCTGCGCGCGCGCATCCTGCTCGTCGAGGACTTGGAGAAGCTCGCGCTCTGGCGCCGCGCGAGCGCGCACGTCGCGCAGCACGAGCCCGCCGCGACCGGCTCGATGCGCGTCCGTCGGACCGTCGGAGCCCTGATCCGCCTTTGCATCCGCGACCTCGTGCAGCACTCGGCGCAGCGGCTCGCGCGACTCGCGCCGCGGAGCCCCGACGAAGCGCGGCGCTTGCCCGAGCCGGCGATCGCGAACTCGCCGGAGATGGCCGCCGAGATCCTGGAGCTGCAGCGCTTCCTCTTCCGCACCTTCTACCGCCACCATCGCCTGAACCAGATGGCGGCGCGTGCGACGCGCATCCTCAGCGTGCTCTTCGAGTCCTATCTCGCCGATCCCACCGCGATGCCCCCGACCTACGAGGAATGGGCGCACGAGATCGGCGTTCCGCGCGCGGTCTGCGACTACGTCGCGGGGATGACCGATCGCTACGCCGAGCAGGAGTACGCGCGCTTCTTCTTGCCCGGCGCCTGAGCCGAACGAACCGGGAGCGACCGCGCGGCGCCCGGCGCGCCGGGAAATGCCGAGCCCAGAGTCCGCGATCCCCCCGCGGCAATCCCACCGCGGCCCAAGTAGCACCGCGGCCCAAGTAGCACCGCGTCCCAAGTAGCACCATGTCCCAAGTGGCTCAGCGCGGCATCGACTGATCGAGGAAGCTCCGCACGATCGAGATCACGCGCTCGAGATCGCCGTTCGTGTCGCGGAAGGGGTGCGCGGCGCCGAAGGTGTGGCCCGTCTTCTCGAGCAGCACGAAGCGCGTGCTGATCTTCGGAGCGTGATGGTAGAGATCCTCGGCCTCGGCGATGCCGACCCCCTGGCTCTCCTCGCCGTGCACGAGCAGCAGCGGCATCGAGAGACGGGCCACCGCGCTCGAGACAGAGAAACGCGTGCGCCCCGCGCGCAGATCGGCGAGCCACGGAGGGTAGATCCGCCGCGGCGGCGCGGAGCCGTTCTGCAGCTCGAGGAAGCCGCTCCGCTCGAGCTCGCGCTCGGCGGCCGGCCCGAAGCGCTCGAGCGTGGCCATGCTCGAGAGGCCGACCACCGCGAAGCAGCCGCTGCATTCACTGGCGTGCAGGATGGCCAGCGCACCGCCCATCGAGTGACCGACCAGCGCGACGCGGCGCGGGTCGATGCTCCCCGCGCCGAGCTCGCCGCGCTCCACCGCGCGACGGAGGCGCACGAGGTCCTCCAGCAGAAGGCTCGCCGTGTGCGCACGCGCGAGCTCGTGATCCACGACCACGCCGTCGCCCGCCTCGGAGAGCCCGGCGTGCGACGGATCGAAGGAGATCACCGCGTAGCCGCAGCGCGCGAGGGCCTGCGCGAGGTAGCGGTAGAAGCCCCACTCCTTGAACTTCAGCCATCCGCCGATCAGGAGAACCGCGGGTGCGAGCGCGGGTCTGCTCGTCGTCGGGAGCACCAGCTCGCCCCGCAGCACCGCTCGATCGCGCACGGGCTCATCGGTCGCGCCGAGCGCGAACGGCGTGCGTAGGTAGCGGCCGGAGAGCTCCGTCTCCAAGGTTCGCTCGTGCGGCATGGAGGAGTTCTAGGGTGACTCGGGTGAGCGAAGCGATGCCGAGGAGGCACGCGAAGCGCAAGGTATACTGCGCGCCTCGCGCGGCGGGAAGCGCCGGGAGCCCACCAGGATGACCGACGTCGACGACGCCGAGTTCCGTGCCTTCACGGCGAAAATCGAAGCGCTGGCCGGCGTCGAGCTGCCGGCGCCCGAGCTGCTGCGCAAAGCGCTGACGCACGCCTCGGCCGAGGCGGATGAGTTCGAGAACAACGAGCGCCTCGAGTTTCTCGGCGACTCGGCTCTCGGACTCGCGGTTACGCATCTCCTCTACGATGCGCTGCCGACCGCGCGCGAAGGCGACCTCACGGAGCGCCGTGCGCATCTCGTCTCGCGACGCGCGGCGGCGGCGGTGGCGCGGCGACTAGGATTGCCCGATGTCCTCGCCACGGGGCGGAGCCTCGCCGGGAAGACCGCGCTCTCGCCGGCGCTGTTCGGCAACGCGCTCGAAGCCCTCGTTGGAGCGATCTACCTGCAAAGTGGCTTCGAGCCCTGCCTCCGCGTGGTCTCCGCGGTCTACGGGCCCGAGATCGAGGCGATCCTCGCTCGAGGCATCGAGCGCAACGAGAAGATGCTGCTTCAAGAATGGGCGCAGCGCGCGGCGAGCACGCTGCCGAACTACGTGATGCTCGGACAGGGCGGGCCTTCGTTCGCCCGCGCCTTCCACGTGCGCGCCGTGCACGAGGGGCGCGCGTTCCCGACCGCCTGGGGGCGCACCAAGCGCCAGGCCGAGCGGCTCGCCGCGCGCGAAGCGCTGCGCGTGCTGCGCCGCGAAGGCGCGATCGACGCCTCGGAGCTCGCGCTGAGCGGCGACGGGCTCGACGGCGCCGAGGGCGACGCATGAGCGCCGAGCGAGCCTTCGGCTGGCTGGCCGAGACGCGCGCGGCGCTCGCGAGGCATCCCTACGTCCTCGCCGCGCGCGATCGCCTCGAGGACGCGGCGCCATCGGGGAGCCTGCGCGTCGGAGGCCTGCATGGCGCGTCGCAGGCGCTGGTCCTGGCGGCGCTGGCTCCGCTCGAGCGACCGCTGCTCGTCGTCGCGCCTACCGACGACCTGCGCGAGGAGCTGCTCGAGGCGCTGTCGCTGCTCGCCCCCGAGCTGCGCGTGCTCTCGTTCCCGGGGCGCGAGGGACGCGGCGCGCGCGCGAGCTCCGAGCGCGACGCGCGGGCCGTGCGCGAACGCCTCGCGACTGCGGGGCGCTTGCGCTCGGGCGAGCTCGGGGGCGGCTGGGTCCTCAGCTCGGTGCAGGCGCTGCTCGAGCCGCTGCCCTCCGCGCGCTCCGCGCGCGAAGACCGCCTGCGCCTCGCCGTCGGCGAGCGCCTCGACGAGCGCGCGCTCTTCGCGCGGCTCGCCGAGCTCGAGTACGAGCGCGTACCGCAGGTCGCCTCCGCGGGCGAGTTCGCGCGCCGCGGCGACGTGATCGATCTCTTCCCCCACGGCGCGGTCGAGCCCGTGCGCATCGAGGTCTTCGACGACGAGATCGAAGCGCTGCGCGCCTTCGATGCCTCCTCGCAGCGCTCGCACACGGACCTGCCGCGCCTCGAGCTCTTTCTCGGCGCCTCGGCCGACGAGGAGGAGCCGAGCTTCCTCGTCGACGAGCTGCCACCGGAGCTCGCGGTGGTCGAGACCGATGCGGAGCGCGGCGAGGAGATCCGCTCCGGCCTGCGCCTAGACCAGAAGGAGAGCGAGCGCGCGCTGCGCTGGGAGGCGCAGCGCGAGCGGCGCGCCCGCGTCGAGCTCGCCGAGCTCCCCGACCCGCAGCTCTCGTTCTCCGTCGGATCGGTCCACGGTGCACAGGGCGAGTACGGCCTCGCGCGGCTGAAGCGCATGCTCGCGACGGAGGAGCAGCGCATCGTCTTCCTCGCGCCGACCGCCGCGGAGGTGCACCGCGTCGAGAGCGAGCTCGGCGCCGAGCGCGCGGACGGGCGCCTGGCGAAGACGATCGGCTTCCTCGGCCGCGGCTTCCGCTGGAGCGAGCTCGGCTTGACGGTGATCCATCACCACGAGCTCTCCGGACGGCGCGAGGCGCGCCGCGCGCCGCGCGCGAAGCCGCGCGCGGGCGGCACCCCGGTGAAGAGCTTCCTCGAGCTCACGGAAGGCGACCACGTCGTGCATGCCGTGCACGGCGTCGCGCGCTTCGTGCGCGTCGAGACGCTGGAGCAGCAGGGCGGCCGCGAGGAGTACCTCGCGCTGCTCTTCGCCGACGAGGCGCTGCTCTACGTGCCGCTCTCGCGCATCGACCTCGTGCAGCGCTACGTGGGCTCGAGCGCGGCGGCGCCGAAGCTCGACAAGCTGGGTGGCAAGACCTTCCGAGCGAAGAAGCTCCGCGCGCTCGAAGCGGTGCGCGATCTCGCCGCCGATCTCCTGCGCGTGCAGGCGCTGCGCGCCGGGGCGCCGGGCTATGCCTACCCGCCGGAGGGCGAGCTCGAGCGCGAGTTCGTGGAGTCCTTCCCCTTCGACGAGACGCCCGACCAGACGACCGCGTGGGCCGCCGTCCGCGAGGACATGGAAGCGCCGCGTCCGATGGACCGGCTGATCTGCGGCGACGTGGGCTACGGCAAGACCGAGATCGCGATGCGAGCGGCGTTCAAGGCCGCCGCGGCGGGACGTCAATGCGCGGTGCTGGTGCCGACGACCATCCTCGCGCAGCAGCACCTGGAGTCGTTCCGCGAGCGTTTCGCCGACTTCCCCGTCGAGATCGACATGATCTCGCGCTTCCGCTCGCCGAAGGAGCAGAAGGAGATCCTCGAGCGCGCCTCCGCCGGGGCGATCGACGTGCTGATCGGCACGCATCGCCTCGTCTCGAAGGATGTGAAGCTCCCCCGCCTCGGGCTGCTCGTGATCGACGAAGAGCAGCGCTTCGGCGTCGAGCACAAGGAGCGCTTGAAGAACCTGCGCGCGCAGGTCGACGTGCTGACCCTCACCGCGACGCCGATCCCGCGCACGCTGCACATGGCGCTCGTCGGCGCGCGCGACATCTCCGCGCTCACCACCGCGCCGCGCGGCCGCCAGGAGATCGACACCTCGCTCGGCTATCGCGAGGACGACACGCTGATCCAGGAGGCGCTGCGCCGCGAGCTGCACCGCGGCGGGCAGGCGTTCTTCCTGCACAACCGCGTGCAATCGATCCGCGAGATGGAGAAGCGCATCCGCCGCCTCGTGCCCGAAGTGCGCTTGCTGGTCGGCCACGGGCAGATGCCCGAGGACGAGCTCGAGGAGGTGATGGCGCGCTTCGGCGCGGGCGACGCCGACGTGCTGCTGGCGACGACGATCATCGAGAGCGGCCTCGACATCCCGCGGGCCAACACGATCCTCATCGATCGCGCCGACACCTTCGGCTTGGCCGAGCTGCACCAGCTCCGCGGGCGCGTCGGCCGCTGGAAGCACAAGGCTTGGTGCAAGCTGCTGATCCCTGCGAACCAGCCGCTCACCGCGGAGGCGCGCGCGCGCCTGAAGGCGATCGAGGAGCTGCACGAGCTGGGCGCGGGCTTCAAGATCGCGATGCGCGACCTCGAGATCCGCGGCGCGGGGAACCTGCTCGGCGCCGAGCAGAGCGGCCATATCCACGCCATCGGCTACGAGCTCTACTGCCGCCTCGTGCAGCGCGCCGTCGACGAGCTGCGCCGCCGCGGCGCGGAAGCGCGTGGCGAGGTCGAGCGCGAGCAAGAGGAGCGCGCCGCCGAGGAGGCCGCCGCGCAGCGCGCGGCCGTGCTCGGCGAAGCGGCGAAGACGCGCGCGCGGCGCGAGGAGCGGCGCCTGCAGCGCGAGTTCGAGGAGGCGACGCAGGACTTCGACGCCTACCTCGAGCTCGGGATCGAAGCGCATCTGCCGGCCGAGTTCGTCGGCGACCGCAAGCTAAGACTGCAGATCTACCGCGAGCTCGACGAGATCCGCGAGGCCGACGGCCGGGCGCGCGCGGCGGAGGCGCTGCGCGATCGCTTCGGGCGCCTGCCCGACGCGGTGGAGCGCCTGCTCGACCTCTTCCTGCTGAAGCGCAAGCTCGGCGAGCTCGGCCTGCGGCGCGTGCGCTGGAGCGAGACGCACTTCGCGGTCGAGTTCCGCGACGCGCGCAAGCTCGAGACGCGGCTCCCGCGTTACTTCCCCGACGTGCGCGTGGTCTCCGAGGGCCGCGCTCTGCTGATGCTGCCGCCGCCGCGCACCGACGCGCTCACCGCGTTCGACCGTTTGAAGCGCCTGGCCCTGGACGAGCCGCCGCCGGCCGCCGATGCTGCGCGGCGCGCGCGCGTGCCGGGGGAGCCCCGACGCGCGCCGCGCAGCTACGACTCGACGCTGGTCGAGCCGCAGCCCACGCGCCCGCGGCGGGATCCGCGGCGCCCTTGAGCTCCGCATTCCTGCCCATGTCCGCTCCGTTCCTACGCTTCCGCCGTCTCTCCCCCGCCGTGCTGGCGGCGCTCGTCGCGCTCGGTGCTGCGACGGTTGCTCGGGCGCAGGTGATCCGCCTGGACGGCCCCGTCGCCATCGTGAACGAGCGCGTGATCACCGAGCGAGAGGTGGCGAAGGCCGCGCGCGCCGTCGACGGCGGCAGCGGTCCGCGCGAGCAGCGCATGCAGCGCGCCTTCCAAGCGCTCCTCCTCGACGCGATCCTCGCGCAAGCGCGCACGGCCGCGGCGTACGACGATCGCATGATCGACGAACGAGTGAAGCAGCAGACGCGGCTGCGCGAGGAGCAAGAGGGCTCGCGCAGCGAGCTGCAGGCGTTGCTCGCCCGCCAGGGTGAGACGATCGAGGACTACCGCAAGAAGCAGAAGGAGGAGCTGCGCCGCCTCGTGCTCTACGAGAGCCTCTCCTCCAAGATCGGCCCGACCGGACGGCCGTCGGCCGAGGGCTACATGAGCCCGCGCCGGATGCTGCTCTGGTACCGCCGCAACCCCCAGGAGTTCCGCGAGCCCGCGGCGGTGAAGGCGCGCCTGTGCGTCGCGGCGTTCACGGCCGACGGCTCGGAGCTCGAGGCGCGGCGCCTCGCGGAGAGCTGGCTCGAGGAGCTCCGGCGGGGCGCCGACTTCGCCGCCCTGGCGAAGGAGTTTTCGAGCTGGAATCCGAGCGGCAGCGGCGAGCTCTCGGGCGACCGCGCCGGCGAGCTGCGCTGGGTGTCGTCCGAAGCCGATGGCCCGCTCGATCCCGCGCTGCGGCGGGCCTTCGAAGCGCGCGGACCTGGGCTCGTGCCCGAGGTGGTTCGGACGATCGAGGGCTACGCGGTGATCGAGCTGCTCGCGAAGCGCGAGACCTCGCGCCGCCCCTTCGAGGATCCGAGCGTCCAGCGCGAGATCGGGGATCGCCTGCGCCGCCAATGGGTGAGCGAGCAGGAGCGGGCGACGCAGGACGAGCTGCGCGCGAAGTCCTACCTCTGGCCCGCCGAGCGGCTCCGAGGCACCGCGGCACCGAGCGCTGGGCGCTGAGCGCGGAGCGCGGGGCACTCTCCCCGCCTCCGTTGGCCCGCGCCTCGCGCTCCGGCCGCACGACCGCGCCCCTTTCCCGGCGCGGCGATTCACTCGCGCCGAGAACTTCGCTACAGTGGCGAACCGCGCCGGATCCGCCGCGTTACCGGCCGCAGGCTCGGCCCTCTCCGGGTGCTCGAGCCCCCTCGCGCTAGGCGCGGGCGTTCTCGAAGTGCGTTCGCGCTTCGAGTCGCGCCCGGTCCGCCGCGCGCTTTCGGCAACACTCACGTCTGCCCCCATCCACGAGTCTGGGCTCCGACATGTCGCAAGAGTTCCACTACGATGGCCCGATGCACCGCCCTTGGGAGGGCGAACCGTCCTTCCAGGAGGTCTTGGCGGAGCAGCTCAAGAAAGCGCCTTGGCTGCTGATCTCGCTGGCCGGTCACATCCTCGTCGGCGCGTTCTTCGTCCTGCTCTCGCGCTTGGAGCCCGACGAGCCGCCGCCGCCGCCGCCGCCGCCGATCTCGGCCGCGACGCAGACGGAGGACCAGATCGAGGAGACGCCGCCCGAGGAGCAGCCGCAGGAGGAGCAGGTGACCGAAGAGGTCACCGAGGTCACCGAGGTCCAGACCGACAACGAGATGGAGACCGCCGAGGAGCAGGGCGAGGAAGGCGAATCCGAGTCCTACGAAGGCGGTGACTTCAACTTCGAAGGCGCTGGCATGGGCGGCGGCCGCGGCGGCAAGCGCGGCGGTCGCTTCGGCGGCGGCAAGAAGGCGTCGGGCGGCGGTGGTGCCGGCACCGAGAACTCGGTGGAAGACGGCCTCCGTTGGCTGAAGAACCACCAGGACGAAGACGGCAAGTGGGACTCCGATGAGTTCGACCGGCACTGCGAAGGCGCGCCCTGCACGGGCGCCGGTAGCAGCAGCCACAACGTCGGCCTCACCGGCCTGGCACTGCTCGCGTTCCTCGGCGACGGGCACCATCCGAACCGGAAGACCCCGTACCAGCGCGTCGTGCGCAACGGCGTCAACTGGCTCGTCGAGAACATGGGCGAAGGCGAGGACGACGGCCTGATCGGCGGTCGCAGCGGCCACGCGTTCATGTACGACCACGCGATCGCGGCGCTGGCCCTCTGCGAGGCGTACCTGCTCTCGCAGCAGGAAAACCTCCGCGGCCCCGCGCAGCGCGCCGTGAACTTCGTCCTCCGCGCCCGCAACCCTTACAAGGCGTGGCGCTACGAAGCCCCGCCGAACGGCGAGAACGACTCGTCGGTGACGGGCTGGATGGTGTTCGTGCTGAAGACCGCCCAGGACGCCGGCCTCGACATCGACAAGGCCGCGTACGAAGGCGCCACCTCGCTCTTCGACGAGCTCACCGACTCCGCCACGGGCCGCTGCGGCTACATCAACCGCGGCGAGCCGCCGGCGCGTCCGACGGGCAAGGCCGAGAAGTGGCCGGCGGCGAACTCGGAATCGCTCACGGCGGTGGCGCTGCTCTGCCGCATCTTCATGGGCGAGACGCCGAAGACGAACCCGCTGCTCGATGCGCACGCCGAGCTCATGCTCTCGAAGCTCCCGGCCTGGAAGGGCGAGGACGTGACCACCGTAGACATGTACTACTGGTATTACGGCGCGTTCGCGATGTTCCAGATGGGCGGCAAGTACTGGGAGAAGTGGAACGGCGCGATGAAGCCGGCGCTGGTCGCGACCCAGCGCAAGGACGGCCACTTCAAGGGCTCGTGGGATCCGGTCGATCCCTGGGGCGAAGACGGCGGCCGCATCTACTCGACCGCGATCTGCGTGCTCTGCCTCGAGGTGTACTACCGCTACGGGCAGGTCATGGACAAGGGCGGCGCCGCTCCGGGCGGACCGCAGAAGCCGAAGTGATCCACGGGCGGCGCGCGAGCTGATGCGCGTGCCGCGGATCGCGCGAACGACGCGGGGCGCACCGAGATGGCTCGGTGCGCCCCGCGTCGTTCCCACTGTGCACGAACGAGACCGGATCTGCGCTCGAGGCGAAGCGCGCAAACGCAGGATCGAGAGAACTGCCGCGGCGCAAGCTCGTTGGCGCTTCGTTCGCGCGTGCCGAGGAATCGCGCCCTGGAGGTCGCGACGCCGCGCGCTCGTTACGAGAGGCAAGCCCTATGCTCACCGCCATGACCGCCCTTGCTCTAGGGTTGCTCGCACCCGTCGCGCTCACGCAGGGCACGACTCCCGCGTTCGCAACCGAGAGGTCTTCGATCCTCCTCGATCCTGTTCGATCGCAAGACCAAGAGCCGAGCGAGCGCGCCGCGGTCGCTCGCGTTCCCGTGCCCGCCGAGCTCGAGCGGCGCGTCCCTCGCGAGCGCATCGAAGAGCTGCTGGACCTGCCGATGGTGCGCAGCTCCCAGGATCGCGCGCGGCAGAAGGCGACGTTGGTTCGTCTCCTGCAGGCAGGGTGCAGCGACGGGGGCGATCCGCCGGCAGAGCGCTACTCCTTCTTGGAGCTCGCGCTCGGGCTCGCGGAGCAGATGCGCGAGCCTTCGCTCGTTCGCGAGGTGATCACGGCCATGGAGGCGCGCTTCGCCATCCCGCGCGCGAGCCTGCTCCTCAGCAGCGCGAGAACGATCGCCGCCGAGCAGAGCGACGCAGCACCCGTTCCCGCGACCCTCGTCTCGCTCTTCATCGAAGCCGGAGCGCTGCAGCTCGAGGCGGACCTCGCGGCGGCGGAGCAGGCCCTCCACGAAGCGCGCGAGGTCCTCTCGCGCTGCCGCGGCAGCGAAGCCACTCGCGCGACGAGAGACGTGGAGATGCTGGCCTCACGTGTCCGAGAGCGCATCCTCGCTCGCGATCGTCTGCCGGCTGCAGAGCTTCGCCGCGCAGCGCCGCCCCCGGAAGCGGATCCCGCGCGCCAAACGGTCCGCGACGCATTCCGCCAGAGCCTCCGCGAGCTCCAAGGCCAAGAGCGCGGGGCGTGGAAAGCGGCCCTCGATCGATGGAGCGACGAAGGGCTCGCGACGCGGAGGAACTCGGCTGGCACGCGCTACGAGTCCCTCCGCACCGCGCTGAGCATCGCCGGCAAGCTCGGCGACCTGCGCGCATTGGAAGAGCTCCTGGCCGAGCTCGAGCTGCAGTTCGAGGTCGATCGATTGGCCATCGAGCGCGACGTCTTGCGGGAGGCCGCAGACAGCGGTGGCTTGGGACTGGAGACCTCGACGAGAGCCCTGCTCGCTCTCGCCGCGCGCGCTCTGCCGACGCGATCGCCCGTCGCCCAGCAGGCGCTCGCCGACGCCGAGGCGATGCGCACACGCATGAAGCAGGATCACGCGCTCTCCGCGGAGCTCGGCGAAGAAGTGCTCGCGGTGAAGAGCCTCGTGGCGATGCTGGCGGAAGAGGAAGAGCTACGCGCCGCGCTGATTCGCCAGCCTGACGATGCCGCGAGTGCCGAACGCCTCGGATGGCTCCTTTGCCTCCGCCGCGAGCGCTGGAGCGAGGGGCTGCCGCTGCTTGCCGCGCATGCGTCCTCGAAGCTGAAAGACGGGAGCTCGGCTCGCGAGATCGCGCGGCTCGACTTCGTCGCCGAGCCGAGCGCTGCAGATCTCCGCCGCATCGCCGCGGCCTGGCGCGAGCATGCGGAGACGGTGGGACTGAGCGCGGTCGAACGGCGCGCGCTCTTGCGACGCGCCTCGGAACGCTATGGCCGGATCGCGATGCCGACGGCCCTGGATCGCCTGGAGCTGGCGCACCTGTCGCAGGAACTCGCCGCGCTCTCCTCCGCGGACTTCGAAGCCGCAACCGATTCTGTGCCGTTCCCCCACCTCGGCTGGCGATTCGCGCGCGGAGATCGGGCGCGGCTCGCGGGCGGAGCAGGGACGGAGAGTGCCGTCCAGAGCGGTCTCCGCTGGCTGAAGGAACATCAAAGCGAAGACGGCCGCTGGGACGCCGACGCGTTCCATCGGCACTGCGAAGCCGTGCCCTGCGACGGCGACGGAGCCAGCAGCCACGACGTCGGTCTCACGGGCTTGGCCCTCCTCGCGTTCCTCGGCGACGGCCATCATCCCAATCGCAAGACGCCCTACCAACGCGTGGTGCGGAGTGGCGTCACCTGGCTCGTCGAGAACATGAGCGAAGGCCACGACGACGGGTTGATCGGCGGTCGCAGCAACCACGCCTTCATGTACGACCACGCCGTCGCGGCCCTGGCTCTTTGCGAGGCCTACCTGCTCTCACAGCAGGAGAACCTACGCGGACCCGCGCAGCGCGCCGTGAACTTCGTCCTCCGCGCGCGGAACCCGTACAAGGCCTGGCGCTACGAGGCCCCGCCGAACGGCGAGAACGACTCCTCCATCACCGGCTGGATGGTGCGGATCCTGAAGACCGCCGAAGATGCCGGCCTCGACGTCGACAAGGCCGCTTACGAAGGTGCGCGCTCGCTCTTCGATGAGCTCACCGATTCGAGCACGGGCCGCTGCGGCTACATCAACCGCGGCGAGCCGCCGGCGCGCCCGACGGGCAAGGCCGATAAGTGGCCAGCGGCGAACTCGGAGTCCTTGACCGCCGTAGCGCTGCTCTCCCGCTTCTTCTTGGGCGAGACGCCGCAGAAGAACCCGCTGCTCTCGGCGCACGCCGAGCTCATGCTGAGCAAGCTACCTGCGTGGAAGGGCGACGACGTCCGCACCGTGGACCTCTACTACTGGGTTCATGGCGCTTCTGCCATGTTCCTGATGGGCGGCAAGTACTGGGAGAAGTGGAACAACGCGATGAAGCCCACGCTCGTCGTGGCTCAGCGCAAAGACGGTCATCTCGCGGGCTCGTGGGATCCCGTGGATCCCTGGGGCGAGGACGGCGGCCGCATCTACTCGACCGCGATGTGCGTGCTCTGCCTACAGGTCTACTACCGCTACGAGCGGAAGTGAGCGCCGAACGGCGCTCGGAGCCGGCGCAGACGTGCCGCAAGGCAACGACGACGCGGGGCGCCCTCAAAAGCTCGGGGCGCCCCGCGTCGCTGCGGTGCGGGTCGTTCGACGTCGAGAGGAACCGTGCGAGCGGTCGATCGCCGCGCGGGCGCTCCGTGGCGCGCGCGAGCTACCGAGCTCTCGACGGGCTCGCCGGGCTTAGCTGCCGGAGAGGCGAGAGATCGCGCGCGTGAGGCGGGCCTTGCGGCGGCTCGCGGTGTTCGCGTGGATCGCGCCGCCCTTCGCCGCCTTGTCGATCAGCGACATCGCCTGAGGCAGCAGGTCCTTGGCGACCGCGGCGTTGCTCTCGTCGATGGCGCCGAGGACGCGCTTCATCGCCGACTTGAGCGCGGACTTCTTGGACTTGTTGGCGAGGCGGCTCGTCTCGTTCTGACGGATGCGCTTCTTCGCGCTGAGGGAAGTGGCCATGAGCTCGGTTCTTCTGTTCTGCCGCGCGGGACGCGCGGACTGGGTTCAACGTACGGTGGGTTTCGACCTGCGGTGCAGCGGGTTCGTTCGTTCGGCGGCTCGGTCGGGGAAGCCCCTCAGGAGGACGCCAACTGTTCCATCTTGCTCGCGACGTCGCGGTACGCGATGTCGGCCTCGTAGATGCGCGCGTAGTGCGCGCGCGCCTCGGCCTTCTCGCCGCGCTTCTCGGCGATCGTGCCCAGGTTGTAGAGGATCTCCTTCGAGCGCGCGTTCATGCCGGGCAAGCTCTCCAGCGCCTTCTCGAGCTGCTTCGCCGCGAGGTCGAGCACGCCCTTCTTGAAGAAGCTCTGGCCGAGGGCGACGAGCGCGTCGACGCGGCAGCGGGGATCGTTCACCGCGCGCTGCAGCTCCGAGATCGCCTCGTCGTACTTCTGCTCGTCGACGAGCAGCCGCCCGTAGCGGAGACGCGCGGGCATGTCGGTCGGGTGCTCCTGCACGGAGCGCGCGACGTCGGCGAGCTCGAGGGCGCGCTTCTCGCGGCGCAGCTTCTCGAGCTGCGCGCGAGCGCCTTCGTCGCCGCCGGCGATGCGCTGCTCCAGGGCCGCGATCTTCTTGTCGAAGGCCGCCGACTTCAGCGCGGCGATCTTCTCGCGCAGGTCGAAGGAGTCGGGCTGGTAGCGCAGCGCGCTCTCGTAGCAGTCGAGCGCCGCTTCGAGGTCACCGGCCGCCTTCTGCAGCTCGCCCAAGCGCTCGAAGAGAGCGGGGTTCCGCGGATCGGAGGCGAGGCGCTCCTCGACGCGCGTGATCTCCTCGCGCGCCTCCTCGGCGGAGAGCGTGCGGCGCTGCTCGCGCTCCAGGCTCTTCGCTTCGGCCTTGTCGGCCTGCAGCTCGCGCGAGGAGCGCGCCTTCTCGTAGCCGGCCCCGCTCAGGGCGCCTTCGGCGGCGAGGTTCTTGCGCTGCTTCAACGCCTCTTGATCGCGCGGGGAGAGCTCGAGGGCCTTCTCGTAGGCCTCCAGCGCCGGGCCGACTTCCTTCTTCGCGTAAAGCAGCGCGCCAGCGCGCTTCCAGGCGTCGGCGGACGAGGCGTGCTCGCCAGCGAACTGGAAGACGGCGATCGCGGAAGCCGAGCAGCCGGAGCGCTCGAGGGCTTCGCCGAGCTGGAGGTTCCGCGAGAGGTTGAAGGGGTCGTGGACCAGGTAGCGCTCGAGGCTGCGCGCGACGACCTTCGGCTGGCGCAGCAGGCGCCCGAAGACCACCGAGAGCAGCGGCATCGCGCCCGAGACCAGCGCGCCGATCTTGCTCGGCTTCTGCTTCTGCGCGCGCTGCGCGAGCACGTCGCGCAGGCCCGCGCGGGCCCGACCAGAGTCCGGATGCAGATCGAGGAGCTGGTGATAGAGCGCGATCGCGCCGTCGAAGTTCTTCCGACGGGCCGCGTCCTCGGCCTTCTCGATGTGCTTGGAGAGGTCCACCCGGAGAATTCGGAGCTTGCGCTAAAACTCTTCAGCGCAATAGCTTAAGCGGGTCGCGAGGTCCTCCACGAGGGCTTCCGCGACCCGAGCGAACCGGGAAGGTTAGTGAGCCTCCGTAGGGGTGTCAAGCTCCACGGGCCCCGCGGGCCTGCCGACCTCGGGCTCTCCCCCGCTCGCGCGCGCCGACCACCACGCCCCGCGCCCTCCGCGATTCCCCGCCATGCAAGCCCTCGAGATCGTCCGCTACCCCGACCCGGTGCTGCGCCAGCCCGCGAAGCCCGTGGAGCGCTTCGACGCCGAGCTCCAGGAGCTCGTCGCGCGCATGAAGCACACCATGGTGCACTCCGACGGCGTGGGGCTCGCGGCCCCACAGGTCGGGATCTCGCTGCGCGTCCTCGTGCTGAGCGAGGACGGCACCCCCGAGAAAGCGCGCGCCTTGATCAACCCGAAGGTCAGCCTGAGCGGGCCGAAAGACCGCGAGACCGAGGGCTGCCTCTCGTTCCCCGGCATCTACGCCGAGATCGAGCGGCCGGATCGCATCCGCATCGAAGCCGTCGACGAGCACGGCCAGCCGCAGGTCTTCGAGGCCGACGGCTGGGTCGCGCGCATCGTGCAGCACGAGTACGACCATCTCGAAGGCCGGCTCTTCATCGATCGCATGAGCTCGGCCGACCGCGTGCGCATCAAGCGCGACCTGGAGCACCTGCGCGAGGAGTGGCAGGCCGCCCGCGCCTGAGATGCTGCGCCTGGACGCCAGCGGCGCGGAGCGCGCTCCGCGCCCATGTGCCGTCACCGTCGGCATGTTCGACGGAGTGCATCGCGGGCATCTCGCGGTGCTGGAGGTCCTCGGAGCTCATGCGGCCGCGCGCGGGCTCGACCGCGCGGTCATCACCTTCCGCGCGCACCCGAAAGCCGTGACGCTCGGCCACGCGCCCCCCTCGATCACGTCCTTCGAGCACCGCCTGGCGCTCCTCGAGCGCGCCGGCGTCGGCGTGGTGCTCGCGCTCGACTTCGATGCGGAGCTGCGCGCGACCGATCCCGAGAGCTTCCTCCGCCGCTTCGTCGTCGAGCGCTTGCGCGCGCGCTCCCTCGTGCTCGGCTGGGACAGCAAGTTCGGACGCGATCGCGCGGGAACGCTCGATTCGATCGCTCCGCTGGCGCGCGAGCTCGGCCTCGAGCTGCAGAGCGTCGGCGCAGTCTCGCTGCAGGGCCGCCCGGTCTCCTCCACCGCGATCCGCGAGGCGATCTCGCTGGGGGACCTGGTCGGTGCGCGCGAGATGCTGGGGCGCGACCCGAGCCTCTATGGCCAAGTCGTGCCCGGAGCGAAGCGCGGCCGAGGACTCGGCTTCCCCACCGCGAACCTCGCGCTCGACCACGAGCTGAAGCCGCCCTCGGGCGTGTACGCCGTGCGCGCGCTCGTCGAAGGATCGTGGCTGCCCGGGGTGATGAATCTCGGCGAGCGCCCGACCTTCGAGCGCGACGCAAGCGCGACCTGCGAGGTCCACCTGCTCGATTTCGCCGGCGACCTCTACGGGCGCTGGCTCGAGGTCGCGATCGTGCGCCGCTTGAGAGACGTGCGGCGCTTCGCGTCGATCGAGGAGCTGCGCCAGGCGATCGCGGCAGACGCCGCCGCCGCGCGCGCCTTGCTCGCGTAGCGCGCTCGCGGAGGCTCAGCGCGCGGCGCGCGCCGCCGCGACCCCGTCCAAGCGCTGCACGTCGAAGCGCTCGATGCCCGCGCGATCGAGGACCTCCCCGCTCGGCAGGTCGAGCGCCTCGACCGCGCGGTCGACGATCCAGAGGAAGCGCAGGTTGGGGAGGCTCTCCACCATCTCGCGCGCTTGCTGCGCGCCGCCGAAAGCCAGATCGACGAGCACGGCGGTGGAGCCGGGTCCTCCGGCCAGCGACTGCAGCTCCTCCAGAGAGTGAGCGCGGCGCAGCGTGCGGCCCTCCGCGTCGAGGCGCTGCTCCAGGCGATCGCCGGTCGCCACCTGCGCTTCGAAGAGCCAGACCTCGCGCGTGGCGCGCGTCTGCGCGCTCGGCATCTCGTCGCTCGCTTCGCGCTCCTGCTCCGTCAGCGGCAGCAGCACGACGAAGCAGGTGCCGCGCGACGAAGTGTGCGCGACGCGGATCTCGCCGCCGTGCGCCTGCACCACGGCCTGGCACACGAAGAGCCCGAGGCCCGTGCCCTGGCCGCGCGGCTTGGTCGAGACGAAGGGCTGGAAGATGCGCGGCAGGTGCTCGAGCGGGATGCCGCCCCCGGTATCGGCGACCGCGATCTCCACGCAGTCCGCCTCCGCGACGCCGCCCTCGCCTTCCTGGCCGCGCGCGAGCACGCGCGCGCGGATCGAAAGCGCGCCGCCCGCGGGCATCGCATCGCGCGCGTTCACCGCGAGGTTCAGGAGCACTTGCTTCATCTGCCCCTGGTCCAAGCGCAGGATGACGCCCGCGATCTCGAGATCGAGGTGCACGTCGATCGACGAAGGCAACGCGCCGCGCACGAGATCGAAGGTCTCGTGCAGGAGCCCTTCCAGCGCCACCGGCTCGCGCTGCGGCTCGGAGCCGCGCGCGTACTCGAGCAAGCGCCGCGACATGTGCGCGCCCTCCATCGCGCTGCGATAGATGCGGCGCAGGCCCTCCTCCACCGGCGGCGTAGGCTCGTCGATCGCGCGGCGCAGCGCGTCCTCCTGGGCGAGGATGATGCCGAGCAAGTTGTTGATGTCGTGCGCGATGCCGCTCGCCAAGCTGCCCACGAGTTCCATGCGCTGCGAGCGCACGAGCTCGTCCTGCAGACGCTCGGCCTCGGAGCGATCGCGCGCGTGCAGCAGGAGCCGCGGCGCGTTGTCGAGCTTCACGGCGACGGCGTTCAGGCCGAGGTGCTTGCGCTCTCCATCCGCGCGCTGGAACACGAAGCCCTCGGCGCTGGCGGAGCCGCGGCGTGCGGCGGCGAGGAAGGCCTCGAGCTCGGCGCGCTTCGTGCGGCGGAAGAGATCGGCGAAGTAGCCGCCCTTCAGCTTCTCGAGCGGCAGACCGAGGATCTGCGCGAGGGTCTGATTGCCATCGACGACGCGGCCCTCCTCGTCGAGCAGGGCGATCCCGTCCGCGGCGCTCTCGAAGAGCGAGCGATAGCGCTCCTCGGCTCGCTGCACGCTCTCGAGCAGGTGCAGGCTCGAGCTCGCGGTGCCCACGAAGTCGGCGAGCGCGTCGAGCGCGCGCAGGTTCGCCGGCGAGAAGGCGTAGCGGCGCGGCGTCCAGAAGGTCGCGACGCCGATCGTCTGCTTGCCGACGACCAGCGGCACGCCGAGGACGCTGCGCGGCCGGCGCTCGAGCTCGGCCAGGATCGGCTCCTCGCGGAGCGGCGTGTCGTCGCCGGAGGTGTCCTCGCAGAGCCGCGGACCCACGTGAGCGATGGTCGAGCGCACCCACGCCGAGATCGGCGTGCGGAGGAACTCGGCCGTGCCGTCGGGGCCACCCGTGCCGTAGAGGTACTGCACGCACTCGCCGTCCTTCTGCACGAAGGCGACGCTCATCGAGAGCGAGGGCACGAGCGCGCGCGCGTCACGCGCGAACGCGTCGAGCAGGTCCTTCAGCTTGCGGCATCCGAGCACGGAGCGTGCGCCGCGGCGCAGGAGCTCGAGCCGGCGCACCTGCTCGTCGAGCTCGACCTGCTGCCGCGACGCGCGGTAGAGGATCCAGTTCGCCATGAGCAGCACGGCGGTGAGCCAGCCGAACTCGCGGTAGCTCGTCTGCCCCATGGGATCGATCCACGAAGCGATCACCAGCGCGATCGGGATCAGCAACGCGCGCACCAGCACGGCGCGGCCTTCGCGCAGCAGCGAGAACTGCGCGCCCCAGCGCCCGCGCCGCAGGAGGTCGAAGAGCGCCCTCACGGCGGCGGAAGCAAGCGTCAGCACGGTGGCGATGACGAGCATCTTCCAGAGCTCGGCCACGCCGTAGCGCCCATCGATGGGCCGCAGATCGCCGCCGAGCGATTGCAGCGTCCACCACACCGCGGACCACTGCAGCAACGCTTCGGCGGCCGCGAAGGCGCCGAGGAAGGCCTCGTCGCGCGCGAAGATCTCGCGACGCGGACGATCGAGATAGCGACGGCGCATCGAGCGCAGCCCGTGGCCGAGCGCTTCGCCTGCCGCGGCGAGCGAGAGGACCAGCACCCCGCTGCCGAACGACTCGAGCGCGGCGAGCACGTAGATCTCGCCGAAGTGCACGAGCAAGCGGCCGCCGAGGCCGATCGGCGAGCTCAGCGCGCGGAAGAGCGCGATCAGCAGCACGAGCAGCGGCGGGAGCCACTGCGGGAAACGCCCATCCAGCCCGCGCGAGGTCGGAGCGGAGGCGACCCACGCGAGCGCCAATGCGGCCAGGGCAAGGAGGCCCAGACACGCGAGCTGGTCCGCGCGATCGAGACCGCCGAAGGTGGCCGGCGGCTTCTGCATCGGGCTCCGCGAGGAGCGCGGGTTCGCCATCGGGAAGCTCGGGGCGGGAGCGCTCCCGATCCCGCGCGGGAGGAGAGCGATCGAGTGCGAAGTGCGCCGCGCATGTTGCCGCGCGGCAGCGGCCGCTGACAAGCGCCGCGATGGGCCCTGGAAGAGGGGCCGGCGTCTCCGTGCCGACGCTAGAGGAACGCGACCACGCGCTCCACGTCCTCCGGCGAGCCCATGATCAGCGGCGTGCGCTGGTGCAGCGAGCGCGGCTCGACCTCGAGGATGCGCCGTCGATCGCCTCCGACGAACGCGAGCCCGCCGGCCTGCTCGAGGATCATCGCCATCGGGTTCGCCTCGTACATGAGGCGGAGCTTTCCTTCGGGGGCCTTCGCGGTCGGCGGGTAGAAGAAGACCCCGCCCTTCAGCAGCGTGCGGTGGATGTCGGCGACCATCGAGCCGACGTAGCGCGAGGAGTAGGGCCCGGCTTCCTTCGACTTCGCCCACTCGAGGAAGCGACGATAGCCCTCGGGGAAGCTCAACGAGTTCGCCTCGTTCACCGAGTAGATGCCGCCGCGCTGCGGGATGCGCACGTGCTCCTGCGTCAGCACGAAGGCGCCGATCGCGTTGTCGAGCGTGAAGAGATGCACCCCGGAGCCCGTCGTGTACGCGAGCGAGACCGCGCTGCCGTAGAAGATGTAGCCCGCGGCGACCTGCTGCGCGCCGCGCTGCAGCACCGCGGACTCACCCCCGACGCCGCGGCCTTCGCCGTCGCAGCGCAGGATCGAGAAGATCGTGCCGACGCCGACGTTGCAGTCGATGTTGGAGGAGCCGTCGAGCGGATCGAAGAGCACCACGTAGTGCCCCCCGCCGCCGACGTTGCAAACGATCGGCTCCTCGTTCTCCTCGCTGGCCAGGATCGCCACCGAGTCGCGCATGCCCAGAGTGCGGAGCAGGATGTCGTTGGCGAAGACGTCGAGCTTCTGCTGCGCCTCGCCCTGCACGTTCTCGGCACCCGCAGCCCCGCTCAAGCTGAAGAGCCCGAGCCGCCGCACGCGGTCGGCGATGATCTTCGCGGCGATCGTGATGCCGCTCAGCAGCCAAGAGAACTGCCCCGACGCGCCCGGAGCCTTCTCGTGCTGCTGCAGCAGGATGTGCTGCTGGACCGTCAGGAACTCGCGAGAGTGCTTCGGGGACACCGTGGATCCTCCTCGGGCGTGACGAGGGCCGGTGCGAAGCGCGCCAACACCGTCAGGTGTTGGGCCGAGCATCAGCGGCCCCTTCGAGTCCGGAATCGGCCGTGGCGGCGACCGAGTTGACGAGCTTCGCGCTTCGACGTCGCTCCGGCGATCCCGCTCAGTGCGGCCGCGCGCCGTCGCCCCCCGCAGCAGGCAGCGCCGGCGGCCGGAAGAAGAGCGCGAGCAGGATCGCCCCCACCAGCGAGCAGAAGGTCGGCACCAGGAAGAGACCGCGGAAGTCGATCCGCCCGCCTTCCTGGAAGGTCTCCTGGATCAGCGTCGGGCAGATCGAGTTCGCGAGCAAGGCGCCCGCGCCGAGGATCATCACGTTGAAGAGCCCCTGCGCGCTCGAGCGCACGTCCTTCGGGAAGTACGCGTCGACGAAGATGTAGACCGTCGCGAAGTAGAAGGCGTAGCAGACGCCGTGCAGCACCTGCACCGCGACGATCCCCTGCCAGGGCTGCGGGGAGTACGCGTACACCGCGAAGCGTGCCGCGTGCCCGAGGACCCCGATCACCATCGTCCAGCGCCAGCCGAGCTTCTTCAGCACCGCGCCGAGGAAGAGCATGGTGACGATCTCGGCGATCTGCCCCACGCTCATCACGGGCATCTTCCAGTTGGCCGGGATGCCGACGCCGCCTTCCGCGACCGGCGTCCCGAGGAAGGTGCCGGTCCAGTTGAAGTAGCAGTTGTGCACGAAGGCATCGACGAAGGTGACGAGCCAAAGCAGCAGCACGAAGGGATGGCGCAGCAGCTTCACCGCCTCGAGCCACGCCAACTTCTCCTCGCCGCCCGCGCTCGCGCGCTTCGCGGGCGTCTTCGGCAGGGCGAAGCTGAACAGCGCTAGCGCGAGCGACGCCGTGCCCGCGGCCACATAGGTCCACTTCGTCGCGGCCTGCGCTGCCGCGCCTTCGAGCGGATGCCCCAACGCCTCCCCCACCCACGACACGAAGCCGAGCTCGCCTAGAGCGGGCACGGCGCTCCAGTCCACGAACACGAAGGTGAAGGGCCACGCCGCGAGGATCCAGCCGATCGTGCCGCCCATGCGCACGATGCCGAACTCCTTCTGCGCGTCCTTCATCTGCGCGAACGCGATCGAGTTCGTGATCGCGATCGTCGGCACGTAGAGCAGACAGTGCACGAGCATCAGCGCGAAGAACGCGGTGAAGCTCGTCGCGAAGCCGCAGAGCAGGATCGCCACCCCACCCACCCCGTGGCTGAACGCCAGGAACTTCTCCGCCGCGAAGTTCCGATCCGCGAACTGGTTGCTGAAGAAGAGCCCCACGATCGCCGCGAACGGGAACGCGTTCAGCACCAGCGACTGCTCGAGCTTCGAGAAACCGAGGCTCGGCAGATACCCGAAGATCAGCGGCAGCCAAGCGCCCCAGATGAAGAACTGGAGCACCATCATCACGAACAGCTTCGCGCGCACGGACATCGCGGACCTTCCTCGCAGGACCCCGCGCGATCTATTCCCCCGCCGCCGCCCACGCAAGCGCACACCCAGATTGCCGCCCCACCGCGCACCTCCCTCTCCAACCCCGCCGGCGAGCGCACTTCAGGAACAGACCTACCCCAATCCGACCGGCGAGCGCGAGACGGCACGGCCGGCTCTCCAGACTCAAGAGCGACCGCAGTACCGCAAGGTACGCGCTCCAACCCCACTGACGAGCGCAAGGCCGCACCGCACGCGCTCCCACATCGTCAGCCGTTGGGCCAGCAAACCGATCGCTCCAACACCGTCAGGTGTCGGGCCAGCCGATCGCGCTCCAACACCGTCAGGTGTCGGGCCAGCCGAACCCGCTCCAACACCGTCCGGGAGCGCCGCGCGATCTTGAACGCGCTCCAACACCGTCAGGTGTTGGGCCAGCGAACCGGACGCGCTCCAACACCGTCAGGTGTTGGGCCAGCAAACCGAACGCGCTCCAACATCGTCAGATGTTGGGCCAGCCGAGCTCCAACATCGTCAGATGTTGGGCCAGCAAATATCGATGGGCAGAGCCGGACTTGAACCGGCGACCCCCGCATTTTCAGTGCGGTGCTCTACCAGCTGAGCTATCTGCCCCGGGCGCCAGGATCCCGCGTGAACGCGGAGCCTGGCCGTCCCAAGAGGGGCGGGAGTATAAGGCCAGCCGCAGGCGGGTCAATCGCCAATCCTCAGCCCGCGCCTCCCCGCGCGGGCCACCGCGCCCCCCACCACCGCATGTCCACGCGCCCGAGCCAGAACCTCGAGAACTTCCCGAACCCGCGCCCCGAGCGGCCCTACGAGATCCGCTTCGAGTGCCCCGAGTTCACGTGCCTCTGTCCGAAGACGGGGCAGCCGGACTTCGCCACGATCCGGATCCGCTATGCGCCGGCCCGCCACTGCGTCGAGCTGAAGTCGCTGAAGCTCTACCTCTGGTCCTATCGCGACCAGGGCGCGTTCCACGAGGCGGTGACCAACAAGATCCTGGACGACCTCGTCGCCGCGACCCAGCCGCTGTGGATGGAGGTCGAAGGTGACTTCTACGTGCGCGGCGGCATCCACACCGTCGTGCGCTGCACCCACGGCGCGCGCCCGGATGCGATCCCCGCCAGCGCCGAGCGGAGCCCGCGATGAGCGGCCCGAGCAGCGATGTGCCCCGCCGCATCCAGCGGCAGCCCGGCGGACTGCGCTTCGAGTGGCCCGACGGCTTCGCCGCGGAGCTCCCCTCGCGCGTCCTGCGAGCGTCGTGCCCGTGCGCGAAGTGCGTCTCCGAGATGACCGGCGAGCGCCTCTTCGGTTGGCAGCAGACGCCCTCGGACATCCGCTGGAAGGACGTGCGCTTGATCGGCAACTACGCGATCGGCATCGCATTCAGCGACGGGCACGAGCTCGGCATCTACACCTTCCGGTTGCTCCGGCGCCTCGCCGAGCATCCGCCTGCCGAAGCGGGATCGGCGCCGGCCGGTTCGGCGCCGACCGAGGTCTAGCGCAAGCGAGAGCCGTGTGCTCAAGGGTGCTCGCGGCGCAGCGCCGCGAGCTGCTCGTAGAGCTCGCGCTCTCGCTCGCTCGGCTCCGCCGGGACGACGACGCGCAGCGCGACGAAGAGGTCGCCGCGCTGGCCGCCGGGGCGAGGCCACCCCTGCCCGCGCAGACGCAGCCGTCCGTCGCCGCTGGAACCCGCGGGGATGCGCAGCTCCGCGCGACCTTCGAAGGTCGGCACCTCGATGCGCGTGCCGAGGACCACCTCCCACGGCCAGACCTTCACCTCGGTGACCACGTCGTCGCCCTGCAGCTTGAAGGCGCCGTCCTCGCGGATCTTCACCTTGAGGAGAAGATCGCCCGCGGGAGCACCCGCTTGCGCGGGCCGCCCTTGGCCGCGGAGGCGCAGGCGAGCGCCGTCGCGCACGCCGGCCGGGACGTTGAGCTCGACGGTGCGTACACCGCCCGTGGCGATGCCGAGGTTCACCGAGCGCTTGCCGCCGCGGAAGGCCTCCAGCAGATCGAGCTCGAGCGTGCCTTCGGTGTCCGGCGCGCGCTCCGCTCCGCGGAAGCCCTCCGCCCCGCCGAAGCCGCCGCCGCCGTAGCCGGCCTGGCCGGCGAACCCGCCGGCTTGGCCGCCGAAGCCGAACGCTTCGCCTCCGCCGCCGAAGACGGTGCGGAAGAAGTCGGAGAAGCCGCCCATCCCGCCACCAGCGGCGCCGCCGCGCGCGCGGCGCCCTCCCCCGGCTCCACCGCCGAAGAACGACGAGAAGTCGAAGCCCTCTGGCGGGGTGAAGTCGGAGCCATGCGCGTAGTCCGAGCCGAGCGTGTCGTAGCGCTTGCGCTTGTCGGGATCGCCGAGCACCTCGTGCGCCTCGGTGATCTCTTTGAAGCGTTCCTCGGCGGCCTTCTGCTCCTTCGAGTCCTTCTCGTAGCGATCGGGATGGAACTGCCGCGCGAGCTTGCGAAAAGCGTCGCGGATCTCCTTCTCGCTCGCGCCGCGAGACAGGCCGAGGATCTGGTAGTAGTCCCGGTACTTCACGTTCCGCTGATCGAAGCTCGCTGAGGGAAGATGCCTCCGGCAGCCGGTCGGGGCGGCGGGGGCTCGTGCGGCGGGGGCTCGTACTGTAGCGCTGCAAAAGCACGCGGCTCAAGCGCTCGTGCGGCGAAGACTCACCCTAGCAGCCTGTTGAAGAAGTGCTTCGAGGCTGAGAACGATGCATCGGGCGTCCCGTCGAGGCGCAGGAACCGGCGCTGAATCGGGTGTTTCAGCAAGGTTCCGGCAACGAAGGCGGGGCGACCGAGGCGCCTTCTCGAGCCCGAATGACTTCTTCAACAGGCTGCTAGCGGCACCATCGGCGAACGGGCTCCCACCGGTCGCACGAGATGCCGCGCGCCGCGAGCCGCGCGAGCGCGAGCTCGGCGCGCTCGCCGACGCGCTTGGGATTCGGAGGGAGCGCGGTGCCGCCGAGGGCGCTCGCCCGCAGCTCATGCGTCGGAGCGATGTGCGAGAGGGCGGCGGCCCAGACCTCGAGCTCCACGATCGCGCGCAGATCATCGAGGGCCGCGAGCTCGGCCGAGCTCGCGGCGGCAGCGCGCACGCGCCAAGCCAGACGATGCCGGCCGAGGTCATCGCGGTCGGGCTTGTGGGTGTAGGGATGCTCGCGATCCACCTCGACGCCGGCGAGCAGCTGCGCCCAGCGCGCAGCCTCGAGGCCCGCTGCGGCGCGCACGGCCTCGAGCAAACGCGGCTCCGGCAGCGCGATCGCTCGCGCGATCTGCTGCAGCGCGGCGTCCGGAACGCTCGCGGGGATCGCCGGAACGAAGACCGCCTCGTCGAAGGGCTCGGACGGCGCGGCGAGCTGCTCGTCGCCGCCGCAGCTCCCGCACGCGACGAGCAGGGCGCCGAGGGCGGCGATCCTCCGCCCGCAGCTTTTTCCCAGAAAGGCGACTTCACGCACAGAGGACCTCGTAGCACGTGGGCGGCCGAGGAAGCTCGGTCGCATGGAACACGAATCGCCGGGCCCAGCGTGGGCACGGCAGGAGGAGTCGTCAGGGCCGTGGCGACTCCTCCTCATTTTTTTATCGGGGGGCAGCTGCGAGCCGCCCAGCGCTGAGCGCTCGAAGGGCGGAGCAGAAGGTCGCGAGGAAAGTTCCGGCGGGTCGGCGCTGGGAGCAAGACGGGAAGACGACCGCAGCATCGGGACCTGCCGAGCCGTGCTGGAACCTCTGGCGCAGCGAGGCTCCAAGCGCCGAAACGCCGCGCACCAACGCCGCGAAGTCCAGCGCCAGACCATCAGCCAACGGCAGCACCTCGCGCGCGCTCCGCACGAGCTCCGCCCCGCGGCTCTACGCAGAGCGCCAGCGCGAGCACGAGCCACGGCGAGGCCTGGATCCAGATGCGCGCCGCGGCCACGCCTGTCTGCCAGCGCGCGTCGTAGCCCCCCAGCAGCAGCCCCGCGAACACGCTCGCGATCCACGCCACGCCGAGGAGCACGGGTCCGCGCGCTCGAGGCGCTCGACCGGACAGCACGAGCGCGAGGACGAGGAACCAGAGCGGGCCCGCGAAGCCGCTCTCGGGCCCCCATCCCGCGCGCCCGAGCTCCTCCAGCACGACCCCGCCGCGAAACACGAGATAGCCGGGATCGAGGAGCGCGCCGAGATCGACGCCATCGAGATGCTCGACGAAGGTGCCCCAGCGCGCGCGGCTGACGAACGCGGGCAAGCGCAGCGCGACGATCAGCAGCGCCGCGAGCGCGGCGCTGCCGAGACACGCTCGCCGTGCCTCGTGCCGCGAGCCGCCCTCCCGCCGCGCGAGGCCGAGCACGCCGCCGAGCGCGATCCAGGCCAGCCCTTCGTTCTTCGCGGCGGCCGCGCCGATCGCGAAGAGCACGGCGAGGGCGCGCGCGCTCGGCGTACCGAGGCTCCAGCACGCAGCCGCGCCGAGAACGCTGGCCAGCAGCGGGAGATCGGCTTCGCCCCGCGGCACCAACGCGAGCAGCGGAGGAGCGAGCGCGAAGAGCGCGAGCGCGAAGCTCGCGGTGCGCGTGTCGATCGCCCGCTGGAGCACGCCGAGCCACACGCGCGCGGCGACGAGCCACGCCAGCAGCGAGAGCCCGATCTGCGCCGCCGCGGAGATCTCGCCGCTCACCACCGCGTGCCAGGCGACCGCGGTGGGAACGAAGAGCGGATGCGAAGCGCCGAGGGTGCGCGGGGCGAGCTCGTCCAGCGTGCCTTCGTCGAGCGCGCGGGCCTTCAGCCGATAGACCTCGAGCGCGTCGACACCCGCGAGACCGGAGGTCGCGAGCGGTACGAGCGCGAGGAGCGCCACGACGGCCGCGGCCGGCAGCGCCGCGCTCCAGCAGCGCCGCACGAGCGCGCCTGCGCGCTGCGCCACGAGTGCTCCCTGCGCGAGAGCGGCGATCGCGCACGCGAGCCCGACGCCGTGCAAGGCGAGAGCACCGGAGCGCCAGAGCGCCGGAGCGCAGGACCAGAGCAGCTCGAGGAGCAGATCGATGCCGCAGAGGCCGAGCCAGAGCGCGCCGAGGAGACCACCGGCCGCGGCGCGCGTCTCCGCATCACAGCGCAGCGCGCGTTGCACGAGGAGGCCGAGACCGAGCGCCGCGAGCAGCGGCGTCAGCGCGCCTGCCGCTTCGAGCAGCGGAGCGCTCATCGCGGAGCGAGCGCGCCGCGCGGCGCGAGCAGCGTCCAGTCGCCCCAGCGCTCGAGCTCGACCTCTTCGCCAGTGGGCTCGAGCGCAGGACCGAGGCGGGCGGCGCGGCGCGCCGGTTCCAGGCGATGCGCCAGGCGCGCGGTCGGCAAGGCGTCCACCGCGCGGCATCGCAGAGCGGGAGGGCCGTCCACCTGCACGAGAACTTCCGGCGGGAGAGCGAGCGCGCGCGTCGCGACCCGGGCGAGGAAGGTCGAGAACTCCGGCTCGGGGCGCCAGCGCAGATCGTCGAGCTCGCGCCACGCGCGCGGAGCGCTCGAGAGCAGCGCCAGCACGAGCAAGGCCGCGAACGCACCAACGAGCACGCGAGCAGTGGGTGCGCGGCGCGAAGTGCGCAGCGCGCCGCCGACGACGAGGGCTGCTGCGAGCGCGCCGAGCAGCGCGAGCCACGCGGGTGCTGCGCGCTGCGCCGCGACGCGCCGCGCGGGCGCGAGCGCGAGCGCCCCGGCTCCCGTGCTCTGCTCCGTCGCGCGCAGATGCGACGCGCGGCCAAGCGCCCAAGCGCCGTCGGCGGAGCGCCAGCGCGCTTGGACGTAGCGCCCGCGCGGACCGAGCGAGGTGCGCACCGCAGAGAGCGGGAGATCGACGCCGTGCTCGCGCTCTCCTCCCGCGATCGGCCGGAGCGGGATCAGCCCATCGGCGTCGAGGGCGACGGCGAGCCGCTCGTCTCCCGCGCCGCTCCACGGGCGCTCGAGCAGCTCCGCGCCGCAGACGAGCGCGACGTCGACCGCCGAGGGAGGCAGCTCGACGCGCAGCGCGCAGCGCTCCCCCACGACCTCGAGACGCAGCGACGTGTGCGCGGGCGACGCCGGCTCTTCGCCGGCGCTCGCGCCGAGCACGAGCGCGAGGACGGCGCGGGAGCGCACGGCTCTACGAGCGCTCCCGCAGCAGCCGGCGGCAAGAGCGAGCGATGCGCTCGCAGGTCGGCGGATCGGTGACCAAGGTGACGTAGCCCAGGTCTTCGCCCAGCGCCTCGCGGAGATAGCGCGCGGCATGCATGCGCAGCTCGGGAGCGCCGCTCTGCAGCACGTCGCAGAGCGCCTCGAGGGTGCGCCTCGACGGCGAGCTGCGCAGCGTCTCGCCGCGCTCGGGGAGCGGCAGAGCGTTCTCCTCGCAGGCGCGGGCGAACCAGAGTTGCGCGCTCTCCCCGACGTGTGCTTCGGCGAAGCGCCGCGCCTCCGCGAGCGCCGTGGTCGGCGTGAAGCTGCGGCAGCTGAGCCAGCTCAAGGCCTGGATCACGCCGGTGTCGTCAGGCGTCTCCTCCAGCACCTGGAGCAGCAGCGGCAACGCCGCCGCATCGAGCGCTTCGGCCCAGAGCAACGCCGCTGCGCGGCGCGTCTCCGTCGCCTCGGCGAGGCTGCCGCAGACCGAGCGGATCTGATCGAGCGGCTTGTCGAGGCAAGCGGCGCGCGCACGCAACCCGTCGGCGGAAGCCCCGCCACTACCCACCGCGAAGCTCGCGAGCGCGAGCGTCGCGGCGACCGCGTCGCTCTCCGCGAAGCCCTGGAAGATGGCGCGCCGAACCAGCGCATCGTCGCTCGCGAGCGCACGCGAGAGCGCGGCGAGCGACGAAGGCGTCGCGAGCCGCGCCAGAGCTTCCGCGGCCTCGAGGCGCTCGGAGATCTCCGCGCGCTCGAAGATCTGGATCAGCGGCCCCGAGGAGGCTTCGGCACCGAGCCTGCCGAGCGCGCGGATCGAGGCCAAGCGCACTTGAGCCGTGCCGTGGCGAGTGAGCTCGAAGAGCCGCGAGAGCGGCGGCTCGGCGGAGAGCACGGGCGCGGCCTCGGCCGCGCCGGCGAGCACCGGCGGCCGCGGATCGAGCAGCGCGGCGCGGACCGCGTCGGGTCCCGCGCTGGCGAGGACGCTGCCGAGCGCGAGGCGCTCCTCTTGTCGAGCGGGCCGCAGCGCGAAGATCGTCTTCACGTCCTCGATCACGCCGGGAGCGCCCCGCTTCGCGACGAGCTCGACGACCGCGCGGCGCAGCGGATCGAGCGGCGCCTCGACGCCGACGAAGGCGAGCAACGCCGCGGCGGCTTCGGCTTCGAGCACTTCGCCGCTCGGCAGCGCGCGCTCGAGCTCGTCGTAGGCGTCCCACGCGAGCGCGGGATCGAGGTCGTCGAACGCGTGGGCGATCAGCCCGCGCAGTCGAGCGCGACGCTCGTTCGGCGCGTGCGCAGCGCTCCACCACGCCGCTTCCGCGGCGTGGAGATCGGCGAAGCGCGCGAAGCGCTGGGCATCGAGATAGGGCTGCCACGCGGTGCGTTCTTCGAGCGCAGCTACGGCGGCGCACAAGCGATCCCAACGCGCATCGCCCGAGCGCGGGCTGCCGTCGATGCGCTTCGTGCTCGCGCCGCGGCGCAGCTCGATCGAGCGCCGCTCCTCGCCGCTCTCGCCAAAGCGCCCGGCCGGCCATTCGGCGCGCGCGATGCCCGCGAGGGCGATCTCGTCGTGGAGAGCGCGCATCTCCGCCGCGTCGAGCCAGCGGCGCTGCGGTGCGCTGACCGTGGAGGCGAGCACACCGTCGGAGAGCTGCGCGAACGCGAGCTCGCGAGCGACTTCGCCCGCGGCGTAGGTCGTGTGCAGCTCGAGCTCGCCCAGCGCGGCGGGATCGAGGACGAAGAACTCGCGCCGCGGCGTGAAGCTGCCGCCGACGCGCCCCCACCACGTCTTCCAAGCGGCGCCGTCCTCGCCGAGGTCCACGCCGCTCATGCGCCGCAGCAAGCGCAGCAGCGCGGGGCGGAGCAGAGGCAACTCCGAATAACCGACCTCGCCGGCGATCGCGCGCACCAGGAGATGCGGCACGCGCTCGCGCAGCCACAGCGTCGCGCGCTCGTCGTCGCAGCGCAGCCCGATCGCGCCCACGGCCGCCGCGCCCGCCGCGGCGATGAAGACATTCTCGTGCGAGAAGGCGGCCGCACACCCCCCCAGGTCCTCGAGCGCCAGCAAGGCCACGGCGCTCGCCGCTTCCTCCTCGAGCAACGCGGCGATCGCGCGCCCCCAAGCGCGGTCGTACGAGAAGGCGCGCACGCGTGCAGCGAGCAGCTCCCATTCGGCGGCTCCGCCGTGCGCGACGAGCAGCGCGGCGCAAGCCTGAGCGGTCGGCGGGCTCTCGTCGTCGAGGAGGCGGAGCGCCGCGCTCGCGAGCGCGGGATCGCGGCGCTGCTCGAGCACGCGCAGCGCACGCCGGCGCACCTCCGGATGCGCATGCGCCAGACGCTCGCGGAACGGCTCGAGCGCGAGCTCGCGCGCGATCGCTTGGCGCTCGGCCTCGGCGCGCAGGTTCGGATTCGCGGCATCGAACCAGGCGAGGATCCAATCGCTGCGCTCGGGCTCGGCCGCGGCGAAGCCAGCCGCGAAGCGCTTGGCTCCGGTCGCGGTCAGGCCCTCGAGCGCGCGCCGATGCAGCAGGGCGAGATCTTCCGCTCCCGCGATCGGGAAGAGCAGCTCGGCGAGCACCACCGCCGCCTCGGAGCGCTTCGTCGCCAGCCCCGCGCGGAGCGCCGCGCCCGCTTCGGCGCCTCGTGCGGCGAGCTCGGCGCGCACGCGCTGCCCTTCCTCGTCATCGATGCGCTTGCGCGTCGCCAGCGACTCGACGAGGCGCTCGGAGCTCGCCTCGGAGATGGAAGCGCGCGACGCGGCGGTCCCGTCCGAAGCCGCCGGCCGCGCGGTGCGCGGCGCCGGCGCTGCCGAGCTCGCGCGAGCCGGAGCATCCGGGAGGTCGGGCCGGCGCTTCTGCGCGGTCCGGCCGCTCGGCTGGCGCGTGTTCACGGGGATCACGAGATCGGGCCCGGCCTTGCCTCGCTCCACCTTCGGCTCGCCGAGGTCTTTCCTCAGCGGCTCGGGCGCAGGATCCCCGCCGGCCGGCGCGGGCGCGGGAGGATCCTGCTTCGGCGGAGGCAGGTCCTGCGCGCCGCGCGCGAACAGCGGCGCGGCGAGCGCGAGCGCGACGAGTGAGCAGACGGAGCGAGGCGTGCGTGGCATGGGATTCCCCGCGAGGTGCGCAGGAAGGAGAGGACTCGAGCCGCGGGGGCGTGCGGGTCGCAGAGACTACGAGAGGGTGGCCGCGCTGGGAAAGGTGGCGCGCGAGACGGCCTCGAGCAGATCGAGGTCTTTCCGCCCGCCGAAGAAGCGCCCTCGCTTCCATCCGTGCTGCCGCAGCCCGAGCACTTCGCCGGGGCCGCGCTCGACCAGATCGCGCGCGGCGACGTTCCGCCCTTCGCGCTCTTGCTCGAGGAAGCGCAGGCGCTCGGCGGGCTCGTCGCTCTTCGAGAGCAGGATCGCACGCGCCTCGCGCTGCCCACGCCCGATGCGGCCCCGCATCTGATGGAGCTGCACCAGGCCGAAGCGGTCGGCGTCCTCGATCACGAGGCAGGTCGCCGCCGGGAAGTCCATCCCGACCTCGATCAAGCTCGACGCGACGAGCAGGTCGAGCTCGCCCTCGCGGAACGCGCGCACGACCTCGGCGATCCGCTCGGCGCCCGCGCCGCCGTGCAGCGCGGCGAGGCGTCGCCCGGGCAGCGCTTCGGCGAGGCGCTCCCGCGCGCTCTCGACGGCCGCGGCAGCGCCTTCCTCGCCGCGGCGGACCCGCGGGCAGATCCAGAGCCCGCGACCTTCGCGCGCGAGGGCGTCGCGAAGCGCGGCGAGCGCTTGCTCGCGCTCGCCGTGCGCGAGCACCTGCGTCTCCACCGGCTGACGCCCCGGCGGCCGCGTCGTGAGCCAGGACACCTCGAGGTTGCCCCACAGCGCGTGGATCCAGGTGCGCGGGATCGGCGTCGCCGACATCGAGAGCACATGCGCGCCGCCGGTCAGCTCGTGGAGGCGCGACTTCTGCCGGGTGCCGAAGCGATGCTGCTCGTCGATCGCGAGCAGGCCCGCGCGACGGAACGGCGCGCACGAGAGCAGCGCGTGCGTGCCCACGACCAGATCGAGCTCGCCGCGCGAGGCCGCCCGGCGCTCGCCGCGCGCGCCGCCGCCGAGGAGCAGCGCGCACTTCACGCGGCTGCCGCGCAGCCACGCCTGCGCGGTCTCGAAGTGCTGTCGCGCGAGCGCCTCGGTCGGCGCGAGGAGCAGGCCCTGGCGACCGCAGCCGATCGCGCCGAGCAGCGCGTAGAGCGCGACCGCGGTCTTGCCGGTCCCGACGTCGCCGATGAGCAAGCGCGCCATCGGACGCGTGCGCGCGAGATCGGCGCGCACCGCGGCCATCGCATGATCCTGATCCGCGGTCGGACGGAACGGCATGCGCGCCCGGATCCGCGCCTCGAGCGCCGCATCGATGCGCAGCGCCTCGACCGTCTGCGCCTCGCGCGCGGGGAGCGTGATGCGCCGTCGCAAGCGGCAGAGCTCTTCCAGCGCGAGACGCCGACGCGCGCGCTCGGCTTCGCCTTCGTCGCCCGGCGCGTGCAGCGCGCGCAGCGCCGCTGCGCGCGAAGGCAGCCCGAGCTCCGCTTCGAGCTGCGGCGGCACGGCGCTCGGCACGGCCTCGTCCGCGATCTCCTCGAGCGCGACGCCGATCCACCGCCGCAGCGCGCGGCGCGGGACGCCGGCGAGCTGCGGGTAGCGCGGGCGCAGGCCGGCGCGTTGCTCCGGGCCGTCGTCGGCGTCCAACACCCGCGCTTTGTCGAGCTTCCAGAAGCGCCCCGCGACGGCGGTGCCGGAGAGGCGCATGGACGTCCCCGGCGCGGCGCTGCGGGCGATCCACGGCTGGTTGAAGAGCGTCGTGCACACGCGCACGCCGTCGGGGAGCTCGAGCAGCAGCTCGGTGCGATGCACGCCGCGCCCGCCGCGCCGCGGGGCGCACTGCACGACGCGGCCCTCGATCGCGTGCACCGCGCCGTCGCGGAGCTCTCCTCCGAGGGCGAAGCGCCGGGTCGGCGCGACGTAGCTGCGCGGCGCGACCTCGAGCAGGTCGCGAACGCGCTTCAGGCCGAGGCGCTCACCGAGGATCGCCGCCCGCTTCTGGCCCAAGCCGGGTAGCTGCGTCAGGGGTTCGTCCAGCATCTGCGCGCGAGGATGGCATCCGGCGCGCGCAGCGCCAAGACGCGAGAGCGCTCCGCGGGTGCCTGCGCATGCGGAGCTCGCCCTACGAACGCACGCGGAGCGGAGGAGTCACGCGCTTCGCGCGTGCGTTCCTTCTCCGATCAGGGCGGCGAAGCGCTGGCGCAGCTCGGCGCCGATGCGGGCGATCGAGAAGCGCTCCTCGAAGAGCGCCTGCGCGGCCGCTCCCGCGGCCGGAAGATCGCGCCGGGCGAGCTCGAGCAGCGCCGCGGCGAGCGCCTCCGGCGAGCCGGCGGGGACGTAGCTCAGCGCAGGCGAGCGCCCGAGCAGCTCGAGCGCGGCCGGCGTCTCGGCGGTGACGACCATGCGCCCGGCGGCGAGCGCATCGTAGACCTTGCAGGGAACGACGCGCGCGGCCTTCGGACCGGAATCGAAGATGCCGCAGGCGAAGTCGCTCACCGCGTGCAGGTCCTCGAGCTCGGCTGGGCCCACGAAGCGGTCGACGAAGCGCACGCTGCGCAGCCCGAGCTCGCGCGCGAGCTCGCGATCGCCCGCCGTTCCGCCGACGAAGCGGAGCTCGAAGGGCTGCGAGCTGCGCTCCACGATCTGCGTCGCGCGCAGCAGGACGCTCGTTCCGTGCAGCGGGATCCCGGTGCCGACGAAGATGCCGCGCAGCAGCTTGCTCGGCGGAGCCGGCGCTTGCGGCCGCAGCTCCGAGCCGACCGGGAGCGCGCTCCAGCGCCCGAGCTCGAGGCCGGTGAGCTCGCTGAGGAAGCGCGCGGTGCTCGTCGTGTCGACGAGCGAGAGCTCCGCGCGCTCCGCGACCTGCCGATCGAGGCGCCGCATCCAGCGCGCGCGCAGAGAGCCCTCGGCGTAGAGGCGCCGATCCAGCACCGCCGTCTCGTAGAGCGAGAGGAACGCATCCACCACGAGCGGGATCCTTCGCTCGCGGTCGAGCCGGCGCGCCAAGGATTGATCGCCGATGCCGCCGTAGCCGACGAAGACGAGATCGCAGCCCTCGATGGCGGCCTCGTAGCGTCGACGCAAGTCGCGCACGCTGCGCGCCGCGCGCGCCCCCAGGCCGAGCATGCGCAAGGGAGAGCTCGCCGCGGCCTTGCGGCTCTGCGCGTCCTCGAAGAGCGGCTCGTGCGCGCGCACGCACTCGATCCCGCTCGAGCCGAGCGCGCGCAGGATCACGCGATTCCGCGTGTAGCCGGGGCAGCTCGGGAAGTTGCCGAAGAGGAGCAAGCGCATGACGCGCGGCTCACTCCTCTTCGCTGTGCTGGAAACGCAGCGCAGCGATCTGCTCGGAGATGAGCCCGAGCCCGAGCGTCATGGCCGCCAGGATCAGCATCACGACGCTCATGTTCGTGAAGCGCGCCTGCGTGAGGTAGGTGTAGGCGTAGTTGAACACGCCGAGTCCGGCGATGAAGAGCGAGAGCGGCCCGAACACGCGCAGCGGCGCGAAGAAGGTCGCGATCTTCGCGATGATGAGGAAGAAGCGCGAGCCGTCCTTCAGCAGCTTGATCTTCGACTTCCCTTCGCGATGCGCGGCCTCGATCGGGATGTACTTCACCGCGTAGCCCGCGCGGAAGAACGCGAGGGTGATGGTGGTGGGATACGAGAAGGTGTTCGGGAGCAGGTAGCAGAAGCGCTTCATCACGTCGGCGCGCGCGGCGCGGAAGCCGCTGGTGAGATCCGGGATGGGCTTCCCCACCACCCAGGTCGCCAGGCCGTTGTAGATGCGGTTCGCCCAGCGCTTGTGCTTGCCGTGCCCCGTGCCGCCGCGTGCGCCGACCACGAGATCGTGCGTCTGCATGCCCGCGAGCAGCTCCGGGATGCGCTCCGGCGGATGCTGCCCATCGGCGTCCATCAGCAGGATGACGTCGCCCTTCGCGGCGCGGATCCCCCGCTTCACCGCGGCGCCGTTGCCGAGCGCGTTGGGATGCGAGATCACGCGTGCCCCGTTCTGCCGAGCGATGCGCGCCGTGCCGTCGCGCGAGCCATCGTCGATGACCAGCACCTCGAAGCGGTAGCCCTGCTCGCGGAGGGCCGAGCGCACGCGCGCGATGCGCTCCAGGACCGAGCCGATCGCCGGCTCCTCGTCGAGCGCCGGGATCACGATCGAGACGCGCTGGACCTTGGTGCGCAGCGGCGTGCGCGCGCGACGCGAAGGCTGCGGACGGAGCGTTTGGATCGGCGCCTGGCTGTCGATGAGGCTGGTCACGGATCGGGTCCTCTTCGGTGATGGCGAGTTCTCTCTCCGCGCACGAGGCAGGAAAAGGCGCAGAGGTGGCCGGCTCGCGCCGACCACCTCTGCTTCGGCGGTTTTCACCGCCCGCCTTAGATCTTCGTGCTTACTGCACGACCACCCAGGACTCGCCATCGTTGCCCGTCGAGTTGGCAGCGACGAGGCCAGTGATCTGGTTCGGCGAGCTGCCGGCGACGAACGCGGCGTCCGGGTTCGGGGCGGTGCCCGTCGTGTAGAGAGCGACGCGGTTCTGGCAGGCCAGGGGTGTCGCCCTGCTGGTTCACGAAGAAGGTACGGTTGCCCGAGTTGCCGCGGTTGATCGGCCAGGCGTACGCGCACCAGGTCGTCTCGCAGAAGTCAGCAGCCGCGTCCCAGTCGGTCGCCGTCGGAGCGCCACCGGTGGCCTCTTCCGCGACACCGACACCCGCGTCATCGGGGAGGTAGATGGCGAAGTTGTAGCCCGAGCGGGTCACGACGCCGTTGTTGATCGCGCGGAAGGCCGCCGAGAGAACGGGCGGATTGACCGTCGAGGTCGTGCCGCGGAGGCTGACGCCACCGCTGAGCTCGCCGAAGAAGCCGTACTCGCCCGCGCCGTCGCCATCGACGTCGATGGCGCCGGAGGCCTGCAGCTGGGACTGCGACGACGCCAGGTTGCGCAGCGTCGAGATGGCAGCCGTCTCGTTCGCGGTGAGGCGCGCCGAGAGGAGGTTCGGAATCGCGATCGAGGCGATGATGGCGATGATGGCAACGACGATCATCAGCTCGATCAGGGTGAAGCCTTGGTCCCTACGCATGTCTTTTCGGTTCTCCTGAATGTCTCCAACGACGTGGAGGCTGTTTACAGCTTCTCGATCCGCTGTGGGATCGATCCCCGAGAGAAAGGTCTCGTCCTTTTCTGCGCACACGCCGCAAGCGGCGTGCTCGCTCACGTGTACTTATCGACCGTTGGGCGCGGCTGCTTGAGTGGCGGCAGACGAATCCGTGGCGACTTCGGCTTGGCCCTGCGCTTGCGGAGCGGCGAGGCCGAGCTCCGTGCGGAGCCGCGCCGAGCTCCAGTTGGAGCCGGCCACCGATTCCGCCGTCTGCACCGCGGACTCCGCTTCGTCGAGGCGCCCGAGCGCCTTCAGGCAATGGGCGCGCAGGACGCAGGTCTTCCAGCGCGTGTCGACCTCTTCGGCCTTCACGCCATCCAAGCGCTGCAGCGCCTTGGCATGCTCGCCCTCGTTCATCTCGAGACGCGCGATGCCGACTTGCAGCTCGGGCTCCATGCCGAGCGCCTTCGATCGGGGCAGGAGCTGATGGTACAGCGCGAGCGCCTCCTCCTTCCGGCCGCGGCCCTCGTAGATCGCGGCCAGCATGGTCAGGCCCTCGAAGTTGTCCGGCTCCTCCTCCAGCGCTTGGCGCACGAAGGTCTCGGCGTGATCGAGCATGCCCACCCTGAGCTGCGGGGCAGCGCAGGAGAGCAGCGTCTGGACGTCGGGCTTCGAGCGGTAGACGAATCCACCGTAGACGAGCCCGCTCAAGGTCAGCGCGGTCGTGCTGTAGAGCACGACGCGGCGCTTGTTGGAAGCCTGCATCTCATCTCCTCCGCTGGTCGTTCCCGTCCCTGAACCGAAGCCGCAAGGACGGCCGCGGGGAGTGCCGACGTCGCCGCCGCGCCACTCCCCGCTCCATGCGCCTCATCGGCGCTTCGGACCGTTTCCTTTTGGAATTAGCCGGTCGCCAGCTTCTCCTGCAGCTTGAAGATCGGCAGGAAGACCGCGAGGACGATGGTCCCCACGATGAAGCCCATGACCGAGATCATGATGGGCTCGATCATCGAGGTGAGGCTCTTCACCTCCGCCGAGACCTGCTCGTCGTAGAAGACGGCGATCTTCTCGAGCAGGGTCTCCAGGGCGCCGGACTTCTCGCCGATCGCGATCATCTTGGTGACCATCGGCGGGAACACCGGCGACTCCGAGAGCGGACGCCAGAGCGTCTCCCCGGACCGCACCGAGACCTTGGCATGATCGATCGCCTTGCTCACCACGGCATTGCCGGAGGTGACGCCGACGATGTCCATCGCCGCCAGGATCGGGACGCCGCTCTTGATCAGGGTCGAGAAGGTTCGGGAGAAGCGCGAGAGCGCGATCTTGCGAATCAGAGGTCCGAAGATCGGAACGCGCAGGTAGAAGGCATCGAGGAACGCCTTGCCGCGCGCGCTCTTCTTGAAGGCGGAGAAGGCGAAGAAGAAGCCGGCGATGATGCCGAACATCGCGAGCACGTTGTTCTTCATCCAGTCCGCCGTATCCATCACCATGCTGGTGAGGGCGGGGAGCTCGATCTCGAGCGAGGTGAACACGGGCTTGAACGACGGCACGATCCCGATCATGAGGAAGCCGGCGATGCCGAAGACCAGCACGAGCGAGATGACCGGATAGGTCATCGCCGACTTGACCTCGCGGCGCAGCGCATCGGCGGCCTCGAGGTACTCGGCGAGGCGCACGAGGATCAGGTCGAGCTGACCGGAGACCTCGCCCGCCTTGATCATCGAGATGTAGAGATCGGTGAAGATGCGCGGATAGCGCTGCAGGGCCGACGAGAGGTCGGCGCCGGTGCGCACTTCCTCGACGACGCCGCCCACGCATTGCTTGAATCCGGGCGACTCGGCCTGCTCGTTCAGGATCTCGAGCGCCTCGAGCAGCGGGATGCCCGCGCCGATCATCGTGGAGAGCTGACGCGTGAAGAGGATGAGCTCGCCCTTCTTCGCCTTGGGGCGAGCGATCTTCTTGCGGCCTCCGGCCGAGCCGCGCCGCCCACCGCTTTCCTTGCCGGCGGCTCCCGCCGCGCGCACGCTGAGCACGGTCAGCGATTGGCGCCGGAGCTCGTTGATCGCCTCGGACTGAGAGCCCGCGGTGATCATGCCCGAGACCGACTGGCCTCGCGCGTCCTTGGCCGCGTACTTGAACTTCTGCATCGTAGCCTACTCCCTCTCTCAGTCGTCTCCCGACGTGATGCGCAGGACTTCTTCGATCGTGGTCTTCCCACGCGTCGCGTTCAGGATTCCGGTGCGCCGCAAGGTGAGCATGCCTTCCTCGATGGCCTTGGCCTTCAAGTCGAGCACCGGCTTGTTCTCCACGACCATGCGCTTCAGAGCCTCGCTCATGTACATGGTCTCCAGGATCGCGAATCGTCCGCGATAGCCCCCGGAGCAGCGCTGGCAGCCCACGGCCTTCATCAGATTGAGGCCGCTCTGGAAGTCCTCGTCGAGGAAGCCGATCGCGCGGAGCCGCTCCTCGGGGTACTCCACCGGTTCCTTGCAGTGCTCGCAGAGCTTGCGCAGGAGGCGTTGCGCCGAGATCAGCGTGGTCGACGAAGCGACCATGAATGGGTCGAGGCCCATGTCCATCATGCGGGTGATGGTCGAAGGCGCGTCGTTGGTGTGCAGGGTCGAGAGCACGAGGTGGCCGGTGAGAGCGGCCTTCACCGCGATCTCGATCGTCTCCTTGTCGCGGATCTCGCCCATCAGGATCACGTCGGGGTCCTGGCGGAGGATCGAGCGCAGCGCCGCGGCGAAGGTCATCCCGCGCTTCGGGTTGACGGGCACCTGGTTGATGCCCTCCATCTGGTACTCGACGGGATCCTCGACGGTGACCAGGTTGATGTCGGGCGTCGCGATCTCCTGGACCGCGGAGTAGAGCGTCGTGGACTTGCCCGAGCCAGTAGGCCCCGTCACCAGGATCATCCCGTACGGCTGGTTGATGGCGTCGCGGTAATGCTGCAGAGCGATCGGCTCGAAGCCCAGGCTGTCGAGCGCCAAGTTCATCTTGCCCGTGTCGAGCACGCGCATGACGATCTTCTCGCCGTGGACGATGGGCAGGGTCGACACGCGAAAGTCGATCTGGCGGCGCTCGTATTTGATCTGGAACTTGCCGTCCTGGGGCTTCATGCGCTCGGCGATGTCCAGCCGGGACATGATCTTGACGCGCGAGATGATGCCGTTCTGCAGGGCCTTCGGCGGCTGCTTCGGGCACTCGCGCATCACTCCGTCGACGCGCATGCGCACACGGAAGCGCTTCTCGTACGGCTCCATGTGGATGTCGCTCGCCCCCATCTTGAGGCCCATCGCGATGATGGCATTGGTCACCTTGACGACAGGCGCGTCCTCGGAGTTCACGTCCGAGATGTCGTAGCTCTCGGCGCGCTCATCCTCCGCCGCCTCCGCCGAGATCGAGTCCCCCTCGATCCCCTCGAGCATCTTCTCGACTTGCCGCTCGGCGAGCTTGAAGGCCTTCTCCACCGCGTCGCGGATCGACTTGTCGGTCGACACGACGGGGCGCAACGTGCACTGCGTGATGAGGCGCAGATCGTCGAGCTTGACGACGTTGAAGGGGTCAGCGACTGCGACCGTGAGAACATCACCGGCCTTCGCCACCGGGAACACGCCGTGATGCAGCGCGGTCTCGCGGTTGATGATCTGCAGGCATTCGTCTTCGACCTGCACACGGGCCAGGTCGATGGGCGGGATATTGCTCGCACGGGCGATCGCCGCGATGAGCGCCCCTTCGTCGACCACCTTCTCCTCGAGGAGGAGCGTGACCAACGACTTCTTCTCCTGGTCGGCACGCGCCGCCATGGAGATCGCGATGTCCTCCGCCAAGACCCCCGCCTTGACGAGGATGTCGCGGAAGCGCCGTGATACACCGATCGCAACCAACGCAGGATCCTCCGACTAGGCGCCGCGGTTCAGCAGGCGCGCGAACTCCGAGGGATCGGGCGAGACCGACGAGGCGTCCTCGTAGCCCACCTGGTTCGAACGGTAGAGATCGGCGAGCGACTGGTTCATCGTCTTCATGCCCTGACGGCCGCCGGTCTGGATGATCGAGTAGATCTGGTGCGCCTTGTTCTCGCGGATCAGGCTCCGCACCGCGGCGTTCACCACCAGCACCTCGGCCGCGAGGGCGCGACCGCGCTGGTTCGCGCGCTGCACGAGCTGCTGGCAGACGACCGCTTGCAGCGTGAAGCTGAGCTGGGTGCGGATCTGCTGCTGCTGATGGGCGGGGAAGACGTCGATGATGCGGTTGATCGTCTGGATCGTGTCCGAGGTGTGCAGCGTCGCGAAGGTGAGGTGACCGGTCTCGGCCAGCGTCATCGCCGCCTCGATGGTCTCCATGTCGCGCATCTCGCCGACGAGGACGTAGTCGGGATCCTGGCGCAGGACCGATCGCAGCGCGGGGCCGAAGGAGCGGGTATCGCTGCCGACCTCGCGCTGATTCACGAGGCAGTTGCGGTTGCGGTGCAGGAACTCGATCGGGTCCTCGATCGTGACGATGTGCCCGTGACGCATCTCGTTGATGTAGTTGATCATCGAGGCGAGGGTCGTCGACTTGCCGCTCCCCGTGGAGCCGGTGACCAGCACCAGGCCCTTCGGCAGCATGCAGATCTCCTCGCAGACCCGGCGCGGCAGGCCGAGCTGGTCGAAGTTGTAGACCTCGAACGGGATCATGCGGAGCACGGCAGCCACCGTGCCGCGCTGTAGGAAGACGTTCGTGCGGAAGCGCCCGAAGCCTGCGAAGCCGAACGAGCAGTCGAGCTCCCAAGTCGACTCGAAGCGCGCGATCTGCTCCGTGGTGAGCACGGAGTAGATGAGCTTCTGCGCGACCTCGCTGGTGAGCTGCGCGTACTCGGTCTCGATCAATCGGCCATCGACTCGGATGCGAGGCGAGGAGCCCACCGAGATGTGCAGGTCCGAGCCGCCTCGCTCCACCAGGGTGGAGAGCAGGTCTTCCATCGAGATCATCGGTCCGCCTCGCCGCAGGATGTCCGGAGTCGACGCGCATGCTCCGCCGCTGCGGCGGAGGGGGGATGCGCACGGTCTATCTCGTGCGTTATCGGCGTTCGACTCGTGCGGGTTGAGCCCGGGCGAGCTCAGCTCGAGACGGCGCCGAGCTCGCGCTCCGAAAACGGCGGCGGCAAAGAGAGCGAGCCGGCGCCCTTTCGGACGCCGGCTCGCTCTACCGGATGACTAGCGACAAGAGCCGCTAAGCGGCGGACCAGACTTCGCCGCGCTTCACTCCGCTTCCTCCGGATGCTTGTAGGCGGAGCTCACCTTCTCCTGCACCTGCGGAGGAGCGGTCTCGTACCCGACGAAGCTCATCGCGTAGCTCCCCTCCCCCGCCGTGATCGAGCGGAGCTGGGTGGAGTAGGTCTGCACTTCCGAGAGCGGTAGGTGCGCCTTGATGATCTGGATGTCCCCATCGGTGTCCATGCCCTGGATGCGACCGCGCTTCGTGTTCACATCGCTCGTGATGTCGCCGAGGAAGCGCGAGGGCACGCGGATCTCGAGCTCGTAGATCGGCTCGAGGAGCGCCGGCCGGGCCTTGAGGAAGCCCTCGAAGAAGGCGCGCCGCCCCGCGAGCTTGAAGGACGCCTCGTCCGAGTCGACATCGTGGTACTTGCCGTCGTAGAGCTCGACGGCCACGTCGATGACCTCGCAGCCCGCGATCGGCCCTCGGGCGAGGCCTTCGCGGATCCCTTTGTCCACGGCGGGGATCAGGTTGCGCGGGATCGAGCCGCCGACGACCGAGTCGATGAACTCGAAGCCGCTGCCGCGAGGCTTCGCCATCACGCGGAGGAAGACCTCGCCGAACTGGCCACGTCCTCCCGACTGCTTCTTGTGGCGGTAGTGCCCTTCGGCCTTGCCCTGCACGGTCTCCTTGTACGGGATGCGCGGCAGATGCGTCTCGACCTCTACCTTCGCACGATGCCTCAGGCGGTCGATCATGATCTGCAAGTGCAGGTCGCCGAGCCCCTCGAGCAGCATCTCGTGCGTCGTCTCTTCGCGTCGCACGTGGAAGCACGGATCCTCCACCACGAGACGGCGCATGCCCTCCGCGAGCTTCGTCTCGTCCTGCGCGCTCTTCGGCCTCACGGAGAGCGCCGTCCACGGATGCGGAAAGCGCGGAGGAGTGACCTGCGGTAGCTCGGCTTCGGTACCGACCGTCGTGCCGAGGACGAAGTCCTCGATCTTCGTGATCGCGATCAGGCTGCCGGGAGGCGCGGCATCCACGTGCTTCAGCCCCTCCCTTCCTCGCGCCACGTTGATCCCGTGCAGCTTCACCGGCTTGTGCGCGCCCTTGGGGTAGATCTGCGCATCGCCGCGCAGGACGCCCGAGCGCACGCGGAGGTAGGTGATGCGCCCGACGTGCATGTCGGTGACCACCTTCCAGACCTGCAGGATCGCGGGCCCGTCCTCGCGAGGCGCGATCGCCACCGCCTGGCCGTCCTTCGTCGCCGTGCGCGGCGGGAAGTCGAGCGGCGAGGGAAGGTGCAGCTCCAGGAAGCGCATCAGGCCTTCGATGCCGCGATCCTCGCGCGCGCCCACCGTGAGCAGCGGTACGACGGCGCCGGAAGCGATCGCCTTCGGCAGGCTCGCCAGCACGGTCTCGCGCGGGAGCTCGCCCTGATCGAGAAAGGCGGTCATCAGCGCTTCGTCGGATTCGGCAACACGCTCGACGAGGGTCGCATAGTAAGCCTGGGCGCGCGGGCGGAACGCCTCGGGGGCCGCCGCGGGATCCAGAGCATCGATCACGGCCTTGAAGTCGTGACCGTTGCCGTCGGGGAAGCTCACCGGCACGCACTTGTCGCCGAAGACCTCTTGGATCTCGGCGAGCAAGGTCTCGAAATCGGTGTTCTCGGCGTCGTTGCGGGTGACGATCATCAGCCGGCCGACGCCCGCCTCCCCAGCGAGCTTCCAGAGCGTGCGCGTGCTGAAGGTGACGCGGCTCGCCGCGGAGACCACCACGGCGGCGACCTCCACGGCCGAGAGCGCGGAGATCACCTCGCCCACGAAGTCCGGATAGCCGGGGCAATCGACGAGGTTCAGCTCGCGGCCGGCGTGCGACGCGTGGATCACCGTCGCGCGGAAGGAGTGCTTGCGCTCCAGCTCCTCGGTCTCGAAGTCGCTGATCGAGGTACCGTTGTCGACGCTCCCGAGCCTCGAGCCGACGCCCATGTGGTGGGCCAGGTGATCGACGATCGTCGTCTTCCCCGTTCCGCTGTGACCGATGAAGGCGACGTTGCGGGCTGCGCTGGCCGGGCTGCTCATGCGGACCTCGTCGGCTGTGCCGCGAAGGGGTTTTCCCCGCAGCGGTGGAGACACCGCCGCGAGGTGCGGCTCCGTCACGCAGTAGCCCACGTGGAGGCCGAGCGCTCTTCCGCCCGGCGCGCGAGGCTCGCGAGGAGCCTGGGATGTGCCGGCGGATTCTAGCAAGCTGCCGGAGAAGTCAATCTACGCACGGAAGTGCACGCGGGCGGCCGCACACCCCCCTGGGTGCGGCCGCCCGCGCACGAGCGAGCGCTGAGCTCGCTCTCGAGAGCCTCGAGGCTATTCGGTGCTCGAGACGAGCAGCTCGACGCGCCGGTTCTTCGCGCGCGCGACATCGGACTTCGCGCTCACCGCCGGCGAGAACTCGCCGTGCCCCACGCACACGAGGTCGTCGTCGCTGACGCCGCACTTCTCGCTCAGGAACTCGATGACGCTGAGCGAGCGCGCGACCGAGAGGTGCAGGTTCGACTTGAAGCCCGACTTCACGATCGGCGTGTCGTCGGTGTGCCCCTTCACCCACACGCGGCGATTCGGGTAGCGCTGCTTGATCACCTTCGAGAGCTCGCGCAGCGTGCGCTGCCCCTGTCCCGAGATGTCGGCCTTGCCGGAATCGAAGGTCACCTCGTTGTCGACGGTGATCATGATGCCACCGGGGACCTGCGAGTAGGTGACGCCGGCGAGCTTGTTGTTGCGATTGAGCTCCTCGGCTTCGCTGGCGCGCTTGGCGGCAGCGGCGTCGAGCTCGCCCTTCAGGCGATCGCGTTCGGCGAGCGCGTCAGCGGCGAGCCGCTTCTGCTCGTCGATCAGCGATTGCGAGGAAGAGCCCTCGGCGCGGGCTTCCTCGAGCTCCTCGCGGAGCATCTTGTTGTCGTCGCGGAGGCTCGCGATCAATCGATCGTCGGCTTCCTTCTGCAAGGCGTACTTCTGGGTGCAACCGCTGGCGAAGAGCGCCAGGAGCAGGCCGCCCAGGAGGGAGGTGGCGTGCACGTTTCTCATGGCTTCTGCTGAGGACCTCGGATGGAGAAATGGACGGAGTCCGACCCGCAGCGCTCCTATCGCCCCTGGACCCAGGCGGGCCAGGTTTCGAACAGGAAGACGTTCAGCTCGGAACGGAAGAGCAAGACGACGGCGCCGCCCAACGAGAGGGCGGGACCAAAGGGAATGACGCGGCCGGCGATCCAGGCGATGTCCCAGCGCCAGCGGGGTCGCTGCGCGCGACGGCGCGACATGCGCACGGCGCGGACGGCGAAGATGCGCAGCACGTTCAGCAGGCCCATCACGGAGCCGAGCAACGCGCCGACGAGGAGCACGAAGACGACGCCGACGGCGCCGACGAAGGCGCCCAAGCCGCCCATCAGCTTCACGTCGCCGAGGCCCATGGCCTCGCGGCCGGCGAAACGCGAAGCGATCGAGCGGAGGCCGCCGACGAGCGCGAGCCCCGCGAGCATGCCGAGCACTCCGTCGAGCGCTCCGTGCAGCCAGGTGTAATCACCGCCCTTCCAGCGCGCGACGAGCGAATGTTCGCGATGCAGCTCGAGCACCAGCGCGCTGCAGACGATGCCGAGCGGCATCATCGGCTTCGTGAGCACGTCGGGCAGGATCTGGAAATCGAAGTCGATCATCGACGCGGCGAGCAGCACCGCGAGCAGCGCCCAGAGGACGAGGAGCAAGCCCCACGGATAGCCTGCGGGCGCGTGTCCGCTCCGCAGGTGCTCGAAGACGAACCAGAACATCAGCCCTGTCGCGAGCTCCACGGCGGGATAGCGCACGGAGATCGCGCCGCGGCAGCCGCGGCACTTGCCGCGGAGCGCGAGCCAGGAGAGCACCGGCACGTTCTCGAACCAGGCGATCGCATGGCCGCAGCGAGGGCAGTGCGAGCGCCCTTCGGCGACGCCCTTGCCGTCGCGGGGGAGCCGATGGATGACGACGTTCAGGAACGAGCCGACGAGCAGCCCGAAGACCGCCGCGAACGCGGAGAGGATGGCGGGAGAGTCTTCGAGGAGGACGGACAACGACACACCGGGGTCGGACAACGCTGGCCGCGCATTGTCCTGCGAAGACCCATAGCGTCAAGATCTTCGGTGTCAACAGAGCTGAACCCCAAGATCTTGTGGCTCGCTCGTTCAGCGCAAGAGGACCTCGAGTCGATCGATCTGCGCGTGAACGACCGAGCCGGCGTCGCCCCCCTGCGCGGGGAAGAGCTCGACCTCGAGAGCGATGCGCGCGCGCGGCTGCCTCGGCAGCGCCAGCGGGAACTCCGGGCGCAGCGCGCGTGCGATGCCCTCCCAAGAGCGCGGCCCCTCTCCCACCTGCACGTAAGCGCGCACGTCGGCCTCGCGCCCGCGAGCGAGCCATAGGTGCGCGATGGCCGCCGGCTCGAACACGCGGCGAAGATCTCCGAAGGGGACGCTCGGCCCGACCGCGCGGAAGCGGAGCGGCACCGTCGGCCGCAACGAGCGATCGAAGTGGAAGCGCCCCTCGCGCAGGCGCACGATCGCGGGCAGCGCATCCGCCTCCGCGCCGACGCCGACGCCGACCGCGGCGAGCCCGGCGGGATTCTCGGGAGCGAAGACCCACAGAGCGGCGGCGCGGACGACCGCCAGCGGTGTCAGCCGCACTCGATTGCTCGACGCCAGGAGAACCACGCGTCCGGGCGCCTCGAGCCGCCCGTCCAGGAGCAGCTCGCCGCTCGAGGCGAGCGCGAACGTCGCGAAGCCCGCATCGCTGAGCTGGCGCAGAACCTCCTCGAAGCCCGCCCCCTCGCGCGGCTCCGGCAGCGCGCGCGCATCGACGGCCGTCTGCGGAGCTCCGATCTCGAGCTGGCCATGGATGCCGAGTCGACCTTGCGAGCGAAGCACGGCGAGCGGCTCCGCGCCGATGCTCGCGCAGCAGCCCGACGGCAAGACGCAGCGCGCGAGCTGCAGGCCTCGCTGGCCCTGTGCGCCAAGATCGAGGCGCAGCGCTTCGCCTGCGGCCGCCCGCGTCAGCTCGCCGGCCGATCCGTCGCCCCCCTCGCTCGAGAGCACCGCTTCGGCGACGCCTTCCCAGGTGCGCAGCACCCCGTCGGCCGGCGCGAGCCCGAGCTCGCCATCGTCGGGAGCGAGCTGCTCTCTCGGCAGGAAGTCGAAACTCAGCGTGCGCGAGCGCAGCGGGCGCTCGAGGAGCGTCACCACGAAGTAGTTCTGGCCGAGCTGGATCGGAACGCTTCCGTAGCCGAGCGGCCCGGGCGGCACGAGGAAACCGTCGGCCGAGAGGTGGATCACGCCGTCATCGGCGGGACGCTCGAACGCGAGGTAGAAGCGCGCGCCCGCACTCGGCGGCGAGACGAACTGCGGCCGGAGCTCGAGCACGCAGCCATCCACCAGCCAGCGCGGATCGATCGGCGCCCCGGGCAGCGGGATCTCGTCCTGCTGCCAGCGCCTGCGCGCCTCCTCGGCGCGCAGCAAGCGCATGGCTACGGGGATCAGCTCCTCGGCGGGCCAATCGGCGAGAGGCTTCTGGAGCAGCGGCGAGCTCGGATCCTTCGGCTCCGGTACGAGGCGCACGCTGCGCGAGCCCAAGGAGTCCGGCCGCAGAGGGCTATCGAAGATGAGCAGCCAGGTCTCCGCATCGGACCAGGCGTGCAGGTTGTGATCGAAGTCCTGCTCGGGCACGACGCGCGGCACGTGGGCCAGCTCGTCGCGTGGCCAGGTCGCGTCCCCGAGCGCGAAGAGGCGCTTCACCTCGCCGCGTCCGACGGTGCGAAACTCGAAGACCGCGCTCTCCGCCAGCAGCTCTCCGCCCAGAGCGCGCAGACCGTCGGGGCGCGGATAGCCGGCGATGCGCACGCGGTAGGTCGAGTCGGGCCGCAGACCGCCGTCCTCGAGATCGGGGCGCAGAGGCACGTCGGGAACGAACGCGATGACGTTGCCGCGTCCGATGAGGCGATAGCGGCCCGCGACGATCGCGCTCGAGGGCTCACCTGCTTCGAGACGCGCGATGCGGATCGTCTCGGGGCGCAGAGTGCCAGGGTCCACGGGAGCTGAGAAGCGCAGCCACAGCTCGGTGTTCAGGTGCAGCGAGTCGCGTCCCGCTTGATCACAGCCGAGGAAGCGGAAGGCCGCGGGCGGCGCTTGATCCGCGCCATCACCGCAGGCACCGGAGAGCGCTCCGACCGCGAGCGCGAGCAAGTACGCGAGCACCTGCCGAGGGCGCGCGCGCTGCGGGCAGCGTGGGGCCGGTCCTTCGCGACTCGAAACCATGCGCAGTTCCTAGCGCGATCCGACGGGTCCGGCAAGGCCGCGCCGATGCCGCGTCGCGAGCGCGCGAGAAGCAGCGAGGCGCGGCGAGCCTGGTGGCCCGCCGCGCCTCGATGTCGATCGATGTCGATCGATCCAAATCCGAGCGCGCTCGCGCGCTCGTCGATCAGAACCTGAAGGGCAGCTTGAAGAAGTCGAGCTCCGCGCGCGGAGAGGTGCTGCTCAGACCCTGCAGGTTGAAGTCGAGGTTGAACGAGAAGCGCGTTCGGAAGAACTGCTTGCCGTTCAGCACGCTCACGTCACCGGTCCACTGGGCCTGGTTCGCCGGGTTCGGCACCAGCGTCGTGAGGTCCGGCTGCGAGGGATTGTTCGCGAGCGGATCCGCGCCCTGGAACTGGATGAACACGCCGACCGACGGCGGGTAATCCCCTTCGACCCCATCCGTGAGGATGCGGAAGTAGCGGGGGTTCAGCGAGACCACCGCCGTCGCCTGGACGAAGGTGAGCTGCGTCAGCAGGTTGCCATCGGCGGCATCCGTGGTGAGCAGCGTCTCGCCGTTCTCGTACGAAGCGCCGACGATGGTGAACGTGGGTCGGTTGGGATCGCTCTCATCGGCGAGCTCCCAGCCGATCATGATCGCCGGGTTGTCGATCTCGATCGGGATGCCCGGCAGCAGGATGTTGTTCTCCCGCACGTTCGCCTGCGCGACGCGGTAGGTCTCGAAGTAGCGCGGCGGGTGCTGGACCGTGTTGTTGGCCGAGCGATCGACCAATCCGGCGCTGGCGCCCGTCGGCTGCGTGCCGTCGAACCAGTAGAAAGGCGGGTTGAAGATCGTGCCGCTGCCCGGATCGCTGAAGCCCGTGGAGATCCATTTGCTCTGCGCGACCGAGATCGAGCCGTAGTCGGGGACGAGCACGACCGGCGTCGGAGTGCCCGGGGGATTGACCGGCGTCAGGTTGATCGCCGGGTTCGGCACGTGGACCTGGATCACACCCGAGCCGCCGTGGCCGCCGGCGCTGTCCGCCGGGTACGCCGTGCGACCGCCACCGGGACCGCCGGTGCCGCCGCGCGCGTCGAGCGTGGCGCCCGTGAGGTTCACCGATGCGGTCGACATGAGGATGATCAAGCCCCCCGCGCCGGCGCCCGAACCACCCGGAACCGTGTTGGAGCCACCGGTCGACTCACCCGAGCCGCCGCTGCCACCGACCGCGCGGATCGTGCCCGCGACACGGATCGTGCCGAGAGCCTTGATCACCACCGCGCCACCGCCGCCGCCACCACCCGCGCCCTTCAGGTCGCAGTTCTGCGAAGAAGCGTTGGCGCTGTTCCAGTTCGGGCTCGGGCAGGAGGCCCACTGGATGGAGTCGCCACCGGCGCCACCACCTTGCCCGCCCTGGATCGTGTTGAGCTCGCCGAAGATCACCGAGCCGGTGAGCGGATCGACGCGAACACCGAAGAAGTTGTTGTTGTTCGCCGTGTCTCGAAAGATCGCCGGACCGGCAGGGCCCCCGGGGCAAGGCTGCTGGAACGAGCAGTTCTGCGAAGCGCTGGGACCGTTGCGGCCGCAGCGGCCTTCGTCGGAACGCGCCGCGGGCGGATTGGTCGTGACGCAGGAGCCGACGCGCCAAGTGCCGCCACCACCACCGCCCGCGCGGTGCTGAGTCACCGCGGTGCCGACGCCGGAGTCGCCACCTTGACCGCCGGCGCCCAGCGCGTTGAACGCACCATTGCCCGGGCCACCGCGACGGGTGGAGGTCGTGGTCTCGAAGGAGCCCGTACCGCCATCACCACCGGAGCAGTTGCCGGGCGAGCCGCGCTCGGGGATCGCCGTCGTGCACACGGTGTTCACGTTCGGATTGCTGATCCCGTCGAGGAGCAGGGTGCCGTTGATGGTCACGTTGCCGGAGCAGTAGACGACCAGAGGATTCGATCCCTGAGCGCGCAGCGTGCTGCCGGCGTTGATGGTCAGCGAGCGGATGTCGACGATGCCGTTCGCGACGGGCTGGGTCTGCGTGCCGGTGGAGTTCGTGATCGTGTCGAACTCGGTGTCGATGACCGTGGTGCCCTGGATGACCCAGTCGAAGTCGAGGTTGGTGCCATCGAAGGGCGTCGCGGGCGCGAGGGTGCGCTCCGCCGTGGCCCACTCCGCGCGGGGCTCGGGGAAGATCGCCTGGCTGTCCCAGAAGGTCTGGGTGCGGAAATCCTCGGAGAAGGAGTCCGTCAGGGTCTCGGTGAGGGGCTGCACCGCCAGGCGCAGCGGATCGATGTCCGCCAGGTTCGTCTCGCCGACGATGTCCTGCAGCTCGCGCTTGATGCGCAGACGCAGCACCGCGCCCTGGGGCAGGATGCCCTGCGGCGAGATCATGACCGTCGAGCCTTCGATGCCGCAGTTCACGACCAGCGTGACGACGGTCGGAACCTCCACGGTGCCACCGCCGGGAAGGTCGTAGAGCAGCTTGAAGTTCGTGGGCGAGATGTTCGAGCTCGTCGGGCGGAGCGGCTGGTCGAACTGCACGATGATGGGATCGATCGGATCCGTGTAGCTGTTCAGACCGATGTCCACCGGAGTCGTCGGGACCCCTCCGGTCGCCGGGTCAGGGAACACCTGCTCCGAGCCCAAGAAGATCTTGGTCACGAGCGGCGGCGCCTGCGGGCGGGGATCGAGGAAGAACTCGAGCGACGAGGTCGGCGTCGAGAACTGCCGCGTGATGCCGAGCGAGATGCGCTCGCCTGAGCTGCTCCTCAGCACGGTCGCGTTGCGACCGCTCGCCGTCGGGATCGCCAGGCGATACTGCGTGCCGAAGGGCAGCAGACCACCGTTGTCGAAGGTGTCGTTCGTCGGGCAGAGCGGTTGGAAGACCAGCGTGCGCTCTTCGCTGCCGGGCTTCAGGTAGAAGGCCCCGACCGCGGGAACTCCCGTGAGCACCTCGTAGATCTGAATCGAGTTCAGATTGGCGCTGGAGAGATCGACCGCTTGATTGAAGGTGATCTCGATCGGGCGGTTGATCTGCCACGTCACGTTGTCGAGCAGGCCGCCGGTGGATTCCACGCCGAACCGGCTGTTGCCGCCACCGCCACCGCCGCTGCACGCGGGCAGCACGAGCATGGCCAAGCAGCCCATCGCGGGGAACGCCCGCGCGAAGGAGACCTGGCCGCGCATCACCGAGGAGCGCGACATCCCGACGAGGTGTCGGAGAGACGAGAGAAGAGACATCTGGGACTCTTGCTCGGATGCGAGTACGGCGCGGACGCGCGCGACTCGCGGTTTGGGGAGATCGTTCCGGCGCGGAGCTCGCGAGCCCAAGAGCCGAACGTGAAAGGCGAGGTGAGAGAGAAGCTAGATCGAGCCACCCGGTGGGCGACTGCGATCGTCTCCGCGGCGAGAGGGAGCACCGCGTCGAGGATGCAGAGGACTGCGGGCGCGCCCCGCGAGCGTCGACGCGCCGGGGCCCAGCCCCGGCGACGCCAAAGGCCAACTACGGCACGCGCAGCCAGCCGAGGCCGACCGTCGAGATCGTCGGCACCGCGCCGGTCGCGAGGTTGTTGACCAGGGTGAAGCGCATCTGGAGGAAGCGCTTGCCGTTCACGCTCGTGATGTTGCGCGACCAGGCGGAGAGGCCGGTCGGAGCACCGTTCGGCGTGCACTCGGAGAGGATCGCCGTCGGCATGGGATCACCGTAGAGGTTCACACACTCGGCGTGCTGGAGCTGCCGCGTGTTCGAGACGACGTTGTCCGAGCCGCGGAAGTCGAGGAAGAAGCTCGTGCCGGCCGGCTGCTCGGACTCGAGAGGTTCGAGGACGGGCGGCTGGAAGCGCGGGTAGGAGGCGGTCGGATCGACGACCTGGGTGTCGAGCCAACGCGTGATACCGCGGGAGACGCGGATCACGAAGTCGGCCTGGCCCCAGTAGATCACCGGGTCATCCGCGGGGGTCGGGCGTCCCGGCGGAGTCGTGGTCGGGTCGAAGCCACCGCGCGGCGTGTTGTTGTTGGGGTCGACGCTCACGCGCTGGTTCTGCGTATTGAAGCCACCCGAGGAGAACACGCGGAAGTTCGGCTTGTTCGAGGTGACGCCCGCGAGCGAGATCTGGAAGCCGTTCAGACCGCGCGACTGGGATCCCTGGTCGGGATAGACGCGGTAGTCCATCAAGAGCGGCAAGCCGATCGTGGGCACCTGGTTCGCCGCCGCGAAGTTGCGCCGCGAGTTGGGTCCGAAGACCTGATCGAGGATCATCGGGTCGGCGCCGACGCCGTTCGGCGCCGCGCGCGTCTCGATCGTCGTGTCGCGCCAGGTGAAGGTCACCTTCTGGCCGAAGTCGTTCTCGAAGATCGGGAACGGCACCATCGTCGAGCCCGAGCCGGGCACGATGAAGGCATCGAGGTTGTTGAAGGTGTAGCCCGAGTCGACCACCTTGAGCTGCGCCGACTGGCTCAGCACGTTGTTGGAGAAGGTCGAGCGATTCAGACCCGAGTTCGGGTAGGTCGGCATCTGCGAGCCCGGATCGATGTATTCGTCCGGGAGGTATTGGCAGTGCGACAGGTGGATCTCCATGCGCGGAAAGATGTCCGCGATGACCTGCCCGCCGAACGGCGACCACGAGAGGCGCTCGACGTCGATGTTGTAGCCGCTCTCGTCGTCGTAGGTGAACCCGAGGTCGATGTAGCGCCAGACCGTCATCATGCGGCTACCCAGCGGCACGAGCGGCGTCTGGATGGGCTGCGTGAACGCGATCTTCTGCGCGATCACCGGCTGGCTGGGGTCGACCGGCGTCTGGAAGCGGCTGACCGGGCGACCGCGGACGTAGCCGAGCTCCGTGAAGCGCTGGAACTGGCCGCGCCATTCGCTGCCGACGAGCTGCGTCGTCGGGGGCGGATTCGGGTGCGAGTTGTCTTCGTCCTGCGTGGAGAAGCGGAAGACGAACGAATCGACCTTCACCGCCGGAGCCGCGCTGTTGAGCGTGAAGGAGATCGCCTGATCGCTGAAGTCGAGCGCGTTGCCTGCGAGGTCGCGCATGCTGAAGGGCGAGGTCTCGTCGGCGCGGATGTGCAGGTAGTAGGTCTCCGCGCTCCCGAGATCGTGCGCGAGTCCCGGAGCCGCGGCCTGGAAGGTGAACTGGCGGTTGTCAGGCGAGGGCACGACTTCCCCCATCGCGAACTCGCGATAGGTGAGCGTGGCGATGTTGGAGTTGCGGCTCACCATCATCGAGTCGAACGGGCTGACCGTGGTCGGGTCCATCGGCTCGGAGAAGCGCAGCGAGATGCTCGCCGTCGGCTCGACGCCGTTCGTCGGCATCGTGATCGCAAAGGGCGTGAAGCGCGCGAAGCAATCGATGAGGTCGGTGCCTTCGTCGAAGGGGCTCACGTACTGAGCGCGCTGCACGGTCGAGAAGAGCCCGCCCACGTTGTCGAGACGCTGGATGTTCACGAGGAAGTCCGGCGGCGTCGCGTCGAGGACCTCGACGATCTCGGCGAAGCGATTGCCCTGCTGGATGACGTCGCCGGTCTCGGGGACCACCGCGCAGGCCGCGACATCGAACGAGTACTCGAACTGCGTCGCGGTCTGGCTGAGGATCTCCACCGGCTGCTCGCCGAGGAGACGGGGCGCCGCGAGGTCGAGGAGGAAGCCGCGGTTCTGGTCGATCTCGTTTCCAGCGCGGAAGACGCGAACGACGATCGAGCTGTTCGAGGTGTCGGTCGGGCCGTTGCCCACCGAGCTCACCGGGCTGCCGCTGCGGCTCAGCAGGATCTTCGTCTGGCCCGCGCCGGGATCCTCGAGCGTCGGGATGCGCAGCGAGATGTTGGGCGTGATCGAGTCGACCGAGCTCGGGAAGCCCGTCGCGTTGACCGGCGTGCCATTGGTCGCCTGGTCGATGAGCGTGATCGTCGGATCGATCACGACGATGGTCGGATCGGTCGGATCGACGATGTAGCGCACGTTCAGCGGAATCGTCGGCGGAACGCCGGCGAAGACCTGCAGCGTCGTGTTGTCGAGCGTGCGCTCATCGACTTCGCCACTGAACTTGAAGCGCAGCGCCGCGTTGCGCGGAACCAGGGAGAACGGCGGGATCGCGCTATAGCCCTTCGAGAGCACCGTGCCGAGACCCGAGCTGAGGCGATCGAAGAGGATCTGCCACGCGGGGTCCTGCTGCGTGCGCAGGATGCGCACCGTCGCGACCTCGGTCACCGGGTTGAAGAGGATCTCGTAGTTCTGGCCATCCGAGATGATGTCCTCGCCGACGACGTAGTCCGTCCGAACGGTCTCGCCGTTCAGGTCGACCACGTTGACGAGGCGGCCCCACGAGATGTTGCGGATCGTGAGGCGCCCGCCGGAGCTACCGCCGCCACCACCGCCCCCGCAGCTAGGGAAGGCAACGGCCAGCAGTGCCAGGGCTAGCGCTCCGCCGAGGGAGCGCGGAGCCCGGTTGAAGAGGATTCTCGACATGATGCTTCCTGGCGGTTTGCTTCCTGGGTGAAGACAGCGCGCAAGCCCAATCATCAAGTGGGCCAGAGGGCCGTCATCCGAGTGCTGGAGTAGTGGGAAGGTGAAGGGGCGAAGTCGGGAACGGGCCGCGGAGAGAGGAGGGCGCCGAGCCTGACGGGGCAGGAGGAGCCATCCCGCCCCGATCGAGGTCGAAGCTGATCCCGAAAGCCGCACCGATCGCTAGCCCGGCCCCGATCGCTGGACCCATGCTGCGATCCCCGCACCTTCCGTGATCCCGCTAGAGCGGAGCAGCTCTGCGGATCCCAAGGAGCGGAGCGCGGCATTCTCGAAATGGGAAGGAGTGGTGTCAACGCTGGCCGTAGGCCGCGCCGACGTCACGGCCAGAGCTAGGCGCACGCGGGGTCCGGGTCACCGGCGGTGACCAGGTCGGGCGGGAACACCCCGCCCGGCGCCTGTTCTCGGGCCGAGAGAAGAACAGCAAAGCCCTTGCCAGGCGCGGCAAAAGCCGATCAATCGACACAAGCCGAGACAGGATAAAGGCTTGAGGACCAGCGGCCTGCCCGGGGAGCGCGGCCCCTCGTGCGCGAGCGGAGCACGGATGCTCGAACGGCGAGCGCTTTCGCACACCGAGACTCGCGGCTCCGGAGCTCAGTTCGCGAAGGCCGCTCGCTGCACCTGCTCGTCACTCTCGAAGAGGACCATTTCCTCCGCGCGCACATCGGCGGCCTCCGGAGCACCCGAGCGCCACGCCGTGCGCCGCTCGCGATCGCCCACGAAACCCACCGGCCGTTCGGTCTCGCAGAAGGCACAGCGGACGCGGAAGGGGCGCCGCGAGTCGATGCGGAAGCGCGACCCCAGGTGCGCCTCCTTGCTGCTGATGCAGGTCGGATTCGCGCAAGAGAGCGGGCTCCCGACGACCTCGTCACCGTCGGCGACACGCTCGGGCGGCGGGCTCTTGAAGCTCGAGCGACCGAGCAAGACGGAGATCAAGGCCATGCGAACGTGGACGCCGCGCGCGGCCTGGGCGAAGTAGATCGAGCGCGGGTCCTTGTCCATCTCGTAGGCGATCTCACCGGTCCGCGGGAGCGGGTGCATGAGCGAGGTCGCCTTGAACTTCTTGCCGGCCATCGTGTGCGGCTCGATGCGCAGGTAGCGCTCGGGCGCTCGGCCCCCATCGCGGACGAAGCGCTCGATCTGCGGCCGCGTCACGTACAGCGCGTCGTAGCTGGGCACGTCGAGCTCGGTGACTTCGGTGAAGAGCGAGAGCTGATGGGGTTTCTGCGGAGTGCAATACACCACGTCCGCATCGCGCGAGACGTCGGGGAAGTCGCGCAAGGTGACGTGCTGCGGCTCGTACGCCTGGCGCCGACCAAGGCGCTCCAGCACGTAGCTCGGGAGCTCGAGTCCCGGATGGGGCACGAAGACGAGGTTCGCGCGGAAGCGAGCGAGCGCGTAGGCGAAGGAGTGGACGGTGCGCGAGTACCTCAGGTCCCCCACCAGGACGACGGTGAGACCTTCGAGCGAGCCCTTCTCGACCCACAGCGAGTAGAGATCGCAGAGCGTCTGCGTCGGATGCTCGTGCGAGCCGTCCCCGGCGTTCACGACCGGAACGGCCGCGTATTCCGCGGCGACCTTTGCGGCGCCTTCGCAAGGGTGGCGCAAGATGATCACGTCGGCGTAGCTGCCGCCGACGACGCGCACCGTGTCAGCCAGGCTCTCGCCCTTCGAGGCGGACGAAGAGGACATGTCCGCGGCGGAGATCACCCGTCCACCGAGACGTCCCATCGCGGACTCGAACGAGAGCCGTGTGCGCGTCGAGGCCTCGTAGAACAGGCTGGCGAGGATGAAGCCGCCGCAGAGATGCGACCAAGCGCGGAGGTCGCGGCCCATCTCGTGCGCGAGCTTGAAGAGCTCGAGGATCTCCTGATTGCTGAAATCGTCGATGGAGACGAGATCGCGCTTCGCAGGCCGCAGGCTGCTCGGGTCGGCGGGGTCGTGCATCTCGACGCTTCCCTGGGTCGCGGAACCGAAGCGCGGAGACGCGCCTCGGGCAGCCTCAATGTTCGATGGCGCCGAGGTCGTTGACAAGCGCCGCGAGCGCGAGCTCTAGCGCCGCAGCCCCTTCGGCCGCCAGGGCCGAGCGCAGCGCGCCCGTCGTCGCGCCGTCCGGGGCGCAGGCGCGCGAGCTGCCGAGCCCCTCGGGCAAGGGCCAGCGCTGGTCGAGTAGAGCTCGGAGTATGGCGCGGGCCCCCTCCGGATCCTCCGCGGCGCGGACCGCGGGCACGGAAGCGCGCGTCGGCGGCCCGAGATCGCCGCAGGTCGAGAGCTCCGCGTCCACGAGCTCGCACCATGGCCCCGTCGGTGGAGCGGCACCGCGCGGGCTGAGCCAGAGGACGAGATCCGAGCCCCGCACGCGGCGCAGCGTCTCCGCCGCGGCGCGCGCGGCGAGCCCGGTGGCCTCGGGATCCAGCCCCGCGGTGTCCCAGAGATCGATGCTGAGGTCACCGAGCGCGACGCGGCGCATCACCGGATCCACGGTCGATCCCGCGCGCGCGTCGACGGAGTTCTCCACACGACCGATCACGGCGTTGAAGAAGGTCGACTTGCCCGCGTTCGGCGGACCGATCAGCGCGACGCGGCGCGGCGCGAGGAACGGAGCGCAGCGCGCGCTGAAATCCGCGAGTCGCTCGAGCGCACGACGCGCCTCGGCTTCGCCTTCTCGTGCCAGGACCGAGCGGATGCGCTTGAGCTCGTCTCGGAGCGCTCCTCCGCGCTGGGCCAGCAGGCTGAGCTGCGGGCGCGCCGCCACGAGCTCCCCGGCGAGGCGATCGATCTGGGCGACGAACGGCGAGCGCGCGTCATCGATACCGTCGCTCCACCGGACGCCCCGCGCTTCCAGCTCGGCGCGCAAGGCCTCTCGCACGGCGACGCCTCCGTGGAGCCCGAGCTCCAGGTGCTCCTCCGAGCGGCGCACGACGAGGACATCGTCGATCGCTGCGCCATCGAGCGCGGCGAGCGCCGCGCGCCGCAGACGCCCCGGAGCGGGCAGGTCTCCAACGCCGAGCTCGCGCAGGAGAGCCTCGGCGCCTCGGCCACGCAGCTCGACCACGGCGATCGCGCCGACGAGCGTGCCCGAGAGGACGCGCGCACGAACCTCGTTGCTCATCCGCCGCCGGCTCGATACAGGCGCACCAGCGCGCGATGGATGACATCGCGCTCGCGCTCGTGAGGGGTCGACAGCGCCGGAGAGAGCATGGGCGCGTAGCCGCCGCAGAGCAGCACGCCGCGCGGCGCGAGCCCTTGCCCGACGATCGCGATCAAGCGATCGACGAGCCCGCCCGTGCCGTGGAAGAGCGCGAGCTCGATCGCGCTCTGCGTGTCCCGGCCGCGCTCGGCATTCACGGCGCGAAAGTCCACCTCGGGGAGAAGCTCGGTCTCGGCGCGCAAGGCCCGCGCGAGGAGCCGCGGTCCCGGCGCGATCGCCCCGCCGCGGAAGGCTCCCGATTCGTCGACGGCATCCACGGTGATCGCGGTCCCCGCGTCGACCGCGACCGCCGCACCTCCAAAGCGCGCGCGCGCTTCGGAGGCCGCGAGAAGCCGGTCCTTGCCCACGCGCTCGGGCTCGCGACAGAGGTTGGCGACATCGAGCCGCAGCGCCGGATCTCCGGCTCCGATGCAGCGAGCGACGCCGACTTCACGCGCGATCTCCAAGAGCTCCGCCGCACGGCGCGGTGCCACCACCGCATGCAGGAGAACGGAGCCGGCGACGCCCACCGAGCGGAGCCACGCACGCAGGGCCTGCGGATCCTCGGGCTGCCGCAGCCCTTTGTCGCCGTGCACATAGCGCGGCCGCGAATCCCAGGAGACCGAAGGCTCCGGATGAGCGATCCACGTCGCGCGGGTGTTGCCGACGTCGACGGTGAGCAGCATGGGTCAGGAGCGCGAGCAGCCGCGTGCGTCAGCGCGGCACATGGTAGGTCAAGATGCGCTCGCGGCCGTTCCGCAGCACCTTGAACTCGTAGAAGTTCCGCTCGGGATTCTTGCGCACGTAGCGGACGGCCTCGGACATGGTAGGGATGGAGTGGTCGTTCACGGCCAGCACCACATCGTTCTGCATCAGCCCCTTGCCGAAGAAGACCGACTTCTCGGAGATGCGCTGGATCTGGACCCCGACCACCCCGTTCTTGTTGTAGCTCGTCGCGGTCACATCCTGGCGCAGGCGCTCGTCGTAGTCCTCGGCGAGGCTGCCGAGGTCTTCGGTACCGATCGCCCAGTTGTTCGAGCCCGGGAAGGTCTCCTCGGTGAACTTCGGCGCCTCGCGGTCGAGCGCCTGCAGGCGCATCGACGCGGCCTGACGGCGCGCGGCATCTTCCTTATCGACGGCCCCGAGGCTCTCCGCGTCCTTCGAGGAGAGCAGCTTCGCGTCCAAGGTCTCGGTGAGCACCACGCGCTCGATCACCTGCGAGTCGCTCTCGTCGCCCTTGTAGCCTTCGTAGCGGCCGCGAGCGTCGCGGTGCTTCGGCATGCGGAACGACACCAGGTTCTTCAGCGGATCGATGCGCTCCACCTTGATCTCGGGGAACGGATCGAGGGTCTCGCCTTCGCGGTAGTAGCCGAGCGGCACCTTGGCCTTCTCGTCGAGGTGCGTGCGCGGCTGCTTCACTTCGAACAGCAGCACCACGCGGTCGTCTTGGCGGTGGTCCCCGTCGCCGAGGATCAAGCCGGTGATGCTGACCTCCGGGAAATGCGGATACGGCTCGGGACCGGTGCTGACGGGCGCCGTCTCGCGCACCTCTTCCTTCTTCGGCGGCTCTGCGCCCGAGACATTCGCCGTGGCGATCGTGGAGTAGAGCTCGATCTTGGTGCGCGTCGTCGGCGACTTGATCGGGTCCTTCTTCCAGATCTCCGTGCGCTTGCTCTCCCACCACCAGGTGACCGAGTCCATCGGCTGGCGGCCCGCCGCGGGATTGAGGATCGTCTTCTTGCCGATCGCGGCGAACCATCCGAGGCGGCCAGCGACGGCCACGCCGGCGCCCAGCGCCACCAGTACGATCAGGAGCTTCGCTTTCTGAACACGCATCGGGGACTCGACTCGGCAGACGCAAGGCGAAGCGCCGCGAGGCGCCCGGCCGGAGAGGCGGCGACGGACGCCGAGCCGCCGAGCGATCTTCCGGGTTTCTCCCGGCGCGCCGACGCCTCCGCGTCCAGGCCTGCGAGGCGGCGCTACTGTAGCAGCGCCGCGCGGGTCTCGTCACGCCAACGGTCGAGGAGGGAACCCTGCGAACGCGCGCCGAGAGCGGCGCGCGCGGGTCAGAAGCGCGCCGGCCCCTTGTTGCGCTGCGGGCTGCCGCCCTCGCGCGCGGCGACCGCCGCCGCCGCCGTTCCGCTGCCGCTCGACACCCCGCGGATCAGGAGCTTCAGCTCGTCGGGGTTGTCGGAGGCCGCGAGCGCTTCCTCGAGGTCGATGTTGCCGGTCTCGTAGAGCCGGATCAGCGACTGATTGAAGGTCATGGTCCCGTAGTAGGCGCCTTCCGCCAGCGCCTTCTCGAGCTGCCTCGTCTTGCCCTGCTGGAGCAGCTCCCGGACCGTGGGCGTGGAGAGCAGGATCTCGCACGCCGGCACGACGCCCCCTTCGGACTTCGTGCGGATCAAGCGCTGCGAGACGACGCCGGCGAGGTTCATCGAGAGCTGCAAGCGGATCAGCTCGTGCTGATGCGGCGGGAAGAAGGTGATGATGCGCTCGACGGTCTGCACTGCGTTCACCGTGTGCAGCGTCGAGAGCACGAGGTGGCCCGTCTCTGCCGCGTTCACCGCGGCTTCCACCGTGTCGCGATCGCGCATCTCGCCGATCATGATCACGTCGGGCGACTGCCGCACGCAGTGCTTGAGCGCGGTGCGGAAGTCCTCGCAGTCGAGGCCGATCTCGCGCTGTGAGATGACGGAGAGCTTGTCCTCGAAGAGGTACTCGATCGGATCCTCGATCGTCACGACGTGACGATTCATGGATCGGTTGATCTCCTCCACCATCGCAGCGAGCGTCGTCGACTTGCCCGAGCCGGCGATACCGGTCACGAGCACGAGCCCGCGGCTCAGCGTCGAGAGGGACTTCAGCTGGTCGACGGGGAGGCAGAGCCGACGAAAGTCGGGGACCTCGCTCTTCACATGGCGGAAGACGAACGCCGGGTTCCCGCACTGGCGGAACGCGTTCACGCGGAAGCGCCCGACGCCATCCAAGCTCATCGCGAGGTCGAACTCGTGGGCGTGCTCCGAGCCCGGGATCGAGAGGTGCTCGCGCAGCTCCGCCAGAACCTCGAGGGAGAAGCGGGCGCTCACCTTCTCGTCGGAGAGATAGCGGATGCGACGATTCACTCGCGCCGCAGGAAAGGACCCGGTCTTCAGGATCATGTCGGAGCCGCCGTGCTGGACCAGCAGGGCAAGTAGGGCCTTCAGTTCCACGATCGCATCCTCTTAGGCAACGCGGCACGGACACCGCATTCGAGTTATCGACCGTTGGGAGCCCTTCCATTCAGCGCGAGCGCCAGCGCCGCAGCAGCTCCGGAAGCTCCAAGCCCAGACGAGCCGCCTGCGCGGCCTGGACGGCCGCACGACGGCTCGAGAAACGCCGCAGCAGGCGGGAACGGATCGCCCTCACCCGCGCGCGCAGACGAGCTTCGGCCGGGCCGGCGGGAGCCGCGCCGAGATAGGCCTCCCAGAAGAGTTTTCCCTCCGCCTCGCTCGCGATCGCGAGCAGATCGAGCTCCAGACAAGCGAGGTCGTAGGGGAATCCGCGGGGCGAGAGCCAAGGCGCCCAGCGCACCGGCCCACCGCGGTGAGCGTCGATCCAGACGAGCGCCGGTCCGTCGAAGACGAGGTTGCGGAGGAAGGCGTCGCGATGGACGAAGCCTGCGCGATGCAATGCCGCCAGGGCCGCGCCGACTTGCTGCGGCCAAGCGCGATGCGCCTCACCGCGCACGACCGCTCGCTCCAGGTCCGGGCCGCTCGAGAGCCGCGTCGCAAGGAACGCCTCCCCTCCGCGGGCGGTGATTCTGGCACCGGCGACGAGCGGCTCGGCGGCGAGGAGCCCCGCGTCTCGGAACACGGAGAGCACTCGTGCTTCGCGAAGGCTCCACGACTTCCGATGCAGCGGCAAGCCGCTCGCCCAGCGAGGCCAACGCGCGGTCCGGAGCTTGAGGTGCACGCGCCCCGCGGCGACCTCCGCGCGCGCGAGGTCGAGAGCGCTCGCGTAGGAGCCACGAAGATCCGCCGAGACGAGATCGGGAGCGACCCAGAGGATCTCGCGCACGAGCGAGCTCGTTCAGACGCTCGCGGTCCCGGACTCGGCGACCTCTCCGACGGCCTTCCAGAGCGCGCCCTTGAGCTCGCCGAGCCCGCGCCCGGTGGCGGAGGAGATGAGCAGGATCTCGCGCTTCAGCTCGGTCGCGAGCGCGCGCGCGAGCTCCTCGGCCTCCTCGCTCTCGACCTTCGTGGCGACGAGCAGGCGCGGCTTCGAGGCGAGCGTGCTCGAGAACGCCGCGAGCTCGCGCTCGATCACGCGCACCGCTTGCAGCGGCTCCATCTCCGCGCTCGCGCCGACATCGACGAGATGCGCGATGACACGGGTGCGCTCGATGTGGCGCAGGAAGCGATCGCCGAGGCCGTGCCCTTCGTGCGCGCCCTCGATCAAGCCGGGGAGATCGGCGAGGGTGAGAGACTTCCCTGCGTCGATCGCGACGACGCCGAGCGCGGGCTGCAGCGTGGTGAAGGGATAGTCGGCGATCTTGGGGCGGAGCGCGGAGAGTCGCGAGATCAGCGTGGACTTGCCGGCGTTCGGCAACCCGACGAGCCCGACGTCGGCGATCAGCTTGAGGTCGAGTCGCAGCTTGCGGCGCTCGCCCGGGAGTCCCGGCTGCGCGAAGCGCGGCGTGCGACGCGTCGCGGTCGCGAAGTACGCATTGCCGTGTCCCCCGAGCCCCCCCTTCGCGACGATCAGCGTGAGGCCGTCCTCGTTCAGGTCCTTCAGGACGTTGCCCTGCAGCGCATCGCGCACGACGGTGCCCACGGGAACGCGGATCACGAGGTCCTCCGCCGAGCGCCCCGTGCAGTTCCTCGACGTGCCGGCCTTGCCGTCCTCCGCTTCCCATAGCGGGCGCCCGCGGAAGCCGAGAAAGGACGCGAGGCCGCGATCCGCGACGAGCACGACGTCGCCGCCGCGCCCGCCATCTCCGCCGTCGGGGCCCCCGCGGGTGACGAACGCTTCGCGGCGGAAGGAGATGGCCCCGGCGCCGCCGTGTCCGGCGGCGACCTCGATCGAGGCCTCATCCCAGAAGAGCTGCTCCAACCGCTCGCTCATGACTGTCGCCGTATCCTGTTCCAAGAACGCAGCGGAGCGCACTCTAGGTGCGCTCCGCTAGATAGATCTCCGCGCGATGAGCTGAGTGTCGCCGGAAGCGATCGCGCTCCCGATCCTTGCGCTCGACCTGCGCTCTCGCGCGCCAAGACGCGCGCCGACGAAGGTCGGTGCAGCTCAGTTCGCGCCGACCGGCGTCACCTGCACCACGCGCTTGCGGCCGCTGCGGAACTCCACGGTTCCGTCGACGAGCGCAAAGATCGTGTAGTCGGAGCCCATGCCGACTCCGCGCCCCGGATGGAACTTCGTCCCGCACTGGCGGACGATGATGTTCCCCGCGCGCACGGCCTGACCGCCGTAGACCTTGATCCCGCGGTGCTGCGGATTGGAATCGCGCCCGTTGCGCGTCGAGCCTTGACCTTTCTTGTGTGCCACGGATCTCTACCTCGGAACAGGGCGTCTCGCCCGGGTACCCCAGGAGGGGATGATTTGCGCGTTGCCTCGCCTTCAGCGCCACTCACCCCCCGCTGCAAGCGGATCGAGAGAGGACGCCGAGGGGAAGCCTAGGAGGGACCGAGCCCACGCGACCTCAGCTCGTCATCGCGGAGGTCTCCGCGATGCGCGCCGAGGCGCAGCTTGGCCCCGGTTCGATTCTTAGCCCTGAAGCATCTCAGCCCTGAAACATCTCAGTCCTAAGACGTCTCAGTCCTGAAGCATCTCAGCCCTGGATCGAGTCGATGCGCACGCGCGTCAGCGACTGTCGATGGCCGTTCTTCCGACGGTAGCCCTTGCGCCGGCGGAACTTGCCCACGATCAGCTTCGGGCCGAGCTCGTGGTCGACGACGGTGGCGCGCACGGTCGCGCCCGTCACGTAAGGCGCGCCGACGGCGGAGTTACCCGCATCGCCGTGCCCGACGAAGAGCACGCGCTCGAAGGTGAGGACGGCCCCGGCCTCGGCGGACTCGTTGCGATCGAGCAGGAGGGTGTCACCTTCCTGCACGCGGTACTGCTTGTTGCGATCTTCGAAGACAGCGAACACGTTCGTTCCTCCCCGCTGCGGGGGGTGCGGAGACCGGGCCGAGGGGCCGGCCGACGAAAAAAGGCCCGGCATGCTAGCGACCGGGACAGAGAAACGGAAGCGCGAACTTCCCTCGACCGAGACAGCGTTTCGTGTCCCGGCCGAGGGGGGCCCAGGAATGGCCGCGCCCCGACGACGGAGCGAGCTCCGTTCAGATCGACGGCCGGACCTCCCGGCCGTCCTCGGTGAGGAAGCGGAAGTGGACCTGCCCCACGGGGAGGCGATAGTCGCTGACCGTGCGGATCCGCTTCGTGTAGCGCTCCTCGAGCTGGAAGATCTCGCGCCGCTTCTGGTTGGCGAGGAACTCCTCCACCTCGGGACGAACCTTCACCTCGAGGTGCTGGAAGCCCTTGCGCCCGAGCACCGCTTGGATGTCGCGGATGATCCCGAGACTCTGGGCTTCCGGGGTCTTGATGTGGCCCATGCCCTGGCAGTGCGGGCAGACTTCGAAGAAGGTCTTCTTCAGGCCGGGACCTTGGCGCTGGCGAGTCATCTCCAGCAAGCCGAACTGCGAGATGCGGCTCAGCTTCGTCCGCGCGCGATCGTTGGCGATCGCCGCGCGGAACGCGCGCTCGACTTGGCGACGGTGGCTCCCGTCCATCATGTCGATGAAGTCGATCACCACGATGCCGCCGAGGTCGCGCAGACGCATCTGCCGCGTGATCTCGGGGATCGCCGCGAGATTCGTGCGCAGAGCGGTCTGCTCGAGGTCGCCGGATTCCTTCGACTTGCCGGAGTTCACGTCGATCGCCACCAGCGCCTCGGCCTGGTCGATCACGATGGAGCCGCCCGTCGGCAGCTCGACCTTGCGGGCGAAGAGCTGCTCGAGCTGGGACTCCACGCCGTACGCGTGGAAGATCGGCGTGGGGCCCTTGTAGAGCTTCACGCGATCGACATAGCCCGGCGAGGCGATGTTCATGAACGCGCAGATGCGCTCGAAGGCCTGATCGTCATCGACGGCGATCTCCTTCACGTCGGGCGTGAAGATGTCGCGGATCGTGCGCAGCGCGACATCGCTCTCCTCGTAGAGCTCCTTCGGCGCGCGTCCCGTGGCGAGCTTCTGGGAGAAGTCCTTCCAGAGCTGCATCAGGTACTCGAGATCGGCGCGGATCTCGTCTTTCGTGCGCTTTGAGCCGGCCGTGCGCACGATGACGCCCATGCCGGGCGGCGTCTCGATGTCCTTCAGGATGCGGCGGAGGCGCCGGCGCTCGCGTTCGTCCTCGATCTTGCGTGAGACGCCGCAGCGCGTGAGCGACGGCATGAGGACGAGGTAGCGACCGGGAATGGAGACGAAGGTCGTGAGCGTCGGTCCCTTATCCCCGATGCCGTCCTTCGTGATCTGTACGAGGACTTCCTGCCCCTTCTTCAGGAACTCGGTGATGTTGAGGCGCGATCGCGCTTCCACGCGGCCGCGATCCTCGGGATCGAACTCCTGCGCCCACTCCGGATCGAGGAGCTTCTTCAGAGTGAAGCCCTCGCGGCCGTAGATCGGCATCACGTCCGAGACGTGGAGGAAGCCGTTGCGCCCGACGCCGAAGTCGACGAACGCGGCGCCGATCGACGGCTCCAGGTTCACGACGCGGCCCTTGTAGATGTTGCCGAGATAGCTGCTCTGCGACCGCACGTTCACCTGGATGTCGTCCAGGATCCCGTCCGCCACGAGCGCCACGCGCGACTCCTCTTCGTTCACGCAGTTGATGACGAGGCGCTGCAGCCCGGCAGCGCGACGCGGCGTCGGCTCGACGTCCTCGTCGTCCTCGTCGCGCAGATCGCGATCGCGATCCCGATCGCGGTCGCGGTCGCGGTCGCGCCGCTGGCGCCGACCGGAGCGCTCGCCCCGCCGTCGATCGCGTTCGCGATCGCGCTGGCGAGGAGCACCCTCCGCGGGCGCGCTCGCTTCGTCCCCCTGCGCCGGCGCGGCTTGCGCGTCGCCTGCAGCGGGAGCGCCGGGAGCGGCTTCGCGCGCGGCATCGCCGCGCTCGTCCGCGGGATAACGGCCATCCGACGAACGACGGCGGCGGCGGCGGCGGCGGCGGCGCTGGGAAGCGCTCTCGCTCTCGTCGCTGCGCGCTTCGCCTTCGCCTGCGGTGCCGTCCGCTCCGCCTTCGGGCCCTTCGAAGTCCTGCTCGTCGAAGCCTTCCTCGCCGTAGGTCGCGCGGCCCTCGAGCGCACGTGCCGGCCCACCATCGCTCGCGTCTTCGAACTCCGACGCGTCCATCGCGGCCGGATCGTCGTAGCCACCTGCGGCGTCCTCGCGCTCTTCCTCATCGCCCACGGGCGAGCTCGGCGCGTCACTCGCGGCGAACGGACCGCCTTCGCGCCCGCCTCGCCGGCGTCGACCGCCGCGCCGGCGCCGCCGGCGCCGGCCACCCTCGCCTGCGTCGCGCGCCGGATCGGAGCCCTGCTCTTCGGGTGCGCGCTCGCCTTCCGGCGCCAAGAGCTCCTCTTCGCCTTCGAACTCGGACGCGATGGCCTCCGATGGGAACGGCTCTTCCGGGGACCATTCGTCGAACGGAGCGGTCCCCCCGTCCGCATCAGCCGGCGCCTCTAGCCGCGGCTCGGCATCGTCGGAAGTTCGTCCCGTCGCGTCGAAGCCCCAGACCAGCGCGGAATCGCGCGGCGCGCTCCCGGCGGCACCCCCGTCGCGAGGCTCTTCGCCCGCGCGCGGCCCGCTCTCCTCGCGTCCGCGCGGACGCCCGCGGCCGCCGCGACGCCCGCGACGCGAGCGGGGCGCGCGATCGTCGCGCGACTCGGCCGCGCCGCCCATCGGCTCGCCCTCTCCGCTCGCTTCGCTCTCGGCGATCGGCGCGACACCTTCGGTCTCGCCTTCGCGTAGTTCTTCGCCATCGCCCTCGAGGCGCGAGAACCCCGGCTCGAGGTCGAGGCGCGCCTCCGCGAACTGCGGATCCTCGCGCACGACCTCGGGCCGATCCTCGACGCGCTCACGACGTGCCGCGCCGCCGCGGCGCCCGCGCCGCGGGCGAGCCCCGCCGGGGCGCTCAGCGCCTTCGGACTCACCGCCGCGTGCGAAACGCGCTTCTTCGTCGCGAGCCTCGGGCTCGCGGCGGGGCTCCACCGCTTGCCGAGCCTCGAGTTGCCGGGCCTCAGGTTGTCGAGCCTCGGGTTGTCGAACCTCGGGTTGTCGAACCTCGGGCTCACGGCGCGGCTCGAACGCCGGCCTGGCTTCTGGCTCGCGGCGCGGCTCCGCCGGCATCAGGACTCCGGCGCCGAAATCATCCAGCCCGCTATCGGAGCTGGGCCGCGGGCTCGAGCCGCGGATGTCCCTCGCCGGATCCTGCTTCGGTTCCATGCTCATTCGCTTCCTCCCTTGCTTCAGGGCGGAACGCGAGCTTCAGGATCCGCAGAGGCTGTACCTTCGGGCCGGGCTCGATCAGCTCGGTGAGGAGCTCGTCGAGACGCAGGTGCCCGCCGTCGATGCGCATGAGCAGCTCCAAGCGCAGGACGCAGAGGTCCTGCGCGGTCGCGCTCAACGACACGGCGCTCGCGACTTCTCGCGAGCGATCCGAGAGCACCTGCGGAGGAAGACCTCCAGCCAGGAGCTCGCGCCCTTCTTCTCCGGAGACGAGACGGCAAGAGCGGATCTCCTCGCGCATTTCGGCGGCGAGGAGTCCGAGCCGGCGCTCCAGCTCGGCGGGCGACGGTGGCCAGTCGCGGTGACGGTACACCGCGAAAGACACCGTGGCCGCGCGAGGGCGATCGGACTTGGTCACGTGACGATCGACGCCGCGCACGGAGAGGCCGCGCGGAAGCACGGCCGAGATCCGGCGGCACAGCTCTTCGGAGGAGTGGTCCTCGGCAAGCTGGAGCTCGACGTACTCGGCGTGGGATTCCCAGCCGGTAGGCAGCGCTCCGGAGAACGAAAGGCGCAGACGAGGGTTGAACCCGTCGGTGAAGACGAGGTCCAGTCCCGTGCGCCGCAGCGCTCGCTCCCACGTCCGGACGAGGTCCAGGTGAGAGAGGAAGCGCAAGTCGCCCGTCTTGCTGTAGCGGACCCTGACTCGCTCGCGTTCCATGTCGAGAGGCTCCACGGCCTCTCTCGGATGTTCGTTGCGGGGAAGGACCGAGCGGTCCTCCCGGAGCGCGACCAACGGGCCCATCCGCTGTCGCCGCACTCGCTGGGCCCATCGTTTGCACGCGAGCCGAGAGCGGCTGCGAGCTCCGCGGGGACGACGCCGACGGCGATGCGATCCCTTGGGGCTCCTCCTCGTCCGCGCGATAGGAAACACCACCGCTGGTACAGCGGTGCTCCGGCAGAGAGGGGCGCGCCGGAGCCTGGGCCCCGGATGAGCTTGGGGCGGGATGCTACGGGCGCCCCGGACAAAACACAAGCGCGCGAGCTCGGCCCTTGCGGGCCGAGCTCGCGCGCGGCTCAGGCTGCGCCCCCCCGCGGGGACGCGCCGTGGATCATTCGCCGCCTTCGACGGGCGGATTCTCGCCGAACACGTCCTTCAGCTCCTTCTCGAGGATGTCGCGGCGCTGGGTGAGCTCTTCCTCAAGCCAGTTCTGCGTGTCCTCGGGCGAAGCGATGATGTGCGGCGTGATCAGCACGATCAAGCTGCGCCGGTCCTTCGAGTTGCTGGTGAACTTGAAGAGCCAGCCCGCGATCGGGATGTCGCCCAGGAAGGGCACCTTGCGCACGAGCTCCGACTCGGTGTCGGTGCTGAGTCCCCCGATCACCGCCGTCTGACCGGAGTCGAGCATCATGCGGGTCATGACCTCGCCGCTCTGGATGCGCGGTAGCGCGACGCGGCCTTCGGCATCGTTCGCGCCGACGGTGAAGATGTCGAAGCCGGGAGGCGCGCCGTCGCCGCCGGAGCCGGTCAGCGCCTGCTGCTTCGGCATCACCTCGAGCATGATCTTGTCGGAGCCCGGCACGATCTGCGGGATCATCAGGAGCTGGAAGCCGGTGTTCACCGGCGAGTTGCGCGCTTCCTCGACCGTCAGCGAAAGGCCGCCCGCCTGGCCTTGCTCGCTGCGAGCTTCGGCATAGCGGATCTCCTCGCCGACGAAGATCGTCGCGGGCTGGCGATCCAGCGCGATGATGCGCGGCGCCTGCACGATCTTCGCCTTGATGTCGCTCTTCAAGAGGCGCAGGGTCGCCTGCACGCCCGTGAAGTCGAGCATCCCGTAGAGCGTGTCCGGAATCGTCCCGGGGGAAGCACCGCCGGGGAAGGGACCGCTGCCGCCGCCCTGCACGTTCGGCGATTGCGGGCCGCCGGTGCCGGGGTTCGTGACGATGATGCCGTCCTCGAAGCCTCCGTCGCCGAGGACGAAGGGCAGGGAGATCGGCACGGCGCCCATCGAGATCGAGGCCGAGGGACCGGTCTGGCCGTAGTCCATGCCGAAGTCGAAGACATCGGTGTTCACCGTCGAGATGAACTTCACGTCGACGAAGACCTGCCGCGGCTCGATATCCATCGCGCGCAGCATCCGCTCCATCGCGGCGTGCGCGATCGGCGTGTCCGTGACGATGAGCACGTTCTTCGAGGCGACGTAGTCGAGCGTACCATCCGCGGAGAGCGCCTTGCGCAGCGCGGGCAGCAGGTCGAAGTCGACACCTTCCGACTTCGCGAGCTTCACGTCGCCCGCGTCGCGAGTGCCTTGGGTGGCCCCGCCAGAGCCGATGAAGAACTGCGACTGGATGCGAGGCGTGTAGTAGGACGACGGTGACAGGTAGCGGAGCTGATACGAGCGGGTCTCCAGCTCGGCCTTGAGCCTCGTCGAGTGCACGATGCGGAGGATGCCGCGATCTTCCTCGACGACGACGTAGCCGAGCTGCTTCACCGCGGTATTGAGAGCGTCGCGCCACGGGATGTCCTTCAGGCGCATCGTGATCGTGCCTTGGACCTCCGCGTCGAATACGACGTTCGCCCCGGCGAGCTTCGAGATCACGTTGATGACCTCGGAGAGCTCGGCGCTCTCGAACGAGAACGTCACCGTGACCGGCTTCTCGATCTTGAAGAGGTTCGGCGCACGCTCGATGACGATGCAGCCGCCCTTCTCAGCTGCGAGGTCGAGGGCCTGTCGCCACTCGACATCGTTGAGCTCGAGCGAGATGGAGACGTCGATCGCGTCGTCGACGACGATGTTCACGCCGGCCTGGCCCGCGATGTACTCCATCACCGTGCGGAGCTTGCGGTCCTGCACGGCGATGCTGAGCTTCACCGGGCCGCCGGTGCGGCTACCGCCGCGCTGAGCGGACGGCGGAGTATCCTGGGCCCCGATGGGACCTTGCTCCTGCGATGCGGCGACACCGGCGAAGAGCAGAGCCCCCGCCGCGAACGCCGCCAGGAGCTTATTCGCCCTGGTCATCTTCTCTCCTCTTGCTTCCATGCGTCCGTGCTCCACCGACCGCCCCCTCCTCGCAGGAGCGGCCCGTCGTGCATCAACGTTTCTTGACGATCACGACGTTCTTGTAGATGAACTCGATGCTGTCCTGCTTGATCAGATGGACGACCAAGTCGTCCTCGAGCAGCTCGCCTTCGGCCACCGCCTGACCATTGATGATCGCGGCGGCGCCCGTCGGCATGATCGCCACCCCGGAGACGTCGAGCGTCTTCGCGCGGAACTCCTTCGCAACGACGGCCTTGGAGGCCAAGCGCTGGATCTCCGTCACGTACGGTCGGCGCTTGGGGTCCTTCGCCGTCGCGGCGAGGCGATCCTTCACCTTCGTGTTGCGCTCGATGACCGCGTCGAGGTCTCCGGACTGCAACAGCTTCTGCATGTGGTCGAGCAGCACCTTCAGCTCCTTCATCGTGAGCGTGAAGTCGAGCTCGCCCTCGCCCTTCAGCTTGTCGAAGCGCAGCTTGAGGTCCTCGAAGAGCTTGACCTCGCGATTGAACTTCGAGCGCAGCGGAAGGTAGGTGAAGACATTCTCCGCTTCGGCGTCGTGGATCATCTTGTCCACTTCGGCGATGCCGGAGCTGATGCGGTGGTGCAGGTCGAGGCGCTCGATCATCGCGGTCGCCTCGAGGCGGCGCTCGTAGGCGGCCTCCACCTCGGTGAGCTTCGCGTGGATCCCCTCGAAGATCGAGCGTTGCTCGTCGATGCCTCGCGCCGCGAACGGCTGCTCGGTGTCGACCGGGATGCGCGGATCGATGAAGGGATCGCGCCGATTGCGAGCGCCGGTGAAGGCGTACGGCGTCGGCGGGATGATGTCCTTGCGGTTCAGCGCGATGCGCTCCTGCAGCTCCTGGACCCGGCGATCCTCGTTCTGGATGCGCGTCGCCTCGGAGCTCCCCTTGCGGGGGTTGTAGCGGTAGGTCTGCACGAGCAGCTGCGCTTCGTGCACGACGTCCTCGATGTCGCCGCCCGGCGCGCCCTTGCCCGGCTTGATCGAGATGCGCGGCACGATCATGAAGCGGCGGCGCGACTCGACCCGGTTAAGGAAGGACATGAGCTGCCAGAGCGTGCCCTCGACCCGGAGCTGATACGAGACGGGCTCGAACGCGCCCTTGCCGGCACCGCCCGGATTCGGGTTGTAGCCCTTCACGCGGATCCCGGTCTCGGCAGCCGTGTTGGACAGCGAGTCGAGGAACTCGGTCACCATGCGCTCGTCGGGGAGGATCTTGACGTACTCCTCGACGTTCTGCCGCAGGACGATCACGTCGTCCTCGAGACCGCGGATCTTCGCGATCTTGGTCCGAGCGTCAGTGACCTTCTTCGACTCGCCCTCGATCTCTCGAGTGCAGAGCTCGATCTGCTCCTTCGCCGAGTAGGTCAGGTATCCCAGGGCTCCGCACGCGAGCAATGTGCCCGCGCCGATCAAGAGCAGGGTCTTCTTCTGGTCGAGCGCCACCGTGTTCGCCTCTCTGCTGAGGAGCGCCAAAGCACTCCCTTCCTCGGTCCGCTAAGGAACGCGACTCGAGCTTCGCGCGTTATTTGGCCGCTCGCGCGGCGCGTGAGAGCACCGGCATGGCGATCGGGAAGTTCATCACATGCGCGGGCTCGAGGGCCTGGTCTTCCTGCTCCATGAGGTCGGCCTTCGGATCCTCGATGTGGGAGAAGTCCCGGAAGAACTCCTCGTTCGACTTCAGGTCCGTCAAGAAGGCGACGATCGAGCTCGCGTGCTCGGTGGCGCACATCCCCTGGAGCCGGACATTGCCCGCCGTATCCGGCTCGGCGCCGTCCTTCTTCTTCTTCTTCTTCGCGTTCTCGATCACGTTCTGCGTGATGTCGAGCGTGCCGAACCACACGAGGTAGCCCTCTCCGGTCTCCTCGCGCGGCTCCCCGGCGTTCGTGATGTCGATGAGCTCGTCGATCTTCTTGGTCCAGGAGATTCGGCTCTTCGAGATCTCGTGGATCGTCGTCGCACGCGCGGAGTAGTCATCCTTCTCGCGCACCAGCGAGTCGTGGTGCTTCACCTGCGGCAGCAGGCCCGAGAGCTCGGACTTCACCTCGGCGAGGCGCGCCTCGACCGAGCCGAGCTCGCCGAAGAAGGTGTCGGCGTAGTAGAAGCCGCACGCGCAGACCGCCACCACGGCGGCGATCAAGGCTCCGAACACGCGCAAGGGCGTTCGGTCGCGACGGCGGTACTCCGCCGGAAGCAGGTTCACGCGAATCATGTTCTTGCTCCTCTCCGTCTAGGCCGCGCGAGCGGCGAGCCCCACGGCGACGGCCAGCGAGGGCGCCCAGAGGTTCAGCTCGTCGATGTCGACGCCCTCGGAGCGCACCTTCAGCCCTTCGATCGGATTCCAGACGCGGGTCTTCTTCTCGATGCGACGCTCGAGGTCGACGTCGAGGAACGGCAGCAGCGCCGATCCTCCGGAGAGGAACACCTCCTCCACCGCGACGTTGTTCTGCTGCTCGAAGAACTCGAACGACATCGCCACTTCGTTCGCGAGGTCTTCCAAGTCCTTCGTGAGCGCCGACTGGATCTGCTCGATCTGGTGATCCTCGGGCGCGCACTTCAGCGTCTCGGCATCGAGCAGCTCCTTGCCGAAGCTGCGAGCGACCGCCTGGGTGAACGCGTTTCCGCCGGAGTAGATCTCGCGGGTGAACATGCTCGTCCCCGCGCGCACCACGTTGATGCAGGTCTTGTTGGCCCCGATGTCGATCAGCGCGATCGCGCGATCCTCACCGCTGATCGTGGGCACGAGGCCCTCGTTCAGCTCGAACGCGTTCCCGATCGCAAACGCATCGACATCGATGGCGAGCGGAGAGAGTCCGGCCCCGACCAGGTTCTTCGCCATCTCGTCCACCTGGGAGCGCTTCACCGCGACCAGGAGGACCTTCATCATGTCCCCGACGGCTTCCTTGCCTTCCTCCTCGAGCGGCACGCAGTCGAGCGCGACCTCCTCGATGTCGAAGGGGATGTACTTGTCCGCCTCGAACTGGATCGCGTTCTTCAACTCGTCGCGCGACATCCGCACCATCGGGACGTAGCGCACGATGACGCCCTTGCCGCTGACGGAAGCGACGACGCGTTTCGTCTTGAAGCCGCCGCGCCGAAAGAGCTCGGGCACCACGTCGACGGGGCTCGAGTCCGGGGGCACTTCGACCCGCGCGAAACCGGTGATCAGGTAGTCGTACTTGTCGCGGGTGATCTCGACCGCCTTGACGGAGTTGGTGCCGAGATCCAGACCGACGATGCTCTTGCGGGTTCCGAAGAACAAGGCGCACCTCCCTGCGGGGCCGATGCTGTATCGGCCGCTCGGAAGGGTCGGCTTGAAGCCGAAGGGAGTTCCTCGGCGGCGGGCGCGCGCGGAGGCGCCTGGAAGCTCAGGCCTTGAAGCCCGACGAGACGAGCTTCACCAGGGACTCCACCGCCTCGGAAGCGCCGGGGCCCTTGGCCCGGATGCGCAGCCGCGACCCGCATTCGGCGGCGAGCGTCATGATCATCATGATGCTCTTCCCGTTGACCTTGCGGTCGCCGAGCCCCAGCTCGACCTCGCAGCCGAATCGATTGGCGGTGACCACGAAGAGGTGCGAGGGACGGGCGTGCATCCCCTCCGCGTTCACGACCTCGACGTCGCGCTCCGCGACCTCCGCGGAGCCCCCCCCACCGCCCGGACCGACCGTCGGCTCAGCCATGGCCGAGCTCCTCGAGCATGTCGATCACCTCTTGCGCGGTCTTCGCTTGCAGCAAGAACGAGCCGCAATCGCGATGGCGGCCCGCCTGCGAGATCTTCTTCAGCACGCGGAGATGCGCTTCGTCCTGCTTCTCGGACCGCACGATGAGAACGACGGCGTGCACCGCGTCCCCATCGACGGCCCGGAAGTCGACGCCGCCGCGGTGGAGCCCCACGGCGAGGTGTAGCCCGGCGACACCGTTCACCTTGGCGTGCGGAATCGCGACCCCCCGGCCGATCCCGGTCGTGCCCAGCTCCTCGCGGGCCGCGAGAGCCGTGAGCACCTCCTGGCGCTTCGCCGCGACGATCCTCGAAGAGCCGATCAGACGATCCGTGAGCTCCTCGAAGACGCCGCTCCGTTCGGAGGCGGCGAGATCGAGGATCACGTTCTCGGGGTCGAGCAGATCGGAGAAACGCATGAAGGAACTCGGAGGGTAGGCGGGCTACCGGGCATACCCTCCGGAAGCGGCGCGCGCAAGCGCCGCGCGCGCCGCCCGGCGCACGCTCAGGCGGTACGGCGGTTCTTCGGCCGCGGCGCGAGGACGCTCTGGTAGGTCGGCTCGTCCTCCTCGACCTCCGGGGTCGGCGGCTCGAGGATGGGCCGCGACTGGCGGCCGCGCTCGTAGAGGCGCTCCTTCGTCTTTCGCACGTGGCGCTCCATGCGCGCCGCGGCGAGGTCGACGGCCGCGAGCTGATCGGTGTGCAGCTCTTCGATCACGATCGTGTGCTTGCCTGGGGTCGTCGCGATCAGCTCGACGCGGAAATCGTCGTGCTGCTTGTCCAGGATCACCCGCACGGACGTATGTCCGTGGAAGAAGCGCTCGAGCTTGCCGCACTTCTCGTGCGCCAGACGGCGAGCGGTTTCGGTGACCTCGGTGCTACGCGACGTGATCTCGATCTTCACCTGAGCCTCCGCAATGCAAGGAGCCTGCTGAGAACCCTCCGCACGTCGAGGCCGGGCGACCAGCACCGAGCGCGCGTGAGGTGGCCGAGTTCCCCCGGCGCGCTCCGCGTAGGAGGCGCGCTGGGAGTACTCAGTCGAAAGGTATCCGCTCCACCTCGGCGGTACGGTCGCGAGCTGTGATTTCCCGCGTGCTCGCCGGAGTACGGCTCGGGCTCTCGACGCGCGGATAAAGCGCGCGCACGAGGTAGAGCGCGTGAGCCGGGGCCGTAGGCCCTCCGGCGCGGCGGTCGCGCGCTTCGCGCATCGCCAGCACAGCACCGGGCTCGAGCGCACCGCGCCCCACCTCGGCGAGCGTGCCCGCGAAGGCCCGCACCATGTTGTAGAGGAAGCCGTCCGCCTGAACGACCAACGCAACGCGGTGGCCGCGGCGCCACAGATGCAGCGCGCGCACCGTGCGCACCGAGGTCTTGGCCGAGGAGCCCGTCGTCTGGAACGAGCGCCAGTCGTGACGGCCCACCAAATGTCGCGCGGCCTCGCGCATGCGCGCCAGATCGAGGCGATAGGGCGCCCACCAGACGTGGCGCCGCGTGAGCGGATCCTCGACCGCCTCGTCGCTGAAGACGTAGGCGTAGCGCTTGCCGATCGCCGAGAAGCGCGCGTGGAACTCGTCCTCCACGGTGCGCGCCTCCATCACCGCCGCCCCCGTAGGCAGATGCGCGTTCAGTGCGCGCACCCAGCGGTGATCCTGCAGACGCGTCTCGGCACGGAAGTGCGCGACCTGGCGCAGCGCATGCACGCCCGAGTCCGTTCGACCGGAGCCATGCACCACCACGGTCTGGCCGCAGATCCGCGCGATCGCCTCCTCCAGGGATTGCTGCACCGTGGGGAAGCCCGGCTGGCGCTGCCAACCGGCGAAGGCGCCGCCGTCGTAGCGGACCACGAGTCGAATCGTGCGCATCGTCGCGTGAGGACCGCTCCTGCGCCTTCGCAGCGCCGCGCGCGCGGCCGCCCGCGCTCAGTAGCGACGTCGACGCCACGACGAGGGGATCCCCAGCTCCTTACGGTACTTCGCCACGGTGCGCCGCGCCACGTCGAGGCCGTGGCGCTCGGCCAGCAGCCGCACGATCTCGTCGTCGGAGAGCGGCGCGATCGGATCCTCGCCGGCGAGGACGGCGCGCAGCGCGACCTGGATCTCGGCGCGCGAATGCTCGTTGCCGTCCTCGTCGACGAAGCCGCCGGAGAAGAAGGAGCGCAGCGCGAAGTTCCCCCACGGCGTCGCTGCCCACTTGCCGGCGACGGCCCGGCTCACGGTGGAGACGTGCATGTCGAGCCGATCGGCGATCTGCTGCATGCGCAGCGGCTCCAGGTGATCGGGGCCGTGCGCGAGGAACGCGCGCTGCGCCGCGAAGAGGGCCTGCGCGACGCGAGCGAGCGTCGCGCGGCGCTGCTCGAGCGCGTCGATCAGATCGCGCGCGCTGTCCACGCGCTCGCGCCAGTACGAGCGCGCCGCGCTCTCCATCCGCCGATCCCGGGCGAGCGCCGCGACGTCCTCGTCGATCGAGAGACTCGGCAGAGGCCCATGCTCGACCTCGACCTCGAAGCCCGAGCTGGTCCACTCCACGGTGACGTCCGGGCGCACCTGTGCGGCACCTTCGCTCTCGAACTCCGCTCCGGCCGCAGCCGGAAGCCCCGCGCATGCTCGAGCGAAGCGCGCAGCTCGTCGATGCTGATGCCGAGGCGCTTCGCGACCTTCGGCAGGCGGTTCTTCGAGACGTCCTCGAGGAACTCGACGAGGACGCGGCGCACGATCTCCTCGTGTGGGTCGGCCGGATCGAGCTGCAGGAGCAGGCATTCGATCGAGCCGCGACCGCCGACGCCGCGCGGCTCGAGCTGCTGCACGAACGCGATGGCCGCGGTCCACAGCCCCGGATCGCTCGCGAGTTCGAAGCTCGCCGCTAGCGCGCTCTCGTCGGCGACGAGCCAGCCCGTCGATGGATCGATGTGCGCGATCACGTGCTGCACGGCGCGCTCGAGCACGGGAGCCAAGGTCGCGAGCGCCACCTGGCAGCGCAGATGCTCGACCAGCCCCTCGCCGTGCGCCGGAGCGCTCTCCAGGATCTGGTCGGCGCTCTTCTCGCGGGCCTCCCGGCGCGCCGGAGCGGAGGCCTTGGAGGGCGCCGACTCGACCGGCGCCGCGACCAGCGCCTCGTTCTCCGCGATCGCCTGCTCGATATGTTCGGCGAGGTCCTCGACGGGGAGCTGCAGCACCTCGATCGCCTGCAGCATCTTCGGCAGCAGCAGAAGCCGCTGCTCCGCACCTTGGCGCAGTTCCTGCCCGATCCGCATGAGCGTCCTCTCCGACCCTGCGCCGGCGAAGCCGCCGTGCGCCCCTCTTCCGAGGAGGAGGTGCCCTTTCCATCGGGTGCGGATCCCTCGAACCAGGGGGAGGTTTTTTCGCGTAGCGAAGAGCCGCGCGCTCCTACACCCCTGCCAGCAGCTGCGCTCAGAGCAGCGGGCGCCGGCCTTCGAGGGCGTCTTGGAGCACGGCGCGGTTCAAGTGCTCGATCGAAGAGCCGGCGGGGATGCCACGCGCGAGACGCGTGATCTTGATCCCGGTCGGACGCAGAGCCTCCGCCAGGACGAGCGCCGTACCGTCGCCTTCGAAGTCGGGGTCGAGCGCCAGCACCAGCTCCTCGATGCCGCCGGCGCGAACGCGGGCGACGAGCTCCTCGATGCCGAGATGGCGCGGCTCGACGCCATCGGAAGGATTGAGCGCTCCCATCAGCACGTGGTAGCGCCCGCGATGAACGCCAGCGCGCTCGAACGCCTCGACGTCGCGCGGATCCTCCACGACCAGAAGCGTGGAGCTCGCGCGCTCGGGATCGGCGCAGATCTCGCAGCGCTCGGCGTCGGTGACGTTCTTGCAGTCGACGCAGCGACGCGTCTCGACGCGCGCATCGCGGATCGCCCGCGCGAGGGCAACTGCCTCGGGGTGCGGGAGCTTCAGGATGTGCAGCGCGAGGCGCTCCGCGCTGCGCCGCCCGATACCGGGCAGCTTCTCGAGCTCGCGGACGAGCGCTTCGACCGAACGAGGAAAGCCCATGCTGTGAATGCGATGGCGAGGCGCGGAAAGGACAGCGAGGCGCGCTCGCGCCGGTTCGAGTTCAGCAATAGCCCGGAGGGACCATGCCGCCGGTGAGACGCTCGACTTGCTCCTGCTTCACGCGCGCGGCCTCGCGCTGCGCGGCAGAGACTGCCGCGACGACGGCATCCTCGAGAGCGCCGACTTCGCGCGGATCGACGATGTCGCGGCGGATGCTGAGCCGCAAGAGCTCTCCTTGACCGGACACCACTGCGGTGACGACGCCGCCTCCCGCCGAGGCTTCGATGCGCTTCTGCCCGAGCTCCTCCTGCATGCGCTGGAGACCGCGCTGCATTTCTTGGGCTTGGCGCAGGAGGCTGCCCATGTCTTGGAATCCACCGCTGGCCATCGCTGGGCCTCCGCTGGGAGTCGTGCTCGATGAGGGAACGCGCGAGCGCCGACTTCGGCGCTCGGCGCGAGAACGCGTGCTCCCGATCCCCTGACGGAACGCGCCGAGGCGCGACGGCAGCGGGAGCGGCGAGCTGAGGCTAGGGGACGCGGGGCACACGCGCCATGCCGATCGCACTCGCTCGGAGAGCCAGCGCGGAGCAGCGCTGGAAAAGTACCGCTGAAGCGGCGAGTGCCGCAAGGCAGGACGACGACCGCGGGCTCGAGAGCTGTCGAGTCGAAGCGCGCTTCGCGGACGCACGACCCGCGGGTCGCGCGCGGGGCTGCGTCTCGTTCCTAGTCGATCTCCTCGCCATCGAACAGCTGCTTCGTGCGCTCGACGAGAGGATCGCTGGGGCGCTCGGCCCGCGGCGCGCGCTCGGGGGATGGAGCGGCGGAGCGCGGAGCGGGAGCACCGGGACGCGGTGCGCGCGAGGCTTCCGCGCTCGCGGAAGTGCTCGGCGGCGCGCTCGACGCTGGAGCACCGCCATCGAGCAAGAGCTTCGCCTGCGGCCCGAGCACCGCGCGCAAGCTCTCCTCGAGCAGCCGCCGGTTCTGCGGGTCGTCGAAGAGCACCAGATCGGTGAAGTCCGCCCCTCCAAGCGCGAGCGTCAGCTCCTGGCCGCTCCAGCGCAGCGGGGCCATCCGATCGGAGGCGACGGCGTGCAGCCCGCGATCGCGCCGTGCGAGTTCCTCGAGGAAGCGCGAGAAGAGCTCGGACTCGTCCTGCGGACGCGGACGAGCCGAAGCCGACACGCCGCGGGAGCCTTCGCCAGTGGTGATCGCGGAGCTCGGGGGCGGAGTGCTCGCGCGCGGCGGCGCCGCCGCCGGACTCGAACGCGCGGGTGCGGCTCGCGGCACCGCCGCGGGGCCGGTCGGCACCGCGGCAGGAGCCTGCTCCAACCGACGCGCGATCGACTCGAGCGACGCGAGCCCGCGCAGGCGAGCGAAGCGCACGAGCGCGAGCTCGAGCACGAGGCGCGCGGCGCTGCCCGCGCGGCGCAGGTCGCCGCGCGCGCGCAAGAGCAGCGCGAGACCGGCGTCGATCCACTCGAGCGCATCGCCCTCGCTCTTCTCGACATCCGAGAGCAACGCGCTCCAAGCGGAGCGCTGCGCGGTCGGCACGGCCGAGAGCTCCGTGCTCGCGCCCAGAGCGCGAAGGAGGAGCAGCTCTCGGAGCGCCGCGGTCAGCTCGTCGATCAGGTCCTCTTCGCGCCGACCGCGCTCGAGCGATTCGGCGATCGCGCGCAGCAGCGCGGCCGTGTCGCCCTTCTGCGCGAAGCCGAGCCAGGCCAGCGCCGCGGCGAGCCCCGAGCGTCCGCTCATGCGCTCGAAGTCCTCGAGCGAAGGGGCTCCCGGAGCCATGGAGAGGAGCTGATCCAGCATCGTCTGCGCGTCGCGCATCCCGCCGCGCGCGGCGGACGCGATCGCGAGAAGCACCTCGCGCGGGACCTCGCGGCCTTCGGCGTGCGCGACCTCCTCGAGCCGCTTCTCGATGTCCTCCTCGCGGATGCGATGGAACTCGTGGATCTGGCAGCGCGAGCGGATCGTCTCGGGAACCTTCTCCACCTCCGTCGTCGCGAAGAGGAACTTCACGTGCGGCGGCGGCTCCTCCAGCGTCTTCAACAGCGCGTTGAAGGCCTCGGAGGTGAGCTGGTGCACTTCGTCGATGATGTACACCTTGAAGCGCGAGCGCATCGGCGCGTAGCCGACCTGCTCGCGCAGCGCGCGGATGTCGTCGATCTTGCGGTTGCTGGCGCCGTCGATCTCGACGACGTCGACGTCATTGCCCGCGGCGATGGCGCGGCAGCTATCGCAGGTGCCGCAGGGCGTGGCGGTCGGTCCGCTCGCGCTCTGGCAATTCAGCGCGGCAGCGAGGATGCGCGCGGTCGAGGTCTTGCCGACGCCACGCGGGCCCGTGAACAGGAAGGCGTGTCCGAGGCGGTTCTGCTCGATCGCGCCGCGCAGCACACGCGCCACGGCGTCCTGCCCGGTGAGCTCGGCAAAGCTCTTCGGGCGGTACTTGCGGGCGAGGACTTCGTAGCTCATCGCGCGGGACGCTCCGGTTGGATCCACACGCGAATCGTAGAGCCAAGCCCGCCGCGGGCGCTCGCTCTTCTTCCGGGCCAAGCGCGGAGCTGCGCGCGCGGCGCCTCGATCGGCCGCTTTCGGCTCCGCCGTGCTGCGATCCGCGACGCTGCCGTCCTTCGCTCTGTCTTCCGTCGCGCTGGGAACTGCGGCGCTGGGATCTGCGACGTCGGAACCTGCGGCGTCGGGATTCGCGCGGTAGCGGCCGCGAGCGCGCGGCCACCGCCCTTCCGCCGTTGCAGAACCGGCGGGGAGGGAGCGGAAGAGAGGCGGGCGCCCCGACAGCACACGAAACCGCATACTTATGGCTGCTCCGTTCCCGGCCTGACCAGGTTCGTACCGTCCCGTTGCGTCGGACCCGCCCCTCTTCCGCTCCCGCCGCCCTCGTTCCGCTCCAGCCGCAAGGCTTTCAGCGTCAAGTGGACGGGAAAGTGGCGGAGAGAGAGGGATTCGAACCCTCGATACGGTTTCCCGTATACACGCTTTCCAAGCGTGCTCCTTCGGCCACTCGGACACCTCTCCGCGAGGAGCATTCTCGCCTCGGCTGCGCCGAGCCACCGCATCGATCGCCTCCACCGCCGGAGCGGTCGCCCTGAAGCAGGGAACTCTCCCGCCGCGGAGTGGACGCAAGTCAACACGGAGCGCATCGACGCCGTCGTGGCTCCTGCTCAGTGCTCCGACGCTCGGGCGGCCAGCTCTCGCGAGAAGCACCGAGCTCTCGGAAGGGCTCGCGCTCGGGAGATCTCGCGCTCGAGAGCAGCGTGCTCGCCTGGGCGAGCTTCGCGAGCGCGGAGGAGGAAGAAGATGGCGGAGAGGGGGGGATTCGAACCCCCGGTACCCTCGCGGGTACAACGGTTTTCGAGACCGCCCCGATCGGCCGCTCTGGCACCTCTCCGCGGGGCTCTTCCTCTGGCGGCGCGCCAGCCACTGCAACCGCGGCGAGCTCGCGCTCCCGGCGGATCCAGCGGCCGCGTGCGGCCTTCGTCGAAGCGTATCAAAGATCGTCTTCCAGAGGCGCGGCGCCTGAGGCAGCGCCGGGATCGCCTTGGCGCGCTTTCGCGCGTGCGCGGAGATCCCGGAAGAAGGTGGTCAGCAGCGAACGGCTCTCCTCGGCGCGAACTCCTTCCTCGATCGCGACGCGATGATTCGCGCGCGGGTGATCGAGCAGCTCGGCCAAAGAACGCACGCCGCCGAACTTGGGATCGCGCGGCCCGAAGACGACCCGCTCCACGCGGGTCAGCAGCAGCGCTCCGCAGCACTGGAGACAAGGCTCCAAGGTGCAGTAGAGCGTCGTGCCTTCGAGGCGCTTCGCCCCGAGCTCGGTCAGCCCCTCGCGCAAGGCGAGGAGCTCGGCATGAGCCGTTGCGTCCCGCGCTGCCTCGCAGCGATTACGAGCCCGTGAGACGAGGCGCCCGCCTAGGACGAGCACCGCGCCGACCGGAACCTCGCCTTCCGCCGCGGCCCGTTCGGCCTCGGCGAGAGCGAGGAGCATCCAGCCGTCATCTTCGGCGGAAGCGCTCAAGATCGCTGCGGGACCGGTGCGGAACGACCGGTCGGATACGCCCATGAGGAGTCGAACCTCAAACCTCCTGATCCGTAGTCAGGTGCTCTATCCAATTGAGCTATGGGCGCGAGGAGGGCGAAGTTTGTAAGGGGGCGAACCACGCGTGTCAACGACTTCGTCCGGCTTCCTGGATCCGCACGCGGCGGCGACTACAATCCCCACCCCTCCGAGCGCTCCACGCTGCCACCGAAGGACCCGATGACCGCACCCCTTCACCTGATCTCGCTGAACGATCTGCCGCAGGCGGAGATCGAGAGCCTGCTCGTTCGCGCGCGCGACCTGAAGCGCGGCGACACGCAGCCCACGCTGCAGGGCAAGAGCTTGGGCCTCATCTTCTTCAACCCCTCGCTCCGCACCCGCACATCCTGCCAGGTCGCGATGTTCCAGCTCGGCGGGCAGACCGTGCTGCTCTCGTCCACCGCCGACTTCTGGGACCTGGAGACCCAGGAGGGCGCGATGATGGACGGCGAGAAGCCGGAGCACGTGAAGGACGCGGCGCGCGTTCTCGCGCGCTACGTCGACGGCCTCGCGATCCGCACCGTGCGGGAGCCGGGTCCGCGCTACCGGGAGGATCGACGCGACGAGGCGATCCATCTCTGGGCGCGGCACTCCACGGTGCCGGTGTTCAATCTGGAGTCGATGCTGTGGCATCCGCTCCAGGCGCTCGCCGACCTGCTCGCGATGCGCGAGTCGCTGGGCTCGCTGCAGGGCAAGAAGCTCGCGCTGACCTGGACCGCGAACCCGCAGCCGCAGCAGGCCTCGGTGGCGAACAGCCTGCTCCTCGCCGCGGCCCGCTTCGGCATGGAGATCTCGATCGCGCACCCCGCGGGCTACGAGCTCGACGAGCAGCTCGTCGCCGAAGCGAAGAGCTCGACCAAGGTCCGCGAGTGCTTCTCCATGGCCGAGGGCGTGGAAGGCGCGGACGTGGTCTACGCGCGCTCTTGGGGCTCGCTCAAGCACTACGGCCAGCCGACCGTCGAGGCCGCGCAGCGGGGCAAGCTCCGCGATTGGATCGTGAATCGCGACCTCATGGCGCGCACGCGCGACGGCCGCTTCATGAACGCGATGCCGGTGCGCCGCAACGTCGTGGTCACCGACGACGTGATCGACGGAGATCTCTCCCTCGTCTACGAGCAGGCGGAGAACCGGCTGCACACGCAGAAAGCCGTCCTCGAGCGCTTCCTGCGCACCTGATCCGAGGATCGCCGTGCGGCGGGTCTCCGTGCAGTTGGCCTCGGGGCAGCTGGTCTCCGGGCAGCTGGTCTCAGAGCCAGCCGCGCTCGCGGTACCACGCCGCCGTCGCCGCGAGCCCCGCCTTCCAGTCGATGGTCGAAGCGAACCCGAGCTCGGTGCGCGCGCGCGCGCCCGTGCAAGTCCACGCGGCCGCCGCGAGCTCGCGCAGCTTGTCGCGGCTGAGCTCGGGCGCCTTCTTGCGCAGCCGGCCGACGAGCTCGCTGCCGAGCGCGACTCCCGCCGCGAGCAGTCTCGGCACGCGCAGGACGCGAGCCCGCCGTCCGAGTGCCGCGGCGATGACGTCGATCACCTCCGCGAACGAAGGAGCTCCTTCGCCGGTGAGGAAGTAGCACCGGCCGCTCGGCACCTCGCGCTCGAGGAGCAGCGCCAGTCCTCGCGCGAGATCCGCGGCATGGACGAGCGAGAGCTCGATCTGCGGATCCCCGGGGAAGGGCGCCCAGCCAGCGCGCGCCATCTTGAAGAAGGCGAACGTTGCGCGATCTCCGGGCCCGTAGACCGCCGGCGGGCGCGCGATGGCGACCCGCAGTCGATCGCAGCGCCTCAGAGCCTCGAGCTCGCCTTCGCGCTTGCTGATCCCGTACCAGGAGACCGGCGCCTCGACGTCGGTCTCGGCGCGCGGCGCACCGGGGCGCGAAGGTCCGGCGGCGGCGAGGGACGAGACGAGCACCACGCGCGGCGGGTCGCTCTGGCGCAGAGCAGCGTCGAGGAGCAGAGCGGTGCCGGCCGCGTTCACCGCGCGGAACTCGGCGAGGTCGCGCGCGGTGATGAGCCCCGCGAGGTGCAGCACCGCATCACAGCCGCGGAGCGCCTCGGCCAGCCCTTCGGCGGAGCGGAGGTCTCCAGAGCAGAGCTCGAGCGCCGCGGGATCGAGCCCCGCGGCCTCCAGCTCCGCCCGGCGCGACTCGGCGCGCGCCGGGCTGCGCACCAGCGCTCGCACGCGATGCCCTCGGCGCACGAGCTCGGGCAAGGCGAAGCCGCCGACGAATCCGGTGATCCCGGTGGAGAAGACGAGCATGAGGTCCCTTGGCGGGTCCGCCGACGGAGCGGAGCCGCGAGTTCCTAACGCGAAGCGCCGCCGCGTCAAGATCGCGCACCCGTCCGGATCCCTCCACGGGTTGACATGGCCTCCGCAGAGCCCCTACACTCCGCCCCTTCGCAGGTAGCGGGTCGCCGCGCCTGCCGTCACCGGCGTCCGATCCGCCGGGCTCCCGTCGCCGAGGCCCCCTCCACCGTTGCTTGCGCGTGCTCCCGCGGTCGATCCCGGCCGCCCGACGCCTGCTCGAGCCGCCTCCGAGGGACCCCTGCGAGCGGATCCAACGCTGGAGACCCTGCCCAAGTGCCCGACCTCTTTGAAAAGGTCCTTCGCTTCCACGAGCTCGACGCGTTCAAGGCGGCTGGCCTCTACCCCTACTTCCGCGCCATCCGCGCGAGCGAAGGCAACGAGGTAGAGATCGATGGGCACCGCCTCGTCATGGCGGGCTCGAACAACTACCTCGGCCTCACCCACGACGCGCGGGTGAAGGCCGCCGCGATCCACGCGGTCGAGGAGTTCGGCTCCGGCTGCACCGGCTCGCGCTTCCTGAACGGCACCCTCGAGCTCCACGTCGAGCTCGAGCGGCGCCTGGCGGCGTGGACGAAGCGCGGCGCGGCGATCACCTTCTCCACCGGCTTCCAGACCAACCTCGGCATCATCTCGTGCCTGGTCGGCCGTGAGGACGTGGTCTTCAGCGACCGCGACAACCACGCCTGCATCGTCGATGGCTGCCGCCTCTCGTTCGGCGAGTTCGTGAAGTTCCGCCACAACGACATGAGCGATCTGCAGCGGCGCCTGGCCGCCGCTCCCGCGGACAAGGGCAAGCTCATCGTCGTCGACGGCTGCTACTCGATGTGCGCCGATCTGGCGCCCCTCGACCAGATCTGCGAGCTCGCGGACCGCTACGGCGCGCGCGTCCTGGTCGATGAAGCGCACTCCTTCGGCGTGTTCGGCGCGAACGGCCGCGGCGCCTGCGAGCACTTCGGGGTCGAGGAACGCGTCGACCTGGTGATGGGGACCTTCTCCAAGTCCTTCGCGTCGCTCGGCGGCTTCGCCGCCGGACGCGCCGATGTCATCGCCTACATCCAGCACCACGCTCGCTCCCTCATCTTCTCCGCCTCGATCGCGCCCGCCTCGGCAGCCGCCGCGCTCGCCGCGCTCGACGTGATCGAGCGCGAGCCCGAGCGTCGCGAGCGCGTGCTGGCGATCGCGCAGCGCGTCCGCGACACGCTGCGCGCGGATGGCTTCCCCGTCCTCGGGGAGCTCTCCCCCATCATCCCCCTCGTGATCGGTGAGCGCGTACGCGTCTTCCGCTTCTGGAAGCGCCTCTTCGAGCGCGGCGTGTTCACGAACCCGGTCACGGCGCCTGCGGTTCCGCAGGGCATGGATCTGATCCGCATGTCGTTCATGTCCACGCACACCGAGGCGCAGATCGACTTCGTGATCGATCAGGTGCGAGAGACGGTGGCGGAGTTCGCCGATGAGCTGCCCTGGTATCAGGGCAGCGCGATGAACGCTGGGCCCAACGAGTGATCGCTCGGCCCAGCAGGTGATCGCTGGGCCCAACACCTGACGGTGTTGGAGCGTGTTTGCTGGGCCCAACACCTGACGGTGTTGGAGCGTGTTCGCTGGGCCCAACACCTGACGGTGTTGGAGCGCGTTCGCTGGGCCCAACACCTGACGGTGTTGGAGCGCGTTCGCTGGGCCCAACACCTGACGGTGTTGGAGCGCGTTCCGGTGTTGGAGCGTGCGGCGGTGTTGGAGCGCGCGGCGGTATCGGAGCTGCGGCGCGGCGTGGGCCCAGAGCGTGATCGCTGGGCGAGACACCCAAGAGTATCGAGCGCCCCGGTGTTGGAGCGCCGGGGTGGCCCGTGAGACGTGGGAGAGCGCGCGTCTGGTTCGGCGCCGCGACTTGCTCCGCGGAGCGCGTCGGGCGAGACTTCCGCCCCGCGCGAGCCCTAGGGTTGGGGCATCCGCGGTGGCCGCCCACGATCGGTGGTGGGCCGGACTTGGCTTCCCTTGGGGGGTCCGATGAGCGGGACCGACTTCTGCCACCTGCACGTCCACTCGCATTACAGCTTGCTGGACGGAGCGAATCGCATCGACGACCTGGTGGCCGCCGCCGTGAAGGACGGGCAGCCCGCGCTGGCGCTGACCGACCACGGCAACATGTTCGGCGCCATCGAGCTCTACAAGAAGTGCCGCGCCGCGGGCATCAAGCCCATCGTCGGCTGCGAGATCTACCTCTCGAAGGGCTCGCATCGAGAGAAGCACCACAAGACGACGAACCCCTACTTCCACCTGACCCTGCTCGCGCGGAACGAGGTCGGCTACAAGAACCTCGTGCAGATCGCCTCCGAGGCGTACGTGAACGGGTACTCGATGCGCCCGCGCGTCGACAAGGCGTTCCTCGCGGAGCACTCCGCGGGGATCACGGCGCTCTCGGGCTGCCTCTCCGGCGAAGTGAACCGCCTCTTCCTCGACGGACAGGAGGAAGCTGCGATCCAAGCCGCCGGCGACTATCAGGACATCTTCGGCAAGGAGCACTTCTATCTCGAGCTCCAGCGCAACGGCATCCACATCCAGACCAAGGTGAACGAGGAGATGGTGCGGCTGCATCAGCGCTCCGGGATGCCGCTCGTCGCGACGAACGACATCCACTACCTGCGCAAGGAGGATTGCCAAGCTCACGACGTCCTGCTCTGCATCCAGACGAACTCGAAGGTGAACGACGAGAAGCGCTGGCGGATGGACACCGACACGCTCTGGTTCCACACCGCCGACCAGATGAAGGCGATCTTCCGCGACCTGCCGGACGCGGTGCGCAACACCGTCGTGATCGCCGAGCAGATCGACCTGCAGATCCAGCTCGGCAAGTACCGCGTGCCGAAGTTCGTGAGCGAGACGAAGGAGAGCTCGGAGGAGCTCTTCCGCAGACTCTGCGGCGAGGGCTTCCGGCGCCTCTATCCTGCCCCCTCCGCCCAACATCACGACCGCCTCGAGATGGAGATCGAGGTGATCAAGAAGATGGGCTTCGTCGACTACTTCCTGATCGTCTGGGACTTCATCCGGCACTCGCGGGCGATCGGTGTCCCCGTCGGTCCGGGGCGCGGCTCGGCCGCCGGGTCCATCGTCGCGTACTGCCTCGGCATCACGCAGGTCGACCCGATCAAGTACGACCTGCTCTTCGAGCGCTTTCTGAACTCGGAGCGCATCTCGATGCCCGATATCGACATCGACTTCTGCCGCGACGGGCGCGAGAAGGTGATCCAGTACGTGCGCCAACGCTACGGCGAGGAGTGCGTCGCGCAGATCATCACGTTCAACACGATGGCCTCGCGCCTCGCGGTTCGAGACGTAGGACGAGCGCTCGACATCCCTCTCCCGGAAGTCGATCGCATCGCGAAGAAGGTGCCCGACGGACCGGGCGCCAGCTTGAAGGCCGCGCTGGAGACCGACGCCGAGCTGAAGGAGATCCAGAGCAGCAATCCCGAGTATGGCCGCCTCCTCGACACCGCGACCTTCCTCGAAGGGCTCGCGCGTCACGCGGGCGTGCACGCCGCCGGCGTCGTGATCGGCGACTCACCGCTGAAGGATCTGGTCCCGCTCTATCGCAACAAGGAGGACATCACCACGCAGTACCCGATGACGGACCTCGAGGACGTCGGGCTGCTGAAGATGGACTTCCTCGGGCTGAAGACGCTGACGGTCCTCGAGAAGGCCCTCGAGCTGATCGGGCGGCACCGCGGTGAGCAGATCGCCCTCGACACGAGCGCGTTCGATGACCCGAAGACCTACGAGCTGCTCTCTCAGGGCAAGACCCTCGGCGTCTTCCAGCTCGAGTCCGAGGGCATGCGCAAGCTCCTGCAGAAGCTGAAGCCCGACTGCTTCGAGGACATCATCGCGGTCCTGGCGCTCTACCGCCCCGGTCCGCTCGGCTCCGGAATGGTCGACACCTTCGTCGAGTGCAAGCACGGACGGAAGGCGATCAAGTATCTGCATCCAGCGCTCGAGCAGGTGCTGAAGGAGACCTACGGGGTCATCGTCTATCAAGAGCAGGTGATGCGCATCACCAACGTGCTCGCGGGCTTCTCGCTCAACGAAGCCGACGGGCTGCGCAAGGCCATGGGCAAGAAGAAGCCCGAGATCATGGCCAAGTACCGGCAGAAGTTCATCGACGGCGCCGGAGCGAATGGCGTCTCGAAGAAGGTCGCCGAAGAGATCTGGACGCTGATGGAGTTCTTCGGCGGCTACGGCTTCAACAAGTCGCACACGACCGCCTACGCGATCCTCACCTACCAGACCGCGTGGCTGCGGGCGAACTACGCGACGGAGTTCCTCGCCGCGAACATGACCTGCGAGTCCACCGATACCGACAAGGTGAAGGAGTTCCTCGACGAGTGCCGCGCCAGCGGCATCGAGCTGCGCCCGCCCGACGTCAATCGCTCTGAGAAGGAGTTCGACCTCGAGCAAGCCGCGATCCGCTACTCGCTGGAGGCCATCAAGGGGCTCGGCGCGAAGCCGGTGGAGGCGATCTTGGCCACGCGCTCGGCACAGACGCCGCCGCGCTTCCGCGGCCTGAAGAGCTTCTGCCGCATCGTCGATCCGACCCAGGTGAACAAGCTCTCCATCGAAGCGCTGGTGAAGGCCGGCGCGTTCGATTTCACCGGCTGGGACCGCGGCGTCCTCTTCGCCGAGATCGAGGACGCGATGGCGCTGGGCGCCGAGCGCCAGCGCGATGAACGCGCCGGGCAGGGCAACCTCTTCGACTTGCTCGAGGAGGCACCCGCGCCGAGGGCTCCCGGCGCGGGAACCGGAGCGGAGGAGGAGGAGAAACCGAGCTATCCCGCGGCGGTCTGGTCGGCGCGCGAGCGGCTGATTCGCGAGCGCGAGGCGATCGGCTTCTATCTCTCCTCGCATCCGACCACGCGCGTCGAGTCGCTGGCGCGCGCCCTGCGCACCTCGACCGTCGCCGAGGTCGATCCCAGCGCCGAAGAAGCTGTGCTGGTCGGCCTGGTGAATGCGCTCTCCGTACGCATCATCTCGAAGGGCCGCTTCGTCGGTCAGAAGATGGCGCGCTTCGTGCTCGAAGATACGACGGGAACCCGCGGAGTCGTGGTCTTCGCCGAGCTCTACAACCGCATCCGAGACATGCTGCAGAACGACCTCGTCGTCACGGTGCGCGGGAAGGTCTCGCGGCGGCCCGACGAAGAGGGCCCGCCGGAGATCATCGCGGAGCAGATCGAGCCGCTGGAGCACGCGCTGCGCGCGTTCAACGGCGTGGTGGAGATCCGCGTCCGTCCCGAGGAGATCGAGAAGCTGCCCTCGCTCTTGCCGCTCTGCGAGCGCTACCCGGGCTCCCGTCCGATCCTCTTCGAGCTCGAGCTGGAACCTCAGCCGCGACGCGTGCGCTCGGGGCCGGGATTCCGCGTCCATCCGAGCGAGGGCTTCCTCGAGGACGTGCAGAAGATCCTCGGGGCCGACCGCGTCGCGCTGCGCAAGCTGGTCGCTCAGCGGAGCTGAGCTCCGCGGCAAGCTGGTCACTCAGCGAAGCTGAGCTCCGCGGCAAGCTGGTCACTCAGCGAAGCTGAGCTCCGCGGCAAGCTGGTCGCTCAGCGAAGCTGAGCTCCGCGGCAAGCTGGTCACTCAGCGAAGCTGAGCTCCGCGGCAAGCTGGTCGCTCAGCGGAGCCGAGCTCAGCGGCAAGCTGGTCGCTCAGCGGAGCCGAGCTCAGCGGCAAGCTGGTCGCTCAGCGGAGCCGAGCTCCGCGGCAAGCTGGTCGCTCAGCGGAGCTGAGTTCAGCGGTAAGCTGGTCGCTGGACGGAATGCTGTTCGGCGGGGAGCTGGGCGCCGAGCGGATTGCGGCTCGGCGGCACGTGCCTCGCTCACCGGAGCGGAGCTCGGCGTCACGCGGGTCGCGTCGAGCAGTCGAGCGAGAAGCGCCGCTCAGGCGACCAGGCTCGCGATCGCACCGGTGGCCAAAGCGAAGGACCTCGTCTCTGCAGCACATGCTGTAGAGACGAGGTCCTTTGCTTCGGAACCGGCGGCCGCCGTGAGGCGCTCGCGAAGCGAACGCCTCCTGGAATGGAAGCACGAACGAGCGGCCGCGATCCCCCGCGACTCCCCGACGCTTACTCCTCGACCGGAACCGGCGCCTTCTTGCGAACGCCGCGGCGCGGCGGACGACGCGTTTCGCACGCGGCGTAGCTGCGGCCCTTCTTCTTGCGCTGCAAGGTCGTGGCGCGCTCCTGGCGGCGCTCTTCGTTGCGCTGCTCGCGAACCTGCTTCTCCGCAGCAAGCTCCTCCGCGCTCGACTTCTCGACGAGCTCGAGGATCGCCAGCGGCGCGTTGTCGCCGAGCCGACGACGGTCGAGCTTCAGCACGCGGGTATAGCCGCCATTGCGGGTCGCGAAGCGCGGGCCGATCTTCTCGAACAGCTTGCGGACGACCTGCTTGTCATTGCCGAGCGCGCTCAGCGCCTGGCGCATGTTGTGCAGGCTCTTGCTGCGCGCGAGCGTGATCAGCTTCTCCGCGGCCCGGCGGAACTCCTTGGCCTTCGGAACGGTGGTGATGACGCGCTCGTGGGTGAACAGCGAGGTCACCATGCTGCGCTCGGTGGCAAGACGGTGTCCCGTCTTGCGGCCCAGTTTGTTGGTGCGGCGACTGTGTCTCATCGCTAGTGCGGAGGGTGGAGTGCTTCGGGGGTGCGCTCGGCTCGCGAGCGCGGGAGTGCGGAAGGCGAAGGTGCGGCTTTGGTGGCTCTACGGTCTCAACGGCGTAAGCCGTTGAACCAGCTTTGGTCTGAAGGGCGTCAGCCGTTGAACCAGCTTTGATCCGGACGGCGTCAGCCGTTGAACCAGCATGATCCGGACGGCGTCAGCCGTTGAACCCGCAGGGAATCCAGCGGGGCTGAGTACAGCCCCGCTAAACGGCCATGCCGAGACCGAGGCCGTGCTCTTCGAGCTTCTTCTGGACCTCGATCAAGCTGGTCTGACCGAAGTTGCGGATGGCCATGAGATCCGACTCGGTGTTGCGCACGAGGTCTCGCAGCGTCCGGATCGAGTCGGAGTCGAGGCAGTTCTTGGCGCGCACCGAGAGACCGAGGATCTCGACCGGCTGGTCGAGCAATCGGTCGAGGGACGACTTCTCCGAGTTCTTCTCCGCTTCGGCCGGGCGCAGGCCCATGGCGATCGGCGTCTCGCGACGGCCGTCATAGTACTGCACGAAGGGCGTCAGGTGCTTGCGGTAGATCTTCGAGGCCTCGACGAGCGCCATCTCGGGCGTCACCGTGCCGTCGGTCCACACTTCGAGCACCAGGCGGTCGTAGTTCGTGTACTTGCCGACGCGCGTGGCCTCGATGCCGTACTTCACGCGGTAGACCGGCGAGAAGATGGAGTCGATCGGGATCGCGCCCTTCGGCAAATCCTCGCGAACGTTGTCCTCGGCGGACGAGTAGCCGCGTCCGCGCGCTAGCTCCATCTCGCAGCGGAAGCTGACATCCCCCGTCAGCGTGCAGATGTGCAGGTCGCGGTTGGCGATCTCGGTCTGGTGATCGACCTGGATGTCGGAGGCGAGAATCGGCCCAGGGCCGGACTTCTCGATCCGCATCACCGTCTTGTCCTCACCGTGATAGCGCACACGCAGGCGCTTCAGCTGCAGGACGATGTCGGTCACGTCCTCCAGCACGCCTTCGAGGCTGGAGAACTCGTGGTCGGCGCCTTCGATGCGGATCCACGTGATCGCGGTGCCTTCGATGGACGAGAGCAGGACGCGGCGCAAGCCGTTCCCGATCGTCGTACCGAAGCCGCGGTGGAACGGCTCGACAATGAACTTGCCGTAGGTGTCGGAATAGGTGGCCTCTTCCTTGACCACCTGGGTCGGCAGTTCGAAATTCCGCCAACGGATTCTCATGGATCTCTTCCCCGGTCGGTGGCGCCGCGATGCGAGCGCGGGCAGCGTTTCGTGATGACGTTCCGCTCAGTTGGTCCGAGCCGCGCGGGTTAGCGCACGGCCCGACCGTCGATCCTGCGCCGCGCCTGGCGAGCCTCGAGGGCTCGCGGAGCGCGACGGGAGAGAGCGCGGTCGAGCTCAGCTCGGCAGCGCTACTTGGAGCAGAGCTCGACGATGAGCTGCTCTTGAATGGGATGCGGGATGTCCTCGCGGGTCGGCAAGCTCGCGACGCGCGCGGTCATCTTCTCGCGCGAGATCTCGAGCCAGTTCGGGATACGCATGCTCGCGTTCACCTCGAGAGCGGACTGCACCATCTTCCGCGGGCGCTCCTTCTCGGCGGGCGAGACCTCGTCGCCGGTGCGGAGCTGGAACGACGCGATGTCGACCTTGCGTCCGTTCACCCGGAAGTGCCCGTGGTTGATGAGCTGGCGAGCGTGATTGCGCGAAAGGGCGAAGCCGGCCGAGAGCACCACGTTGTCGAGGCGCCGCTCGAGGAGGCTCAGGAGATTCGCGCCGGTGTTGCCCGGCAGGCGCTCCGCTTCCTGGAAGTAGAGGCGGAACTGCCGCTCGAGCACCCCGTAGATGCGCTTGAGCTTCTGCTTCTCGCGCAGCTGGATGCCGTACTCGGAGATCTTGCCGCGGCGGTGCGAGTGCTCGCCAGGAGGATAGTTCCGCCGATGGACGGCGCACTTCTCGGTGAAGCAGCGCTGCCCCTTCAGGAAGAGCTTCATGCCCTCGCGGCGGCAGAGCTTGCAGACGTTTCCGGTAAACCTGGCCATGGGATCGTTCTCGTGTTCGGTGAGGCTCGGGTCGCTCGTGGCTCCGGCACCCTCGGGTGCTGGGCCTGGCGGTCATCGCTCCAGCCCACTCAGATGCTGGGGCCGGAAAGCATCCCCATCACCGTCAGGTGCTGGGGCCAGAGGGATCAGACGCGGCGCTTCTTGCGCGGCCGGCATCCGTTGTGGGGAAGCGGGGTCACGTCTTCGATCGTCGTGACCTTCAGCCCGACGCTCTGCAGCGTGCGGATCGCGGACTCACGGCCCGAGCCCGGGCCCTTCACGCGGACGTCCACTTCGCGCATGCCCATCTTCATGGCATTGCGCGCGCTCTTCTCAGCAGCGCGCTGCGCGGCGAACGGCGTGCTCTTGCGGCAGCCCTTGTAGCCGATCGTTCCCGCCGAGTCCCAGCAGAGGGTTTCGCCGTTGAGATCGGTGATGGTGATGATCGTGTTGTTGAAGGTCGAGCGGATGTGGACGATGCCCTTGGCCACGTTGCGCTTGATCTTGCGCTTGGCCTTGACCTTGCCGGCCTTCGGTGAGGCCGAGTCTTTCTGCGGGGTGCTGGTCATGGGAGCTCGAGGAGCTGAGAGAACTTCGCGCACCGCGGAGGCGCGGCGATAGGTCTCGAGTTCTGGCGGAGGTCGAGCGGGCTGAACAGCCCTGCTGCGAGAGACGCGAAGTCGGCGGCGGAGATGGCCGCTCGACTCCAGAGCGAAGCGCGAGACGCCGGTGGGCGCAACCAGACGCGAGAGCGCTGCCGACCGGCCCCGTCCGTGGAGCGGAAGGACGGTGCGGAGCGCCTGCGGCCGCTACTTGCCGACCTGCTTCTTGCCGGCGACCGTCTTGCGCGGGCCCTTTCGGGTGCGCGCATTCGTCTTCGTCGACTGGCCGCGCACAGGCAGGCCGCGGCGGTGACGGAGGCCGCGGTAGCAGCCGATGTCGCGCAGGCGCGAGATGTTCTGGTTGATCTGGCGACGAAGCTGACCCTCGACCACGTACTGGTTCTGGATGTGGGAGGCCAGGCGTGCGACCTGATCTTCCGTCAGCTCCTTGGCGCGCATGTCTTCCGACAGCTGCATCGACCTGCAGATCTGCTTCGCGCTGGTGATCCCAACGCCATAGATGTACTGCAGCGAGATGACCAGGCGCTTGTCAGCGGGGATGTCGACTCCGAGGAGGCGGGGCATGTGTGTTCTCCGGGTTCCTCGGGCCTACTTGCCTTGCCGCTGCTTGTGCCGCGGGTCGGTGCAGATGACTCGGATCACGCCGCCGCGCCGGATGATCCGGCAGTTGTCGCAGATGCGCTTGATGCTAGCTCTGACCTTCATGCTCTCCAGACACTCCTCCCGGATCCACGCGCTGGGGATCCTGGCCTCGTCGACGTACGCCGTCGCTCGAGCGGTCCTTGCGCTACCCGGGATGTTCGATGATGCGTTGGTTCTTGCTCGCCGCTCGCGCGGCTCGTGTTCGATGGTTCGCCGCCCACGCGGCTCGGGATGGGCACTCACGACGGGCGTCCGCGAATCACGGCGCCGCTGTCGCTCACGCTTCGGCGTCGTCCATGCGTCGTCGGCGCTCGCCGCGGTAGACGATGCGCCCCTTCGTCAGGTCGTAGGGAGACATCTCCACCTCGACGCGGTCGCCCGGCAGGATGCGGATGAAGTGGAGCCTCATCTTGCCGGCCACGTGGGCGAGGATCTGGTGGCCGCCCTCGAGCTCGCAGCGAAACATCGCATTCGGCAATGCTTCGCGCACGATGGCGACAACGCGGATCGGTTCTTCCTTGGCCATTACAGGTTCGTCAGGGGGCGAGGCGTGTGGCGATCTCGGGAGGCGGATGATGAACCACGGAGGTCCAGCTCTGCGGGCCCGAAGTCCGTAGGGGACGGCGGCCCGAGCTGAAAACCTGAGGGCTCCCTAACGATCTCCCGGACCGTTGGGAACCCGGGAGTCTAGCAGCACGCCCCCGGCCGCGCCAAGAGCGCGCTCGAGGAGAATCTCCGAGGGCGCGGAACGGCGTGCCACCGGAGCTCGAGCAAGCCGCGCGAGCTCAGGCCTTGCGGCGACGCCCGGCCCAGCCAGCTCCCCCTTCCTCCGGCCCGCGCTTGTTGCCCTTACCGACGATGCCCTCGTAGCTCCGCATGACGAGGTAAGCGTTCACCTTGTCGACGAGGTCTAGGGCGACGCCCACGACGATGAGAACCGAGGTGCCGCCGAGGAAGGCCGCGACCTGGAAGCTCACGTTCATGGAGTCGGTGACGATGTTCGGCAGGATCGCGATGGCGGCGAGGAACGCCGCTCCGGCGACCGTGATCCGCGTCATCACGCGCTCCAGGTACTCGGCCGTCTTCTTGCCGGGACGGATGCCCGGGACGAACGAGCCGTGCTCCTTCAGGTTGTTCGCGATCTCCGTCGGCTGGAACATCAGGCTGTTCCAGAAGAAGGAGAAGAAGAAGATCAGCGCGGAGAAGGTGGTGATGTACCAGAAGCCCGCGGTGCTGCCGAAGGTGTCGCGGAGGAAGCTCAGGCCGGGAATCTGGCCGAGCATCTGGGGCACCAGGAACAGCGCGGAGGCGAAGATGATGGGCATCACGCCGGCCTGGTTGATGCGCAGCGGCAGATAGTGCTTCTGCCCCCCCATCGTGCTCCGGCCCTTCGTGAGCTTCGCCTGTTGGATCGGGATGCGACGCTGACCGCGCGTGATGTAGACGATCACGATCACGATCACGACCCACACCGCTCCGAGATAGAGCAGGTTGGTGATGCGGTCGTCGCCGTAGCTGTTCGCCAGGTGCGAGGCGATCGCGGACGGCATGTCGGCGATGATGCCCGACATGATGATCAGCGAGATGCCGTTCCCGATCCCGTGCTCGGTGAGCTGCTCCCCGAGCCACATCACGAAGATGGTGCCCGCGGTGAGCACCAGGATGTGCAGGACGTAGAAGCCCAGGGTGTAGGGATTGCTCGCGTCGTCGAAGAGGCCGAACTGCGGATTGCGCAGTACCCCTTGGCACACGAAGAACGCCTGAAGGACGCAGATCGGCACGGTCAGCAGACGCGTGTACTGATTGATCTTGCGCGTTCCGGCCGGGCCTTCCTTCTGGAGTGCCTCGAGGCTCGGGACCACCTTCACGAGCAGCGAGAAGATGATCGAGGCCGAGATGTACGGCATCACCCCGAGGGAGAAGACCACCGCCTGGCCGATGCCGGCGCCGGTCAGCATGTTCATCATGCCGAACAGCGCACCCAGGGGCGAACCCGAGAACAGGTCCGTCTGAATGCGCTGCAGCTCTTCGAGGTTCACTCCCGGCAGGGGAAGGTGGAAGCCGATCCGATAGATGGCCAGTAGGCCGATCGTGATCAGCAGCTTCTTCCGCAGGTCGGGTACGCGGACCAGGCTAAGGAGCGGGTTGCTCATGTCTGGGGAGTCTCATGCTCGGCTCGAAGCCAAGCCTTCGAGAACGCCGTCGGGGACGGGCACCAGCTCGGGGCCGTCAGGCCCCGGGCTCGCATCCGCGGAAGCTAGCGAGCGATCTCGATGGCCTTGCCGCCGGCCTTCTCGATCTTCTCCTTGGCGGTTGCGGAGAAGCGATGCGCCGTGATGTTCAGGCGCTTCGCGATCTCGCCGTCGCCGAGGATCTTCAGGTACTCGGAGCTCTTCGACACCAGGTTCTTGGCCAGGATGGCCTGCAGGTTCACGTCGGCTCCGTCCTCGAAGACCATGAGGTCCGAGACGTTCACCGTCGTGTAGGTGACCTTGAAGAGCGAGTTCGAGAAGCCGCGCTTCGGCAGCAATCGGTAGAGCGGCATCTGGCCGCCCTCGAACGCTGCCTTGGCGGACCAACCCGAGCGGGCGCGCTGGCCCTTGTGGCCCTTGCCCGAGGTCTTGCCGAGCCCCGAGCCGGGACCGCGGCCCACGCGCTTGCGGACAGCGTTCTTCTCGCCAGCGGCGCGAACGGTCTTCAGGTCCATCAGAGCTTCACTCCTCGCAGCTCTTCGACTTCGTCGCGGCTGCGCAGCTGAGCCAGGGCATCGAAGGTCGCCTTGGTCAGGTTGATCGGGTTGGTCGAACCGTACGCCTTGGTGAGCACATCGCGGATACCCGCGAGCTCCAGCACCGCGCGCGTCGCAGCCCCGGCGATGATACCCGTACCGGGTGCCGCCGGGATGATACGCACGCGAGAGGCTCCGAACTGCCCCTCCATCTGGTGCGGGATGGTCTTGTCGACGCGGCGGACGTGCATCAGATGCTTGCGCCCGTCCTTCACGGCCTTCTCGACCGCCGACGGTACGTCGCGGGCCTTGCCGTAGCCGATGCCGACGGTGCCGTTGCGATTGCCGACGACGACGAGCGCGGAGAAGGAGAAGCGGCGCCCGCCCTTGACCACCGCGGCGCTGCGGTTGATGCGCACGACGACCTGGGACTCGCGATCCCCCAGGTCGATCTCCTGGGCTTCGCGATGATCGAGGTATTGGATTTCGGTCTTCATCGAGGTTCCTCGGAGCACGCGCGGCGATCAGGCCGCTCGGGCTCGCGGCACATCAGAACTGGAGCCCGCTCTTGCGTGCCCCGTCGGCCAGCGCCTTGACGCGCCCGTGGTACTTGTAGGGTCCGCGGTCGAACACGACCTTGGTCACGCCGGCGTCCTTCGCGCGCTGCGCGACGAGCTCGCCGATGCGCGTCGCACGCTCGGACTTCGTGCCTTTCGTGCCGCTGCGGAAGTCGGCTTCGCAAGTGGAGGCAGCAACCAGCGTACGGCCAGCGACATCGTCGATGACCTGGGCGCTGATGTGCTTGCACGAGCGGAAGACATGGAGGCGCGGCCTCTCGGCCGAGCCGCGGGTCCGACGACGCACGCGGAGCTTCCGGCGGAGGCGCGTGGCCTGCAGTCGCTTCAGTCTGTTCATGACTCTGGGTTCCGACTTCTTCAGGGCCGGGCGGATGTAGTCCGGCCGATGTGGTTCCGGGTAGGCACGCCGCCGAGCTGCCGGCAGCGATCGCTGGCGACTTCGTCGGCATCCGCGAGAGGAGGACGCGCGACGAAGCGAATGCGCTAGCTGCCGAAGGCCTTGCCGGACTTGCGGCGGATGATCTCTTCGGCGTACTTGATGCCCTTGCCCTTGTAGGGCTCGGGCGGGCGGACCTTGCGGATCCGGGCGGCGAACTGGCCGACCGCCTGCTTGTCGATGCCGGAGATCGTGATCGTGGTGTTCGTCGGGCAGACGACGTCGATGCCCTTCGGGGGAGCCACCTTCACGGTGTGCGCGAAGCCGACGCTCAGGACGAGGGTCTTGCCTTCGAGCTTCACGTTCCAGCCGACCCCGTGGATCTCGAGCTTCTTCTCGAAGCCCTTGGTCACGCCGGCCACCATGTTCGCGAGGCAAGCGCGCGTCAGGCCGTGAATCGCGCTCACTTCGCGACCGCCTTCGCCCGAGGGCTCGACCAAGGCCTGGCCGCCCTCGACACGCAGCTTTACCTGCGGATAGAGCGGGAAGTTGAGGGAGCCCTTGGGGCCCTTCACTTCGATGTTCTCGTTGCCGGAGGTCACCGAGACTCCGGTCGGGAGGGGAACGGGTTTCTTGCCGATGCGGGACATGATCGCGTCCTCAGGGGCCGACGCATCGAGCGTCCGGCCAGGGAATCTTCGCTGTTCTCATCGCTGATCGAGACGGCGCGCGCAGCCTGCTGGAGCGCGCCGCGCCCGATCAGTACACCACGCAGAGCACCTCGCCGCCGACCTTCTGCTCGCGAGCCTTGCGGTCCGAGATGATGCCGTGCGGGGTGGAAAGGATGGCAATGCCGAGGCCGCCGAGCACCTTGGGCAGATCGCGGAAGCCGCTGTAGACGCGGCAGCCGGGCTTGCTCGTGCGGCGGATGCTCTGGATCACGCGCTCCCCGTTGCGGCCGTACTTCAAGTGCACGCGGAGATTGCGCTCCTCGGGCTGCACGTCGTAGTCGGCGATGTAGCCCTCGTCCTTCAGGATCGCGGCAACGCCGAGCTTGATCCTGGAGAGAGGGACGTCGACGGTCGGCTTCCGCACGTCATTGCCGTTGCGGATTCGCGTCAACATGTCCGCAATGGGATCGGTCATGGTCATGGACGATGCTCCTCCAAAGCCCGGCTAGGCTCGATGCGCTCCGAGCGAGCCACGGGGCTGCGCTCGGCGATCGATCTCAGAGCCTTTGGACTTCGAGTGACGTTCCGATCTCTATCAGTCGGGTTCGGGTCGAGGAGAGGACCGAGTGGGTCGCCTGCATTCCGTGGAGCGCACGCTCCGAATCTCGGTGCAGGACCTTCACTCGTTCTCCGGGAGAGCTACAGCGGATCGGTTTCGGCAGCTCGCAACGGATCACCGATGCGTGGGGCCGGACGAAGCCGTTCCTGATCAGTTACGCGGCCCGGCTCAGCGCCGGAACGGGAAGCCGAAACCCTCGAGCAGGGCAACGCCCTCCTCGTCGGTCTCGGCGGTGGTGACCATGGTGATGTTCATCCCTTGGGAGAACTCCACCTTGTCGAGGTCGATCTCGGGGAACACGGTCTGTTCCCCCAAGCCGACCGAGTAGTTGCCACGGCCGTCGAACTTCTTGGGCAAGCCACGGAAGTCGCGGATGCGCGGAGCGACGATGTGGATGAAGCGCTCGAGGAACTCGTACATCCGTTCCCCGCGCAGCGTCACGGAGACGCCGATCGGCTGGCCCTGGCGCAGCTTGAAACCGGCGACGGACTTCTTGGCTTTGCGGACCACCGGCTTTTGGCCGGCGATAGCGCCCAAGTCCTTCGCCGCCTTCTCGACGCGGCTCTTGTTCTCGATCGCCTTGCCGATACCCATGCTGATCACGATCTTCTCCAGCTTAGGCACCTGCATGGTGTTCTTGTAGCCGAAGCGCTGCGTGAGCTGCTTGTGGATTTCGGACTGGTATTTGGTCTGGAGAGTGGTGGCCATCGTGGGGCCCTCTGGCGTTCGCAGAGGCGCTTGAGGAGAGAGAGCTCGGGGAGCGGACTACGGCGGACTCGCCTGATCAGGCGTTGAGGTCCTTCCGCTTCTTCACGACCTTCTGGGCCTTCTCGTCCCAGAGCGCGACGTTGGAGACGTGGATCGGCGCTTCCTGCTCGATCTCGCCGCCCTTCGGGTTCTGCTGCGTCTTCTTCAGGCGCTTCTTGCGCACGTTGACGCCTTCGACAACCACGCGGTCCTCGGCGCGCAAGATCTTGCTGATCTTGCCCGTCTTGCCCTTGTGGTTACCCGAGATGACCTTTACCAGGTCGCCGGATCGGACGTGCATCACACCACCTCGGTCGCCAGCGAGACGATCTTCATGAAGCCCTTGTCGCGGAGCTCGCGGGCGACCGCACCGAAGATGCGGGTGCCACGCGGGTTCTTGCTGTCATCGACGAGCACCATGGCGTTCTTGTCGAAGCGCACGTAGGAGCCGTCCGAGCGGCGGATGTTGCGCGCGGTGCGGACCACGACGCCCTTCACCACGGCGCCCTGCTTGATCTCGCTGCCGGCCTGCACCTTCTTCACGGAGGCCACGATGATGTCGCCGACCGACCCGTAGCGGCGCCTAGTGCCGCCCAGGACCTTGATGCACATCACCGTCTTGGCGCCGGTGTTGTCGGCAACCTCGAGGCGCGTCTGTTGCTGGATCATGGCTGGATCTCGTTCTGTTTCTCGGCCGTGATCTCGGCTCCGCGGAGCCGAGGTTCAGGGCGTATTCGGTTGGTCGGGCCGGAGCTAGCGGGCGCGGGTCGGAGCTTCGCTCCGTCACCACGCATCCGCGCGGGCTCCGCTCAGGCCTGCTTCGGCGCGCTCTGGACGATGCGTACGAGGCGCCAGCGCTTCAGCTTGCTCAGCGGCCGGGTCTGCATGACCTCGACCATGTCGCCGGTGCGCGCTTCATTGTTCTCGTCGTGAGCGTGGAGACGCGTGTAACGACGGATGAACTTGCCGTACTTCGCGTGTCGCTCGAGCCGCGTCACCTGCACGGTGATGGACTTCTCCATCTTGTCGGAGGTGACTTGGCCGATCAGCGTTCGGCGCTGGGCGCGTTCTGAGGTCTGCTCGCTCATCGTTGGTCGTCAGGTTCGCCTCTGCGCGACTAGGTCGCCGAGGCTGCGGGATTCGTGGCTCAAGAGACCGGATCCTGAGGATCCGGTAGGTCGCTCGACGGTTTGGATCCTCAGAGTCGGCCCGTCGCGCTACGGGCCGGATCCTCGAGATCCGGTTCGTCGCTCGGCGGACCAGCTCGCCTGGATCCGATTCGGGGTCTGGTGCGCCGTGGGGCGAAGGCGACTGCGGCAGAGCCGCGAGGCGCCCAAGCCCCCCTCAGGCTCAGCTCCGCGGTTTCTCGCCGCGCACGCCGAGCTTGCGCTCCTGGAGGATGGTGAGGATGCGCGCGATGGTCCGGCGGGTCTCCCCGACGGCCGAGGGATTCTGGTCCCCACCGACCGACTGCTTGAGGCGAAGGTCGAAGAGGCGCCGACGCGCGTTGCGGAGGTCGAACTCGAGCTCCGCATCCGTCTTGGTCTTCAGTTCGGACGATCTCATGTTGGGTCTTCCTGTGTACCGGGGGCCGCTGAGCGACCGCGTGGATCACCGGACTAGCTACTCGCCGAACTCGATGCGGCGCACGAAGCGCACGCGAACCGGCATCTTGTGGGCCACGCGGTTGAACGCGGCGCGAGCCGCAGCTTCCGTGCAACCACCCAGCTCGTACAGCATCGTTCCGGGCTTCACGACCGCGCACCAGTAGTCCACCTCTCCCTTGCCGGTACCCATGCGGGTCTCGGCCGGGCGAGCGGTCACCGACTTCTGCGGGAAGATGCGGATCCAGAGCCGGCTATCCGGCGCCGTACGGACGGCAGCGATGCGGCCCGCTTCGATCTGTCGCGCGTCGATCCAACCCGGGTCCAGGGATTGGAGGCCGAACTCGCCGAAGGAAACGCGGTTGCCGCGGGTTGCTTTGCCGCGGATCTTGCCGCGCTGCATCTTGCGGAACTTGACCCTATTGGGCATCAGAGCCACGGCTCACCTCCTCCCTTCGTTGCCGGGCCGCGGTCCGCGCGGACCGCCGGGTCCGAGACGACGCTGCTGCACGGGCTGGCGCTCGGGATCGCCGTAGTTGCCCTTGTAGATCCAGACCTTGACGCCGATCGCGCCGTAGGTCGTGAAGGCCTGCGAGAAGCCGTAGTCGATCTGCGCCTGCAGCGTGTTCAGCGGGATACGGCCTTCGCGCGCCTTCTCGGTGCGGGACATCTCCGCGCCCCCGAGACGACCGGAAGCTTCGACCTTCACGCCGAGAGCGCCGGCCTGCATGGTCGTCTGGATGGCCTTCTTGATCGCCTTGCGGAACGCAGCGCGCTTCTCGAGCGCACCCGCGATCTCCTCGGCGACGAGGCCGGCCTCCATCTCGGGACGCTTGATGTCGCGCACGAAGAGATGAACGGTCCCCTTGGTGACCTGCTCGAGGGACTCCTTCAGCTTGTCGACGTTCGCCCCCTTGCGGCCGAGCAGGACGCCCGGACGCGCGGTGTGGATGAAGACGTTGACCGCTTCCGAAGTCCGCTCGATCTCGATGCGCGGGATCCCCGCCGAGCGGTAGTGTTTCTTGATGTGCGCGCGGATCGCGTGGTCCTGCTTCAGGAAGGACGCGTAGTCCTTCGCGGTCGCATACCAGCGGGAGCGCCAGTTCTCGGTGATCCCGATGCGGAACCCGAGCGGGTGAATCTTTTGGCCCATGGGTTACACCTGCTCCTTCGCAGCGCCAGCGGCGGCCTTCTTGCCCTTGCTCTTGGCGGCGGCGTCCTCACCGAGCACCACGTGGATGTGGCACGTGCGCTTGCGGATCGGGTGAGCTCGTCCCATCGGACCCGGTCGGAAGCGGAGGCGCCCCTGGAGGAGCGGGCCGCTGTCGACGAAGGTCTCGCGCACGACCAGGCGGTTCACATTGACCTCGGGATCCTGCGCGGCGTTGGCCACCGCGGAACGGAGCACCTTCTCGACGAAGTATGCCGCGCGCTTCGGGCAGAAGCGGAGGATCTCGAAGGCCTTGTTCACGTCGGTGCCGCGGATCAGATCGACGACCAGGCGCACCTTGCGCGGGCCGATCTGAGCGTAACGGTGAATGGCTTTGTGGGTCTGCATGGGAATGCGTGGTTGCTGGCTCGCTCGCTCATCGAGCCCGCTTCACAGCGGCCTCGTCGCTCGAGCGGCGCGCCTTACTTGGCTGCGACCGCCTTCTTGTTGCCGCTGTGACCGCGGAACGTGCGGGTCGGGGCGAACTCGCCCAGCTTGTGGCCCACCATCTCCTCGGAGACGTAGACCTTCACGTGCTTGCGGCCGTCGTGAACCATGAAGGTCAGGCCCACGAAGTCGGGCAGGATCGTGCACGAGCGAGCCCAGGTGGTGATCGGCGAAGGGTTGGCTTCGCTGCGTGCGCGGACGACCTTGCGCATCACCTTGGCGTCGATGAACGGACCTTTCTTGACGCTGCGAGTCACTCGAGGAGCTCCCGTGGTCTCCCGCCGCGTGCCCCTGAGGGAGACGCGGCGTTCGACGGCATTCGGTTCTAGAAGAGGCTGTCGGTCCTAGGAACGAGAGGCGTATCGGACCTGTCGGTGGTTCAGGAGTGCGACCGAGCGCAGCGCGCTCGGTCGTAGGTCGCGCTCGCGCTCGAGGGCGCGAGGCGCGCATCCGGTCACTTCTTGCGGCGACGCAGGATGAACGGATCCGAGCGGTTCTTGCGCTTGCGCGTCTTCCCGCCCTTCGAAAGCACACCCGTCGGCGAGCAGGGGTGACGGCCCCCGGCAGTTCGACCTTCGCCCCCACCCATCGGGTGAGCGACCGGGTTCTGCGCGGTGCCGCGAACCTTGGGCCGGAGCCCCATGTGACGCGAGCGACCAGCCTTGCCGAGGCTCACGTTCTGGTGATCGAGGTTGCCGATCTGCCCGATCGTCGCGCGGCAGCGCACATGGATGCGTCGCAGCTCGCCCGAGGGCATGATGATCGTCGCGTACTCGCCTTCGCGAGCCGAGAGCCGCGCGACGCAGCCGGCGCTGCGCGCGAGCTTGCCACCGGCCCCCGGTAGCATCTCGATGTTGTGCACTTCGAGACCGACCGGGATGTTGAGCAGCGGGAGGCAGTTGCCGAGCTTGGGCTCGACGCTTTCGCCCGAAGCGATCTCCTGTCCGACCTGCAGGCCGAGGGGCGCGAGGATGTAGCGCTTCTCGCCGTCAGCGTATTGGACGAGGGCGATGTTCGCCGTGCGGATCGGGTCGTACTCGATCCCGACCACCTTGGCGGTGACGCCGTCCTTGTCGCGCTTGAAGTCGATCTTGCGGTAGTGCTTCTTCGCGCCACCACCACGACGGCGGATCGTGATCCGCCCTTGGTTGTTGCGTCCGCTGCAGCGAACCATCGGTTCGAGCAGGCTCTTCTCCGGCTCGTGCTTGGTGATCTCCTCGTACTCGAGCGAGGAGCCGAAGCGTCGGCCAGCCGAAGTCGGGTTGTATTTGCGAATGCCCATGTGAGTGGCTCCGTAGAGATCTGAGCTCAGACGAGCTCGATCTGCTGCCCCGGCTTGAGCGTGACGATGGCCTTCTTCCACTCGGGGGTGTTCCCCGCGTGATAGCCCCGCGCGTACGGCTTACCGTGCTTGGTGATCGTGTTCACGCGCTCGACCTGCACGTGGAACACCGTCTCGACCGCGCGGCGCACGTCGATCTTGTTGGCCCATTGCGGCACGCGGAAGTGGTACGCGCGGCGCTGCTCGGCGCCCTTGTTCACCATGCGGACCGGCACCTTGCCTTCCGCTTCCTTGGTGCTCTTCTCGGTCGCCAGAGGCTGCCCGAGGATGCGGTACGCGCGCTCGAGCCACTGATCGGAGATCTGCTTGTCTACCATGGTTCGTTGCTCCGGAGCGTTGCCGACCTCAGCGCCTCTCGGCGTAGCGATCGGGATCGTGCTCCGCTAGTGCGCTCGTGGATCAGGCGCCCATCTTCTCGGCGGAGAGACCGACGCGCTCCCGCAGCTGCTCGAGCGCCTCGGAGGTCGCGAGCATGTGGCGGTAGAAGCAGACGTCGTACGCGTTGAGGTCCTTGGCTTCACGCACGAGCACGCGCGGGAAGTTGCGGAACGACTTGTAGACTGCCTCGTCGGCGTGGTGCAGCACGATGAGGCAAGAGCCCGAAGCGCCGAGATCCGCGAGGACCTTGCGAGCCGCCTTGGCCGCGGGCGCGGCGAACGACAGCCCTTCGACGAGGCTGACCGCTCCGCCTTGGAGCTTGCCGGCGAGCGCAGCGCGAAGAGCCGCCAGACGCATCTTGCGTGGCATGCGCCAATCGTAGCTGCGAGGGTGCGGCCCGAAGACCGTGCCACCACCGCGCCAGATCGGCGACTTCTTCGAGCCCGCGCGGGCGCGGCCGGTGTGCTTCTGCTTCCAGGGCTTCTTGGTCGTGCCGGCGACGTCGCCGCGCTCCTTCGTCTGGGCGGTGCCCTGACGGAGATGCGCCTCGTACATCACGACGGCGTTCTTCAGGCTGCGCGCGAGCACGCGACCGAAAGGCTTCTCATCGACTTGCTTCGAGCCGACCTTGCCCGAGGCCACGCTGTAGTTCTTGATTTCGACCATGACCTACTCCCCCTTCCCGGCGCCAGGGCCGAAAGAGAGCGCGAGGGTGGGAACCTTGTCCGCGGACGGCGCTTTTCCGGTCTTCGCGGTGCGCACGTGGACGAGCGCGCCGTTGTAGCCGGGAACCGCACCGCGCACGAAGAGGAGATGGCGCTCGGCGTCGACCGCCACGAGCAGCAGGTTCTTCTGCGTGAAACGCGCGTCGCCGTAGTGCCCGCACATGCGACGGCCCTTCTGGACGCCCTTTGCCGGGTCGGCGGCAGCGCCGATCGAGCCGGGTCGGCGGTAGCTCATACCGCCGTGCGTCTTCGAGCCCGTCGTGAAGCCGTGGCGCTTCACCGTGCCGGCAAAGCCGCGCCCCTTCATCGTGCCGGTCACGTCGACCAGCATGCCGATCTTGAAGGTCTCGACGGTGACCTTGGACCCGACGGTCGGAGCGGCCTCGCCTTGCGCCAAGCGCTGCTCGCGCAGCACGCGCACCGGCTCGACGCCGACCTTCTTGAAGAAGGCGCTCTGCGGCTTGGCGAGGTGCTTCTCCTTCGCCGAGCCGAAGCCCATCTGGACAGCGCTGTAGCCGTCCTGCTCGATCGTGCGGACTTGCGTCACGACGCAAGGCCCCGCTTCGATCACCGTCACCGGCACGACATCGCCGCTCTCCGTGAAGAGCTGCGTCATGCCTTTCTTGCGACCCAGGATGTAACTCGTCATCGCTCCCCCTCGGGGGCTTCCTCTTCTTCCGTGAGAGCTCTGGTTCGAGGAGAGCGGCTCTCGGCGGAGGACTTCCGGGAACACCCGCGGGCGCTAGACCCGCGAGCCCTGCGACACCGCGCGGGACCGTCCCGCACGCTTCGCACCCGGCTCGGTGAAGGCTCGCTCGTAGCGTCGTGCGCGCGAAGCTTGCCTGCTAGCTCCGGTCCGTAGACCGACGAGCCAACGCAGCGGGCTCCGCCCTCCTCGGTTGCAAACCAACCGATGGAGACCGGAGCCCGTGACCTGACGCGATGATGCGGCGCGAAAGCGCACAGCTCACGAGGACGTGAGCCGCCACTGCGCACCGCCGTATCGCGCAAGGCCTGAGGACCCCGGGACGTGCGGCACTCGAGTTGGAACCTCGAAAAGATCGGCGGTCGGGCCTCGCGCTCGACCGGGCCGCTCGCAGCGGCCGTCGGGATCAGCTCCCGACCTGGCTTCCCGGCCCGGCGCTCAGGCTTTGCTGCGCGCGGGCCATCGTGTTCGTTCCGCGCTGGCCAGCGTGCGCGGGTCGCCCCGCGCGCTCGGCCAGCTCGAGCATCAGGCCTTGATGCGGATGTGCACGCCGGCCGGCATGTTGAGCTGGCTCAGCGCGTCGACCGTCTTCGGCGTCGGCTCCGAGATGTAGATGATGCGCTTGTGCGTGCGGATCTCGAACTGCTCGCGCGACTTCTTGTCGACGTGGGGCGAGCGCAGCACGGTGTAGCGCTCGATGCGCGTCGGCAGCGGAATCGGGCCGGCAACATTGGCGCCGGTACGCTTCGCAGTCTCGACGATGTCGAGCGCGCTCTGATCGAGGGCTTCGTGATCGAAGGCCTCCATCCGGATCTGCATCTTCTGCTGCATTCGTCACCTTGGGTTCGCGCGGCCCGCGCACCGGCGGGAAACGCCGTGGGCGAGCGGGGCGAGCCGTGTTCGAGTCGATTCTCCCCACCGGCCGACGCATGCGTTCTGCGTCGAGAAAGCCACCACAACCAGGGCACGCACCCCGATGCGAGCGCCCGCGAACAGGGGCGCTTCGAGATCGGCGGGCGGGGCTGAAGGTGCTCCGCGGAGGGAAAGGGCGAGGAGTCTAAGGAGCAAGCGCGGCAAGGTCAACGTCGTGCTCCGGTGTTTTTTTGGAGAAGCGCTCCAGCCGAGCCCGGGATGGCCTCCCGAGCCTGACTCGTAGGCTCAATATCCGAGGTTCGGCATGCGATCCGCCGGCACGGGAGAGTAGCGATCCGGCTCCATGCCGAACGAGGCGCGGCCCTGGGAGAGCGAGCGCACCGCCGTCGAGTACCCGAACATCTCCCCGATGGGTACGGTCCCCTTCAGGATGCGCAGGTCGCCTTCGACCACCATGTCCTGGATCACCGCGCGGCGAGAGTTGAGGTCCCCCTGGATCGAGCCGAGGTAATCGGCGGGGCTCTGGACCTCGAAGCGCATGATCGGCTCGAGAAGCACCGGGCCAGCCTCCTGCAGCGCTTCGCGGAGCGCCTGGATAGCCGCCTGGCAGTAAGCGCCTTCGTGGGACTCGCCCTCGCGGACGCTGCCCCCCTCCACCGCGATGCGCACGTTCACCACGGGGTAGCTGCAGATGGGGCCGCTCGAGGCCTCCGCTTTCAGCGCGTCGACGATCGCCTGCTGGTGCACTCGGGGGATCTGCTCCGCGGGCGCCATCCAGAGGACTTCCACGCGCGCGACCTCCGCCGCGGGCACGACGCGCAGGCGCACATGGCCGTGGACGTTGCGGTTGCCCAGCGCGCGCTCGACGACCGACTCACGCGCAGCCGGGCGCGAGACGGTCTCGCGGTACGCGACGCGCGGCTTGCCCGAGCGCACCTCGACGCGGAAGTCGCGCGAGATGCGATTGCGGAGCACCTCGAGGTGGAGCTCCCCCATCCCCGACATCAGCAGCTCGCCGGTCTCCTCGTTCTCGCTCGAGCGAAACGTCGGGTCCTCGCGCTCCAGGCGCTTCAGCACGTCGAGGAGCTTGTCGCGATCGCCCGAGGAGACCGGCTCGACCGTCATCGAGATCACGGGCTCAGGGAAGGTCAGCGACTCCAAGCTCACGGGGCGCGACTTCTCGTAGAGGGTGTCGCCCGTACGCGTGTAGCGCAGGCCGGGGAGCGCGATGATGGCTCCGGCTCCGGCGGATTCGATCTGCTCACGAGCGTTGGCATGCATGCGCAGGATCTGCCCGACGCGCTCGACCTTCTTCTCGCGCGAGTTGTAGAGCTGATCCGAGCTGCGGAGGCTTCCTGCGTAGACGCGCACGAACGAGAGATCGCCGTGCTTGTCCGTCGCGATCTTGAACACGAGCCCGCAGAAGGGCATTTCGGGATCGGGCTCGATGCGCACGGTCTCGCCGTCCTTCTTGCCGCCGATCACCATCGCCTCGACCGGCGGGACCTCGATCGGCGAAGGCAGGTAATCGACGACGGCGTCGAGCAACGGCTGGATCCCGCGATTGCGCAGCGCGCTGCCGCACAGCACGGGCACGATCGCCCCGGAGATCGTGGCTTTGCGCAGGCCGGCGACGATCTCGTCATTCGGCAGCTCGGCGCCTTCGAGATAGCGCTCGAGCAGCGACTCATCGGCTTCGGCCGCCGCTTCGAGCAGGCGCCCGCGCGCGATCTCGATCTCGGTCTCCAGCTGCTCCGGAAGCGGGATCTCGATCGGATGCGCGCCTTGATCATCCTCGTCCCAGCGCCACGCTTTCAAGCGAACGAGGTCGACGACGCCGGAGAACTCCTTCTCCTGACCGATCGGCCACTGCAGCGGAACGACGCGCGCGCGCAGGCGCTTCTCGATGTCGCTCACCACGCGCTCGAAGTCCGCGCCAGGACGATCGAGCTTGTTGACGAACACCAACCGCGGCACGCGGAACTTGTCGGCCTGCCGCCACACCGTCTCCGACTGCGCCTGCACGCCGGCGACGCCGCAGAAGACGACGACGCATCCGTCCAGCACGCGCATCGAGCGCTCGACCTCCGCGGTGAAGTCGACGTGCCCGGGCGTGTCGATGAGCTGCAGCTCGCAATCGCGCCACGGAACATAAGTCGCCGCGGCGGTGATGGTGATGCCGCGCTCTTGCTCCTCGGGCATCCAGTCCATGACCGCAGTGCCCTCGTGCACCTCACCCATCCGATGCTCGCGCCCGGAGTAGAAGAGGATGCGCTCGGAGACGGTGGTCTTGCCCGCGTCGATGTGGGCGACGATGCCGAAGTTGCGCAGACGTTCGATCGGTACGGTCACGGGCGGGACTCTCCCAGGAGAGCAGTTCGAGCACGCGGGAATCGAGAGCGGCAGAGCCGGAGCGGGCCGGCTTGGACGAGCGCGGAGGAGTCTGGCAGGTGTTCCCCTCAGGCGCCATCGGCCGCCGGAGCCTGCGCTGGCGCGTGCTCGGCGAGCCGCGCGATCCGCTCGGCGTTGAGGCGGAGGAACTCGTCCCTCCAGCGATAGGCGGCGAGCCAAGACTCGTCGCGCGAGCCCGTCGCGAGCAGCGCGAGATACAGCGCTTCGATGCTGGCGAGCCCCGCGCTCGGATCCTCGAAGGTCTTCGAACGTCGGGGATAAGCGGTCTCGAATCCGGGCGGGATGGAGCGCGCGACGAAGCGCCCGTCGAGGCGGCGCATCATCGTCTGCACGCGACGCCAGGCGCCATCGAGCACGAGGAGCGGGCGAGCGGCATCCTCGCGCGAGAGCGGCTCCCCATCGCAGTGCAGCAGCACGGCGCCTTCGACCGCATAGCGTCGATCGACGTCGAAGCTGAGAAAGCTCACGTCAGGACGCCCGCGCAGAGGGATCAACGTGCACTTCGCCGGCGCCTCCTTCGGATCGCGGAGGATCCAAACGCGCGCCAGGCGATCGAAGTGCAGAGGCTCACGATCGAGCATCCCGTCCACCGTCGTGCAGACCGTCCAGAAATGCGAAAGGCCTCGCGCGAGCGAGGCCCTACCGTCGGTGCAGAACGAGCGGCGAGAGCTCGATCGGGCACCCTCAGATGCCTCCCGCGGTTCCACTGCGAAGACAGGCCCGCGAGAGCTGCGGATCAGTATGCGAAGTGGCTGTATGCGCGGTTCGCGTCGGCCATCTTGTGCGTGTTCTCCTTCCACGTCACCGAAGCGCCCTGATAGTTGTAGGCGTCGAAGAGCTCGTCGGCGAGGCGCAGGTGCATCGGCTTGCCCTTCTTCTTGCGGGCGTTGTCGATGATCACGCGGATCGCGAGCGACTGCTGGCGCGGCTTCTTCACCTCGTGGGGCACCTGATAATTGGCGCCGCCGACGCGCTTGCTGCGCACTTCGACCGTCGGCTTCACGTTCTCGACCGCGACTTCGAAGAGCTTCGCGCGCTCTTCTTCGGGCAGGCCGATGCGCTTCGAGGCCGCTTCGACGGCCTTGTAGAAGATCCGCTGGGCCACCGTGCGCTTGCCGGTGAGCATGATCTTGTTGATGACCTTCGTGGCCAGGATCGAGCCGTAGATCGGATCCGGCTTCAGGAACTTGGCGGTCGATTCGTAGTTGCGAGGCATGCGAGTCGTTGAAGAGTGTGCGGGAGAGGAGGGAGAGGCGACCCTCCGGTGGTGGCTTCGGGGCGAGAACCCCTCGGCATCAGTAGCGCGGGCCTACGGGACTCGCTCGCGATCCCGGGAGCAATCCCAGGTCCGCGAGCGCCAGGTCCGCGTGCGCCAGGTACGCGTGCGAACGTGCCGCCGACGCTAGCGCGCGCGTCAGCTCACTTGGGACGCTTGGCGCCGTACTTCGAACGGCTCTGGCGGCGGTCGTTGACGCCTTCGGCGTCCTGCGTTCCGCGCAGGATGTGGTAGCGAACACCCGGCAGGTCGCGCACGCGGCCACCGCGGACGAGCACGATCGAGTGCTCCTGCAGGTTGTGCCCTTCGCCGGGGATGTACGCCGTGATCTCCTTGCCGTTCGTGAGACGCACGCGAGCGACCTTGCGAAGAGCCGAGTTCGGCTTCTTCGGCGTCATGGTCTTCACCAGCGTGCATACCCCCTTCTTCTGCGGGCACTTGTCCAGCACCGGGGACTTCGAGCGCTTGTTCATCTTGTTGCGCCCTTTCCGGACCAGCTGGTTGATCGTCGGCATCGTTTGGATCTAAGCGGAAGCGGACTCGAGCACGCGGGAGACGGAGGCCCCCGCGGAAGTCCCGGTTGGCGGTGCGGGCCAGCGACCGACGCGAGGAATCTCGCCCATCGATCGCGGCGGTAAGCGCGTCGGGCAACCCTGCAGCGCGAGAAACACGCAGCGGACGCTCACGGCGCATCGCTCTCGGACGGAGCTCTGCCAGCCCGAGAGAGCGGAGCAGTATAGAGATCGATCCTCCGAGATCAAGCCCCTGCGGCAACTCGCAGCCAGAAGAAAGTCCGCGAGACGCAGATGCTGCGCTCGCGCCCCCGGCTTCCGAGCCGGCTTTCTCCGGCGGGCAGGCAGCGCCGCGCAGTTTCTAGCCGTAATTCGGCCAGGAATTGCGCCCAAGAAGCAGCGGGGCGACACGTGCCGCGCCTACATCGTTGCGAGCTTTTCCGCGCGGCGCCGCGGAAGCGCTCGGGCGGCTTCCTCCTCCCCTCCCCCGCTCGTTCCCCCCCATCCGCGGCGTCCAGAAGCACCGCTCGGCCGCGGAGCTCGGCCGGAACGAGCGCGAGGTGCGCCGCGCTCGCGCGCGACGCACCTCGCGGTGCTCGATGCCGGGCTCCGGTGCTCGACGCCCCGGAGGAGACTCCGGCTCAGGCGCGCTCGGGATCCGAGAGCGAGAGGCGCTCCGCGGAGCGCGAAGGCGCCGGATCGTCGCGGAGGAAAGCCTCCGCCATGCCCAGGTCGAGCGTCTTCTTCACGCGCGTGCGGAAGTGCTCCTTGAAGCCCGTGCCGGTGGGCACCATGTGGCCGAGGATCACGTTCTCCTTGAGGCCGACCAGCGTATCGATCTTGCCGGCGAGCGCCGCCTCGGTGAGGACCTTGGTCGTCTCCTGGAACGACGCGGCCGAGATGAACGACTCGGACTGCAGCGAGGCCTTCGTGATGCCGAGCAGCAGGGGCGAGGCAGAGGCGGGCTTGCCGCCCTGCTCGCGCACCGCCTTGTTCACGCTGCGGAACTTGAACTTGTCGGCGACCGCGCCAGGCAGGAACTCGGTCTCGCCCGGATCGTTGACCTGCACCTTGCGCATCATCTGCGAGATGATGATCTCGATGTGCTTGTCGTCGATCGGCACGCTCTGCGACCGGTAGACGCTCTGGATCTCCTGCAGCAGATAGCTCTGCACGGTCTCTTCCCCGCGGATGCGGAGGATGTCGTGCGGAACCAGCGGACCTTCCGTGAGCGGATCGCCCGCACGCACGACGTCACCGCCGTGCACGCGCAGATGCTTGCCGTGCGGGACGAGGTGCTCCTGCGAGATGCCCATCTCGTCGCTGACGAGGTTGATCGTCAGCTTGCCGCGGCGCTTGTCGCCGAACTCCACGCGACCGTCGATCTCCGCCATGATCGCCGGCTCCTTGGGCTTGCGGGCCTCGAAGAGCTCGGTGACGCGGGGCAGACCGCCCGTGATGTCCTGGACGCCACCCATCTCGCGCGTGGTCTTCGCGAGCAAGTCGCCCTTCTGCACGTCCTTGCCGTCCTCGATCTCGATGTAGGCCTTCTCCGGAAGAGAGGCGAACGCGAGGCGGATACCGGCTTCGTCGACGATGACGATCTGGGGGTGCTTCTCGCCCTTGTGCTCCATGATCACGCGGCGCGTGATCTTGGACTTGGGGTCGACCTCGAGGCGCATCGTCTTGCCTTCGTCGATGTCCTCGTACTGCACCTTGCCGTCGGCCTCGGCAAGGATGGGCATGAAGTTCGGGTCCCACGAGAGGCACTTGTGGCCCTTCCGGACCTGCTCGCCGCGCTCGACGTGCAGGATGGAGCCCAGCGGGATGGACTTGCGGTCGATCTCGCGGCCCTTCTTGTCCTGGTAGACGAGGACGCCGTTCTTCGAGAGCACGACGGTCTCGCTCTTGCGGTTCACCGCCGTCTGCACGTTCTCGAACTCGATCACGCAGGGACGCGGCGCCTTCAGCGTCGAGTCCTGGCTGACCGTGCTCGCGACACCACCGATGTGGAACGTGCGCATCGTGAGCTGAGTACCAGGCTCGCCGATCGACTGCGCCGCGATGATGCCGATCGCGAGTCCGTCCTCGACAACCTGACCACGCGCGAGGTCCATGCCGTAGCAGCGCGCACACCCGTGGCCAGCCTCGCAGGTGAGCGGCGAGCGAACTCGGATCTTCGGGTAGTCCATCGCTTCGAGCTTGCGAGCGATGTCTTCCGTGATGATCTGGTTCTCCTCGATGATGACCTCGTCGGTGATGACATCGGTGATCGTGTCGCGCGCGACGCGGCCACGGATGGCCTGCGCGAGGCTCACTACGACCTTATCGCCCTGCACGATGGCCGACTTCGCGATGCCACCCATCGCGCCGCAATCCTGGATCGTCACGACGACGTTCTGGGCGACGTCGGCGAGCTTGCGCGTGAGGTAGCCCGAGTCGGCGGTCTTGAGCGCCGTGTCGGCCAGACCCTTGCGCGCGCCGTGCGTCGAGGAGAAGTACTCGAGCACGCGCAGACCCTCGCGGAAGTTCGCCTTGATGGGCGCCTCGATGATCTTGCCGTTCGGCTTCGCCATGAGGCCGCGCATGCCGGCGAGCTGACGGATCTGCTCGACCGAGCCACGAGCCCCGGAGTCCGCCATGCAGTAGATCGGGTTCAGGTAGGGCTTCCCGTACCTCTGATGCTCGCGGAGCTCCTTCATCAGGTTGTCGCCGATCTGCTGGCGCGCGTTCGTCCAGAGGTCGACGACCTTGTTGTAGCGCTCGCCGTCGGTCGTGTTGCCCTCGCGGTAATCGCGCTCGACCGCGGCGACCGCGGCCTCGGTCTCCGCGATGATGCCTTCCTTCGCGCTCGGGACGAGCATGTCGTCCTTCCCGATGCTCACGCCGGCGCGCGTCGAGGCCTTGAACCCGAGGTTCTTCAGGTCGTCGAGGAGCGTCAGAGTCGCTTCCTGGCCGAGGAGCTGATAGCAATCCGAGATGATCGCGTTCAGCGGGCGCTTCGGCAGGAGGTAGTTATAGAACGGCATGCCCTTCGGGAGCATGTCGTTGAAGATGATGCGGCCCGCGGTCGTCTCGAGCAGCTGCTGCGAGGTCGAGCCGTCGTGCGGATCGACGACCGGCACCTTGCCGTGCTCGTTCACCACGACGACGTCGTCGGGGCTCGGACCCGTGCGGATCTTGCGACCCGGCTTCATGCGCACGCGCACCGGCGCCTGCGTTCCGATCTTGCCGTGTGCGTAGGCGAGGAAGAGCTCCTCCAAGCCCGAGAACACGCGACCCGAGCCCTTCACCTCACCGCGCGAAACCGTGAGGTAGTAGGCGCCGAGCACCACGTCCTGAGAGGGCGCGATGATCGGGTTGCCCGAGGCGGGCGAGAAGATGTTGTTCGAGGAGAGCATGAGCGTGCTCGCCTCGATCTGGGCCTCGTAGGACAACGGCAGGTGCACGGCCATCTGGTCGCCGTCGAAGTCGGCGTTGAAGCCCGTGCAGACCAGCGGGTGGATCTTGATCGCGTTGCCCTCGATGAGCACCGGCTCGAACGCCTGGATGCCCATTCGGTGCAGCGTAGGAGCGCGGTTCAGGAGCACCGGGTGGCCCTTGATGACCTCCTCGAGGATGTCCCAGACCTCCTCGGCGCGGCGCTCGAGCATCTTCTTCGCGGCCTTGATCGTGTCGGCGAGGCCGAGCTCTTTCAGGCGCCGGATGATGAACGGCTGGAAGAGCTCGAGCGCGATGGTCTTCGGCAGGCCGCACTGGTGCAGGCGCAGCTCCGGACCGACCACGATGACCGAACGCGCCGAGTAGTCGACGCGCTTGCCGAGCAGGTTCTCGCGGAAGCGACCCTGCTTGCCCTTGATCATGTCGGTGAGCGACTTCAGCGGGCGGTTGCTCGAGCCCAGCACCGGGCGTCGGCAGCGCCCATTGTCGAAGAGCGCATCCACCGATTGCTGGAGCATGCGCTTCTCGTTCTTGATGATCACGTCCGGCGCGTTCAGGTCGAGCAGCTTCTTCAACCGGTTGTTGCGGTTGATGAGGCGCCGTAGAGATCGTTGAGATCGCTCGTCGCGAAGTTGCCCGAGTCGAGCAGCACGAGCGGGCGCAGGTCCGGCGGGATGACCGGGATCACCTCGAGCACCATCCACTCGGGACGGTTGTTCGAGTCGCGGAGCATCTCGACGGTCTTCAGGCGCTTGATGAAGTCCTTCTGCTTCTGCTTCGAGCGCGTGGTCTTCAAGCCCTCGCGCAGCTCGCGCGCGACCTGCTCGAGGTCGAGGTTGCGGAGGAGCTCGCGCACCGCTTCGGCGCCCATCTCGGCCTTGAAGGCGTTGCCGTGCTGCGTGCGGAGCCGGCGGTACTCCTCGTCGGTGAGGAGCTGCTGGGGCTTCAGGTCCTTCACGTCACCCGGATCGATGACGACGTAGTCCTGGAAGTAGATCACGCGCTCCAGCGACGAGGTCTTCATGGCCAGGAGGTTGCCCATGCGGGAGGGCATCGCCTTGAAGAACCAGATGTGCGCGACCGGGGCGGCCAAGTTGATGTGCCCCATGCGCTTCCTGCGAATGCGCGAATGGGCCACCAGCACGCCGCACTTGTCGCAGATCGTGCCCTTGTGCTTGATGCCCTTGTACTTGCCGCAGGCGCACTCGTAGTCCTTCTCGGGACCGAAGATGCGCTCGCAGAAGAGGCCGTCCTTCTCCGGCCGGTACGTACGGTAGTTGATCGTCTCCGGCTTCCGCACCTCGCCGTAGGACCACGACCGGATGTCTTCCGGTGAGGCCAGACGGATCTTCACCGACGCGTAGTCGTTGATGCGGTTGTAGATGGCTTCGCCCACGGGGATCCTCTCGTCGCTCTAGCTGTCCAACTTGCCGTCGCCGCCGCCGCATCGCGACGCCGTCAGGCGCCGCGACCCAGCATTCCATCGCGACGCCGTCAGGCGCCGCGACCCAGCATCTCATCGCGACGCCGTCAGGCGTCGCGACCCAGCACTACCGCCCGCCCACCGCGCTCTCGAGCGCGTCGAGCGAGAGCTTCTTCTCGAGCTCCATGTTGAGCGCGAGGCCCTTGATCTCGTTCGTGAGCACCTCGAACGAAACCGGGGTTCCGGGCTCCAGGATGTTGGTGCCCTTCACCATCGACTCGTAGATCTTCGTGCGGCCGTCGACGTCGTCGGACTTCACGGTGAGCAGCTCCTGGAGGATGCTCGCCGCGCCGTAGGCCTCGAGCGCCCACACCTCCATCTCCCCGAAGCGCTGGCCGCCGAAGCGAGCCTTGCCACCGAGGGGCTGCTGCGTGATGAGCGAGTAGGGACCCGTCGCGCGAGCATGCACCTTGTCGTCGACGAGGTGGTGGAGCTTCAGCATGTAGATGTAGCCCACCGTGACGTCCTGCTCGAAGGGCTCGCCAGAGCGACCGTCGAAGAGCTTCGACTTGCCGGTAGGCGGCAGCCCCGCCTGCAGCAGCAGCTTCTCGATCTCGTGCTCGGTGGCGCCGTCGAAGGGCGGCGTCGCCGCGCGGAAGCCGAGCGCCGCGGCGGCCCAGCCGAGGTGCGTCTCCAGGATCTGCCCGACGTTCATGCGCGAAGGCACGCCGAGCGGATTCAGAACGATGTCGACCGTGGTGCCGTCCTCGAGGAACGGCATGTCCTCCAGAGGGAGGATCTTCGAGATGACGCCCTTGTTGCCGTGGCGTCCGGCCATCTTGTCGCCAACCGAGAGGTTGCGCTTGGTGGCGATGTAGACCTTCACCATCTCGAGCACGCCGGTGGGCAGCTCGTCACCGCGCGAGAGGCGGTTCACGAACTTCACCTTCTCGTTCTCGCGGTACTCGATCTTGTCGGAGAACTCGCGCACGATCTCGAGCGCGCGGTCCTTCTGCTTGCGGTCCTCGAGCCCATCGACCAGCGTGCGCAGCGCCTCGCGGGCACCCTTCAGCTCCTCGTAGTTCGGCGTATCGCCGATCTTGAGCGGCTTCCCGCCGACCTTGATCTTGTCGGCGAGCAGCTCTTCGAGGTCCCGCTGCATCGCGCGGATGTAGTCGCGGAAGAGCTCGAGGAACTCCTTCTCCGCCTTCTTGATGTCGTTCAGCGCCTTCATGCGCTCGGCGTCGGTCAAGTTCACCTTGCGGGAGAACTTCTGCGCTTCGAGCACGATGCCGTTCACGCCGGAGGGCACGTCGAGCGAGGCGTTCTTCACGTCCTCACCCGCGCGACCGAAGATCGCGTGCAGCAGCTTCTCTTCGGGCGTGAGCTCCGACTTCGACTTCGGGGCGACCTTGCCGACCAGGATGTCGCCGGCCTGCACGCGCGTGCCGGGGAGGACGATGCCGGTCTCGTCGAGATTCGCCAGCGCCTTCTCCCCGACGTTGGGGATGTCGCGCGTGAACTCCTCCTTGCCGAGCTTCGTCTCGCGGATCTCGATGTCGTACTCGTCGATGTGGATCGACGTGTAGACGTCGTCGCGAACCAGGCGCTCCGACACGAGGATCGCGTCCTCGAAGTTGTAGCCGTCCCAGGTCATGAACGCGACGAGCAGGTTCTTGCCCAGGGCGAGCTCGCCGTTGTGCGTCGAAGCTCCGTCGGCGAGGACCTGCCCCTTCTTCACCTTGTCGCCGGGCTTCACCAGCGGCGTCTGGTTGAGGCAGGTGCGCTCGTTGAGGCCGCAGAACTTGCGGAGACGGTATTCGTCCTCGCCGATCACGATGCGACGAGAGTCGACGTACTTCACGACGCCGGCCTTCTCGGCCTTGACGAGCATGCCCGAGTTCTCGGCGACCACGCGCTCCATGCCGGTGCCGACCAGCGGCGGCTCGGTCTTGATGAGCGGCACGGCCTGGCGCTGCATGTTCGAGCCCATCAACGCGCGGTTCGCGTCGTCGTGCTCGAGGAACGGGATGAGCGCCGCGGACACGCCGATGACCTGCTTCGGCGAGATGTCCATGTACTCGACTTCTTTCCCGTCCACGAGCGCGAAGTCGCCCTTCACGCGCGCCAGGATGCGCTCGCCGGAGAACTTGTGCTGCTCGTCGGTCTCGGTGTCCGCCGGCGCGATGATCGCGACCTGCTCCTGATCTGCGCGCAGCCACACGACGTGGTCCATCACGCGGCCCTTCTCGATGGTGCGATAGGGCGTGGTGAGGAATCCGTATTCGTCGACGCCCGCGTAGATCGAGAGCGAGGAGATGAGGCCGATGTTCGTGCCTTCCGGCGTCTCGATCGGGCAGAGCCGCCCGTAGTGGGAGATGTGCACGTCGCGGACTTCGAAGCCCGCGCGCTTGCGATTCAAACCACCCGGTCCGAGGGCCGAGAGACGGCGCTCGTGCGTGAGCTGCGAGAGCGGGTTCGTTTGGTCGACGACCTGCGAGAGCTCTCCGCGCCCGAAGAAGTAGTCGATCGCCGAGGAGAAGGTCTTCGAGTTGATGAGGTTTCTCGGGGTGACCGAGTCCTCCTGCTCGAGGTTCATGCGCTCCTGGGCGGTGCGACGGAGCTTGAGGAAGCCCTTGCGGAACTCATCGCCCGCGAGCTCCATCAGCGTGCGCACACGGCGGTTGCCGAGGTGGTCGATGTCGTCGAGCTCACCCTGCCCGGAGCGCAGCGTGAGCAGGTACTTGACCGCATCGACCATGTCCTCGGCCTGCAGGCGCTGCTCGGTCTCGGGCGTCTGGCGACCGAACTTGCGGTTCAGGCGGAAGCGGCCGACGCGACCGAGGCGGTAGCGCTGCGGATCCCGGAACTTCTCCTCGAAGAGGGCGCGCGCCTTCTCCGGCGCGGCCGGATTCCCCGGGCGCAGCTTCGAGTAGATCTTGAGCAGCGCGTCCTCATGGCTCTCCGAGGGATCCTCGGCCAGCGAGTTCAGGATGAGGTGGTCGTCGATCGCATCGATGACCTCGACTTCCTTGATGTCGCTCTCGGAGATCAGGTTCGCGAGCGCTTCTTCGATCAGCGCCCCTTCCTGGACGATGGGGTTGCCCTCGGCGTCCAGGATCTTCGTGACCGCGGTCTTGTTGCGGATCTTCTTCGCGAACGCGGCGCTGGTCTCGGCCTTCGCCTTCCTCAGCTTCGTCGTCTTGTAGAACTCGCGGATGATCGACTCGTTGGACGAGTACTTCTCGTCCATCGCGCGGATCAGCGTCATCGCGGAGAACTTGCCACTCTGGTCGATGCGGACCTGCAGCGTGTCCTTCTTCGTGACGTTGACCTCGATCCACGAGCCGCGCTCGGGGATGATCCAGCAGGAGTGCAGCTTCTTGTCACCCGTGTGGATCTCGACCGAGAAATCGACCCCGGGCGAGCGGTGGAGCTGGGAGACGATGACGCGCTCGGCGCCGTTGATGATGAACTCCCCGCCCCCGATCATGATCGGGATCTCGCCGAGGTAGACGTCCTCCTCGACGGGCTCGGGCTTCACCAGACGGACCCGGATCTTGAACGGGTACCCGTAGCTGAGTCGCAGCTTGCGGCATTCGTCCGGCGTGTAGCGCGGCTTGCCGAGCTCGTAGCCCAGGTACTCCAGGGTCATCTTCTGGTCGAAGCTCTGAATCGGGAAAACCTCCCGCAGCAGCGCTTCGAGACCGATGTCCTCGCGGCGATCCGCCCCCACATTGACCTGCAGGAACTCCGCGTAGGAGCGAGTCTGCAGCTCGACGAGATCGGGGACTTGAGCGATCTCGCGGTAGCGGCCGAAGGTGCGGAGGGGCATCGAGCCCACCGCTTGAGTACCGTGCTTGTTCACAGGGTCCACTCCGTAGGTCTTCGCCGCGCGCAGGGGCTGGCGAGTCAGTCGGATCTCTGGATCGGATGGGAGAATGCGCCGCTGCGGAGCGGCGCTCCGAGCGACCACACGCGGCTCACCTCGTCAGGGGTCGCGCTCCGATCTGTTCCGTCGTCGTTCGGTCTGTCGTCGATCGTTTCGTCGGTCGACCCGAGGTCGTCGGGCTAGATGGCTCTTGTCGGTCCCGACATCTCGCCGTCTTCCGTCGCCGTGGCTTCAGCGGACGTCGCCGCGTCGGTCGTCGTAGCGTCGGTCGTGTTCGGTGCGTTCGTTCTAGCGTTCTAGGGATCGTCGATCCCGGGTCTCCCCCAAGTGCGACGTCTCCCCCCAGCGCGACGTCTCCCCCAAGTGCGACGTCCCCCGCGAGGCGCCACGCCGTTCGCGGCAGCACCTGTTGGAAGTCGAGGATGCACTGCCAGGTAGGAGAAGACTGTCAGGTAGGAGAAGACGGTCAGGGAGGAGAGGAACGTCGGGGAGGGAAGGCGATGCGGGAAAGTAGCGAGGGTTCGAGATGGGCTCGAGCCCACCCACTCCCGCGTCGATCGTCTTCGCGCAGGAATCTGCGCGCTGCGGGATCGATGGCTCTCGCGGGAGCCGGCGCTCGCATCGTTCTCACCAGCCCGATTCGCAATCGCGCGCTCTGGCCCAGTTCCCGCGCGCTCTTGCCCAGTTCCCGCGCGCTCTCGCCCAGCTCCGCAGTCTTGCCCAGCTCGCCGTTCCGACGCGCGGGGCGCGCCAGCCAGCGTGCACCTTGCCGGTGCGCCTCGAGCCGGTGAACGTCCAGCGGAGAAAGGCTCAGCGAAGAACGGTCCAGCCAATGCACAGACGGAGAGCCGCCCACCGCTCTCGCGTCGCAAGAGCTGGGAAGTCCTCCGTTGGCTGAGTTGCGCTCCGATGACTGGAATGCGCCGAGACCGGGGTTACGCCGAGCAGGAAGAGAAGGGGTGCGCCGAAGCGCTGCAGGCGGAGCCGTAGCGGCTCAGCTCAGGCGAGCGTCGCGAACACGGAGACGGAGCCCCTCTGGGAGGTACTCCGACACCGGGCGCTTCCCCCGCCGAAACCCCTCCCCGCCCTGGGGAGGCCGAGACCGAATGGGGCGTGATGATGCCCCGGGACAGGCAGAACCGCAAGCGCTGCGGCCGAAGCGCCGCGGCCGCCAGCTCCATCCGAGAGGAAGGAGGGCGGCCCCGACGAGCGCGGCGAGCGCAACGAGCGCGGTACGGCTGCGAGATCCAGGCCGGGGAACTCGACGTGCGAGCCCCCCGAGCCTTCAGGATCAGGCGACCTTGACCTTGCCGCCGGCGTCCTCGAGCTTCTTCTTGAGCTCGGCAGCCTCGTCCTTGGTCACGCCTTCCTTGACCGGCTTCGGCGCGCCTTCGACCAGGTCCTTCGCTTCCTTCAGGCCGAGGCCCGTGATCGCGCGGACTTCCTTGATGACGGCGACCTTCTTGGTCGAATCCGGCACGCCTTCGAGGATGACGTCGAATGCCGTCTTCTCCTCGGCGGCCGGAGCGGCAGCGCCACCGCCGCCAGCGGGCATCGCCACCGCAGCAGCGGCGGCCGACACGCCCCAACGGGCTTCCATCGCCTTCACCAGCTTGGCCGCCTGGCCGAGCTGGAGGGAATCGATCTGCTTGAAGATCGCCTCGAGCTCGGGGGTGAGCTCGACCGTCGTGGTATCGGACATGGTTACAAACCTCGCAGCGTGAATGAGTGTGGTGTTGTTTCGGAGCAGGGATCACCGCGCTTTCCGCGTCGGCGCGGTCTCTCGACCGCAGGCCGATCGCATGCGAGCGACGGCGAGAGGAGATGAGCTAGCCGGCGGCGATCTCGCCCCCGGCCTTCTGGACCTTCTGGTCGATGCAGCGGGCCAGCCCGGCCAGGACAGCATTCACCGAAGCCGCGAGTCCGCGGGCCGGTGCGATGGTCGCAGTCGCGATCATCGCGCGCATGGTCTGGCGATCGGGCAGCTTGGCCAGGGCCGCCGCGTCCTTGCTACCGAGGACCGTCTTCTCGAAGACGGCTCCGCGGATCTTCAGCTTGGACTTGGCGTTGGCCTTCAGAAGGTCCTCGAGGACCTTCGCGGCGTTGATGGCCTGCTCGACATCGCCGTAGGCGTAGCCGGTCGGGCCTTTCACCACACCCGTGACATCGAGGTTCTGCTTGGCGAACACGCGATGGGCGATGGTGTTCTTCAGGACGCGGAAGCGGACGTTCTTCTGGGCGAACTTGCCGCGCAGGTCGTTGACCTCGGCGACAGAGATGCCGGTGAAGTCCACGAACACTCCGCCGTCGTGCTGCTCGAGCTCGGACTCGAGATCGGCATAGAGGCAAGTGTTGATCAGGTTCGGCATGGATTGTTCTCGGTGCGGTCAGCGCGCGGAGCTGAGCTCCGGAGCGCGTGGACCCGTGCTGGGATCGGAGAGGAGCTGCTGGTGAGCGCCGCTCGCGAACGAGCGGAACTCACCGCCGGAGCAGAGGAGCGCTCCGTCCGGCCGGCGTACCTCAGTTCTTCACGTTGAGGAGGATGCCCGGGCTCATCGTCGTCGAGATGGCGACCTTCAGGATGAAGTTGCCCTTCGTCGACGCGGGCCGGAGCGTGCGGACGTGGTTGAGGAACGCTTCGACGTTCTCCTTCAGCGCCCCGACCGAGAACGACTTCTTGCCGACGGGAGCGTGCAGATTGCCGCCCGCGTCGTTGCGGAACTCGATCTTGCCGGCCGCGAACTCCGACACGGCGGTCGCCACGTCGGCGGTCACCGTTCCGGCCTTCGGCGAAGGCATCTTGCCCTGGGGGCCGAGCACCTTACCGAGGCGCCCGACGTGCTTCATCATGTCCGGCGTCGCGATCGCGACGTCGAAGTCGAGCCAGCCGTCGAGGATCTTCTGGGCGAGATCGCCCGAGCCGACCTCGACCGCGCCGGCGGCCTTGGCCTTCACCGCGTTCTCGCCTTCGGCGAAGGCGATGACGCGAAGGCTCTTGCCGATGCCCTTCGGCAGCGACACGGCTCCACGGACCTGCTGATCCGAGCGCTTCGCCTCGATACCGAGGCATACCGCGATCTCGACGGTCTCGTCGAACTTGGCGCCCTTCAGGCTGGTCAAGATCTTGAGCGCGTCGTCGAGCTCGTAGGTGACCGAGGGGTCGATCTTCTTCGCGTTCTCTTCGTAACGCTTACTGCGGCGAACCATCGGAGACCTCCTAGTCCACCACCGTGATGCCCATGGAACGAGCGGTGCCCGCGATCACGCGAGCGCCGGCATCGAGATCTCGCGCGTTGAGATCCTTCATCTTGATCTTCGCGATGTCGCGGCACTGGGCCATGGTGACCTTGCCGACGATCTGCGTGCCCGTGGTCTTCGCGCCGCTGGCGATGTTGATCGCCTTCTTGAGCAGCACGGAGGCCGGCGGAGACTTGTACGCGAGCTCGAAGCTGCGGTCCTTGAAGACCGTGATCTCGACGGGAATGATCATCCCCATCTGATCGCGCGTGGCATCGTTGAACTGCTTGACGAACGAGGCGATGTTCACGCCGTGCTGACCGAGCGCAGGTCCCACCGGGGGTGCCGGTGTAGCCTGGCCGGCCGGGCACTGCAACTTGATCTTTGCAGTGACTTCTTTGGCCATGGGCCCTCCTTGCTCCCTCCCACCGCGCGTTCGGCTCTCTCCGCTGGGTGCGGATCGACGGCCGAGGGCTAGTGCGCGGCGGTGATCGGGAGGAGTCGTGCTTGGCTCGGGTGAGCGCGGCGCGACTCGGTTGGTTGACTAGGGTTGGTGTTCTTGGTGCGAGAGTCGGATGGTCCGGGGTCGCGCGGCAGAGGTCTTGCGAGAGAGCGAGATCGCCACGCGAGGACGGAACGAGATGGGACGTCGGCCCTGGTCAGGACAGCGTCTCCACCTCCCAATGGTCGAGCTCGACCGAGGTCGAGCGGCCGAGGACATTGATGAGGACGCGGACCTTGCCCTTCTCGGCATCGATCTCCTCGATCGTGCCTTCGTAGCCGAGGAACGCGCCTTCCTTGATGCGAACCTGATCGCCGCGCTGGAAGCCGATCTCGACGCTGGGAGCGCGCTTGCTCTGCTCCATCTTGCCGAGGATCTGCTCGACTTCCTGATCGCTCATCGGATCAGGCTTGCCGTGGGAGCCGACGAAGTCTCCGAAGCCCGGAGTCTCGCGGATGCAGAACCAGACATCCTCGGCGCGCGGATCTTCGTCGCCGTCGATGTCGGCCTCCACCATGAGGTAGCCAGGGAAGATCTTCCGAGCGACCGTGCGCTTCTTCCCGGCGCGGACTTCCGTCACGCGCTCGGTGGGCACGAGAGCTTGCGTCACCTTGTCGCTCAAGCCATGCGTGTAGATGCGCTTCAGGATCGACTCCTTCACGCGCTCTTCCTTGCCGGCTTGGACTCGAATCACATACCAGTGCAGCGTCATCGACTGAACCTCATGATCAGCTGAGCGAAGGGTGGATCAGTTGAAGATGAGGAAGTTGACGACCCGCGCGAGCAGCCAATCGGCCGCCGCGAGGAACGCCATGAAGAAGATCACCGTGCCGATGACCACGAGCGTGGAGTTCCACGTCTCGGGCCAGGTCGGCCAGGTGACCTTGTTCATCTCGGCTTCGGTATCGATCAGCAGCTCTGCACGACGCGGCTGCGTGAGGAATCGGTGCCACCACCAGAGGAACACGAGCAGCAACCCGAACACCAAGATGTTGGCGTAGCTGAGCTGGAAGCCGAGGATGGGCAGCCGCTCTCCCTGGCCGAGCAGGTTGATGTCGAAGACGTTGTTGGCGCCTTCGACGCTGGTCTTCAGCCAGCCCCATTCCTTGCCGCGGAGCCAGGGCGCGAAGCGGTACGCACCGTAGATCGCGAGCAGTCCTACGGACCAGAACGCGAACATGCGGGCGATGCGCCCCTGGTCCGGCTTGTAGCTCGGCCAGAAGCCGCCCAAGTGCGCCTCTTCGGGCGTCTTCGGCGTGGCTTTCGGCGGGTTGGTGGTCATGGATCCGTGGGATGGGTGCGAGAAGCTCGAGCGAAGTGCTGGCGCGGGTCGAATCCAGCGCCCGAGGGCCGTCCGCGCGAGGAGTGGAGGAACGAGCCTCCTCCTCGCGCAGCGCAACGATCAGAGCTTCTTCTCTTTGTGCGTCGTGTGCTTCCGGCAGAACTTGCAGTACTTGCTCTTCTCGAGCTTGTACGCGGCCTTCAGCTTCTTCCACGTCGTGTAGTGGCGGCGATCGCACTCACCGCAGACCAGCCAGACGTAGTGTTCTTTGTTCTTCAGTCCCATCGATGCCTCCGAGGACGACACGAGGCTCGTCCGAGCTCCTCTCGCAGAGGAAGCTGCTCGCGACGAACCCCTGCGGCCGAGCGCTCACGCTACCCAGCGTGCGCCCCGCGGCTCCAGTTTGATGTCGCCCCAGTTTGATTCGGTGCGCGCGGGAGAGCGTTCGGCTCTCCCGCGGCACAGCCAAGACTCGGCGTTGCCAAGAGTCGCCGCCGGTCCCGCCCGTTGCCGAGCGAAGCACCAGCGGCGAGCGGCGATCAGAGCAGGATCTTCGAAACGACCCCTGCGCCGACCGTGCGGCCACCTTCGCGGATCGCGAAGCGCTGCTGCTCGTCCATCGCGATCGGCGTGACGAGCTCGACCATGAGCTTCACGTTGTCGCCGGGCATGACCATCTCGGCTTGGCCGAGCAGGGTCACCGAGCCGGTGACGTCCGTCGTGCGGAAGTAAAACTGCGGGCGGTAGCCCTTGAAGAACGGGCTGTGACGGCCGCCTTCTTCCTTCGAGAGGATGTAGACCTCCGCCTCGAACTTCGTGTGCGGCTTCACCGAGCCCGGCTTGGCGAGAACCATGCCGCGCTTGAGATCGTCCTTCTCCACCCCGCGCAGGAGGACGCCGATGTTGTCACCGGCGATGCCCTTGTCGAGGATCTTCTGGAACATCTCGACGCCGGTGCACGTGGTCTTCAGCGGGTCCGGACGCAGACCGACGACCTCGAGGTTGTCGTTCACGTTGACCACGCCGCGCTCAACGCGACCGGTGCCGACCGTACCGCGCCCCTTGATCGAGAACACGTCTTCGATCGGCATGAGGAAGGGCTTGTCTTCCTCACGGGCGGGCGTCGGGATGTAGGCGTCGATCGCGTCGAGGAGGTTCAGAACGCTCTTCGTCCACTGGTTGTTCTCGACGTCGGTCTTGCCGCCGCGAACGTAGTTCAGAGCGCCGAGAGCCGAGCCCTTGACGATCGGGACTTCATCGCCCGGGAAGTTGTACTTCGTGAGCAGCTCGCGGAGCTCGAGCTCGACGAGGTCCTGCAGCTCGGGGTCGTCGACGACGTCGATCTTGTTCAGGAAGACGACCATCGCCGGCACGCCGACCTGACGAGCGAGAAGAATGTGCTCGCGCGTCTGGGGCATCGGACCGTCGTCCGCCGCGCAGACGAGGATCGCGCCGTCCATCTGGGCGGCGCCCGTGATCATGTTCTTGATGAAGTCGACGTGGCCCGGGCAGTCGACGTGCGCGTAGTGGCGCTTGTCCGAGGCGTACTCGACGTGCGCCGCGGCGATCGTGACGATCTTGGAGTCGTCGCGGACCGTGCCGCCCTTCGCGATGTCGGCGTATTCCTTCACCTTGGCATTGCCCTTCGCCGCGCAGACGTAGGTCAGGGCGCAAGTCAGGGTGGTCTTGCCGTGAGAGATGTGACCGATGGTGCCGACATTGACGTGCGGCTTGTCGCGAACGAAGGTTTCCTTAGCCATCTCAACTCCTCGTGACGCCGAGCGGCGCCGTCAAAGCACTCGCCGCCGGAAAGCCATCCTCCCGTGCACCGGTCACGAGGACCGTCTTCGCGGTGCGGCCCAACAGCAGGCCAGCTCCGAAGGTGCGCAGTGTCGGCTTCGCGGTCTTGAATCTGGAGCTGCTGACGGGATTTGAACCCATGACCTCTTCCTTACCAAGGAAGTGCTCTACCGGCTGAGCTACAGCAGCGAAGTCTGGTCGTCGTCGGGTGTGGTCGTCTTGTCGTTGGCGATCCGATGCGGATCGCCCAGAGGCCCTCAGCTGGGAGCTCGATCGCGGTCGAGCTCCATGCACGAGTGCCGCTTCTCCTGGGAGCTTCATGGTCTCCTGGGAGCTTCACGGCCTCCTGGGAGCTTCACAGCCCCGACGCCCGCGCACAGGAGAGCACGCGGAAGCAGGGCAGCACCAGCCCCAGTCGAGAAGCAGGCACCGCAGTCGCGAAGCGGGTGAAGGGAATCGAACCCTCACGGCCAGCTTGGAAGGCTGGAGCTCTACCATTGAGCTACACCCGCGGGAGCTACGCCCGCAGGAGCAACGTCCACCGCTGCTCCACCCTCCGGCATCGAGCCCGAAGGATCGAAACCCGCGGGCCAGAACCTGCGGAGGAGCCGAGACCTGCGGAGGTGCCGATCGCAGCCCGTCGCGAGCGAGCTCGCAGACGAGCGGGCGCTCGGCGCCCGCGACGATCCCACCCCGCCCCACCTCGTCGGCGCTACGGGCCCCCGGCGCGAGCGCCGGCGATCAAGCCAGGCCCACGGGAGCCGCGCATCGATCGACGAGACGAGCCGTATGGGGAGAGCAGGATTCGAACCTGCGAAGGCGTAAGCCACCAGATTTACAGTCTGGCCCATTTGGCCACTCTGGAATCTCCCCGAGAGTTCCCGGCGAATCGCGGAGCCCGGCGAACCTTGAGTTCGGGCCTCGTGGATTCACGGGCTCGAGGAAGCACTGGCTCGTGGATCAGGTGTGCGATCGGGACTCGCGGAGGGTTGCTCGCGCAACCTCCTCGAACAAAACGTCCCCGACGTCAAAGATCAGCCGAGCGTCTCCGCTCGGTCCATCGAGCACCTCCCCGGCCCAAAGGCCCGGGAGACTCGCTTCACCGCCGCCTGCGAGACCCGCTCGCTGCTGCCCCGGGCACCGCGGCGTCGAAGCGACGCAGCAGCGCGAGGAACGCCAGCTCACATGGCACGCGGAGCCGTTCGCCCTTCACTCGTTGACGGAAGGGCATCGACCCTCTGCGCGCCAGCGCCAAATGGAGCTAGCGGAGGGAATCGAACCCACAACCACCCGCTTACAAGGCGGGGGCTCTACCGTTGAGCTACGCTAGCGAACGCTGGCCCAGGAAGGGGGCCGGTGAAAAAAGGAGCGCCAATGGTAGCGAGGCGCCCCGATCGGTCAAGGCCCCCCTGGGGAAGAAATCCCCCACCGCGACGCGCCCGCTCCGGGCTCAGAGCGTCTCGAACCAGGTCACCTCCTCGAAGGAAAGCGTGACCTGCATGCCCTTCGCGAGGAGCGTCAGCTCCTCTCGTTTCGGATCCACGCGGCGCACCGCGCAGCGCTGCCTCAAGCGCGGCACGTAGACCCAGTCGCCTTGCTTCAAGCTCTCCAGGAACTCGCGCCGTCGGACACCGAGCGGCGTCGCGCGCATGGCGACCCGCAGCGCGGCGAGGAGCTGCTCGATGCGCTCGCGCTCCGCGGGACGGAAGCTGCCGAGGTGAGGAACGAAGCGCTCGAGCTCGTCGAGCACGCGCCGGAAGCTCTCCTCCACCACGCGATCGGCTTCGGCGGAGACGATGCGGCGCAGCTCCTCCGCTTCACGCCGCGCGCCTGCGGCAGCATCGAGCTCAAGCTCGCGGCGCCCTTCCAAGTCCTTGGCGCGCGAGCGCGCCGACTCGGCCTCGGTGCGCGCGACGCGCACTTCCTCCAGCACCTCGGAGAGCCCATCCTCGCGCCGCTCGAGGAGCGCCGCGGCGCGACGCAGGACGTTCTCGTCGAGTCCCAGGCGGCGCGCGATGCGCAGCGCATTCGATTCCCCCGGCAGGCCGATCACGAGGCGGTAGAGCGGCATCAGGCTGGCGGCATCGAACTCGACGGAGGCGTTCTCCGCTCGCGGATGGCGGTAGGCGCAGGCCTTGAGCGCGCCGAGATGCGTCGAGGCGAGAGTCGGGATCCGGCGCTCGAGGAGCACCTCGAGCAGAGCGCCGCCGAGAGCCGCGCCTTCGTGCGGATCGGTGCCGGCCCCTAGCTCGTCCAGCAGCAGCAGCGTGCGCGGAGAAGCGCCGTCGAGCGCGGTCTGGATACGCGCGAGGTGGGACGAGAAGGTCGAGAGGTTCTGGGCGATGCCCTGCTCGTCACCGATGTCGGCGAAGATCGCCTCGTAGAACGGAACGCTCGAGCCTTCGTTGGCGGGAATCGGCAATCCGCTCGCGGCGAGCAGCGCGCAGAGGCCCGCCGTCTTCATCGCGACGGTCTTGCCGCCGGTGTTGGGCCCCGTGATCAGCAGCAGGTCGAAGTCCTGTCCGAGGTGGAGGTCGAGCGGGACCAGCGCGTCGAGGCGCCCCTCCTCGCGCAAGCGCTCCTCGAGCAGCGGATGACGCGCGCGACGGAGATCGAGGTGCATATCCTCGGAGAGCCGCGGGATCACCGCGGCGCCGGCGGCGACGTGGGCTGCGCTGACGTGCGCGAGCTCGATCTCGGCGGCGATCTCAAGGTCGCGCAGCAGCGTCGCCTGATGGCGGAACAGCCGCTGGGTGAAGGCGACGAGGATGCGCGAGATCTCGCGCTGCTCCTCGAGCACGACGCGGCGCAAGCGATCGCCGAGCTCGATCGCCTCCTCGGGCTCGACGAACGCCGTGTTGCCGGTGTGCGAGTAATCGTGCACGACGCCGGGAACGGAGCCACGCCGATCGCGCTTCACCGCGAGCAACGGTCGACCGTCGCGAAAGCGCACGCGATCCTCTTGCAGCGCGCGCCGGACGTCGGGGCGCTGCAGCACGGCGTGCACCTTGGCGTCGATCTCGCGGCGCAGCTCGCGAGCGTCGCGGCGGAGCGAGGAGAGATGCGTGCTCGCCTCGTCGCGCACGCGACCGTGCTCGTCGATGCTCTCGTCGAGATCGTCGCGCAGCCCCGACAGAGGATCGAGCTCCGCGATCAGGGCCAGGAACTCGTGGGCCTCGCGTCCCGGCTCCTCGAACCACTGCACCAGGGTCTGCACCGTGTCGAGGAAGTCGCGCACCGCAGCGAGCTCCTCGGGATCGAAGGGCGCCCCTCCGCGGCGCGCCCGCGCGAAGGGCTCGGCGAGATCGCGCGTCGCCCCGAGCGGCGCGCTCTCGCCGCGCCGCAGGAGCGCCAGCAAGCGCGCGGCGCGCGCTTGCGCCGCGCGCGACGCGGCGCCGTCCGGATAGGGCTGCGCGCGCGCGAGGCGAACGCGACCGAGCGGCGTCACCGCGCGCTCGACCCAGCGCTCGAGAACGGCGGCGAACTCGAGGGTCTCGGAGGCGTAGCGCGTAGCGAGGTTCATTCGGCGTGCGAGGCGCGGATCCACAATTCGACCGCGACGGTATCGCGGCGCCGCGAGAATGCGAAACCCGGCTCCTGCCATGCCAAGCGAAAGCCGGCGGGCAGGAGCTCCGCGCGCAACGCATCGCGCCAGGCTGCAGCGAAGTGCGCGTCCTCCAGGCGGAAGGCGTGCTGCGAGCCCGCGCCCGGATCGAGGAGCAGCAGCGCGCTCGCGGACCCGAGCCACTGGCGTGCGAGCGCGGAGATCTCGCTCGCCGGAACGGAGGGCGCGGTACCCAGGCGCTGCAGGTCGAAGCGCTCGTAGTCGGCGCGCGTCAGCGGCCTCGCGTCGCTTTCCTCCGCGGCTCGCGCGCAATGGAGCGCCCACGCCAGCGCCGCATCGGAGAGCTCATGTCCCGTGCGCGCGACGCGCAGTCCGCGGTCGCGCTCCGCGGGCAGCCGCGCGGCGAGGCGCTCGGCCAACGCCGGCAAGCCCTCCGGTCCCGAGGCCTCGATGCCGCGCGAGGCGTAGAGCTCGCGCCATCCGGCGAGCACGGTCTCCGAAGCCGGACGGAGCCCGAGCCGCTCGGGCGAGAGCAGCCCTGCGCTGGCGGAGAGCAACGCGAGGAATGCCGCCGAGAGAACGCCGAAGGCCTTGAGCGGAGTGCGCCAGCGCTGCGTCGCGGCGTGGAAGCCCACGCCGGCCAAGATCCACAGGCAGACCAGCCCGGGCAGCAGCAAGCGCGAGAGCTTGAACGGATGCGCGATCGCCGAGCCGAGCAGCAGCGCGGCGAGCAGCGCCACGAAGCGCAGACCCGAGCGCGCGCGATGCGCGGCAGCGCCCATCGAGAGGCCGCAGACGCCGGCGAGAACCGCCGGCGAGAGGTGGTGATGCCAGCCGGCGTAGAGCGCGAGCCCCTCGAGGTCGACACCTGGCGCGCGCGCTTCGCCGAGGTAGCTCACCCACGCGAAGCGATGCGCCCGAGCGACGGCTGAGAGCTCCCCCGGCCAGGGCCAGACGAACCACCACAGCGCGCCGAGCACGAGGGGCGCCAAGAGCCAGGCGCTCGCGCCGAGCGAGCGCCGCGGCGCCGCGCGCGCGACCCACATCGCCGCGCCGCGCTCGAGCAGCAGCGCCGCGCCGAGGAGCGCTCCATAGCTCCACTTGGTGAAGCACGCCCAAGCGAAGAAGAGCCCCGGCAGAAGATAGACGAGGGTGCGCCGCGGCCGGCCCGGCGGCAGCCCCTCGAGCTCGCGGCGCTCGAGCTTCACATACAGCAGCATGCCCACCGCGGCGATCACGGCGAAGGGCACCTCGAGGAAGAGGCTGCGCCCCAGAGCGACCGCGGCGGGAGAGGCGAGCACCAGGCCCTGCGCGATCCACCCGGCGCGCGTCGTCTCGCGCGAGCCGGCGAGGTGATCGGCGATCGCGCCCACCAGCAGCGAGAGCAGACCGAAGAGCAGCACCACGCCGGCGCGTGCGCCCGCCGGGTCCGTTCCCGCCACGGCGAGCACCGGCAGGATGGCCAGCGAGGCGCCGGGGGGATACTGCTCTTGCCCCAGCAGCGCGTGCGCCGCCGCGGCGAGCTCGCCCCGGCGCAGATGCTCCCAGAGGATCACCGCGGGCAGACCCAGGTGCTCCGCCTCGTCCCAGCCCGGCGGCGGCAGGTCCGGGAGCGCGCGCCAGCTCAGCAGCAGCGCGGCGAGAGCGATCGCGATCCGCGGGAGCTGGCGGCGGAAAGCGGCGGCGAGGCTGATGCGAAGCGTGGGCATCGACGGCATCGCACGGCTGGCCGCGCGAGGACGCGCATGATCGAGGCCCGAGCGAGCGACGGCAAGGCGAGAGCGGCCGTGTTCCTCGGGCGGCCTCTTCCCGCGCCGCGCCGAACGCCAGCATGGCGCGCTCGCGCGGGCACGAAGCACGCCGCGCCTCCCGAAGGGAAACCCTCGTCCATGCACTTCGACACGCTCGCCATCCACGCCGGCCAGAAGCCGGACCCCTCCACCGGCGCGATCATGACGCCGGTCTACCTCACGTCGACCTACGTGCAGCCGGCGCCCGCGGAGCCCATCGCGGGCTACGAGTACTCGCGCACGCGGAATCCCACGCGCGACGCGCTGCAGGAGAACCTCGCCGCGCTCGAGGGCGGCACGAACGGCCTCTGCTTCTCCTCGGGTCTCGGCGCGATCCACGCGATCACCAGCCTCTTCTCGTCCGGCGATCACGTCATCGCGGGGAACGACCTCTACGGCGGCACCTACCGCCTGTTCCGCAAGGTCTTCGAGCGCTTCGGCATGCGCTTCGACTTCGTCGACATGACGGATCCGCGCAACGTCGAGAAGGCGCTGCGCAAGGAGACCAAGATGGTCTTCCTCGAGACGCCGACGAATCCGCTGCTGCGCCTCACCGACATCGCCGCGGTGGCTGCGATCGCGAAGCGCCACGGCGCGCTGGCCGTGGCAGACAATACGTTTGCGACTCCGTACCTGCAGCGCCCACTGGAGATGGGCTGCGACCTCGTCGTGCACTCGATGACGAAGTACTTGGGCGGCCACTCCGACGTGGTCGGCGGCGCGATCGTCACGAAGACGACGGAGCTCGCGGAGCGCCTGGCGTTCCTGCAGAACGCGATCGGCGCCGTGCCGGGCCCGCTCGACTGCTTCCTCGTGCTGCGAGGCACGAAGACGCTGCATCTGCGCATGGATCGCCACTGCGCGAACGCGCAGAAGATCGCCGCTTGGCTCGAGCAGCAGCCGAAGGTCGAGCGGGTCTACTTCCCCGGCTCGAAGTCGCATCCGCAGCACGCGCTGGCGCAGCGCCAGATGCGCGCTCCGGGCGGCATGATCAGCTTCGAGCTGAAGGGCAGCGTCGAAGACGGCAAGCGCTTCGCTTCGCGCACCAAGCTCTTCGCGCTAGCCGAGAGCCTCGGCGGCGTGGAGTCCCTGATCGATCACCCGGCGACGATGACCCACGCCTCGATCCCGGCGTCCGAGCGCCGCGCCGCGGGGCTCAACGACGGCTTGCTCCGCCTGTCCGTCGGCGTCGAGGACGCGGACGACCTGATCCGCGACCTGGAGCAGGCGTTCTAGGAGCCGCTTGCGCGAGCGCTCAGCGCCGCCCCGTCGATCCGCCGGCCGGCTTCGCCGCGACCGGCGGCGCGAACTCCTCGCCATCGCCGTCGACTTCGCCATCGACGTCGTCGTCGCAGGAGACGCGCTCGCGCATCAGGCGGCCGACCTTGAACTTCACGACGCGCTTGGCGGGCACGCTCACCTTCTCCATGGTGCGCGGGTTCTGGGCCCGGCGAGCGGCGCGCTCCTTGATCTCGAAAACGCCGAACTCGCGGAACTCCAAGCGGTTGCCGCGGCCGAGCTCATCGATGATGTGCTCGAGAAAGCGCTGAAGGATGTCCTTCACGACCACCTTGGTCTGCGAGGTCTCGGCGGAGATCCGGTTGACCAGGTCTTTCTTCGTGATGGTCTCGATCATCGGTCGAGCAGCCCGGGAAGGAGGGTGCGGAGGCAGGTGCGGGCAGGCGGGCGAACGCGGAACGCGTCCGGGGCAGCGCGCCGCGGGGCCGGCGGCCCCCGCGCGGAGGATGTCCCGTACCTCCTCGGTCGCCAGCCTTCTCGACCCTAACACCTTTGTCAAGTCGGCACTTCCGACGCTCGCTGTACCTCGCGCGCAGCGGTCGCGGAGCGGTCGCGGAAGCGCCGGCGATCAGGACTCGAGCAAGAAGGTCGCCGGTCCGTCGTTGACGATTTCAACCGTCATGTGGGCGCCGAAGCTCCCGGTCGCGATCTCGCGGACCTGCTCTCGAGCGCGCTGGACGAAGCGCTCGTAGAGCTCCCTCGCGCGGGCCGGAGGCGCCGCTGCGTCGAACGATGGCCTGCGCCCTTTGCGCCCGTCGGCGGCGAGCGTGAACTGCGACACCACGAGGAGCGCTCCCTCGACCTCCCCCAGCGCGAGGTTCATCTTGCCCGCCGCGTCGGCGAAGACGCGGTAGCCGAGCACGCGCTCGAGCAGGCGATCACCGGCGGCCTCGTCATCGCCTTCGAGGACCCCGAGGAAGACGAGGAGCCCGGTCCCGATGCGCCCGACCTCGGCGCCTTCGACCCGCACGCAAGCCGAGCTCACGCGCTGGAGCACGGCCTTCATCGCGCACCTCGATCGCGCTCGATATCGGCGAGATAGGTGAGCGCCGCCCGATGGTTCGGCGAGGACGCCCCGTTGGCCTCGAGCGCGGCGAGAAACGCGCGGTAGTGGCGCTCGGAGCGCGCGCGATCCCGCAGCGGCCCATCGAAGTAGAGCCCGCCGAGCGAGAAATGCACCTCGAGATCGGCGGGGAAGCGCTCGAGCATCGCGAGGTAGATGCGCTCGGCCTCGCGCTCCTGGCTCCCGCGCACGAAGGCCGCTCCGCGCGCGTGCCACGCGTCGGCGCGCGCGGGATCCTCGCTCTGCACGCGGCGGAACTCCATCTCGGCCTCGCGCCATTCGCCGAGCGCGAGCAGCGCGAGGCCCAGGTTCACCCGCACGTCGCGGTCGGCGGGATCGCGCTGCAGCAGCTCGCGATAGACCGGCAGCGCTCCGGCGGGATCCAGGCGCCGCTCGTGAGCTTCGGCGAGCGCGCGCAGGAGCTCGCGATCCTCGGGGAACGAGCGCTGTGCGGCCTCGAGGTCGCGTATCGCTCGTCCGAGACGGCCCTCGCTCGAGCCGAGCTCCAGCAAGCCGCGCAGCGCGCGCGCGTGCGGGAAGTCCGGATCGAGCTCCAGAGCAGCGTCGAGATGCGTGCGGGCCTCGACCGGATCGGCCGCCGTGCGCGCCTCGAGGTAGCGCTCCACCTGCGGGGCGCACGGCTGACAGGCGAGATCCTCGAGGCGTTGGTTCGGGAGATCGCCGCAGCGGCGCACGTCGAGCAGCGCGCGCAGCACGCCCAGATGGCAGGGATGCCTGCGGAGGACATCGAGCAGAACGTCCTCCAAGGCCAGGGCCTGCGGCGCGGGCAAGGGCTGCTCGCGGTCGAAGCGCACGCGGACCTGGTTCAGCAAGCGCTCGTCCTCGGCGTTGCTCTCGAAATCCTCGTAGCGACGGCGGAGCTCGACGGGATCCACCGCGGTGCTGCCGCACCCGACGAAGAAGGCGCAGCACCAGCTCCCGCCCGCGGCGAGCGCGCGCGAGCGCCACGCGGGCCGCGCGGAGCTCAAGAGCCCCCTGAGCTCGGCGGCAGAACGAGCCTCATGGCCCCTCCGCGCTGGCGCTGGGACGGAGCGTCGATCCACCAGACGGCGCCGCCGCTCCCGCGCACCGAGATCTCCGTCGCCGACTCGGCGAAGACGATGCGCAGCTTGCGCAGAGCGGCGAACTCCACTTTCCCGATCAAACAGCGCGCGGCCATCATGTTCGGCGTCTGGGCCTCGAGGACCGTCTGGAGCACGAGCTCGCTGCGCCCCGCTGTGGTGTCGCGCATCTGGCGCGAGTCGACGCGCTTGAACAGCTCTCCGCGCGTGTCGAAGGTGCAGAGCTCGCGCAGGTCCGCGGGCATCTCGACCTCGACCGCGTCGGCGAAGCAGCCGACGCTGTGCTCCTGCACCCAGGTGCGCGTCCGCTCGATGCGCGCCTCGACCACCGGATCGCGCGAAATCGGCGGCGGCGGCGGCGCTTCCTCCGGCGCCGTGCAGGAAACCGCGGCGAGAGCGAGAGCGAAGCTGAGCAGAGCGAAGGTGCGCATGGCGAGGCATCGGCGGCCGCGCGAGAGCGCTCGAGGCGGTGCGCGGAAAAGCCGTGACCCCTGAAGCTAGCGGTCGTATGTTCCGCCCGCCATGGACATGCCGCGCGGGACCGAAGAGCGCCCCCACCTTCGATGCATCGCGCGCCCCTCGCTCGTGGAGCGGACGACTCGCATCGGTGCGCTCATCGCCGGCGCGTGGCTGGCCGGCTCTTGCGCGCTCCCCCCCGCCGACATCAACCTGGCCCCGCTCTTCGCTCACGAGACCTACTCCGTGAGCGAGGGCGAGCACGTCTACGAGGTCCTGGGCGGCATCGCCAGCTCCGGCCGGCGCGACGGACGGGAGCACGTGGCCCTGCGCCCGCTGTTCCACCACCGCGAGACCTTCGCCGACGAAGCGCAGGCGATCCGCGCCACCACCTCGCTCGACTTCCTCTTCCCCCTCGGCCACTCCCACACGGGGGAGGGCGAGGCGCGCACCTACCTCTTCCCGTTCTTCTTCCGCACCGCGCGCTTCGACGTGGAGGATCGGCGCGACATCGATTGGATGGTGCTGCCGTTCCTCTTCGGCGGCAGCGCGGACGATGGCGCGGAGAGCTACTTCGCGTTCTTTCCCTTCTACGGGGAGATCCGGAACTTCCTCTCCTACGAGCGCGTGCGCTTCGCGCTCTTCCCTCTATGGGCGCAGAGCTGGAAGGACGAGCGCGAGGCCTGGTTCGTGCTGTGGCCCTTCTTCGGCGCGGCGACGGGCGAGGACTACGACATGCTGCGGATCCTGCCCTTCTACGCGCACTCGCGCGTCGCGGGCCGCGAGGAGTCGCTCGCGATCCTCTGGCCCTTCTATACGCAGGAGAAGCGCTGGCTCGACTCCGATCAGCCGCTCGAGACGAGCATGCTCCTGCCCTTCTACGGGCGGCAGGTGATGGGCAGCTTCGAGTCGACGACGGTGCTGCCGCCCTTCGTCGGGTGGGCGCACGATGACGACGATTTCAGCAGCTTCCAGATCTGGCCGATCTTCCTCACGCTGAGCGGCGGCGATGGCGAGAACCGGCCCTTCGAGCGCTTCTACTTCCGGCCCTTCTACGCGCGCTACCGCTCGAAGGAGATCGACCAGCACGTCTACCTCTGGCCGCTGATCTGGGACCGCAGCGAGCGCTTTCCCGAGGACGGCGAGCCGATCACGACGGCGCGGCGCTTCATGGTCTTGCCGTTCTGGCAATCTTGGACGACGACGCACGGGGAGAAGCGCGGCAGCTACTTCCAGCTCTGGCCGCTGGTGCACTCCGATCATCCCGCGGACGGCGGCTCCGAGGTGCAGATCTTCTCGCCTTGGCCCTACCATCCCCACCAGGACTACATCCAACGCAACCTGGAGCCGTTCCTCACGCTTTACCGCAGCGAGAGCCGGACCGAAGATCTGAGCACCACACGCGGTCCGCTGGGCATCTTCCGCATGATCGAGACGAACGACGACTGGCGCTTCTCGCTACCGCTGCTGGGCGGTCTGCGCACGACGACGCGCGGCCGCGTCGAATTCTCGCTGCTCGCCGGGCTGCTGCGTTTTCGCACCGACGACGGGCTCTCCTTCCTGCCTCCGGCCTTTCCCGGTCCGGGGTTCGCTCCGCTCGATCCCGAGGAGGAGCTGCGTTGAACCTCCTCCGGACGGGGCGCGAGATGCTCGAGGGCACGAGCTACACCCTCGGCATCGCCGGCCGCACCGCGCTCGCGTTGCCGCAGCTCTGGCGTCGGCGCCGCGAGACCACCGAGCAGTGCTATGCCGCCAGCGTGAAGCTGATCCACGTGATCGTCCTGGTCGGCGCGTTCGCGGGCATGATCCTCTCGCTGCAGACCGGTCTCGCCCTGGCGGATTTCGGCCAAGAGGGTTCGATCGGCTCGATCGTCGCCGCGGCGATGGTGCGCGAGATGGGCCCCTTCATCACTGCGGTGATCCTCGCGGCCGCCGTGGGCTCGGCGCTCGCCGCGGAGCTCGGCACGATGAAGGTCTCCGACGAGATCACGGCGCTGGAGGTGATGTCGATCGACCCGGTGCCCTTCCTCGTGCTGCCGCGCGTGGTGGCGCTCACCGTCGCTTGCCCCCTGCTCGCGATCGTCGCGAACGTGGTCGGCATCTACGGCGGCTCGATCGTCGCCGAGAGCCTGCTGCGCGTCGATCCGCTCGCGTATCGCGAGACGGTGCTCGACGTGCTCTCGCGCCCCGCCGAGATCTTCCCGGTCCCGAAGGACATCTATGCCGGGCTCTTCAAGGCCACGGTGTACGGCTTCCTCATCGCCGTGATCGGATGCTCGCACGGCCTGCGCGCCTCGAATGGCGCGCTCGGCGTCGGCGAAGCCGCGCGCACCGCGGTGCGCAACTCGATCATCCTCGTGCTGGTCATGAACTTCATCCTGACCCGGGTGATGTACACATGAGCAGCGCTGCGAGCGACGCGGACATCGCCGTGCGCTTCGAGGCCGTGGAGAAGCACCTCGGGGGCAAGCAGATCCTCCGCGGCCTCTCCTTCGAGGTGCCGCGCGGCACGAGCTTCGTGATCATGGGGCCCTCTGGCTCCGGGAAGAGCGTCACGCTGAAGCACATCGTGGGCATCCTCGCGCCGGACGCGGGGCGCGTGCTCGTCTTCGGCCGCGAGCCCGGCAAGCTCTCGCGCAGCGAGCTCGCCTCGCTGCGCAGCCGCATCGGCCTGCTCTTCCAGGACGGCGCGCTCATCAATTGGATGAACCTCGAGGACAACGTGGCGCTCCCGCTGCGCGAAGTGCAGCGCCTGCCTGAACGCGAGGTGCGCCCGCGCGTGGAGGAAGCGCTCGAGCGCGTGCATCTCGCCGACGCCGCGCGGAAGATGCCCTCCGAGATCTCGGGCGGCATGCGCAAGCGCGCGGCGCTGGCGCGCGCGATCATCTCGCGCCCCGAGCTGCTCCTCTACGACGAACCCGACGCGGGCCTCGACCCCGCGACCGGTGGCTCGATCAACCGCTTGATCCGCCGCGTGCAGCGCGAGCTCGGCGCCACGGGTGTCATCGTGACGCACAGCCGCTCCTGCGCGCTGACCGTCGGCGATCGGATCGGCATCTTCGAGCAAGGGCACATGGCCTCGGAAGGAACGGCCGAGGAGATGGCAGCGAGCCGCGATCCGCGCGTGCGGATCTACCTCGGGATCGATGGTGAGGTGACCGCGGAGCGCAGCGACTCGCGCGGTGCGGAGCACGGCACAGGAGCGACGGGACGATGAGATCGATGGCCTTCGGCGCGCTCTTCCTCCTCGGGCTGGGCGTGCTCGTCTATTACACGATCTTCCTCTCGGCGTTCTCGTTCGGTGGACGAGTGACGCTCGACGTGCGCTTCCCCGACGGAAAGTGGCTCACCTCCGGCGACAAGATCCTCGTCGCGGGCACGCGCATCGGCCGCGTCGGCCGCGTGGAGTACCTGGAGGAAGAGGTCGACGAGGGCTTTCCCGTGCGCGCGTACCTCGAGCTCGACCGCGATCTCAAGCTCTTCGAGGACGCGCGCGTGCGCATCGTGAGCTCGACGCTGCTCGGCGGTCGCATGATCACGATCGCCCCGGGCCAAAAGGGCCAAGCGCGTCGCGTGAGCGAGATCGAGTTCCTGCGCGGCGACGTGCAAGGCGACCTCGCCGAGGCCGTCGAGAGCGTCGTCTCCGAGAATCGCGAGGCGCTGAAGCGCACCATCGACAGCGTCGCCCAGGCCAGCGCGGATCTCGCGAAGCTCCTGCGCGCGCTCGAGGAGGGCCAGGGCTCGGCGGGCCGTCTGCTGCGCGACGAAGCGCTCCATCGCGAGGTCCTCGGCATGATCGAGGACGCGCGCGGGCTCCTGCAGTCGATCCGCTCGCGAGAGAGCAGCTTCGGCCGCCTGCTCGCCGACGACACGCTCTACGAGGAGATCGAGGGCATCGCGAAGGCGCTGCGCGAGATCGCCGAAGGGGCGTCGCGAGGCGAAGGCCTGGCCGGGCTCTTGCTCCGCGACAGCGAGATGCGCGCGCGCATCGATCGCATCGTCGCGCGCCTGGACGACGCCACGGCCGCCATCGAGACGCAGCAAGGCCTGGTCGGCGCGCTGATCTACGACGGCGGCGTGAAGAGCGCGCTGCAGGAGCTGTCGAGGAACGTGGAGACGATCAGTGCGGAGATCGCGAGCGGGCGCAGCCTTGCCGGCGAGATCCTCGTCGGCCGCCGCCTCGTGAGCTCGATCGTCGAGCCGCTAGAGGTGATCATGGCCGACGCACGCGCGCTCGTGCAGAACACGCGCGAAGGCCGCGGGATCGCCGGCATGCTGCTCAGCGACAACGAGTCCGCCGCCCTCGTTCGCAGCATTCTCCGAAACTTCGCACGTAGCCTTGAAGATGCCCGTGAAGCCGCACCGATCGGCACGTTGGTCGGTGTCCTCATCGGGATCTGCTGATGTCGCTGCTCCGCTGCTCTCTCGCGGCTCCTCTCTTCCTCTCTCTCGCCCTCGCCGGCGCCCTCGCGCAGGAGCGGCCCGACGCGGCCCTCCCGAAGGCACCTTCGCTGCGGATCGCGTTCGCCGGCCCCGCGGGCACGTGGACCAGCGAGCTGCCGAGGCTCGCGGCGCGCTTGGAGCTCTTGCTCGGAGCCCAGGGCTTCGCGGTGCGCTCGCGCGAGCTGCTCGCGCCCGGCGTCCTCACGCTCCACGGCGAGTGCCGTTCCCCGCAGAAGCTGACGCGCCGCGCCCTGCAGTCCCTGCTCCAGCAGCCGCAGCTCGCGCCTTGGCCGAAGCTGCGCGTGCTGCTGAGCGACGCCGATCCGGAGCCGCAGGGCTGGTGCCTCGAAGGCGAGCTGGCCTTCACGCTGGTGAAGCCCGAGGCCGTGACCCGCGAGACCATCGATCTCGCACGCGAGCTCGCGCGGCGCCATCTGCTGCAGCGAGGCACCCCCGAGGCCGCTCTCGACGAGATGCTGCGCCACCTCGAGCTGCGCCGGCTCTACGAGCGTCCGAGCGCGGCCGATCCGAAGCGCCTCGACGTGCGCTTCGCGCTGCGCGCGGCGATGAAGACGCCCGATACCCTCGAGGTCTCCCGCTGGCTCGCGCTCTTCGCGCCTCGCACCAGCGTCGACCTCCGTCCGGCCATCGCGGCGGACGAGCCGCTGAAGGACGCGCTGCGCGCGACACCCGCTGCCGCGAGCGCGGCCGAGCTCGCCGCCGTGGTCCGCGAAGCGAGCGCCGGGGCCTGCGAAGCGCGCGTCGTCCGTGGCGCAGCGGCGCCTTTCCGCCGCGTCGAAGACCTGCGCTTCCTCGCCGCGACCTCGCCTTTGGGACCGGAGCCCTGCGCGACCCTCGTCGCTCAGCGCGATGCGCTCGGCGGCACGGCGTTGCGCTGGACGCTGAGCGCCGCGGCGAGCGAGCGCGCCGCCGCGCTCGCTCCGGAGGAGCGCTTCCAGCTCCTGGTGAACGGCGAGGCCTGGGGCGAGGTGCGCCCGCGCGACCTCGCTGCGGGAGAGGGCATCCTCTTCGGCGAGTTCGCGAGCAGCGACGTCGAGCTGGCCTCCCGCGCGTTCGCTCCGCTCGATCCGCCGGCGCTCTGGATCGCGCGCTGAAGCGCGCGTACGTCGGCACCCGCCGACGCCGGCCCGCTCAGCGCGGCTCCTCGTCCAGGTAGCCGCCGCGCCGCAGCAGCTCGTCGAGCCCGGGGCGCGGTCCGCCTCCGCCGCCCGGAAGCAGCTTCTCGATCCACTTGGCGACGAGGTCGGCCTCGACGTGCACGGCCTCGCCCACGGCGAGCTCGCCCAAGTTCGTCTCGCGCAGCGTGTGCGGCACGACCCAGACGTCGAAGCGCGCGCCGCGCGGCGCGACGACGGTGAGGCTCACCCCGTCGAGCGCGATCGAGCCCTTGTCGATCAGGTAGCGCCCGAGCTCCGCAGGCAGCTCGAAGCTCAGCGTCTCGCCCGCTCCGGAGCCCTGGCGCCCCACCAGGCGACCGAGGCCGTCGACGTGCCCCGAGACGAGGTGACCACCCAGGCGATCGGAGAGCCGCAGGGCTCGCTCCAGGTTCAGGCGCCGCCCGGGCTCTACCGCACCGAGTCGCGTGCGAGCCAAGGTCTCAGCCGAGAGATCGAAGCGCGCGAGCTCCCCCACCCGAGCCGAAACGGTGAGGCAAGCGCCGTTCACCGCGATGCTCTCCCCCAGGGCGAGATCAGCGGACCAGGGAGCGAGATCGATCCAGAGCACCTGCTCGCGACCGCTCTTCTCGCGCCGGAGAAGGGGGCGCACGAGGCTGATGATGCCGGTGAACATGAGGGGCGGAGCTGCGAGGGAGGCCGAAGGAGAACCGCGCGGAACGGCGCTCGAGAGCCGCGGGGGGTGGGAGCGCGCTTGACGACCGACAGGCCCTTCCCTAACCTGCTGGGCCTTTCTCCGCGGCGGGTCGGTCCGTGCGGATCTTCATCCTGACCCTCTTTCCGGCTGCCGTCGAGGCTTATCTCGCTGCTGGCATCCTCGGGATCGCCCGCCGTAAGCGCTTGATCGACGCGACCTTGGTGAACTTCCGCCAGTACGGGCGGGGGCGTCACCGGGCCGTCGACGATCGCCCATTCGGCGGAGGTGCCGGGATGGTCCTGAAGCCCGAGCCCGTGTTCGACTGCATCGAGCAGATCGAGCGCGAGCACGGTGTTTGCCGAAGGATCCTGCTCTGCCCGGGCGGAACGACGTTCCGCCAGGCGACGGCGGGCCAACTCGCGAGCGAAGAGCGCCTGCTCTTCCTCTGCGGGCGCTACGAAGGCTTCGACGAGCGCATTCGGCAAGGGCTCGAGTGGACGGAGATCTCGCTCGGGGACTTCGTCCTCTGCGGTGGCGAGCTCGCGGCCTTGGCCGTGATCGAAGCCACGGTGCGGCTGCTCCCGGGCGTGCTCGGGGACGCGGCTTCGCCGGCGGAAGAGAGCTTCTCCGCGTGGGAGCCGCTCTCCGTCGAGGCCTCCGGTGCTGCCGGAAGGCGCATGACGCAGGATCCCCGCACGAAAGCCGACACCAACCCCACCGCACGCAACCGAGAACTCCGCACACCAACTCCGCCCCCGCCCCCAACTCAGCTTCACCCCCCAACTCAGCGTCAACCCTACGACCCGCCGCTCGCGAGAGCCGCCGAGCCACTTCCGCTAGAGGACCCCGAGACGGGCCTCGAGTATCCGCAGTACACACGCCCCCGGGTGTACCGCGACATGGAAGTGCCCCCCGTGCTGCTCTCGGGAGACCACCAGGCGATCCGGGCATGGCGGCGGAGAGAAGCCCGAGAACGAACCGAGCGATCCCGACCCGACTTGTTGCTCGGCCGCCCGAAGGCGTCCGCGGGGCAGGGCGAATCCGACGAACCATCCCCGCCGCGAGGCGGCGGACTACCATCGCCGCCGCGAGGCGGCGGACCCTCATCGCTGCCGCAGGGCGGCGCCGAATCATTGCCGCCACAGGGCGGCGCGACCTGACATAAGCACGCTGGGCTCGCGATGAGCCTCAGCCGAGGAGCAAGACGGCCATGGGCCTGATCCAGGACATCGAGAAGGCGAGCAGCAGGACGGAGACTTTCGACTTCAACGTCGGGGACTCCGTCGAGGTCGGCTATCGGATCAAGGAGGGCGACAAGGAGCGCATCCAGATCTTTGCCGGCACCGTCATCGCCATCAAAGGCGCGGGCGTGCAAGACCTTCATCGTGCGCCGCATCGTCCAGGGCGGCGGTGTGGAGCGCACCTTCATCCTCCACTCGCCGCGCGTCGCGAGCATCGAGGTCACCCGCCGCGGAACGGTCCGCCGGGCGAAGCTCTACTACCTGCGCGATCGCGTGGGCAAGGCGACGAAGGTGAAGGAGAAGATCGTCGCCAGCTCCGAGAAGAAGGCCGCCGCGGAGAAGAAGTCCGCCAAGAGCGCCGCCAAGGCGGCTGCAGCCAAGGCCTGAGTCGCGCGCCGAGGCTCACCGCCCCGTCGATGCCCTCGTCGTTTCGTGGCTTGATCGCCGGCGCGCCCAAGGGCGCCCGCGCGGTCGCGCGCGGAGCTCGAGGGCGCGTCGTTTCCGTCGCACACCACACCCACGGTTGACGTAGATGGTCCCCAACATCGGCCGCAAGGTCACTCTCGTCCTGACCCTCCTCGGGCTGAGCTTGCTCGCGCTGCTCATCCCGCCGCTGGCAGGCGAGTTCCCGATCAAGCTCGGTCTCGACCTGCAAGGCGGCACGCGCCTCGTGTACCAGGTCGACACGGAGCGCCTGAACGCTCAGCAGGGCACCGACGACTCGATGCAGCGCGATCTCGCGACGCTCATCGACGAGACGATCGGCATCATCCGCAACCGCATCGACCCGACCGGCGTGCTCAGCATCACGCTGCAGCGACAGGGCGCGGACCGCATCCTGATCGAGCTGCCGGGCATGTCGCCTGCCGAGGCGGGCGCCGTGGAGCGCTTGATCACGGAGCTCGGCAAGCTGGAGTTCCGCATCGTCGCCTACAAGGGCGCGGGCTCCGGCGGTGAGCGCAAGGGCGAGGACGTCGACGTCGACGCCGCGAAGAAGAAGCTGAACGACTGGTGGAGCGCCGAGCTCGCGCGCGGCGGCGACGTCTACGTCGACGAGTACGCGCTGCGCCGCTACAACGCGCTGCCCGAGAGCGCCGGCGGCCCGCCGACCGGCTTCTTCTGGGCCGGCCTGCAGAACCCGCCCGAGCCGCGCGAGATGGACGGCCGGGCCCTCTTCCTCGAAGCCTTCTACAAGGCCGCGAAGAAGGAGTGGGCGGAGCGCCTCTCCGACGGCTCGGTCGTGATCCACAACCGTGTGTACGGCGGCGAGCGTCAGGCGCCTGGGCCGATCTCGGTCGGCGATCAGAGCCCGGTGCCGCTGAAGCTGCGCCGCTCGCCTGGCACCACGCCGATGGTGCACGGCGAATGGCTCGACGTGGCGCTGCTGCGCGACGAGCGCGTGCTGACCACGGGCAAGAACTGGGTCTTCACCGGCGAGGATCTCTATCAGACCTTCCCGGACCAGGACCAGAACGGCTATCCCTGCGTGCGCTTCATCTGCCAGGCGTCCCGCAGCGATGCCTTCGCGGATTTCACCGAGGCGTACACCAATCGCCCGATGGCGATCCTGCTGAACGACTATATCTCCGGCAACCCGCCGGTGATCCAGGGCCGTCTGCCCGGCGCCGGCATCATCACCGGCAACTTCAGCTCGGCCGAGGTGAAGCACCTGCAGAACGTGCTCCGCTCGGGCAGCTTGAAGATCCCGCTCGAGCTGATGTCGCGCGATCTCATGGGCCCGACCCTCGGTGAGGAAGCGATCCGCCTGGGCTCGATCTCGGCGCTGATCGGCCTCGCGCTCGTCATCTGGTTCATGACCTACTACTACAGGCGGGTCGGCATCGTGGCGGCGTGGTCGCTCGGCGCGAACATGCTGCTCCTGCTCGGCGCGATGGCCCTCTTCCGGGTGAACCTGAACCTCCCCGGCATCGCGGGCCTGATCCTGACCGTCGGCATGGCGCTTGACGCCAACATCCTGATCTACGAGCGCATCCGCGAAGAGCGCGCGAAGCAGCGCACGCTGCTGCAGTCGGCCAAGAACGGCTTCGATCGCGCGTTCCTCACGATCTTCGACTCGAACCTTACCACGCTGATCACCTCGGTGGTCCTGATGTGGCTCGGCACCGGCCCCGTGCGCGGCTTCGCGGTCGTGCTCGCGATCGGCATCCTAACCACGATGTTCGCGGCCCTGGTGGTCACCAAGGTCCTGATCCACTTCCTGCTGCAGAAGCCGAACTTCCGCGAGTTCGAGATGCGCTCGTGGGTGCCGAAGACCCACTACAACTTCACGAAGTACATGGGCCAGTGCGTCGCGGGCTCGCTGATCGCGATCCTGCTCGGCCTGGTCGTCGTCACGGTGAAGGGCCGGGAGCTCCTCGGCATCGACTTCACCGGTGGTGGCACCTTCCGCGTCGCGCTGAAGGAGGACATGGAGATCAGCACCGTCCGCGAGAAGATGGAGCAGATCTTCGAGTCGGTGCAGGTCTCGACCCTCGGTGACAGCAAGCGCGTCTACAGCATCAAGGTGAAGCTCGACCCCGAGGACAACCGCGGGCTCCAGCAGGACATCGCCTCGCGGCCGGGCATCTCGCGCCGCGCCGAAGGCGCCGTCGATCGCTCCGCGGCGAAGGGAGCCGGGCTCCGCGACGACCGTCGCTTCGAGCCGATCGATCTCGTGCTCCGCTTCGCCCACCCCGTGGTCGAGTCCGACCTCGAGGACATTCGCGAGCGCCTCTTCCGCCAGGGCTTCGTCTCCTTCCCCACCCAGCCGTGGATGGAAGTCGAGGCCGATGACGCGCGTGCCGTTCGCCGCGCGAACGAAGAAGCCGGTCGCTTCGTGAAGGCGAACTTCCACTCGGCCGACTCCGGCGACCAGGAGAAGGGCACTCCCAAGCTCGTGGGCGCCGAGGGTACGAGCGGCATCGTCGCGAAGCCGCAGGTGCAGCTCGAACCCACCGATCCCACGGAGCGCACGGTGGTGCTGCGCAACACGCGCCTCCTCTTCGAGCGCCTGCGCGAGCACGGCGACATGAATCTCGTGCGCCGCGCGCTCCTGCCGCGCTATGAGCTCGGCATCCAGGGCCTCGAGGCCCAGATCCGCGCGCTGCTGGGCGACCAGCTCGCGCCGGACTTCCTGATCAGCGATCGCGGGATCTCCGATCTCGCGCTCGAGCAGGTGCGGGTCTCGTTCGAGCTCGGCTTCCCGAAGGCCGTCGACGTCGAGCTGGTGCGCCAGCTCCTGCGCCAGGCGGGCCTCGTTCCCGAGCACCTGAAGAGCGAGGGCAAGGAAGTCGAGCCGGGGAGCAGCGCGAGCCGCTTCACCGTCGAGAACGCCTACTCTCGCTACATCGCCGAGGCAGGCACGCTCTCCACGGAGCTCGCGGCCGAGGCCGCGCGCATCGAGCGCAATCCCGCCGTCGGCGGCGTCTTCGGGCAGGTTTCGGCTACGAACGCGAGCTTCCGCGGCACCGACCGCCGCTGCTCCTTCAATCTGGCCCTGCGCGGCAAGGCTCCGTCGAAGGAAGAGCTGCTCCCGGCGCTGCGAGCGATCGGCCTGCGCTTCGATCCCGCGAAGCTCACCCAGGTCGAAGGGGATGCCAGCGGCTTGCGCTGGCGCCTCAACGACGCTCGCTCGCTCTGGCTCGACGATCCCGCGCAGCTCCGTGAGGCGCTGGCAGCGGAGGTCGCGCGCGGCGAAGGAGCGCAGCTCGTCCTCGCCGAGGAAGTGACCCTGAACCTCGTCGGCAAGCCCTCGAGCGGCGATCCGGTGAAAGCGGTCGAGGAGATGCTGCGCGGCGCGGGCCTCGCCTTCAGCGAGGCGGCGCGCGTGGAGGCGCTGAGCGATGTCTCGTATCGCTTCCGCCCCGATGGTCCGTCGACCATGCCGCTCGGACGCATGCAGGACGCGATCACCGGCCAGCTGAACCGGATGGAGGAGAAGGGCCAGGAGCGCCTCGCGGTCGCCTCGCCGTTCGGCGATGCGTCGCAGATCTCGGCTCAAGCGTCGACCGACCTGCGCGATGCCGCGGTGCTGGCGTTGATCGTGTCGCTGTTCGCGATCACGCTCTACATCCGCGCGCGCTTCCACGAGTACCGCTACGCCTTCGGGGCCGTGCTCGCGCTCTTCCACGACGTGCTGATCACGATCGGAGCCGTGGCTCTCGCGGCCTCTCTCGGCATCATCGACGCGGAGATCGACCTCAACCTGATCGCGGCGCTGCTCACGATCATCGGCTACTCGCTGAACGACACGATCGTGATCTACGACCGAATCCGTGAGAACCTGCCGCGCGTGAAGGGCAGCTTCGAGGAGATCGTGAACACCAGCATCAACGAGACCCTCGCCCGCACCTTGCTCACCGGCTTGACGACGATCTTCATGATCACCGTCCTGCTGCTGGTGAACTATGGCCGCGGCAACGCGATCGAGGGCTTCGCGTTCGCGATCCTGGTCGGCGTGCTGGCCGGAACCTACTCCACGATGTACATCGCCTCGCCCTTCCTCATCTGGGTCGAGAAGCGCCGCCTCGCCGCCGATGCGCGTCGCGATGCGCTGAAGGGACGCGCCGCGGCTCATTGATCCGCCGGCGGCGCTCGGCCAATAAGCGAGCGTACGGTAAGCCAGCGCAAGAGAGAGGGCCCTCGGAGGCGCGGAACGATCCGCGCCTCCGAGGGCCCTCTGCTTTCGATCCTCTCGCGATCCTCTTTCGATCCTCGGCGAGGATCCTCGGCGAGGGTCGCGCGCTAGCGGGGCGGGTGCTCGCTCTCGACCGGCAGCACCTCGAGACGCCCGCCGCGCAGCTCGGAGCGCAAGCGCTCGAGCTCGCGCGTGGCCAGCCGGACGCGCACATGGAAGTGCTCGCCGAGGTACTCCTCGCCCAGCTTCACGCCGACCTCGCGCAAGACGCTGAGCGCGCGGCCGTCTCCCGCATGCACGCGGAGCACGCATTCCTCCGCGTCGCGATCGACGATCGCCCCCACCTCGGCCTCGAGCTCCTGGAGCCCCTCGCCGGTGCGCGCGGAGACCGCCACGGTCCGCGCGAAGCGGTTCCGCAGCACGGCGAGCTCGAGGCGATCGGTGACGCGGTCGATCTGGTTCAGCACGACGAGCCGCGGGATCGAGCCGAGCTCGAGCTCGCCCAGGACCTGCTCCACGGCATCGGCTTGCCGCAGCGCCTCGGGACTCCCTGCATCGATCACCTCGAGCAGGAGATCCGCGGAGCGCGCTTCCTCCAGCGTCGCGTGGAAGGAGGCGACCAAGTGGTGCGGCAGTTCGCGGACGAAGCCGACGGTATCGGAGAGCAGCACGACGCGGCCATCACCGAGGCGCCACTGGCGCGTACGTGTATCGAGCGTCGCGAAGAGCTGATCGGCGACGTACTCCTCCGCTCCGGTCAGCCGATTGAGCAGCGTCGACTTGCCCGCGTTGGTGTAGCCGACGAGGCAGATGCGGAAGTGCCCGCGTCGCGCTTCGCCTTCGCGCTGCCGGCGCTCCTCGATCACCTGAAGCTCGGCGCGGAGGTCGCGGATCTTCTTCTGGATCAGGCGGCGGTCGGTCTCGAGCTGCGTCTCGCCCGGACCGCGCGCGCCGATCGCGCCTTCGGTTCTCTCGAGGTGCGTCCACATGCGCCGCAGCCGCGGCATCGTGTACTGGAGCTGCGCGAGCTCGACCTGCGCCTTCGCCTGACGCGTGCGCGCGCGCCGCGCGAAGATGTCGAGGATGAGCTCGCTGCGATCGACGACCCGACGCTCGAGATCGCTCTCTAGGTTGCGCACCTGCCCTGGCGAGAGGTCGCAGTCGAAGACGACGAGATCGGCGTCGAGCGCCGCGGCGAGCTCCTTCGCCTCCGCGACCTTGCCCTTGCCGATGTAGGTGCGCGAATCGGGCTTCTCGCGGCGCTGAACGAGGCCTCCGATGGGCTCGCCCCCCGCGGCTTCGACGAGCGAGCCGATCTCGGCGAGAGGATCCGCGGTGTCGACCGAGTCCTTCTCGCTGCTCAGGATCACACCGACGAGGAGCGCGCGCTCCTTGGCGTGGGAATCGACGCCCCGAGAAGTTGAGATGCGTTCTTCCATGAAGTCTACGTGGTTCTCCCGAACGCGCTCGCGAGCGCGGCAGCCGGCGCGACGCGATGGATCGCGAGGCCGAGGATCGATGCGTCTTCACCGGCCGGAGCGCTCGCGCGCATCTCGACGTGATACGGAGCAGGCGCGAGCTGCGGAAAGTCGCTGCGCGCATGCACGCCGCGGGACTCTTCGCGCTCCATCGCGCCGTGCGCGACCAGCGCCGCGGCGGTGAGCACGTTGGCGACTTCGACCGCGCGCGAGGGCTCCACGGGGGTGCGGAAGAAGTAGCGCGCCCAAAAGGCGAGGCGCTGACACGCCTCGACCATCAACTCGGGCTCGCGCTCGATGCCGACGTTGCGCCACATCAGCGACTTCAAGGAGTAGAGCATGTCGTCGAGGTGGAACTCCACGCGCTCGTCTCCGGGCCAGATGAGCGGTCCGCTCGACCGCTCGCGCGCCTCGATCGGACGCCCGGTGACTTGATCCGCCGCGTGGCGACCCGCGGAGGAGCCCAGCACCAGGCCCTCGAGCAGCGAATTAGAGCCCAGGCGATTCGCGCCGTGCAGACCGCACGAGGCGACCTCGCCGCACGCGTAGAGCCGCGCCACGGACGTGCGCCCGAGCAGGTCGACCTTGACGCCACCCACCATGTAGTGCGCGCCGGGACGCACCGGAATCGGATCCTTGCGGATGTCGATGTCGAAGTAGCCGCACACGCGCGCGATTCCCGGGAACTGCTCCCGGACGTCGCCGGGCAATCCGCTGAGGTCGAGATAGACGCTCGTGTCCCGCGTCTCGACCATGCGCCGAAAGATCGCGCGCGAGACGACATCGCGTGGCGAGAGCTCCCCTTCCGGCAGGTCATTCTCGAGGAAACGCACGCCGTCGCGGTCGATCAGCCGCGCGCCCGCGCCGCGCACGATCTCGGAGATCAGCACGCGGGCCGCACCGGCGATGTAGAGCAGCGTCGGATGGAACTGCACGAGCTCGGGATCGCGCACGATCGCGCCAGCGCGTAGCGCCATCGCGAGCCCGTCGCCCGTGGCGGACGGAGGGTTCGTCGTCTCGCGGTAGATCTGACCTCCGCCGCCCGTCGCGAGGATCGTCGCCTCGGCGAGGAAGGAGACCCAGCCGTGCTGCTGCGACCAGGCGAGGACTCCTTGGGCCGCGCCGCTCTCGTCCGTGAGCACGTCGACGGCCTGCACGCCTTCGAAGCAGGTGATGCGCGGATGCGCGATCAAGCGCTCCTTCAGCACTCGCTGCACTTCGCGCCCCGTGCGATCGCCGAGCGCGTGGATGACGCGTGCATGGCTGTGCCCGCCTTCTCGCGAGAGCTCGAGGCCCGTCTCACCGGCATCGAAGCGCGCGCCCCAATGCAAGAGCTGCTCGATCGCGCCGCGTCCGCCGCTCACCACCGCGCGCACCGCTGTGGGATCGCAGAGCCCCCCACCGACGGTGAGCGTGTCGGAGATGTGCGCATCGAGCGAGTCCGCGTCCGACCACACGGCGGCGATGCCGCCGCGGGCCCACGAGGTCGCGGTGAGCTCGAGCTTCTCTTTCGCCAGAACGACGACATCGCGTGACGCGGCCGCGGCGAGCGCGGCGCTCGCGCCGGCGACGCCGCTGCCGATGACCAGCACATCGCAGCGATAGCTCGGCAACCGTCGGAGATCGAAGCCGACCAGGTGTCGGGGAAGAGAGACCGGCGCTCCGAGGCCGAGGTGGGGTTCGCTCATGCGGTGCGGCGAGGAAGGTTGCTGCAGCCCGGGGAAAGGGGCGCGGATTCTACTCGGGTTCGCCGGGAGCACTCGCGGGTCGCTCGCCAGGGGAAGCGGCGCGTGCCCCCCCCACGCTAGGGGCAGGCCCCCCAACAAGCCCTAACAAAAGCCTTGCTCGGTAAGGGTCCTGTTCGTACCCTCCTGCTCGTTCGCCTTCCGTAAGGCTACGGCGGCTGCTCGCGCAGTCGCTCGGCCCGGCGTGAGGCGGATGCGCTCGCGCCGCTCCCCCGACGGGGAGCGGAGCGGTGGGAAGGCTGTGCGGCTCGAGCCGAGCTCGGTGCCGGCACAGCTCGATGTGACGGAAGGCGGCGCGAGTGCGAGCTGCGCGCCGCAGTCCTTCGGGCCCGCCGACGGGCCCCGCCAACTGGCCCCGCCGACGGGTCCCGCCGACGGGGCCCGGGCCCTTCCAGAGGCCCTTTTCAAAGGGCCTTTTCGACGGGTCGAGCCAGCGGGACGGCGGGCCCGATCACCTCCCACGCGCGAGCAGCAAGACCCTCTTCCGGCGAGCACAGGAGCTCGCCGCTCGAGCCTGAACTTCGGATGAACTTCGGAGGAGATCCATGGCGAGCGCAGTGCTGACTTCGGTTCCGGGACTCCGGGATCCGCTGCTGAGTTTCCGGCCTCGCACCACCTCGCGGAGCGGTCCCGCTTCCGTGCTCTCGCGCCGCGCGCCCAGCGTCACGCACGCAGGGAGCGCCGGCGCTGTGAGCTTCGTCGCGTCCAGCGCCACCACCTGCCGACCGGCGCGACGAGAGGCCTCGGCGTCGGCGCAGCTCGCCGGGATCTCCTCCTCTTCTCCTTCTGTGGCGTCTGCGGCTTCCTTGGCGTCTGCGGCTTCCTTGGCGTCTGGGGCTTCCGCGGCGTCTGGGGCAGCCGCGGCGTCTGGGGCAGCCGCATCTTCGGACACCGCGAGAGCGCTGATCGGGGGTCCGCACGCGGCGAGCACGCGCGAGACCTTCGCGCTGGTCGCCGCGCTCATCGTGCTGGGGCTCCTCCTGTGAGCTGCGCCCCCTCGGCACGCGGCAGATGGTCGTTCGGCGCGCGACGGGAATCCGGCGCGTTCGACGCGCGACTGGCATCCGGCGCGTTCGACGCGCTACTGGCCTCCAGCGCGTTCGTCGCTATGCTGCTGCACCCGCCTCGGCGTTCCGCGCTGCGCTCGCAGCGCCCTGGATCGTTGCGCTTCCGTCCAGCGCCACGCGCCAGATGCCGCGGCGGGTCGCTCCTTTTTCCCAGTCTGGGTTGTGCCCCCGATCCTGCGCTTCGCGCGAGCTTCCCTCCGCCACCTGGGAAGCAGCGCGCGCTCCGCGGACTGCCCGCCGAGGAGGAGATGCGATGAACGATCTGCGCCTGACACCGAAGCAACTGAGCATCCTGCGTTTCATCCAGGACTATTGCGACGAGCGCGGCATGGCCCCGACGCTCGACGAGATCGCCGAGCACTGCGGCGTGAACAAGGTGACCATCCACGGTCACCTCGTCGAACTCCAGAAGAAGGGCGCGGTGCAGCGCGAGCCGCGCATGGCCCGCTCGATCCGCGTCGTCCAGGCTCCGCCCGAGGCGAAGCGGCAGCGCAACGCGGACGCGCGCGCCAGCGATCCGAGCTCGGGGAACGCGCGCAGGGAAGCTTCGCGGACCCTGGTTCCGATCGCCGGCGCCATCGCCGCGGGCCAGCCGATCGAGGCGCTCGAGCGCGAGGAGATGTTCGACCTGAGCGAGCTGCTACCCGAAGGCCGGGACATGTATCTGCTCGAGGTGCAGGGCGACTCGATGATCGAGGACCAGATCAAGGACGGCGACCTCGTCTTGGTGGAGCGGCGCAACACGGCGCGGAACGGCGAGATCGTCGTCGCCGTGGTCGAGGGCAATGAAGCCACCCTGAAGCGCTTCTACCGCGAGAAGGACCGCGTCCGGCTCCAGCCGTCGAACGCAAAGCTCCAGCCGATCTATGCCGACCACGTGGAGATCCGCGGCGTGGTGAGCGCGGTGATCCGGCGTATCCAGTAGCTGCGGGCGCGGAGCGCGATGCGAGCTGGGCGCGGTGCAAACCGAGAGCGAATCGCGAACGCAGCGAGCCTCTCTTCCGCGGGACGCGGAAGAGAGGCTCGCTGCATTCCAAGCCGTCGAGAGCGCTCGACAGTCGGCTAGGACTCGAGGTAGGTGTAGCCCGAGAGCCCTTCTTCGTAGCGGCGGAGCAGACGCCCCCATTCCTCGGGCGTGATCCGGTCTTCGTCGAGCGCCTCTTCCGCCGCGCTGCGCATGCGCTGCTTCAGCTCGGAGCAGTCGAACTGCACGTAGCCGAGCACCTCGTCGACGCGATCGCCCTCGACGAGGTGGTGGACGCGATAGCGACCGCGCGCATCGACGTCGACGTGCACGGCGTTCGTATCGCCGAAGAGATTGTGGAGGTCTCCGAGGATCTCCTGATAGGCGCCGACGAGGAAGATGCCGAGCAGGTAGTCCTCGCCGTTCGTCTCGTGGAGGTCGAGATAGGGCTTCACATCGCGCAGGTCGACGAAGCGCTCCATCTTGCCGTCGCTGTCACAAGTGATGTCGGCGAGCACTCCGCGGCGGGAGGGTTTCTCCTCCAAGCGATGGATCGGCAGCACGGGGAAGAGGTGCTGGATCGCCCAGTGGTCCGGCAGCGACTGGAAGACGCTGAAGTTGCAGAAGTAGGTATCGCGCAGGATCTTCTCGAGATCGGTGAGCTCTTCCGGGACGTAGGTGAGCTCGCGCATGTGCTTCAGGATGCGGTGGCAAGCGCTCCAGTAGATCTCCTCGGCGCGAGCACGGCCCCGAAGATCGATGAGGCCGACGTTGAAGCGCGTCAGGATCTCCTCGCGGAGCTGGGTGAGATCGTGGAACGCCTCCTGGACGTTCTTCGGCGAGATGCCGGCCGCGATCTCGATCAGCTCCTGTACCGGCTCACTGTCGCCCTCGGGTGGTGCCGCGCTCTCGCCATTGCCCGGGCGTCGCGAGGTAGGCATGCCCATCGTCCCGACGCCGAGCACGTTCACGACCAGCACGGCGTGATGCGCGACGAGCGCACGCCCCGACTCGGTGACGATGTCGGGATGCGGGACCTCGTTCTCTTCGCACGCCTGGAGCATCATCCAGACGATGTCGTTGGCGTACTCCTGAAGCGTGTAGTTCATCGAGGAGTCGAACGAGGTGCGGGAGCCGTCGTAGTCGACTCCCAGGCCCCCGCCGACATCCAGGATGCGCACGGGCGCGCCCATGCGGTGCAGCTCGACGTAGAGCCGCGCAGCTTCTTTCAGCGCGCGCTTGAAGCTCGTGATCTGGGTGATCTGCGAGCCCAGATGGAAGTGCAGGAGCTCCAGGCAATCGAGCTTGTCACGCCGACGGAGCTCCTCCACGAGATCCACGATCTCGGAAGCGCCGAGACCGAACTTCGAACGATCGCCGCCCGAGGCTTCCCACTTGCCGGATCCGCGGGCCGCGAGCTTCGCGCGAACGCCGATGCGAGGGCGGATGCCGAGGCGCTGCGATACGTCGAGGATCAGCAGCAGCTCGCTGAACTTCTCGACGACCAGGATCGGGTTGCGGCCGAGACGCGTGGCGAGCAACGCGATCTCGATGTAGGCGACGTCCTTGTAGCCGTTGCAGATCAGCAGCGCTTGCGGATCGTCGAGGATCGGGATCACCGCGAGCAGCTCGGGCTTGCTCCCGACCTCGAGCCCCATGCCGTACTTCTTGCCCTCATCGACGAGGGTCTGCACGACTTGGCGCTGCTGGTTCACCTTCACGGGATAGACGCCGCGATAGCGGCCCTTGTACCCGTGCTCGCGAATGGCTTCGTTGAACGTGGTCGCGATCTCGCGCACTCGCCGCCTCAAGATGGCGTCGAAGCGGATCAGCACCGGCAGCGCGATGCCCCGCAAGCGCAGGGTATCGACGAGCTCTTTCAAGTCGATGGCCGGGCTCTCCCCCGGGCCAGTGCCGTCCGGGGTCACCTCGAGGTGCCCCGCGCCGTTCGCGCGGAAGTACCCCTTGCCCCAGTGATCGATGCCGTAGAGGTCTATGCTCTCTTGGGTGGTCCAGGCGCTCAATGTCGCTCGACGATCTGCGCGGCCCGCCCCCGCCTGCCCGTGTCACCGGTCAGGTACGGTCCGCGGCCGCTCGGTCAGTGGATCGTGACCTGGGTCCCCTTCGGAGCCACCCAGGCCATCAGCTCGACGATGGCCGCATTGTACAGACGAACGCAACCTTCCGAAGCCTCTTCACCGATCGAGCCCTCGTCGTTCGTCCCGTGGATGCCGTAGCCCGTCGCCTTGGGCTGATCGAGGAACCCGAGCCAGCCTTCGCCGAGCGGGTTCTGAGGATCGGCATAGGCGACTGGACCACGCGGCCCGTGCCAGACGGGACGCTCGATCTTCTCGCCGATCTCGAAGCTGCCGACGGGTGTCGGCTTGTCCGTCCGCCCGATCGCGCAGCCGTGAACGCGGACCAGGTACTCGCCGCAGTAGACGAGCACCAGGCGCGAGCCGCGGTAGACCTGGATCGCGAGATCGCCGGCGGGAACCACCAGCTCGCGCCCGGCCTGCACGCGGCCCGGGTCCGCGATGCCGTTCACCCAGGCGAGGAAGTGCGCATCGAAGCGCCCCGCCTGGTTCTCCTTGCGGAGGCGCGTGACGAGGCGCACCAGCGGCTCACCGGCGCCGACCTTCGCGCGATTCGTCCAGACCGTCGAGCGCCGATCGAAGAGCACTGCCTTCTCGGCCTTCTCCAGGCTGGAGGCGAGGCCGCGGACGCGCGCGAAAGCAGGCTGGCCTTGCAAGCTGCGGGCGACCTGCTCGATCGCCGCCTGAGCGAGACGAACGCCCTCGACTCCAGCGCTGTCCGCGACGCAGCGGTCGACGAGGTCCTGGAGGAAGAGCCGCCCCGAGGGGCTGTTCGCGAGATCCCCGAGACGCGCGCGCGCTTGGTCGAGCGCAGAGAGCCGCGTCAGGCCACCTTCGCGGAGATCGCAGTGGAGCTTCAGGGCCTCGCCCTCGATCCTCCAGCTCGCGGGCTCTCCTTCGGCGGCCGCGCGAGCGGCGGCATCGCGCGCGGTGGCGAAGTCGCCGCTCTCGAGCGCTGCGGCAGCGAGGAAGACGCGGCTGCCGGGGAGACCGACTCCGCGCCCGACCAGCGGAGCGAGGAGGCGCGCCGCCTCGGCGTGCTTGCCCTGGCGGTAGACGGCGAGCGCGGCATCGAGCTCGGCGGAGCGCGGCTCTTCGGTCGGCTTGCTTAGAGGCTCGCTACCGCCCGGCGTCAGCTCAGGCGTCACGCTGCTCAGGATCGGCATCACCGACTCCGGATCCGAGCCCTCGGAGCCCTGACCGCCGGCAGCACCAGCGCCGCTATCCGCCCCAGCTTCGGGCGCGGGCATCCACAGGCGCAACCCGCAGATCACCGCCGCCACCAACGTCGCCGCCACCACCCAGTTCTTCATCGCCGCGCCCTCGACCACCACCGCATCGCGGATCGCGGCCTGCCGTTCGGGCGGCGCGCTCCGTCGAGGCGCGGATGGTAGCTCAGCGCGAACGCAGCAACAACAATCTGTCGCGGCCGAGGCGCTTATCTCCACAAGATGTGGTGCTCACCTGGGGGTCGAGAGCGAACGGGCTCAGCGCGAGAGGCGCGCGTTCGATTCAGCGCAGCTGAGCGAGCGGCGAATACGAGAGAGATAGAGAGAGCAAGCGACCTCCACCTGTGCCGTGTCGATGCGGAGCGATCAGGAATCCTTGAAGCTCCAAGTGGGCACCTCCCGTGCGTTGGCGAGCTTCTGCGGCCGAAGCCGAGCCTCACCTGCGCGCCGTGGATCGGTTCCCGTGCGGATTCGTATCGAATCGCCGATGCGCTCCCGATCACGAACACCGCAGAGGTCGAGGCGAATGATAGCTCTCGATCCCGACCTCGGCACGCGGGGAATCGCGCCCGCGGACGCGGCGAGCTCAGCTCAGCGCGCGTTCTCCGCTCGAGCTCGCGCCGCGAGCGAGCCGGCCAAGCTCTCCACGATGCGCACTGCCGTCTCGAGCGCCGCCCGTCCATCGGCTCCGCTCACGCGGGGCGGGGTCCCTTCGCGCACGCAGCGCAGGAACGCGCGCAGCTCCTCGCGAAGCGGCTCGCGAGCCTCGAAGCGGAACTCCTGCACGCTCAGCAATCCGTTGAACACGAACTCGCGCAGGCGATCGCGATCGTTCATGAGCTCGGGATCGACCGCGCGTGGATCGATGGCGCGCGCGTCCCAGCTCGGGCCCTTCGTCACCATCAGCGCGTGCCTCTCTCCGAGATCCAGAGAGAGGTAGGAGTCCTCGCTGAACACGCGGAAGCGCCGCATCGGCTTGATCGAGACGCGCGAGGCCGTGACGTTCGCGGCGGCGCCGCCGGCGAAGCCGAGACGCGCGGAGACCACGTCCTCGCTGCGGGTGAAGATCCGACCGCCTACGGCGTCCACGCGCTCGAGCGGCGCGCGCACCATCGCGAGGACGAGGTCGAGGTCGTGGATCATGAGATCCTGCACGACGCCGACGTCGGTCGAGCGAAAGGTGAACGGCGCCAGGCGATGCGCCTCGATGAAGAGGGGCAAGCGCTGCTGCGCGACCAGCGCCTCGAACGCCGGATTGAAGCGCTCGACGTGGCCGACCTGGAGGAGCGCGCCGTGCTCGGCCGCGACGGCGATCATACGATCGGCCTCCTCGAGTGTGACCGCGATCGGCTTCTCGACGAGGCAGGCGATCCCGCGCTCCAGGAAGGGCTCGGCCGCCGCGAGATGCGCCACCGTCGGCACCACGATGCTCACCGCATCGACGCCTTCGTCGAGGAGCTGCTGTAGATCGCTGCCGTGCGGCACGCCGAGGTCGGCAGCGACTCGCTCGGCGGCCGCGGCGTCGCGATCGATCACGCGCACGAGCTGGACCAGGCCGAGCCCACCCGCCTCCGATCCGCTCTTCTCCAGATCGCGGTAGATGCGCGCGTGGTGCCGCCCAAGATGCCCAACGCCCACGACGCCGACGCGCAGCGGGCGCTCAGCGAGAGGCTCAGGCATCGACGAGCGTGAACATCAAGGTCGCCTCGGAGACCAGGCGGCCGCCGACCTTGCAGCGCCCGGTGACCTGCCCCAGGCTGGGCTTCACCTTGATCGTCTCGACCTCGATGCGGAGCTGGTCGCCCGGGATCACCGTGCCGCGGAGCTTCACCTTGTCGATCGACCAGAGCACGGCGAGCTTGCCGGTGTTCTCGAGCTTGCGGAGCAGCAGGACCCCCGAGAGCTGAGCCATGGCTTCGAGCTGGAGCACGCCGGGCATGATCGGCGATTCCGGCCAGTGCCCCTGGAAGAAGGGCTCGTTGAAGGTGACGTTCTTGATCCCGACCGCGCGCCGATAGCCCTCGAGCTCGACGACGCGGTCGATGAGCAGGAACGGATAGCGGTGCGGCAGGAGACGCATGATCTCCTGGATGTTCAGCCCCGACTCGCGCGGCAGCTCGCCGCGCATCTCCTGCGCCTCGATGCGGTCGCGGAGCTGCTTCACGAGCTTCGCATTCGCCGCGTGGCCGGTCTTGTTGGCGATGATGTGGCCGACCAAATCGGCGCCCAGCAGGCTCAGGTCCCCGAGGAAGTCGAGGATCTTGTGGCGCACCGGCTCGTCGACGAAGCGCCATTCCTGGCCTTCGCGTCCGATCACCACGGTGTTCTCGAGCGTGGCCCCCTTGCCCAGGCCCGCCGCCTGCAGCTTCTCGACCTCCTCCGCCATGCAGAAGGTGCGCGCGGGCGCGATGGCCTCGCGGAAGGTCTGCCGATCGAGCTGGTAGCGGTAGGTCTGCGAGCGCGGGAACGCCTGCGTGATCGAGAGGGACACGCCCCCGGCGACGCCCGCGGCTCCGCCTTGCCCGTTCATGGAAGGCCGACCGAACTCGGCGTGGTACTGAACGGTCAGCCCTTCGGCGGGATCCGCGCAGGGCAGGGCGACCAAGCTGGCATCGCCTTCGCGCACATAGATTGGCTCGTCCAGCACATAGACCTTGCGGGTCGCCTTCTGATCGACGATCCCCGCGCTCTCGAGGAGCTGCGCGAGCGGAAGCGCGCTGCCGTCGGACGCGGGGATCTCCGCGCCGTCGATCTCGATCTCGAGGTTGTCGACACCGAGCCCGAGGCAGGCGGCGAGCAGATGCTCGATCGTCTCGACCTCGGCCTTGCCATTCCGGAGCGCAGTGCGGCGCGATGCCGGCGAGAGATATTCGATGGACGCCGGGATCGAGGGCTCGTCGGGGAGGTCCGTGCGCGTGAAGACCACTCCGTGACCTGCCGGCGCAGGCTTCAGGCGCAGCTTGACCTCGGCTCCGGTGTGCAGGCCTCGGCCGGTGAACTCCACCGCCGACTTGATGGTTCGCTCAGATCGTCTCACGCGTCGCGACTGTCCATGGGGAGGGCGCGCGGTGACCCGAGGATGCGGGACGGAGCGCTCCGGACGCCGAGGAGGGTACTCCCATGAGGGAGCGCGTCAAGACCGCGTCGCGACCTACTTCAGCGCCGCGGCGATCTCCTGGCTGATGTCGAGGGCAGGATCGAGGTGCGCCGCGGAGCGATAGAGGATCCGGCGGTAGCGCTCCTCGAGGCCGAGGCCTTCCTCGGCTTCGCTCGCCGCGGCCCAGTTCTGCAGCACGACGTCGATGCCGTTCGCCTTGGCGTAGACCGAGATCGCGATGTCCACATCGTCGCTCCACTTCAGGATCGCCTGGGTCTGCTCCAGGTTCTTCTGCTCCTGGAAGCGCTCCTTCTTCTTCCCGGCGCGGTAGCTCAGGACCTCGAGCTCCTCGAGCATCTGGCGGTACTCGGGGCTCGATTTGAGGCCGGTGAACGAGCTCAGGTTCTTCTCGATCGACTGGCCCTGCTTCATCAGCTCGCCGAGCTCGCCGTTCCAGCCCTCCCAGCGCTTGGTCATGGCCTCGCGCTCCTCGCGGAAGCGCTCGGCGCTCTCGAAGATCTTGTTCATGTTCACGTAGCGCACGACGCTCGGGCGCAGCGGCTCCGAGTGCTCGCGCGCGCCGGGACCGAGAGCGAGGCCGAAGGCGGCCGTCGTGCCGAGGACGGCGAGGGCGAAGAGGGTCTTCACGAGGGACTCCTGGGGCGAACTGCGCCCGCGATCAGAAGGTGCTGAGCCGGAACTGGAAGTACAGCAGGTCGTCGGTGCTCTCGTAGAGCCATGGATACGCCAGGCTGAACTCGAGCGAAGCCGTGGGCAGGAAGGGCACGCGGATGCGGACGCCCATGCCGGAGCTCGCGCGGAGCTGCCGGAAGGTCGGGTCGGAGAGCTCGAGGCCGAGCCCGCCGAAGTCCGTGAACGCGAAGCCGCGCACCCATTCGTACTCGTCCACCTGCCGTGGCATGGGGGTCGAGACGAGGGGGAAACGGTACTCGACGCTGCCCGTCCAGAGCGCCTGGCCACCCACGGGGAGACCGTTCTCGACGGGGCCGGCACCGCGAATGTTGAAGCCGCGGAGCGAGTCGAGACCGCCGAGGAAGAAGCGATCGAAGTACGGCACCTCGTCGGTGCTGCCGTAGCCGTCGGAGAGGCCGAAGGAGCCGGAGAGCGCGAGGACGTCGGCGCGGCCGCGCTCGTCCTTGCCGAGCGGGAAGAAGCGGTCGCCGCTCACGACCGCGGTCCAGTAGTCGAAGTCCGAGGGCAGCAGCGCGCCGGAGACGAAGCTGTCGAGGCGCAGGTCCCAGCCTTCGGTCGGCTGCATCGGCATGTCGAGGTCGCGATAGCGCAAGCGAGCGCCGAGGCCTCGCACGTGATTCATGCCTTCCAGGCTCCAGATGCGATCCGAGGCGCGGCGGTCGATGTCGTCGACCTCGATCGCGTCGTCGCGGAGGCCGAGGCCGACCTGCCACTCGCGCGAGAGGTCCTTCGTGAGCCCGATCGAGTAGCCCGTGCGCGTCTCGAAGTGCGTGCGCCATACGCGCAGCGTGCGGTAGAGCGCGAGATCGAAGCCGATCGGGTTCCGATAGAGGCCGAAGATGTCGGGCTCGCGGAAGGAGACGCTGTAGCGAGAGACGTCGAGACCCGGGCTCGCCTCCAGGATCAGCGCCTGGCCATCGCCCGAGAAGGCCTGCCCGAGGAAGAGCTCCGGCAGCGCGCTGAACGGCGAATCGGGCAAGCGGGTCAGGCCGAAGTTCTGATTGGTCCAGGTGAACGAGAGGAACGGTCCCGAGTTCGAGCCCAGGCCGCCGCCGATGTTGAACTGCCCGGTGCGCCCCTCCTCCACCTCGATCACCCAGGTCACCTTCTCAGGATCGTTGGGGCTCTGCTCCAGGTCCGAGTAGACCGCGGGGAAGCCCTGCGCGCTCTCGAAGTAGCGCAGCGACTCCAAGCGCGCGATCGAGCGCGCGATGAGGGAGGAGTCCACGATCTGCCCCGGATCGAGCAGCAGCTCGCGCAGGATCACCGGGCGGCGCGTCTTGTCGTTGCCGCGCACCTCGATGCGCTCGATCGAGCGCTGGCGCCCTTCGGTGATCCGCAGCACGACGGTCATCGTCCCGTCCGCGTTCGCGAACTGCTCCTGGTCGATGTCGAAGCGATCCTCCAAGCCGTACTGCATGGGATAGCCGCGCTTCCCGTAGTGCTCGACGAGGGCTTGGATGTCGCTCGTCAAGCGCGCCTCGGTCACCGGGTCCCCCGGCTTCATGCGCAGGAGCGGATAGAGCTCCGCGGTCGGGAGGTCGGTGTTCCCTTCGATACGGATCTCTCGCAGCGTGTAGAGCCGCCCCTCCTCGACGTAGAAGTCGAGATACGCGTAGCGCCCGTCGTCGCTGAACTGGATGTCGTACGAGACCTCCGCGTCGTGGTAGCCCTGCGAGCGATAGAGCCGCGCGAGCGCCACGCGGTCCTCGTCGACCTTGCGCTGCACGAAGGGCTGGCCGCCGAGACGGAAAGGCCAGATGAAGAAGGGCGTGCTCGACTCCACCGCGCCGTGGAGCCGCGTGCCGAGGCCGAGGAAGCGCGACGAGGGGATCGCCTCGTTCCCGTGGAAGCGCACGTCGAGCACATAGATCCGCGGCCCTTCCAGGATCTCGTAGACGAGTTCGCTCTTCGCCGTATCGATGCGCGTCGTCACGGCGACGAAGTGGTGCCCCTTCTCCCGGTAGTGCTCGCGCAGACGCTCGGCGAAGCGCTGCGTGTCCTCCTCCTGCACCTTTCCGCCGTAGCTCAGGCCCAGCGCTTCGAGGAGCTCGGTACGAGTGAAGCTGCGGTTACCTGTGAAGCTCAGCTTCTCCAGCACCCCTACCTCCTCGGCGACCGCGATCACGCGGATGCCGCCGGCGGGAAGCCGTTCGGCCTGGAACTGCACGCGCACCTTGTAGCGGCGCCAGAGGAGCTTGATGTCATCGCTCAGGAGGTCGCGGCGAAGCTTGGCGCCCTGCTTCGTGTAGATCGCCTCGGCGTAGCGCCGACTGCGCTCCTCGGGCAACCCGCGCCAGAGGAGCTCCGAGATCACCTCGCCTTCGAGCTCGGCGGCGAGATCGGGATCCTGAGATCGCGCCGCCTCTCCTCCGCCCTCGGACCCAGGCGGCTCCTGCGCGCCGAGGTCGCCGGCCGTCGCGAGGAGCACGAGCCAAGCCGCGAGCGCCCTCGGGCGCGGAGCGAAGCCAGGCTCCGCAGCCGCGCCCAGGTCGCCCGCTCGAGACGCGCTCCCCGCTGCTTCGATCACGAGGCGCCGCGCTCGTAGGCCAGGTTCTCGAAGCGCATGAACTCGCGGGTGAACTGCAGGTCGACGGAGCCCGTCGGTCCGTTGCGCTGCTTCGCGACGTCGAGGGTCGCCTTGTTGCGGTTCGCCTCGGTCGGCTTGTAGTACTCCTCGCGGAAGAGCAGCAGGATCAAGTCGGCGTCCTGCTCGATGGCGCCCGACTCGCGGAGGTCCGACATGCGCGGGCGCTTGTCGTCGCGAGAGTCGACCGAGCGATTGAGCTGCGAGAGCGCGATCACCGGGAGCTTCAGCTCGCGCGCCAGCCCCTTCAGCGAGCGAGAGATGATCGAGATCTCGATCTGGCGCGACTCGGCCTGCGGCGCCTCCATGAGCTGGAGGTAGTCGACGATGATCATCTGGATGTCGTGCGCGGCCTTCAGCCGTCGGGCCTTCGAGCGCAGCGAGAGCACCGAGAGGCCCGGCGTGTCGTCGACGAAGATCGGCGTCGTGCCGAGCTCGTGCGCTGCATCCACGAGCTGTCGTCGCTCGGCGCCGCTCAGCGTGCCTTTGCGCAGCTTCTCCGCGCTGACGCGCGAGCGCGAGCAGAGCAAACGCCGTCCCACCTGCTCGGTCGACATCTCGAGCGAGAAGAACGCCACCGCGACCTCGGAGAGGCGCGCGGCGTTCTCGAGCATGTTCAACGCGAGCGCGGTCTTCCCCATCGAGGGACGCGCCGCGAGGATGATCAAGTCCCCCGGCTGGAAGCCGAAGGTCATGTCGTCGAGCACGTTGAAGCCCGTGCGCAAGCCGCTGCAGCGGATCTCGCGATCGGTCAGGTTGTCGACGCGCTTGATCTCCTCGGCCATCAGGCCGGAGAGCGAGCGGACCTCGCGCGAGTCGGCGGAGCGCACCACGTCGTAGATGCGCTTCTCCGCGTTCTCGAGGAACTGGTCGACGTCTTCGTCGCGGAAGCTCTGAGCCTCCGCCGCGAGCGTCGCGCACTCGTTCATGAGGCCGCGCAGACGCGCGCAATCGCGCACGAGCTGCGCGTGATGCACGGCGCGCCCCGCGCCAGCCAGAGCCTGTCCGAGCAGGATCAGATAGTCGCGCCCGCCGGCCGACTCGAGCGAGTCCTTGCGCTGCAGCCGTTCGCCGAGCGTGATGAAGTCGACGGGCTTCGACTGCTCGTAGAGCTCGAGGGCGCTCTCGTAGATGAGCTGGTGTGACGGCGCGTAGAAGTCGGAGGGAGTGAGGATCTCCGAAACGTCGGCGATGCAGCCGTTGTCGAGCAGCATCGCGCCGAGCACCGAGCGCTCGGCATCTACGTTCTGCGGCGGCAGGCCGGTCGCTCGCAGGTCATCCATCGTCGCGCTCCTCCGGGATCAGCACTCGCGGCTCCCAACCAAGCCCGAGCGGCGCCATGCTGCGCGTCACCGCCATCCTCAGCCAACACCGGCTTCGACATCAATCACCGGCTGCTCCGGCAAACACTGCTGCCTCGGCAAACACTGGAAGCCCGACCGGTTTCCCGAGCGGGCTTCCATCGTCGACCTCGTTCTGCCGAGCACTGCGCGCCATCCGCCAAGAGAACCCATCCGCCAAGCGAACGCAGCATGGCGCGCGAAACGAGGTCGCTCGCACGCCCGCGACGGGAGCCTGCGCGGTCGAGCTATGGTCCCGCTGCAGGGCGGTGATCGACGTGCAAGCTGTGCTCCAGGTGCAAGCGGTGATCCAGCTGCAGAGCTACGGTCCAGTCGTAGGCCTGCGGTTCAGACGGGCTAGCGAGCGACACCGGCCCCCCGCCGTTCGGCAAGCAGAGCCTGCGGCAGACACAGCCTGCGGCAGGCACAGCTTACGGCAGGCACACACAGCCTTCGGCGGCGCGGCTTGCGGCAGCCGCAGCCTGCGGGAGGAGCCGCCTACAGGGCCGTGACGATCAGCTTGAGCTGCGCGTCGACGTCGGAGTGCAGGTGAACCGGCACGTCGTGGTGGCCGATCTCTTCGATGTTGCCCTTCAGGCGCACCGCGCCTGCGCCGACCTTGAAGCCCTGCTTCGAGAGAGCATCGGCGATCATGCTCGCCGTCACCGAGCCGTACATGCGTCCGTCTTCGTTGGTCTTCACGGCGATCTGGACCGTGAGCGAAGAGAGCTTGGCGGCGAGACCACGCGCCGCTTCCGCACGCTCGGCCTCGGACGCGAGGTACTTGGCGCGCACCTTCTCGACGGCGCGCTTGTTGTCCTCGGTCACGACGGCGGCGAAGCCGTTCGGGAAGAGGTAGTTCCGCGCATAGCCGTCGCGGACCTTCACGATGTCGCCGATCTTGCCGAGGTCGGCGACGTTGCTGCGGAGCAGGATCTCGATCATGTCAGTGCGTGGGTCTCGGCCCGATCGGACGACGCCGCGGGGCGCCGCCTGGAAAGCTGAGGTTTCGAGGACGCCGACGCGCGGCGCCGGCTCGGGATCTGGTCGCGAGGACCGGAGATGCGAGTGGGAGAGGAACGAAGGACGCCGACGAAGCGCTCAGGCCACGTACGGGATCAGCGCCATGAAGCGCGCGCGCTTCACCGCGCGGGCGAGCTCGCGCTGGCACTGCGCACAGTAGTTCGTGCGCTTGCGGGACATCAGCTTGCCCTGCGGGGTCTGGAAGCGCTGCAGCATCGCAACGTCCTTCCAGTCGAACTTGATCTCGTCGCAGGGGGTGCACTTGCGGCGCCGGCCGGTTCCGAAGCGGCGGAAGCGCCGACCGCCGCGGCCCGAGCGGCCGTCTTCGCCGCCGAAGTCGCTGTCGACGCCGATGTCCGAGAGAAGGTCTTGTTCGGCCATGATGATGCTCAGATCTCGTGTATTTCAGGGGTGGTGGAGCAGCGATCCCACGGGCGCGAGCGTTCGCGCGGCGGTCGGCAGGCCGACCCTCGAGGGGCGCCGCAGAGAACGGCGCTCCGCGAGAGCGCGCTCCAGGGCAGCGTCAAGCCGAAGCTTCGGCGCTCTCCGACGCGACGGCGGCTTCCGCGACAGGCGCGGGGGCGGGCGCGGGCGCGGGCGCATCGTCTGCAGCCGTGCGCGCACGCACGACGACGACCTGGCCCTCGTCCTCACCTTCGCCGATCACGTCGGGCTCGTTCGCGATCTCCGCGTCTTCCTTCGCGGCGAGTTCGATCTCGCCCTCCGGCAGCGCGTCGACCTTCAGGATGAGGTGGCGCAGGACGAAGTCCTGGAGGAGCAGGTCGCGGTCGAGCTCGAAGAGCGAGTCACCCGGAGCGGCGTGCTCGAGGTAGCTCAAGAAGTAGGTGCCCCTCTTCTGCTTCTTGATCTCGTACGCGAGCTTGCGGTCCTCCCACCGGCGCGCAGCGACGACTTTGCAGCCGTGGCGCTCCAGGAGCTCCTTCACTCGGCCCTTCAGCGTTCTCCAGCCCTTCTTGACTTCCCGGTTGTCCAGGATGAGGGTCGCCTCGTAGATGCTCACCGGCGGACCGCCTCGCTTCAGAGTTCGTTGTTCTTGCGGTTGGAACGATTCATTAGCTCTGCGAGCGGTGCGCCGTCGATCCAGCGTTCGACGAGATCGGCGGCGTGCTCGAGAGCGATCGCGATCTCCTCCCGCTCCTGCTTGGAGAACCGGGAGAGGACGTGATCTACGGTGTCGCGCTTCGGGGCACCGATGCCGATCCGCAAACGCGGATAGCCCTGCGTGCCCAGATGGCGCTCGATGGACTTCAAGCCGTTGTGTCCGCCGCTCGACCCGTCCGCACGGAGGCGCAGGTTTCCGAGCTCGAGGTTCAGGTCGTCGACGACGACCAAGACCTCGCTCGGCTGCACCCCCCAGCGATCGACCAGAGAGCGAACCAACTGGCCGGTTTCATTCACGTAGGTCCACGGCTCGGACAGGCAGGCCTTGACCTCACCGTCCTTGTCGCGGATGCGCGCCAGTCGACCGAAGCGACGGCCGAGCGTAGGAGACTTCTCGGCCTCCAGCTCGGCGCGCCGCCGATGGGCGACGAGGCGAACCACGTCGAAACCGACATTGTGGCGGGTGGACTCGTACTCAGCACCCGGATTGCCTATCCCGACGACCAGCTTCAAGGCAGCGCCTCCTTGTCCTCGAGCGCGTGGCAGCACCCAAGCGAGAGACGAAGCCTACGGCGTGATCGCGAGCAAACCGGCGTATCCGGCGAGCTCCGAGACGGGATCGCGGAGGATTCGAGCCCTCCGAGCGCGATCCTCCCGCCACAAGCGAGCGGGGCATTATACGGCCGCACTCGCCTCTCGCAAGGGGGCGTCGGCGCCACAGAGCGCCGAGCCTCCTCGCACGGGGATCAAGACTCGGACTTCTTCTCCGGCTCGGGCTGCGCCCCGGCTTCGCCTGCCGCGGGCTCCGTCACCTGCGCGGTCTGGTGGGAGACGTTGCACACGACGATCGTGGCATCCCCGATCGCGCGCACCCCGGCGGGCATCGCGAGCTCAGCGATATGGATCGCTTGCCCGATCTCGAGACTCGTCACCACCACCTCGATGTGATCGGGGATCGCCGCCGGATCGCATTCGATCTGGAGCTCCTGGATCGGCGTGTTCAATCGACCGCCAGCGGCGAGGCCCTTGGCGTGCCCGACGTAGTGGATCGGCACCCCGACGCGCACCTTCTCCCCCGCCTCGAGGCGAGTGAAGTCCGCGTGCATCGGATACTCGCCGAGAGCGTCCCACTGCAGCTGCTTCAGCAGCGCCGGGAACGACTCGCGGACGCCGTCGTCGATCCGGAACACGCGCGCGTGGTGCTTGATCGCCTGGCCGAATTGGTGCGCGTCGATGGTGACATGCTCGGGGGTCTTGCCGTGGCCGTAGATCACGGCGGGCACTCGCCCTTCCGAACGCTCGCGCATGGCGGCACGCGTGCCGACCTTCTCGCGCTTCGTAGCTTTGATGCTGATGATTTCCATGGGAGCGAAGCTCCTCCGAGAGGATGCGTACGATTCCGCGGCCCTTGCGTGCCGCGGCGATGCCAGCGATTGCACGGCGCGATTGCGCCGAACTTTGTTCGTTCCCGAGACGCATCGGCGTCGCGGGCCTGTATCCCGTTCCCGCGCGCCTTCGGAGCGCGGGCCGACATTCTCAATGCGGCTCGTCCTCGAAGAGGCTCGAAACCGACTTGGCGTGGTGGATGTTCCAGATGGCCCGCGCCAAGAGCTTGGCGACCGAGACGACCTCGAGCTTCGGCACCAGGTCCGCGCGCTGCGGGATGGTATCCGTGACGAAGATCGCCTCGGCTTCGCAGCTCCGCAGACGCTCGATCGCGGGGCCGCAGAAGACGCCGTGCGTCGCGGCCACGATCACGCGCTCGGCTCCGTGGCGCCGCACGATGCGCACCGCCTCGGTGATCGAGCCGGCGGTCGAGATCATATCGTCGATGAGGACGACGTCGCGCCCCTTCACGTCGCCGATCACCGCCTCGACGACCGTCTGCTCGCCGGAGATGCGGCGCTTGTCGACGATCGCGAGAGGGGCGTCGCCGAGCGCCTTCGCGTAAGCACGCGCCATCTTGACGCCGCCGACGTCCGGGGAGACGACGATCATGTTCTTCAAGTCCCCGAAGCGCCTCAGGCGATCGAGGAACACCGGACGCGCGTAGAGGTGATCGACGGGGATGTCGAAGAATCCCTGGATCTGCGCGGCGTGCAGGTCGATCGTGAGCACGCGGTTGGCGCCCGCGGTCGTGATCAGATTCGCGACGAGCTTCGCGCTGATCGGCACGCGCCCCTCGTCTTTGCGATCCTTGCGCGCGTAGCCGTAGTAGGGCAGCACCGCGGTGATGCGCTGCGCCGAAGCGCGGCGCAGGCAGTCGATCATCAGCAGCAGCTCCATCAGCTGCTCGTTCGCCGGCGGACTCGTGGGCTGCACGACGAACACGTCGCAGCCGCGCACGTCCTCCCCGACCTTGATGTCGACCTCGAGGTCGGGGAAGCGACGGATCTCGGCCGCGCCGAGCGGATGACCGAGGAACGCGCAGATGTCCTGCGCGAGCTGCGGATTCGCGGTTCCGCTGATGATCTTCAGGCGGTCCGCGTCGCGCATCGGGTCCGACGCCGCGCCGATCACGACCTCACGCATGGCGCCCATCCTTGGGTTCTTCGGCCAGAGCCTGCGCCGAGGCGCGCCCCGCCTTCGCGGCGAGGGGGCGCGCCGGAACGCCGACCCAGACCTCGCCCGCGGGGATCTCCCTGTGGACGAGCGCAGCGTTGGCGCCGAGCTTGGCGCCCTCTCCGACCGTCGCCGGAGCGACGATGATCGCGCCGGAGCCGATGAAGGCGCGCGCGCCGATCCTCGTGGTGAACTTCGACTTGCCGTCGTAGTTCGCGGTGACCGTTCCGGCTCCGATGTTCGCCTTCTCGCCGATGATCGCGTCGCCGAGATAGGTGAGGTGTTTCGCTTTCGCGCCCGCCGCCATCTGCGTGCGGTTCACCTCGACGAAGTTGCCGACCTCGGCTCCGTCCCCGAGCGTCGTCCCGGAGCGCAGATGCGCGAAGGGACCGACCGCGCAGCCCTCGCCCACCTTCACGTCGTGCTGGATGACGACGCAGGGGTGGATCAAGGTGCCGCGCCCGATCTCGACATCGGCGTCGATGTACGCCGTCTCGGGTGCGGTGATGCGCACGCCATTCGCGAGGTGCTGCGTCAGGATGCGCTCCTGCAGCTCTTCGCGAGCGATGGCGAGCTCGCGCAGCGAGTTCACTCCCTGCACCTCGCGCTCACCGCCTAGGCAGGGCACCGGAACGATGGGATAGCCGCGCGCGAGGAAGAGGCCGAGGACGTCGGTCAGGTAGTACTCGTTCTGCGCGTTCTCCGCGCGCACCGCGGCCAGGCACTCGAAGAGCCGCGGGGTGTCGAAGACGTAGACGCCGGCGTTGATCTCGCGCACCGCGCGCTGCTCCGGAGTCGCATCCTTGTGCTCGACGACACCGCGGAACGCGCCGCGCTCATCGCGCAGGACGCGCCCCATCCCGGTCGGGTCCTCCATCGCGCAGCTGAGGAAGGCGCACCCACCCGCGGGCTGCGCCTCGAGCAGTGCGCGCAGCGTCTCCGTCGTGAGCATGGGCGTGTCCCCATACACGACGAGGATGCGACCGGCGTCACGCGGCAGCTCCGGCTCGGCTTGGCGCACCGCGTGGGCGGTGCCGAGCTGCGGCTCCTGCACCACGCTGCGCACGGCGGGCAAACCAGCAGGGAGCTTCCACTTCGCGAGCTCGGCCCGCACCTGCTCGCGTCCGTGCCCGAGCACGGCGACCACATGGTCCGGACGCAGCTCCGCCACGGCGTGCAGGATCCAGCGCAGCAGGGGGCGACCGCATACAGCGTGCAGGACCTTCGGGAGGTCCGAGCGCATGCGAGTCCCCTTGCCGGCCGCGAGCACGATCACCGAGAGCGGCGCACGCATCGGAGGGACCTTCCGGGAGGGCCCGGAGTGGACGAGGGACGTAGAACCGACACACGCTCGAGCGGGTCGAGCGCGGGCGAGGTCGGCTCCGGCAAAAAGGGGCGGCGATGGTAGCCCCGTCCCTAGGGAGGGTCAAGCTCCGCCGGCGCGCCGGGAGCGGCGCGCTTGCTCCTCGCGCCTCGGCTCTCAGGCCGGCAGCAGCGCGAATTCGACTGCCGAGCGCACGGCCGAGAGCTGCAGCACGGCATCCATCGCGCGCCCTTTCAGCTTCGGCTCGCGGCGAGCCTGCTCGGGCAGCAGGGGGAGGCTCAGGGCGCCGACGCGCACGCCGACGAACGCCCCGGGTCCTGCCGGACCTGGAAAAGAACCTCATAGAGCACGTGGTTCGTGAGGTGGGCGCCCGGGTCCTTCGAGGAGCGCACCTCGATCTTCCGAGCCTCGAGGTAGGCGACCAGGGCGTCGGCCGAGAGCGAGGTCGGGAGCGACACCGGCCCTTCGGCGATGATGGGCTCCTTCGCGGGGCAGTTGCCGCCCCCATCTCGCACCCCGCCGAAGTCCCGGAGGTTGCGAGCGACGGCCTCGACCCCGATCGCCGACGCGTCAGCGCACTGCCCGGCGATGATCACCGCGCGCGCTTTGAGCGTGCGGATGCGATCGACCAGGATGGCTCCAGCGCGGCGCATGTCCGCGGGAAGCATCTGGATCGTCAGGCGTTCGGCTTGGAAGCCCTCTTCGGCCAGGCTGCGCGCCACTTCGGCAGCCGAGTTGATCCGCTCGCCCGGCAGGGGCTGCATGGCGGCGAGGATCACTTCGGTCACTGTTCACCTCCGACGGTCGGATGCGCTGCGCGCCGAACGGGAGGCGAATCCCAGGAGCGGGGCGACTCCCGGACGTCCTCGCTCTTCGGCGGAAAGACTCCCCTGCGAGGGCAGGCGAGCGGCGTCCTGCGCGGAACGCGGCCGACCATTGTGGTCGAGGAAAGCGCTTTCGCAAAGACCGTGCGGACAAAGGAGTTGGGAGCTGGCGCGCTCCTCCTTCGCGAACGGCCCGCCGCTGGGGCGCCTGCACCTCGACGGCGGGGGGAGGCTGGCATCCTCTTCCCCCGCCGCCGATCATGGCGCGATGAGCGATCCTTCGTGCGCCGACCGGCTGCGCTCCGCTCTCGCCTCGGCGGCGCCGCTCGATCCAGGGTGCGCCATCCTCTGCGCCGCGCTCGGCGCCCTCGCGGTGAGCGAGCGCGACCTCCTCGAGGCGAGCTTCGACCTCGCCCGCGAGCTCGGAGTCGCGCGCGCGACCCTGGAGGAAGTTCTCTTGCAGGGCGCTCTCTTCGGCGGCTTTCCGCGCACCGTGGAGGCGTTCCAGCTGCTGCGCACCCGCTGGGGACCGCGCGAGCCCGCCGCGCTCGCCGAGGCTCTCGAGCCGTCCAGCGCCTCCGGCGCGGCGCTCTTCGATCGGATCTACGCAGATCTCGCGCCCGCCGTACGCCGCGAGTTGGCGGAGCTCCACCCCGCGCTCGCGCGCTGGATCGCCGAGCACGCCTACCGCGCCGTGCTCGCGAGAGCTGGCCTCGACGCGGCGACGCGCGAGCTCGCCGCGGTCACCGCGCTGGCCGCGAGCGGCTGTCGCCGCCAGCTGCTCTCGCATGCCCGCGGCGCGGTGCGCTGCGGTGCCGGCGCCGCACGCGTGCGCTCCGCGCTCCGTCTCGCGGCGCTCTTCCGCTCCACCGCCGGCCTGGCCGAGCTGGAGACCCACGTCGAGCGAGCCCTGCTCGCCGTCGCGCCGGGTGAACGCGAGCCCTGAGACCGCGCCTTACCCGAGCGACCGGAGCGCCGTGGCGCTCAGAGCTCCGCGACGAGCAAGAGCTGCACGAGAATGCGAAAGCCCGCGAGCTCGAGCGTCGCGGGCTTCTCCTGCAGGTCGTCGATCACCAGGCGCTGAACGCGCTGGCCGTTCACCAACGTGCCGTTGCGCGAGAGATCCTCGATCTCCACGTGGCGCAGGTTGCAGAACGAGATGCGCGTGTGCTCGCGCGACATCCGACGCAGGCGCTGCACCTCGCTCTCGCAGCTGATCCCGCTGCGCTCGATGCTCGGCGCGAAGCCGCATTGCCGCGAGCGCCCCATCACCATCGACTCCCCGAGGCGCAAGCGCTTCTCCATCCCGCGGAAGCCGCCATCCAGGCCGCGCAGGATCAGCAAGGGAAAGCTCGCGGATAGCCGCTCGAGCTCGGCGCGCGAATCACTCATCGCAGGCGCCCCTCCAACGCAATCGACCAGACCTGCAGAGGATCCCACGAGCGGAGCGAAAGCTCGCGGAGATGCCGCCGGCGCACGCCCGAAGGTCGCGCCTCCAGCACCGGCGCCGAGGACTCGCCCATCCGAACCTGCAGACGCGCGGCCTGCTCGGTCCAAGTCCAGGTGAGCCGCTGCGTCGTACCGCGCAGGAATCCGTTCCAAGGGGCGCTCCACAAGTTCCCGTGCCGCTCCTCGATCGACGCGCGACCGAGCAGTGCTGGAATCGCCGCCGTGCTGCGCCCACGCGCGAGGAAGATCCGCCCAAGCGGCCAGCCGATCCCGGCGTCCGCGGCGAGCAGATCGGCCGAGCGATCGTTTCCGCGCACGGGCAGCGAAGCCTGGCCGAGGAACCCGAGGGTCCACTCGCCCTGGGTCACCGAAGCGTAGAAGGGCCGACCGGCGTCGCTCGGGCAACGCAAGGCGAGCTCGACTCGGACTGGGAATTCCGGATCGAAGTCCAGCTCGCCCCACGCGAAGACCAGCTTCGCATCGACGTCGAGCTGCTCGACCTGGCTCGCGACGCGTGTCCGATACAGCCCGTTCGTCGCGCTCCAGGCCCAGCCGGAGAAGCGCTCGAGCCCGAGCTCGGAGGCGACGGCGCGATCGCGGAGATCGTAGAGGATCCGAGTCCCGGCTCCTCCGAACTCCGGACCGAGCGCGGGCCCGACGGTCGCGTGCGGGGAGGCCGCGCGAACGCGCGCCTCGATGCGCGCACCCGCGCGCCGTTGGAGCAAGCGTTGCTCGAGCTCGTCGAAGCCCGAGGTGAGGAGCTCGGGCTTCCCGGCACAGCTCGCGCTGACGGCTCGCAGCTCCTCGAGGGCCTGGTCGAGCTCGCCGCTCTGCTCGAGCGCTTCGATGCGCTGTCGCGCGCGCTCGATCTCCTCGCGCACTTGCTGGGAGCGCGCGCTCCAAGCCTTGCGCGACGACTCGAGCCAGTCCTGCAGTGCGAGGCCCCGCGTGCGATCGAGCGCGAGGATCTCGCGCAGCGCGTCCTCGCAGGCGCTCTCCGCCGGAGTCGCCAGGCCATCGGCGAAGCGGAAGAGTGCTTCAGCTCCGCGATCGCCGTGGGCGCCACTCCACTCGAGCAGCGACTCGATCGCGAGCTGCTCGAGCCCGCAGCTGCGATCGCGCCCCAAGACCAGGCCGTCGCGCTCGAGCGACACGGCGCCGCCGCCCGCGAAGCGCGGGATGCCCTTCCTCTCGCTCCCGTCGCGCAGCTTCGCGCGCACGCTGCGCTGCGCCTTGGCCTCCGCCTCGAGATGTCGCGCCACGACCTCGAGCAGGGCCGCGAGTGGAGCGACCAGGTGCTCGCGCCGATCCTCCAGCTCACTGCGGGCGGCCGGACCGCTGGCGATCTCGCCGCGCTCCTTCTCGTCGAGATAGGCGAGAGCGTGCGCATAGCGCCGCGCGGGCAGCCAGAGATCGAGATTCGCTCGCGCGATCGCCCAAGCGCGCTCGGCGCGCTCCTCGCGCCGAGCCTTCAGAGTGAGGTCGATGCGCCCGACGAGGCCGTCGCGGCGATCGAAAGGATCGCGCTCGAGGCGCAGCGTGAGCGGCAGCTCGTCGCTGGAGACGAGACCTTGCTCCTCCAGCAGATCGTCGAGCCACGCGCGCGGCGATCGATCGGCGAAGAGCTCGAGATCGAGGGAGCCGGTCTGCAAGCGCGCATCGAGATCGTCGAGCACCTCCAGCGCGCGCGCGACGCGAGCGGCGGCGAAGCGGTCGATGTCGCGGCGCACCGGCGCGGCGGAGGTATCGAGCGCGGTCAGCGCCTCCCGGTAGCCCGCGGCGTCGAGCAGGCCCTTCAGCGCGAGACGCGCTTCCTCGTAGTGCTGGTCGAGGCGTCGCAGCGCGGAAGCGAAGGCCCCTTCGCTGATCTCCGCCGCGAGATCCAGGTCGCGCTGGGCGAAGCGCTCGAAGCCCGCGCAGAGCTCCTCGCGCTTGGCGGCGAGCGCCTCGGCGCGCCGCCGCTCCCAGAGGCGGAAGACCCGCTCCTCGCGCAGACGGGCCTCCGAGCGCAGCACGGCGGGCAAGCGCGCGGGCTCGGCACCCACGCTCGCGCGAATGGCCTCCTTCCACGCGGTCGCCGCTTCCGCCGCCGTTGGAGGCTCGCCGCTCCGCTCCAGCCCCGAGGCGGTGCTCTCGATCTGGCTCACCAGCGCTTGCTCCAGACGCGCTCGATCGGCGACGAGCTGCTCGCGCAGGCTGGCGCGGCTCTTCCCTCCCGCGGCCTCGACCTGCGCCAGCATCTCCAGCACGCGGAGATACGGCCCGAGCAGGACGGCGCGCTCCTCGCCCGCGAGCGCCGTTTCGGCGGCGCGGCTCGCAGCCGAGACGTCGCGCGTCACCGGATCCTCGGCGATCGGGCTCTCGCCGCTGCCGTCGTCCGCGCGCGGAGTGAGCATGACCAGGCCGATCACCGCGGCGAGGACGACGCTTACCGCCGCGATCGCGATCCGCGCACCGAGGCGCGCATCGAGCTCGTCGAGCGAGGAGGCGCTGACCCGCGGCGGCAGGTGATCGCGCACGCGCTGCAGATCGGCGAGCATCGCCACGGCGCTCGGATAGCGTCGCGCCGGCTCCTTCTGCAGCGCCTTGCGGATCACGAGGCAGAGCCCTTCGGAGGCCTCGGGGCGCAGGCGCGCGGGATCGGGCGCGGGGTCGTGCAGGACCTTGGTCAGGAGCTGGCCGATCGTCTCGGCCTCGAAGGGCGGGCAGCCGGTCAGCGCGTGGAAGAGCGTCGCTCCGAGCGCATAGATGTCGCTGCGCCGATCCACGGCGCCGGGATCGCGCGCCTGCTCGGGCGCCATGTACTGCGGCGTGCCGACGGTCGAGCCCTCGATGGTGAGCGTCGGATCCTCGGGTCCGCGCGCGAGACCCAAGTCGGTGAGCTTGATGCTGCCGCCGGGGCCGATGAGGATGTTCCCCGGCTTCACGTCGCGGTGGATGATCCCGTGCGAGTGGGCGTGCGCGAGCGCGCGTGCGATCTGGATGCCGATCTCGAGGACCTCTTCCTCCTCGAGCACGCCGCGCGCCTTCAGCACCGCCTTCAGCGAGCGCCCATCAACGTACTCCATCACGAAGTAGTGGCGCCCGGCGTGCTCGGCGACCTCGATGCCCTTCACGATCTGCGGGTGATCGAGGCGGCCGGCGACGCGCGCTTCGCGCTGTAGGCGCTCCACCGAGAGCCCCTGCTGCGCGAGATCCGCTCTCAGCACCTTGATCGCGACTGGCCGCTCCATGCCGAGCTGCACGGCGCGATAGATCGTGCCCATGCCTCCGCGGCCGAGGATCCCCAGCACGCGGTACCCGGGGAACTCCGGCCACTCGCGCGGGCGCGAGCCGCGCCGCGCTCCTGCTTCTTGTTCCGGACCGCCGTCGTTCAAGCGCACGCCTCGGTCGCTCGGGGCGCAGCGAGCATAGCAAGGGCTCCTCGCCCGGCGAAGCCGAGGTCGCGCGCGCTCATTCCTCGGCGCTCGCCTCGGCCTCGAGGCCGAGCTTCTCGAGCTTGCGCTGCAGCGCGAAGCGCGAGATCCCGAGCTCTTGCGCCGCGCGCGATTTGTTGCCGCCGTGCGCGCGCAGCGCGGCGCGGATGGCGCGCATCTCCAGCGCGGCGACGCGCGCCGGCAGATCCTGCGCCTCCCCCCCCGCGGGCACCTCGTCGCCCTCGTCCACCTGCTCCTCGAGCAGCGCCGGCGAGAGGTGCTCCAGCTCCACGACGGCGCCCGCCAGCACGACCCATTTGCGCACCTCGTTCTGGAGTTGGCGGACGTTGCCCGGCCACGCGTAGCTCTCGCAGCGCTGCAGCACGTCGGGTGCCAGGCGCGGGCGCGCCCGTCCGCTCTCGCGGCAGAAGGTCTCCAGGAAGCAGTCGACGAGCAGCGGCACGTCGCTGCGGCGCTCGCGGAGCGGCGGCACGCGCACGGGCAGCACGCGCAGGCGATAGAAGAGGTCCTCGCGAAACTCGCCCGAGCGCACCATCTCCTCGAGATCGCGATTGGAGGCGGAGACGATGCGCACGTCGACGCGCACGATTCGATCCGCGCCGAGCGGCCGCAGCTCCCCCTCCTGGAGCACGCGCAGCAGCTTCTTCTGCATCTGCGAGCTCATCTCGCTCACCTCGTCGAGGAAGAGCGTGCCGCCGTCGGCGAGCTCGAGCAATCCGCGCTTCGCGCGATGCGCGCCCGTGAACGCGCCCTTCGCATGGCCGAAGAGCTCGGACTCCAGGAGATCGTCGGGCAGCGCGGCGCAGTTCTCGCTGACGAAGGCCTTGCCGGTGCGCGAGCCGCGCGCGTGGATCGAGCGCGCGATGAGCTCCTTCCCCGTCCCGGACTCTCCGTGGATCAGCACGGGATAGTCGGAGGTGACGATGCGCTCCAGCGTGCGGAAGAGCTCTAGCATCGCCGGCGCCTCGCCGACGATGCCGGGGAAGCGCCGAGCGACGACGTCGCCGCGAGAGAAGCGCAGCTCGCGCTCGACGCCCGTGAGCCGCGCCTCGCTGCGATCGGCGCGCTCGGCGAGCCGAGCGTTCGCCTGGCGGAGCTCGGCGACGAGGCGCGCGTTCCGCAGCGCCACCGCGGCTTGGGCCGCGAGCGACTCCAGCAGCTCCACGTCCTGCTCCGCGAACGCGCCCGCCTGCAAGCGGTTGTCGAGGTAGAGCAGCCCCACCACCTCCCCATCGAGCTCGAGCGGCGTGCAGAGCACCGAGCGCAGCCGCAGATCGACCACGCTGGCGAGGGAGGAGAAACGCTGGTCGTCCTGTGCGTTCAGCGTCAGCACGGAGCGCCGCGTCGAGCGCACTTGCTCCGCGATCGTCTCGGAGAACTTGGCCTCCGGCATCTCGCCGGCGAAGTTGCGCGCCACCTCGAAAGACCACCCGCCGCTCTCGCGTGCGAGCACGAGGAACGCGCGCTCGCCACCGGTGAGCTCGAGGGCCGAGTCGACGATCAGCTCGAGCAGCGCCCGCGGCTCGAGCTGGGAGGCCAGCGCCTTGTTGATGCGGACCAAGGCGTGCAGGCCCTGGCTCGGACGGACCGCGCTGCGCGATTCGGTGGCGAGGGCGATGCCGGTCGCCGTGTCGTCGAGGGGCTTCGCCCGCGGAGAGCGCCCCCCCGCAGCCGAAGGCTCCTTCCCCGGCGCGACCGCGCCGCCGCAGCTGACGCGCGCGCGGCCGATCTGGATCACGTCCCCGCGCGCGAGCTCCCGGCGCGCGACGCGCTCGCCGCCGACCAAAGTGCCGTTCTGGCTGCCGAGATCGACGAGCACCCAGCTCTCGCCCTCGCGCTCGAGGCGGCAGTGGTAGCGGGAGACACCCCGGTCGGCGAGCGGCAGATCGTTGTCGGGCGCGCGCCCGATGCGAACGAAGGGACCGCGGAAGCGATGCTCGGAGCGGGCGCCGTCGAGCGCGACGGCGAGCACGATTTCTTGCGGATCGAGGGCGGTCATGCTCGCGCAGAGAAGACGGCTCACCTCCGGCGCCCCGAAATGGGTCGCGCGAGCGGAGGTGATCCCGAGGCGCTGGTAGTTGGCGCTGGGCCGCTGGTTCCCACACGCTATCCTGTTCGCCCGCCAGTTCCAGGCGCTCGCTTCTTCCATGCCTGCTCCCTTGCGCCCGCTCCAGGTTTCCGTCGCCCGCACGGCCGAGGGGCTGAGGATCGCCGTCAGCGATCCGCTCGGGCTACTGGACCAGGCGCTGCTGCTGACTCCCGAGCTCTATTGGATCGCCTGCCACCTGGACGGCGCCTCCTCGCTCGAGGAGCTGCTGCCTCGGCTGCGCGAGCGCGCCCCGGAGATCGACGAGCAGCTCTTGCGCGACGCCGTGCGCGAGCTCGACCGGCACCTGCTGCTCGACAGCCCGCGCTTCCGGCGCGCCCGCGACCAGGCGCGCGAGCGCTTCCTCGCGGCGGGCCGACGCGAGCCGCGCCACGCGGAGGGGAACTACCCCGCCGAGGGCGACGCTTGCCGCGAGCATCTCGACGAGCTCTGCGCGGCCGCTCCCGCGGATCGCGAACCCGCCCCGCTCGCGGTGCGCGCGGTGGTATCGCCGCACATCGACTTCGGTCGCGGCGGCGAGATCTACGCGCGCACTTGGGGACCGCTGCGCGAGCTGCGCCGACCGCCGCGCCGCGTGATCGCGCTCGGCACGAGCCACGCACCGCTCGACGGTTGCTTCGGCTTCTGCCCTCTGCCGTACGCGACCCCCTTCGGCGTGCTGCCCCACGACCAAGGCGCCGTCGAGCACCTGCGCGCGGCGTTGCCCGAGGCCGCGCACGGCGAGGCCCTCTGCCATCGGCACGAGCACTCGCTCGAGTTCCAAGCCGTCTGGTCCGCGTACGCCTTCGGCGCGCCGCGCTTCGTGCCGCTGCTCGTCGGCTCGTTCCTCGATGCCGAGGATCCTGCGGCGCCGCCGCGCGCGCAGCCGTGGCTCGAGCCGTGGATCGATGCGCTGAGCTCGGCCTTGGCGGAGCTGGCCGACGCCGAGACGACCTTCGTGGCCGGGGTCGACCTCGCGCACATCGGCCCGCACTTCGGCGACGAAGATCCGCTCGAGCCCGAGCGGCTGCGATCGCTCGCGCACGCGGACGAGGCGAGCTTGCGCGCCCTCGAGAGCGGAGACGCGGACGCATTCTGGTCCTCGGTGGCCGCCGACGGAGATGCACGGCGCGTCTGCGGGCTCGCGCCGCTGTACCTCCTGCTGCGCACGTTGGAGAAGCTGCCGCGCGCGAGTGCGCAGCGCCGCGGCTACGCGCAGTGCACCTCGCCCGATCAATGCGTGAGCATCGCCGGGATGTGGTTCTCGTGAGCGCGCCGGCCGCGCCACCCGCGCCGCGCCGTCTCGGCTGGGGCTCGATCCTGCTGCGCGTGCTGCTGCTGCTCGCGATCCTCGCCTTCGGTTTCCTCGCGACGCACTTCCCGCCCTTCGATCGCTGGCTCACCAAGGAGCGCTTGATCGAGGCGCTGGAGATCTATCGCAGCTCGCCGCAGGCGGGTGCGCTGCACGCGTTGCTGTTCACGGCGTTCGCGTGCGCCGCGCTGCCGGTCACCCCGCTCATGCTCGCCGCGGGCTATCTCTTCGGCTTCGCGTGGGGCGCGCTCTACAACTGGCTCGGCTCGGTGATCGGCGCGCTCGCCGCCTACGGCTTCGCGCGCTGGCTCGGCGGCGAGGCGATCGAAACTCTGCTGCGGCGCCGCATCGGCTCGTTCCGCACCGCGGGCTTCCGCACCACGCTCTGGCTGCGCTCGATCCCGGTCTTCCCCTACGTCATCGTGAACTTCGGCGCCGGCGCGGCGAAGGTGCCCTTCGCGGGCTACACCTTGGCGACGGCGCTCGGCATGCTCCCGAGCTGCGTCTCGTTCACGCTCTTCGCGCATGCGACCGGAGAGGTCTGGAGCGCGCCGACCTCGGAGAACGTGCTGCTCTTCCTGCTCGCGCTCGCGATCGGAGCGCTCGGCGTGCTGCTCCCCGTGTGGATGCACCGGCGCTGGAAGCGCATCGAGGTAGCGCGCGCAGCGGCCGCGGCCGCGCCGGATCCCACGCCGCGCGCGTGACCTTCGCGCCGCACGCGCGTCGAGGGCGCGCGTGTTCCCGATCCCGCACAGCATGCTGGCCCTCGGCGCCGCGATCGGCGCGGCCCTGGTCGCCGTCCAGGCGCCGCCGTCGCCCTGGCTCCGCGCGGCGCTGCTCGTCGGCGCCGCGGCGCTGGCGCTGACGCGCCTCGCGCCGCTGCCCGGGCTCTCGCGCTGGCTCCTCGCGCTCGGAGCGCTCGTCGCGGCCGGAGTGGGCCCAGCGGCTCCGCCGAGCGCCGAGCGCGCGACGCCAGGGCTCTACCGCGTCGTCGGGAGCATCACGCGCGTCGATCCCGCCCGCGAGCACTTCGGCGCGAGCGCCGCGCTGCTCGACGATCGCGGCCGATCCATCGAGCTGCGCTTCGAGGACGCGCCGCCCGGGCTGCGCGCCGGCGAGCGCTGGAGCGTCCTCGGGCGTCTGCTCGAAGAGCGCCCGCTGCGGAACTTCGACACCGGCCCCGACGAGCGCGTCCCGCTGCGCCTGCTCTGCTGCGGCGCTTCGCTGCAGCGCGTGCGCAGCGCCAGCCTCGTGCGCCGCTGCGCCGAGGATCTGCGCGCGGAGCTCACGCGGCGCATCGATGCGCTCTTCCCCGCGGCGCAGCGCGGCGTGGCGCAGGCGCTGCTCCTGGGCCACGCGCGCGCGATCGAGCCCGCGCAGCGCGAGCGCCTGCGCGCGACCGGCACGGCGCATCTCATCGCCGTCTCGGGCGCGCACGTGATGCTCTTCCTCGCGTTGCCGCTGCTGCTCCTGCGCTCGTGGCGTCGATGCTGGCGGGTACCTGCACTCGCGCTGCTCGTCGTGGGCTACACGCTGATCACGGGGGGAGCCGCGCCCGTGCGACGCGCGGCGGTCTTGGTCGCGACGCAGCTCGCCTGCGACGTGCTGGGCCGACCGCACCGCGGCAGCGACGCCCTCGCGTGGTCCGCGGTCATCGAGCTCGCTTGCGCTCCGGAGCAGATCTTCGATCTCTCGTTCCTGCTGAGCTATCTCGCCGTCGCGGGCCTGCTGCTCGCGCTGCGCGATGCGCCCGCGCCGAGCTCGTGGTTCGAGCGCGTCGAGCTCACGCTGCGCATCGGCCTCGGCGCGACCGCGGCGACCTTGCCGCTCCTGCACTTCGCCTTCGGCACCTTCTCCCCGCACACGCTGTGGCTCTCGCCTCTCGGCAGCCCGCTGCTCGCGTGCTCGATGGCGCTCGGCTATCTCGCGCTCGGCCTCGGCTCCTCGGCACTCGGGTGGGCCGCGGCGCAGCCACTCGCGCTCTTCGACCAGCTGCTCGTCTTCGCCGACAGCCTCGCCGGAACGCCGATCGGGCTCGGCACCTTCCCCCTGCTCGCGAGCACCGCGCTCGCGCTGGCGACCTCGCGCTGCTCGCCGGCGCGCGGCGCGGCGCCAAGCTCGCGGCCGCGCTCGCCGCGCTCGTGATGCTCGGCGCGCTCTGGCCCTCGCATCGCCCCGAGGTCGCGCCGCGCTTCTTCGTGGAGGTGCTCGACGTCGGCCACGGCACCTGCGTCCTGCTCGGCGAGCCGGGCGGCCGCGTCGCGCTCTTCGACGCCGGCTCGCGCCACGCCGCGCGCAGAGCTGGCCAGAGCTTGCGCGCGCGTCTCGAGCACCACGGCGCGCGCGAGCTCCTCTTCGCCGCCATCTCGCACCGCGACGACGATCACCGCAACCTGTTGCGCGACCGCGCCGAGCTCCCGCCGGTGCGCACGCGCATCGGCCCGCCCGGCTGTCCCGATGTGGATCAAGAGCTCTTCTCCGGCGTGCTGCGCTTCTCCCTCGGGGAGGCCGTCGTCACCCTGCACGCCCCGCGCGCGCGCCTGGGCGCGCCGGCGAACGATCGCTCGCTCTGGATGCAGGTCGAGCTCGGCGAGCATCGCCTGCTCTTCTTCGGCGACGCGGACTGGCTGGGGCTCGCGGAGGTGCTGGACGAGCTGCCGAGCGGATGCGACGCGCTGCTCTGGCCCCATCACGGCCGCACTCGCGCGGGCGGACGCGCGCTGATGGCGCGCGCTCGACCGCGGGCGATCTGGATCAGCGACGAGTCCGCGCACGCGCTCGAGGACATCGCCGCGAGCGTCCCCGTGCTCGCGACCGCGGAGCGCGGAGCGCTGCTCTGGACCATGGAAGCGGATGGCGCGGTGCGAACGACGTGGGCGGCGGCGTCCCGACCTTGAGCAACGCGCGCCGTCTGCGGCGCACGCACGCGAGCGACGAGCACGCGCTGGGGGCTCTGCTGCCCCGCGACCTGCCGGGGCTCGAGCTTCGGGCGCGACGCCGTCGTCGAGCTGCTGCGCTACGTTCCGCACTTCTTCCGCTCGGATCGCGAGCGCTTGCGCGGGCGCCTCTCGCGCATCGTCGCTAACGCGCGGCGAGACGAGCACGACGGGCATCGCTCTCGGCGCCGCGCCGCGGAGCGCGAGCCGTGGATCCGCCTGGCGCTCGAGCGGATCGCCCCCGAGCTCCGTCAGCGAAGACGGCACGCGGAGACGCCTCCCCCCGCGCTCTGTCGCAGCTCGTCGAGCGATTGCGAGAGCTGCAGAGCGGACCGCTCGGGAGCAGAGGGGCTCCGCTCCTACGCCTCGGGCGGCACCGCTCGGAGAAATCCGAGGAGAGCGTGCTCCTTCTCGCGCTACGCGTGGCCGGAGGGTTGCGCCCGCGCTCCGCGGAGCGCCCTTCCTCGCGATCCCAGCCGCTCCGACCAGCCGCCCATGCCAGCCGTCATGCTCCGCACGCTCTTCCGCGCGTTCCTCTGCCTCGCCGCCGCCTCGACGTCGCTCCCTCTCTCCGCCCAGAGCGTCTGGCGCGCTCGATTGAGCGGCGACCAGGTGATCCCGCCGCGGCAAGGCAACGAGCTGGCGTTCGCCGACCTCTTCCTCGACCCGGGTAGCGGCGCGCTGCTCGCGCGCGTCGACGCGCCTGCGGGCACGGCCGCGGGCGCGTTCGCACGCGTGCGGCGCGGCGCGCCGGGAGCGCTTCCGGCCGAGAGCTTGTTCGTCCTCTCCGCCGTCGATCCCTACCGTTTCAGCGGGGCGCTGCCGAGCCCCACGCCCGCGCAGCTCGCCGAGCTGGCGCGCGGCGAGTGGCACATGGAGCTCCTGCCCCCGCCGAGCCTCGGCTCGACGCCCTTGCTGCGCGGCGCGCTGCACGTCGGCCAGGACGCGTTCCACTTCTCCGGCGACGGCGCGCAGGCGCTGCCGCCGACCGCGAGCTCCGGACGCTTCGCGGGGAACTTCGGCTTCGCCCCCGACGGACGCGCGACCTACACCATCTTCGCCAACGCCGGGAGCCCGGTGCTCCACGCGACGCTGCGCTTCGGCGACGCGACGCGCGAGAGCAACGAGCCCCTCTTCACGATGCTGCCTACCATCGGCGGCTCGGGGGCGCTCTTCCTCGGCAGCACACCCGCGCTGAGCGAAGCCCAGCGCGCGCGCCTCCAGGAGGGGCAGGTCTGGCTCACGATCGCGACCCAGGCGCACCCCGACACCGTGGCGCAGCCCGGCGGCGAGCTGCGCGGAACGCTGCGCGCGACGGCGGTCGAGTACGGCTCGGGCCAAGGCGCGAACGGCTTCGCCCCGCGCCTCCTCAATCTCTTCCCTTGGTCGCCCGGCTCGCTGCTGCTGCTCGGCGTGCAGCACGATCCGAGCGGCGGGACCTTCGCCGCGGGCTTCGTCTGCGCGAGCCTCGCCCCGCTCTTCCTGCCGCTGCCGAGCCTGGGCGATCTCTGGATCGATCCCACGCAGGCGCTGGTCCTGCCGCTGCCGAGCTCGGGCCTCCTCCAAGGCAGCGTGCCGGTGGGCGTTCAGCGCGGGCTCTGGATCTACCTCCAGTTCTTGGGCCTCGGGCCGCAGGCCGAGCCGTACGTCTCTCCGGGCCTCGCCGTGCAAACCGTTTGGTGAGTCGCGCGCGCGTCAGCGCGAGAAGCCGACCTCTTCCCAGCGCGCGAGCTGCGCGCGCGCGACTTGGTGCGCGGGCTCCTTCGCGAGGAGCTCGCGCAGCGCGCGCTCGGCCTCGCGCATCTGCTCGAGCTGCGCAGGCGTGAGCGCCGCGCGCTCGACTTGCTCCAAGTAGGAGAGCAGGGAGCCGATGTACTCGGTCGTCGCGGCGGCCGAATCGGGCTCCAGCCGCCAGCGCCGGAGCGCGGGCTCGATCGAACGCCCCATGCACTCCCTACGCCGCGCCGCGTCCCCGCGGACGCGCTCGAGATCGGAACGCAGGGTCCAGTAGTTGCGCTCGCCGCTCAGCGTATACCGATGTCCGGGTCGCAGCTCGTGCAAGCGATCGAGCAGCGCGCGGCGCTGTGCGAGCAGGAGCTCGGCGCAGCCGAGCTCGCCGAGCGCGATCGCATCCCCGACGAGGCGATCGAAGCTCCAGGCGAGGTCATCGACGTGGCGCGCATCCGAGGGCCAGAGCTCGGCCAAGCGCTCGAGCACCACGTGCGCCATCGCGTAACGCGAGTGGGCGAGCGCGAGCCCGTACAGCTCGCGCTCGAGGTCGCCGACGTGCACTTGCGCTTCGGCCCAAGCGGCGAGCCGAGCGCGATCGTCGGGCTGCTCGGCGAGCGCGCGCGTCACGAGCTCCAACGCCTTCGTCCGATGACCGAGCGCCTCCTCGAGACGGCCGTTGGCGATGGCCGACGAGCCGAGCTCGCGATGCAGGCGCAGCTCGAGCTCGCGCGCCGCGGTATGGCCGGGCGCTTGAAGCAGCGCGACCTCGGCTTCCTGCAGCCAGTGGCGAAGCACCCCGTCGCGCGGCGCGCTCGCTCCGACGAAGCCGGCGAGCGCGCCGAGCCCATCGAGCGCGGAGGAGAGGCGCTCGATCCTCCGATCCCGCTCCGTATTCGCGCGCTGCACGCGCGCGCGCTCGGCCTGGATCCCGAGACCGCTGCACAGCGCGAGGACCACGGCGACCAGCGCGAGCCGCGGATGCCGCCGACGCCAGGAGCGGAGCATGGGCATCGGGCGCCCCGCATCGCAGGCGAGCGGCCGCCGCTCGCGCACGGCGCGCAGATCGGCGACGAACGCGCGCATCGTCGGATAGCGCTGCTCCGCTCGCTTCGCGAGCGCGCGCGCGAGGACGCGCTCGAGATCGCCGCGCAGCTCCGCCCTCCTCGCGCCGAGCGGTGGGACCTCCGCCTCGCGGATGCGGAGCAGCCGCGCCGCCAACGACTCGTCGACGAGGGGATGAGGCAGCTCCCCGCACGCGAGCTCGTAGGCGATGCCCCCCAGCGCGTAGACATCCGTGCGCGCGTCGACGACGGCGGCGCCCGCGGCCTGTTCGGGGCTCATGTACGACAACGTGCCGAGGACGCGCGGCCCCTCGTGGTCCCCCGCCGGCGGTGGATCGGACGCGATGCTGGCGATCCCGAAGTCCAGGACGCGGGGGCGCGACTCTCCGCTCGCGTCCTCCACGAGGATGTTCGCGGGCTTGAGGTCGCGGTGGACGATGCCGTTCTCGTGCGCGGACTGCACGGCGACGCCGATGTCGATCAGCACTCCCAGAACGGCGTCGAGCGAGCGCGGCGCCGCACGCGCCCACTGCTCCAACGTGACGCCCTCGACGAGCTCCATCGCGAGGAACGGCAGCGCGTTCCCCGCCTCTTCGATCACACCGGCGTCGTACAGGTGCGCGATGCCGGGATGACGCAAGCGCGCGAGTGCCCGCGCCTCGCGCTCGAAGCGCGCGATCGGCGGGGTTCTCGATCCCGCGCGTCAGGAGCTTCAGCGCGATGGCCCGCTCGGGGTGCAGCTGCCGGGCCCGGTAGACGACGCCCATCGCGCCGACGCCGAGCTCGGCCTCGAGCACGTAACGCCCGAGCTCTCGCGGCAAGGGCGACCGCGGCTCCTCCCAGCGGGCGCGCGCTTCGCGCGCTTGGGCGCTCACGGCATCGAGGAGCGCGTCGACGCTGCCCGCGCGCGTCGCGGCATCTTCGCGGAGCAAGCGCTCGACGGCGGCGCGCAGCTCGCTCGCTCCCGCGCAGCGTCGCGCGAGATAATCCGCGCGCGTCCGCGGCTCGAGCGCGAGCGCATCGGCGAAGATCTCGAACGCCTCGCCGTGGTAGCTCACGGGTCTTCCTTCGCTCTCGCCTCGAGTTCCCGCGGAGCTTCCGCAGGACCCTCGGCCCGCTCGCAGAGCGCGACGCGCAGCCACGCGCGGGCGGCGCGCACGTCGTACTGCACCGTGCGACGGCTGGTGCCGACGAGCTCGGCGACCTCGTTCTCCTCGAGCCCGGCGAAGAAGCGCAGCCTCATCACCTCGGCGCGGCGCGGGCTCAGGGCTTCGAGCTCGACCAGCGCGTCCTCCAGCTCGAGCACGCGCTCGAGATCGACGCCGCCCTCGAGCTCGTCGAGATCGATGTCGGCAGCGGCCCGCCGTCCCGCGCCGCGCTTCCGTCGCATGCGCGAGCGCGCCTGATCGATGAGGATGCGCCGCATCGCGCTGGCGGCCGCGCGGCAGAACTCGAGGCGGTCCATGTGCGCGATGTTGGCCGAACCGTGGAGGCGGAGGAACGCCTCGTGCACCAGCGCGGTCGGCTGAAGCGTGCGCGCGTGGCGATCGCGCGCGAGGAAACCCGCGGCGAGGGAGCGCAGCTCGCGATAGACGGTTTCCCATACGGGTACGCGCGGATCCAGGGAGTCGGAGGCGCAACCGTCGCCGTCGTACGGAAAGACCATGGCAGGGGCGAGAGAGTCGGGGCGAGACGGCGGTCATCCTAGCAGCCCGTGGAAGAAGTGCTTCGAGGCTGGGAAGGCTGCATCAGGCGTCCCGCCGAGGCGCAGGAACCGGCGCGGAAGCGGGTATTTCCGCCAGGTTCCGGCAACGAAGGCGGGTCGGCCGAGGCGCGTTCTCGAGCCCGGATGATGTCTTCAACAGGTTGCGAGGAGAGCGCCCGGCGGTGGAGCCTGCGCCGAGGCCTCCCCACGCCGCGCCGCCTCCGCTAAGCTCGGGTCTCCGCCTCCCCACGATCCTCGATCCCACCCGCGGCGGAGCTCCATGGGCCGTCTCGTCATCGCTCTCTACCGACCGCGCCTCGGCTGTGAGGCGCGCCTGCGCGAAGTGCTGCGCGATCACGTCCCCGCGCTGCGCGCCGAAGGCCTGGTCACGGCGCGCCCCGAGCTGCATCTGCGCGCGGCCGACGGCACGGTGCTCGAGATCTTCGAATGGAAGACGGAGCAAAGCTCCGTCGACGCGCATCACAATGCGACGGTGCAAGCGCTGTGGGCGCGCTTCGAGCAGGTCGCGGAGTTCGTCTCGCTTGCCGATCTGCCCGAGGCGCACCGGCCGTTCTCCCACTTCGATCCCCTCGTTCCCTGAGTTGCTCACCATGCGCCTCGCAAGCCCCCTGCTCTCGGCCGCGCTCCTCGCCGCGGCGCTCGCGGCTCCCGCCTCGGCCCAGCGCCTCGCGCACGCGGTGAACGACGACGGTCTCCTGAACGGCAGCCTCGCGCTCGGCTGGCCCGTCGCGCAGGCGGCGATGAAGGGCGTCGCCCCGCGCGCGCTGCAGGTCACCGCGGCGCAGGTGATCACCGGCGAGAGCTCGGGTGCCATGCACCTTGAGATCTGGACGCACGATCCCGCGCTGAATCGCCCCGGCACCTCGCTCGGCGCGACGGCGAGCTGGAACCTGACGCGCGTGAACTGCTGGCAGGGCGAGCGCTTCGCCCAGCCCGTCGCCCTGGCCGCGGGACAGGAGTTCTGGCTGGTCTGGTGGACCACGATGTTCTGCCAGGCGAGCTTCTCGAGCGCGCCGGCGAACGTCGACTACTGCTACTCAGCCGACGGCGGCTTCACCTGGCAGCAGTCCGCCCCGGGGGTGAACTACTCCCAGGCCTGCAAGTACCGACTCTACGAAGCCGGAAACGTCGGCACCGCGCAGCTCTACGGCGCGGGCAAGCCGGGGACCGGCGGACTCGTGCCGGCGATCGGCGTCTGCGGCTTCCCTGCCATCGGCAATCCGCTCGACGTGACCCTCGACCTCGCCGCGCGCCGCGCGCCGGCGGTGCTGCTGATCGGCTCGCAGGGGAATGCGCCGCTCGGCCCCATGGGCACCCTGCTGGTGATCCCCGTCGGCCAGATCCCGGTCACTACCGGAAGCATCTTCTCTCCCGCCCCGCTGGCGGGAGCAGCGACGCTATCCTTTGCGGTGCCCTTCGACCCCACTCTGCGCGGGGCCCCCGTCGCTCTGCAGTGGTGGGTGCTCGACGCGGGTGCCGTGGAGAGCCTCTCGCACTCCGACGGCGTGCTCGTGACCCTCGGCTGATCCCCCACGATCGCCGCGTGCGCGCCTGCGCTTCGCTTCTCCGCGTCTCCGAGCTCGGCCGCTCGAAAGCCCCCACCTTCCGCTTGCAAGCTCCTCGTCCTCTTCGGTCCGCCGCACGCGCGGCGGCCGTCCTGCTCTCGTTCCTCGCGAGCGCGAGTTCCCTCGGCGCGCAGGCCCCCGTCGTGAGCTACGGCGCGGAGCTGGAGCGCCTCGCTTCCGCGAGTGTCAGCGCGAGCGGCGCCGCGTGGGCGATCGACCTCACGATGCAGGCCGACAACGCCGACGCGGGACTGCCGAGCAGCTTCCGCCGCTGGTGGGCCTGCACGATCGGCGGATGGAACAGCGCGAGCGCGCAGAGTTTGAACGTGCGCGTGCTGAACGCCGGCTACACCGACGTGATCCTGCCGGTCTGGCGCCTGCGCAACGTCGGCAGCGCGAGCTTCGGCCCGTGGCAGCGCGTGCCGCTCTCGGCACTTCCGACCGTCTCCGGCAGCACGCATCGCTTCACGCTGCCGGTGCCCGCGGGCACCGGCGCGCTGCAGCTCGCGAAGTTCTTCCCCTTCGGCGTGAGCGACAAGGACGTGTGGCTCGCGCAGGTGCAGGCGACCGCCGGTCCTCGTCTACGCCGCGTGCAGAACCTGGGTAGCTCGCTGCTCGGCCGCGCGATCGAGCTGCTGGAGCTCTCGGATCCGGCGACGCCGGATCGATTCAAACGCCGCGCGTGGATCCACTCGGGCATCCATCCCTCGGAGAGCACGAGCTACTTCGCCGTGCAGGGCTTGGTCGAGTTCCTGCTCTCCAGCGATAGCCGCGCACGCGTGCTGCTCGCCGACGCGATCGTCGACGTCGTGCCGATGGCGAATCCGGACGGCGTCTTCCTCGGCAACTACCGCACGAACGCCGCGAGTATCAACTTGGAGGAGCAGTGGGCCGCGCCGTACGGGTCGGCGGTGCCGGAGATCGTGGCGCTGCGCACGGCGATCGAGCAGCGCATGGGGACGCCCGCGAGCCCGGGACCGAATCCCATCGAGGTGCTGCTCAACCTGCACAGCTCGCACAACGTCACCTATCCCTTCCACTTCCGGCACAGCGCGAACGCCAGCTTCGACCTCGTCGCGAATCGCAGCGGGGTCCTCCCGAGCGTGAATGCGCTCGAGACGCGCTGGATCGATGCCCTTCGTGCGCGCTCGCCCTTCGCGAGCCTCGGCACGACGCAGTCCTCGAGCTGCGGCTCGCCGACGCGGCCTTTCGTCGAATGCATGTGCCACGACCGCTGGACGATCCAGCCGAGTTGGCCGGCGCCGGTGATGGCGATCACGTTGGAAGGGACCTACACGCGCGGTCCCGTCGGGACGAGCTGGAGCACGCCCGACGACTACCGGCAGCTCGGCCGCGAGATGGGCTTGGCGCTCGTCGATCATCTCGGATTGCTGCCCGGCCTCTACGCCGAGCCGCAAACCAGCGGCTGCGTCGGCGCGCCGAGCTTCCATGCGCGCGCGTTCGGCCCGGGCCCCTCGCGCTCGATCGAGCTCCGCGGCGCGGGCTTCACGCCGGGCGGCCTCGGCGCGCTCGTCCTCGGCAACACGCCGCTTGGGCTCCCACTCCCGCCGTTCGGCTGCACGCTCGATCGCGTGCCGGATCTCAGCTTCGCGCTCGTGGCCGATGCACAAGGCGAAGTGCGGCTCGCGTTCCCCTACCCCCCGCTCCCCGCGTTCGCGCTCGACGCCCAGCTCCTGCATCTGCGCGAGCTCGCCGGAGCGCCTGCGTTCTTCACTTCGCCCCTGCAGCGCCTGCACCTCGTGCCGGCATTCTGAGCCTCCTCGTCCGGTAGCTCGATCGCCTCGCTCGTTCGCCCCGCATCGCCTCCGCCCCCAACGCTTGCACCCATGAGATCCACGCTCCTCCTGCTCGCGCCTTTCGCCCTCGCCGCGGTCGCGCGAGCGCAGAACCAGGCGCCGCTCGCTCCGCGCATCAGCGAGCCCACGGCGAACTGGGTGAACGTCCATCCGCAGGACGTGCACATGGAGACGCTGGGCTTCCAGGATCCGAACCCGGGTGATACGCACACGGCGACCGACTGGGAGCTCGTGCAGCTCTCGAACGCCGTCCGCGTGTGGAGCTTCCTCAGCGCAGGCACGACCCATCTCCAGCACGTGCACTTGGGCGACGGCGTCTTCGAAGGGCCGCTCGCGGGCTGGGCGACGCTCGACGAAGAAGTGGGCTATCGCCTGCGCGTGCGTCATCGCGATGCGAGCGGCGATCCGGCGACGGAATGGAGCCCGTGGAGCGAGCGCTCGTTCTACACGACGCGCGCGACCGGCAACACCGCGCTCGAGCTCGGCGACATCGCCGCGGTTCCCGCGCCGAGCTGGAGCGATGATCAAGGGGCGGCGATCGACCTGCCCTTCTACGGTCCGACGACTGCGGAGATGCGCCTCGAGGCCGCGACGGGTCCGCTGCTGCTGCGAATCCAAGCGCAGAGCGCGAGCGGCAACGCCGTGACGAACCCTCCGGCGATCACGGCGCACATCCCGCTGCGCATCGTGATCGAGAGCGGCTCGCAGGCGCTCGCGCTGCCGCCGAGCGTGCTGCGCGTCGCGGAGGCGGGCTGCGACGTGCATCGCATCTTGCTGCCGGCGATCAACCTGGCCGCGGGCGCGCGCTCGGACTACTGGGTGAGCTTGCAGGGCACGACCTATCTCGGCAGCGCGAACCAGACCGCGCCGAGCTGGTCGCTGCTCGCGCGCGGGCCGCGCGTGCCTTGGCTCGCGCGCGAGGTGGGCTACGAAGTCGAGGAGGTCGCAGGCGGGTTGCGTCTGCCGGTGAACCTCGCGTTCCACCCGAACGCCGAGAATGCGGGCCCGCTCGATCCGTTCGTCTACGTGACCGAGCTCTACGGCACGATCAAGACCGTGCTGAAGAACGGCACCGTGCTCGACTACGCGACCAACCTGCTGAACTACGTGCCGAACGGCGCCTTCCCCGGCGCGGGCGAGCAAGGGCTCACCGGCATCGCGGTCGATCCCGCATCGGGCGATCTCTTCGTCAGTCGACTCTCCTTCGTCGCCGCGTCGGGCAGCCACGAGCCCAGCATCGTGCGGCTCAGCAGCATCGACGGCGGGCGCACTTCGATCTCGCGCAGCGTCGTGCTGAACATGCCCGGCGAGTCGCAGGCGCAGTCGCACCAGATCTCGAACCTGGAGATCGTGGGCGGCCGGCTCTTCGCGCACATGGGCGACGGCTTCGTCACGGCCACGGCGCTCAATCTCGACTCGTTCCGCGGCAAGGTGCTCTGCCTCGAGCTCTCCGGCGCCGCCTCGTCGACGAATCCGTTCTACAACGCCGCGAACGGCATCACCGCGCGCGACTACATCTACGCGTACGGTTTGCGCAATCCCTTCGGCGGCGGCTACCGCGCCGCGGACGGCTTCCGCTACGAGGTCGAGAACGGGCCCACGGTGGATCGCTTCGCGCGCGTCGAGCCGGGGGCCAACTACGGCTTCGACGGCACTGACGCCAGCATGGCGATCCGCGCGATCTTCAACTGGAGCCCTGCGATGGCGCCGGTGAACGTGGTCTTCGTGCAGCCCTCGACCTTCGGCGGCAGCGGCTTCCCCGCCTCGAAGCAAGACCGCGCCTTCGTCTCCGAGTCGGGGCCCACCTACGCCTCGGGAACGCAGACGCGCGGCAAGGCGATCAGCGAGTTCGCGATGGATCTCAACGGGAACCGCCTCGCCGGACCGATCCCCTTCGTCGAGTACGTGGGCACGGGACACGCGACCGCGGTCGGCTTGGCGGCCGGACCCGACGGCCTCTACTTCACCGAGCTCTATCGCGACGCGGGCGGCGCCGGCCCGACCGCGACGGGAGCTCGCCTCTTGCGCGTGCGCTTCACCGCCGCGGACGACTGCGATGGCAACGGGCTCAGCGACGCGTGCGAGATCGCGGTGGGCACGCAACCGGACTGCAACGGCAACAGCTTCCCCGACGCCTGCGACCTCTCCAGCGGGCGCGCGCGCGACTTCGATGCGAACGGCCGCCCCGACTCCTGCGATCCGCTGGAGGCGGACCGCGACGAGATCTCCACCGCGACCGGCGGACAAGTCGCCTTCTCGCTGCACCCCGACCTCGCCTACGCGAATCGGCCCTACCTCTTGGTGGGCTCGGCCAGCGGCACGCAGCCGGGCACGCCGCTCGGCAGCGTGGTGCTGCCGCTCAACGTGATCGGCGACCTCTGGTTCCAGATCACGCTGAGCTTCCCGAACAGCGCGTTGCTCACCACCAGCTTCGCGAACCTGGACGGCGCCGCGCGCGGCAATGCAGCGCTCGTCGTGCCGCCGGCACTCGGGCCGCAGTTCCTCGGCCTCGAGCTGCACCACGCGTACGTGCTCTTCGATCCCGCCGCGGGCTTCGCGATCGACTTCGCGAGCAACGGCATGCCGCTGCGGCTCGTGCTCTGAACCCGCGGTGACCGCATGCGCTCCTAGCCGCAGAGGAAAGCACATGCGCCACCGCACCGGCTCCGCGATCTCCACGGCTCTGCTCTCCGCCGCCAGCGCGCTGCTGATGGTGAGCTGCGCGTCGCGTGCGACGCAGCCTCAGAGCGACGACGCGCGCGCCGTCGCGGAGCGCTTCATCGCGGCGTTCGGGGCCGGCGAGCTGGAGAAGCTGCGAGCTCTCTTCGCTGCAGAGATCCAATGGGACTTGCGCGACCTCCACGCGGGCGACGGGGAAGGTCGCGATGCCTTGATGGCGACCCTGGAGCACTTCCGCAGCATCGTTCCCGATGCGCGCATCGAAGAGGCCGAGATCTTCGTCGACGGCACGAGCGTCATGATCTTCGCCGTGCAGAGAGGACGCCTTACAAGCACGGTGAACTCGATCGCGAGCCGTACCGAAAGAGAGCTCGGCGGTCGAGCCAACGTGCGCCTGCGTCTCCGCGAAGGACGGATCGATGCCTTGCGTTGGAACTGCACGTCCATCGACGAGGGCGAGCGCTTGGTGGAGGTGGTCGTAGAGGCTCCACCCGAGGAGCCGGAGATCGACTGGATCTTCCCAGCGCTGGACCTCGCCGGCTCAGCGCGCGCCTTCACGCTCGACCCGAAGCCATCCAAAGAGAAGCAACTCGAACCCGACTTCGACCCACGGACCGGCGAGCGCCGGGCGTTCGGCGGCTTCCCGGTGACAGGTTCCGCGCCCATTGTGGATGAGGTCCGGCGTCGCGAGCTGAGTCGGCTGCTCTATCGCGGCTTGTTCCTCGCGCGATGGCAGGCAGCCTGCTTCCAACCTCGCCATGCCCTCGAGATCGACGGGCAGGACCGGAAGCTCTGGGTCGTGATCTGCTTCGAGTGCCTTCAGGGGTACTTCGAAGCCCCTGGCCGCAAGCGGCTCTACTTCAAGATCGCGGGCGAGTCCGAGCCCGGCTTCAGCGAGATCTACCGTTCCCTCGGCCTCACCGTCGCGCCTAAGATCGACTAGCTCGGCCCCAGGACCCACCCGCCCATGCTCCGTCGCCCGCTCCTCCTCGCCGCCCTCGCCGCGGCCGCTCCTGCCGCGTTCGCGCAGAACCAGCCGCCGCTCGCACCGGTGATCAACGAGCCCACGGCGAACAACGTCCTCGTGCACCCGCAGGACGTGCACATGGAGACGCTCGCGTTCTCCGATCCGAACCCGGGCGACACGCACACCGCGACGGACTGGGAGATCCGCCAGGCCTCGAACAACTTGCGCGTCTGGCGCCTGCTCGGCGGCACCGGGCCGAATCGCGTGCACGTGCACTTGGCCGACGGGGTCTTCGAAGGTCCGCTCACGGGGTGGACGCAGGTCGCGGCGTCTTCGAACTACGTGCTCTGGGTGCGCCACCGCGACTCCAGCGGTGACCCGGCGACCGAGTGGAGCTCGTGGAGCACGCGCAGCTTCCGCACCAGCACGAGCACGCGCAGCTTCCCGCTCGAGCTCGACGACATCGCCGATGTGCCGGCGCCGCTCTGGACCGACACGAGCGGCGTGCCCGTCGAGCTGCCGTACACCGGCCCGCAGCCCGCGGAGCTGCGCTTGGAGGCGGCGAGCGGTCCGTTGCTGCTCCGCATCCAAGCGCAAGCGGCGAGCGGCAACGCGGTGACGAACCCGCCCGCGATCACGGCCCACCTCGCGCTGCGCGTCGTCGTCGAGAGCGGCTCGCAGCCGCTCGTCCTTCCGCCGACCAACCTGCGCATCGCCGAGCAGGCGGGCTGCGAAGTCCACACGCTGCTCCTGCCCTCGCTGAACCTCGCCGCCGGCGCGCGCGCCGACTACTGGATCACGATCCAGGGCACGAGCTACCTCGGCAGCTCGACGCAGACCGCTCCGGTCTGGACGCTGCTCGCGCGTGGACCGGCGCTGCCGTGGGTGTCGCGCCAGGTGGGCTACGAGATCGAAGAGGTCGCGGGCGGGCTGCGCTTGCCGGTGAACGTCGCGTTCCACCCGAACGCCGCGAACGCGCAGCCGCAGGATCCCTACCTCTACGTGACCGAGCTCTACGGCACGATCAAGACCGTGCTGCGCGACGGCACGGTGCTCACCTACGCGAGCGGGTTATTGAACTACACGCCGAATGGCGCCTTCCCCGGGCGAAGGCGAGCAAGGGATGACGGGCATCGCGGTCGATCCCGCGAGCGGCGACCTTTTCGTCGCGCGCCTCGCGCGCAGCGCCACGAGCTCCAACAACGAGCCGGGCATCGTGCGCCTCAGCAGCTCGGACGGCGGGCGCACCTCCTCCTCCCGCGTCACGATCCTCAACATGCCCGGCGAGTGGCAGGGCCAGTCGCACCAGATCTCGAATCTGGAGATCGTGGGCGGGCGCCTCTACGCGCACATGGGCGACGGCTTCGATTCGGCCACCGCGCAGAACCTGAGCTCGTTCCGCGGCAAGATCCTCTGCCTCGAGCTCTCCGGCGCCGCGGCGCCGACGAATCCGTTCTACGACATCGTGAACGGCATCACCGCGCGCGACTACGTGTGGTGCTACGGTGTCCGCAATCCCTTCGGCGGCGCGCTGCGCGCCGCGGACGGCTTCCGCTACGTGGTCGAGAACGGGCCGTCGATCGACCGCTTCGCGCGCCTCGTGCAAGGGCGGAACTACCTCTGGAACGGCAGCGACCAGAGCATGAGCAACTTCGCGCTCTACACCTGGAACCCCGCGAGCGGCCCGGTGAACCTGGCGTTCGTGCAGCCGGAGAGCTTCGGCGGCAGCGGCTACCCCGCGGCGAAGCAAGGTCACGCGTACGTCACCGAGTCGGGCGCCACCTACGCGACCGGCCCGCAATCGATCGGCAAGAAGATCACCGAGTGGGTGCTCGACGCGAACGGGAACCGCGTCGCGGGCCCGATCCCCTTCGTCGAGTACGTGGGCGCGGGCCAGGCGACCGCGGTCGGCCTCGCCGCGGGACCGGACGGCCTCTACTTCACCGAGCTCTACCGCGACGCCGGCGGCTCGGGCCCCACGATCGCCGGCGCGCGCCTCCTGCGCGTGCGCTTCTCCTCGCGCGATGACTGCGACGGCAACGGCCTCCACGACGCCTGCGAGATCGCGACCGGCTCGCAGCCCGACTGCAACGGCAACAGCTTCCCCGACGGCTGCGACCTCGCGAGCGGGCGCTCCCGCGACTACGACCGCAACGGCCGCCCCGACGAGTGCGAGGCCCTCTCCGCCGACCGCGACGAGGTCTCGCTCGCGCAGGGCGCGCAGGTCCGGTTCTCGCTGCACCCTGACCTCGCGAACGCCGGCCGGCCCTACTTCCTCATCGGCTCGGCGAGCGGCACGCAGCCCGGCACCGTCCTCGACGGCCTGACGCTGCCCCTGAACCTCGTGGGCGACGAGTGGTTCCGCCAGATCGTCCTCACGACGAACTCGGGCCTCTTCCAGTCGAACTTCGGGAACCTCGACGGCGCCGCTCGCGCGAGCGCGACGCTCCTCGTCCCCCCGAGCTCCGACCCGATCCTCGCCGGCATCACCCTCCACCACGCCTACGTCCTCTTCGACCCGGCGAACTTCTACGCCATCACCTTCGCGAGCAACGCGCTCCCGCTCCGCCTCACCCCCTGAGCCGCCCCCGCGGCGAAACCGAACGTACGGTGCCAGAGCAAATTCCTCCGGTTACTAACCGGAGGAATTTGCTCTGGCACCGTACGTTCGGTTTCGAAGAGTCGGCGTGACCGCGGACGTCCGAGCTTGGGGTGATCGCTTCGCGGCCGGTCTTGCTCGCGGGCTCCTCGGCGGGGCAAGATCCCGCCCTTCGTTCCGAGGAGGAATCGCGTGGGCCACTCCGCACCGACGCCGGCACCCAGCAAGGGGCCGGTCGAGCACAAGCCGTTCATCGCCGCCGAGGTCGAGATCCCGGAGTTCACGCCGAAGGCGGTGGTGCTCGGCGCGCTCTTCGGCGTCCTCTTCGGCGCCGTGACCGTGTATCTCGCGCTGCGCGCGGGACTCACCGTCTCGGCCTCGATCCCGATCGCGGTGCTCTCGATCGCGGTGTTCAAGAAGATCGGCAAGTCGACGATCCTCGAGAACAACCTGGTGCAGACCATCGGCTCGGCCGGGGAGTCGGTCGCGGCGGGCGTCGTGTTCACCACGCCGGCGTTCCTGTTCATCGCCGGGGGCGAAGAGTTCTTCAACTACCTGCAGATCATGACGCTCGCGGCAGCGGGCGGGATCCTGGGCGTGCTGCTCATGGTCCCCATGCGGCGCGCGCTGATCGTGAAGGAGCACGGCAACCTCCAGTACCCCGAGGGCGCCGCGTGCGCCGAGGTGCTGATCGCCGGTGAGAAGGGCGGCGCCATGGCGAAGACCGTCTTCGCTGGCTTCTGGGTGGCTCTCATCTACTCGGTCGTCGGGCGCTTGGTTCACTTCTGGAAGGAGACCTTCACCTTCAGCACCGGCGCGAGCGCGGCGCACTACAAGAACGCGACGCTCTCCTCCGAGGTCACCCCCGAGTACCTGGGCGTCGGCTACATCATCGGGCCGCGCGTCGCCGGCATCATGGTCTCGGGCTCGGTGCTCTCCTGGCTCGCGCTGATCCCACTGCTCTCCGAGCTCGTCCCCGGCGATTCGATCCGCGCGGCCCTGACCAAGCTCGGCAAGGACCCGAACCTCGTCGTCGCGAACCCGCCGAAGGCGATCTACGAAGCCTACGTGCGCTACATCGGCGCCGGCGCCGTCGCGATGGCGGGCCTGCTCACCTTGCTGCGCACCATGCCGACGATCGTCTCCTCGGTGCGCGACTCGCTGCGCGAGATGCGCAAGGGCGTCGGCGGCGCGGCGCAGAAGCGCACCGAGAAAGACCTCTCGATCGGCCATGTGATCGTGGGCTCGATCGGTCTCGTGCTGGTCCTCGCACTGCTGCCGAACCTCCCGATGGGCGGGTTCCCGACGAGCCTGCTCACGGGGCTGCTGATCCTCGTCTTCGGCTTCTTCTTCGTCGCGGTCTCCTCGCGCATCGTCGGGATCATCGGCTCGAGCTCGAATCCGATCTCGGGCATGACCATCGCGACCCTGCTCGGCACCTGCTTGATCTTCGTGTCGATGGGCATGGGCGGAGACGCCTATCAAGGTGCGGCGCTCTGCGTTGGCGCGATCGTCTGCATCGCCGCCGCGAACGCCGGTGCCACCTCGCAGGACCTGAAGACGGGCTTCCTGGTGGGCGCCACGCCGAAGAGCCAGCAGATCGGCCTGGTGATCGGCGTCCTCGTGTCGACGCTCGTCATCGGCTTCACGATCCTCGGGCTCCATCACTCGAACCTCGGTCCGATCGGCGGCGACAAGATGACCGCGCCGCAAGGCACGCTCATGGCGACCATCATCAAGGGCGTCATGGCGCAGGACCTGCCGTGGGGCTTCATCTTCGTGGGTGCGGCACTGACGCTCGTCGTGCAGCTCTGCGGGATCTCCGGTCTCGCGTGGGCCGTCGGCGCCTATCTCCCGATCTCGACCACCTTCCCGATCTTCGTCGGCGGCTGCGTGCGCTGGCTCGTCGACAAGCGGAAGGGTCAGGCCGAGGAGAGCGAGGTGAGCTCGGGCATGCTCTTCTCCACCGGACTCGTCGCGGGCGGCTCGATCGCCGGCCTCTTGATCGCGTTGCTCACCTCCTGGGGTGTCACCGCGGGCGCGATGGAGAGCATCGGCTTCGGCAAGGACATGAACCTGCTCGGCCTGATCGGCGGGCAAGGCGAGTGGAGCGCGCTCTTCTTCTACGGTGTGCTCTGCGTGATCCTCATGCGCCGCGCGATGCGTGCGCAGGAGAGCTGAGCCGTGGCCGACGCGCGGCCAGCGAACGCGCCCTTCGAGCCCCACGTCCCCGCCAGCGAGAGCGCGCCGGAGCTGAGCTTCCGCGCGCTCTTGCTGGGCTCGGTGCTCGGCATCGTCTTCGGCGCGGCGTCGACCTACCTCGCGCTGCGCGTCGGCCTCACCACGACGGCTTCGGTGCCGATCGCCGTGCTCGCCGTGTGGGCGCTGAAGCGCCGCGGCGAGCAGCGCGCGATCCTGGAGCACAACATCGTGCAGACCACCGGATCGGCGGGCGAGTCCGTCGCCGCCGCGGTGGTCTTCACGGTGCCCGCGCTGATCTACCTCGGCTTCCCGCTGGAAGTCGGTCTCACGACCTTGATCGCGCTGACCGGCGGCGTGCTCGGCGTGCTGATGATGGTGCCGCTGCGGCGCTACCTCATCGTGCGCGAGCACGGCGTGCTCCGTTATCCCGAGGGCAAGGCCGCGGCCGAGATCCTGAAGGCGGGCGAACGCGGCGGCACCTCGGCGACGAAGGTCTTCGTCGGCCTCGGCGTCGGCGCCGCGTGGAAGTCGCTCACCGCGATCTTCGGCGGGGTGAAGGGCAGCGTGCACGCCGCGGTGCCGGGCTACAAGGGCGCGGAGGTCGCGTGCGAGGTCGCGCCCGAGCTGATGGGCGTCGGCTACATCCTGGGCTGGCGCACGAGCGTGATGATGGTCGCGGGCAGCTTGCTCGCGAGCTTCGTGCTCGTGCCGATGATCGTGCTCTTCGGCAGCGGCTTGTCGGAGGCGCTGGCCCCCGCCACGGAGCGCATCGCCGACATGTCGCCCGGCCAGGTGTGGAGGAACTACATCCGCCACATCGGCGCGGGCGCCGTCGCCACCGGCGGCATCTTCGCGCTGCTGCGCGCGCTGCCGGCGATCTGGAGCGCCCTCTCGGCGTCGTTCGGCGCGCTCACCGGCCGCGGCGGTGCCGCGGCGAGCACGCTGCGCACCGAGCGCGATGTCCCGCTGCCCGTGCTGCTCGGCGGCGGGGCGCTCGTGCTCTTGATGATCTGGCTCATCCCGGCCTTCGAGATGCACCTGCTCGGGGCGCTCCTGATCCTCGTGCTGGGCTTCCTCTTCTCGGTCGTCTCCTCGCGCGTCACCGGCGAGGTCGGCTCCTCCTCCTGCCCGCTCTCGGGCATGACCATCGGCGTGCTGATGGCGATCTGCGGCGTCTTCCTCGCCGTCGGCTGGGAAGGCTCGGCCTACTCGCGGCTCGCGCTGATCATCGGCGCGGTGATCTGCATCGCGATCTCGAACGCCGGCACCTGCTCGCAGGACCTGAAGACCGGCTATCTGCTGGGCGCGACCCCCGTGCGCCAGCAGGGCGCGCTCCTGATCGGCGTGCTGACCTCCGTGCTCGCCGTCGGCTGGACGAGCTATCTCCTGAACCTGAGCGAGACCAAGGAGACGAAGCTCGAGCAGGTCTTCGCGGTGCCGCGAGCGGCGCTCGAGCGCGCGCAGGACGTGGAGTCGCTGAGCGACGGGCAGCGCTACGCCTTCGTGCGCTTGGCGAAGGACGAGGCCACCGCGAATCAAGCCGAGGGCATCTACTTGGTCGAGCGCGCGAGCGGCGAAGCGCGCTACCTCCGCGAGGACGGCATCGGCGCCGGTCGCCTGCAAGCGCCGCAGGCGAAGCTGATGTCGGTCGTGATCGACGGCCTGCTGGGTCACCGGCTCCCGTGGAACCTGATCCTGATCGGCGTCGCGATCGCGCTCTTCATCGAGCTCCTGGGCTTCCGCTCGCTCACCTTCGCGGTCGGCGTCTATCTGCCGCTCGCCTCGACGCTGCCGGTCTTCCTCGGCGGCGCGGTGCGGCGCCTCGCGGATCTGCGCTACCGCCGCGAGCTCGATGCGGAGGACGAGCCCGAAGGCGTGCTCTACTCCTCGGGCGTCATCGCGGGTGCCTCGATCCTCGGCATCCTCTCCGCGGCGCTCGCGTTCCTGCCCGGCTACGACGCCGACCTGACCCTGCACCCGAGCTTGGCCTTCCTGCGCCATCTCCCGTTCGCGGCCTCCGACGCCTTCGGCGTCGCGGTGATCGCGGCCATAGGCTGGTGCCTCTTCCGCGGCGCCGCCGGAGCGAAGCGCTCGTGAGCGACTGCCGCACGGGCTGCGGCGACGAGGCGCGCCACGTCACCGGAGCTCCCGGGCTCGCGGCTTGGCTAGCACCCCACCTTCACTTCGAGCAGCTCCTCGAGAAGCACCGCATCGCGCTGATGCAGCTCGATCTGCCGGTCGCGCAGCGCGCGCTCGAGGAGTTCGCGTTCGCGCTGCGTGAGCACATCGCGCTCGAGGAGCAGTGGATCCTCCCGCGCTACGCCGCGCTCGAAGCGCCGCCAGGCGGGGCGCTGGCGCTCTTCACCGGCGAGCACCAGAAGCTGCTCGAGTTCGTGCGCCGCTTCGAGCGCGCGCTGCGGACCTTGGCCGCCGAAGGTCCCGCGCATCGCAAGGTCCTGCCGTTGCTCGACCAGCAGGCGACCTTCAAGAACCTGCTCGAGCACCACGACGCCCGCGAGCGGAACCTGCTCTACCCGACGCTCGAGAAGCAGCTCTCCGCCGCCGAGCAGCGCACCCTCTGCGACGCGCTGCGATGAAGCCGCTCGCGGTCGGCACTTGGAACTTCTCCGGCACCTTGGCCGAGCGTCTCGCGAAGTGCGCCCGGGCGGGCTTCCGCTGGATCGAGCTCCGCGACGACGAGCCGACGCGAGCGCTCGCGCTGGAGGAGCTCGACGCGCACGGCCTCGGAGTCGCGCTCTTCGAGGAGAGCACCTCCCATGCGTTCGATCCGCGCGCGATCGGGTCCGCCGCCGCGCTCGGCGCGCGCGCGTTCCTGCACGCGGCGCGCGATCTCGGCACGCTCCCCTCGAGGATCGCGCTCGCCTCCGCGCACGGTTTGCGCTCGCTCGTGCGCGCCAGCGATCCCGCGGCGCAGGCCCATCCCGAGCTCGCGCTGCTCTGGGATAGCTGGGACGCCGAAGGTCGCTCGCTCGATGCCACGGCGCTCGCGCCGCGCCTCGGCTACCTGCGCTTCCGCGACGGCCGTGGCGCGGAGAGAACCGCGCTCGGCGGCGGCGAGGTCGATCTCCGCGCCCAGATGCGCGCGCTGAGCGAAGTCCTGCGCGTGCTGCCGTGCTGGGGTATCGACTTCGAGGGCTGTCCGCAGGCCGAGCGCGAAGCGCGCAAGGCCACCGGCTTCCTGCGCGCGCGGGCGATAGAGCTCACGCCTCCCTCGATCTAGCGTTCGCCTCGACTTCGGCGAGGCGAAGCCCGCTCGCTCTGGGCAAGCCTGCCGCCTGCGTACAATGCGGCGCACCATCGCTCTCCATCGAGGCTTCGCCCATGCCGACCTTCGACCGCGTGCAACGCCGCATCCTCGGCGTGCTGTTCGAGAAGAAGACGACCACTCCCGACGTGTATCCGATGACCGTGCCGGCGCTGCTCGCCGGCGCGAACCAGAAGTCGAATCGCGATCCCGAGATGGAGCTCGCGCAATGGGAGCTCGAAGGCTGCCTGCGCTCGCTCTTGATCGACGGCTGGGTGCGCGAGGTGCAGAAGGCCGGCGCGCGCGCCTCTCGCTACGAGGAGCGCTTCCAAGAGCGCCTCGGGCTCGACAAGCCGAAGGCCGCGATCATGGCCGAGCTCCTGCTGCGCGGAGCTTCGACGCTGAACGACCTCCACACGCGCGCGCAGCGCATGGCCGCCGTCGGCGCGCGCGAGGAGCTGCAGGTGCGCCTCGACGAGCTGGCCGAGGCGGGCCTCGTCGAGCTGCTCCCGAAGCAGACGGGCCAGCGCGAGCCGCGTTGGATGCACCGCCTGACGCCCCCGCAGGAGGCGCCCGAAGCGCATCGGCTCGATGCCCCCGAGAGCTCGGGAGCGCCTTCGGGCGGAGCCGCTCGCCAGCCGCTCAGCGAGCGCATCGAGCTCCTGGAGAGCGAAGTCGCCGCCCTGCGCGAAGCGCTGCGGGCCACGCGCCTCTCCCTCGGCCTGCCAGGGGACGTGGAAAGATCTTCCTGAGCGACGCGCGCCGGAGCTCCCCGGGCCAAGCTGCATCAAGGACCGCTCACGCAGAGGTCGAAAGGTGCATCGGAACCCCGAGGAGAAGTCCCCAGCCGACGCCATGGACGAGGTGGAACCCGCGCGCTCCGAAGGACGTGCGGAGGAAGCGAGCGTAGTCGATGCTCTCGCGCGCTTCCTCCTCTCCTTCGATCTGCCCGAGGAGGAACGCTTTCCTCCCGGAGCGGAGCCCATCGTGCCGCCAGCGCTGCGCGAGCGCTTGCGGCGCGCGCTGGAGGAGGTGGCGGGCGAAACGGGTCGTGCGAGCGTCCGCCATGGGCGCCTCCGGGTCGCCCTCGAGAGCTGCACCGACGGCGAGCAACGCGTCGTGATGGCCGGCGTGCTGCGCGAGAGCAGCTCGCGCTCGCCGCAGTCGCGCTCCATGGAGCGCCCGCTGCGCTGGCCCGCGGCGCCCGTCGCCGCGGAGCCGCTGCTCCCGCGCAGCATCTCCGGCGACAGCTTCCAGCAGCACTTCCGCGGGCTGCGCGGCGAGTTCTATGCGATGCGCCCGCGCGATCTGATCCAGTTCTTCTGCTCGTGCGGCACGACCGTCGAGGTGCGCTTCCAGACGAACCTCGCCGAGCGCGGCGAGGTCCTGATCGAGCAAGGCAACGTGCGGCACTGCGCGACCGGCGAGCTCGTCGGCGATGACGCCGCGCGCGTCATGATGCTGTGGGAGTCGGGCGACTTCCTGACGCGCCCTCTGCGCGAGTCTCCGCCGAACACCGTCTCGCTGCCGTGGATGACGCTCATGCTCGAGCACGCGCGCGAGATCGACGAGAGCGGCGAGTTCGCCACCGTGAGCGCCGAGATCCGTCCGGAGACCCTCGAAGCGCTGCCCGACTGGCTGGACACCGAGACGCAAGTCGGGGACGAGCCGGCGCTCTAGCGAGGCGGAGCAGCGATCGCGACGCGCGTCGCGATC
>JADKAF010000003.1 GCA_016719295.1 Planctomycetota bacterium
CGACTTTCGGAACGTTGTCCTTTTTTCGTCGGAACAGACCCATATTATTTACTGCCTCCGTTAGTCTTTACCGCTTCTATTTTAGCGGCAAGGAGTGTATTAGACTGTGAGTTAGATTGCAATACCTCGAGAACTTCTTTAGTCGTAGAGTTACTTTCGACTCTACGAGCTTCGATTATCGCTTCTTTCTCTCGCTGGAGAGTATCCTTATCGTTCTGGAGTCTCTCGTTCTTATTATACAACTTTAGGCAAACCCAACCTAAAACGATACAGGCGATACCGAGAACGCCTTGCGTAAAAAGATAGCTTGTAACGCCGTTACTCGGGTCCATTAACTTAGCCTTATTAAGTCTAAGTGTGCGTACGTAATACTAGTTGCATAGTCTCTGTTCTGATAGCGTATCTTAATTACGTCTCCTGCGGCTAGATTTAGTAGGACAGAACCGTTACTTGTCTGATAGCCTCTTGATGTACTTGTAGTGCCTCTAAACGATAGCTGACCTACAGTCGTACCATTAAGAGTTATAACTGTAAAAAAGTTTTGCGTATCTTGATTACGTACCTCTCCGATAATCAAATATACTCCGGCTGTCGCTACTGTAATACCATTACTACTAAGTGAAAAATTATTAGTATCTGAGTTTATTTCTGTTGAGGACAATACCACGTCCGCCTCTGTACCGGAGGTATTGCTAATACTCTGATTACCCGTAGTTACCGCTTTTACAAAAGAGTTACCGATAGAATCTACCTCTAGTTTTTCAGAACCTAAAGGCGTTGCTAGAGACGTATACTGAGGACTTGTAATAGTTTCGTTGGCAAGCGTAGCTCCTGATTTCCATTTGATAGTTAGTAACGTAGATGCTACGTTTACTATAGTACCGTATTTAGTACCGCCGGTAACTTGAGTAATCTTTACTAGCATACCTTTACCGTATTTAGTCGTAGCGTTCGACGGAACGGTAATAGTCGTAGCAGAAGCGTACGTCCACGTTTCACCAGAAGCAGTCCAGCCTAAATCGGGAATACCGAAAGCGTTAGCGACGCTAATTTTCTTAGCTATATTCGCCGAGCTATCTAAAACTAGTAAGTAATCGTTACTCGCTAGGCTCGTTAGTTCGGTTAAAGCGGATATTCTACCCATTATTTATTTCTCCTTGATTATTAGTATACATTAACTTGGCTCCGTCGGGTTATTAGCCGTTTCGAGAGCGTCGAGGTTTCGTTTTATATCTTCTACCCTCTTATTTACTCGAGGTACGTTATACGTAAGAGTTAGAGGCATACTCTCCGGCTTATAGTCTTTCGATACGCTCTGTACGACGATAGCGTCGACGAGGCTACCGAGTCCGATAAAGCCGAGCATTTCGCCGACGGCTACGTCCTCGAGATAGAACGTACCGTCTTCGGTAATCTCTACGTCTCCGGCGTAAAGAGCTTGGTTAAACTGGTCTATCTCCGAGCCGGTAAGGATATAAGCCGTAGCTTCGGTCGTTACTCGGTTATCGGAGAGCTTCTTTAAGCCTCGGCGAGTACCGCTAGCCGGAGCTACCGTATCTCGGACATAGAGAGCAGGGTCTCCGCCTCCGGAGAACGGAACGTCGTTAATAACTTGCTCTATCGTCTTGATAATCTTACCGTCGACGATACTATCCGGTCGAAGCCACCTATCCGGAGTCGCCGAGCGTTCCTTAAAGTAGAGCGTATCCGTACCGAAGTCGTAATAGAAGTACCAGTTAGCCGGAGCTAGCTCGAGTACCTTTTCGATAGCCTCTTTTATAGTCTGACCCCTAAAGGTATAGCTTACGGTCGTTCCGGTATCTTGTATCGAATCGGAAGTATAGTTTATCTGAGCCCCTCGTCCTCGAGCGAAGTCGATAATACTTCGGAGAATATCGCTAGGGTCTTCCGATAGATAAGGTACGGTCGTCTCCGCTCCGGCTTCGTAGAGGATAAAGGCTATATCGCTTCCGGTATCGTTAACGAGTCCGGTATCGTTCGTAATATACCAGAGAGAGCCTCCGCCGAAAGCCGAAGAAGTATTTAAGTTAAACGGATAAGTTACGTTACCGCCGGTCTTAGCGAAGTCCGTAGCGAAGTCGAAGTAATACGTACCGGCAGGAAGCGTTATTAGAGTATCGAATACTACGTCGTAATACTCTACCGGCGTATTACGGTTTACGATACCCTCGCCTCCGCCGTAGCTTATTCCGGTAGGAGAAGACGGAGTTCCGCCTCTAATCGTAACGCTAAACGGTACGTCGGTATACCAACCGGCGAAAGGATAGAGCCGGACTTTCGAGAGCTTCTTTTCTGCCGCCATTGTAAAGCTCTGATATAAGCCGTAATGGTCGGTAGGACCACCGCCGTTTATACCGTAGAATCCTCCGTTAAGCGTCGAGTTCGTTACGTATGGCGTATCTTCGGTTTCGAGCATTATATGAACTAGGTCTTGCGAATAAGAACGAATCTCGGCGGTAATCCCTTTACCGCTTAGAGGTAACTCCCAACGAGGTACGTAGCCTCGGAATATCGTACGACCGAGAGGGTATCCCTCCTCGACGAGTAATAGAGAGCCGTCTTCGTTTAGAATCGGCGTATCGTCCTCGTTTAATAAAGCCTCGAATTGTCCGTAAATAGCGTCGACCTCTACGTTAAAGTTAGTATCGAGGTTAGTTCCTGCTCCGAGAGCCGATACCGGAGCGGTATCTATTAGGAACGGCGAATCGTTTTCGTCGGTAAGTACCGTATCGTCTTCGTTAAGAAGCGTATCGACGGCGGTCTCGGTAGATAGATAATTACGAGAGAACGCTATAGGCATAGAGCCGATAAGGTTATTTATATCTTGCTTATATGTCGGCTTATTCGCTAGGTCTCGCCAGTCGCCGAGGTAGTCTCCGGCTTCGGAGCGGACTTTAGCTCTATACTTCTTCTGCGGTAATTGTCGATTAGGAGGAGTAGGTACGACGACGTTACCGTACGAGCTAGCTACTGCGTTAATCTTAGGATTCCAAGTATAGGTAACTCGAATAAAGAACTCGTATAGCCGATAGGTCGTAGTACCGCCTCCGCTCGCTTCCATACCGCCGTCTAACTGTACTTCGATACCGTCAATAGTAGCGTCGTCCGGAATAGCGTAAAGACCCTCGTAGCCGGTCGCTATAAGGTAATAAGATTCCGGAGTACCGGACGGAACGCCGGAGTTAGCCGTACCGGTCGCTATAGCTACGCCGAACTTTAGATTATTTATATCCGAACCGGCTAGAGACGACTCTCCCCATAAGTCGCTAACTCCTCCGAGATTAGCGAAAGGCGAGGTATCCGTACCCGAAGCTTCGTTAGCTCCGGTAATAGCGTCGTTAAAGACTAGCCTAGCTTGGTCTAGGTAGGCGGTCTCCGCTCCGGCGTTAAAGAAGCTAAAGGTATAGGTATCGCCGGTAAATATAGCGTCCGTCTCTACCCAAGCGGTAGTACCGACGCTATCATCTTGAGCTACCCTAGTAGGTCGAATCCAGTCCGTAGTAAATTGCATACGGCTAGACCTCCCCTATAAGTATATCTCCCGAGGCTATCGGTAACGTATTACCGGCGTTTAGTTCGATAGGTAAATCGAACGCCCCGAAGTATAGTAAATTACCTCCGCTAGAAGCGTCTCGAATACCCCAATGCGTAACCGTAGAGGCTGGCATATTAGTAAAAGATTCGGACGTATTAGATACCTTAGAACCGCCCGAGGCGTTAGCGAACGAAAGTTGTTGTCTTGCGTAAGAGCCTCCGGAGACTTCCGAACCGGTATCGTCGACGGTCGGGTTAGTCTGATATAAGGCGAGGTAGACGTTAGAGATACTAGGGAACGTAGCCTCTCCGAGTGCGGCTTTAATAACGGCTTGCTTTAGGTACGTTGATTTTACAGCTAACATTAGAGCCACCTCCTATAGTAATCGCTAAATATATCTACGTTTATACTCGTAGCGTCGAAGCTAAACTCGAACGTACCGCCGGTAGGCGACCATATCGGGAATAGTCCGTCTCCCTCGATTATCTCACTATTCTTATAAATAATCTCGTTAAACGAGTCGATAGTAATTATATCTCCGGCTACGAAAGTACCGGTAATATCTAGGTAGGTATTCTCGATAGCGTTACCGATAGAGATAGTAATATCTTCGTCGTCCGGATTTACGGAGTTAATCGTAATAATCGTAAGCGGTTGAGCGAAGTAAGAACCTCCGGCGGAGATAGGGATATTAACCGCTTCGGTAATACCGGTTTCGTCGACGAGGGTCGTCTTATCGGTATCGGTAGCGAAAGGATTAGGAGCGATTCCGGATAGGTTAAAGCCCATACGAGATACGTCCGTATTCTTTCGAGCGACTTGTAGACTATCTATTCCGACGACCCAGTTACGAGTCGATTCTCGGTAATCCATTTTAAGCTCGAGGTTACGTCGATTAACGAAAGTTTTAAGCTGGTCTAGGCTAGCGTCGGCGTTCGAGGAGCTATCGGTCTGTATGTAGCCGGTAAGGTTAAACTTACGGCTTCCGTAGCGTTCGAAGACGGCTTTAGCTCCGTCCTTACGAGCGAGTTCGATTACCTCGATAGTTTTAGGAGGAGCGTTAAAGAGGTCGGTCTCGACTATCTTAAAGTTTCCGGCTTGTAAATCTAAGCCGTCTAGTGTTATTCCTCTAGCCATTAGTCGGTACTCCTTGAGTAGCTAGTTCGCTTACTCGGTTAAATCTATCCCAGAACGCCTTAGACGCTTCCGGAGTCTCGTTAACGATAGAGCCGTAGTTATTAAACGTCATACCTCCGCCTCCGCTACCTTGTCCGTCTGCGAGAGAGCGTAAGATATTACGAGATTCTCGGTTACTAAATACGTCCGAACCTTTCGGTAGAGAGACTAACTCTCCGCCTCGACCGTTAATATCTCCGACTTGAGCGAGACCGCCTCCGAATCCTCGGACTCCGGTATAGAAGCTAGGTACGGAGAGCTTACCGATTCGACCGATACTAACCCCAGGGATTTTATTTATCGTATCTACCGCTCCGTTAATCATACCGATAAAGCCGTTTATAATTCCGACCGCTCCGGAGAGCATACCGTTAATCGCTCCCTTAACCGCTCCTGCGACCGAGTTACCGACTGTTTGACCGATACTACTAAAGATACCGGTAATCGAGTTCCATACGCCTCTAAAGAAGCCGGAGAAGCGATTAAAGATACCGGTTACGGCGTTCCAAGCGTTATTAAATACGCTCCGGAAGAAGTTAGCTACCGGACTAAAGATATTTACGATTCCTTGCCATACTCGAGCGAAGTAGCCGGTTACGGCGTTCCATATACCTACGATTATCGTCCACGCCGTACCGAAGACTCGAGCGTAGAATCCTACGACTTGATTAAAGATAGCGACGATACCGTTCCAGATACCCCTAAAGAAGCCGACGGCTAAGTTCCAGATACTAACGACGATATTCCAAGCTCCGGTAAAGACCGAGGTAAAGAATCCGATTACCGGCGTAAATACGGCTACGATAAACGCCCATACTCCGGTAAAGAACGTCTTAATCGTCTCCCAATGCGTAATAATTAAGCCGACGGCTAGCGAGAACGGCCAGAAGATAACGGCGAGTATCGTAAGCCCCCACTTCTGAAAGAATCCGACGATAGCGTCGAATACTGCGACGACTCCGTTCCATAGTCCGGTAAAGAAGCTAACGATACCTTGCCACGCTTTAACGATTCCGTCTATTACTGGTCCGAATACTCCGCCTACCCAAGAGACGAAGCTATCGAACGCCTGTTTAACGGTATTCCAGAGACCTATAAAGAAGCCTTTTATCGTATCCCAGTTCTTAATAATAAGGTAAGCGAGACCGGCGATAACGAGGATTATAGCGGTAATAGCTAGAATTATCGGGTTTGCGGCTAAGAACATAAAGGCGACGTTTAGAGCTTTAACTACCGTAATAAGGTGTCCGATTACCATAATTAGCGGTCCAAGTGCGGCGACGACTCCGACGGCGATTAAGAGAGCTTTCTGCTGTCCGTCCGTAAGTCCGTTAAAGAAGTCGAGAACCTTACCGCCTACGTCGAGGAGCTTATTATAAGCCGGTGCGAGCTTCTCTCCGAATTGAGCCGATAGCTCTTTCGTTCGCTCCGCCTGTATACGAGTACGGTTAGCGATTCCGTCGGAGGTACGAGCGAAGTCGCCTTGTGCGTTCTTCGTCTTCTCCATTACGTAGTTATATCGAAGCTGTACGAGTTCGGCTTGCCCCATTTCTTTCATTGACTTATTTATACCCTTAGCTCGAGCGAACTCCTCGAGGTTAGTCTGAGTCATAACGATACCGAGACCTTTAAGAGCTTCCGTTTCGCCGGTATAGATTCCGGCTAGAGCCGTCTGAGCCCTTTCGAAAGAGACGTTCTTAAAGGACGCCATATCCGCCCCGAGTTGCGTTAAGCCCATAGACATTTTAGAGGCTTCCTTTTGCGTCTGCCCCATACCTGTACCCATATCGCCGAATAACGCCGTAGCGTCGAGAGCCGACTGTTGAGCTAGACCCATAGAGTTAATCGAGTCTTTAGCCCATTGTTTAACGGTAGACGAGTTACTACCGAACGATACGTCTACCTTATTTAGCGTCTCCTGTAGGTCGGAGAAAGATTTAACGGCTAAACCGGCACCGGCGAGAATCGGAAGCGTAAGAGTCGCCGACATACGACCGCCGACGTTCTTCATTTTATTACTTACCTTATCGAGCTTCTCGTTAATACCGTCGAAGCGACCTTGCGTTTTCTCGAGTTGACCGTTAGCCTCGTCGAAAGCACCCTTAGCCTTATTTTGAGCTTCGATTAAGATTTTTAGTTTAGCTTCGTCCGTCATATTCTAATGATACCACCTAGAGACCTATTTAGGAGGAGGCGGAGCGGTATTACGCTCGTACTCCGATTCGGTCTCGCTTTTAATTTTAAGTAGTTCGATAAACCAAGCCGGACTAGAGGCGTAGTCTTGGTAAGTCCAGTTCATCGAGGCACAGAGGACGGCTATCGAGAAGCGGTCGTCGTCGATACGACCTCTACCGTTAGCTAGGACTTTGTAGTACTGGTCTCTGAGCCGTTGGCTTTTTTTTCGTCGATACCGCCGTTTACTACTTTATCGACTTCTTCGAGGACGAACTTATAGTCTCCGGCTCGCATATTTAGAACGGCGTTAACTACGTCCTTATCGCTACCGTCGACGCTAACGACTACGGCTTTAATAGAGGCGTTCTCTTGGTCGGCTATCATTGTATCCGAAAGCTTCGGCTGTAGCTTCTTACCGTCGACGCTCGTACCGACTCCGGCGAACATAGCCGTATCTATCGCTTGCGACTCTCGTCCGGTAATCCAGCTTTTAAGTACTACTTTACTACCCTTAACAGGGGTCGTTACTTCGTAAGTTTCTCGGTCTTCCATTTATCTGGTCTCCTAATTATTTAAATTACTAACTCTAGTAGTCCGTACCGTCTTGCGTATTCGTAAGCCTTGCGCTAATCATAGCGGAGTCGGTTACGGATACTAACGCTTCGAAGCTAAGGGTCTGCTTTAGAGGGTCGTTAGAATCCCAACCTCGTTCGAACTCGCTAAAGACTATCTCGTTAAGGTCGAATCGTAACTCGGGGTTATGACCGCTTCCGAGGTCGACGGTAGTATCTGCCATAGATAAACGTGCGGCTCGGTGCGTATTAGCGAATACGTAGTCTCGGTACGTAGTATTTTCGAAGTATAGCTCGATAGAACCGGTTACTCCGAATTGCTTGTTAATGATGTCTTCCGGCTCTTTAGAACCTAGAACGTAGAGAGCCTCGGCGTTCTTAGCGACTTCCATATTAAAGCTCGTTACGTTAATCGCACTTGCGGCGTCGAGACCGGCTACGGCGGAAGCCATTTTAACCGAGACCATACTAGGGATAAACTCGACTTCGTTCGTAAACGCCGGAGAGTTCGTTACGCTAGCGGACTTCTTAGAGATTAAGTTAATCGTTCGCTTAACGTAGTCGTCTACGGCTACTTCGAGCGACCACGAGTTAATCATAGCGAACGGAGAGCGGACGTCTTGTATATCGTCTACGTAGCTAACCGATAGGCTCTTATGGTCGTTATTATTAGCGAGCGTATAAGCGTGGTCGAAGACGTTAGTCGTCGTACGTTCGGTAGAAGTAGGACTTTGACCGAATAGAGCCGTAAGCTCCGCTCCGATAGAGTCGATAAAGATTTTACCGCCGTATTCGCCCTCTCCCCACTCTTTAATAATATCTGCGTCGTTAAACTCCTCGATACGCCCCATAGCGGAATCGTTCTTAACGTATTCGACTTTATCGTCGAACGAATAACTTTGTACTGGTACGAAAAAGGTAGGAGCTACGGCAGTACCCTGCGTCGCTTCGACAGCTATTCCGATAGCCCCAGTACGACCGATAACTTTAGCCATTACTTAGCCTCCTCTTTACTTTTCTTTAAGTGAACTTTTAAAGCGTCTTGAGCCTCTTTAAGACTTTTCGCTTCGACAATAAATCCGTGTCTAGTAAAATTATACACTCTACCGGCGGAAGTTCGCTTAGTTTCGACTTCCTCGTTTTGTACTGATGTAGATTTTTCTTCTTTAGGCATTTATTTACTCCTAGCTTAATGATACTATAATCCGCTTATTTAATATAGATTCGCCTTACGTTGCGTCTTTTCGACGTTAAAGCGAAGTATACCCTCGACGGAGAAGATATTAGACCCTCGCTTCTCGATACCGAGACCGTAATCTATAAGTAATCCGTCGTCGAGTATAGAGATAAAGAGGTTATCGGCTAGCTTCTGATTCTTCCGGAGAGCGTACGCTAGCGTATTATGAGCTAATTCTTGCGTCGTAACGTCTCGCTTCTCGATTAGCTCGTAGAGTTGCGAAGTTCCTCGGGATAAATCGAACGAGGTATTAAGGTCGGTCGTATAGTCGACGATTACCGCCATTACGATACTCGTAACGTGCCGGTCGAGCATTGTACCGTCGGAGAGGACTCTCGTACCGTCTCGAGCTACGGAGACGACCGGTAGAGCCGACTTAGCCGGAGCGAGGGTATCGCCGTAAATATAATGTCCGACTAGCTCTCGTGGTCCGTCTCGTTCGAGCATATCTATAATGGCTTTTAATATCGGGTCTCTATATTCGGATAAACTCATTAGCTTGTACTCCCTTTACGAATAGCGTCGTTAACGTGCTTCTGGAACTCTCTTTGTATGAAGCGTTTACGCTCGTCGTCTATCTTCATCATAACTCGGCGAGGTATCTTTTTACGAGGCTTATTCGACTGGTGGTACTTAAAGTAAGGGGTCGGGTTAAAAATCTCGATATAGTCCGGTCCAAGATTCTGTTTAAAGTTACGTCGCATAGCTCCGGTCTTCTCTAGTAGAGGGTGCGGTAGATTATCTACCCTCGGTTGCCAACGACCGAATAACGCCCCTCTTTGCGAGAAGTTCTTATCGAACGTACCTCGAAGCTCGCCTCCGATACGGAATAGCGGTATCTTCCAGCTACTAATATCGTTCGGAATAGTTAACAGCCGGCGACTTAATTGCTTCTCTCCCTCTAGGGTTACGTTAAGAGTAATCATCTAGTCGCCTCGCATAAAGTGTTCGGTAGTCGAAGTCGTTTCGTTAAAGGTCGATAGGTCTCGGTTACGAGGGAAGATATTACCGTCGGAGCGAGAAGTAGCTCTAACTCGAGCCGTAGAAGCGTTACCGCCGGATTCTTCGTCGAGATACTCTTGTAGTAGAGATTTAGCGGTAGAGAGTCGCTTATAGCCGTCCTTAGACGTATTCTCGGTATCGGCGTTTAAGCCTTGGTCTCGGATAAGGATAAGTCCTGCGGCGTAAATACGGACGACCGTCTGTACGATAGGAGGTACGTCGTCGCTAGTCCAAGCCCCGAAGTTAATAATACCGTTAATCTTACGCTGTACGTAGCTAATAGCTTCCTTACGGTACTTACCGACCTTTACGTCGTTAATACTCGAGTGGTAGTACGTACCGAGGACGGTAGCTCCGTTCGCCGGAGCGTTAGAGAGCGATACTAGACCGGTATTAGCGTCGACTGCGGCTACTTCGACCGCCGTATCGTTTACGTAGACTACGACGTCTCCGGAGACCGTACCGACATTTAAAATATCGTCGTAGTTAGAATCGACGACGTAAGTACGCTTAACGTAATAATTAGTATTAGAGCCGTTAGCAAGTCCGGCAAGAGCCTCTAATTTATTTAGGTGCTGATGTCCGGCTTCTTCTCGTATATCTTGTAAGGAAGAATAATCTTTTTCGCTAACGACTGCCATACTAACTACTCCTAGTTCGTTTTAATTAAGAAGTAGCTTCGCTTTCGCTATTGCTAGCCTGAGCGTCGACTATCGCTTGTGCTACTTCGGGTTTACCTGAAAGGGTCTCGGGAGCTTCGACGCCAGCTTCGAGAGCTAGAGCGTTAAGCTCGTTACGAGAGTTATTTTTAACGAGGTCGTCTACAGTAGGAGCGACTTCTTCTTCGCTCGAGTCTTCCGTAGAGTCGTCGCTAACTTCTTCCGCTTCGTCGCTAGAAGAATCTTCGCTATCGCTATCCTCTGTCGTAGCGTCTTCCTCGGAGCTTTCGTCTCCGGTACTCTGTGAGTCTTCTCCGCTATCGCTCGCCTCGTCGCTCGAGTCCGTCGAGCTTGTAAGCTCGCTCGCCTCTTTAATTGAGAATCGCTTATCATCTTCGAAAGCCTCCACTTCCGCCGGTGTTAGGTCGAGGAGTTGAGGTACTTTAACCTCGAACAGGCGACCGGCTCGCCACATAGTTTTCTTAGCTCCGCTACCGGTAGTATGAGCCATTTCTACTTCGTAAGATTTAGTTTTCGCCATAATTTGGTCTTCCTTTACTAGTTTAATTAGTTCGAGTAGTAGAGGTAGGAGAGCCGAAGCCCCCCTATCCCTAAGCTACTATTATAGGCTAGGCTACAATGTTTCCGATAGCTTTCTGGTAGAGACCGTAACCGGCGTTTCCTCTCCAGTAAGTACCGTAGTAGTTCTTCTTTCGCATAAAGTTACCCTCTGAGCCCTCTTCCAAGGATTCGAAAGGAATAAACTCACGCTCTTGAAGTACGAAAGGCTTAATAACACCGGCTACGTTAAGTAGGTACCAGTTGTTAGTATCGGTAAGCCAATCGACTACGAGGATACGAGCTTTACCCTTATTGGTGTTTGTAGCACCGCTAGCGTCTCGCTCTGCCTCGAGGATTTGTTCCGCCGTATTTTCCAGTTCAGGAGGTACGACTAGGAGCAAGTCCATATTACGGTTAATAGTAGGACGACCGCTATCGTCTTTCATACGTCGCAACGCTCCACGAGCGATATTAAACGTACTAGCACTTAGAGCCGCAGTAAGCTTGTTACTTTGCGTAGCTCCGGTTTCGCCGACTGGGTGGTCGGTATCGAAGAAGTACTGACCGTCGTAAGCTAGTTCGGTTGTACCGTTAGGTAGCAACGTTTCGAAGATTAGCTCGTCTGGGAACGCCTTAGCGGACTCACCGATAGACTTAGCCTGAATACCGTACTGTCCGGTCTGGTCGTCTTTAATATCGGCGTGTTTAACTTCGATAGAAGCTTCGTATTCTTCGTTTACGATAGTGTAAGTATGAGCCAAGAGCTTTTTAGGAACTCGCTCGCCTTCCATTTTTCGCATACGAGGGATAGAGCCTATCCAAGCGTAGTTTTCGCTACGTGCGGTTGACGGAACTTTTGTCGCTACTTCTTGCCAGTAAGTTACGGTAGAGTTGTAACCCTCGAAGAAGTTAGTCAAAAGTCCTTTAGCTAGAATTGAATCCATAGTATTTTTTTCCTTAGACTTTTATTATTTTACTATTATCGCTTGCTACCGAAAGGGTAGAGAGCTACTCGAACTACGCTCGAGCTTACGACTTTTTGTATACGACCACATACAACGTCGTTAGTAGTAGTACCGGCTACGTCTACGGTTTGGTTATCCGATAGAGTAACTTCGTCTCCTACGTTAGTTTGAGCGGCACTAAACGCACTCGCTACTTGAACGATTCCGCCTGAGCGGACGACTACTTCGGTATCTCCGGCACTTCCGCCTGAGTTATCGACTGTCTCTTGAGCTACACCTGCGAAGACCGCACCTGCGTCGTCTCCTGCGTTAACGGCGTATCCTGCCGAGTTAACGCTAACTAAAGCTCCCTCGACGATTTTTTCTGCACCCATTTGTAGAGCGAACTGTACACCCTGTTGGTGCTGTTCGTCTCGACGAGTAGTAGTATCTGCCATAATGACTAGTTACCTTTCTTTTCGTATCTTTTACTTAATGATTTTAGAGCCTCACGAAAGACTGGGTCTTTCTCCGCTAGCTCGTCCATTTTAGCGGGGTCTGCTCCGACAGCTTTAAATCCTGCCAGTTCAGCTTCTGAAAGTGATTCGGACGGCTTCTTATCGGTATCGTCGTTAGCTCCGCCGTCGTTAGAGCTATCGTTATCGGCGTTCTCGTCCTCTTTATTAGAGCCGTTCTCGTCGGTAGAGAACTTTACGTTACCGGCTTCGAGAATATCGAAGACGACCGTAGCGAGGTCGAGCTTACTACCGTTAGCGGTAGAGAGCTTAACGCCTTGCCCTAATTTAGCGAGACCGAGGATTTTATCTTTCTGAGCCGGAATAACTTTACCGGCGGATAGAAGCTCGCCGTATCGCTTCTCGACTGTTAGTTCGGCGTTACGAAGATTCGCTTTAGCGAGAGCCTTTTTAGGGTCTTTCTCGTCTTCGTCTTCTTCCTCGTCGGAAGAATCGTCGTCGGCGTTTTCGTCGTTAGAATCGGAGTTAGAGTCGTCGTCGCTATTAGCGTCGTCGTCTTTATTTTCATCTTCGTTAGAAGAATCTTCGTCTTCCGGCTTTACAGCGTCGGCGATTTGTGTCGTAACTTCTTCGGCTACCTCTGTAGGTACGACGATTTCTTCGCCAGCTTTAACTACGACTTCTTTATCTTCGTCGCCGTCCTTATAAGTAACGGTAACGTCGAAGTCTTTATCATTTTTTACGGTTGATTCGTCCACGTTTGCTAACTCCTTTATCTTAGTCCTTGAAAGCATTATAGCACCGCCGTTATTAAGCGATAGTCCTACAGGCTTAAAGGATTTATTTAATTTACTTAACGCCGCACCGACTTTCTCGAAAGCACTCATACCGATAAGGTAAGGAGTATTAACTAGAGCTACGTGTAGAAGCGTTGGTCCGTAGTGCTTTCCGTCGTCTTGTCGGACTAAATCCCATACGAAAGAGATAGATACGTCGAATATAAGACCGTTATCGAGGTCTTCGATAGTTTTAGCGTCTCGAATCTCGAGGTCGCCGTATAGACCGTCTCCGGCTACGATTTCGAGACCGACTAGCTCGCCGGTATTAGCCTTAACGTCGTCGGTATGATTAAGAGGTACTGGTACTTTAGAGCCTAGATTACCGGCGTTAAAGTTTTCGACGATTTGCTCCGCCCAAGCTTCGTCTAAAGTCATTTTCGGGTCGTCCGAGAACCAAGGATAGTCCGGATTCTCCCATACGCCGAACTTTACTAATTGCTTACGAAAGACGCTACCGTTAAAAGACGCTTTCTGCGTATCTTCTGTAGCGAACTGTAAGACGTTTCCGTATTTAGTTTTAGGCATTATTTTTTCTCCTATGTTAATGATACTACATTATCGTTAAAAATAGACAAGCTAGGAGCAGGGAGTCCGTTAGGTACGCCGGTAATAGCCGGAGGCTCTAGTTCCTCTACGAGAATCGCTACCCATATACACCTACAGTGATGATGTACCGGAGGGTCGTATTCCGTTCGCTTATATTCGTCTTCGTCGAGGACGATTCCGTCTAAGCCGTCGCATAGAGTACAGGTCTTTTCGTCGAGAATAGCCGAGTACTGGTAAGCGTATACGTCCTCGGAGTATCGCTCGAATACGTCCTTACGACCTTTATTAACGCCCATAGCTACGACGGCGGAGGCGGTAAGACCGATAACGCTCGAGTAGAAGTCGCTAAAGATACCGCTAATACCGGCGATAATCTCTCCGATAGAGAGGCTCGTATCGAGTTGGTCTTTACGTCGACCCTCGGCGACTTTCGAATTAACCTTAAAGAGTAGGTCGGCGAATTGCTTATCGGCTACGCTCTTAGCGTTATCCCTAAAGAAGTTACGAGACTCTACCGGAGTAGGCGGAGCTTTCTTATCTAGCTCGTCGCTCGCTCCGTTCTTACCGTAGATATACGCTTCGAGACCGGATTCTTTAATAGCTCGTACGTACTGATTACGAAGATTCTCGTCGAAGATATTTTTCTCGGTAATAGATTCGTACTTACCGTCGTCGAGGTAGCCGTTAATCTTAACGAGAGCCTTATTAACTATATCGTCGTAGATAGGTCGAGCCGTACGCTCGAACTCGCTCTCGAGGCTATTAAGCTTCTTCTCGATACCGGTAAAATTAACCCGAGTCTCCGCCGGAGTAAGGTCTCGACGCCAACCGTCGGTACTTAGCGAAGTACTATCTTTTTTTTTTGAGTTCTCGACGATAGCGTCCGAGTTAGCTTCTTCTTCGTCGGTAACTTCCGTATCCTTACCGGTAGTAGCTTTCTCGAGATTATCGAGGTCTATATCGAGCTTATCGGCTACTCGCTTAACTACGCCGTCGATTACCTCTTGAGGGAGTCGGTCTTTCTCGGTTAGCTTAATAAAGACTTGCTTTAATAGTTCGATAGTAGAATCGGTAATATCCTCGAAGCGGAACGTACCGTATACCGGCTTCTCGAAGTTATAGCTATAAAGGTCGCTAATAAGGTAGCTTGTAATATGATTCTCGAGAGACTTTCGGATAGCCATTAACGCCTGAATAAAGAAGTCGCTCTGGTCTTGAGATAACGAGTAAGAGCCGGTCTTAGAGCCTGTACCGAGAAGAATAAACATAGCGAGGACGCTTCGAGCCATTTCGGCGTTATGATGTTCGATAAGCGGTAGTAAGTCCATAGCCGTAGCGTTATTTAACGCCGTTAGGCTATAGCCGTTCGGAAGACCGACGGTAGCTTTAAAGCCGAGTTCGTCGACCGCTTCTACGGTAGCGTCTAGCTCGTCTTGATTCGCTTTCTCTTTACCGGTAACGACTTTAATCTTTAGAGCGTCGCTTTGAGCCTGTTGCTCCGATAGGTAATAAAGCCGACGCTTCTTATCGTAGCTAGAATAAGCCGACGTAAAAGCGGAACGACCTTTTAAGTTATGGAACTCCTTACCGTACGTATAGAGGAACGCTCGCTCGAGAGGGATAGTTACTTCTTCGTAGCGGTCGCCGATAAAGGCTCTCTGCTTAAAGCCGTTAAATCCGCCTCGAGGGTCGGCTAGCATAGCGATAGTAGTCGGGTCTCGCCAAGCTATTTTACGGAAGACGATATAACCGTCCTTAATCTCTAGGACTTTCTCGAAGCCGGAGTAACCCTCTACGACTCCTCGGAGAGCTTGAGCTATAACGAGGTCGAACGGAGTCGACATACCGCCTTTATGCGGCGGAGTACGAAGCCAAGACTCGACGAGTTCGGACTGTTTATTACCGTCGGGAGTATCTTCGTCGGATTCGATAGACCAATTACTACCGAGAATAGGCATTACTATCGTATTATATAAAGCTTGAACCGTACCGTCGTTATCGAGCATTTTCTTAAAGTCGGCGACCTTAATCTTAGATACGTCGATAAACTCTCCTTGTAGGAGACTAGGAAGATTACCGACGGTCGACGTACCGACTTCGACTCCGGTCTGAGGAGGCGTAGGTTTCGCTAGATTTATACTTATTGGTCCTAATTTCATATTTATAGTATATTCCTTATTTTTATTCTCTCATACGGTCTTTAATTTTCGAAGAAGTGTCTCGTCCGGTACTTGCCCTAGCCTCTCTTTCTGTGCTAAGTATATCTGCTAGCGAGTAAATAAGCGAGTCCGCTCGGTCGGGAGATTTACCCTTAAAGCGAGCTTTCCAATCGTCTTTAGATTCGACCGTTAAGCCCCTACCGGTAAACTTATAGCGTCTCGTAGATAATTGCATTACTAGTTTATCATCTTTCGGGATAGCGAGTTCTCCGGCGATAAAGAGTTCTCTAGCTCTCCACCATAACTGCGAGGCGAGGTTAGCGAACGTAAGACCGGTAGCGTCCGGTAAAGCCTTACTATTGTTATAAATCTCGGCGATTCCGTCGATTCGGTCGTCGTGTAGCTTATCGTAAACACCGCCTCCGAGTCCGTCTACGTCGATACCGATAAAGACCGGTCGAGGTCGGTTAAACTGCTTTACTCGTCCGGCGGTAGCTTGCGTATCCTCCTTAGAGTTAATAATCTGCTCCGGTATATAACCGCCGTAGCGAGGCGTAATAACGGTCTCGTCGTTACCGAATCGAGCAGGGTCGACTCCGAGGCGTAGCGGACCACCTTTATTTTTAAGCTTCTCGATATGCTCTTTCTCGTAGGCTAGCTCGACGTAGTTAAGCGGAATAACCGTATTAACCGACTGACTCGGGAAGTTACCGAGTACACGAGCTTGGAACATAGGACTATCTATACCCCAAGTATCTATTTTCTCTTGAGCCCACCGAGGAGAGACGAGGTACGGATTAACTATTTCGACCTTATCGAGATTCGCTTCGGCGAGGTCGGTTACGTTCTTAATACCGTTATTAACGAAGTTCGGCGTATCGAATACCGAGATATGGATTTTATTAGCGTACGTCCACGAGTGGTGCGACGCTCGGAAGCTACCGGAGTCGGAGGTCGGGTTTCCTATCATTAGCATACGAGCCTGTTCGGAAGTCATCATACCCTCGATAGCTTCGAAAGCGTCCTCGTTAACTCCTGCGGCTTCGTCGATAATAATAAGAATATCTCCGCTTGCGGCGTGGAATCCCTGTAGCTTATCGGGGTCTCCGCTCGACGCTCCGATAGCGTACCAGTCCGGACTAATATCTAATCGGGTCTTTAAAGGCTCTCCGCCGAGAGGTTGCCGGCTTGCTTCGTGAGCCGAACGTAGCTCTCTCCAGAGTAAGTTCTCTACCTGTCGCATAGTCGGAGCGGTCGTAACGACGATAGAGCGAGGGTGCGAGTATAAGAACCATAGAGCGGTACGTGCGGCGATATACGTCTTACCTACGTCGTGGCAAGCTCGGACGGTCGTATAGCGGTTATCTCTAACCGAGAGAATAATCTCCTCTTGCTTCGACCAGAAAGAACCGCCTAATATCCACTCGTTAAAAAAGGGAGGAGATATTTTAGAGGCGTTTCGAAGCTTACGTATCGCCTCCGCTTGATTCTTGTCCATTTTCTGATAATACCTTTTCTGCCGCCTTTACCATATCGGAGAACCCACTCCATACGCTACCGCCGGTCGGGTCGGTAATAGCCGAGACGCTCGTAGGTAGACCGAGGACTACTCTTTCGCCGTCTATAGCTATCTTTAATGTTTTCGCTAACTTCTCTAGGACGAACGTATTAAGAGGCTTCGGTATAGGTTTACCGTCGACTAGGATAAGATGTCCGGCTTTATTACGCTCGTAATTACGCTCGGCTAAATCGACGATAGAGTTATTCGCTAACGCCTGTAAGTTCTGCCAATGCGTTAAGTGTCGGTTATTAGCCGAACTCTTTTCGTCGAGGAGCTTCTCGGTAAACTTAGTAAACGCTCGTTCGTACAAGTCTTGTCGAAGATTCGTCCAGTCTTCCGCTTTAGCTCGATTACCTACCGCCGTCTTACTAACGCCGTACTTCTTCGCTATATCGTCGAGGCTTAAAGTAGAGTCGCCGAGATAATCTTTTCGAGCCGAATACCAATCTACGTTTTTAGGACCACTCTTAGAAGACCCCTTTTTAGTAACAGGTGCTTTTTTTACCGGAGTCTTCTTAGAGTTAGTCTTTACCATAGTTTTATTGTACTACTATTTAGCTTCGAGTATTTCGAGTCTCTAGTTCGTAGAAGATAAAGAATACGACGAACGTACCGATACTTACTATCGTCATAGAGACGAGATAGAGTCCGGCGAAGTAGAATACCCACGCTAGCGGTACGTTTAAAAAGAATACCGCCATAGCTAAGGTTATTAAAAATCCGTCGGAGTAATCCTTTAGCATTGTAGAACCTACTTCTTTAGGTTTACTTTTTGCGAAGCTCGGACGCCAGGAGTCGGGTAGTCGAGTACCTTTACGAGTACGCCGAAGAACTTACCGCTCTCTACGTCTACCGAGTGAATCTCTTTAAGAACCCAACCCTCCGGCTCGGTGTATTCCTCGTCGATATCGATAGCTACTACCTTAATAACCGCTTGAGGCTTCTTAGGAGCTTCTTTTTCTACTTGAACCGGAGCTTCCGCTTCGGGAGTAGTCGGGTTAGTTTGTTCTTCTGGTGCTGTTTGGTCTTTTGCCATAACGCTGGTCTCCTTTATTATTTGACTTTCTAAGTTTATCACGTTTAACGCTCTCTCGGTATTCTAAGCCGATAGCTCGGAGCGACTCCGGCATAGCGTCGCCTAGCTTATATCCGCTCGGCGGTTTACGGAACTTTCTTTTCTTCGTTTTTTCGCTAGTCTCCGTCATAATATCCCCCTATTTAATACACAAGTACGCTTTAAAGTTATAGTACGCCCATATCGTAGAGACGGACGAGAATCGTTCTTTAAGCTCGCTCATAAGCCGTTCTTCGGTAAAGGGTCGCATTATATCCCGAAGACTACGCTCGTCGGCTAGTATCTCGGTATCGGAGTAGAAGTCGGTCTTATAGTCGCTCGAGCGGACTCGAGTACCTTATAGGCGAAAGCGGAGTCGGGGTAGGTCTTCTCGGCGATTATAAAGCCGTAGCCGTCGTCGAGGCTCAAGAGCGATAGTATGAGGCTCGCCTCGGAGAAGTTATAGCCTCTCGTTACATCGGCCTTATTGAACTTAACAGTCTGAGTATCGGCGAAGTCCTGAGCGAAGTTATGATTAACATCGATACCCGATATACTCGGACTTTCGGCCAGCGTACTTACTATCGAGAGCGGTTATTAACTTAGCCGGTAGAACAGCCTATATCGTAGACTCTCTTACCGCCGATGATAAAGTAGTCGGCGAGAGCGAGTACCGTCGCTCATAGCCGGTCGTAGTCTCGGGATATCTAGGCGAGATATGGTCATCGAATCCCTCTACGATCGGAGAAGCTAAACTTCTTCGAAAGGTCGAACGTCGGACTTGTACCGGCTCGTTTTCTTTTTTAGTCATTTTCTAATATCTCCTTTATAGAATTAGCTATAGCTTCCGTTACCGGCGGAGTAACGGCTCGTCCGATACCCTCTCTCGCTCTATTAGGGTCGACGGAATCGAAAGTAAAGTCGTCTCGGATACCGGCTAGTCGTTTAAGCTCGGCGACGGTAAAGCGACGATTATCCCAATGATGTAAAGCGTTAGAGCCTCTACCGCCGATAGTAGCGGTTATAGTCGGACTCGGACGGTACGGATTCGCTTTAACGAGATTAAACGCCGACTCTCCGGCTTTAAGAGCTTTAAGCTTCGGGTAAATAGAATACTTCTCGATATTCGCTTCCTCGAGTTCGGCTTTCGTCGGAACGATACCCTCTAAGGCTCGACCGGCGGTAATCGGCGGACGGCGTTTTAGACTCGGGTCGAAGTTCTCGCCTACTACGTCTCGCCTCGCTCCGATAATAAAGACTCGGTTACGGCTCTGCGGTACTCCGAAGTCCTTAGAGTTTAGGAGGAATATCTTTATCCGGTACTCTTTCGGGAAGCTCTTTAAGATATAGCTAAGGTAGGCTTTATTATTACCGAGGATTAGACCTTTTACGTTTTCGGCGACGAAGAACTTAGGACGGATAGCGTCGACGAACCGGATATACTCGAAGAATAAATCGTCCGTAACTTGCTTTTTATTACCGTAATTCTTAGCTTGCCCCCAACCTTTAGAACCTTTACCGGAGACGCTAAAGCTAGAGCAAGGCGGAGAGCCGTCGAGTACGTCGAGTTCGCCTACCTTTAATCCGAGGTCTTTAATAATTTCGAGAGGGTCGAGCTTACGAATATCCTCCTCGTAGAGCCTCGTCTCGGGGTGGTTATCTCTATATACCTTAGCTTGGTAGTCGAGGAACTCTACCGACGCTAGAACGGTCGCTCCGGCGGAGATATACCCCTCGGAGCTACCGCCGATACCGGAGAATAAGCTAATTACCCTCACGGTCTTTTATAATTTCTCGGACTCGTTCGATTAGAGCCTCGCTTATAGGTATTTCGAACTCGCAACGAGGACAGTTTATAACGTCTTTATCTTCGTTTAAGTAGTCGTCGGCGTTTAGTTCCTGCGAAGCGTCTTCGTCTTCGCTAGGAGAAAGGCGGTTAACTATCTCGGAGACCGGCGTAATCTTAGTCGCTACGGAATAGACCTCGGTATTAACTTTATTTAGAGTCATTAGCTCGGCGAGCTTTAGTTCGTTATTAGTACCGATAGAATCGTTATGCGATAAAGCGAGTTCTATCTTAGCTTGGTCGACGCTATCGAACGTACGCTCGGACTTCTTATCGTCTATTACGATATGTACTCCGGCGGAAGTTTCGACGATAGATACGACGACGACTTTAGCTCGCTCTTTACCGAGTTTTTGATACGCTCGGAGTCGGGTATTACCGCCGAGAACTTCTCCCTCGGTAGTAACGAGAAGCGTACTATGCTCTCCAAGTTTAATCTGCTCTATAAGACGCTCGAAGTCCTTAGCCTCTACGTCTCGAGGATTATCTTTATAGAGGAATAGGTCGGAGACGTTAGCGTAGGTAACACCGTTCTCCTTAAAAAAGTTAATCTTTTTAGACATAAAAATTACTTCTCTTTCTTAAGAGCTTCGGATAAAGCTAAATGGTAATCGAGGAATCGCTCGGTCTCTTTTTCTTTTACCGCTTCGAGTTCTTTTTTAGCTTCGACGACGGCGTTATCTATCGCTTGTATAATTAGTCGCCAACCGTTCATATACTCGAGAGTACGACCGGTAAAAGTAAAGTCTTTAGGAACGTAGTCGTTCTTCCGCTTATCCCACTCGACTATATCGACGGTCTTATTAGCGTAGTCGAGACGTACGTTAACTCCGATACCCTTATAGTAATAGCGTTTAACGGTTAATAGATTTTCTACTTTCATAAGACTGGTCTCCTTAGTCATAGAATAATGATAGCATATTTTAGACACGCTAAAAGACCCTCCTTTTTCTTAAGCCTCCGGCTTGAGGGTATAGTATCGACTCGTCCTAACTACAGCTTTACCGATAGTAAGGGATTCTTCTAGCGTAATAGTCCTTTTATTCCGACTCTATTAGCGTTAAATACCGTTTTATCGAGAGTAGACTAGCGTTAATCGTACCTCTTACGAGGGTCGACCGCCGTTAATCGTATCTTTTAAGCGAATTAGATTTTTTAAGGTACGTACGTTTACTATCGTATAAAGGCTTCTATTTACAGGCGAAGCACCCGAGTTAATTAGTTCGATAGCCTAGTAACCTATCCTTTACCGGCGAGTTTAGAGACGTTACTCTCCGAGGCTTCCGGTCGTCCGCCTAACTAGCGTCCTGTCTACCTCTGTTTTACTAGGGGTTGACTTACGAAGTTCCTCGGGATAAAATTAGAGAGTAAATGTTTCATACCCTCCAACGAATCTAGGACTTTAGCGAGTCCTTTTTTCATATCTTCGAATTGTTCGTAAATGTTTCCTACTACCCTCTCTTATAAAGAGATTATTTACGTAGGTAAGACTTAGTATAGCGTGGGAATATACGGCTTGTAAATAGCGACTACGCCGGACTATCCGGTCGTTCCTCGGTCGGGAAGATAATTAAATTAAGCTCGGACTCTCGACTCGCTATACGTCCTAAAGACCTATCTCGAGCTAAACGCCGAAGCCATACCCTCTTAGCGAGTTCCGGATATTCGTCGATAAATACTACGTTATCGGTATCTACTATTCGTAATTCTTCCATAGCTTTCTAGGTGTAGACGAGACGACCGGAGACCAGCCGGACGGCATAACCGCCTCTATCGAGATAGAATCGCCTCGTACTACAGTAATAAATATAATCTATACCCTATATAAATTACAATTAAGCGATAATGTCCTTTACTAATTAACCGTTAACGTAGTATTATAGAGGTACAAACAAATTATTAGGAGACCAGCCCTATGTATAAGTACAAAGTATTAAAAGCCGACGGCTCTATAGAGGAGTTTAAGACCGAGAAGCTCTCGCTCGATTCTCTACAGTTTAACGTCGGCGGATTTATCCAAGTCCTACCTCGACCGGAAGACTTCGGGATTAAGACGACCGGTACGGTCTACGTTAACGAGGACGGTAAGAACCTCGGACTACTACCGAATCCGCTCGTCGCTCCGAGTAGCTACGACGTTCTCGTCGGTAATATACTAATCGAAGAAAAAATCTAAAAATAAAAAGGGGTATAAGGGTATGAAAATTAAAGTAAAAGAGATAGAGGTAAGCTCGTATTCGCTCCGAGAGGGAGATACCGGCTTTAAGTGCGACCACGAACTAGCGGAGATAGAGCCTCCTTGCTGTAGCGGATTCTCTAACGGTCTTCCGGACTGCGGTTGCGGCGGAAGCTATAGCGTATACTGCTCCGACTGTCATAACGACGACCTAGAGGACTTCGAGGTCGAAGCTCTTATCGAAGCCTATATCGGTAACTTAGAGGACGCTAGGGAAGCCGAGGCTTGCTATGCTTAGTATCTATAACTACCGAACCGGCGTAAAGCCTCGTACACTCGCTCGACTATACGAAGCTATCGGTAACGGATTCGCCGTATTCGGAGCGGTCTCGATTACCTTTCTAATTATCGACTTACTATTTTTTAGCGGAGTCGGAACTACTAACTTATTTATCTTTCTATGGGAGGTTACGGAATAATGGTTACTCTAAAAGAAGAATACGAAGCCGAGGAGATAGATAATATCGCTCGTTGGTTTCGGGTACACGTAGACGAATACCGGCACTTTAAATACTCGGAGTCGTCCGGTATTACGCCGAGAGAACAATTACTGGCGTTTATCTATCCGGCTAGTATCGGAGACCTCGGCGACCTACTACAGTCGCATAACTCCGACTACTTTACCGACGGCTCTATTAACGGAATATCCTATAACGGAAGCGATTTAGTTCTCGACGTTCTACCGATACTCCGAGAGCTAGATATAGACCCTAAAACGATAACCGAAGAATATAAGGAGACCTAAATTATGGCTAGTAAAGTTAAACTTCGAGATATGGTCGAGACCGTCCTAAAAGATAACGAGGAGACTCGTAATAGCGATATTAAGCTAACTATAGCTATCTGGATTAAATACTATCCGGACTACGTACTCGATACGTCGCAAGGCGATAAGAGCGGTATATTCCTCGACGCTCTCTTTATCCTACCTCGGGAAGATAACGTAAAACGGATTCGAGCTAAGATACAGAACGAAGAAAAGAAGTACCTACCGACCGACCCCGAAGTCCGGCGTAAGCGAAAAATCTCCGAGGAGGAGTGGTACGACTATCTCGGGTACGCTCGAACTAATCCTAATCAAACCGAACTAGGCGGAGAGATTCCGTCCGCTCCTAAAGCGGTAAGTTGGCTAAATGATTAGGCTAACTATCTACCGGCTCGGAGAGACTATCGAGGTCGAGCTTCCTCTCGACGATAGCTCTAGCTTCCGTAGTAATACGGTCCAAGTCTACGGACGGATTAACGATAAGGGTATCCGAGAGGATATTCGGTATCGACCCTACTACCGGCGGACGATAGAGGGAGTTCTAAACGTCTACGCCGAGGAGGAGTTATCGCCTATGGTATAAAACGAAAGGACTCGATAATATAGGAATACTAATAATAATATTCCTACTATTTTTAGTCGGTATGATTATCTTCGCTATAGTCGTACAGCATTGGTACGTACTACCTCTCTACGGAATCTTTATTATCTTTATCCTAGTTAACGCTCTTAAAGATATGACGATTAAGCACCTCGAAGACCTAATCGAGCTACAGTTCGAACTCCTCGAGAATATGTCTAAAGCCGTCGGCGGTAGTAAAATAGTAAAGACCGAGACTATCGAGTTTAGCGTCGAAAAAGTCTCTAAGGCTAAGAAAGGTAATAAGTCTAATGAAAAACCGAGTAACGAAAATACGCCTAACCTCGGAGGAAGCCGAAGCCCAAAGAGCCGAAAGCGAAGTACCCCAAAGACCGCTAACGGCAAGGGAACAGGAACAGCTAGCGTTCCGAACAGGAAGTCGAAAGCAACGAAGACAAATAGCTAAACGTAACGGATTCTTTAAAGATAAGTCCGGTACGGCGTGGCGAGAGTCTAATCGTATGATTCGAGAAGAAAGAACCGACGTAGCTTTATAGCTCGTCGGTCTTTTTATTAAGATTACGCTTTACAAAATAAGCGATTACGAGTTATACTAATAATACAACTAATAACTAAGAGGCTAACCCTTATGATGTAGATAATAAACCACTCCGTATCGCTATAGGGCTATATCCGTTCCGGGAGGTAATAGGAGGTTATCGAACAGAGCCTCGGCGGAGATAACGCCGGTAACTTTACGACCTCGCTTCTAAGCGTCGTTAATACGAATCCGGTATTACAAGACTGTCCGCCGGAGTCGATTATTAAAGCGGCAATTACCGCCTCGGCGTTATCGCTACCTATCGACCCTAACCTCGGCTTCGCCTATATAATTCCTTATAATAATAAGGTTAAGACGAAAGAGACCGTACAAAAAGCCGACGGCGGTAGCTTCGTTCGTACTACCGAGCGTTGGCAAATGACCGCCCAGTTCCAACTAGGCTATAAAGGCTTTATCCAGTTAGCCCAGCGTTCCGGACAATTTAAGCGTATTAACGCTACGGACGTTCGAGAGGGAGAATACCTCGGACTCGACCGTCGCTCCGGCGAGATTAACCTAGAGTTCGAGCAAGACGAAGCGAAGCGTTCTAAGCTAAAGGTCGTCGGCTACCTCGGGTACTTCCGTCTCCTAAACGGATTCGAGAAAGAACTCTATATGTCGGTCGACGAGCTAACCGCCCACGCCAAAAAGTACTCTAAGTCGTTCGCTAAGGGTTACGGACTTTGGAACGACCAGTTCGACGTAATGGCTAAGAAGACTGTTCTAAAGCTCCTTATCTCTAAGTACGGAGCGTTATCTACTACGCTACAGGAAGCTATCCTAGCCGACCAAGCCGCAGTAGAAGAAGACGGCTATAAATACGTCGATAACGACAAGTCGATAGTCGACGATTCCGACGAAGCTAAAGATAAAGGTAAGTCTGATAAAGAGAACGTAATCGACGGAGAGACCGTCGAGGACGGCGTAGACCAGTCTCCGAAAGAGCCTACCGAAGCGGAAGCTCCGCAAGCCGAACCAGTCGCCGGAGACCCTCCTAAAGACGAGGCTAAGGCTACTACTCCCGAGGAGACCCCGAAAGAAAAGCTAGCTCGTAAAATCGCCGAGTCTAAGGCTCGTCGGGAAGCGGATAAAAAATAATGAATATCGAGACTAAAAACGGTAATATCGTATTTAAGAATCGTATCGCTCTCGACGACTTCGGCGAAGCCCTAGACCTTTACGACCGACTAATAAAGCTAATATCCGGAGACGATAATAAGACCGTAACTTTTAAGGAGTTTACGGACTGGCTCGCTACTACGGACTACGTAACGGTCGAGGAGGCTAAGTAATGCGACTATTGGTAGTTGACTGGTCGCCGACGGTAAGCGTGGATTCCGAAGCCTATCGACGAGTTCGAGAAGTTCTCTAAAAGCGGTAAGATGTCGCTACTAGACCTAATCGCTTTTTCGGAGATAGAGCGGAAGCACGAGATTAGTAAGCTTAATAAAAAATAAAGCTTTACAACTAAGCGTTTACGATATAAACTAAGAGAGTCATAAACTAAATAGGAGACCAGCCCTATGGAACCACAAATAGACTACTGGAGTTACTCTAGTATGTCGGCGTTACTAAGTAATCCGCTAAACTTTAAGAAGAAGTATATCCTTAAAGTTTACGACGACCCTATGAGCCCTAGCGGAGTCGTCGGTACGGCTTGCCATAAGGTAGCCGAGGCGTACTTCGGGAACGGTAAAGACGAAGCCGAGAGTATCCAAGCCGGATACGACTATATCGACTCCGTTAGCCATACCGAGATAGATTACGGTAAGACCGGCTCTAAAGAGAAAATACTAAAAGACTTCGAACAAGCTACCCGATTCTTCTTCGAGGAGCTTCCGCAGTATCACGAGATACTAGGAGTCGAATACTCGATTACTACCGAGATTCAGACTATAGACGGTAATACGCTACCTTTACCGGCGAAAGCTAAAATCGACTTAATCTCTAGGAATAAACTCTCCGAGATAGAGGTCGTCGACTGGAAGTTTACGAAAGGCTATACCGACCCCGACGTAACGGACTTCGGTAAGTTCTTACAGGCTATGTTCTACTACCATATCGTTAAAGCGAAGTTCGGCGAAGCTCCGGCTCGAGTTATCTTCCGAGAGTGTAAAATCTCTAAGAATAAAGATAATACTCCGCAGATACAGGACTACGTAATCGACTTTAAAGAGGGAACGATTTACGGCGACTTCGCTACGTTCTATAAGCTCTATAACGATACGACGAAGTGTATTAGCTCTCCGGCTTCTATCTACCTACCGAATCCTAACGACTACTTTAACGGACAAAACTCGTTCGATAGCTTCCGTATGGGAATTATCGGTACGGAAGCTCCGGTAGCCGTTAAGCATAAGGTAGAGCAAAAGACTTTCGTCGATAAGAACTACGTCGCCTCCGCTACCGAGCGAGTCGAGAATAAGGACTTATCGGACGAGGAGCGTATCCGCTTTAAGCTACAAGAGTTCGCTATGCCGGTCGAGATGTCCGAGACTTTCGTCGGAGCGTCGGTTACGAAGTATACTCTAAAGCCGAGCCGAGGTATCCCGATGTCGAAAATATCCCGAGTCGGTAACGATATAGCTCTCGCTCTAGGAGCGGAGAGCGTACGTATCGAAGCTCCGATTCGAGGTACGAACCTCGTCGGTATCGAAGTACCGTCTAAGAACCGAAAGCGAGTCGACCTCGTAGAGTCGCACTATCAGAAAGGAACGACGAATATCCCTATCGGAATCGACGTATTCGGTAAGGTCCACTATAAAGACCTCGCCGATATGCCTCACTTACTAATAGCCGGAGCTACCGGTAGCGGTAAATCCGTAATGCTAAACGTAATCCTAACCGCTCTAACGAAGCAGAACTCGCCGGACGCTCTAAAGCTAATCCTAGTCGACCCGAAAGAAGTCGAGCTAGCCGGATACTCTAAGTTAAAGCACCTCGACCGACCTATCGTTACTACGAACGCCGGAGCTATCGAGGTAGTCGATTACGCCGTTAAGCTAATGGAAGACCGCTATAAGGTACTCGCTAAAGCCGGAGTAAAGAACCTCGAGGAGTATAACGCTAAGAACGCTCCGCTCCCTCGCTACGTCGTTCTAATCGACGAGTTCGCCGACTTAATGATGTCGGCTAAGAAGCAAGGCTCGACCGACCTCGATATAAAGGCGTTTACGAATCAGATTAACCAGTTAGCCGCATTTAAGCTACTAGCCGGTAAGAAGATTACCCAGAAAGACGTATCCGGTCTAATTAAGGAACTTAAAGAGGACGCTCTACCCGACGTAGAGACCTCGATTATCCGAATCGCTCAGAAAGCCCGAGCGGTAGGTATCCACTTAATACTAGCGACACAGCGACCGTCGGCGGACGTAGTTACCGGTCTAATTAAAGCGAATATCCCGACTAAGATAGCGTTCGCTACGACTTCGGAAGTTAACTCTCGAATTATCCTCGACGAGTCCGGAGCGGAAGAACTAATCGGTAAAGGCGATATGCTATTCCAAGACCCGAACTCCCGAGACCTTAAACGGTTACAGGGATTGTATATTTAGGCTATTAAAAAAATCAGATAAAGGAGATTACTAAAATGGCAGGAACAAAGTTAGGCGGTAAAAAAGCCGCAGAAAAGAATCTAGCGAACGACCCGAACTTTTACCGACGTATCGGAGCTATCGGCGGTCGTAACGGTAATACCGGCGGATTCGCCGCAAACCCCGAACTCGCTCGTATCGCCGGAGCGAAAGGCGGTAAAATAAGTAGGCGTACTAAAAAAGTTAGCGTAGGAGTATAAGACTATGGGAGGTACTATAAATGGCGGTAAGAAAATCAAAGAAAAGCTTACTCGAGACGACCCTGATTACTATCGTAAGATTCGTTCTAAGCGTAAAAGCTACCCTAAGCACTCGGGGCAATTCGACCCCGAGACGGCTAAGGAAGCCGGAGCTAAAGGCGGAGAAAAAAGCCGTCGACCGAAAGCGAAAAAGCTCCCTCGAAAAGTTTAAACTAAAGTTCGAACCTCTAGCTTCCGAGCTAGATATAAGAAAAAGGGTACGGAGGGTAAAACGTGAAAAAAAGTCTAAAAATACTAAGTAAGATTATCGTAGGAATCCTAGCGTTCCTCGGACTAATCTTTATCGCTTTAATAATTTACTGGTATCCGGTTATAGATAGATTCGTTAACTGGTGCGAGTATTATCCGCAGTCGGTATCCGACTGTAGAGAGGAATAACTACTACTATGAAAAATAAGCTACTACTAATCCCTCTAACGGCGTTCGCTATCGTTACGGCTCTCGTACTCGCTCCTATCGGCTTCGAGCCGGTAGAGCCTACGAGTGCGGCTTCCGAGACCGAAAAGCTACCGGAGCGAATCCCCTTTACTAATAAGCCGGTCGTAGCCGGAGACCCCGAGAGCTATATCGGTACGTACGGACAATGTCCGTTTTACGAGAACGCTATGGAGAAAGGCTGTTACCCTCCGTCCGATATTACCTGTAACGCCGACTGGTCTAAGTGCGAACTAAAGAAAGAAAGCGAGCCGACTAATGTTATTAGCGAACCTAACGATACTCGGAGTACCCCGAGTAAAGAAGAACAACCAAGCGGTTGTTTTAGCTCGAAGTAAGACCGGTAAGTACTACCCGAAAAAGGTCGATACGAAAGCCTATAAACAATGGCATAAAGACGCTATACCGCAGATTAACCTACAGAAGCCGAGTATCGAGATAGACTTTCCGGTTAACCTCGCCTGTCGCTTCTATATGGATACTACCGGTAAAGTCGACCTATCGGCTCTCTACGAGGGAATACAGGACGTACTCGTCGAGCTAAACGTCTTAACGGACGATAACTATACTATCGTCGCTAGCCACGACGGAAGCGGAGTCTACGTCGACCGAGAGAATCCTCGTATGGAGATAGAGATTACCTCGAAGCTCGACGACGCTCGTATTACTCAACCGGAGACGATTAAGTTTATCGAGAAAGCGAAGCGAGAAAAAGATAATAAAGAGGAGATTCCGTTCTAATGATTAAAACTATAGTAGCGTTCGATATAGACGGTACGCTAATAACTAACGCCGACCCCGATAGAGAGCATAGCGTCGTCTCGGAGAAAGAAGTACCGTACGACGAGATTCTAGCTATCCTAAAGACGTTTAGCCGGTTTAAGAACGTAAAGATAGTCGTATGGTCCGGAGGCGGTAAGAAGTACGCCGAGACTATCGGTAATCGCCTCGGTCTCGACCCTTACGTATGGCGTTACGCTAGTAAGCTCGAAGCCCCGAACTTTATTAACCTCGGCTATCCTATCCTCGCTATCGACGATATACAGGAGTGTACTCTCGGAGATATTAACCTAATCGTACGGAATAAGTAGCGGTTATGGGTGGGATATTTACCTTAGAAAGCCTTACTGTAGGCGACTTATTAGACCTTAAAGGTTGCTATTTAATAGATAGCGACCGAGGTCTTTTAAAGAAAGTCCGCTCTACCTATGGACATTTAAGCGTTAACGTGATAGACTCATAGTAGGTTAAAGAAAAAATAAATAACCTAAGATAAAAATTAACAACTCGAGTATAGAACCTCTCTACCGTAAGGTAGCTCCCTAGTAAGGAGAGAAGCCGAACGCCGACTACTATCGGTACGTAAGCGGACGAAAAGCCTAATAAAACCGTAGAGAAGTTCTATACTCGAAAAAGACAAGGAGACCAGCCCGATGTCAAAAGAACAACTAAACGAAAAAGCCGAGGGAATCGTAAAGAACTTCCTCGCTACTAAGTTCGTATCGAACGTAGTATTAACCGCTAAGACCGTCCGTACGCTCGTTTTAATCGTCGTACCGACCGGAATAGCTTATTACCTCGTAACGACGCAGGAAGACCGCCTAGTACTCGGATTAGCCGTAGCTATCGCTATCTTCGGAGCTATTAACTTAGTAAAGACCGCTTACCGAGCCGAGATTAAAAGCTCGAAGCGTCGATAATGGTATAATTAGAGAGCTTAATAAGCAACCTATGAAGTATATTATTTATCTAATCGTCGGACTTCTAGCGGTAACGCTAGTAGCTCCTAACGTAAAGTTCGAGAATACGAAAGCGTCCGAGACTACTCCGATAGCCGAGTCCGAGGTAAAGGCGGATACGGTAAA
>JADKAF010000004.1 GCA_016719295.1 Planctomycetota bacterium
CGAGCGCGGGGCTATCTCGAGCGATGCGGCACGGGGAGAGGGCTCGGCTCGACGCTGGTTCGTGCACCCGGATGACGCCGGCGAGCACGAGCGCATGCGCCGCGTGTTTCCCCTGGAGCGGTACACAGCCCTCTACGATGGGCGACTGCTGCACGCCTATGACTCCGCGTATCAGCGCTACCTCGGCGGCGAGGGTCCAACACAGAGGTGGGAACGACTCGACATGAACGGGAAGCGGCTGGTGCCGCGTGTGTTTGTCAATCGGCTCGAGGCGGGTGTGACTGGCAGTGGCGTCAGGATTGGCTTCCGCGACATCGCGCGCGGAACGGACGAGCGAACGTTGATCGCCTCGGCTGTAGGTCCGAGCGAGACTTGCGGTAACACGATTCCGATCTTGACCGTAGATGCCGCACGACTGCCGGCGCTCCTCGCGGTGCTGAACTCGTTTGTGGCTGACTTCGTCCTTCGACTTCGCGCCGGTGCTCACGTCAACTGGGTGCAAGCGGCCGCGCTGGTAGTGCCGAGGGCCGATTCCATCGTCCATCGCGCACGCTCAGCGCGCCCTCCGCTGCGTGCGGCACGTCGCCATGCGCTGTCATCCCCTGAGCTCTTGAGCTTTGGGGCGGGAGCGCGGACCTGGCAGGTCGCTGGAGGGCCTCCGGGGAGACAAACCCGTCGGCGCGACGCGACTGCAGAGATCGACGCGGAGGTCGCGACACGTACGGCCTCGGTGCCGGAGTTCGCCTACGTGCTCTCCACGTTTCCGCTGCTCGACCGCGACCAGCCGGCCCTGCCGGGCGACGCCTTCGTCACGGACGGCGGGCCCAGGTCCAGGACCGGAACGCGCGGCGTCGACTGGGACGAGACCGAGGATGGGATCGTGGAGCTGTCGCCGCGGAGCTTCGTCACGCGCGATCTGGCCCTCTTCACCTACATGAAGCGCAAGAGCTTCCCCATCCCGGACGACCTCGAGCGCTTCTACCGAGACCAGGTCGGGCTGGACCCGCGGGGCGCGCAGTCCCGGTTCCCGCATCGGCAGCGTCCGGGATCTCGAGGCTCGCGTCCTGGCAGCGGAGAAGGCCGGCGCCGTGGCGTATGTGCCGAGCGGTCGCGGCGGCGGGGACGTCGATGACTGAGCGCCGGACGCCAGCGCCCACGTGGTAGCGTCTGCGGCGTGCGGGAGCTTCGATGACGACCTCGTGGCTCGATCCCATCGCTCGCGCGCTCGAGCGGGGAGAGGACGTGCTGGTGCTGTGTCGCACGAGCGCGTCCGTGCGCGGCGTCCTCCGCACGCTCGGGACCCACGGGCGCTCGGGCGGGGCGCGCGGCTTCGCCGGGCTCGAGGTCAGCACGCTCCGTGGCTACGTCCACGCGCGGCTCCCGGCGGAGCTCGTACCGGGCCCGCTGGCCGACGACGAGCTGCCGGCCAAACACGTGTGGACGCAGCTCCTCGCGGGCCGGCCGCGGCTGCGGGCGCTCCTCCGCCGTCACCTCGAGCGCGCGCACCTCTCGAGCGCGGCGGGGGTCTCGCTCGAGGCGCTCTCCGCGCCGCTCCGCGCGCTGGTCGCGGCGGGCTGGTCCCGGACGCCGCTCGCGACGCACGCCGCGCGCATCCTCGCGGCGCCCCCTCCGCCGGTGGTGTTCTCGGTCGGCTTCGGCGCGCCCGGCTCCACGGGGCTCGGCAGCATCGGCCCCTTCGAGCGCGCGACCCTCGCCGCGCTCGGGGCCGTCGCGCTCGAGGCTCCTCCGTGCCGCGCCGCTGCGCCGGTGCGCGCGCGCCGCCTGCCGGACGTGGCCGCCGAGGCTCGCGCGATCGTCGCCACCATCCTGTCCCGCCCCGAGCTGCGGCCCGACCGCGTGCTCGTCCTGGTGTCCGACAGCGCGAGCGAGAGCGCATCCGCTCGGCCTCCAGCGTAACGGCGTGCCGGTCGGCGACGACGGCGTCTCCCCCCTCTCGCGCCACGCGCTCGCGGCGCTCCTCGTGCCGCTCCTGCCGCTCTTCGCGTCTCGCGGGGCGGAGCGCGTACACCACGAGGATCTGCTCCGCCTGCTGGTCACGCCCGTGCTCGCTCACGGGCCGCCGGCGGCCGGCATCGTCCCGGTGGCGGGCGTGGATGGCCAGCGCGCGTCCGTCCGGCAGATGCGCCAGCCTCCTCGCGGGCTGCGGCCGCGCGAGCGCGACGCTCGGCGACTGGGTCGTCCCTCGATCAGATCGAGTCGCGGGCTGATCGCGATCACGACGGCGCGAGCCCGGACGAGAGGGCCGGCGCGGCCGCGCGGCTGGTCGCGGTCAGGTGGTGCGGGCCCGCGTCGCCGCTCGCCCGGCATGCGAGCGGCGGGCACCCTCGCGGACGTCGGCCGGCTGATCGCGGAGCTGAGGCTCTCGGATCCGGAGGACCGCCACGGCCACGCGATCGTGGCGGCGCTCCGGGCAGAGCCGTTCCAGCCCGCGGACGCGGACTCCTACGCGGAGGCGCTCGAGGGCACCGTCACGAGCGGTCGCATCGACGTCGGGGTGCAGATCCTCTCGTATCCCGCCTACGACGGGCGCGACTCGGACCTCCTCCTGCTCGCTGGCGTCCACGACAAGGGCCTGGGCGCCGCTCCTCGCCCGGACCCCTTCCTCCGCGCGGAGGACCTTCGGGTCCTGGGTCTGCCGAGCCCTCGCGAGACCGTGCTCGAGCGCGCGTCGCGCTGGCCAAGGGCGCGGCGCGGCCCGCGCGAGCCTCGGTCCCTCGCCTTCGCGACCAGTCACGATGGCTCCGGGCGCGCGGTCGCGCCGCCCGTGGACCTCGACCTCGAGGTGGACGACGCAGATCGGCACCACAGCCACGGCCTCTCGTTCTCCATCCCCGAGGCCCTCGATCGAGGCGCGCTCGCGACGGGCGATGGGGACGCCGACGACGCGTCGCTCCAGGTGGACGCCGAGTGGATCCGCGCCGGCTCGCCGGAGGCTGCTACGCGGCCGAGCCCTTCGACGCCAGGGCCAGACGCTGCCCGACTACCTCGACCGTCACGAGGTCCGCCACCCCGCGCGGCTGCGCGCCTGGCTCGGCGAGGTGGGGGTCTATCCCGGCACCGCGGAGGGCCTGCCGCCGGGCTTTCGCCTCTCGGCCAGTCGCCTCTCGGCGTTCGCGCAGTGCTCGTGGCGCGCCTATGCGGAGTCCGCGCTCGCGCTGCGCGCGCCGGAGGAGATCTCCGAGGATCTCGACGCGAGCGAGATCGGCTCCGCGATGCACGTGGCCCTCGAGCGAGCGGCGATGGGCGTGCGGTGGATCGTGCCGACGGCCTCCGTCGCGGGCGCGCGCCAGGCCTTCCTGGAGCGCCTCGTCGCTGCCACCCAGGGTGCTCTGGACGAGCAGGCCAAGCAGCGCCCGGCCTCCGTGGAGACCTCGGCGATGGTGGCCGCGCGCGCGGGACTCTCGGCGCGGTGGGGCCGCCACTGGGCCCACTATGCGCGGGCGCGGATCGTGGGCTTCGACGAGGCGCGGGAGGCCGTGCTGCGGGAGCTGTTCGGTCGTCTCCGCGACACGGAGGACTTCGGTCGCGCGCTCGACGCGCTGGGCCCCTCCTTCAGCGCCGCGCAGCGCGCCCACCTCTCGGAAGGGCTCTTCGCCGCGCTGATCGACGCGGGCGGTGACCTCGAGCGGCTCGCGCCGGAGCTCGTCGTGGGGGGCCTGGGCAAGAAGACGGTCGGCGTGACGCGCGCGATCCTGGCGGCCCCGCGGCCGCCCGCCCTGGCCGCGCTCTGCGAGCGTGCTCGCGCGAGCGCGGGGTCGGTCGAGTATCACCGGGACGGCGATCTCGAGGTCGTCGGTCTCGAGGTCGCGTTCGGCCGCGCGCGCGACGACGGCGAGCCGCTGTGGCTCCGACTGGGCGAGGAGCGCGTCGAGGTGCGCGGCTCGATCGACGTGATCGATCGGCGACACGGGATCGTCCCTGACGCGGGCGCGCGCTACCGCGTGGGTGACTTCAAGACCGGCGGGAGCGCCGGCACCGCCAAGCAGATCGCCAGCTCGCTGGTTCGCCCTCAGCTCACGCTCTATGCGCTCGCGCTGGAGGAGCGCGGTCCCCTCGAGGGTCACCCCCGGCCCGCGGTCACGGAGGAGCTCTACTACGATCAGGTCCGCTCGCTCGGGCGCACGGTGGTGCCCCTCGACCAGCCCACCCTCGAGCACGCGCGGAGAACGCTCGCTCGCGCTCTCTCGAGGCCGCGTCGAGGCTCGTGGCCGCTCATGCCGCACCCGGACGGCTGCCCGCTCCGCGGCGTGCGCACGGCGTACTGCGACTTCCAGGAGATCTGCCGGCTCCGCGGGTCGTTCGCTCCCGAGGACGACGCCGAGGCGCCCACGCCCGCGCCGAGCACCGCCGGCGAGGCGGGAAAGAGGCCATGACCCGCCTCGACCCCCTCGATCCCCACGCGCGCGTGGTGACCGCGCCCGCAGGCTCGGGAAAGACCACGCTGCTCGTGCAGCGCTACCTCCGCCACCTCCACACGACGGAGGTGGAGCGCATCGTCGCGATCACGTTCACGCGTAAGGCCGCCGCGTCGCTGCGAGGCCGCGTGGCCGCCGCGCTGCGAGGGGCCGTGAGCCCCGAGCGCGCGGACGAGCAGACGCGCCCTCTTCCTGCCGCACGCGCCCGACTCGCGAGCGCCGAGCGGGCGCTGGCAGCTCGCGACCGCGCCCATCTGGACGGTCGATGCGTTCGTCCTCCAGCTCCTGCAGGAATCCCTCTCTCCACGCGCACCGCCGCCCGTCACCGGACGCGCGTGGATCGACGGGCCGGCCGAGGCCCGGGGACACCCCGGCGTCTCTTCGGCGCTGCGGCGCGTGCGCACCTCGAGGCGCTCACGGAGGGAAGCCAGGCTCCTGCTCGCTGAGCCACGCTCGGTCACGCCATCGAGGATGTGGCAGCGCTCGCGCGCCCGCGGGCGCCCCCGACTCGGTGACGCTCCCGGCCTTCCTCGACGCGCTCGGCAGCGCGCTCGCCGCGGAGGTGCGCCTCGCGCCCTCGCCGTGGGCCGCCGCGCCGACGCCGCGCTGGGTCACCCCCGCCATCGACGACGCTGCGCGGCGCTGGCTCGCCGGCCCCGAGCCGACCGCCCCCGGAGCTCCTGCGCTGGCTCGGATACGTGGGTGAGGATCTCGCGCCCATCCGGGACCGCGCCCTCGCGACGGCGCTCGCCGCCTCGACCTGCCGGTCCCGGACCCCACCATCTGGAGTCATGGCGCCCTCTCCTGGACCGAGCCCTCCGTGAGCGTCGATCGCGCAGACGCCCTGCGGAGCGCGCTGCTCACCCTGGCCGCGCGATGTCGCGACGACGGGCTCGCCGAGGCCGCGCGCACGAGCGCGCTCGACTACGACCGGCTGCTGATGGCGGCGACGGAGCTCTGTCGCCACGCGCCGCCAGAGCTGGCCGAGCGCTTCGACGTCCTCATGGTCGATGAGCTGCAGGACACCAACCCCGCGCAGCTCGCGTTCTACGTCGCGTTCGCGGAGCTGCGCCGCCACCTTCGGCAGGCGGCGCCGCTGACGACGTTCTTCGTCGGTGACGGGCGGCAGTCGATCTTATCGCTTCCGCGACGCGGACCTGTACGGGTGGATCGCGTCGTCGATGCGCGCGCAGCGCGATGGCGCGCGCGGCGAGATCGTCAAGAACTGGCGCTCGACGCCGGTGCTCGTTCGGCTGCAGCAGGCGGCGGTGGCGCGCCTCGCGAGAGTGGCGAGCGCGGGTTCGATCCGCCTCGACGCGCTCGTGCCCGGAGACGCGGCGCAGGATCCCCGTGGGGGGGAGCCGTGGCCCGGAGCCGGTCGTCGTGGTCGACGCCCGACGAACCGGATGCCGACGCCTCGCGCTCGCGGCCTTCGCGCAGCGCATTCCGCGCGATGGGAGTCGCACCCGGGGGAGGACGCGGCGGTTCTCGTGCGCACCTGGGCCGCTGCTGATCGCGCGGTGCGGATCCTCCGCGGCCACGGCGTCGAGGCGCAGGTCACCGGGGACCGGGGCCTCCTCTCGTCCAGGGTCGCCATCGACGTGCGGCTCTTCCTGCGCGCGCTCTACGACTCGTCCGACGAGCTCGCGCTGGCCAGGTGCTGAAGCACCCGTCCATCGGCGTCACGGACCGAGGCTCTTCCTCCTCAGCGGCACTGGCGGGCTGGCGCAGGTGCTCGCCGGACGGATCCCCGAGAGCCTGGAGCCGGACGACAGAGAGCGCCTGGGGCCGGTCGTGCCGCTCCTGCTGCGGGCGCGAGCGCGTCTCGGTCGCGAGCCCACCGCCGAGATCGTCGAGTGGCTCGCGGCGAAGCTGCACTGGCGGCCGCTCCTGGCTGCCGGGCCGGAGGGCGCGAGCGGCCTCGCCATCGCGCAGCTCGACGTCATCCTCGACGTCATCCGCGAGTGCGAGTCCACGCACGTCGATCCCACCGCGGTCATCGCGTCGCTCGAGGCCAAGGACACGCCCACCGACGATCTGCCGGTCATCCGGCTCCACCGCGACGCGCAGGTGGTCAGCGTCACGACGGTCTTTGGCGCCAAGGGCCTCGAGTGGGATCACGTGGCCCTGCAGCAGATCGGCGCGGGCGGTCACGACGGCGTCCTGTCCGGCAAGAGCTGGCAGCTGGCTCGCCCGCGCGGCGAGGCGATCCTGGGCGTCTCGATCGACCCCGAGCGCGGCCTCGACGCACGCCCCGGGCCGCTCTCGATCCTGGGCAAGCACATCGGCGCCGGCGAGAAGCGCGAGGAGTCCTGGCGCCTCTTCTACGTGGGCCTCACGCGCGCGCGGCGCTCAGTCACCCTGGCCATCGGCAAGGCGGACGCGCGGGGCAAGAACCAGCTCGCGGCGCTGCGCGGCACCTTCGCGGGCGACCCCCTCGGGCCCGGCGTCCGTGTCCTCGCGCCGGCTGACGTCGCGACGGCGGCTCCGTCGCGCGCCCTCGTCCACGAGCCGACGGTGCGTGTGCGCCCGTTCACCGCCGACTTCGCGAAGGACGCAGGAGGCTGGACGCTCGCGAGCCCCTCGGGGCGGGCGGCCGATGACGCGCAGCTCGAGCGATATCGGCGCGCAGCGCGCGTCGTGATCGGCCGCCCTCAGCGGCGCTTCCGACGAGTTCTCGGCGAGATCCCGGATCGGGTCCTGGGTGAGGTCGTCCACGGCTGGCTGGAGCGCTGGGCGTTCCGCGGCGAGCCCCCGAGGTGCACGACGCTGCGCTATCACCTCCGAGACCGCTGGTCCTCGAGCGAGGCGTCGCTGGCGCGCTGGCTGGTGGCGCTGGGCCTGGGTCTGCGCGACGAGCTCCCCGGCTTCCGTGAGCTCCTCTCGCACCGCCTCCACTTCGAGTGGCCGGTGCTGGGTTGGCCGGAGGCGGGCGCCTTCGGCGACGAGCTGCTCGTCGGCCGTGCGGACCTCGTCGTCGAGCTGCCGGAGCGCCGGCTCGTCATCCTCGACTTCGAAGCCGGCTCGCGCATCGCGACCACCCTGGAGATCCTCACCTGCGCGAGTACGCGGACAGCTCGAGGCCTACCGGGATATCCTCGAGGCCGCCGGCTATCGCGTCGTCGAGACGGGCCTCGTGTACGTCCGTGGCCCGAGCTGGGCGCGCTTCGTGAGTTGAGCGGGAGGAATAGCCATGGCCGAGCTGACGCTGTTGATGAGGACACCGAACACACCGCTCGAGGCGCTCCAGGAGGCGTTCAAGAGTCAGGCGATCCTGGAGGCCGAGCATGTTCCCTCTGTGCCAACGCCGGCCGAGACCCCCTCCGTGATTTCGCTGTAGCGATGGGCAGAGAATGCTCTCCGGCTTCCGTGAGGCCTCTCGGACCGCCTCCACTTCGAGTGGTCGGTGCTCGTTCGCGGACGCTGCCGCTCGACGCCTGACCCAGCGGCCCCCTCAAGGCGGTTCGGTGGCAGCGTCAGACGTAGTGGGCACGCCCGCTGCGGCCAATAGCCGACTCCCGTACTTGACCGCATCTGCCCGTCCGGTGTGGGTCTCGATGAAGTATCTCGCCCCGGTCTTTCCGCGCACATCGACCGGGCTCGTGGAACGGATTCCCGAGCGGGTGAAATGGGCTCATCGCGACCAGAACCGTTTCGTTCCCGTGCTGAATGGGACGTGTAGGTCGAGAGCGCCCTTCTCGTCCAGGAACCGCACTACAGCCGCCAAGAACTCGGAGCCGGTCGCCCCCGCGATGGAGACGCCGTTCGCGCGGACCGCGAGGGGACCCTTCGCCGTGTCCCGGGCCTGTTCCACGATCGCCTTCAGCGGCGGGTTGTCACTCAGCAGCGTCGACAGCAGAACCTCGAAGAGCGCATCGAACGTGCGCTTGTGCTTCGTGTACAGCTGATCGGCAAATTCGCGCTCGTCCTCGCTGACTGCCAGTTTGGTGCCGTCCACGGACTCCTCAGTGCGTCTATGTATTGTTCGATGAATGGGCGAACGAGGACGTTGATGTCAGGTGTTCGAGCACAGGGACCAGCACCTCGTCGTGGAGTCTCTGGTAGTCGGCTCGAACCAACGCTCGTCCTCCACCAGTCGGGTCCCGGGGTCGGGTGCCGGGGCGAGGAGAATGGGGATGTGGAACTTGCCCGCGTGCTCTCGGTCGAGCCAAGCGTGATAGTCCCGACACTGGCCTGTGTCTGGAGCGGCGAACACCTTCTGTTCGATCAAGATCACGGCCTCGCGATTCTCGCGCTTCAAGGTGATCCCCGACACGAACACGTCGAGTCGGCCGGTCTTGCCGGGGGAGAGCGGGATCTTGAGTTCTCGGCGGTCGCGCTCGTTCGGGAGCACTTGAACGCGCTCGAACTCTCCAAACACCGCCACGGTTCTGGCCAGCGAGCGCCCGCCCGACGGGGCAAACGTTCCTTCGTCGATCGCGATGGCGAGGAGCAACCGACGGAGGGCGAATGAGCCAAGACCGTGGGTTCCGCTGGGGTCGAGCAGCCACCCAAGGAGCATCGAGTGCCACGTCTCGGTGTAGGTGCGACCGACGATGCCGAAGAGGTTCGGCCGGTTCGCCTGCTGTGCGAACGCGGCGAACTGAGGGTCCAGGACGAGCTTGATCAGGCCGGTGCAGAAGTCCGAACGTCTTCCTTGTTCAACACCCGGTTCCGTCATGGCAACTCGAGCGTGCCCACAAAGCCGGTCGTGAATCAACCCCGCCTCAACGGCCTGACTCCTGTCCGCTCTACGTAAGACGGTCGCCCCGACGATTCTCGCTGCGAAACGTGTATTAGCCCCCGCGTCGGCCGTTAGTGGTTCGAGGCCGACACGAGCACCTGGGACCCACCGGAGCGAGAGTCCTCGATCTTGAAGAGCGCCCTCGCGCTCCCGTCACGCTGGCGGGAGGAGCTGGCGGTGCCGGAGGCGCTCGCGAGCGCCAATCCGGACACGCTCGCTGTCTTGCTGACCTCGCTGTCGGACGCTGCGCCCCAGGACAGTGGCGGCTCGCCTCCTCGAGGAGTGCCCCCGGAGCCTGAGCGCGCGGCGAGCTGACCGATCAGCCACGGGGCTGGCCTCGGCTCGACGCGGATCGGGCGTCGAGGCTTCGTCCACCCGCGCAGCGAGCCGCCGAGCTCGAGCGCACGGAGCGGCGTCGGCGCTGTCTCCTCGCGCTGACGGCGGCGGTCGCGGACCGTGACGGCGAGCTCGCGGTCCAAGAGCGCGTCGCGCTCGAGCGCTGGGCACCGCGCGAGCTCGCTCCCCTGCGCTTCGGCCTGGTCCTGGCCGCCCAGGAGCGACTGCACGCGCTGCTCGCTCGCATCTCGGAGGAGGCGGCTCGCAGGCGAGTGCTGCGCTCGACCGTCGTGCTGGACGCGCTGGCGATCTGGCACGAGCTCGGCTGGGGTGACGCATACCGCTCGGCTCGCGCGGTCGTCGCGCGCCTCGCCGAGACGTACCCCGAGCTGCCCACGCTCGGGGAAAACGCCGCCGAGCTCGAGCTGGACGACCCATGGGAGCGGGACTTCTCCGAGCCCCAGGACGAGGAGAGCGAAGAGCCTCGCCGAGCCTCGAGCAAATCGCGGGCATCACCGAGGCCGAGCAGGCGATGCTCCATCTCGGCCGTGACCCGCGAGTCCTGGCGGCCGTGAGCGAGTGGGCCGAGCGAGCGGACCTCCTCGACGGGATGAGCGCCGAGCGCTTCTGCGCCTCGCTCGCGCAGGTGAGAGCGGTGCTCGGCTGCATGGACGTGGGAGCTCGAGCTCCACGCGGCGCACGAGGGACGGCCTCGACGTCGCCAATGGCTCTCTCGGCACTCTCCTCGGCTGGGCCTGCCGAGAGGGCCTGATCGACGACGCCACCGCCGACGTGATCGCCAGCGCCAGCCGCCGGCGCCCTCTTTCACACGGGCGACTGACGAGCCCCGTGGAGCACACCGCACCCGCAACCCATGCCAGCAGAGGAGAGGATCCCATGTCTCGTGACGAAGCTGCCCCCAGACGCCCCGCGCGGTCGTGCGGCCTTGCCCCGGCGCCCCTCGCACCCTGGCCCACGGATCTGGCCTACGTGCACGCGGAGCTCGACTGGATCGCCGCCCGTGCGCTCCGGCTGGGCCTCGAGAATCGCGCGACCGGCGGGCGCCGGGCGCGGCACGACGAGGACGCCGATCCCAGGACGCTGGAGCGACGCCTGCTCGTCGCGCGCGAGCGAGAGACGGAGGTGCGGACCGCGCTCGACGCGCGGCTCGAGGTGCATCGCGCCACCGGCTTCGAGCTGGCGCTCGACCGGCTGGTCCGGCTCCACGGTCTCGACGACCTCGAGCGCACCGTGCTGCTCCTGTCCGCCGGTCCCTGTGTGTCGCGTCACTTCGAGAAGCTCTATGGGGACTTCGAGGGTGAGGAGCAGGAGTGCCTGACGGTGGACGCCATCTTCGCGTTCGCGGAGCTCCCGTTCGCGGAGCGCGTCGTGCGCCGGGCCTCCTTCGGCCCGCGAGGTCGCGTCGTCACCGCCGATCTCGTCGATCTCAGCCACCGCGGCCGCTTCTCGCCGCCCAAGGATCTGCTGAGCACGGAGATCACCATCCGCGGGCGAGCGCTCGCCTACATGCTGGGCGAGCGTGGCCTCGGAGACGAGCTCGCGGCTGTCGCGAGCGTGGAGACGGCCCTGGCCTCCTTCGAGCGCCTCGTCCTGCCGGCCGCCGACAAGGAGCGGATCTTGCGCGTCGTCGAGGGCCACGAGCGCTACCTCGCCACGCGCACGGCGTGGGGCCTCGACGACGTGGTCGCGTACGGCCGCGGCACGCTGCTGCTCTTTCATGGCGCGCCCGGCACCGGCAAGACGATGGCGGCCCATGCGGTCGCGCAGCGCCTGGGCAAGCGCGTCCTGCACGTCGACATCCCCGTTCGTGCGCGCACCAGGACGCGGGTCGGTTCGTCCCGGGGGCTCTTCCGCGAGGCGCGCCTGCAGGACGCGCTCCTCTTCTTCGACGAGTGCGAGACGCTGTTCGAGGCTCGCAGCCGAGCAACGCCCTGATGAGCGTGCTCCTCACGGAGATCGAGCGCTTCGAGGGGCTCGCGGTGCTCGCGACGAACCTGCCGCACGTCCTCGACCCGGCGCTCGATCGTCGCATCCTCGTCCGGGTCCGCTTCCCCGAGCCGGACCGAGAGGCGCGCGAGGCGATCTGGCGAGGCCTCCTTCCTCCGACGGTCCCGCTCGCCCCGGACGTGAACCTCGCGGCGCTGGCGGAGCGCCACGAGCTCGCCGGCGGCTACATCAAGAACGCGGTGCTCATCGCAGCGGCCCACGCGATCCACGCCGCTGCCGGCCAGGGCGCGCAGCTCACGCACGCGATGCTCGAGGCGGCGGCCGAGGAGCAGCGCTCGCGCGGAACGGACGATCACGAGCCCGCGCCGGAGGTGCCGAGGGTGCGCCTGGCCGATGTCGTGCTGCCGGCGGACGCGCGTGCGAGCGTCGAGGAGCTCATCGCGATGGCGCGGAGCCGCCGCACGGTGCTCGAGCGCTGGGCCCTCGGCTCGCACCTGTCGCATGGCAAGGGGCTCACGGCGCTCTTTCACGGCGCTCCGGGGACGGGCAAGACGCTCTGCGCGCACGCTGTCGCCGGTGAGCTGCGACGACCGCTCGTGTCCGGCTCGATCCCGGCGCTGCTCTCGCCGTGGGTCGGTGAGTCCGAGCGGCTCATCGCGGCCCTCTTCGCGCGAGCGCGCAAGCTCGGCGGTGTGCTCTTCCTCGACGAGGCGGACGCCCTCCTGTCGGATCGCGCGAGGGCCGGCGCCGCGCGGCACGAGGTGAGCGCCGTGAACGTGCTCCTCGGTGAGATCGAGCGCTTCGACGGGGTCGTCCTGCTCGCGACGAACCTCGCCGGCCGGCTCGACCGTGCCCTGCACCGTCGGCTGACGTTCTGCGTCGAGCTCCGCGCTCCGGACGCGGCGC
>JADKAF010000005.1 GCA_016719295.1 Planctomycetota bacterium
CGCACACTTGCTGTGGTCGCAGCGAGTACGACCGGCCCGTGAGCCCACCATCTCGCAGCCCGGTAGATCCGCGTCCGCTGGGCCCGTTCACCGCGCTCGACCGTGGCCGCGCTCAGCGCGGCGGGTGTCGGTGCGTACTTGCGAGCGGACCGCGGCGATCGCTCTGCGAGACGACGACCCAGGCCATCGCAGAACCGACGACCGATGGCGGCGCGCCACCGCCCTCACGCATCGACGCCATCGTGGTGGAGGCGGGCCGTCGCCGGACGCGAACCAGGTCTCGCTGGAGGAGGATGTCGGGTTGGCGGGCGAGACCTTCGGAGCCGAGCACAGCGTCCTTCTGTTCGCGGGCGGCCCGGGCACGCGTCCGTATCACGGCGCGGACCTCGAGGTCGCGGCGACCCGCTGCATGCGCGCTCGGCGAGCTGCGCCCCGGGCCGGTCGCGACGCACGGTATCGCGCGACGACGCTCTCGCTCCACGGTGCAGGCACCTTGAGCTAGCTGGAGTCGATCCCTCGATCTCGCGATGGGGCAGCGGGGAGGGCCCCTCACGGTTTATCGCGGGCATGGCGAGAGCGCACCGAGCCCGAGCGAGACGCGAGCGCTCTCTTCTGGGGCGGAGACGCGCTCGACGCGATCGACCTCGGGACCGGCTGGACGCGCGACGCCGTGCGACCCTGCGCTTCGTCGTGACACGTGCTTCTCCGGCCTGGCGGAGATCGCGTTCGAGGCGGCGGATCGGACGCGCGGTGCGAGCGCGCAGGAACGCTGTGGTCTCTTCGCCACGAGCTGGGACGAGGAGGCGAGCGGCTCGCGATCCCGATCCGGTCCGCGCCCACCACGATGGCTTCGGCGTTCACTTCCTGGGGGCTCTTCGCCGCCTCGATCGCGACGGCAACGACCGGCGCGCGGAGATCGATCTCGATCGTGACGGCGCGGTGAGCCCGAGCGAGGCGCTCACCCACGCGCGCATCGCCTCGCGATCCATCGACGTACCGACGACGACGTCGGAGGTCTACCTCAGGGCGGTGGCGCTCCCCGAGCAGGAAGGCGCGGCGGCCGAGCCCTCGGAGAGCTCGCTCGCCCTCCCCGAGCAGGACGCGGTCGTCATCGCCCTCCTGTCCGCGACGGGCCTTGCGGACCTGACGAGCTCGCCGTCCGTGTGGGCCTGACCCGCGCGCGGAAGGCCGAGCACGACCGCGGCGATGGAGACCGCCCTCGAGAGGCTCGGCGGAGCCTACACGGCGCTGGCCGCGGAGATGCTCTCGCGCTGGCCGGTCCTCGACGACCCGTTCCACCCCGACTTCGCGTCCACGCTCGCCGCCGAGCGCGCGAGCATCGAGCACTACCTCGAGACCTCGCCGACGGTGCGGCGCTATGAGGAGGCCGACGACGAGGTCTCGGCGATGGGCTCGACGGATCTCTCGCTGCGCCTCGAGCTCTCGCTCCTTCGGCGCCTCGACGACGCGTTCGAGACGCGCGAGCTCGCCGTTCGCTTGCACGCGCGGGGCGGCCCCGAGTGGGAGCACTACCTCGCGCTCCGCCGCTGCGAGGGCGCGCCGTGAGCGACCTCTTGCACTGTGGCCTCGCGTCTCGCTGCCCGGGCTGCCCCGCGATCGAGCTCGATGTGGGCGCGCAGCTCGCGGCCAAGCGCGCGCGCGTGGGGCAGGCCCTCGCGCGCTTCGAGGCCACTCGAACCCTCGAGGTCGCGCCATGCCCCGCGATCGGCGCGCGAGATCACTACCGCACGCGCACGAAGTGGGTGGTCGACGGTGAGGGGCGCATCGGCCTCTACGCGCGGGGGACCCACGACGTCGTCGATCTCGAGGCGTGCCCGGTGCTCCGGCCCTCGATCGGAAGGGTCGTCGCCGCGCTGCGTGAGCTGCGCGCCTGCACGCCCGTGCTCGCGAGCCGCGGCCTGCGGGGAGTGGATCTGCGCGAGACGCTCGGCGGGACGGCGAGCGAGCCTGCGTGCGTCCTGGTCTCGCTCACGTACGGCCGAGGGGCGGTCCCCGGCCGCGTGGAGCTCGATGCGCTCGAGCGCGCGCTACTCGACACAGTCAGCGCCGATGGAGGTGCTCGCTCGGCCTCTCGCTCTCGATCGCGGAGCACGACGGCTCGGCGCGCACGCTCGGCACCTACCGCATCGATCGCTCGCGCGCTCGCCTCGATCGCATCGGCGCGGGCCCGCCCTTCCTCGCGGCGCACGGCGCGTTCGTGCAGGCCCACCGCGACGTGGCGGCTGCGCTTCATGATCGCATCGCCGCGCGCATCGCTTCGCTGCCACGCCTCGCGAATGGCCGACGCCGTAGGGTCCTCGAGCTCTTCGCGGGCTCGGGCGCGCTCCGCTGCGCCTCGCGAGCGAGGGTGCCGACGTCACCGCCGTCGAGCGCTTCCTTCCGCGATCGAGCTGGCCCGCGCCTCGGCGGAGCGTGCGGGCATCGACGACCGCTTCCGCGCGGTCGCGCTCGACGCCGCCGAGGCGCTCGTCCCCGAGAGCGGCCTCGACGCGGTGATCGTGAACCCGCCGCGCCGCGGCGTGAGCCCCTCGGTCCGCGATGCGCTCGCGCGCGCAGCCCCGAGCTTGCTCGTGTACGTCGCGTGCGATCCGGAGACGCTCGCGCGGGATCCCCGCCGGACCTCGGGCGTGTCGGTCTGCGCGCTGGCTCGGCCGAGCCCTTCGACATGATGCCGCAGACCCACGAGGTCGAGACGCTCGTCTTCCTCGAGCGCGCCGAGCCTCTCGCGCCACGCGTCGTCGCGCAGGGCGAGCGCTGGCTCGCCGTCGAGAAGGCGCCGCACGAGCCGACCACGCCGCACCCGAGCACGTGAGCTCGCTCCTCGAGCGCGTGCGCCGTCTCCCCGGGCTGTCTCGCGCGACCCCCGGTTCACCGGCTTCGACGCGGGCACGAGCGGCGTGTGTCTCTTCGCCGCGAGCCCCGAGGACGTTCCGCCGCTCCAGCGCGCTCTCGGCGGCCGAGAAGACCACGTCGCGCTCGTACGCGGCGTCCCTCGTGAGAAGGGCGTGATCCGGCGCCCGCTTCGCGAGGAGGGGCGGATTCTGGACGCGACCACGCGCTATCGCGGCGAGCGCTGGTGGGGGGTCACGGTCTGGTGGACGCGCGACCCGCCGAGGGTCGGACCCACCAGATCCGGCGACACCTCGCCTCGATCGGCCATCCGTGGTCGGCGATGCGCAGCACGGGCACGAGGCCACGAACCGGCACATGGAGGAGACGTGCGCGCTCGATCGCACGTTCCTCCACTGCAAGCGCATCGACATCGAGCTCGACGGCGTCCGGCAGGTGCTCGAGGCGCCGCTGCCCGCGGATCTCACGCTCGTCCTGGACCGTCTCGGGCCCCCGTAGCAGCGCGCGCCCGCCGCGTGGCACCCGGAGCGGGCGTGGGATGGTCCGCCGCTTTCCGTCCTGGCGACTCGATCGCCGGCCCCGGGAGCCTCGCAGGTCGACCATGCACGCACATCGCGCTCCGTCTCTCCCCCGCGTCCCCTTCGCACACGTCGTCCCGGCGGCCTTGCTGGCCCTCACGTGGCTCGCGCCCGCCGCCGCGGGGGCGCAGGCGCCGATCGTGCTCTCGTTCGAGGGGCTGGCACGCCGACCAGGCGCGGAGCGCTGTCGCTGACGCATTGGCGCAGCAGTACGCGCTGGTCACCGAGGAGCAGGCCATCAACGCGGCGGCGCAGATCGCCGCAGACGGAGCACGCCAGGGAGGGCATGGCGGCCGTCGTCCAGCACCTCGGATCGAGCTCGTCGTCGGCGGCTCGGTCGCCGGCACGGGTCGCCGCTCGACGACCACCATCTTCGTCCTCGATCGCAACGGCAACGGATCGGCAACGCCACCGCGCCCGGCCCCACCGGCCGCGCCGCAGTGCAGCCGATCGGCGCGGCGGCCCTTCAGGCCTGCATGAACGCGATGCTCGTGCTGCACCCGCCGCAGCCGGAGCCCGTCATCACCGATCCCGGCCCGAGCGGCGGACAGGAAGAGCCGCCGCCGGAAGAGCCGCCGATGCGCTCGCTCGAGGACATCGAGAACGAGCGGCCCGGTCAGGCGCGCGGGCAGGGCGGAGGCACCTACCAGGAGCCGGAGCGCTGGAGACGAGGGCGGCGGCGCAGGCAGCGAGCGCTGGAACCAGCCGATCTTCCGGGGCCTCTGCAGCTCGATCTGCGCAACCGCGCGGCGCTCATCACGCCGTTCAGCCCGCTCTCGGCGCAGGCCGGCAACTTCGCGGACTTCTACCCACGCTCGGCCTCTCGCTCGAGACGCGCTTGATGGCGCCAGAGCGACGCGCGCTCCGTGGCGGGCTCTACGCGCGTGTCGATCTCTGGTTCTCCGCGGGCATCAACTACTTCTCCACGCTGGACATCGACCCGCTGCCCCTCCGG
>JADKAF010000006.1 GCA_016719295.1 Planctomycetota bacterium
CGGGCGCGCGACGATGCAGCACCCGGAGCGAGCGACGAGATGAGCGAGACGAGCAGGATGGGACCGGAGACTGGCGTCCTCGGGACCGATGGTGGCTCGCGTGCGGCCGTCGTGACTCGGCTGCTCCTGCGGGTCACGACCGGACCCGATCGCGGGCAGGCGCGACTCTTCGAGAGCGGCACCGTCGTCGTCGGCTGGCACCCTGGGGGCGGACCTGGTCCTCACCGACCCCACCGTCTCGCGCTATCACGCCGAGCTCGCGCTCCTCGCGGGCGGGGTGAGGGTGAAGGATCTCAAGTCCACGAACGGGACCTTCGTCGGTGACTCGCGTGTCGAGTCCATCGTGCTGCCCCCGGCTCCGGAGGTGCGGGTCGGTCGCACTCGCATCGAGATCCTCGCGGCGGATGCTCCCCTTCCGGACGCGCCGTCGGAAGCCACGCGGTTCGGGCGCATGGTCGGCGCGAGCGCGGAGATGCGACGCGTGTTCGGGCTGCTCGAGCGCGCCGGCGCGAGCGCCGCGCCGGTGTGGCTCTTCGGCGAGCCCGGGACGGGCAAGACGCTCGCGGCGCGCGCGCTCCACGAGAGCGCGGCGCTGCTCCAGCCCACTCGACGAACCGGTGCGCTCGTCGAGATCGAGATTCACCAGGGCGAGCCCGTCGCGCTGCACGCCGTGGATGCCGCTCGCGGCGGGACGCTCGTGCTCGATCGTCTGGACGAGGCCTCCCTCTCCGATCAGGAGGCCGTGGGGCGTCGCGGTCGGGCAGAGCGGAGCGTGAGCGCCTCGACGTGGTGGTGACTCTCGCGTCGCGATCCTCGCGCGCTGGTGGAAGAGGGTCTGCTCCGACGCGATCTCTTCTTTCACCTCGCCGCGGTGCGCATCGAGCTGCCACCGCTCCGCGAGCGTCTCGAGGACCTGCCGCGCCTCGTGGACGCCATCGTCGGTGAGCTCCGGCTACCCCGAGGTGCGGCTCTCTCCGCCGACCTGGGGCAGCCCGAGCGCAGCCGCTCGCGGCAACGTGCGCGAGCTGCGTCGCCTGATCGAGGAGACCCTGCTGCGCTTCGCCAGGCGACCGGTCGCGCGCGCCGAAGAGGAGCAGACGGTGACCGAAGACATGTCCCGTCTTCCCGTTCAAGGAAGCCAGGAGCGCCTGCTCGACGCCTTCGAGAAGAGCTACGTCGCACAGCTGCTCGAGCGAGCGGGCGGCAACGTCTCGCGGGCCGCTGACGAGGCCGGCATCGATCGGAACCACCTCGCGCGCCTCGCGAAGAAGCACGGACTGAGGTAGCCGGTGCGCGGGTCTGGCGCACGGCACGTATTCCTCTCGGGGCCCATGGGCGCGGGCAAGAGCACCGTGGGCCCGCTCCTGGCCAGGGCGCTGGGCGCAGAGTTCGTGGACCTCGACGCTGCCCTCGAGCGCGAGACCGGCATGCGGATCGCCGAGATCTTCCGGTCGCGCGGCGAGGCCACGTTCCGACGGCTCGAGGCCGACCTCGTGCGCCGGCTCGTCGGCCACGAGGCGCGCGGCGTCTTCGCGCTCGGCGGCGGCACGGTCGAGGACGTCGAGACGCGAGCCTTCCTGCTCGAGCGTGGCGTGCTTGTCACGCTCACCGCGCCCGTCGAGGAGCTTGTCGCGCGCGCCAGCCGCGAGGATCACGGCGTCATCCATCGACCCCTGCTCGCTGGGGATGCCCCCGCCCTCGCGCTCGCGCGCATCGTCGAGCGTCGAGCGGAGGCCTACGCAGAGGCACATCGCGTGATCGACACGTCGCAGCTGCCGCCTGCCGAGGTCGCGCACGCGGTCGCTGCGCGGCTGGGGCGCGACGAGGCCTCCGTCGTGGTGCGCCTGGGGCGCCGGAGCCACCGCGTCGTGATCCTGGACGGAGCCCTCCGCGCGCTCGAGGACGAGCTCGCGGCGCTTGCGCCCTCGCGGATCGTCCTCGTCACCGACGCGAACGTACGGGGAATCGCGGAGCGCTCGATCGCGCCTGCTGCCTCGCTGGCGCCGTTGGAGCCTCGTGGTGCTCGCGCCTGGCGAGGTCGAGAAGACGCTCGCGTCGGCCGAGCGCGTGTGGGACGCGGCGCTCGGCGCGGGGGTCGACCGAGACGCGGTGGTCGTGGCGTTCGGAGGCGGCGTCGTGGGGACGGGGCCGGCTTCGCGGCGGCCACGCTGCTGCGGGGGTTGCGGGTGGTTTAGGTCCCGACGAGCCTGCTCGCGATGGTCGACAGCGCCGTGGGCGGCAAGACCGGGATCGACCGCCCGCACGGCAAGAACCTGGTGGGCGCGTTCCATCAGCCCTCGCTCGTGCTCGCGGATCCGGAGGCGCTCGACACGCTGCCGCCCCGCGAGCTCCGCGCGGGGCTGGCCGAGGTGGTGAAGGCGGCCTGGATCGAGGGCGAGAGCGACGTCGCTGCGCTCGAGCGCGACGCAGAGGCTCTGGTCGCGGGCGGGGACGAAGGCCGGGCGGCGCGTACGCGAGCGATTCGCCGCGCGATTCGCACCAAGGCTCGCATCGTGGCGGCCGACGAGGGCGAGCGCGGTCTGCGCCGCGCACTGAACCTGGGGCACACGCTCGGGCACGCCGTCGAAGCGGCGTCCGGCTACGCGCTCGTTCACGGCGAGGCGGTCGCCATCGGCCTCGTCGCGGCGCTCCGGCTCAGCGTGGAGCTGGGTCGGGCCGAGCACGCGCACCTCGAGCGGCTGCGATCGTTGCTCGAGCGCCTCGGGCTCTCGACCGGGTGGCCCAGCTACACCGGGGCGCAGCTCCGGGGCTTTCTCGCCGTCGACAAGAAGGCCGTCGGCGGTGCCGTCCGGCTCGTGACGGCGGGGGCTCCGGGGGACGTGGGGGGCGGGCTCGCGATCGATCGAGAGCAGGTGCTATCCTCGGTCGATGGGTGGTGCGGCGGCTGATCCTTTTTTTTGTGGTCGATCGGCGCTCGTCCTACGCTGATGGAGCCCGCAGTTCCCGGGCATGGAGGCTTCATGGCTCGGTCTTCTGGACTCGGAATGTTCACCTCTCAGTTCGCCTCGCTTCGCCGTGTCGGGGCTGGGTTGATCGGGACCTTGGCCCTCGGCGGCGCCGCCGTGGGGTGCGCGCCTGGGAACCCAGGGATCAACGTCCTCTTCCAGATCGCACCCAGCGATGAATGCGTCTGGGATCCCAGCTCCATCGAGCGAGTCGTCGAGTCACGATTCGACGTGGATCCCCTCACACCGATGATGGTCTCGGCGGCCGGCTTCACCGAGTTCCGGCCGATGTACATCGCCCATCTGTTGGTGAACAACAACGTCATCAACCGCACGAACTCCACCTATCCGCTGATGGGAGACACCTCCGACGTCACCGTGACGAGCGCGGAGGTTGAGCTCCTCGGGGTCGACGGTCGCCGGGTCGCCGGTGGCTTCTACAGGACGCGGGCTTCGGGTGTCATCGAGTCGGCGCTCGGCGATCAGCCGGGCCGCGGCATTGCTCGGGTGGACGTCATTCCCCAGACCGTCGCGGCGACGCTCGCCAACAACCTCATCGATGCGCTCCCCGGCGAAGGGCTGGTCGTCGCACGAGTCGTGGTGATCGGCGTCACCCAGGGCGGGACGGAGTTGCGCTCGTCGCCCTACGTGATGCCGATCGACATCTGCTACGGCTGTCTGTACGTCCCCGGTATGCCGGAGCCCGGCGAGAGCCCTGGCTGCACGCCCGGACAGGACGGCTCCTTCTTGCTCGGGACGTTCGCCCGGACAGCGCCGTGCGTGGACTCGGGCGAGTGTGCCAGCGGTCTCTGCGTGCTGGGACACTGCGCGCGCGACGAGATCTGAGCCTCGGCGACCGAAGAGATCGAGCGGTAGAGAGGCCGGCGGGACATCCCGTCGGCCTCTTTGCGTTGCGCCTGCCCGCGACGAGCTCTTGCAGGGACGCGCGAGGCTGCGCTCGGGGCCTCGGTGCGGGGGGGGGGGGGGGGGGGGTCAGCGGCCCAGCGCGTCGACGAAGCCGTCGCTGAGCGCAAGAGCGACGAGGTCACGAAGCAGAGCGGAGCGCTCGAGCGCGTCGGCGAGGCTCTGACGCCCGCGGAGTTCGAGCCCCGCGAGCTGCGGATCGTGCGCGACGACTCGCAGCACGGCCGTTCGAGGGTCGGCGCACGCCACCAGGCCGATGCGTGCGGCGCCCGAGTGCACGGCCATCGAGACGGTGTCGTAGTCGAAGCCCTCACCGGCAGTGGCGAGAAGCTCGCGGACTCCCTTCTGGGCCAGGGGAGGCAGCGTGCTCCAGAGATCCGCGGCGAGCATGGCCGTGTCGCGGTTGCGCGGCGCACTTCGGCCATCGGCCGGTGAGGGCTCCGCGGGGCCGAACGCCGCGCGGACCGCCGCGAAGAGGTTCTTGCCCTCCGCAGGGGTCAGAGCACCCACGAGGACGTGCTCCGGCGTCGCGAGCTCGAGGGCTCGGGCCAGCTCGAAGCGCAGCGTGTTCGGCGTCCGCGCGAGGGCGTCCGAGACGCGGACGGAGGGCGGGACGGTGCGGAGCACCTCCACGGATCGCAGGCTGCGGTCCCGGCTCTGGTAGACCGTCACCTCACCCAGGGAGAGCAGCTTGGCCGTGGCCTGGACGGCCTTGCCGAGCGGCGTGGCGTCGTGTGCTCCGACGCGATCGGTGCCCAGGACGCCGAGGTCCTTGGGGCTCTTCTTGAAGAGCGGGAGGGCGTTGTCCCAGATGCGGCGGAGCACCGCGCGTGCGTCCGTGAGGCCAGGGTGCCGGAAGAAGTCGAGGGAGGTCGTCATCAGGAGCGCTGCATCGAGCGCCAGCGCTTCCTCGACCGGGTCGGGCTCGCACGCCGCGAGGATCCGGCGCGCGATCCGCTGAGCCTGGGGCCGACCGTGCTCGGCGGTCTGCACGAGATCGTCGATGCGACGCGGGTCCGACACGAACGACGCGCGTGCGAGGTCCGAGGTCGCCGGCGCGGGCGGCTCGGCGGCGATGTGCGAGGGACGCTCCGGCGCGGGGGCGGAGGCCCAGCCCCGCTGGTTGCCGGCCACCCGGACCTGGGGTGGCGGGGCGAGCGGGAGGCGCTCGGCCGCGGTATCGGTGGCGGTCGCGGTATCGGTGGCGGCCGCGGTATCGGTGGCGGTCGCGGTATCGGTGGCGGCCGCGGTATCGGTGGCGGTCGCGGTATCGGTGGCGGTCGCGGTATCGGTGGCGGTCGCGGTATCGGCTGCGGTCGCGGTATCGGCTGCGGTCGCGGTATCGGTGGCGGCCGCGGTATCCGTTGCCGCAGCGGTATCGGCTGCGGTATCGGTTGCCGCAGCGGTATCGGTCGTGGCAGGGGCCGCGGTATCGGTCGCCGTGCCGCTCTCTGCCGCGGTATCGGTCGCGGTCATCGACGCGCTGTCAGTCCCAGCCGCAGGCAAGGCCTCGGTCGCGAGTCCCGAGGCAGCCTCGATCGCGCTCTCCGTGGCTGCTGGTGCGCTGGTCGGCGGGACGGCGTCGAGCGCGGCGGCGTCCGGCCCAGGCGCGGTGCTGGGCGGGGCGGTGCTCGTGGCGAGCCCTTCGTCGCTCGACGGGAACGCTGCGGTCGTGCTGCTCGCGTAGGCTGGCGCCGTCTCCGCTGGCGCCGACGCCGTGCCTGGCGCGATCTCGCTGCCCTCCTGGCGTGTGGCTCGTGCGATCCAGCCGGCGAGGTCTGCTTCCTTGTCGCGCGCCTGGAACATGGTCGCGAGCTCTTCCACGGGCGCCCGCAGCGTCTCCTCTTCCGCGTTCTCGTCGCGCAGCGCGGCGACGGCCCGCCAGACGTAGGCCTCGGCGGTCTCGAGGTCCCCGAGGCCCGTCGCGTAGAGGCGCGCCGCCTTGCGCAGGAGATGCGCGCGCTCCTCGCCCATCCACGCCTCGGCCGCGCGGCGCTCGATCTCGCCGACGAGCTCCCGGAGCTTGCTCGCGGCGCCGTCGCGATCCGTGCGCGCGGTGCGCGCCAGCTCGCGTGCGAGGTCCGCCTCGAGCTCGGTAGCGAACGTGCGGGTCCACTCGGCGGAGAGGAGCTCGAGGGCCTCGTGGGGACGGCCCAGCTCCTCCGAGAGCACGGTGGCCGCGCGGCGAAGCAGCGAGAGGCGCACCGTGGGGTGCGGCGCATTCTCTGCCAGCGCTCGCAGGCCCTTCGCGAGGCTGCCGAGCTCGCCTTGGGCCCGCGCGAGCTTCTCGAGCGAAGAGAGCAGGGCGCCCGAGCTCGCCTGATGGCCGCAGGCCTCGACGTAGGCATCCAGGGCCTGCCGCCCGGCGCCTGCGCGGTCGAGCCAGCGAGCGCGGCGGTACGCGAGCGCGCGTCGACCGTGCACGCCGACCGCGCGCGTGATGAGGCGCGTGTAGGTCCGCTCGGCGGCGGCGACATTCCCCAGGTCCAGCGCGAGCTGCTCGAACGCGAGCAGCAAGCGCCCGCGCGTGCCGCAGCGCTCGAGAGCCTCCTCCGCCACCGCGAGCGCGCGGGGAGAGTGCTCGGCGTCCCGCAGCGCGGCCGCGATGGCCGCCTCGTAGTGTCCGACGGCGAGACTCGGCTCCGCCTTCCGAGCGGCGCCCACCAGGAGGTCCATCCCTCGCTCGAGGCGACCCATCGCGACGAGCGCATGCCCCAGGTGCACCAGGCGCGTGAGCGCGCCTTCTTCGTCGGGCTCCTCTGCGAGCGAGTCGAGCTCGGCCTCCGGCGGCGGAGGTGCTCGTCGGCCTGCTCGGCTGGCCCGAGTGCGCGTCCGTGCGCGGCCGCGAGCTCGAGGTGACCGATGGCGCGCTCGTGTGCCGACGCTCCCTCCTCCACGCGGAGGGACAGCGCGGCGATCAGTCGGTCCCGCTCTCCGGTCTGGGCGTAGAGCTCGGCCAGGCGATGGATCGCGGCATCGTCGCGCGGGATCGTGGCCAGCAGGCGCACCCAGGTGCGTGCCTCGCCCGCCCGGTCGCCTCCTCTCGGCGAAGCTGCGCGATGCGTCGCAGGTGCGTGGCCCGGTCGCCCGGAGGGGGAGGCCAGCTGCGACTCCGCTGCACGCACGAGCCCGTCGTGATCGTGGTGCGCCAGGCCGATCTCGAAGGCGCGCGCGCGCAGCGCATGGCCCGAAGGGCCCAGGGCCGCCGCGCCGCGGAGCGCCCTCTCGAGCGCACGCTTGGGGTCGCGCTTGGTGATCCGATCGATGGCTCGGAGCAGCGGGTCGACCACGATCGGCTCGCAGCGGGGCGCCGTGATGAGCGCGTCGATGGCGGCGTCGTCGTACTCCGGCAGGGCGTGCGCTTCGCTCAGGCCGAGCGAGGTGAAGATGGGCTCGCAGGAGATCGGATCGAGCGCCGCCCAGCGCACCGTCGTCGCGAGCGCCTCGGCAGGATCCTCTGTCGTCAGCCCGGCAGCGCGCAGCGTCTCGGGGGTGTCGCCCAGCAGGGCGCGCAGCGTCGCCGCGACCCGGCGGTCGAGCTTGGTGCCTTCGGTAGGTGTCCAGTCTGCGCCGCGGTCGCGGCGAAGGAAGACGAAGAGCGCTGCACGGGCGCACGATGGATCTTCGCGCAGCGCGTCGGCCGCCAGCTGGAGCGCCCTCCCGGTGTGCCCGCGCGCCTCGTCGATGCAGGCGAGCTCCGCGAGCGCGCGCGCACGCAGAGCGGTCTTGCCGTGAGCAGCCTCGGCAGCCCAGGCCGCGCCCTGGCTCATGGCATCGACCTCGGGAGCCCCGCTCCGCATGCGACGCAGCCGCGTCCCGATCTCTGCGTCGCTGTGACCCTGCGCGATCGCGTCCCGACACGCCGCCGAGGCGCGAGCCCGTCGCGCCCGAACACGGCGTACGCGGCCTCGAGCGCTCGCAGCCGCGTGCGCTCGATGGCGCCAGGCGAGCTCCCGGCGAGCAGGCCGAGCACGACGGCGCGGGCTCGGTCGTCGCCTTCGTTTCGAGCTGCGCGCAAGAGGGCGCGCGCGAGATCCGCATCGAAGGAACGCTCGAGCTGAGCGAGCGTCCGCGCGATGACTCCAGCCCGACTCGGCGGATCCAGCGCCGCCGAGTCGATCGCGTCGCGACCCACCGGCCGGAGATCGTCCGCTCGTGGCGCCTCGATCGCGGGGATGGTGCCGGTGCGCTCGACCTCCCTGGCCCAGCTCGCGAGCGCGGGATGGCGAGCCTCTGCTTGCTGCGCGAGCAGTCCGGACAGCTTCTTTCTCGCCGCGCCGGCGGATCGCGTGCCGCGGATCGCGCGGTCCAGGGCCCCCAGGAAGGCGTCGGGTTGCCCCGCCCGCTCGGCGAGCTCGCGGATGGTCTGGAGCGTGGGCCCGTGCCCAGGCAGCTCGACCAGCGCGCGCGTTCGGAGCTCGATCTCGAGCGAGCTGTCCGGCTCGAGCAGCGCGCGCGCGTCGGCCGCCCTCGACCACCACTCGCCCGCGTCGTCGGTCGCGGCGAGCGCGATCTCCTCGAGCACGATCGCGCGCTCGCGTCGGGCACCGGCCTCCGCGAGATCACTCTCCAGCGGAGTCCAGACGACGTCGATCGTGGGGTCGGTGTCGAACGCCTCGAGGAGCAGTGACGCAGAGTGGAGCGTCGTGCCGTGGAGCTCTGCCCGCTCTGCCGCCACGAGCAGCAACCGCCGGCGTTGGTCCGGATCCGTCGCGAGGCGGGCCAGCTCGGCGCGGAGCTCGATCGCCGCGTCGTGGAGACCGGCCCGGGCGAGCGAGGTCGAGAGCTGCTCGACGGCTCGCGCGGAGCTCGGGGCCGTTCGGTAGGCACGCGCGCTCATCAGATGGGCCCTCGCGGGATCATCCTCTCGCAGGAGAGACGCTGCCTCGACGAAGGTCTCCGCCGCCTCCTGGCGGCGCCCGAGCGAGAGCTCGATCTCGGCCGTCAGGACCAGGCTGCTCGCGTCGTCGGGCGCGACCTGCGCCGCGGCGCGTGCGGCCTGGAGCGCATCCTCCCCTTCTTGCCGGAGCCGGCGGCAGAGCGCCGCGTAGTCGACCATCGCGCGGGCGCGTGACTCCCGCCGTCTTCGCGATCCCGACCACCGCTCTTGCCGTAGGCGAGCGCGAGCTCGGTCTCTTCGATCGCCGTGCAGGCTTCTGCTGCCCGGCGCAGGTGATCGGTGTCCTCGGGGTCGGCGGCTGCCGCTTCGCGCGCGGCCCGCGCGTGCTCGTCGAGGGCCCCGAGACGCTCACGCGCGACCTCCGCGACGATCTTCCAGGCCCGCGCACGCGCGGCCGGCGATGCGCCGCTGTCCTCGAGCGACGCGACTTGATCCTCGGGGCCATCGAGCGGGTCGTCGAGCGGGACATCGCCGAGGGCCAGGGTGGGGAACGTCGTCGAGAGGTCCAGCGACAGCGCGACGCGCGCCGCGCCGGGCGCGAGCTGCAGCCGCGGAGCGCGCGGGGGCTCGAGCGACATCCGCATGCCGTCCTGCGCGAGCGAGATGCTCGGCTCGGAGACGGGTGGGATTCCTGGGTGCGTGGGTCGCCGTGCCGGCGGCGGACGGGAGGACGACCGACGAATCGGCGCTGGCGCTGGCGCCGGCGGACCCTGGTTGGTGCCAGGCAGGATCTCCAGGAAGCCGGCACGCCCCAGCGCCGCGATGCGCGGCGCGGCCGCAGGGCCCCCCGAGAGCAGCGAGGCCACGCGTACCTCGCGAGGCGCCTCGATCTGCGCCCACCGCTTGGCCCGGCTCACGGCGGGCCCCGCCGCGAATCTCACCCACTCCTGCGCCCGCTGACCCACGGTCTCCGCGTCGCCCCCGAGGCGCATCGCTCCAGGGCGTCCAGCACGAGCGCGAGGCTCGACACGTCATAGCCACCCTCTGCGATCGTAGGTGGGCTCGGCTCCCGCGCCAGCGACAGCTCTCCGCCCTCCTCGGCGAACGTGCGGGCCAGGCGCTCCATCCAGGCCGATCGGAGCGACTCGCGCAAGGTCTCCATGCGGAGATCGCTCCGCTCGGCGGCGGCCGCATCGCCGCCCACCACGGCCGCCTCGAGGGCCTCGCCGCCCAGGCCCGCGGCCGCGAGCCGTGCGCGACCGGTGTCGCCGAGGCGCCCCGCGGCCACGAGGAAGTCGTGCAGGGACGCGTCGATCCCTGCCCTGCCGGAGACTGCGGCGATACGCCCACGTCGCACGACCACCGTGCGTGCACCCAGCCGGAAGACGCCGGACGCACCGCGACCCTCGAGCGCCAAGAGCTCGACGGCTGCGGCTAGCGGAGCCCCCGGCCAAGAGGTCATGGGGCCACGATAGCAAGGGCCCACCGCGTTCGATAGATTGCGACGGGCCCAGGTGCTCGGGACCCGCCGGCTACGGCTCCGACCTCGATCGCGGGCGTGTCCGAGACCGTGGGAGGAGTCTCGAGCCGCCCTCCGGTCGAGCCAGCGCCCGTGCTGCCGGAGCCGGCCCCGCGCCGCCACTGCCGCCCTCGCCGCTGCCGCCTC
>JADKAF010000007.1 GCA_016719295.1 Planctomycetota bacterium
GGTTGCGAGAGGAGGGTGACCTCGCTCCGGGGGCTTGTCGAGGTCGCCGGAGTCAGTGAGCTTCTGGACGTCGTCGGCGCCGCCGACGAAGGTGCTGCTCCACGAAGACCATCAGGAACGTGGGCCAGCCCGTCCACATCTTCCGCGCGAGGCGGTCCCGCCAGGAGCTGAGATACCTGCCGCGCTCCGGGTGCTTCACCGAGAGGCCTTGCTTGCTCTTGAGCGCGCTTGCACGCGCGCGAGCAGTTGGGGTTCTGCTGCGCCATGCCGAGGACCACCACGTCGTTCTCGGCGATGGCTCGGACGGCCTCGTCATTGATTGGATCGCGCTCGTTGGTGGCGACCTTGTCGCGGATGGCGGGGTGGATCTTCGGCCCTCGTCGAGGATGTCGGGCGCGGCATGTCGTCTCCGTTGGGGCCCTCGCTTTACGTCGCCCGTCCCCCCGCCGTGGTCGCGCCGCCATGAGCGAGGTTCACTTCGCACGTCCTTCCCGCGACCTCGTCAGCGACCCTCCCGCTGGCGCTGCATCCTCTCAATCCTCGGCTCTTGCTCCGGTGGCGAGGCCGAGCTAGACGCCATCCACGACGGTGGTCGAGGCCCCAAAGCGCGCGGCTTCTCCTCGATCAACTTTGGGCGCGGGCGGCTTGCGACCAGGGGAGCGAGGCGGACCTGGCAGGAAGAGGCCGACGACCTGCTCGACTTCTACTAGCCCGCGTACCGGGCGCTCGCGACCGAGAGCGCGCGCGCGGCGTGGGCGGCCTCGACGGGATGTCTCGCCGGAGCACACGGGCTGTACCGCCGCAGATTGATCGTTCGCGGCGTTCACGGAGCTCAGTCGAGGTGATCCGTCGCGGGCGCCTCCCTGATGGGGCCCGAGGTTGAAACCGACGAAGGCTCAGGGGGAACAGCTGCGCGCGATGCGCCGCAGGCCGCGCAGGCGCCGCCAGACCGATCCTGACCTCGCTCGCCGTCGCGCGTCGCCGCGGAGGCCCTCGCGCAGAGCGCACGCCTCGACGGCTATCAGTTCTGCCTCGATCGCCGCGCCGACGGGACCTGCGCGCGCCCGGTGATCTGGGGCAGGCCCTCGATAACATCTCACAGAGTCCACCGATCTCGAGGAGCGCCAGCACGCGTGGGAGGCCTCGAAGGAAGTCGGGACGACGCTGCGCGAGGGGCTGATCGAGGCGGCGCTGACCTCCGCAACGGCGTCGCGCGAGATGGGCTACACCACAATCTACTTCGACTCATGGTCTCGAACTACGAACGCTGACCGTGGACGAGATGATGGAGCTGCTCGCGCGGCTCGTGGAGGAGGTGCGGCCGCTCTACACGGCGCTCCACTGCTGGGCGCGGCACCAGTACGCCGAGCGCTACCACGCGCCGCAGGTGCCCTCGACGCTGCCGGCGCACTGGATCGGCAACCGCTGGGGCCAGAGCTGGCCGGGCCTGGTCGAGGGTGTGGACATGGACGCCCTCGTCTCGAGCCGCGAGCCGCGCTGGCTCGTCGAGCAAGCGAAGCCTTCTACGTCGGTGGGCTTCGCGGAGCTCCCGGACTCCTTCTGGACCGCGAGCGATCTCTGCCCGGTGCCCGAGGACGGACGCGGATGAAGGCGCACGCGAGCGCGTGGCACGTCGATCTCCAAGACGACGTCCGCTCGCTCATGAGCGTCGAGGCACGTGGGAGTGGTTCACGACGACGCACCACGAGCTCGGCCACATCTACTACTACATGAGCTACTCGACCCCGAGGTCCGGTGCTGCGCTGCGCGAGGGCCAATCACGCAGCTACCACGAGGGCATCGGCGACCTCATCGCTCGCCGCCTCGCAGGAGCCGTATCTGCGCGAGATCGGGGTCCCCCGCGGAAGAGCAGGCGCTCGACCAGACGGCCTGGCTCCTCGACTAGGCGCTCACCGGGCCGATCGCGTTCCTCCTGGTCAGCGGGTATGATGAGCCACTTCGAGAGGACCTCTACGCCGGTGAGTCCCGGCCGTCAGCTCAACGCGCTGGTGGGGAGACGTCGCGCGCTTCCAGGGATCGCGCCGCCCGAGAGCGCCCGGCGGACGGTTGCGATGCCTGCACCAAGACGCGCATCAACGACGACCCGGCGGCTACTACGACTACGCGCTGGCGAACGTGCTCGTGTTTTCAGCTGCACGATCACATCTGCCGCGGATCCTCCACCAGGATCGCACGCGTGTAACTACGGCCATCGCGAGGTCGGAGACTTCCTCCGCGGGATCTGGCCCCGGAAGCGAGCCACGACTGGCGCGGTGCTGCGCGAGCACGGGCAGCGACCTCACCGCGGAGCCGATGCTCGGTACTACCGCCCTCTCCTCGCGCACCTCGAGGGCAGAACCACGGCCGCACCCTGCAGGTGATGGGGCGCGGGCTCCGGAAAGGAACGCGCGGGGCGAAATCTTGCGCTGCGGCCCGCGGGGTCCGGGCGAGGCACGTTTCCCTGAGCCCGGAGCGAACTGGTTCCGCGCGACGTGACCGCAGGCGGGGCTCTCGCGAAACTCGCCACGCGAGCCGGTAATGATCACCGACGACGGCCCGAGGTTGCCGAACCCTTGGCCCGTGCGCTTGATGGTGGAGGTGCAGATCGCGAACACCCCGCGCCCTGCGCGTTCGCGCGCAGCTCCGCTCCGGTCGAGTCGAACGGCACATGCGTCGGCCGCGCGGTGCGCTCTCATCCGTGGTCCCTGTCGCCGCGAAACCCGATGCGCGAGGACGGCTGCGTGGGCGGCGCCGAGGCTCGCGGATCGCGTCAGGCGACGCGGAACTGGGCGTCGTACTTCTTCTCGAGCTGTGCCAGCTTGCCGGCCAGCTCGACGTTGCCTCCTGGAGCACGCGACGCATGCGCACGAAGGCCCGCAGATCTCGTGTTCACCTTCACCGCCCGCTCGCTGCGGAGGACTCCCGGGCATCGCGACACCCTGCTCCGTGAACGCAGGCGGCTGGTACCGACAGCCCGCCCCCGTCCGGTGCGGTTTGAAGGTCACGGAATGCGGCCTCAAAGCGGCGCCCTCCGCCGCGATGAGCTGGAACAGGAAGTCCTCAGGAAAGCGCCGCGTTGCGCTTCACCGCCTGGTTCAGCACCTTGACGGGAACGCCATAGAGTTCCGCGAGCGTGTCGTCGAGCATCACCCGGTGCCCTCGGATCACGACGATGGAGCCCTCGACGCGGATCGCGAGGTCAGGGGACATGGCGCGCCTCGTTCCCTGCCCGCCTCGGTTGCTGGTCGTGCCTGTGCATCTCCTCCCCAGACGATCGCCGCCGCCCCCGACCGACAGTCAGCCCGAAGAATCCTTCAGCCCTGCCGGGATCGCTGGCCGCGAGCCCGAGCGGAACGGGCGGGGCGGCTCCTTAGGCTGCGAACCCGCCCCGTCGGGCAAGCACGATTGCCCCACTCCGCCGTGATCCGCGGGCGGGGCTCCGGGACGTTTCGTCCCGCGCGGCACGTGACGGAGGCCGCCGGGCGAGACTCATCCCGTACAGGCTACCATCTCGGCACATGCCCCGCCCCTCCGACCCACTCGTGTCTCGACCACCGTCGGCGCCCGCCGGGGCGCCGCTCATCAACCCGCCTCGCGGGCGCGCCCATCAGTCGTCACGCCACTCACGTGGCGCCGGACGTCAAGCGCAGGCGCTCGCGCTGATAGCGGAGATTCACGCGATCAAGCACCAGATGAGCGCGCAGGCGCACCGCGTCGGTGTGCTCCTGCGGGCGCTCTCGGACGAGCGGATGATCACGGCGCTCGAGTGCGCGAGCTTCGATCAGATGCTCGTCAAGTACGAGCTCCCCAACCGCATGACGGCGCTCAAGTACATCACGGTCGCGGGCACTTCGGCGAGGCAGAGGCGATCGAGCTCGGCGCGGAGAAGAGCCACGCGCTCGTCCGCTATGGGCAGGCGCTCGCGCGCCAGGAGTCGCCCACGCTGCTCCTCTCACGCGACGCGAAGCTCGCCGGGGTCCTCCTGAGAGACAGCACCGCTGCCGCCATCCTGAAGGCCGCGCGCGAGCTCGTGGAGCGACGACGCGCGGGCGCCGCTGCGGACGACGACACGGCGCAGGAGGTCGATCGCGCCGTCCGTCGTCTGGGCGCGAAGCTCCGACGCGCGGGCGCCCCCGGCGCCAAGCTCAAGCGCGTGCGACGCGGCGGCGCGTGGCGCGTCACCATCGAGCTCGACGCGGACGGGCCTCGAGCTCCTCCGGCTTTCTAAAGGCCCTTCGCATCCGTGGTTCAATCCTGAACCAAAACGGGCAACACCCATACAAAATGGCTCGCTGAGCGTCTCTCCGGTGTGAACCAAAGTGGGACGCGGCGGGCGAACGAGCTCGCGAGCTGCAGGCGAGATGACCAAGCCCAGACCCGTCGATCCACTCCTCCTCGATCGGCTCCTGGCCCGCGCGCAGGCCGCGCTCCCGGACGCCGTCGCGCGGTTCGACGCGCTCGTCCTGGCCATCGCCGATCAGCTCCCCGATCCGCGCCGCGCGCGCGAGGTGGGCCTGCTGCTCGAGCAGATCGCGCGCGGAAGCTCTACCGCCTCGCCGGGCACGCCACGCTCGCCGACTTCGCGCGCGACGCGCTCGGCATCTCGCGCACCACGGTGTACGCCCGCCTGCGTCCGGATCGCTCCGGGCTCCTGCGCGCGCCCCGATCAGAAGGAGGGGAAGATGCGCGCCTACGAGACTGCCCGCGCAGC
>JADKAF010000008.1 GCA_016719295.1 Planctomycetota bacterium
GAGGCTGCGATCCGTCAAGACGGATTCTCGACTCGATCGCGCGCCGCGCGAACGTGCGCACCTGCGGGATCTCGACCCACCTTGCCGAATTTCGGGACCCGTGCTCGACTGCGCGCGTGAGTCCCGGAGGCCTATCTCCATCGCAAGAACGCCGCGCGCGCAAACCGCGCGTTCTACGACGCGCTCGAGCGCTGCGATCTCGACGCGCTGCGCCGTCTGGCTCGACGATCCGTCCGTGAAGTGCATCCACCCGGGCGGCGAGCTCATCATCGGACCGGAGCGCGTGCTCGAGTCCTGGCGCGTCGTGTTCGAGAACTCGAAGCCGTGGCGCTTCGAGATCCTCGACCTCGACCTGGAGGTCGCGGGCGAGCTGGCGTGGGCGAGTCATGTCGAGCGCCTGCATCTGACGGTCGAGAGCGGGATCCTGATCGCGGAGTCGGCGGCGACGAATCTGTATGTGCGGCGCGAGGAGGAGTGGAAGATGGTGTTGCATCATGCGTCGCCGATTGCGCGGAGGTTTTTTGAGGAGTGATGTGCGGGGGGCGTGTCGGTCGGGAGCGGCGCTGCCAGTTGAGACGCAACGGGGAGAGGGGGCGCAACGGAACACATTCGGATGCTTCGCATTCCGGACTCCGCGTTGGCAAGGGCCGGAGGACCGGCCCCTGCCAACGCGGAGTTCTAGGGGCTCTCAGCATCGAGCGGTGGGCCGGGGCGCGAGTCGGCATTCGAGAGGAGTGGATTCGCGTTCGAGGTGGCTGAGGCGGCGGGTGGGCTCCTTCGGTCGGGGAGTGGGCCCGACTGGCTCTGGAGCGCGGGGTCGGCTGACGGACGGGGTCTGTGCAAAGGTCCGGTGCGCTTTTCGTGGAACGGCGTGTCCGGCGGGGTACCGCAGACTCTCGGGTCCTGCGATGGACGTCTCCCTTCCGACGACCCAGCTGCTCGAGGGAGCTCGTGCGCCGTCACCAGCGCAGCGTGCGGAGCTACCTCCTCTATCAGGGGTGTCCGGCGCACCTCGCCGACGACCTGGTGCAGGAGACGTTCCTGTCCTTCCTCGCCGCGCGCTTCGAGCACCGCGCCGAGGCGGCGACGGCTGCCTTCCTGCGCAAAGTCGCGCGGCATCTGTTCCTGAAGGCGATGGAGCGCGAGCGGCGCGCGCCGGCGTTGATGGACGAGGACGCGTCCGAGGTCGCGTGGGTCGCGTTCGAGGGCGAGGACGGCGGGCGCGGCTACGTGCAAGCGATGAAGGACTGGCTCGCGAAGCTGCGCGGGCGCGCGGCCGAGGTCGTCGCGCTCCGCTACGGGGCCTGGGCCGCACGGCGATCGCCGAAGCGCTCGGCGTGTCGAGTCGGGCGTCAAGGCGCTCTTGATCCGCGCGCGCTCGCGGCTGCGCGAGTGCGTCGAACGAAGGCTCGCGTGAGCGAAGCCGCAGACCTCGAGGGCGCGCGCCCCGACCCACACGACCGCATCGCGGACCACGCGCTGCGCGAAGTGCACGGGCTCCACCGCCATCCCGACCTCACGGCCCGCATCGTCGCCGCGTGGCAGCGCGGCGAGCGCGGACGGACGTGACGGCGGTGCTCGAGGCCGCGCGTCGCCGCCTCGCCGACGAAGCTGCGCGCCGCGACGTCGAGCGCTCAGGCCGAGACGACGCTCCGCGCCGTCACGTCCGACCGCGCGTCCTCGCGGCCGCCGCGGGGCTCGTGCTCGCGCTGGGCGCGGCGGCGGCGTGGTGGTGGTCGCACGCGACGCGTGTCGCCCCCATCGCGAGCTCCACGGACGCCCTGCGCGTCTTCCGCCCGGCGAAAGGAGCGGAGCTCGACACGCGCGAGCTCCTCGCCGGCGACGTCGTGGTCACGGGCGCGGGCGAGGTCGCCTGGCTCGACCTCGCGAGCGGCGGGCGGCTCGTGCTCGTCCCGTGCGGCGCGCTCACGACCAGCGGAGCAGGACGCCGGCGCGTGGGCGCTCGCCCGCGGACGCGTCGGGCGCGCGACGTCCCGCGCGCGCTCGTGCTCGACGCGGGCTTCGCTCGGCTCGTGGCGTCGCCGGGGAGCGCGCTCCTGGCCGAGATCGGGGTCGACGACGCCGAGCTCGCGCCTGCTCCGAGTACACGGTCCCGCGGCGCTGCGCGAGCTCCTCGCGCGGCTCCTCAGGCGCCGCGCACGCTGCACATCGCCGTCGAGCGCGGCGGCGTCGAGCTGGAAGCACGACGGTCGGCACGAAACGCTGTCGAGCGGCGACGTGCGCGACGCGTCGACGGCCCCGCGAACCCGGCCCGACTCGTCACCGACGAGGGCAAAGCGGAGCTGCTCGCGCACCTCGATGCCTTGCGCCGCGGTCCGCGTCTCGAAGCCGCTTGGTGGACCACGTTCGCGCAGCGCGAGCGCGAGCTCGTCACGACCCTCGCGAAGCACCTCGAGAAGAGCCCGCAGTACTGGCCCCTCGCGCGCGCCGAGATCGTGCGCCGCGTGCGCGACGGCGAAGCCAGCTCCGAGTTCGCGCGGCGCGCGGTCGACGTCGCTCGTCTCGCGCCCGAGCGCGAAGGCGTGCCGCTCGTCCGCGCGCTCTGGCTGGCGGACCCGGGCGCGTTCCGCGAGCCCCAGATCGTGACGCTCGCCGAGCGCGGGCTGTTCGAGTTCGAGCGTGAAGCGCTCGCGATGATCGAGCTCCACGGCCCGGCGCAGGCCCCGCGCCGCTGTGGGCCGCGGGGTGGCTCACGAACCAAGGCGACGCGCGCGCCCGCGGACTGCTCGCCCGCGCGCTCGAGGCGCCGGAGGAAGGGAAGGCATGACGCCCTACGACTTCGACGCGCTCGCGCTCGCGGCGTTCACGCTCTCGATCGCGCGGGCGACGGGGCGCGCGTGGCTCCGCGGACAGGACCTGCTCCAGCCGGAGATTTGAACGCGCGCTGGCGAACGGATGGGCCCGTCGGCCGTCGCGATGGCGCTCGAGCTCCGCTTCCTGAACGAGGGACGGCGCGCAGGGCGAGCTCGTGACGCCCACGCGGCTCCTGTACGAGCTCGGGCCGTACATCGAAGCACACCGCGCCGAGATCGCGGACGACGAAGCGCTGTCGAGGCTCCTGGACGAGCTGCGGCGATGAAGCGCTCCGCGCAACGAGTTGGCCTCGCGGCGATCGCCGCGGTGTTCCTCGCCGCGAGCGCGCGCAGCTGGCGACGTCGCGGCGACAGGCGATGCGCCTACGAGCGTGGCGGCGGCGAGCGATGCGCCGACGAGCGATGCGGCGACGGGCGATGCGGCAGCGAGCGATGCGCCGACGAGCGATGCGGAGGCGAACGACGCGCCGACGAGCGACGCGGGGGCGGGCCGCGAACCGGCGCCGATCGACCTGGCGGCGCCGCCGGACGCGCACGACGAGCCGCAGACCGATCGAACGGAATCGATCGAGCGGGCCTCGAAGGCCGAAGCCCGCGGCGCGCGCGCCGCATCCGAAGCCCGTGCACGCGAACGCATCGCGCGGGCTGGCGCCGACCTGGAGCGCCTCGCCGAGCTCGCGCGCTCATGGAGCTCCGCGGGGGCGACTGGAGCGCGCGGCCGTCGAGGCGTGGACGCGCGTGCTCGCGCTCGCACCCGACGACGCGGCGGCGCACGCGGGCCTGCGTCACTTGCCCGGCGACCGCTGGTTCGCGACGCGCGTGGAGCTGCAGCGTTTCCAGCGCGCGGAGGACGAGACGATGCTGCGCGAACGGGGCTCGTGCGCTGGCGCGCGCGGTGGGTGCTCCCCACGAGCGCGACTGGCTCGCCGCCGGCTGCGAGCAGGAGCCGGACGCCGCTGGACGGCGCCGTACACCCGCGAGCGTCGCGCACGCGAGCGGCGAGCTCGCATCGAAGGGCTGGACGCGACAGGACCTCGGTGGATCCCGCCGAACGAGCGCACGCTCGCGGAGCGCGGCCTGTGGAAGTGCGGGGACACGTGGCTCGACGCCGCGAGGCCGACGCGTGGCACGCGCGGCCCGAGCATCCCTGGCGTGTTTCCGGCGGAGCACTTCGTCCTCGCCGCGACGAACGCGCGCGCGGAGCTCGACCTCCTCGTGCGTGCCGCGGACTCGACCTGGGACGAACTCGTGCGGATCTTCGGCGTCGCGCCGGGCGCCGGAGCCGTGCTCGCTCGATCTCCTCGGACCGAAGGAGGACCGCCCCATCGTGCTCTGCCTGCGCTCGCTCGCGCAGTACAACGAGTTCGCGGGCGGCGATCCGACGTCAGCGTCCGCTGCCCGAACTCGAGGGCTTCTCCTCGTTGCACTACGCGTTCTTCGCGGAGGCGTGGTTCGACTTCACGCAGGAGCCGCCGCTGCACCGAGGCGCCGGCGTCGCGTTCTCCGAGCCGACCGATCCGGTGCTGGCGCCGTACGGGACGTTCTCCGTGCGTCACGCCGCGGCGCAGTCGTTCGTCGAGGCGATCGATCCGTCGTGGCGCGCGCTCTCGTCGGTGCCCACGCAGGGGCTCGTCGCCAACGCGTTCTGGAGCGAGAAGCGGATCCCGCGCTGGCTGCGCTACGGCGCCGCGAGCTACGTCGAGCGGCTTCTTCGTCGATCGCGCCGCGCAGGC